>JAHBUE010000001.1 GCA_019638235.1 Cyclobacteriaceae bacterium
ATTAACTCCCGAAATTAAAATCCCGGGCGTCCGCTATCAATTATCATCCATTCAATGAACTCCTATCTGTCTTCATAAACAAGACTGACCGAAACTGAAAATGTCTCGCAACTATCCCCAGCCTAGCCTCCAAACTCTCCCAGTCCGGACCACCCCTGCACTTCCTCGCGCAAAAGGAGTGCAAAGGTAATGTATTAATAATCCCTACGCAATATTGCCCCAAATTTTCTTTGGTGCGCGTGCTGTCGCAAAATGCTGATAATTAGCTTTTTATAGTACCGATAGAATTGACTGGTAAAAAAAGTTATCCACAAAACTCAACTTTTCTCTGAAGTTTGTTTCGGGGCCTTGTAAAGCGGTATGGTGGAGCACGGCTCACCGAACATAAGGCTGGAAACAAGGGGCTGCAAATGCCGGACGACTTCGAGGTAAACGGAAACCGGAACATCAACCTTGCTGCAACCTTTTACAACAACCTTTTTGTTTTTAAACTGGTTCCAGTCGAGTTGACTTAATCGCTCTTCAAATATTTTTTCTTCCAGGCGTTCAGTCGTTCCGAAAAAAAACATGCGGGCAAACGGACGAATGGCTGTGGCTACCAACATATATGCCCAGGTGGGCACGATTGCCTCGGTTGAGCAAGTTATGGCCACGAACTTATCCTGATATTGTCTCCAATCGTGGGTTTTTACGAAGTCGCGGAAATCTTTTTCTCTTAACACCAATCCCTGAAAGAGCTGGTTCTTGATGTCCAGCAACACACGCTCACCAGGTTGATAAAATGTTTCAAGGTCGAATGTTATCAATCCGCTGGCTGCTACCCGGTTTACTATTTCGTCTTCTTTCCTTTCCATACTTCTTTATTACTGCGGACAACAGCAATGCGCGCTAAAAATTTTCAGCTTTGCCTTGCCGGTTTAATCATAAATTCTTTCAGGTAAACGGGTTCAAAACTTTCCAAATCTTCTACCTGACCTGATTCAAATTTTTGATAGGCCAACTCGCCCATTTTTGAGGCTTGCGGATATACTTTATCAAGAAACAGTGCATTTGAATGATGAATTACACCCTTACATTTAGGAGCGCCATCGCCAAAAAACAAAATCTGGTTCACATCCAAAAAATTACTGAACGATTCTGAATCGATAACTTTTGGCATAATAGGTTGCACTGATTGAAAAGCATTATTCACAACCATGCAATAAACTTCCATTCTTCGGGCATCAATCATGGGGCAAAGTAAAATGTCTTCTTCGACCTGGTTGCGCACCTGATACGCCAACAGCTCAAGTGTATTAATTGCTATGAGCGGAATCTTTAGTGCAAAACACAATCCTTTAGCTAATGATACGCCAATTCTTAACCCTGTGTATGAACCCGGCCCGGCTGAAACCGCCACTGCCTGCACCTGTGTGAAATCGGTTTTTGAAAGTTTAACTATATCATCAATCAATGGGGCGAGCCGGGTGGCGTGCGATTGCTCAACATGAGCTTCGGCTGACGTTATTAACCGGCCGTTGGCATGAAGGGCTACCGAACAAACTTTTGCAGATGTTTCGAGGCAGAGGATAGCCATTAGTGCTTTGCAAGAATTTTATTGAAGCCCTGCAAATCGTGAAGTGTTTTTACAGCTTCTGCAATGACTGTATCGTGTGCTAATGAAACGGCATACTGCCCTTCGTTGAGTGCGTAGTTAAAGGCTATCTGACTCACCAACACCGATGAAATTTCATCTTTAAACCGGTTTAGGTCTGACGCTTTGTTGGCTTCAATTTTAGCATTTAAAATTTTTAGCTCCGATTCAAGTTCGGAGTAGTAGCGCTCCTTCCTGGCAAGTTCCTGCAATTGCTTCGTTTCTGTTTCCAATGCGGTTGAGTAAGAAAATTTCTTTTCTTTCAGCCAAGCGAGAAACTTTTCATATTCCTCATCCGCGAAAGCGAACGATTTGAAATCCAATGGCGCTTCATGCTCTGCACAATACGTTGTGGCGTATTCAAACAATAACCCGGAAGCATACAGTGAAGCGGTGATTGCGCCAAGGTATTTTTGTTCAATAGAAATATCGGGGTCGAGTCCTCCGCCATCATAAACTGAACGACCGTTTAACGTTTTAAACTCTGACTTACTTGAATCGGCAAAAGCCAACACCGAACCGTCTTGCTGTCGGTGGGCGTAATCTAATTTTTGAATACACCTGCCGCTTGGAATGTAGTATTTGGCCGTTGTTATTTTTAGCTGTGCGTTATACGACAATTGACGAGTGGTTTGCACCAGACCTTTACCAAAAGTACGGTCGCCCAACAAAACGGCACGGTCGTAATCTTGCAATGCACCGGCAACAATTTCGGATGCGGAAGCGCTGCCTTCATTAATAAGTACGGCAAGGGGCATGTCGGTATCCAACGGATTGTTAAGTGTTGTGTATGATTTGTTCCACTCTGTTACTTTGCCCCGCGTACTTACCACTTCTTTTCCTTTCGGGATGAACAGGTTTACAATATTTATTGCTTCATGAAGCAAGCCTCCGGGGTTATCGCGCAAATCGAGAATGATTTTTTTCGCTCCCTGTGCTTTTAATTTCGTCAAGGCATCAGCAACTTCTTTTGAAGCCCCGGGAGTAAAATCATCTAACTTTATATAACCAACCTCTGGATTTATTAAACCTATATATGCCAGGTTGCCCAACGTAATTTTTTCGCGCTTGATTTTAAACACGAGGTCATTCTTCTGGCCGTACCTCCGCACTTTAACTTCTACTTCCGTTCGGGCGGGGCCTTTCAGCAACACACTTGTTTCGGCAGTTGTTTTTCCTTGCACATTGATTCCGTTAATCTCAATCAATTCATCGCCAACTTTAAGGCCTGATTTATAAGCGGGAAAATTTTTGTAGGGATGTGTTACGATAATTTTTTTATTAATGATTCCGATAAGCGCACCAATACCGGCATACTGACCTGTGGTAGTGATGCGGAAATTTTCAAGTTCTTCTTCGGGAATAAAATCGGTGTACGGGTCGAGCGACTCCAGCATGGAATCTATACCCTGGCGAATCAGTTTCTTCGGGTCAACCTCATCTACATAATAGGTATTAACTTCCTTAAACAAGGTGGCGAATATGTCTAAACTCTTAGCTATTTCGAAATAGTTTTCTGCCGGCTTTTTGAAAGCCGCCACTGCAATGGCGATAATAACCAGAGCCGATACCCACTTAAAGTTTTTCCGCATAATCCGTTAAACGCTTAAAAGTCGCTTTAATTTTTTCCTCAATCCGGTGGTAATCCCAGATTTCTTTGGCCGTATAAATATACACTATTCGGAGCGCAGGCAACTGTGGCAAGGCGGCTTTATTGAGCCTGTATGCTTCGCGAAGCCTTCTTTTTACTAAGTTCCGGTCGACCGCTTTTTTAAAATTACGTTTTGATACCGAAAAAAGCACCTGATGATGTGGCTCGTTACCCTTCAGCACCAACACTTTGAACGGGGCTAAATAAAAAGAGGAACCCTTGCTGAAGAGTTCCTGAATGCTGTTTCGACTTGAAAGTCGCTCGGATTTACTAAAACTGAATTTGCCCATTGGGATGAGGTTGACATAACCTCTGCCCTGCCCTTTTGGAAGGCAAAAAGGTTATTATTTCTTCTTAAACGTGGTTTCGTCAGAAACGGTCAGTCTTTTTCTGCCCTTTCTTCTGCGAGAAGCAAGCACCCTGCGGCCATTGGCCGATGCCATTCTTTCACGGAAACCGTGCTTGTTTTTGCGCTTTCTCTTAGATGGTTGATATGTACGTTTCATGCTCTTAACAGTTTACCTCACTGAATGAGGGCTGCAAAAATAATGAACATTCGGCTATTTACAACCCATTGGCTAATAAATTACCCTAATCTATCAGGCAATAAGGTCGGCCAGCACTTTTTTGGCCTGATCGGGTTGTAGCCGGGGGCCAAACTGGGAAACCACTCTGGAAGATGCCAACGAGGCGATTTTACCCGCCTCGGCATAGCTATGGCCGTGCGTTATGCCATATAAAAAGGCACCCGAAAACATATCGCCAGCCCCATTTGTATCAATAGCCCGAACTTTATAAGGTTCAATCTGAATAAAGGTGTCGCCATCATAAATAAGCGCCCCGTTTGCCCCCAGGGTTATCGCAAAACGTTTTGCGGCTTGTTTCAATTTCTCCCGTGCCTCGTTCAGGTTGTCGGTTCCGGTAAAAATCATGGCTTCTTCTTCATTGCAAAACAGCAAGTCAACGCTTGCGCCTACAATTTCTTCCATTTGTGTGCTAAAGTATTTCACCATGCTTGGGTCGGAAAACGTAAGCGAGGTTAATACTTTATTTCGTTCGGCAATTTTTTTGGCTTCTTTCAGGGCGTCAAGTCCTTTGGGGCTTGCCACGAGGTAGCCTTCGAGGTACACGTAGGCAGAATTTTTTATCGCCTCTTCATCTAAGTGCTGGGGCGATAAGAAGGAACTCACTCCCAAAAATGTATTCATGGTGCGCTGCGCATCGGGGCTGGTCATTACCACACACTTACCGGAATGACCGTCCGGGCACTTATCGTATGTAAGGTTTGTGTCAACGTCATTACGTTTAAGGTCTTCGAGAAAAAATTTTCCAAGCTCATCTTTCGCCACTAAGCATGAGTAAAATGCTTTTCCGCCAAACTGGCTTAACGCCACCACCGAATTGCCTGCGGAACCTCCGCCTGACATACGGCTTTTCTTCATATCAATTGCCCTGATTAATTCCAACTGGCGTTTTTCATCTACCAGGGTCATTACTCCTTTTTCAATATTGTGTTTTTCAAAAAAGTCGTGGTCAACTTCCGTTACAATATCCACAATGGCATTGCCTATGCCGTACACATCATATCTACTTTTACTCATACCGTTGGTTTATACTTCCCCGAAAGGGGTATTAAAATTTTTGCAATGATAGGATTATTTTTTGTTAGAACCGTTGCCATTTGTATTGAGGCCCAACCCGATACCGGCCGCACGATTGGGATAATCGGTAATCAGCCCGTCAACGCCCATAGCTTTCAATCGTTTCATGTCGTCAACTTCGTTCACCGTCCAGGGAATAACACGAAGTTTGCCGTTACGGCCATTCTTGCCCGTAGCTACGCGGGTTGGTGTAAGTGTGTGCAGGTAATCAACGTGTTCTTTTTTTAACAATTTGTAATGCGGACTGTAAATGCTTGGCGTAAAGCCGAGTTCCGCAAGGTTTTTTTCGGGCGATTTTGTATTACCAACGAGCAACGCGAGCCGCACATGGGGGTATTTCTCCTTCCAGTATTTCAGTATGCGCATATCGAACGACTGCACAACAATTCTTTCCCAGGGCAAATACGCATCAACCACTGCATACACGAGGTCGGAAAATTCTGCCGGGGCCGGATGATATATATCGTCACCTTCTTTGCCACTTTTTATCTCAATTTTATAATCAACTTCATAGCGTGAGTAACTTCTGATGTGGTCTTCAACGGCTTTGATTACATCAGCAAGCAAGGGCTTGATTGCTTTTACTTTTTCCTGTTCAGAAAAATGTTCAACTACTTTTGAGCCACAATCGTATTGCTTCACCTCATCGTAGGTGAGTTTATATATATTGAATGATAATTGCTCGTCTGCCGGAATTTCGCTGCCATTGGGTTGCAGGCATATTGCAGCCGACATCCAGGGTTCGTGCGAAACAACTACCTGCCTGTCTTTTGAGATGACCACATCAAGTTCAATGGTAGTAACACCATAGTCGAGTGCTTTGATAAACCCCAATATTGTGTTTTCAGGATAAACGCCCTTCGCTCCACGATGCCCCTCCAAGTCGAATTTGGGTATAAATACCTGTGCGTTGCTGCTGCCTGCTGCTAACATCATCGTTACGAATATCGCTACTGCATATTTCATAGCGGCAAGTTAAAGTTTTCCTTGTCCAAAATTCAAGTTTCGGCATAGTCAACTTATGGGCAACGTAACTAAATTCCTGAAAACTTCACCACAGAGTCCACAGAGGTTACACTGAGTTCACACTGAGTTTACAGAATGGCTCTAATCCCGGAAACGGAAAAAAACTTACTGCCGAATCATCATGCGCATGCCGCCCCTGCGCCCCCCGCCCATTGGGTTAAGGTGCTTGTTGAGGGCGTACGTGAAGCTAACCATGTAAAACCTGCCGAGGTTATTCATGGTTTGTTGCTGCACAAAGTTTTCGCCTGCGCTTTGGGTTACGTTGTTGCTCTGGTCTAATATGTTATTCACCCCGATTTTAATTTCACCGGCATTGTTCTTTAGTATAAATCGCGATACCGACATATTCCAGAACGGAATGGTTTCTTTGAAATCGGTAGTGGTGCTGGTGTAAATCAGGTAATCGAAACCGGTGTTGTACGCATACTTTTTGAGAAAGTTCAGGTTAAGCTCACCGCGATAGGTCTGGTTGAAATACTCCTGGTCGGGTGTTGCAAAATCATATTTTACTTTCTGGTTGCTTAATGTTGCGCTTAAATCCAGGATTAAAATATCCTTGAACGTAAAATTATAGCGTGCCGTGCCGCCTACTGTTTGCTGACGAACGTTATTCTCCTGCTCATTTAATATGTTAATGCTTTCAGAAAGTGAAGCGGTAGGGCCAATGTTAAACCGGCTCTTTAATTTGCTGATAGGAAACCCCGCGTTAATATTGGCGCTAAGGCTCATGGCTCTGTCAACGTTAACCGGTTTTGTGGTGCGCACCAGGCTATCGTTTACCGATTGCGAATTGGTAATGGCATTGTTGATATAAGAAGCATTCACAAACGCGAACAGGTTCATAAACTTTACCGGGTTAAACGCTGTATAGTTAGCCGTAACCCGATGCACATAAGCCGGTTTCAAATCGGGATTACCAACAGAAATATTCAGCGGGTCGCTGTTATCCACTATCGGTTGCAGTTGTTGGACTCCCGGCTCCTGCATATTGGTTTCGTAATCGAGGCGTAAATGTTTTACGCTGGAGAAATCATAATTAAAACGGGCGACAGGCAACAGGTTTTTAAATGTGCGGTTTATCATTACATCATGCAGCAATAACTCTCCTTTCAGATTCGTCATTTGATAACTTGCTCCAACGGTTAGGCTGTATTTTTCCTTGTTCATTCTGAAGTTAATACCAGGCCGGTTGTAGATATAGTTGCTTTTGAATTTGTTGCTAAGTGTGGTGTTAAATTCTGGCGTGCCCAGGTTCCAATCAAACACGGAACGGTCAACGTCATTTTGATTTGTTGAGAAATTGTAATTCGCCTCTATGTATTTTCTTCCGCCAAGGGGTTCGGTGTAGGAAATCGCTACGCCATAGGTTTGATTCATTGTTTCCTGGGTGTTGGTTTGGTCAATCTGTTCTTCCGTTCCTTGTGTATTGTAGATATTAACAGATTGCTGATTGCCTTCGCTTTCGTTAGAGTTCAACCCCACTGTTAGCGTGGTCGTTACATTTCTTCCTTTTTTATTGAACCGGTGTCGCCACAACACATTCGCATTCAGATTTATGCCTGTTTGTTCCGTGTAAATGCTTCGCTCACTTTCGTTGCGCACTTCGGTATTGCCAATGTTCATGGTCTGGCTTTCGTTAAACGACCGGAATTCAGAATTGGTGTATGAGGCATTGGCCGTTGCGCGGATTACGTTTGCCGAATCAATGGTGTGATCTAACACCAATGTGCCGCGATGGTTGTCGCTGGTGCTTACCTGGCGACTGGTTTGTGTGAAATTATAGTTTCCAATATCCGGTAAGGAATTAATGCGGAGCAACGAGCTGTTTACATTCCTGTCGAGGTGATTGTAAAAATAGCTTGATGTAATCTTTGTATCCTTACTCAAATCTTTATTAAAATTAATGCCACCGGCATAGTTGGTCATGATGCCGCTTTGACGACCGCCCATGTTAATGCCCGGGCCACCCGAAGCTCCACCGGAGCCGCCAATGGTTACACGAGCGCCTCCACCCGACATCATAGCTTGCGCACCTCCGGAAAAGTTCATGAAATCGCCAATAGAAAATCCCTGCTCATTAATGTTGTTCCCCATACCCAGGAAAGAAAGCTGTTGCCCTTTAGAAAACCTGTTGATACTGGCACTGGCCTGAAAGCGACTATCGGTACCCGCACCTGCCATTAAGTTTCCGAAGGCGCCATTGCGTTTATCTTCCTTTAGTTCAAGGTTGATTGTTTTTTCACGCTGGCCGTCATCAATACCAGTAAATTGCGACTGGTCGGATTTGCGGTCGAACACCTGTACTTTTTCAATAGCATCAGCCGGAAGATTTCGTGTGGCAAGTTTGGGGTCGCGGCCAAAAAATTCGCGGCCGTCAACCGTAACACGCTGAACCTGCTCGCCTTGTGCACGCACGGTTCCGTCTGTTTCAACTTCAATGCCTGGCATGGTTTTCAGTAAATCTTCAACATTGGCATTTGTTTTTGTTTTGAATGATGAAGCGTTAAACTCAATAGTATCTTTCTTTACCGTAACGGGCGCACGCTCTGCGCGAATGGTAACTTCGTCTAATATCCTGCTCTCCGGTTGCATTTTCAGTAAACCCAACTCAACTACCGCCTCATCGGGTTTTGGAGTAACCTTTACTATTAGCGGTGCATAGCCCACATAAGTAACCCGAAACAAATATTCGGCACGGTTCAGGTTTTTAACTTCAAAAAATCCCTGGGTGTTGCTTATGCCAAAATTCACCAGCGATGAATCTTTCGGGCTAAGAATCATTACCGTAGCCGATGGAAGTGCTGTGCCGGTTGAATCGGTCAATTGACCTTTAACGGAAATTTTTTGGGCATAACTTGCAAAGGCTAAGCATACGCAAGCAAATACTAAACTTGTTCTCATGTTTTCAGTTAATAATTAATCGGGAGAGGGGGATTAAGGTCAACGGATAATAACGTTACCTCCACTTTGGCGCATCTTTTCCATTTGCTCGGCTACTATCTTCCGGTATTCCTCCTGCGTAACTTTTGTTCCTGATGATGGCGCCTTCAATTCATTTTTCTTCAGTGCACGCTGCTCCACTTTTGTAGCGAGGATAACACGTTCACCCCCGTTAATATCTACGGCAAGTACAGCGCCCGGCAAGGTGTTAAACCTGTCGGGGCCAAGAAACGGACGTATCTGATCTGTGTACCATGCCGTAACCTCGCTCGTGCGGGTTTGTCGCTCGGAGCCCATCATAACCTGTACTTCTTCTGTAAAGTAGGCTTGTTTACACACATAGCCTAAAATGGTTTTTGTTTCCGTACCAAATTTCCAGGGCGACATTTTCAGCGTGTCCTCCACTAGGTATTTCTTACCCATAAACTCCAGGGCCATCGTGCGCATCTGGTTATCGGTATTGATATAGGTTTCAGTTTGAGGCGAACCAAACCGCATCATACGCATACCCCCGGTGTTCATTTCCTCAACATTATCTTCAATTACAGGTTTATACAAGACTTCATTCTGATTAAAAAACAATTGCTCTTTTGTTGTTCTGAATTCCGGTATCATGGCTTTCATGCTTTCCCGTTCAGCCGGAATATTCCGGTGCAGGTTCATTTTTGTTTCGTAATGAATTACGCCTTCCGCCAACTGGCCAAAAACAACATGGGCAGCGGTAAGGCATACCAGCACCCCGATTGCAATCACTATTCGTTTCATGGTTATAGAGTTTTTCATTGAGGATAAAACAATTTCCTTGTAAAGGTACGCTTTAGGATGACGCCCGGTGGTTAATAGTTCTGAAAGCAATGTTAATTAATGTTAATATCCTGGCTGGGGCCATGGCTTTGCCGTTACCTTTGCATAGTGAAAAGTCGTAAAAACACCGGTACCATTATTCTTATGATTTGCAGCATTGCATTGTTGTTGCTTCTGCAATTATTGTGGCTGCGCAGTTCTTACAACGAAGAACTGGAGTCGTTCCGGAAAGAAACCAACACCTTGTTTCGGGCTACCATACTTGGGTTGCACGACTCCGTTATTATGAAGGGGATTATTCCGTTAGAGCCTGGCGTTGTTATTCCTGGTCGCCAACTTCCAACAGAAGCCGACTGGAAATCGGCAGCACAAGGCAGGTTTTTTAATGATACTATTGAGTACAAAAGACCTTACGGCCAGGCGCGATTAAGAATGTTGGGTACCAACATGGTTAGCGATTCGGTTTTAGCCGGCTTATCGCCCGATAAAATTTCCAGCATCCATGTGCGCGATTCATCCATTCAAATAGTAATAGCCTCAGCCGGGCCGGGCGACAGTGTGCAGCAAGTATTACGACCGATTGTTTCCCAATTCAGAAGAAAGCGGGAAACCGGGAACTTTCTTTTCCGGTTTGGCAGTGACTCGCTGCGCATGGAAGACATCCAACACAAGTACAGCGATACGTTAAAAACTATCGGTATCACGCTTCCTCCTCTTGTTGAAAAAGCTGACATGGAAAAAATCGAAGTCGTTAATGCGAATGTTTTTTTAACCGAACCCTTCTTTTTACCGCACACTCCGCCCTACCGCGCAAAGTTTGAAAACATACGGCCCATGTTGTTAGCGAGGATAAGTCCGCAGATTGCGTTTTCACTTATTCTCACTGCACTTATTGTAACAGCGTTTGTACTTATGTACCGAAGCATTGTGTCGCAGCAAAAACTAATGCAACTCAAGAATGACCTCATCAGCAACATTACGCACGAACTCAAAACACCGGTAGCCACTGTAAGCGTTGCGCTCGAAGCGCTTCAGAATTTTAAGGCGTTGGATAACCCGGCACTAACACAAGAGTACCTGACTATTGCACAAAATGAATTAGGCAGGCTTTCGCTGATTACCGATAAAATTTTGAAGACCTCCGTATTCGAGCAAACCGGAGTGGAGCTGAAACACGAACAAGTTGACCTTGAAAAAATCATCCAGGATGTACTCACCTCCCTCAAACTTGTGTTTGAAAAACACCAGGCAGAGGTTTCGTTTCACAAACAGGGCGAAGATTTTACATTGCAGGGAAACGCAGAGCATCTCACCCATGTGGTGTATAACCTGTTAGACAATGCCATTAAATACAGTAAACCGGGTTGTGCAATTTCGGTTTCGTTGGTTCACAACAAAGAATCCATACAACTAATTGTGGAAGACAATGGCATTGGCATACCGGATGAGTACCGGCAAAAAGTTTTTGAAAAGTTTTTCAGGGTGCCTACCGGTGATGTGCATGACGCCAAAGGTTACGGGCTTGGATTGAACTATGTAGCCAGCGTAGTTAAAGCTCACAACGGAACCATTGAACTGAAAAGCGAACCCGGAAAAGGAAGCGCCTTTACCATAACGTTACTAACAGTAAGGCAATGAGTAAAACCAATGTTTTATATGTTGAAGATGAACCCTTTCTGGGCAGGATTGTAAAAGAAAGCTTAGAGAGCCGTGACTTTGCGGTACAAATGGCAACAGATGGTAAGCAGGCGCTCACTGTATTCCGTGAAATCAATCCTGATATTTGTGTGCTGGATATTATGCTTCCCCAAAAAGACGGCTATACGCTCGCGCAGGAAATCCGACAGGTAAACCCGGCAGTGCCTATCATTTTTGTTACTGCCAAAACACAAACTGAAGATGTGCTGAAAGGTTTTGAATCGGGCGGGAATGATTATTTGCGAAAGCCCTTCAGCATGGAAGAGCTAATCGTTCGCATTACCAACTTGCTAAGCATGACGCAGCACAAGAATGCGGTTACACGCGAAGCGCTTGTTATTGGCCAGTACGAATTTCTTGTGTCGCGTTATGAGCTAAAATTTAAAGACCGCATAAAAAAACTTTCGCACCGCGAAGCGAGTTTATTGAAACGTTTATGTGAAAACAAAAACGCAACACTTAGCCGTAAAGATATTTTATTAGAACTGTGGGGCGATGATTCGTTTTTCAATTCCCGCAACTTAGACGTGTACATTACCAGGCTAAGGGATTATTTAAAGGATGACCCTTCGGTGCAGATCATTACCATTAAAGGAATCGGGTATCATTTTGCTGTGGGTTAATCTTTAAACTCTAAAGACCCAACTACTTTCAATAACAATTTCTGATTATACGAACTTAAATTATTGCCGCTCATTTGAAACTTATTGCTTTTAGTTACCTCTAAGCTGTCAAAATATACTCCGGTTGTTCCCTGACCGAAATTTTTTGGTCTTACGCTCTTTGCTTTCTTGTTATCAATTATCATAAGGTTAATATCATGTTCGGCCGGGTCAACATCTAATCGGTCAGAATACCATCCCAAGTCAAAGGTTATTACCTGATTATCCTTTGTTTCGATCTGCCCAACAAACGAATCATACCCCTGTTGTATGGAGGCATTCCAGGTCTTCGGTAGTTGAATCGTGAATTTTTCAACATCAACAACTTCAAACCCTGCATTCTCTGTTTCGCAGGAAATCAAACTGATGGCAAGAAAGATGAATATTAATCTTTTCATGTCTTTTAAAATTTTACTGTCCAATGTTACAGTTTACAACCTCTCAATTATTAAACAACACAATCCCGAACTGCACATTCAACCCGCTGAAGTTACCGATGTTATAATTTTCACTCTTGTTCGTGGCGTACTCGTAGCCAACAGCCGCTTTAAACCCAAGCGAGCCATACGTTTTAACTCTGTACAGCGCGCCTAACTCGGGCCGGACTACAAAGCCGGTTTTATTCTCGCTTTCGGAATACGCATTATAAAACAGGGTGTACTCGGTAAACATTACACCGGCATGTAAAGCCGCATACGGAACAAACAACCCGGACTTTTTAAAGTAATACTGCCCGTTTGCCGTTAACGTATAGTTGTACATATAATTGAATATGTCGGTAGTGATGGCGCTGCCCGGCTGCACATAGGTTTGCCGGGGCACATAATCATCCAACACGTTGAAGCCGCCTTCTATACCGGCACCAAATTGTTCGTTAATGAATTTCGTGAAGCCAACCCGCACACCGCGCGAACTGGTTTTGCTCACAAAATCAGTAGTAGTGGGTTTTACAATCGTCCAGTTAATATGAAACCCCGACTCGGCAATCTGCGCCTGCGTTACCGCACATATCAACACAAAAAAACTTATCGCTAAAATTCTCATACTAATCTTTTGAAATGTAAGGTGATTGAACAAATGCCTGGTCGATGGCTTCCAGTGTTTTTCCTTTTAAATCGAAGGTAGTGTATAAATCACCGATAAAGGCTTTCCAGATAACCTTGTAGTCGGTACCGGTAGCATTTTTAATATCTACGATTTCAATTACCATTGAGGCGTATTGCGAGTAATAGGTACTCACCACCGGAAAGTAATACCCGTAGTAGCCATAATAACCGCCATAAGAAGGAAGGTAATTTACGGTTTGAAAGAAGCTGAAGTCCTCCAATATCACAATGTTCACGGCAAAGTCAGGATCATCCTCTTCTGCTACCTGGATAAAACCACGTTCCGAAAGATTTCCTTTCGTTAGCGCGATAATGGGTTTTACATAACCACCGGCAATGCCTGTAAAGTTGGCGTCCGTTACATAAGCCTCATCGGGATTGACCCCCCGCTTTACATACCCAATGGTGTCTTCGCGGATAATAAACGTGTTGTACGTGCTGAAAATATCAGCGGCAACAGAGGGCTGGTCATATTGTGTTTGAACAACCATATCGCGGGCCAGTTCGCCCGATTGCGGTTGTAACTCGCAAGCGCCCAGCAACAACGCAAGCGGAACGATATAAAGGATTTTGCTTTTCATATTACTTTAAAAACGTAAAAAGATAATTCTATCGTGTATTAGACACAATAAAAACGAAAAAGGTTTGAATCTACTTTGACAATTTCTTTAAAAAGAATGAAAACGTTGCCCAAGTGCGCTGAAAAATAGAATTTCCGATAATTAAGGGCATCTCTAAAAACCTTGCTTTCCATCTACGGCAGGCAAAGCGTAAGGCAAGGCTCCGAAAACACCTGTTCATAGCTCTTATCGCGTTCGTAATAGCGGTTTGCCAGCACAATATATATTATCTCTTTGTCGGGAATCGATACAAAATGACAATAAAACCCGCCCTGCGTACCGGTGTGCGCCACTATTTTATTTCCGGTGTTGGTTGCATCAATAAACCACGATATGCCGATAAACGGTTCGTAGTCCGCTTTCCAGTTTTGCGGTTTACTAACCGTCTGCGATTCGGCTATTGTTTCGGGCGAGGTGAACACAGCCTTGCGCATGGCTTTTTCAAATAAAATCAGTTCATCAACCGAACTCCACACGCCGCCATTTCCGGCTGCGGCAAAAGTCGGCTCTTCGCCATAATCTTTCTCCAACCATTCGCTCTTTACTTTTATATAGGCATGCGAAACACCTGTTTCGGGATGAGGGCCGTCCGTGATGGTACTCGTTACCATACCAGCCGGTTTAAAAATTCTTTCTTCAATAAATTTCTGCCACTTCATTTCACTCACCTGCTCAATAATCAGCGCCAGCGCATTAAATGCGGGGTTGGAATATTGGTATTGTTCACCGGAATTAAACCGAAGGGAATCGGCTTGCATAATGGGCGCCCAGTTTTCTTCATCTTTTGCGGTAAGAAAAAACACGGAGTCTTGTTTGGTTTTTCGGATGTCGGGCAAACCCGATGTGTGTGTTAACAAGTGGCGGATGGTTACGGATTCGGCAATGTGCTTGTTCTTAAAATCCGGGAAGTATGTACGGATTGGTTCATCCAGCGAAAGTTTGCCCTCATCGCGCAGCATCAAAATTCCGTAGGCAACAAATGGTTTGGATATGGAACCGAGATTGAAAAGTGTTTTCGATGTAATCGGCTCGCGTGTAACCAAATCGGCAAGCCCATACGATTTCATAAACACTGTTGAATCGCCTTTCATTACCAACACACTCGCCCCCGGTTCATCGGGTTTAAAGTATGATGAAAACATCTTATCGAGGTCTTCAGCAAAACCAGTTGAAGGTTCTTCTTTGGGTGTGCAGGCTGCCAACACCACAAACAGGAAAAGCGAATACTGTTTCATGAGTTAATGTCCTCGTGGCGTTTACTACGACTGCCCATCTTCCGTAGTGGCTTTGGGGCGGGTGTCTTTCGGCAACCAGCTTCCTTCAAACTTAAATTTCAGTTTTCCGTGATAATCGCTGCTGTAAATTGCTACCCTGTCGAGCGAGGCGTTTACTTCATGGAGATCAAGGCCGGCTGCTTCGCGCAGAAACATCACATACATCCAGTCGCCTTTTTTGGAAATCCACGAGCCATACAGGTTGTGATTAATCTCTAAACAATTCTGAAAAAAGCTCTCCACGTTTTTATCCGGCACGGCCAGCAACGGACTCATTACCTGGAAATACCATCGGGTTGGGTTATCCTGAAAATTGAACACGTCAATCCACACCGTAGAACCACGATAGGTTAACGACCATTGGCCTTCTTTTTGTCCCCGGCAGGCTACAGGGTCAACTTTCAGTTCGCGTATGCTTTCTTCAACTAAAGCTGAGGTTTGTTGTAAGTCCATAGCTAAAGTTCATTAAGATTTTAACGTTTCGCAACGACTGTGGTAGGAATTTTTTAGAGACTGCGTTTTTGCGCCCGTTCACCGGAATTTAGCTTATGATTCTAAAGTTAAATGCGCCCGTTTTGGTGACATTCCAAACCCTTAACCAAATGGGAAGCACCGCTTCTGTTGCCCGTGCATTCGTAATATCGCCAAGATCGAGAATATTATTTTCCTTCCAGCCAAACTCCTTTAATAAGGCCATCACCTTTGATTTAGCCGCTGCATCGTTGCCACAGATATAATTGACATGATCTCCGCCACCAATCATAGCGGGGTTTACCATCAACCCGCACCACATGGTGTTGAGCGTTTTTACCACCCTGGTTTTTGGAAATATTTTCTGAATTTCTTCTCCAAGTGAATTTGTATTCGATAAAGAAGGAATCAAAGAAGGCGGCATGCCGTTACTGAAATCCAACGGGTTGGAAACATCAATAACAATTTTTCCATCGAGCGCACTGCCTGCTGCCTTTAGCGCTTCAATGGAGGCATCTCCTTTCGTACAATTAAAAATGATCTCACCAAAATTCGCAGCATCTTCATAAGTGCCTGCACCTGCACCGGTTTTATGCTTACTTGCAAAGGTCAACGCCTTTTCGTTGTTCGCGGTGCGCGAACCCATCCTTACTTCATGGCCAAGCTCAATTAATTTTGAACCGATGGTGTCGCCTACCGTGCCGGTTCCGAGTATTGCAATTTTCATAGTAGTGTTTGTTTATTTATTTAGAATTGTTATTTACTTTCAAAAGTATAGCTTTACGGTAATCCAGGTCAAGATCGTGTTGGCAGTAACAGTAACTATCCTGTTTGACGGAATTGGCAATGCAGCCGTTTTGGCAGGGAATTTTGAGCAACATATTTTTTATGAAAATCAACGATGAGCAATACAAGTTTGTAATTGAAGGACAGAATTACCACTGCGCCTTAGATGTAACCTCTTCCTTCATTGGAGGAAAATGGAAAACTGTGGTGCTTTGGTATTTACGAAAAGACAAAAAACGTTTCAGTGAATTAAAGGAAGTGATTCCTGACATCACCGATAAAATGCTGTCTGTTCAACTCCGTGCACTGGAAGAGGACGGCCTTGTAAAACGAACTGTTTACCCCGAAGTACCACCACGGGTTGAGTATGAACTTACCAAAGAAGGAAAATCGTTGTTGCCTGTTTTGGAGGCTATGGCTGAATGGGGGCGAGCCAAAGCAAAGAAAGCCGGCAGGTTGGTAAAAGTTTAACCACTTACTTCAAAGTAAAACCGATTCCTCCATGTCATAAGCATTGCATAATTTTAGTGAAAATACGGTTCGGGAAAACAAAAAATCTGCAATCATGATCACATTCACCGCCACCATAGAACGATTTGACAAGAAAGCCGAAAAAAGCGGCTGGAGTTATATTGAGATAAGCGCAAGCCGCGCACAAAAATTAAAGCCCGGCACCAAAACTTCTTTCCGTGTAAAAGGTGCGTTAGACAGCCACCCGCTAAAGCAAATCTCGCTGATACCTATGGGCGATGGTAAGTTCATTTTGCCCTTCAACGCGGCCATGCGAAAAGGCACAGGCAAAAAACATGGCGACAAGCTGAAGATTACGCTTGAGCCGGACGAAAGTACATTCATGCTGAATGCCAATTTTATGGCGTGCCTGAAAGATGAACCGTTAGCGATGATGTTTTTTAAAACCCTGCCGGCCTCACACCAACGTTATTTCAGCAAGTGGATTGATAGCGCGAAGACATCCGCTACCAAAACCAAGCGTATTGTAATGGCTGTCAATGCGCTTGCCCGAAAGCTTGGCTACTCTGAAATGATACGGGAAGAGAAGCGGAACAGGAATACACCTTGACCATACCCCAACAGAGATTTTGAAGGCTTTTACGGAAATACCCCTCGCCCTAAAAGTTTTTTTGCCCAATTAAAATTCTGTTTTACATTTGCAGTCCTAAAACAAGGGAGCTTAGCTCAGCTGGTTCAGAGCATCTGCCTTACAAGCAGAGGGTCGGGGGTTCGAATCCCTCAGCTCCCACGGAAAAAAAGAGGTTGCTGTTATGGCAACCTCTTTTGCTTTGTACTGAATTGACATCTGGTTTTTATAAAGATTAATCTTCGGGTCGGGGGTTCTCCCAAAGGGATTCCTTCGGAAGAATCCCTCAGCTCCCCTCACTGGCGCAAGCGTCCGCTTGGGCCATTTATTAGAAGTGTTTAGCTTTGTAAAGAGCAGCGAATATTATATTGAAAGCTATGTTTTTTGAAACATTGTCTTGTTCTGAAATAGGTTTGCAAGGAGGCACAAGCGGACGCTTGCGCCATAGCGGGGGTAAATCAAAACAATAGAAATAAATGATTTTCCTTTTAATAGCCCTTGTAATCCTGTTCCAAGCTAAGAGTTATTTTGCGTATAAATTCTTAGTTGTAGAAAGCAATTTAAATTTTGACGAGAATTTCTTCTCATTCTCATTTGCATGGAAAAATAATGCTCAAAGGGTACATTCTGTCAATTTGATTCCAATAATAGGAGCAGCTAAGACTGATATTGGTAGAAGATCAAAGCAAATATCAAACATATTATTGATAATGGTTTACTTGGTTTTATTGGTTCTTATACTAAAGTATATAGTATAAAAATTGATAGCCTCAGCCTTTGCAGGTGTTCTTCCCTCACTGGCGCAAGCGTCCGCTTGTGCCATAGCGGGGGCAGGCGTGAACCCATCGTTGTTGGTGAGCTTACGCGCAAGCCTTCGCGCAAACACCAACGGCAGAGTTATTACTTATATCTTGTTAATAAACCGGGAACTCAAAGCATGCGTGGCTTTGGAACTTATTCAAAACGCCAAACCATGAAGACAAGCATATACTTGTAACTTTTGGAACTGAGAACGAAGCAAAGGCAATTGATTCAATAGTTTTTGAAATTGAGTATGAAAATGTCTTGAATGAAATAAAAAGGCATCGATATGAACTACACCTAAAAGAAATAATAGGTAAAAGTAATATAGTCTCACCGGACACACATATTGGAAATATTAGCTACAGACTTGAAAAGATTCAACAATTACTCGAAAAATCGACTAAAAGGAATGACTCTTTAAATTGAGCATTATTAGCGTCAAGTTTGCACCCCCTCAATGCCCTGTTACAATATCCACGCCTTCTACTGAGCCTGTGTATCGGAACTCGTCTATTACTACGTTGGCGGGGTTTACCAGCATAATGGTGTCACCTGTGTTGTTGAGGCTCATGGGCATGTTGTTGCGCACAATTTTCAGCGATTGGCCGGGTTGTATTTCTTCCAGGCCATCTAGCAGCCATACTTTGTTACCGGCATCACGCAACACCCAACCGGCCAGCGACACGGTATGGGCTGTTTTGTTTTTAATTATCACGTATTCGTAAAGGGCATCGGCACCGGGCGGGTCGGGCATGAGTTTTTCAATAACTATACCCTTTGGCTGCACTTCGGTAACAGCCCTGGGCTTTACAGGAAAATTTTTTGTCTGGTCGCGGTAGGTTATGGTGTACGTATTTTGGTGCAGGTTAACGAGCAGGGTAATCGTTCCCTCATCTCCGGTAGTGTCTAAGTCAGCAATGAACTCATCCGGCACGTTTCCGCCTCCGGCCTTTCTGCCCATATACTTATTGGTTTGAAACACAATGGGGGTAGGCGTTAGCCGGTTGAAATTATCTAACGTAACCTGCCGGGGGTGATAGTAGCTGTTGTTGCTGCCATTGGAAATAACCACTACGGCAGGCATGAGGTCTTGCAGAAACCCCCACGAAGAACTGGTGTGCGACCCATGATGATTTGCCTGGTACACATCTACATCCAGCACAAGGTCACGCTCCGCTATCTTCCGTTCGGTGTGTTCTTCTACATCGCCTCCAATAAAATATTTAAAATTACCATACGTAATCAGCAACGAAAGGCTCATATCATTTTCGTTCTTCGCGGTGCTTATTTCGGTTTCGCCAAGCACAACGCCCCCATGCGAAATGCACCTGACAGACAAGGCCGGGTCTATCGGTATGTCGGTGCCGCTTGTTAGCATAATGGCCTTACTGCCAACAGCATCCTGGTAGTCTTTATAGGTTTTTTCTTTCAGCTTTTTAGGCGGAAGAAAATCCTTATCGCCACGGTCGTAAGCAACGCCCACATACACACCAAGGTTAACCAACTCGTCAATGCCGCCATAGTGGTCTTCATGGTAATGTGTGTTCACGAAATAATCAATACACGAAATTCCTTCCTGGTCAAGTATTTTTTTTATTCGCTCGCCATGACCGTTCTTACCTGCATCTACCAGCATGGTAGAGCCGTTGGGTGTTACGAACAGTGTGGCATCGCCCTGGTCAACATCAATATGAAATATTTTAAGATGCTGCGCATAAACCGGTATAACCGTCAGCAACAGGGCTGCCAATATGAAAAAGCGAAGCCTTTTAATCATAATGGTTTGGGTATAGGTTGCTAAACTACGCATAAAAACAAAAGTTCGATTGTAGTGAATCTTAAATATCCGGGATTTATGTATCTTCGGTTATTGTAACCTCAACTAACCCTGAACAGCAATGAACTTACATATTCAATCGCACGATGCCGAAAAAATTGTGTTAAAACGCCAACCGTATGGTTTAGGCAACAGGGTTTTTCTTGTTGTGGGTGTATGCATGTTGGCCTTGTCGGTGTATTTGTTTTTTACCGGAGAGTTATACCTGCATAATGAAGATGGCGAGCTCAGGCTTTTCACGGTTAGCGGGATATTTATGCTTGTGCTATTGGGTTTTGGTGTTGTGCTTACGTTGATAGCGGGGTTTATGCTGCCCGCCACATACAAACGCACACCCAAGCATATTGTTTTCGATCATCAACGGGCCTGCATGGTTGTGTGCATGACCGATTATTCCGAAGAAGGTATTATTCCATACCAGGATATAAATTCCTTTCGCATATACGAGCCGAAAAACATGCTGAATGCCGATGAAAATCAACACCATGTTTTAGCAGAAAAGAAAAGCGGAGGAGAGTGGACGCTTGTGCCAGGCCACTCAAGAGGAAATGCCAATAAACTTATTCAGTTCTTTACCGAAAATGTGTTGCAGCAAAACAAATCGGCAACGCTACCGGCAGTAAAACTGCCCGATAAAATTTCAGTAACAAAAAGCGGGAACACTTCGCTCATTACATGGAGCAATCCATACTCGTTTTGGTCTTTCAGTTTTCTACTAATCTCCCTCCTGCTTGGCACGGGTACTGTACTTGCCTATACAGAAAGTGGACGCGTGTTGTTCCTGCTTGCTGCAATCCTTTTACTTGTCCTTAACATCTGGATTCTTTACCTGCATACGCGCAAGATGGCGTTAAGCATAACTGCCGATACATTGGAGTATTACGAGTTTTCAAGGATAACCAAAAAACGCAGCAAGATGCTGAGCATTCCGTTAGAGGATATTGCGCAGGTAGTGTATAAATACCTGCCTACCGAAGTGAGCACATCGTGCGACATCTGGATAACAACCAAACAGGACGCGAAGAAGAAACCCACGCTGCTATCGAGCCTAAAACCTATGGCTGCCACCCTGACGCTTAGACTTACAACATTAAACCCGGTTGAGTGCCTGCACCTTGAGGTTTGGCTGCAACAAGAAATCAACGCGAGGAGAAAGGGAGGAGAGGTATAAGTTTGCGAAAGTCAATCTGCACTCTTTAGTTTAGCAGCAGATGATATTCATGGGTTGATGTCACCTTATAGCCCAAAACGCAAAAGAAGCAAGTGATTGTTTACAAGAACTATGCACGGCATATCAAAAAACGAAGCATTCTGTTAACAAACTACACAATAGACTTGCAAAATGTGTCGCTTATGAAATCCATGGGCTATATCGGTTTGTGCCGAATTACCTACTGTAACACTTTACAACCCCTATCCCGATAAAAAAGAACTCTACAAAAACACGGGCAAATTCATTGAAGACTTAACTGTAAATGCAATGAAAGTATTGTGACAAGAAAGCCACAGCTAACACCAAATCATTACAACCGCGCCCTACCCTTGCTCCTTTCATATCGCCAACCGCCCTATAAAGCCAATGACCTCCTCCCATTTTTAGGACACAGCTAAAGTAGAGAATTCGGGCTTAAGGTTATACGTTTTTTCTAATTCATCCGGTGTACAATCATTGATCGAACTGTGTGGCCTGAATGAGTTGTACTCTGTTCTCCAAATATCGATTTTTTTCTGAGCATCTTCAAGTGATAAGAACCAGTGAACGTTTAAGCACTCATCACGAAAGCTTCCGTTGAACGATTCGATGAATGGATTATCTGTTGGTTTACCGGGTCTTGAGTAGTCCATGGTTACTTTGTTTTCGTATGCCCATTTGTCGAGGGCTTTAGAGATAAACTCACTTCCATTATCAACCTGAATTCTTTTGGGCACAGCTTTTCGTTGTGATTTTATTCTATCCATAATCTCAACAACGTCTGTGCCTTTAATCGATTGCCCTGCTTGAATAGCCAGGCATTTTCGACTAAAATTATCCACTACAGTTAATGACCTGAATTTCCGGCCATCAAAGAGCTGATCAAGCACAAAATCCATACTCCAGCACTCGTTTAAATTTGATATATCAACCCGATCCAATCGATGGGCTGATGCCCTGCATCTCCTGGGGCGTTTGCTGCGCAAATTCAATCCCTCGCTACAATAAAGCCTGTAAACACGCTTGTGATTATCCAGCCAACCTTCTCTTCGAAGTAAAATATAAATTCTCCAGAACCCATAACGGACACGGGTTTGTGCAATTTCTTTCATCCTGCTGATTAATGCTGAATCATCTTTTGTCTTAGGCTTGTAATACCATACTGACCTGTGAAGCGAAAGAACCTGACACACTTTGCGCTGCGATGTCTTGTAATCTTCCATCAGGCTTTTCGCCAGCCCCCTTAAAAGGGCTGGCGCTAAAGCTTTTTTTTAAGAACATCCTGAAGCATCTGCTTATCAAGACTAAGGTCCGCAACTAATTTTTTTAGTTGGTGGTTCTCTTCTTCAAGCTGCCGGAGCTTTCGTAATTCGCTAACCCCAAGGCCGCCAAACTTCTTCTTCCAGTTATAAAAAGTGGCTTGGGTAATACCTAGTTTACGGCAGACTTCGTCAACCGAAACACCCGTCTCTGACTGCTTTAAGGCAAACACGATCTGGGATTCTGTGAACTTCGATTTTTTCATAAGCAATTATTGTTTTTAAGTTATTAATAATTGCCCGATTCTCTAACTTACATTGGTCCAGTTTTAAGGGAGGAGGTCACCAATACCTGTCCTAATACCCTGTTATTCGCGAGTTATGCCCAATGCTATGACGACCGTGCAACAGACGAACATTATAGCTCGACATCAAACTTTTGTCTAAAACTTGGCGACCTGACAGGACAGATTTAAACCTTAAAAACATTAACTTAGCGACATATATTTAAGACGAGAATGAAGCAAAAATTAACGCTAAAAACCTTAATAAAAGAAGCCCAAATTTTCTGTGCTGAACAATCTAAGTTTCAGCATAAAGAACTGTTTGGAGTTACTGACGGCAAAGCTGTTGGGACACTTATTGAACAGAAATTTCAAAAACACTTAAACGACAAATACGAAGTTACAATTGGTTCTTCTGCAAGCGGTGTTGACCTACCTTCTAACGACATTTTAACTGACATCAAAGTAACTTCGATAAAACAGCCCCAATCATCTTGTCCTTTCAAAGACGCTAAACAAAAGGTTTTCGGGCTTGGTTATAACTTACTTGTTTTCGTTTACGACAAAGCTGACGACCCGAAAAGTAAAACAGCAACTTTAAATTTTGTAAGTTGTTCATTTGTTGCAAAAGAGAGAACGGCTGACTATACAACAACTTACCGTTTAAGAGAAATGGTTAAGGATAAGGCTAATGAAGCCGACATCATTGCTTACTTGCAAGACAAAAACATCCCAGCAGACGAAATAACATTATCAAAATTAGCGGAGCAAATCTTAAAAACTCCACCTGAACAGGGTTACTTGACTATTTCAAATGCTTTGCAGTGGAGATTACAATATCAAAGAATTGTAACCCTTACAGATGAAGTAAAAGGAATAACCAAAATTGTAAGCTATAACAAACCTCAATGATGAAAGTATTTGAAGCAAATATTACTCATCAGGTTTCAGATTTCTTAAATGACAATCTGAAAAAGATTACATCTTTTGAAAAGGCAAATCAAAAAATGTATGATGCCTTCGGCATCATACATTTTTTTGATAATGATGAAGAACTGGAGACGCTTAAAGAAGTTCTTTCAATTACTAATAATATTGTTGAAGAACCCGATAGAGCAGAATATGGCGACTTTCAAACCAATTCTGATTTAGCGAATAAAGTAACGTTACACTTAGCTTCCAAAAACGTTTCCCCCGAAGTTGTAATTGAGCCAACCTGTGGAAAAGGGAATTTTATTATTGCTTCTTTACGCAACTTTAAAAATATCAAAAATGTCTTCGGTGTTGAAATTTACAAACCTTACGTTTGGGAAACCAAATTCAGCATTGTTGATTTTTTTCTTTCTAATCAGAATTCAAACAAACCAGAAATTTCAATAGTTCATTGTAATGTTTTTGATTTCGATTTTAAAGCAATAGCTAAGAAACATTCAACAAAGGATATTTTAGTTATCGGCAATCCACCTTGGGTAACTAATTCAAAATTGGGTAGTTTAAATTCAACTAACCTTCCGAAAAAAACGAATTTCAAAAACCATAGCGGTTTAGATGCAATGACAGGCAAAGGTAATTTTGACATTGCTGAATATATAACGCTTACTATGATTGAAACCTTTCAAAATATGAAAGGAGATTTATTGCTATTGGTAAAAAATTCTGTTATCAAAAACATTGTCTTTGACCAAAACAAAAATCGTTACAAGATTTCAGCTATTGAAAAACATTGTATTGACAGCAAAAAGGAGTTTAATGTTTCAGTTGAAGCAGCCTTGTTTTATTGTAAACTAAATTCAAAACCAACGTTTGATTGCTTAGAATTTGATTTTTACAACAATCAAAAATCTCAACTCAAATTCGGTTGGTTGAACGACAAATTTGTTTCAAACATTGACACTTATATTCATACAAAAGAAATAGATGGTGAATGTCCTTTTGTTTGGCGACAAGGTTTAAAACACGATTGTTCTACCGTAATGGAGTTAGACAAAGTGAACGGACATTATGTAAACGGACTGAACGAAGAAGTGAAATTGGAAGACGGTTTAGTTTACGGTATTCTCAAAAGTTCTGACCTTAAAAACACCGTAATTAATCAAACACGAAAATTTACGATTGTTACGCAAAAGAAAGTTGGACAAGAGACAAAATATATCAAAACTGAATATCCTAAAACGTATCAATACCTGACACAACATCAAGTAAATTTTGATGCAAGAAAATCAAGTATCTACAACAATAAACCTTTGTTTTCCATATTTGGTATTGGTGACTATTCCTTTAAACCTTTTAAAGTTGCCATATCAGGACTTTACAAGACATTTCATTTTACACTTATTCTGCCACAAGACAACAAGCCTGTAATGCTTGACGACACTTGTTATTTAATAGGTTTTGACAAAATAGAATTTGCCGTTTACGCTTTAATTCTTTTAAACTCTAACACGACAGTTCAGTTTTTACAATCAGTAACTTTCCCTGACGCTAAAAGGACTTTTACAAAAGATGTTTTAATGAGAATTGACCTATTAGAATTGGCAAAACAATTTGATAAAGCCAACCTGCAAACAGAACTTGAAACGCTTAACGAAAAGTATAAATTCAAATTGACACTTGACTTGTGGGACAGTTTTATTAACGAAATGACACCTGTAAACAATGGACAAATGGCAATGTTTGCATAGACCGAAAAAAGAAGCACTGGGCATAACAGCGGTTTGGCGTAATGGCGGGTGCAGTACTTCGTATGACAGTTTTGTGGTAGGTTCAAGTATAGTTCTTCGATTGAACTTTTGTGCTAAAAATCCGCCACTACGCCAAGCCCTGAACCGATAGACGCAAGAAAAAATCTAAACAATAAATCCTGCGCTATTTTGGTTTAAACTTTGTACACTATTTTTGTAAAACCATTTTTCAGACTTGAAAATCTTTCGCAAAGTCCTTTTCTATGTTTCGCTAACGGTAGCTGTACTGGTAGTGTCGCTGGCGGTTTCGGCTTTTTTGTTTAAAGACCAAATCATCAAACAGTTTATTCTTAAAGCCAACGAACAACTAAGCACCCCGGTAAAAATCGGAAAAATTAACGTGTCGGTGTTTCAGCGTTTCCCGCACATTTCCATTGTCTTTAACGATGTGTATGTTGAAGACAGCCATGAGGGGCAATACCCATTGCTTACGGCAAAACAAATTTCGTTTCACCTCAACCCGGTTGAAGTTTATCGGGGGCAATACACCATCCGGGGTTTGCAAGTAACGGATAGCGAAACCAATCTGAAAGTAAATGCGAAAGGTGAAAACAACTACACCGTAACCAAAGGCAGTGATGGTAGCGGCCCGATAAAATTTGAATTAAAAAACGTTGTGCTGAAAAACACGAAAGTGCGGTACATCGACCTGCAACGCCCCGATGAAATGGTTTTCGTCAGCGAGCAATTGTACACCACCATTAAATCGCATGATAACCTCTACGCCATTGTTGCCAAAGGCGATATAACTACTGAAAAAATGCGCATTGGCAACATAGCGGTGCTGGAAGGCAAAAGCTTTTATGTAAACACCACCCTCGATTACAACGATGCCGAACAGGCCTTGCAAATAAAATCGGGCGACCTGATGCTGGGCACATCGCTGTTTAACGTGCAAGGCACGTATAGATGGAAGGAGAAAAACGAAATTAACCTGGTAGCCGAGGGCGAGAACACCGACATCCAAACGCTGTTATCGTTACTTCCTGAAAAAACTTCAAGCGCCTATCAGCAATACAAAAGCCGGGGCGATGTGTATTTCAGGGCAAGCCTGCAAGGCGAAATCAGCGCAGAAAAAAGCCCGGCACTTTCGGCCACATTTGGGTTCAACAAGGCCACCTTTTCACACCCGGAGTACTCGTCAAAAATTGAAGAAGCACACCTTGAGGGCTCGTTCTCCACGCCCAACCTGCGCGATGGCGCTGCCGGAGTGCTCTCACTCAAAAACATAACCGGCAAACTGAACCGGCAACCGTTTCAGTCAAACTTAGTGGTGCGTAATTTTATTGACTCTGACATTATTCTTGATTTTAAAGGTGACCTCGATGCGCAGGCGCTTACCGGTTTCTTTCCGGTTACGGCAATCAGCAACGTGAGCGGAACACTCGCCACCGACATAGCCTTTGAAGGACGATTGTCGTGGCTGAAAAATAAAGCTACCGCACAGCGCACCTCCACCCGTGGTTCAATCCAGGCCACCGACCTGAATTTTGTTTATGGCGAAGGTGAGATTCCGGTAAAAAATCTGAACGGAATATTTCAATTCAACAACAACGACCTTGCCCTGAGTAACGTACACGGTATGCTGGGCAACAGCGATTTCAGGCTAAATGGTTTTTTCAAAAACATCGTAACGTTTTTACTGTTTGAAGACCAGCCCGTAGGCATTGAGGCCGATTTGAAATCAACATCACTTAACGTGGATGAATTGTTTGCGTATGCCTTTGGGGGTGAGTCGGCTCAACAAGGAGAAGCAGTTGATTACGAATTTAAAATTTCCAAAAACGTAAACCTGAACTTTAATTGCGATGTTCAGCGATTGAATTATAAACGCTTTATCGGGCGCGAACTAAAAGGCGACCTGTTGGTGAAGAACCAGGTTGCCGTATCGCGCAACATACAGGTAAACGCTATGGGCGGAGCGCTAACGCTATCGGCCATTGTAGATGCCAACAATCCAAAAGCTATTGATGTGATGAGCACGTTCAAACTTAACGGGCTTGATGTGGACAGTGTGTTTTATGTATTTGAAAATTTCTACCAGGATTTTATCCGCGATAAGCATTTGAAAGGAAAAGCTTTTGCAGATGTTACACTGGATATGACCTTGAATCAAAACCTTAAACTTTTCCAGGAAACCTTAGTGGCCGACATCAGCGCTACCATAAAAAATGGTGAGCTAAATAATTTTGAGCCGTTAAAAAGTTTGAATAAATTTTTAGATGATGAAAGTTTAAGCGCCTTGCGATTTGCCGATTTGAAAAATGACATTCACATCGAAAACAAAACCGTGTACATCCCGATGATGGAGGTACGAAGCAATGCCACTGTTCTACAAATCAGCGGCACGCACAGGTTCGACCAGCGTATTGATTACCGCGTGGTAACGCCCCTGAACAACAGGCGTAAAATCGACATCAACGAGGCGGCCGGGGCTATTGAAGAAATGGAAGGTCGTGCAAAGCTGTTCCTGAAAATTGTAGGCACTACCGATAACTACCGTGTGCTGTACGATACCGAAGCGGTCAAGAAAAAAATAATATCCGACCTGAAAAAGGAAGTGCAGGAATTGAAAGATATCTTTAAAAAGAAGAAGAAAAAAGACATTGAACTCTCCACCGAAGAGTTTGACTGGGATAATAATTGAGTTCAGCCTGGTCTTGTAATTTACTGAATGGCCTCTTTCAAAAAATCATTCAGCGGCTTTACAGCCTTGCACACTTCCGCAACCTGCTTCACAAATTTTTTGTCTTTCACCTGTGTGTCGCTGAAATAATGCGATGTGACGAAGCTTTTATTTTTCAGCAAATCAATATGCGGATGGTCTTTAGCATATCCTTTAGGCGCGGTTTTTACCCGGTCAAATTCATCCAATCCTGAAAAATACTTTTTGAATTTCCTGTCCTTTAAAATTTTCAACAGTGCATCAGCATTATAATCAATCTCCTGCCGCACTTTCGTCAGATTTTCGGGGTTGGGCATATACAATCCGGCTGCAACAAAACTTTTTCCCGGCTCAAGGTGAAGGTAGTAACCGGGCTCCTGCTCCATTTTTCCGCGAGATGAAAACCCAGCGCCCATGTTAACCTTATAAGGTCGCTTGTCTTTACTAAACCGCACATCGCGATAAATCCGGAAGGCCAGCTTTCGCGGGTTTATTCCACCAAGGCTGTCATCAAATTTCAGCAACTCTTTATGTAAGGCTTCAAGAAAATCATCGAATAAATTTTTCGCCTCTACATAACGGGGTTTATTCTTCTCAAACCACTCGCGGTTGTTGTTTTTGTTAATGTCTTTGAGAAATTTCAGGATGATGTCAAATTTCATAGTGTTTCATTTTCGTTATAAGTACTCAAGAGTTACTTCTAACCCAATACCCCGCGAAGCCTTAACCAATATTGTAGCATTTGAAACAGGTGTTTGCTTCAAGGCTTCCAATAATTCTTCCTTCGTATAAAAATGCCGTGCTCTCGGAAATTCTTTTAACGCAGCACTCATCAGTTTTCCGCACAACAACACATTGGTAAAACCCAAATCACGAATCAGCTTACCAACGTTGCGATGTTCTGCTTCTGCCTCTTCTTCCAACTCAAACATATCGCCAAGAATGAGTACCTTCTGCTTTGCTTTCATCCCGGCCAGGTTTTTAATGGCGGCTTCCATTGAACTCGGATTTGCATTATACGCATCAAGAATAATGGTGTTAGTTCCTTTTTTAATTACCTGCGAGCGCATATTGGCAGGCTCATATTCGGCTACAGCCTGCAACGCCAGCTTTGCATCAACGCCAAAAAATTTACCAATGCACAAGGCAGTGGCCATGTTCTCAAAGTTGTAAGCGCCAATCAGTTTTGTCTGAGTTTCTTCTCCATCTTCCGAACGTATTTTTACATACGGGTCAGCGCTTACTAATTCGCAATGAAAATAATCGCCTTTGGCAGGATAACATATCGGGTTGCTGAACCGCTTTGCCATGTTGAACAAAACCGGGTTTTGTGAGTTAATGAACACCGTGCCGTTACGGTTAATCAGGTGCAGATACAATTCCGATTTTCCGCGAATAATATTATCAAACCCGCCAAATGTACCGATATGCGCTTTGCCAATATTGGTAATAAATCCATGAGTAGGGTTGGCGATGCCACATAGTTCAGCAATTTCACCTACGTGATTGGCGCCCATTTCAATCACGGCAATTTCAATTGTGCTGTCGATTGAAAGAACAGAAAGCGGCACACCAATATGATTATTCAGATTTCCTTTCGTGGCAAAAGTTTTAAACTTTTTACTAAGCACAGCATTCAGCAATTCCTTTGATGTGGTTTTACCATTCGACCCCGTAAGCCCGATTACCGGAATAGTAAACTGCTCACGATGATACTGCGCCAGGCGTTGTAGTGCCTTCAGCACATCCTCAACCACTACATACCGTTCATCTTTGGCATAGTGCGCCTCATCAATAACCGCCAGGTGCGCGCCTTTGGCCAATGCCTCTTCTGCAAACTGGTTAGCATTAAATTTCTCGCCTTTCAAGGCAAAAAAAATCGAGCCGGGTATAATCTGCCGGGTGTCAGTAGAAACTTTACCGCTCTTGAGGTAGTTTTGGTATAAATTCTGAATGTCCATGATTATCTTACCCACCCGGATAACAGGAGTATAAACGTAAGCGTTAAATCTATATAAAAAAATTCATGCGCCTTACAGCGGTTTTCATATTTATAACACACCTCGCCCTGGCGCAATTTACCTATGTGCTCCATCAGCAGGTTCCGGTAATTATAGACCAGGATACGCTTACCATGCCCTGGGCCGGGGGGTTGAATACTGCACAATTCAATACTATCGACCTTGATTTTGATGGCGATGATGACCTGGCGCTGTTCGACCGGATGGCCAACCGCGTAATTACGTTTTTAAATGTAGATGGCCGATACGTGCCCGCTCCCGAATATGAAGCTTTCTTTCCGGCAGAAATAGAAGGTTTTATGATTTTGCGCGACTTTGATTGCGATGGCCGTAAAGACCTGTTCACCAAAGATGTGCAGGGTATAAAGGTTTTCAAAAATATAATCGAACCGGGGCAGCCACCAGCCTGGCAACTGCTTACTTTTTATACCGGGTTTCCCGGCCCGCGAAGCCCGGTGTTGCTTACCAAAGGTTTTTCAGGAAAAATAAATCTCCAGCTCCAGGCAGATGATATGCCTGCCCTTGTAGATGTGGACGGTGATGGCGACTTAGACATCATGAACATAAAATTTGTCGGCAACAGCACCATTGAATTTCACAAGAATTTCAGCATGGAACGTTATGGCACGTGCGACTCGTTGGATTTTGAACGCATCACGCAAACCTGGGGCGGTGTTGAAGAATGCGAGTGTGACGTGTTCGCGTATAATAACGAACCCTGCTCAACCGGGGGACGGCAAAAGCACGCGGGCGGAAAAAGCCTGCTGGTATTGGATGTGGATAACGATGGCGACATGGACGTACTCTTCTCGGAAGCAGAATGTACCCGTATTTATAAATTCACCAATGTGGGCAATAACGAAGCGCCCCTCATCACCAGTGCCGAAACGTTCCCAGCCAATATGCCGGTTAACATTTTGCTGTACCCCATACCCTATCTTGAAGATGTTGACTTCGATGGAGTAAAAGACCTTATAGCCACACCGGGTATTTATGCGCGCGAGTACCTGAACACCAACCTTAAACACTCTACCTGGTTTTATAAAAATACCGGAACAAACGAACAGCCGCAGTTCACCTTTCAACGGCAGGATTTTTTGCAGCACGATATGATTGACGTTGGCGATAATTCCGTGCCCGCATTTTTTGATGCCGATGCAGATGGCGACCTGGATATGTTTATCGGCACATTTGTGAATGGGCTGCGCGCTTCTATTTATTATTATGAAAATGTCGGAACCCGCACAGAACCCGTGTTTAAATTTATTACCGATGACCTCCTTGGGTTGTCGTTCCACAACTTTACCAATATCAAACCCCAGTTTGCCGATATGAACGGGGATGCCAAAACCGACCTGGTTTTTACAGCCTCCAACCAGTTTGGCGTAAATACAAACCTGTATTACATAGCCAATACCAACGCAGCCGGGCTTAATTTTTCGGGGCAACAGGTTCAATCGCTCAACTTCCCTATCAACTCCTCCGAAAACATTCTCGTTACCGATGTTAACAACGATTTCCTCCCCGACCTGCTTGTGGGCAGGCTGAACGGTTCAGTAGAATATTGGCAAAATACCGGCACCTCCTCCTCCCCTAATTTTACACTTTTCAACAGCACATACCTCGGCTTAGGCCCAAGCATTTTGCGGCAAAATATTTCTATGGCTGTAGCCGATTTGAATGCCGATGGCAAATTTGACCTGGTATTAGGCGACCAGAACGGACGGCTAACCATTATTGCCGATTTTAAAAACCAGGAAGACGCTGCCTCGGGCACAACCAACATCCTGTTCAACCCGCTATCTGCCACATTTACCAATCAAAACCTGGGCGGACGGGTTTGGCCAACCGTTGCCAACCTGTTCAACACAACCAAACCCGCCATTGTAGTTGGCAATACCCTGGGCGGGCTACACCTTTTACAGCACGATGAAAGCCAGGCCCTGCCGGATGCCCCGCAAATCAGCCTGTACCCAAACCCCGTAATATTAGAAAATACCGCCATTCTTAATATAAGTGTTGACCGGCCCGCTTTTGCATACATAGTGGGCATAACCGGGCAGCAAATAGGTCAACCCATGCCCTTGCAGGGCAACCAGGTTTACCAGTTTAGGGTAGATGGGCTTTCGGCAGGCATTTATATCATGCACTTCTACATTAACGGGAAATATTTTGCACGCAGATTCATCATACAATAGGGAAAAACGCCTGATTTTCAGCTATTCTAATCATTTCGCGGTAATTTTAGCTTAAACTTGGATAATTGGGGTCGTTTTCCCGATATTTGCAGTCCCTTTTTCAGGGGTAAAACAATTTAAAGACATGGCGAGAGTTTGTCAAATTACAGGAAAGCGTCCGCAGGTTGGAAATAACGTATCGCACGCAAACAACAAAACCAAGCGCAGGTTCTACCCGAACCTTCAAAAGAAGCGCTTTTTCATTCCGGAAGAGGGAAAATGGATTACGTTGAAACTTTCAACCAAGGCAATTAAAACGATTAATAAGTTGGGTATTTCTGCTGTGCTGAAAGAAGCGAAAGCAAAAGGACACCTTGCTTAAATCAATAAACAGTAAAGAATCATGGCAAAGAAAGGCAATAGGATTCAGGTGATTTTAGAGTGCACAGAGCATAAGGCTACCGGTATGCCGGGCATGAGCCGCTACATCACCACCAAGAACCGCAAAAACACAACAGAACGCTTAGAGTTGAAGAAATACAACCCCGTTCTGAAAAAAGTAACTGTTCACAAAGAAATTAAGTAATCATGGCAAAGAAGGTTGTTGCTACATTGAAAAAAGGTGACGGAAAAAACTTCGCGAAAGTAATCCGTGCCGTGAAGTCTGAAAAAACAGGCGCTTACACGTTCAAGGAAGAGATTGTTCCTGCCGAACTGGTAAAAGAAGTATTGGCCAAGAAATAAGTTTCAGCGAAAACGCATTGTGAAAAGTCCCAAATGGGACTTTTTTTATACCCGATAATTAACCCTTCCGGCATGGAGCGGGAATTTATTTTTACTAAGTTGTGCCATGGCATTTTTAGGCGGATTATTCTCAAAAGAAAAAAAAGAATCACTGAACAAGGGGCTTGAAAAAACCTCCGGCAATATTTTCAGCCGGTTGGGTAAGGCCCTCGCGGGCAAATCTACGGTTGATGATGATGTACTCGACAACCTGGAAGAAATTCTGGTTTCGTCTGATGTGGGCATTAACACCACACTGAAAATTATTGAACGAATTCAACAGCGCGTAACGCGCGATAAATATTTAGGCACTGCCGAATTAGACAGGATATTAAAAGAAGAAATCGCAGCCCTGCTTACCGAAAACCAATCGGACGATGTTCAGAATTTTGAAATTCCGGAAGGCAAAAAGCCTTATGTGATTATGGTAGTGGGTGTGAACGGTGTTGGCAAAACAACAACTATCGGCAAACTGTCAGCACAGTTTAAAGAGCGGGGAAAATCGGTTGTATTGGGCGCTGCCGATACATTTCGTGCCGCAGCGGTTGACCAGCTAAAACTTTGGGGAGAGCGTGTTGGCGTACCCGTCATCAGCAAGGGCATGAACACCGACCCTTCGGCAGTAGCATTTGATACCGTACAGGAAGGTGTAAAGCTTGGCGCAGATATTATTATTATAGACACGGCCGGGCGTCTGCACACCAAGGTAAACCTGATGAACGAACTATCGAAAATCAAACGGGTCATGCAAAAGGTAATACCCGATGCACCACACGAAGTAATGCTGGTGTTAGACGGAAGCACCGGACAGAATGCCGTTATCCAGGCACGCGAATTTACCAAAGTAACAGAGGTTACCGCATTAGCCATTACCAAATTAGACGGCACAGCAAAAGGCGGTGTAGTAATCGGCATCTCCGATGAATTTAAAATACCGGTAAAATATATTGGTGTAGGCGAAAAAATTGGCGACCTGCAAGTGTTTAACAAAGCGGAGTTTGTTGATTCACTCTTTAAAAAGCAATAACCTGTTTGCCTGAAAGTTTGTAATTTAGCGCGAACTCATCATTTGCTATGCCAAAAATGACTAATAAGGGAAAGATTGTGTACCTGCTCTCCATGATGGCTATGGTGTTCATTGTGCTGGGCTATATTTCCATCACTCAACTAAAAAAATCAGAAATCACCCGGATTACTGATGAAACGATTGAGAGCATCCACACTACAAGCCTTGACCTTTTCAAAAATGATGTTGACTTCTTTAACCGCGAGCTGCACAAGCCCGAATATTATCAAACCGGTAAAAGCATTTACCTCGACCGGCACGACAGGTTAATCGGGCAACTGCACAACCTCATTGAAGAAGCCACACAAACTGAAAATATTAATATTGACAATGACCTGCTGGAAATTGACAGCATTGCCCAACGATACGATAAAGCGTTTAAAGACCTTTCTGCAAAAATTACAGAGAAAGGATTTTATAAATTTGGATTGGAAGGAAAATTGCTGAAAGCCGGTGAGGAACTGGAAGACGAAAAGCTGGTTGATCCTGAAGAATTGATGCTGTTGGAAAAGCATGAAAAAAATTACCTCCTTCGCGGAGATTCTGCTTCTATTCTTGCCTTGCATACCTTAGCAAACCGGCTGATTGAAAAATATAAGACACACTCTGCTAAAAAACAGGGCATCGAAAATTATGTAAACGCCTTTAATGATTTTGTAGCTGTTTCAAATGAAATCGGATTCTCTAAACAGACCGGCCTGAAAAACGAACTTAACAACAGAACTGATGAATTGTTGGAAGCGATTGGTTCGTTGAGTACCAAGGCCGAGGAATATACCATCCGCGCTTTTGCACGGGGACACAATATGTTTATGATTGCCATTATCACAGCCGTGACATTCTGCTTTGTGCTTATTATTCTCATCGCCAGGAAACTGTAATGTTATTTCGCTTCCCTGAACGGAACACGAAATAACACGTAATAGGTAAAACCCCACGTAGAATTTTTATCCGTGCGCCCGTAGCCAGGCACATCGTAGGGAAGCATTCCGCCAGGCTCTTTTGTGTTTAGCCCAATCTTATACCGAATGGTGTAGCCCATCCAAAACACGCTAAACATGCGAACACGCAAACCGGTTGTCAGTTCAGCCCACGAGGCGCGCACATCATTGTTTTCATTTCGCAACACGCTCATTCCAAAAACAGGGTCGTAAATATTGGTTGTTAGTTGTTCAGAAAATGTTCCGCGTGCGTAACGTAAGCCTAAGAAAAAATTATTTCGCTCCGGGTCGTTTGTCAGAAAATTTATATCGGCACCAATACGCCAGAAATTTCCGCTGTTGAAATATGAGTCATTTGCTGAGGCAAGGTCGCGCGACCAACGGCCGGCCTCAAGCACAAGATAGTACCGGTCGAAATCAATATCGGCAACACCCTCCCAGCCACTAAATTTCGGTTCAATAGGCGTGCGGATTAGGCTAATCATATCCACACCAAAACGAACACCCGTAGGCATATAGCTCTTCTTTACCGTATCTGCCTTTTGTGCCGATGCGGTAACAAGCAAAAAACAGAAAAATATGCTAATTAAATATCTCAATGTTGACTACCCGGCTTTTAGTAAGTTGATGATTAACTACACGAACGGAATCGAACGTTGTATTTAAAATTTCCAATGATGAAAGGAATACCTCACTGCCACACTCATCCGAAACAAAACGCACCTGACGGTTATATCCTACATGAAGTTCCTTTTCACTTTCATGAAAATAAAAAGTAAACAACGTTTCCGTGTTAAACGGATTTACAGCCAGCAGCGCATTAACGCCCTTCAGCGTATCGGGCACATTTGCCGGACTGTAAAAAACACTATCAGCGCCAGCGGCAGCAACCTGGTAAAGCACTACCGTATCTCTTGCCCCCCCCTCAAGTTTGCGAAACGAAATCACCAGAGCCGTATCGGCCGTGCGCAGGCAATCGGGCTGGTCGAGGCACGAAAACAGGGGCAAAAGAAGTAACCAGAAAGCGTTTTTCACGGGTGTAAAGATAGTTTTTGGTACTCAAGCCCAAACTCCGGGGCAGTTTATTTTTATTACTTTTGCAGATTCTTAGCCAGCATACGTGAAAACAAAAGGAAACAGAAAAACAAAGGTAAACATCGTAACACTGGGGTGTTCTAAAAACGTGGTAGATTCGGAAGTATTGTTAACCCAGCTTCGCGGAAACGGTATTGATGCCGAACACGAATCTAAAACTGATGATGCAAGCGTGGTAGTGATTAACACCTGTGGGTTTATTGATAACGCCAAACAGGAGTCGGTAGATACGATTTTACGGTATGTGGACGCCAAAGAAGAAGGACTTGTTGACAAAGTTTATGTTACGGGCTGCCTTTCGCAGCGATACAAGAACGACCTCGAAAAAGAAATTCCTGACGTAGATGCCTGGTTTGGAACCCGCGACCTCTCCCGCCTTCTCAAACAATTCAAGGCAGATTACAAACAGGAGTTAGTTGGCGAGCGCATCCTCACCAACCCGGCACACTATGCCTACATGAAAATTTCTGAGGGCTGCGACCGCCCCTGTTCGTTTTGCGCTATTCCGCTTATGCGCGGCAAACACATCTCACGACCTATTGAAGAATTAGTGCTGGAAGCAAAAAATCTTGCCAAAGGCGGAACAAAAGAATTACTCCTTATCGCGCAAGATTCTACTTACTATGGGTTGGATTTGTATAAAAAAAGAAACCTGCCCGACTTGCTGAAACATCTTTCTGATGTAGAAGGTATTGAGTGGATTCGGTTGCACTATGCGTTTCCGTCCGGCTTTCCGTTAGATGTGTTGGATGTAATGGCCGAACGAAGCAACATCTGTAAGTATCTTGATATTCCGCTTCAACACGGGTCGAGCCGTGTGCTGCAACTCATGCGCAGAGGCACTACCCGCGAAAAAACCGAAGAGCTGTTGCAAACCATTCGTGCTAAAGTTCCGGGCATTGCCATTCGCACTACGTTAATTGCCGGGCATCCGGGAGAAACCGAAGAAGACTTCCGCGAAATGATGGGCTTTGTTGAGCGTTCACGCTTCGACAGGCTTGGTGTGTTCACCTATTCGCATGAAGAAAACACACACGCTTATTCTATGAACGATGACGTGCCTGACGAAATTAAACAACAGCGTGCCGATGAGGTTATGGACTTGCAACAGGGCATTTCGTTAGAGCTTAACCAGGATAAAGTTGGCAAGACCATGAAGGTGTTGATTGACCGTAAAGAAGGCGGTGAGTTTATCGGGCGAACCGAATTTGACTCGCCCGAAGTGGACAATGAAGTGATTATTGATGCCAGCGAAGAATATTTGCGCATTGGCGATTTTGCACAGGTAAAAATTACATCGGCAACCGAGTTTGATTTATACGGGAAACCGGTAAACTAATCTTTGTGTAATTTTTCTGGAACCAGACCCGTAAATAAACGTTATTTCGGTATGTTTTTACTCATCACCCGTTGTTGTTAAAGTCCATGCAAATCCAGAAGATTCCATTCGGGGCTACCCACTCATTTTCGCCATTCTTCCTGGATTACATCCAACAGAAGGAGTCATTAAAACCGTTTTATAACCGGTTTCCTACACCGGAAAATTTCAGCAACCAGATAGCCGATAAAACTTCCTTTCCGGCACATAACCGCGAAGTGTTGACCGCTTCGCTTCATGAACAATACAAACATATTACACTGCCCGAACCGGTAAAGGCTAATCTCGAAAAACTTAACCTACCCAAAACGTTTACAATCACCACCGGGCATCAACTCAATATTTTTACCGGCCCGCTTTATTTTATTTATAAGATTGTTACCGTAATCAATACCTGTAAACAACTTAAACAGGCTTACCCTCAATATAATTTTGTGCCCGTTTACTGGATGGCGTCTGAAGACCACGACTACGATGAGATAAAAAGTTTCCGGTTATACGGTAAGAAATACACATGGGGAACCAATCAGCAAGGCGCTGTTGGCAGGTTTCATACAAACGATTTTAAAAACCTGTTAACTGAAATTCCGGGCGATATAAATCTCTTCAAAGAAGCCTACACTAAACACAAAAAGTTAAGCGAGGCTGTACGCTATTATATAACTGCATTGTTTGGGTACGAAGGGTTGGTTGTTGTGGATGGCGATGACCAATCGTTGAAAAAAATATTTACACCCGTTATTGAGCAAGATATTTTTGAGCAACGTCATAAACCATTGGTTGATGCTGCCGATAAAGCATTGGGGGAGCTTGGATATAAAACACAAATTCATTGCCGCGATATAAATTTCTTTTACTTAGAAGACGGGTTGCGTAACCGCATAGAAAAAAACGGTGAACAGTTTACGGTTGTCGATACCGCTATTTCATTTACTGAAACTGACCTGCGGAAAGCAATACAGCAATCGCCTGAAAAATTCAGCCCGAATGTAGTGTTGCGCCCGCTTTACCAGGAAATGATTTTACCAAACTTAGCCTACATTGGCGGCCCAGCCGAAGTAGTTTACTGGCTTCAGTTAAAGGGCATTTTCAATCACCACAAAATTCCCTTCCCTATACTGATGCCCCGGAATTTTGCCATGATAATGGATGCGCCTGTCGTACGGAAATTTGAAAAAACAGGATTAACAACCGAAGACCTGTTTCTGCCGAAAGACAACCTCTTCAATCAAATTATACATAAAATATCCACAGAGAGGCTTACACTAAATGGTGAAAAAAAAGTGATAGAAGATTATTTCACGCTCATCAGGGAAAATATTTCAAAAATCGACAACACACTTGGCCCGCTTGTTGGCGCGGAACAACAACGTGTTGCCAAAAGATTAGAAAGAATTGAACAAAAAATTTTGCGAGCCGAAAAACGAAAACACAGCGATTTGCTCCGGCAGGTTGAAGCCGTGAAAGACACCTTGTTTCCAAACGGAGGCCTGCAGGAACGAACTGATAATTTTCTAAATTTCTACCAGCAAGACCCGCAATTCATTAACAAACTGATGCAGCAGGTTGACCCGTTTGATTTCAGGTTTAATGTGCTGGTTTATTGATACCCTTGTTGTTCAAAAATACCGGGGTTAAGCTGTTTTCAGGGATTTTATCGTTAAAAATTGCCCTGTTGATATAAAAGGAATATATTCACCAGTGCATATAGCCAAATGTTGGCAGCAATTTATGAAGAGCTACGAGATCAATATTAACTCTAACAAAAGAGCTATTCCTATTGCTATTTTTTGCTTTGGACTTTCAATTTATTTTATGGCATTAATTCCAAGAGACTGGAATGATATCGCAAGCTTCATAACAATTGCTATTCTATTTTTTGCCCCAATAATTCCCATAACAATCTTCTCCCGTGGTAAGATTAGGATCGAGTTAACGGAAGAAGGTTTCCGAACTATTTGGGTTAAACGATTCTTTCTTAGTAGTGAGCCAAACATAGAACTCAATTGGAATCGTATCATAGATTATGTAAACCAAGAAGATCGTGGGATAGGCTCTTTCCGGCTAACTCTTACAGACAGCCAGCAATTCAAGTTTTACCGGTACACCTACTTTCCTCAGAATGACGATTTCGATAAGTTTCTAACTCAATTCCCCAAATTTATTAAGACCGTAAATTTTAGTAACCAAAAATCAATTAAAGAAGGACGAACTGAATTCCAGACACGATCTTTCAAGTGGATTTTAAGTGGACTAACAATTCTGGCTATTGGACTGCTTGTAAACACTCTGATGAACCCAGATTCAGGAACTCGTTGGGCAACTCTTGGAGTAATATTCTCAGGAATCATCTTTTACTGGATTCAGGCAACACGTAAGACTAATGCTAACAGACACTGATGTTCTTAAATCGACAGACCTGGAAAGAGGACTGAAACTGCTAACAATACCGGGTTTGTTTACACTCCAGCAACCATGACCAAAAAAGAACTACGAAAAAAGTATTTACAGCAAAGACAGTCCCTTACCGAGAATGAGTACCTTTCCCTGAACCGGCAATTGTGCGAGCAGTTTTTTGCCAACATTGACCTGTCGTTTGTTAAAGTGGTGCACACGTTTATCCCGGTAATTGAAAAGCGTGAGGTTGATACCTGGTTGATTATTGACCGCATCAGAAGAGAATTTCCGCACATCCGGTTGAGTATTCCTAAAGTAAATCCACAAACCAATCAACTTGACAATTACTTTTTTGAAGGCTTGCATCAGCTTAAAAAAAACAATTGGGGGATTTTGGAGCCGCAACAGGGCACACCCACCCCACCCGAAAAAATAGATTTGGTGCTGGTTCCGTTACTGGCGTTTGATAAACAGGGTAACAGAGTTGGGTATGGGAAAGGGTATTATGATAAATTTCTTTCTGCTTGCCGGCCAGGTTGTAAAAAAACAGGCCTCTCACTTTTTGAGGCAGTAAATAAAATTGATGATGTGCATGAATGGGATGTGCCGCTTGATCATTGTGTTTCTCCTTCAGGTATTCAGATGTTCTGAAATCACCTATACCTCCAACCCCCAATTCATTACCAGAGCACCGGGCTTAGTCTGGCACAACCTGAAAGGTAGCAGAAGCTACATGAAGTATATCATTTATATCAATGACATAAGCCTGAATAATGTATTCTCCCACATCATCACTTGTAACGAAATCCAGCATTAGATTTCCATCAGTATGCGATGCTGAATGCCAGAATAACACAGGTCGTAAATCTGGTATCCGTTTCTCATAATCCGAAAATTGCAAAAACCGGGTTGATCTCGTGGTTCTAAAGGGTGAGATACCTGTTGCAAAAAAAGTTTGTGATGTTCGGGGAATTATTCCGGCATGATCAGGAATGGATGTATTAATCAGGACAATGCCATGTGCACCCAAATCGCCATAACGGACAAGGCTTCTCTCTGATCTAAGAACACCTATACGTTTAAGCAAAGCAGGGTTCAGACTCATCACATAGTCAATGTTATTCGTCATAATTCCGTCAACAATAAACAACGGATTTTCTGTGGCAAGCATAGCTTCTTTTTGCAAAAACACCCTGAGATTTCCATCTGCCTTTTCCTTCTTGTACCTTACCATTGGAACGACATTGATAAAAACTTCAGCCATTGACTTAAACGGTTCGTACTTCTCCATTTTAACATCCACATCTGCGCTCCAATCTGTTTCTTCACGGTGAGCAGGCTTACCCCTCATTTGTTTGGCTAAATAATGCTTGTAGGAATCAAGAATAATTTCGCGTTCATACATGTATTTGCCGTACGAGTCATCATCTGAAGCAATTGCTGCTTTTGCCTGTGCTGTTACAGGAAGTAGATAATCAATTAATGACACATTTGTCTCATTAAGGAGAGTGCCGTTATGCGTAATGGTGTAGAAAATTTCTTCGCTGTCAAAATCTTTAAAAAGCGGAAACGTAAAATAACCTTCTGCAGTAGTGTTTATACTGTATATAAAATCATTCTGATGCAGGTAAAATGTAATTGTGCTTGCCGGGGGTACAGGTTTTCCTGAACTCAACAGTGCCCTTCCCTGAAAATAGCAGGCATCGGCTTGTTTGTCTATGTATACTTTGCGTACCGGTTCTGAATGCGGCAACAATTGAATAATATTCCGTTCATTGTGTTCTCGTCCAAAAATTTCCTTATTCCAGATGGCTACCGCAACAGATTTAATTTGTGGGGCCTCTGGTGGGATAATCATATCAACAGCCACATGATTTCTGGTACTGTAAGAAGAATCCAGTCCTTTAAAATCTAAAGTAATTCCTTCAGGTTTAAAACCAGGACTTTGATCAGTATACGTGTGTTTCTTGTCATGCACAACAAACTCACCCGATAACCATTGGATATCCGGATCAGCCGACTCCACAAACATACCTATTGTGTATGTGTCGGCCTTAACTGATTTCGGGATTGTAAAATATCCTGTTGCACGGCCCGAATGCTGAATAATGCGCTTATATACAAAAACGGTATCGGCATTGCCCACCTTGAGCATAACAATTTGTCGTTTAGCATTAGCGGGCCTGGCATGTACAGAAAAATATACGGTATCGCCAGGAATATACGTGGGTTGATGGCACACCATAATGATCTCTATAGGATAAAGTCGATTACTCTGACGAGCATGGCTATCCAACGTAACCGATGTTATCAGAAAAACAAGAATTAATATTCGGGAAATCAATGGATTCATTATTACCAAAATACAGGCTGTTGAGTGGTTGAATTCTTAAAATAGGCCAGACAGGAGTATGGTACGATTTCGATATCACCAAACGCATAAGGAACTTCATCTACAGGTATAAACATTGATATTGAAGCAACGCCCGATACGCCAAAAAAACCTAATACCTCTTCGTCAGGATTATCAACACAGTACATATTGCCCCTGATTTTTATTGCATTGGGTTGAAATAAGTCAGCATTTCCGTTTTGTTGCTTCTCAACAAGATCCCAGAAATCATAAGCTTCTTCAGACAAGCTCAATTGTTGCACTTCCAAATGATATTTATCGAAAAAGTGCATTGAGGTTACAGGTATCAACCCGATACTTTGATTTAAAAAAGTATTGGCATTAACAAATTGATTTTTTGACACACGTGCCTTTTCACTGTAATCATACGACCAGCAATAACAGCAGGTGCAGTCACCAACCTGTACGGTTCCTGAACCTCTTCTGATATGGCCACTACATGGCTCAGGATTTGGAACTGGCCCCCCAGGCGTTAAGATAACTTCCAATTCAGGATACGCCCGAACCTTGTGAATTGTTTTCCATCTCCACCGGAACAAATTGTTATCTCCGGTAACTCCTTTTGAATCAATAAAAATCTCTAATGCATCAGTAATTGTTGCATTATAACTGGGTAACGCTGAGGGTGCAAATACCAGATCCACGTCTGTTATCTCGCCCGGGTTGGTAAGCAATTGTGGTGCAGATTGATAAGTCTTTTCGTCAGGGGTTTGAATTACCACCTGATAGCTTCTGCCTATTTCGCCTGTTAATGTATTCGGGTCAGACTCATACAATCCAGCTTTTATTTCAGTAAGCACATACGTCTGTCCTGCATCATTTTTAATTGCAACCAGCGCGCCTGTTACCGGCTCGAAGGGTTGAAGTCGGGAGGTGCTGATTTTATTAGTATAGAATAATTTTACCTGATACGGGCCGGGCGTGTTCGTAATCATACCGTCAACTACAATTCTTTTATCCTCATCCGGAATCGGAATTTGCAACGGATCAACACACGCGGAAAAGATGACCAATATCCAGAACAAAAATCTTCGAAACATGCGCATTAAAATTTAATACTGTAACTAATAGATGGAACTGGAACCCCAATAATAGATAATTGATATGGCTTAATAGCACCGGCAACATTGTAAGAATAGAAAGCAGAGTATGGATTTCTTCTTCCGTAAACATTGTAAACCGAAATAATCCACTGGCTGTTTACTCGCTTAGGTTTGCGGTTCCCTCCCTCTACCACCAGAGCCAAATCCAACCGATGATAATCGGGCAAACGATAGTTGTTGCGTTCAGAGAAATCAATAATCGGGGCGTTATTAATTTCGTACGCGGCAACAGGTAAGGAAACCGGCCGGCCTGTATGATAGGTGAATGAACCGGAGAAAAATATCTTTCTGCGAAGTGCGTATTGCCAGTTTAAATTGACAATATTGGGCTGATCGATATTTGAGGAATAATATTCCCCTCGGTTAATCTTTTCGCTATCAAATCTTCCGTTAACGCGCCTGAAAGAACGAGAATACGAATAGTTAATACTACCTACCAACCTTCCACTGGTTTTTTCAACTGAAAGTTCGGCACCATAAGCTACGCCCCTTCCCAACAACAAGTCGGTTTCAAGCTTATGATTTAAAATGAGGTTAGCGCCATCTTTGAAATCCAGAATGTTTTGAATGTGCTTGGCATACACCTCAACAAACCCTTCAACTTTATTATTTTTTGAAACCCTGAAATATCCGAGAGAGATCTGGTCACCTATTTGCGGCCTGAAATACGCATTGCTTGATTGCCAAATGTCAACCGGTGTAATGGTTGCTGTATTGGACACCAGGTGAACGTATTGATAAATTCTGTTGTAGCCCAGCTTTAGCGAAGACTGAGGGTTTAACTTGAACTGAAGAGAAAGCCTGGGTTCAGGTCCGAAGTAAGTCTTCATTATCTCACCTGAACCATACTGAACAGAATCAACAACATTTCTTGGTTCCAGCGGTTCATTTTCCTCATAGATATACTTAATTCCTGAGCCTATTCTGTTAAAAACAGACAAGCGAAATCCTGCGTCAACCTGAAGTCTTTCTCCTAAGAAAAAATTATTGCTAAAATAAATCGCACTTTCTATGGCGTTTTCATGGGGCATAACAATGTTAGCCACATTTGATTCGGGTGAGGAGGCCTGTAACCGGCCGGGCTGGAAATTGTAGAATGTAGTGTGAAATCCGAAAGATTGTTTACTTATTCCATCCCGGTTAAAGTCGACCGTCAGTGATGGATACACAATTTTATATGTCAGATCAAATGCATTTTCCAGTTCAACTTCACTTACCTGATAAGCGTATCGTCCGAAATTGAGCCCCACACTGTAATAGAGGTTTTGCTTTTGGTTATCATAACGCAATGCAAGAGCAGTATTTTGCCAGGCATTCGTTGTGTCATTGGATAATCTGAATTTATCATAGCTTTGGTAAGCCGAGATAAAAAACTTTCCTCCGTTTTTCAGCTTTTGTGTATACTTTGCTGAAACATCAAAGAAAAAAACCGCGCTCTCTTCAATATCGCTGTAATTTGATTGAAGAACATCCAGTAGCCAATCCGAATAAGTGGATCGTACAGAAAGAGCAATTGAACTGGTGTCATTTTTTATCGGGCCATCTAACGCAAGATTACTGGACACAAGCCCGATACCGGCTTTTCCTTGCCACTTGTGATAACCGCCTTCGCGCGAAACCATATTTAAGACGGAAGAAACCCGGCCTCCAAACTCAGCTGGTATTCCTCCCTTATAAAACGAAGCCTCTTTAATGGCGTCCGAATTGAACGCGGTAAAAAAACCGAAGGCATGACCGGTGTTGAAGATTGGAACACCATCATACAGAACCAGATTTTGGTCAACTCCTCCACCCCGAACGTTATAGCCCGTACTGGCCTCACTCACAGCCGTTACACCAGTTTGAACCTGAAGCAGCTTAATAATATCCTTCTCTCCTAAAAAAGATGGTGAACGTGCGAGTTCGTTCATTTTTATAGAAGTTAAACCAACGCGCTTTGTGGTTATCCGTTGATCTGACACCACTACCTCTTCCAATGTAGTCGGGGTTTCTTCCATAAAGGTAGCCACTTCTCCATCAACATAAATATTCAAGCTCAACAACTTTGGTTCATAATTAATATGCCTGAAGGTGAGGATGTATTCCCCTCCCGGTAGTGCCAATTGATAAATTCCTCTTGTATCCGTTTGAACACCAATTTCAAGATCACTAACCTGTATTGTCGCGCCAATAACCGGTGCATTTGTTTCTTTATCACGCAATGAGCCCATCAGCTTTACTTGCGTACCCGGAACATAAGATCGGGAAGATCCTACAGTTACCTCTTCTACTGATATTTTCCTCAATAGTGCTTCGTTCTTTATCGCATCCCGTTCAATTTCCCTTAATGGGTCCTTATAAAAGATAACGGCATAGTCATATAAAAAAACATACCGGACATCTGAGCCCATCAACACATACTCAAGAATCCCCTCAAGTGTCTGATTGCTTTCAGACGGCTTTACAGCAAAGGGTTCCAGCCATTCTTCCAGGTAAAAGAACCTGATTTTGCCACTACGCTCCACTTCGTGTAAAAACTCTATTACCGGCTTTTGCGACTGAATCGTAAACGATTGATGGTAAAACTTATCCTGGCCTTGTGCTGAATAAAACAGAACAATAAAGAGGCAAGTCAGAAACCTGGAGTACACAAACAAATGATTTGATTTTGGCAAAGTACGTTTTATTAAACGGAACATTGAAAAAAAATTACCATTGTGGTAAATTTTTGTTGCAGGAGGTTACAGCAATTGTTGGTGTAAGCCTAATGCATTTTCAATGACATATTGGAACACCTACACTGCCGGCTCCTGCTGGCTCAGGCAATGGAACGAACCCAATCCCCAGATAATATCCGTTGAATCAAGGTCAATGACGTTGCGGTCAGGAAAACACTTTTCGAGAATATCTATCGCACGGTCGTCATTTTTATCGCGAAAGGTTGGCACGACTACATATTTATTTGCAATGTAAAAATTGGCGTAGGATGCAGGAAGTCTTTGCCCTTCGTATATCACCGGGGCGGGCATCGGCAATTCGATAATGTTCATTTGTTTGCCGCTCTCCAGCCGTAAGGTTTTTAACTCTTTCAGGTTATCCTGAAGTATCTGATAGTTCTCATCAGCTTTGTTTTCTTCCACAATGGTTACTACGGTGTCTTCATTTACAAAACGAGTCAGGTCGTCAATGTGGCCGTCTGTATCATCGCCCACAATGCCATCGCCCAGCCAAAGAATGTGGTCAACGCCATAGTAGTTAATTAAATATTCTTCAATTTGTTTTTGGTTAAGTTGTGGATTGCGATTGGGGTTTAACAAACATGCGCGCGTAGTGAGCAATGTTCCTTTCCCGTTAAACTCTACCGAACCCCCTTCCATTACAATGCCGGGATGAGCCACCGGAATGTTATAATGCTTTGCAATCAAAGTTGGAATCACGTCATCCAAATCATAAGGCGGATACTTTCCGCCCCAGGCGTTATAGCCCCAGTCCACAATCATTTTTTTATTTTCTGTTTTATGGACAAGAAATGCCGGGCCATGGTCGCGGCACCACGCATCATTAGTAGGATGAAAGAAAAATTTAATGTTCGATAAATCTGCGTTTACGTTTTCCAACTGTTGAACGGCAAAAGCTTTCATCGCTTCATCCGCAACATTGATATGCACACTTTCGCCTTCGGCTACACGTTTCACAAATTCGGCATACACAGGATAGATAGTCTGAATTTTCCCGGGCCATGAGGCTTCTTTGTGCGGCCAGCTTAGCCAGGTAGCGGAGTGTTTGGCGAATTCGGCAGGGAAGTGGTATCCGAGTTGTTTTGGAGTTGGAAAGTCCGGAAGTCCGGAAGTTGGGAAGTCCGGAAGTCCGGAAGTCGGGAAGTCGGGAAGTTTAGTCACAACAAACTTAGTTTAAGGATTTACGGAGAGAAGCAATCATCACTAAAATCTCCTCACACATTTTATATATCATTTTAAAATCATCCTCGTGGATAATATTTCTTCGTTGGGCAATATAAATACACCCGACCACTTCGATATCAGATCGCATAGCGATAGATAAAAAACGCCTGAATTCCGCATTTGACTGACCGGTTGAACCCTCTGCAATATTCAGAGAAACAGAGTCGGCTGCACGCTTAATTTGTGAAGTTAAAATGTATAACTCCTCCTTGGGAAATTTTTTACTAACCTCATGCACCACTGCTGTAAGGTCTAACGACTTTTGCCATACAAGTAACTTTTCAAATTTAAAAGCCATCGTTTATGATTTTAGAGTTGATACTCTCCATCTAACCCCGGACTTTACGGACTTCCGGACTTTCCAACTTCCCGACTTCCGGACTTCCTGACTTCCCGACTTCCTGACTTCCCGACTTACTCATCAATAAAACGTTTCGTAATCGGCTGGTATGAATCAATACGCCTGTCGCGCAGAAAGGGCCAGTGTGTACGGTAGCTGTCGGTTTTGCTTAAATCTATTTCCTGCACATGCACTTCTTCATTTTCATGCGGAGCTTTATATAAAACGCTGCCGAATGGATTTGAGATAAATGAGCCTCCCCAGAATTTCATTTTTCCCTCCTGCTCAAACCCAACACGATTTACACTAACTACATGGACACCATTGGCTACGGCATGGCTCCGTTGTATGGTTTGCCAGGCATTGTACTGTTCCGTGTTGGTCGCTTCGTCCTGCGAAGTAGCCCAACCAATGGCTGTCGGATAAAACAGGATTTCCGCTCCCATCAAAGAAGTTATGCGTGCCGCTTCAGGATACCATTGATCCCAGCAGATCAGCACACCAATTGTGGCAAATTTTGTTTTGAATACTTTATAGCCAAGATCGCCCGGGGTGAAATAAAATTTTTCGTAGTAAGCCGGGTCGTCTGGTATGTGCATTTTGCGGTACTTTCCTAAATAGCTGCCATCGGCATCAAGCACAGCCGTAGTGTTGTGGTACAGCCCTTCTGCACGTTTCTCAAACAACGATGCGATAATCACCACACCCAGTTCTTTGGCTACATTGGAAAGCGCATCGGTTGACGGCCCGGGAATGGGTTCGGCTAATTTAAAGTTTTCGTAATCCTCCACATCGCAGAAATACAGCGAGGTGAACAACTCCTGCAGGCACACAATCTGGGCGCCTTTAGCGGCTGCCTCACGAACACCCTTAATCGCATTCTGAAGGTTTTCTTCTTTGTTCCCCGTACACGACATTTGTACGGTCCCAATCTTTACAAGTTTATTAGGCACAGTTGTTAGTTTAAGGTCGTAAAATTAGTGCGATTGCCCGTAAATAGAAAATCTTATTGAATTCTAAATAATGGTACAGCAAACAATCATACCAATACAACAGGCAGTTGAGATATTTGTGTAGTTTTGTTACATATATAAACAAGTTGTGGCGCATATCTAAAATGAGACAGGTTTCAATAATAATATTTCTTTTGACAGTTGGTTGTACGAATCAAAAAACGACAACTGAACAAATTGTTAGCGACACTGTGAGACAATCAAGTGAACTAACTAAAATCAAACCGACTGACAAGCACGAAACTCAAATTACACTAACGGACACATCGTTAAATGGACATTCGGTCAAATTTTACCAATTGACAGCAACGATATTTGACTCATTACAAAGACAAACAAAACAAACAGAAATAAATCTTAAATCGGCTGACAGCCAAATCAAGAAACTGGATAGTTGTGTTGTTCTCAAATTTCAAAATCAAAAAATAGACTCGCTTTGCAACATGGACGATGGTGAGTATTTTGAAAAATACTTAATAAAAGGACTTTGGGAAGAGAATAAATTACTTTTGGTACACTTTGAGAATTGGGAAGAGAGTCACGACTTCTTTATCAATCTCAAAGACGGGAGTTACTACATTCTGACACCCTTCTATGAAGTGAATCCAAAACGTGACATGATATTAACCTATGTTGACATTGCAGCCGCACCGATATATTCAAGTGAATTGATGATAAGCCAAATTCAAAAAGGTGTTTTCAAAACACTATACAAAAAAGACTTGGGACAGACGACTATAACTGATGCCAAATGGATTTCAAATTCGGACTGTTTACTAACAACAGGGTTCGTTGACATTGGAACTAATGACGTCAAGGACAAAAAATGGTATCGAATGACGATTGAGTAAGATACGCGCCACAACAAAAGCTATAAAACATGGCGGGTGAAGTGTAGTAGAAAGTTTTTATCTTCGTCAATTCGTTTGGTCACGTGGGAGAATTTTACGTTTCAAAATCCCGCCACGTTTTATAGCCAGACGTTGTATGCAATGCCTTTAAAGAAATGAGAGTTTATATACTTATAGGTTTTCTACTGGTGCTTGGGACAAATAATGCTCAGGGACAGAACAAGTCTATTAAGAAGTTTCCATGCAAAACCTTACGACAGACGGACAGTTTGACTGTTAATGTTTCAGGTCTAATGGACCATAATGACTTACAAATCAATTGGATTAAAGAAGAAATTAAAAGTGATGGAATTTCAACATGGTTTACACGCTGGATTAAAGATTCGAATTTGGATAATGAATCAGAATATTTTAGTAACATGTCCAGAGACATGGAGTTGAGCCTGCAACCTGGGGACAGAATATTCTATTATTCAACACCTGACAATTACTGGAGTTCATTTGCAGGTCAAGAAGGAATACTGATTATTCGGGATTGTATTATTGTTGGAAAATATATCTTAATGCAAAGTTAGCACCAAGGCACTGCATACAACAAGGTGTTTATGCCATTGTGTTATCGGTCTCACGTTTATAATTTTCGCAACACAACGTCATAAACACGAACGTTAAAACTCATACCACACAACAATGCTCAGACCTGCCTGGCAAAATATTTTCAGATTCAACTGGCTGTTCGGCTTGCTGTTGATATTGTTGTTAGGGATACCCCGGTTTATCCTTGTGCTTCAGGCAAATGTTACGGGAAATTACAACTTCATCCCGGTGATTTTCATACTTATGATGATAGCCCCTGTTGTTTTTCTTACAAAAGAAGGGAGAAGAACCATCGGCATAAAAAAGCCGGCAAATTATCACTGGCTGCTCTATTCTTTCTTAGCCGGAATCGCAGCCTGCGCTGTTATGTTCCTGACTGCCGAATTACTTTTTAATGAAACAATCAGTAACTGGTTTGTTTATATATCCAAATCATACGCAGTTTCCCAGACCGGCCTTACAGAATCCGACAGGCTGATATTCTTTGTGATTTACAGCATAATCGGGATGACCTTCAGCCCAATTGGGGAAGAGGTTTTTTACAGGGGCATAGTTCATGGCAGCTTTGCTGTGCAATACGGAAATCAAAAAGCATCCGTAATTGACAGCCTTGCCTTTGCCCTTACTCACCTGGCTCATTTTGGCATCATTTATATTTCCGGCAGGTGGAGTTTCCTGCTTCTTCCATCTTTATTATGGGTATTTTTTATGTTCATGGCAAGCAGGCTATTCTTTGTTTGCAAACAAAAAACAGGTTCAATACTTGGTGCTGTTGTCAGCCATGCGGGGTATAACTTAGCCATGATGTATTTTATATTTTACCATATTTTGTAACGAACGGATTGTCGTTATCAGTAGGCAACCTTAACCAAGGAAGCATCCTTCGATTCAAGCCGGGATTCTCCCATCAGCCATTCATCCGCTGCTTTTGCCGCTTCACGCCCTTCCGAAATAGCCCACACCACCAGCGATTGCCCCCTGCGTATATCACCTGCGGCAAAAATTCCTTCGCGGTTGGTTTGGTAGTTGGTTGTTTTTATGTTTCCGCGTTCGTCAATATCAAGGCTTAGTTCTTCCACAAGGCCGCCTCTTTCTGCACCGGTAAAGCCAATAGCCAACAAAGCAAGTTCGCATGGCAATATGCGTTCGGTTCCCGGTATCTCTTTAAATCCTGTCTTGCCATTCTCAAACATGCTCCACTTAATATCCACAACTTTTAAACCGGTTAAACGATTTTTGCTATCGCCTGTAAATTCTTTTGTAAGAATTGCCCATCTGCGGTCTGCACCTTCTTCATGCGATGACGAGGTGTTCAGCACCATCGGCCACAACGGCCAGGGATTTGTTTCCGGGTTTCTTGAAAGAGGCGGCTTTGCCAACAATTCAATTTGCGTAACAGATTTTGCTCCCTGCCGGTTTGAAGTGCCCACACAATCAGAACCTGTATCGCCACCGCCAATTACCAACACATTTTTACCTTGTGCGATAATATCACCAGAAAAAATCCTGTCGCCCGCTACGCGCTTATTCTGTTGCGTAAGGAAATTCATAGCCAGATGGACACCCTCCAGGTTCCTTCCGGGAATGGGCAAATCGCGCGGAGCCGAAGCGCCACCGCAAATCACAACGGCATCAAACTCGTCTTCTAAAAAACGGGCGCTTACATTTACGCCAACATGCGAGTTTGTGCGAAAGATGATGCCCTCCTGCTCCATTATCTTCAACCTTCTATCCACAATCTTTTTCTCCAATTTAAAATCAGGAATACCATAGCGAAGCAAACCACCAATTCTGTCGCTGCGCTCAAACACCGTAACCCAATGCCCGGCTTTGTTTAGTTGAACTGCCGCAGCTAAGCCCGAAGGGCCTGACCCTACAACAGCCACACGCTTACCGGTACGCACTTTTGGCGGTTGTGCCTTGATGTAGCCTTTCTCAAAAGCCGTTTCGGCAATCGATTTTTCAATGTACTCTATCGTAACCGGTTTGTTGTTGATGCTCAACACGCAACTTGCTTCGCACGGTGCGGGGCATATTCTTCCGGTAAACTCCGGAAAATTATTTGTTGTACTTAAAATTTTAATCGCTTCTTCCCACCTGCCCGCATAAACGGCATCGTTAAAATCAGGAATGTTGTTGCCTAACGGGCAACCATTATGACAAAACGGAACGCCACAATCCATACAACGTGCCGACTGCTGTTGCACATGGTGTACCTCTACTGGCGGATAAATTTCTTTGTAATCCTGTATCCGTTCTTTCGTATCGCGGGTGTTCGGCATCGCGCGATTGAATTTTATAAAACCGTCCGTCTGTCCCATGTTCTTAAGCTGATTTAATAGTTGACAATTGACAATAAGCAGTTGACAAAATTTTGTCAACTGTCAATGGATTTTGTTGTCAACTTATTATTGCTGTTGACTTTTTATTCTGTTGAGCTTTCTGTTTCTCAAGCACCGCTTTATAATCTACCGGCATTACCTTCACAAATAAACCGACAGCCCGGCTCCAGTTTTCCAGTATCCAATCGGCCGGGTCGCTTTTTGTATAGTGAAAATGTTTTTCAATCATTTTCAGAACTTCTTGCTTATCAGTTTCATCCAGTTGCTCCAGGTTTACCATTTCAGGATTATATAATTCGTTGAGCGATTGTTCAGGATCAAACACATACGCGATACCTCCACTCATGCCGGCTGCAAAATTTTTACCGGTCTTGCCAAGAATAACAACGCGACCGCCCGTCATGTATTCACAACCATGATCGCCAACACCTTCTACTACTGCCTTAACGCCAGAGTTGCGCACGCAGAAACGTTCACCGGCTCTGCCGCGTATGTAGGCTTCGCCTGACGTAGCGCCATAAAAAGCAACGTTACCAATTATAATATTATCTTCAGGTTTAAACGTTGCTTCGTTGCCGGGATAAACAATGAGCTTGCCACCCGAAAGACCTTTTCCGAAATAGTCGTTAGCCTCGCCTTCAAGTTCAAACGTGATACCGGGCGCTGTAAAAACACCAAAACTTTGCCCGGCTGATCCTTTAAAACGAAATTGAATGGTGTCTTCAGGAAGCCCTTTGCTTTTATAAATCTTCGATACCTCATTAGAGAGCAACGCACCAACCGAACGGTTTGTGTTTCCAATGCAGAAAGATGCCGAAACACGTTCGCCCTGATCAAGTGCGCCTTGTGCCCTGTTCACTAATGTATGGTCAAGCACTTTTTCCAATTCAAAATCCTGATCGATTTGTTTATAATGACCTCCACCGTCTGCTGTAACTTCACGATACAGGATTGGCGAGAAATCAAGTTTTTTTAATTTCCAGTGATCAGCATCCTGACGTACACGAAGCAAGTCGGTGCGGCCAACCATTTCGTTAATGGTGCGGAAGCCAAGTTCGGCCATTACTTCGCGCAAGTCTTCGGCTAAAAAGCTAAAGAAGTTTACTACATGATCGGGATCACCGGTGAAGAGCCTGCGAAGTTCAGGGTCTTGCGTAGCTATTCCTACCGGGCACGTATTCAAATGACACTTGCGCATCATAATACAACCCTCCACCACCAACGCGGCTGTGGCCACGCCCCACTCTTCTGCGCCAAGCAATGTGGCAATGGCTATATCCCTACCTGTTCTTATCTGTCCGTCAGTTTGAAGCGTTACCCTGCTACGAAGATTATTTTTTACCAATGTCTGATGCGCTTCCGACAGGCCAAGTTCCCAGGGCAACCCCGCATGACGCACCGAGCTGATTGGCGAAGCACCCGTGCCTCCGTCTGCACCCGAAATCAAAATAGCATCGGCTTTTGCTTTAGCTACACCGGCAGCAACTGTTCCTACACCGGCCTGCGAAACTAACTTCACATTAATACGTGCGCTGCGGTTGGCATTTTTCAAATCAAAAATGAGCTGCGCTAAATCTTCAATAGAATAAATATCGTGATGCGGGGGCGGTGAAATTAATCCGACACCGGGCGTAGCGTGCCTCACCCGCCCTATCCACTCATCAACTTTATCACCAGGCAACTGCCCCCCTTCTCCGGGCTTGGCGCCTTGCGCCATTTTTATTTGAATTTCATCGGCATTGGTAAGGTAATAGCTGGTAACACCAAACCTGCCTGAAGCAACTTGCCTGATAGCCGAGCGTTGCCAATCGCCATTGGGTTTCTTTTCGTAACGTATTTCATCTTCACCGCCCTCGCCACTGTTGCTCTTGCCGCCAATGCGGTTCATGGCAATGGCCAACGTGGTGTGCGCTTCAAACGAGATTGACCCGAACGACATGGCTCCCGTTGCAAAGCGTTTGAATATTTCTTCTGCCGGCTCAACTTCATCTATCGGTACGGGGTTTCGTTTTTTAAATTCCAATAATCCGCGTAGCGTAAGCTGATCGTTAAACTGGTCGTTTATTTTTTGTGCATACTTTCTATATAGTTCGTAATTGTTTGTGCGGGTAGCGTGCTGTAACAGGTGAATGACATCGGGGCTAAACAAATGTTTTTCGCCTTTCCGTTTCCACTGATAGATACCGCCCACCGGAAGGGAACTGTCGTTCATCATAAACGCATGACGATGACGCACCAACACTTCGGCAGCAAGGTCGTCAAAACTCAACCCTTCTATGCGGCTAATCGTTCCGCAAAAACCGGTGTCAATTACTTCCGAACTTAACCCGATAGCCTCAAATATCTGTGCCGATTGATACGACTGCAATGTGCTGATACCCATCTTCGACATAACCTTGAGCAAACCGTTGCCAATTGCCTTTTGATAGTTTGCGAACACCTGGTTAGCGGTGAGTTTTTTACTCAGGGCTTCCTGCTGATTGAGTGTATGAATTGTTTCGAGTGCCATGTACGGATTTACAGAACTTGCTCCATACCCGATTATCGTGGCAACGTGATGCACCTCCCACACGTCACCGGCCTCAACTACAAGGCCTATTTGTGTGCGGTTTCTTTTTCCTACTAAGTGATGATGAATAGTGCCCGTTGATAATAAAGAGGGAATGGGCGCATAATCTTTACTGATTTTTCTATCAGATAAAATAATAATTCGTTTGCCCGACTCAACAGCTTGTTGTGCTTCAGTACAAATCTTCTTCAACGCTTCTTTCAGCCGACCCGGCTTGCCATCGGCTTTAAACACGCAATTGATAACGGAATATGGATAACCCCTGTCGGTAAAGTTCTTCAATTTAGCCAAATCAGAATTCAACAACACCGGCTGCGAAATGTGAATCTGTGCTGTATGCTCCGGGCTTTCTTCCAACACATTTAAACTTGCACCTACCCGTGTAAACAACGACATCACCAATCGCTCACGAATGGGGTCAATAGGCGGGTTACTAACTTGTGCAAAATGCTGTTTGAAATAATTGGAGATATGACGGCTTTCTTTTGAAAGAACTGCAAGCGGTGTGTCATCGCCCATCGAGCCGATTGGTTCATACCCTTTTTCGGCCATCGGGGTAAGAATTGTTTTTATATCCTCGCCAGTAAATCCATAAGCCTGCTGACGCTTCGTTAATGTTTCAGCATCAAACAACTCAACAAAATCTTCGGGTACAGGCTCCAGTCTCAACTTAATTCGTTTCTCAACAATCCATTGATAGTAAGGCTTGCCTTCGTAAACCGAGCGTTTTACTTTTTCATCATCAAAAACTTTTCCTTTCTCCAGGTCAATCATCAGCATCTTACCCGGAGTGATGCGACCCTTCTCCAGTATATCTTTCTGGTCAATACTTAACGCGCCCGCTTCCGATGCCGCCACTACCCTACCCGACCGGGTGATGCAATACCGCAACGGGCGCAAGCCATTCCTATCAAGTGTTGCGCCTATTCGACAGCCGTCAGTAAATACTAAGGCAGCCGGGCCGTCCCACGGTTCCATCATGGAAGCGTGATACTTATAGAACGCTTTGCGATGCGTATCCATAAGTTTGTTATCCTGCCAGGCTTCGGGCACCAGCATCATTAACACGTGCGGCAACGTTCTGCCCGATAGCACCAGCATTTCTACCAGCGCATCAAGATTTGCCGAATCGGAATTTTCCGGATTAGTTATCGGTAACAACATATCCAGCTCTTCGCGTGTGAAGTGTGATGACTCAAACAATGCTTCTTTCGATTTCATCTTATTCACGTTGCCACGAATGGTGTTGATTTCACCATTGTGAGCAATGTAGCGGAAAGGTTGAGCCAGTTTCCAGTTAGGAAATGTATTGGTAGAAAAACGCGAATGAATTAATGCAAGCGCTGTTGTTACGCGCTCATCTTGCAAGTCGTTATAATATGTGCGTAGCTGGTCGGTGCGTAGTTGTCCTTTATAAATAATAGTGCGACTGGAAAAACTTGCGATATAAAAATCTTTTCCGGCTCCTTTAACTTTTTTCGCGATAGTGTGCGAAACGAAATTCCTAAAAACGAAAAGTTTCCGCTCAAAGATTTGATTATCCCACGATGTATCTAACGGTTTAACAAACAACTGTTCGATTTTAGGCTCCACTTCAGAAGCGCCCGGGCCGGGAACACTGTTGTCCACCGGCACCGGGCGATAACCGATTAAAGTCAACTGAAGTGTATGTGCAATGTTTTGGAGAATATCTTTACAAGCGTGCCTGAGTTTTTTATCGCGCGGGAAAAAAATCATACCAACGCCATACCCGCCAGGTTCGGGCAACGTAAGTCTGCATTGTTTTGCTTCTGCAACAAAAAATTCGTGTGGAAGCTGAAACAACACACCTGCTCCGTCACCTGTTTTGGGGCTGCTTCCTCTTCCGCCACGGTGCTCCATGTTTTCCAACATGAACAGCGCATCGGTTAATACGTTATTGGTTCGGTTTCCATTAATGTTTGCGATAAACCCGATGCCGCAGGCATCATGCTCAAGAGTGGGCGTATAAAGCCCTTTTTTGACCGTTTTTTTCATTATCCGTGGTTGGAGATAATTTTGCGGAGTATGCTTAACTCAAAATATTATTTTGAATTAAAGTCTATATCCACAATAAAAACAGCGTTTACACAAAAAAATTACAACAAACGTTTGCTGCAAACGTGTTCGGAAAAACCGTAACGGGAATTATACATTTTTGTGGTAGCTAAGGATACTTTTTTGCACGAATCATCTCGCGTTTGCCGGGAGGGCCGGGCAGTGCTTCAACAGTTAATCCAAGACTTTTTAAATCGCGTTTCAATTGCCCTTTGGCGCAGTAGGTAACAAGTATTGCCCCCGGCTTCATAGATGAAATCACTTTCTCCAAAACCGGCAGCGCCCACATCTCCGGTTGTTTCTCCGGGGCGAAAGCATCAAAATAAACCAGGTCGAATGCAGACGGATGCAGGCTGACTTGTTGAAGCGTATTGTGAATTTTAAAAAGGGTGAACTCCGGTGTAACGGAAACACTTTTGCTCCAACCTGCCTGATGAAGTTTCGTGAACAATTCAATGCCCTGTTCATTAGCGGCATAATTCAACTTCGACCAGATAGTCTCCTCCAATGGAAAGGATTCCAACGTGGTGTACTGAATCTGTACGGGCAAACCAATTGCACGCGTTGCCGTGAGCCAGGCATTAAGGCCCGTACCAAAACCAATTTCCAGTATTGATAACTGTTTGGGAAAGGTTTCCTGAAAAAAATCAAACCCGTTCTTTATAAAAACATGAAGCGACTCCTGCACCGCGCCATGTATGGAATGATAGGTTTCATTTAATTCGCTGTTTCGTAGTGTATGCGACCCGTCTTTTGTAGAGATAATCTCAATCATGTTTTAACTTGAATCGATACGTTTAAAACAATCTCAGGATTTCTGTTTAATAATCAGTGCCACTGCATAAGCATTTACACCTTCATCGCGACCAACATACCCGAGTTTTTCGTTAGTAGTGGCCTTAATGGAAACATCGTCTTCTTCAATATTCATCAAAGGCGCCAACACTTTTTTCATATCATCAATATGCGGATTGATTTTCGGATGCTCTAAACAAATGGTGCAATCCACATTCCCGATTTTCCAATCTTTCTCCTCCAACATGCGTGTTACTTCCTTCAGGAAAAATTTGCTATCCATACCGCTCCAGCGCTCATCTTTATTTGAAAAATGAAAACCAATATCGCGCAGATTTGCCGCGCCTAACAACGCATCGCAAATAGCATGAATCAGCACATCGGCATCGGAGTGGCCGGTGGCGCCTTTTGAAGCCGGCAGTTTTATTCCGCCTAACCAAAAGTCGCGACCTTCTTCCAACTGGTGCACATCAAAACCTAAGCCTACACGTATTTTCATACTCATCAATTCATTGAAGATTTATAATACATCACACTCGCATTCTCTTCCTTCAAAATTTCTTCAGCCGCACGCATCATATCATCTGTTGAAACTTCATCAATCAGCACACGCTCACGATTCACCCGTTCGGTATCACCAGATAGCGAAGCAAACGCGAGGTTCATAGCGCGGTTCATCACTTCTGTTTCATCAAATTCGTATGTAGTCCGGGCCTGATTCTTCACTTTTTCAAGTTCTTGGTTATTAATTCCGTTTTTCAAAACCTGCTGAACAACCTGTTGCACTTCAGCCTCTGCCTGTTGCAGTCCAATGCCGTCTTTTACACGACCACTAATAGTAAGTAACCCCGGGTCAATTGTGCCCATTACAAAAGACGATAACGAAGTGAATATTTCCTTTTCCTTAACCAACGTATTGTACAACCTGCTGGACTGCCCCCTGCCAAGCACATCGCTTAACAAATCGGCAGCGAAATAATCCTGGTGAAAACGCCCCGGCATGTGATACACTTTATAAAAAGCATTTGCCGGAACATCCGCTTCAACGTCAAGATGCCGGGCAGATAGTTGAGTTGGTTCAGCGGGTAGTGCCCGGAGTTTTTTCTTTCCTGCCGGAATAGGGCCAAACCATTTTTCTGCAAGTCTGCGCACCTGGTTTACTGTAACATTTCCGGCCACAACTAATATGGCGTTATTCGGAACGTAATGCGAAAAGAAAAAATCTTTTACATCGTTCATGGTAGCGTTTTCAATATGACTGATTTCCTTGCCAATGGTAGCCCATTTGTATGGATGCACCTGATACGCCAACGGACGAAGCTTTAACCAAACATCACCGTAAGGTTGATTGAGATAGCGTTGCTTAAACTCCTCAATCACCACCTTGCGCTGAACTTCAAGAACAGTGGGGTCGAAAGATAAACTTAACATGCGGTCGCTTTCAAGCCAAAAGCCTGTTTCAATATTAGAAGCCGGAACAGTGAGGTAGTAATTGGTGATGTCCGTATTGGTAAAGGCGTTGTTCTCGCCACCCACCCGTTGCAGGGGTTCATCAAAATTGGGTATGTTCACCGAGCCGCCAAACATCAGGTGCTCGAACAGGTGCGCAAACCCGGTTTTACTTTCAAGTTCATCGCGCGAGCCAACATCATACAGTATATTCAGTACAGCTATTTGCACGGTTGGGTCTTCGTGCACAATTACACGCAGGCCGTTGTCTAACGTAAACCCGGAATAAGAAATCATAGGAGCCAAAAGTACAGAAAACTAAATTGTTATTCAGGCGATAGCAAACAGCTCAAAAACTCCTTTAACTTTGACAGATTTTCACGACTATGCAATTCAACAGGAACACCCTTTCCGACAAAGAGCTCCGGCACCTCTACGAAGCCATTGTTTACCCCCGGCTGATTGAAGAAAAAATGCTGATTTTGCTGCGGCAGAATAAAATCAGCAAATGGTTTAGCGGCATCGGGCAGGAAGCCATTGCCGTTGGCGTAACCGAGGCGCTTAACGCAGATGAGTATATACTGCCCATGCACCGCAACCTCGGTGTTTTCACTTCGCGCAATATGCCGTTCGACAGGCTTTTTGCGCAGTGGCAGGGAACCCTGATGGGCTACACAAAAGGCCGCGACCGCTCCTTTCACTTCGGCACAAACGAGCACCATATTGTCGGTATGATTTCGCACCTCGGCCCGCAAAACGGAGTAGCCGATGGTATTGCATTAGCCACGAAACTGAAAAAAGAAAACAGGGTAACCGTTGTTTTTAATGGCGATGGCGGAACCAGCGAAGGCGACTTTCACGAAGCGGTTAACGTAGCTGCCGTATGGGATTTGCCCGTAATTTTTATTGTTGAAAACAATGGCTACGGATTGTCCACACCAAGCAATGAACAATTCCGGTGTAAAAGTTTTGTCGATAAAGCCATTGGGTATGGTATTGAAGGTGTACAAGTTGATGGAAACAACATATTAGACGTTTACAGCACCGTAAAAAAACTTACTGAAGACATTCGTAAAAACCCCCGGCCGATACTGTTAGAGTGCATCACGTTCCGTATGCGAGGACACGAAGAAGCCTCCGGCACTAAATACGTTCCGAAAGAACTTATGGACACCTGGGCAAAAAAAGACCCGGTAGAGAATTACGAAAAGTTTTTATCAGCAGAAGGTGTATTGGGTGAAAAAGACATTGAGAGCATTCGTAAGAAAATCAAAAAAGAAATTGAGGCAGGGCTGAAAACAGCCTTTGAAGAAACACATCCTCAACCCGATACACAACTTGAATTACAAGATGTTTACGCTCCTTACTCCTTTAACCTGACAGAACCCGCAACAAATTCAACTTCTGAAAAAAGATTTATTGACGCTATAAGCGATGGACTCCGGCAAAGCATGGAACATTTCCCTAACCTTGTTTTGATGGGACAAGATATTGCCGATTACGGGGGTGTGTTCAAAATCACTGACGGCTTTGTAAAACAATTTGGAAAAGAACGTGTACGCAATACGCCTATCTGCGAATCGGCCATATTGGGTGCCGGGCTTGGCCTGTCTGTTAAAGGCATGAAAGCAATGGTAGAAATGCAGTTTGCCGATTTTGTTTCTGAGGGCATCACGCAACTTGTTAACAACCTCGCAAAAGCGCATTGGCGCTGGGGGCAAACCGCAGACGTAGTGGTGCGTATGCCAACCGGTGCGGGTACGGCAGCCGGCCCGTTTCATTCGCAAAGCAACGAAGCCTGGTTCTTTCATACCCCCGGTTTAAAAATTGTTTATCCTTCTAATCCGTATGATGCAAAAGGATTGTTGTGCGCTTCGATAGAAGACCCAAACCCCGTAATGTATTTTGAACACAAACTGTTGTACCGTTCCATTAAAGAAATGGTACCCGATGATTACTATACTGTTGAAATCGGCAAAGCAAAACTTGTTCGCGAGGGTTCAGACCTTTCCGTTATTACTTACGGCATGGGTGTTCATTGGGCTGCTGAAATTCTTGATTCGATGGAAAACGTTCAGGCCGATATACTTGACTTGCGAACGTTGCTTCCCTGGGATAAAGATGCGGTTGAAAAAACCGTGAAGAAAACAAACCGCGTGCTCGTGCTGCATGAAGACACCCTCACCGGGGGCATTGGCGCAGAAATCAGCGCGTGGATAAACGAACATTGTTTTCAATATTTAGATGCCCCCGTTATGCGTGTAGCCAGTTTGGATACCGCCATTCCGTTTGCGCCAACGTTAGAACGCAACTTCTTACCGAAAGGGAGAATTAAAGCCGTCATTGAAAAAGTAATAACATATTAACTCCTGAGGCCTCAAACTTGTATTTTACAACAAAGGGTCTTTTCACTCCCCCTTTTTTCTAAAAAAGGAAGTCCCCGTTTCGTGCTTTAGTATCAAATTATTATCCTTTATCTCATAATCATATTCCGAATTCATGGAACTACTAACTAGAATTAACCTGGACTTATTTGTTATCCAACTATTTTTAAGGCTCGAAAAATCAAAATTAGGCTTTATCTTTAGTAGAGAAGGGAAACGTAAAAAATATGTTCCATCAGATATTATTACATACGACATGCCTTCCATATCACCCTTAATAGGGAGGGTGGACCCATTCTTATCATTCATTTTCCACAGAACCCACTCCCCGACTAGTCTTAAATCAAGTGTAGCCTTTCCCAAAAACTTAACAGGGTTTTTAGAAGGATTTGGTGACACTCTTTTCAACTTACTTTCTTTTACATGGTCGTTAAATTTTAATGAAAGGATTAAGGAATCTTCAAATAGACTCCCATTAAAAACCCAGCCCTCCTGATCAATTATCATTGTGCCACTAATTGTGTCTTTTGATACGTTACCAAAAAAAACAACCCTTTCCTGTGCATTAAGAAAAATAGTGCCAGCTATCAAACTACCCGTTGCACGTATGCTTACCGCATTTTTTTCTGTGAAAAGTGTGCCAACATAAAGCCCATCAAAATTTTGAGTAAAAGCCTGTGTATAACACAGCATTAAGAGGTAAAAAACTCTGGCGCATTGCATTTGGAAATGAGTGGAAACTTACCCCAAACAAAAACTTAAAAAATGAGTTTTATTAAAAGTCATACTCAATCTCATTCAAAAAAACTTTAAGAGTCACACTCAGTCATAAGGAGGTAATCGTAAATCAACATCAGTGAGTAATATACCGCTTGTTGAGGAGAACCCTCAGGAGAGTTCATCCATCCGTTAAAAGCATCACCCCAAGCTGCAAAATAAGCAAGGCAATTATCAGTAGGGGCGGCATTCTGAAAATGTTTCGATTTAGAAATTTCTACTGATCTAATTTCACGAGCATCAGTACTGTTCATCATGGAACAGAGAACAATGAATGTAATGACGATTAAACTAATGGTTTTTTTCATTGGCATCGCTTTTAACATTAGTAAAATTTACTACAAACAAAAGTAGATGATTTTATAGGAACTTCAAAATCACCTTCTATCCCCTGTTGCAAAGTGCTTTGTGAGCTGCCCTACTTATTCCACTATTTCCTTATTAGGCATGTCACTTTGTCAAATCTATTGAGATATGTCTATCGTAAAGAATTCAAAATTTTCTCGCATTTAATTGCCTTGCCATGAAAGGGAAATACCAAAGAATATTTAAAATTAGCGCTTCCATTCTTTGGATTATTTTTGGCGTAACCTTCATAATCAGGTTTTATAAAACCGAAGATCGTTTTTTACTGTGGGCCGGTTTATTCATTGCCATAGCACATACAATCTCGCTACTTCTTTTCCTGTTCCGCAAACCTGCTGCTGAAAACGATTCGTCCGATACTTAATCATCATTCCAGGCGTTTAACAAAACGGGCTTTGATCGAAAACCATTAAAACCGCAACAATGCCCAAAAATTGCTATCTTTCCCTGTTTTCTTAACAAGAAGGTTGACACACGCTACCCCATACTCACGGTTTTCTGGCAAGGCTCTGCTATACGCATGTCTGGTGATTTTCCTATTGGGTATTGGTGCGATGCCAGCCCTGGCGCAAAACACCAAAGGCGACCAGCCTGCAAAACCTTCGCGCGAGGCACGGTTCAAATCGAAATCGTCATCAGCAAAATCGAAAGGCGCTGGCAAACGCATTGGCTCCGGCAAGAAAGTAAGGGCTGCAACGGCCACACAAAAAGGCGAAAAAGCCGGTAAGCCGGTTAATCCGCTTTATCGTACAAAACCTGCACAAGGAAAAGAAAAGGAGCGCGCATGGAAAGGCGACATTACCGGCAGAAGAATTCCTGCTACCCGGTCGCAATCTGAAAAGGCACGCAACGTATATCCGCAAAGCGGAAGGTACATGGGGCAGAGAGGCCCGTCAGAAAAAGATCCGCAGCAACGTTGGAATGTAGTTTCAAGGCAACGTATCCAGGTGCGTTCCGCTACCGGAAAAATCCGTAACGTTTACCCGCAGTATAATAAATATGTAAACAATCCTTCGCGAAAGCCACAACGTATTGAACGCCCGGTTTCCAATGCACCGCAATTGGCTAAGCTGAAGAAGATGCAAACACAGCCGCAGCCTCCGGGTAAGAGAAGAGTTGTTCCGGCAACCGCTTCACGGCCTTACATCCGCAACAAAAGTATTAATCCGTATGCCGGATTCTGGAACAGGAAACAAAAAGGAGAGCGTGCCTATACTGGAGATATAACCGGAAGAAGAAGAGTTCGCACAAAAAATTACCAATCGCCTTCATTGGGCGTAATCAAATCAACAACAACACCTTACTACGGCAGAAAGCATACGGGCGATCAACCCTACAAAGGCCCGGCTGCCGGTAGTTATCGATCGGCAACACAAACCGGCAAAGCCTGGAAAGGCGATATAACCGGAAGGCGTATTCGTGGAAGAAATTTTTCGAGCAAGCCGGGAACAGAGATCAGCGCAATCTTTTCGCCTAAGAAGCGAATACCTTCTTCTGGCGACAGAGCCTATAAGGGAATGATGCCCGGAGGCGGATACCGGTCTGCCACACAACCAGGTGAAACACGAACCGGTAAAGGCCCCATACCCGTGCGTGCCCCCGGAATAGGCGCCAATAAAATTGATAAATACCAGGGAAACATCCGTTTCAGAAAGACTTTTGGCGACCAGGGCGAACTGTACACCGGCAGCATTAAAGCACGCAAGCCTTTGAAAGGTGGCGGCAGCGTAAGCGGTAACCTCTGGAACAATAAAGGTCAACCCATATTGGGGCGCACACCCGGTAAAACCGATGAACAATTGGCAACGTTCCAGGGAAATATGCGCTTCAGAAAAAGTTTTGGCGATCAGGGCGAAGAATACACCGGAAACATAAAAGCACGTAAGCCCTTAAAAGGTGGCGGCAGCGTAAGCGGCAAACTCTGGAACAACAAAGGTCAGCCCATATTGGGGCGCGCACCCGGTAAAACCGATGAACAATTAGCAACCTACCAGGGGAATGTGCGCTTCAGGAAAACTTTTAGCGATCAGGGCGAAGAATACACCGGAAACATAAAAGCACGTAAGCCCTTAAAAGGTGGCGGCAGTGTAAGCGGCAAACTCTGGAACAACAAAGGTCAGCCCATATTGGGGCGCGCACCCGGTAAAACCGATGAACAATTAGCAACCTACCAGGGAGATATGCGTTTCAGAAAAACTTTTAGCGATCAGGGTGAAGAATACACCGGAAACATAAAAGCAAAGAAACCTGTAACAGGTGGTGGAAGCGTGAGTGGCAAACTCTGGAACAACAAAGAGACACCCATACCTGGCCGGTATCCTCCCGGAAAAAATGATGAACGCATGTCTGCTTTTAGCGGAAATGCAAAAGTGAACAGGAAAGATAATTACATACGCAATCCAAATTCAGCAGAAGAGGCTTTGAAAAAACGCAGGCCGGGTGAAGCCACCTACAAAGTTGATGGCTTGCAGGTGAAAGTGAAGGAGAAAGATTACAGCAAAAAACCTAATGCGGCTGACGGCTCACTGCCCGGAGTCGGGCCTTCCAAATCGTCAATCAAGGCAAGTGAGTACGCACGCGGAATAAAGCAGGATTGGAAATACGTGCGCAACCCCAGCAGCCATGAAGAGGCTCTGAAAACACACGAGCCGGGTAAGGCTTTCGCCAAAGTAACCGATTACCAGGGCAACATTAAAATGAAGAAGTATGAATTCTTCGCCAAGAAAAATTTACATCCCGATGCGCAGTTTGTTAAACTGAACAAGAACAACGTAAAAGAAGAGAAGGGCTTGCTCACCAACGTTAAGCTACTCTGGGCGCGTTGGTTTAAGAAAAGCGATACACAGCCCGATCATCTGAAAGAAAAAATTGAGAAACCACGCTACGACAAACGCGAGCAGGGATTGTGGTATGATTAACAATTCAGATTATGCAGTGGAACGAACTGACAACCCTTGAGCACCTTCAGAAAATCAGCAGCGAATCAACAGAACAAAAAATCCTGATCTTCAAACACAGCACAAGTTGTTCTATTAGCCGGGCTGTATTAGGCCGATTGGAAAGAAGCTGGAACAGTGAAGAGATGAAAGCGGTAAAACCCTACTTTCTTGACTTGCTCCGCTTCCGCGAGATTTCAAATTCCGTAGCTGAAAAGTTTAATGTTAAACACGAATCACCCCAGGCGATTGTTATAGAGAACAACAAACCCGTTTACGCACAATCGCACTTTGACATCAGCTACAATGAGTTGAAAGACGTTGTTGGCGGTAATGCCTCCGGACAAAGGGACAACTAACGATAAACAATTAACGACAGACACATGAAAATACTTTTAAGACTCAAACATTGGCAATTATTTCTATTGACATGGGGAATACCAATAATCATAGACATCTTTACATTTTCCAACCCTGGACTCCTTATTAAGTTTTTTCCAGTAATGATGATTGTCTTTACAATCGGAATATTCGGTTGGGTTTGGTCAATATCGACCGAGCTTCATCCAAAATTGCCAACTGGTGTAGAACTTAACGTTGGACGATTTAAGATACTCTTCTTAATTCCCATTGTATACATCTTGGGAATTACAATTTGGATGGGCTATAATTTCTATGGTGGGTCAAGTGGACAAGGCGACAACATGGGCGGAGTTGTTGGACTTATTATTCTTCTCCATCTTTTCTCTATGGTTTGCATTTTCTTGGGACTACGATTTGCCGCAAAGACTATGAAATCAGTTGAACTCGGACGAATGGCAAAATTCGGGGACTATGCAGGAGAATTTTTTCTAATTTGGTTTTCACCAATTGGAGTATGGGTTCTCCAACCACGACTAAATAAATTAATTGGGGACTAGAGGCACTACCGCCAACACAAGCTATTTGCAATGGTGGGGTTCAGTGTAATTTTGTAGTTTGGTTTTTTATATTACGTTTGGTAACGGTGGAGAAAAAAGCGTTTCAAATTCCCGCCACAGCAAATAGCAAAACGTTAAAACTCAAACCGAACAGTCTGCTTAACCGTATCGTGAAGGCTAAGCGCCACCGGGCAGGTATGTGCAATTTCCTTTAATCTTTCTTTTTGAGCATCTGTTGCCTTGAGGTTCGGCTGTATGAGTGTTACCTGGATCTCACCAATCTTACGGGGGTTTGCTGTCATAATCTTCACCACCGCTGTCTGCATACCGGTTATATCTACACCCTCACCTTCAGCCCAAATGCCTATAGTGGTAAGCATGCAGGTAGCCAGGGCCGTACACACCAAATCAGTAGGGCTAAAAGCCTCGCCTTTTCCCTTGTTATCAACCGGGGCATCCGTAATAAGATTGCTGCCCGAACGTGTATGGGTAGATTCCGTGCGTAAACCACCCCTGTAAACCGATGTTAATGTTGTCATGTAGAATAACTTAAATTCGTATTTTGCGTTACTTTAACGTTTTAAAGGTATTTCAAAGATCGGGATGCGCGGGCTAAAACATATAATTTTTCTGATTCTGCTGATTTCCATGTCGGTTACCGGCTATGGTCAAACCCAGGATAGCTATGAATATCAATCGGAATTTACCTGGGGGATAAGTAAAAATACATCCGGGGGACTGATTGGCGGCTTTGTATTTAAAAAAGCCCGCAAGTTGAATGACCGCGTGCTGGAAACATTCGGGTTGGAGATTATGAACGTGAAGCATCCGCAAGAAGTAAGAAGAAGCTCGAACATAACCGGTAACTTCTACATTTTCGGAAAAAACAACTACCTGTATGCCTTCCGCTTTCAGTACGGACGTGATTTAATTCTATACAAAAAGGCCCCGCACCAGGGGGTAGAAATCAAGGCTGTATTTGCCGCAGGCCCCAGCCTGGGGCTTGTTGCACCCTATTACGTTGAATATTCAGATACCGGCTTTCTTACCCTTCGTGATCAGTATAGCCTTGCCATCCCTCCCGACCAGATTTGGGGCACCGGGCGCCTGTTTGAAGGGGTTGGCCAGTCGGAGGTGGCCTTAGGCGGTAACCTGAAAGCCGCCCTGAATTTTGAAACAGGAGCTATAAAAAGCTCGGTTGTAGGCTTTGAAGTGGGTTTTTTATTAGATGCCTACGCCAAACAGATTGAACTGATGCCCTCGGCAAAAAAATATGCCGCTTACCCCACCCTTTTTATCACATTATTTTACGGCAGCCGGAAATAACAATTTTTTATTCCTGTAATGTGACCTTTTTCTATATTTGGCATTCTATAAGCCAAAAGTTGAACCTATGGAACCGAAAAAGAGCGCAAAAGCGGATTTAACCAACAAATCGTGGTTGTTTTTTAATATTGGATTGGTAATCACCATGCTTATAATGGTGCGTGCTTTCAACTACAGTACAAAAGATGATGCCGATGCTAAAGATCTGGCTCAAAACACGAACAATATTGAAGAAATAATGGAAGTTCCGCCTACGGAACAACCACCTCCGCCCCCACCAAAAATTCAACAGCCTCAAATCATTGAAGTGCCTAATGAAGAGGAAATCAAAGAGGATATCAAAGTAGAGTTTGACGTAGAGGTAACGGAAGACACCAAAGTTGAAGAGATTGTTATTGCCCCTGTTGAAGAGAAAGAAGATGTTGACCAGATCTTTCTTGTTGTGGAAGAAACAGCAACCCCTAAAGGCGGTATGTCTGCCTTCTACAAATATGTAGGCGATAAAATGAAATATCCTGCCCAGGCCCGAAGGATGGGTGTTGAAGGAAAAGTATTCGTTGAATTCGTAATTAACCGCGATGGTTCAATCACCGATGTGAAAGCCATTAAAGGTATTGGTGCCGGTTGCGATGAAGAAGCAGTACGTGTAGTACAAAGCGCTCCGCCCTGGAACCCCGGCAAGCAACGTGGTAAGCCTGTTCGTCAGCGCTACGTTGTGCCTATTACCTTCAAGTTAGGTTAACCTATCGGTTCAGAAAATTTCATAAAAGGCTGCCATCACCGGCAGCCTTTTATTTTTTGTGCTACTCCTGTCATAATATAATTCCCAGCAAGAAACCCGTTACAATGATTACCGGGGCCGGTATGCGTGTAAACGTTAACAAAGCAAAGGTGCCGATTGTAAAGGCAAAGTTCATAACGGTATTTTCAAGTGGCTGAAAGAGGATAATGGCAGCCGCAGCCACCAATCCCGCACTGGCAGCGGTCAGCCCTTCCAACGATGCACGCACCGCCCGGTATTTTTTCAGGCCGTCCCAAAAGCGTATTACAAAAAATATCAGGAAGGTTCCCGGAAGGAAAATTCCCGCTGCCGACATAATCGCGCCAAGCAACTCACCGGCAATACCATAATCGCGCATAGAGAGAGAACCGATAAAAGCGCTGAATGAAAATACCGGGCCGGGTAACGACTGCGCAACGGCATACCCTGAAAGAAATTCGTTGTGATTCAGGTACTCCTTTTTCCTGAATTCAAGCGGACGCTTTTCACCTTCTTTCTTAACAAATTCCGTATATAACAGTGGCGTTAATGCCTGGCCTCCACCAAAAATCAAACTCCCGTTCCGGTAAAAATTTTCAAACAACAAAACCGGGCGTGCTTTGGTTATAACACCCAACACCGCTGCCAATAACAACACCCCTATCCACAACAAAAAATTTCCCCACTGTATTTCTATTTTCTTCTTGATCTCTTTTGGTTGTGCTTTAAACTTCAGCGCGGTTGTTAACCCGGCTATCAGCAAAATAACCGGAAAGACAAACGGAGATTGAAAGATATACGAAACAATAGCGGCAACAACCATTATAATGCCTCCTGTTTTGGTGTGTATCGTTTTCTGGCTGATGGAATAGGCCGCATAGCTTACAAAACCAACGGCAATGGGTTGAATAAATCGTGTAAACTCCAACGACCAGTTTTTTTCTTGTATACCGGAAAGGAAAATCCCGGCAAACCCCATAAACAAAACGGATGGCAGCACCCAAACCAACAACGTTAGGTATGCCAGGTTCGGCCCACCTATGCGGTAGCCAATGGCGGTGAGTGTTTGTGTTGAACTTGGGCCTGGTAAAATCTGGCAAAGCGAATTAAGTTCAAGCAACTCTTCCTCCGACAAGTAGTTGCGCTTAGCCACCAGCACTTTTTGAAAATGCGCCAGGTGTGTCTGTGCTCCGCCAAATGTGGTGAGCGCAAGTTGCAGCACATCGCGCAAAAAAATGTAGTATCGTACCTGCCTGACCAAAGGCTTAACAGACGATTAGTTATTTCTTCTTCAGCCCGATTTCGGCCAACCGTTCATCTAAAAATTCTCCGGCTGTAATATCAGGCCATAGTTTAGGATGCTCCTCACTTACACATCCCGGCAAGGCGGCAAGGCTCATCTCGCTGCGCGGATGCATAAAAAAGGGTATGGAATACCGTGGCGTGTTCATCTTTTCGCGTGGCGGATTTACAACACGGTGAATGGTTGACTTCAGTTTTTTATTGGTGTGCCGCTCCAGCATATCGCCAACATTTACAACAAGCTGTTCGGGTAAAGCTGTAATCGGAATCCATTTTCCATCTCTGCGAAGCACCTGTAACCCATCGGCACTGGCGCCCATCAGCAACGTAATGAGGTTAATATCGCCATGTTCGGCTGCCCGCACGGCATCGGACGGCACGGCCTCCGGATTCTCAATCGGGAAATAGTGAATGGGACGCAAAATGCTGTTGCCATGACGAACGTTAGCATCGAAATAATTTTCGGGCAACCCTAAGTATATGGCAATGGCACGCAACATATATACCCCGGTTTTTTCCAGCCTGCGATAGACTTCCAACGCAGTTTCCCTGAACTCCGGTATTTCATCGGGCCACACGTTGGCCGGGTATTCGTTTTTTATCGGGTCGTCATCTTCTACCTCCTGCCCCACATGATAAAACTCTTTCAAATCGCCTGTATTCCGGCCTTTGGCGTGCTCCTTACCCTTGCCGATATAGCCGCGCTGACCGGCCAACCCCGCTTTTTCATATTTCTGCTTCACCGCATCCGGCAAGGCAAAGAACCTTTTAACAACATCATACAGTTTTGCCGATAAATCATCGGTCAGGTAGTGGCTTTTAATAGCCACAAAGCCGATGTTATTGTAGGCAGCGCCCAAATCGGCCACAAATTTTTTCTTTTTGGCTTCATCTCCGCTGGTAAAATCAGCCAGGTCAAGAGAAGGCACTTCATCGTAAAGTATTTCGCTCATACCGTTGGTGTTAAGACTATCGGCAAGCTAAGGATTTTTAGGTAAATTTACCTCACATCAGCCGCAAGGAAACAAGCGCACGCACACCTTAAAAATGCTACCACTATGAAAAAGACTAACCGCAGAGAATTTGTTCAGACCGCAGTAAAGGCAACCGTTTTTACTACCATAGGTGCACCGGCTATTCTTTCTGCCGCGTGTTCCGCCAAGCCGTCTGAAGATACAACCGATGAGGAATCGGCCATTGCAGCCCTGGCGTTTGCACAGGTAAAACTACCGTATGATTATGCCGCCTTAGAGCCGAACATTGATGCCACTACGATGGACATCCATTACAACAAGCACCATACTGCCTACATAAAAAATGTAAACGATGCCATTGCCGAAGAGAACATAACCTTTGCAACGGAGGCAGAATTTTTTGCCAACGTTTCAACACTCTCGGCCAAAGCGCGCAACAACGGTGGCGGAGCGTTTAATCATAATTTTTTCTGGCAGGTGATGAAACCCGGCAGTGAGGCGCCTTCCGGCAAATTAGCCGATGCCATCAACGGAAGTTTTGATTCGTTTGAAAAGTTTAAAGAACAATTTACCCATGCCGCCATGACACGATTTGGTTCGGGCTGGGCCTGGCTTGTTAACGATAACGGAACGTTGAAAATTGGCTCTACACCTAACCAGGATAATCCTTTGATGGACATAAGCGATTTCAAAGGCACACCTTTGCTTGCATTGGATGTTTGGGAGCATGCCTACTACTTAAAGTACCAGAACAAGCGAAACGAGTACATAGCTAATTGGTGGAATGTGGTAAACTGGAGTGAAGTGGCCAGCAGGTTAGTGTAAGTATAATGTCAACAACCTTTCTCCGTGCCGAATGGCGAAAATTAGCAATGGCGAATTATGTTGTTCAGCCCGGTTTGCTCATGCCGTTTGTTCCGGCAAAAACCGAATTAGACTTATGGAACAACACCTGTTACGTTAGTTTAGTGGGGTTCATGTTCCTGAACACACGGGTGTTGGGCGTCAAGGTTCCGTTTCATATAAACTTTGAGGAAGTAAACCTGCGTTTTTATGTGCGCCACCGCGATAACGGTGAATGGAAACGGGGCGTGGTGTTCATCAAAGAGATTGTACCAAAATCAGCGCTGACTTTTGTAGCCAACACACTGTATGGCGAACATTACGAAACCCTGCCCATGCAACACACCTGGAAAACAGAAGCTGACACCCTGCACGTTGAATACCGATGGAAAAAACCGAAGTGGAATTCGTTTGCTGTGCAGGCGCATCGGCAACCTGTGCCCTTAGTGGCAGGAAGCGAGGAAGAATTTATAACCGAGCATTACTGGGGCTACACGAAACTAACTGAAAGCAAAACCTCCGAATACAAGGTAGAGCATCCGCAATGGGAAGTTTATCCAACCAAAATTTATAAAGTTGATGTTGATTTCGGGGCTGTGTATGGAAAAGAGTTTGCGTTTCTCACGCATGAAGCGCCCACCTCCGTATTCCTGGCAGAAGGTTCGGAAATACAGGTAAAGGCAGGCAGAAAAATTTAAGGGCTATTCGCAAAACAACAATAGCTTCTTAGTTTATCACAGCATTTATCTTCCCCCAAAGCTCATTGTCAAATCCTGAAACAGCAAAATCGGGGTTGTCGGGATTAGAGGAGTTTCCCATTCGTACAACCACCATTTTCTTGCCGGGTATTACATAAACCCGCTGGTCGTTTAATCCCATTCCCGCATACATATCTGCCGGGGCATTGGGCACTAACGTTCCGGTAAAAACAGTTTGCAACGTTGGCAGCATATAGGTTGATTTTCCGTTGAGCCACCACAAGTAGCCGTAAGCCGGATTTATATTTTGCGATGTGCTGGTACTTTCAGTGAAAAACGCTTCGCTGACTATCTGTTCGTCTTTCCATTTTCCTTTGTTTAACGCCAGCAGACCAAACCGCGCCATACTCCTGGTGTTGCTGTGGTATGTGGTAAAAACTAACCCGAAATTCCAACGGCCATCCATGCCGATTTTGGTTTTCAGCTTTTCATTGAAATATGTTTCAAAATCTTTATCGCTGGCATCAGCAACTATACTTGTCAGCTTTTGAAAAACGTTTCCATACGCCCACCTCGTTCCGGCATCGGCAACATACGTGAGGTTTTGTTTTATTACTAACTGTTTGCTGTCATCAATGCCCGATGTCATGCTTAGTAAATGTTTTACGGTTATCTGTTCTTCTTTCTCTTCCGGCATGTTCGTCCACTCCGTTCCGAGGTAATCCGATGCTTTATCGTTTATACTCAATAGATTTTCTTGCTGGGCTATGCCGGTTGTGGTAGCTACCAATGTTTTGCCCGCGCTGTTCCATTCCCATTCGGTAGTGGAAGTATGCCCGTTAAAATATTCTTCCATCACAATTCTGCCGTTTACCAATATCATAAATGATTTTGTGTTTCGCTGCTGAAGAAAAGTTTTCAGTTCGGCAATGGCATTGATGTTCCAACCTAATTGCGCGGCCGAAACGGTTTCCCATTGTGTGCCCGAATTTGGCGGGAAATACATAGTTGTTGGCACGGGGTCGTCATTTTTGTTACAACTTATCAGCAACACCAATGCGAGTATCACTATGCTCTTAGTTTTCATGCTTTATAAAATTTATAGCACCGTTTAGACTGCCCTCTTACCCGAAAGTTTAAAGGGTTTTTGACAACAATTTCCGTGAAATATTCCTGTTTGTCAAAATGGTTTTCTTGTTACCCTCATCCGCAGTTTTACGGATGAACACACCCACTGCGCAACACCAAACGGAGGGGTTTGAGCACCCCTGATAGAGCTTCAGATGGGCAACAAGAAAGCCCGGAAAGGCCAAAACCAAAGAAAGCCCGCATAGTACAATAGTACTATTTTCACGCGCAAAAAGTACTATACGGCCTGCGCAATTTTGACTAAACCAATACAACTATCCCTCATTATCAGGCACTTATAAAAACAGGCCGCTTTGAGGTACGGCCAACAGGGTTTTCGACCAAAATCTCTTAATCACCGTATGCCGACCTTCATCTGTGTTTAAGGAACAGGTTTATGAAAATCCTTGTGGTTCACCGGCAAAAAGAAGTTGTTGATCAGGTACGCCAGGCTTTGAGTTAGCGCCAATGCCTTACGAGAAAGAGTTAGTTTTACCGACAATGACTCGTTGGACAGATAAATAGAAAATGACAGTTGACAGAAAAGTGAGTAATTCGGAACTTCAAATAAAGAGCGGGATAACAACAATAAAGTTTTTTCCCACCGCACATTACGCACCAAGGATTTTAATCACAAAAGACCATGAAAAAAATCAAGTTAGCTATCGCTGATGACCATGAAAAATTCCGTAAAGCCATTATTAGGACAATTCAACTCGAAAAAGACCTTGAAGTGATAATAGAAGCTGAAAATGGTGCTGATTTACTTAAACAACTCAAAATCAAGATTCCTGATATTATTCTGATGGATATACGGATGCCGATCATGAATGGCATTGAAGCAACTGACGAAATTAAGGAGCATTATCCTCATCTCAAGGTTATTGCCTATTCGCAATACGATTTGGAAAGTAACATAATCGAAATGTATGCTCATGGTGTAAAGAGTTTTATTGGCAAAGAGGATGAGCTCGAAGAATTATTCAAAGCGATAAGAACAGTGTCTGATGGAGGTGCTTATATGACAAGTCATTCTGCTCAGCTCATTCAGAATTATCTTAAAGATGCGCCTGTCAAAAAAGAGTGCCCTTATCAATTAACTGAATTAGAAAAGTACCTTATAAAAGGTATTTCCAACGGCCTGACAAGCATTCAACTATCTGAAAAAATATACAAAAGCCATCGGACTGTTGAAAAATATATTGCTGTGTTATATAAGAAATTCGGAGTGAGTAGTAAAGTTCAATTGACAAAGGTTTCTGCCGAGTGGAATATGAAAGATTGGTAATTTTATTTTAAAAAAATGGGTAGTTCTACGATGAAAATTGGGTAGTGTTACGATTGATTTGTTAAGCATGAAATGTTTGGTTTGTATTAATGCTCACAGTGAGCAGGAAACTTAATCTTAAATTATTATTTATGAGAGAAAGTTCATTTGGAGTTGGCTTAGGCATCTCTATGCTGTTAGCCGTTGCGGTTAATTTTATTCCACAGGATGCTGCTGCAAATGCAGAGGGCCTTCAAATAGAGGGTCCGAAAATTACCTGTCACTCCAGTTCAAGCCCAGGTTCAGGCCACACCTTTACTCAATGTTCCACCTGTACTTCAGCAGCAGGAATCGGTTCTGATGCAGGTCAATGTCGCCCAAATTAAAGGAAGCTTGATTACCCCATAGCGGAAGATTGAAGCCTTCCGCTATTTTTATTTTGGATTAGGTCTCTACTAAGCCTTCAATTAAGCTTCAGATACATGAGAAAGGCAGTACTCTACATATGTATGCTTACAGGTGCATTGTGTGATTCGTGCAGTAAGCCGGAAAAAATGCAGCAAGTTCATTTCAATAATTCCTACTCGCTTGGAGGAGATCCTCTTGGAATAGAAATGGCTGAGACAAGCGGTTTATTTGCGATAGATAACTACCTAATTGCATCTCAGTTTAGTGGTGACCATTTTTTAAAAGTTTATGATGCTGCAACGTATCACGAGCTTGGTTCATTAGCAAAAAAAGGAAGCGGAGTAAATGAATTTCCATCAATCGCCATTATTGACCAATATGAGCGATGTGGGGATGATCACTGTATGTGGGTCCATGATTTGAATAAAGGTGAACTTATAAAAATCAACCTGACCAAAAGTTTAAGAAGTCAAACCACCATTGTCGATCAAAAGGTAATGACTCGATCCGAATCAAGGTTCCATACAGCCTTTTATATTGATTCGTTACGGGTGGTTGGAAGATCGACTAACTCAACTCCTCAAATGAATCGGCTTCAAGTTTATAACCCTCACTCGGATTTGATACTGAAAACCGTTCCCTTATTTCCAGAAATTGAAAGAGCACGAACCGAACTGGATTTTGTGGTAAATAAGTATAACACATTGTATGTAAGTAACATTGGCATCAAACCTGACAAAACACGAATCGCATCGGCTATGTGTTCATTTGATAGGATTGATATTTTTAAGACTGATGGCGAATTAGAAAGATCCATTTTTGATGGGAAGGAAATTCCGGACAATAATATAGAATACCTTGACGAAATTGATTCGCATAAACTTCAAATGTATTATGGAGGGATATTCACATCAGATGATTACATATATACCCTTTACTACGGGCAACCCTTTTCCGAGTATGGCCGTAGTCCCATCCCAACTCAAATCAGAATTTTTAACTGGAGTGGCAACGCGCTTTGCAAAATTGATGTGAAAGACTATCTCTATAATTTCACAATAGACGAAATGAACGGAGTGATGTACGGTGTAGATATTGTCAACAAACGAATTCTGAAGTACAACATTAAAAAAATATTGGATGAACTATAAGTATGCGTTTATTTTCCTAATGACCTTTGTAGTGGTTTTTGTGGTTACCAAAATCGTAAGAGAAAATTCTTCCATTAAAAAATGGTTTTCAAAGCAAACAAGTATTCGTTTTGAACAACGCTCTCTTGATTTTGGAACAGTTTCCTCACAAAAGGCAGCACATGCTTATTTTGTATTCACCAATAGCGGTTCGAACGATTTAAAGATAGAGAACATTGATACCCGATGTGGCTGCACAGCTACGGATTGGCCAACATCAATAGTCAAACCACATCAGAAAGACAGCATACTTGTTCAGTATGATGCAGTAGAAGAAGGTTTCTTTCTTAAAGAAATTTATGTCTTTTCAAATTCAGAGACTAGTCCCGATCTGCTGACGATAAAAGGAACTGTTGTTTCGGCATCATCCCACACTGATTGATTGTGCCTCAATAACAAATTTTATCTGTTAAAAAACGTTATCTTTACCAATCAAATAGTAAGAAATGAAATTCGATTTTCTTCTGGCACTTCGGCTCCTGAACAAAAACAAGGCGCTCGGATTTATCAACGTACTTGGATTGAGCATAGGGATCAGTGCTTGCCTTGTAATTTACCTCATCGCCAGTTTCGAGTTGAGTTTCGATGCGTTTCAGCCAGATCGCGATCGGATTTATCGGGTGTACACTCGCTATTCATCCGGTGATGTTGTGCAAGATTACCCAGGCGTATATACCAATGCAGTAAACATTGTTCGGGACAATGTTGCCGGAGTCGAGGCTTACTCCCACCTTCATAGTTGGTGGGAAAAGGCGGAAATCGAAGATGGTGAGAATCAGCCTAAGGTGTTCGCCATTGACAATAATTTTGTATTTGTTGATCCAAATTTTTTTAAAGTTTTCTCATTCTTTAAATGGCTTGAAGGAAGTCCGGAATACTCATTAAATGATCCGTACAGTGTAGTATTGACGGAAAGCCGTGCAAAAATATATTTCGGGGATTTGCCATATCACAAGTTTATAGGCAAAGAAATAATATACAAAGATTCGTTGCGTTTTTCGGTTTCCGGAATTATTGCCGACATAAAGGAAAATACCGATTTCACATTTACTGATTTCATCCCTCACTCAACAGCGGAAAAATTAGGAAAGAACGGGCCGTTGATTGATGACCCGTTTGCCTTAAACAATGGCGCTCGACTATTTATTAAAGTTGCACCAGACATAACACCAGAGCAGATTGCTTCGCAATTTCCGGTACAAGATAATTTCGAGTTAAGGTTGCAGCCCCTCAAAGATTTACACTTTGATACAGCCCTGAGCATTTTTGCTTATGTCGCACGGGCGCCTGTTAAAAAATCAACTATCGAAACTCTGATCGTGTTGGCTTTGGCCTTGCTCATCATAGCGGTTATCAATTTCATTAATCTCGAAACGGCACAAGCATCTAAGCGGGCAAAAGAAGTGGGGGTAAGAAAAGTTTTGGGCAGCTCTCGCTGGAATTTGATACGCTACTTTTTAATTGAAAGTTTTATCCTGACGTTTATTTCTTTACTCTTCTCAGTATGTTTAGCGCTGTTGGCGTTTGATGTTTTCAAAGAATTTATTCCGCAGGGTGTTATACTCAATCTATCAAGCCCCGGTTTTCTTCTTTTCCTTTTCGTTCTTCTTATATGTGTTCCAATATTGGCCGGGGTTTATCCTGCATTTGTCTTGTCTTCTTATCAGCCTGCACACGCATTAAAGAATACTATTCGCCACCAAAGTGTTAGGCCCTCGCTATTTCGCAAAGGGCTGACGGTTTTTCAATTTTTCTTTTCACAGGTATTGATTATAGTAACCATGATAGTTGGTTTGCAAATAAGGTATATGCTCAACAAAGACCTTGGTTTTACTACTAAAGGGATAATCACCTTTCACGCACCTTCACAGGAGAACGCGATGAAAAAGTTGGTAATGAGAAATCGGTTAACACAAATAGAAGGCGTTGAAATGGTCAGTGTGCAATCCCAACCTCCGAGTGGCGCAGATGGTACCAGTTCCATTCTTCTTGCTTTTGAAGAAAAAGGGGACTTGGAATATTGGATTAACGTGAAATACGGAGATGAAAATTATTTGAATCTATACGATGTTAGGCTGATTGCAGGAAATAATTTTATTCAGAGTGATAGTGCCAATGGCTATATTGTTAATGAAGCATACATGCATAAACTTGGATTTTCGAATCCAGTAGATATCGTAGGGAAAACAGCGAACGAAAAACCAATTATTGGTGTAGTAAAAAACTTCCATACAGAATCTCTTCATGCTGTTATTCAACCGACAGCGATTGTGTATGATGCCAGTAAACTGCATTCCTTTGGTGTGAAATTGAATCTATCAGAAGATAACCCTGGAAAGTTACCACGGATACTTAATAAAATTGAAAGCGCGTGGAACGAAATTTACCCGAACGACAAATTTGAGTTCTCATTTATAGACAACAGAATTAGAAGCTTTTATGAGTCAGAACAAAGGATAAACAAGCTTGCCGGTGTTGCTACCGGTATTGCCGTTCTCATTTCTTGTCTTGGTCTGTTTGCCCTTTCTTCATTTACTGCTTTAGAGCGGACAAAAGAGATTGGTATTCGCAAAGTTATGGGGGCATCAGTCAATAGCATAGTGATTCTCCTTTCTTCAGAATTTTTAAAGCTTGTGTTGATTGCATTTATATTATCAGCACCCCTTGCTTTTTATATTGGTGAGAAATGGCTTACGGAGTTTGCCTTTAAAATGAATCTGAGTGTTTGGATATTTTTAATATCGGGTGCTCTATCGGTTACATTAGCTTTCGCTACAATAAGTTTCCGAACCATAAAGACAGCCAAGACTGACCCGGTAAAATCTTTGCGCTACGAATAATTTATGGCATGCTATACCGCCACACACATTAAGCAAGCCGCTCTGTCGTTGTTGGTGTTTGAGCGAAGGCTTGCGCGTAAGCTCACCAACAACGATGGGTTCACTCCTGCCCCCTGATTAAGATAATAATTCGCCTCCATTTTTATTTTTTTAACCTGTTATCTTCTTTCATCTCGCACGTTGGTGAATAACACCAACGTGGGCTGCTGGCGTGAGAACACAAACAACGGCTAAGAACACTGGCAAAGGCTAAGACCAACGGCTTTGCTGTTTTATGACCTATACTTTAATTTCAGCCTATCCGTTTTAGATGTAAAGAACCGGAGCTTGATCATGCGTTTAATATTTCTTTTTCTGGCAGGCGTCATTAGCAATATTCTTTACGCCCAAAAAGAAGCTACTCATTGGTTTTTTGGCTCTCAGGCCGGCCTCTATTTCGATCAAGCCGGCCCTACTCCGGTTAAGGGCAGTGCTATGCGCACTCAGGACGGATGCGCAGTAATATCCGACAAGGAAACCGGGGCGCTTCTATTTTACAGCAATGGCCGCAATGTGTGGAACCGAGAGCACCAACTCATGTCCAATGGACAGGATTTTCCGGTTGACTGCTGGAGCGGTATCACACAGTCCGCTCTGATCGTACCATTTCCAGGAAACTCGCTTAAATACTATTTGTTCAGTATCTACTATACCACTACTCTGGGCGGTAGCATTTTTATTGAGCTGAATTGCATGTATGGCCACTATACTACTGCCATGTATCGCGAACTACGATACTCCGTTATTGATATGTCGTTAAACAACGGTCTGGGCGATGTTTTAGCTGACCAAAAGCATGTGCCATTGCAACAGGATGTTACTGAAAAACTTGCGGCTGTGCCTCACAGCAATGGACGCGATTACTGGGTGATTACGCACGCCTTTAACAGCAACGAGTTTTATGCATACCTGCTTACAGAAGACGGAATAGCAGCGCCTGTTATAACGGCCATTGGATCAACCCACGCGCTATTGCCTGACCACTTCCATCCAGATGAGGAAACTCGGGGAGAAATGAAGGCATCGCCTGATGGTACCAGGCTGGCCTGCGCGGTTGGTTTTATGTTGCGTCCGTTCGACCTGTTTGATTTTAATCCGACTACAGGGCAGCTCACAAATTACATTAATCTCGGATTGGTTCAGGGCCAATCCGGGCTTTCGTTCTCGCCCGATAATAGCAAGCTCTACGTTACAACAGACGGGCGGCCTGAGCCAACTGTTTACCCGTATCCCGATCTTATCATTCAATACGACCTCGCTGCCGGTGATGAGCAGGCGGTAATTGCTTCACGTAAAAGTATTTTTCGCGACAACCCATTTACCAATGTGCCGGAGGACGGTATCGAAGGTTTCTTTGGAGTAGCGAAAGGCATGCAGCTTGCCCCCGATGGCAGGCTTTATGCAACGGGTGATCATGCCTACTCGTCCAGCGCTGGGCAGTTGATGGTTGTAATTGAGAAGCCAAACGAACCTGGTGTTAACTGTATGGTGAATTATAAGAAGTACGATTTTGGTAGTGGCCGTGTTGGCCGAGGACTGCCCAACTTTATTCAATCATATTTCAACGGAATTGAATCCGGCAGTACGTGTGGTGAGGAAGCTGCATTATCGGTTTTTCCTAATCCCACAACCGGTATCATTAACCTTGAAATGCTAACCGGGTGTAGCTCGGATGCAAGCATCGTTGTTTTTAATGCATTGGGACAGCGCATCGCTTCATTTACCAGCGACACACATCAGTCGGAATTAGATATTTCAAATTGGCCTTGCGGAATATATTTCTTTGTACTCACTACCGCTCATACACAAAAGGTAGTAAAGCGGGTTGTAAAGATATAACATCCTTCCTTTTTAAACAGTTTCACCATCGCTCCTCAAGCCGAGTTCCACGCAGCGTTAATAATTCCAAACATGCAGCGCAACACTAATTTTTCGTACAACTCGGTGTGCTCCACATCCTGCGCAACACCAAACGGAGGGGTTTGAGCACCCCTGATAGCGCTTCAGATGGGCAACAAGAAAGCCCGGAAAGGCCAAAACCCAGGAAACCCCGCATAGTACAATAGTACTATTTTCACGCGCAAAAAGTACTATACAGCCTGCGCAATTTTGACTAAACCAATACAACTATCCCTCATTATCAGGCACTTATAAAAACAGGCCGCTTTGAGGTACGGCCAACAGGGTTTTCGACCAAAATCTCTTAATCACCGTATGCCGACCTTCATCTGTGTTTAAGGAACAGGTTTATGAAAATCCTTGTGGTTCACCGGCAAAAAGAAGTTGTTGATCAGGTACGCCAGGCTTTGAGCAGTACGGAGCCATACATCCGGTTTTTTACATCCGGGTTGGATGGACTCTTGCAGGCAAAAATTCAGGAGTTTGACTTGATTGTGTGCGGCACCGATTTGCCGGTGATCACCGGGATTGAACTGGTGCGCTCGCTACGAAACAGTTCGGTAAACACAACAACTACTGTGGTGTTTCTGGCCGATGAACCGGACAACCGGGCGGAACATTTGAGCAGAACATTAAAGGTGGCAGGCACACTCGCTACACGCGATATGCCCAAACAACTGCCGGTTTTGGTAGATGAATATTTTCGCACTGATCGTACAGTGCACTAACACTATAATGCCACGCAGAGACCCTCTCAGGCAATGCGTGCATACGCGCATAAGTTGGCTCCCGTCCGTTCCGCTCCCGCACGTTGCGGGGGCCGGAAGGGTGGGTAAGGTTTTTTTTGTTCCCCGAAGCAATCGTTTCGTAAATGCGTAACGTGTAAAAGCGTTTCGCATTTTTTAACGAAAAGATCAGGTAAGTGCTAATAAAAATATGGTCATGCTTAAACCTGTTAAAGTCGCCATCAAAAATTTATTCAGCCGGCATAACGACAGCCCTCCGGTTCTGAATGACCCTACCCTGTACAGTATAGAAACAGCGCAACGTGTTTACAAAGGGCACATCATTTTCCAGGACGACATACAGCTAAAGCTGCAAACGGAAAACAACAAGCCTGTAAAAATCCTGAAAGAAAATATCAGGCGGGTAAGTGTTATACGAACTGATCCGAAGTAAGAAACACAAAACTAAAACAAATGGAAACAACTTTAACCTATAAACTGGCGCTCTGCCGTTGGTGTTTGCGCGAAGGCTTGCGCGTAAGCTCACCAACAACGATTTCCTTGAAACATCTCTCTCCATCAAAATAACTTCTCTCCCCCCTCAAGCCGAGTTCCGCGCAGCGTTAATAATTCCAAACATGCAGCGCAATACTAATTTTTCATACAGCCCGGTGTGCTCCACATCCTGCTCGTTGCGCAGGCGTTGCAACGCATACTGCTGAATGGCAATGAGCGGCAACACAATGCGCTCGCGCAGTTTGATTGAGTCGCGGTTCAGCGGGTTGTTCTCCATCAGTTCGTTCAGTGCGGTTACTTCCAGCACGCGCTCGCATGTTAACGTGTATTCGTCAAACATATTGTTCCAGAATGCACCAAACTCTTCATCTTTTGCTAAGTAGCGCGTAGCGGGGTAGTATGTTTTGGTAAGCGACATCATGCTGTTGGCCAACAGCGTGCGGAAAAACAACGATTGCCTGTACAGCATTTTCAACCGGGTGTACTGCCCGTTTTGCTTCATCGCTTCCAGCGCTGAACCGACACCATAAAAACCCGGAATATTCTGCTTCATCTGCGCCCAGGCGCCAACAAACGGAATGGCACGCAGGTCTTCAAACTGCAACCCTTCCGATGAGTTTCGCTTTACCGGGCGCGAGCCTATGTTACTGCGACCGAAAAACGGAAGCGGAGTAATTTTTTCAAGATATGGAACAAACTTGGTGTCGTGCTTTAATTTCAGATATGCCTGATAGCCTGCTTCGGCCAGTTCATCCAGCAAGGCTTTGTCTTCAGTGGTCAATTCAATGGCTTCTTCATCAAACACTTCGCGCTCTATACCCGCAGAAAGCAACTGCTCGAGGTTAAACCTGCACGAGTTTATTTTACCAAAACCGGAGCTGATAGTTTGCCCCTGCACGGTAAGCTGCACTTCATGGTCTTCTATAGAGTTGCCAAGTGACGCATAAAAATCGTGCGTATTGCCCCCACCGCGTGCCGGAGGCCCGCCACGTCCGTCAAAAAACACAACGGTTATACCATGCTCGCGCGAAATGCGCGTAAGGTTTTCTTTCGCCCTGAAAATAGACCAGTTTGCACGAAGGTATCCGCCATCTTTGGTGCCATCTGAAAAACCCACCATAATGGTTTGCTTGTTTCCACGCTGTTGCAAATGCGCTTTGTATTCAGGAATGCTGTATAGTTTATTCATCACCTCACCGGCATCGGCCAGGTCATCAATCGTTTCAAACAACGGAACAATATCCAACGGCAAACCCTGCGCTGTGCCGATAGCTAACTTCGCCAACTGAAAAACACTAATAATATCTTTTACAGAACCGCAGTTGCTGATTACATACCGGTGACAAGCCTCCTCGCCATTCTGCTGCTGAATCTGCCCAATGGTAAACACTGTTTCAATCATCTCCCGAACAAGCTCATCGTTGACAGCAACCGCCTTCAAATCAAAAGTTGAATTCAACAGAAACGTTACCTGTTCATCTTCAGAAAGTGAATCGAAGTTGTTCACCTGCTCTGCCATCAATATCTCACGCCAGGCCTGTTCATGCTTACGGCTATCCTGCCGTATGTCAATTCCTGCAAAGAAGAACCCGAACATCTTTACCTTAACAATGAAAGCATCTACCTTCCTCACAAACAAACTCTGGTGTTCTGTTTCCAGCAATCCGCGAATGCGATACAACACATCCAGCAATTCTTCAGCTTTTTTATATCCTTTACCCGCATAGTAGATAGCCTCATACACGTTGCGCTCGGCTTCTACGATAAGCACATCAACTCCGCGAAACGTCAACCTCCTTCTGAGAACACGCAAATCGCGGTGATAACATTTCAGGATAGTTTCTTTCAGTCGTGCTGCCACTTTCAACGTTACCTCGTGCGTAACATACGGGTTGCCGTCACGGTCGCCTCCCGGCCAAAAACCAATATTGATTAAGTTATAATTTTTCCATTGCTGCGGTGTTACGTCCAATGTGTTTATCAGGCGCAAAATAATTTCAGGGGCAGCGTAGTAAAAAACATTTTCGAGATACCAGCAAAGGCTCACGGCTTCTTCGTAGGGTGTTGGCTTTTCACGATTAATGATTGGCGTTTTACCCAACTGCTGCATTAACAAGTTAATGTTCACGAGGTCATCTTCACGAATAGCCTCTTCGAGGTCGTTGATAATGGCCAGCACATGCCCCGGATAAAATTGTGTGGGATGTGCCGTAAGCACCACGCGCACACTAAAGTGTTCAAGTTTCTTGCGCAGCTTTTGCAATTTTTCATCAGAAGTAGCACGCAGCAATAATGCCGACACGGTGCCTTTGCCGTTCAGGTCGTTGACTTTATCAAAGGCAGCATCTTCAATGGAGTCGAACAGCACAATTTGCCGTTCGGCATATTGAATAAAACTGAAGAGCAAGTTAAAGCGCTCTTCGGCAGAAGCCTGTGGCGCGAAATCATTAAAAAGCCTGTCGATTATCTCTTGCGGGTCACTTCCCTGCTCAAAGCCTTCTTCAGCATATTGCTGAACAAAGGGAAGCAACGTGCCGATGCGGTAAATCTCGCTGAACGGAAGGTTGAGAAACAGACTATTGTAAATGTGGTATCGGGTCGATACGATTTGGTCAAAAGCTGAAGCCATGAGCAAATCTAATTTTAGTTTAACAGATAACCCAAAGAAAGGGGAATCGTTTTTATGTTGGGGAGAAGTTGCCGCAAAAAGAAATCGCCCCCAAACCCCGGGGCGATGACTCTTTGAAATCTGAAAAGAATAAAATTATTCCATCACTTCTCCTTTGATGGTAAGCAATACACTATCCTCGGAAGTGTTGGCAGTAATGGTAACTGTTTTAGAAAACACACCGGCCTTGGCTGCATTGTAAGTAGCTTTTACATACCCTTTGCCTCCGGCAGGAATAGGTTCTTTAGTATATTCCGTTACGGTGCACCCGCACGATGCTTTTACAGAAGCAATAACCAATGGCTCATCGCCCGAATTGGTGAATGTAAACTCATGGCTTACCGATTCATTCAGTTTAATCTTGCCAAAATCGTACACGGTTTCATTCCATGTAAAAGTGGCATCCGCAGCTGTTACTAAAGGTGCAGTATTGCTTGTTGCTGATAATTGTTGTGCTAAAGCGGCTACGGCTACCGTAACGGCCAGCATTAGAATACTGGTTTTTTTCATTGGTGATAGTTGGTTAAGTTGAAACATCTGTTTTTCCGAATTCGGTAAAGCAAAACACGCTAAACTCTGTCGAACCGCGTGTTAACGGATTCACAACAAATGTTAACATCTTGTTAAACCCTGCTATCCCGCAACATTTTCCTTGTACTTTTAGGGTGTGAAAAGTTCTACTATCCGGTTTATCGTTGTCCTGGCCACTATCAGCATACTCGGTATTTCTATCACACAGTTTTATTGGGTTAAACGTGCGTTTGGATTAAAAGAAGCTGAGTTCGACCGACAGGTGAATACCGCGCTGTTCAATGTGGCCTCCCGGATTTTTTCGTTGAACAACACCCCCTCGCCTGCCAACAACCCGGTAAAGCAAATCTCCACTAACTATTATGTGGTTATGGTGAACAGCGAAATTGATGCAAACCTGCTGGAGTTTTTGCTTCGTTCAGAATTTGAAAAACGAAACATCCAGGCCGACTTTGAATATGGCATTTACGATTGCACGAATGAAAAAATGGTGTACGGAAACTATGTAAACCTTAGCGATAAAAATAACAAACGCGAACAGGCTTCCACACTACCAAGCTGGACGAATGCCGGGTATTATTTTGGTGTTCAGTTTCCTAACCGCGAGGCGCAGATTTTAAACCAAATGGGCATCTGGTTGTTTTCATCGGCTGTATTGCTGATTGTCATTATCTTTTTCGGTTATACGTTGTTTGTTATCCTGAAGCAAAAGCGATTGTCAGAAATCCAGAAAGATTTTATCAACACCATGACGCATGAATTTAAAACACCTATTTCTACCATTGCCGTATCTACCGAAGTTTTAAAGGATACCGCCATTACCCAACAGCCCGACAGGTTGTTGCAGTATGCCAGCATCATTGAAAATGAAAACAAGCGTTTAAAACAGCATGTTGAACGTGTGTTGCAAATGGCGAAACATGACAAGGAAGATGCCGGCCTGAAAAAAGAAACCGTTGACCTGCACGAAATCATAAGTGAAGTTGTGCAAAGTATTAACCTTGCCTTACAGGAAAAGCAAGGTGCTATTCAATTAAACCTCAATGCTTCTTCGGCTCAACTCCAGGCCGACAGGCATCATCTCACCAATGTAATTTTTAACCTGCTCGATAACGCCATTAAATATTGCACAACAAAACCGTCTATAACCATTCAAACAGCATTAACCGGAAACTCGCTATCCTTAACCATTGAAGACAATGGCATTGGCGTAAGCAAAGAAAACAGGAAACGGATTTTTGAAAAGTTTTATCGCGTGCCTACGGGAAACATTCATGACGTAAAAGGTTTTGGACTTGGTTTGTATTATGTAAAACAAATCGTAGAAGCCCATCGCGGAAAAATTACAGTAGCCAGCGAACCCCGAAACGGCTGTTCCTTTACAATCTTACTGCCAACACTATGAACAAACCCGCTATTCTTGTTGTTGAAGATGACCTCAACTTAGGTTTTGTAATACAGGACAACCTGGTTATGAAAGGCTATGCCGTTACGCTGGGGCGCGATGGTGAGGAAGGAATGAAGTTATTTCACGAACAAAAATTTGAACTCTGCATATTGGACGTGATGATGCCAAAAAAAGATGGCTTCAGCATGGCGCGTGCCATACGCGAACACGACCTTACTATACCTATCCTGTTTCTTACCGCTAAAGCCATGACAGAAGACAAACTGGAAGGTTTTCGTACCGGTGCAGACGATTACATTACCAAGCCCTTCAGCCTCGAAGAGTTGGTTTGCCGCATAGAGGTCTTTTTGAAACGCGGAAAACCCGTTGCCGATACAGAAAAAAATATTGTGCTTGGCACATACCTGTTCGATTACGCTAACTTTAAATTAAAAAACCAGCAACACGAGCGCACACTTACTTCACGTGAAGCCGAAGTGCTTCGCCTGTTATTCATTCACCGCGACCGTGTATTGAAACGGGATGAAATATTAAAATCGGTTTGGGGAGATGATGATTATTTTTTAGGCCGGAGTATGGATGTGTTCATCTCCAGGTTGCGCAAGTATTTAAAAGATGACCCCACCGTTCAGATTGTAAACTATCACGGAGTTGGATTCAAGTTGGAGATTGCAACCGCAAACTAACCCCGCAGCCCGCGAATTACTTTCCTTAACCGTTCTACATTTACCGGCTTGGACACAAACGCGTGCACACCCGATTTAAGCGCCAGGGCAACAACTTCTTCTTCGTCATCGGAAGAAATCATGATTACCGGGGTGTTTTTGCCTTGCTCCTTGTGTACAAAATCAAGCACGGCATCGCCATTTACATAGGGCATGTGTATATCCGTAATAATAAAATCGTAATCGTGTTTGGCCAGCAAGTCAAGTGCGTCTTGCCCGTTGTTTACCAACGTAGCGTCAACACCCTCTTCGGTCATAGCCACTTCAATTACTTTAAGTACCACTTTATCATCTTCGCAAACCAATGCTTTCATAAGGCAAAAAAATTTTAGACAAATTACGTGAATATTTCTTTTAAAACAGAAACAGATTTGAACTCTCCCGGTGTATCGGAGTGGTCTTTATAAAAATTCAACAACACATCCAGCAACTCTCTCCGTTGCGCTACCGATATGGAAAGGCTTGTGTCGTACTCTGCCACCAATACTTTTTCCAGCAAGGTTTCCAATGTGCTATCCACCACCTTCCGGCCGGTAACTTCTTCAACACGGTGTGCACCAAACCCAAGCAAGCGACTTAATTTCACCAAAAAAACCAGGTGAAAATTTTCAAAATCCTTTTCAGCATCATCCAGTATAATCAACGAGCCGGAGATAAAATCATACAATTCCTTTGCATGACTTTCATCTTTCACCGCCTTGTTCAGCAATTCGGCCAGGAACATGGCAATAGCCGATTTTTTTACATCGGCATATAGCGAATGATACTGGTGCAGGCACTTCACTTCCTTCATGCGCTTTACCTGGGCGTTCTCTTTATAATACACCACCATGTCCAATAGCGTAAGCGGCTGGTATAGCGCCATTTTTCCTTTGGCTGTTGCGCTTCGCACACCATTAACAATGTAACTCTGCAACCCAAACAGTTCGGTAAAAATATTTACGATGATAGACGTATCACCGTATTTGGTAAAACGAAAAACAATGCCGGGCGTTTTGTGAAGCATGGTGATTAATTTACCACTGCAATTTTTCCAACAACACTATCCAAACCGTCCTGTGCAATGGCAATAACTAAGTACATACCCGTTGCCGCACGGTTGCCGTTATAATCGCGCACATGCCATGTAGCCGTGCCCCCATGCGCAGACGTTTCCCAAATAAGCCTGCCCGAAATGTCGGTAATCTTTACCCGCGCATCTGTGGCCAATCCTGAAATGCTTACCCTTCCGGTAAAGGTTGGCGTAACCGGGTTTGGAAAAATTTTAACAGATGCAAATGCAGCCGTGCTTTCAGTAGCATCGGCACGAAAGGAAACAATGCCTTTGGGCGTAGCAAAAAATACTTCGCCTGTTACCGGATGAATTTCTATATCCGAAATCTCATCGGATAACAACGGACTATTAACTACTGTGAAATGGTGCACCGGTGTTTCGCCAAAGGCATCAAACAGCCAAACGCCATTGCGTGTACCCAACCACTTGCGGTTACCTCCGTCAACGGCAATGCTTGTGGTTGTTTCATCGCGAAGTAAAATTCTTCCGTTCACAATCGGCTTTATGCTGTTAACATTTCCTGATAACACCTGGTTGGGGTTCAGGTATGCCACGCCAGCCGCAGTACCAATCCACACATATCCATTTCTATCCGTTGACAACGAATAAACCTGTCGTGAAGGCAACGAGCCGGAGCCTGTTGCTTCTGTAAGGTAAGCGTAACTGTTTTTGCTGTAATCAAAAATCAAAATACCTCCGCCTTGTGCAGGATTTAAAATCATCCAAACCTGACCGAGTGCATCCACTATCAAATCCGTTGGATATTGCGCGGCAGAAAACGGAAAAGAAAACGATTCCCACGAATTATCATTCTTCAACAAATGAAGCGGAAGCGCACTGCCGTAATTTGTTACCCAGGTGCCGTCTTTCGATACAGCCGAAGCCGTAACGCGATTAGTTGAGAGCGGGCTGTTACTACCCGTAAAAACAGTTGACGTGCCATTGTCAATAACCTGGAGTCCGCTACTAAAGGAAGAAACAATAATTTTATTTGAAGTGAAATCTACATCGGTAACATCGGCTGTAAGCCATGCTGGTTCCGAACGCCACTGCCCGGATGAAAATACGTTAACCCGTTCATTATTTCCTATCGGCAAAAAGCCGGAAGTAAACCCACCCGAAACAGCAAAGACTTCATTACTTGTATTCCGCGAAAGCCTGAAACCATTCGCGAATGTCGGGCCATTAGGCACATACGATTGAAACGAACCCGACCGGTCGGAAATCAAACCATTTCGTAAATCACCAACCCAGGTTTTACCTGCATCATCTTCCGCCACAAAAACGGGGCTTTCAATTTTTGAATCTTCAACTTGTGTGAGTGTACCCGTTGCACTTAGTTTCCACAACTTGTCCGATTCGGCTATCCACACATGGCTACCGGCATTGAGAGAATAAAAATCAGAGTCTGCAAAATTTTCGAGCGACCAAACTCCTGTTTCGTAACTAAACAATCCTTTCCCGTCTATGGCTGCGAATACTTTATTATTAAAAGAAGTAATAAACGCAACTGCGTTTGTAAATGCGCCCTCGTTAAACCGTTTCCAGTTGGCAAAGTCGAGCAGGTTATCGCTTAACGCTCCGGCCATTACACCTTGCTGCGTGGCAAGAAAAATACTGTCGTTTGAAAATGTGCATTGCTTGATTGACCACAACTGGCCGGCCGGCCCCAGGTCACGCCATGTTTCTTTCACTTCAAGCTGATTCAGGTCGAACACCACTACGCCATAATCTGTGGCGAGATAGGCAAGCGATGCCTGCACAGAAACCTGGTTTATTTTTTTTGAACCGGTAATGGTAGGTGAGTCTTTCAATCCGGCAAACGATATGATTTCGTTTGGCCTGATAATATCCAACAATCCATCGGCATAGCTCACTAAGAGTTGCTGACGCGGGGCATCATACGCAAGTGAAGTAATGTCTGTGCTGCCAAGTCCGTCCAACCGTGTGATGACGGACAAACTGTTATCGGAATTAACAACAACAACACCGGAAGATGAAGCCCCGTAAACTGTGTTGTTACCAACAGCAACAGCATGAACAGTCTGAAACGAAGTATGCGTGCGCCATGTACCTAATGGTATTTCCTGGGCAATACAATTGACAATTAACAATTGACAATTAACCATTAGCAAAAAAAATATAATGTGTGTGCGCATTTATTCGTCCACTTTCTTTCTTTCCTTCATGCCGTCCAAAAAACTTCTACGGCTACGCGCCTCATATTCGGCCTTTTCGCCAAGCATAACCTGTTCGCTGTTTTGTGTGAGCCGGTAAGAGAACGAAGCAAGCTCGCCTGTTCGTGCGCAGATAGCGTGAACTTTCGTAACAAATTCGGCTACAGCAAGCAGGTTGGGCATCGGCCCGAAAGGATTTCCTTCAAAGTCCATATCAAGGCCGGCCACAATTACACGTTTACCGCTATTAGCAAGGGTGTTGCAAACCTCTACAATGCCTTCATCAAAAAACTGGGCTTCATCAATCCCAACCACATCGCAATCGCCCGACAGGAGCAGAATATCGGCAGCAAAATTTACGGGCGTGGAGCGAATAGCGTTTTCGTTATGCGAAACAATATTTTGTGCATGATACCGGGTATCGGTTACGGGCTTAAAAATTTCAACTTTTTGCTTCGCAATAAGGGCACGGTTAAGCCTGCGGATCAGTTCTTCTGTTTTACCGGAAAACATGCATCCGCATACTACTTCAATCCAGCCGGTGCGTCCGTACGGTTCTTTTTTACCTAAGTGTGGCTCAATAAACATGGGTGCAAGTTAACAGGTCGTGTTTGATAGTCCATAGGCAACTCAGCTCAGGTAAGTCAAATGCGGCAACTTTCCTTCTTCCGGAACGTCAACCGTAATGCTGCCCAGCACAACGGCCTGACAGGCCAACCGCTCACCGTCTTTCAGTAAACCCCTGTCGCGGTAGCGGATTTCGGCTGCTGTAGGCGGGGCGAGGTTCTCTGCGCCCTCCAGCACAACCGCCTTGCACGTAGTACACCGCCCCTTGCCCCCGCACGCGTGCATCCAGTCGATGCCGTCTTCCTGCACGGCCTTCAGAATTGTTTCGGAAAAATCGCTCACTTCTACCGATTTTCCGAGATTTCTTATCACAATTCTTGTCATCTTGCGTTTCAGGTATTGAACAACCCTGTATTTTTACAAGTATAGTTAAATCAGTAATAACCTATGGATGAAAAGATAAGCTTAGAAGCGATTGCCCTGTACAGCAATGCCTACGCTGAAAAAATGCTGAAAAAATTTTTTGCCAATAAAAGCAACGTCACCGGGCAGGAGATTCTTATGTTTTCGGATGTGCAGCAGGTAAACCTTTTCATTATTCGCGACCTGTTCAAGACGTGGAAGGAAGAGACAAAGAAACTGAAAAGCCCCTTCTTTGATTACGAAAAAACCGAGGTAAAAGAGGCGCTCGAAACCTTTATGAATGTGCTATCGAAAAATATTTCGATTGACCGCGAGCATTTCGCACCATTATTAAAAAAATCAGTGAGCCAAACGCTGTTGGCTATTTTCAATCCATACGATTATTTCTCCATTATCATCTCAGGCATAAACAACAACATGAATGTTGACACATTTCGCGAAGAGCTTAAATATTTGCGTATCAACAAAGCCCCGCTTGAAAAGTTATTGCACCATTTCGATGAGAAAAAAGTAAAAGAACTTTCCGGCAACGAAGCCTTTGCCATGCTGGACCATATACTGGAAGAAGTGAACTTTACCCCGGAAGATGTGGACGGGTATATCGGCCGGTTTAGCTCGGTTGAGCCGCTTAATCCTGAAACATTTTACATGAAGAAACCCGAACCGGTACAGCCCGCCAAACAGGAGAATACCGAAAGGAGCACGATTAACGATTCGTTGGCAACGCAGCCTAAACCAACAGTAGCCGATAATTTCAAAAAAATTGATAGCATTAAAAACCGGCTTACCATCAATCAAAAGTTCATGTTCACCAAAGTGCTGTTTCATGGCGACTTTGAGTTGTTCAGCAAAGCCATTGACGACCTGGACAGGCAGGACGATATGCCTGGGGCATTACGATACCTCGAACGCCTTTACGATGAGTGGGATCGCGAAAGCGAAGAATTCCATGAGTTTATGGAGATGGTGGAGAAGCGGTTTAGTTAGGAAAATGTTTTTTCAATACGGGTTTTCTTAGCGGGAATAACAGTTAAAAGAAAACAAAAAATACGTTAGAGTTTACATAAAATTAATATGAATCTTGAAATTGACAATACTCGAATAGAGCATTCATTTGACAGAATTGCAAAAGACCTATTAACAACAAAAGCACTTTATGTAAACAAAAAGATATTTCGATTTACTGAAATTGAATTTTATTATTTCAACGAAAAATATCATAAAGACGAATATACCCACGAGCATGAAAGACATTCAGGGGAGTGGCGATTTCATAATCAAGGAATTGACATAACCTTTAGTAGTGATAATGCAAGTGACGGAGGGATTTTAATTCGTGGGATATTATCTGACTTGAAATTCGTAAATGGCCCCAAAAAGTCGATTGGAAAAATTTTTGAAGCATTTGGGAAGGTTACAGAACCCACTTCTATTGTTCTAAAAGATGCTGAAAAAAGGGAAACAACTGTAATTAAAACATTTAGACACCTTCCTAATAAAATTACATTCCCTGATTTTCATGAAAAACATTATCGGTATCTGACAGATCTTGAAAATTTAAAAATTGATAGCCGTATAAAACAAAAAATACAAGAAAATCATACGGTAGTATTGTGATTTAAGCCTCCTCAAATATCAATTAGTCCTCAAGTTTATTTGGCGTATAAATGATTAAATAAATAATCATTATTGATTTTTTATTTATATAACTTAATAATTACGCACTCGTTATCTCCAATATAGAAGATGAGATTAACGAAATTTTTGCACGATATACCCCTATTAGAGTTATAAAAAAAATCCTCAATATCCCATGAAAATAATTGATATACACACCAAGAAGAAGCCGAAAAGAAGCCCTCAAAAAAGGATCGATGAAGTAGCCGTAAAAAATTACGTTTTTCAACACATTGACTTTGAATTAACGAACGAATACTGGGATGAGATCGACAGCGAGTTTGCCGAGATATGGAATAATAAGATAGGCGTAGGCGGATACTTTTATTGGGATGAAATCTCCAAAGACATATATAACGCTCTTCAAGAAAAGAAAATGCTAATCAGCTATGACCGGGTTGACTGTATTGTTAATTTAATGTTGACGTATATTGAAGACACAGGAGGGTTTATGGATCTATGATACCAGATAGCAAAACAAATACGTTATTTCTTGCCGACAGCTTGCCGAAAAAGCACCCAAAGTTTTTTGCTGACTTTGAAACTGTTTTAAGCAAGTGTAATATTTCATTTGAGTTGTTGCCCAACACAAAAGACATTTGGGTGGCTGATTATATGCCTATTCAAGTTTCGCTAAACAAGTTTATTCAATTCGTTTATAATCCTGACTACTTGCAAAGCAAGAGATGGTTAAAAACTATTTCAGACGTTGAAAGCATTTGTAAGGCTATAAACTTAAATCGTATTAAATCCGACATCAATTTAGACGGAGGCAACGTAACCAAGACAACAGAGAAAGTAATGTTGTGCGACAAAATTTTTCTTGAAAATCCACATTACACAAGGCGACAACTCACAGACCAATTGAAAGAACTTTTTGAAGTTGATAAACTTTACTTTGTTCCGCAACAGCCAAAGGATTTTACAGGACACGCAGACGGACTGGTGCGTTTTCTTACCGATGACACAGTAATAATTAACGACCATTCAAAAGAGAAAAAAGATTTTCAACGAGCATTTAAAATCGCATTAGACAACGCAGGACTTGACTACATTGAAATTCCTTACAATCCATACGGTAACAAAACTTATAGACAAGCAAATGGCGACTACATTAACTTTTTGCAAATGGACAATGTTGTAATTATTCCAACCTTTGGCATCAAAGAAGATGATATTGCTGTTAGGCAATTTGAAGAATTATTTAAAGGGCAAACAATCGAAACCATTGACAGTAACGAAATTGCTGACAATGGCGGAATACTAAACTGCATAACGTGGAACATACGGATAAAGGGGATTTATAATGAAAAATGATTTTAAATAAGGGGATTTCACCGCAATTTTTAAAAATCAATTATATGAGAACAGATACATTTGAGAAACAACAAAAAATTATTACAGAATTCTGTCACTCAGACAAATCAAATTCATTTAAGTTGATTTACATTTTTGGAAATGTTTCGACAGGAAAAACCTCAATTCTAAATACCATTCAAACAGAGTTACTTAATAATGATAGCAGTTGTAAGATTAAACATGCAACAGCGGACAACATCACTGTTCATTTCTTGAGGGAATTTAAGAATGGTACGGTAAATAAATTTTTAGAATATTATTTGTTGTATGATTTTATATTAATTGATGAATATGAATTCCTTGATAGGAGGCCAAAGACAAATGAGTTATTTTATTATTTGATAAATCGTGTAATTGCTCACAACAAAAGAGTTTTGATTACAAGCGCTAATCCTGATGGACTTCCGAAGTCATTAAGGAAGTTGTCTTGTAAAATGGCAATAATGGATATGGATAAAAATAAAATTCAACGTAGAGGAATTAGAAAAAATAAAGAATAACTAAAGAGAGTTAGGAATACATTAAAAAATAGAGAAACTTTAATGCTGAAAGGTTATGATAAATTATTTGCATGAAAAACTCCTTCAAGTGAATCAAAATTATCTTCACTTGCCATTCCCTTTAAAAAACCACTTCTACAAGGGGACAGAATTGATTTCAGAAAAGCGTGGTATTGTATGGATTGATATAAATTTTTTCACATCGTACATTTACCAAAAAGTACACTAATATCTGAAATTTCATGTACTCATTGTAAATCACAAAACTTTATTCAATCCCCCGAATTATTTAAGACTTGGTTGGATAATAAATCAAAAGATGATATTGAAGTTCCACGAATCAGAATTGAAAAACAAAAAAATAATAATCACAGTGACAAAATTGCCGACAATGGCGGAATTTTAAATTGCATAACGTGGAATATAAAAGTGAAACAGAATATACATCAATAACAAATTTTATCGTATGAAAAAGAAAATCCTTTATGTTGACATGGACAATGTCCTGGTTGATTTCCAATCAGGAATAGACCGATTAGATTCCCGGTTGCTAATAGAGTATGAAGGTCGGTTAGACGAGGTTCCGGGCATTTTTAGTTTAATGCTGCCGGTAAAGGACGCGGTTGAAAGTTACCATGAGCTTTGTGAACATTTTGACACCTATATTTTGTCAACATCGCCCTGGAAAAACGAATCGGCACCGGGCGATAAATTGGCCTGGGTAAAAAAATACATAGGAGAAAAAGGATACAAAAGGCTGATATTAACGCATCACAAAAACCTGAACATGGGTAATTATCTTGTTGATGACCGTAAAAACAATGGCGCAAGTGAATTTACAGGGGAGTGGATACACTTCAAAACCCCGAAATTTCCCGATTGGATTACAGTGAAAAAATACTTGCTTGACAACAAATAGCGTCCCGCGCTATTGGGCGGGGCAACGTAGTTAGCCAGCAATGAGCAACGCTTAGTGTGCGTTCGATGTTGCTAAAAATTTAATCCCCTTTAAAAATCCCTCTATTTCCCTAATATCTCTTGAGTTTATGCGATGGTTTGTTTCTACAAGTCCAAATAGCCTTGATTTAGATTTTATCAACTTATCATAGTCAATTGTATTATTATTCAAGTCAATAGTCTGTGCATTAATGTTGGGAAATGCTTTGTTTATTGAAACAAATCCTTTTTTGTCAAAACTTGAGATAATAATTTTTTTGTTGGCTTTGAGCAGCTCAGCTAACAAATGAATAATCATTCTATTTGTTTTCGGTTTATCATTTAATAATTCATAATTGTCAATCAGTATCAAGTCAGATTTTAAATAATGAGGAACAAAGTCTTTTAAATTATTTTGATCGGATAATTGTAAAAAGTGAGCGATTATGTCGTTGCTATCGACAACTTTAATTTTTTGAGTTGGGTTGTTTAACATTAACTCCGTTCCGAAAACATTTAAGAGATCACTTTTCCCTGTTGCCGTACCTCCTGTTATGTAAATCAGGTGAACTAAATTTGCGGAGGGTGATGCACAAAAGTTTTTGATAAACTCTTCTGTAGGTAAGAAGGTTTCGTCAAAAATGAAGTCGTCTATTCTTTTAATCATAATTACACGGATGGGTTTCTGGTTCTGTCATTGGGGTTTCACTCCTCTCTCTTACGGGAAGAATTTTTATAAGTTACAATAAAAATCTAAATAAATAACCAGTCTCTGCCGTTGGTGTTCGCACGGGAACTGTCACAAACGCTCAGCAACAACGAAGGCTTTACGATGAATGGAATCGCGAAAGCGAAGAATTCCATGAGTTTATGGAGATGGTCGAAAAAAGATTTAGTTAAAACTTTATTACAATCGTTGCAACATCTGGCTGCGGTGGGCATCTAATTTCAGCAGTATAAACAGCAGGATGGTGAAGCTCCATAATGCAGAACCACCATAGCTGAAGAAGGGTAACGGAATACCAATTACCGGAAACAACCCGATGGTCATGCCGATATTAACGGCAAAGTGAAAAAAGAAAATACTGGCCACGCTGTAACCATACACCCGCGCAAACCGGCTCTTCTGCCGTTCGGCAAGAAAAATTATTCGTAACAGCAGTGTTACAAACAAGCCCACCACAATTAAGCTACCCAACCAACCGTGTTCTTCGCCAATGGTACAAAAAATAAAGTCGGTGCTTTGTTCGGGCACAAAGTCGAACTTGGTTTGTGTGCCTTTTAAAAATCCTTTGCCGGAAAATCCGCCACTTCCAATTGCAATTTTAGATTGCGTTACGTTCCAGTTAATCCCCATTGGGTCAAAGTCAGGATTAACTAATGCCTCCAATCGTTTTTTATGCCTAACCGGCAACACATTATTAATCACATAATCAAAACTTTCAATCGTACCGATAATAATAACTGCACCTACACCAATGGTTAAAATCCGTTTAATCGTGCGCTTCCCAAAAAAGACGATAATAAGTGCCAGCACAACTATGCCTCCATGCAAATACCATTGATTATCTACTATCAGTGTGAGTATGGCTATTACTGCCATAGAAATACCGATGATCAATAAAAAAGGCGACATGCCTTCGCGGAAAAAGACCAGCAGGAAGGCCGTGAACACCAGCGCTGTTCCAAAATCTTTTTGAAGCAAGATGAGCGCAATGGGCAAGAAAATAATGCCAAACAAAATCGCCTGGTTACGAAACCTGTCCATTTTAAAACCAACACTGCCGACAATCTTTGCAACCACCAGCGCTGTGGCAAACTTGGCAAACTCCGAAGGCTGCACGCCAAACGAACCAATGCCCAACCATGCCTTGTTTCCGCCCACTTCTTTCCCGATTAGCGGAACAAGAATCAACAGGAAAATTACAACGCCATAGATGAGCCACGCGGCCGCTTCATAAAAGCGCATATCCACAATAAGAATGGCAAGGATAATAATACCAGACGCGGCAATGAACATTAATTGCCTGCCGGAGTTAAGTGAAAGATCAAAAATATTCTGCTGTGCGGTTTCATCATACACGGCTGCAAAAATGTTAATCCACCCCAACAGTACCATTACCGCATAGATCAACACCGTAACCCAATCCATTTTGTTCGATATGGCATCATCCCTTCTCATCCTACTCTTCCATATCTACCGGTACAACTTGTTGAACAGCGGGTGTTGGTGTAGCCCGAACGACAGGATCAAGAAAATCACCTTTCAGCACATAAGCCTCCAGATGTTTGCGCTTGATTTCACCGTTGAGATATTGTTCAATCATCAGGCTGGCGATAGATGCCGCAGAGCGACCACCCCAACCTGCATTTTCAACATACACGGCAATGGCAATTTTCGGATTATCCTTTGGCGCAAACGCCATAAACACGGAGTGATCGTGGCCGTGCGGATTTTGAGCTGTTCCGGTTTTTCCACACAATTCAATACCTGGAATAATGGCGCGCTGCGCGGTACCATAAATGGCATCGCTCATGGCATCCTGAACAAAAGAAAAATAGGCTGAATCAATTCCGGTTTCATGACGCACGCGGTAGCGTTCATCGATATCCGCATCTTCAATTGCCTTTACAAGATGAGGCGTGTAGTAATAGCCTTTGTTCGCCATGATAGCTGCCATGTTGGCCATTTGCAAGGGCGTAACCAGCATTTCGCCCTGCCCTATGCTAAGCGAATAAATTGTTGAAAACTTCCAACGACCTTCACCATAAATGCGGTTGTACAAATTACTGGTAGGCATCTGGCCGCCCTTCTCGCTTGGCAAATCAACACCAAGCGGTGCACCCAATCCAAAACGTTTCACATACTCGCGCCAATTGTCAAGGCCGATACGTGAATCGGTAAAGGTGTTCGGTGATTTATTCTGGTTGATAATTCTTCTGAACGTTTGGTGAAAGTAGGGGTTGCAAGAGTATTGTATAGCGCCATGAAGATTGGTGGGGTTTGGATGACCATGACAGTTAACCAACGAGCGGTCGCATGCAAGTCGTGTGTCATAGGAAAGTACGCCTTCTTCCAGGCCAATCAACGATTGAACAATTTTAAAAATAGAACCTGGCGGATACATCGCCATCAGCGGGCGCGTAAACAAGGGCTTGGTAGTATCGCTGCTGATGAGCATAAAGTTAGAGCTGAACTTTTTGCCTGTCAGCATAGAAGGATCATACGAAGGGCCTGAAACCATAGAAAGAATTTCACCGGTTGCCGGCTCCAACGCTACTACGCTCCCGACTTTACCGTCCATTAAATACTCGCCATATTGCTGAAGCTCAAGATCGATAGTGGTCATTACATTTTTGCCGGGAACAGAAAGTGTATCGTAATCACCATTTTTAAACGAGCCCTTTTCAATACCTTTTACATTGCGAAGTTTATACCGCACCCCGCGTTGTCCCCGAAGCACGGCTTCATACCTTGCTTCAATACCACTCTGGCCGGTATAATCTCCCTGCCGGTAAAGTTTCAAACTATCGCGGTCTAATTGATTTTTGCTAATCTCGCTCACATAGCCCAACACATTTGCCATTGCGCTTGTGCTGTACGCACGGGTTGTACGGGGTTGTATGTAAAATCCGGAAAACTCATCTAAGCGTTCCTGTATTTTTGCAAAATCGTAATTGGATAACTGTTTGATAAAAACAGTAGGGCGATATGGTGAGTACTCTTTGAGTTTTTTTAAATCAACAAAACGCTGTTTTAATTCTTGTTGGGTAATATCAAACACTTCGCAAAAACGCGCTGAATCGAAGTTGGTTACTTCTTTTGTTACAATGTGCAGGTCATATTCGGGAGAGTTGTAAACAAGCAACTTACTATTGCGGTCAAAAATCAATCCGCGTGACGGGTATTCGATTTCTTTCATGATTGAGTTGCTGTCGGCCAATTGCGCATAGCGGTCGTCCAACAACTGAATAAAGAATAGCTTAACCAGGAAGACAATCCCGACTAAAACGAATACAACCTGAAATATTTCTTTCCTTCCTTCATTCATGATTTTCTTCCGGGAAAGACGTACTCAATTATTGCCAACATCAACAACGTGTACACCGTGCTGGCCGCTACTTTCAGAAGCGTATTCCAAAAATAATCAAACCCGCCCGCTTCTGTAAAAAATAATACCAGGTGATGCAGAAAAATAAGCGGAACAGCATACGTTAAAAACCACTGCAAGCCGTTGTTGGCCAAACTGGGCAACACGTTGGCATCGTACCCGCCCTGGGGCGTAAGCGCTGCAAGCCAATAATTGCGCAGGTACATAATAAACACGCTGGCAAGCGCATGAAGCCCAAGGCTGTCGTAAAACACATCGATAGAAAACCCAAGGATAAAGCCAACCAGCATTAATACAAGCGGATTTGTTTCTACCGGCAGCAACAACAAAAAGCCAATGTATAAAAAACAAAATGCCACATGAAACATAACCGCATTCTTGAGGATGAGCACCTGGAAGAACAAGTACACGAAAAAGACGACCACACTTAGTATAATAGAACGGTTCATTTTTTCATTTCGGGTATGTGTTGCTCAAGCGAATCAAGCTCATGCAACAGGTTGCTTTTTACAATGGTTACAAACGACAGTTTATGAAAATCCTGCGCAAGCTTTACTTTCAATTCAAAAAATGGCGCTTCCTTGCCTAACTCAACTTCCGAGATAGTGCCAATTAATATTCCTTCAGGAAATATACCGCTATACCCAGAAGTAATTACCGTATCGCCCACCTGGGGGTTTACATGGCGCGGTATAAAGTTCAGCTCCGTTGTTTGCGGGTCAAGTCCATCCCACTGAATTGTACCAAAATGACCGGTGCGCTTCAATAAACCCGACACACGCAAATCGGTATTAAGCAACGAAGTAACTACACTAAAATGCGTTGAGGTAAGTTTTACTTTACCGATAGCCCCGGCAGCGCTTAATACAGCCATACCCGGTTTAATGCCTTCTGCGTTTCCTTTATTAATGGTGATGAAGTTGGTGTACCGGTCGGTAGAGTTGTTTATCACCTTGGCGCTCACAAAATCAAACCGGTTAATAATTTGCTCATCTACTTTACCCTGAATGGGCAAGGCATTGATATACTGACTTTGCTGATCGAGTTTTTTACGAAGCTCTGTGTTTTCATCGGTAAGCACTACGTTCACTTCGCGCAGCGAAAAATAATCGCGCACATTTTGCGAAACCGTATTGACATTCCCCACAAAACTATTGGCCGAATTAAAAAACTGCGCACCTTGATATTGATTGTTTTGAATAATCAACCAGGCGCAGAACAATTCCAACAAAAGAAAAGTGAAGAAGGCGCGGAATTGATAAATAAACAGGAATATCCGCTCCATGGAATCACGTCATCAAAACACCACGGAAATGATGAAGACCTTTCAGGGCAGCTCCGGTTCCGCGCACAACGGCACGAAGCGGGTCTTCCGCCACATGAATGGGCAACTTCGTTTTTAACGCAAGGCGTTTATCCAAACCACGAAGCAAGGCACCACCACCGGTAAGGTAAATGCCGCGCTCATAAATATCAGCCGAAAGTTCGGGCGGAGATGTTTCCAATGCTTTCAGCACCGCTTCCTCTAATTTGGAAACTGATTTATCCAACGCAAAGGCAACTTCGGAGTAGGATATTCGGATAGTTTTGGGGATGCCGGTCATCAGGTCGCGGCCACGGATTTCATAATCATCCGGCCCGTCATCTAATTCGGTAAGGGCAGAGCCTACTTCTATTTTAACACGTTCGGCCGAGCGCTCACCAATCAACAGGTTGTGCTGGCGCCTCATGTAATCTAAAATGTCGCGGTTAAAGGTATCGCCCGCTACGCGAATGGACTGGTCGCACACAATCCCCGAAAGGGCAATAACGGCAATGTCGGTTGTGCCTCCGCCAATATCTACAATCATGTTACCGATGGGCTGTTCAATGTCAATGCCCGTACCGATGGCGGCTGCAATCGGTTCGTATATCATGTACACTTCTTTGGCTCCGGCATGTTCGGCACTGTCGCGCACGGCACGCTTTTCCACTTCGGTAATTCCGGAAGGAATACAAATCACCATACGGTAAGAGGGCGGAAACAACCGTTTGCCGGTGTCAATCATCTTGATAAGTCCGCGAATCATCAACTCGGCCGCCTGGAAATCGGCAATTACGCCTTCTTTTAACGGACGAATTGTTTTAATGTGGTCGTGGGTTTTCTCATGCATTTGCATGGCCTCGCGCCCGATGGCCAACACCTTGCTGTTGGTTTTATCTAATGCAATGATGGACGGCTCATCTACAACGATTTTATCCTTGTAAATGATAAGGGTGTTAGCTGTACCAAGGTCGATAGCAATGTCGCTGGTAAAAAAATCAAAAAAGCCCATGCGTTCAGGTAAGGGGTTAACAAATTAAAGGGTTGAATTTACCAAAATATTTAATGGCTGACTTATTACTGTAATATTTTAGATGTTTTTTACCGATTAATGTTTGAAGTGCCGGATGCCCGTAAACACCATAGCTACACCGTGTGAATCGCAGTAGTCAATCGAATCCTGGTCGCGCACCGACCCTCCCGGCTGGATAACAGCCTTAATACCCTCTTTGTCGGCAATCTCAACACAATCGGGGAAGGGAAAGAAGGCATCCGAGGCCATAACCGCACCTTTCAGGCTTAGATTAAACGCCCTGGCCTTTTCAATAGCCTGGCGTAAGGCATCTACCCGCGAGGTTTGCCCCACCCCGCTGGCAAGCAACTGCCCGTTAACCGCCAACACAATGGTATTCGATTTGGTGTGCTTGGCAATTTTTGCGGCAAAGAGCAGGGCTTCGGTCTGGCCGGCCGAGGGCGAAATCTTTGTTACTACCTTCAGGTCGGCCTCACCGTCAGTCTTCAGGTCGGCATCCTGTTCGATAACACCGTTTAGCAAATTTTTGAACTGTACTTTTCCGGCAAGTGGCTTGCGCTGAACCAGTAGCATCCGGTTCTTCTTCGATTTTAAAAGGTCAAGCGCATCATCGTGGTATGCGGGGGCAATCAGTATCTCAAAAAAGAGTTTGTTCAGTTCTTCGGCAGCAGCAAGGTCAACCGGTTTGTTGGTAGCCAACACTCCGCCAAATGCCGAAACCGTATCGGCCTCAAACGCCTTCAGGTAAGCCTCTTTAACAGTTGAGCCTGCTGCCACTCCGCAGGCATTGGTGTGCTTGATGATAACAAACGCGGTTTCGTCAAACTCCTGCAACAGGTTAATGGCAGCATCAACATCTACAAGGTTATTGTACGAAAGTTCTTTACCGTGAAGTTGCGTGAGCAGGTCTTCGAGGTTTCCGTAAAACCTGCCTTGCTGGTGTGGGTTTTCACCATATCGCAGTGTTCTTCCGTGTTGAACACTCTTCTTAAAAGAGGTTACGGATTTATCGTGATTGAAATAAGCGAAAATAGCTGAGTCGTAATGCGCGGTAACATCAAATGCCATAGCGGCAAATGCCTTGCGCTCGTCCAGGTTGGAAGAACAGTTTTTTGTTTCCAACAACTGCTGAAGTTTTTCATATTGATTACGGGAAGATACAATCAGCACATCGTTGAAATTTTTTGCCGCGCCACGTATCAATGAAATTCCGCCTATGTCAATTTTTTCAATGATAGCCGCAGGCGTTCCGCCAGCAGCAACTGTTTCTTCAAACGGATATAAGTCTACAATCACGAGATCAATCGATTCAATCTTGTGTTCCCTGGCTTCTTTCAGATCATTCGCTTCATCGCGTCTGTATAAAATGCCGCCAAAGATGGCCGGGTGCAGCGTCTTCACGCGCCCCCCGAAAATGGAAGGATAGCCCGTGAGGGTTTCTACCGGCACAACGGCATATCCAAGCTTTTCAATATACTGTTGAGTTCCCCCTGTGGAAACAAATTCAACACCGGCTTTGCCCAGCAAGTGAACAATCGGGTCAAGGTTCTCTTTATTATACACTGAAATGAGGGCACGGGAAATTTTACGGGCAGACATTAGAATTCAGATTTGTGATTTCAGATTTTGAGGTGTTCTCTAAAAGAACCGCAAATCTGAAATCTTAAATCACAAATCACAAATCTTAAATCGTAAATCTTCCAAGGATATCTCTAAAAACTATGCCTTTGCTAACCTCAACCCTACCCTTCTCCTAATGGAGAAGGTCACAAGGAGTTCCTAATTTACTTTCTGTTGGCTAAGTACACGCCCCCAATTATGGCAGCCATGCCGATATAGTGCCCAAGATAGAGGCGTTCACCGTCAAGCACGCCCCACATTACAGCCACAACAGGCATAACGTAGGTTACCGAACTGGCAAAAAGCGGGGTGCTGATTTTTACCAACCGGTTAAACAGAAAAGAGGCTAAGGCTGTGCTCAACATGCCCAGTAAAACAATGTACCCCAGGGCAGTCCACGCCCCGGCATGGGCTGAAAATGTTGTGGTGAAGTCGGTGAAGACAAATAAATACATCATGGCCAGCGGCCCTATCAGCAAAACCGACACACTGGTAATGGCCAACGAGCCGATATCGGCAATTTTAAATTTTATGAAGTTAAGATTGGTTCCGTACAATACACAAGCAATTACAATCAGCAAGGCATACAGGTTTATTCCCTCAACGTTGCCACCCGACCGCGACAGCATCAGCATAAACGTGCCGGCAAAGCCCAGCACAATACCCACCACGGCCACTACGCGAAAGCGTTGCTGAAACAACATCGCCCCGACAATCATGGTGAAGATGGGCGTGAGTGTATTCAATATGCCTGCAATGGAGCTATCCATGCGGGTTTGCGCTAAGGCAAAAAGAAATGACGGAATGAAAATTCCCATTAATCCCGAAAGGAATAACTTTGGAAAGTGAGCGGTTTTTAACTCGCGGAGTTTGAACAACGCAACCGGCAGCAAAAACAACGCTGCGGCAGAAACACGAAGTGCACCTACCTCATCGGGGGCAAACACTTTCAAGCCCTGTTTGATAAGGATGAACGAGGTGCCCCAAATGAGGGAACAAACTATTAGCAAGAAAACGGCATTGCCTTTTGTGGACTCGGACATAAAAGAATTACAGGCTGCAAAGATTGATATTCGGGCAGGTATTTCAAATCTGATTCTTGCTATTTAATTTTTTATCCTGCCATATTGCCCGTAACTTTTGTTAGCGGCTGGCCCATCGTCCACTACTCTTTGTATTTTTGTTTTGTCCATATTTGAACGAGTCCGTTCTTAGCGTTTTGTCCGAAGATGCTAGTCGGCACCGGAAAGAAGCCATTAACAGAGATATCATAAATCTCTTTCGGATCAATTTTGTCCAAAGCTGATTTTGCAATTGTCGCGGAAACCGCTTGTCCGTCAATTACAAGAACAGGATCCTTTGATTCAGTCAAAATATGTTGACTATAAGAAACGTACTTGTCCACGTACAATTTTCTCGCTTCCTTCATCCAACCTTCAACGTCCTTTGTGTCCATCTTTTGAATTGTCGTCACGTAAATCGAACCTCGACCTGGTACATAGTTGTCCGTTTTCATTTTCGAATACCAAATACTTTTGATTTTGCTTGGTGGAATGGTTCTCAGTCGGTCGTTGATTTTTGCTGTGTCCGTGAAATATTGTCGGTCAATATAGTATGCCCTTACCGAGTCTACTTCAATTTTCTCGTCACACATTCTTAGCCACCTGTCAACAAATGCCTTGTCGGTCACTTGTCCAAATGAAACCGTAAAGTAGAGAAGGAATAATATCGTGAAAATCTGTCTCATGGGCTTGCCGCTAACGTTTTACGTATTGGCGATGGTGGGGCATTTGAAAAACTTCAGCCCAACATTTGCACAAATGCCCAGTAGAAGTACAAATGTTGATTTTACAACTGTCAGCCCCACTATTGCCAATACGGTGTTACCTGCTGGCGATTTTGTCTGTTTATAATTTAACTTCATATCGGTCTGCAAGTTTTTTTATGCTGTCAATATAATGTTGATTAATGTACGTTTTGACTTTCTCTTGTCTTGTCCCATCTGGAAAAACAATTGTGTCAGTAACAGTTTGTGGTTTTAATGAGTTTTGATGGTGTTCAATTATCGTTTTGTGTCCTTTCTCTTTTTGGTCTGTTAACATATAAAATGCTATCAAATAATATGGTGAAAGAGTCGGGCTAATATATTTTTCATCTTTTGCTATTAACTGTTTTAGAGTGTCAAGCGAAACGTAATTGTCAAACATTGGCTTTAAATATTTTTCAAGGTCTGTTTTAATTTGCTCGGCAGTTTTCTTAACGTCAATATTTTTTGATAGTGTATACCAATGGTCTCTGCTGTGGGAAAATGTTCCAAGTCTATTCTGAATAAAGCAATCATAAGTTTTTGGGAATTCATTTACGACTTCCTTGTCGACAAGAATAGAAGAAATGTCTGCGTTGTAAAATCCAAAATTAAAAGTGAACATAACATTGTCGTGGTAAGAATTTCATTGACTTTTCTGCACATTAAAACATTGAGTTATGTCGTTAGTCTGTTTAGCGAAATGCAAAGTTTTTCGCTTAAAACCAAGCTCTTTGAAAAAAGGCAGAATTGTCCCTTTACAAATTTCGTCAAATTGAGCTTTTAAAATTTCTGTCATGCTGTGTCGGTCTTTTCGCTTGCAGGTAACTCGTGTATATACACAATAAATATGCGTATATATCTCCTAAATATAGAAATATCGACAAACACCTGTTGCGTTTATCCGTTGAGCGTTAAACCTCAGCCAACCGGCCGGAAAATGCTTCCGCAACTTCATCCAAAACCGCGAAAAGTTCTTCCGGGTCAACGGCTTGCACAAGGCGCATCCTGTACGGCTTAAAATCCGGAAGGCTTTTAAAATAGTTGGTGTAATGCCTGCGCATTTCAAACACCCCTGTACGATCGCCTTTCCATTTAATGGAAAACTCCAGGTGTTTCTTTGTTACGTTTACACGTTCGGCAACATCGGGAGGCAAGGGTATTTCACCGTGTTTGAGATACTGTTTGATCTCGTTGAATATCCACGGATAACCAATAGCTGCCCGGCCAATCATAATGCCATCAACACCATAGCGGTTTTTGTATTCCAGCGCTTTTTGGGGTGAGTCAATATCGCCATTGCCAAAGATGGGGATATAAAGCCTGGGATTTTCTTTCAGCCTTCCAATCAGCGTCCAGTCGGCAGCGCCTTTATACATTTGCACGCGCGTGCGGCCGTGCACGGTCAATGCCTGTATGCCTATATCCTGAAGGCGCTCGGCTACTTCAAGAATATTTTTAGTGTTATCATCCCAGCCCAACCGGGTTTTAACCGTAACCGGAAGGTGTGTGGCCTTCACAACGGCTTCCGTCATTTTCACCATTTTCGGAATATCCTGGAGCAAGGCCGCCCCCGCTCCGCGACAGGCTACATTTTTTACCGGGCAGCCGTAATTGATGTCTATCAAATCCGGCTGAACGGCCGTAGCAATTTCCGTGGACTGAACCATGTGCTCAATGTCGCTGCCGAAAAGCTGCACGCCAATGGGGCGTTCGTATTCAAAAATATCGAGCTTTTGTTTGCTTTTGGCCGCATCGCGAATCAGCCCCTCGGAAGAAACAAACTCGGTGTACATCAGGTCAGCGCCATTGGCCTTACATACGGCACGAAAGGGCGGATCGCTCACATCCTCCATAGGCGCCAGCAACAACGGGAAATCTCCTAACGCTATCGTACCGATTTTTACCATTTACAGGGTATTTGGTTTTCTTGATGTGCAAAGATAATACGGATTTTACTGGATAGCGAAATGAGTATTTATTGAGGCGTTTGGTTGCCCACTGGGTGCTTGTTGGTCAGGAAGACCAACCAGGGCTAAGTTTTGTTCCTAAAATTCAATTTTTATTTCATCTAAAATTCTTGGTTGTATATCTCTTTCTATCACCCAGCCTGTCACTTCTCCATTTTCTTTCTTTAAAGAAAATTTATATTCTACACTTGTCACAGTTTTTGTAAAGAATTGATTAGTCCACTGTGCACTTTCTGATATTTTACTTGAGATAGAAATTATGTCTGCGGATTTTGTCTTGACTACAGGACTAATCGTTAATGTATCTTTAGCTGTAACATCTAACTTTGTCAGAGTCAATTTTATCTTACCAGTCAAACAGATATTTATTGTATCATGATTCACATTTAATTCATCAACATCTTTTGGGAAAATAAAAATTCTTGTTGCAGGCATTGGATATGGGTCATTGCACTTTTCAATAAACTCATCGTCTACATGGACGAAGTATTTTTTGATGCCATCTCTATTTAATTTTGAAAATGAATACTTTCCGTTAGAGTCGGTCAGTGTACTATCCATTGATATATAATCCGTACCTTCACCATAATAGATGATTTTCACTTTAATGTTGCTAACCGGAACAGTTGTGGCAAGGTCTCCATCTTTAATTAGTCCATTAAATTTCAATTCGGGAACCAGATTTTCTGTTTCACAGCTAAACAGTAGACTTAGTAACATTAGTCCAAATACTTTTCTCATAGTCTTACGCAATAACACCAAATATTTGTATATACCCAATGCATATATACCCTCCATCCAAAGCAAATTTACCAAAATCCGTAGCGGGTTTAACTTCTTCTTATTAGATTTGCTCCAACAAAAGGGGTGCCTACTCGTCCACCGGAGCCTCGTGCGAAGGTGGGACAACAAAACGGGCTGAGATTATACCCATAGAACCTGATGCCGGTAATGCGGCCGAAGGGATGGCAGAAAACTTGTAAGCATGGCGCAGTCCCCTCTGCGCGTGCGGGTTTTAACAAAAACAAAAAATGTTTAATAACTTAAAATGGACAGCGCTATTGCTGCTGCCCTTTGCTGCGCTGGCACAGAGCCAGTTGCAGGGTGTGGTGCGCGATGCCCGCACCAACGAACCACTAAGTGGAGCTACGGTAACGCTGATTGCAGAAAACAACACCACCGTTACCGATGTGCGGGGACTGTTTCAGTTTACCGCTGCATCGGGAAGAAACCATGAAGCTGAAATCAGGTTTATGGGGTACAAAACCAAACGGGTAATGCTTTCGTCAGAGTCATCTGTAACTGTTTTGCTCGAAGAAAACGTTACGCTCACCGATGAGGTGATTGTATCGGCAACACGGGCAGGCGAAAAAACACCTGCCACGTACAGCACACTCGACAAGCAAACGCTGCGCAAACAAAACTTCGGGCAGGATTTGCCGGTTCAGTTAAACTGGTCGCCTTCGGTTGTTACCACTTCCGATGCGGGCAACGGAATCGGGTACACGGGCATCAGCATCCGCGGAAGCGATGCCACACGGATTAACGTTACACTGAACGGCATTCCGTATAACGACAGCGAATCGCAAGGTGTGTTTTGGGTAAACATTCCCGACATTTCATCTTCCACGCAAAGTGTGCAGGTGCAACGCGGTGTTGGAACGTCAACCAATGGCCCCGGTGCTTTTGGCGCAAGTATTAATATTCAAACCAATGCGCGTGCAGACGAACCACATGCCGAATACGTGCATTCGTTCGGGTCGTTTAACACGTGGCGCAACACATTGAGTTTCGGAACCGGCTTGCTCGGAAACCACTGGGTGTTTGACGGGCGCGTTTCAAAAATCAGCTCCGATGGTTTTATCGACCGCGCTTCTTCCGATTTATCATCGCATTATTTTTCGGGTGGATATTATTCCGGCAAAACAATGGTGAAGGCCATTGTATTTGGCGGGCATGAAGTTACGTATCAAAGCTGGTACGGTGTTCCGCAATCGCGACTGAATAATGATACCGAAGCTATGCTGGTAACGGCAATGAACGAAGGCTGGAATACTGAACAGACACAACTTCTACTCAACTCCAACAGTCGTACATTTAATATCTATACATACGATAACCAGGTGGATGACTACGCGCAGAATCACTACCAGTTGCATATTTCGCACCGGTTTAGTGATTTCGTAACCGGAAACGCAGCCGCGCATTACACGTATGGGAGAGGTTTCTATGAAGAATATCGCATCAACGACCGTTTCAATAACTATGGATTAAGCCCGGTAACTATTGGCGATTCAGTCATCAGCCGCAGTGATATTATTCGCAGGCGCTGGCTTGATAACGATTTTTATGGCGTTACCTATTCGCTGCAACTTGAGCAAGATAAACTCAATGCCGTGTTGGGTGGCGCGTGGAACCGATATGATGGCCGGCATTTCGGAGAAATTATCTGGTCGCAGGTAACGACTGTACCTAAAAATTATCGCTACTATAATAGTGATGCCGAGAAAATAGATTTCACACTTTACCTGAAAGGCAACTACCAGTTTACGCCTGCCTTAAACGGTTTTTTGGATTTACAGTACCGTAATATCAGCTATGCAACAGCCGGTAATGACAACCGGCAAAATGTGTTTGATGTAGATGTGCAGTATTCCTTTTTCAATCCGAAAGTTGGATTGACGTATGAACTGAACAATGGACAAAGTTTCTACGCCTCGTATGCTGTGGCCAACCGCGAACCTGTGCGAAAGGATTTTATTGATAATCCTCACAACCAAACACCCACACACGAAACGTTACGAAACCTGGAGCTTGGTATCAGGAAAAAATCGAATAACTACGCGTACAATATTAATTTGTATTGGATGGATTACACCAACCAACTTGTGCTTACCGGTGCGCTTAACGATGTGGGCGCTTCCATTCGCACAAATGTCGATAAAAGCTATCGTGCAGGCATTGAAGTGGATGGTATGATAAGGCTGTCGCCAAAATTTACCTGGAGTGCAAACGCAACACTAAGTCAAAATAAAATAAAAGAATTTACAGAAGTGTTGTACGATTCGGGGCCAAACTGGGAGTTCGACCCGCCCATAACAGTTAACCGAACATACACCAACACTGATATTGCCTTTTCTCCCAACCTGATAGCGGGGTCAGTGCTTTCGTACTCGCCTGTTCAGGCTGCCGAAATTTCGTTACTCACCAAATATGTGGGCAGTCAGTATTTAGACAACACCTCAAACAACAGCCGTAAAATCGATTCGTACCTCACAAACGATGTACGACTGTCATACGTGTTTAGTCCGAAGTTTATGAAAGAACTTCGCTTGAGCTTTTTGGTAAACAACGTGCTTGATGTTGCCTACGAATCCAACGGATATACGTGGGGTTATTTAGGTGGAGGAGATGAGTACAGGGAAAACTATTATTATCCGCAGGCCGGGCGTCACTTTATGGCAATGTTAAGCGCACGGTTTTAGGTCTGGCGCACAGGAGTTGGGCAGGAGGAACTTAAAGGAATCTCTAAAAAACTTCCATAGTCCTTCTCCATTAGGAGAAGGGCAGGGATGAGGCAAAAAGAAAAGTAGGTTTTTAGAGATTCCTGTAAGCCACTTGTTCGTACTTTTGTCCAACTCTTGCCATGCGCTTCAGCAAAAAAATTATTGCCGCCCTCATCAGGCTTACCCGCACGTGGAACCTGCTGATACTGGTATTTGCCCAGTATTTCACTGCGCGGTTCCTGCTCAAAGCCGATATATTTTCTGATTGGCGATTGCTGCTACTCTGCGTTTCGTCATCACTGATTGCTGCGGGGGGTTATGTAATCAATGATTACTACGATGTAAAAATTGATTTGGTCAATAATCCAAACCGAGTAGTGGTTGGGAAAAGTGTGCCGAGGCGATATGCTATTTTGCTGCACGGACTTCTTTCTGTTTCGGGCATTGCGTTGGCCTCTTTTGTTTCGTGGTGGATTGTGGCTATAAATATTTTTTCGGTTTCACTGTTGTGGTTTTACTCCAACCTGCTCAAGCGACTTCCGTTTGTTGGAAATTTTGCAGTAGCCTTACTTACCGGACTTTCCATTGCCGTGCTGAATGTTTTATATGGCGTGTTCAACCCGATGGTTATGGTATATGCCGTCTTTGCTTTTTTTATGACGTTGGTTCGGGAAATCATTAAAGATATGGAAGACCTGAAAGGCGATAACACTTATGGTTGCAAAACCATTCCTATCGTTTGGGGTATCCGCAGAACGAAGAATTTGCTGTATCTCATCATAGCTGTTTTCGGCATTGCTGTATTGCTGATTAATCATCTGTATGTAAAACTACCGGTAATCTATTTTGCTATGCTGCTCTTTGTGCCGTTAGCGTGGCTGGTAGTACAGTTAGTTAAGGCCGATACAAAAAAAGATTATTCGTGGTTAAGTAGTTTTTGTAAAGTAATTATGCTGCTGGGTATTTTAAGTATGGCGATTGTTTGATGTGTTAACGTGTTGAAGTGTTTGGGTGTTGAAGTGTTTATGTTTGGTTTAATTGAAAATTAAGAGCGATAGTTTTTTATGGCAGCAAAAACACCTAAGCACATTAATACCTTAGCACCCAAAATAGCCATCTTCGCATCGGGAAGCGGAACCAATGCCGAAGAAATTTTTAAATTCTTTAAAGATCATCCAGGTGTTTCGGTTGCTGGCATGTTATCAAACAATCCCGAAGCCTACGCGCTGGAGCGTGCAAAAAAATATAACGTGCCCACGTTTGTTTTTACTCGTCCGCAATTCAAGGATACAGCAGAAGTAATTGATTGGTTAACGCAACAGTCGGTAACGCATATTGTGTTAGCCGGTTTTCTTTGGCTGATTCCCGAAAACCTCATTAAAGCCTACCCCGGAAAAATAATAAACATTCATCCGGCTTTGCTTCCGAAGTTTGGCGGAAAGGGCATGTACGGCATGAAGGTTCACGAGGCTGTAAAAACTGCCGGTGAAACAGAAACGGGCATTACCATTCACGAGGTGAACCAAAACTATGACGAAGGCAAAATTCTGTTCAAAGCAATTTGCCCCGTATTACCGGATGACACACCCGAAACAATTGCAAACAACGTTCATCAATTAGAATACGCCTGGTACCCAAAAGTTATTGAAGACTGGATTTTAAGAAGTTAGGGTTATTGAATTGGAAAATACCGGTCAGCCGTAATTTTTATACCCTGCGTTAGAATCTAAAAACCGAAAACACTAACTTTTAGGCCGCTAAACCTTAACCGCTATGGAGCAATCTGCCGCTACCGAACTTTTTCTACCCATTGCCCTCGGCATCATTATGCTGGGCCTGGGCTTATCGCTTACACTTGAAGATTTTAAACGGGTTGCCAAATACCCGAAAGCCATGACGGTGGCCTTGCTCTGCCAGATGTTGCTGCTGCCGGTGCTTTGTTTTTTCTTAGTAAAACTAAGCGGGCTAAATCCTGCATTAGGCGTGGGGCTGATGTTGTTGGCTGCCTCTCCCGGTGGCGCTACGGCTAACCTGTATAGCCATTTGTCGAAAGGCGATGTGGCACTCAACATTTCGCTTACGGCTGTCAACAGTGTGTTGTCGCTTTTCACGCTTCCACTGATTGTGAATTTCTCCCTCGATTATTTCATGGACTCCGGCCAGTATGTGCCCATGCAGTTTAGCAAAGTAGTAGAAGTGTTTGCCATTGTGTTGGTTCCGGTAACGATAGGTATGCTTATCAAAAACAAACTGCCGCAGTTTGCTGCAAAAATGGAGAAGCCCGTGAAGATAGCCTCCGCGTTAATCCTGGTTATCATTATTGTTTCCGTTACCATTCGCGAAAAGCAAGTGTTGGTTGATTATGCGGGTGTGCTGGGGCTGCCGGTATTGCTCTTTAATATAATGAGCATGGCCGTTGGGTATTATGTGCCGCGCTTAGTGAGTATTGAAAAGAAGCAGGCCATTGCCATTGGCATGGAGATTGGCATTCACAACGGCACGCTGGCAATCTACATTGCGTTAAGCGTATTAAACAACTCGGCCATGTCCGTACCGCCCGCCATTTACAGCCTGCTGATGTTTTTTACGGCAGCAATTTTTGGGTTTTGGGTGAGCAGGAGGAGTTGATTTGGCAGTGTTCTATGTCCACCATGTAAAGTTGTCTGAAATTATTATTTCGTTTTTTTCCAAATGGTGTGTTGTTTTCATTGGAATTGTTCTGTAATCCAGATTGTATTTATAAGCAAGATGTCGTATTTCAGAAGTGTCGTCATACGTTAGCATATATTTGCCCTTTAACTTTGATGTTAAATAGAATAATTTTTCATGGTCAATGTCAAAGTGGGTGTAAAGCCGTTTGCCTGCAATTGTGTAAGGCGGGTCAATAAAGAAATAAGCATTTCGATTTTCTGCGTTCTCCTCCAATACTTCAAAAGCATCACCTTTTAAAAAATCTATTTTATCCTTTATGTACCCAATTGCGACAATTCTGTCGTGTAAAGTTTTGGGATACCAACGGGATGATATTCCCTTTCCGTTTTCCCCGTTTTTTATTATCCCCGAACCCTTTGCAAGAATGCCCCCATGAAAAATCCTGTTCTTTAATATAGTGCAAAATGCGATGTCATGAATTTTCTTGTTTGGCTTGTCCAGTTCTATTCTGACGTTTTCGTGAGTGAGTTCAAATTTTAGTATTCTGTTCGCAAGCCATTTATTTTTTTCATTTAGAATTACTTCCCAGACTGCGGCAATCTCTTCATCTAACTCGACCATTATCACATGGCCAGCCAGTTTTTCAAAAGCCGTTGTCAGGCTAACGATTCCACCTCCCGCAAATGGTTCTATCAATAAATCAGCAACCTTGTTATTTTGTTTTAACCATTGCCTAACAGTAGGGATTAACCATGTTTTTCCTCCCGGATACCGAAATGGGCTTCGCTGTGGAACCGAAGCAACATTTACTATTGAATTTCCTGTTTGCGCTTCGCTAACATCGAATATGGTTAATTGACTCCTCATTCTACAACTATGTTTTCAAGATTGTTGGTGTCGGTCTTTCCAGCCCTCTTTGCATCAAGTTTCTTCTGAAGCAGTTCCGTAAACTCTTTTACTGACCCCGCTTCAAATTTGGCAATCTGTTCTAACGCTTTCGCAAACTTGGTATAAATTACTCTTTTAAGTTTTAACTCTAATGTCTTGCTCTTTTTTGCGGGAATTAAATCATAAAGAAAAAAAGCGAAATCGGATTCTGCTTTATCAAATTCTGGTAACGGGGGTAACGTGTTGTAAAAGCTTGTTTGTAAAGCGACCACCTGTTTTTTCTTCCATTGTTTTAGAATGGAACCTTTTGCAATGATTTGGGGGATTAGTCTTTTTCTTGACGATGAAAGGTAGTCTGGCTTTGGGAACTTAAAGGCTTGAGTCCAGGTAAAATTTGGGGAAGGATTTTCTAAATAAGCCGCGAATGGGCCTGTCAGGTTTCCTGAAATATAAACCGCCTGAACCTCCAGCGAACCAAAATCTATTACCCGGCCTTTATCATCGTATGAAACAAGCACATAGTCAATATTTCCTGCTGATTTACCGTGCTTATCCCTCAATCGTACTTCTCCAACGTGAGTCCAGGCAGCCTTTTTATTAAATATGAAACCCGCAGCATCGCTAATGATGCTCCAGTCTTCCCTGAATCTTATTGGGCAAATAATTACCGGCTTTCCTTTGTGATGTAAGCTGCAAACGCCAAGAGGAAATTCAATGCTATTCTTAGTGCAGTTGGAAACTATATTATTGAACGGGCATAATTTATTGTCCCTGTACCGTTTAGCTCTTGCTGATTCATTGTGGATAGGAAACCCAAAGACTTCTGAGAGTGGTTGGGCGGATGTTTTTTCATCAATCATCTTTCAAAGCTAACCAAAATTCATGTTTTTTCGATCCTCAATTTTTGTCTTCGTTGAGTCTCCCGTTAGGGGACTCAACGAGTTGAAAGATTTCATCTGTCTTCTGAACAAACTCTTTTGCTGTCCTTTCTCCCCATTTATACTTTATATAATCTACGATTGAATCGAAATTCCGTTCGGCTTTGGGAGTAACGAATACCTGCATTAAAATTTCTTTTTAACATCTTCCCAATTGATAAGGTTGTTGTCGTCCTCTGATTGCTCGTATGACAGGTAAATTTCTTTTTTTTGCTCGTCAGTCAATGTTTTCCATATCCGTCCTTCTTCTGCGTTCTCGCTATGCTTCAGAAAATCGTAAACTGTCCTAAGCAACTGCTCGTTTTCAATTTTATCCAATATTCTGTGCAAATCCGATTTTAATTCGACTGTTCCCATACTATTGATATTTGTACCAAATTTAAAGGTTTTATTTGGGAAATCTTAAAGGGTTCCATCCATTAAGAAAAACAGTCCGAACAGGAAAACCCCACCAACGAGAATTAAGACCGAATAAATTATTTTTTCCATCAATATCCTGAACTTAGTTGTTCAGCAGCTACGGGTAGGCACAAGTCATAACCGCTTAACAAATCTACTGCTAATCCACCCGACTATTCTTCCGTAATCGTTTGGTTCAAAATAACTGTCTTGGTAAAAGACATTGTTTAAAATTTTATGTTCCGGGAATATCTCGACAAACCACCATACCCGTCCGGTTGAATCTGTTTGTTCTGCCAGAGCTACTCCCTTTGTTCCTTTAGTAAGTTCTCCAATTTGATTCCCATTTTTTTCAAGGAAATCATCAAATGGCTCATCTTTAATTTCAGGCTCACTTCTCAGGTAATACTTGTCATTTATTGTTTCAAAATGTATTAACTCATCAAAGAATTTCTTTGGAATAGTTGTCTCGGTGAGCATAGTGCTTTGAAATATTCTTGTAAATTCAAACTGCCCATTTCTATATTCAATGTTATAAATTCTCAAAGTAGTAGTGGGGTCTGCGCAGCAACCGGGTTGAGCAATGTAAAGGGTCTTAATTATTTTATCTTTGAAGTCTATTTTACAAAAATGCCCCATCTCGGTAAAGATACTTTTGTACTTATCACCTAAGTTTAAATGAAATTCAATTAAAAGTCCTTCGGCCGGATATACCCCATTGTAGATAAAATCCCGTTTGCCATCATTATTGAAGTCAATGGCGTGAGTGTAGTCTGGGAACTCGTTTCTACGGATTGGATAACTTTCAAAAAAAGTTCCTTTTGAAATAGAGCTTATAAATGCCTCACGGTCTGCCCGTGGTGTTTTTATTTCAACTGTCGTCCAATCAAAATCATCACATTTGTTATAAGGAAAAGTCGTCTGTGAAAAACAAATTCCTGTTTGGACCAATAAAAATATTAATAGCTTGTTCATAAGGCTTACCGCATAAATTATTTTTTCCATCTACTCCAAAGGGGCAATTTTTTTGAAAGAACCATCACCCCGTTCACTGAGGGATTCCCAATTATCAAGCAGTTCCTGCTGATGGACACTTGCCCATTCCGCTACCAGTGCCAGGGCTTTAGGAGGAAGGTAACCTTGAAGCATGCCGAAATCATTGATTGAGATTACCGCACTAAATTCACCATATTCAGCATGGAAGTGGGGAGGAGCATGATCGCCAAAATACATTTTAACGAGAATACCGTAGAACCTGCTTATCACTGGCATATTCTTCAAATGTTTTTCCGATTAGTTGCAGGTAAAAAGCGTCCGGGTCCATGTCCACTTCATCGTTCCATTCTATTTTTTTGTCCGGTGTGATTCTGAAGCGTTTAAAATTTTCTTCATCTTCCCATATTGTAAATACACCTTTTTTTTCTTTCCATAGCTTCAGGTCAATAATGCCTTTTAACCCATCTTCGTACTCAATCATGAGCTTCCAGCCGGGTAGCGCTGTTGCTGATTTGAGATATGGAATTATTTTGTTCATAGGAACCACACAAATGTAATCAGTTAATCTGTATTCAAGGAGTGTTTATTTCATTAAACCCATCATTCGGATTGCTGTCCGTCCAACTCATCGGGTAGTTTTTATCCAAAAACTCAAGCGCATCGGTTGTTAAAAATAAGGGTTTGAATGTATCAATCATCACGGCAAGTTCGTGCGTTTCTTTTGCTCCAATACTTTTCTCTACCGTGCCCGGATGCGGGCCGTGCGGCAGGCCGCCAGGGTGCAACGTAAACGAACCGCGTTCAATACCTCTACGACTCATAAAATTTCCTTCGGCATAGTACAGCACTTCATCGCTGTCAATGTTGCTGTGGTTGTACGGTGCAGGTATGGCTAACGGATGATAATCAAACAAGCGCGGTACGAATGAACAGATTACAAAGTTATGCGCCTGGAAAGTCTGGTGCACCGGGGGCGGCTGATGAATGCGCCCGGTGATTGGCTCAAAGTCGTGAATGGAAAAAGCATAGGGCCACAAAAAACCATCCCAGCCTACCAAATCCAGCGGACTAAAATCATAAATGTATTGATGAAGGTATCCCTGCTTTTTTATCTTCATTAAAAACTCACCGCAGGTAGCATCCGTAATCAATTCGTGTGGCGGACGGATGTCGCGTTCGCAATATGGTGAGTGTTCGCCAAGTTGTCCGAGTTCATTTCGGTAACGTTTTACTGTTTCAACCGGTGAAGCCGATTCAACTATCAGCAAGCGTAACGGGCCTTCTTCAAATTCAAGTTTGTAAATAACCGTGCGCGGAATAACCACGTAATCGCCCTGACGGATTTCAAGTTTTCCGAAAGGAGAAATCAACACGCCTTTGCCATCATGTATGTAGAGCACCTCATCGCCTTCAGCATTTTTGTAGAAGTAATCCATTTTGCGCTGTGTGGGCGAGCATATAGAAATAGCACAATCATTATTTTTCAACAATACTTTCCGCGCATCAAGAAAATCGTTTCCGGTGGTAGTAACTTTTGACGTGTTAAGATGGGTTTGCCGCAAGGCATAATCATTCACGATTTCAGGGCCATACTTCACCGGCTCTTTTAATGCTTTTATTCGCGTTGGTGGATGAATGTGGTACAGGTTGGAATAAATGCCCGAAAACCCTTCGGAACTTACGAGTTCTTCTTTATACAAACTTCCATCGGGCTGACGAAATTGTGTGTGGCGCTTATGCGGAATGTTTCCAAGACGATAGTAATACATAGCTCTTTACATTAACGGAGCTAAGTTAAGAAAACGATTGCGGATTACAGGCACTATTTTTACATAGCCTGCCGGTTCAACTCCGGCATACGCTCAAATAACTTCAGCGACTGCAAAAATATTTCGTTGGTTTCGTTAATAATCGGGAACAGCCCGTCATTACCCCAAATCCTCCGGGCAATTTGTGCCTTTACGTGTAGCTGAAATACCTTTTTGTTTTTTCTCAAATCCTGGTAGTCGGGCTTTATTTTGTTTCGTTGCCCAATGGCTACCAGTTCGTTCAGCATTTGGTCGGTAACCACAAAACTCTTTTTAAACTGTTCAAACCCTTTGCCTTCCAGCGCATCTTTGTTGTGGTGGGCATAGTTAAAAGCATATTCATAAATAGAAAGTGACGAATACAATGCATTCAGGTAATGGCTGTTCATGGTCGTATCTAACGGCACAAAGTAATCGGGCATAATGCCGCCTCCGCCATATACAGAGCGGCCATTGGCAGTTTTGTATTTTAATGAGTCGTTTAGTTTAATGCTATCGGCAGAAAAGAACTCGCCTTTTTTGTAACGCTCAATCAGGTCTAACGAATACTCCTCTTCATCATCGTAAGGTTTTTGAATGGAGCGGCCACTGGGCGTGTAATAACGCGAAATAGTAAGGCGTAATTCGGAGCCATCGCTCAGGTCGAACGGGTTTTGCACTAATCCTTTACCAAAAGTTCTTCTTCCAACAATCAGGGCGCGGTCGTTGTCTTGCAAAGCACCCGCTAAAATTTCGGATGCCGATGCGCTGCCTTCGTTTACCAATATAATCAAGTCGCCTGTTTCAAAATTGCCACGACTGGTAGAGGACGCATTGGTGTTTAAACGCTTGTCTTTACCGTCAGTGTACACAATCTTTTTTCCGTCAGAAAGAAATTCATCGGCCAAATCAATCGCCATGCTCATGTAGCCGCCTCCGTTACCTTGTAAGTCGAGCACAAGTTTTTTCATGCCCTGGTCTTTCAGTTTGGTTAATGCTTTTGAAAATTCTTCATACGTGGTGGCCGAAAACCGGTTGAGTTTGATATACCCGATTTCAGCATCAACCATGTAGGAAACATCAATGGAGAATTGCGGAATTTTATCGCGGACAATATTGAAATCTAATATTTGCTTGTTGCGCAAAATGGTCACTTTAACTTCCGACCCGCGCGGGCCTTTCAGCAGGCGCATTACATCTTGCGTGGTAATGCCTATGCCCGCCACATCTTTATCATCAACCAAGATAATTTTATCGCCCGATCTTATTCCTAATCTTTCGGAAGGGCCTCCGCTCAAAGCTGTTACTACCATTATGGTATCCTGAAAAATATTGAATTCAACACCAATGCCGTCAAAGTTTCCACGCAGTTCTTCGTTAGCCGCTATGCGGTCGCGTGCAGGAATGTAGTGCGAATGCGGGTCTAACTTTGAAAGCAGGTGGCGGATTGATTCGTCCACTAATTTATCGGTAGTAATATCATCTACATATTTCGTATCAATATAGGTTAACACTTCGCGTAGTTTCTGCACGTCCTTGCTCACATCGCGCGAAGGCTTTTGCGAATTAAAACTTGAGCCGATAAAAACACCGGCTGCCAACCCAAGGCACAAAACAAGGGGTAATCTAATCTGGTAAGGTGTGTTTTCTGGTCGTTCGCTCATACTGCAAAGGTATTGTAGTGTATCGTTTAACGGCAACCGATTTTAAATGTTAGGTGCATTTTTTCCGAAACTATCCGGTAAAAAACGGCTAAAACGGCACTTTGGCAAATCGGCCTGCCGTAAGGATGCGTTTTTTTTAGCCTTTACCCTATATTTGGCTATTGTTATGGAGCCAACCGGATTTAAAACCAAACGAATAGCCCAGCTTGTTGACGAGAATTACGTTCACGCATACGTGCTGTATTATTTCGGTATCCGGTTTGACGAATACTCAGAACATACCTTAGAGCAAGCCTGCAACGCCAGGGGGCTGAAGGTTAACCAGGTTATCCGCGAGTTGGAATCGCCCACGCATTTGCGCGAAGCCGATATTCCGCTCATCTCCTATCCTATCGACCTGATTATTGAGTATCTTAAACATTCGCACTTTTTATTTATCAAACATAAGCTGCCTTACATTGCCCGATTGGTGGAAGGCTTCAAAGCAAAGCATGAAGATTATCAGCATGTTGAACGCGACCTGAAATTAGTGTTCCCACTTTTCGTAGAAGATTTTATTCATCACATATACGAAGAAGAAGATACGCTTTTCAGTTACATCAGAATGTTGGAACGGGCATCAACCGGAAAGTACACGCCAACACGGTTGTATCAACTCATGGAACGGTTTTCTGTGCAGAAGTTTGCTGTTGAGCACGAAGCACACGATGATGAAATGGTGGGCATACGCAAAATCACCAACAATTACCAGATTAAGCCGGGCGCACCACTTCATGTAAAAGTAATCTTTAATGAGCTTCGCGATTTTGAGAAGAGCCTGATTACCCACGCCCGCATCGAAAATGAAATATTGCTGCCCAAGGCCATGATGCTGGAAACAAAAGTGAAGCAGACTTTCTTTGAACGCATCCGCCTCAATTAATTCATGGGCAGAATTCTCGCAATTGATTACGGAACCAAACGAACCGGCTTGGCCGTAACTGACCCCTTGCGCATTATTGCAACAGCGTTAGATACAGTTCCTTCAAACGAGTTGCTCACCTACCTGAAAAGCTACACGGCAAAAGAAACCGTAAATGAATTTGTAATTGGTATGCCCAAAACACTAAAGAGTGAGGACTCGGCAACAGCACCGTTAGTGCGCGAGTTTATCGTTAAACTTAAAGAAGCGTTTCCCGGCAAACCTGTTCACGAAGCCGATGAACGCTTTACCAGTTCTATTGCACAGCGGGCAATGATTGCCGGTGGCATGAAAAAGAAAAACCGGCAGGTAAAAGGCAACGTTGACAAAGTAAGTGCCGTGTTGATTCTGCAATCGTTTATGGATAGCCGTTACTGATATTAGAGCATCTCTAAAAACATTGCCTTTGATAACCTCAACCCCTGCTCTTCTCCTTTTGGAGAAGGGTACAAGGAGTTTTTAGAGATGCCCGTTAATTATTTTTCCAACGGCTTTGTCAGGTCAAAGCGGGCATGAAAGCGCAGTTGCTCATCGCGTTTAAGCATGTAGCTTAACGTTTTTTTGTCTTCGCTTAACGCGAACGTCCATTCATTGGTAGCCGCAGCCGGAATGAGATTGGCAGTGTATTCATCAGCCGGAAAAAATTGTTCAACACCATTACCTTTTGCATTGGCATAACCGCCATACATGGTTATTTCATCGGGTGTGCCGTCTTCATGTCGGTGGTCGTGCTTGAGCAGCAAGCCCTTTTCATCTATGGTAAGCACCCACGTCCGCGATTTATCTTCGCCTACATGAAACGGAATACGCACTTCTTTTTCGGTGCATGTTGAGAAATAGATTTTCAAAGCCTTACCGGCAAACGGGTTCCTGTCGCCTTCAGGAAAAACAGCCTCACCGGAAAACGACTGGTTACAGAATTTATTCAGGTTATTTAAAAATTCCTTCTCCTTGTTTTGCGCAACGGCATTCATGAAAGAAAAGGTCAGCAGGGTGATTATCAGGATACGCATGACCAAGTATAAACAAACCCCGCCAATATCCATGCAAAAATGGTGTGAATAATCATTAATTTTGCAGTTCTGAATTTCTGAATACAAATGATTTACCCGATAGTGATGTATGGCGACCCGGTACTGAGGCAACGCGCAACAGATGTTGAGCCGGGCACTGACCTGAAACAACTTATTGACGATATGTTTGAAACCATGCACGCGGCTCAGGGCATTGGCCTGGCTGCTCCCCAGATTGGCAAAAGTATACGCCTGTTTGTGGTGGACGGCACGGGGCTGGAAAAAGATGATGATGAGGCCGAAGAAGGAATGGAAGATTTCAAGAAAGCATTTATCAATCCCGAAATGCTGGATGAGCTTGGAACCCCATGGGCTTTTGAAGAAGGCTGCCTGAGCATACCCAATATCCGCGAAAAGATTTTACGCAAGGAAACCATTCGCATACGCTATTACAATGAAAACTGGGAACTGAAAGAAGAGGAGTATGACGGCATGAAGGCGCGCATTATCCAGCATGAGTACGACCACATAGAAGGTAAATTATTTATCGATTACCTCACCTCGCTGAAAAAGCGCATGCTGAAAGGGAAGCTCACCGACATTAGTCGTGGTGCTGTAAAAACCGAATACCGTATCCTGGCTCCGCTGAAAAAATGAGCTATGCCCATACAATCCCGACTTCCTGATGTAAGCACGTCCATTTTTGCTATCATGTCGAAAATGGCTGCCGATAATAGCGCCATTAATTTATCGCAGGGCTTTCCAGATTTCCAGGTTGACCCGGTAATCATCGACTTGGTTCATCACTACATGAAAGCCGGGCACAATCAATATGCGCCCATGCCGGGCACACCCGCGTTGCGCAATGCAATTGCCGATGTAATTCATAAAACCTATCACTACAACGTTGACCCCGAAACGGAGATTACCATTTCAGCAGGTGCTACGGAAGCCTTGTACGCAGCCATTGCCGCCTTTGTTCATCCAGGCGATGAAGTAATTGTGTTCGACCCTTCGTATGATTCATACAACCCGGCCATACGGCTGAACGGGGGCATGCCGATACACATAAATCTCCAATATCCAGACTTCTCCATCAATTGGGATGAAGTGAAGTCGCGGGTTACATCACGCACCCGTATGATTATGGTAAACACACCCCACAACCCAAGCGGGGCTGTGCTTACCGCTCATGACTTAAAGCAACTCGAAAGCCTGGCGGAAGAACATAATCTTATCGTGCTTAGTGATGAAGTATATGAACGCATCATCTTTGATGCTATCCGCCACGAGAGCGTACTTCACTATCCTAACCTCGCAAAGCGAAGTGTCGCGGTGTTTTCTTTCGGAAAAACGTTTCACGCTACCGGGTGGAAAGTGGGCTATGCCGTTGCGCCCAAAGCACTGACCCGCGAAATACGAAAAACGCACCAGTTCATTACCTTTTCGGTAAACACACCGGTGCAATTAGCGCTGGCAGAGTATATGCAAACACCGGCTCACTACGAAAACTTAGGCGCGTTCTACCAACAAAAACGCGATTACTTTTTGCAAGGTATAAAAGGCTCTTCATTCGAGCCGGTGGCGTGTCATGGTTCGTACTTTCAATCGTTGTCATACGCAACTATTTCTTCAAAGCCCGACAGACAAATGGCAGAGGAGCTGACCATAAAACATAAGGTAGCGTCCATTCCTGTTTCTGTTTTTTACCACGATAAAACCGATAACAGGCTGTTGCGTTTTTGTTTTGCCAAGAGCGAACAAACGTTGGATAAGGCGGTTGGAATTTTAAAAAAACTTTAGATTGCTCATTCAAATGGATTAACAACGAAAGTAAGGTTTTTCGACATTCCTTTCTTTTATTTGCAGTTTGGAAGAGATGCATTAGAGAAGACAAACAGAACAATGAAACTAAAGTCATTCATTCTGATAATTCTACTGTCGGTCAGGTTGACCCATTACGGACAATCTATTGAGAAATGTGACGGAACAGTCCTTCTTACAACAGGCAACAAAATCGGACAATTGACACAAAGAGAAATAAGTAATTTTCTGCTAACCTTTGGACAAGAGTGCAGAAACAATGTGGAATATTCTGAGTGGAGCAACGAACTGTTATTCTCCTTGTTGGACAAGCAAACAGAATTAACGGTAAGGACAATAGAAAAGGAAGAGAAGAATATTGAATTGGAAGAAATCTTCTTTGTCTTAAAAAACCCTATCCATGATGGGATTGATATTAAGAACTTGATAGGTAAGGTTAATAAAGTAAAGTTTAACACACGGGTTAAGAAAGAAATAATTGATAGACTAAAGACAGCAGAGAGTCTCTTAAATCAGAAATGAACATAGTTTAGAGTATTTCGCAAACATGCAAGACTTAAAAATCACACTTATCCAGGCCGACCTGTATTGGGAAGAAATTGACGCCAACCTTTCATCGTTTGAAGAGAAAATATGGCAGATTGGGCAGGATACGGATGTGATTGTGCTGCCCGAAATGTTTACCACGGGCTTTACCATGAATGCCGCAAAACTGGCTGAGCACATGAACATGCGCACCTTTAAATGGATGCGCCAGATGGCCGACCAAACCGGTGCGTTGATTTTAGGAAGTTTCATCGCTACCGTGCACGAACGCTACTACAACCGCTTGCTATGGATGGAACCTGGCGGCAATTTTAAAACCTACGACAAACGCCACTTGTTTCGTATGGCGGTAGAGCAAAAAACCTATTCGCCTGGCGAAAGCCTGTTGGTGTCTTCGTGGAAGGGCTGGCGTATTTGTCCGCTTATTTGTTACGACCTGCGCTTTCCGGTGTGGAGCCGCAACACGTACGACATTACCACAAAACGCCTTAATTACGATTTACTGATTTATGTTGCCAACTGGCCTACTGCCCGTGTGGATGCCTGGGATGCCCTGCTCAAAGCACGTGCTATCGAAAACCTGAGCTATACCGTTGGTGTGAACCGCGTAGGGTTAGACGGTAACGGCATAGAATACAACGGGCACTCGTCTATTTATTCGCCAAAAGGCGAACTGATGTTTACTGACGAAGGCACGGAAACAATAAAAACCATTCAACTTAATGCACATTCGTTGCAGGCTTTCCGCGATAAGTTTCCGGCACACCTTGATGCCGATGATTTTTCTATTGAGCTTGGAGAGTTTGAGGGTGTCTGAAATTCAAACTCAATAACTCCGTTGTTTGTAAAGATATTTCACGAAATCGTTGTCGGTGAGCCTGCACACATAAGCCTACGCTCAAACACCGACAACGGCAGGATAATTGTCGAACTGACGCAAAATCTGTGTCATGGGCTGCTCACAATTTATCATCTTTGAATCCGCTCGAATTTCAAAGATTATTCTCTTATAAAATTACCGATTCATAGTTGTGCAACAGCCACCGGTACTATGGTGCGTACTTTTTATCTACCGCTTTTCATTCATACTACTTAATTCAACACTAATATCACCATTATCCATTTTTATCATCAATATAAAGTGATTTATGACATTTTTCCCTTGTCTACTTGCTGGTTTCCAGGCAGGTAATCTCTTAATAGCCCTTATTGATTGGTCGTTAAACAATTGATTATCCGGAGATAACATTAATTTTAGTTCACTTAAGTATTCAGTTATTTTTAACTTTCCATTTGTGTCAATCATAATACGAAACATGCTTGACCTCATTTTTTGGGAGGCTATATAAGATTTAGATAACTTCATACTTTTGGTGATCTCTTTTGTCAAAGAATCTAATCCTCCAGGAAATTCAGCCAGATTGTCAACTGGAAAAACTGTTGAATCAATTTTTGGCAAGAATTTTAAGTCTGGATACTCTTCACGAGAAGCATATTTCGAGTATGCCCATTTTTCTAATTTATCAAACTTGGTAGTCTCAGGAAGGATTCTCATGGTTGGTCGGCTGAGGTCTTCTGTACCCATGTTTGCCCAAAAATACTTCCCGCTTAAAAAAACACCGTTTTCGTATTCCTCAATACATTTCAATTCCTTCTCTTGTGAAGTTCCAGGCAGTATACTTGTTATATAATATTTCCATGTCCCATGCCTTAAAGTGTCCTTATATGAGCCTTCGATTTGGACTATGTCCATAGTAAAATCATCATAGAATTCTGTTTTCCAATCTCCAGTCCCATTAATCAATTTTGGATTTCCATCCTCATCATAATATTCAAGAGCACAAACAAAATCTCCATAGTAACCTATCTTATCTTTTATTTTTCCATTTTGATAATAATTTGTCCAAAATCCATATCGGAGATTATTTTGGTATAATCCTTTTGTCATAAGCTTTCCGTTTGGATAGTAGAAATAGAATGAATCAACTTTAATATTTGCTTTAAATGTACCTTCCATTTGAAGTCCCCCATTTATATAGTAGTCCTTCACTTTTCCATGATATTTATACTTCTTAGTATCAAGAGCTCCAACCCTATAATACTTTGCAAATTCTTTAGTTGTTAATACCCAAGCGCTATCATAAAATGCAATTACTGTTTTCTGCGAGTATGCTGTCCAAGAGGACATTAAAAAAATCGATATTATTATAACCTTATTCATCCAGCTAAAAAATGTCAAGAAAAAATATGCGGCACAATGTTTAACTCATGTTCTGTTATTTATATTCTAAATCAGTTACCTTCTTTCAACTCGCACGTTGGAAAAGGACTCTCCAACGCGGATGAAGTTAATCTCTGTGGTTAAGTATTACCTTTCAAGAACCAACTCAAACTCCGCTAACACGGGCAGGTGATCGGAAGGGTAATATTTGCCATCGTTATCTTCAATAACCTTATAGTGGCGCAGTATCCATTCTTTGGTATGAAAAATAAAATCAATGGCCTTGCATTCCATAACCCCCACTTCAAATCCGCAAAACGTACCGGTTTGGTCGTTGGGCGGTTTGGTGTCAATTAACGTTCCGTTTACTACCAGCGCTGCGTAAGGCGGTTCGGTGCGTTCACAATTAAAATCGCCTGTGGCAATAACAGGAAGGTTTTCTATACGTAACCGTATGCCGGTAACCAAACCTGCCATGTAAGCTGCGCTTGCCAGCCGGGCTTCCTGCCCTATATGGTCGAAGTGTGTGTTGAAAATTACAAACTCGCGCTTCAGTTCCTTATCATACAAACGGGCCATAGTAACAATGCGGGTAATGGCAGCATCCCAGCTTTTGCTGCCGGGCACATCGGGTGTTTCGGAGAGCCACTGTGTTGAATTTTCGAGCAGCCCAAACCTTCCGCTCCTGAACAGGATAGCGCTGTACTCGCCTTGTTGCTTGCCGTCATCGCGGCCAACGCCAACAAAGGTGTAATCCGGCAAATTACGCAACAGGTCTTCAAGCTGGTGATGCAGTACTTCCTGAAGGCCAACCAGGTCGGGGTTATACTTTTGAATAAGGTGCGCCACTTTTTGTGACCGGTGTGGCCAGGCGTTTTCGCCATCGCCAGCGTAGTCTAACCGGATGTTATACGACATCACCTTTACCGGTTGTGCAACAGCCAGGTGAGCCATAAAAAACGCAATAAGCATTATGGTGTTTCGCATCCTTAAAGATACAGAACTGCCAGAAATTAACGAGGTTAAATTTTGGTTAAAACGCCTCAACCGCTTTAATCTCGCCCGGCATCATGCGGGTAAAGAGGTTTTCAATGCCGGCTTTCAGGGTTATCATAGAAGAGGGGCAGCCACTACACGAGCCTTGCAACTTTACTTTTACAATGCCCTCGTTAAAGGAGTGATAGGTAATCGCTCCGCCATCCTGTTCAACAGCCGGCCGAATGTATTCTTCCAATATAGATTTTATCTTTTTAACCGTTTCGGTTTCCTCTCCTTCCATTACCGGTTCTGCTTCGTTCATTTCAATAATAAAACGCCCGGATTCTAAGAACTTCTGAATGTGGTCTTTAAGTGTGTTCTGCACTTCAATCCACTCTACGTCTTCGCGCTTGGTTACGGTAATAAAATTACTCATGTAAAACACACGCTCTACAAACGAATAATCAAAAAGCTCTTGCGCTAAGGGCGCCTGCGTTGCGCTTTCGCGGGATGGAAAATCAAAACTTAATCCTTCCGGGATAAGCATTTCGTTTACCACAAATTTTAAGGAATTAGGATTCGGATTTGACTCTAAGTAAATATGAATGTTTTTTGGAGAAGCTTGTATCATGCCTGTTAACGGTTTTATTTGGTTGTTATCGGTTCAACAAAGTTATGGAATTTAAGTTCAGCCACGATAGCGAAAATCCGTATATTCGCGTCTTTACACAAGGTTAACCGAATCCAATGACAAAAAAGAGAATAGCCTGGTTCATTTTAGGGATGCTCACGCTCACCACCGGTCTTCACCTGATTGAATACTACACATCCATTACTGTACCATCGTTAGTGCTTACGGCCAGCCGCTGGATTACCTGGGGCGGATTTATCCTCTTTGCTATCCGCAAAGGATCACTCACCACCTGGATATTGCTGAGCATGATTATCGGTGTGGAAATCGGTTTGAACTTTCCCCACTTTGCTCAAAACCTGCAGGTGCTGAGTAAAATTTTCCTGAGCTTAGTGAAAACCATTATTGCGCCTATTCTTTTTGCTACGTTGGTGGTCGGTATTGCGGGGCACTCAAACCTAAAACAGGTTGGGCGCATGGGCTGGAAATCTATCGTGTATTTTGAGGTGGTTACTACTATCGCATTGGTTATCGGGCTGATCGCGATTAACCTTACACAGGCTGGCACAGGTGTTGTATTGCCGCAAGGATTTGACCAGGAACTTCCCGAAACAAAACCACAAGGCTGGGAAGAAGTGATTCTGCACATTTTTCCCGAGAACTTTGTGAAGTCGGTGTACCATGGCGATGTCTTGCCCATTGTGGTGTTCAGTGTGATTTTTGGTATAGCGCTGGCGATGCTGCCGGAAGAAAAGAAGCGACCCATGCTGAATTTTTCCGAAAGCCTGGCGGAAACCATGTTTAAGTTCACCAACATCATCATGCACTTCGCCCCGTTTGGCGTGGGTGCAGCCATTGCTGTTACGGTGGGTCACCTGGGGGTGGATATTCTTACATCCTTGCTGAAATTGTTACTCACCCTTTACGGAGCGTTAACCGTATTTATTCTTGTAGTGTTGTTGCCTGTTGCATTAATCATTAAACTACCCATAAAGAAATTCATCCAGGCTATATCCGAACCAGTATCTATTGCCTTTGCTACCACCAGTTCCGAATCAGCCTTACCAAAAGCTATGGAGAACATGGAGAAGTTGGGTGTACCACGCAAGATTGTTTCATTTGTGTTGCCCACCGGCTATACATTTAACTTAGATGGCACCACACTGTATCTTTCATTAGCCTCGGTGTTTGTGGCGCAGGCCGCAGGAATTAACCTGACTATTTGGGAACAGTTGCTGATGGGACTCACACTTATGCTCACCAGTAAAGGTGTGGCCGGTGTGCCCCGCGCTTCGCTGGTTATTTTGTTGGGCACGGCTGCTTCCTTCGGGTTGCCGCTCTGGCCCATCATGGCCATACTGGGTATTGATGAGCTTATGGATATGGCCCGCACGTCTGTAAACGTAACCGGCAACTGTTTAGCTTCTGTAGTAATTGCCCGATGGGAAGGCGAGTATAAAGAGCCTGAGGGCGATGTGGTGTTTGATTGACCGCGACCGGTGATGAAAAGCCTCGCTTGAAACTTGTAGTAAGCACTGTGAGTTGTGCCCGTAAAACAACTTTGAAGAAACGCAGGCACCCTATCTTAACATCAGGCACTTACATCTGAATATAATTCCCGTTCACTCTGACTTCTGAATTTTACACTCTATTTTTACCCCATGTTTACAGCAACGGTCAACGATAAATCTTTTGAAATAGATACAAACGGGGAAGCCATTACCCTGAACGGAGATGCTTTTGCGTGGGATATTGTAAACGTGAACGATGCGTATTTCCACATTATCCACAACAACAAAAGTTACCGGGCCGAGTTGGTAAAAGCTGATGCCGCCACTAAAACTTTTACCTGGAAAATCAACGGGAAATCGTATTCCGTAACGGTAAAAGATAAGTTCGACCTGCTGCTTGAAAAATTAGGCATGAACCACGCTGCCACCAATAAAGTAAATGCCGTAAAAGCGCCCATGCCGGGGCTGATTATCGACCTGAAAGTAAGTGTCGGTGATGTAGTAAAACAGGGCGACCCGCTGCTGATATTAGAAGCGATGAAGATGGAGAACATTCTGAAGGCGCCTGGTGATGGCGAAGTGAAAGCCATTAAAATCAAAAAAGGCGACAGTGTGGAAAAGAACCAGGTGCTGATTGAGTTTTAATTCCATTAATTGCCGGAAGTCACGGCAAGTATTCAACCGGCATTATAACTTTCTTGCAGATAGCCCTTATATTTACGCGATTTTTATCTGCGTTACATGAAATACAAACGAATTCTCCTCAAACTCAGTGGCGAAGCCCTGCAAGGGTCAAACAAAAGTGTAAACATCGACCCGGCAGTGCTCGAACAATATTCAGAAGAAATAAAAGCATTAAAGGCAGCCGGTGTTGAGTTGGCTATCGTAATCGGGGGCGGAAACATTTTCCGGGGCGGCCAGGCCGAAGCGCTGGGCATTGACCGCGTTCAGGGCGATTACATGGGCATGTTGGCTACGGTTATCAACGCTATGGCCTTGCAAAGCGCATTGGAGCGTCACGGCCTGTACACGCGGCTCATGTCGGGCATGAAAATGGAACAGGTTTGCGAACCCTTTATCAGGCGCAGGGCAATCCGTCACCTCGAAAAGGGACGGATTGTTATTTTTGGTGCCGGTATTGGCAATCCATATTTCACTACCGACTCCACCGCCAGCCTGCGCGCCATTGAAGTGCAAGCTGACGTGGTGTTAAAAGGCACACGCGTGGATGGCGTGTATGATAAAGACCCCGAAAAATTTAACGATGCCGTGCGCTATAACTCGCTCACGTTTCAGGAAGCATACGAAAAGAACCTTAACATTATGGACATGACTGCCTTTACGCTGTGCATGGAAAACAAACTGCCCATTATTGTTTTTGATATGAACAAAAAAGGCAACCTGTTAAAAGTTGCACAAGGCGAAGAAGCCGGTACATTAATCAGTTAAGATTTTTGATTTAAAAATCAAAAATCCGAAATCTTAAATTTAAGTATGGAAGAAATTGAACTATATCTTGAAGACGCAAAGGAGCACATGAACAAAGCCCTGAATCATGTTGGGCACGAGCTAACAAAAATCCGGGCAGGAAAAGCAAATCCAACCATGCTGGATGGCATCCAGGTTTCGTATTACGGAAATACTACACCGCTCAACCAGGTGTCGTCACTCACCACGCCCGATGCGCGCACTATTTTCATTAAGCCGTGGGAGAAAAACATGATACAGGAAATTGAAAAAGCTATCCGCGATGCCAACCTGGGGTTAAATCCGCAAAATGACGGACAACAGGTAATTGTAAACATACCCATGCTGACAGAAGAAAGGCGTAAGCAATTGGTAAAACAAGTAGGGCAGGAATGTGAACACGGCCGGGTAAGCGTGCGAAATATCAGGAAAGACACTAACGAGAGCCTGAAAAAAATAAAGGGCACTTCGGAAGATGATATTAAAGATGCCGAAGCTACCGTGCAAAAACTTACGGATGAGTTTATCGGCAAGATTGACGCGCTGATGAAAAAGAAGGAAGCCGAAATTATGACGGTGTAAACCGGAAAAGTTGAAATAAAAAAGTCGGGCACACCCCGACTTTTTTATTTGCAGAATGTTTACCTTCGGAAAACAACCCGCAACGCTATGGAAAATCAAACCTTTGGCCAACGAGCAAAACAAACCACTATGAAATTCCTGAAACGACTCTTTCTCATCATTATTGTGTTGGGCATTGGCACATTAGCCTTTTTTTACTGGGGCGTTTACGAACGCGGAATATGGGCCGGCAAAGTGCTGAGTGTTTCCGAAAAGGGCATCGTCTTTAAAACTCATGAAGGGAAAATTTCTATGGAATCGTTTGGTGCGCTTAAAGGCACCAGCCCCATTGCCGAAACCCGCGATTTTTCGGTAGAAAAAAGTGAGGCGGACGTGCTGAAAGAATTAGAAACTGCCGCCCTGAAAGGCGAACGGGTAAACCTGCACTTTGTAAAACGCTACATGCGCTTTCCTTGGCGGGGCGATACCAAGTATTTTGTTACGAGAGTGGACGTGCAGAAAGAATAATCCAAACGAAACCTATAATCTTACAGGTCTTCTATTGCTCGCTAAACTTAATCGCTACCATAGCCGGCCATAGTTTTCCGGTAACGAGCACCATTTTACTTTTGGGTTCGTAAGCAATGCCGTTCAATACATCGGCATTGGGGTTGCCGGGATAGACCGCCTCGGCAACTTTGGTCATATCAAGCCGGCCCAGTACGTTGCCTGTGGCCGGGTCAATGCGTACGATATAATTTGTTTGCCAAAGGTTGGCATAAATGTGCCCTTCAATGTATTCTAACTCGTTCAGGTTTTTTACGGGCCTGCCGTTTTCCGTTACTGAAATGGTTTTAACCGGTTTCAGCGAAAGCGTATCTAAATAATACAACTTATCGGTGCCATCGCTCATAATCAGGTTTACATCATCGTGGGTAATGCCCCAGCCTTCACCGTTGTACGAAAATTCACCAAGTTTTTCATACGTTTTAAAATCGTAGATAAACCCTTTTTTGTTTTGCCAGGTAAGCTGATATACTTTGTTGTTCAGCACAGTTACGCCTTCGCCAAAATATTCTCTATCTAAGATTACTTTTTTATTTTGTATGCCCGTAGCGATGTCCACTTCCGCTATCCACGAAGTTCCGTGCTGCCCGGTTCCCTCAATTAATTTTCCGTTTGCCACTACTAAGCCCTGCGTAAAAGCTTGCGTATCGTGCGGGAATATTTTAAATATTATATAAGGAATGTTGTTCTTTGTTTCGGTAGCCGATTCCTTTTTGGATGAGCACGAAGAAATTGCAACGGCCAGCCCTATGCTTAACACTATATTTAACCAAAATTCGATTGCAGACTTAGTCATCTTGAATTACCTTTAACATCAAAATAAAGATATCCTGTTCATTTTCACAACATCATTAACCAAACCTTATGAAAAAGACCACAATTCTCCTGTTTGCCCTTTTCTGCACAACTTTCGCTTATGCCCAGTGCAATACTTTCTATATGCTGGATGACAGAAGCGAATGGACTTTTGAAACGTATAACCCGAAAGGAAAACTTACCGGAAAAAACGAACAAAAAGTAACGGCTTTCAGCACAACAGCCACTGGCTATAAAGCAACGGTAAAATCAGTAATATATAACGACAAAGGAAAAAAGATGACAGAAGGCGATCTGGAGCTGACCTGCGATAACGGCACATTTATTATGGACATGCGCAAATTCATTCCGGAAGAGCAACAGCAACTTTTTTCTTCTTACGAAATGAAGATTGAAAGCGAAAACTTAGAGGTGCCCTCTAAACTTTCGGTAGGGCAAACGTTGAAAAACGGTTCGGTTACGCTCACGGCTTCAGGAAGCCCGATACCTATGAAAATTGAAATAACCATAAGCGACCGCAAAGTTGAAGGCAAGGAAACCATTACCACATCTGCCGGTACATTTGATTGTTATAAAATTTCAAGCAAATCGAGTACACAAATGCAGATGGGCGTGAACATAAACCATAACGCTTCCAGCATTGAATGGATTGCCGAAAAAGTGGGCATGGTTAAAACCGAGTCGTTCGACAAAAACGGTAAGTCGGCTGGTTATACGATATTGGCAAACAGGAAATAAAATCTGGCAGGTGAGTGGTTATCGTGCTGCTCACCTGTTCTAATAGTTTCTGTTCTCAACCATGAAACACGTAATCCTTGTATTGCCCATCAGGAGAATATGGTAATGTGCGCGGGTGCTTTGTCAACCAATCTACCGAATGGCTCAAGCATAAGTTCGTGGTCGGAAGTTATGCATTCAAACTCATGCGCATGATGTTCATTCACGCACACTAATAATCCGCCACTCGTTTGCGGGTCGCATAATGTAAGTAGCGATTCCGACCCAATACCTGTTACCTTGCCGTCAAACCCCTGCCAGTTGCGCATGGTGTTGTCGGGAAAAATCATTTTTGAAACGTAGTGCGAAAGATTTTTTATCAACGGAATTTTTGAATAGCCTATCTCTGCCGAACATCCGCTTCCTTCGCACACTTCCAGTAAATGACCTAACAATCCAAAGCCGGTTACATCGGTCATGGCGGTTACATACTCCAGCGAGCCGAACAACTCGCCTATCGTATTTAGCGTAGTCATTATTCGCACGACCTCTTCAACATCCTGCGGTTCGGCCAGTCCGCGTTTTTGTGCTGTGGCTATGATGCCCACACCAAGCGGCTTGGTGAGGTAAAGTAAATTGCCCGGCCTGGCGGTATTATTTTTTTTAAGATGTTGTTTGGGCACGGTGCCCGTTACGGCCAACCCGAAAATCGGTTCGGGGCTATCGATGCTGTGTCCGCCCGCCAACGGAATATTTGCCTCGTTACAAACAGATTGCGCACCTGCCAGCACACGTTGCGCTACCTCAACCGGAATTTTTTCTACCGGCCAGCCAAGAATGGCGAGCGCCATAACGGGCTTGCCGCCCATAGCATATACATCGCTGATTGCGTTGGTAGCTGCAATGGCGCCAAACGAAAAGGCATCGTCAACAATGGGCATAAAAAAATCGGTAGTGCTGATGATGCAGGTGTTCTCGTTTAGTTCATAAACAGCCGCATCGTCTTTCGATTCGTTGCCCACCAGCAATTGCGGAAATGTTTTTTTTGCCTCTGTCGATTGCAAAATCGTTTCCAAAACAGCCGGAGCAATTTTGCATCCGCAACCTGCACCGTGAGAGAATTGTGTGAGTTTAATGTCTGTCATAGAATGTTTATTACCCTCACCCCCGAAAACGATTTGAGTCGTTACCGGAATATCCCTCCCCCCTCTCCTATTGGAGAGGGGGATAACGACTCTGTGTAAATTCCAGAATCTTAATAGGGAGTGAGGTTTACAAAATAATCAAATAGTTACTAAAGTGTTTACAATATCCGTTGAGTCTAAACCCTCCCACAACACCCGTCTGATAATTCGTTGTTGTTTTCGTTCAAGTCCGTTGCGGTAGGCTTTGTCGTAATAGGTTAATAAAATATCAATGGTGCTTTGCCAATCGCCTTGCGCAAGTTTTTCGGCTGCCGATTTGAAATGTTGCCCGCCAAGTTTTTTTGTGATTTTTTTCATGGCTTCAAGAAACTGCTCCGGGTCGGTTTCGCCATATTCATTCACTAAGCGTTGCAGGCGTACATTTTTCGGAACAGAAATTTCAACAACAGGCGACCGCCCCATATTTTTCCACAACGGTTCGGGCAAAAATATTTTTCCAATAGCAACCGATTCGTCTTCAATCCAGATGCGCTTCGATACATCAAGTTTCAGAATAGCTTCAAACAATTCATTTTGAAATTGTTCGGTTGTGGGTTGTGCCGGCATGTTCAAGCCGCCAAATACCGAACCCTTGTGCCGTGCTACTTGCTCCAGGTCAAGTACCTGTTCACCGGCTTGTTGCAATGCGCACAGTATTTCACTCTTGCCGCTACCGGTTTCGCCACCCAATACCACCAGATTAAAAGGTAATGCAAATGATTCAACCGCTTTTTGCCGATATGCTTTATACCCGCCTTTAAGCTGATGCGTTTTAACACCGGCCATCTGCACAAAACTGCAAAAGTTAGCCGACCGCATACCACCACGCCAACAATGCACCAGCAACTCGTTGCCATTGGCTACGTGAAGGGCCTCCTCTACCAGTGTATTCAGTCGCGGGCCAACCAACCGAAAGCCGGTTTTGATTGCTTCTAACTGTCCTTTTTGCTTGTAGTCGGTGCCAACAGCAATGCGTTCTTCGTTATTGAGTAAGGGAATGTTGACCACACCCGGAATATATCCCTCGTCATATTCTCCTTCCGACCGTACATCAACAGCCGGAAGTTCATGACGAAGTTTCAGAAAATCATCGAGGGTAATAATCATGCTTGAAAGGTACCAAAAAAGTTACCTCAATCAGTATTACTACCGACAAAGAATTGTTCTCCTAATTATCTACAAGCTCCTCGAATAACGCATGGTAGCTTTCGATAAAATCATCCATAGTAATTCTCTCATAAGTTGAAATGGCCGGATACACTAGCTTACCCCTGTTACTCTCCGTATCATCTAAGTCGTCTAAATTAAGAACGTCATGGGCTAATTCGTGATACATTAAAAAATATCGTTTTGGTTTATTGAACTTCTCCCATGTAGAAGGATTTATATATATCTCTATCAGGCTATCATTATCCTTTCCATACGAAATTGCATGTACGTGGGCAGTGTTTGTAATCTGGTCAAGCCTTGCAAATTTGATTATAATGCTGGACGGTTTTTTCGGGCATAAACCGAATGCATTTACATCCCGATAAAATTTATCAATGTAAAAATCAAAATCTTCGTCTGCATCATAAGCGCTTTCACCTTTATCAAAAATAGAAATAGAAGCGTTTTGTTCCATAGGTTTTTCAATTTCACCTATGTATTGCAAAAAAACCATTTTGTCACCGCTTTATTTTCAAAATTCTTCGTTGGTCAGAAATTCTTTAAGGTGCAATTGGCGGATGCCTTTGTATGTATTACGTGCCGATATAGTGTCCAGCGTTACCACATACTTCGGATAGTTGTCTTCTATAAGCATCAGGTTACCAAACTCTCTCTCCACTGCTTTTTCATCTGTAAGCATATAACAGGCTTGTATATAGATGCGTTCTCCGCTCTTTTCACCAATAAAATCTATCTCTCTTTTCTCATCTTTGCCCACAAAAACCCGGTAGCCGCGTCTCAACAACTGCATATATACTGCGTTCTCAATTAATTTTGCTATATCAGCACGGTAGTTCAAGCCCCTTATGCTGTTTCGGATACCAAGGTCTTCAAAGTAATACTTTTCACCTACTTCAAAGATTTTCAATCCGTTTATGTCTGCCCTTGGCGCTTTGTGTATAAAGTAAGCATTGGTCAATGCTTTCAGGTAGTTTATTACAGATTGAATAGGAATTTGTATTTGTTGGGACTTGAGGTATTTGCTGATGTTCCGAGCAGAGAAAAGACTGCCGGTATTGTCGGCAAGAAAAGCAACTAAGTTTTCCAATAGCGCTACGTTCCGTATTTTTTCTCTGCTCACCACATCTTTAAGAAGTATGGACGCATACACGTTTTTCAGGTATTCAAATACGACTGCGGGATCAGTTCCGATGTGGTATTGATATGGCATTCCGCCTATGGTCAGGTAGCGCTCCAAACTTTCGGTTGTATTCTCTAACCTGTTGAATTTTAAAAATTCGGTATAACTCAATGCGTGAATAGTAAACTCGATATAACGCCCCGCCAATTGCGTGGCCAATTCTCCTGAAAGCATATTGGCGTTACTGCCCGTGCAATAAATATCGCATGCCCGTTCATTGAGTAGACTTCTGAGGCTACGTTGAAATTCTTCAATTTCCTGTATTTCGTCTATAAATAAAAAATTGGGAACGCCCGCTTTAAGGTTACGTTTTACATAATCGTAAAGCTGCGTATGATTATTTATAAGCGAGAATTGTTCCTGTTCTTTATCAATGTAAATAACATGTGCGTTTTTTTGACTGTTGGCTATTTCCTGTATCAGCAATTTCAAAATATAGCTTTTCCCCACCCTGCGCTGCCCGGTAAGCACCTTAATTATGGGTTTGTTGATAAAAGGCCTTATCCGCTCTATATATTCGCTCCTTTGTATAATAATTTCTTCCATTACGATTGAAATTTTTATCAAAAGTATATAAAATTTCTTGTATAATTGAAGAAATTAGGAGTAAAGGCTGCTGTAACCTCATCCCCTGCCTGTGCGTAGCTTCGGGTGCCTACGCTAAAGCTTCTGCGTCAGCGTGCAAAGGCAGGCCTACCCCTTCTCCTTATTGAGAAGGGTACAAGGAGTTTTTAGAGATGCTCAATCAATTATCCGAAAAACGAATAGCAATGTTTGTAGCAATACCCACCCGGAAGCCATAGCCCAGGTATTGTCCATCGCGGAAAGCCACTGCCGCCTCTAACCTGAAAATTCTGAGGATGCCATCAATGGTATAGCCCACTTCGGTATAGTGCTTTGACGTGGGCGTGGCTAAGTAATTCACAAAAACGTTTTCGCGAATACCAAACATCCGCACTTCAGGAATGGACGTAACCAAAAACTTTCGGAACTGATAATGCACGTTGGCGGCAATGTATTTATCGGCTGTGCTGTAACGATAGTAGTCCAGCAACCGGAAATTCCCCACCGGGTCGGAAGTAACAAAGGGCGTTTGATTACCCAAAAAATGTTTGTAATCCATAAAGCCCAAACTATCGGAATTTAGAAATGCACCACCGCGTAAAAAGAAGTGCATACGGCCACGCACGCCAATGGCTACTTCGTGCTTCATGCCCAGCTCAAGCTGGTCGAAATTGATTTCACTATCAAGCAATCCTGAAAACCCTTTGCGATAGGTGAACAACAGTGTTGGTGTAGAGCTTTCTATTTCGTTTCTTCTACCATTTCTTATCCGGTATTTTAACCAGGGGCGTGCAGCTACATGCACCGACCCCACCAGCGCACTGTGGTCGTTAAAGCCCGTGTTTGTCAACTCTTCATTAACAGGCGCATTGGGTGTGTAGTCCTCAATTTTTTTACGGTTAATCCATTTCACATCCGAGTTGTTAAACAACTCTCTTCGCGTTGCCCACGACCACGAGGTTTCAGCAGTTAGTTTTGGGTTGAACCTTCTGCGATAGAGTACATCCACAAAATCGCGTTCATATAGTTTCATCAGGTTTTGCTCCAGGAACAACGTGGTGAAGGTGTTTACAATAGGAAGAATCGGCTCCTCGGCATTGAATTGTTTTACATAGCGGCCACCCTGCACTTCAAAACGGTAGTTGTTGTTGCGCAACCGAAACGTTAAGTGCCCCGATAATTTCTCGCGTGCAAATGAATACCGCAACGTGGGCATAATATTCAACCGGGTTTTGAATGTGTCCTGAAGAATGGAACCGAAATTCATCCGGTAAATAATGTTAAAGCCCTCTACCGTGTTAAAGCCTGGATCCGGAAACCTGATTTGAAAATTGGAGTGCTTTGAAATTTTATACGTGTCGCCTAACAGTAAGTCCCAGGGTTGAAATCCTTTTTTGTTCTTTTCCGAACGTTTAACCGTATCGCCTTCTTCTTTCTTACGCTCTTCAATTGCTATGCTGTCGGTTTTCTGATAGCCTTTTAATTCTTCCGTTGTTAATGGTATCGGGCGGATTTTTGCCCAGTAGGCCGAGTCTTTCTTGTAAGCTCCGCTATCAATTTTAAATGTTGTGTTCGAAAGCACTTCCGGCTCTGCCGATTCCTTCCGCTCTTGCTTTTCGTACTCCTTAATGATAGAACGCAGTTCTTTACGGGTAATTTCCTTATCGGATGCAAGGCGCTCCTGAAGTTGCTGATTTTTCTGTTCGTGTTTTTGTGCTAATTGTTTTGCTTCGTCTTTAAAGATCTTTTCATCAATCACCTTCATTTCTTCAACCTGAAGGTCGGGGTTTAATTCAATTTTATAATCGCTTACAGTAGCTAAATAGTTGTACACAAATTCAAACCCAAAAAAACGTCCGCCAATATCAAATTGCTGCGATACGGGCATCCAAGCCTTGTCTTCAACCGGAGCATACACTTGCTTTACGCCAATGCGCACACCCAGCTTGGTGGTTTTTAAATCCAAGCTATGAATAGCCCACCAGTCTTCCACGATAAAGATTGTTCCTTCCACCACATTATCGCCACGCGAGCGTGGAGTAACTTTTATCTGACTTACTTCATAGTTGCGGTCTTTAAATGTTCCCTGGTACTCAAATTTATAATACCCAAATGCCGCAGGCGATAAAGGCGAAACCGTTTCGGCAATTACCGGCTGATAAAAACTTCCGAAAATAAAAGCATTTGGCGAAGTGTTGTTATCCTTTCCATCGCTGCGTATGGAAATAACTTTTTCTTCAAACGTATTGGGGCGTTTATATTTTATTTCACTTACCGATTCAGAAATAAAAACACGGTCTTTTTCAATACCTTCTTTTTCCAATGCCTTTTTTGCAAGCCAGGGGTAATCAACTAACTTACCTTTTCCTTTAATATATACTTGCGCTGTGTAGCTATCGAGTTGTTGTGTATGATATTTCGCTTTGGCAATCGCCTTGCGCATTATGGTGTAGGCAGGGTCTTCATTGCCCGAAGTAACGGTAATGTTTTGCAGTACCACCACCTGCGATTTCATGGTAACATCAATCACCTCAAAACTTTCGCCCACTGTTACGCTTCGCTCCTGCGTTTCATACCCTAAATACTGATACACCAGGTCGTAAGTACCGGCAGGTATGGTTAGCTCGTAAAAACCATTTTCGTTAGAGGCGGTGCCGGTGCCCAATTGCCTGATGTAGATTGTGGCGTAAGCCAGCACGGAGCCATCGTCTGCTTTAATAGTGCCACGAATGCCACCGGCCATAGCCGATACAGAAACGGATAAACATAAAAGGCAGAGAAGTTTTTTAAGGATCGTCATGCAGCCGGGGGACTTGGTACTATTCGTAACGAGATGCAAAAAATATGCACAAAGTTGTTTCAGTGGTAAAATTTTTTTGCCCGGATAATGGCTTCAACAGCATCCGGAACAAGATAACGCACAGACTGATTCTTTCTGATGCAGTTCCTGATAAATGTTGCTGAAATGTCCATCATGGGGGCTTCAACTAATTTTACGTTAGGATGACGACTAAGTTCGGAATTTGTTACATTCGGTCGCGGGTAAACATACAAGCCGTAATCCTCCACAATGCGCTCGTAATTTTTCCACCGGGTAAAGCTGGCCAGGTTATCACCACCAATAATTACCTTAAATTCCTTATCGGGATGCTTCTCTGACAAGTGAACCAGTGTATGTATGGTGTAATTCGGTTTGGGCAGGTGAAACTCAACATCTGAAACCTCCAGTTTATAATTCTCATAAACGGCAGCCCGCACCATATCGTACCGGTCAAAATCGTGAAGCAAACCCTTGCTGGGTTTATGCGGATTTTGCGGGGTAACCACAAACCATACTTTTTGCAGGTCGGTAGTTTCGGCCATGATGCTGGCAACAATCATGTGCCCGGTGTGAATGGGATTAAAGGAGCCGAAAAAGAGGCCGATTTTCACGAGATAAGGTGAATAGTTTATTGTTGTTTAAACGCATCATATAATCGCTGAGCTTCAGCCAGCGACTTGTCAAGGTCTTCATTTACCAGCACCACATCAAACTTATCTGCAAAAGTCATTTCAAATTTTGCTTTGAACAATCGCTGCGAGAGGCTGGCATGTGATTCGGTTCCTCTATTGTGAAGGCGTTGCTCCAGTGTATCGATGGAAGGGACTTTCACAAAAACAGCTAACGCATTTTTTTCAAAATATTTTTTTAGCGCCAGGCCGCCTTTAACATCCACATCAAAAATTACATTTTTCCCTTCATCCCAGATGCGCTGAATTTCGGTTTTTAGTGTACCGTAGTAATTGCCTTCATACACTTCTTCCCATTCAATAAATTCATTGTTATCAATTTTCTTTTTGAAATCTTCCGGGGTAAGAAAGTAATAATCTTTGCCGTGTTCTTCTTTGCGGCCACGCTTATCGCGGGTAGAGGCAGAAATAGAAAAACCCAGGTCGGCATTGCTGCCCAACAAATGTTTTACAATAGTTGTTTTTCCGGAGCCGGATGGCGCACTGAAAATAATTGCTTTTCCGGCCATTAATGCGGTAGGTTTTGACTGATTTGACTTTTTATTTTTTCAATCAGCTCAGGGGGCGCACCCTTGCCGTTGCATTTTGATTTGATGAGCACTTTTAACGTTACATCAAGGTTGTACTCTTTGTAACACGGCATGCACTCATCAAGGTGTGCTTTAAAAGCATGTTGTTGCTCCGGTGTGGCATCTCCATCGAGGATGAGTTGCAGCATTTCCATGCAGGATAGCGAGTTGCCGGGTTTCGAAGGTTCGGTACAGTCGGGCATATAGGCTATGTGTTTTTGTATCCCATTTTATTGGCGTAGTCGCTCAATTTTTCCTTTAGCAGGTTACGCGCCCGGTGCAGACGGCTTCTAACCGTGCCGATAGGTATATCGAGTATTTTTGCCATTTCATCGTATTTGAATCCTTCCAGGTCGCAAAGAATAATAACGGTTCTGAAATCAACATCAAGCGAATTTAACGCATTGGAAATTTCATCTCCAATCATATCCTGTAACGATTCTACGCGCAGATCCGGGGTAATCTGCCGGTCAACATCATCCGAATTATAATAGGTCTCAACATCCTGGTAATCAACTTTTGCCGGTTCCTTGCTTTTCTTCCGGTAGTCGTTGATAAAACTGTTTTTTAAAATGCGGAACAGCCAGGCTTTGGCATTAGTTCCTTTCTCGAAAGAATCTATGAACCGAAATGCCTTCAGGTAGGTATCCTGCACCAGGTCGTTGGCATCATCTTCATCAAAGGTAAGCCTGTACGCGAAGTTGTGCATGGAGTTAATGTGGGGCATAAACTCCTTGTCGAAGATTTCCGCCTTCTCTGGTTCGGTGTAGTGTTGGCGCGGAACGTCTTGTATTTCTTCGTCAGTCATTAAGGCAAAAGTACTTTATAGAAACCGAACTTTTTAAGCTTCAAAAAGTTATTTATTGACTATTTCACAATAAATATCGCGCAGGTTTTCATGCATGCGTTTCATAGTAAATTGATTTTCCACTTTAGCTCTGGCCGCTTTACCCAGTGTCTGGCGCAGTTCTTTGTTGTGATACAAACGAAGCAACTGCTGCGAAAGCGAGTCCGTATCACGTTCGTCAACCAATAATCCGCTCACCTCGTTTTCAACAGCCAGTGGTATGCCTGCGTGGCGGGTAGAAATAACAGCTCTGCCCATAGCCATAGCTTCGAGCAAACCAACCGGCAAGCCCTCGGTTTCACCATTACCGGCCACACGGCTATTAAGCACAAACACCTCGCATTGCTGCATCAGTTCTTTTACTTCCTTAGGGGATTTCCAGCCGTGAAAAACAACTTTCGATTCAAGATTATATTCTTTCACCAACGCAAAACATTCGTTTCGTTCACGGCCTGTACCCACAATGTGCAACGTCATTTGGTCAGCTTCCTTTGTTGCACTGGCAAAGGCACGGATTAAGTCGGGTACGCCCTTTTTTTCTATCAACCGGCCAACGTGTAAAATGTTAAAGGAGTTTGGCTGAATAGCAGAGGTGTCAGCTGTAAACTGGTCAATGTCTATACCGTACGGCACCCAATGTACTTTCTTCTTATGGTCTTCGCTCAGGGGCAGAATATCCGCCATGCCTGTATTGCATATAATAATCGCAGAGGCGTAATCAAACACATCTTTCAACCCTTCACGATATACACGGTTGGATAATTTTCTGGAGGCATCAAAGCCGTGAAAAGAAACCACCATAGGTACGTTTAACTGTTTAGCCAATGGCAAAATACGAACACCGTTATCACCAAACTGCGCATGAAGTAAATCAAAAGACTCATCTTTCAGTAATTGCTTCATTTTTGCAATCGACTTTTCTCCATAACCAAGCTGTTTGCCAAACCATTTTGTAAAAAGCCAATAAGTTAAGGGGCGGCTGAATTTGAATTTGGTAAAGGTATTGGTTGGCATTTCAGCCGAATGCAAATACCGATTGGCCAATAAGAAAGGTTGTATGAAAGAATTTATAGCCTGACGGTAAATAAACGTTTCACTCTTTTTGAAAAAGTAAGTGCGGTAAAATAATACACGGGGTTTTGCAGCGCCTGGCACAAGTATTTTTTTGTGAAAGATAATGAATGTTTGTCGTGAGATGCAATCGTATTATCCCACCAGGGTGATAGTATATTAAAAAATCGTGCTGCCGCTCATTACGGCAGCACGACTGAAAAATCAGGAACAGGCTTATCGCTTGGCCACCACCCCGCCATACGATTTCACCATGTTGATAAACTCAATGCGGTAGCCCTCTTTATCTAACCCCTTTGCGCCTTGCGCCAGCGCAACCACATCATTGTACGAATATGATTTTACATATTCCGATTCGCGCAGCAACATACCAAATGCCGCTACGGCTGCCGACCACCGGAAGTTGTCGGAAGTCTGGTTGAGCGCTACTCCGTTATCCATCATCGGTTGCACAATCAGCTTGCTGGTTTCTGATTCGGGATGCTTGTACCGAAACTTCACCGTCATCAACTCTTTCGACTTAGCTGCCGAAGGGTCAATTTTCGTGGTTTGATACTTCAGCGGGTCGATGGTAAAAAATTCACTCTCCACCCCTACCGGAATAATTTCATACAATGCCGTTACGGTGTGGCCGGAACCCAAGTCACCGGCATCTTTCTTGTCGTTGTTGAAATCTTCATTCTTCAACAACCGGTTCTCATAACCAATCAGCCGATAGGCTTTTACTTTTGCAGGATTAAATTCTACCTGGAGCTTTACATCTTTCGCGATAGTAAACAGCGTTCCGCCAAATTCATTCACCAACACTTTCTTGGCTTCCATAATGTTATCAATGTAAGCATAGTTGCCATTTCCTTTCATCGACAAGGTTTTCATTTTTGAATCTTTGTAATTGCCCATGCCAAATCCCAACAGGGTAAGAAACACACCACCTTGTTTTTCTTTTTCGATTAGTTGTTCCATAGCCGCATTGCTGGATTCGCCAATGTTAAAGTCGCCATCCGTAGCCAGAATCACGCGGTTGTTTCCTTCTTTCTTGAAATGTTTTTTTGCAACAGCATAAGCCAGTTTAATACCGGCCCCACCGGCTGTTGAGCCACCGGCTTCCAGCCTGTCGAGTGCATCAATAATTTTTTTCTTTTCCGCACCCGATGTCGGTTCTAACACTAAACCGGCAGCACCGGCATACACCACAATCGCCACATGGTCTTGCGGGCGCAATTCATTCACCAGCATTTTAAATGACGATTTAAGCAACGGAAGTTTATTCGGTTCATCCATAGAGCCTGAAACATCAATCAGGAACACTAAGTTAGAAGGCGGAAGGCTTTCCGTAGCGATGCGCTTGCCCTGCAATCCAATGTGTACCAGTTTGTGTTTCGGATTCCACGGAGCAGACGAAATTTCGGTGATGATATTGAACGGGTGTTCGTTTTTCGGTTGTTCATAATCGTAATCAAAGTAATTCACCAATTCTTCTATGCGCACGGCATCTTTGGGCGGCCGCTGACCGTTGTTCAAAAACCTGCGCATGTTGCTGTACGAAGCCGCATCTACATCAATTGAAAACGTTGAAAGCGGATTGCGCAGCGCATCGTGAAAAATATTTTCATTGATGCCGTCATACTCTTCCGTATTCCAATCGGGGCGCTGATAGTCGTACACCGCTGCAGGCGCAGCGTATTCGGCTTTTGTCATTGCCCGTTTGTACGAGCGAGTGCCGTATCCTGTCACCACTACTTCGTTGAGTTGCGCTACATCAGCCGAAAGCGCGACATCAATCACACTGCGCGAGCCTGCTTTTATTTCCTGCGTGCGGAAGCCGATAGATGAAAAAACAAGTGTTCCGCCATTAGCCGGAATTTTAATAGTGTACTTTCCGTGAACATCCGTTATTGTGCCGGTTGTTGTTCCCTTCAGTGTAACGGTTACACCCGACAATGCCGTTCCGTCTTCGGCAAAAGTAACCGTGCCGGTAATCACTCTTTCCTGCATCTGGAAGCCGAGGCTTGTAAAAAGCAGGGCACTCATCATTAAAAATTGCGTTTTCATAACAGTTTTGTTTGGTTTACAGGGTTGAGATGCGGGTGTTATTCATTTTCCATAAACCAATCGAAATATTTTTCTATAATTAAGAAATGCTTTTCAGCAAGCCCATAACAGAAATATCCGACCAGGAACTGATTGCGCAGTATCGCAACACCAGCGATATAGAGGCATTGGGTTACCTGTACACGCGCTATACCGCGTTGGTTTACGGGGTTTGTATGAAATACCTGAAAGACCGGGATGAAGCTAAAGATGCCGTGATGGGTATTTTTGAAAAACTAATCGGCACCTTGCAGGAGCACGAGGTAACACACTTTAAAAGCTGGCTGTATGTAACCGCCCGTAATTATTGCCTGATGCACCTGCGGGCCAATAAAAACAAGCAAACAGAAGAATTACCGCCCTTTCTTATGGAATCGGACGGCTTTACGCATCTGGAAGAGGGCAGTGAACTGGAAGAAAATCTCGTTAAATTGGAAAACTGCATTGAAAAGCTGGCCGGTGAACAACAACAGTGTGTGCGGTTGTTCTATTTGCAGCAGAAATGCTACCAGGAAATTGGTGATGCAACAGGGTATGATTTGAAAAAGGTGAAAAGCTACATTCAAAACGGAAAGCGGAATTTAAAAATCTGTATGGAAGCGAATGACTGACTACACCCACGATATTGAACGCTACCTGAACGGCACCATGACACCGCAAGAGCGCCATGCCTTTGAAAAAAAGGTATTAGCCGATCCGTTTTTGGCGGAAGCCTTAGAGGGTGCTGAACAAGTATCAACTGCCGAATTCAAAGAAGATGTTGAATCGCTGAACAAGGAAATTCGTGACGTTGGAACGCACATTCACCAGGTTTCTGCAACAGCAAGATACCGAAGTGCTTCAAAGGCCAAACATGCTTCTCCTGCTCAAGCCGAATCTATTGCTAAAGAAAAGACCCGACATACTTCGGGTTGGGCATGGAGCTTGCGCATTGCAGCCGGGTTGGTACTGGTATTGGTGTCGGGTTATCTCATCTGGCAAGCCACACAACCAATCAATACAAAAGAATCTCTGGCATTGGATTCAATTCCTGAACCCTCGGTTCCCGCATCAACTGATTCCATTAACAAGTATAAGTATGACGATACTAACCATATTGCCATCGAAACAATAAAAGGAAACGAAGAAACTGATTATGCTGATGTTGCATCAACATCGCGTGCAAAACAATCGAAATCGGTAGCCGGTGAAAGAAATGAACAAGCGAATGACGAATTATTAAAAGGGCAAGCTCCTGCAACACAACCCTTGATGGCAGAAACCAGGCCGGTGGAGGTTGCGCCAACTGCCGATATAAAAGCAGTAGAAATTGCAACCCTTGAAAAAACAGAAGCGGAAAAAGCAAAACTTGCTGATGCCGCGCAACGTGAAGCAACAGAAAATGCCAAAAAACAAATTGTTAGCCGCGCGGCTTCGGCAGCAAAAGTTATTCATGGAAAAGTAACGTCATCGGAAGATGGCACGGCCCTGCCGGGTGTAAATGTAATGGTGAAGGGAACTACTATCGGGGCAATAACAGGAGTTGACGGGTCGTACCAACTTACAACAGAAACAGCCAACCCGGTGTTGGTGTATTCGTTCATCGGACTGCAAACACAGGAGGTTAATGCCGGCAACCTAAGCGAAGTTGACGTTGCGCTTTCGCTTGATGCCTCGCAACTAAGCGAAGTAGTAGTGGTTGGTTACGGCACGCAACGCATCGGTGCTTACACACCAACGGTAAACCTGGCACAGCCCGAAAACGGAAACCGCGCCTTCCGGCAATATCTTGAAAAAAATATAGTGTACCCGGATGAGGCCAAAGCAAAAAAAATTGAAGGAAGAGTTACCGTAGAATTTTTTGTAGAGCCGGATGGAAGCCTCACCGATTTTTCCGTCATACGTGGTATTGGGGGCGGGTGCGATGAAGAATTAATCCGGTTGATTAAAGACGGGCCGAGATGGGTTCCGACAAAGCGCGATAACATTCCGGTGCGCGACAAAGCGCGTGTAAGGTTAAAATTTGAACTACCCAAATAAATTATGATTTCACGATACCTCAAGTTAGGCATACTTCTACTTGTTGTCGGCACAATTGCCGCATACGTTGTGCTGGTTATTATTCCCAAACAATCGTATGAAACCGCCAAATCTATCGGGAAGGATTTTAGTGAAGCATTTAAGTTCACCCCTGAAGTAAAAGTGCGGAACACCATTGTACTGCAACAACAAACCGCCTTGTTGGAGCTGGCAACCTTATCACAACAATTCCAGCATCGCTATACATGGAACAACACCTGGATGAACAGCACCAAGCAAATCCAAATAGAGGGGTCGTTTCAGGCTAAATGCGGGTTCGACCTAAATCAGAAATTTTCCATTACAATAGAAGACAATAAAGCTGTAGTGCATTTACCCGAACCAAGAGTACTTTCGGTTGAACCGCTTGGCGATATGACTTTCAGGGATGAAAACGGGTATTGGAATTGGGTGAATGAACAAGACCGGGCGCAGGCCATTAATGCTTTTGTTACTGATGCCCGCACATACACAAGTCAGGCCCCTTTTATAGAGGACACAAAAAAGGTCACGGAAGAAAAAATCCGCGACCTGTTAAAAGTGTATGTAGAGGAAGTGGCGTTTATGTATGAAGAAGTAATTCCGCTAACACCGGCACAATAAATGAACCCGGCCTGACTAAAGCCTGGCCTTCGTGGCTAAAGAAGAGGTCAGGCCTCTGGCCAGACCCTGACAAAATTCCGCTAACACCGGTTCAATGATGATAATTCCTATACGACCTTCTTCCTTATCAACTTTGCATACGTGCGGCTTACCGGGAAGCTCTTACCGTTTTGCATCTTCACAATCATGCCGCCATTAAAATGCTTTTCAATTTCTTTCAAAAAGTTAATGTTGATAATGGTGCTGCGGTGCACACGAATAAAAACATCTGGATTAAGGATTTCTTCAAGCTTACCAATACCAGACGAGCTTACAAACTGGTCGCCTTTAGTTGTAAGAATGGTGTAATCACCTGAAGCTTCCAGAAACATAATCTCCTCTACCGGCAGGTTTATCAGTTTTTCTGATTTCTGCACGAAAATGTGTGAATCGTATGATGTTTTGTTCTCCGTTTTCATGTTTCGGAGCAACTCACCTACATTATACTGTTCGGCTTTCATCCGTTCGAGTGCACGCTTCACAGCCAACTGAAAGCGCTCCAGGTCAATTGGCTTTAACAGATAATCCACAGCATTTTTCTCAAATGCCTTAATGGCATACTGGTCGTAAGCGGTAGTAAAAACCACATACGGATCGTGTGTAATGTCATCCAGCACATCAAAGCCTGTCATGCCCGGCATCTGCACATCCAGAAAAATAAGATCGGGCTTGAGGCTGTCAATCATCTCAACGGCATCTTTGCCTTTCGTGGCTTCGCCAACAATGGTAATGTTGTCAACTTGCTCAATGTATTCGCGCAACAGTTCGCGGGCTAATTGTTCATCATCAATAATTACACAAGTTATGGTCATGGGTTTCGTTGTTATCGGTTGTTAATGAGTTTTAAAATGATTTGGTAACACAAATAAAGATTTTATCCGGCAATACTTTTTATCTGATGTTCTGTTTCTTCTTCATGAATCGGTTCGGGTTTGGTTTCCTGAAGTTGCTCTTCTTCGGGCACAGGAATGAAAAAGCTAACGGAGTAGCCCCACTCATCGGAACGTATGCGCAGGCCGGAGCCTTGTCCGAATGAACTGCGCAATCGTAAATCTGTATTCCTCATCCCCACACCGCTCGAACTTCCGTCCATTACCTTCTTTGCGTTTGAACCCAATCCATCGTCTTTCACTTCAAAAAATATCATCTGGTTAAATCGTTTTACAATCAACGTTATCGTTCCGCCTTCTTCTTTCGGGCCAACACCATACTTCACGGCATTTTCAACCAAGGGTTGCAAAATCATGGGCGGTATTCTTATTCCCAGGCAGGTAAAGTCAATCTGTTTTACAAATTTAAGCCGGTTGCCAAAGCGTACCTGTTGAATCTTAATATAGTTGTCAATGAAATCGAGTTCGTGTATAAGTTTCACCATCTGGTCGCCATGCGAATCCAACGCATACCTGAAAATATCGGAAAGTTGTGTGATAACCTTGCGGGCTTCTTCTTTACTGGAGCCAACCAGCATGTTGATGGAATTGAGGGTGTTAAACAAAAAGTGCGGGTTAATCTGCGACTTCAGCAATGATAATTGCATTTCGCGGTTTTTCACGGCCAGTACACCACGCTCCTGTTCTTTGCGTTGCAAGCCTTCAAAATAGCGGATGATATAATACACGGCCACCACTACAACATATTGGTTTTGAAACTGCAATCCATCCCACGTAAGTAAGCTGATAATATGGTCTTTCCAGTTATCCCAATGCACGTAACCTTCTACATAGTCGTTAATGTAATACGAAAACGTGCCCATGAGCAGGAAGAACATCATAATACCCAATACGTGGGCCACTATCTGCACCAGTATGGTAAACCGGAATAAAAAGTTTGCGTATAGGAAAATCAGTATGATGCTGACACAGAGGGCCTCCCACAGATACAGGGCATTCCAGAAAACAAATGCAAAGGGGGTTGCGAGTTTCCACTCCAAAATGGCACTTACCCCAAAATTAATAAAATACCACAGGCATAGCAGGAGGTATGCCCTTTTCCAGATTCGCGGTATCGACTCAAGGTTAATCAACTCGGCAATTTGCTTTTTAAAGGTACGCAGAACGAAGGTAATTCGGCTAAGGTTTTCATTTTGGCGGCAAACCTGCAAAAATGCAGATAATCTTACCTCGTATTTGAAAGAATCCGCTGAATGCTCATTTTTATCAATTCTATGAAATTTTACCTGTTTATAGCGGCTTTTTCCCTGTTGACGTGGCAACTCCACGCCCAAAAAGTTACCGTTTCCGGCAAGGTAACAGACAAGGAAACGGGCGAACCGCTGCCTTTTGCCACCGTAGGCATTGTTGGCAAGCCGATTGGCACCATTTCAAACCTGCAAGGCGAATTTGACTTTCACATTCCGCAGGAATACAGAAACGATATTCTGGTTATTAATATGCTGGGCTACCAGAGTTATGAGGCCCCGGTATGGTCAATTTCCTCAAAGGGTCAGGTTGTTATTGAGCTGTCAAAATCAACCACCGTATTAAATGAGGTCGTTATCCGCGACTCGCTATCGGGTGGCGATATCTTTCGGATTGCCCTTGACCGCATTGAGCAAAACTACCCCATGACGCCCTTTATGCTCGAAGGCTTTTACCGCGACATTAAAAAAGTAGCCAACACAAACATTTCGTTGCTGGAAGCAGCCGTAAAAATTTACGATGAAGACTATGCCGAGCCACGCAACAAATTCAAGTTGCGTGAACGGGTGCGGTTGCTGGAAGTTCGGAAAAGCTTAGGGTACGAAAGCAAGTTTACATCGTATTTCGACCAGGTTAATTTATTGGAAGACCTGTTGCTTCACAATGACGTTCGGTATAGGAATTTTCCACAAGAGGAGATTTTTTTCAATCAATTGGAAAGAATGCCCAATACCACATTTCACGGCAACGAAGTGTATGTGGTAAGCCTTACCGGTGAATACAACCTAACGGTATACATCGACAAGGAAACGTATGGCATTTTGCATTTGAGCTTTGAGAATAACCTGATGAATGATGACCAGCGAAAAAAATCAATGATAAGCCGGTTCGTTTATGTTAAAAGAGAAATTACATTCAATAAAATAGATAATAAATTCTACTTAGGATATATAAGTATGAATTCGCGCGTGAACTGGTACGACATTAAAACGAATGAACTAAAATTTGAAACTTCGCTTTACCAGCAATTGCTTATTAACCAGGTAACGCCAAATGCTGATGAACGAATCAGGTCAACAGAAAAAATGCGCAACTATGGTTTACAGTTCCAGGACAAGCCCTACAACAAAGAATTTTGGGATAACTACAACCTTATTAAAGACACCCCCCTCGACAAAAAAGTATTGGAAGACCTTGAGAAAGGTGGTTCATTAGAGAAGCAGTTTGAGGGAAAGGGTTGAGTTTACGCCAATACCGACAGCGCTTGTTTCACCCTGCTTAATGCTTCACGCAAATCCTCTTCCGAAGCTGCATACGAAAGCCGGATACAATTATCATCGCCAAAGGCGCTACCGGGCACTAACGAAACGTGAGCCTTCTCCAACAGGAACATACAAAGGTCATCGCCAGTTGCAATAGTGCGCTCCCCATCCGACTTGCCGTAATAGTAACTCACATCGGGAAAGAAGTAGAACGCGCCTTGCGGATAGTTTGATTTAATACCCGGAATATCTTTCAATAACGCATACACAATTTCGCGTCTTTTCTGGTATGCCTCCACCATAGCCTGTGTAGGCGCCAGGTCGCTTGTAATGGCGGCCAACGCAGCACGTTGGGCAATGGAGCAATTGGCCGAAGTAAGTTGCCCCTGAATTTTATTGCACCCATCGGCAATCCATTTAGGCGCGGCAATGTAACCTACACGCCAGCCCGTCATGGCAAAGCCTTTGGCAAAACCGTTTACGGTAATGGTGCGTTCAAACATTCCCGGCAACGAAGCTATGCTTACACGCTCGTTTGTAAAATTGATATGTTCGTAAATCTCATCTGCAATCACCAACAAGTTTTCATGCTTCAAAACAACTTTTGAAATGCCCTCCAGTTCGGCACGCGAAAAAACAGAACCGGTAGGATTGCAGGGCGATGAAAAAATAATCGCTTTTGTTTTTGGTGTTATTGCCTTCTCAACCTGTTCGGCTGTTACCTTAAAATCATTTTCAATACCGCCTTTTACCAGCACGGGTGTTGCTTCGGCCAATCGCACAAGGGCATCGTAGCTTACCCAGTATGGCGAAAAAACAATCACTTCATCGCCTGGGTTAAGGATGGCCAGCATGGCATTGGCAATAGACTGCTTCGCGCCATTCGACACCACAATGTTTTCGGCCTTATAGGGAACGTTGTTTTCTTTCTGATATTTCAATGCCAGCGCTTCACGGAAATCAGCATACCCTGCAACAGGCGGATAGGCAAAAAACTTTCCATCATCAATGGCTTTTTTCGCTGCCTCGCATATATGTTTCGGGGTTTTAAAATCGGGCTCGCCCAGGCTTAAGCTGATAACATCAATACCACGACTTTTAAACTCGCGGGCTTTGGCGGCCATAGCCAATGTGGCCGATTCTTCAAAAGCATTCAGGCGTTGGGATAACTGATTCATAGTGTAACGTGAAAGTCAGCAAAGAAAAAGATTTCTAAGAGGAATGTGAAACGAATTGCAGGATAATAGCAGAAAACATTAACTAAACAACGTGCGGGCAATAATGCTTCGGCCTAAGGTAATTTCATCGGCATACTCCAGGTCGCCCCCTACCGGGATGCCCCGCGCAATTACGCTCACTTTTACCGGTATATCCTTTACGCGCTTGTGGATGTAAAAAGATGTTGTATCGCCTTCCATTGTGGGGCTCAATGCTAAAATTAATTCCTTTATTTCTGTTTGGCCATGATTGAGGCGATTCAACAATGATTCAATTTTTAGCTCGCCCGGGCCGATGCCATTCATGGGAGAGATAACTCCACCCAGCACATGGTACAGCCCACGGTATTGCGATGTGTTTTCAACGGCCATCACATCGTTGGTGTTTTCAACTACGCATACTATTGAGCGGTCGCGTTTATGGCTGGTGCAAATGGAGCAAATTTCTGAATCGGAGATATTATGGCAGTGCTTGCAAAACCGGATTCCGGCACGAAGGCGGTTTAATGCTTCGGTAAGTGCAAATGTGCTTTCTTCTTTTTCCCGGATTAAATGAAGCACTAAGCGAAGAGCGGTTTTCTTCCCAATCCCCGGCAGCTTTGAAACCTGGGTTACTGCTTCTTCAATAAGTCTGGAAGGATACTCCACCGTGCGTTTAGTCGTTATAAAATTTTTGCATCAATTCCTGCTTCACAAATGGCATCGCGCAAAGGTTTCAGAAAATCAAACGTTCCGTTTTTTACCGTGCACTTTCCTTTGTAATGAATAATCCATGTGCATTGTTCTGCCTGATGGGTAGCGTGCCCACATACTTTAATCAACGTATCAATAACATGTTCAAACGTATTGAAGTCGTCATTAAACACCACCAACGCCATTAATTCAGTGGCCTCGGTTACTTCAAGCACATCGGTTACTGTTTCTTCCTGGTACACGTTTCGCATAGCTGTTTTTAAATCCTCGCAAAATTAATATAAAATTCAGTGCCATGGTTTATTTGGATTTCAGGGTATTTAACCATTTTTTGCAGTAAACTATTCCCACATGACCCCCACACTGGTTATCAGCATTATATCCGTCTATTTCCTCGCGTTGATTCTTATCTCGTGGTTTACCTCACGCGGAGCGGACACCAACACATTTTTTACAGCCAACCGGCAGTCGCCCTGGTACTTAGTTGCTTTCGGTATGATTGGCGCCTCGCTTTCGGGGGTAACGTTCATTTCCGTGCCCGGCAATGTGGGCAAAATCGGGTTTGGCTATTTCCAGGTTGTGTTAGGCTACGTGTTGGGCTACTGGGCTATCATCGGCATACTAATGCCGTTGTATTACAGGCTGAACTTAGTTTCTATCTATACCTATCTCGAAAAAAGATTTGATTTCTGGTCATACAAAACCGGTGCGTTTTTTTTCATGGTATCACGCACCATCGGCTCATCGCTGCGGTTGTACTTAGCCGCTGCGGTATTGCAACTGTTCCTGTTCGATGCCTGGAACATTCCGTTTTACATAACGGTGGCTACCACCATTGTACTTATCTGGTTGTACACGTTTAAAGGCGGCATTAAAACTATTGTGTGGACAGACACCTTTCAAACACTCTTTCTCGTTTCGGCTGTTGTTATTGCCGTGTGGCAGATTGCAGGGCGTCTTGGTTTTTCGTTTTCGGAGATGGTGAGCGCTATCGAACAAAGCAACTATTCCCGCATCTTCTATTTCGATGATGTAAACTCGCCCATGTATTTCTGGAAGCAATTTATCGGAGGCGCTTTCATTGCCTTAACCATGACGGGCATGGACCAGGAAATCATGCAAAAAAACCTCACCTGTAAAACATTAGGCGAAGCGCAAAAAAATATGTTCTGGTTTAGTACCATACTGGTATTTGTGAACCTATTGTTCCTTGCTCTTGGGGCGCTCTTGTATTTGTATGCCGAACAACACGCCATTTCCATACCCGCCACAACAGACGACCTGTTTCCTTACTTAGCACTTAACGAATTCAGTTTAGTGGTAGGCATATTTTTTATACTGGGCATTACGGCCTCATCTTACGCCAGTGCCGATTCAGCCCTTACGGGACTCACTACTTCATTTTGTATCGACTTCTTAGATTTTAAAGACAAACCGGAAATAACGCGCAAGCGGCAGAAGTTGCTTGTACATATCGGGTTTTCGTTGTTGTTCCTTATCATCATCCTTATCTTTAAAGAAGTTAACGACCGCTCGGTGATTGATGCCGTGCTTGGTATTGCGGGTTATACCTACGGGCCGCTTCTCGGACTGTTTGCTTTCGGATTATTTACCAACAGGCAGGTGCGCGATAAAATCGTTCCGGTTATCTGTCTGTTATCACCCGTGATTTCGTACATACTAAGCAGCCATTCAAAAGAATGGTTTAACGGGTACGTTTTCAGTTTTGAAATCCTGGTGGTGAACGGAATCATTACCTTCATCGGGCTTTGGCTCATCTCCGGCAAATCCGAAAAAACACAAAACCTGTAAAAAGGAAAAGGTCACCTCTTTTGGAAGCGACCTTAACCCGATTAAAACCAACCCCACGTTGGTGTTGACGTTTACTGCGTTTATGCAGTTTTATTTTTTTACATAGTGAAACTCCTGAACCTCATTACCTTTTTTAATGCGGATAGTGTATTCACCAAATTTTACATCACAGAAATCGATTATCATTTTGCGTTTCTCCAACTGGTGCGTGGTTACCAAATCGCCATTGGAATAGTAAACCTCAACAGAGGCACCACGTAGTTTTTTTTCAGCTTTAAAAACGAAGAGATTTTTGTACTTCGAGGGCATTACATCAACAGCCTCCTCTAATGGAGCAGCCTGCGCTGCCGAAGCAGCTAAAAGAGCCAGTACAAATAAAGACTTGGAGAGGGGTTTCATGGGTCTTATCAATTTGTTTGGATAACCCATACACCAACCACATGCCTTTTTCAAAAAGTGCGTTTTCAGGCTAATTTCAAGGATGCCAGTTTCAATTTTTCCAATTTTGGGAAGGGTGATTCCAAAATCTGGCCCTGGTCAGAGCAATTCCTTCGATGGATCCCAGAATAGTTCGGTAAAGTGTGTGATTTTGTCGCTGGCCACCTTCACGCCTTCTTTCTCTAACAGGCGTTGCATGGTAGTGGGCGTTTTGAAATGAACTTTCCCGGTAAGCAAGCCCTTACTGTTTACCACACGGTGAGCCGGTACGCCTTCCGGTGCGCCATGCATAGCCCAGCCCACCATACGCGCACTCATGCGCGTGCCGAGGTAATGCGCTATGGCTCCGTAACTGGTTACACAGCCTTTCGGAACAAGTTTTACTACCGCGTAAACGTCTTCAAAAAAATTTTCAGCTTTTGTCGTCTTTTTCTTACCTGCCATGTTATGCACCGCTGATCTTACTAACTTTGCAAACCAAAATTCAAACCTTGAAAAAGCTAAGATACGGATTTATCTTACTCATACTCTTTTCCTGCTGCGCTTATGGCCAGAATGGACACGATATTATTTTCCCGAATCTTACCGGATGGAACACCCTGCAAGAAGGAAAGGAGTTCAGCTTCCGGCTTACAGCCTACCCGGATAATCCATCCGTTACGTTTTCAATTATCGATACGGAGCCATCAGGTTTTCAACTTGATTCGGCCGGGAACTTCACCTGGACACCATCCTTCGACCTGGTTAACCGTGTTGAGCTAACAAAAGAATTTCCGGTAATCTTCCAGGCTCTTTGGGCTGATGGAAACCGTATTCGCCAGACTGTTGTATTTAAAGTACAGCATACCAACCGCGCGCCACACGTAGATGAGTTGCCCGTTTTTTATGTGAAGCAATCTACCCGCAACACCTACCAGGTTGCCAGCGATTATGTGTTTGACCCGGATGGCGACCCGATTGTGTTTAAACCAAATCTTTCGCAACTGCCCGAAGGGATGACCCTCTCTTCACAGGGGCTTATCAGTTGGACACCCTCGCGCAACCAGTTCAATGCCCTTCGCAACAACCCGTTGATACTTGAATTTGTAGTGCAAGATCAGCCGTTTAAAGAAGAAACCATAGGCAAGCTGCGCATTGCACAAACACAGCTTGACCTGCCACCGGAAATATTAATTGTGCCTGGCGATAGTATCTTTTCTATTAAAGAAGACGAAACGTTAAACCTGAAACTTTACATTTCTGACCCAAATGGCGATGACAATGTTCGCAGTGCCGGGTTTATTGCTTCCGATAACCGCGTGCCACAATCGGCTTTAAAAGAAAACACCCCATTGCAATATGAATTTATATGGGAGCCGGGGTATGACTTTGTTGATGATGTGAAGAAAAAGCAACAAGTAGAGCTTACATTCTTTGCACTCGACAACTCGGCCAATCGCGTTCAGCGAAAAATTATTATTACCGTTAATGATACAGAAAATCTGGCGTTGAAAGACGACTTGCAATACCAGAAATATCAGGCAAACTTACTGGCTGCCGGAGAGTTGCTTCGTACCTTAGATGAGAACCAGAAAAAACTAAATGACGAATACAAACGCGCCCGTAAGGGCAAGCGCAAGCGTTCTATGGTGAATGCTTCGCTCGGTGCTGTAACAGGGCTTTCTCCCACACTCTTGGAAACCGATCAATCGAAAATTGTATCAACAGTTGGGGGTACAACCGTACTTACGCTGAACACGCTTGAAGCCACCGAGGTGATCGGTAAATCGAAGGACGACATCATGGATAAAATTAAAATCAATGTGGACATCCGCAATAAAGTGCAGAGCGCTGGTGATGAATTTGCCCGCAAGTATGCCTCCAAGACTGCGCGCAGGAGCCTTGATTTTGAAAAAGATATTGACAAACTGCGCTTAGTGTTAAACGACCAACGCATTGTGTTGCTGGAGTTAGACGCCTACAAGAAAGGTTCTTCGCAGTTTACCAGCAAAGATGCAAAGCGTTACTTCCCTGATTTTACGGAGGAGAATTAACAAGAAGACTTACGCAAAACAGTGCCCACCAAAGGTTGTATTGATTGCTGCGATTACTTTTCGCATTTTTAATTTTTCATCTAATATAGTGAGCCGGTTTTCAATAGATTGTTCTGATACTCTAACCATTTCAGAATTTCTTGAGCCCTGCCCTTACCATCACGTTAGCTTTTGTCCTATTCGTTCAACCTTCGTCAACCATTTTTCGCGCCATGCAGGTTTTGAAAGTCGTATCGGCCCGATAGTGGTTGCCTTGATATTGCGGACACCGCAAAAATACAAGGTGTTTCGTTGCATTGCCCAATAGCTCGGCTGATGATTGATTAGCCTGTAAAACCAGTTAGGTTGGTCAAGTGTGGATATAATTCTTGCCGTTTTTCCCTTCAAAAGTCCGTCTGCCAAAAGGGAACTCTCCCGTTTTTGAAAAGCAAAGCCCGGAAGAAAAAGTCTGTCGATAAAACCCTTCAACATTGCCGGAAGCGAAGCCCACCAAACAGGGTAAACCCAAACCAAATGATCAGCCCATTTTATTTTTTCCCAACTGTCAAGCAAGTCGGGTTCAAGTTCTGTTCTTTTTCTATAACCAAACTGTAAGTTCGGATTGAATTGTAAGTCGGCAACAACAATTTCTTTCAGTTCAGCACCTACTGCCAATGCACCTTTCTTATATGCTTCGGCAAGTGCATTGCAATAACTTTCTTTGTCGGGGTGCCCGTTAATAAGTAATATTTTCTTCATTTTGCTTCATAAACTTGGCTATTTCAACCGTTCCAACACGCCTTTTCGTTTTACAATATTCTTATAATCCCATTGTATTTCTGTTGATTTTTTGAGCCAGCGTTTTAAATCTTTGGTGTTGATTTCGTCCACCGATTTGTAAAAGACAGAAGCGTCTTTGAATTTTTCTCCTCTTACGCTTAATTGTTCTTCTTCAAAATCCGCTCCGCTCCAAAACATTAGCCTTATTCCTTTTTTCTGTTTGCTGTATCCCGTTATCGGATTGCCGTCTAAAAACCAAACAGGATGTGCGTGCCAGATTTTGTTTTCGGCTTTGGACAAGTGGGTGCTGATTTCCTTTGCAAGCAATTCGCAAATGGCTTTGTCTTCTGTTGTTTGCGAATTGTTGTAAGCCGAGATGTCTTTTGAAATTGTTTTCATGGTTTTACTTTTTAAGATTTGCTAATAGTCCATCCAACTGGTTCAAGCCCATTGTAAAGCCTTCTTTAAAGCCCATTTCAATCATCTTCTCCATTCTCTCACGTGATTCGTTGTAAATGGAAATATGCACGGTTGTAGTTCCGTTTAGTTCGCTGAAATTCAAATCCCAATCAGAACCGGGTAAATTGGGATTTTCGTCTTTGTCGGCAAATACACTTAAAAATTTAAAGTTGGTTTTTGGGCTTATAGAAGTATAGTCTTGTATATGCCAACCTATTTCCACTCCTTCAGGACTCACCATTGCGTAAAATCTGCGTCCGCCTACTTTAAAATCCATATATTTTGTTTTGGACTGATACGGTTTCGGTGCCCACCATTGGTCAAGAATTTCGGGATTTGTCCACGCTTCCCATACCAATTCACGGTTTGCGTCAAATTCACGTTTAATATTTACCGTGTTGCTTTCTTTATCTACGGTAAAGTCGAATAATAAATTTGTGTTCATGTCCTTATAGTTTATAGTTATTGCCATGAAGGCACAAAGACACCAAGGTACTCTTCGTGCCGTTGTGGCCTGATTACTTCTTTTTCATTTTTGCCAGGAGTTTATCAAGGTTATCAAAACGTTCTTCCCAAATCTTGCGGAACTGTTGCAACCATTTGTCTATCTCTTTCATTTTATTGACTTCAAGCTGGTAGTAAATCTCCCTGCCCTTGTGCTCCTGCCTCACAAGTTCACATTCGGTGAGGATACGAAGGTGTTTCGATACAGCCTGCCGCGATGTATCAAAATGTTCGGCAAGGGCATTGGGTGTCATGGCCTGAAGCGCAATAAGCGTGATGATAGCCCTCCGGGTAGGGTCGGCAATAGCCTGGAAAATATCTCTTCTCATTTTTTAGTGTTCAATTTTAGCAACCAATCAGTTGCAAATATATACGCAACCGATTGATTTCATAATATTTTTATGGCTTTTTGAGACAAACTATTCCGTTATGGTACTACTGACGAGTGCGGGCGCACCGAACGATTTGACTCTTATTGCATGTTTTGGAAAAGTCGCCAAAACAAAAACCCCTAATCCATTACGAATTAGGGGTTTTGACTTTGTTTGATTAGTAGTTCGCAGAGGAGGAGGGATTCGAACCCCCGGACCCTTTCAGGTCTCCGGTTTTCAAGACCGGTGCAATAAACCACTCTACCACTCCTCTGTGTTAGGGTAATTTTTGGGATTGCAAATGTATAGGTTTAAACTTTTACCGCAAAACCCGCCCTGAAAAATGTAGACTCAACCGTTCATGTACCCTTTAAACCAAACAACGGCCGCAACCACTTTACCCTTCGGATAACTTCAACCGCACCAAGGCATCCGGTTAACGTAAACACCAGCAGCAATACAAACTGAACGGGCGCGGGCACACTCCACTGAAAAATAATATGCGAGCCGAGGTATAAAAAAATCATGTGCACCATGTATACCGGGTAGGCAGCCTCACTAAGGTACGATAAAACCTTGCCCGGTTTGTTCAGATACCTGCTGCCAAAGGCCAATATCGCCAGTACCCAGGCGAGCGACTCTGTTGCTACGGCATAACCCGGTGTGTTCATACCGAAGTAATACAAGCGAAGCAGGAATAATCCGAAACCCAGCGTTATGAAAACCCAGCGCCAACGCTGAAGCATTTGCCAGAAGGCCTGACCGCTCAACACAAAGCAAAATCCGAAGAAGAAAGCCAGCATACCAAGTATAAAACCGTGCCTGGTCATGGCGTACAACTCAAACGGTACGGGTTTAACAAGCATTACTTCCAGTATAAAAACAAACGCAACAACCAGCAACCCCAGGGGGTGACTCAATGTTTTTCTGATGACGCGCACTACCACGCCTTCTTCGTGGCGTTTCAGGTAAAACAGGATTGGCGAAAGCAGCAAGACATATAAAAAGATATTACCCAGGAACCACAAGTGGCCAGGGCTCCACGTGTATAGCAACTTCATATTATAATGGTATCGCCAGATGAAGATGTGTGCCGGCACAATTACAAACATGCCAAACAGAAACGGCATCAGAATACGATTAGCACGCTCTGTGATTAATTGCTTCCAGTTTCGTTTGTGCATGGCAAAGTACACCCCCATACCCGACACGAAGAACAGCAACGGAATACGCCATGTGTTCAGCATCATCATGGGTGTCCATAAAGCTGCCCAGGGTTTTTGATTGGCGATGAAACCGATCATTACACCCCACGGCTGAAAGGCAATGGCCACATGGTAAATAAGGAGTAAACCTATTGCAATTACACGAAGCCAGTCAATGTCGTAGCGTCTCATTCTATTTTTTGAATTAGTAGCTCGTATTGTTTATTGGCTTTTACTTCACGCAAAGCACGCCAGGTGTTTACAGTATAACATTGGCGAACTTTGCGCATGTTCTTCGCGGGCTTTGCGCGAACATTATTTCAGCATCTCCGCTATTTCGGGGCGGGTTTTTTCTATGTATGCGTAATCAAGCTTGAGGCCCATTGGACCAAGGGTGTTTTGCATGATGTCATATACATCTTTCAATTCATTAAACGACCCGGCTACATTGTCGTAAGGAGTAGCTCCATACTTGTTCCTCACGGATTTATCGGCCTTATTGTCTAATAGCAGTTTTACAATTTCAGGGCGGCAAAAGAAAGCAGCCGTATGCAATGCCGTGGAGCCATCGTTATTCTGAAAGTTGATGTCTACACCGGCATCAAGCAGCGCTTTCGCGGCTTCGGTTTTCCCAAACACGGCCGCACTTATCAACGGGCTTGAACCGCCAAACGGGTCTTTTATGTTCAGGTCGCTGCCGGCAGCAATGTGCTGTTTTATTGCCTCCAGGTTTTCGGTTACTACGGCCGTATGGATATCGATATCCGGGGCTTTTGCACTTTGCCCTTGCGCATTTTCTTTAACACCGCAGGCCGTTACAAATACTACAATCGCGCAAAGCGAAACTTTGGTAATGGAATAAGCAAAATGAAGAATTGTTGTTTTCATGTTTTTTAGATTTTCTGGTTAGTGTTTTTTTGCCGCAAAGAAACAGGCAGCCGGTAGGGCGGACTAAACAACCTCGCACACAAAACCATTAACTTTGCGTAAAAACGCATAAATTTTGACGCAGCGATATAATTTTTGACGCAAATGCCCGCGTTGTAGGCAATTTTAGGGCGACACCGCTAACCATAAGGGACAGCCGATATTTGACACGACAGAAATGCAACCATTTTTTGACAACGGACAGCAAAGTTGAATTTGAAAAATGACCGTTTTTTGCCGTTTTTTTGAAAGACATTTTTGCCAACAAGCAAGCACATTTGTTTTTTCCGAAACACAAGCCGACACTATAAAAACAAAAGAGCTTGCTCTTGCCAACGCACCCAAGCCCACCCACCACCCTACAAAAAAATCATTTTCATAAAAAGTTGATATATTTGCACCAAACGCTAATTTCTATGAGTAAAAAAGCAATTAACAGATTGAAGGCAGTTTTGGCAGAACAAGGCAAGACAAGCAAATGGCTTGCTGAAAAACTTGACAAAAACGAAACAACTATTTCCCGTTGGTGTACCAACGAGGTGCAGCCTTCAATGGAAAATCTTGTTGCTATTGCAACTCTTTTGAAAATTGACGTGAAAGATTTAATCAATTCAACCAAAACAGCGAAATGATGAAAGTAGAAATCAAAGACAACAAAATAAAAGCCCCGTTGAAAGGCAAAGATGTTTGGTTGGTAAACAAACCCGAAGAAAAAGTTCGTCAGGAATACATTGCCCGATTGGTAAACCATTACGGTTTTGACTTGGAGCAAATGGCACAAGAATTACAGGTAAATAATTCGCAACGTGGACAAGGACGAGCAAGTGCCGATATTGTAATTTGGAAAAACAAAAAAGATAAAGCCGAAAGCAACAGCCCAATAATCGTAGTGGAATGTAAAGCCGAACACATAACTGTTCGTGAAGAAGATTATTTTCAAGGTTACAACTACGCTTCTTGGGCGGGTGCTGACTTTTTTGTTACTACCAACCAAAAAGAAACAATCCGAACAAGAATTTGAGCAAGCAATATTTAATTAAGAAAAATGGAAAACTTTGATGAATATTTAAGACAAGGTGAACCAAACAAAGCAGAAAAAGCAAAAGTTTGGAAAACGGCTATCGGCTTGCAACAAGTGGACGGCTTAAAACCGTCTGAATATCTCATTGAAACTGCCAAACAAAACATTGAAGGCGATATTACCATTGACGAAGTAAAAAAACGCATTGACAGTTACTACCAACAACACCCAATCAAAACAGCCGAAGACCGCACCGAAGAAGCCGATAAAGTTTCGGCACGCGTTGCCGAAATGCTGGGTGAACAAACTTTCACTTTTTCACCGGCCGAATATTTGGCTATACATCGCAGACTGTTCACAGGCATTTACAAGTTTGCAGGAAAAATCCGTGATTATAACATTACAAAAAAAGAATGGGTGTTGAATGGTGAAACGGTTCTCTACGCAAGTGCCAACAGTTTGAAAGCCACATTGGAGTATGATTTTGAGCAAGAGAAAAAATTTAGCTATAAAGGATTAAGCGAGCAGGAAATCATTGAACACATTGCACACTTCATTTCTTACTTGTGGCAAATTCACATTTTTGGCGAAGGCAATACCCGAACGACAGCTATTTTCTTAATCAAGTATTTGCGAAAATTGGGTTTCAAAGAAGTGAACAATGATTTGTTTGCCGAAAACTCTTGGTATTTCCGCAATGCATTGGTGAGAGCCAACTACGAAGATTTGTCAAAAGACATTCACAAAACAGAAAAGTTTCTTCTTCGTTTTCTTTCAAACTTATTGCTCAAAGAAAATTATTCGCTCAAAAACAGAGAAATGCACGTTCAATTTATTGAGCCTGTAAATGACCTTGTAAACAAGCAAAATGACCCTGTAAAAGCAGAAAATGACCTTGTAAATGACCCTGTAAAAGCGAACATCTTGCAACAGTTACAACAAAACCCAAAAGCCAATTACGCTGAACTTGCAGAAAAGACAGGCTATTCCGCAGCAACCATAAAACGACACATTCAGGAACTTAAAAAAATGGGTATCATAGAACGCATTGGCAGCGACAAAACAGGACATTGGAAAATAGTTGAAAAATAAGCCCACGCTATTGGTGGCACATTTGCAAACCGCACAAGCCGACACACAACCAAAGTTTGCAAAAGAGCCACCAAAGCCACCGCACAGAAAAACAGCAAGACAAAAATGGTAACACGACACGACATAGAAATAAAAACTGCCTACAACATCGGTTTGGTGCAATGCGGGGTGAAGTGCTTCGTATCAACATTAGTGCATAAACAAACTTTTGTTCTTCGCATCAACAGTAGTGCTAAAAATTCCGCACTGCACCAAGCCCCGAACCGAACCTCTAACTTCGCGGCTGTAAAACCCATACTTTTCAACCGACCGCTTTTACATTTCCATGAATAACGCCTCCTCCCAGGATATTGAATTTCTGAACCAACTCACTGCGAAGATTGAAGAACACATTGCGGAAGAGCAATTTGGTGTAAGCGAATTGGCCGAAGCCATGAGCATGAGCCGCTCTAACCTGCTGCGCAAGGTGAAAAAAGCCTCTAACCTGTCGGTGAGCCAACTCATAAGCCAGGTGCGGTTGCAACACGCTATGGAGTTGCTGCGCACCACTTCGCTAAACGTGTCGGAAGTTTCGCACCGTGTGGGATTCAACAGCACCTCTTATTTTATTAAATGCTTCCGCGAATACTATGGCTATCCTCCCGGTGAAGCGGGCAAACGTGCTGCCGAACAAACAGTGTCCGTAGCTTCACCTCCCACAAAGCAACATCTGAAATACTGGCTGGTAGCGGTTGTATTAATAATAGTAATATTTATTGTTGGATGGCGGATGATAACACCCTCCACCACCGATGAAAAAGTATCCTTTCAGAAATCCATTGTGGTGCTGCCTTTTAAAAACGACAGTGCCGATTCAACCAATGTGTATCTTATCAACGGGTTGATGGAAGCCACCCTCAACAACCTGCAAAAGATTAAAGACCTGAACGTACTTAGCCGCACTTCGGCAGAGAAATACCGCAACAGCAACAAGGCCATTCCTGAAATAGCGAAGGAACTGAACGCCACTTATTTTGTAGAGGGCAGCGGGCAAAAAATTAACAATCGCATTGTGCTGACCATACAACTGATTGATGGCGCTTCCGACCGCCACTTGTGGAGCAAGCAATACAGGCGCGAGGCGCACGACATCTTTACCTTGCAACAGGAAATTGCAAAAGACATTGCCGCTGAAATTCAGGCGGTGATTACGCCTACCGAAAAAACGCGCATCGAAAAAATTCATACGCAAAACCTCGAAGCATACGATTCATTTTTAAAAGGCATCGAATTTTTGAAACAGGGGGGTGATGCCAACCTGCAACAGGCATTGGTTCACTTTGATGAAGCCATCAAGCAAGACAACTCCTTTGCCCTGGCGTATGCCTGTGCCGGCATAGCCTGTTATTACTTCGATGTTTTCAAGACGGAAAAGAAATACGTTGACGCGCTTGATACCTATGCCGACAAGGCCCTGTTGTACGATCCAACCCTTGGTGAGGCCCTCACCGCGAAGGCCTTGTACTTCATGGTACAGAAAGAATACACACAGGCACTACCTTATCTTGAAAAAGGGTTGGAGTACAATCCTAACTCAACCCAACTCATCGGGTTATTAAGCGACATCTATGGCCTCTACATGCCTAACACGGGCAAATACCTTGAGTATGCGTTACGCGGCATACGCCTTGGCGCAGAGGGGATAGATTCTGTGGACGTAAGTTACTTTCATATGCGGTTGGGCAATGCGCTTATTCAAACCGGTTTTGTAGATGAGTCGCTCAAACACTTTGACATTGCGTTGACGTATTATCCTCAGAATGCTTATGCACGCTATGTTCGTGCTTTTGCACTCTACGCCAAAACCGGAAACCTTCAACAGACACGAACACTGTTGGTAAAAGAGTTTAATAAAGACACCACACGCTTCGACATACTTCAAGACATCGGGAAGGTAAGCTACTACCTGGGCGAATACGATACCGCCTATATCTGCTACAAGCGTTTTAACCACTATCGCGAAACGCATAAGCTTGACGTTTACCAGAACGAAAACCTGCTGATTGGCAAAATCTATGACAAGATGGGGGAGCACGAAAAAGCGCAACAGTTCTATGCCAGTTACCGGCAGTTTCTGGAGCGTAATCAATCTGCCTATAAAAATCTTGGCCTCGTTGGACTTTATTGCGAGGAGGGTAATAGTGCCAAAGCATTGGAGCACCTCCGGCTTTTTGCGCAGGAAGACAACATACAGTATTGGATTATCCTTTTCCTTAACAAAGCTCCCGATAAAACTTCCATTGAACGCTCACCGGAATTCCTGAAATTATCGCGCGAGATAGAACGGAAATTCTGGGCTAATCACGAAAAGCTGAAATTAAAATTAGAAGAACAGGGGTTGTTGTAAGTTCCTCACCCCTTGCGCACGTATATTGATTTGAGTGCCATAGCGCCAAAGCCATCTACCTTGCAATCAATGTTGTGGTCGCCATCAGTAAGTTTTATGTTTTTTACTTTAGTACCTGCCTTAATAGGCTTGGAAGCGCCTTTTACCGGTAAGTCTTTAATCAGAATAACGGTATCGCCATCATTCAATACATTTCCATTGGCATCTTTCACTAACAATGAATCTGCATCTCCGGCTGACGAAACACTTTCACTTACTTCTTCCGGGTTCCATTCATGGCCACATTCGGGGCACATCATAGACGTGCCGGTAGGGTATCCGTATAACGAGTTGCACCTGGGGCATTGGGTAGATTCTGACATATCTTCTTCTCTTTTAATTTTTCTTTAATCGCTATTGAGCGCTATCCCCTCACCGCCTCCATTTTTTTAATTACCCTGCGGGCCTGGCGGATTGATTCTTTTCTGCGACTGTCGTGAATACTGGCGTTGAGTTCATAACCGGCCAACAACACAATGGTAATGAGTTGTATCCAGATCATCAGCGCTATCAGCACACCTATGGAACCATAAATTTTATTGTATGTGCCGAAATGTGTGATGTAATAAGAGAATCCGTAAGAAACGCCAAGGCTGAAAAATGTGGCGATGAACGAACCAATGGAAAAGAAACGCCAGTTGTAATGAATAGCGGGGCCGAAATAATACATGCTCGAAATCACTAAGAAGAACACAACGAAGATGACAAGGAAGCGCAAGGCAAACAACAGATACACGGTTGCGTTATCAATATTAATCCAGTCAAGTTCACTCAGGTTGGTGGTGATATAGTTCAACACAAGTTGGCCGATAATCAATAAAGCAATAGTCATCATTAACGCTACTGCCAGGTTAACGGTTAATAGCGTTGCGATAACCCTTGTTTTAATGGCACCACGATTTTCAATGGTCTTATAACACGCATTAAATGCGCGCATCAAGGCCATCACACCATTGGTAGAAAGATATAAGGAAAGAATAAAACCAAACGATAACAGTCCGCCCCGTTGGTTGCTCACAATATCCAGCACGGTAGAAGAAATTACCTCAAACATGCTGGGTGGCAACTGCTCGCCCAGAAACAGCATAATCGCTTCCGTATTCAGGCTTGGGAAATAAGCCGTTACATACGGAATTAAGGTGAACAAAAAGATAATAGCTGGAAAAATAGCGATGATGAAGTTAAACGCTACGCCATTGGCGCGGTCAAGGATTTCATCTTTCTGCAAATTGGCCAGCAACGTTTTTACAATGAGGTAAAGCGAAACGTTATCGTATCGTTTAAACCGCACCCGCTTCATCCACGACAACAGCAATTGCGCTTGTGTAAACTGAAGAAAATAACGTTTGTGTTTGTACTTCATGTAAAAAAAGGCGCCAGTACATCCATCATGGCTTGTGGTGGGCGGCACGGCCTCCCCGACTTCTGGTCAACAAAAGCCAGCAATGTATGTCCCTGGTGTATCAGTTTATTATTCTCGTTGTAAATATCGTAATGAAAAGAAATCCGAACAGAAGGTTTTTCTTTTATTGTAGTAACAATGCGCAGTTGCTCATCGTATTTACCGGGCTGCAAAAATTTTGAATGATTTTCCAACACCGGCATAATAATGCCCATAGCTTCAATTTCGCGATAGGTTAACCCTAATTTTCGTAATGCCTCAACGCGCGCCACTTCGTAATACATGGCATAGTATCCGTAGTACACGTAGCCCATCTGGTCAGTTTCTCCGTAACGAACGCGCACCAAGGTTTCCGACTGATACATGCTTTACTTTTTGTTTTGGTTTGCGCGCGCAATGCGTTGCTCGCGGGTGAGCGCCTGCTGATAGCGACTTGCGTTTTTTAAATGCTCGCTATACGAAGCCGTAAAGTTATGATAGCCCGAAAAATCTTCTTTCGCACACATATACAGAAAATTACTCGGCTTGTAGTTCAACACCGCATCAATAGTGAAAATCTCCGGCATATTGATAGGGCCAGGGGGAAGACCTCTATATTTATAGGTGTTGTAAGGCGATTCAACTTCTTTGTGTTTATCTAACACACGCTTCAGGGTAAAATCGCCAACAGCAAAAACTAAGGTTGGGTCGGCCTGCAAGGCAATGCCTTGCCTGAGGCGATTCAGGTAAAGACCTGCAATAACAGGCGCTTCATCGCGCTTCACCGATTCGGCCTGAACAATAGAAGCCAGAACAGAAACCTGTACAGGTGTTAACCCAATGGCAGCGGCTTTTTGTTTGCGCTCTTCATTCCAAAAGCGTTCATACTCATCGTGCATACGCTCTACTAATTGCTTGGCAGATATGGTGTAATACACTTCGTATGTATTGGGAATAAACATGCAGATGATGTTATCGGAAGTAAATCCGTGCTGTCCGTTTGCCAGGAAACCGGCAAGTGCTGCTTCAAACTCTTCGGGTGTTATCAATATGTTTTGTGTAATCCTGGGGGCGAGGTCGTTGATAAGTCGGATGTTATTAAAGGTTATGTGTACAGGCTCCTGCTCGCCCGAACGCAAAAAGCGAATAGCTTGTATGTTGGTCATATTGGCGCGTAATAAATACCGCCCGGGCCTTACCCGTTTGTCGTAATCCATCAGGCGCGATAAAAAACTGAACGAAATCAAATCCTGCACATAACCGTTTTCGTGCATAGATTTTTGAACAGTGGCAAAGGTTGCATCGGGTGGAATATACAGGTAGTGATCTTCCTTGCCCACTAATATGTTGGGCGTATAGCAAATCTGGTACGCATAAAATGTAAACGTGATGAGCAATACCGAAACCAGTATAAAAGCATAAAGTTTAATGGGGCTGCCGTTGCGTTTCATAGAGCTTCAAAGATACGAAATGAATTTTTCCCTGCACACGTCTTCCGCCTGCTCTCTCTTTATTATTAAGAACAGGCATCTCTAAAAACCTTGTCTTGGATAACCTCATCCCCTGCCCCTTCTCCTATTGGAGAAGGGTACAAGAAGTTTTTAGAGATGCCCTATAGTAACCTTATCATGCTTGAGAAATTGTACCTTTGCACGGCATGGCGGCAGAATTACTATCCATTCATCCCCAAAATCCTGAACTGCGAAAAATAAATCGCGTGCTGGATGTATTGCGCAAGGGCGGCATCATCATCTACCCTACCGACACGGTGTATGGCATCGGGTGCGACCTGATGAATAAAAAAGCCGTAGAGCGGCTCTGCCGTATCCTGGACATCAAGCCACAAAAACTCGACTTGTCTTTTATCTGCAACGACCTCAGCCACATTTCCGAATACGTGAAGCGCATCGACACGCCCGTGTTTAAAGTGTTAAAGAAAGCCTTGCCCGGCCCCTACACCTTTATTTTTGAGTCGAGCGGCCGCGTGCCGAAAATCTTAGATGTAAATAAAAAAACCGTTGGCATCCGCATTCCCGACAACAACATACCGCGCACCATTGTGGCCGAGTTGGGCAATCCGTTGATTACCTCATCCATTAAAGATGACGACCAGATAAAAGAATACACCACTGACCCGGAAGAAATCTATGAAGACTTTAAAAACCAGGTTGATTTGGTAATTAATGGCGGAGCGGGTGGCAACGTGCCGTCAACGGTAGTGGATTGTACACAAAGTGAACCCGTTATTGTCCGTGAAGGGTTGGGAGAAATTATCTGGTAACTATTAACCTGCATTTACTTGCACTGCCTCATCGACCTCCACTACCTCCCTTCTATCGCTTACTTCAGTGTGTTGTTAAGGCATGAGGGAGTTGTGCTGGAAAAACACGAGCACTATGTAAAGCAATCGTTTCGTAACAGGTGCAGCATCCTCACAGCCAACGGAACGCAACCCTTGATCATTCCCCTCACGGCCAAACACACTCTGCCCAATCAGGGTAAAATTCCTATAAAAGATGTGCGCATCGATTACAGCCAGAAGTGGCTCAACAACCATTGGCGTGCTGTTACTTCGGCATACCGCAATGCCCCGTATTTTGAACATTATGCCGATGACCTCCATGACAACCTTTTCGGCCGGCAGGCATTTTTGTACGACCTGAACTACAACCTGCTGACAATGTGTCTTAACTGGCTAAACGCAGCTCTTCCCGTTCAGGAAACTTCATCTTACGAAAAAACTCCTGCAAACGGTATAGTTGATTTACGCAACGCCCTCATCGCAAAAAAAACCGAAACACTCGATACATATTATAAGCCGGTTGCCTACACGCAAGTGTTTGGCAATGGGTTTGTTAAACACCTGAGCATTATTGACCTGGTGTTTTGCCGGGGCCCCGAAGCCCGAAAAGTTATTGAGGCCGGGGCGCCCGTAAAATGAACAAATTAAAATATTAGGGTGTTTTTCAATATTGCACGACAGAAAGCCCCAAAATGCTTGCCTGACTGCATAAAATCCCATTTAAACCCATACATTTACACTTGATAATTTTCTGCAAAACTGCATGGAAGCCAAATTCTCTAACCGCGTAAAAGAAGTAATATCGTTAAGCCGTGAAGAAGCGCTGCGTCTTGGCCACGATTATATCGGTACGGAACATCTTCTTCTCGGCCTCATCCGCGAAGGCGAGGGTGTTGCCGTAGGAGTGTTGAAAAAGTTAGGCGTACCGCTTGATTCGCTGCGCGGAGAGATTGAAAAGATTTCAAAAGGCACAGCAACGTTTCAAATAAAAAATTTAGCCAACATACCTCTAACCAAAGCATCCGAAAAAGTATTGAAGATAACCTACCTCGAAGCAAAAATATTTAAAGCACAATTGATTGGCACCGAGCATCTGCTGCTATCCATTTTACGCGATGCCGATAACTTAGCCACACAAATACTTAGTAAGTTTGATGTTAACTACGAAACCGTAAAAGAAATGTTAGAATATCAACATGAAGGCCCGCAGTCGGCTTCCGATACTGACGACCCGGATGATGATTCATCACGCATCTTCGGTGGGGGCGGCAGTGGTGCCGGAACCGGAAAAGAGAAGAAAGGAACAGAAAAATCGCGCACGCCCGTACTCGATAATTTTGGCCGCGATTTAACCCGCCTTGCAGAAGACGGAAAACTCGACCCGATTGTTGGTCGTGAAAAAGAAATTGAGCGCGTAGCGCAGATACTAAGCCGCAGAAAGAAAAACAACCCTATATTAATAGGTGAGCCGGGTGTGGGTAAAACCGCTATTGCGGAAGGGCTTGCGCTGCGCATCGTACAGAAAAAAGTTTCGCGCGTGTTGTTTGGCAAGCGCGTAGTAACACTCGACTTAGCCTCGCTGGTAGCCGGAACAAAATACCGGGGCCAGTTTGAAGAGCGCATGAAGGCGGTGATGAACGAACTGGAAAAATCTCCGGATGTGATTTTGTTCATCGATGAACTGCACACCATTGTTGGCGCGGGGGGCGCTTCCGGTTCGTTAGATGCCTCCAATATGTTCAAGCCCGCCCTGGCGCGGGGCGAAATTCAATGCATTGGCGCAACTACATTAGATGAGTACCGCCAGTACATTGAAAAAGATGGCGCGTTGGCACGCAGGTTCCAGATGGTGATGGTAGACTCTACCTCTGTTGAAGAAACCATTCAAATCCTGGAAAACATTAAAGAGAAATACGAAGACCATCACCATGTGATCTACACCAAAGAAGCCCTTGAATCGTGCGTGAAGTTATCCGACCGCTATATCAGCGACCGTTTTCTGCCGGATAAAGCTATTGACGTAATGGACGAAGCGGGTGCGCGGGTGCATATCAACAACATACACGTGCCTGAGGAAATTGTGAAACTCGAAGAGGCGATAGAAGATGTGAAGAAAGAAAAGAACCGCGTGGTGAAAAGTCAGAAGTATGAAGAGGCTGCACAACTACGCGACAACGAGAAAAAATTGTTAGAGCAATTAGACATTGCCAAAACCCGTTGGGAAGAAAAAACCCGCACGGAAAAATATACCGTGAACGAAGACAACGTTGCCGATGTAATCGCCATGATGACGGGCATCCCTACCAAGCGTATCGCGCAAAAAGAAAGCAACAAGTTGCTGGGCATGGGCGATGAGTTGAGCGGCAAGGTGATTGGACAGGAAGAAGCAATCAGGAAATTAACGAAAGCCATTCAGCGCACGCGCGTAGGTTTGAAAGACCCGAAGAAACCAATCGGGTCATTCATCTTCCTCGGCCCTACCGGTGTGGGTAAAACTGAATTGGCAAAAGTGTTAGCCACGTACCTGTTCGATAAGGAGGACTCACTGATTCGCATCGACATGAGCGAGTATATGGAAAAATTTTCCGTATCGCGCTTAGTGGGTGCGCCTCCGGGCTATGTGGGCTACGAAGAAGGCGGACAGCTTACAGAAAAAGTAAGACGCAAGCCATACTCCGTAGTGCTGTTGGACGAAATTGAAAAAGCACACCCGGATGTGTTTAACATCTTGTTGCAGGTATTAGATGATGGTATTCTTACAGACGGCTTAGGAAGGCGTGTTGATTTCCGTAACACAATCATCATCATGACGTCAAACATTGGTGTTCGCGATTTGAAAGATTTTGGTTCGGGTATCGGTTTCTCTACTGCCGCAAAACGCGAGAATGAAGAAGAGGCGATGAAGTCAACCATACAGAATGCGCTGAAGCGCGTGTTCAGTCCGGAATTTTTAAACCGGCTGGATGACGTGATTGTATTCAATTCGCTGCACCGCGAACACATTCACAAAATCATCGACATTACGCTGAAAAAAGTGTTCGACCGCATTACTGCATTGGGCTATGCTGTTGAGCTTACCGATAAGGCTAAAGATTTTCTTTCTGAAAAAGGCTACGACCATCAGTTTGGTGCGCGTCCGCTGAACCGCGCCATAACCAAATACCTGGAAGACCCGGTGGCGGAAGAAATTCTGAAAGGCGAAATAGAAGAAGGCGGAACCATTATTGCCGACCACGATGGCACTTCCGACCAGCTTACGCTGAAGGTGAAAAAGCCTAAGGCAGCATCGAAGAAAGATTGATTTTTACAGAAAGCGGGGCAACCCGCTTTTTTGTGGGTTGGTGATTAGTACTGAAACCACACAACAGAAGTATTAGAAAAAAAAGGTATGAAGACCTGGTTGGCTGAACAGCTTAGTAAACGTTACAACATGGCTAACGGCTATGTACAAAACAGACAACAACCAAGGCCTGAAGTGCTTTTTGAAATTGCCAGGATAGTAGGAGTTAAACCACAAGACTTATTAAAAGATAAAAAATGACAAGCATAGCACAAAGACAAGAATTACAAAATAAAATCTGGAAAATAGCCAATGATGTGCGTGGCTCTGTTGATGGATGGGATTTTAAACAGTTTGTGTTGGGAGCACTTTTCTATCGTTTTATCAGTGAAAATTTTACCAATTATATTAAAGGCGGTGATGACAGCGTTGACTACGCCAACCTATCAGACGATGTAATTACATCCGAAATAAAAGACGATGCCATTAAAACAAAAGGCTACTTCATTTATCCAAGTCAGCTTTTTGTAAACATCGCCAAAAACGCCAACACTAACTCCAATCTTAATACGGACTTAGCAGCCATCTTTGCATCCATTGAAAATTCGGCAAACGGTTATCCTTCCGAAAAAGATATAAAGGGATTGTTTGCCGATTTTGACACCACCAGCACACGACTGGGCAATACCGTTGAAAACAAAAACAGCCGTTTGGCAGCCGTATTGAAAGGTGTGGAAGAACTGAACTTCGGAAATTTTGAAGACAACCAAATTGACCTGTTTGGCGATGCCTACGAATTTCTCATTTCCAATTATGCCGCCAATGCAGGAAAATCGGGCGGTGAGTTTTTTACACCGCAACACGTTTCTAAACTCATTGCACAACTTGCCATGCACAAGCAAACCAACGTAAATAAAATTTACGACCCTGCTTGTGGTTCGGGTTCGTTGTTGTTGCAAGCCAAAAAACATTTCGACAACCATATTATTGACGAAGGTTTCTTTGGGCAGGAAGTAAACCACACGACTTACAACCTGGCTCGTATGAATATGTTTTTGCACAACATCAACTACGACAAGTTTAACATTGTGTTGGGCGATACCCTGCGCGACCCGCAATTAAGAGATGCCAAACCCTTTGATGCCATTGTTTCTAATCCGCCTTACTCTATCAACTGGATTGGCAGCGATGACCCAACACTAATTAATGATGACCGCTTTGCGCCTGCGGGTGTGCTTGCGCCTAAATCAAAGGCGGATTTTGCTTTTGTGCTGCACGCCCTCAGTTACCTTTCGAGCAGAGGCAGGGCGGCTATTGTGTGTTTCCCCGGCATCTTTTACCGTGGTGGTGCAGAGCAAAAAATCAGAAAATATTTGGTGGACAATAACTTTGTAGAAACCGTTATCGCGTTAGCGCCCAACTTGTTTTTTGGAACGAGTATAGCCGTAAATATTTTGGTGCTATCCAAACATAAAACCGAAAACAAAACGCAGTTTATCGATGCCAGCGGTGAAGATTTCTTTAAAAAAGTAACCAACAACAATGTGCTTGAACCCAAACACATTGAAAAGATTATGGCCATGTTCGACAGCAAACACGATGTGGAACACGTAGCCAAAACCATAGACAACCAAAAAATTGCCGAGAACGATTACAACCTTTCGGTGAGCAGTTATGTAGAAGCAAAAGACAACCGGGAGAAAATTGATATAGCCGAATTGAATGCGGAGATTGAAAAAACGGTAGCGAAGATAAACACCCTGCGTGCCGATATTGATAAAATCATTGATGAAATTGACAATTGAACATGGCAAAAATCAATGTAAAAGATACGGAAATTACGATTATATCGGTTGATGAGAAAGATTACATTTCATTAACGGATATAGCAAAACACAAAACGGACGATACAAGTGCGGTAATAGGTAATTGGATGCGAAATCGCAATACCATTGAGTTTCTTGGCATTTGGGAAACGCTTTACAATCCGGGTTTTAAACCCCTCGAATTCGAGGGGTTTAAAAAAGAGGCAGGGCTGAATGCTTTTACCATGTCGCCCTTAAAATGGGTTCGCTCAACCGGTGCGCTGGGTATCATTGTAAAATCAGGGCGTTATGGCGGCACTTTCGCTCATAAGGATATCGCTTTCAAATTTGCAAGCTGGATATCGGTTGAGTTTGAGCTATACATCTTTAAGGAATTTCAGCGCCTTAAAGAAGAAGAACAAAAGCAATTGGGTTGGACCGCCAAACGCGAACTGGCAAAACTCAATTACCACATCCATACCGATGCCATTAAACACAACCTTATTCCAAAAGAACTTTCTCCGGCACAAATAGCTGTTGTTTATGCCAGCGAAGCCGATGTGCTGAATGTAGCGTTGTTTGGAACAACCGCCAAACAATGGCGCGAAGCAAACCCCGGCCAGAAAGGAAATATCAGAGATTACGCTACCATCAACCAATTGATTTGCCTTTCCAATATGGAAAACCTGAACGCCCTTTTCATTAACGAAAAAATGCCGCAAAAAGAACGACTGGTAAAACTCAATAAAATTGCCATACAGCAAATGAGCATACTGCAAGACATGGATAAACGCAAACTCCTGAAATAACTGACAATGAACCAACGCTTAAACTACATCGATAAACTATTACAAGGCGCAGAAGTGCAGTGGAAGGCGCTGGGGGAGGTTGCGGAAATTGTTCGTGGTGTTAGAGTTACAAAAAAAGACCTGTTGTTAGATGGAAAATATCCCGTTGTGAGCGGTGGTACTGGTTATATGGGATATATTAATAAATATAATCGAGAAGCTAATACAATTACAATTGCACAATATGGAACAGCTGGATATGTGAAATGGCAGACAGAAAAATTTTGGGCAAATGATGTTTGCTTTTGTTTAAATCCAAACATTGAAATTATTCTGAACCGATATTTGTATTTCTATTTAATGAATAAACAGCAGTATCTTTATGACATATCAAATAGAACCGCTGTACCATATAGTATTGAGCGTGATAAAATTTTAAAACTTCAAATCCCCATCCCCCCTTTAAAAATTCAACAAGAAATCGTTCGTATTCTGGATAAATTCACAGAGCTTACAGCAGAGCTTACAGCAGAGCTTACAGCAGAGCTTACAGCAAGAAAAAAACAGTATAACTACTATCGGGAGGAGTTGCTCAGTTTTGAGGACGGTGACGTGGAATGGAAAACGTTGGGGGAGATGAGCTTAAAATCATATTTAGGAAGTACGCCAAGAGCTGGCGATTCAAAGTACTATAATAACGGAACTATTCCCTGGTTAAGAACGCAAGAGGTTAAGTTTTCAGATATAGAAACTACTGAGATTAACATTACTGAATTAGCTGTTAAAGAAACAGCTGCAAAGTGGATTCCTGTCAATTGTGTTATAATAGCAATTTCAGGAGCAACGGCAGGGAGGTCCGCTATTAACAAAATACCATTGACTACTAATCAACACTGTTTATGTTTAGAAATAAATCCACAAAAAGCATTATATAGATATGTATTTCATTGGGTGAGTTTAAACTATAAAAATCTTAAAAGTCTTGGACAAGGTGCAAGAGGTGATTTAAATTCAGGAATTGTAAAAAACTACAAAATCCCCATCCCACCCCTCTCCGAACAAGCCCGTATTGTAGCCATCTTAGATAAATTTGATACGCTCACTACCAGCATCAGCGCGGGTTTGCCGAGGGAAATAGCGCTGAGGCAGAAACAGTATGCGTATTATCGAAATCGATTACTCGATTTTAATGGAGAATGAATAAGAACGCTCAATTTTATCGTCCCTTTAGACGATATTTTTATTTATCGTTTATTTAAGCGATATTCTCCATTTAAGGAATGTTTTAAATTATTCCTCATTCAAGGAATGTTTTAAATTATTCCCTATTTACGGAATGTTTTATACATTTGCATAATTGGATTAGAAAAAATCAGCACATGATAGCTGTTATTACAGGTGATATTATCGCATCAAGAAAGTTGGCAACCCCCGAAAAATGGTTGTTGCCACTCAAAAACCTATTGGCAACATGGGGCAATAGCCCCAAAGATTGGAAAGTGGACAGGGGCGATTTTTTCCAGGTAGAAATCACCAATGTGGAAGACGCGCTAAAAAAGGCGTTGGAAATAAAAGCCCTGATAAAAAAAGTAGAGCCGCTGGATGAGCGCAAAAAAATAAGTACCATAGATGTTCGCCTGGCAATTGGCATTGGCGAAAAAACCTATTCGGGCGAAAGCATATCCGAAAGTAACGGTACAGCCTTTATTAATTCAGGCGAAAAATTCGACCTGTTGAAAAAAGAAAATGTAACATTAGGCATAAAAACACCCTGGCAAGACATCGATGAAGAAATGAATCTATACCTGCGTTTAGCCGGTGTCTTTATGGATAAATGGTCGGTATCATCGGCAGAGCTTCTGCAAATCATCTTCTCTAACGCCAATATAACACAAGAGGAAATTGGAAAAAAATTAGGCATTCAGCAAAGCGGAGTCAGTCGCAGGTGGAACAGAGCCAATGTGAATGAAATATTGGAAGTGGATAAAATGTTTCGTAAAAAAATTAAACCTATCATCAAATGATAGTCTTCGTTAAACTTATACTGGCACATTGTATTGGCGATTTTCTGCTGCAACCCAAATCGTGGGTAACAGAAAAAGAGAACCGTAAAGCAAAATCTTTAAAACTGTACCTGCACATACTCATTCACGGCCTGTTGGTTATGCTTGTGCTGTGGGATTGTAAGCAATGGCTGTTGGCAGTATGGGTAATGGTTTTACACGGCATTATCGATGCTTTGAAATTATATGCTCAAAAAGAAAACAATAAGGCCCAATGGTTTTTAACAGACCAGGCCTTGCACATCATCAGTATTGCAGCGCTTTGGATAGTATTTTTTAAGCCGGAATTAAATTTTACAGCGTGGTATGAAAACGCAGGCTTTTGGATTTATGCGGCTGCTTTGCTTTTCATCACTATGGTATCAGGAATAGTGGTGAGAGAACTCATGCACAACTGGTCAAAGGCATTAAACGATAAAGAAGATGAGTCTTTGAACGATGCGGGAAAATACATTGGCATGTTAGAGCGCCTGTTTGTTTTTGCCTTTGTGGTAACGGGCAATTGGGAGGGCATCGGTTTTTTATTGGCAGCCAAATCTGTATTCCGCTTTGGCGATTTAAAAGAATCAAAAGACAGAAAACTAACCGAATACATTTTGATAGGCACATTGTTAAGTTTTGCAATTGCCATAGCTGCCGGAATGTTGGTGCTTAAATTAACAGAGCATGTATAAACCTATAGCCGAATCAAACAACTTTATCGTTCTCGATAAATACACCAAACGTTCAATGGTGAGTGAGCCGTCTGCCGGTTATCAAACCGAGCATGCCCTGGAACGTGAATTTATTGAAGACCTCACCAATCAGGGCTACGAACACCTGCGCAACCTCAGCACACCGGAAGCCATGCTTGCCAACGTGCGTGCGCAACTGCAAACACTCAACAACATGGTTTTTACCAATGGTGAGTGGGCGCGTTTTGTAGAGGAGTATCTGGATAAACCCAGCGACAGCCTCGTTGAAAAAACACGAAAAATACACGACAACTATATCCACGATTTTGTGTTTGATGATGGGCATATCCAAAACATCTACTTAGTAGATAAAAAGAATGTTACCCGCAATAAAGTACAGGTCATCTCACAATTTGAGCAAAAAGGAACGCATGCCAACCGGTACGATGTAACCATTTTAGTCAATGGTTTGCCTTTGGTGCAAGTGGAACTCAAAAAGCGAGGTGTTGCCATTCGCGAAGCGTTTAACCAGGTGCATCGTTACAGCAAAGAAAGTTTCAATAGTGAAAATTCGCTTTTCAAATACCTGCAAATTTTTGTTATCTCCAACGGAACCGACAGCCGCTATTTTGCCAACACCGTGCAGCGAAATAAAAACAGTTTCGACTTTACCATGAACTGGGCAAAGGCCGACAATACGTTGATTAAAGACCTTAAAGATTTTACGGCAACATTTTTTGAAAAAAGAACACTGTTACACGTACTGCTTACCTATTCGGTTTTTGATGTGAGCGATACGCTGCTCATTATGCGACCGTATCAAATTGCAGCAACCGAACGCATGTTATGGAAAATTGAAAGTTCGTATCAATCAAAAAAATGGTCAGCGCCCGAAAGTGGCGGTTACATCTGGCACACCACAGGCTCGGGCAAAACGCTTACCAGTTTTAAAGCCGCACGGTTAGCCACGCAATTGGATTTTATCGATAAAGTATTTTTTGTGGTTGACCGTAAAGATTTGGATTATCAAACCATGAAAGAATACCAACGCTTTTCGCCCGATAGCGTGAACGGTTCAGATAGTACGGCAGGTTTAAAAAGAAACATCGAAAAAGACGATAACAAGATTATCGTTACCACCATTCAAAAACTGAACAACCTCATGAAAAGTGAGGGTGATTTAGCCATATATCAAAAGCAAGTGGTATTCATCTTTGATGAAGCCCATCGTTCTCAATTTGGTGAAGCGCAAAAGAACCTGACAAAGAAGTTTAAAAAGTTCTATCAATTTGGTTTTACAGGAACACCAATATTCCCCCAAAATGCCTTAGGTGCGGAAACGACTGCAAGTGTATTTGGTCGTGAGTTACATTCGTATGTCATTACCGATGCCATCAGAGATGAGAAAGTCTTAAAATTCAAAGTGGATTATAATGATGTACGCCCACAGTTTAAAAGCATTGAAACAGAAATTGATGAAAAAAAGTTAAGTGCTGCGGAAAACAAAAAAGCCTTTCTGCATCCTGAACGTATCAGGGAGATTTCTCAATACATTTTACAGAATTTCAGGATAAAGACACACCGAAATCAAGGAGGCAACAAAGGTTTTAACGCCATGTTTGCCGTAAGTAGTGTGGATGCTGCCAAGTGTTACTATGAGGAATTAAACAAGTTGCAAAAAGAAAGCGATAAGCCGCTAAAAATAGCCACTATCTTCTCTTTTGCTGCCAATGAAGAACAGAACGCAATAGGTGAAATCCTTGATGAAACCTTTGAACCTTCAGCAATGGATAGCAGTGCCAAAGAGTTTTTAACGAAAGCTATTAATGACTATAACGCTATGTTTAAAACCAATTATGGTGTGGATAGCGCAGCGTTTGAGAACTACTATAAAGACCTTGGAAAGCGTGTTAAAGGTGAAGGTAATGATAAGAAAAAACTTCCACCCGAAGAGAAAGTTGATTTGCTTATAGTAGTGGGTATGTTCCTTACCGGCTTTGATGCGCCTACATTGAATACGCTGTTTGTGGATAAGAATCTGCGTTATCACGGATTGATGCAGGCTTTTTCACGTACCAACCGGATTTATGACGCTACAAAAACCTTTGGAAACATTGTTACTTTCCGTGATTTAGAAAAAGCCACCATTGATGCCATTACGCTTTTTGGCGACAAAAACACTAAAAACGTAGTGCTTGAAAAGAGTTACAAAGAATATCTGGAAGGCTTTACAGACATTGCCACAGGCGAAGCGCGCAGAGGTTATATGGATGTGGTAAAAGAATTAAATGAAAAATTCCCTAATCCGGATGAAATAGTAACAGAGAAAGATAAGAAAGAGTTTTCTAAACTATTTGGTGAGTACCTGCGTGTAGAAAATATATTGCAGAACTACGATGAGTTTACGCACCTCAAGGCAATCCAAACAATAGATATAAATGATACTGAAGCTATTGAGGCATTTAAAGAAGCTTATTTTGTAACAGATGACGATATAGCTGCCATGCAAGAAGTGGAAATTCTGCCGGAACGTACAATTCAGGATTATCGCTCTACTTATAATGATATTCGTGAATGGTTAAGACGTGAGAAAAGTGGCAAAGAATCAGAACAATCAACCATTGATTGGGACGATGTAGTATTTGAAATAGACCTGCTTAAATCACAAGAAATAAACCTTGATTATATTCTTGAATTGATTTTTGAGCATAACAAAAAAACTAAAGATAAAACGGCATTAGTAGAGGAAATTCGCAGGGTTATTCGCGCCAGTATTGGCAATAGGGCAAAAGAAAGTTTAGTAGTTGATTTCATTAATGAAACAGACCTTGACACTATTCAAGACAAAGCAAATATTATAGATTCGTTTTTCGCGTATGCACAAGAAAAACAAAAAATAGAAGCTACAGAATTAATTGCAGAAGAGCATTTGAATGAGGAGGCAGCCAGGCGATATATTACAGCTTCTTTAAAACGTGAATTTGCCAGCGAAAATGGAACAGAATTGAACGCTCTTTTACCTAAAATGAGTCCTTTAAATCCTCAGTATCTAACAAAAAAGCAGAGTGTATTCCGGAAAATCAGTGACTTTGTTGAGAAATTTAAAGGTGTGGGTGGTCAACTATGATGGTGAACTGTGGGAGACGGTACTCAGGCATATCAAACAGCAGATACCCCAAGCTTACTAAATAAGCCTAAAATTTCCCGTGAACGGTATTGCCAACGAAAGTGAAAACATTTGAAATAAAACCATACAGCAATATTTACAAAGAGCAGGTATTTTCTGTTTGGGAAAAATCTGTTCTTGCAACACACGACTTCTTAAAGCCTTCAGATTTTGTAGAAATCAGAGATCTGGTTTCGACCATCGACTTCAGCGCCATTCCTGTTTATTGTTTGATGCACGGAGATAATGTTGCGGGATTTATGGGGGTTATCGATAAAAAAATAGAAATGCTCTTTTTATCACCCGCGTATATCGGGCAGGGATTGGGAAAGAAGTTGATGGTGTATGCCCTAACCGAACTCCATGCCGACAAAGTTGATGTGAATGAGCAAAACCTGTATGCCGTAGAATTTTACAAAAAATTCGGCTTTGAAACGTATGGGAGAACCGATAAAGACGACCAGGGCAGGGATTATCCTATACTGAAGATGAAATTAAGTAGCTAACGCTAATACCCTCCAAAATACTTCCGTAAAAACCACTCTGCACCAATCAGCAACAGCAGCGCGAAGAAAATCCATTTCAGGTTGATGAGCGAATCGTAACGCTCTTCGCTACGGATAACACTTCGTGCTTCTGTTCGTGAAAGTTCTTGCTGCGCACGCTCCCATTGCGCCAACGTATAGAATGAACCTCCGCTAATCTGCGCCATCTTACGCAACAAATCAAAATCGGCTGTAAGGTTTTGCAATTCAATTTGCTGTTCGTAAACCAAAAACTGCCCGCGGATTTCTTCTGTCTTACTATCAAGTGTTGTTGCTGCGCGATACCGGTACACACCTTCGCGCAAGCCGGTAATAGCATAGCGGCTGTTACCCGGATTTATTATATAACTGTATTGTGTGCGTTTCCCTTGTTCATCTGTAAGCTCAAGGCTAATGGTGTTTCCGTAAACGGGTTCATAAATATCGTTGTACACCTGGCTTTCAAATACTACCGGTTCCGTATCGGCAAATTGTTGTTGCGTGGTGTAGCTTCTGAATTTTCGTTTGTCATCCGTAGTGCTTAAAAATTGCACCAGTTTCCCAATCAGTTCATCAAAGGCTTCTGTTTTTTCCGTACGCGAAAATTCATGCAGTCTCCAACGCCACATACCTTCGCCCAACATAATGGCCGTTTTGCGGTCATCGTTCAAAACATAGAGCAATGGCTTTTCTGTTGTAAGATTTCCTACACGCTGAAACAACACCGGTATGGCCGATGGTGACATGAGCAGTTTACCAAAATGAACCTGCACCGGTGGATAGCCGGCAACTGCCGTATTTACCTCGGCAGAAAGTGTGAAGTTTAAAAAAGCAGGGTTGACAGCAGGCGTTACTTCATCAAATTGCCGGGGTGGTTGCTCAAACAATAACGGAAGTTGCTGCTGCGCTACCGGGTTGAGGTCGGTAGATGAACCAACAATCATAAACAGGGAAGTGCGGCTTCGCGCAAAACGTTGAAACAATTCGCGTGTGCGGCCACGCTGGTCGGGTGATTGATGAAAGATGGCGAGGTCGATATTTTCAGGCTTCAGGTTTTCTGATGTTGTTTCTTCCAATCCGGGGATGTGTAGTAAAAATTCAAAGTTTGAATTGAGGTCAATTACAGAACGTAATGCCTTAATGTCGGGGTGAGGCGCTGCGGCTACCACCAAAATCTTTTTCTTTCCTTCCACCACTTCAATAAAAACAGAAGCGCGGTTGTTTTTCACGTTTTGCTCCTGCGGCTTTGTTTCCACCTGAATATCCCACCGCTGAATACCCTGTTCGGTTGCTTCCGGTTGAAAATCAAACACAAGCAGGCCATCACCAGTGGTGCGCCTGGTTTGACGGTCTATAACCGAATTTTTAAAACGTAACGATACTTCTACTTCCTCTGACGGAAATCCTTTCACGGCCACCTCAACGCGAAGCGGAAATCTGTTTCCCTGGTATGCAACTTTATTATAGACTAAATTCTTTATCATCAGGTCGGCACGGGGTGTAGTATCGCCCACACCAACGGTGTACACCGGAAAAGCATAGTTGCCGTAAGCAGGAGATAATCCTGTATTGTAAATACCATCCGATACAAACAATGTTCCCGCAACATTGCGACCTTCATACCGGTTGGTGATTGCGCGCAATGCTTCGTGCACATTTGTAGCAGGCGCCTCAAATGCTTTATCAAAACCATCACCCGATAAATTCATTACTACCGCTTCATACCCTTTATCGGCCAAAGCCGACTGCAAGTGATGCACCTTATCTTCCAATTGATTGCGCACAACCGAATCGGTTGATTCTTTCACCGATAAGGAATTATCCTGAAGCAAAACAAACACAGGCTTTTCATAGGTGTTCTGCGCATGACGGATTATCGGGCCGAGCAGAAAAAAAGTAAGCAGAAACACCGTAACGGCACGCACCACGAACAAGGCGCGGTTCAATCCGATTCCCCACGGATGTTTGCTCGTGTAGAGTAACCAGGCGTAACCAACACCGGCTACAAGGCACAGCAACATAAACCCCGGTGACGACTCAAAAACAATGTGCTTCATTACAATCCGTTATGTTCTTAATTCAATACCCATACTTTTCCTTCCACAATGCACGCAGGTATTTTCTCAACTCTTCTTCGCGTGCATTGTTGCCCGGCTCATAAAATTTTGTTCCTTTTATTTTATCCGGAAGAAACTCCATATTTACAAAATTGCCTTCATAGCTATGCGCATACTGATAGCCCTTTCCATACCCCAGTTCTTTCATCAGTTTTGTGGGGGCGTTTCTCACGGCCAATGGCACAGGCAAATCTCCGGTTTCGCGCACCTTTTGCAACGCTTCTTCTATGGCCATGTAGCTGGCATTGCTTTTTGGCGAACTGGCCAGATAAACGGCACACTGCGCCAGGATAATCCGCGCTTCCGGGTAACCGATAACATTCACAGCCTGAAAAGCATTCGTAGCCATTACCAACGCAGTCGGGTTTGCGTTGCCTATATCTTCCGAAGCCAGTATAACCATTCTGCGGGCAATGAACTTTACATCTTCTCCGCCCTCAACCATTCGGGCGAGATAATAAATAGCCGCATTAGGGTCGCTGCCGCGGATGGATTTTATAAATGCAGAAATAATATCGTAGTGCTGTTCGCCACTTTTATCATAAATGGCAATTTTCTTTTGCGCTACATTGGTAGCAAGTTCATCGGTAATGACCACCTTGCCGGAAGGTTCAGAGTCAACCACTAATTCCAGCAGGTTCAATACCTTTCGGGCATCGCCACCAGAAAGTTGAAACAATGCGTTGCTCTCTTTTAATTCAACATCGCGTTGCTTTAATTGTACATCATGCACTAATGCGTGATGCACCATTCTAAGCAAATCTTTCTCGTTAAGCGCCTTGAGCGTATATACCTGGCATCGCGAAAGCAAGGCAGAGTTTACTTCAAACGATGGGTTTTCGGTTGTGGCTCCGATTAATGTAATCACACCTTTTTCAACAGCGCCCAGCAGCGCATCTTGTTGCGATTTATTAAACCGGTGAATTTCATCAATAAACAAAATTGACTTACCCGATAGTCGCGCTTTTTCAATCACTTCACGAACATCTTTCACACCGGCACTAACGGCACTTAACGTATAGAAAGGTTTCTTTACTTCATGGGCAATAATATTGGCAATGGTTGTTTTGCCTACACCCGGTGGGCCCCACAAAATCATAGAGGGAATATTTCCTAACTGAATCGCCTTGCGGATAATACCATTAGGGCCAACGAGGTGCTCCTGCCCTACCAGGTCATCTAAGGCCGATGGCCGCATACGTTCCGCTAAAGGTTGGTTTGCCTGAAAAATCATTACAGCAATATTAACGTTACCAGCGCATTAATTACGAATCCAAAAACAATACAGAAGAAAAATATCCACGTAAGTAAAAGAAATTTAACGATTGTTTTAAACCGCGATTGTCCGTATACCCTGCGCATGGATTTGTAGAGGTAGAAGTTGACATACAGGAAAATGAACAGGTTAATCCATTCAAGCCAACTTACCAGGGAAAATAACAAGCTAAATATTCCTGCCAGGAAAAGAAAGTCGTAAAAGAACACGGTGAACACAAGATGCTCTGAATAGTAAAAATCTCTTCGGACATAAAGCAGTTTTAATATAAGCGCAAAGATGGGTAGCAGAAAGAAAACCATCTTGGGCAGGTTGGCTTGCATGTTTTCGCCAAAACTTTTCCAGATTGTTTTTTCATCCCATCCGCGTTGTTGTTTCAGGGTAATGAGTTTCTTCTTGAAGTAGCGTTCAATGCTTCCGTCACGTTTTTCCAGTGATTTGATCCTTTCAAGAGAATCGTATTCTTCAAGTGTTTTCGGATCGTAGTTTTCGCCCGGAACAGGGTTTCGGTAAACGCTGCTGTTCGTACTCAGCGAGTCGAAAAAAGCTTTCTTTTCCTCACGGGTCATTTCCCTTCCGTTTTCCGTCAGGTTTATTTTGTCTTCATTGGGAACAAGCGTAAAAATCAAAAAGAGAATAAAACTCAGAAACACATACATACGGGCCGGGTGGTAATGCCGCTCGCGTCTGCCTGCGTTATAATCAAGAATGAGAATGCCCGGCCTGAGCACTAAGCTGGCAAAGGTTTTAAAAAACTTCGACTCGAAACTGAAAAACGAGCTGATGAAATTCAATGAAAGATCACTTACTGCCTGCCTGCGCGGCAGATCTTTTTGCCCGCATTGCGAACAGAACTTACCGGTAAGTGGCGCTCCGCAATTAAGACAGTTCGGGTTCCCGGCAGTGTTGGCTCGTTGCTCACTATCTACTATTGCTTCGGATACCGGTAATGATTTGCCTAATTCGTTCATGTTCAAAATATAATGTTGAAAATTACGAAATCAATTGTGTGTTTAACCCGTGTTTGATTTTGATTTGGTTATTACCCCCGCAAACTCTATTTTTGTGCTCCAAATCGCGGGGTGGAGCAGTTGGTAGCTCGTTGGGCTCATAACCCAAAGGTCACAGGTTCGAGTCCTGTCCCCGCTACTAACCTGAAAGCGACCCCATTAAATGGGGTCGCTTTTTTTATGACTTATCATGTTTACGTTCTTTTCTCTGAAGCTTTTGATAAAATTTACGTAGGCTTTACTTCAGACCTTGAGGCAAGATTAGCTTCTCATAATTATCTCGCAAAAAAGGGATGGACAATAAAGTTCAGACCTTGGGTGCTTATTTACTCTGAAAAGTTTGAAGACAAAAGTAGGGCTTTGAAACGTGAGCGCGAACTAAAGTCCGCCAGAGGAAGGGTGTTTATTCGGGAATTGATAGCGAGTGGGACCAAATAAATGGGCTCATATCCGCCAGTTGGCGGACACAGGTTCGAGTCCTGTCCCCGCTACTAAAACTCCCGATTTAATTCGCCAGGGTTTTTCTATTTTTGCACAAAAGCATGTCATCCAAATTCTTTAAGTCCGGTTTTGTAAGCATTGTGGGCAAGCCCAATGTGGGTAAATCTACCCTGATGAACAGGCTGGTGGGCGAGCAGCTTTCCATTGCCACGCCAAAAGCGCAAACTACACGGCACCGCATTATGGGCATTTTAAATGGCGAAAGCTACCAGGTTGTGTATTCTGATACGCCTGGCATTCTCGAACCCAAATATGCCCTGCACGAAGCCATGATGAATTTCGTAAAGGTTTCGTTGGATGATGCCGATTTGATTTTATTGGTGGTGGCGCTGGAGGATAAATATGAGCCCGAACTGTTCGACCGGTTTAAGCGAATACAAACTCCGGTGCTGTTAATCATTAATAAAATTGATTTAGCCAAAGGTTCGCAGGTGCTTGATAAATCCAACTACTGGAAAGAACACCTGCCCAATCTTTCAAACATACTTCCGGTTTCGGCAACTACGGGCGAAAACATCGGGTTGTTAATGGAAACTATTATCCTGAATATGCCGGAGCATCCGCCCTACTTTCCGCAAGACGAACTGTCGGATAAAACGGAACGCTTCTTTGCAGGAGAAATAATACGGGAGAAAATATTTATGAACTTAGAGCAGGAAGTTCCATACAGTACAGAAGTTGCCATTACTGAATTTTCGGAAACGGATGATATAATAAAAATGCGGGCCGAAATTTATGTGGAGCGCGACTCGCAAAAAGGAATTATTATCGGCAAAGGCGGCAGTATGCTGAAAAAATTAGGCACACAATCGCGGCAAGCTATGGAAGCATTCTTCAACAAAAAGGTATTTTTGGAAACGCATGTGAAAGTGGCCGACAACTGGAGAAAACAAAAAGATAAATTAAAAAGGTTTGGATACATGTAGGTGTTAGGACTTGGGAATTAGGTTTTCGGTTCTAAACATTGAGCAAGTCCTAACACCCAAGTCCTAAATCCTAACACCTAAGTCCTGATAAAAAAATGGCAAACATTGTAGCGATAGTAGGAAGACCCAACGTTGGTAAGTCAACCTTGTTTAACCGGTTGATTGAAAAACGGCAGGCGATTATGGATGATATTCCGGGGGTAACACGCGACCGCCATTACGGCTATGCCGAATGGACGGGGCGTTACTTTACCGTGATTGATACGGGGGGTTACGTTACCGGGTCGGAAGATAAATTTGAATCGGAGATTAGGAAGCAGGTGGCTATGGCCATTGACGAATCTACCGCAGTAATTTTTGTTGTTGATTGTAAAGACGGGCTAACCGGTTTCGATAAAGATTTCGCCAACGTTATCCGCGCATCGAAGAAGCCCGTTTTTATCGCAGCCAACAAAGCCGACACGCCTGAAAAATCAACGCATGCACTTGAATTTTATGAATTAGGTATGGGTGAAGTTTACCCGATATCGGCAGAAAACGGAAGTGGAACAGGTGAGCTGTTGGATGAGCTTGTAAACGTATTTCCCAGCGAAGGCATTGAAGACCCTAATGCCGGTATTCCAAAAATCTCCATCCTGGGAAGACCAAATGTTGGTAAGTCATCGTTGCTGAATGCGCTATTAGGAACAGAAAGAAGTATTGTTACCGATGAAGCCGGAACCACACGCGATGCCATACATAGTCATTATAAAATGTATGGAAAAAATTTCATCCTGATTGATACGGCCGGAATCCGCAAGAAAAGCAAGGTTCGTGAAGATGTTGAGTTTTACTCCGTGCTCCGGTCATTACGTGCGCTGGAAGAAAGCGATGTGTGTATTGTAGTGTTGGATGCCGAACGGAAAATTGAATCGCAAGATGTAAATATCATCAGCCTTGCCCAGCGGCAGGGGAAAGGCATGGTGATTATGGTAAATAAGTGGGACTTGGTAGAGAAAGACTCCAAAACAGCAGATACCTTTAAACGGGAAATTTTGGAGAAATTAGCTCCGATCGACTATATCCCCATCATTTTCTCCTCGGCTTTAAACAAACAGCGCATTTTTCAGGTCATCGAGAAGGCCGTTCAGGTGTATGAGAACAAAACCAAGAAAATCCCTACCTCAACGCTGAATGATACCTTGCTACCCGAAATCGAGCGATACCCGCCTGCCGCGATAAAAGGTAAATTTATCCAGATAAAGTACATTACGCAGGTAAATGCCCGATTTCCATCGATTGCGTTCTTTTGCAACCTGCCACAGTACATTCAGCCCGCTTACGAGCGTTATTTGGAGAATAAAATCCGTGAACACTTTGATTTTGAAGGTGTCCCGGTGCGATTAATCTTCAGAAAGAAATAAAAAACTTACACGCTTAGTGTTAAAAATCAGATCGTTGTATATTTGCACCTTATTAAAAACAAAAACCTGTAAACTATGAAAAAATTAATCGCATTGTTAGCTGTATGCGGTTTCGCATTTGCGTTTGTAGCTTGTGGCGGCCAGAAGGCTGAAGAAGCTGCAACCACGCCTGAAACTGAAGAAGTTGCTCCTGCACCTGAAGAGGAAGTTGAAGCTGATTCTACTGAAGAAGAAGTTGAAGCTGAAACTGATTCTACTGACGCTGAATAAGCAACAGTAAAACCGCATGTAAAGAGGCTTTAGAAAATCTAAAGCCTTTTTTTATTTTCGCCCGATTACATTTCATGAACGAAGAACAGGTTTTATCCATACTATCACGTCACATTCCAGCGCAAGCTGTTGCCTATTGCTTTTCGCTTTGGAAAGAAAAACCCTTCCGGTTGCATATAACCAAAAGCCGGCAAACCAAAATTGGCGATTTCACTTGTAAGCCTGGCGAGCCGGTTCGCATTACGGTAAATGAAGACCTGAACCCATACTTGTTTCTGATTACCTACATTCATGAAGTTGCGCATCATCATGTCCATCAGCAAGTGGGCAATCGTGTTGAGCCACATGGAACTTACTGGCAACAAACATTCAAACAAATATTGCAACCCGTTCTTACAACAGAAATTTTTCCCGAAAGGGTTTTTGCCTTGCTCACCAGCCACATGGAGCAACCTATGGCCAGCACCTTTGCCGATGTAGCACTAACCCAGGTGTTGCGCGAACACGACCGGAATGCACACCTCCACATTGTACTTTCATCGTTAACCGAAGGAAGCATCTTTCAACTTAATGGTCGCACATTTAAAAAAGGAAAATTAAGGCGCACGCGCTTTCTTTGTGCTGAAGTAAAATCAAAACGACAATACTTAGTTCCGGCAGAAGCTTTGGTAAACAACGTGCAACTAAGTTTTGAATTGGTGTGATTAAAAAATATGACTATCCGCATGCAGTCCTAATTAATGAAACGAAAGCGTGCTGCTTTGTTGACCTCTCCCCCAATAATGATTCTGCAAATTATACAAAGGCGTTGTCCCCCTCTCCCGTGGGAGAGGGGGGACGGATATTTCAGTAAAGTCTCAAATCTCTGTTGGGGGTGAGGTTAAACGCTGTAAGTTTAAAACATCCTAATTTTAGGATTTAAAGCGGATACCCCTCATATTAAGGCATCTCTAAAACGTATAACGCACAAAAGCTTCAATGGCTTCATACTCAGCAAGGCCAAGCTGGTCATAAGCGTTGGCTGTTGCGCGGTTTCTTTCTTCGGCCCTTACCCAAAACTCGCGTGCATCTGTTCCCGGAAACAACGCGCTGTCTTTTTGCGATTGATGCTTAAAAATTGCCCTGCGCTTTCGCAACAATTCTTCCGGGCTAAGCGGTACCGCCATTTCAATCTGGTCGATGTCCCATTCCTGCCACGCACCACGGTAAAGCCATACATAACAGTTCTTCATCCACGCCTTTTTCTTTAACCTATCAATGGCCTGAAAAATTGCCGATAAACAAACGCGGTGTGTTCCGTGCGGGTCGGACAAATCACCGGCTGCATATACCTGGTGTGGCTTAACATCTTCAAGAAGATCTGTAATAATGGTGATGTCTTTATCACTCAATGGTTTTTTCTTCACAAGCCCGGTTTCATAAAAAGGCATATCTAAAAAATGAACATTGGTTTCGGGAATACCAACATACCGGCAGCCGGCCTTCGCTTCGCCTCGTCTTATCAATGCTTTTATCAGCATCACTTCGGGGCTATCTACCTGGCCGGGGCGTTTGTTGTTTAACGATGTGCGCACTTTTTTATAAAGCTGTTCGCTTTTTGCTTTTGTAAATCCAAACTGACCACTGAAGTCGTTAACAAAATCTGCAAAGCGAACTACGTCATCATCAAACACGGCAATGTTACCGGACGTCTGGTAAGCCACATGAACATCATGCCCTTGATCAACCAACCGCAGAAACGTGCCGCCCATAGAAATCACGTCATCATCAGGATGTGGCGAAAAAATGATAACACGTTTGGGAAAAGGTTTTGCCCGTTCAGGCCGATGCGAGTCATCGGCACGGGGCTTGCCACCCGGCCAACCGGTTATGGTGTGCTGAAGCTCATTGAATATTTTTATGTTTACCTGGTATGCCGAGCCAAACTCCGTTACAATATCACCCATGCCGTGTTCATTGTAATCGGCATTGGTTAGTTTCAAAACAGGTTTGTTTAATTTCTGGCATAACCAAACTACCGCTTTGCGTATTTTCTTTTCTGTCCACGTTTGTTGTGCATCCAGCAACCACGGTGTTTTAATTTTTGTAAGCTCTGCCGATGAGGCCTCATCAAGAATAACCTGCACATTGGCATGGTGTTGCAGAAACGAAGCCGGGAGTTGGTCGGACACCGGGCCTTCAACGGCACGCTGAACGATTGCCGCTTTGCCTTCGCCCCAGGCCATCATAATAATACGTCTGGATTTTAAGATAGTACCCACCCCCATCGTAAGTGCATTGCGCGGAACGTTCTCTTCGCCAAAAAAATCGCTGGCCGCATCCATGCGGGTAACATGGTCGAGGGTTATTAATCGTGTGCCTGATTTTTCGCTGGAGCCGGGTTCATTGAACCCAATGTGCCCGGTACGGCCTACACCCAATATTTGTAAATCAATTCCTCCAGCCTGTTCAATCAGTTTATCGTAAGAGCGGCAAAACTCGGCAATCTTATTTTTAGCGATAGTGCCGGACGGGATGTGAATATTCTTCTTTGGTATATCGATATAATCGAAAAGATACTCCTTCATAAACCGGACATAACTCTGAAGTGAATCCGGTTGCATAGGGTAATACTCATCTAAGTTAAACGTATGAACATTTTTGAAACTCAATCCTTCTTGCTCATGCAGCCTGATAAGTTCGGCATACACCCGTGTTGGCGATGAGCCTGTGGCAAGCCCCAGCACACAAGGTTTACCCTGTTTCTGTCGCGTCCTTATCAGGGCGGCTATTTCTTTAGCTACATAAATAGAGGCATCCTCGGAGGATTTAAAAATTTTAACGGGAATTTTTTCGGGAACGGATTGGTGCATTGCTTTTTGGATTGAGAAAGAAAGTTAAAGCCTTCACGCAAAAAATAACACTTTAATCTTTAAAAAAATTTATAGCTTACGTTAACCGTCTTAAAATTAAGGTTTCAACGGCTTCCGTAAACGTGCGGGGGTGCATGGTGCGCCAATTGCCAATCTGCAATGTGCCGCCCATATTCACATACTGGTCGATACGATACTTGCGGAATTCGTCCTGGATAAAATCCGGGAAGGAAACTGCGGCTATCCAACCGGGGAATTCCCGTTCATCGGTATCCTCCACTTCATCAAACCACTCTTCGTAATACGAATCATCTGCGCCATGAAAATTCAAAATATTTTCGCCAATCAGGATAAATTTTGAAATACCGGCAGCAAGTTGCTCATCAATAATGTTGCGCTTCAGGTGCATGATATCATTGTTGATGGCATCGTTCCACTCGCCCAGAAATTCAATAACCGTTACACCCGTGTGGTAATCGGTGTAGAGTATTTTTATATAGAGTGTTTCCGAACCCATAAAATCCCATGCGGGGTCGATATAATACCCGTAAATGGTGTCGGAATACTGATCGAAGTTATACGTCTTTTCAAAAAATGGCGAGCGGCTGTCTTCAGACGAATTGTAATATTTCAGCCAATTTGAAAACGGTTCGATGTCATGCATGACCGGTGTAGCTATCAATCGCCTTGCGCACGTTGCCAAACTCTTTTAACAAGGCTTCTGCCTTTTGCTGATCAACACCCAACTCTTCCATAATCATGCGTGCACCACGATCAATCAACTTGTTGTTGCTTAGCAACATATCCACCATCTTGTTTCCTTTAACCCGGCCCAGCCGGATCATGGTGGTTGTGGAAATCATGTTCAATACAAGTTTTTGCGCAGTACCTGCCTTCATGCGTGTGCTGCCGGTAACAAATTCAGGCCCCACGATAACCTCAACCGGATAATCGGCATGTTTTGCCACTTCTGTACCAGCGTTACAAACTATGCATGCCGTTACAATACCATGACTTCGCGCATCCTGTAAGCCGCCTATTACATAAGGTGTTTTTCCTGAAGCGGCAATTCCTATCAGCACGTCAGCGGGTGTAATGTTAAACTGTTGCAAATCCTTCCACGCCTGGGCGCGGTCGTCTTCTGCATGTTCAACGGCTTTCCGTATGGCCTGATCGCCACCGGCAATAATCCCAATTACTTTTCCGTGTGGCATACCATACGTGGGCGGAATTTCGCTGGCATCTACAATGCCCAACCTTCCGCTGGTGCCCGCACCGATGTAGAACAGGCGGCCTCCGCCTTTCATCTTTTCAACAATTACTTCTACCAGCTTTCCGATTTGCGGTATTACTTTTTCTATGGCATCCGGAATGGTTTTATCCTCACAATTGATGTTCACCAGCAACTCGCGTGTGCTCATCTTTTCTAAGTGGTTGTAGTGCGATGATGATTCGGTAGTTGACATGGCTATGCGCGGTCTTTATTGTGATACAAGGTTAGCCCGGCAATGGGGCTTTCCAGAATATTTTTTAGTGTAACGCCCTTGTCGTTGGCAACCTGGCGTAAAATGTCGCTAAAGTAAAACGCTACCGAGCCTACAAAGTGAACTTTCAGTTCGCTGTATTTTTCGTATCGCATCACGTTCTTTTCCATAAACTCACTAAAGCCATCGTACACTAATTTGTAACAATACGGTTCTTTTAAATGCTGAAAAATAAAATGTGAAAAACTTCCCAAAAAACGTCCGGGCATTTCCTGGCTGTACACCCGGCTTAATATTTCGTCCCGCTCCATCGGAAATCTTTTCTTGAAATGATCCCAGAGTTTTTCGGGCAAATCCCTGCGCAGGTAATCGGCAATAATTCTTTTTCCCATCCAGGCGCCCGAACCTTCATCGCCCAATACATAGCCGAGTGATGTAACATTATCGGCAATACGAACGCCATCATAATAGCATGAGTTGGCGCCCGTGCCCAAAATACAGGCAATGCCGGGTTCTTGCCCGCAAAGGGCGCGTGCGGCAGCCAGTAAATCGTGCCACACTTCAATGTGCGCATCGGTAAAATAACGCTCTAAGGCAGTACGAATCATCTGCCTGTTTTTATCGGACGAACAGCCGGTGCCGTAATAGAAAATTTTACTTACCGGTTGTTTAACCTGCGGAACCAGCACTTCGCGCACTTCGCGGTCGAACTGGTCAATGGGTTGATAATACGGATTATACCCAAGGCATTGGGCTTGTTCGATAGTGCCATCGAGATGGAGCATACGCCAGTCGGTTTTGGAGGCTCCGCTATCTGCAATCAAAATCATGGCTACAAGTTAATAAATGATTACACCATCTTACCGGAAAGGTGTAAACAAAAAAACAACAGCACGGCCTGAAGCAACATCATGCCATCAACCCAGGCAAGATACACGGGCTTGCTACTGAAACCCGTATAATCAACAAGAAAAAAAGCGCCCGCTGCCGAAAGAAGCATGGCTGGTAATACTACCGGAATGGTTTGCCCGTAATGAATACCCGTTATCAGCAAAAAAAGAATCAATAACCCTTTACAAAGTTTTTGCGATGCGGCCTTGCCCAATAGCAACGGTATTGTTTTAAGTCCGCTTAACCGGTCGGTTTCCATATCGCATATATCGAACATCAGGGCAAGCACAAAAACGAAAATCATGCGCTCAATAAAAATCAGCAAAACGTGTATGTCGATAACTTGCTGAATGCGCACAACCGGCAGCAATACGGTGGCTAAACTCCAGACTATCGTAATAACAAAAATTTTTATATATGGAATTGACCGGAGTGTAACAAAACGTTTGTTAAACGGAACAACCGGGAAGGCATACAACAACGACAAGAAAGCTAACGGAGTAAGCATGACAAGCACCTGCCATCTGGCCCAAAAACCAACACCAACTAAAACTATCGCGGCTAATGCCAAAGCAACCATAAACACTGTGAACGGACTTTGCATCGGTTTTATAGCAACCCGACTTATATTGTAAACAAGAAACGTTGCCAAGAAAACAAGGAAGTGATAGGGATGTAACTCAAGTGGTTGATATAACAGCAATTCCGTTTCCACTGAAAATGCAACGGCAATCAGTGCAATATAAACCTGGGATTGAATCAGTAACTTCAAGTGTTTACCAAACGGCCTATCACCGTAAATTTATCGAAAACCTTATCGGTGTGGGGCGCGTCTTTCAATTCATCGGTAAGATCCTGTCCTGCCCAATGCTCATAGTGCTTACCTGTTTTCCATAACCGCGAATCCGTTACGTCATATATCAGCCCACGAAAAGCTACCCAAACCGCAGGTTTATCCTGTCCGTTACGCAGCGCTAATTGTGACGATGTGTATGTGGGCAATGCTTCGTGCATTTATTTACCGGCTGTGATGTGGCCGTAATCTTTAACTATTGTGTATAAAAATTTTACAGGCGGCATATCTGTCTGCACCCCCAGGCTGCTCTTCACTTTTTCGGTTACCGCCATTACCGGTTGTATGTTTCCGGTGGTACGGTTTACCTCAAGGGCCTGCTGAATTAATTCAATATCGCTATCATTCAATTGAATAGCCTGCTGAAAAACGGGTGTGTAGTTTTCTTCTGTTAAGGTAAACACCTCTTTTGCCGTTACTGCCTCTTGCTTTACAAGCTTAACCACGGTTGTACCGGCAGCTATATCGCCTACGCGCTGCCCTTTGCCGTTTATGGCAATGGTGAGCAAGGCAATCGCACCCGACATGATGTCAATTTCAATTAACCGCAACAGCCAGCGAATAATATAATTGCCAATAGTAGCAGGCGTGCCGTCCAACCGCACCACTTTAATCTTCATTTGCCGCTTTCCCGGACTTTGCCCGTTCATGAAAACCTCGAACAAGAGGTGGTACAGGAAAACCGGTATGGTAATAAGCCCGATAATAATGGCGGTTGAGGTTACTTCTGCATATATCAGAAAAAGAATTATGAGGATAACGTAGGCTACTATAATAAATACATCTAATAAATAGGCCAGAATACGGTCGCCCAAACTGGCCACAGGGTATTCTATAACAACATTCTGGGTGGTTCGTACACTAACGGTTTGCATCCCTTTGAAAAATCAATAATATTGAACAAACTTAACTGATGTTACACAAAACGATACTCGTCATTGCGAGCGACAGCGAAGCAATCCCGTTTTACAGAACAAAAATCGAGATTGCTTCGGTCGTTCCTCCCTCGCAATGACGTATTATTTGTTGTTTTGCGTAACATCACAAAACTTAATTCCATGCAAAGTAGAAATTTAATGATTGCCATACTGCTGTTAGCTGCGGCCTGTGGCACAAAAGAAAAAATTGATTACACCGCACTGCCCGAAGAAGCCCTGCGTAAGGTGGCCGACTCGCTGGCACAAGCCTATATTATTACCGATGGGCACGTTGACCTTCCCTATCGGCTGAAGGTGATAAACTTCCGGCTGGAAAAGGAGTTCTTAGGCATTCCCATCCAATCGGATGATGGCGACTTTGATTATGAACGCGCCAAAAAAGGCGGATTAGATGCTCCCTTCATGTCCATTTACATACCCGCAAGCAACCAGCTTAAACCCGATATGGGTAAAGTTCTTGCCGACTCATTGATTGATATGGTTCGCGGTATTGCCGATGCGCACCCCGATAAATTCGGGCTGGCCGGTACGCCTGCCGAGGTGGATGCCCATTTTAAAGCCGGAAGAATTGCCCTGCCTATGGGCATGGAAAACGGTGCCCCGATTGGCCACGACATTGCCAATGTAAAATACTTTTACAACCGCGGCATCCGCTACGTAACGCTTACCCACAGCAAAGACAACCAGATATGTGACTCCTCGTACGATACGCTGAACACCTGGAACGGATTAAGCCCGTTTGGCGAGGAGGTAGTTCGCGAAATGAATCGTGTAGGTATTATGGTTGACATATCGCACGTTTCCGACAGCACTTTTTACGATGTGTTGAAGATTACAAAGGCGCCCGTTATTGCGTCACACTCTTCGCTTCGTCATTTCACGCCCGGCTGGTTACGGAATATGTCTGATGAGATGGTGGTGGCATTAAAAGAAAACGGTGGCGTTATTCAAATCAGCTTTGGCTCTGCATTTTTAGACTCGGAGGTTACGAAAACCAATAATGAAAACCGGGCGAAGCTCCAGGCCATTCTTGAAGAAAAAGGACTGAAGATGCGCGACCCGCTTGCCGAATCTATCATTGAAGAATTCAGGAAAGAAAACCCTTCGCTTTACGCGGATGTTAAAACCGTAGCCGATCACATTGACCGTGCAGTGGAACTGGCCGGTGTAGATTATGTTGGTTTCGGTTCGGATTTTGATGGCGTGGGCGATACCCTGCCCACAGGGTTAAAAGATGTATCGCAATACCCGAACCTGATTTACGAACTGTTGCGCAGAGGGTATTCCCCGGAAGATATTGAAAAAATCTGTTACAAAAATGTGTGGCGCGTTTGGAATAAAGTGATTGAAGTTTCTGAAAAGTAAGTCGAGTTGCGGGTTACGGGTTATCACCGCGAAACCCGTAACTCGCAACCCGTAACCCTAACCCCGTGAGAGAGGCCGCCTTTGTAAAACGTAATCAGCAACGCTGGCAGGAAATTGAACAAGTTCTGACCGGCAAAACTCCGCCTCACCCCGACCGGCTGGCGGAGATTTTTATTCAGCTTACTGACGACCTGTCGTTTGCACGCACCCAATACCCGAAGAGTCGCGTAACCACATACCTGAACAACCTTGCCTCTAAAATTCACTTAGAGATTTACAAGAACAAAAAGGAAGAGAAGAACCGTTTTGTTACGTTCTGGAAATACGAATTGCCGGGCATTATGTACGAGTCGCGTAAGCAATTGCTGTATGCGTTTCTTATCTTCACTATTTCAATTTTAATCGGTACCATTTCGGCATATTATGATGAAACCTTTGCACGGCTTATTCTTAGTGATGCGTACGTAAACATGACACTCGAAAACATTGAAAAAGGAAACCCCACGGCCGTGTTCAGTAGCATGGGGCAAGCCGATATGTTTTTTGCCATTACGTTTAACAATATTAAGGTTTCATTTTTTGCTTTTGTAGCCGGGCTTTTCTTTTCGTTGGGCACCGGTTATATTCTTTTCAGTAACGGGGTTATGGTAGGTGCTATTTATTCTTTCTTCCTTAAAAAAGGATTAGCCGGGCAGGCGTTTGCCGTAATTATGCTTCACGGCACCATTGAACTATCGGTTATTGTTATTGCCGGTGCTGCCGGGCTGGTAATGGGCAACAGCTTTTTGTTTCCGGGCACTTATTCGCGCTTCGCTTCCTTTAAACAAGGCATGTTAAAGGGAGTAAAAATTGTGATGGGCCTAATCCCGTTTTTCATTTTGGCCGGGGCTATCGAATCGTTTGTTACACGCTATGCCTTTATGCACTGGAGCATAAAAACCTTCATCATCGGATTGTCGGCATGGTTAATTATACATTACTTTGTTGTTTATCCTTATAAATTGGTAAAGTACACTTATGAAAACAGAGAATAAACCCGAAATTGAGTTCCTTAAAAAAAGAACATTTAGTGAACTGATTCATGTTACGGTAGATTTTATCAGGGTAAATTTTAAACCCCTTATAAAAAGTATTTTTTATCTAACCGGCCCCGCATTAATTATTATCGCTGGTGTCGTTATTCATCTCATTGGCAGGGCATTTAACTTGATTAAAAATTCAGTGGCAAATGAATCTATAGCTGAAAGTTTCATCTTTGAGTTTGTAATCAGCGGACTATTACTTTTAGTAATATCCTTTTTTGGGGTTGTTCTCCTTCTCTGTATATCGAAAAATATTGTATTGGTGTATCAGACTGATAAATCGAAACTTGATGATGTCAGCTATATCTGGTCAAAATGTCGCGAAGATTTTTGGCGAACAAGTTTGAATTACTTCGGTTCCTTCTTCGTTATCTTCATACCGGCAATGATTATACTGATTCCGCTTGCTTTTATTGCTGCCTTTATTCCGCTTGTTGGACAACTGTTTCTAATGTTTCTTTCTGCCATATTAGGCATGTTCTTTATCCTCACAATGCTGATAACTTTATATGAAAAGAAAAGCATTGTTGATTCCGTTGGTCGGTCATTCACTCTTTTAAAAGGTTATTGGTTACCCTCAACTGGTTTTCATTTAGTGATAAATCTCATGGCAAACATCATTAGTTTTATATTTATTATCCCCGTGTATGTGGTTATGATTATCTATATGTTTCACAATATTGATACAGGGAGTGCCCCTTCGTTTGATTTGCCGCTTTATCTTGAGATAATAATCTCTATTTGTTTTATTATTTTTATAATTCTTACAATAATTCTGTACAGTTTCCAATTAATCGGCATGTCGTTTCAATATTACAGCCTTGTTGAAACAAAGGAATCAAAGGGTCTACTACAAAGAATAGACTCAATAGGAACTTCCGAGCCAGTTCAAAAATCTGATGAATCGTATTAGTGTCCTTTCTGTTGTAATTCTTTTAATTCACATCAATGCGTTTTCAAAAAGTATTGACAATAGAGTATTACCTGATACCACTAAGGTTGAAATCAGGCAATTAGATGAAGACGTTCTGAACACACTAAAAGCCGACCCCGACATGGAGTATGGAAGAAGTCCTTCTGCCGTTAATCTCTGGGAGCGGTTCAAGCGGTGGCTGAATAATTTAATAAGTTCACTATTTAATGCCGCTGTTTCTGCCAACTGGTTCAACATTTTTATTGTTATTCTTTCAGCCATTGTGCTCATCTATGTCATTCTGCGGCTCTTGAAAGTAGACGCACTCAATATGTTTTACACCGGCAAACGGGCAGCCATACCACACGGTGTGTTAGATGAAGACATTCACGCCATGGATTTCGATACATTGATTAATGATGCGCTTCAAAAAAACGAATACCGGCTTGCTATCCGGTTGTTGTTTCTGAAATCGCTCAAACTTTTGGCAGACAAACAGCATATTTTATGGCAGCCCGGTAAAACTAACCACGATTACCTGAACGAACTCACCGCTCAAAATCTTAAAACCGGCTTTAACGAATTGAATTTTTATTTTGAGTATGCCTGGTATGGCAACTTCATCATCAATGAAGCGCTTTATAAAAAAGCAAACGACTTGTATAACGACTGGAAAACCAACGTATAAACCGTGCGCAAAGACTGGAAATATATTCTCTACCTCTCTTCAGCGATAATTCTTTATCTCGCGCTCAAGTTGATGTCGCCACGCAACCTTGACTGGACGGTTACCTATCATCACAACGATAAAAATCCGTTTGGCGCGTATGCGTTAAACCAACTTATTGGCGCACTGTTTCCAAGGCAACCCATAAACCAAAGTTATTACACCGTGTACGAGTTGTTTGATACCGTTACTACGCCCGTAAACTTTTTAACTATTTCTACCAGCTTTTCACCAGGAAAAGAAGACACGGAAGCGCTATTGAGAAATATTGAGAAAGGCGGAACAGCCTTTATTTCTGCGCAATATTTCTATGGCGCTTTCGCGGATACACTTTCAATCAATACCTCCGATTATTTGTTCGATAGTAATTTCAGCAACCTCATTAACAGAAACGACACAACGGATATAATGTTCAGAAACAAGCAGGTGAAAAGGAAACACGCCTATGAGTTTCCCACGAAAAACCTGCACAATTATTTTGATGAAGTTGATACCCTGCGCACACAGGTTGTAGCCGCCAACGACCTTGGCCTGGCCGTAACCATTAAAGTTGCGTGGGGCAAAGGTTTTCTGTACCTGAACTCAACCCCCTTTGCCTTTACAAACGTCTATTTGCTACACAAACGAAACGCAGAGTTTGCTTCGTTGTCGCTTTCGCATTTGCCCAACCGGCCTACGTACTGGACGGAGTTTTATCATTTGGGAAGAATGGAAGCCCGCACACCGCTCCGGTTTATACTAACCAATGAACCGTTGAAGTGGGCTTACTACATTGCTATACTCAGCGTGTTGCTTTTTATGATTTTTGAAGCAAGACGCAGGCAACGTATTATTCCTGTTATCAAGCCATTATCAAACACTTCGGTTGAGTTTACAAAAACTATTGGCAACCTGTACTACCAGTCTGCCGACCATAAGAACATTGCAGAAAAACGAATTGCGTTTTTCCTGGAACAATTAAGGTCAAATCATGGCGTTAATGCGCACCATGCCACTGATGAGGTTATCCAAACCGTTGCGCGTAAAACAGGCAACCCCGAAGAAGACGTACGTAAACTTTTTGTGCTTATACAGCATATACAGGAAAAAAGCACTATCACCGAAACAGAGTTAAAAGAACTTAATAAACGATTGAACAAGTTTAAACAGTAACTTTTCGCACAAAAGAAAGATTGCAAATCAGATTATACAATTTAATTATGGAAGAAAATATTTTTGAAAACCGCGTTGATCTAACAGCCCTGAATGAAAGCGTAAAAAAAATACGCGAAGAAATAGGGCAGGTAATTGTTGGCCAGCAGGAAATGGTTGACTTATTGGTAACCTCTGTATTGGCTGACGGCCACGTACTGATTGAAGGCGTACCGGGCGTTGCTAAAACGCTTACCGCGAAATTATTATCGCGTGTAATAGACGTTAAGTTCAACCGCATTCAGTTCACCCCCGACCTGATGCCCTCGGATGTAATCGGTACTTCCGTTTTCAACATGAAAAATTCGGCCTTTGAATTCAAAGCCGGGCCAATCTTTTCCAACATTGTACTGATAGATGAAATAAACCGCGCCCCGGCTAAAACACAAGCTGCGTTGTTTGAAGTAATGGAAGAACGCCAGATTACTGCCGATGGCACTACCTACCGGATGGAACATCCGTACATGGTAGTGGCCACACAAAACCCGGTTGAACACGAAGGAACATACCGGCTGCCTGAAGCTCAGTTAGACCGCTTCCTCTTCAAAATAGTAGTGCACTATCCTACACTCGACCAGGAGTTTTCTATCATCAGCGGTCATCACCAGCGGAAAGGGCACACACCATTGGAAGAAGTGAAGGCCGTGTTGAGTGCCGAAAAAATAAAACAATATCGCAGTGCCGTTCAGCAAATTCATGTAGAAGAAAATCTGATGAAATACATTGCCGAGATTGTTCACGAAACCCGCAACAACCCTGCGCTTTTCCTGGGCGCATCACCACGTGCGTCCGTAGCGTTGCTCAACAGCTCCAAAGCATACGCAGCCATTAACGGTCGCGATTTTGTAACGCCCGAAGATGTGAAACTTGTTGCGTTCCCCGTGCTGCGTCATCGCATTATGCTTACCCCCGACAAGGAAATGGAGGGCATTACTACCGATGATGTAATCAGGCAAATAGCAGACAAAGTGGAAGTGCCGCGCTAAGGCTACACGAAATAATGAAAAACCTGAAGAACCTTTATCTGAATAACCGGTTATTCGCTGCCATTATAGCAGTGGTGCTGTGCTTTATTCTAAGTTTTGCTCTAAAGGGGTTTGTCATTATTCCAAAACTATTATTCCTGGTGCTGATTGCAGCCGTTATAACCGATGCGTTACTTCTTTTCCGCACGCGCAGAGGAATGTACGGGTACAGGTTTACACCCGAAAAACTTTCGAACGGTGATGAAAATGAAATCCGGATTTATCTTGAAAATTTTTATCCGTTTAATGCTTCCCTGAACATCATTGATGAAATTCCTCATCAATTTCAAAAGCGCAACCTTAATTTTTCAATACGCCTTACGCCACGCGAAAGCAAAACCATTACCTATTCGCTACGGCCTGTAAAACGAGGCGAGTATTCTTTTGGTGCCGTGAATGTATTTGTAACCTCACCGTTGGGGTTATTAAAACGCAGGTTCAGGTTTTCGCAAGATGCGCTCGTGCCGGTATATCCTTCTTATATTCAAATGCGCAGGTACGAGTTGCTGGCTATTTCAAACCGGCTAACCGAAACAGGTGTGAAAAAAATCAGACGCATAGGGCAAAACATGGAGTTTGAGTTGATTAAAGAATACATACAAGGCGATGACATCCGCACAATCAACTGGAAAGCTACGGCCAGACGTTCAAACCTGATGGTAAATCATTATCAGGATGAACGCTCGCAACAGGTGTACTCCCTCATCGATAAAAGCCGGGTAATGCAGATGCCCTTCAACGGTTTAAGCCTGATGGATTACGCCATCAATGCAAGTTTGGTGATAAGCAACATTGCCATCCGTAAATCCGACAAGGCCGGATTAATTACCTTTCAGGATACGGTAAACACAACACTGCCGGCCAGTCGCAGTAACCGGCAAATGGGCCAGGTACAGGAAGTTTTGTATAACCAGAAAACCGGTTATCGCGAATCTGATTTTTCGATGTTATACAGTCATATCCGAAGAAAAATCACACAACGGAGTTTGTTATTGTTGTTCACCAATTTTGAATCGCTGTACAGTATGCAGCGGCAATTGCCCTTTTTAAGAAGTTTGGCTAAGCAACACGTATTGGTTGTAATATTTTTCGAGAACACCGAAATGGCCGACCTTATCAACACCCCTGCAACCGACCTGAAAGAAATTTACTACAAGGCCGTAGCCGAAAAATTTGCATACGACAAAAAACTGATTGCCAAAGAACTTCAGAAATCAGGGATTCAAACCATTTTAACCCCTCCCGAACAGCTTACAGTAAATACCATAAACAAATACCTGGAGTTAAAGGCGCGGGGGATGATATAATTTTCCTTAACTTTAGCTTTCCCATTTAAACTTAAGGTGGGAAAAGAGTCAAGATTAACAGCTTTAATTAATGAAAACACTTTACAGATTGGCGCTTGCGGGAATAGCTCTGTTCTCAATAGTTGATAGCTACGGTCAAACCCTGCAAAATCAACGTCCGGCACTTAGAATGGAGAGCATGAAGCCTGAAAATGGTACCGTTTGCTTTGCGGCCGACAAAGATCATCCACATATTGTGCCTCCTCCAGCCGAGTTTCTTCAATGGAAAAACAACCCTGGTGCCCGAACCAAAACAGCAAACATAGAAGTTACCTATATTGGTTTTTCTGAGGAGGCTAAAAACGCCTTTCAGTATGCCGTAGATATTTGGGGCTCGCTTATCACATCATCAGTTCCGATTCGTATACAAGCAACCTGGACGGTACTCTCTGCTACTACATTAGGGGGCGCAAACCCCGCTACGCTTTATCGCAATTTCTCCGGTGCTCAAAAACTCGATGTGTGGTATCCTGTGGCGTTGGCGGAAAAAATAGCCGGGGCAAACTTTAACGGAAGCGATCCTGATATTTACGCACAGTTCAACAGTAATTTCGATTGGCATTACGATCCATCCACAGCACCTGATCCGGGAAAACATGATTTAATAACCGTAGTGCTTCATGAAATCGGGCACGGATTAGGGTTTTATGATGACTTTAGAATTGAAAACAATCAAGGCAGGTTTAATGGATGGGGAACAGGATTGCCGTTTATATATGATGTTCCTATTGAAACCGGAGGGGCCACGTTAAACCTGATTGAGACTGGTTCTTCACCATCAACCGAACTGGCAGGCCTGCTTACCGGCAACAACCTGTTCTATAATTTTCTACCCGAAGCAAACACTCAACTTTATGCTCCCACTCAGTTTAGTGGCGGGTCAAGCATAGCACATTTGAATGAAAGCACATACAATGGCACAGACAACGCGCTGATGACACCTCAAATAGCATCACAGGAAAAAATTCATAACCCTGGTGTCGCTCTGAACATGCTTAAACACATGGGTTGGGAAATTGTGCGCATTGTACATCAGCCATTAAGTGATACTGAAGATATTGCCGGCCCCTATACAGTTGTTGTGAGTATTGATGCGGACAACGGATATAATAACACAAGTGTGCAGTTAAATTATACATTGGATGGCACAACCTTCACTTCGGTGGCCATGACACCAACCGGAAACCCGAATGAATTTTCGGGAGAAATTCCATCAAGCGGAATTGCCCGCAATTACGGGTATTACATAGCTGTAAAAAATAATGCAGACCGTGAGTATGTAAGTCCCGGTAAGCTTGTTAGTATCGGAGAAGAACAGGAACAGTATTTCTATATCTTCTCGGTTGGCCCGGATACAGAACCCCCGGTAATCACTCATACCCCCAAAGCTTTTATCTTAGATAGCGAAACCAATTTTGACATTGAGGCCCGGATAACCGATAACATCGGCATTGCGGCTGCCTCTGTTGAGTACCTGATCAACAACGTTCCGCAAGGCAACATTCCGTTAGTGCTTCAGTCAAACGCTGATTACCTTGCAACCATTAACCTGGGTGCAGGATTAGCCATTGATGATGTACTCTCCTACCGCATTACCGCTATCGATCAAGCTACAGCCACACCCGGTGGAAACAAAACATTCTCACCATCAGACAAAGATTATCACCTTGTAAACGTAGTGGGTCTTGAGCCAACACAGGATTCATACGCCAATAATTTCAATTCACCATCCAATGATTTTTTTGGTGATGGTTTCAGCATTACACAACCAACCGGGTTTTCAGATCCGGCAATTCATACCGTTCACCCTTATCCGCAAGGTAACGGACAACCCAACAATCAATTGAACCTGGTGTACCAACTCAAAATCCCCGTACGGGTAAATGCAAATGCCGACCTGGCCACAATAGTGTTTGATGAAATTGTATTGGTTGAACCGGGTGAGCCAGGCACCGTATTCGGTGATGATCAATTTTGGGATTATGTTATAGTTGAAGGCTCAAAAGATGGTGGTATTACATGGGTGCCCGTTGCCGATGGATACGATTCGCGTGTGCATTCAGTTTGGCTTACTCGCTACAATAGTTCAACATCAGGAAACAATTCAACTGCCACTGGTGATCCTTCTCTTTTCCGCACCCGTACACTAAGCTTGCTTAACAAATTTAATCCCGATGACGAAGTAGTTATTCGGTTCAGACTTTTCAGCGATCCCTTTGCCGTTGGCTGGGGCTGGGCTATTGACAACCTGAGAATTCAGGTTGATGATACACCTCCGCAAATTTTGCATGATCACTTAGACTATGTAACCACAGGCACAGAAACCTTCAACCTGAACTTCACCGTAAATGATGCCAGCGGTATTACGGCTGTCCGGGTTGAAATTGGGGTGAACGATGATGATCCTGTAACCGAAGAAATGCCGCTTAATCCGATAGGAGACGAGTACGAACTTCCCATAATCGGTGTAAACACGCTGACTGCCGGTGATGTGATCCATTATAGAATCATTGCTGAAGATGCAACGGGTAATGAAAGTTTCTTCCCGCCTTCAGGCAACTTCCTGAAAATACCTGTGGTAAATTTCGGCACACCGGTTCATACATATTCAAATACATTCAACACCCCAACTACCGATTTCATTGGTAACTTTTTCAGCATAGCACAACCTGCCGGGTTTGATAACGGAGCCATTCATTCCGAACATTTTTATCCGAATGGTATTGGATTGGATAAAACCTCATCCTTTCAATTTATCTTAACCAAACCCATAACCATTGGCTCTTCCAATACGCTTATCCGTTTCGATGAAGTGGTAATCGTTGAAGGACATAATACGGGGGTGGTTTTTGGAAATCCCAACTTCAAAGATTACGTGATTGTAGAAGGCTCTAAAAATGGCGGTGAAACCTGGAGCAGGTTTTTGGATGGCTATGATATTGTTGGCGGGTTGTCTTCCTGGTTAGTTGCTTTTAATTCGGGAGCTAACGGCAATGCTTCCATGTTCAGAACAAGGGTTATCGACATGACTGCCAGTGGTAATTTTCAATCGGGCGATAATGTGCTGATTCGTTTTCGCTTGTTTGCCAATGAGACGATAAATGGTTGGGGTTGGGCAATCGACAACTTGTTTATACAAGATCCGGTTACATCAATCGAACAATTGAATTCCTCTATCAACATCTACCCGAACCCGGTAGCCAATCAACTACTTCAAATTGAAATTGATGAACCGACTTTTTCAGCAATACAAATAGGCTTGCTGAATCTCCAGGGGCAATCGTTACAATCGGTAACGCTCCCTCCTTCATCTGACAGTACAAAACATCAGCTTGACCTATCCGGCCTCCCATCCGGCATGTACATTGTTACTATACAGGGTGGTTCCGGAGGAAGAATTCTCCGCAAAATCATCAAAACACAATAACCCCAAAACCCTGACAACTCCGTCAGGGTTTTTTATTTCCTTTCCTTTGTACCTACGGTGCATGGGGCTTATTTTTGCCCTGCCTTACCCTGTCCGTACGGGCAGCAGGCGCTAATTTATCCACTCCATCAAACATGCCCAGAGACAGAAGTATTCGCTCCGTTCTGATTATCGGTAGCGGCCCTATTATTATTGGTCAGGCTTGCGAATTTGATTATTCCGGTTCGCAGGCATCACGCTCCCTCCGCGAAGAGGGTATCGAAGTAGTGCTGATCAACTCCAATCCGGCCACTATCATGACGGACAAGGTCACAGCCGACCACGTGTACCTCAAGCCCCTTACAAAAAAATCTATCCGCGAAATATTAGAAAAACACAACATCGATGCCGTACTGCCTACTATGGGCGGCCAAACAGCCCTGAATCTTTGTATCGAGTGCGATAAGGCGGGAATCTGGCAACACTTCGGTGTTCGGATAATTGGCGTGGACATCAATGCTATTGAAACCACAGAAGACCGCGAGAAATTCAGGTTGAAAATGCTGGAGTTGGGTGTAGGCGTGTGTAAAGGATCAACGGCCACATCATTTTTACAAGGAAAAGAAATTGCGCAAGAAATTGGGTTTCCGTTGGTAATCCGCCCCTCCTTTACATTGGGCGGTACCGGTGGCGGATTTGTACATAAACCCGAAGAGTTTGACGAGGCATTAAATCGCGGCTTGCACGCTTCCCCGATTCACGAAGTATTGGTTGAACAGAGCATTCTGGGTTGGAAGGAGTACGAGTTGGAATTGCTGCGCGATGGAAAAGGTAACGTGATTATCATCTGCTCCATCGAAAACTTTGACCCGATGGGCGTGCATACCGGTGACTCAATAACCGTAGCGCCCGCCATGACACTCCCGGATACCGTTTATCAAAATATGCGCAACTTAGCCATTAAAATGATGAATGGCATCGGCCAGTTTGCCGGAGGTTGCAACGTTCAGTTTTCCGTAAATCCTGAAAATGACGACATCATCGGGATTGAAATCAACCCGCGTGTATCGCGTTCATCTGCGCTGGCTTCAAAGGCAACGGGTTACCCGATTGCGAAAGTGGCTGCGAAACTTGCCATCGGATACAATCTTGATGAACTGAAGAATGCCATAACCGGAACGACCACTGCCTATTTTGAACCCGCATTGGATTACGTGATTGTAAAAATTCCGCGCTGGAATTTCGACAAGTTTCATGGCGCCAACCGTAAGCTGGGCCTTCAAATGAAATCGGTTGGCGAGGTTATGGGCATCGGCAGAAATTTTCAGGAAGCCTTACAAAAAGCCTGTCAGTCGTTAGAGATAAGACGTAATGGTTTAGGAGCCGATGGAAAAGAAAACACAAACCGCAATGAATTGCTGTACAGCTTAGAGAATCCAAGCTGGAACAGGCTCTTTCATATTTACGATGCCATGAAGTTGGGCATCTCCATGAAAACCATTCAGAACCTGACAAAAATCGACAAGTGGTTTTTGGAACAGGTGTGGGAACTGGTTGAGATTGAACACGAGATTGAGAAATATAAACTTGATACCATACCGGTTGAGTTAATGCGCAAAGCCAAAGAAAGAGGATTTGCCGACCGGCAGATTGCGCACATTGTTGATTGCCTGGAAAGTGAAGTGCACGAAAAACGCAGAACAATGGGTGTTAACCGTGTGTTCAAATTAGTCGATACATGCTCGGCTGAATTTGAAGCCAACACCCCGTACTATTACTCTACGTTCGATACTGAAAACGAATCTGTTGTTTCTAACAAGAAGAAAATTATTGTGTTGGGTTCAGGCCCGAACCGCATTGGTCAGGGAATTGAGTTCGACTACTCCTGCGTGCATGGTGTGTTAGCTGCCAAAGAGTGCGGCTATGAAGCTATCATGATTAACTGCAACCCCGAAACAGTTTCTACCGACTTTGATATTGCCGATAAACTTTATTTTGAACCGGTTTTCTGGGAGCATTTGTGGGACATCATCCAGCATGAAAAGCCGGAAGGTGTAATTGTTCAGTTAGGCGGACAAACTGCATTGAAACTTGCCGAGAAGCTGCACAAGTACGGGATAAAAATTATCGGAACATCTTTTGAAGCGCTTGACCTTGCCGAAGACCGCGGAAGTTTTTCAACGTTGTTAAAAGAATTAAACATTCCGTATCCTGAATTTGGTGTTGCCACTAATGCAGACGAAGCCCTTGAGGTTTCTAAAACCATTGGCTTTCCACTCCTCGTTCGTCCTTCGTATGTGCTGGGTGGGCAAAGCATGAAAATCGTGATTAACGAAAAAGAACTTGAAGACCACATCATCGACATCTGGAAACACCTGCCCGAAAACAAGGTGTTGCTGGATCACTTTTTAGATGGCGCCATTGAAGCCGAAGCCGATGCCATCTGCGATGGAGAGAATGTGTACGTTATTGGTGTAATGCAGCATATCGAACCTGCCGGTATTCATTCCGGTGACTCGTATGCCGTATTGCCTCCCTACAACCTGGGCGATTTTGTGATGAAGCAGATTGAAACCTACACACAACGCATTGCTGTAGCCTTAAAAACCGTAGGGCTGATTAACATTCAGTTTGCAGTGAAAAACGACAAGGTGTATATCATTGAGGCAAACCCGCGTGCTTCGCGCACGGTGCCGTTCATCTGCAAAGCGTATGACGAGCCTTATGTAAACTACGCTACCAAAGTAATGTTGGGCGAAAAGAAAATAAAAGACTTTAAATTTCGTCCTGTAAAGAAAGGATACGCTATTAAAGAGCCTGTATTCTCGTTTAATAAGTTTCCGGACGTAAATAAGGAGCTTGGCCCGGAAATGAAATCTACCGGGGAGGCCATTTATTTTATTGACGACCTGATGGATGACTACTTCCTGAAGATTTACAGTGAACGGAATTTGTATTTAAGCAGATAAGAATATGCCTAACCTGTATATCATTGGTGGTTGCAATGGTGCGGGAAAAACAACGGCAGCCTATACCGTGTTGCCTGAAATGCTTAATTGCAGAGAGTTTGTTAATGCCGATGAGATAGCCAGAGGAATTTCTCCTTTTCAACCTGAACGTGTTTCATTCCAGGCCGGAAGAATAATGCTGAACCGGATAAAGGAGCTGATTGAAGAAGGCGTTGATTTTGCATTTGAAACAACTCTTTCAACTAAAAGCTACACCACAGTAATAAAAACGGCTCTTTCTAAAGGCTATAAAGTAACCTTGATTTTTTTTTGGTTGGAATCTCCGGAATTGGCAAAAGAACGGGTAAAATTCAGAGTCGCGAATGGTGGGCATAATATCCCTGACGACATCATCGTAAGGAGGTATTTCAGAGGTCTGAAAAACTTTTTTACTCTTTATTTACGTTTAACTCATACCTGGTTGGTTTACGATAATTCAGCATCATTACCTGAATTGATTGCAAGAGGAGAAGATGATGATTTTGTTGTCATTAATAACGATATTTGGAAAAGATTATCTCATGAGCACACAGTTTCAGGAAGTAAGTGAAAAAATAACTGAGGGGGTTATTCTTGCAGTCAAACGACTCATCGAAAAAACCAAAAAAGAAGATGGCGAACTTGTCATCTCCAAAAACGGAAAGATTGTTCGGGTTAAAGCCCGCGATTTAAAATAATGCTATGCTGCGCCTTTTTCTGATTTTTGTGTTGATTTTTTATGTGCTCTACAAGCTCGGCTTGTTTCGTGTGTTTGTAAGCGGGGTTAAACAGGGGGATTCCAATCCGAATATGAACAAACGTGCAGGCGGTAATGTTAACATTGACACAGCGCCCCCGAAAGAAAAACGTAAGGGCTATAAAGGCGGTGAATACATAGACTACGAAGAAGTGAAATAGGAATCAGGTGTTAGGCTTAGGGCTTAGAAACCCAACCCCCAACACCTAAGCCCCAATACCTAAGTTTCCAAATGAAAATACCTTTCACAAAATACCAGGCCACAGGCAACGACTTTATCCTGATAGACAACCGATCGGGTGCGTTCTCTTTCTCTACCGACCAGATTGCACAACTTTGCGACCGCAAATTTGGCATTGGTGCAGATGGCCTCATTCTTATCGAGCAGCATCCAAACGCTGATTTCAACTTAAACTATTTCAACAGCGATGGCTCACAAGGCTTGTGCGGAAACGGCAGTCGCGCGGGCATACAATTCGCGTCAACGCTGGGCATCATCAGCAATAAAACTTCTTTCAATGCCTACGATGGCTTGCACGATGCCGAACTTCAGCCTTCCGGAAACATTCGTATGCGCATGATGGACGTGCACGAGATAACCGAAACCGGGGGTAATTTTTTTATGAATACCGGTTCGCCACACCTGGTTTGTTTTGTTGATGACGTGCAGCATTACCCGGTGTTTGACGAAGGACGAAAACTGCGCTACGACAAACAGTTTAAGGAAGGAGCCAACGTAAACTTCGTTGAACTTCAACCCAACAACACCATTTTTATGCGCACCTACGAACGGGGCGTTGAAAACGAAACCCTTTCGTGCGGCACGGGTGCTACGGCTGCATCTTTAGCGGCATCCCGCAAAGGCTATACCTCGCCCATAACCGTAAAAGTGCGGGGTGGCGAGCTATCCATAGAATTTGAACAAAGCGCAGACGCCTCAACCTTCACCAATATTTTCCTGAACGGCCCTGCCAAAAAAGTGTTTGAGGGAACTTTTGAGTTCTGATTACTGCCATTTTCGGGGTGGGAACTGCCAAAAATGGTAGCTGCCCGACCAAATCTGCTATTAAAGGCCTGTTGGAGCCATTATTGCACCCCGCAAACCCACTTGCCGCCTGCCTATACATGGGGTTAGGGATAGGCTGAACGCGAAAAACAACTTAACTTTGACCCTCTTTTGCCTGTAGTTAAATATGTTCAGGCACAGACTTTAGGACTACGTTACGATATGCTACAATTCATTGCGAAAATTTTCGGTACAAAATCAGAAAAGGACATCAAGCGCATTATGCCCTTAGTGGAGCAAACCAAGCAGGAAGAAAGCCAGCTTGGAGCATTAACCCACGACCAGTTGCGCAACAAAACCGTAGAGGTGCAGAACGAAATAAACGCCTTTCTGAAAAATATTGACGACCAGCTTGCCGCTCTTCACAAACGGATTGAAGAAAACCCCGAACTCGACATCAGCGAGAAGGAATCCATTTTTGCGGAAATTGATAAACTTGAACTCGACCGCAACAAGGAACTTGAAAAAGTTCTGTTAAAAGTTTTGCCCAAAACATTCGCCATCGTGCGCGAAACCGCCAGGCGCCTAAAAGAAAACAGCGTTATTGAAGTAACGGCCAACGACATGGATCGCGAGTTTGCGGCCAAATTCCAGCACGTAAAAATTGAAGGCGACAAAGCCTTGTGGCACAACCAATGGGTTGCTGCCGGCAACCTGATGACGTGGGACATGGTGCATTACGATGTGCAAATCATCGGGGGCATTGTGCTGCACGAAGGAAAAATTTCAGAAATGGCAACCGGTGAAGGAAAAACATTGGTGGCCACATTCCCTGCCTTTTTAAATGCGCTTGCCAGGCGAGGCGTTCACGTAGTTACTGTAAACAACTACCTCTCCGTTCGCGACAGCGAGTGGATGGCTCCGTTATTTCAATTTCATGGTATGCGTGTGGATTGCGTGGACAAACACGAACCCAACTCCATTGCACGAAGGAATGCCTACTTAGCCGATATTACTTATGGCACCAATAACGAATTTGGTTTCGATTACCTGCGCGATAACATGGCGCGCGACCCGCAAGAACTTGTGCAGCGCGGCCACCACTATGCTATGGTAGATGAGGTGGACAGCGTGTTGATTGATGAAGCCCGTACCCCGTTGATTATTTCCGGCCCGATACCAAAAGGCGATGAACACGAATTTTACGACCTCAAGCCGCGCATATTCAAATTAGTAGAAGCACAGAAAAAATTAGTAGCCGACTATCTTATCCAGGCCAAAAAACAAATTGGTGATGGAAACGAAAAAGATGGCGGGCTTGCTTTGTTTCGCGCTTTTCGCGGATTACCCAAAAACAAGCCTCTTATTAAATACCTGAGCGAACCTGGTATTAAAGCCGTTCTGCAAAAAACCGAAAACTTCTACTTGCAGGACAACAAACGCAATATGCCGGAAGCCGATAAGCCGTTGTTTTTTATCATCGATGAAAAAGATAACAGCGTTGACCTTACGGAAAAAGGTATCGACTTGATTACCGGTGAAGGCGAAGACCCGAAATTCTTTATCCTTCCGGAGATAGGAACCGAGCTGAATAAAATAGAGAACGATACTTCGCTTGGCGATGCCGATCGTTTTCAGAAAAAAGAAGAAATCATTCGTGACTACCAGGTAAAATCGCAACGCATTCACAGCGTAAACCAGTTGCTGAAAGCCTACACACTTTTTGAAAAAGACACGGAGTATATCATCGTTGATGGTAAAGTAAAAATTGTTGACGAGCAGACCGGTCGGGTGTTGGATGGCAGGCGCTACTCCGATGGCTTGCACCAGGCCATTGAAGCAAAAGAAAACGTGAAAGTGGAAGATGCCACGCAAACATACGCCACTATCACCCTGCAAAATTATTTCCGCATGTATCACAAGCTTGCCGGCATGACCGGTACTGCGGAAACAGAAGCAGGGGAATTTTGGGATATTTATAAATTAGATGTTGTCACTATCCCTACCAATCGCCCTATCACACGCAAAGACCAGGATGACCTCGTGTACAAAACTGTGCGCGAAAAATTTAATGCTGTTGCAGATGAAATTGTAAAACTCACCGAGCAGGGTCGGCCTGTATTGGTGGGTACTACTTCCGTAGAAATTTCGGAGTTGGTAAGCCGGATGCTGCAAATACGCAAGATTAAACACCAGGTACTGAATGCCAAGCAACACCAGCGCGAAGCCGATATTGTGGCGGAGGCCGGTAAGCCTGGAACGGTAACCATTGCTACCAACATGGCCGGTCGTGGTACAGACATTAAACTTACGCCCGAATCGCGTGCTGCCGGTGGGTTGGCTATCATCGGCACAGAACGCCACGAGTCGCGCAGGGTTGACCGCCAGTTGCGCGGACGTTCAGGCCGCCAGGGCGACCCGGGTTCTTCGCAGTTCTATGTTTCGCTGGAAGACAACCTCATGCGCCTGTTCATGCCCGAACGCATTGCCCGTATTATGGACCGCCTTGGGTTGAAAGAAGGTGAAGTGATTCAACATTCGATGGTAACCAGCTCCATTGAACGCGCACAGAAAAAAGTAGAAGAAAACAACTTCGGTATTCGTAAACGGTTGCTCGAATACGACAACGTGATGAACTCGCAACGCGAAGTAATTTACAAACGCAGAAAAAATGCCTTGTATGGCGAGCGCCTGGAGCTTGACATTCTTAACATGCTCAACGACATCACCGATGAACTGGTAACCTCTGCCAAAGCCGCCAACGATTATGAAAGCCTGCGGTTAAATGCACTCAGCATACTTGGCCTCGATTACGAAATCAGTAAAGATGATTTTGAAAAAGGAACCGAAGCAAAATTAGCTAACGACCTTTATACAAAAGCATTAGAGCATTATCGTAACAAGAATAAGCGGGTAGCCGAAAAAGCCCTGCCGGTAATTAAAGATATCTATAAAAATCGTGGAGCTACCGTTGAGAATATATTGGTGCCCTTTACGGATGGTGCAAAAAATATTGGCGTGGTGGCCAACCTGAAAAAAGCAGTTGAAACCAACAATGCCGAACTGACGCATTCGATGGAAAAGATGATAGCGCTTGCAATCATCGACCAGCTTTGGAAAGAACATCTGCGCGACATGGACGATTTGAAACAATCTGTGCAAACGGCCGTGTATGAACAGAAAGACCCGCTGTTGATTTACAAGTTTGAAGGCTTTGAGCTCTTCAAACGTTTCATCGGCAAGGTGAATGAAGAAACTGTTTCCTTCCTGATAAAGGCCGACATTCCTGCACAGGAAGCCGGAAACTTAGAAGAAGCCCGTGCTACCAGAGGCAGGCAGCGTTTTAACGAACAAAAAGAGGAGTCGCGCTCATTACTGAGTGGTGGCAACCAGCCTGCTGCACAAACCGACAGACCGCCCCAGGAGAAAGTAATGCCGGCCAAATCGCAAAAAGTTGCAAATCGTAACGACAAAGTATCGGTGCAATATACCGATGGCCGTATATTACGGGATGTGAAATACAAAAAAGTAGAAGAGGACGTTTTAAATAATCGTTGTATACTTATTGACTGATGAACCGGATTTTCCTTTTTAGTGCGCTGGCTTTACTTATAGCTTTTGAAGGGTGTAAACCCGTTCAGAAAACCACTTCGTCAACCCAGGGTGGAAGGTATCATGAAGATTTGTCGGCCTTGCGGCCAACGAAGGAAGAGCCTGTTACGATTGACACCGTAACAGAAAACGGTTCAACCCGAAACCCCAACGTGTACGTTGAGCCAAAATTTACCGTAAACAAACAGGTTGATACCGTGCTTGACAGCATCGACAGACTTAACCTGAACCGCAGGGCTGTTGATGGATTTACTATCCAGATTTACTACGGAACCAAACGCGAAGATGCGCTTAACACAAAAAAAGATGCTACCATTCGCATACCCGAAATGGAAGCCGAAGTGCAGTATCTTCAGCCTAACTTCCGGGTAAAGGTGGGGCGGTATTTTAACCGCCTCCAGGCACAGAAAGATTACGAAACAATAAAGCAAGCCTTCCCTAACGCCATTCTCATCCCCGACAAGATTTCCCTGAACTGAAATCGTACAGTTTCAACCAAGGTTGAACAGGTTTTCAGTTTAGTAATGTATTTTTGAACTCATGAACCTGTTGGAAAAAATCAAATCGCGCTCAGCGGAGTATGCAAAAGAAGTTGTGAGCATGCGCAGGCATCTTCACGCAAACCCCGAACTATCGTACCAGGAATTTAATACCGCGCAATATGTTGCCGCGCAACTGAAATCGTTTGGCATAACACCAACAGAAGGCGTAGCGCAGACCGGTGTAGTAGCGGAAATCAAAGGGAGAAATCCAGAGAAAAAAACCATTGCCCTTCGTGCCGATATGGATGCGCTGCCCATACAAGAGGCGAATGATGTTGAATACAAATCAAAAAACGATGGCGTCATGCACGCCTGCGGACACGATGTGCACACTGCTTCCCTGTTGGGCACGGCACGCATACTGAATGAAATAAAAAATGAATTTGAGGGAACGGTGCGGTTGATTTTTCAGCCGGGCGAAGAAAAAAACCCGGGGGGTGCTTCGTTCATGATTAAAGAAGGCGTACTTGAAAATCCTGTACCCGCCTCCATCATCGGGCAGCATGTATTCCCAGTGTTGCCTGTTGGTAAAATCGGGTTTCGTGAAGGCATGTATATGGCCAGCAGCGATGAAATTTTTTTAAAAGTAATTGGTAAAGGCGGGCATGGCGCCACACCTGAACTAACTATCGACCCGGTGGTGATTGCCTCGCATATCATCATCGCCTTGCAACAGGTTATCAGCCGCAATGCATCGCCCAAACAACCAACGGTACTCACATTCGGAAAAGTGATAGCCGATGGCGCAACCAACATCATCCCGAATGAAGTTACTATTTCCGGGACATTTCGTGCGATGGATGAACCCTGGCGCAAAGAAGGATTGAAAAAAATTGAAACGATGGCAAAAACCCTGGCCGAAAGCATGGGCGGAAAATGCGAAGTAAAAATTTCGCACGGCTACCCATTTTTGCAGAACAACCCTGAAGTAACTAAGCGTATCCGTCAGGCTGCGGAAGAATATATAGGAAAAGATAATGTTGTGGAGATTGACATTACGTTAGGCAGCGAAGATTTTGCCTATTACTCGCAGGTAGTTCCGGCATCCTTCTATCGGTTAGGCACACGCAACGAAGCCAAGGGCATTACTTCGTATGTTCACACGCCCACATTCAATATTGACGAAGATGCGCTTTCCATCGGTCCTGGGCTTATGGCCTGGATGGCGGTGCAGGAGTTGGGTCTTTAATTTAAGCTGAAATAGCTGTTTTTTGAATCCCTGAAAGTTCCGACCTTTGCTTACCTTGTACATCTGTAACATGGAAATATGCTGAAAGAAACACTGTTGAAATTTTTTAAACTGGAAGGACTGGTTGACAACTTAACCGGGTACATCGAAACCCGGCTGGAGTTAGTGAAACACGAGTTGAAAGAAGACATCGCCCGCGCTATGGCTAAGGTAGCCATTGTTGGCGTGATTGTCATCTTCTTTGCTTTGTTCATCCTGTTTTTAAGTGTTACGGCTGCATACCTGCTTGCCGAAGCAGTGGGCGTATATGGCGGGTTTGGTATTGTAGCGGGCGTTTATTTACTATTGGTGCTCATCCTGATTTTCTTTCGCGAACCAATCGGGCAAAGAATTGAACAGGAAATAAAAAAATCATTCAGGCAAAAAAAGGATCAAGATGGAAACGGATGACCTGGTAAAAAGTCAGTTGCTTAAAAAAGCAGCACAACAGCGACAGGAAATTAAGAGTGAAATGCACGATATTACCGACCGCACAGAAGAAGTATTAACCAACGCGGTCATCATTGGTGGTGCGCTTGCGCTTACCTATTTCCTGGTGCGCGGATTTTCATCCAAAAAAAAGCGTAAAGGCCACAAGGCAAAGGCTAAAATAAAAGGAGTAGAAGCAACCGGCATTGAAGATAATGACGAGGATGAAGAAGAATCCGGCCCGTCAGCCATACTGCGCCAAATCGGCACAGCCGTGGCTACACAAGCAACCGTGCTGCTGCTCGACCTCGCCAAAGAAAAACTGATGGAATACTTACAAGCCCGGTTATTAAAGAAAGCGGATGAAAATTCTTGACACGCTGAAAGAAAAACAGAAGCTGGGTAAAAAGTCCATTGCGGTTTTAATTGACCCTGATAAAGTTGCCGATGCCTCCGGCCTGCAACACCTCATCAACTTAGCCAGCGAAAACTGCATTAATTATTTTTTTGTTGGCGGCAGCCTCGTTACCACTACCAATCTCTCTGATATTGTCCGGGAAATCAAACAAAGCGTAAACCTGCCGGTTATTTTATTTCCCGGTAACTCCATACAGATAGAGCCCTCGGCAGACGGCCTTTTATTTTTGTCGCTGATCTCGGGCAGGAATCCTGAATTATTAATCGGCCAGCACGTGGTGGCTGCGCCTATTGTGCGCAATACACGTTTAGAGGTAATCTCTACGGGCTATATGCTCATCAGTTCAGGTCGCACTACTTCGGTGGCATACATCAGCAACACCACGCCCATACCCGATGATAAATATTCATTAGCAGCCTGCACGGCTATGGCCGGTGAAATGCTTGGCTTACAGGTAATGTACTTAGATGCCGGCAGCGGTGCCGAAAAAGAAATTAATGCGCGTATGATTAATGCCGTGCGTAAATCCATACACACACCGTTAATTGTGGGGGGTGGCATTAACACACCTCAAAAAGCGCTTACCGCATTAGAGGCCGGAGCCGACATGATCGTGATTGGCAACGCCCTGGAAAAAGACCCTAACCTCCTCATAGGCATTGCCGACAAGGTGTATGAGTGGAATGAGAGTGTGGGAGCTGAATAGACACAGCTATCTACAAAAAAAGACCGCCCCATCAGGGGCGGCCTTTCTCACAAAAAATTAAAACACTTAATTACATATCTCCCTTTGCCAACGGAGGAACTACGCCCATATTATACCAGGCAAAGGAATACTGATCTGCGGTTGCATCAAGCGCTTTTGACAGGTTAGATGAACCGTGCCCCGACTTAACATCAACACGTATTAACACGGGGTTATTTCCGGAATGATTTTCCTGTAACGTAGCGGCAAACTTGAACGAATGTGCAGGCACAACACGGTCGTCATGGTCGGCAGTTGTAACAAGTGTGGCCGGATAGGCAACACCCGGTTTTAGTGCATGAACAGGAGAGTAGTTGCGCAGATACTCAAACATTTCTTTTGAATCATCAGCCATTCCGTAATCATACGCCCAGGCTGCACCTACTGTAAATTTATGATAGCGCAACATATCCATTACACCCACCGCAGGAAATGCGACTTTAGCCAAATCAGGGCGTTGCGTCATGGTTGCCCCAACCAGCAAGCCGCCATTTGAGCCGCCTGCAATGGCCAGTTTTTCGCTTGATGTATATTTCTCAGCAATCAGGTATTCGCCCGCTGCAATAAAATCATCAAACACATTTTGCTTGTTCATTTTTGTGCCTGCATCGTGCCATTTTTTGCCATACTCTCCGCCTCCTCGCAGATTGGGCAGAGCATACACGCCACCATTTTCAAGCCACACAATTCGCGATGCGCTGAAAGAAGGTGTTTGCGAAATGTTAAATCCGCCATACGCATATAACCACGCAGGATTTTTTCCATTCCGTTCAATACCTTTTTTATAAACTATAAACATGGGGATACGAGTGCCGTCCTTGCTGGTATAGAATATCTGTTTGGTTTCATAATCTTCAGGATTGAAACCCACTTGCGGGCGTCTGTACTCGGTTGATTTGCCAGATGAAATGTTATATTTAAAAATTGTGGGCGGGTATGTGAAGGAGGTAAACGTATAGTACACATCTGTATCTTCCCACTTGCCGCCAAATCCCCCGGCCGAGCCTATACCCGGAAGTTCAATCTCCCGCTCAAGGTTTCCTTTGTTGCTGTATTGTTTGATTTGCGACTTCGCATCCTTCAAATAACCAACAAACAGTTTATGCCCGGCCGTGCTTACACTTTGAATTGGTTCTTCAGCTTCTGAAATAATGTCTTTCCAGTTTTCCGGGGCAGGATTTTTCACATCCACTTCAACGATTCTGCCATTGGGCGCGTTCAGGTTGGTTCGGATAATTAATCTCGTTCCATCATTATCAATTACGCTGTGATTGTTTTCAAAATTTGTTACCGCAGGAATAAAAGTTCCTTTCGGATCGGCCAGGTCGCGGATGTAAAGTTCATTACCGGTTGTACTCACCGAAGTTGTTAGTACCAGGTAGCGTTCATCTTCTGTAAGATACGCCCCTGCCCTGCGTTGAGGGTTTTGCAGACCTCCGTCATAGATAATTTTATCAGATGATTGTGGCGTGTTCAGCTTATGAAAACATACTTTATTGTAATTTACTCTTGAAAAAAGCTGGTTCCCCTTTGGGTTATCGTAACGTGAATAATAGAAGCCTTCATTTCCTTTCCAGGAAATACCGGTAAATTTTAAATCGTAAAGCGTATCGCCAATGATGGTTTTATCCTCTGCATTCATAGTAACAGCTTTGCGCCAATCCGATCCCCCCTCCTGGATCAGTATTGTAAGCAATGATCCGTCTTGACTGAAAAACATGCCGGCTAAACTGGTAGTGCCATCTTCAGAAAAAGTGTTCGGATCAAGAAACACTTCTTCTTCGCTATCTTCTCCCCTCTTGCGGTATTGAACGTTGTGATTTTGCAAACCACTGTTCTTCGAGAAGTAATAATAATCACCTCGCTTAACGGGAGCGCTGATACGTTCATAATTCTGAAGTTCATCCAGGCGCTTCCGAACGGCATCACGAAAAGTAATGCTATTCAGGTATCCAAACGTTACTTCATTTTGCGCTGTTACCCAATCAGCTGTAGCTTTGGCGGTGTCATTCTCTAACCAACGGTAAGGGTCGGGCACTTCTGTACCGAAATAAACATCAACGGTATCAACCTTGTGGGTTACCGGGTACACTAAGGAAGATTTCTCTTCTGCTTTTTGCGAGCATGATGCTAACAGCAACACACTGCCAAGAATGAAATAATAATTGTACTTCATGGAATTTTGGTTATACAACAACGTTAATCAATATCCCTTAAAAGTCCTCTACTTTTTTGATAGAAGCGTTTTTTTAAGGATTAGCTGATTTTATCGAACCCGCAAAAAGGCACCAATACCTTCGGAATGTTGATGCCGTCAGGGGTTTGGTTGTTTTCTAATATGCCCGCTACAATACGGGGCAGTGCAAGCGCGCTACCGTTAAGTGTATGCAGCAATTGTGTTTTGCCCTCTTTGTTTTTGTACCGTAGCTTGAGCCTGTTGGCCTGATACGTTTCAAAGTTGCTGACAGAACTCACTTCGAGCCAGCGTTGCTGTGCTGCGGAAAATACTTCCATGTCGTACGTTACGGCAGCGTTAAAGCCCATGTCTCCGCCACACAGCAAAAGTTTGCGATACGGAAGTTCAAGTTTTTCCAACAAGCCCTGAACGTGTGTGCACATCTCATCCAATACCCGGTATGAATCCTCCGGTTTACACACCTGTACAATTTCAACTTTATCGAACTGGTGCAGGCGGTTTAGGCCGCGCACGTGCGCACCCCAGCTTCCTGCCTCTCTGCGAAAGCACGGTGTGTATCCGGTATTCTTTACCGGTAGTTGGTCTTCGGTAAAAATAACATCACGATATAAATTGGTGATTGGCACCTCCGCTGTTGGGATGAGGTATAAACCGTCTTCCTGAATAAAATACATTTGTCCTTCCTTGTCGGGAAGTTGACCCGTGCCATAACCGCTTGCTTCGTTTACTACAATGGGCGGAAGCATTTCGCGATAGCCCGCTTTTTCGGCTTCATCTAAAAAGAAATTGATTAACGCGCGTTGCAGTTTTGCGCCCTTGCCTTTATAAACCGGAAAGCCGGCTCCGGTAATTTTAATGCCGAGGTCAAAGTCGATGATGTCGTATTTTTTTATCAGCTCCCAATGGGGCAGCGCATCTGCGCCAAGCTGCGGAATGGCGCCATGCTCATGCACGGTAACATTATCATCAGCGCCCGCCCCGGCCGGAACCCGCTCTGCCGGTACATTGGGTATTTTGTATAGTTGAACCTTTAAAGACTCCTCAAGTTTTGATAGTTCCTGTTCAAGTGTTTTGAGTTGCTCCTTTTCACCGGCAATGGCGGCACGCAGCGTTGCGGCCTCATCTGCTTTTCCGGCTTTCATCAACTCGCCAATACGTTTGGCTTCGGCATTTGATTTCGCCTTCAGGTCATCGGCCTGCTTTTGTGTATCCTTCCGCGACTGGTCGAGGGCAATTGCGCTGTCCACCAACTCAGCGGCATCTTTAAGCCCCCGCTTTGCAAGGCCATTAACAATACGTTCGCGCTGTTCGCGCAATACGGAAACCTGGAGCATAATCTATGTATTAAATGTGTGCAAAATTAGGTTTTTGCCCTGACGAAAGGGGGCTAAAACCCAACAAATTCTTTATTGATTTTTGTTTGTAATCAATTTTGACCTATACTTGCAGCGTCATCGGGCATATTCTAACAGCCCATTAATATATACAGCACTATTCTTACTGAACTTTAAAACAACCTGGTGTTTTTGTTGAATTCGTTTCAGAATTTTTCCGACTAATACCCAACCCGATTAACAAACTTATCAAAACAACTCTATTCATTTTTTAACATGTACACTATTGACGATTTGAATGTCAGACTTCTTTCCGAGCTGAAAGAAATTGCAGAGCAGATGGGCGTGAAGAACGCCAAAAAACTTTCTAAACAAGACCTGGTCTATAAGATACTCGACCAACAGGCCATTACCGGTGAAGCGCCAAGCTCTAAAAAACCGGCACCTGCCAGTGAACCAAAGGGCGAAGGCAAAAACCCAAGGCCGCGCAGACGCGAAAACGTGGCGCCAACACCCAAGGCCAAACCTGAAAAAGAGCTATCGACCGATGAACTACTGGAGTCCATCAACCTCGACCTAAGCACAACTGCCCCCACCTTTGAAGAACCCGCTCCTAAAAAACAACCTCAACAACAAGCCCCCCGCCACGAGAAACGCGAAGACGAACGTAACCAACAACACCCCGCTTCAAAACCTAACATACGCGACTTTGACGGAGTGATTGACAACGAAGGCGTGTTGGAAATTATGCAGGACGGCTACGGCTTTCTGCGCTCATCCGACTACAACTACTTAGCCAGCCCTGACGATATTTATGTATCGCCTTCGCAGATAAAATTATTCGGGTTGAAAACCGGTGATACCGTTAAAGGAACTATCCGTCCTCCGAAAGAAGGAGAAAAATATTTTGCCCTACTGAAAGTAGAATCTGTTAACGGAAAAACTACTGAAGAAATCCGCGACCGTGTAGCGTTTGAATACCTCACGCCACTTTTCCCGGAAGAAAAGCTACGGTTAAGCACTACGCCCGACAATATGTCAACCCGTATCCTGGATTTGTTTGCACCCATTGGTAAAGGCCAGCGTGGTATGATTGTAGCGCAGCCCAAAACCGGTAAAACCGTATTGCTGCAAAACATTGCCAACGCCATTGCCGAAAATCATCCGGAAGTTTATCTGATTGTATTGCTGATTGACGAACGCCCGGAAGAAGTTACCGATATGGCGCGTAACGTAAAAGCCGAAGTGATTGCTTCTACATTCGATGAGCAGGCGGAACGCCATGTAAAAGTTTCGAGCATTGTGTTAGAGAAAGCCAAGCGCATGGTTGAATGCGGACACGATGTGGTTATCCTGTTGGATTCCATTACCCGTTTAGCACGCGCGTACAATACTGTTGTTCCCTCTTCCGGTAAAATTCTTTCCGGGGGTGTGGATGCCAACGCACTGCACAAACCGAAGCGGTTCTTTGGTGCAGCCCGCAACATTGAAAATGGCGGCTCGCTCACCATTATTGCTACCGCGTTGATTGACACCGGCTCAAAAATGGACGAAGTAATTTTTGAAGAATTTAAAGGAACCGGTAACATGGAGTTGCAGCTTGACCGCAAGCTTTCCAACAAGCGTGTTTACCCGGCCATTGATGTTCCGGCTTCCGGCACAAGACGCGAAGACCTGCTGATGAAGGAAGAAGAGCTTCAGCGTGTGTGGATACTGCGCAAATTTATGAGCGACATGAACTCAAACGAAGCGATGGAGTTCCTGCTTCAGAAAATGAAGGGAACAAGAAACAACGAAGAGTTTTTGTTGTCGATGAACGGATAATATCAAGTAATCGATTATCAACATTTAATCAGCCAATGGAGGGTTCTCCATTGGCTGATTTTTTTGAACGCTAACCCTGTACGGGTTAAAATGGATTATTTATTACAAGCCATCTCAAAAATCATATAGAACAAATTTGTCATTCCGGGCTTGACCCGGAATCTGTTTTTTTTTGGCTTTTTTACGGGATCGCGGATCAAGTCCGCGATGACAACCTGATTTTTGAGATGGCTTGGAGGCTATTTCCCCCAATACCGACACTTTATTCGGTGATGGTCGTATTTCCCAGTGTGTTCTTATCAGAAAATAAACAAGCTGATTTTTATCGTTTTTCCTTTACCGGAACATTCTTAATTTCGCATATCAATTAAAATTGCTGTTGTATGAAAAATAGTATACTGAGTATATGTGGGGTGTTGCTTTTTGGTGTTGTAACAGGCCAGGATATTGGCAAAAAAGATTCTATTCAAAACACACCACTGCAATTGGTAAACAATACCGAGCCTGTGGCTGATGTAGTAATACCTGTTATTAATCCCAAACCATTACAGGTTGTTGAGGTGGTTAACAGCGCCATGTCGAAAGGGCAGCAGTCGGGCTTCCAGGTGGATATTCCGGAAGTAGCGCCCGACCAGGTAGAAAAAAATCTGCAAAACGACATTCGTAATAAAACCAAATCGAAAGTGGTTAAAACCGATAATGAATATTCTATCCAGGAAACACTGCTTTCGTCTATTTCCGATAAACCCTTAAATGTGTATGCCGTGCTAACCAAACTGGATAGCAGCACACGCGTTGTCTATTTCTTTGAACAGGATTCCGTATTTGTTTCGGGTGATGCTGACGTAAACAAGGCCAATCTGTGTAAAGAGTATGTGCGCACGTTTGCCATCAATCAGTACAAGGAACAAACACAAAAACGCATTAAAGACGAAAAAAGTAAATTAGATGATTTAGAAAAGGACTTACGCAAGTTGATGAGCCAGAACCAAAGCATGCACGCAGATGTGAAAAAGTTGGAATCGGGCATAAACAACATCAACATGGATATTAAGGCCAATGAAGGCGCGCAGGCTATAAAGACCAAGGAAATTTATACTCAAAAAGAGCAGGTAGCGATGATTAAAGATAAAGAAACAAAAAAGACTGCCGAAAAAGTGCTTGACGATTTGAATAAAGAAAACAAAAAATTGCGCAACGAGCACGAATCATTAAACAAGAAAATTGTAAAAAACCGTGCCGATATTGAATCGATAAAAGTTAAAATCGGGTACAACGTAGAAGACCAGGCTGTGAAGAAGAAAGCCATTTCGCAACAGCGTGCCTACATACGCGGCCTCGAAACAATGGCGGAAAAAATCAAGTAAAAGTTTTGCGCGGGAGTTTCTTTCTCCGCTTACCTAAAATTTACCGTGCATATTTAAAATTTTAAACATGCACGGTTGTTTTTTAAACACCACTACATCACCACAACAACCCACTCACCCGCTTCATTCAACCCCAACCTGGCTAATAGGTCAATTCTTTAAAGGACTCACTATAAAAGTTCACTGATTCCATAAGCGTACCTGGTGTACCGCTCGCGACAATTTCTCCGCCCTCAAGAATATAAACCCTGTCAGCATTTCGTGCGGTTTGGATTCGATGCGTTACTAAAATAATAGCCATGTCAGGCTTCGATTTCAGTAACAGTTGCAGCACAAAGGCTTCCGTATTTTTGTCCATAGCTGCGGTGGCCTCATCCAGCAGCAATAGTTTTGGTTGCCTGAATAATGCTCTTGCGAGGGCAACCAATTGTTTCTGACCGCCCGAAATATTGATACCTTCTTCGCCCAGAATGGTCAGGTAGCTTTGCGGGAATGCCTCGAAATACTGGTCAAATCCTATCTGTTTGCAAAACTCAATCACTGCCTTATAATCTTCCGGTTTATCGCTTATGGTCAGGTTGTATAACAAGTTGCCATTAAAAATTTTTACTTCCTGCGGAACAACACCAACCAGGTTTCGCCATGCTGGTATGGGAGTGCTGTCGAGATCAACTCCATTCACTTCAATTGATCCGCTCTCCGGCTGATAGAATCTCTGAACGATCTGCAAGAAAGAACTTTTCCCGCCCCCGCTTTCGCCCAATATGGCTATGATTTCACCTTTGCGGATGTCCAGGGAAATTCCCTTGAGAAGCTGTTTTCTTCCCGGAAAACGAAACGCAATATTCTTAACCAGCAACTCATCAATTGTTTCCGACTCTGCTTTTAACTCTTCCTGCATAAACTCCGGCTTTACAGAAGCAAATTCAAACATCCGGTCAAAGGCTATACGGGCTTCCTGCAACTGGATATTGGCAACAGCAAGCCTGATCATGGACGGTATAATGCTGCCCGCCATAGAGAGTAAGGCAACCATTTCACCTAATTGCAAAGTTTCTTTTAATACCATCCAGGAGGATAATCCAAAAACCAGCAGCATAAACACTACGCCCGTTATTTCATTGCACAGGCCAAACCGAAGATTCAGTTTCCCTAAATCGAAAATCCTGCTCTGAAAGAAACCATACACCTGCTTGTTTACCGATTCAAAGAAGGATTCGCGGTTCGCTGCCTTTATCGCGGCAATACCCTGGATGGTGTCCACATAATGACCTTCGGTAAGCGCATAGCTGCTCATTACCTCTTTTTGCGACCGTATAATTCTGTCGTTAAAAAACCAGACCAATATGCCGTAAACCGGGAGGCACGTTAACACAACAAAGCCCAGCAAGGATGAATAAGCAAACACAAATACGAGGGCAACCAGTATGAGCAGAAAATCAATCAGGATACTGCCGGAGATCATGCTGATAGTAGCCTGTATCCTCCGCGTGTCGTTCATGCGGGCAATAAGCTCACCGGTTTTGCGCGAATCAAAAAAGGCTTTCGGGAGGCGCAACAGGCTGCCATAAAACTTTTGAATGATGCGGTTGTTAAAATCCATGCCCTGCCGGACAAGAAAAAAACTGCGCAGGTAACCTAAGCCGCTACGGGCAAGCAGGAGTATGCCCACCAGCGCCAGGCTAAGGATCAGCTTCTTTGCATCGCCCGAAGGCAAAATATTATCAATAAGCTTTTGTGAAAAAATGGCCGTAGTTAAGCCGAGGGCAGAAATAACCAGGCCGAGAAACAAGGCCGCTATCAAAACATTTATATCGTCCTTCACCAAATCCACTATCCATTGCCTTTTGCGGTTGTTCTGCAACTCAGCCTTAACAAAGGATTGGTTGGGCACAAGCTTTAGCAGCGCTTTACTTTGCCATAAAGCATTTAGCTCATCTTTTGAATATGCTATTATTCCTTTTGCGGGGTCGCCAACAACAACCTGCCCGTGCTTGTCGAAACCATAGTAAACAAAGTAGTGTTGCAACCGGCCATCCATAACCACATGAAGGATGGCAGGCCCTTGCAACTCCTCCAGGTTATCAACGGTTTCGGCTTCCAGCCCTTCTGCGTCAAAGCCCAATTGCTGTGCAGCTTGATATAAACCCAGAATAGTAGTGCCCTGTTGGGTTGTGCCGCTTAGTTCCCTGAGTTTCTCTAAGCTTGTTTCACCGCCATAGTATTTGATAATGGAAGCGAGGCAGGCTACCCCGCAATCGGATTGACCATGCTGGCGGACAAATATTCTATCAATACGCTTCAACTCTATGTTGAACATTAATTTTTTCTTGCCTTAAACCCTTTGGGGGCTTGTATCAAGCCTTCGTCATACAAGTTTAAATAAATGATAATCGTATCATTAAGAGTATGATGGTAAACCTTATACATTTCCAAAAGCCCAAAGTCAGATTTAAAGTATTTTTCATCTGCTGCGTTCACGGTTTTAAATGGGCAGCAAGGTGAAAATTTTTTATAGAAAACTTCTTCACCGTTAAGGCCTGTTAATGCATTCAGGTATTTTTCTATATTCTCTGCCCCTTCTTTACGTGTAGCCATACCCAACATAACAGGTTTAGAAGGCACACGGGCATACTCCATATCTTCAGAAACAACACTAATCAGCATCGTTGAATCATTAATCTGGGGAATCTCTGTGCGTGTGCTTAATTCTTTTGTATAAGAAATATACTTTCGATTGAATTTGGATTGGTACTTAGCGCAACCCGATAAAACCAGAAGGATGACAACATTATAATAGAACCTCATAAGCTACCCGGATTAAACCTGCAATCAATAACGAAGCAGTCAGTATTATTGCATAATGGCCAGATGATTTTCTTCCCGTTTTAGAAATACGATTAGCTGTAACCCAAATAAAAATCAGAAGAGGGACATCAATGAATTCGAACACCGAGATTTCCCAATCCTCTAGTCTGTAATAATCCATAAAGTTAAGTATGGATAAAAAGTGAAACTCCCGAATATCCCATAAGGTATAGTCCTCAGGGGCTAAAAAACCAAACCAAACAAACTTGGCGATTTCACCAAGGAATAAAATAAAATATCCAGACAGGATAATGTAAAACACTTTCGTGAAAAGAAAGTCCTTTTCACTCATAAGAATTAAACTATAACTAACCAAAGTAATTATTGCTATTGAAAACATCATCCTGATTGGATAAATAAAGTAATTTGGCCAGTTGATAAATGAATTGATATTGTGCCATTGTTCTACATGCTTTTGATTATAATTACCAGACAAACCGGATTCTGCTACCGAATCTGTCATGATATAATCACCGTTGAGATAAACCAACAGACAACGAAAAGCCAGTAACGCAAACAAGAGAAAGAAGATACTACCCCCAAGATTTTTATTTCTCATTACTACGTATAGAGATTATGATATAAATAATGTTCAATGGTCTTTACCTGTTAATATGTTCTGATTCTCCCAAAAGACTTTATCATATTTTACTTTTGCATCTGCAATGTCTTCATCAATCGGATAAGATTCCTTTGGTTTCATTTTTTTGAAGCCCTCCGTTAAAATAGTTTTTACAATGAGTTGTTTGTATTGATATACCATACCGGTAGTCCCTTGTTTATGGTTGCGGGTTAAAAAGCTTGAGTTATTACCCAGTGATTTACTTGCCAGGTAATGCAAGAAATATTTGCCGTTTACTTCTCTATATTTGGCATGACATTCGTAAAGTGTGCTGTCTTTCAGTGGAGCATAAAGATTCCAGTTGATTGGATCTCTCTTCTTCGTTTTTATCAACCTTGCACGATATTCTATTAATGCAAAATCCTTCTTTTGTATAAATAGATTACCCTCGCCAACAGAAAGTGCTTCGCTGTTGTTGTTATAAAAACTTAAGCAATATACATCCTGATTATTTATTTTACTGATGCTGTCAAGATGAAAATTGTAACCCTCTAAAAAATTTGGTGAAGCAAGAAATGACGTTTCAGTATTTGACTGCTCCAACAGGCCGCTTCCTACTGTTTCGAACCAGTTAAATATTTTCTTTTTTCTAAGCGGGTCATCTTTAAGAGTCAAGTAAACTCCGTTTTTTTCAAAAAACCAGTTAGCTAACGCTTCTATCCAACTCAAATCAGGTCCTTCTCCCTTTGTTCTCAATTGTTCTATTTTAAACAAAACTAAGCCGTCTTTTTCAATAGGGTGTTCATAACCCCTGTCCTGTATTCGCACCAAGGCCTCTGACGTTTTTACAAATTTTTTACTTTGTCTGACAGTTTCAGAGTAAAACGCCTGGGCTTCGTATATGTAGTGAGCGTAATTCTTGTCAACTGACCCTAGCATCTTCTCAATGATTTGTTTTGCCGAGTCTGTTTTGGCATAAACGATTACTTCGTTCAGAATATTTATATACGGTTGAAGCTCAATATTAATAACCGTGTCTTTTGGGGGAACTTCTATTGAACGGGAAGTGTAACCCAAACAACTAATAACAAGTTTTGATGCTATTTTTAAAGCAGGGACATTTAATCTGAAATAGCCAGCAGTATCTGCCGCAACTCCTATGGATGTGTCTTCGGTAAAGATAGCTGCATAACTCAAGCCATCAGAAGCATGAGTTACCCTGCCCCTGATGGTTACATACTGCCCTTGTGATTCACAGATGCCAAACCAAAAGACAAAAAAAATCAGCAGTAGTTTATTCAATCTCTGCTTCAAGGGCATTGTCATTATTTATTCTTGAAGGATTATACACCCATTATTATACAGATTTGTCAGTAATTGGCCTTGAGCTTGCCAATTAGAAGGGCCGTTTTCAAGTGCTTGCAGAACTGCAGTAAAGTCAGCAGCGGAACCATTGAACATGTAGGTTACATCACAAGCTCCACCCTCAATTTTCTGCATCTTGTCAAAACTTAATGTTTTCATAATTTTTTTGGTTTAAGTTAAACATAAAACAACATTGCACATCAACTTTTAAAAAATCAACCCCACCCCCATAAATGGGGGATTGTTTTACCCCCATTTATGGGGTATTTTGAACAACTTTTTTACATGGGTAAAGAAAAAAGCATATTGGTTGTGGATGATCACCGGATGGTGTGCGAGGCCATTGCCGCATTGGTGGAAACAACCGGCCTGTATAAAAAGGCCATACCGGCCTATACCGGTGAAGAGGCGCTTGACATTTTAAACCGCGAGCATATTGCCATAGCGCTGGTAGATGCCCGTATGCCCGGCCTCAGCGGCATTGACCTGGCAAAACTCATGGAAAAAGATTTTCCGCAGGTAAAAGTTATCGGCATGACCAGCTTTGACGACAACGAAACACTGGTTGAAATGCTCCAGCTTAACCTTGACGGTGTGCTGCTGAAACGCAGCACCAGCGGCCGCGAGATCAGAACATGCCTTGACGAAGTAAGCCGGGGAAGGAAATATGTTACCGGGGAGATACAGCAACGTATTCAAAAAAGCCAGTTCGGGCCTGCCCGGCAGCCGCGCACACATTTTGCCAAGCGCGAAATACAGGTCATCAGGCTGCTGTGCAAGGGGCGCTCCAGCAAACAAATTGCCGAAATCCTCGGCTTGAAGATTTCTACTATTGAAGATTACCGGAAAGCGATGCTCAAAAATACAAACACCAGCAGCACGGCCGGGCTGGTGGCATTTGCACTGCGCAACGGCCTACTGTGAATTTTCATACTCCAGTATAATAATCAGTCCCGGAAATTTGTTTCTTATGGTCAGGTCTGCACCAATGGCTTCTGCCCGCTGTTGAATGGAGGCCATGCCGTGTCCTCTGCCCCGGCCCCGGCCTAATAGCGGCAATCCCTGCCCGTCATCCTTCACAATCACCATCAAACCATTCTGCCACGATACTGTAATTTCAAGAATCAGAGCCACCGAATGGTTTAATGAGTTTTGCGCAGCCTCCTGAATAATATAATATAACTCACGCTTTACATGAGGCGGTATAGGAAACTCATTTTCTTCAAACCGTACTGTAAACTCAGTTTTAAGGTGCAGCATACGGCTTAGTTTATTAAACAGGTTTTTGACCAGTTCAGTAAACGTTTGAATCTCAAACTTGGGTTGAACCAAATCATCAATCAGGTACCGGATATCGCCCATAATTCTCTCCATGTCCCTGTGAAGCAGTTTCACTTCATCCTCGGCACGCTTAGGCAGTGGATAGTAAAGGAGTTGTTCAAGCCTAAAACGCACTACAACCATTCGTTGAACAATATCATCATGCAGGTCGGCTGCAATCCGCTTTCTTTCTGATTTTAACAGTTCTTCATTTTTCTTAAGCTGCTCTTGCAGCGAGGCTTCGTGAAGTTTATTCCTGTTTCTTTCATGTACTGTGGAGTTATTTGCTTTAGCAAGCGCATGATTCAATTCAGCATTGCTTTTTTGTAATGATTCAAACTGCCTAAAGAGATAGATAACCAATGCTGATGCAGCAACGGTTATAACAATAATAAATAGATGGATCATACTTGCTTACAAATGTTATGCAAGATAATTGAGATTCCGCAGCGTGTATAGAAATTCAAACATTGCAGTACTAATCTCATTCTTCTCACTTCGGTACAACAACCCACTCTTCTTCATTCCATGCAAATGTTCGGGTAATCATATTACCTGATTTTACATGCGTTGCTTTTATCCTGAAAAAGCGTTTACCGCTATCTACATACCGGGTTACATCAAGGGGAACAATATTGCTTCTTCCATCGGGTATGGTAACGCCAAACAAAGTCTTGCCGGTTACGGCATCGGCAACAACAATTTTAACCTCACCGGGCATTTGAAAATCTGCCGGAAACCGGATGATTTTACGCTCAACTACACGTTCCGGCCGGGGCGGGTAAAACTCAACCCGTACTTCATCCAACACTATTCGTTCAACTTTTTCTTTACTCACACCTACAATTCTGTACCGGTAAGCACCAGTCTCCGAAAGACTATCCTTATAAACATACTTTTCTCCGCTTGGTGTTTGCGCGAAGGCGTGTGCGTAAGCTCACCAACAACAATTGAATAATTCGCCTCCATTTCTACTTTTTTTTAACCTGTTATCTTCTTCCATCTCGCACGTTGGTGAATAACACCAACGTGGGCGGCTGGCGTGCGAACTCAAACAACGGCTAAAGAGCTTCAGCGCGTATGGATACTCCGCAAGTTTATGAGTGACATGAACAGTAATGAAGCGATGGAATTCCTGCTTCAGAAAATGAAAGGAACACGCAACAATGAAGAGTTTTTGTTGTCGATGAACGGGTAATATTGATTTGACTAATCTTCTGCCGTTTCTTCATTTTATTCCCAGTTTTTACTTTAATACCTTATTCGTATTTTAAAGATTCAATTGGGTTTTTGATTGTTGCTATTATAATTTGATAAAGCACAGCAACCAGTGATGCCGTGCATAACATTATAAATGCAATAAAGATTGCTGAATAATAGTCACTCTGTTTGTAAACAAATTTATTCAGCCATTGTTGCGAAATTATCACAATGGGAATTATTGATAATATCGAACAGATAAATACTACTTTACAAAGCTGAAAAATGTAATTCAAGGATAGTTCGATCGTTGTAGCTCCTAATATCTTTCGAATCGCAATTTCCTTTGCTTTTGTCTGAGATAACAAGGCGCAAAGTCCCACAAGCCCAAATACACACAATAAAACGCATACTATTGAACCGGCTGTAAAAAGCTTAGCTTCCTTAAATTCTTCGCTATGAAGGGAATTAAATTTCTCCTCAATTATTAAGTACTCAAATGGAACATCTTTGGTCAAATCCCTCCAAGTTTTTTGGATAGCTTTAACGAAGCTTTCATTAATAGTTTCAGCCCTAACGATTAGCTTGCCACCATCAAAGTCCAATGCGCTGTATGGATGATAACCAATTACAGTTGGCCCTACTTGCTCCTTCAAATTACTGTATGTAATATCTTTAAATATTCCGATTACTTTCCCCGGTAACTTGATTTTATTATCATCGGGTTCTAAATAATCATTCAATTCAAAAAGTCTCTTCCCCGTTTCATTGATAAGAATTGAAGATGTATCTGTTAAGATTTCAGAACTGAATGATCTACCCTCCAAAAGTTTGACCTCAAGGGTTTGTGTAAAGTCAATATCTCCGTAATACGAACTCAATTCAATTTTTGAATCATCGATTTTAAGGCTGGATTTCCAGCGACCAGATATAGGATTTCCTGAACAGACTGTGCTGGAAATTACTTGAGGTATAGAATTAATATGATTTTTCAATACCTGGGGGTTGAATTCTTCCGGAAGGCCATTTAAATTGATTTCAATACAATTTGCAGTAGTATAACCGGGGTCATGATTTTTAATGAAATTAATTTGATTAGAAACAACCAATGTAAATGACACTATAAATACACTGCCAATAACCTGAATGTAGAATATAGAACTCAAAAATATCGTTCTACCTTTTGAAAGAGTGGCTTTCCCAGATGAGATTGTAGAAGTTTTTAGCTTAGAATCGAGCACAAATGAAAAAGTCCCTAATGCAATGGCTATAAAAAGAATGATAATTGTTAAAAGGCTCATTACTTTGCCCTGAAAAATAAAGCTACCGGTTATGCTTGCGTTCATTAAATCATTAAGGAACGGAATTAGTATGTAGATTAAAGAAATGCTAATAAAAAAACTAATACCAATGATGGTCAGAGATTCCGCAACAAATTGAACCCATCTGGATATTGGGCTGGCGCCAAAAACTCTTCTTACAAAAGAAGCTTTTAGCTGAAGGAATGTTCTGGACTGGCTATAATTCGCATAATTGAAAATCGAAAGAAAAAGGATCAGGATTGAAACGAGTAATAAAGTATTCAGTGTTTTAATTTCCCGAACGGTTAGTATATTACTGAACGCTAACGGTATTTTAAATTCTGAAAAGAATGCTTCTTTTAATGGCTCAAGTTTAAAGGGTCTCTCAAAATCAATTTCGGAATCATACGGAAGAACTTGTTTTTGAGATGCTTCCAATTTTCTCTCTAATTCCAAAGTTGACGCTACTTTATTAAGGAGCAAGTAAGTAATCCCCGGATAGTCAAGGGCGAATTCAGATTCGGGAAGTGAAGGCTTAGATAACAACAATGAAAATTGCAAGTGTGAATTAGATGGAACGTTGTCAAGTACGCCTGTAACTTGAAATGGCTGGTTATTAATTTCTACAGATTCGCCTACAACATCAGTGCTGCTGAATAGTCTGATTGCTAATGCCTTTGTTAAAACGATATTGTATGGATCCGTAAGTAGTTTGTTTAAGTTTCCAGTAATTAATTCAAAATCAAATATTTTCAGGAAATTGGAATCAGCATAAATGGAATTTTCAATTAATATTGATGTTGTTCCAGACTTATTGTTTCTTGTTAAATAAAGCTTCTTCTTCGTATGCAGGTGGGTGCTCGAACTTACTTCTGGGAATATTTCAAGCTTTTGAGGCATTTGATGAAATGTTGTTAACCCGTCTTTATACAAAATTGGGTCATTCATGATCACTCGATAGATATTCTTGTAATTTTTGTGGCTTGAATCAGCTTGGAATTCATGGACAAGGAAAGTAAGGATTATAAAAGCCGATACAAACGCTAATGTAAATCCAAACATTAAGCTAAATGTGTATAACCTGTTTTTAAAAAATAAGGACCTAATTATAACCTTATAATTGCCTTTAATCATTTTCAGTAAAATATTTATATGACATTTCTGCTAAATAGGCTTCTGTTAATTCTGCTCCATTCTTGTGCGGTATAAAAAGATTTTTGACTGTAAGCTCTTTGTTTATGATGAAGAAAAATGGGGATGAGCTGGTTTCCAAGGGAATACCTAATGCCAATTCTTCATTCACAGCAAATATTCTGGCATTAATCTGCTGCTCTTTAAAGGCAGCAATGGTTTTACGTAATTCTTTAATCGGAAGAATTACAACAATGTTATCCCAGCCGATTAAATTAGATGCTCCTTTGAGTTTTTCCGTAATCTTATCAAAGCACACATCGCATGATTTGTCCGTAATCCTATAAATTAATTTTATCTCAGAGCCGATCCAATTTTTTAACTGATAATTTAGGTCGTCAGGTGTTATAAGCTTAGTACTTTGATTTACAGAATAACCCTCATACTTAAGTTGCCACAATAAGGATTGATGAAAATTTTCCTTTGTTGTTATCAATAGTTCCTCACTGTTTTTAAGAGCGAATTCCTGATTAGCGAATATTATAGACGTCTTTTTCTTAAAATTAAATAAGATATAAAGAGTGAAAGAATTTCCAATCACAGACAAGGCCAGAAGTAATAAGAGAATTTTTTTACTTAGCATAATTAAAAAATCAAAAATCCTTCATTTGAAACCTGAAAATTATTGGGTTATCTCTCACGGTTGTTTCTTGAAATATTTGGGTTATATCAGGGTGTCTTTTGGAGAAACTCAGCCATGACTCCTTTTGTTTAATGCTCTCAACTCTTTGGATAAAGTCATGGCTATCTATAAATGAATAGTATTCACTATGGTAATGGCTTCTTGGCAGATTGAGAAAGTTAGGAGTAATTTCGGAACCATCAAAACTCAAATCATCAATATACTGATTTATCAATTTTAGTGATTTGCTTTTCTTAGAGAATACTCCATGAACTATTTTTAAACCATTTGCATAAGAAAATATTAAGTGTTGATCGCCTTCAACTAATCCATTGATTCTGAATGAATAGTTAGTTGATTTCAAGGTTTCATAAAAATGCATAACATCTTTATAATGTGAACTAAGAATTGATAATGGCACTTTTTCTGAACCAAAATCAAAGCATAGCTCAGGAATAATTTTTCTTTCTTTAATTGCGTAGATCGTGTCATTAAAGCTGTATAGAAATTTTATAGATGAATTATTGGAGGAGAAATTATTGAGATCCCCAAAGTGCATAAAACTTGTTTCATGCTCATTAATTGGAAAGCACTTGAAAACTATTTCCCCCTTCTTGTTGACAAAATTCAATTTATGATTAGCTCTTTTGTTATAGTAGGACGCCCCAATATATATTGCGAATAGATCGTCATTAATTCTTTGTGATGAATATCCATCAAGATCAACAAACCAATTATCAATTGTTTTACCATGCATATCTGTTTCTACAAATTGTCTGCCTTTGTTATCATAAATGGTGATAGTATTTCTTACTGTGTCTACATGAAAATCAGTGAATGACCGGATTTCATTTGTGGTTGTCCTGCTAATTTTATTTATATATGAACCATCCTCATTAAATATGAAAAGCCCATTTGAGCACAAAATATAATAATGATTGTCAGCTACAATTAGTTTTACAATATCACCCATTAAGTTGTCCTCATTCGATTCAAGTTTGATGAACTGAGCCTTATCAAATATTTCTGAAGTATTAATGTTTAAAGACTCTTTTGAGTTAATCTTAATTACCTCAATTCTTGGGTTTTTATCAGGCCAAACCGCAGTACTTTCAGGAGAGTTGCAATAGATTAGAAATAATATGCAAATAGCAATAACAAAAATTTCTCTCATGTTTCAGGATTCGGTTATTAATACTTAATAAATTTCTGAAATTAATAAGAGTTGTTTCATACTAAATGTAATGAGTTTAGAAACAACTCTTAAGGAAGATGCTAATTAGTTTCTTCTTCGCTTCCGGATTTACAACCAGAACATTTAGCCCCGGCAGAACAGCTTCCCTCTGAATCTTTGCAGCAATAAGCACCGCTTGATCCTTGACACAGTGGTCCCTTGTAGCTTGCTTGTGCATAAGCCGAGGGAACAAGAGTGATTTCAGATAATACCTCTGAGTTTGTTAAAAGACTTGTCATAAGAGCAGGTGCTCCTGTTACAATAAACGCTATTACGAATAGCATTCTTCTTAAATTGGTTTTCATAAAATTAAAATTTTAAGGTTAAACATTTGACAATAATAGCTCTGAAGTTGCTGAAACCCAAAATCGAAATTACCTGAAAAATCAGGTATAGAAAACACCCTATTTTTCAGGTATTTTTAAGCATGAAACCATTACAACCCAAACACATCTTGTTGGTTGATGATCACGTATTATTTACCAAAGCATTGAAGAAGTTACTTGCATTGGATCTACCGGAAACCAATTTCTACACCGCTGCCAACGGTAAAGAAGCGTTGGATATGCTGGCACAACACCCGGTTGATGTGCTTGTGCTGGATATATCCATGCCCGAAATGAACGGGTATGATGCCTGCATAGCTACCCGGAAAAATTATCCCGATACACGTATTATCATTTTAACACAGCACAATACTGAATTCTTGACTCCGCATTTTATGAAACAAGGTGCAGGATCGGTTCTTCAAAAGAATACAGATGAATTGGTTGAGGCTATCCAATCGGTATGGGAAACCGGGCGTTACATTTCAAACAAAATGCGCAGTGATCTTGAAAAAATTTATGACCAAGATGAGGTGTCTCTTCCACTCACCAAACAAGCCCGGGAATTGATTTCGCACATTTCACAAGGAAAATCAAGCAAAGAGATAGCCACCCTTATGTGTCTGAGTGAAAATACCATAATGCTTAAGCAAACACATACTAGGAATACTGATGAGCTTGTTTCCTTTGCATTCAAGATCGGGCTTTTAAATGTAAATTAATCATGCTTTGTCTTACTCAAGAGAACAGTTCTGGTTTCGCTTCTCTAAATCCTCACTTCGGTACAACAACCCACTCTTCTTCATTCCATGCAAATGTTCGGGTAATCATATTACCTGATTTTACATGCGTTGCTTTTACCCTGAAAAACCGTTTGCCCGCGGCAACATACATAGTTACATCAACGGGAACAATGGTGTTTCTTCCATCCTGTATAGTAACACCAAATAAGGCAGTACCCTTCACGGCATCGGCAACAACAATTTTAACCTCACCGGACATTTGAAAATCTGCCGGAAACCGGATGATTTTACGCTCAACTACACGTTCCGGCCGGGGCGGGTAAAACTCAACCCGTACTTCATCCAACACTATTCGTTCAACTTTTTCTTTACTCACACCTACAATTCTGTACCGGTAAGCACCAGTCTCCGAAAGACTATCCTTATAAACATACTTTTCTGTATGTGTTCCCAGCGCATTGGTTGTTATCGCTACATCATTTAATCTCTCTGCTTTTGGTTCTTTTGATTGCTGCCTGAAAATTTCAAAATGGTCAAGCTCATCAAGTTGTTGTTGACTTACCTGCCATGTAAGTACAACGTTCTTTCCTTCCTGTTCTGCCGATAAAGAAAGTGTATCGCGGCTTAACCGATTTTCAGGAAAACCAACGGACAACGAACCTACCTGTATCATAAAATGGCATTGGTCGCCCAGAAAACCATCAATCAGCACGAGGTATTGCACGCCTTGTTTCAACGAATTCAATTCAATAAATGTATCATTCTGGTCAGTAAACGTGGTGCAATGAATCAACTTATAGGTTTCGGTTTCACACGGGTTGCCTTCTATCACCACAACCTGCACGCCTTTAAAGTTTTTGCATTGCTGGTTGGTAATGTTCAGGTATTGTTTGCCCGAAACGGGGGTGTTAAAATAAAACCACTGGTCGTTATGATACACCAAGCAACTGTTTGTAAGCGCGCGGTTGATGCAAGCCCACTCAACGGTTGCTTTAAACGTGTTGGAATAAACCGGGGCAGAATCGGGCAGGAGTTCAATGCGGTTGGCAATATTATCGTTGGTTACTTGTGCATAGGCAAAGAATGATGACAGAAACAATATATATATAATAGCTATGTTCCTCATAAAAGAATAATTACCTCTTCTTCCCTTTTTTCTTCTCATGAAACGCTCCTTTAAAATCAGGATTTTCCTTGCGCTTCTGCCGGTCTATTTCGCGGGCCATAACCTGTGCTTCTTCAAAAGGTGTTTCGGTAATCTCTACACCATCGGGTATTCGCCTCACCGGTATCTGTTCACGTATAAGGCGCTCAATTTTTTTTATGTGATACAGCTCTGCATCAGTTACAAACGTAATGGCTGTGCCCTCATGAAAGGCACGCCCCGTGCGGCCAATCCGGTGCACGTAATCATCATACACAACGGGCACATCAAAATTGATTACATGCGAAACCCCGGTTACATCAATGCCACGTGCCGTTACATCGGTAGAAACCAACACACGAAGGTTACCTTCTTTAAATTCATTCATGGCATTAATGCGGCTGTTCTGCCCCTTGTTAGAATGAATTACCCGCACCGACCCAAGACCTTTTCGGTCAATGAAGTGAAATACATTATCGGCCGTTTCTTTGTTGCGTGTAAAAATCATCACGCGCGTAAACGCCTCTTCATGTGTAAGTAAGTGTTCTAAAAAATTGATTTTCGTTTTCAGATTTGGCACATAATAAACTTGCTGATGAACCTGGCTGGCCGCAGTAGCGGGAGGCGTTACTTCAATGCGCACCGGAAACTCCAAAAATTCGGCAGACAGTTTTTCAACACGCGGATTAAACGTAGCGGAAAAAAGCATATTCTGTCGCTTGCGCGGAATAACTTCAAACAGCTTGCGAAGCTGCGGCATAAACCCCATGTCCATCATCCGGTCGGCTTCATCCAGCACTAAGGTTCTTATTTGTTTAACAGGAAGTTCATTCTTAAAATAAATTTCCATAAACCGGCCGGGCGTAGCCACTAATATGTCCACCCCTTGTTGAATGGCTGCGATTTGCGTTTTAGGCCCCACACCGCCATAAACCGGCAGAATACGCAAATCGGTATAGCGTGCCAATTGCTTTGTGTGTTCCGCTATCTGAATGGTCAGTTCTTTAGTGGGTGCAAGAATAATGGCTCTCGGTTCGGTTCCTTGTGCGTAACGCACTTTCATCAGCACCGGAATAACATAGGCAGCCGTTTTACCGGTACCGGTTTGCGCAATGCCAATTACTTCCTGGCCGCCCATCAGCAACGGAATACATTTCTGCTGAATTTCGGTTGGGCGTTCAAAACCCGCTTCGGCTATCGCGGTCAGCAACTGCTTGTTTAATTTAAAATCATCAAAAGATAGAAGTGCTGCCATGCGGGCGTATTTTTGCAGTTATGAAATCAACACGTATTGTTCATGCAAATATAGTTAATGAAGGCAAGGTCTTTCAGGGCGAAGTGCTAATCAAAGGCGAATACATTGAAGCCATTGGTGCTGATTTGTCGGCATACCCGGCAGATGTTGTGATTGACGCAAAGGGGCAACACCTGTTTCCGGGGCTGATTGACGACCAGGTGCACTTTCGCGAGCCGGGCCTTACACATAAGGCAACGATTTTTACCGAGTCGCGTGCGGCTGTTGCCGGAGGTGTTACCAGCTTCATGGAAATGCCCAACACTACGCCCCCGGTTTTCACACAACAACTGCTGGAAGATAAATACGCCATCGCTTCGCGCGATTCGCTCGCCAACTACTCGTTTTTTATAGGCGCTTCAAACGATAATCTTGACGAAGTATTAAAAACAAATCCTAAAAACGTATGCGGGTTGAAAATCTTTATGGGTTCTTCCACCGGCAACCTGTTGGTAGATGACCCGAAAACATTGGAGAGCCTGTTCGCGCAAGTTCCGTTTCTCATCGCCACGCATTGCGAAGATGAAGCCACTATTCTGAAAAATATGGCCGACTTCCGTGAGAAATATGGAGAAGACGTGCCCGTGAAATATCACCCCGTCATCCGCAGCGAAGAGGCTTGTTACAAATCATCTTCATTTGCTGTTGCATTGGCAAAAAAACACGGAACACGGTTGCACATACTGCACATTTCTACGGCCAAAGAAATTTCGCTTTTTGATAACACCATTCCGGTAAACGAAAAGAAAATTACAGCCGAGGCTTGTGTGCATCACCTCTGGTTTAATGATGCCGATTACAACCGCCTGGGCACGCGCATAAAATGGAACCCGGCTATTAAAACAGAAGCCGACCAGAAAGCTATTTTGCAGGGGCTTCTCGATAATCGTATTGACGTGATTGCCACCGACCACGCCCCGCACACGTTGGCGGAAAAGCAACAATCGTATTTCAAGGCGCCATCGGGCGGGCCGCTTGTTCAGCATAGCTTAACGGCCTTGCTGGAGTTTTATCATCGCAGGCAGGTTTCGCTCGATTGGATTGCCACAAAAACAGCACACAATCCGGCCATACTGTTCCGGGTAGAAAAACGCGGGTTCATCCGCGAAGGGTATTTTGCCGACCTGGTGTTGGTTGATCTGAATAACCCCCAGACGGTTGGGGCTGATAATATCGTGGCAAAGTGCAAGTGGTCACCGTTTGAGGGGGTAACGTTCAATTCGCGCGTTACGCACACCTTTGTTTCGGGGCACCTGGCCTACGCCAATGGCAGGTTTAACGAAAGCCAGGCGGGTAAAAGGCTAACTTTTGAGCGCAATTAAGTTGGGTTTTGTTATTGTTTGGCAGTTGCTAAATTTGCAGTCCTTTCCGGTAGGGCAAGCCCTTTCGGGGATGGAATACGGTGATCGTAGCTCAGTTGGTTAGAGCGCCTGATTGTGGTTCAGGAGGTCGTGGGTTCGAGCCCCATCTTTCACCCAAAAAACTCCTCAGGTTCTCCAAAAGGATTCCTTTTTGGAGAACCTGAAAAAAACCTGAACGTTAATTGGTAAACACTTGCCTTCAACAGGCCCGGTGTTCAGGCTTTATGTACAACTTATCTGAAACAACTTCTTTTTATTTTGATGGGAACGATTCGTAGCGGACTATTTATTACAGCACTTTTTTTTGCCCAGGTTACTTTTGCTCAGTATTCATTTAATGCTGAGCAACTTTCTAACGACCTGAAAATTATCTCTTCCGACAGCCTGGAGGGGCGAAAAGTTGGGTCTGCCGGAAATGCCAAAGCCAGAACTTTTATTATTGAGCGTCTGAAAAGCCTGGGTATTAAACCCTTATACTCCGAAGACTATATTCAATCCTTTTCTATTACGCAAACATTCGGACAAGCACAGACAGGCAATGGCTCAAATGTATTGGGAGTTATTGAGGGAAATAAAAAAGAAACCATCGTAATCAGTGCGCATTATGATCACCTTGGCATATTAAGTGGAAAAATTTACAATGGCACAGACGATAACGCCTCCGGTACTGCTGCCTTACTGGCTATCGCAGAATATTTTTCCAAAAACAAACCTGAACATCGTATCATTCTTGCATTTTTCGATGCAGAAGAAATGGGGTTGCGCGGCTCGGCACACTTTGTAAACTCAATCAACCTCGAAACCGAAAACATTGTGCTGAATATAAACATGGACATGATTAGCCGCAGCGATAAAAATGAACTATATGCCTGCGGAACATACCACTATCCTAATCTTAAAAAACCGATAGAAAATATTTCGTTGCCCGAAAACTTTACCCTGAAATTTGGTCACGATGTGCCCGGCACTGGTCGTAACGACTGGACAAGTCAGTCGGATCAACTGAATTTTCACCTGAAGAAAATACCGTTCGTGTATTTTGGGGTAGAAGATCATGCCGATTATCATCGGCCAACAGACGATTTTGATAGAGTAAACGTGGATTTTTACCACAAAAGCGTGGAAGCCATTATCCGGGCCGTGAACGCATTGGATAAAGCCTTGCAATAAGCAAAAGAAGTGTTGACCTTACTGGTGTTAAACCCGTACACATTATGGATCAGCGCATCATAAACCTGTTTGACGAATACACGCATAAGCCGCTTTCGCGGGAAGAATTCATTCGCAAGCTTACTCTTTTAACAGGAAGCACAGCCGCAGCATTGGCCATGCTGCCCTTGTTGGAAGTGAATTATGCTCATGCAGAAACCATACCCTTGCAGGATGACCGGCTGCTAACAGAGTATGTAACCTATCCTGCCGATGATGTTACCATGCGGGCATATATTGCGCGGCCCAAACAAACCGGTGTTTACGGTGGCGTTATGGTAGTGCATGAAAACCGGGGCCTGAATCCGCACATTGAAGATGTAACAAGGCGCATGGCATTGGAAGGATTTCTCGCTATCGCCCCGGATGCGTTAGCGCCTTTAGGCGGAACTCCTGCCGATACAGACAAGACACGCGAACTATTTCAGCAATTAGATGCTAAAAAAACGATAACAAATTTTGCACGCGGTTTCGACTACCTGAAAACACGCAAAGACTGTAACGGAAAGTTTGCCTGCATGGGGTTTTGTTGGGGTGGCGCTATGGCCAATAACCTCGCCATACAGGTACCTGATCTTTTGGCTGCTGCTCCGTATTATGGCCGGCAGCCCGATCTTGCAGAAGTGCCCAACATTAAGGCAGAACTGCAACTGCACTATGCAGAAATGGATGAGCGGGTTAATGCCGGAATTGAAGCCTACGAAAAAGCATTGAAAGACGCAGGCAAGAAGTATCAGCTATACATATATGAAGGCGCACAACATGCCTTTAATAACGATACCGCCCCCACACGTTACAATGAGGCAGCCGCCAGCCTGGCGTGGTCGCGGGTTGTTGCACTTTTTAAAGAGAAGCTTACCAATTAATTTTTTCGTTCAGGAAGTTTTTTGTTAAGTTTAATTCATGATCACGTGGGCAGAGTTTAAAAATTATACGCTCGATAAAAAAATCAACGTGCTGTATGAGTGCGGAACGTTTGTTATGGCCATCCGCTACTACAACTACAAAATCAATTTATACCTGTTGGGCCGGAATTATGTGGAGGTATTTGTAAACCACAAATACGCAAGCATCGAAAAAATCGCGCTTCTTGATACCAATCACAGCCGAATGAAATTCTATTCAGATCAGATAAAACTTCCCCGTGGAATTGTATGACCCACCCTAAAACGGTTGACTAAAAAAGTTAAGTAAGAATAAGAATCGTTCAGGACAAGTACGGGATAGAAAGCAACAGGGTACTTGGTTTCATAGAATAGTCAACCTTTTCGCAATTCAAATCGGGTTATGATGGCTCAGAACAACAACGTATGATTTTTATAAACTCATAATTATCAGATTCATAAGACAACGTTATATTCGTATTTCAAACCTGATGCATTATGACCCCTGAAAAATCACCAGTAATCGCCACTTCCGCCAAAACCGATCACGTAAAATTTTATTTAGCAGCATCTGTTCTTGTAAGCGGATTCTTGTTTTTTATTGACGAAGGTTACTTCTCTTTCCGTTGGATGCTGGACCTGGGCTCCTGGATTATTTTTAGTGTATACGTGCTGGCTCTTTTCATGGGGCAATTCCTGATTCATACGTGTATACCTCACCGGTATTCCATCAAACAAAAAAGAGTTTTTGCACTTGTCCTTGGTATTCCGGCTGGTTTGTGCGTATTGGCACTGGCGTTATCAAATTAACCTTTCCATATTTGCTGTATTGACTATCAGGTTTAATCTTTATCAAAAGAATATCGATCTACAATATGTTGGCTCACCACCCGATACAATTCGGCCAGTTTCGCATCATCCTGTAAAAATTGCATGTGTTTATCCAATGTTTCAAAATCGCCATGTCGGGCAGGGCCGGTTTGAGCGTGTGCCGGGTTAGCCGACAAACTCTTGTTGATTGTTTCGGCAATCAACGGCTTCAGCCAATCGAAATCCAGGTCATGTTGCTGCGCAATGTCGTGCGAAAGTCGCAGCATGTGGTTGGTAAAATTGGAAGCAAATACTGCTGCTACATGCAGCGCTTTGCGCGAGGTTGCATCAATAGCATGAACTTCCCTGCTGATAGCCCGTCCCATCTTCACTAAAATGCGTTCAACTTCTTCCAATTCACTTTCCACAAAAACGGGTACGTCTTTAAAATCAACTTTGCGTTCTTTACTAAATGTCTGCAACGGATAGAACACACCAATATCAGGCGTGGCTGCATATCCAAGCCGACTTAACGGTTGGCTGCCGGAAGTATGAACAAGTATAGCCTCATCAGGTAAAATGATTTCGCGGGCAATGTCTTCAATGGCATCATCCGAAACGGCAATAATAAAAACCCGCGAAGCGCTGGTAGAGAAATCAAGCGTAGCCTTTACTTCCGCTTCGTACAAACGCTGTACTAATGCTTCGGCATGAGCCGGATTGCGGCTGTATATTTCGCGCACCGGATAACCGGCATTATCCAACGCGGGCGCCAGATGCCACGCCAGATTTCCCGACCCTGCAAACGATACCGAATAGCTCATCGCGATTAAAATTAGAGAATTACCTGATGGAAATCATCCTATGTGCACTAACTTGTACAGTTATTTGCAGCGAAATAAACATATTGTTATGTACCCCAAAATTGTTTCCGCCCACGAGGCGGTTAAAGCCATTCAATCAGGAAACCGCGTGTTTGTTCACGGCAGCGCAGCCACCCCCCAGCATTTGCTGAAGGCGCTTGCCAAACGTGCACACGAACTGAAGAATGTTGAACTGATTGCCGTAAGTACCCTTGGCGAACTTGAGTTAGCCAAGCCAGAATATGCCGAAAGTTTTTATCTCAATTCGCTTTTCGTTTCTACCAATATCCGGGGCGCCATCAATGAAGGGCGTGGCAATTATATTCCCATTTTTCTTAGCGAAATATCAAAACTCTTTGAAAAAAATATTCTCCCGATCGATGTGGCGTTGCTTCATGTTTCACCACCCGACAAACACGGGTTGTGTTCATTGGGTGTTTCGGTAGATGTGGCACGCTCGGCAGCCAAACACGCCAAATACATTATTGCTCAAGTAAACCCAAAAATGCCACGAACACATGGCGATGGCTTCATTAGTCTTAACCAGATAGATGCCCTCGTAGAAACCGATGACGACCTGCCGGAAGTAAACTATGGAGCAAACATTACCGATTGCGACCGCACCATTGGGAAATATGTAGCCGAGCTGGTAGAAGACCGCAGCACATTACAAATGGGCATTGGCGCTATTCCTGATGCCGTGCTGGAAAGTTTAACGCATTGCAAAGACCTCGGCATTCATACCGAAATGTTTTCTAACGGTGTGGTTGACCTGGTGAAGCAGGGCATCATTACCAACAAATACAAAAAGAAACATAGGGGCAAAACCGTTACTTCGTTTGCTATCGGTTCGCGCGAACTGTATTCATTTGTTGATGATAACCCGGAGTTTGCTTTCCTTGAAGCCGACTATGTAAATGACGGTAGAATAATCCGCACCAACCCGAAAGTAGTGGCTATTAACAGCGCCATTGAAATTGACCTGACCGGCCAGGTGTGTGCCGATTCTATCGGAACGTATCAATATTCCGGTGTAGGCGGCCAGATGGATTTTATCCGGGGCGCATCACTTTCTGAAGGCGGTAAGCCGATTATTGCGTTAGGCTCGGCAACAAAAAAAGGAGGATCTAAAATTGTTCCGTACCTGAAACAAGGCGCAGGCGTTGTTACCACACGCGCACACATGCACTATGTAGTAACCGAGTATGGCGTGGCCTATCTATACGGAAAAAATTTGCGTCAGCGTGCGTATGAACTTATGCGCATCGCTCACCCTGACCACCGGGAATCATTGGAACAGGAAATCATTAAGCGTTTCGGAAGTAATGTGTACGCTATACAGTAATCAGGCTTCTACATTGTAGAGTTCGGCCAACTTTTCAACGGCAATATCGATTTCTTTTTCAGTATTGTATTTGCTGAAAGAGAAGCGCACGGCTGCACGCTTTGATTGCGGATATAACGCACCTAACACATGCGAGCCGGAAGTTGCCCCACTGGAACAGGCGCTTCCGCCAGAAGCCGATATGCCCTGAAGGTCAAGGTTGAAAAGCAACAAACCACTGTCATCCGTTTCTGGAAGGCTTACGTTCAGCACCGTGTACAGGCTGCGCTCCAGGTTATCCGAATCGCCATTGAACATAACGCCAGGAATATTTTCTTTCAACTTTTCAATCATGCGTAACTTTAATGCAGTAACGTGGCAAATGTGTTCATCCATTTCGCGATAAGCGATTTCCAATGCTTTGGCCAAGCCGATAATGCCGTATACATTTTCTGTTCCGCCACGCATGTTGCGTTCTTGCGCGCCACCGTGTATGAACGCATGAATTTTTTTGTCTTTACGTATGTACATAAACCCAACGCCTTTCGGGCCATGAAATTTATGCGCCCCGGCAGTCATGCCACACACTTTCAACACACGCATATCGTGGCGGTAATGCCCTACGGTTTGAACGGTATCGGAATGAAAAAATGCGCCATGCACTTCGCACAGTTCGCCAACACGCTGAATGTCCAACAGGTTGCCAATCTCATTGTTGGCGTGCATCAGCGAAACCAATGCATTGGGATATTTTTTCAACAGCGCTTCAAGGTCATTCACGTCAACATGACCTTTTTCATCGAGCTTAACCATGTGGAGTTCAGCTTTTCCCTGACTCGCCAGGGTTTCAAGTGTATGCGTTACCGCATGATGTTCGATAGGCGATGAAATAATGTGCCTGATATTAAACGTTTCGGCAGCGCATACTAAAATAGCATTATCGGCTTCCGTACCTCCCGAAGTAAAAATGATTTCTCCGGGGGAGCAATTCAGCAACGCTGCAATCTTTTTTCGTGACGACTCGATGGCAGCACGCACCTTGCGCCCGTGGGCGTGGGTGGATGACGGGTTACCGAAATCTTCGAGCATGAAAGGCTTCATAGCTTCAAAAACTTCGGGGTCGAGCGGTGTGGTAGCTGCGTTATCGAGGTAAATGCTCATGTGGGTGTAATTTTAGCGTAAAAATAAGCATACAAAATTACTTTCATTTGTGGAATTTTACATGATTTCCGTCAGCGAGATACAGACCGGGAGTTGAGTTCGCTATCTTTAAGGCAGCAAACGGCCATCACAATTTTATGACAATAGAAAACATTAAAACAATCGCAATTGCTGGGGCAGGCACTATGGGGCAGGGAATCGCCCAGGTGTGTGCCACCGCAGGTTTCCTGGTTGTGCTGTACGATATTTCAGCATCACAACTTGATGCAGCGAAAACGCTGATTCAACAATCGCTAAAGGTTGCGGTTGAAAAGGGGAAACTAACAGCTTCGGAATCCGAAAACACTTTTTCGCGCATTCAATTTCAGTCGGACGTACATGCGTTAAAAGCCGACCTGGTTATTGAGGCTGCCATTGAAAACTTAGATGTAAAGAAAGAACTCTTTATTACGTTGGAAACAATCAACACGGAATCGTGCATTCTCACAACGAATACATCTTCCATTCCGGTAACACAAATTGCCTCGGCTTTGAAGCGCCCGCACCGGTTTGCAGGGGCGCATTTTTTCAATCCTGCACCTGTTATGAAATTAGTAGAAATCATTTCAGGTGTTGATACGGATAGCCAAACCATTGATACGCTGAAAGCCCTTTGCGAAAAACTTGGAAAAACTACGGTGTTGGCAAAAGATTCGCCCGGTTTTATCGTTAATCGTGTGGCGCGTCATTACTATGTAGAGGCGTTAAAAGTGCTGGAAGAAAACGTAACCGATACTAAAACCATTGACACGTTGATGAAAGCATCGGGTTTTAAAATGGGGCCGTTTGAGTTAATGGATTTAATTGGTGTGGATACAAATTTTTCGGTAACCACGTCTATGTATCATGCCTTTTATCAGGATGCGAAATTCAGGCCGAGCCTTATCCAACAACAAAAAGTAGATGCAGGCCATCATGGAAGAAAGAGTGGGAAAGGATTTTATGAGTACGATAAAAAATAACCTAATCATGTCATCGCGGCCATTGAGCCGCCATCGCGGGTCGTTGCCCGCGATGACCAGAAAATTTTTTAGTTGGCCGCTACTTGCTTTTCTTCTTTCCTGTTCCAACGAACGATTTGACGCTCCTATTCCCGTCATACCATTCCAGGATCTCACACTAAATCTTTCATTACCGGAAAACAACAGCTTGTCAACCGTTGGCGGTTATCGCGATTTAAGTCTATCCTATCCCGACAGGGGAGTAAGAGGTATAATTGTGTACAGAAAAGATATTTCAACCTTTTATGCCTTTGAACGTAACTGTTCCTACCAACCCAATGATGCCTGCGCTACGGTTGATGTGCACACCTCTACCTTTTTTATGCAAGACACTTGCTGTGGCTCAACCTTTGACTGGGATGGCAACCCCACAGGCGGTATAGCGTGGCGACCGTTACGTCAATACGAAACCTTTTTAAACGGAAATGTGCTGACAATTACGGATGCGATTTTGAATCATTAATCCATCAACTTCTCAATCAACGCATCAATAGTTATTCCTTCCGCCTCGGCTTTGAAGTTGCGCACAATACGGTGACGCAACACGGGTTTGGCTATCGCGCGGACGTCTTCAATATCGGGTGAGTATTTTCCGTTAAGTAACGCATTGCACTTGGCCCCCAGGATTAAAAACTGCGAAGCACGTGGGCCTGCGCCCCACTCTAAGTAATCGTTAGCCATAGGCGATGCACCTGCTGTGTGGGGGCGGGTTTTGTTCGCTAACCGAACGGCATATTCTATTACGTTGTCGGGTACGGGCACCCTACGCACCAAATGCTGGTATTCCAGAATCTCTTCTGCCGAAAGAATTTTATTTACGGTACGCGGCTCATCGGTAGTGGTGGCTTTCACTACTTCAACCTCATCGCTAAACGAAGGATAGGTAAGCTGTATGTCAAACATAAACCGGTCGAGTTGGGCTTCGGGCAAGGGGTAGGTTCCTTCCTGCTCAATCGGGTTTTGTGTAGCCAATACAAAAAACGGTTTGGGCAATTCATATTGCTGTCCGCCAATGGTTACAGCATATTCCTGCATCGACTCCAACAACGCAGCCTGCGTTTTGGGCGGGGTACGGTTAATCTCATCGGCCAACACAATGTTGGCGAACACGGGGCCTTTCACAAATTTGAAGTTGCGCTCCTTGTCCATCGTTTCTGCACCCACTATATCCGAAGGCATTAAGTCGGGCGTAAACTGTATGCGTTTAAATTGTAAATCGAGCGCAGTAGCAATGGTGTTCACCAATAAGGTTTTTGCTAATCCGGGCACGCCCACTAGGAGCGAATGCCCCTGGCAAAAAATGCAGGTGAGCACAAACCGCACTACCTCATCCTGCCCGATAATGACCTTGGAAATTTCTGATGAAAGATTTTTATAGGTTTGTGCCAGCGCATTGGCGGCTTCAACATCGGAAGAAAATCGGCTCATACGTTCATTCAAAATTCAACAGTTCAACATTACGGACGGGTTTTACCAGTCCATTTCAAAGGTAACGTTCCGGCCTATGCAATGGCTTGTTTTTTACACGAGCGAACGTCACTCATCCAATATACCACAATAACTATAAGCCGGGTCAATGCTGATGAACACATCCTGGCGGGCTTTATCAAACCACTTTTCAAGCGCCCGGTTCTGCTTCTGGTTCAAGGTGGCATTCTGGATGCGCTGCCAGTCGTCTTTCAGCGAAGCAAGGTGGGGTGGCGTTCTGGACTTATAATACAATATACGAACGGCTTCCTTTAAGGTGTTATCTGTACGATAAACCAACGGTTTAGAAATTTTACCTGCTTCCATGGAGTCAATCGCAAAGAACACCACCGGGTCTAATTCATCAACGGCAATGCGTGTGGCGCCTTCTTCATCAATAAAGAAACCACCGTTACCTTTTGTTTCCACATCATCAGAATATTCTTTCGCGGCTTTCTGAAACGTAATTTCTTCGTTTTCGATTAAGGTGCGGATGCTATCCAGGTAATGCTTGGCCGCTTCGAGGTCTTCTTCGGAAGGGGTTGGCGACATAAGAATATGGCGTGTGTTGTATTCGTTACCCCTGCGCTCAATCAATTGAAGAATATGAAAACCAAATGAGGTTTCAACCGGCATGGAAATTTCACCGGGTTTCAATTTAAAGGCAGCGGCTTCGTATTCGGGCACCATCATACCACGACCAACAAAGCCCATCTCGCCACTGTTGGTTGTTACACTTGGGTCTGCCGAATATTTCTTTGCCAGTTCATTAAAGTTTTCGCCAGCCAGAATCCTGTCGCGGATGCCTATTAACTCGCGCCTGGTAATATCTTTTTGGCTTTCGCTTACAGATGCAATTTTTACAATCTGCGCCACTTCTACCTCGGCAGAAAAATAAGGCAAGCTGTCTTTCGGAATGCGGTTAAAGAAACGCCTTACCTCATTGGGTGTTACGGTTATGTCTTTCGTGATGTGGCGCTGCATTTCATTCACCACCATTTGTTCGCGTATCTGGTCGCGCAATTCAAGTTGTATTTGTTCCAGCGTTTTCCCGAATTTATTTTCCAGGTCAGTTGGTGATCCGCCATACTGCGCCAATATCATTTGCATTCTACGCCCAGTGTTTGCGTCCACTTCCGAATCGGCCACTACAATAGAGTCAATCTCCGCTTTTGCCATCATCAGTTTGTTGCGCAGCAACATGGCTAAAAACTGGCAGCGTACTTCCGGTGAAGAGTTGCCGCCATTTGAAACATATTCCAAAAAGGCTTTATCCAACTCTGATTTCAACACAATGTAATTATCTACTTTGGCGATAATCTTATCTACCACAAAACCTGTTTCTTCTTCATCCTGCGCAACAAGTGGTGCGCTAATGGTAAACATCAATAAGCCGATTACCGAATACAAAAATTGCCGTTTCACGTTATTCTTACTTAATAATTTCAAATTCCTTTTGCTGCACTGCGGTGTTATAAACATCATCTTCCAATCGCTTTGCCAACGCCACTTTGCGTTTGTTCAAAATAATAGTGCGTATATCATCCCGTACGAACTCAAGCGGTGAAATATTGTCTGAAATGCGATATTCTTTTACCCGAAGAAAATAAAGATACGCATCATCAGACGTGTCGTAATACGGGTTTGTTTTCAAAAACTGTATTTTATTGGGTATTTCTACCAACGGTGAGGCTTTAACTAATTCGTCAAATACCATCCAGGTAGAATCAACCAAATGATAGGCCGTTGAAAAACTAAGGCAATACGATTTCAACTCGTCCTTGTCCTTATCCTTTGTAGAAAAAATCAGGTCTTTAACCTTATTGGTACGTGGAGCTGTTTTGGGCACTTTAATAAAAGTTGCCCTTACAATGTTTTGTTTAAGAATAAAGTTGTCGAGGTTATCCTTATAGTATTGTTCTATTTCTTTGGCGGTAATGGCGGTATCTAAATTTTGCCTGATGTAAAACGCCTGGTATTCGTAGGCGATAAGGCTATACCGGTAGTCAAGAATTTTACGCTCTACTTCCGCCTCGTTTATGTCAATTTTCCGGGCGGCCTCCTGCAACAGCAGTTGTTTGCGTATCCAACTGTTTATGTAGGCCTCCATGCGCACGGTGCTGTCTTCTTTCATAGCCCCGGCCGGCACAATACCCGAAAGTTCATCCTTATACAGATACGCCCGGTTTACCCGTGCAACGGGCACCCGCGCAGGGTCTGATGCGGTTGTTTCTGTTTTGAACTGAATCAGGTCGCACCCGGTTAGCAAAAGCAGGATGCCAACCACACTAAGACCGAACCAACTTCTTATATATGTGCTGTTTTCCTTTCTCATTAATTTTAACCGTGTACTTCTTTTTAAGCTCGTCAATCCACTTTTTCTCTAAGTAAGCCTGATAATCGGCTATTACCGAGGCCCTGGCCTCCTCAAACGTCATCGGCCCTGGGGGTACGTGTTTTAAAATCCGCACAAGGTAATACATTCCGTTGTTTTCTGCGGTGTGTAAGCCCTCCGTCCGGGCGATTTTAGCCAATACAGGCCGGTCATTCGCCTGAAAAAGGCCGGTTTCATGCCTCGCTTTACGCGATTTTATGATTTCGTCAATAGCGGCCGTATCGGAAGCAGCAATTGCCTGCCTGATTTGCTCCAACGGCTCCGGTGAAGAGGTCGAAAACAGGTCGGCAGCTATGCGCTCTCCGGCCATGTATTTACCGGCATTGTCTTCATAGTAGGTACGCTGCCCAACGGAATCTTCGCTGGCTTTATTCCAAACTTCCCGCTCCATGATGTCGAACAACAAAATACCTTCGTAGTATTCGCGCAACAGAAATTCATAATCGGGGTTAGAGCGTACCAACTGTTCTTCATAAGCCTGGTTGATTACCGACTCAACAAACGTGGTATATACTTGCTCCGCATACTGTTGAGGTGAATTTTGCGATGTCTGTTGCTGTCGGTTAACGTATTCAACAAAACGTTTTGCCGACACCGCCCCCGATTTAAGATTGAAAATAGTTTCGTTGCCCGGCCATTCGGTTAACGTCCATTTTCCTTTTGTAAGCGAGGTGTCGGCCCGTGCAAACACTTTTGCTTTCACTTCTGCATTTTCTTTAAATGCCATTTCCTTTTTCAGTCTTTCCAGTAACGCTTTGCGCGAAACCTGCACGCGCTCATCGCGCTGCACACGCCCTTTTAATGAAGCCGATAATTCTTCAAAAGTTGGCAATGGTATTTTTCTTTCTAACCGCACTATGTGCCAACCGAAAGCGGTTTTAAACGGGTCGGAAATTTCTCCAGGAGTTTGCAATGAAAATGCCACAGCATCAAATTCTGGCGCTGCTGCCATAGCGCCCACACCAAACGGACGTAAACGGCCACCGTTATTTTTCGAGTTTCCATCATCCGAATACTGGCTGCATAACTCTTCCCACGAAAGACCACCCTTTACCTGGTCATAAATTTCAAAAATCAAATCGCGCGATTTGTTTTCATCCCGGTCAGCACCGGTGCGAATCATAATGTGCGAAACCTCTACTTCGCCACGCGCTGGCTTGCGGTCTTCTATTTTTAACAGGTGATACCCGAAACGGGTACGCACCGGCCCGACTACATCGCCCGGCTTGCCCGAATACGCTGCCGATTCAAACGGATACACCATTTGCATAGCAGTGAAATAGCCCAGGCTACCCCTGTTGGTTCGTGCCGAAGGGTCTTCTGAAAGGCTGGCCGCCAACGTGCCGAAATCTTCACCTTTCAATATGCGCTCTTTAATTTCTATAACACGATTAAAAGCCTTCAACGTGTCTTCCGGTAACGCATCGGGCGCGGCATTAATCAGGATGTGCGATGCCTTCACTTCTTCTTTAAGCCGGTTGTACGTCATGCGCACAAGGCTGTCTAACATTTTGCCTTCCGGCAGGTAAGGTCTTCTTAGTTCTTCTTTGTAAGAATTAAACTCTTTCAAAAAGGTTTCGGTGTTGTCGTATCCGCGTGTGCGTGCCTCCTCTACCTTGAGTTTAAAATTCACAAACAGGTTTAAGTATTCATCAATTTTAGCGCGCGAATAATTTTCGGGCTGGTGTTGATGATTTTTGTTGTAGAGATACACAAATTCATCTACCGGCACGGTGCGGTTGTTTACTGAAAACAAAATCTGTTGTTTTGGAGATTTGCTCTTCTTCTGCGCAAGCGCAGGCAGCAATACAAAAATTGAAAGAATGGTTACAACACTTCTCACTACCATAACAAACACTTCAGTATTAATTGAATTGAACTTTCTTGGATAAACGACAGGTGTTCTTTCCATCGGCCTGTTCGTACTCTATCTTGTCCATAATTGATTTTACCAGCCTGATGCCCAACCCGCCCTTTCTTTTTTCGTGGATGATGTTGTCAAGGTCGGGTTCGTGAAAACGGTTTATATCGAATACAGTGCCATCATCAACAATTTCAAACACTACTAACGATTCGGATTTGTTCATTAAAATATAAAGTTCAAACAGATCATCAGCCTTGCATTGATGCGCATGAATCATCAGGTTTGAACACATCTCATCAATGGCCAACACTACCTCGCTAATGTCAATATCGGAAACACCGTGCTCCACCAACGATGTACGCACAAAATCGCGCACACCTTTCAGGTTCTCAATACTGCATCCAACTTTATACCTGTACTTCATCACACCTTTTGCTTAGCCTCATCCTTTGTTTTCACAATGGTGAGCAATTCACTCAGCCCCAATATCTCAAACGTATTCAGCACCTTATCGTTCATGCCAAACAATACCATTTTTATGCTTTTGTCGCTAAATTCTTCAATGTACGACATGAAAACACCCAGCCCTGCCGATGAAATATACTCTAAGGTGCTGCAATCAATCAGGATTTTGGTAAAGCCCTCACCCACGCTTTTTGCGATAGTTAAATCCAACTCAATAGATGAGCTGGCATCTATTTCACCAATAGGGATGATGATGTCGGTTCCGTCTTCCTGAATTCTTTTAATCTGAACCATGTGTTTAACGTTTTAAATTCTTTTTAGTTTCTTTTTGCATGATGCGCGCGTTACCTGAACTTCACAATCATGGTAGTATAGTCATCATTAATATTTTCTGTTCCTGTAAATTCATATAAGCGATTGATGAGGTGCTCCTGTATGTCACGAGCCGAACGGTCTTTCACTTCCAGCATGGCATCCAGCAACCGGTCATAACCGTATTCATCGCCTTTCGTATTTTTTGCTTCGGTAATACCATCGGTGTACAGCACCATAACATCGTTTGGCTGATAGGCAAACGAATAGGCTTCAATAAATTTATCGTACGTGTTATTGCGCACCATGCCCAACGCCACGCCTTTGTCTTTAAGATACCGCGCTGTTTTATCGAATGCCGAGTAATACAACAGCGGGCAGTGCCCTGCGCGGGAGTAGTTCACTTTTTTCTCCTGCGTATTAATCATGAAAAACGTGGCCGATATAAATGAGCCGCGCCCAAGGCAATTAGCTAACGCACGGTTCGTCCGAATCATAAATTCTTCGGGAGGAAGGCAACTTTGCGCAAGGCTGTGAAAAATCCCTTTCATCTGCGACATGTGAAAGGCAGCCGTAGTACCCTTACCGGATACATCCGCAACAATCAACGCTGACTGCGTATCGCTGATGCGCAGGGTGTCGTAATAATCGCCACCCACTTCATCGGCAGACTCAGAAAAAGCGGCCAGTTCAAAATCTTCGTGCTCACTCAACACCTGTGGCAGCAAACTCTTTTGAACGGTTTTGGCAATCTTCAATTCTTCTTTGTAGCGTTCGCTTTGCAGCGCCTCCTCCAGCAAACGAAAGTTTTCAATTGAAATACCTGCCTGGTTGGCAAACGCAGAAACGATTTTGGTCATTTCGCGGTTAAACCCATCGGCTAATTCTTTCAGCAAGGCAAGCGTGCCAATGTCTTTGCCTTTTACATAAATGGGAAAAGCAAGAATAGAACGAAAGCGCGAGCCGCGTAGCGAAGCAAGGTGTTTTGAAAGGCCTTTGGTTTTATCTTGACTCTGATCGAGTACACCCGTTACATGCTCTTTGCGGAAATGCTCTATGATTTCATTTGCTTCTTTTTCGGAAATGTGAGAAGTAAACAAGCGGTGATCGTGATCGTTGTCTTTAATCTCTAACCAGCCGGCATCTGCAAACACAGTACTCATCGATGTTTCCAGCAAAATGTTATACACACTTTCCTCGTTCTGTTCTGTTTGAACAGACTGGCTGATGCGCTGAAAGTTTACCACTTCTTCCAGCTTCTGTTCAAATACAGACGTGGTGGGTAAATTGAAAAGTATTACTAAAAATGAAAAGACGCTGTATATCGTAACAAAAATGAACAGCGATTGAAACAAAATGTGTGTTCGGTGGTCAACAAACCCTGTGCCTTCGCCAAAAGCGGCAATGGCCTGCGAGTTTGTTGTGTAGAATAAATACATCACATAAAAAATGGCAAGCAGCAGCAGTAACAGACTGGTTAATTTTTGCCGGAAGTTCAGGTAGGCCACCCATTTCATATTAGCCGACAAAACCAATCCGGTAACGATTAAAATGCCCATCAGTATGTTGTATATCCAGTCGGCATCTGGTAATTCCAAACTGTTGTACACTAAGGCAACCAGCAACCCGGCTTCAAAGAAATTCCACAACCGCAACAACCATTTCGATTTCTGATACAGGATAAGCCGCTTCCATACGATGAAGGAAGCCATCAAAAACCCGGAAATCAGCCCAAGGCTAATGATGTACGTTGCCTCAACATAAATGAGCAGGTTGGTAAGCTTAGAAGTGCCCGGCAGGTAATCTATTAATCGTAACAACAGGGAAATAACCGTAATCACCAAACCGGTAGCGAACACGCGCCACAGTAAATCAACAAAGTTGAATTGCTCTTCGCGGTCGAGGCGAAATTTGTAGAAATAATAAAGTGAAACCAAGAAGAGGTTAAACAGCACGCCCGGCAGCCACACGGGCAAACCCGGTTCGATATTGCTACGCACGCTGAACACAATCAATAAGTCGGTAAACAGCAAGGACACCCAGGTAATACCTGCCACAAGAAAAAGCAACCTTGGTAAAGCTTTTGTACGCATGAATTTGAGCGACCCTATTGTAAAAAAGATGCCAATCAGGCTATGATTGGCATTGCAAGTATAGGCAAAAATGAGGACTTAGGGTTATTGGTTAACAGTCAGCCCCGAATTTCAATTACCGGCCCTGTTCAGGACTATGAGTCGCTTAGTCAGGTATAAAGTTGCTCCTGCCTTAACGATATACACACCATCGGCAATGGGGTTTTCAAAAACCAGCCGGTGGCTTACAAAGCCGGTTCCGTCAACCCGCATGATAAGCCGGTGGGTTTCTTTACCTAACTGGTCATAAATCACAACCGGTATTTCCTCAACTCCTTTTAATCCATTGATCTCTATGGTTACCTCACTTCCGTTTGTCGGGTTGGGATACACATTCAGGAATGCCATAGAAGGGCCGTCATAGTTAACGTGTATTACGTTTGAATATGTAAACGATCCGTCAAAATCTGTTTGCTTTAACCTGTAATACGATGTTCCATAGATTGGGCTTGTATCTTTAAGCGTGTACTTGCTCCTTTGATTCGTTGTTCCTTTTCCGTTAACCGTTCCGACAGCCGTAAACACTTCGCCTGTTGCCGAGCGTTCAACCGTAAAGTAATCGTTATTCAACTCAGAGGCGGTTTCCCAGAAAAGATCAACGCCATCCTGCACAACCTGTGCCCAAAATTTATCCAACTCAACCGGAAGCGGTGAGTTCGCATCCAATGAAGCGAGCGTAAACGGGCTAAATGAAGTAACGTTGGTTACGGTTACCGTACCTGAAATATTATCACCCGATTGAGAGAAGCCGCCACCTCCAGGAGGTAAATCCCATAGCGCACCATCCCAGCGTGCTACACGAAGATTGGCTACGTTGCCAATGTCGGGAGGTATGTAGCTGTCTGTATTATAAGAAAGTGTAAGGTTGGCTGCAGCAGACCCACTTCGGTTTACAAGCCAGTATTCGAAGTTACTTACCGTAGCCACATTGGCTGAGTTAAAAGTCGTGTTGGGATATCCGTCTGTTGTCGGGCTATTGCCCACGTACTCTACCGTCCAGGTGTCACTCCCGGTTGTATTGGTTATAGAAGCCGGGCGGTACCTGTCTGGCACTATCTTTCCGATGGGGAAAGTAACATTACCGGAAGCGGCTATCGCTTTTGTTACAGCTCCTGATATGTAGCTGTTGGGCGAGCCACCATTAATGGAGCCCGATAAAGGCAATGTGAGCGAGTGCGCAGAAGGAACAATCAAATGACCATTCGTTAAAGTAAGGTTGCCGTTTACAGTGGTTGTGCCTGAACCCGCCAGGGTCAGGTCGGAGCCAGCTTTTGAAACCGTCAATGAATTGAATGAAGTAGTCCCATTGATGTTTTGCGCAGTGGCTCCGTTAAAAATAACTGTTCCCGTTCCTGCCGTGAACGTACCATTGTTCGTCCAGTCGCCTGCAATGGTTATGTTCCTGTTGCTGGCATTGTTTAAGGTAACGCCAGCCGGAACGGTCAGGCTTCCGTTCAGGATAAGATCGGTATTCGTCATGGTTACCGTGCCCGATGAACCCGAAAATACACTCAGGTTATTGTACGTACTTCGGGGGTTCATGGTCATGGGGGCAACGTATTCAATAGTGCCGCCTGCCGATGAAACAAATGCCGCATAATTACCTGCAGGGAATGTATTGGTAGCCGTGCGGAGGGTTCCTGTTCCACTGATGATGCCCAGGTTATGGGCGGAAGTAGTGCCTATTACCAGCGTACCGTTGATAACCGAAGTAAAGGCCACACGCGCATTGGTGGTCATGTTAATCCGTGCCCCTGGAAGGATATAAACAGGAACACCTGTTGGCGGGCTGCCTACAGCGGCACCAAATCCAGAGGGATTTGTAGTCCAGCTATCCACACTATTCCAGGCACCACCCACCCCAGAATCGCTTACACTTGCATCCGAAAGTCGGCTATACACAGGAATGATTGGATTCGGTAAGGTATTAACCGTGCCAACTGTGTAATGGAATGTATTGCCGGCTGTAGGAAGATTTATGTTCAGCAGGTTTGCAAACGTCATGGTGGTAGTTGTAGCTGTGCCCCCATGTGTACCTGAATTTGTAATCCAGCCGGTAGGGTTTGATACATCCAAAAGACCCGCCACCAGTGTACCACCGGTTCCGCTCAACAGGCTGGGGGCATACGAATAAACGTGCGAACCCGTATTGGTGTAGTCCAGCGAACTTCCCCGGGTTGCAATCCAGTAGTAATTCAATATCTGCTCAGTGCTCCCTACATTGTAGGTGGGGTGTCGCTGCGCAATGGGCACTATAGTAAGAGGCCCCGCGCCCAGGGCATTCACGTCTAAAGTAAAAGCAATCGGTATGTAGCTGTTCCCGGTTCCCAGTGGATATGTAAACGAAGTGCTGCCCACAGGCCAGTTCCGCACCACCCCTAAATCGCTGGCTACACCATGTGTGCGAACAAATGAAGTACTTCCTGCCCCGGCAACCGAAGCTGCCGATGAAAATGTAAGTTGATTGGATCCGATGCTTAAGTACCGGTTTGTTGTTGCAAAATTCAGTATGCCATTAATGGTCATGTCGCCAACCACCGTAACATTTTTTGAGGCAGCGCCTGCGCCTAAGGTAAGATTTGTAAACGAGCCATTAGCACTGGTGATCGTATGCGTTGTGGCGCTTCCTGTAAGCACTATAAATCCGGTTCCCACCTGACTGCTGTTGTTCACAATGTTTCCATTGACGTTAAGCGTTCCTGGGGTGGAAAGAATACCGCTTAGTATGTTAAGGTCTGTGATGGAGGTGGTTCCGCTTAGTGTTGCTGTGCCGGAAGGTTTATTTATAGTAATATTATTAAAGTTGCTATTGGCTGTAAGCGCCCCGGCCTGCGCCCCTGAACCGTTGAACGTAGTGGTGTTATTATTTCCATTATAGGCTCCTGTTCCTAAAATGGTTAAGTCGCCTCCTATGGTAACATCAAGTGAATTGGTATTTAAAACACTGGTTGTATTGATGGTTAACGTACCCCTGACGGTAAGCGGATTGGATTCCATGTTTACAGTTTGGGCATGGCCGGCATCTCCAAGTATTGTTATGTTTCCTATGGCAGGGCTAATACTGAAATCCAGCGTTTGTGCGCCTAATGCATTCGCGCCCACTTCAATGGTAGCAGTAGCAGCCACATTGCTCGCAGAGGGGTTCAGGTATAAGTCGGGGAAAGCGGTTCCGTTGGTGGGTCTTACAACAGTCAGGGTGCTTGCGCCTGTCATCGTAAAGCTACTTCCAATGTTATTTTCTATCTCGAAAACGCCTCTTGTATTATCTGATAAACGTCCGCCAACCGTAACCGTTCCTCCGCTTTGATTATACACCAATGAGCCCGCAAGTGAAGTGGTGGCCCGCCTGACGGAACCATTAACATAAAGAGAGCCTGAAGAAACTGTAATAGTGGGTGTACCAGCAGAAGCATACTCAATGTCGTTATTGGAATTGCTGCCATTACCTATATTCAGCGTTCCGCCTGCCACTTCAATAGCCCCGCTTAAAAACAAGTCGCTGTTGTTATTGTTCACATCGCTAATGGTTACTGTTCCAGCTTCTACCCGTAGTTTCGCTGTTGAGGGGATGGTGTATGGATTGTTATTGGCGTTGGTCAAAACAATAGACGTGCTTGGCCGGTTGTAATTAAAGGTTCCATTCTCCAGGGTAAGCCAGTTGTTAGAAGGGGTTGTTACGGTACCCCCCATGTCGAATGTAACGGTAGGGGCTTGCGAAGTACCTTTATTGATTGTCACCAGATTAAGTTCGGCATCGCCCGCATTGGCGCCTGTCAGGCTGGTGTTACTGTCCCCGCTAAAAATGAGGTTGGCAACCCTGTTTCCTGTACCGTTGAGGTTCAGTGTGCCATCGTTAATAATAGACCCGAGGATTCTGATTGTATGGGCTGCAGCCGTGCCTGTCGTATTTACTGTCATAAAGGCTCCATTGCTGACTGATATATTTCCGTTCACGATGAGCGTAGTAGCGTTGGCTGGGCCATTATTGGCTAAAGCAAGCCGTCCGCTTAGTACATTTATATCCCCCTGCACCTCGATTGTGCGCGTGGCAGTAGCGGTTATATTCGTACTTGCTTGCCCTGTGCCAACCCCGCTTACTATTAAGTCATTATAAATGGTAAGAACGGGTACAGTGGGTAACACAATGGTTTGCCCGGTGTTTGGGCTAATCCTTAAATTATTATAGTTGGCCAGGTTAAGTGACTGGGGCGCAGGGCCAGTAGCTGGAATGGTATAGCCAGGGCCATAATACTCAACCGTCCCCCCTCCCGCTGCTATAAAATCAGTAAAGTCACCCGCAGGAAAAGAATTAGTGCTTCTGCGCAACGTTCCGGTTCCGGAAGTATTCACTCCAAAATTCAACCCCGTTGCATTTGCACAATCGAGCGTGGAGCCTGCTGCAATAAACAAGCTGCCGCAGGCCTGGTTGTTCACGTTGTTCGTTACCGTATGGTTATGAGAGGCTCCATCGCCAATCACCACAGGACAGGTGGCACACGGAGCCGATGCTGCATTTGCACCTGTATGCTTTAATACAGGGTCGGTGCTCCAGGTAGCAGGTGCACTCCAGTTACCGGATGCTTTGCTGTAATACACCAAAACTGTTCCGAAAGCAACATCATTTCCGGCAGTATATTCGCCATCCAGCAACGAAGTTCCCAGCGACCAGCCAGCTGTATTGAAATTGGGTATGGTGGTCAATCCTCCACCCGCAGTAGCATTGTAAACCGGGCCGTATGCCCAGGTAAATGTGGCCGGATCATAACGGGCAGGCCGGTAGCTGACTGATGCTGCATCGCGGGTAGCATTGGCATACGTATAAGATTTGTGCTCTACATTGGTAATGCCCGAAAAACCGGTGCTCGTTACCCGCCAGTAATACTGTACACTCTGGCCGGTGGTCGTTACATTAATATGCGCCCCGGTAACAGGTTTTACTGTGATGGTGCCTGCGGTTGTCGCAGTTACATTGATGGTGGCCGGAGTGTAAGTCGTAGCGGCTGTACCTACAGGAAAAAGAAGATCAACAGCAGATGTTGCCTGCCGTGTCAACCCGCCATCGTTTCTTAAACCATTTGTTCGTATTCTCCTTGTACCGCTGAAAGCCACACCGGTAGTTCCATTGGAAAAAATACCGCCAAGAACTGTTAAACGATGAGAACCGATAAACAAAGTTGAATTGCCACCTAACAACCGCAGGTTGCCTGTAATGGTCATATTACCGGCTGTTGAAATGGTGTTGTTGGTGTTAATATGCAGGTTGCCAAAAGTGCCGTTGCTGCCCTCAATAGTTGATGCACCAGCGTTATTGTAAACTATCGCGCCTGCTCCGGTATGGGTAGCATTATTGGTCAGGGTTCCGGTAACCGTTACTGTTTTGCCGCCATCATCCAGCGTACCGGAAGTAAGTGTTAGCACTCCTATATTTCCTGCAGTTGGAATGGCGTTACTTCCAGCAAGGGTAAGCACACCGCTTGCTTTATTGACAACTACTGTTGCATTGGCAAGAGTACTGATCGTTCCGCTGCTTGTCCAGGTTTGCGGACCTGTACCGTTAAAGGTTATCGTATTGGTGCCGGATGTAAGCGTAGTCGCGTTGTTTATCGTAAGGTTACCACCTACGGTTAAATTGTTACTGTTACAATTCAGGGTAGGGTTATTGCCACCTGTTATTATTGTTAAATCACCAAGAATTGTCAGTGGTTGAACTGCCCGCGCAAAAGTTGTTCCGTCATTAAAACTCATCGGATTCAAAATCACAGCAGAGTTCCCTGTTGCCCCGGTCTTGGAGATATTCAGATTATAAAATGGGGCGGTGGAGGTAATTGTAAAATTGGTGTTCGAAGCAGGTAGTATGGCATTAATGGTTCCGCCTGTTACCTGTATATTAGAAGGAGATGCAAAAATCAAAATACCTCCATTATTACTTGTTCCGCTGCTTGTTGGGTTGGCAACGTTAATGGTACCGTTGCTCATCGCAAAAGTGCATTCAGCATAAGGAAGAGCAAAGCGGGGGTATTGATCTACTGTTGGCCCGGTTAAACCTGCGGTTCCAACATTTATTGTGCCTCCGGATTGATTGTATGCAAACCGGTTATCACTTCCTAAATAAGTGGTTCGTAGTTGCGGGGTGTTGATCGTCCCCCCCTCAATAACTATTACCCCTGATCCACCTCCCAAAATACCTCTTGAATACCCAGATGTTAATGTGCCTGAAGACATACGCAGTAATCCAAAAACATAAATTTGCCGCCCATTATCACCTGTATCGGTGGTGTTAGTAGCCTGAATGGATACATCAGGGCTGTTTATCCATAACGCTCCACTTTGCGGAATGGGCCAACCTCCCCCAATACCTCCCCCTCCGTTTACCACCAGCGATGGTATCGTTATAGCACCCGTTAGTTGAAGTGTTCCATTTACAATGGAGAGATTATTGTTTGATACATAATTTGGAGCAGCACCCGAAAGATCCTGATTATTACGGCCAAAAAGACGAAAATTTGATGTGCCCGAAGAATTCACCGTAAGCATTGCCTGCTGTCCTGTTCCTTTATTAATAATCAGGCGGTAAAAATCTGTCTGATTGTTGCAGGTAACCGTCTGGTTAGCCACTCCGGTAAACGTTACGTTAATTGCTCTTCCGGTAGCAGCAGCCGTATAAATAGCACCACTGGAATAGTTCCCTTCGGAGAGCGTAGCAAACGTATCGTCAAAAAACTTTATAGAGCCATTGTTGGTAAGGTTGCCATATAAGGTAAGGTTGTGAGGATTGGTAGGGTTGCCTGTACCAGCACGTATGCGGCCATTGGCCGAAACGGTAATGTTTCCAATGATGGTAACTGTGCGTTGCGTATTTGCAGTATTATTAATTTGCCAGGTTACTGTACCTGTGCCGCCTGTCTGTGTAATATTCAGGTTGCTGTTAATGGTAAGATTGTTAGCCGAGATAAACGTGATGGGTGAATTGGTATTGTTCGACAGCAGCAGGTTATTGTACACAGTCTGCGAGGCGGGCAATGTTCCACCGGTATTATAATACTCAATAGTTCCACCGGTAACCGACACAAAATCAGTATAGTTTCCACCGGGCAACCCTATTCCATTGATCCTGAGGATGCCGCTTCCGCTTACTGTGCCCAGATTATTTCCCGTAGTGGCCGCCATATCCAGGATGCCTCCACCCTCAATGGTTAATGAAGACAGTGTCTGATTATTCAAGTTATTGGTGATCGTAAACCCATTTAGAATGGTTACTGCATCTCCGGCAACCGGGTAAGCCGTGAAAGGATTGACCAAAGTAGTGCCCGTAGGGTCTTGTGTCCAGTTATCGGGTTCATTCCAAAACCCGTTTTGATAACTATACCAAACTCCTGCTGCTTCCGCACGGCCTATGGTATAAAAATAGGTTCCCGTATTGAGTGTGGCGGTGGGCAGTGTGCCACCATTTACGGTAAATGTATTGCCTGCTGTATTCACGGTTGAGGCGACCATTGCTGATATAGCCGACTCGGTGCGCCAGGCTGTGGTGTAGTCTGCTTCTGCATCGCCCGAAGAAATATCGGTGCCGTCATTATAGTTAAACACGGCATTGGAAAACGTAGTACCATTGTCGTTGCCGGCAACGGTAAACCGAAATGATCTTCTTAACTGCCCGGTTTGGCTGCTGCTGTAAATGACCTTTACTGCCAGTGTGCTGTTGTTATCGGGGGCTGTGGTAATAGTGGGGATTGTTACGGGTGTGTAACCGCCTGTGGCTGTACCAATGGGGTATGTAATTGCCCAACCGGTAGTATTGTTGCCGGTGGTTTTTATCAACTGGCTATTGTTGCCATCGGCACCGTCAAGTTGAATGTAGCGGTTGCTGTTATTGCCTGAAATTGAGGCTCCGGTTCCCAACGTAACATTGGACGATGCATTGACGACTATTATCCTGTTGGTGCTAAATGTAAGCGTTCCGTTAATGGTAATGCTGTTATTAACGTTTACATTGGTTGTACCTGTATTTAAGGTGACATTAGAAAATGTATTTGAACCACTTCCACTGATGGTTTGCGCACCGGTGCCCGTAAAATTAAAATTATAGGTATCGTTTCCGGTATAATTAACTGTTCCATTATTAATTAAATCTCCTTCCAGATTCAGGGTATTGGTAGAACCCCCATCCCCGGCACCATTCAGCGTAGTGCCTGAATTCAATGTCAGATTACCGGAAATATTTGCAGTTTTAATGGCATTACCATTGGAGCCAACGGTGAACGTACTGGTATTATTCAGGGTAACATTGGCAACATTCAACGTGGCCGTACGGGCAGCATTGTTATTGGTAGCAAGTCCCACCCTAAGAGTAGAACCATTGTTCACAGTGATATCTCCTGATATGGTTAGTACAGCGGGGTTATTGCTATTGTTAGTGTAACCAACATTTAAAGTGGCATTCGTGGCATCTGCGCCTACAATAACCGTAGCAGCGCTGGCGCTGTAATTCTGGGGAACTCTGACTACATCTGAGCCTCCAATAAGCACTATGTCGTCAGCAGTCGGCAGGGTAGATGGAGCATTGGTTACAGTATGACTTGTAAGGGACCAAGTTGCAAGATTATTCCAGTCACCATCTTGCCTGCTATAAAATGTTTGAGATGCCCGTAAACTCAGGGCAGTCATAGAACCGCGAGCATTTCCACTAAAAGTTGTAGAGGATACATCTGTAGTAGCAGAGGTAGGAACGCTTCTGCTTGCAATCGCATTTCTTACACCATCGGTTGTCGTCCACGTCTGTTGCGAGGCCATTGTCCAGTTTGTGGCATAGGTTATAGTTCGGGGAGTTGTATTTCCCACCCTTACAGAACTTATAATTTCTATGGCAAGGTCATTTGCACCCACATTGAGTGCTGTTCCAAATACAGGGTTTGTTGTGTTATTATCAACACTGCTATAATTTTGAGAATCTCTTATAGGTGAAGTTTGAGCAACGCCATCAAAAACTGCCACAAATACATCGGTAACACGGGTAGTGCCCCCGGATACAGTAAACGACAACGTAGTGTTAGACGCTGCATCTATCCCCGCTTCATTCAGGTAATACAATTGCGTATGTTGGCGCCTACCGGTTGACGCCATATCTCCTGCGACTGAGGTTAGTGTCTGCCCTCCGTATGTAAGGGTAACTGTTCTTGCACCGTTATCTGTTCGTGAAGACGCAATCGCTACAACTAACAAGCGGTGAGTACCGCTACCGGCAGGTATGGGATAGGTAACGTTCTCAGCAGCCGTTGAAGTGCCATGGTACTCATTTGTCCAGCTACTTAGTGTTGTAATCTGTCCATATACAGTAGAACTGTTAAAAACCAACGCCACCCCGCTCAACAGGACAGCAAAAATACCATTACGGATTTTCGTAAAAATCATACACTAAGATTTGATTGAGTTAAGCCAACAATTTGGTTACGGTATTCGGGTAAAACCTTCAAAAGTACGCATTTAATCACATAAACATGCAGTATGTAACCTGTTATTAATCAGGCACAAAACGGCTGCAAACGGTATGCTGGCAGCAGGTTTTATTTCCGGCTGTAATTAGGGGCCTCGCGGGTAATGGCTACGTCATGCGGATGACTTTCGGTAACCCCGGCAGTGGTAATCTTCACAAACTTAGCCTTCTTCAACGCCTCAATGTTTTTGGCACCGCAATAGCCCATGCCGGCACGAAGCCCGCCAATCATTTGATATAATACTTCCGAAACATGCCCCTTAAACGGCACACGACCGGAGATGCCCTCTGGCACAAGTTTCTTTATGTCATCTTCAACATCCTGGAAGTACCGGTCTTTCGAGCCGTCTTCCATAGCCTCAATGGAGCCCATGCCACGATAGCTTTTGAATTTCCTTCCCTCGTAAATAATTACCTCCCCGGGGGCTTCTTCCGTGCCGGCCAGCAACGAGCCAATCATGATGCTGTCTGCACCCGCAGCAACGGCTTTTACCATATCGCCCGAAAAGCGAATACCGCCATCGGCAATTACCGGCACACCAGAGCCTTTCAGCGCATTGGCCGCTTCATACACGGCCGACAGTTGCGGCAAGCCCACACCGGCTACTACACGGGTAGTGCAAATACTTCCGGGGCCTACGCCAACTTTTACGCCATCGGCACCGGCTTTTGCAAGCGCTTTGGCACCATCGCCAGTTGCCACGTTACCCACAACAATGTCCAGTTCAGGATACTTTTTCTTTACACGTTTGGCGGCTTCCAGCACGCCTTTTGAATGGCCGTGGGCCGTATCAATAGTAATCACATCCACACCCGAATTTTTTAAGGCATCCACCCTGTCAAGAATATCTGGTGTTACGCCTACTGCTGCACCTACGCGCAGCCGGCCAAACTTATCCTGGCAGGCATTGGGTTTGTTCTTTTTCTTTTGAATATCCCGGAAGGTAATCAGGCCGGTTAGCTTTCCTTTTTTATTAACGATAGGGAGTTTTTCGATTTTGTATTGCTGCAAAATGGTTTCGGCTTTTTCAAGCGTAATGTTTTCAGATGCCGTAACCAGGTTCTCTTTCGTCATTATTTTTTCTACCTCCACACTCAGGTCTTTTTGAAAGCGCAGGTCGCGGTTGGTAATAATGCCCAACAGCTTACCGTTGCCGTCAATTACGGGTATGCCCCCAATCTTGAATTCGCGCATAATGTTTTCGGCATCCTGAACGGTAGAGTTTACACTCAGCGTAACGGGGTCAAGAATCATCCCGCTTTGCGAGCGTTTTACTTTGCGCACCTGTTCGGCTTGCTCATCAATACGCATGTTTTTATGAATAAACCCCAGGCCGCCTTCCAATGCCATACTAATGGCCAATTCGGCTTCGGTTACGGTATCCATAGCAGCCGAAACAATGGGAATGTTCAGGCGGATATTGCGGGTTAACTTGCTGGTAATGTTGGTTTCGCGCGGAAGCACCTCGGAATAGACCGGTACCAACAGTACATCGTCATACGTAAGGGCTTCGAAAAGGAATTTGGAGTTTTTGGGAGGCATAGCAAATAATTTACAATCTATTATTTGCCGGCCAAAGGTAGTCTAATTTGGTGATTTACCAATAAGCCATTTACCAAATATGGTCTTACCTTTACGATACTAAATTTTTTAAGCTATGTACCGTACTATCAACCTACTGATTTTCATATTGGTCTGCACAACAGCGTTTGCGCAGGTTCAAACCGGAAAGGCCTCATTCTATGCCGATAAGTTTGAAGGCAAGCCCACCGCCAGCGGAGAAAAGTACCGCCATAACAAATTAACCGCAGCGCATAAAACGCTGCCTTTTGGCACTAAGGTAAAAGTGACCAACCTGGGCAACAATCAGTCGGTTGAGGTTGTTATTAATGACCGAGGCCCGTATGTGGATGGCCGGATAATAGATTTATCCAAATCGGCTGCGGAAAAGTTAGGGTTTATCAACCAGGGATTAGCCGAAGTATCGCTGGAAGTGCTTGACCCCGGTGATGGAAAAAAGAGCGACCCGATAAGACCCATCGGGCAGGTTTCCGTTGATGAAAAAGAGTTTTACAACTTTGAAGCCGGGCGGCTAAATCCTTCGGGGTTTGGTGTGCAGATAGGAACCTACCAGGAATTAGTAAACCTGATGCGCCTGTCCGACAACCTGAAAAGCTCCTACCAAAAAAAAGTTACTGTTCAGGTAAAGATTATTAATGGCGTAAAATACTATGCGTTGATATTGGGGCAATTTCCAAGCCGCGTTAAAGCCGAACAGTTTAAGGCCGAACTTCAAAAAAAATTTCCAGATGCCTTTATTGTTGAGTTCACCCGCTTGTGATGCATGAAAGAAAAAATCTTAGCATATCTTTCTCAACATTATCCATCGTTTGATGAAACGCTGAAAGAAACAATTGCTTCAGCCGGAACATTAAAAACTATTCCGGCAGGCGAACAACTTATGCGGCCGGGGCAATACTTTCAATCTACTATGCTCATTGCGAAGGGCCGTGTTAAACTTTATCGTGAAGGCGATGAGGGCAACGAATTTTTTATGTACTTTCTTGAGCCGGGAAATGCCTGCGCACTTTCTATGATTTGTGCCACCAAACATGAAAAGAGCCAGATGCTGGCAGAAACAATTGAAGACACCGAGGTAATAACAATTCCATTGGAGTTGATGGATAACCTGATGAAGAACCATCGCACATGGTATTACTTTGTGTTGGATACCTACCGCACCCGCTTTGAAGAGTTGTTGAATGTGATTGACCACATCGCCTTTAAAAGCATGGACGAACGCCTTGAATTTTACTTGTCAAACCAGGCTGAAAAATTAAACACCACTACGCTTAATCTTACTCATCAGCAAATTGCCAACGACCTTAACTCATCGCGCGAAGTAATTTCTCGACTTCTGAAAAACATGGAAAAGAATGGTTTAGTGCGCCTGCTGCGCAATGCCGTTGTGCTTTCTTCAAAATTCAAGGTAAACGTGTAGTGTGTTCAGGGCGCCAGGATTGCATCAATAACTTCATACGCTGCCCGTTCGCCCGATTTTAATGCGCCACTTACCGTTCCAAACTCTCCGGTATCATCGGTAGCCTCACCGGCAAAGAAAAGTTTATCGCCAACCGGGGCGCCTAAATCGGTACGGTCTGAATTTGTGCCGCCCGGCAACGGGTAGGAAACACCGCCTTTTATCAACGGATCTTTTGTCCAGTCTTTTAACGTATATACCAACGAGTTGTCGACTGTGTCTCTGCGTATATTTTCAGTAGCCTTCCCATCAAACACGGCATCCATTTCACTTAATAACTGGAGCACAATTTCATTCGCGCTTAACGCAGATAATTGTTCAGCCTTTTCACCATTAATGGTTACAGAAAGTGTGCGGTTAAGTTCACTCCTTCCAATAGCGTTATTCAGATAATCCGGGCCTTGTGTTCCGCCAAACAGTGCGGCTGTTGCTTCTCCGTAAAAATTGCGTTTAAATTCAAGAATCACCCGCATGGAAGCATCCATGCCAATACGGCTCAACGCTGAAACTTTTGCAGATGGAAGTGCCGGAGAGAAAGAGATATCGCCTGACTTTAAAATGGAAACAGGCACCGTTACAATTACTTTATCAACTGTATCTGTTCCGCCCGAATGTGTAATCTCTACCTTCTCGCCACCATAATTAACAGACTGAATTTTTGTATTGTACTGTACCGTGGGCACCGCACGTACATAACGCGACAACAGCACATCCTGCAACGGATTGGTACTGGATGTAAATTCCTTTCCATCGTGCGTTACCTGTGCCAACGCTTCGGCAAGCGCCTGCGCGCCTATCCGGTTTGCTGACGAGCCATACGCATTGCCCAACCAGGAGTTGATAATATCATTCATCCGTGTGGCCACGCCTGCAGCCTGGGCAGCCTGGAGCACCGAAAGGCCGGCTCCGCCTGAAAAAGAAGCAAAGCTGTCGCGGAAATTTTTTGCATTCAGAAAATCAGCATCTAACAAGGCATCAACTTCGGACAATACAGCATCATCAATAAAAAATGAATCAGCGCTTGCCGAACGAAAATCCACCAGGGGCACTTTCATCAATTCAATGATCTCCGCCCAGCGGGAATCCGACCCGATTACCCGGTCAGCTCCCAACTCCAACGGAAAATCGGAATAGGGCAATGCGGTAGGAAAAACCACCAGCGACTCGGATTGTAAATCATTTCTTCGCAGTGAGCGCACCCGTCCGCCCAACTGATCGGAGGCCTCAAAAATTTTTACCTTAACACCCTTAGCGAGCAGGATGTCGGCTGCCAACAGTCCGGCAGCACCGGCACCAATAATACCAACTACGCCATCGTATTGAATTTCAGGCCCCGGGTCATTCTCCTTACAGGAAGAAAGCCACGGCAAAGCCAGCCCGGCAGATACCCCCAATCCAATATGCTTAATTGCTGTTCTTCGCTTCACGGTACACGTAATTTTCTGAAAGATACAATGATTAGAGTTTTAAGAAAATATCCCCATTTTCGGCTTATGAATACTGCCCACCATGAAAAGGTAAAACGCATTGCTATTGTAGGGCCGGAGTGTACCGGAAAAACCGATCTTTCTATGGCATTGGCCAACCATTACAATACCGTTTGGGTGCCCGAATATGCACGGAATTACATTGACCGGTTAGAACGACCCTATACCGAAGCCGATTTATATACCATTACGCAATGGCAATTGTTTACGGAAGATGCGCTTGCGCTAACAGCAAACCGCATATTGATTTGCGATACTGACCTTACGGTGATAAAGGTGTGGAGCGAACATAAGTACGGACGTTGCGATCCGAAAATTCTTGCCCTGATGCAAGCCCGCAAATACGACCTGCATTTGCTTACGCATGTTGACATACCCTGGGAAAACGATCCGCAACGCGAGCACCCCGACAAGCGCGAGTATTTCTTTAATCTCTACAAACATGAACTTGAGCAACAAGGCATACACGCTGTTGAGATACAGGGAACACGTTCGGAACGCATAGCCAAAGCAACGGAAGCTATTGATCAGATTCTATAACATTCCTTACTTATAAAAAGAAGTTCCGACCAATGGCCGGAACTTCTGAATAATTGCGTTCCTGTTTTAAAAAATCAACGAGTAAAAAAATACCGGAAACCCAAACTCGGACTAAACGAATCAACACCAAACGTAAACGTTGTTGTTGTCGAGTCCACTTCTTTATTGGGTTTTGTTGTATGAATACCAATACCAGCTAACTGGAAATCCAACCCAATCTTGTCGGTAAAGAAATACGTAAAGCCAGGCGAAACGGTAAAACCAAAACTTGAACCTTTTATATCATTGCCAATCGGAGGGTCTTGTTTACGGAATCCAAATTGAGTTGCAGCCCGTAAGGTAAAGGCAAAGTTTTCGTTCGATGTAAACATATAGTATTTAAAATACGGGCCAACTGAGGTGTTTGTATATTTAGTTACATCGTTACCGTTAATCTTTCCGCCACTCGTACTAAACCCCAACAAAAGTCCAACCTCCATGCCATCGGCAATAAAATACCCTGCCTGAGGTGAAAACGAAAAATTGTTGCTTGTTGATTCTGCATCCGAAACTTTGGTGCTTCCAAAGCCAATCGAGCCGCCAACAACGAAATTTCCCTGGTTGGTTTGTGCCCAAACCGCAATTGAGACAAAACTCAAAAAGAGTAATACTACACTTGTTCTTTTCATAATAAAAAAATTTGGTTTAACAGTGTGCAAATAAGCAAGAATCAAGCCTGGCTCCAAGTTACACACCACACAAGGGAGAAAAATCCGGTTAATTACAGCCTGACAATTTATAACTGGCTCTTAGTTCGCTTAACTTGATTATCGCTTGTATAAATCCGCTTTTGATTTTCAACTTAAAGCAATACCTTCCTTGTCTAAACCTGAACCCTTATGACTTCCCGCAGATCATTTTTTCGTAAATCCATTGGTGTTGCCGGCACGCTTGCCCTTACACCCATTGCGCAACAAGCCTTAGCCGAGGATATTTCTGATGCGCTTTTCTCGCTCAACAAATTATCACCGCTCAATGCTGCCGGTGATGAAGAACTTTGGGCACGTATGGCGCAAGCCTATACGGTATCGCCAACCATTCTTAACCTTAACAACGGGGGTGTAAGTCCGCAACCCAAAGTAGTGCAGGATGCTGTTGACCGGTACTACCATTTAAGCAACGAAGCGCCAAGCTATTACATGTGGCAAATCTTAGACAAGGGTCGTGAATCGGTACGCAGAAAATTAGCTGACCTGGCCGGAACATCACCGGAAGAAGTAGCCATTAACCGCAATGCTACCGAAGCGTTAGACACCGTAACGTGGGGGTTAACACTTGCCAAAGGCGATGAGATTGTGATGACAAAACAGGATTACCCCAACATGGTACAGGCATGGAAACAAAAAGAAATGCGCGATGGAATAAAAATCAACTGGATCAGTTTTAATTTACCTGTTGAAGATGATGATGCCGTTGTAAAAGGTTTCATTAACGCTACAACATCAAAAACAAAAATCTGGCACATCACCCATATTATTAACTGGACAGGCCAGATTATGCCCGTGAAGAAACTTTGTGAAGAAGCCCGCAAGCGAAACATAATTTCCATTGTAGATGGCGCGCACACCTTCGCACACATGGCTTTCAGTATAAAAGATTTTAATCCTGATTATTACGGAACAAGTTTACACAAATGGTTGTGTGCGCCTTTCGGCACAGGCATGTTATATGTAAAGAAAGAAAACATTGCAGGGCTGTGGCCGCTGTTCCCGAATGATAAGCCAACCGACAGCAACATCCGCAAGTTTGAAACATTGGGCACTCGTTCATTCGCACCGGAACAGGCCATTGGCCAGGCGGTTGATTTTCATAACAGCATAGGAAGCAAACGAAAAGAAGAACGCTTGCGGTATTTAAAAAATTATTGGTGCGAAAAGGTGATTAAAAATCCGCGTGTTAAACTTCATGTTTCATTAAAACCCGAATACGCTTGCGCCTTAGGCACATTCTCTATTGATGGCATGGAGCCTGGCGATGTTTCCGGCAAACTCTTCAACGAACACCAGATTCACACTACTTCCATTAAATGGGAAAACATCAGTTGTGTACGGGTAACTCCGCATGTATATACCACTACAAAAGATCTTGACCGGTTTGTTGAGGCGGTGTTGAAAATTGCTGCTTCCTGAATACCCTTCTGCCTTTAAATAACTATATTCTAACATTTATTACGTAATCATCTAAACCAAAATTTTATGGACATACTCGCAACACTACTCATCGGGGCCGTAGCCGGATGGCTGGGCGGAACCATTTACAAAGGCAGTGGTCTGGGGCTTATCGGCAATATTATCGTGGGTATACTGGGTAGCGTTGTCGGGTACTGGCTTTTAGGATTGCTTGGCATTCACCTCGGCACGGGATGGATCGGGGCTATTCTTACGGGCGCGATTGGCGCTATTGTTATCCTATTCCTGATTAACCTGATTTTTAAGAAAAAGTAAGTTTTCATCCCTTGTACTCCTGTCTTTCCTTTATCTTATGGCAAGACGGGAGTACATTATTTAATTTTTCTGAACACCGGATTTTTCGTTCAACAGTGACTTTCATCACAGACATTTTCCATATAACAAGGTAGGTTTGGGGCTAAACTCCATTCGCTATGAAAAAGAACATGGGAACTATCGACAAAGCCATTCGCATTGTGCTGGCCATTGTATTTGGTGCATTGTATTTCACCGGTGTTGTTACCGGAACACCCGGTATAGTGCTGTTAATTCTGGGTATCGTTTTTTTACTGACAAGCACCGTGAGTTTCTGTCCGCTTTATACAGTAGTGGGCATTAACACGTGCGCAACAAAAAAATAGGTCGGGTATTACCCGTTAAACCAACTCGGGAAACTCCACACCATCCAGCCGTAGGCTGCAAAGCGCACGATGCGCGAAATGCAGACCAACAGAAAGGTTTTAAAATTAATTCGTACCGAGCCAGCCAGCATACAGGTAGCCGAAAAGGGAACCGGTGTAACCGCTCCTACCAATACAAGATACACTCCGTATTTTTTTAAACTGTTCTCATATTGCGTAAGATGTTTCTCTTTTACCCGATTAAAGAACGCTGTTTTACTGAATGCATACCCAATGTAATACCCTAACACCCCGGCCGCATACGATATAAGCGTAAGGATAGAGAGGTTAATGATATACGCTGTTAAGTCGCCCTGGTGCTGCCAGAGTATCATAAAAAACTCCGGTGGAATTATACCAAACACAATTTCCGAAATGGAGAAAATGCTGAACAGCAAAACATATTGGTTTGCCAGGTAATTCATTTCGTGCGAAAGCGTTTCCGCGAGGTAGCTCTCCAATAAAATATAGGCGGTTATGAACACGGCAAACCACAACAACCCCTTAAAAAGATTGCGCAGCAAAAAGCCTGAAGCGGTTTCGTTGTTATTTTCTTGTGCCATAGGCTTACCCGATTATCGGCATACGTTTAAATGGTTTCGATTCATCGAACAATTTACGATAAGTAGCGTGACGTTTTACTACCGGGGCATTAATTTGTTCAACTACCCGAATCATTTTCGGGTTAAAATCGCCAATCCAGTTCATTTCATATTGTTCGTATGCAAACCCTTTGGCGTGCGCCATTTTTCTGAACGTCTCGATGATAGCCCCGTCAACACCTTTCCCCTGATACTCCGGCACCACACCAAATAAAAGCCCGAAAGCTTTCTTGTTTGTTTTGCGTACCGTATGCCACAGAAACTTCAGTTTTCCTATCACATCAAGTTTTCCGTTTACATGCTTAAAGATTTGATTCACTTCTGGCAATGATAAAAAGAAAGCAATTGGTTCACTTTTGTAGTAACCAAACCAAAGAAGCTTCTCGTCCATAATCGGTTTCATTTGCTTAACGAGATGACGCGCCTGCGCCTCTGTTAATTCGGGTATCTCACCACGTTTTGCCCAGGCGCGATTATACACGTCTTTTATTTTCACGGGCAGGGTATCCCATTGCGATTTTGGTAAATACGAAAAGGAATAATCCGGATCTTGTTCCACTAATTTTGCCTTTTCGTAAAGGCGTTCATCCAACGGGCCTTGAATCGGTCTGCCGAAGGTTAGCTGGTAGAAATAAACCTGGAACCCGTACGCTTCAAAAAACTCTTTGTAGTAAGGAAAGTTGTAATTGCATTGATAGTTCGGTTCGCGATCATAGCCTTCAATCAATAATCCCCACCACCGGTCGCGATTTCCAAAATTGATAGGGCCATCCATGGCTTCCATTCCGCGCTCCTGCAACCAGTGCTTACACGTATCTAACAATAAAAAAGCCGCATCGCGATCATGGACACATTCAAAAAAACCCATGCCACCTGTTGGCTGATCGTTTCCTTTGCTCACAATTTTCTGATTAACAAAGGCGGCAACCCTGCCAATGGTTTCGCCCGAATCGTTTTGCAAAATCCAGCGAATACATTCACCATGCTGATAGGTCTTATTCTTTTCCTTGTCAAAAACTGCTTCTACGTCTTTATCCAATGGCCGTATCCAGTAAGGCTCGTTTTTGTAAAGCCGTACCGGCAGTATCAAAAATTCATATTGATGTTCGTTGCCTGTAACTTCAATGATTTTCATGGTTTCTGATCTTCATCCAACAGTATACTCGTGCGCTGATCCGGAAGCTGAATAGTGAACGTTGTTCCTTCGCCCGGCTTGCTCTGCACATTAATGACACCATCTAATTTTTCAACCGCATTTTTAACTATGTACAGGCCAATGCCCGATCCGTCTGATTGCTCAGTGGCGCGGTAAAACATCTCAAATATTCTGTTCAGGTCATTCTCGCTTATTCCGATACCATTATCGGTAAATTCAATCTGTACGCCATCATCGCTGGCAGAAATGTTTACCTGTACCCGTGGGTGTCCATCATCATCCTGCCTGTATTTAATGGCATTTGAAACTAAGTTTCTGAAAATCTCGCCAATGCGCCACGGGTCGCTGTAAAATTCGACCGGATCAATTGAAACATCAAACTGAACATCAGCGGCTCCATCTAAGTAATTCAGGTCAGTGACTGTGCGCGACAGAATATTTTTAAAATCAACCTTGTCGATTTTCACTTCAAGCTTCAGGTTCTTAGAGTGGCTTAGCACATCGCTGATGAAGTGATCGAGATCGGCAACCTTCTCTCCGATAATACGAATGTAGTCGCGCAGGTCATCTGTATTGCCCGGCAATTTTGAGAGGTTAACCAACCCAAGTATAGACGACAACGGTGCGCGGAGATCGTGCGAAACCTTATACACAAAATTATCCAGCTCGATATTCCTGGTTTTTAATTCTTCCTCTAACTGTTTCTGACTGGTGATATCAACGTACACACCATAAATGCCGATTGCCTGATCATCAATCATAATCGGCATACCGTACAAAATCACATCCACACGCTGTCCGTCTTTTCTTTTACGAAATGTTTCAATCTGAATAACACGCTTTGAGGCGATCAGGTTGTTCAAGTCAATGCCTTCATCCTGAAGTTCGGACGGGACAATAAAATCGTTTAGGTTATTTCCCTTTACTTCGGGAAGATCATATCCGAAAATTGACGAAAATCCCGGGTTTACCATTTTAATTCTGCCGTTGGCATCCAGCATCACTACCGCAATCGGAACATTGTTAAACAATTGTGTAAACAACGTTTCGTTCTTACGGATTTCTTCCTCCACACGTTTTTGTTTGGTAACATCACGAACGATGAGTTGAATGGCGGATTGCCCCTTAAACGTGAACGGCATGGCTGAAGTCTCTACAAAAATGAGCTCACCGTTATCGCACACAAACTTTTCCTCAGCCTCAGATAGCGTTTCTCCTGCCAAAACTTTTTGCATACGTTCAAGCACAACCTGCCTGCTGTCGGGGTGAACAAAATCCATCACCTTACGCCCGATCAGTTCGCCTTGCCGCACACGCAACAACTCGTGCGCATACTTATTGGCCATAACAATTTCTCCGTTAACATGAATGCCGATACCTAACGGGAGATGCTCTACAAGAGATTTTAACCGCACCTCCTGTTCCTGCTCCCTGGATTTCCGGTCGGTAATATCAATCATGATACCCTTGCGCAAAACACCTTCAGAATGAGAAACCGCATTCGACCGTGTTTCAATCCATCGTATTTCTCCATGCACTAAAATTCTTCCCTCCCAATTCCAGGTTGATTGGGTTGCGTGACTTTGGTCGAGAGTTTCCTCAAAAAAAGGAACGTCTTCAGGTAAAAGAATCTGCCGGAAAATCGATGAGTCATGCAACAGCATATCAGCGTTAACACCCAAAATCTGTTCACAATTTTCGCTGATGTACAGGAATGAGCGGCTTTCATCCTTTCGGATGATGAATTCATAAACTACGCCTGGCAAATCCTGAAACAACGACTGCATACAGATAAATTACGATAATAGGTTTACGTGAGGCGCCTTTTGGATTTCGTTTAAATTTTAGCATGTGCAAGATAGATGTTGGCTGAAATTATACAAGTATCCGGCACAAACTACAACCCGGTAATGGCAACAAACCCATCCTCGCGGTGAAGATGGGTCTTTGTGTATGATAGTACGTTCTATATTAAGACGCTTTAAGCGCTTCGGCACCGCCCACAATCTCAAGAATTTCCTTGGTAATGGCAGCCTGGCGCGTGCGGTTGTAGCTCAACCGCAATTCTTTCAGTAATTCTCCGGCATTTTCAGTAGCCTTATCCATAGCGGTCATACGCGCTCCGTTTTCAGCCGCGTTCGAGTCAAGCACGGCTTTGAAAAGTTGCACTTTCAACGACTTCGGAATTAACCCGGTTACAATCTCTTCGCGGTCGGGCTGATAGATGTAATCTACTTCAATTGCTTTCGTTTCGCTTTCGGGCATAACCACGGGCAGAAACTGCTCGGTGCGCAACACTTGTGTAGCCACGTTTTTAAATTCGTTGTACACAATCTCAACTTTGTCGTAAGTGCCTTTCTTAAAGGCATCCATTATATATTCTGCTGCTTCGGCAACACGATCAAACGAAATGGTAGCAAAAATTCCGGTATAATTTTTAACAATCGGGAATTTACGTTTGTTAAAATAATCTTCCGCCTTCTTACCAACCGGCAGGATAGTTACATTGCCTGCCCTGTATTGGCTTTCGTACTTATCGTGAACAAGTTTAACAACGCCTTTAAATACATTGGTATTGAATGAGCCACACAACCCACGATCGGAGCTAACGGCAACAATAAGAATCTTCTTTTCTTCGCGCACTTTGCTGAACCAGTTATCGGCTCCATCGCCTTGCGCGGAAGAGATATTACGAAGGATATAGGCCAACTTCTCGGCAAACGGACGCATTTGCATAATGCGCTCCTGCGATCTGCGCAATTTTGCAGCCGCCACCATTTTCATGGCCTTGGTAATCTGCTGGGTAGAGATTACCGAAGTAATGCGATTCTTAACTTCCTTTAAACTTGGCATCGTTCAGCTTAGTATTTCGAGGCTAAATCAATAGCAACATTTTTTATCGTTTCCACATCTGCATCTTCAAACTTGCCGGCACGCAGGTTATCCAACACCGGCTGATGTGCGCTGCGCATCAACGCAAGGAAATCGGCTTCAAACTCGCGCACCTTGTTAACGGGCACACGGTCAATAAATCCACGGGTAGAAGCCGTAATAATAGCAACCTGTTCTTCAACCGGAACCGGTGCATACTGATCCTGCTTCAACACTTCTGTATTTCTGCGGCCACGCTCAATAGTAAGTTTTGTGGCAGCATCCAGGTCCGATCCAAATTTGGCAAACGCTTCAAGTTCGCGAAACTGCGCCTGGTCAAGTTTCAATGTACCGGCAACTTTTTTCATGGATTTAATCTGCGCAGCACCACCCACACGCGATACCGAGATACCCACGTTAATGGCAGGACGAATACCAGAGTTGAACAAGTTCGTTTCCAGGAATATCTGACCATCGGTAATAGAGATTACGTTGGTCGGGATGTAAGCCGATACGTCACCGGCCTGGGTTTCAATGATAGGAAGAGCCGTAAGCGATCCGCCACCTTTTACCAAGTGCTTGATAGAGTTCGGCAGGTCGTTCATGTTTTTAGCGATCTCATCGTTGTTGATGATTTTAGCGGCACGCTCCAGCAAACGTGAGTGGAGGTAGAACACATCACCGGGATATGCTTCACGTCCGGGAGGCCTTCTCAACAGCAACGACACTTCGCGATAGGAAACGGCCTGCTTGGAAAGGTCATCGTAAATAACCAATGCCGGGCGACCGGTATCGCGGAAGAACTCACCAATAGCTGCACCGGTAAACGGAGCAAAGAATTGCATCGGGGCCGGATCGGAAGCCGTAGCCGAAACAATTACTGTATAAGAAAGCGCACCAGCTTTTTCCAATTCGGCTGCTACGTTGGCAACAGTTGACCCCTTCTGACCAATTGCCACATAAATACAATACACCGGCTGGCCTTTTTCAAAAAATTCGCGTTGGTTAATGATTGTATCAATCGCAACAGCGGTTTTACCTGTCTGGCGATCGCCAATAATCAATTCGCGTTGTCCGCGACCAATAGGAATCATGGAGTCAATAGCCTTGATACCGGTTTGAAGCGGTTCGTTTACAGGCTGGCGATAAATAACACCCGGAGCTTTGCGCTCCAATGGCATTTCATATAACTCGCCACTCAACGGGCCTTTTCCGTCAACGGGTTCACCCAGTGTGTTTACTACTCGGCCAACCATGCCATCGCCTACCATAACGGAGGCAATCTTGCCGGTGCGTTTTACGGTATCGCCTTCATGCACACCTTTGGAGTCGCCAAACAATACGGCACCAACGTTGTCTTCTTCTAAGTTCAATACCATAGCGCGAAGGCCACTTTCAAATTCCAGCAACTCACCGGCCTGCGCCTGAGTGAGGCCATAAATGCGGGCTACCCCGTCACCAACAGATAGTACGGTGCCAACTTCTTCCAGTTCAACATCCGTGCGCGATTGCGAAAGTTGTTCACGCAATATTGCGGATACTTCTTCAGGTCTGATTTCTGCCATGATATATTCTTGTTTCTTTTGTCGTTTAATCTATTACTTAAATCAGAAACCCTTCACATACGGGTTCTGACTGAATTTCGTTTTTAAAGCCTTGAGTTTGTTTTTCAGTGAGGCATCTACCTGGCGGTCGCCCACCGTAAGCACAAAGCCGCCAATCATATCGGCATCAATCTTTTCAATCAACTCAATCTGTTGCGTGCTGCTAATCTTCCGCACAATACCTTCAATTTCTTTCCGCAACGAATCATCAATAGGAAAAGGTGTGGTTACGGTAGCCGTGCCAATGCCTTTGTTTTTGTTGTACGCATTATGAAACTCGCGTGCAATAGCCGGCAACAACGGCTCACGATTCTTTCGTGTAATAATATCGAAGAATGCCATAGTGAGCGCGTGCACATTGCCCTTAAATATTTTATGGAGTATGTCGTTCTTCTTATCGTGGCGGATAATGGGGCTGCGCAGCATCAACGCGAATGAGCGGTTTTGTGTGTACACGCTGGTAAACAACTGCATGTCGTTATGAACCTGGTCTAATACCTGTTTCTCCTGGGCAAGACCCAACAGGGATTTTACGTATCGCGATGCTACCCGTGATTCAGCCATGCCTTAGTTTACCTTTATATCTTTAATAAATTCTTCAACAAGCTCTTTTTGAGCCTTGTCGGTTGAGAGGTTCTTTTTCATTAAGCGCTCTGCAACCTGGAGCGAGAACATGGCCACTTGCGTGCGCACATCTTTCATGGCCGCCTGCTTTTCAATCTGGATAGCGGCACGGGCATCATCAATAATTTTGTCGGCAGCTTTCTTGGCGTCAAGTTGCGCTTCGTCTTTCATACGGTTGGATGCCTCACGCGCTTCTTTCAACATTTTGTCGCGCTCTTCGCGCGCCTCTTTAAACAACTTTTCGTTGTCGGCCTGGAGGCGTGCCATTTCAGCACGGGCTTTTTCTGCCGTATCCAATGCGTTCTGAATTGATTCTTCACGCTCTTTCAGTGAATTCAAAATTGGCTTCCAGGCAAGTTTTGACAGCAATACAACCAGCATCAAAAAAATGATGGCTTGCCAGATTATAAGGCCCGTTCCGGGTATTAAGAGATCCATAGCGTTATATTTTATTCCTGTTCACCAGGCAATTCAAGTAAATCAAAAAAAGGAAAAGAACCTGCCTCGGCCTATTGCGTTGACAAGTTCTTTTGTGATTAAGACATTATCCTAATGTCCAGATCAGCAGACAAATAACCAATGCAAAAAGGGCAGCAACTTCGATAAGAGCTGCGATGATCAGCATGGCACCCTGAATTTTTCCGGCAGCCTCAGGCTGACGTGCCATACCTTCCATTGCAGAACCACCGATTTTACCGATACCAATTCCAGCGCCAATTGCAGCCAGACCAGCACCGATACCAGCACCCATAATTGCGTAGCTGATGTCTAATAAGAGAGATAACAACATATATTTATTGATTTAAGTGAAACAATTTAATGATGATCGTGATCGGCTGTGGCCATACCAATGTACACCGCTGTAAACAACGTAAACACATACGCCTGGATACCCGCAACCAAAATTTCAATAAGGTTTATAAACAATACAATTAAACTCGAAATAGAACCCACCAACACACTCTGAAAAATAAACGCAAGGCTGATGAGGCTCAACAATACAATATGCCCTGCCGTTATTGCCACAAACAAACGAATGGTTAACGAAATGGGCTTAGTGAAAATACCTACAATCTCAACAGGAAGGATTACTAAGCGCAACGGAAGCGGCACTCCGGGTGTCCAGAAGATGTGACTCCAGTATGCCTTGTTACCGCTTACGTTGGTGATGATAAACGTAAACAAAGCGAGCGTCATCGTTACGGCAATGTTCCCCGTCATGTTACCGGCACCAGGCAGTAAGCCCAGCAGGTTACCAAAAAGAATAAAGAAGAACAGCGTTAACAAGTATGGTAAATATCTTTCGTAGTGATGGCCGATGTTCGGCTTTACAATTTCATCACGAACAAAAAGAATAATCGGCTCAAGGAAAGACTGAACTCCCTTAGGAGCCTTACCAACATTTTGTTTTGCGCCTTTGGCAGCAGCCAGCAGCAGCACGATCAACAGCGTGGCATTGATAAACAGCATCGCCACGTTTTTAGTGATAGAAACATCCAGCACGGAGCTTCCATTCAAATAAATATGACCATGATCGAGTGTGTAGCCGTTGTAGGTAACTACATTGTGGTGCTCGTCATAAAAATTTTTAGATGAAAAAACTTCCAGCCCGCGCTCGGAAGAATAGACAATTACGGGCAGGTAAAGCGTGCCATAGTGCCCGTCCCAAAAATGCCAGATGTGGTCGTCCATTACATGGTGCAGAATCACTTCGCTCACGTTAAACCCTGGTTCTTCCGAAGCCTCGGCAGCGAACGAAAAAACTGACGAAAACGACAGCGTAACGATGAGTAAAAACCGGGTGATTTTGTGCGAAAAAACGCTCATTTGGGCCAGATTAGGGGTTTTTAAAATCCGACCGCAAAGGTATTAATTAAACCATGAGAAAGAAATGTTTTGGATTTTTTCTTAGCCGTTCCCGATGACCAATCTGCCCCGATACTATGCCTTCACGCTGAACGGAAAATGTTGTGTAAATCCACGCGAAAAACACCACATTTTATAACGCTTTAGGCTGCTATTCCCAAACAGCAAATGCCCATAATAATTCTTGTGCTTTTGTCAGGCGATTGCTAACTATACAGAATAAAGCCAACCCCATATCCGCCATGAAAAAGTTCTTCATCTTCGTTGCCGCGTTATTCCTCTTCAATGCCTGCCAGGAGCAAAAATTCGATGTCGTTATCCGTGGGGGTACTGTCTATGACGGTTCAGGAAACCCCGGCATTGTAACGGATGTGGGCATCAATGCCGATACCATTGCCTTTATTGGCGACCTCTCAAAAGCAACCGGTAACGTTGAGATAAACGCAACGGGCTTAGCCGTTTCGCCCGGCTTCATCAACATGCTAAGTTGGGCAACGGAAACGCTGCTTATCGATGGCAAATCGCAATCTGATATCCGGCAGGGTGTTACGCTTGAAATATTTGGAGAGGGCACCAGCATGGGGCCACTTAACAACAACATGAAAACCGCCCGATTGGATGGTATGAAGCGCAACCCCGACAGGGCGTTTGACTTAGACTGGACTACCTTAGGCGAATACCTGGAATCGCTGGAGCGCAGAGGCGTAGCCCCCAACGTGGCCTCGTTTATTGGCGCCACAACCGTGCGCATACACGAGTTGGGCTATGCCAACCGGCTGCCCAATGAAGAAGAACTGGAACGCATGAAAGCATTAGTAAGGCAAGCTATGGAAGAAGGCGCGCTGGGCGTGGGGGCTTCGCTCATTTATGCCCCTGCCAATTATTCATCAACCGAAGAGTTAATCGAACTATGTAAAGTAGCGGGCGAGTATGGCGGCATGTACATCACCCACATGCGCAGCGAAGGCAACAATATTTTTGGTGCGGTAGATGAAACCATACGCATTGCACGCGAAGGCAACCTGCCTGCTGAAATCTATCACCTTAAAATGGCCGGACAAGAAAACTGGTGGAAACTGGATTCTGTATTAGCCATAATTGATAACGCTAACAAAGAAGGATTAAGAATAACCACTGACATGTACACCTATACAGCAGGAGCGACCGGGCTTGACGCCGCCATGCCGCCCTGGGTGCAGGAAGGCGGCATGAATGAATGGATTAAGCGACTGCAAAATCCGGCCATACGCAAACGCGCCCTCGATGAAATGCGCAAGCCTTCCGACACATGGGAAAACCTGTTGCTGATGGCCGGTGGGCCGGAGCGTGTTCTGCTGTTAGGCTTTGCCAACGATTCGCTCAAACAGTTTATCGGCAAAACATTGGCCGATGTATCTGCCCTTTACGGGAAAAGCCCGGAAGAAACCGCTATGGATTTAGTTATTACTGATAGCACGCGCGTCAGTACTGCCTATTTTATGATGAGCGAAGAAAACGTTAAGCGGCAAATCGCCATACCGCATATGAGCTTTGGTTCCGATGCCGGCTCAATGGCTAACGAAGGCGTGTTTATTAAATCAAGTACCCATCCGCGTGCGTATGGAAACTTCGCACGCCTGTTGGGCAAGTACGTGCGCGATGAAAAAGTAATCCCGATGGAAGAAGCTATTCGTAAACTAACTTCGTTGCCGGCCGCTAATCTTAACATTAAAAAGCGCGGCTCATTGACTCCGGGCTATTATGCCGATGTGGTTGTATTCGATCTGCAAACCATCCAGGATCATGCAACGTTTGAGCAACCCCATCAATACAGTACGGGCGTAGTGCATGTGTTGGTGAACGGCACACAAGTGTTAAAGGATGGAGAGCATACCGGTGCAACACCGGGGCGCGTTGTGCGCGGGCCGGGGTGGAAGGAGTGATTTATTTTACCGGCTAATCTTCCGCCACAAAAAACCAACTTCAAGCGCGGTGAATACGGCATACGTGGCCATAAAAAATGCAACGTTTTCAAACGCTCCGGGGCGGTCTTCGCGAACAATTAAAAAAAGGTAGATGCCATACGCCAACAGCTTTAAAGCAATACTGCCGAGATAAAAATGAACAAAAAAATCGCGATGGTTTTCGCGGATGCGTAAGAGGTAAACATAAAGCCCCATAGTGCTTACAGCAAGCAACACCAAACTCTGGTAAAAAAAGGAAGGGAGCGCTGCAAACAACCGGCTCACACCCAAAATAATTAACACTACAATTGCCAGCGTTATTAAAAATGCAATACGGTTACTCACGATTTATCAATAGACTTGTACAGTTGGTACATCATTCCCGCGAAAGCGGCAAAAACAAATACAATAAGGAAAACCGGGTACCTCAACTCAAGCCAATCGTCAATCTTGTACCCTAACCAGGCAAACACACCAATGGTTACCAACAACTGTATGGCCAAGCCACTGTACTTCAGGTAGCTGTTATACGCTTTTGGCTTCTGCTCCTGCGAGGGATCGTGATGCTCCGAAGCCATTGCTCTCTCCTATTTTTATTTCTTTAATAGTGGCGCCCATCTTACAACTTCCGTTAAAAGACGCTCCCGGTTCAACCACTAACTTACCCGTAACAATATCGCCATGAATTATGGCCGTAGCTTTCAGCACCAACAGTTCGGCAATTTCAATTTTGCCTTTTACTTCGCCTTCTATGTCGGCATTTTGTGCAGTAATGTTGCCTTGCACCTGCGAAGATGTGCCTAACGCTACTTTTGATTTTGATTTCACGTGGCCGGTAACTTTGCCTTCAATGCGAATGTTACCATACGTTTCAATATTCCCTTCCAGGAAGGTTCCTTTTCCAATGGTGTTGCTGGAATTGCTGATTTCTTCGGCTACTCGTTTTTCTTCTTTTGAAGTAAACATATTTTGCAGGGTTAAAATGTTACAAACTCTTCCGGGTTAAGCGGGTTGCCGTTGTACCACAACTCAAAGTGCAGGTGTGGGCCATCGGTCATCTCACCACTATTGCCAACTATTGAGATGATCTCTCCGCCATTTACAAAAGTACCAACTTTTTTATAGAGTTGGGCATTGTGCTTATAAACGGATATCAGGTTGCCTTTGTGCTGAATCATCATCACATACCCGGAGTCCTGTGTCCAGGATGCAAAGATCACCGTGCCATCGGCAATATTTTTTACAGGTTCATTTGTTTTGGCCACAATATCCACTCCATAATGGCCTCGCTGTGCGTTATAATGATCGGAAACGAATCCCGTAAGGGGCGAAAAGAAAAAGGTTTCCTGGAGTTCGCGGTAGCGCACGCTGGCTAACGTAATTAACGCCAGGTCGGATTTTTCAAAATCTTTACGAAAGGCCGAATCGGAAGGGGCAAGCTTTAATTCATCAGGGCGCACTATGGGCTGATCTCCGGTGCTTAAAATTTTTGCAGGATCGTTAAAGTCAGAGGTATCTCCGCTCAACACTCGCTGAATGCTAAGAATAAACTGATCTTTACGGTCAACTTCTAAATACAATGAATCGACTTTCTGATCCAAATCAATCAATTGCTTGTTCATTTGCATTTGAGCGTAGCGTGGGTCAAACCATCTGGCCAGAATGGTTTGCGACAGAAACAGGCTTATGCCGAAGAGGATAGCAAAGAGGATAACCGAAAAAAGAATTACCTTCGAGTATGTAAAACCCATGCTGGTTTTCTCGGCAAAGTTCTCTTCGTTGCGGATTACCAGTTGGTAGCGGTTGGTTAACCAGTTTGAAATGGTCTTTTTTGGCTTCAAATCGCGATTTTAGCCCACAAAAGTAGATAATCCGGGCGTAATTAATATGGAATATTCGTTTTTTGCGTTTCTTAACCGTTGAACTGCTTACTTTGAAATCCGGGTACATTTATATCGCTTTTGCCTGTGTTTTGGCCGCCTGCGCGCCCGAGTCAACCTCGTGGACAAGCAAGGCTTTTCATAACACTACCGCCCACTATAACGGGTATTATTATGCCCTCGAAGAAATCACCAAAATTGAAGGCACCATCCGCAAAAACCATAAGGACGATTACAACCGTGTGTTAAAGCTTTTCCCGCCACTCGATTCGGTATTGGCCAAGAGTTACGACAAAGAAATTCAGGAAGCCATCAAGATGGCCTCCATTGCCATACAACGACACCCCAACAGCAAATGGGTTGACGATAGTTACGTGCTGGTTGGCAAAGGCCGGCTTTATAGTTTTGACTGGGGTAACGCCATACAAACGTTCAAGTTTGTAAACACCAAAGGCAAGGAATTGAATACGCGCCACGAAGCGCTTATCTGGTTGGCGCGAACTTTTACCGAACATGGCGAATACAGCAATGCCGAAGCTACGTTTGATTTTCTTCAAAAACAGAAACTCAACAAAACCAATCGTAAAAACTTCTATCTTGAAAAAGCACATTACTACCAGATGCGTGGCGATGACAACAACTTTGTTAGTAATCTTACAGAAGCCGTACCGTTATTAAAAAAGAAAGACCGCCCCGGCAGAATCTATTTCATTCTTGGGCAAGTATTCCAGGAACTTGGCTTTGAATCGGAAGCCTACAACTATTTCAGAAAATGTTTGGAAACTCACCCAGAGTATGAAGTAGATTTTTACGCACGGCTATACATGGCGCAGGTAGCGGAAATATCCAAAAGCCGAAACATTGCCAATGCCCGCAAGTCGTTCAAAAAATTATTGAAAGACAGCAAGAACAAAGAGTTCAAAGACAAGATTTATTATGAGATGGGCGTGTTTGAACTCAAGCAAAACAATATTAAAGAGGCTTTCGCCAATTTTGAACTTGCTTTGCGCGAAGGAAACAACACACAAATTGATGGCGAGGCTTACCTGAAGATGGGTGAGATATATTATGACACTCTTAAAAATTACGAGTTTGCAAAACTGTATTACGATAGCGCGGTTTCAACGCTAAGTAAAGACCACGAAGAATTTAATGCGGTAAAATCACGCCAGGAAATTCTGGCCGAATTTGTTACGCACCTCAAAACCATTAGCTGGCAGGATAGCCTGATGGTAATGGCTAAGATGGACTCGGCCGCGCTGATGGAACACATTACCGCAGTGTTGGAAAGTCAAAAACTGCCCGAAACAAATTCGCGCAAAAAAAAGAAACGCAACCGGATTGACATTTCGCAGGTAAACTCAACGCTGAATACCGCCACAGGGTTAGAGGGCACAGATTGGTATTTCGGAAATCCGTCAGCCCTTGCACTCGGTCAGCAAGAGTTCAGGCGAATATGGGGAAGCGTTCCGTTGGAAGACAACTGGCGCAGGTCATCGCGTGCTATGCCGGCAACACAACGCACCGGCCCTGTTGCTTCCGCAGATAATACACCCAATGAAGAAATAGCTCCGGCAGAGGAAACAATTGATGCCGACCCGGTGCTTACAGAGTTTAACCGCATCAGCAAAGAACTGCCAAAAACAGAAGAACAGGTTGCCGAAGCCTTATCGAAAATTGAAGACGCTCATTTTCATCTGGGCGATGTTTACTATTTTAAGTTACAGGAAAAAGACAACGCTGTAAAAACGTATGAAACGTTGTTAACCCGTTTTCCTGAAACAACCTATAAACCCGAAGTGTTGTACAAGCTCTACCTCATGCACAAAGATACTGACGTGAACCGGGCAGAGCAATATGCCAACGAACTCAAAAATAATTTTCCCGAAACCACATTCGCCAAAATTTTAATCAACCCTGATTACCTGTTGGAATCAAGCCAGGTTGTTGAAAAACAAAAAGTGATTTATAAAAAAGCATACCAGCACTTTGAAGTGTATCAGTTAGATTCCGCCATAGCGTTACTAAACGAAGCCATAGCGTTAGATAAAACTTCTTTCTCACCCAATCTTGAGTTGTTAAAAATTTTAGCGCTCGGCAAAACGGAAGAAACCGCACGCTATCAATACCGGTTGGAAGAATTTATCAAACAATACCCCGAAGCCGAAATAAAAGACTATGCCGCGAAACTCTTAGCCGCTTTGCGCGATTTTGAACTGAAGCGTGAAAAAGAAAAAGGAATCCGGTACATCGTTTCATTGGATGAGCCTCATTACTTCGTTATGATTTTCCGTACCGATGCAAAACTGGAAGACATTGCCGCCAAAACGCTTGACAATTTTAACCAGGCTAACGCTGCCTCGGCAGGGTTAAAAGTCAGCAACCTGATTTTTGATGAAACCCACTCCATTACCTTCGTTTCGGGTCTTACCGGTTTAAAGGACGCCCAACAGTATTACCGTACATTTATCGAAAAGCAACCTACACTCAACGCCTTAAAACCGCATAAATTCAATACTTTTGTAATAACCAAAAACAATTTCGACATCTTTTACAGGACTAAAGGTTTGCATGAGTACCTCCAATTCTTTGAAAAAAACTATATCCCGAAAAATCCGTAGCCTGTTAGGCATACGCAACCCCTGGTTTAACCGGATTGTCAAAGCCATCTGGATACTGTTCTTCTGTGTTATTCTTGGCTTTCCGTTATACATCTATTCGGTAAGCATTGATTTGTTTGGTTTGTTTGGCGGTATGCCCAGTTTAAGGTCAATTGAAAATCCTGAAAACGATTTATCGTCCGAGCTTATCTCTGCCGATGGCGTTTCGCTGGGCCGGTACTTTCGGTACAACCGCGCACAGGTTTCGTTTCACGACCTTTCCGATGATTTGGTGAACACGTTGTTGCTTTCAGAAGACCACCGGTTCTACTCGCATTCGGGTATGGATTTCGTTGCCTACCTGCGCGTTTTAAAAGGGTTGATCACACTATCACCTGCCGGAGGAGGAAGTACCATCACACAACAATTGGCTAAAAACCTGTACACCCAAAACCCCGATATGGGGCTTGATGGTACTATCGGAAAACTTGGGCGTTATCCGCGAAGGCTCGTTCAAAAAACAAAAGAATGGATTATTGCCTTTCACTTAGAAAAAAACTTTACGAAAGAAGAAATCATTGCCATGTACCTGAACACGGCCGAGTTTGGCAGCAACGCCTACGGTATCCAGGTCGCGGCAGAAACGTATTTCGGCAGAACACCAGACAGCCTGAACATCCAAGAGTCGGCCGTGCTGGTAGGTATGTTGCAGGCCATAACCCGTTTTAATCCCGTATTTAATCCTGATAACTCGTTAGCAAAACGCAATGAAGTTTTGGCTAAGTTATACAGGCACGGCTATATAAAAACACGCGAGGCTTACGATTCCATTCGGGAGTTGCCCATTGTGTTGCAATACAGTGTGCAAAATCAAAACGAAGGGTTGGCCACATACTTCAGAAGTGTAATATCCCAGAACCTGATGGCCTGGTGTAAAGAACGTAACATAGACTTGTGGGAATCAGGGTTGAAAATTTACACGACCATCGACAGCCGCCTGCAAAAATATGCCGAAGAAGCCGTAGCCGAGCACATGAAGTTTCTGCAAACGGATTTTGATGCACACTGGCAAGGCAAAAACCCCTGGCTTGACGAAGACGGAAAAGAAATACGAAACTTTTTACAACTGCGCATAAAGCAAACGCAGGCCTACAAAAACCTGGTTGCAAAATATGGTCAGAATTCCGATTCCGTAAACATTATGCTGAACATGAAAAAGCCCATGCGCATTTTCACCTATACTGGCGAGCGCGATACATTGTTCAGCTCCATGGATTCATTAAATTATTACAAACGCTTTTTACATACAGGCCTTGTTGCTATTGATGCCAACACCGGGGCTATTAAAGCCTGGGTGGGTGGTGTTAACCATAAGTATTTCAAGTTTGACCATGTGCGTCAGGGAAAACGTCAGCCCGGTTCTACATTTAAGCCATTTGTTTATGGTGCAGCTCTTGAGTTAGGCTATAACCCATGTTTAGAAAAGCACGACATATCTCCGGTATTCAATGTTCCGGGAGGAACCTGGTATCCGCCAAACTCGGATGGCACGCGAGGTAGCGGAGAAAAAATGACGTTGCGTCAGGCTATGGCACGGTCTGTCAACTCTATTACTGCGCAGGTAATGAAAGAAATAAAAGAAAAAACCGTAGTGGAGTTTGCACACCGCGTAGGCATATCAAGTCCGTTAGATGCCGTTCCTTCCCTTTGTCTTGGCGTAAGCGATGTATCGCTTTATGAGATGGTGGGCGCTTATGCAACCTTTGTGAATAAAGGAATTTATACGGAACCGTATTATATAACCCGCATTGAAGACCGGAACGGAAACGTAATTGAAAGCACCGTGCCAAAAACCCGCGAAGCCATAAGTGAGCAAACCGCCTTTAAAATGATTTACATGCTGCAAGGCGGTGTGGAGGAAGAAGGGGGTACATCTCGTGCATTAAACAGGGAATTAAAAACCGACAATGAAGTAGGCGGTAAAACAGGAACAACCAACAATGCCTCAGATGGCTGGTACATGGGCGTAACCCCAAATCTTGTTTCCGGAGTGTGGGTTGGTGGCGATGAACGTAGCATACACTACAAGTCGTGGAGCATGGGGCAAGGTTCCCGCACAGCCAGGCCTATCTGGGAAAAGTTTATGCTCAAGGTGTATGCCGATGAAGCCGTTGAGTATAAAAAAGGGTTTTTCCAACGGCCAAGAACCGGCCTCGATATAACCCTTGATTGCGCACGATACCCCGGAGCGGACTCCATACCGGCAGTGGATAATACCCCCTGGAATGATTTCAATTAACCGGCAATGGTGTTTCATGAGCTGAAAGAATACGCTCTGCTGCTGCCCGATACACCCGGTGTGTACCGGTTTTATAACGACCAGCACGAGCTTATCTATGTCGGGAAGGCGAAGAACATAAAAAAGCGTGTGAGTAGCTATTTCAGCAAAAGCAGTGGGCTTAGCCGCAAAACATTAAAACTTGTTTCTGAAATTCACACTATTGAATACACCGTTGCCAACAACGAGTTCGATGCCTTGCTGCTCGAAAATAATTTCATCAAACAAAACCAACCGAAGTATAACATCCTCCTCAAAGACGACAAAACATTTCCATACATCTGCATTTTAAACGAACCCTTTCCCCGCATTATCACTACTCGTAAATACCTGCCTCAACAAGGAGAGTTTTTTGGGCCGTATGTAAGTGGAATGGCCATGAAAAGTGTGCTGGAACTTGTGCGTAAATTATATACCATACGCACCTGCACTCTATCCTTAACGCCTGCCAACATCGAACAGAAAAAATTCAAGGTATGCCTTGAGTTTCATATCGGTAATTGCAAAGGCCCATGCGAAGGATTGCAGGCCGGGCAAGATTACCTTGCCGATATTGAACAGGCGCGCCACATACTAAAAGGAAACCTGAGCACGGTTGAGCATTACTTTAAACAGCAGATGCAAGTCGCTGCTGAAAATCTTTCGTTTGAACATGCACAGGCTTATAAAGAAAAACTTGCCTTGCTCGACCGGTACCAAAGTAAATCTTTGGTTGTTAATCGCAACCTTACGGACGTTGACGTCATTACCATAGCCAGCATAACCGGCTACGCCTATATTAACTACATGCAGGTAAAGGAAGGTTCTGTCATTTTTTCTAAAACATTAGAGGTAAAGAAAAAGTTAGACGAGCCTGACGAAGAATTGCTCTCTTATGCTTTGGTGTCGCTAAAAGAACAAACCCACTCCACTCACCGCGAGGTGTTCAGCAACATTCCTGTTATGCTCATGCCGGAGGGCGTGAACAACATCATCCCTAAAATAGGCGATAAGAAAAAATTAGTTTCTCTCTCGCTGAAAAATGCGTGGGAAATGAAAAAAGAGCGCGAGTTGGTGAGAGGAGAAAAACTCTCGCGCCAGGCAGAGGTTATTCAAATTTTACAGAAAGATTTACACCTGCCACAACCGCCCGTTATTATTGAGTGTTTCGATAATTCAAATTTCCAGGGCAGCAACCCGGTTGCCTCTATGGTGCGGTTTGTAAACGGTAAGGCCGACAAAAAAAATTACCGGCACTTTAATATTAAAACCGTAACCGGCCCAAACGACTTCGAGTCGATGAAGGAAATTGTTGGCAGGCGGTATAAAAAAATTCTTGCTGAAGGAAGTGACCTTCCCAGCCTCATCCTCGTAGATGGCGGTAAAGGTCAATTAAGCAGTGCGTGCGAGGCACTGAAAGAACTTGACCTGTATGGCAAAGTGCCCATAGCAGGTATTGCCAAAAGGCTGGAAGAAATTTATTACCCCGAAGACCCGGTTCCGTTACACATCAATAAAAAATCACCGGGGTTGCTGTTGTTGCAACAAATTCGGGATGAGGCACACCGGTTTGCCATTACCTTTCATCGCAAAAAAAGAAGCAACGATACATTAAAAACCGAACTGGATGCTCTTGAAGGCATTGGCGAAAAAACCATTACCAAACTATTGAGGCGCTTTAAATCCATAAAGAAAATAAAAGAAGCGAGTGTTGAAGAACTTGAAGAAGTAGTGGGCAAAGCAAAGGCGGAGCTTATTAAGAGCAAATTGTAATGTAAATAAGATGGAGTGAGAACCAACTCATAAACAAAAAACCCCGGCAGTACCGGGGCTTTTTGTTTGATGAAATTTTTAGCAAGGTTAGAACTCCCACAAGTTATGTTCTTTTTCCATGAGCATCATTTCAGCCCACTCGCGTGCCCAAACACTTTCATAATATGGACGGTTGTTATTTCTGTAAACATCTTCGATAGTATCGTTATCAGGGTTTTCAATCTTGTAAATCGTACCCTTAAACAGTCTCAGTAAAAAAGCATCTGCAAAATTCTTATTTTCAGCAGTATTCTGGCGATTAAACCAATATGCCTTTTCAGGATTATTCCTGAACACCTTCTCAATGTCTTTGTATTTGAACCAGCCAAGCGGCCTGTAAGTACCTGTATTCATATCAAATGCCTGCATTTCAATCGCCTGAATGTCATAATACAAGCGTGAACGTCTTCTGTCAAAGATCACATCTTCCACAAGGTTCAACCGGTCAATATCACGAGGCAAAAACGATAAGCCTTGTCCTTGTGTAGTTACCTCCCATTCCATATTAGGAGATTGACTGGGGTTAGTTCCGGTATTACTATCCACCTGCAATTCATAGTTCTTACCATTGAACGAAACAACATCCAGGTTAAAGTAAGTTACTGCCGGATCCCAGGCTGGAAAAGCCTGACCTTGTTGTGAAACCAGATTTTCAAGAAACTCATCTTTCGTGTATTTGTTGCTTTCATTCAATGAATCACTTTTATAAACCGCAGAAATTTCACCGGATTTTACAGCATCCATCAAAAGCATAGTAATCTCTCCGCCTCTGGCAAAAAAACCCTTGTTCTGCTTTTCTTTCAATTCAAGCACCCTCCATACCCTTAGCTTGTATAGTTGCTCATACCGTGGAATAGGGTTTAACGAATTTGGATTATACTGGATCTCTTCCGGTTGCGCAACCAGCACAAAAGGCGAGGTCATAGCCAATGCAAAAAGTAAGTACTTCAACTTGTTGGTCATAATTCTTTCTTATTGAATAGGAATGGTTACAACATCCTGTGGTGATACAGTAACTTGTTCCTGTGTGTTTTTAAAGGTCATCCGAATAACTTGCTTCGGCTCAATAATAATACGATCACCGGGCCTCATCAGTGAACGCCATGCACTCAAATCAATATTTTCGGAGGTCTGTGTTAATGATTGAACCTGCGCTGTTCCTCTCGCTAATATTACCGTCATGTTTCTTATGCGGAAGTTAGCATCTTTAGGAACCTCTGCTTTAAAGTTTTCATCGGCTTCGGCATTAACCCGCATACCTGCCAACTGACCAGCTTTAAAGCCATTCTTCAAATCGATTGGCCTTCCGTTATTATCTTTGGCAATAATACGCGGGCGGGGCACAGGCTTAACATCAAAATCTTCCGTTCCAATGAACGTACCTGCGTTATTAACTGAAACCTTAACCCTCCGTTGGTTAGGTATGATAATCACATTACCTGTCTTCGGCCCCTTTTGCAGTTCAGCACCTTGCGCTGAAAAACTGGGGTTATAGCTTGTACCAAGGGTAGGGACATCAATGTTCACATCATTACCGCAACCCATATACAAACGGGGTGCCGTACCTGTTGTAACCCTTATAGTAGGCTTGGCAACCGTATAACTAATAGTCTGCTCGTAAACTTCATCGTTCAGCTTTATTTCAGCTTTAAACGTTTGCTTCGACATTCCCTGAGGATCGTAGTTACCACCGGCAGCAGTAAACTTTACTTTACCCATTTTAATGCCCGTTGAAGCATCTAATTCAACGGGTATGGCTTTTCCATTAAAAGTCATTTCGGGATTTAGTGCAGAAGAAGAAGCCGAGATAAACATATCTGCTTCATATGTGGCTCCGGCAGCTACAACAGAAGACACCGGCCGCACCATAGGAATAATATTCTCGAATGCGACCCGTGCAGCGCCTGCCTTTTCAGCGAGTTTGCGTAGTGCCTGCGATTCGTACTCCAGAACTTCTGTCTGTATTTGCGACACTGAAGCAAGCGCAGCGATTACCGGGGTGTTTTCAAACGTAAACGTAAGGAAGTCCTTACGAGCATGGTCAGGGTCATTTGCAAACACGGGCATATCCTTAGGCGCTTTGGCTAACGTTCCAAAATTTTCACCTGTTAACGCATTCAATTGTTTAACATAGTCGTTTAGCAGGTTTTCAAACTCCTTGCCCAATTTGTTCTTTTTGTCAATCATCATGGTGGCAACCTGCGAGCCGTGGTTGTTGATCAGCACTTCATCAACCTTATCGCTTCCGGAAACCTTCATCATCTCCGCCTTTAATTCATCAATCCACTTTGTTGTGGTAGCCGTCAGGTCGCGAACTTGCTGGGCTTTCTGAACAGCATCTTTAATCTCAGGCTTTTCGCTTTTACCACCTTCTTTCAGAATGGACGCCAGTTGACTGGCATTATTCTTCTCGGTATCCTCAATCAGTTGGCCAAGTGTTTCGTTAATAATGGCAAACTTTTCGAGCACAGCACTACTAACCTGAAGGGCCAGAAGTGCGGTAAGTACCAGGTACATCATACCAATCATCTTCTGCCGGGGGGTTTCTTTTTTACCTGCCATTTTTCTTTGGTTTTATGCTTCTAAAAATTTCTTAAACCTATTCTACAAACGTTACTTAGTTACCGCCACCTTTCATAGCAGTGAGCATACTGCCATAAACTTTGTTCAATGCAGTAAGATTGTCTGAAAGCTTTCCGAGTTCGGTAGTAAATTTTGTGGTGTTTTCACCAACTTTAGAAAGACCCGACATAGCACCGGTAAGGCTTTCATAGAATTTGTTCATGTTCTTAACATGGCTGTCTGCGTCTTTCAATTCCATTTCATATACAGAATTAAGGGCAGCCAGGTTTTTGGTAACTTTTTGCACTTGCGAGTGGTATTCCCCTGCATCTTTTGAAGCATTGGCCATAGAGCCAACCGCATCAATAGCAGTTTTGTAAGACGTGTTCATATCGGCCAATGCCTTTGAAGCTGTTTTTACATTGGTAGCATACTCATTTGTTGCCACAGCCGCATTGCTAAGGTTATTCATCTGCTTGGCAGAATCGGACAGGTTAGTTAACCCTTTGCCGAGGTTATCGAGCAGGTTTTGGTCAACCTTGGCTGTTTTCAGCATCTCATCAATTTTTAAAAGAGGAGAATCTGTTGCGCCACCGGCCTTGCGTACGGTAGGGGTAGCAACTGCCCCTTCATAGTCTTCCGCCAATTCGGGGTAAACTTTTGTCCAGTCTGTTTCTTTTGCGGGTGGTTCAAATGCACTTAAAAAGAAAATGGCCGCTTCTGTAAGCAGACCAACCATAAGCATCTGGTCAGCACCGGTTAAGTGAAGGATTTTAAAAAGTGCACCAACAATTACAACCGCTGCACCAATACCATAGACCTTGGGCATTATGGTTTTAAAGAGTAGTTCAGCAAATCCGCCTTTTTTCTTGCTCATTGTAGTATGGGTTTAAGTTTGATGAGTTCTGTTTTTATTGAAAGTTAAGATAGAGTTTTCAAATATTAAAATTCTCGCCCGGATGAACGCCCCAAATGGGTTAAAGCACAACGAAATCCAATGTATGCTCTCGTTGAATCCTTAAATTCATAAGTACGGGTACCTGTTTCCAGGTAGTAGGCCACATCTTTCCAGGAGCCACCACGGACAACCTTTTTAGGGGCGATACGTGCATTATAGCGTGAGTCTTCCGGGTTGGTGCGCGGGTCGATGTACTGAGGGTTCAAATCCCACACGGTAGGAACCGATGCAGGGTTAAAATCGTCAAGACACCACTCTGACACGTTACCGGCCATATCATATAATCCGTAATCGTTAGGGAAATATGACATAACGGGCGAGGAGTAGGCAAAGCCATCATCGTAGAAGTTACCACGGCCAGGCTTGAAGTTGGCCAGCATACAACCTTTTGAGTTACGGATGTATGGGTTACCCCAGGGGTACTTTGCCAGGTCGCGGCCACCACGGGCTGCATATTCCCACTCTGCTTCTGAAGGTAGGCGGAAGTTTGGCATAGGGAAATCGCCTATGCTTCTTCTGTAATCATTCAAATAAGCTGTGCGCCAATCGGAAAAGAATACGGCAGCATCCCAGCTAACACCCACTACCGGATAATCATCATATGCCGGATGCCAGAAGTAATAGTCCTGAATCGGATCGCCCATGTGGTGAGCGAAATCTCTTACCCAAGCTGTTGTGTCGGGATAATAATTGTCGCGGAAAGTTTGGGCATCAACGGTTTCAAAACCTTCAAGACTGCCGTTGTCAACTAAGTGATAATTGGTAAACTGGCGGTACTCATTATTGGTGATCTCCGTGTCGTCCATGAAGAATGAGCCAATGGTAACCTGCTTGTTGTAGTTGATTTGAGTTGAAGCTGGGTCTTCATCTGCCTGACCCATGTGAAATGTACCTGCCGGGATGGGCACCATACCATAGGGAATGGTCATTACCCAGCCTTGCCGGCCTGCTACTCCAATCAATTCACCTTGATCGCCCCCACGACCACCACCGCCAATACCTAATAGTCCGCAGGCGCTGGCAGCGATACCCGCAACGAGCAATAAAAGTTTTGAATAAACCGACTTGTTCATATATGCTTACAGTTTTGCCAATTGTATAAAGACCCGAAAATAACGTTTAATGCTATATTCTTTAAAAAAACGTTTGCCAAATTCTACAAAATCCGCCTAAAACCAAAATATTTTGCCGTCTAATGCCTGTATCTGGGGGTTCGGACGATTTTTTTGACGCCACCCGCAATTACCGGCAACTCGTACGACAGCATAACTTCGTGCGAAAAGTTCTCCTTTGCTGCCCTGTCCTTCACCACAAAATCTATTGAGTACCCTAACCGCAGCGACTTATCCTTTAAGAATGCATAGCCTAACAGGAGATTGGCCGCCTCGGATGATCTAAACGCCAAACCGCCCCACATCGTATTACGAAGGGTGGCAATCACGGCCAGATCTACTGAAGTTTCGTTAAAATCTGTTTTTACCAGTACAGTCGGGTTAATCTGGAGGTCGAAATTCGCTTCATAGAAGTACCCGGCTGTAATGTTCATGTGGTTTTCAAGGGCATTGCGGGCAGACCGTCCAAAGTCAAACTCAGACTGGATCAGGTGGTTAAACCCGATACCCGCATAAAGTTTTTCGTTACGGAACATCAGCCCCACACCAAGGTCGGGCTTGATTTGTGATTCTTTTCCTACCTGATCCTGAAGCCACGGATCAGTAGGGTCTATTGCCCGGTACTTATCGAAATCTATCGTTTGGGAGTACATGCCCAGCTTTATACCAAAACTTAATTTGTTGCTCTCTTTGATACCAAGGTGGTAGGCATACATGGCTTGTGCCTCTAAGTTATTCTGGGGGCCAAGCCGGTCGTTAAGAATGTATGCACCAAACCCACTCTTTAGTTTATGTATAGGTGTTGAGAACGAAAGTATTTGGCTGGTGGGGGCCGTTCCATCGTTAAACGAAGACTGGTATCCTAACCACTGACTCCGGTGAATGACCGTAGCGCGTGTAACCCCGTCTTCACCGGCAGCCGCAGGTGTAACGTACAACGGGTTGAACATATACTGCGTAAACTGGGCGTCTTGCTGTGCAAAAACAGCAGCGCTACTCGCGAGCAGAAGGCAAAAAATTATATATAAACCTTTCCTGGCCATTAAAGAATAAACATGCGAGTTTAAAGTAAATGCTTTTTTACGATACTGTCAACGTGCATGTAATTAAAGTGTAATAAAAATCACTTAAATGTAAATTCCAATGAATGAATTAGTTATTTAGACCCATTCGCCCTCTTAATATAGAGTTCAATGGCCCCGGTCATGGAGGGGGCATTGGGCAGCGGAGCCTCAATATCCAGCACCAGCCCGGCATCGCGCACCGCCTTGGCCGTGGTAGGCCCAAATGCGGCAATCCGGGTATTATTTTGAACAAAATCGGGGAAGTTAACGAACAGGGAGTTTATACCCGAAGGACTAAAGAAGGCCAGTATATCGTAATACACCTCCTTCAGGTCGGAAAGGTCGCTGGCTACCGTATTATAAATTATAGCCTCTGTAAAGGTAAACCCGTTGCCTGTTAAAAAATCGGGTATATCGCTTTTGCGGATGTCGGAACAGGGGAACAGATATCTCTCGTTTTTGTGCTTTTTTAAAATCTCCAGCAGATCCTGGGTGGTTTTAAGGCCGGTAAAAATTTTGCGCTTGCGTATAACGATGTACTTCTGCAGGTAGTTAGAGGTTTGCTCCGAGATGCAGAAATACTTCATATCAGCCGGCATCTCTATTTTAAGTTCAGCGCAAATCTGGAAGAAATGATCTACCGCGTTGCGGCTTGTAAAAATGATTGCCGTATGATTGAGGATGTCAACTTTCTGTTTCCGAAACTCCTTTGCCGGTACGGGGTCAACCTGAATAAACGGACGAAAATCAATCTTCAGATCATATTTTTCGGCTAACTTCAGGTAAGGAGAGTTTACATCGGTGGGTGCCTCTTGCGTTACCAGGATGCTCTTTACTTTACGCACCCGGTCGTTCACTTTTTCACTCATATCAACTTGTACTGGATTCACCTACTCGTAAAGTACTTTAACAATGACCAGAAAAGGTATCAGTTCTGTGGCACAAAGGTAGAAAAATAAATGAAACACCGGGAAATTTACGCGCCTGAGCAATTTCAAAAAAATGAGTATACTCCAGCCAATCAGAAGCCACGAAAGGGAACCATAAAAAAAGAATGCCCAACTTTCGCTTGCTCCACGCACCAGGTAATGGCCTGCCACAAAAAAGGCAAGTATAAAACCAACCAGGAGTATGAATCTTATAAAGGTAAGAAAGTGAAAGCCCGCCTGGTCGCGTATGCCAAACAGCACGGCAAAGAAACCTGTAACGAGTGCCTTACCAACAAGAGCAGCCAACACAAAAAAAGCAGTGTACAACCAGTGCAACAACAACCCGCCAACAGTCTGCTCTTGTAGCCATCGCAACAACTTAAACGGTGAACTTGATTCCAATGCTACCGTCATTAGCCCGAAGCTAATGAGCAATGATGCAAACACATACAGCAACACATTGGCGCTGCCGGCTACACGGAATTGCCCTTCATCACTTTCGCGTAACGCGAAAAGCTTAGATACTGAAAAATAATAGATAGTTAACTTTGGATTAAGCCGAAGAATCAGGACAAAAAACACAAGCAACACCATGCCCGCTGCCACAATAAAATTGCGGGCAGCTTGCTTTGCGCGTGGCAACGGCCCGGCTGCTTCGGGTATTTCAATATCAACGTTTGTTATAATCCGTGTTGATAATTCTTTTTCTGAAACGGGTTCTTCGCAGTGAACGGCAAACCAACCGGGGCTTTCATCAGCCCCAAAAAGGCTGTCGATTGAAATACTCATTTCCTTTTTTTGGTCGGCCAACAACTTGCCTTGCTGAAAGAGGGCAAATGTTTCAACGCTACTGATCTCCAGCCAATCACCACGGTAAAGACGCGGGTCAAGTTGCAGGTATATGGTTTGAATGTGTTTGTGTTTCGATGCATCGTACGGCTGATACTGGTTATTTTCAAACACCTGCCACGCGGGTTGAAGGTCGCGCTTTACGAATTTCTCCTGGGCATGCGCCCCTACAACGAAGCCGGTAAACACAAACAACAGGAGAATGCGCATCATAAGGCGTCAAAAATATCAGAATCAGCCCGTATTGCGAAACACATTCGGCAGGCAAGCGCATAAACGTTAGCTTTGTTGCCTGCTATGGCCGGCCTTTACCTTCATATTCCTTTTTGTAAACAGGCGTGCTACTATTGCGATTTTCACTTTTCTACCAACCGGGAATTTCGCAAGGAAATGGTTGACTCTATTATTAAGGAGGTTCAGCTTCAGCAAAATTACCTGAAGGGAGAGCCTGTCAACACCATCTATTTTGGTGGTGGCACGCCTTCGTTGCTGCCTGCGCAGGAAATAGGCTTGCTGCTCAACTCTATTAAGTCTGTTTACCCGGTAAACCCGGAGGCAGAAATAACATTGGAAGCAAACCCTGACGACCTGCATAAAGATTATGTAGATGCCATCCGCAACGAGGGGATTAACCGGTTGAGCATTGGCATACAAAGTTTTCATGATGACCTGCTTCGGTTTATGAATCGTGCGCATGATTGCACAACAGCGCTTCGGGCTGTTGACGATGCCCGCTATGGTGGTTTTACCAACATAAGCATAGACCTGATTTATAACATTCCCGGTCAGGATGACGCGCGATGGAAACAGGACATAGAACAGGCCTTGAGCCTGAAGCCCGAACATATCAGTTGTTATTCGCTCACCATTGAACCGCAAACTGTTTTCGGCAAGTGGTCAGTAACCGGTAAACTCACTCCCCCCAGTGATGATGCAGCCGCACATCACTTAGAAATACTGATGAATATGTTACACCATGCCGGTTATGAACACTACGAGATTTCTAACTTTGCTTTGCCCGGATTTTATTCTAAACACAACAGTAGCTATTGGAAACAGGAGAACTACTTAGGTGTGGGGCCGGGCGCACACTCCTATAATCAAAAAACCCGTCAGTATAATGTGCGCAACAATCATCGTTACCTGAAAGCGATTGCACAAGGGAGCGTTCCGGCTGAAACAGAAATTCTTTCAGAAGAAAATAAAATAAACGAATACATCCTCACCACGTTGCGCACACAATGGGGAACCAACTTAGCTGAACTGAAACAAAAACATGGTTATGATTTAATCAATCAAAATCATGTGTATATTCAAGGGCTGATAGCACAGGGTTTGGCAGTAATAAATAATAGTGTGCTTACGCTTACCCGAAAAGGAAAATTTTTGGCCGATAAAATCGCTTCCGACCTTTTTATTGTAACCGCATGATTGTTCAACTAACGGCTCATCAAAAAAAATATTCGGCTAACCTGGCCGAACCACTTGACATTTCATTGCCCTTGCGCGAAGGCAACAACAACCCCAACTGCTATTGGGCAGAGCCGGTAAAGTTTGAAACCATTGAGTCGGGAGATTTTATCGGCAGTGTAGCGCGTGGAGGTTCCGTTAACTATCAAAAAGTAACCCTGACCCCGCATGGTAACGGAACGCATACCGAGTGCTCTGGACATATTTCATCGGCTAACGTTACCATTAATCAGGCGCTCAATCATTATCATTTTTTGGCCGAACTGATTTCGGTTGAACCTGTAAAAACCTCAACCGGAGATTTTATCATTACCCGCGAAGCCATTTCACAAAAGATGTTGCATGAAGCCGATGCGCTCATCATCCGGACGCTGCCCAATCCGTCCGACAAGCACCTACGCCAATATTCAGGAACAAACCCGCCTTATTTAACTGAGGAGGCTGCCGCGTTCATTGCCGCAAGGGACGTTCAGCACTTAGTGTTAGACTTACCCAGTGTGGATAAAGAAAAAGATGAAGGACGGCTGGCGGCTCATAAAGCCTTCTGGATGTTTCCGGACTCAACCCGAACCGGATGCACTATTACCGAGCTTGCTTTTATTGATAATGCCATTCCGGATGGCCTGTACCTGCTCAACCTGCACGTCATAAGCTTAGAAATAGATGCCTGTCCATCAAAGCCCGTGTTATACAAGCTGACGGAAGTTTCGTAATTTTCTGCCGGTTTATATGAAGACCTCTGAAGAAAAACGTGTGTATATGTTGCTCAAGGCTGTGATATTCCATTATCACGGACTTGACGAAGAGGAGAAGCAAGACCTTGACAAAACCGCGCAAGAGTTAGACGCACACGAAGAGTATAAATGGGCGCTGGAATTTATTGCGAAAGATTACCTCACTTCGTTTGAGCGTGCCCGCGATTTCCTGAATGACATTATTGCCGACTACTCGAAAGACAAACGGATTGAACTGATTAACATGGTGTGGCAAGCCAACAACCTAAAGGGCTACGTTACCGAAATGGAAGCTACCGCCATGCTCAAACTTGCCAAAGACTGGAACGTACAGAAGGAGTTGATTGAGTTGGTGTTGAAATAACTACAAACTCATCATATCCTTAAACTTGGCGGCCTGCCTGCGGCTTACTTCTACTTTATCTCCGCCCTTTAGTTTCACCATAAGGCCACCGTTAAACCATGGCTCAATGCCTTCAACCCAACTCAGGTTTATTATATGCTTACGGCTTGCGCGGAAAAATGCGCGTTCATCCAGTTTTTCATCGAGGGCATTTAGCGATTTGTGAATCATCGGGCGATTGGTGTCGAAATATACTTTTATATAGTTACCATCCGACTCGAACAGACGAATGTTTGACAAGCTTACAAACCAGCACCGCTCTCCGTCTTTCACAAACACCTGGTCGTTAAGGCCAAGTTTTTTATCGCCTTCGCCACGCGCAACACTTGCCTTGTTTCGTTCGCGTTCCATAATTTTAGTAACGGCATCCGAAAGGCGCTCGGCCTGTATGGGCTTTAACAAATAATCGAGTGCGCTTACCTCAAACGCTTTCAAAGCAAATTCATCGTAAGCCGTAGTAAACACCACCATCGGAACGGCATCTAACTCTTCCAACAATTGAAACCCTGTTTTTTCCGGCATCTGAATATCCAGAAACAGCAAATCCGGGTTAAGTTCGTTCACCATAGCTATAGCCTCATCAGCATTGGCGGCCTCGCCCACCACTTCAATAGAGGGGTGTTCTTCTAATAATTTCAACAATTCCTTTCGCGCCAGGCGCTCATCATCAACAATCAGGGTTTTCATAGGTGTCTGTTATGTTACGTGGGGTTTTATATTGCTTTGTTTTACGGCTACGTAGTTACTAAGGTTTGCGGAATAACTATCTCTGTAAGCACAAAATTATTATTTTCATTGACCATTCTAAACGCGGCCTGGTCGCCATACAGGAGTTTAAGACGCTGAACCGTATTGGGTATGCCAATGCCTTTGCTTTTGCGGATGCCGTTTAAAAGCTGCCCGCTGTTACGAATCTGGATTTTCAACCGGTTATTCTCTACCATAGTTTTCAACTGGATAACGCCCCCCGCAGTAAGTTTTGAAATACCATGCTTCACCCCGTTTTCTACCAACGTTTGAATCATTAAAGGCGGCACACGAAAATTTGCCGATTGCGGATGAATATTGAACTCCGTTTTGAGGCGCTCTTCAAAACGAACGCTTTCAAGGCTAAGGTAATCTTTTACCATTTTCAGTTCATCTTCAAATTTAGTAAGCCGCTTTTTTTCAAACGTAAGTGAGTTACGCAAAATGTTGGAAAGCTGGTTAATGGCTTGTTTCGATTTTTCAGGATTTTCATCCACCAATGCCCGGATACTGTTTAATGCATTAAAGATAAAATGTGGATTAAGTTGCGATTTCAGGTTATTCAGTTCAATAGACGTCATGTACGCCTCATACTTCAGCGACTTGTTATATTTCTCGATAAAATGATAGGTGAAATAAAACGTAGCCCACAAAAAGAAGAACAGCATGTATATGGCGCTGAACCCTACAATCTGGTCAGGCAAAAATGAACTTTCAAACACGGCCGACCTTCCGGTAATTAAACTAAGCGGAACACGAAAAAGATATACGGCCAGCGCCATTAATGCCGAGGCCAGCAACACGCGGGGTATCAGTTTCGGAACTTTAAGCCGGAGCCAGTTTCTTCTTTTTACATACAAGCGAAAAAGGTGTGTGGCTAAAAAAAACAAGGCCGCCTCGCAAATAAAAAATATGGTGCGGTTAACGCTAATAGGTTGCCCGGAAGCCAGTATGCTAACCACAATCTGCACACCCGCGTAGGCACTCCACACACTTGTTTGCAAAATCCAGTAAAGTCGTTTTTTGTTATCAACCATAGTGGAAAGGTTGGTTTCAGAAAAACCTATATCGTAACAAATAGAAGAATAAAATCCCGGTAGCGATAATCAATGTCCAGGCTATTATCACCAATATTCTTTTATACGGAAACAACCGAGGCTCATTCACTAACGCATTTACAACGAAAGCCATACCGGCACACGCATATAGTGAAAACTCCAGCATATCATTCAGGTAAAGCTGATAGACACCTACTGCCAGAAAAATTGAGCCGAATAAATATTGTCGTGTTTGTGCGTTCATAAATACTAATAACGTAACAAAATTAATTTAATTCTGCTTTCAGAAACTTACCCGTATAGCTTGCAGGATTTTTAGACACTGCTTCAGGTGTTCCGACAGCCACAATTCTTCCACCCTGGTTGCCACCTTCAGGCCCAAGGTCAACTACATAATCGGCAGATTTAATTATATCTAAGTTGTGTTCGATAACCAACACCGTGTTGCCCTTATCTACCAGCTTTTGCAACACATCAAGCAAGTGGGCAATATCCTGAAAGTGCAAACCGGTAGTCGGCTCATCTAAAATATAAAATGTTTTACCGGTATCGCGTTTCGAGAGTTCCGTAGCGAGTTTTACGCGCTGGGCTTCACCGCCTGATAATGTTGTGGCGTGCTGACCCAACGAAATATAGCCAAGCCCTACATCGTGCAAGGTTTTTATCTTGCGAATAATTTTAGGCTGATTCTCAAAAAACACAACAGCCTCCTCTACCGTCATGTCCAACACATCAGAGATAGATTTGCCTTTAAACCGAACCTCTAATGTTTCGCGGTTGTAGCGTTTGCCTTTGCACGTTTCGCAATGCACGTGTACATCGGGCAAAAATTCCATTTCTATCAGGCGCAAGCCTGCACCTTCGCATGTTTCGCACCTTCCTCCTTTTACGTTAAAGGAAAACCGTCCGGGTTTGTAGCCCCGAATTTTTGCTTCGGGCAATTGGGCAAACAAATCGCGTATATCGGTAAACACACCGGTGTACGTGGCCGGGTTTGAGCGCGGTGTACGGCCAATTGGCGATTGGTCAACTTCTATTACTTTATCAGTATGTTCAAGGCCATCAACTTTTTTATAGAGTAGCGGCTCTTTGCGCGAATTAAAAAAATGCTGATTCAAAATCGGGTAAAGTGTATCGTGTATCAGGGTTGACTTTCCGCTTCCTGACACTCCTGTAATACACGTAAACGTTCCTAACGGAATGTTCAGGTCAACCGCTTTAAGGTTGTTGCCGCTTGCGCCCGTTACCGATAAGCTGTTGCCCGTTCCGGTACGCCTTTCTTCACTATACCGAATAGCAAGTTTGCCTTGCAGGTATTGTGCCGTAGTGCTTCCTGATTTAAGAAAAGCTGACGGTGTGCCCTGCCCAACAACCTGACCGCCATGACGCCCGGCTCCCGGCCCTATGTCAATAATGTAATCCGATTCGAGCATCATATCTTTATCATGCTCCACTACAATTACCGAATTGCCGAGGTCGCGCAAATCTTTTAATGCTTTTATCAGCTTTACATTATCGCGGGCATGCAAGCCAATGCTGGGTTCATCTAATATATATAGCACGCCAACTAATTGTGTTCCTATTTGTGTGGCTAACCTGATGCGTTGCGCTTCGCCTCCGCTTAGTGTTCGCAGTGGCCTGTTCAGGTGCAAATAATCCAGCCCTACATCTAACAAAAAGCCAATGCGCTTGCGTATTTCTTTCAGCACTTCCGTTGCAATGATGCGTTGTTTTTCAGATAGTTTTTTTTCAAGTCCGGTAAACCATTTGTTTAATCGCTCAATATCCAGTTCGGCCAACTCGGCAATATTCCTATCGGCAATTTTAAAATGCAGCGATTCTTTTTTTAGTCGTGCACCATGGCATTCGGTACAGGTTTTTACTACGGTAAAATCTTCCACCCATCGTTTAATCGCTTCCGAGCCTTCATCGCGTTGCTTGTGCAAAAAATTTATAATGCCTTCAAAACGTGTGCTCCATTCCGTGCCCGGATATTTTACAGAAGCTACCGCTACGGGCACATCATCGCCATACAGCAACACGTGCAATACATCTTTCGGAATATCTTTAATGGCCGTGCTTAGGGTTAGCTTGTACCGTTTCAGTATGGCTTCAACTTTTTTAAATATCCAGATGTCGCGATACTCGCCCAACGGCAAAATTCCTCCACGACTGATACTTAATTTCTTATCCGGTATTACCGACTCTTCCGTGATTTCTTCTACCTGACCCAACCCATTGCACACGGGGCATGCGCCATACGGAGAATTAAAAGAGAATGTATTGGGCGCAGGCTCATCGTAGGAAAGACCCGTTAGCGGGTCCATTAAAAACTTTGAGAAGTGGTAAACCTTTTGCTTCTCATCCAGCACCATCATTACGCCTTTACCTTCTTTAAGCGAGCGGTTAATAGATTGCCCGATGCGTGCGCGGTCTTTTACATCTGCCACAATGCGGTCAATCACAATCTCAATGTCGTGTATCTTATACCGGTCAACCTGCATCTTGGCGGTAATGTCTTGCACTTCGCCATCTACCCGCACTTTAGTAAACCCCTGCTTGCGTATTTGCTGAAACAATTCGCGGTAATGCCCCTTGCGCCCTTTAACAACCGGAGCCAACAGAATGAGTTTATTGCCCTTAAAATTTTTCAGAATGGTATCCAGCACCTGGTCTTCCGATTGGCGAATCATCTTCTCCCCGCTCAGGTACGAATAAGCCTCACCCGCCCTTGCATACAACAGACGAATGAAGTCGTAAATTTCTGTTACCGTGCCTACTGTTGAACGCGGGTTACGCGAAGTGGTTTTTTGTTCGATAGAAATTACAGGGCTAAGGCCGTTGATTTTATCCACATCGGGCCGCTCTAAGTTGCCGATAAAACTGCGCGCATAGGCCGAGAAACTTTCCATGTACCTGCGCTGCCCTTCCGCATAAATAGTATCAAATGCAAGCGATGATTTTCCGCTTCCGCTGATGCCGGTAACGACTACCAATTTGTTGCGTGGAAACGAAAGCGTAACATTTTTCAGGTTGTGCTCACGCGCCCCGATAATCTCAATGAAATCGTACTCGGTTGAATCCTGATTTTTTTTCTTCGCTGTTGCCCGCGCCATGAATGTGTTAAGAAGGGTACAAAAATGTATCGGTCAATGTTACCGAACAACAGAAAATACGGAAGAACGGTTTTTTCGTTTATAAATTAATTTCGATACCAAGTAAAGGCGAGGTGAATTTCCCGGTTTCGGCTGTTAAGGGAGAGTATGCCCCGTTTTTCAAGGTATAGCCTTCCGTGGCTTTGGTTTCGGGGTCAACCATCCAGTATTCTTTCACACCAAATTTCTCATACAGCTTTTTCTTTTTTACCCGGTCGTGGTCACGGTTTCCGTGAGAAAGAACTTCTACAATCATATCGGGTACACCGTGAAAGTGGCCGTCAGGTTGTACTTCATTGGCGTTAACTTCTAAAATAACAGCGAGGTCGGGCTGAACTGCGTTGCCCGATTCATCGAGGTAAACATCAAAAGGTGAAATGTAAACCATTCCATTTTTACTTTTTTTGAAATAAAGCAGAAGTTGAAAATTAATCTCATTCAGCACAATCTGGTGCCGGGGTAACGGAGAAGGCGACATATAAATTTGATTTTCGATTAATTCAACCAACGTGCCTTCCGGCAGGCTTTTGTAAAGCTCCATAATGGTGCGGGGCGGACTGTCAATCAATGTTTTCATCATACCAAAGATACAATTAATCAATCAAGGGAATCTCTAAAAATCTGCTTTTCTTTAACCTCATCCCTGCCTGCCCGAACGGTACGGCAGGCAGGCCTTCCCTTCTCCCGCAGGAGAAGGGTTATGGAAGATTTTTAGAGATTCCTTAAACAAGCTCAGGCAACATCGTGCCCGGTAGCTATTTTCAGCATGGCAAACCAGTCCTGACGGGTTAGCCTAACCTTGGTGGAAGCCGCACTTTCCCTGATACGTTCAGGATTGGTAGTGCCCACTATCGGGAAAATGCCCGAAGGATGATGCAACAGCCACGCTATCAAAAGCTGGCTAACGCTGCACGTATATTTTTCCGCTAACTGTTCTAATCGAGTTTGTGTGCTTTCATCCTGACCGGATGCTGTAAAAAATTTACCTCCGCCCAATGGCGACCACGCCATAGGCGAAACGCGATGCTTCATCAACACATCACCAACTCCATCGAACAAAGCCTCGTGCCTGAACAATGAAAGTTCAACCTGGTTTGTTACTAATGGGGCGTGCACATACGATTGAAGCATCTCAAATTGTGCTGACGAAAAATTTGAAACACCAAAGTATAATACCTTGCCGTTTTGTTTCAGTAAGCTAAAGGCTTCCGCTACTTCTTCCGGGTTTAGTAACGGGTCGGGGCGGTGCAACAGCAACAAGTCGAGGTAATCGGTGCCTAAATTTTTAAGCGACTGCTCAACCGAATAAACAATGTGTTGTTTCGATGTATCGTAATGCTTGATGTGATGCTGAGGGTGCTTTGCAGAAAGCAGCTTTATTCCGCACTTGGTAACCAACTGCATATTGGTTCGCATAGAAGTATTTCCTTTCAGCGCCTCACCAAATTTTTCTTCGCATGAGTAATCGCCATAAATATCGGCATGGTCAAACGTGGTAATGCCCGCATCAAGCGCACTATCTATAAGTGACTGAATTTGTTGGCGCGATGTATCCTTCCAACGCCATACACCGGCAATGATGCGCGAAAATTCAGAGCCTTGCGGATGCAGCTTCTTGTATTCCATACCCCAAATTACATAGTTTAATCCGGTAGGTAAAAACTGCCTTCAAAAACGTAACAATCAGCCCACTTCTGTTAACTTGGCAGTGAAAAACCAACCTATTCCTATGCAACCAGACATATTAGCTCGTATCCAACAGCGAAACCCCAACGAACCGGAGTTCTTACAGGCAGCAGAAGAAGTGATTACTTCTATCTGGCCTGCCGTTCAAAAGAATAAAGAATTTCAAAAACTAAAAATCCTTGAGCGCCTGCTCGAACCCGAGCGTATGATTTCTTTCCGTGTTACCTGGTTAGACGATGCCGGAGAAATTCATGTTAACCGGGGCTATCGTGTTCAGATGAACAGCGCCATTGGCCCGTACAAAGGCGGCTTGCGCTTTCACCCTTCTGTTACACCCAGCGTGTTGAAGTTCCTTGCCTTTGAACAGATTTTTAAAAACGCCCTTACGGGGATACCCATGGGCGGAGGCAAAGGCGGTTCAGATTTCGACCCGAAAGGAAAATCAGACGATGAGGTAATGAAATTTTGCCAGGCGTTTATGAGCGAACTCTACCGCCATATAAGCCATCGGTTAGATGTGCCTGCTGGCGATATTGGAGTAGGCTCGCGCGAAATCGGTTATTTGTTTGGCGCCTATAAAAAATTGAAGAATGAATTTTCGGGTGTGTTCACCGGCAAGGGTATCGGCTGGGGCGGAAGTTTAATCCGCACCGAAGCAACCGGTTACGGCCTCATCTATTTTGCAGAGAACATGCTGCACACGCGTGGCGACTCCATAAAAGGAAAAACCTGTCTTGTTTCCGGTTCCGGCAACGTGGCACAATATGCCATCGAAAAAATAAACAAAATGGGCGGTAAAGTTATCACCGCTTCCGACTCCAACGGTTTTATTACCGATGAGGCCGGCATAACAAAAGAGAAATTAGAGTTTCTGAAAGATTTGAAAAACAACAAACGCGGCCGCATTAAAGAATATGCCGATAAATATAAGGGAGCGATATATACCGACATTGATCCATCAGCCGACCATAACCCATTATGGAACATTAAGGCCGATTGCGCTTTTCCATGCGCCACACAAAACGAAGTGAATGAAGTTGACGCCAACAACTTAGTGAAGAATGGCGTAAAGCTTGTAAGCGAAGGCGCCAACATGCCGGTTACTATTGAAGGGATAAACGTTCTTATTGATAATGGCGTAATGTATGCACCCGGTAAAGCTTCCAATGCCGGGGGGGTGGCCACGTCTGGTTTAGAGATGACCCAAAACTACATGGGCGCCAACTGGACGAAAGAAGAAGTGGACTCGCGACTCCAGGAAATTATGAAAAACATTCACGACACTTGCCTTGCCGCTGCCAATGAATATGGCAAGCCGGGCAACTACATGGTGGGCGCCAATATTGCAGGCTTTTTAAAAGTAGCAAATGCCATGAGGGCGCAGGGGGTTGTTTAGCCTCACCCCCAGCAAAGATTCTGCGATTTGATTGAGAGTCGTTATCCCCCTCTCCGCTTCGGAGATGGGGAAGGGATATTTCCGTAAAGACTCAAACCGCTATTGGGGGTGGGGTACACTCCTCACATAAAACATCAAGGCAGGTTTAACACCCTTGGCGCGTTCGCTTAGTGTGTAATATCCGTTACCGTTAACAGCAAACGTTATGCTCTCGCCTTGCGGTTCTTCATGATAGGGCAATATGCCGGGCGACCTGCGCAACACATCTGTTACCGGTTCGTGTTGTTCGCGCTGCCAGTAATAAACCTGTTGATAGTTTTTAATCAGTATTTCCTTTCCATCTGCCGACCAATCTGCGGCAACTATTAATGTGAACGGGAGCTTCTCCAATACTTTTTCGGCAGTAATAATTTCCGTAGTGGATTGCGGGTACGGCAACCGGTACAGGTTTACAGCCGGTTCGCGCTTGGAGAAAATATACAGGTCTTTTGTTTGCGGGTCAATCATCAATGCTTCTGCATCGCGGGCGCCATCCGGCAAAACAAACCTAATAGAATCTACCTCATCAATATGAAACACCGTGTCGCCAGTAAACAGCGGTTCTTCAATCCGGTAAATTACTTTGTGCGGATGCCGGGCAAGGTTATCGCCTATCTCGGCAATGTAGAGATAAGTCTTGTCCGGCAGCGGGCCGCCTCCTAGGGCAATATCTTCCCAGTCGCGGTTGGTGATACCGTTCAGCCAGCCTGTTGCAGTGTAACGCCCCAGCGAATCAATCAAAAAAATGCGGGGTTTATCACCGCTATCGTTGTGTGTCCAGAGCATACCGGGGTTTATGCGGCTTGCTACTAATCCCGAGGCTTCATCAATATCATCATTATCCAACACGCCCTGCATCCTGCCGTATTCAAACAGGCCTTCATCAGGAGCAGCCTTTTTGCATCCGGGCAACAGGCATCCCCACAACAGAAAAAATAACAAAACCGACTTACGCATAAGCCACAAAGAAAATGTTAGTTTCTATAAAATCCATACCATTCAAAAGGTTCAAAGAACTATGAGAAGAAATATAGAGAGCAGTCCAAAATAAATTAGTGTCTTAGTGCCTTTGTGGCCTTTATGCGTATACTTTTGTACGATGAATACAGAGCAACCATTTTCAGAAGAACAAGATGAAGAGCTTCTCTTTGAACATCATCGCATTGTTGCCGATGCGGGGCAAAGCCTTATTCGTATCGATAAATTTCTGAACGACCGGTTAGCCAATGTTTCACGTTCAAAAATTCAGAAAGGTATTGATGATGGTTTTGTGATGGTGAACGATAAGCCGGTTAAGTCCAATTATAAAGTTCACCCTAACGATGTCATTGTAATCTCTTTTCCCGAACCTCCCCGCGATACCGATATTGTTCCGGAAAACATTCCGCTTAACATTATTTATGAAGATGATGAGTTGCTTGTAGTCAATAAACCTGCCGGCATGGTAGTGCACCCGGCCTATCAGAACTGGAGCGGCACGTTGGTAAATGCACTGGCTTATCATTTTGCAAATCTTCCGCAACTTCCCGGCAACGAAGGCAAGCCTGGGTTAGTTCATCGTATTGATAAGGATACATCAGGCTTATTGGTAATTGCAAAAACCGAAAAAGCTATGACCGCCTTAGCGCGACAATTTTTTGACCATAGCATTGAGCGAACTTATTATGCCATTACGTGGGGTGTGCCGGAACCACAAGCCGGAACAATTAACGTAAACCTGGGCCGAAGTTTAAAAGACAGGCGCATTACTGCGGCTTTCCCTGCAGGCGACTTTGGGCGCCATGCCATTACACATTATAAAGTGCTGCAAGACCTCCGTTATGTTGCGTTGGTTGAATGTAAACTTGAAACCGGTCGCACACACCAGATACGCGCCCACATGAAATACATTGGTCATCCACTTTTCAACGATGCTACTTACGGTGGCGACCAGATTTTAAAAGGTACGGTGTTTACCAAATACCGCCAGTTTGTTGAAAACTGTTTTAAGTTAATTCCACGCCAGGCGTTGCACGCCAAAACACTTGGGTTTATTCATCCGCACACACAACAGTTCATGCAGTTTGAATCAGAATTGCCGGATGATTTTAAAGCTGTGTTAGAGAAGTGGGACAGTTATGTTCAGCATAATTAACGTACGCTGCGCCTAAGTGTAAAGTGAAAAAGGTTGTACCGGACAAGGATTTGTCCGTTTTAAAAGTCAGGAAGAGCGATCAACGCTACACTTGCAGCCTCAGGCTGCGATCAGTTTTCAGCGCCTTGCGAATTTCCTTCATGGCCTCGCGTTTAAAGCGCTTGTACTGATTTTCATCCTTAGAAGTAACCAGCATATTTTTAATGTACGCCAGCACTTTCTCGGATTGCGTTTGATCCAGAGCATCCAGCGACTCCAATATGCGGAGTTTTTGTGTTGCTGTAGTCATGGTTTTAGTGGTTGTTCCTGTAAAGATAAACGTTTTACCGATAAAAAAGTTTACCGTAACCCGCTGATAATGAAAAAGTAATATCGTGGTAACATACCCCCCTCCGGGCACCTCCCCCCTAAGGGGGAGGAATGTTGGAAGTGTTAATTTTTAGCCGGTCTTCTGTACCTCACCGGGGCAGGCGGCTCGGGCTTGATTTCAACTGCCTGTGTTTTCAACAGGTTGAGCGCTTCCTGCACGGCACGCTCTAATTGCAGATCGCGGCCGGCAATTACATCGGCAGGTGTTTGTTCTACGTGTATGTCGGGTGGTATGCCCTCGCCCTCTACGGCCCATTCGCCATTAATATCATAGAAACCACCGCGTGGCGCCACCATACGGCCACCGTCAACAAACGGAGGGGTGTCCCACGTGCCTACCAGCCCGCCCCAGGTTTTGGTACCCACCAAGGGGCCTATTTTCATTTTGTTGAAGAGGTACGGCAGCAAGTCGCCACCGGAGCCTGCGCGCTCGTTGATGAGCATAACCTTAGGGCCGAAGATGCCGGCATTGGGCGTGAGGAACGGGCGGTGATCGTTGGCGCGACTGTTGAAATAACCGTGCAACTCACGCGCCATAATATCAACCATGTAGTCGGCAGCGGAACCACCACCGTTGTTGCGTTCATCAATGATGGCGCCCTTCTTATGTTGCTGCGCAAAATAGTAACGGTTAAAGTAGGTGTAACCACCCTGCCCGGTGTTGGGCACGTATATGTATGCAAGCTGGCCCTTTGAAAGCTCATCAACTTTTTTGCGGTTGCTTTCCACCCAGTGCATCATGCGCAACTGGTTTTCGTTTTCAATGGGCACAATGGTAACAACACGCGAGCCATCAAGCGATGGCTTGCTGTTTACACGGATTTTGATTTGCCGGTTGGAAGTGCCTTCAAAGTATCTGTACAAGTTTTGTGAAGTTGTTAACGGCTGGCCGTTTACTTCCAACAGGTAATCGCCTGCGTTTATGTTGATGCCGGGTTCGCGCAATGGTGCGCTAAGATTGGGGTTCCAGTCTTCACCCGTATAGATTTTTTTGAAGCGATAATAATTTCCGGCTGTTTCATAATCGGCTCCGAGCAATCCGATGGGTACGGTTTTTACATCGGGGTAATCGCCACCACGTGTGTACGAATGGCCTACGGCAACTTCACCACCAACAATATCAACAATGTAGTTCAGGTCTTCGCGATGCCGCACATGATCTATCCATGTGCTGTACCAGTTGTACACATCGTTCCACGGTGCGCCATGTGTGTTACTTACATACAGGAAGTCGCGCTGATAGCGCCAGCCTTCGCGGAAGATTTGCTTCCACTCGGCCATCGGATTAATTTTTACTTTCAGCGAAGCAAGGGCATCAAGTTTTCCATCGCCCGGCTTTTTGTTGTTGTCGGTAGTGCCAAGTATGCCCCACGTGTTGTTGCTGCGGTAAAGCAACGACTTGCGGTCGTGCGAGATGCTTACATCATTAACCGATGAGAGATATGTGTCGCTTTTAAGGTCTTTGAAGTTGTAGCGATGCAGCGTTGCCCCTTGCTGGTTAGGAACAACCTCGGCATAGAACACGTATCCTTCCGGGCCTGGATACAGCGCCACGTAATCGCGCTGCGGAATGTTTACTGCCAGTATGCGCTGCGCAAGGTTATCCATATCAATTTTTACTGTATTAGATTTTGCCGGTGTTGCCGGAGCCGGTGTTGTTTTGCCTTTTGCAGAAGAAGATGCTGCTGCCGGTTCTTCTTTTGCTGTTGCTTTTTCATCATCGCTGCGCGGTGCAAGTGGCGATGTGTCGTTCTTGTTAAGCACGATTAAATAAAGAGCACGTGTTACAGGGCGGTCGTACGAACTCATTTCAAGCCAACCGGTATTTAATCCATAGTTAGTGCTGGCGAGAAAGTACAGGTATTTTCCTGTACTATCCCACACGGGCGAAATAGCATCGGCCATGCCATCGGTGAGTTGAAGCGTCTGGCCGGTTTCTACATTGTGCGCTTTAATTACTTTATAGTTGCTTTCAATCAATCGCGCGTAAGCAATCCATTTACTATCGGGCGACCACACCGGGTTCATGGAACGGTTTGGGTGTGCGTAGCGTTCGGTGTCGGCTTTTTTAGTTACGCCCGAGTTTACATCCGTGTAAAGTAAGTTGTAATCGGTATCGGTGTAGGCAATGTATTTTCCATCGGGCGACCATTCGGGGCGGAAAAAAAATGTGGGATTGGGAATGGAAATAACTTTTGGTTTTTCAATACCTTCCTGGTCGGTTATCATCAGTTGGTATTCACCGCTGGCATCGCTGAAGTATGCAATGCGTTTTCCATCAGGCGACCATACCGGGAAACGGTCGGCCGCACCGGATGAGTTGGTGATGTTGCACCAGTTGCCTTTTTCTTTCGGTACGGTAAAAATCTCCCCACGATGTTCAAACAATGCACGCTGGCCGGTAGGCGAAAGCGAAGCATTCTGTAATGCTGTTGGTCGCACATCCGCCCAGCGTTCGCGCGCCCAATGAAAATCACCACGCACATGAATGGTAAGTTTTTTGGTTGTGCCGTTTGCCGGATCGAGTGTATGTAAATAACCACCTTGTTCATACACAATCAGTCCGCCACCGGCATCTAAGCTCTTCACATCAAAATCGGCATGAAAGGTTTGTTGTTTCAGTTCGTTTGTAGCCGGATTAAACGACCACACATTGTTGGCGTAGTCGCGCTCCGACAGGAAATACACAACGTTATCAAGCCATGTTGGATCGGTATGACGTTCGTTATCGGTTTGCGGAGTCATCTTCAAGGCATAGGTTTTCAGGTCAACAATCCAGATGGGCTTGGCCTGGCCTCCACGATAGTTGCGCCACTCCGGATCCCAGAAACCAATTTGCTGGTACGCGATGTGTTTGCCGTCTTCCGAAATTTCGCCAGCAACCGCACGTGGTATGGGTAATGCTTCGGGCATGCCACCCTTCCGGCTGATCTTAAAAATTTTTGATTCGAGGGAGGGTAACACACCTTCGCGGCTGGAAGAGAACAAAATAAATTCTCCGTCTGGTGTCCAGCCCGTTACCTGGTCGGCAGAGGGGTGCCAGGTAAGGCGCTCCGGCTGCCCGCCTTCTGTGGGGATGAGGTACACATCGGTGTTGCCATCGTATTGGCCCGTAAAGGCGATGTATTTTCCATCGGGCGAGAAATGCGGGTTTGCTTCCATGCCCTCGTTGGATGTAAGCCTTCGTGCATCGCCTCCGTCTTTGGAAACGATCCATAAATCGTTGGCATACACAAACGCGATGTGATTATTGCTGATGGTTGGCTGACGCAGCAGCATGGTGCCAGCGGGAGAGTTGCCTTGTGCCAGGGCTAATACGCTAAAACCCACAAGGCACAGAATACCGGATAGTTTTTTCATACGTGTAGATTGATGATTCAGGTACGTTAAGGTAGCGTTATTCCCGAATGATTGCACTACCTTTTATGGAATTGCTGATAACAACCTGTACGACACGGAATAACCATGCTTTTACTCAAGTAAGGTTGCCCAAAAATGATTTCTTTATATATATTGCGCTTCTATATTACCGTCAACCTATGACCATTTACCTCATCGAAGACGATGACATTTATGCAGAGTTCATTATACGGGCGCTTAGTTCTGCATACGATGTGAAAAGCTTTGGTACTGCCGAGGATTGCCAAAAAGCACTGACGGACGGCCACCTGCCCGATGCCTTTATTGTTGACTATAAACTGCCCGGAATAACCGGCATTGATTTTTACGATTCTATTAAAGACAGGCTGACGGATGACCATCGCCTGATTATGATGAGCTCTATTGATGACGGAAACCTTGTGCTTAGCTTCATCAAAAAAGGCATCCGCGATTATGTAATCAAAGATGACACGGTTATCGATTCACTGAAGGCCATTCTTGACGGCAAGGAAGACGATTACTACCTGTTTAATTGACGTGCCTCAGGCAACAGATGTCGGCACTTCAATAGTAAACGCAGCGCCAACACCTTCTTCATTTTTGCATATAATATTTCCGCCAATTTTTTCCGTCATTTTTTTTGCGATGAACAGGCCGAGGCCGGTAGAACTTTCTCCTCCGGTAGTCCGTGCACTGAATTTTCTGAATCGCTCAAACAGGTGTGGTAACTCATCGGGCTTAAAGCCTTGTGCTTCATCGCGTATGGTAATCGCCACCATTCCGGGTTTAGATTGATACGCCCTGAGCCAAACTTTTTTTCCTTCAAAAGAAAATTTCAGGGCATTGGAAAGGATAGCATCTACCGCCCGCTGCAAACACTGCCTGTCGGTATGAAGTTTAATGTTTTCGCTTTCTGCCAACAGTGTAATTCTTTTCTTATCCGCAATGCCTGAAAAATTTTTTACAGTTTGCTGAATAAGGCTTTGTATGTTGAAGTCTTCCGGTAAGAGATCAATCCGGTTGTTTTCAATGTTGCGGTAATCCACCAGGTTACGAATCATGTCCAACCCATCTGCCACTACAAGATGCATTTTTTCAAGATAGTCCTGTTGTTCAGAAGTCAGGTTATCGCCAACCAATTGCATTAATTGTATCAGGGCATACAGCCGGTTCAGTGGCGATTTGATGTCGTGCGACACAATGCTGATCAACTGGAGCTTTTCTTTCTGAAGTTCCTCAAGTTGTTGCAGCAGTTCTTCGATATCGGGCGTGACAGCCATGCTGTAAGATATAAACTTTGCCAGTAAAATCCGTCAGAGGCGAATGCGGACTTCTTCCTTATAATTAACCGGAACATTAAAAGGAACGCCCTTGTACTGAAGGCGGATGGTGCCTTTATAATGAATCTGCATACGTTTACCCCCAATCACGGCAAAAACGGCATCCAGCAATCCAATTTCTTTTATGTTCAGCTTAACTTCCAACGGAACGGTAAACTCGGCCTGAGCCGGCACTTTTATTTTCATTTGCTGATCGATAATGGCGGCCTTCTTCCCATCCACAAAAACTTCCATATCAATTTTCTTCACCGTCATGCGGATGTTGTTGGGGTTGTACAGGATGGCATTTGCCCGCAACAGCGGGTCGGAAGTAGCATCCACAATAATATCGCGGATATGACGAAGCTGTACCTCTTCTTTCGGCTTGCATGAAACCTGCATCAGCAAAAGCAACACCATAAACCCGCATCCCGAAACCCGAAACGCAAAACCCGCATCCCATAACCCATTATTCCTAACCATAGCTGTAAGTATAGACATTCTCTTTCTAACTTTGTTACATGAATCCGCATTTTGAAGCCATAGCCGATGGATTAGCTGAACACGGATATGCCGTGATCAATCAATTTTTAAGCCAACACGAAGTTGACGCCATCCTAAAACTGGAAGACCTTCGCGATATGGCCAACATGAAGCGCGCGGGCATTGGCAACAGCCAATCGTTGCAGATACAGGAGGGCATTCGGGGCGATTATATAAACTGGTTAGACAGGGAAACCGCTCCCCAACCTGTAAAGGTTTATTTAACACGTTTAGATGAACTGATTATGTTTATTAACCAGTCGCTTTATTTAAGCCTTAAAGATTACGAAGTACATTTTACGAAGTACCCGCCCGGCACATTTTACAAACGGCACCTCGATCAGTTCAAGTCTGACGATCACCGGAAGCTATCGGCTATACTTTATCTCAACGAAAACTGGAAAGAAGATGAAGGCGGTGCGCTACGCATGTACCTGCAAGATAAAACGTTAGACATATTGCCTGAAGCCGGCCGGTTGGTTTGTTTCCGATCAGATAAAATTGAGCACGAAGTTTTACCCGCCACACGCGAACGATTAAGCATTACCGGCTGGCTGTTGGATCGGCTGGCGGAGTTAAAGCACTTGTAACCTCACTTCTGTTATCACTTATTACTCACCCTAAACAATGGCGGGTGCATATCATCCCATTCCGTAGCTTCCTGGTAAGCGCGCGCCAGCAACAACGGAGCGGCTTCGCCATACAGTTTTCCTAAAAATGAAATGCTGACAGGCGACCCCGAATCATTAAAACCATTGGGCACTACCACACACGGATGACCGGTAAGGTTTGTGGTAAGCAATTGTGTACCGCCAAAACTCGGGCTGATAATCACATCAAAATCGTTGGTAGCCTGGTGATACACTTCAATGAGTTGCTGCCGCAGGCGCGAAGCGTTGATATATTCTACCGCAGGAATAAACCGCGCTGCACGAAAAGTATTCGGCCATGCCCAACGAAGTTGATTAGCTAACAAGCTGTCTTTGTTTGAACGGGTAAGCTCATCGAAAGCTGCGGCAGCTTCTGCCGTTAGCATAATACGCACCCCGCTAACCGGAACGGAAGCAGGCAACTCAACTTCAATCAACTCAACACCCAATGATCTGATTACATCCAGAACTTTCTGATCGTTTTCTTTATTCGCATACGTGGCCTCGAACAATGATTTCACGTAACCGACTTTCAGTTTTTTAAGATCGGCCTTAGCCGAATAATTAAATACAGATGATCGCGTGCTCTTATCCAACTCATCTTCACCCCGGATAACATCGTAAACAAGAGCGGCATCAAATGCCGAACGGCAAATCGGGCCAATCTTATCCATGCTCCAACTTAACGCCATAGCGCCATGCCGGCTCACCGTTCCGAAAGTCGGGCGCAACCCACTTGCACCGCAACGTGTGGAAGGCGAAACAATAGAACCTAATGTTTCAGTACCAATGGAAAAAGCCACAAGTCCGGCTACTGTTGCAGATGCGCTTCCGGCTGATGATCCGCTTGAGCCTTGTTTGAGGTTCCAGGGATTTTTGGTTACGCCCCCAAACCAGATGTCGCCCATAGCCAGCGCACCCATTGTAAATTTTGCTGTCAGCACTGCACCCGCGTCATCAAGTTTTTTAACAACAGTAGCGGTTGTGTTTATTTCCTGGTCAATATATGGCTCAGCGCCCCACGTTGTTTTTGTTCCTTCTACGGCTAATAAATCTTTAATACCATACGGAATGCCGTGTAACGGCCCACGATATTTTCCTTTTGCAATTTCTTCGTCTGCCTTCCTGGCTTGTGCCAACGCCCGTTCTTCAAGAAGCAAAACGGTGCATTGCAGCGTATCGCTGAATTTCTTCAGGCGATCGATGTAGATTTTCGTTAGTTGTGTGGACGTGATTTTCTTGTTTTTCAACAGCACGGCCAGCTTATACACGGGAAACAGCGCAAGTTCTTCGGCATTGGAAGGAACCTGAACATTTTTAGGCAACCCCCAGTCGATTGGTTTTTGAACAGTTTCTTTTCTGAATCCCGAAGGCACCGGATCGAACCACAACGACATGGGCACACTATTTTCTAACCTGTATTGGTGAATAGCCGAGATGGAGCGCTGGTAATCGCGAAGGTTTTGCAACAAAGAATCGCGTTCTGCCTCCGTAAACGCGAGATCATAATATGGCTCTATTTCCAATGTAGGATGTTGCGCCTGCGCCCCTGCAACCATTGTTAAAAAAGAAAATGCAAGTGACAAGAAAAGCCTGTAAATTGAACGCCTGTTCATAACGATTATTTTTTCCGAAGATATGAAGGAATACCTTTTAAAACTCTATCAATATAATGCCTGGGCAAATTCAAGGGCATTGAGGGCATTGGAGCAACAAAATATAACCGATGAAAAGATTCTAACGCTAATGAGTCACGTAATGGCCGCGCAACTGTTATGGCTGCACCGCATTTTAGACCTGCCCGCGCCTGATGTTGAACTGTGGAAACGCTATCCGCTTGAGCGGCTGAAAGAAATGAGCGAGGAGGCTTCAACCCGGTGGTTGCAGTTCATACACGAGCATGACAATTTTAACCGGCAATTGCGTTATAACAATTACGTGGGGCTTGCTTTTGAAAATAACGTTGAGCATATTATGATTCACACGGTAAATCACGCAACGTATCATCGGGGTCAGGTGGCGCTGTTGATGCGCGAACGCGGTTATGAACCGGTGAATACTGATTTTATTACCTACGACCGGGTAATTACCGGCCAGTTAAATGTGTAAATAATACAAACAGCTTTTTGGTTTTATGTATCACTAACCAGACTAAACATTATGAAACGAATCCAACTACTTGTTCTAACCATGTTCCTCGCACTGGCAGCCCGTGCGCAGGATGGCATTACCATTTGCCACACTCCGGCAACTGAAAAATTTGCCTTGTTTGCATCCAATAAAGATTTTAATATGGCACACGCTGACCCGCTTCCATACAGGCATCAAAGCGCTGTTGGAAAAATGATAACCTTTAAAACACCTGACGGAAAAGATGCCAATGCTTATTTTCTCCAGGCGAAAAGTAAAAGCGACAACTGGATTTTTGTTTTCCAGGAATGGTGGGGATTGAACGATCACATAAAGCGCGAAGCGGAACAACTGTACAATGCGCTGGGCACTGTAAATGTGTTGGCGCTGGATATGTATGATGGAAAAGTAACCGATAAGCGCGAAGAGGCCGGTCAGTTGATGGGCGCCTTTAAACAAGACCGGGGCAATGCCATTGTTCAAGGTGCATTGAACTATGCCGGAAAGAATGCTAAAATCGGTACGGTGGGTTGGTGCTTTGGCGGGGGGCAATCGTTACAGGCTGCGCTTACTGCCGGCAACCAAGCCGCTGCATGCGTGATGTATTACGGTATGCCCGAAGAAAACACTGACCGGCTAAAAACTTTAAACTGCGATGTGCTGAACATTTGGCCCACGCAAGACCAATGGATAAATAAAGCGGTGATGGATAAGTTTGAAGCCAACATGAAAACAGTCGAAAAAAAATTAACCGTTAAGTCATACGATGCTGACCATGCGTTTGCCAATCCAAGTAATCCGCAGCATAACAAAGAATTTACTGATGATGCGCACAAGCATACTGTTGAATTTTTTAAAGCGAGGTTGAAATAACTGGTGCTGAACACGAATCAGGAATTTTGCCACTAAAGCACAAAGACTCTACGTTTTTCTTTGCGGCTTCGTGCTTTAGTGGCAAATCCAAATGCTTTCTTTAATCGCACTACATAATATACTCCCCGTCAATACTCTTAACCGGTTCGGGTATATTTTCTTCGCCCATCATTTCAAGCAAGTTGATTTCAATGGTGCGCGTAATCTGGTCAACCGGTATGCCCGTAGGGATGGCTTCAAAAGGATTTAACAATATCTTCCCAATGGTTTGTATGGTAAAAAACACATATCCCAACAGGGTGCCGAAAACAACCGCCCATATACCAATGGAGTTGCCGATGGTCATGGTAGCGCTGTAAATGAAAAACCATATAAAGCCCCGTGCATAATAATTGTAGGTAGTGGGAAAGATGGTGTTCTTTATCCGTTCAGATTTTCCCATGTCATCGCAAAACGCGGTAATCATCCCGTTCATCTCGATGAACTTAAACCCGTCAATGCTTTTATTTTGATAGAGCCATTCCAAATCTTTCGCCTGAAGGGATAAAATAGCATTATGCAAATTGGTTTGACCGGCCGTTTCCGCTACTTCCTCTGCCGACAAATAATTGAGATAATCCTGCTCGCCCGAATCACGCAAGTATGCTTTCAGTGCATACAAAAAGGCAATGTGTCGTTTAATGAGTCTTTCTTTTTTCGTTTGCAACTCCGGCAAGGAAATGCTTGAGCCTGCTTGTGTGTAATATAAAATTTGTCGCGCCCAGGTTCTTGAATTGTTTACAAGAGAGCCCCAGATTTTTCTTGCTTCCCACCATCTGTCGTATGCCTGGTTGTTGTTAAACCCGATGAAGAACGCCAGGGCTGTACCCAACACGGTAGGTACGAATACAGGAAATGAAAAATAGTTTTTCAGCCACAGCTCATTTATAAAATAAGCTGCAAAGCAAGTGAGTATGGAAAATACAAAGCTTTTCCAGGTGCCTTCTACTATTCTGTGAATCGGAAGTTTGTATGTTATAATCATTTGTCTCCTGTTTGCAGAATACCCGGATGCACAATGTCAGGTATCAGCCTGAACAGAAAGTCTGCTAAAGCATTAAAATAATTATCTAAAATCTTCGTCAGACAACTGCTGGTTAAGTTTCACAGAAACCACTTTCGTTATCATAGCTTCAGGAAGCATGGCGTTTTTGGTTTTCAGGGTCATCGGAATTTTTACTCCATCAATTTCCGTGTAATCGCTGTACGAAATATCGCCTGTAACATCGGAGCTGGTTCTTAGTTTCAGTCCTGAACTGACAGAATAATACTCTGTTGTTGTCATCCTGCCGTCTGGCGATGTGATAACTAATTTATAAGCCTCTTCTCCTTCAATGGTTTCTGTTCCATCCGCCTTTAATGTGTAACCCAGTTTTTCATACTGCTGCTCCGGGAAAACATAGGTTTGTACTTTCAACAGACCCGCTACTTCATCGGGCAGTTCTTCCTCCTGCCCCATAAAACTTCCTTTAGCTTTTCCATTTGCCATCACAACCTTCTGAAGAACCGAGCCATTCATAGAACTTTCCTGCAGCAGCCTGCCATTCTCACTGTCTGAAATTCCTCTAATGGAAATCTTATTTCCCTGTACTTCCGCCTCCGTAACCGTTATGGCGTTTTTGATTTTGTCCACATTCTCCTTTCCGCCAATGGCTTTTATGTATTTTGCTATTACTTCTGCAGGGTCAGTCACTGCCATAGAAGCTTCGCTTTCCGGTTTGTTTTCTATGTTTGTAATGGCTAATGCCAGCGAAATGCTAAGGGCAAAAGGTGCAATCAATAGTAATTTTAATTTCATACTTGCTGTGTTTAGTACACTAAAGTATGAAAAAATCAGGAAGGATTTCCTCATTCAGACAGAATTTACCTGTCTGACCGATTTCCTTTTGAAAACACACCATTACTCTACGCTCAATATTGCTCCAGCATATAGCGGATAACATCGGTTGTGGTAACAATACCTGCCAGTTTGCTCTCATCATCATCGGCCACTACGGGTAGCGCATGAAATTCTTCGGTTGACAGAATTTCGGCAACGTGCTTAATCGTGTCGCTTTCTTTTATCGCTCTCGGCTTGTGCGACATCACCTGACTGATGTTGAGCATATCAAACACGGCTTCATCGGTTTCACCCTCTCCGGCAAAAAGTCCGCTAAAGGTAAGCCGGTTTAAATCGGATTTGCTAAGCATGCCAACAAGTTGCTGACCATGCACTACCGGCAAGTGGCGGATGTGATGCTTGCGGATTAAATTGTTTGCATTGATAAGGGTATCTTCAAGTTGAACAGCCACAACGTTCTTCGTCATAATGCTGCTTACGGGTTCGCGCTTTTTCATGGTACTTTGATTTAGTAACTCAATGTACCAGGGTTGTTTCATATCCCGCCTGATGAACGTCAGGACGGAAACGTGATATTCATCACTCCCAAACTACTTTACCTTCTGTGTTATACCATTTTGGGTAATAGGGTAAATGAATTTTCTCTACTTCGTTGCGCTTTACCTTTAACGTGGGCGTAAGTAAATTATTCTCTACCGTCCAATCGTGCTTCATGATTACCATTTTCTCAACCTGTTCATGGCTTTCCAGTCCGGGATTGATTTCTTCCAGAGCCTTACTCAAATTGTGAATGAGTTGCTCCTTCGTTTTTGTTTTTCCTGAAGGCGAAAGCACAACCAACGCAATAGGCTGGGGCACCCCCATACCCACTACGCAAACCTGTTCCAAATCAGTGTTCGACAAAATGCGCATTTCAATCGGGGCAGGAGCAATGTATTTGCCTTTGTCTGTTTTAAATAAATCTTTAACCCGGCCGGTAAGGGTTAAGAATCCATCGCTGGAAATTTCTCCCTGGTCACCGGTTTTTAAAAAGCCTTCTTCATCAAAAAGCTCCTTGGTCATTTCCGGCTCTTTGTAATACCCGGTAGTCAGCCCGGGGCATTTTACGCGCACCTCTCCGTTATCGGCAATTTTTACTTGTAGTCTTGAAAGCGGCAACCCTACTGTGCCATGTTGGTTATTATCCGGGCGATTGAAATGCGCATACACACAATCTTCCGTCATACCATACGCCTGAAGAATGCGAACACCGATTGAATCGAACCACTTCAGCAACTCTACGGAAATAGGTGCAGCCCCACTGAAAATTTGATTGGCACGCGATAAGCCTAACCCCTTTTTAATTTTATTTTTAATGAGTGTGCTGACAAGCGGAATAGAAAGCAACGTGTTCAGTTTTTTCTGCGGAAGTTTTTCCAAAATCTTTTCCTGGAACTTCGCCCAGATGCGCGGCACCGCAAAGAAATGCGTGGGTTGGGTGTCTGCTAAATTTTTAGGAAATGATTCGAGCGTTTCCGGGAAAGAGAAATTACCGCCCAGGTAAATCGTCATCATTTCAATACCCATGCGCTCGGCAATGTGGCTCATAGGCAAGTACGAAAACACGGTAGGGTGTTGTTGAACACCCAATTCAGCGGCTCCGTCCGTTATCGTAGCATCAAAAGCCGATACGGTATGCATAACGCCTTTGGGTTTTCCTGTTGTGCCCGAAGTGTACATGATTGTCATTAAATCATCACTACTCCAGGTGTGCGGCTCTTTAGTTGGCTCAAATTGGTTTACCCATTGCTCCCAATTGTGGTCTTCATCTATTCCATAAGCGGATATTCCCAGCTTAACCACATTGGCCGGAATGCCCTGACGCTGCGGACTGTAATCATCCAGCTTTCCAACAATAATTAATTTAGACTCGCTGTGTTCCAATATCTGGCTGATGGTGGAAGCGGTAATAGTGGCGTACATGGGCACCGAAACATAACCGGCCATCATAATGGCCAGGTCGGCCATAACCCAATGCGCGCAGTTTTTTGATAGCAGCGCAATGTTGCTTCCTTTCGGAAAACCAAGCGATTGAAGGCCAAACGCAATACGTCTGATTTCATCGCCCGCCTGTTGATACGTCCAGGTTTTCCATTGCCCGTTAAAGGGTTGGCGAAGAAACAATTGTTGCGGGATTTCCTTTTCCCATTTCAAAAACTGGTTTAATGGAGATGAGCTCATAACTATTCATGTTTGGAAACGACTATTTACTCATAAAACTGTTAAAATAAAAGGTCTTCTTTTCTACCTTCGCCCACATGAGTAACGCTGCCAAAAAACTTTTTCTGTTAGATGCCTACGCGCTGATTTACCGTGCGCATTTTGCCTTTACAAAAACCCCCCGAATCAACTCAAAAGGACACAACACCTCTGTTCCGTTTGGCTTTACCAACACCCTGCTGGAAGTATTGCAAAAGCAAAAGCCTACGCATATTGGTGTGGCTTTCGATACCTCCGCGCCCACTTTCCGTGATGAAATTTTTGAAGAATACAAGGCCAACCGCCAGGAAACACCGGAAGATATTCGTTACGGTGTGCCCAAGGTGAAGGAAATTCTGAACGCGTTTAACATTCCGGTGTTGGAAATGGACGGCTATGAGGCGGACGACATTATCGGAACACTGGCGCAACAGGCAGAGAAAAAAGGCTTTGAGGTGTATATGATGACACCCGACAAGGATTTCGGGCAGTTGGTAACGGAAAAAATACTGTTATATAAACCGGCTTACATGGGCAACTCCGTAGATGTTATGGGGCCACCTGAAATTTGCGCCCGCTGGGATATTGAAAATGTAAGTCAGGTAATTGAAATGCTCGGCCTGCAAGGCGATGCTTCCGATAACATTCCGGGTATTCCGGGGTTCGGCCCGAAAACTGCCGCTACTCTATTAAAGAAATATAAAACTATTGAAGGCATTATCGAACACGTTTCGGAACTGAAAGGGAAACAAAAAGAATTAGTTGAACAGTATGGTGAACAGGCGTTGCTTTCAAAAAAATTAGCCACGATTATTACTGACGTTCCGGTTGAGTTTAATGAAAAAGAGTTGGAATACACCGGCCCGGATGAAGCCGTGCTAAAACCTATCTTCCAGGAACTGGAATTTAAAACTATCATCAACCGTGTGTTTGGCGATGCCTCACCGGCCAGGCCGGTTGCACCCAAAGCATCGCAGCTTTCTATGTTTGGCGGTGCACCTACAACAGAGGCAATAGAAGAAAAAACAGAACAAGTTTCGGGCGACACCCGCACGTTTACAAAAGAGGCTGTTGCCTATCGCACCGTTTCAGGTAAAGAAGTAAACGAACTGATACGGGAATTGAAAGCAAGCCAGGCTTTTGCATTAAGTTTTCAGGTGTCCGATGATAAAACCATTACAGGACTGGGCTTTTCAGTAAAGCACAACGAAGCGTTTTTTGTTTCGATTGAAAGTGAAAAGCAATTGCAGGAATTTGCCGGTGTACTTTCCGACTCGTCTAAACTGAAAATAGGTCATAATATAAAAGCCGCGTTATTAGTTTTTCGTGATCATGGCATTACGATAAGTAGTCCGTTGTTCGATACCATGATTGCGCATTACTTAGTAGAGCCGGAATCGGCACACGATATACAAACGCTGACCGAATTGTACTTCAATTATCGTGTGATGAAAGACAATGAAGGCGAGGCGGCAGACTGGTTGTGCGAACATGCCGACTATGCTTTGCAGTTGAAGAGTAAGTTGCAACCTGAATTAGAAAAACGCGGACACTCCAGCCTGATGCGCGATGTGGAAATGCCGTTGGTACAGGTGCTTGCCGCTATGGAGTTTGAAGGCGTTACATTGGATGAAGATGTTCTGGTCAAGATGTCGGATGATTTGAAGAAAGATAGTGAACGCTTACAAAAGGAAATATTTAAACTGGCCGGACAGGAGTTTAACATCAACTCACCAAAACAACTTGGTGAAATTTTATTTGAAAAAATGAAACTGGGCGATAAGCCGAAGAAAACAAAAACCGGGCAATACGCCACAGGTGAAGAGGTGTTGTTGAAACTTGCCAATGAAAGTGAAATTGCCCGGAAGATTCTTGAGTATCGTGAATATGAAAAACTCCGGTCAACGTATGTAGATGCGTTGCCTCGGTTGATAGATAAACGCGATGGAAGGATACACACGGATTACCGCCAGGCAGTGGCGGCTACCGGCAGGTTGAGTTCAAACAATCCCAATCTTCAAAACATACCCATCCGCACGGAGAAGGGCAGACAAATCCGTAAGGCGTTTATTCCCCGCGACAAAAACTTTTTGTTTATGTCGGCTGATTACTCGCAAATTGAATTGCGTATTGCCGCCTCTTTCGCGAAAGATGAAATTATGATTGAGGCGTTTAAAAACAAACGCGACATTCACACCACTACTGCGGCTAAAGTGTTCAAGGTTCCTATCAACCAGGTTACGCCTGATATGAGGCGCAAAGCAAAAGAAGTGAATTTCGGAATTTTGTACGGCAGCACGGCATTCGGGTTATCGCAAAACCTGAACATTTCCCGGTCGGAAGCGGCAGAAATAATCACCTCCTATTTCACGGAATTCCCGGCCATAAAACGATACATGGATAACGCCATACTGGGAGCGCGTGAAACAGAATACGTGGAAACCATATTGGGCAGGCGCAGGTATTTGCGCGATATTAATTCACGAAACATAACCACACGCGGATTTGCCGAACGCAACGCTATTAACGCACCCATACAAGGCAGCGCTGCCGACATTATTAAAATTGCTATGGTGAACATTCATCGCTGGATGCAGAAAGAAAACCTGAAGTCGCGCATGATTATGCAGGTGCATGATGAACTGGTGTTTGATGTGCATAAGGACGAAGTAGATTTACTAAAAGAACACGTAACGCGGCTGATGAAAAGCGCGGTACACCTCGAAGTGCCTATGGAAATAGAAGTAGGCGTAGGCGAAAACTGGCTGGAGGCGCATTAAACAGCCAATTAACAGATTGTTATTAACAGATTGTTAATAACAATTTGTTATCTTTGTGGGGATGACAGAGCCCATAAACCCATTTCCTATACACGGCTACTTTGGCCCGGAACTGTTCTGCGACCGGGAAGATGAAAAAGATGCGTTGATTGAAGCTATCCGAAATGGCCGCAACGTAACGCTTTTTGCTCCACGCAGAATTGGAAAATCTGCATTAATCCAACACACCTTTCATTTTCTGAAACCCCGTTGGAGTTGTATATACATAGATGTACAGGAAGCATCCTCCTTCAAGGATTTCAGTAACCTTTTTTTAACGGGCTTACTAAATGGTGTAAAAAACCGGAAGCCGCTTTTTAAAAAAGTTCAGGAATGGTTACTGTCTTTTCGTCCCGTGCTTTCAACCAATCCGCACACCGGAAGTTTTGAGGTAGAGGTTGATTTCAAATCCAACTCGCAACAGCAGGCATCTATTAAAAGTGCGTTTAGCTTGCTCGATGAACTTGGACCTGCCGTTATAGCTATGGACGAATTTCAACATATTCATTCGTGGGATGACGGCATTGCTGTTGAAGCCTGGCTGCGGGCAGAAATTCAACACCTGAAAAATGTACGGTTTATCTTTTCGGGTAGTCAGTTTCATTTACTGTCCGAAATGTTTCAATCGGCAAAGAGGCCATTTTTTGCAAGCACCCAATCAATCCGTATCAGTAAAATTAATCCCGACATATACCGGGCATTTATTAGCCGGATGTTTAAAGAAAACAATAAAACAATTGAAACCTCAGACATTGATAGTATTCTTGAGTGGTCTGACGGAAACACGTATAACATACAACTACTTTGCAACAGGGTTTTTTCGAAGACAAAAAAGAAAGCAGATTCTTCTATGATCAATGAATCCATAGTTGAAATCTATACCGAGAATAGACTTTCCTATTTCGCTTTGCGTAATTCCATGTCAAAATATCAATGGCAGGTTTTGTCGGCCATTGCAATTGAAGGGAAAATGTATGCCCCTACGGCTAAGGATTTTTTAAAAAAATATGATTTAGGCGCTGGGCCGTCCGTTCTTCGTGCGTTGGAATATCTCCTTTCCAGGGAACTAGTGTATCAATATTTTCTTGATAATGGAGATAAATATTATCAGGTTTATGATATAATTTTAATGCGCTGGCTTCAGAAAAAATAAAACTCAACATAATGAAAACCGTTCCCTCAAAAGAAGAAATCCTGTCAGCCCACGAACGGATTAAGCCGTACATACACCGCACGCCTGTTATCAGTTCGGCTGGCATTAACGAACAAGCCGGTTGCAAAATCTATTTCAAATGCGAGAACTTTCAGAAGATTGGCGCCTTTAAAGCACGTGGTGCTATGAATGCTGCGCTATCCTTGAGTAAGGAAGATCTTGCCAAAGGGCTGGCAACCCACTCTTCCGGTAATCATGCGCAGGCATTGGCGCGCGCGGCAAAACTGTTGGGTGTTCCGGCTTATGTGGTAATGCCGTCAACCGCGCCTGAAGTGAAGAAGCGCGGGGTAAAAGGGTTTGAAGGAAAAATTTTTGAATGCGAACCTACACTTGCCGCGCGTGAATCAACACTGGCAGAAGTTATTGCCAAAACCGGTGCAACGGAAATCCATCCATTCAATAATTATGATGTAATGGCCGGGCAGGCAACGGCAACCATTGAATTATTAGAGGAAACCGGAAAACTCGATTACCTGCTTGTGCCGGTTGGCGGAGGCGGTTTGTTGAGTGGTACATTGCTGGCTGCAAAATATTTTTCGCCCGACACACAGGTTATTGCAGGCGAACCGGAAGGAGCCGATGACACTTACCGGTCATTGCAAAGCGGCAATATTGAACCTTCGCAGGCAAAGTCGGTAGCAGATGGCTTGCTTACTTCATTAGGGGATAAAACTTTTCCGATTATCCGCGAGCACCTCAAAGAAGTTATAACCGTAAACGACCACGAAATTATTGCAGCCATGCGCTTGGTGTGGGAGCGAATGAAAATTATTATTGAGCCTTCGTGCGCAGTGCCATTGGCTGCGGTGTTTAAAGACAAGAAGAAATTTGCAAATAAACCCGTAGGCGTTATCCTTTCAGGCGGCAACGTTGACCTGGAGCGGGCATGTGATTTGTTCATCAAATACAAATAGCTTATTGCAAAGGGCGATGTTTATGATTAAGTTTTTTCTTTCGCACTCGTGGAAAAAATTTTCACGATCCGTTTCCTTCGGCAAGGAAATGACAACTACTCTTTTTCTTGCCTTTCTTGGCGTGATGCTGGTCGGCTATGCGCTGGCGTTGGGCTTTGGCCTCAACCACATTATCATCAAGGGCTTGAAAATTGACGATAGTGTTACATTTCTCAACGGCCTGCTCCTTTACTATTTCGGTTTCGAGTTTGTGCTACGTTTCTTCTTTCAAACCCTGCCGGTTCTTGATGCACAGCCTTACCTGCACCTTCCTGTTAAAAAATCGGGTATTGTTCATTACTTGCTTATTAAATCTATGCTGAACGTTATCAACCTTTTGCCTTTACTGCTGTTCGCACCGTTTGCTTTCGTGGCGATTGCACCGGTATATGGCACGTTGGCGGCATGGATATGGTTGCCCGGCATCTGGCTTACAGGCATAATGTTTCATTACCTGGTTATTCTCTTTAAAAAAGAATTAGACGATTCCATTTGGGGTTTGATTATTCTTATCGGGTTGTTTGTGCTCTTTGGGGCTATTGATTATTACGGGTGGTTCAAGCTTTCGGATGTGTCGGCCTTCATGTTTACGGCATTTATTACGCAACCCTTGTTCATTCTTATTCCCATTGCGTTAAGTACGGGCGTTTATTTTTTGTGTTATTATTTTTTCCGCCAAGGCATGTATATCGAAGGTATGTCGCGGCAAAAAAACGATTTGTATGGTGTAACAAAAGATATTTCTTTTCTCAACAGCTTTGGCAACATCGGTGCATGGATCAATCTTGAATTAAAGCTTATTCTTCGCAATAAGCGGCCGCGAAACATTTTTTACCTCAGCTTGTTTTTTTTGTCCTACGGATTGGCGTTTTACACCCGAAAACAATATGCCGAAGATATGCCCGGTTTTCTTTTGTTTGTGAGTACGTTCGTTACCGGCACATTTATGATCAACTACGGCCAGTTTCTTTTTAGCTGGCAGGGCGGTCATTTTGATTTCACGCTCACGCAACCGGTGTCTATACGCAACTATGTGGAGGCCAAATACTGGCTGTTGTGTTCGGTTACTATCATTTGCTCGGTACTCAGTGTTCCGTATGTGTATTTCGGCTGGCAAATTTTGGCAATGCAATTAGCTGCTGCCGCGTTCAATCTGGGCATCAACGTATTCATCATTTTGAACATGGCTATGTGGGAGCCTAAAAAAATGGATTTGAAAAAAAGCACTGTGTTTAATTACCAGGGAGTGGGTGCAGCGCAATGGCTTATGGGCTTTCCCATTTTATTAGGGCCTTACGTTTTTTATTTACCGTTCAGCTTAACGGGTTACAGCAACGTGGGGATACTGGCTGTAGGATTGGCCGGTGTTATCGGCATTGTGTTCCGAAAAAAATTTTTAGCCATAACCACGAATCGACTGATTGAAAAGAGATACGTCATTGCCGCCAACTTCAGAAAAGAAGGATAACTCCATTATTTATACACAAAAGCATCATCACATGATTTCAATAAAAGATTTAAAGAAAGAATACAAAGGAACTACCGTAGTGGATGTAACGGAACTCACTATTGCACAAGGAGAAAGTTTTGGACTGGTGGGAAACAACGGTGCGGGCAAAACCACGTTGTTCCGAATGATACTTGACTTAATCAAGCCTACAAGTGGCGAAGTGCAGATCAGCGGTAAAAATGTGCAAACCACGGACGAATGGAAAAAATATACAGGCTCGTTTCTTGACGAGAATTTTTTGATCAGCTACCTTACGCCCGATGAGTATTTCAAGTTTGTCGGCCAACTGCATGGTTACTCCGATGCCGATTTGAAAAATTTCTATGCCGTATTTGAAGAACTTTTTAACGGAGAAATCCAGGGCAAGACAAAATACCTGGGCGACCTTTCAAAGGGTAACCTGAAAAAAGCCGGGGTTGCCGCAGCCTTCATGGGCAACCCGCAAGTAGTGGTACTCGATGAGCCTTTTGAAAATTTAGACCCTACTTCGCAGATACGTTTGAAAGATTTACTGAAACAACTGCAACGCGAAAGAAACATTACTTACCTTATCAGCAGCCACGACTTGAATCATGTAACCGAACTTTGCAATCGCATTGTTATTCTTGAAAAAGGCCAGGTGATTAAAGACCTGAAAGGAAGTAGCAATATTTTGACAGAATTGGAAGAATATTTTAAAGCGTGATGCTTCTTTGTAGAAATATGAACCCACGTAGGCATCAGTGAATACAACGTAGCTAAGGTAAAATAAAAATCCCGGGTTAAGCCGGGATTTTTATTTGGTGGTCTTATTTCGACCCTTTCTTAAACTGGTCAAACTTCGATTCAGTAGTGCGCTTGGGAAATACGTTGTCAGCTGTGTTGATGTCAGTGGTTTCTTTCAGCGGGTCGAGCACAACATTCACCACTTCCTTATCTTTTACAAAAACTTTGGTGGCGGTACTTTCATCCCTGCGCCAAATTTCAGCCGGTATCCGGTCAATTTCTTTCGAGCCGTCTTTGTATGTCCACTCAATAATTACGGGCATTACCAACCCGCCTTTGTTCGACAGCTTGACTTCGTAAATGTTTTTGTTCTGCAACTTCCCGATAAGGGCTTTATCATCAACCCGTCCCAGGAACTCTCCATAGAAACGCTCGTCTGTTGGCAACACGCTAATGGGTTCGGGGCCTGACGAAAAATCAGTAAGTTCTTTTTTGCCCGATGTGGCTTCTGCTTTTTTTGCCGACACTTGCTTCTCCACTTTTGTTTGCTCGTTGCGCAGTTTGTACCATTTAACATAGTCGATAGATTGGTCAACGTTATCCGTTGTGTAGAACCAACCTCTCCAGAACCAATCCAGGTCAACAGCCGAGGCGTCTTCCATAGTGCGGAAGAAATCGGCCGGCATGGGATGCTTAAACGCCCAGCGTTCGGAATATTCTTTAAACGCCTTATCAAAAAGTTCTTTACCCATAATTGTTTCGCGCAATATGTACAGAGCCGTTGCGGCTTTCTGGTATTGCTCTGCCCCAAGCTGAATAATTTGCTCGGAGTTGGTCATCAATGGCCGTTGCAACGATTTGTCGCCTTTCATATAACCCACTAACCCGGCCGGCAGCCCACGTGTCCAGTTATCATTCGGGTAGCGCTCAAGCTCGGTAACCAATTGCACAAAACTGTTTATGCCTTCGTCCATCCAGGGCCACTGGCGCTCATCGCTGTTAATAATCATCGGGAAAAAATTATGACCAACCTCATGCACAATAACGCCAATCATGCGCGTACGAACGGCATCTGTATATTTCCCGTTTTTATCGGGCCGGCCAAAATTGAAGCAAATCATCGGGTACTCCATACCAATAGAGGCAGCGTGTACCGAAATCGCTACCGGGTACGGGTAATCGATAGTCATGCGCGAATAAACTTCGAGTGTGTTCTTCACAGCAAGTGTTGATTCTTTTTCCCATAAGGGATTCCCTTCTTTCGGATAGAAGGACATAGCGAGAGGCGTTTTATCTTTAATCTTAACAGCTTGTGCATCCCAGATAAATTTGCGCGAAGACGCAAAAGCAAAATCGCGCACATCGTTGGCATGAAACTCCCAGGTATTTTTGTTTTTCGATTTAGATTTTTCTTTTTGAACGGCTTCTGCCTGCGTTACAATAAGCACGGGTTTATCGAATGAGGTTTTAGATTTTTCAAAACGCTCCAATTCTGTTTTTGTCAACACGTCTTTTGGATTTTGTAACGTTCCGGTAGCGGCCACGATATGGTCGGACGGCACAGTGATTTTCACTTTATAATCGCCAAAAGGCAAAGCAAACTCACCCTGTCCTAAAAATTGTTTGTTCTGCCAACCGTTCACGTCATCAAACACACACATGCGCGGAAAAAACTGGGCAATGGTGTACACATAGTTTCCATCTGCCGGAAAAAACTCCAGCCCGCTGCGTTCGCCATCTTTCATGCGGTCGCCAATGTTGTACGACCACTCTACGGAAAAAGAATATTGCTGACCAGGCGCTAATGCCTTTGGTAAATCAACCCGCATCATGGTTTGATTAATCGTATAAGGCAATGCGTTGCCGTTTGCATCCTTTACTGATTTAATTTTAAAGCCCCCGTCAAAATCATAAAGATCAAGCGAGCCGGCTACAAACTTTGCCGGTATCGAGTCGCGCATGGTGTTGGTACGCGTTTGACTTTTCAAACTGTTTTGGGCTATCACATTCTGATCTAACTGCATCCACAGGTAGCGTAATGTTTCGGGCGAGTTGTTGTGATAGGTAATGGTTTCCGAGCCGGTAACCGACTGGTTATCGTCATTCAATTCAACATTGATAACATAATCGGCTTTTTGCTGCCAATACTTAGGGCCGGGTGCGCCCGAACCGGTGCGGTATTCATTGGGTGTTGGCAACGTAGTGCCTAACTGTTCAAACTTGCCTTGCCAGTTGGCGGGCTCCTGCGCCCAACCGGTAAGGGTAATGCAGGCAAACAGAAATACAAAAAGTTTTTTCATCGTATTAGTTATATATAAATGTGTTCATAAAATTTTTTCACAAGGGGTACTTCTCCATCATCAGCACAAGGGCTATACCGGCAATGGCCGATGAGATTACAAGTTTCCAATCTCTGCGGTTTAATGTAAACAGGTCAACTAAAACAAAACTTGCAACCATAAAAATAGAAACTACTATTAGCTGCCCCACTTCCAGCCCTACGTTAAAAGCAAAAAGTTGCGATACAATATCGCGGTTTTTTCCAAGAATAGCCTGGAGGTAGTTGGAAAAACCCATGCCGTGAATTAATCCAAAAAAGAGGGCATATCCATAGTTAATATACGTGGTGCGGTCGGATACTTCCGTTCTGCGAAAAATATTTGAACCAGCTGTAACGAAAATGGTTAGCGGAATGAGAAACTCAATCAGGTCGGCATTAACGTTAATTATTTTCAGCGTGGCAAGCGCCAAAGTAATGGAGTGCCCAATGGTGAACGCGGTTACCAGTATCAGTATTTTTTTCCAGTCGCGCATCAGGTAAATGGCGCACAGGGCTACCACAAACAAAATGTGGTCGTACCCGTTGGCATAGTCGAGTATGTGGTCTTTGCCTAATCCGAAATACAATTGAAACTCACTCATAACCAGAAAAATGCGCTGCAATAATACAGTTTCTTTTTAAAGAATCCTGCCCTTTGCGGGATGAGCGGGAGCTGGTTTTTGGGAATCTCTAAAAACCTGCTTTTCTTTGGCCTCATCCCCTTGTTTTGGCAACCGATGAACAGTTTGCTGTACTCTTTTATATATGTGTTTTGGCTTTCGGTTCACCCGATTCATATTTCGATTACCGAAATAGAATACGATGAGCGCGAAAAAGAACTGGAAATCATCACCCGCATTTTTACCGATGACCTGGAGTTAGCTATCCGGGCGCATCAAAACAAACCGGAACTTGACTTGTTGAATTTGCCCGCAGGCACAACCTTAGACGAGTTAGTGAAACCTTACTTACTTTCGCAGATAAACATTTCGCTGGACGGGAAAACCCAATCGTTAAAATACCTGGGGCATGAGCACGATGATGAAGCGCATACATTTTTTATACAGGTACAGCCGGTTAAAAAATGGAAAACCATTACGATAGAAAACCGGGTAATACACGAAACCTACAACGACCAGTCGAATATTGTACACGTAACCGTGCGTGGAAAAACCAAAAGTTTGCGGTTAATGGAACGCAATCCTTCGGGAACATTAACGTTTGATAATTAAAAAATCTGAACCAACGAACTTATGAAAATACGATTTCAATTTCTCATAGCCTGCATCATCGGCTCACTTTTGTTGCTGAACAGTTGCGGCTCCGACAAGGAAGAAGCCTGCGTGTTCATTCCCCCGGTAAAAGAAAAAATTTCTGTTGATTACCTGTCGCTTGCCGATTCGGTTGCTCAGCTTGAAACAAAAGAAGAAGTAATTGATTTTCTGGGGCGACACCCGGTTATCCGCGATAATTTTTTACGCAGGCATCTCTATCCAAACGATGCCGAGTTTATTGAAGATTTATCCAAACGATTTACAAATAATTACATGGACACGCTACGTGCCGATGTAAAGCGCGTGTTTGGCGATGAGCAAGAACTGAAAAAACAATTTGAAGAAGCGTTCAGCAACCTGAAGTATTACTATCCTGATTTTGTTGCTCCGAAAATAATTACATTAATAACCGGGTTAGATAATGACATGGTTATGTCCGATTCGCTTATCATTATAAGTTTAGATTACTTTATCGGCCCCGGTGCAAAGTTTCGCCCTAATATGTACGACTACCTGTTGCGTCAATACACAAAAGATAATATTGTGCCTTCCGTGATGTTGTTGTATGGTATGAACTGGTTTAATTACAGCAATCCCGAAGATGAAACCACTCTGGCGGATATGGTTGCCTACGGCAAGGCGTATTACTTTGCCAAACATACCCTGCCCTGCGTGGCCGATAGTATTTTTATCTGGTACACTACAGAAGAAATTAAAGGTGCAAAGTCAAATCACGATTTAATCTGGTACCGGTTTATAGAAGACCAGGTGTTGTATTCAACCAGTCATGTAACCAAACAAAAATTTTTGAGCGAGCGCCCCGTTACCATTGAAGTGGGCGAAAAATGTCCGGGACGTATCGGGCAATGGGTTGGCTGGGAAATTGTGAAAAGCTACATGAAGGCGCATCCGGAAACTACATTACCCCAACTCATGGAAATGGCCGATGCGGATAAGCTGTTTAAAGAATCGCGGTATAAGCCGGTGAGGAAATAAGGAAAAGCTCTAAGAGAAATCCTTATCGTTACTTAACCAATTTTTGAGAGTCATGGATATTGGGGCAGAAAAAGCAGAAATTATAAAGCGGTTTGAAAAAGTGCATGATATGTCGCTTATCAGGGCAGTAAAAAATCTGTTAGATTTTGGGTTAAGCCGTCAGCATGAAGAAGATGAGGCATTAGAGGCTTCGATTAATCGCGGCTTAAAAGAATCTTCTCGCGGAGAAGTGATGCCACATAACGAGGTGATGAAAGAAATAAGAGGCCGCTATAAAGCATGAGTCATATTCTGCGCTGGACTTCGGAGTCAAAGAAAACATTCAATCAAAATCCGGAATAGTTAGCCGAAGAATGGGACACCCGGGTTATCAACAATTTTTTAGATAGTGTTGAAGAGGCGTTAAAACAAATCAGCAGCAATCCTGAACTGTATCCGTTACACCGACCTGAGGATAGCGTTTACAAGTGTGTTATTCATAAACGCATTATGTTGTATTACAAAGTAGTGGAGAACAATCACATTGACCTGTTAACATTCTGGAGTACTTATCAAGACCCCGATAAATTGAATGTTTAATTCATTAACAGACCGCCATACGGGTTGCGTCTTTGTGCTATCTTTGTGTTTTTAAACCCCTTTAATAATGCGTTCAAAAATTGTAGCCGGTAACTGGAAAATGAATAAAACCTTAGAGGAGGCAACGGCCCTCACCTCTGAAATTTTGAAAATGGTAACAGATGAAGTAAGTAGTGATGCGAAAGTAATTTTGTGCACACCCTTCCCCTACCTGTTGCCGGTTAAAAAACAACTCGACAACCAAACCCGCATAGCAACAGGCGCACAAAATTGCAGCGAACACGAAGCCGGAGCATACACTGGTGAAGTATCTGCGCCCATGCTTGCATCAATGGGCATTCCGTATGTGATACTCGGCCACAGCGAACGCAGGCAATACTTTGGAGAGGGCGGTTCTCTGCTAGCAAAGAAAGTTGATGTTGTGTTAAAACACGGGCTTACTCCGATTTATTGTTGTGGCGAACCGCTTGATGTACGCGAACGCAATGAACATGAAGCCTTAGTGAAACAACAGGTTGAAGAAAGTTTGTTTCACCTTGATGCAGACACCATAAAAAAAATAGTTATCGCATACGAACCCGTTTGGGCTATTGGCACCGGTAAAACGGCAAGCGCACAACAGGCGCAAGACATGCACGCGGTTATCCGCAAACATCTTGCAGATAAATATGGTCAGGCAACAGCCGACAGCATCTCCATATTATATGGCGGAAGCGTAAATGCCGGAAACGCAAAAGAGCTTTTTGCTTGCGCGGATGTAGATGGCGGTTTGGTAGGAGGCGCCTCGTTGAAAGCAAAGGAGTTTGTGGAGATTATTAAGTCAATTAGCTAATGAATCAATTCAATGTGCGTCACCCAGATGAGTAGTCCTATTAGCAAGTGTGTGAAAATTACAACTAAGTCTGTTTTGTTAAGACTTGTTTGATCTTTAGTCACGTGTCTGTTATACATCAACTGATATTATGTTTTGATTTTCTTCAGGGTCATTAGTTCTTGGACTGTTCCTTTCTTATCAATAGGCCACTTGGTAGGGTTACTGCAAATTGACCCATTAATTGGGTTATTTTTATCGTCCCGAAGTTGCCGCAGTGTACCATGACGCTTGAAATTGTTCAGATATAAATCAGTCAAAGTCTCCGTTATTGGCCCCTTACCGCAATCATCACTAAAAAAAGATAGTCGTATTTCGATGACCAACGTTTGCTCTTTGTCATCAAAAAAATGCTTTATCTCAAAAACTCCTTCACTATGTTCTCTTTTTAGGAATTCGGCAAAATATATCACCTGCCCTGAGTTGTTCTTCAAGATATTATAGGTTGATTCAACATTTTCAGGCCAGTTTTCATTTGTAATTCTTTGCGGCTCGGATTCTTCTTTAATTTTAACAAAAACGATTAAATCCTTTTGGTTTAGTTGGATTTGCTCTTCAATTACTCGCTTTTGCTTTAGTATTCTGTCAGCGTCATTCATTTGCCCAAATGACATAGTTGTCATTAAGAGTGTTAGTATGATTAGATAGGTTTTCATTCTCCCTCCAAAATAACTCAATTTTTCTTCATTTATACAATCGTTCCAACGTTACGCACCGGGCTAACAATCCCCCAAAAGAATGTAGCTTTGCAAACCGCTAATGATTAACTCAAATGTACTACTCCCGCCTGCAAGTAATCTGTAACCCCGATTTTTCGGAAATACTTATGGCCGAAATTGCCGAGGCCGGTTTTGATACGTTCATGGAAACGGAAACAGGTTTCGAGGCTTTTGCTGAACAGCATCAATACAGCAAACAAAGGTTACAGGAAATAAAAGAGCAATACACCACACACACGCCTGTTGTTTTTTATATCGACCGGGTAGAGAAGAAAAACTGGAATGAAGAATGGGAAAAAAACTACGAACCCATAATCGTGGAAGACACTATTATCGTCAGGGCCGAGTTTCATAAACCCGAAAAGCAATATCCTATTGAACTTATCATCACGCCAAAAATGTCGTTTGGCACGGGGCATCACCAAACCACACACCTCATGCTAAAGGCGCAGCTTCAGTTAAATCACCACGATAAAACCATAATGGATGCCGGAACCGGAACCGGTGTGTTGGCCATTATGGCATCAAAGCGTGGGGCGAAAAAAGTTGAAGCATTTGACATAGATAGTTGGAGTGTGGAAAACGGACAGGAAAACATTGACATAAACAACTGCACAAACATTTCAATCCGCCAGGGTAAAATTGATGACCTTACATTTTCCGAACCTTTTGACATCATTCTCGCCAACATCAACAAAAACATTCTGCTAACCGAAATGAGCCGGTACGCTGCGCACCTGAAAGCGGGGGGTCAATTATTATTAAGCGGCTTTTATGAAAAAGATATTGCCGACTTAACTGAAAAAGCGGCCGGGTTTAACCTTTACCCGGTTTCATCGGATACTAAGGACGACTGGGCGTGCCTGCTGCTCCAAAAGAAGCCGGATTGAATGTACAGAATAGCCCGGCACATCGTTTAAATCATTACAAACCGGCTGTTTTAGCTTTATTCAGCATAATTTGCGAATTTCGAAGGTTTTATTTTCTGTGAGCAAAACATCAACATACCTGATTATCTGCCTGCTGTTTTCAGCGGCTGTGGCCTTTGGCCAGGCCGGTAAAAAGCCAACAGTGATACTCAACTTCCCCGATAGTATCGGGTTTGCGTTGGAGAGCACCCGCAATACGGAGGCTGTTGTTGTCGGCACCGCGTTACCGTTACTGTGGGGCAACCTGGGTCTCGATCACCAACAGCGCATTCAGCGCCAGTTTTATGCCATGAAACGAAAGGGCTACAAATTGCGCCCGCATTTTGTACAGTATTTCGGGTCGTTGGTAAATGCTGTAAACGTAGAGGGCATTGACCCGCAACAACTCACCAATTACCTGAATGTGGTAGATAAGGTAATTGAAAACTATAAAGCCGATAAGACGATAAAATTCCTTACATCATCCAACACGTTTTTTAAATTTCACGCGCTGCACTACGATAAGTCGTATCGGCTGTATGCGGTTAATGATAACTACTCTTTTGAGTTCTTAGAATACATTCCGCCCCCTATTGATACAACTACGGTAAACGATAATTACGATGACTGGAATGATTGGCCGGAAGATCAGGATGCTGATAATACTGACATGCCGGAGATCGCACCTTATTGGATGACGCAACCCCCGCAGCCCCATATAGAAGGGCCTGTTATTCGGTTTAACAACGTAACATTGAATTTTGCAACTCCCTACGATTCGGTTTCCCTGCGAAACACAAAAGGCATTTTTGCACTTACCGAAAATTTATTTGTTGGCGAGGAGGGTCGCTTTGGATGGTCGCCTGCGGGATTAAATGAAGAAGAAGTCTATTGTAATTTTAAAGAATACAGCTTCAACACAAAGAAGCCCGAACTGAAGTCAACATTAGTGATGTTCAACTACACCGGAAAAACACCGGGGCTGATTGCCGGTACTTTTGAATTCAGATCATCGGCACGAAAAGATTCAGTGGCCTCTTCTTATCCGCGCTTCACATCGTATGAAGGAAACCTCAAAATAAACGGAATAGGCAGCGAGAAGATGATCTACCAGGGCGGGTTTTCACTTCATGGGCCTACCATTAAAAGCACAAACGTAACTGGCGACCTCGCCTCTATCACGGTGCTTGATAGTATCCGGAACAAAAAATTTAAAGCGCGCGCCAAAGAATTTGTTTTCAGGGATTCGATGGTTCTATCCGACCGCACGGTTTTTACCATTTACCAGGAAAATGATTCTATCAGTCACCGGTCGGTACAAATGCGTTACGACTACGCGAAAGAAAAATTAGTATTGTTGAGTGAGAAAGGCAGCTTACGGAACACACCGTTTACGGCAACTTTTTTCAACATGGATTTTTCGGCAAGTATGATCCGTTGGGATTTGAAGGCCGACAGCCTTGATATTTATTCGCAGTTGGGTAGCGGGCAGGCGCCTATGATAATCGAATCAATCGATTATTACAATCCTCAAGATTACCAGCTTTCCAAAGGTGTCGGGTTTAATTTTCACCCGTTGGGTATTGTGGCAAAGTATTGTGTTGATAACAACACACGCGAACTGCACACCGGAGATTTAGCCCAGGTTTACGGACTTGATATTCTTGCTGTACAAAAATCTATTGAATTTCTCGCATCAAAAGGATTAGTAGAATACTGGCCTAACCGCGACCTGGTAATTGTAAAAGAGAAAGTTGTTACACAATATTTATCAGCAAAAGGAGAATCGGATTATGACAACCTGAAAGTTCAGTCGGTATCGGGTTCGTATGCCATGCTCGACTTGTTGAAACCGGTTTATGCAAATGCAACCGTTAATTTTGCTGATCGCAACATGGTAGTACGGGGCGTTGAAGAATTCAGCGTAAGCGATTCGTTGAACGTGGTGATAAAACCTGACAGCAGCGTAATTACCATTCTGCAAAACCGCGACATCAAATTTAACGGAACCATTACAGCCGGTAACTTTGAAATTACCGGTCATAATTTCACCTTTAAGTACGACAGCTTTTTCATCAACCTGACGCACATTGATTCCATTAACTTTTTTGCGATGGAGCGCAATGCGCAGGGGCAGATGATCCGCAAAAAAATCAACAACTCCATGGTAGGGGCCGACTCGTTAGCCGCAGCCGAAGGCGGCTTAGGCGATATGTCGAAATCATCAGGAACGTTGTTCATCAGCAGGCCCGACAACAAATCGGGTAGAAAACAAATACCCAATTACCCACGATTAGATGCAACAACCGGTGGCGTTATCTATTTCAACCGGCCTGAAGTGCTGAATGGTGTTTACGATCAATCTGTATTTTTTGCCATTCCTCCTTTTAAACTCGACAGCCTGAATGATGCCGATCCTACTTCCATCAACTTCGATGGTACGTTTGTATCCAGCGGTATGTTCCCGAGCTTTAAGGAAAAACTTCATACCATGCCCGATAAATCATTGGGGTTTGAGCACACCGTTCCTAAAGGAGGATACCAGTTATATAAAGGAGAAGGAACGCTGAACGGTGTTATCCGGCTTGACAATCGCGGAATACGATCAGTGGGAACAATCAATTATTTCGGGGCAACCGTGCGCTCAAACGATTTTATCTTCTATCCCGATTCGGTAGTTGCACGTGGCGATCGCGCCTTTATTGAAGAAAAGCAATTCGGTAACGTTACGTTTCCGCAAGCCTCCATGCCCGACTACCAGATGCGCTGGCTGCCCAAGCAAGACCAGATGCGCTTCCGCAACACACGCTCGCCATTTAATCTGTACGACTCCTCTGCGCAGTTAACCGGCCAGTTGATTGTATCTAAAAGCGGAGTAACCGGTGCAGGGAAATTAGATACACGCGGTTCGGAATTACGCTCGCGCGAGATGTCGTTTAATGGAAAGGATTTTGGCGCACGTCATGCGCGTTTCCGCGCCAAGTCGGCTGACCCGAACAAGCCGTTGATTGATGGTACGGACGTTCGTGTGAAGTTTAACCTTACACAAAACTATGCCGACATCAGCCCGGAGATTGCCGGTGAAGCGGCCATCGAGTTTCCGTATGCACAATTCAAAACTTCTATTCCGAATGCGCGTTGGGACCTGACGAACCAGAAAATTATTATGACCAAAGGCGAGAATATTCCGCTTGAGGATTCCTATTTCTACACCACCCGCAAAGACCTGGATTCATTGAACTTCAATGCCGAAAAAGCCGAGTATGATTTGAAAACACAGGAACTTAAAGTGAGCGGCATACCGTATATTATTGTTGCCGATGCGAAAATCACACCCGAAAATGGCGAAGTGCTTATTTTGGAAAATGCCAAAATCGGCACGCTTAAAAACACCACTATTATTATTGACACCCTGAACGGATACCACCGCCTTACAGAAGGTGTAGTAGATGTTATTTCGCGTAAAGAATTTTCGGGCTACGCTACCTATCAGTATGTAAACTTTTTGAACGACACGTTTGCCATTAAAATGACCGACTTCCATTTAGAGGACGTTGCGGCCGCTCCTGCCAGCAGGCTTTTCGGGCGCAAGCAATCAACGGCAACGCAGCAAACCGTAGCAACAGGAGCAGTAGCCGAGCGCGACCACTTAGTGTTGGGGGCCGGCATGTTTTATAAAGGCGAAATGATTATGTACGCCACAAAGCCGGCACTTACCCTGAGCGGCAGCGTTAAACTCGACATTAAAAAAATAAAGAACTACAACACCTGGATACGCTACGAGCAAACAGGCGATGAAACAGAAGTGCTCATTGACTTTGATAAAGCATTGAATGAAGAAGGCCGTAAAGTAGATGCCGGCCTGCACTTTTCGGCTACGGATAATTCGCTCTACATTTCGTTTTTAAACGACAAGCAGGATGAAGACGATGACTTCTTCGTTCCAAGCGGAATGTTGTTTTATGATGTAGAGAGTAAAGAGTATCGGATTGAGGACAGGGAAAAAACTGCCGGGAATAAACTTTCAGGAAAAGTTTTTGCCTACAACGATGAAACCGCCAGCGTTCGTTTTGAAGGCCCGGTAAAATTCTTTAACGATAACAAAGATTTCAGTATCGCGGCAAGCGCTATTGGCCAGGGCAATATGGAAACCAACGAAATCAAAATGAACTCGTTGGTGATGATGAAAACAAGTGCCGTGAGCACCGCCTTCGATATTATGGCACGCGACCTTCAGGAAGTAATCAAGAACGAAAGTGTTGATGAAGGATTGGGCGACCCAACCGACTTACTGTATAAAATAGCCGACATTATTGGCGAGCGTGCCGTGAAAGATTTTGAAACACGCTCTGCACAAGGTCATGTTCCGCTTGCCACGTATGCACCGTTGGCACAACCACTCACGTTCTCCAATGTAAACCTGAAATGGTCGGCAGCGCATAAAGGATTTTACAGCGAAGGTAGCCTCGGCTTGTCGAACATTGGGCGTAACGATATTAATGGCGCCTTTGAAGGGTTTATGGAAATCCGTAAAGATGAAGACGGCCTTCCGGTATTCAATGTATTTCTGAAAGCTACCCCCGACTCATGGTATTATTTCGGCTTTGAAGATAATCGCCTGTTGATGTATTCATCCAATAACGATTTTAACAGCACCGTTGCAAAGCGTACCAATTCAGGTAAGGCAAAAATCGGGGAAATGATTTTTATTCCGGGCACTGAAGAAGAGGCGCTTGCCTTTGTGAACGGGTTCCGGAAAAAATATTACGGCATTGATGTTCCGTACAACCTGAATAGTGGCTCCGTTCTGAAAAAGAAAGAAGAGAAAAAAGATGAAGATGACGGATTTTAGCATCCGGCTTCGGTCATCCGCAAATAAAACTTAACTTCACACCTTCTAAAATTATCGTCATGGTTAAAGAATACATTGCATCAAATCAACAGCGTTTCTTAGATGAGCTTTTTGAATTGCTGCGCATCCCTTCTGTAAGTGCCGACAGCAGGCATAAAGATGACGTGCGCAACGCGGCAGCATTTTTAGTAGATAAACTGAAGGAAGCCGGTGTGGATAAGATTGAGCTATGCGAAACACCGGGGCACCCGATTGTGTACGCTGAAAAGATTGTGAACCCCGCATTACCTACAGTATTGGTATATGGTCATTATGATGTGCAACCACCCGACCCACTTGATTTGTGGACTTCGCCCCCGTTTGAGCCGGTAATTAAAGACGGCAAAATCTACGCGCGCGGTTCGTGCGATGACAAAGGCCAGGTGTATATGCACGTAAAGGCTTTTGAGATTATGATGAAGCACAACACGCTGCCTTGCAACGTGAAGTTTATGATTGAAGGCGAAGAAGAAGTTGGTTCCGAACACCTTGACATTTTCGTTAAAGACAACAAGGAAAAGTTAAAAGCCGATATTATCCTGATTTCCGATACGGCTATCATTTCGCTCGACCACCCGTCTATTACAACCGGCTTGCGTGGACTGAGTTATATGGAAGTTGAAGTAACCGGCCCGAACCGCGATTTACATTCGGGTGTGTATGGCGGTGCAGTGGCCAACCCGATAAATGTGTTGAGCAACATGATTGCTTCGTTGCATGACGAGAACGGTCATGTAACCATACCCGGCTTTTACGATAAAGTAGCAGAGCTAAGCGCTGCCGACCGCGATGCTATTAATAAAGCGCCTTTTAATTTAGATGACTATAAAAAAGAGTTGGGCATTGATGATATACGGGGCGAAAAAGGCTACACCACCCTTGAGCGCACCGGCATACGGCCAACACTTGACGTTAACGGTATCTGGGGTGGCTATACCGGTGAGGGCGCAAAAACAGTTCTTCCTTCAAAGGCCTATGCAAAAATTTCTATGCGCTTAGTGCCCGACCAGAACAACAGTGAAATAACAGAGTTGTTCACCAAACACTTTACGTCTATTGCGCCTAAATCGGTAAAGGTAAAAGTAACAGCCTTGCATGGCGGGCAGCCCGCTGTTACGCCCACCGATTCAGTGGCATTCAAGGCAGCCAGCGCGGCCTTTGAAGAAGTGTGGGGCAAGAAACCCATTCCCACGCGTGATGGCGGAAGCATACCCATTGTTGCGCTGTTCAAAAAAGAATTGGGCTTAGACACCGTGCTTATGGGCTTTGGATTAGATAGTGACGCCATACATTCTCCTAATGAACACTATGGCGTAAAGAATTTTTTGCTGGGCATTGAAACCATTGTTTCGTTTTATAAGCACTTTGCGGGGAAGTGATATAACAGAATGTACTCGTGTACAAAGTTATTGTTAGTAGCAGCCATGTGACGACATACAGTAAACAATGACAGATGAAATAAAAAAAGAACTTTTAAGGCTTGAACAGCAACACGACATCAAAATTTTGTACGCTGTTGAAAGTGGAAGTCGTGCCTGGGGTTTTGCTTCGATAGATAGTGATTGGGATGTAAGGTATATTTACATTCATCGCCTTGATTGGTATCTAAAAATTGACGACAAGAAGGATAGTCAAGAAGAAATTTTGCCTAACGATATTGACCTTGCTGGTTGGGAGTTAAAAAAAGCCTTACGGTTGTTTAGGAAATCAAATCCGCCAATGTTAGAATGGTTGAGGAGTCCGATAGTTTACTTACAACAGTTTTCGGTTGCAGATAACCTTCGTGAATTGACTAAAGAATATTTTAACCCAAAATCTTGTCTTCATCATTACTTGCACATGGCAGAAGGTAATTACAGAAAGTATTTACAAAAGGATAATGTAAGAGTAAAAAAATATTTTTATGTTTTACGGCCAATCCTTGCTTGCGACTGGATTAAACAGACGAACACAATGGCTCCGATGGAATTTCACAAACTTCTCGGCAGCCAAGTAACAGACCAAAATGTTAAGACTGAAATCCAAAATTTACTCACAAGAAAAATCGCAGGCGAAGAACTTAACGAAGAACCCAAGATTCAAATCCTTAACGACTTTCTTGAAGAGAAAATCAAATTTTACAATGACCATGTTAAATCGTTAGGGCGGTACAACCAACCTGACACTGAAAAACTTAACGAACTGTTCAAGCAAACAATTTATGAAGCGTGGGGCAAGAGGGGTAGCCCTTAACGGCCTAATTAAAACGTCAACGCATACTTTCATCATGACCTTCCAAACCCATCAACTATTTTATTCAGAGTTATGTTATCTTGCCAATCCGTTTATTAAGCTAATTATGAGTAGAGTCCTTTTTTCGGTCATTCTCCTGTTCGCGTCAGGTATTGCATCCGCGCAAATCCTCACCCCCGCAAAGTGGTCGTGGTCGCCCTCCAAAACCTCGGTAAAAACCGGTGAGGAGCTTGACCTCATTTTTAAGGTTACCATTGACAAGAACTGGTATGTGTATGCCAATGATTTTGACCCCGACTGCGGCCCGTTGCTCACTACCGTTACGTTTGAGCCTCACCCCAGCTTTGAATTAGTGGGCAAGCTCAAAGCCATCAATCCGCTGGATAAGCATGATGAAATTTTTGAGTGCGATGTAAAAATTTTTAAAGGAACCGGTGAGTTCAGGCAACGGATAAAGGTGCTCGGCAGGGAGCTTAAAATTTCAGGCGAGTACGAAGGGCAAACCTGTACTGAAGTGGATGGAAAGTGCATCCCGTTTGACGGTGAGTTTACGTTTACAGGCATTACCGTTTCGGGTACTTCAATAGAACCGAAGACACCGGATAAAAAGCAGGAACAGTTAACGGAAACAAAGGAAGAACCCGCGCCAGTACCGGCAGATTCTGCAAAATCAGAAGTGCCAAAGACGGTTCAGTACGGTGCTATAACCGGCCCGGTGTTAGACAAATCTATTCTGGAAGGCAATAACGACCTCGATGACAGTTCGTTTTTCGGCTACTTGGTTTTTGCTTTTGTGCTGGGGTTGATTTCGCTCGTTACGCCTTGTGTGTTCCCTATGGTTCCGATGACGGTTACATTTTTTCTTCGCGATAACCAATCGCGTAAAGAAGGCATTCGCAACGCTATCATTTTTGGAGTATCTATAATTGCTATTTACACGTTAGCAGGAACGTTGTTTGCCGTATTGCTTGGCGCAGAAGGATTGAACGCATTGGCAACGCATTGGGCGCCAAACCTGTTTGTGTTTGCTATCTTTATTGTCTTCGCGCTTTCCTTTTTAGGATTGTTTGAAATAAACGCACCTCATCAACTTGTAAACAAAGCCGACCAGAAAGCAGAGAAGGGCGGACTGGCCGGAATATTTTTTATGGCGGCCACATTGGTGCTGGTTTCGTTTTCGTGTACTATCCCCATTGTGGGTAACGTAGTGGTGATGTCAGCCGGTGGGCAAATTTTAAAACCCATCCTGGCGATGTTTTCATACTCGCTTGCCTTTGCGATTCCGTTTACACTCTTCGCTATTTTCCCGGAGTGGATGAAGGGCATGCCCAAATCGGGCGGGTGGTTAAATTCTGTAAAAGTTACACTTGGTTTTCTTGAGCTTGCGCTTGCGCTGAAATTTTTCAGCATTGCCGACCAGGCGTATCATTGGGGGTTGCTCGACCGCGACACCAACATTGCATTATGGATTGTGATTTTTGCCTTGTTAGGATTTTACCTGTTAGGCAAAATCCGCACACCACACGATAGCCCGGTAGAAAAAGTTTCTGTTCCCCGATTGATTCTTGCCACGCTTGTATTCTCGTTTGTAATCTATCTTGTGCCTGGCTTATGGGGCGCACCTCTGAAAGCATTGGCCGGTTATCTGCCTCCGCAATACACACACGATTTTGATTTGGTGTCGATGACGCGCAGCACACGTTCAAATGAAATTTGTGATTTACCGAAATACACCGACTTTCTTCACCTGCCACACGGACTAAACGGATACTTCGATTACGAGCAGGCATTGGCCTGTGCCCGCGAACAAAACAAGCCATTGTTTATTGACTTCACCGGGCACGGTTGCACCAACTGCCGTGAGATGGAAGCCGTAGTGTGGAGCGACCCTGCCGTGCTGAACAGGTTGAAAAATGATTTTGTGATTGTAGCGCTGTATGTAGATGACAAAACGTTGCTACCCGAAAGCGAGTGGATTACTTCGCGCTATGATGATAAAGTGAAGAAAACCATTGGCAAGAAAAACGCAGACCTCCAGATTGCAAACTTAGATAACAACGCGCAACCGTTTTATGTGTTAGTTGGCAAAGACGAACGTGTATTGGCCTGGCCGTATGGCTACGACAGAAGCGTAGAGAAGTTTGTGCAATTCTTAGAAAGCGGAAAGAAGAAATATGAGGAGTTGTATGACTGATTTCTGAGTATGGGATAATCCTACCTTTTCAACTTTAATCCTCCGATTCTTTTGTAGAATTTCGTAACGGAGTGAGCAGGTCTGTCAACCCGTTAAGTTTTATTTCATACGCAGTGGCCAGCAATTCCCCCAGTTTTCCTTTCGGGAAGCCCTTCCGGCTAAACCACGCTAAGTAAAATTCGGGCAGGTCGCACAGCAGGGTGCCCTTGTATTTGCCAAAAGGCATCTTCATAGTGGTGAGTTGAAGAAGTATATGTTTTTCCATATTACCTGAATAGGGGCAAAAATTGAACATTTTAGCAAAATCTGTTACATTTACTCTCGGTATTACAGGTTCTGAACCTGAATTTTTTAAACTTTGGGCCTATTTTTTTAACGGATTAAACTCCAGTCATGGTAAAACGGGTGCTGTTAAGCGTTTGTGTTTTCTTGTTTTTAGGTGCAGTCATCTGTACTGATTACACCATTCAGCAAGAGGTTGTTGTGGAGAATTCTCCTGAAACACCTGATGTTGAATGGACACCGCCCACTATGTTATATGGCGTAGTGGTAGATAACCACGAGGTAATAGAAGACCGCGTAAAGCGCAACCAGTTTTTGTCAGACATTATGCGCGAATACAATGTTCCGGTTAAACTGATTAACCAGGTGTCCTCGCTTCCGCGCCATGTTTTTGATGCTCGCAAAATTATTCCCGACAAAAAGTTTACGTTCATCCGCAGTGCCGATTCGCTTCGCATACCAAAGGCGTTTGTGTATGAGCCTAACCCTATCGACTATGTTGTGTTCCGGTTTGGCGATTCGTTGTTTGTAGATGTTTGCAAGCGCGATGTTACTATCGTGGAAAAAACCGTTTCCGGGGTAATCATGTCTTCCCTATCGCAAACCATTAACGAGCTGGGGCTGTCGCATGAGTTAACCAACAAGTTTGTCGACATCTTTGCGTGGCAGGTAGATTTTCAACGCCTGCAACAAGGCGACCAGTTTAAACTGATTTATGAAGAACAACAGGTTGACGGAAAGTTTATAGGCGTTAAGCAGATAAGCGGAATTTATTTCAATCATTTCGGCAGCAGTTATTACGCTATTCCGTTCGACCAGGGCAACGGCCTGGATTATTTTGATGAAGACGGCAAGAGCTTGCGTAAAGCGTTATTAAAATACCCGATTGAATTCACCCGGATCAGTTCGCGGTATAGCCAAAACAGGTTGCACCCCGTGCAAAAAGTTTATAAGGCCCACCTCGGCACCGACTTTGCCGCACCCACCGGCACACCCATCCGTTCTGTTGGCGATGGCATTGTGCAGGAAGCGCAATTCAAATCCAACAACGGCAATTATGTAAAAATCAGGCACAACGCCACGTACACCACGCAGTACCTGCACATGTCTAAAATTGCACCGGGCATAAAGCCGGGTGTTCGTGTGCGACAGGGGCAATGGATTGGCAATGTAGGAAGCACCGGCCTGGCAACCGGGCCGCACGTATGTTACCGCTTCTGGAAGAACGGTGTGCAGGTTGATGCTCTTAGGGTAGAGTTGCCTCCTTCAGAACCTATTGAAGACGAACACCTCGAAGTCTATAACAACACGCGCGATGCCGTAATCGAAAAGCTTAACGCTATTCCATCGGTATTCCCGAATACGTTTGCTTCGGCTTTGTAGCCTGTATTGGCCATCGGATTAAATAAAATTATTTTCTTTCAACTTTCTTCGACTATTTTCGTCTATCCTAACGTTATCGTTGGTATGCGAATACTCTTCCCTTTTTTTATTTGGCTATTGACCGTAACCGCCTATGGGCAAAAAGTTGCCTTAGTACTGAGCGGGGGCGGAGCAAAAGGTATTGCCCACGTGGGCGTGATCAAAGCGCTGGAAGAGCACAACATCCCTATCGACTATATTGTAGGAACCTCTATGGGCGGAATTGTGGGCGGCTGTTACGCTGCCGGCATGAGTCCATTGCAGATTGAGGAAATGATGTTGTCGGACGATTTTCTTCGATGGGTAACAGGTTTACCTGAAAAAGGATTTAACTTTCATTATTACAATGACGATATAAGCCCCGGTTTTCTGCGGGTTGACCTTTCGTTAGACTCTACCCTTTCCGTTCAGTTCAACACCAGTATAGCCAACGATGCCTCGCTGAATTTTGCACTTACAGAAAAAATGGCTGTTGCTTCTGCCCTTTCGCGCAATAATTTCGACAACTTGTTTGTGCCCCTTCGGGTGATGGCCGCTGATGTGTTTTCGCAGGCACAGGTTGTTTTAAAGCATGGGTCGTTGAGCGATGCCTTACGCGCCACACAAACGGTTCCTTTCTTCTATACCCCCATACGCATTGATAACAAATATCTTTTTGATGGCGGTGTATATAACAATTTTCCTGTTGATGTAGCCGTGCAGGAGTTTGAACCCGATGTGTTAATCGGTTCCAATGTTTCCTCTAAAATTTTTAAAGAATATCCCTACAACGATGACGACAAACTGATACACCGTTCGTTGATGTATATGTTGTTGGATAAATCCGACCCGTCTGCCATTCCCGATAGCGGAGTTTATATTCAACCGAATCTTGAAGGGTATACCTCGTTTGATTTCGCGCGGGCAAAAGCCTTGATTGACAGCGGGTATGTTCAAACACTCCGGCAACTTGACGAACTGAAAACAAAAACAGCCCGATCGGCAAATCGTACAACGGTTCAGCAAAGGCGCGAAGCGTTTTTATCGAAAGGCGTTCCGGTTACTATCGAAGAACTTACGTTTAAAAACTTCAGTGCAAATCAGCGCAAGTACATTCGCAGAATTTTTAATGTAAAGGGTGATGATGGGTATAAGCCCATGAGCCTCCACGAAGCCAAGCAAGGTTATTTCAAGCTGATAACGGAACCGTATTTTGGTAATGTGCATCCCAGCATCCGGTATGATTCAATCCGTTCAACATTTCAACTTCAACTCACGCAACGTCCGCAAAAAAATTTCCAGGTAGATTTTGGTGGTGTAATGGCAACACGAAACATCAGCAACCTATACTTAGGGCTTGACTATTATTTTTTTAAAAATTCGCTCACTCATTTTTTTGTAGGGGCGCAAACCGGCAGCTTCTATAAATCGCTGATGGCCAACACCCGGATAGACTTTCCTTTTCTTGGGCGGTTTTACATTCAGCCGGAAGTAGTGATGAGCGAATATGACTTTGTTGAAGGAACCGACCTCATACAAAAAATTACACCTACCGTACTTAGTCGCTTCGACAGAAAAGCGGGTGTGCGCCTCGGCTGGCCGATTGGCAACACCATTAAAGCTACCGCAGTGTTTAATGGCTTTACCAATAAAGACAGATACTCCAATACAAAAGCATTCAATAGCCTTGATACGTTAGACGACCTTGGTTTGCGCGGCTTTAAAACCGGGTTTATCATAACTACGAGTAACTTAGACAGGAAGCAATATGCCTCGGCAGGCAAGAGTATATCCGTAAGTGCTTTTCACTTCTCTGCACGCGAAAATTACATTCCCGGAACAACTTCTGTTAACACAACTCCCCTTGCGCGTAACCATCAGTGGTTTCGGGTGCGGGCCACCATGGAACAATATTTTAACCGAGGAGCTTTCCGGCCGGGATTTTATGCCGAGGCCGTGTTCTCCAATCAACCGTTTTTCAGAAACTACTTCGGAACCATCATCAATACCCCCGGGTTCATGCCACTTCAGGATAGCCGCACCCTTATTCTCGAAAATTTTCGTTCCCCAAATTACTTAACCGTTGGCGCTCGTAATGTAATCGTTATCCGCCCCCGTACCCTCGACCTGCGATTGGAGAGCTATGTTTTTAAACCCCTCGCCTACATTCAACAAGGGGCCAACCAGGAGGCCATTAAAAATGGCGATTTGACAACCTTTTTCTTTGCCGGAACAGCCGGGCTGGTTTACCACTCCCCCATCGGGCCGTTAAGCCTTAGCGCCAACTATTACGATGACGATGAAAATCGCTTTGGGGTATTATTCCATGTAGGATTTTTGCTGTTTAACAAACATACCCTTGAGGACTAACTGCGCTATTTTGCGGATTTTTGCCGACCTTGCATAAAATTGCACACAAGCCCGCCCATAAAGGCGTGTATTGTTTTCACCCGATTTTGAATTTTTTAGCTAAGTTTACTCCCTAAATTTAACCTAATAGTGGCTTTCATGAGAAGATGTTTCGCAATCCTGGCCTTGCTTAGTGCCCCCTACTTTTATACACAGGCCCAGGTTGTTCAGTGGGCATCAAAAGTAATCGAGTTTTCCTCCGAACTAACACCTATTCAGTATTCTGCACAGCAGGTATTGGGTAAACCCAATGTGTTACCTGCCGGAGGTCAAAACCCAAATGCCTGGGCACCCGACAGGCCAAACAGAAAGGAATTTCTTAAAGTGGGTTTTGATACCCCCATGCAGATACAACAGGTAGCCGTTGCCGAGTCGCACAACCCCAGCGCGTTAAGCCGCATTTTATTGTATGACGAAGCCGGAAGAGAGTATGAAGCTGTAACGCTGAACCCCGGTGCAAAGCCTCTAAAAGCCCAGATGCGAAATGTTGTTATTGAGAAAACGTCCTATAAGGTGAGCGCTGTAAAACTTGAGTTTGATGGCGGTGCTGTGCCTGATTATTATGGTATTGATGCGGTTGCTATATCCGACTCTAATTATCCTATAATGGCCTTCATTCCAAAGCCGGCATTATTGGCATCGGGTATTGTAATTGAGCAACTCGATGAAAATGTTAACAGCGAATACTCCGAACTTAATCCCATTCTTTCACCCGATGGAAAGACCCTGTACTTCAGCAGAAGGAATCACCCTGAAAATACTGGCGGTGTTACTGATAAAGAAGATATCTGGTACTCTGAATTAGGCGAAGACGGCAAGTGGACACTCGCAAAAAACATGGGGCCTCAGTTCAACAACGCTTATCCAAACTTTGTTAACTCCGTAAACTCCATAACACCCGATGGCCGCACAGTCGTTATGTTGTTGGGTAACAAATATCTTGACAACAATAAAATGCAGGCCGGTGTATCCGTCAGTACAAACATTGGAGGCTCGTGGTCAAAACCCATAGCATTGAACATCGTCAACGATTACAACTTTAACGACCAGGCAAATTATTTTCTTGCGAACAATCGCAAAACCATAATTATGTCTGTTGAGCGGGAAGACTCACACGGTGACCGCGACCTGTATGTTTCGTTTATGAAAGATGACAGCGTTTGGACACAACCCCTCAATCTTGGAAACATTGTGAACACAGCCGGTGAAGAGTCGGCTCCGTTCCTCGCGCCCGATGATGTAACGCTTTACTTTTCATCCAACGGTTTTAGCGGATATGGCGGAAGTGATATTTATGTGTCAAAAAGATTAGATGACACCTGGGTAAACTGGTCGGAGCCTGAAAACCTTGGCCCGGAAATCAACTCACCGTTAGAAGACCTTTTCTTTAACATTCCCAACAACAGCGACTACGCCTACTATTCGCGTGGTGTAACCGAAACGAACTTAGATATTTTCAGAGTTAAGCTGCCGATACTTCGCAGCCCCGAACCATGGGTTACAGTTAAAGGAAAACTTGTTGATGCCGAAACCGGCAACCCCATCGGTGCAAAAATTATTTATGAGCGTTTACCCGATGGAACAGATGTGGGTATAGCGCAATCAAACCCTGAAACAGGCGAATACGAAATCAAACTTCCGGCCGGCCATCTATATGGCGTACGGGCCGAAGCGAAAGATCATATTTCTGAAAGTCAGAACCTTGACCTGCGCGACATAACAGACGATACTGTAATCGAAAACAAAAACTTTACACTGCAACCCATACAGGTTGCGCGTATCGATGAAAATGTAACCATTACACTGAACAACATTTTCTTTGATTTCGATAAAGCCGTTCTTAAACCGGAATCGCACTCTGAACTAAATCGCATTGTTACCTTAATGAATGAACGTAGCAGTATGCAGGTAGAAATTACCGGTCACACTTGCGATGTTGGAGATGACACCTATAACATGGGGCTTTCCGAGCGCAGGGCTAAAGCTGTAAGCAAATACCTGGCAGATAAAGGAATTTCTTCTGAACGCATTTCAGTGAAATTCTATGGCGAAACACAACCGGCTGTTCCGAACACAAGCCTGGAGAACAGACGTAAGAACAGAAGGGTTGAATTTAAAATCGTGAAACCTTAAAACAGGAACATGACTATGAGAGTGTTGATTCTTTGCGCGTTCTGCTTCATTGCTTTCACAGCCTTTTCACAATTAGACAGCCTTGTTGTGGCAGAAGGACGAATACTTAATGCCGAAACCAAAGAACCGCTGGTAGCACGCATTACCTATCAGAATCTTCCTTATGGAAACCGGATGGGGATAGTCAACAACAGCAACTTCTCTTTTCCATTGTTTGACGGTGAGCGTTATTCTATTACGGTTGAAGTTCCCGGCTTCGCATCAGCCAAGTATATGCTTGACCCGGCTGAAGCCGATGCTGATAAAAAAATTATTAAAGACATTGAACTTCACCGCACTACAAGTGCATCGAAGCACATGGCCGGTCATGTAATGCGCCTCGACAACCTGATTTTCGAGGTAGCGAAATCAAAGATAGATCCCGATTCGTATGCCGAACTTGATTTGCTGGTTAACATGATGAGAGAGCACAAGAGCATGGTTATCCAGCTTGAAGGCCATACGGATTATCTTGGCGATCCGGGCAAGAACATGAAGCTTTCACAACAACGTGTTGATGCTGTACGTGACTACCTGGTTTCAAAGGGCGTACATAAAAACCGTATCAAGCTAAAAGCATTTGGTGGCACCATGCCGCTTTCGCGCGATAGCACACCTGAAGGCCACCGACTGAACCGGAGAGTGGAAGTGCGGGTGTTGCAGGATTGATTTTTACATAGCTGTTGCTGTCTGGCTTCGTGGCGGATAATCTGTACTGGCAGATTTTACATACCTTGGCAACATGATACCCAACCTGGAAGAAAAAATAGTTTCCGACTGGATAAACGACCTCTTCGCGCGTCAGCAACAATACCTGCCCACACTTAGAACCGAACCCGTTTCTAACCGAAAAGCCCGACTGAAAAAACTGAAACAATGGGTGTTGTTACACCGGCCTGCAATTCAGCGTGCCATTTATGCCGATTTTAAAAAGCCTTCCGCAGAGGTTGACGGCACTGAAATATTTCCGGTGGTAGATGAAATTGCACACGCACTTACCAACCTTAACCGCTGGACAACACCCCGAAAAGTTGATGCACCCATAACCATGTTGGGCACGCGCAGCTATGTGCTTGCCGAGCCGAAAGGTGCTTGCCTCATCATCGCCCCGTGGAACTACCCGTTCAATCTTTGCGTTGGCCCGTTGGTTTCTGCACTGGCTGCCGGCAACAGCGTAATTATTAAGCCGTCAGAAATAACTTCAAACACTTCTGCACTGATTAAAAAAATGTGCGATGATCTTTTTGAAGACCGCGTTGTTGCCGTGTGCGAAGGTGGTGTAGAAGTGTCGCAATGTTTACTGAAACTTCCGTTCAACCACATTTTTTTTACAGGAAGCCCCACCATAGGAAAAGTAGTAATGAAAGCCGCTGCCGAAAATCTTGCATCGGTTACATTGGAGTTAGGTGGAAAATCACCAACCATCGTTACGCCATCTGCCAATTTAAAAGATGCCGCGAAGCGAATTGCTGTTGCCAAGTTTATTAATAACGGTCAAACCTGTATCGCGCCTGATTATGTGTTGATACACGAATCTGTTAAAGAAAAGTTGATTGAACGACTTAAAGAAGAAATAAAAACCTTGTTCCTCGAAGGCGACCAACCACTTGAGCAATCGGCACACTACGCGCGTATTGTAAACGAAAAACACGTTGAACGCCTGAGCAATATGCTTGAAGAATTGGTAGAGAAGGGCGCGCAACTTCATGTGGGTGGTACAGTAAATATCGCTGACCGGTTTATACACCCGGTTATCGTATCCGATGTTCCGGCAGAAGCGCAGGCAATGAAAGAGGAAATTTTCGGGCCGATACTTCCTGTATTAACGTATTCAAAACCGGAAGAAGTTATCCGGGAAATAAACAGCCGGCCAAAGCCACTTGCCTTGTATATCTTTGGCTCAAACCGAAAAGAGCGCGACCGTATTCTAAAAGAAACATCAGCCGGCAGCGTGTGCATAAACGATTGTGCCGTTCAGTTTTTGCACCACAACATTCCGTTTGGCGGTGTGAACAACAGCGGCATTGGTAAATCGCACGGATATGCCGGTTTTCTGGCCTTTTCAAACGAAAAGCCCGTTTTGCACCAGCGCAGCGGCCTTACCTCTATAAGCCCGCTATATCCGCCCTATACCAAACGGGTAAACATGATAATGGACTGGCTGTTAAAATTTATTTAACGATAAAACGTTTTTCATAGGGTTAAGCGAGCGTTTTTGCATCGTTCCATTTCGTAATTTTGTAGTCCACTGTTTAAATGATTCTGTTATGCTGAAGAAAATTCTCATCGCCATTGTCGTAGTCGTTGTTGTGTTGTTAGCGGCTGCATTCATTTTGCCTGTTGTTTTTAAAGATAATATCAAAGCAGCCATTGATAAAGAATTAGCCAAAACACTGAATGCCGATGTGGTGTTTGATGCTGATAAATTCAGCCTGACACTTTTCCGAAACTTCCCCAACATTACGGCAGAAATGCGCGACTTTGGCATACTTAACCGCGAGCCGTTTGAAGGAGAAGTGCTGTTTGCTGCCGAGCGGCTTGAAGTTGAAGTGAACCTGAAAGATGTATTGTTTGGCAACCAGCTTAGGCTGAAAGGCATAACATTGGTAAGCCCGTTGATAAACATAATGGTGCTGGAAGATGGCCGCGCAAATTATGATATTACCTTTCCTTCAGATGAAATTCCTGAAACGGAGGAAGGTGGTGAATTTTCTTTTGGTATCGACCACTGGAAAATAATTAATGGCGACATTACTTATGATGACCATTCTATTCCATTTCTGATGAAGTTGAGCGGTGTAAATCACTCCGGCAGTGGCGACTTTACGCAAGATATATTCGACCTTAAAACATCTACCACAGCCGATACGGTAACGGTAAAGTATGACGGCATTGAATACCTTACAAATAAACGCGCAACCATTGACGCTACCATTTCAATCAGCGAAGAATATACAAAGTACACCTTTAAAGAAAACAGCGCAAAGATTAACGACTTTGCTATGAGCTTTGACGGCTGGTTTAAAATGAATGAACACGATTATGGCATGGACATTTCCTTTAGCAGCCCGGAGAATTCTTTCAAAAGTTTGTTGTCGCTTGTGCCGGGCATGTACTCCGAAAGTTTTAACAACATAAAAACTGAAGGCGATTTGCAGTTTGCCGGTTTTGTTAAAGGCACATATAGCGAAACACAAATGCCGGCATTCTCGGTTAACCTTGATGTAACGGAAGCGATGTTCCAATACCCCGATTTGCCCACACCTATCAACAACATAAACCTGAATATGTTGGTAGATAACAAAGACGGCAATATTGACAACACTGTTATTGATGTGAAGAAGTTTCACATGGATTTCGGCTCCAACCCGTTTGATGCACGCGTACTCATCAGCAAACTCTATCCCACGGAAGTGGACGCCAATGTAAAGGCCAAATTAAACCTGGCCGAATTGTCAAAAATGTTTCCGGTGGAAGGATTGGACATGCGCGGCAACTACGCTATTGACTTAACTGCAAAGGGTGTGTACGACAGCCTGAAGAAAACCATTCCGGCAATTAACGCAGTAATGTCATTGGCAAACGGCTATGTAAAATCATCCGAGTTTCCGTTGCCCTTACAAGACCTGAAATTTAATTCAAGTGTAAAAAATGCTTCGGGGCGTATGGCCGAAACATTTATTGCCGTAAATGATTTTTCGATGGTGATGGATGGCGAAAAGTTTTCTGCCGATATGCTCATTCAAAACTTAGAAGACATTACCTGGGATGTAAAAGCCAATGGCGGTGTTGACTTAGAGAAAATCACAAAAATATTTCCCGTAGAGGGCATGACCCTTGCCGGAAAGGTAAAAGCCGATTTGCAAACAAAAGGAAAGATGTCGGACTTAGAAGCTGAACGTTATGACAAACTGCCCACGAGCGGAAGCGCTTCATTGCGCGAGTTCAGCTACGCTGCCTCCGACCTTCCGTATTCCGTAACACTTTCGCAAGCCGATATGAGTTTCGACCCGCGAAAGATTGACCTGAAACAAATGGACGGAACAATCGGTAAAAGCGATTTTAAAGTGAGCGGCTCCGTATCAAATTATATGGGCTATCTCTTCAGCCCGAACCAGTTGCTGAAAGGCGCTGTAAACTTTTCATCTACCTTGCTCGACCTGAATGAATTTATGACCGAAACAGAAGAACCTGTGGAAGAGTCAGCGCCTTATAGTGTTATTCCCGTTCCTGAAAATATCGACTTCGTACTCAAGTCGAGTATTGCCACTGTAAAGATGATGGACTTTAACATCACAAATGCCAAAGGCGATATTATTGTAAAAGATGGTGTGGCTAACCTGAGCGGATTATCCTTCAACTTATTGGGTGGAGCCTTCACGGTAAACGGTGCGTATAACACAAAAGACATTGAACACCCGAAATATGATTTTGCATTGAAGATTGAAAACATGGCATTGGCACAAGCTGCTTCCGGTTTTACACTTGTAAAAACGTATGCACCAGTAGCAGGGTTAATGAGCGGAAATTTTTCAACCGACTTCAAACTTTCGGGCGAATTGTTACAGGATATGATGCCGAACCTGAAAACCGTAAATGGCGAAGGATTGGTAAAAGTAGCGCAGGCATCATTAAAAGAATCGAAACTTGTATCGGGCATTACATCGCTCACAAAACTTGACGACACCAACGAAGTAACGCTGAAAGATGTGCTGATGTCCGCTTCAATCAAAGATGGTAAACTAAGTGTTAAGCCTTTCAATGTTAAGTTCGGTCAATACACTACTTCCGTTGCCGGAAGCACCGGCCTTGATGGCGGAATTAATTACAACCTGAAAATGGATGTTCCTGCCGGTAAGTTAGGCACACAGTTGAATAGTTTTGTTGGGCAATACACCAAGGGCTCTACCGACCCGAATGCCATGATACCGGTAACGATTGGGTTGGGCGGAACATTTCTTGACCCTAAACCCCAGTTGTTGATGAGTGAGCAGAAACAGCAGGTGCAGGAAGCCGTTACCACAGCTGTAAAGCAGGAAGCCGAGAAAAAAGCAACGGAGCTTGTTTCAGGGTTGTTGGGCGCAAAATCAGACACAACAAAAACAGACAGCACCAAAACTGCCGACCCAAAACAGAAGGCAGTTGAAGATGGTGTGAAAACAATCCAGAACTTGCTGAAGAAGAAAAAGGGAAACTAAACGGGGTTCGAGGTACGGGTTACGAGGTGACACCGTGAAGAAGGACTACAATAAAGACAAGGGTGGAAATTTGCCTATCAATTTCTATACTTGCAATCACGAACTTTTTATGGCAAATATCAGGCTGGCACTTGCGGACGATAAGGCAGTTTATAGAAAGGTAATCTCTGGGTTCTTTCAAACTGGAAGATGAACTCGAATATCCGTAAATCTTGGGCCTTCCTTCTCTTCTCAATCAAATGTTCTCTTTTATTCTCACAACCCGATTTCCGTTTAGTCGACAGCCTTATAAAAGTACATCAGTTTCCGATAACTTCATTTGCTGCAAAACAAGGGTTTTTAAAAATTGACACCAATCAATACGTTGAGACGTATAGATTCAACCTTACTGATGAAAAAGATCAAATACAGGTCCGATATCTTATCGCTAAAGATACTGCTGTAACCACATGTTGTGATCCATTAAAGCTCGCCCCCCTTTTGCACTACAGCAGTGATAATGGACGTATAACAATTGTGCCAGAAACACATCTTGCTTTTTTTTATGCCCATGTCTTTAGAAGAAAATCTGAGCGCTATCGATATATTAACTTTTTCATTGATCACATCGTCAAAAACAATAACCCAAAGTGGATAGTTAAAGATTATCATATCAACCTGAAGATTTACGATAAACATAATAGACTTTTTGAAAACATTAGATTTCCTGGAGACCTACGTTTATCCACTCAATCTGAGGGGTGGGTTACCACAGGGAGAAATCAATTGGACATTAATACAAAAGTTGAACTGTGGAATCATTTCAGCCCCAATATCTATAAATACGAAATTGAGGTATTAAATGAGGAACAAAGACCGTACGAGATTTTTGGTGAAAGAATTGGATTCAGGGATTTGCGTATAAATGAAGACGAGATATTTGTAAACAATGTAAAGCTATCCGTAAAGGCCGCAGAAATCAAGCACAATCTTATTACAGAGGATAGTCTTGAATATTACCTGCGCGAAATTAAGCTACATAATTTCAACTCCATCGTCATCAACACAAAATGGAATAAGAGATTATTTGATTTCTGCGACTCCATTGGATTAAATGTATTTCAGAAAATAGATGCGAATACGTTTTACTCCATATCTGACTTGCTGAATTACTTCGTAAGCATAAAGGAGCATCCTTCTTTTATCGCTTGGCTTGATGAAGGAGTGAATTCTGACTGGGAAAGGATACTGAGCAGACTTGATCATTCACGACTTATTCTAACAGACGAGCAGATACAATCCAAAATATTTATGAACTGGCATGAGTTATCCAACAATGATAAAGAGGTAGTTAAAAAAAGATTTCAAACGTTCAATTTATATTTTTCTCCAGGCACTGCCATGTTAAAAATTGAGCAATATGAGTTCTTTAAAGACTCTGATAAGTTAGCTATTAACTGGATTATACAAATAAATGACTCAACACTTAGAAGTGGAAATGCTAAGTATAATAATTCGGGTAACGAAATAAAATTCCTTATTGATGCAGGGGAGTATAAATCTGTTGGATATAGTTATCAGTTCAACCTGACCATAACCAAAGACAGTTATCCATACCGAAAAGGAGATGTTATTGCATCGAATAGGTTTCGTTACACATTAAACGATGGCAACCTTATTTATACAGCCGACTAAATGTCTAAGCAGGTTTCTATCTCATTAAAATATGAATATGCAACAGAAAATTTATACTCATCACAATATCAGAGAAAATGGATACATCACACTAAAAAAAACATGGTTTCGGAACTTGATTTAAAGGTGACTCAGCAAGCCCTTGCGCAAGTTAGAGTTCATCCAGCTTATCCAAGTCTCTTATCCATCACGGAAGTTTTGCAGGAATGGAACGCAGAAACACTGGCTGTAAAGATTTCATCTGAACAACTAAAAGAAATCCCATTTCCTGCTATTTCTCATCTTCGTGATAGCGGAAATTTTATTGTTGTCAACGGATGTTATGATGATAAAATCGAATATGTTGATTCAAGGAATGGCCTTACAAAAGAAGCAATATCGAAATGCCAAAACAAATGGTCAGGCAGGATTTTATATAGCGATAGACTGAACCCGCTTTTACAGCGTTATGCTGATAATGAAAAAAATACTACTCGTCTGCCTTTTTATCTGTTACGCTAATGCTGACCTGGCTGCACAAATAAAATGGCAACACTATAGTGCGAGTGTAGGTGTAAACTTGTTTACACCTACACTCATTTTTAGAAACGAAAATATCCTGAGATCGCATAACCTATCCTGGCAAGCAGGTATAAACAGGGATTTTGAAATCCCATCTGCCGACAACATAAGGGTGTCTCTTGGAATTACCGATAATTCTTTTACCATAGAAAGGCCTTTTATAGGCGGGGGTACAGGCGTGCTGGTGAGGAAAATCAACATAGGATATGTACATATCGAAGTTGATTACATCTTAAGAAAGCAGATGAGCAGCTACATTATTTATGGAGGGCTTGGCCTTCGGGCAGGGCGGGTATGCTACGAGAATTCTTTTTCCCGTTTATATAGCGCCACCGGGTTAAAACGAGCATCCTATGGAGGTAACGCATTATTGGGCATTCAGTTTCCCAACATGCCGCGAAAACCTTCGCTACAGCTCAATTACTACTATAGTTTCACACGTGCCGCATACAACTCTGTGCGCGATAACCAGGGTGATGTATATACCGATGAGCTTAAAAACAGAGCCATCGGCTTACAAGTCTTCTTTAACTTAAAAAAATAGAGGCTCATTAATATCGGGGTTCGAGGTACGGGTTACGAGGTGCGAGGTAAACACGAAACCCGTACCTCGCAACCCAAATCATTTCCATGTACGGTACATCCATTCGTGCACGATTTCCTTATTTTTCGCGATAAAATCTTAAACCAATAATTATGAGGATTCTACTAAACGCATTGCTTATCCTGGCGCTGGTTTTGCCTTCCCTGGCACAGGAAAAAGTGGATACCGCAACAGTATCACGAATTAAAAAAGAAGGCTTTGAAAACTCGCAGGTGATGAACATTCTCGGTATGCTTACCGATGTGCACGGCCCGCGTTTAACCAACTCGCCCGGCTATAAAAATGCCGCCAACTATGCCAAGTCTGCCTTAGAAAAGTGGGGGTTGCAAAATGCACACTTCGACTACTGGGATGAAGACTTTGGCCGGGGCTGGTACCTGAAGAAATTCAGCCTGCACGCAACAGCACCGGTGTACTTTCCGGTAATTGCCTACCCGAAAGCATGGACACCCGGTGTGAAAGGTAACATTCAGGCGGAAGCCGTTTACTTAGACATTCAGAAAGAAGAGGACATTGAAAAATACAAAGGAAAGCTGAAAGGCAAGGTTGTGTTGTTCAGTCTGCCTACACCGGTAAAACCGGGTTTTGAACCGGATGCCCGCAGGCTCGAAGAAAAAGATCTGTTGGACATGGCCAACTCCGGCCCGACAGAAGCGTTTCGTGGAAGAAGATTTTTTGCCCCTACCGAGCCTCAACGCCTCGCATACAAAAAGTGGGATATGTGTATAAAAGAAGGTGCGATTGCCATCCTTGAGGCCAGCTCAAGCGCACGCTTAGAAGATGGTACGGTTGTGGTTTCGGCTGCAACAGTTCCGTATCCTCCTGAAGCACCGTTTGAAGGACGTCTGCAATCGCGCAGCCCGAATGCTCCTAAAATTTTACCACAGGTAGTAGTTGCCGCAGAACATTACAACCGCATGGTGCGCCAGATTCAGCAAGGCATTCCGGTAAAGGTAGAGATGACGTTGGAAACGGAATTTACGCCTAACGAAAAAGGCTTTAACGTAATTGCTGAAATTCCCGGCACTGATTTGAAAGATGAAATTGTAATGATCGGTGCGCACTTAGATTCGTGGCACAGTGGCACCGGCACTACCGATAACGCTTCCGGCTCGGCTGTAATGATGGAGGCCATGCGTATTCTTAAATCATTGGGTGTAAGCCCGCGCAGAACCATTCGCATTGCGTTATGGGGCGGTGAAGAACAAGGCTTGATTGGCTCGCGTAATTACGTGAAGCGTGTTTATGGCGAACGCGATGGCGAAAACATAACCTATAAGCCCGGGGCGGAAAAATTCTCTGTTTACTTTAACATGGATAACGGAACCGGCAAATATCGTGGTGTGTATATGCAGGGCAATGAAAGTGCACGCCCCGTGTTCCGCGAATGGTTGAAGCCGTTTGAAAAGTTAGGAGCCTCAACGTTAACGCTTCGCAATACAGGCGGTACCGATCACCTTTCTTTTGATGGTATTAACTTGCCAGGGTTCCAGTTTATTCAAGACCCGATTGAATACAGTTCGCGCACACACCACACCAGCATGGACTTGTATGATAAAGCCGTTGAAGACGATTTGAAACACAATGCAGTAATGACAGCAGCCTTTGCATGGCTTGCCGCTAACCGCGATGAGTTGTTTCCGAGGAAATAAAACCCGGTAATTTCCGGAATAAAAAGCAGCCGTCAGGATCGTTTAAAGCAGTTCTGGCGGCTGTTTTGTATATAGCAAGAAGCAGTGTAGTTTGAAAGAAGGAAATTGCGTAGCTTTACTAAACAACAACTTAGCCTTTTCCTACTCACTATGAAAACAAATTTGCTACTCGGTTTTATGATGTTGTGCGCTTCAACACTCTATGCACAAGGGTTTCAACCTCCCGCAGAAGGGAAAGCGGTTGTTTATTTTACACGTGTCAGCTCCTTCGGCTTTGCCATTTCCTTTGAATATTTTCATGAGGATCAATATATCGGCATATTCAAAGGGAAAAACTATTTGCGTTACGAATGTGATCCGGGAACACATTTGTTTTGGGCCTCATCAGAGAATAAGGAATTTATAACAGCCGAACTGGAAGCAGGCGGCAGCTACATTGTTATTGTTGACATTATCATGGGTATTGGCAAGGCCAGGGTGGGGTTTGACCCCATAACCGAGGATAGCGAAGTTTTTGCCCGGGCAAAAGAATTGATTACCTCAAAGCCCCCGGTGGAAACACCCCAGGCAAAAATTGACCAAATGAATGTTAAGCTAAGAAAATTTATTACAGAAAAACTCCAGACATACGAAACTGTATGGAAGCACGAAAAGAACTTTAAACATCTTTCTGCCGATATGGCGCTTTCGGAAGGCGCCATGCAATAAGTTAGAAATCAAATCTCCCTAAACCTGTTTATATCTAAAGCAATCCACGAGGTGATCGTTCACCAACCCGCACGCCTGCATGTGTGCGTAAATAACGGTACTGCCTACAAACTTAAATCCGCGCTTCAGCAAATCTTTACTTAACGCATCCGATTCTTTGGTTGTAGCCGGAATCTGTTTTAATGTTTTCCATTTGTTAACGATAGGTTTTCCGTTTACAAAACTCCAGATGTAGTTACTAAAACTCCCGAACTCTTTTTGCACTTCTAAGAAGCGTTTGGCGTTATTCACTGCCGCATACACTTTCAGGCGGTTGCGCACAATGCCGGGGTCAAGTAATATTTTCTCCAAACGCTTTTCAGTAAAGCGAGCTACCTTTTCCGGATCAAAATCCGCGAAAGCTTTTCTGTACCCTTCGCGTTTCTTCAAAATGGTAGCCCAGCTCAGGCCTGCCTGTGCTCCTTCGAGTATCAAAAACTCAAAATGAATACGGTCATCATGAACGGGCACACCCCATTCTTTATCGTGGTACTCAATGTATTGCTCGAATTTCAGGCACCAGGCGCAACGATTTTTTTCTTTTGCAGGCATAAGTTTGTTGAAGTTAGCGGAACAAAGTAAGTTTGGTGAGGTGACAACCTTGTGTCAGCACTAAAATTACACGTAAATAAAATCTTATGAAAAAGTATGTCTTCCTCTTTTGTCTTGTTCTGGTTTCTGGTTCTGTTTTCGCGCAAACCCCGGAAGCAAAACTTAAAGAATTGAATATAGAGCTATTTAAACCGGCTGCACCTATGGCCAATTATGTTCGGGCTGTCCGCACCGGGAACCTGGTCTTTTTATCGGGCCACGGGCCTACACGCACAGACGGAACCAACATACAGGGAAAAGTTGGGAAGGATTTGACCCTTGAACAGGGGTACGATGCTGCCCGGCAAACCGGCATTGCTTTGTTGTCAACGTTAAAATCGGAAATTGGCGACTTGAGTAAGGTAAAGCGTGTTGTAAAAGTGCTGGGCATGGTAAACTGTACGGAAGATTTTAAAGATCAGCCAAAAGTGATCAATGGTTTTTCTGATTTGATGGTAGCGGTATTTGGTGAGAAAGGGAAACATGCGCGTTCGGCAGTGGGCATGTACGCCCTGCCTTCCAACATTGCAGTTGAAATTGAAATGATTGTAGAGGTGGAGTAGAACACAATAAACCAAAAGCCAGCTCAAAAATCTTGGGGTCATCGCGGGCTTGACCCGCGATCCCCTTTTTCGGTTTGAACTATGAGATTCCGGCTCAAGGCCGGAATGACAGACGAATTCAAATTAGATTTTCGAGATTCTTCTAAATCATTACACCAACGCCTGCTCCATATCCTGCATCAGGTCTTCCGCTTCTTCAATACCAACTGATAACCGTACTAAATTATCGGTAACATTTATCTTAGTGCGTTCTTCGGCACTCATTTTTGCGTGAGATGTTTTTACAGGCGAACAAATGGTACTCTCCACCCCGCCCAGACTTAACGCACGCTTAATTAACTTCAACCGTTCCATAAACGCATGAGGATCGCCCAACACTTCAAACGATAGCATACCCCCGAAGCCGCCCGGCATCTGTGCTTTTGCAATGGCATGACCGGGATGATCGGGTAAACCGGGGTAATACACCTTGCCGGTTTTGTTATGCTTATCTAACCATTGCGCAAGTTTCAACGCATTTTCATTCTGCTGACGAACGCGCAGTACAATAGTTTTCAAACTGCGTTCTACCATCCAGCATGTATGTGCATCCAACGATCCCCCAAAGTGAAAAGCGCTGTTATGGATTTGCTTAATGTGAGCGCCAGAAGCTACCGCTACACCGCAACACAGGTCGCTATGTCCACCAATGTATTTTGTGCCACTATGCGTAACCACATCAACACCCAAATCAATCGGGTTTTGATTTACCGGTGAGGCAAATGTGTTATCAATAATGGTGATGAGGTTATGCTTTTTGGCAATGGCGGCCACAGCTTTTATATCGGTAATGGTAAGTGTAGGGTTAGAGGGCGTTTCCATGTATATCACCTTTGTGTTTGGCCTGATGGCCTGTTCAAAGGCTTCAGGTTTGGTGCCATCTACTAACGTATAATCAATACCGAATTTTGGAAACTCAACAGCTACAGCATCAAAGGTTCCGCCATATAAATCGTTCTGGAGCACGGCATGATCGCCCTGTTTTAGAAAGGCAAAGAACGAGGTCATAATCGCGGCCAGTCCCGAACTGAACACAAGAGCATCTTCACCGTTTTCCAACGCTGCCATTTTTTGGGCAACGGCCCGTTGGTTGGGTGTATTAAAGTAGCGCGGGTACTGGGTTTCTCCGGTTCCCTCATAGTCGTAGGCAGAGGAAGGGAAGATAGGATTAACGATGCCTTTATGGAGCGTATCGCCCGGAGAACCAGCGTGAATACTTTGTGTAAGTTTAGATGAGCGGTGTGCCATGATGCGTAGAAACTTTGTGCTAAAGATACAGGGTTGCGGGTAAGTAGCGGAAGGGTTTTTTGCTGATAGTGTAAAAACACCCGTTATTTTTTGATACCTTAAACGCGACAAACACTAAGCCAAAAATTATGAGCAAGAAAATTTCAAAAGCCAGGGCCAAAAAAATGGCTGACAAATTCAGGAAAGAAGGTAAAGGCATTTACTCCGTAAACTTTACGGCCGAACAATTTGAGCGGCTGTTAAAGGAACCCAACTGCGCGGGCATTCGTGTGTATAACGCCTATGATGAGGACAAAAAACAATTTACTATGTTTTTAGTGGGTACCGATGCCAAAGGAAACAACCTGCTGCCTTCAGCAGATGACCTGAAAGACAACGATCCGTACTGCATTGAAAATGATGGGGATAGATGCCCTCCAGACTGCCCTAAGGACGACCTATAACATTAGCACCCATGTTGCTTTATAAGCTCTCCAGCAATGCGCAATGGCTTGGTAGTATAATCGTATTGATTGTTTGTGTTATCTGCTACCGTCAACGACCTGCTTATATTAAGGTGCTTGTTTTTTACGCGCTTACCAGTATTATTTTCCAGACCATCCTGAGAATTATACGGGTATTCTTTCAAAACAGGGGGCTGAATGAAGCAGGCGATATATACGTACTTTTTGAAGGCGTAATTTTACCGTTGGTTTTTTATCACGCAGTGCAAAACAAGGTGTACCGTAAAGGAGTTGTAGCGGGGATTTTGATTTATATCTTAGTGTATTGTTTTGCATTCCATTTTTACCAGCCATACTTTTATTCAATCATTCGGGGCGCGCGCGATTTGATGATGATTCTCCTGTCCATAAGCTATTTCATCTATTTAATCCAAACCCTTCCGGAAGAAGACTTGCTCCGGTTTCCTATGTTCTGGATCAACTCGGCCATTCTTATATTCTTCTCGGGCACATTCATTTTATCATACCTGATGGATTACATCACGACAATAATGCGCGATCAATTCGCATATTTTTGGGCCTTTAGAAATTTCTTTCGTTTTGCATTTTGCCTTGTGCTCTCTTATGCAGGCTGGCTCAACTTACAATCCGTTCGTGCGGCACAAAAATCTGCATTACTTCATTAGGCACTTTTACATCTGCTTTGTATACTTGTTGTTATGGAAGAACAGGTGTTTTCCGATTTCACGATACTTTTCGCGATAGCCACATCAGGTATGCTCATCCTGGCCGGAAGCATTGTCTTTTTTGTGCTGTTCTATAAAAAACGCATGCTCGAAGCCCGCTTACGCGAACAACAAGTAGAAGTAGCGCACCAGAAGCAAATGGTGGAAGCGGCATTGGAGTCGCAGGAAAATGAACGCAAACGTGTGGCGGCCGATCTGCACGATGGTGTTGGCGCCATGTTAGCGGCCGTTCGTGTAAGCCTGGCAGTTCTTGGCCGCACAGCATTAGTAAGCGAAGAAACCATACAGCCGGTTAAGGCCATGTTGGATGAAACCATTGACTCTGTGCGCCAGATCAGTCGCAACCTGCTGCCCTCAACGTTAGAAAAATTCGGGTTGAGTGTTGCCCTGCAGGATATGTGTGAACGTTTTCAACGCCTTACAGATGCCACTATTTCCTACACCGAAGAAGGCACTGTTAATCCATTAAAAAAACCTCACGAAATAGTAGTGTTCCGTATCGTGCAGGAGCTTATCAACAATGCGTTGAAACACGCCAGCCCAACGGCTATTGCCGTACACCTCACCTGGGGAAAACAATTGACACTTGTGGTAACAGATAACGGTAAAGGTTTCCCTCCTGATGTACAACCCAAAGGGCTCGGTTTGTTTAGTATACAAAGCCGTGTGCGTGTATTGAACGCTGTGTTTGAAATAGTTCCCGATCATCCTTCCGGCACAAAAGCTACATTAATCGTTCCCGTATCATGACAGACAAAGCTACCCGCGACATAAACGTTTACATTGCCGATGACCACACGCTTTTTCGCAAAGCGATTGTGAACCTGCTGCGAACATTTAGCCGTGTAAATGAAATAAAGGATGCGGAAAACGGAAAAGAGTTGTTGGAGTTGGTGAGAGAAGCGCCCCCGCAAGTTGCCATTGTAGATATGCAGATGCCGGTAATGGATGGCGTGGAAGCGTGCGAGAACTTAGTGAAAAAACATCCTGATGTAAAAGTGATTATGCTTACCATGCACGATAGTGAGCGGTATATTTTACACATGATTGAGATGGGCATACACGCTTTTTTATTGAAGAACACCGACCCCGAAGAACTGGAACGTGCCATCTATACTGTTTATGATAAAGATTTTTACCACAACGATTTAATGGCAAACGTACTGCGCAAGCGGGTGCGCGAACAACTTGAATCCAAGCGTCCTGATTTTTCCAGCATGGAAATTACCGATCGTGAAAAGGATGTATTGCGCCTTATCTGCAATGAGCTCACCTTGAAGGAAATTTCGCAACGCCTCAATCTTAGTGAGCATACTGTGCGCAACCACCGCGCTAAACTCATGGAAAAAGTAGGTGCCGATAATGCCATCGGGCTGGTGCGCTTCGCCTACGAGTCGGGGCTGATATCGTAAATACCAGTAAACCCCGCATAGTACAATAGTACTATTTTCACGCGCAAAAAGTACTATACAGCCTGCGCAATTTTGACTAAACCAATACAATTATCCCTCATTACCAGGCACTTATAAAAACAGGCCGCTTTGAGGTACGGCCAACAGGGTTTTCGGCCAAAATTTCTTAATCACCGTATGCCGACCTTCATCTGTGTTTTAAGGAACAGGTTTATGAAAATCCTTGTGGTTCACCGGCAAAAAGAAGTTGTTGATCAGGTACGCCAGGCTTTGAGCAATACGGAGCCATACATCCGGTTTTTTACATCCGGGTTGGATGGACTCTTGCAGGCAAAAATTCAGGAGTTTGACCTGATTGTGTGCGGCACCGATTTGCCGGTGATCACCGGGATTGAACTGGTGCGCTCGCTACGAAACAGTTCGGTAAACACAACAACTACCGTGGTGTTCCTGGCCGATGAACCGGACACCCGGGCCGAACATTTGAGCAGAACATTAAAGGTGGCAGGCACACTCGCTACCCGCGATATGCCCAAACAACTGCCGGTTTTGGTAGATGAATATTTTCGCACTGATCCTACAGTGCACTAACACTATAATGCCACGCAGAGACCCTCTCAGGCAATGCGTGCATACGCGCATAAGTTGGCTCCCGTCCATCCGCTCCCGCACGTTGCGGGGGCCGGAAGGGTGGGTAAGGTTTTTTTTGGAAAAGTATTCCAACCTTTTGAACGGTTTGAGTGTCTTAGTTTTGGATGAATGGTTTTTAGATAAAGTAACCAACCTTAACTACAAGGTTTTTACTATAACCAACATACACTAAAACAAAGCTTATGAAAATACTACAATACATAACAACAGCACTCTGCATGGCAGTTTTGCCTTTCATCTCCGGGTGTGACCTGTTCAACAGGTGTGGCGGAGATTATGTTGACTTTGTGTCGGATAACTATCATTCCTTTGAGCTTTACGATTATCACACCGGTGAAAACCTGTTGGGCATTCACGGGCACTACCCGCGCGATACGGTAAAAATATTTGATGCCGATGGTCGTATTTTTTTCGGAGGGCCTGTTAATCTTAGTGGAGCAATCGATTTTCCATTGGTCAATATAGACGATTACGGAATCGTGAACCAGATGATTGTACGCGAGTTGTACCTGTATTTAAATCACGAGGACACCGACACACTTCGGTATGAGTTCGAGATGCGCAACAATGATTGTGGAGACCAAGTGTATCACTATGTAAAGCTCACCTACAACGACAGTGTGTATGTTGACGAGTTTAATTATGGTTTTCCTTTCCGGAAACTTTATAAAAAATAATAATTACAAAACCCCATTAATATGAAAAAGATTTTATTGCTTGTGTTACTGGTACAATATGTTGCATTTACGTTGCCTGCGCAGAATAATGAGTGCGGCACGCCCGACATCTCGGAAGAAGAGTCCATGGCCTTGCCCTGGTACGGTGATGAAGATGATACGTTTTTGACAAACTTTTACGACACCCTTAACAAGATAAACACTAAAAATAAAATCCTATGAAAACAATACGGCACATAACAACAGCGCTCTGCATGGCAGCCTTGCCCTTCATTTCCGGGTGCGACTTGTTTAACAAATGTAACGGGGATTTTTCCTTTACTTCAGAAAATGCCCATCATTTTAGATTATATGATTTTTATACAGGAGAAGAACTGCTGGGCATACACGGCCGCTACCCGCGCGATACAGTAAAGATTTTTGATGCCGATGGCCGCATTTATTTCGGTGGGCCTGTTGATCTTAATGGAAGGATATTCTTCCGGTTGATTAATAATGATGATTACGGAACTGTTAATCAATTAATCGTACGGGAACTTTACCTGTACCTGGATTACCAGGACACCGACACGCTGCGGTATGAATTTGAAATGCGCAACAACGACTGCAACCACCAGGTATATCACTATGTAAAACTCACCTACAACGATAGTGTGTACGTTGATGAATTTAATGATACATTCCCTTTTCGGAGACTTTATAAAAAATAACAACTACAAAACCCCACAGATATGAAAAAGATTTTACTGTTTGTGTTATTGTTACCATGCCTGGCATTGCCTCTTTTTGCACAGAATAACGAGTGCGGCACACCCGATATATCAGAAGAAGAATACATGGCATTACCCTGGTATGGTGATGAAGATGATACGTTTTTGACAAACTTTTACGACAGCCTTAACAAGATAAACACTAAAAATAAAATCCTATGAAAACAATACGGTACATAACAACAGCGCTCTGCATGGTGACCTTACCTTTCATCTCCGGGTGTGACCTGTTCAACAGGTGTGGCGGAGATTATGTTGACTTTGTGTCGGATAACTATCATTCCTTTGAACTTTACGATTATCACACCGGTGAAAACCTGTTGGGCATTCATGGGCACTACCCCCGCGATACGGTAAAAATATTTGATGCCGATGGTCGTATTTTTTTCGGAGGGCCTGTGAGATTAGATGGTAGGGTTCATCTCCCGTTGGTCACTCTTGACGATTACGGGGTTGTCAACCAGTTGATTGTGCGCGAGCTGTACCTGTACCTGGATTACCAGGACACCGACACGCTGCGGTATGAATTTGAAATGCGCAACAACGACTGCGGCCACCAGGTGTATCACTATGTAAAGCTTACGTACAACGACAGCGTGTATGTTGACGAGTTTAATTATGGCTTTCCTTTCAAAAAACTTTATAAAAAATAACAACTACAAAACCCTACAGATATGAAAAAGATTTTACTGCTTGTGTTACTGGTACAATATGTTGCATTTACGTTGCCTGCGCAGAATAATGAGTGCGGCACGCCCGACATATCAGAAAATGAGTACATGGCCCTGCCGTGGTATGGCGATGAGGATGATACGTTCCTGAACAATTTTTACGATAGCCTCGAAAACGCTATGGGCAACCCTGCTGCCCGTGGTGTTGTACAGGATGTTTGGTGGCGGATACCTGTACAGTTCTGGATTTACCGGGTAAATGCAAACACCCCCGGAGGAACTGACCCGCTCCCAACTGAAGTTGATATTCAAACATTAATGGACGATGCCAATGAGGCTTTCCGCAACAACGGCATTAAAATACAGTTTTACCTGGATTGCTACGAGTACGTTAACAACGTGGCCGGCATAACTGTTAACGGGTTTGGACAGGAAAGCCTTCTGGCCAATGCATACCGCAGGGTGGGCGCCATCAACGTGCACGTTGTTGATAATATACCAGGTGCAGCGGGCAAATTCAACATATTGTACAATGCTATTTTTATCAGGCGTGAGATTTCGTTTACCCAGAATGATGCACAAACTTTCTCACATGAACTGGGGCACTGTTTCGGGCTGCTCCATACCCATTTTGGAGCCGGGGTGCCCTGCCTGCGCGAGCCTGTAACACGCGGCCGTAAGGTTACCCTTTGCCCCAACGGCCCCGGCTATACCAAACGGTGCAACTGGACAGGCGACCTGCTTTGCGATACACCGGCAGATCCCGAAATGAATAATATAAATGCGCCTGGCTGTACATACACTCAGGGAGAAACTGATCACTATGGCGACACCTATGTTCCCGATACACGAAACTACATGGCTGTTGGGAATAGAGGTTGCAGAAATAACTTTTCCTCCGGGCAAATTAAATGGATGTACTGGTGGCTTAAGAACGTACAGGTACCGCTGTCGTCAGGAGCCAATTGGTATATTGTAAGCAACAATACAGCCTTTGATATTTACGAGCCTGACAACTGGGATATTACCGCCCGTGCAATTGCCATTGGCGAAGTACAGGAACATTCATTTTTTGGGGCAGCCCCCGGCAATTGCGATGACACAGCCGACTGGCTCAGGTTTCAATATCCTGCCTCAGGAAGTTCAGGATTGCTACGGCTTGAAATACGTGATGTTGATACACCCAACCCGGTAGATGAAATAAACGTGTACTTGCAAAATGTTAACGGAACGGCAGGCGCACAATTAACAAACCTGACCACTACTGTGCTTACCGGTATGCGAATTGTTGAGCTTACCTGTGCAACCTTAACCCCGGGGCAGCAATACCTCGTTGAAATAACACGTGACCAAAATAATATTGGTAAATACGAGGTTGCATTAATTGATATCGCAGCATCTTTACCTATTTCAGGCCCATCTCTTGTGTGCACCAATGGAAGCACATTTATGTTAAACAACGTACCGGTTGGGGTGCAGGTAACGTGGCAGGCTACACCGGCTAATTTGTTTCAAACAAGTTCAGGGACACTTCCAACTGGTGTCAATACACTTATTTTAAATGCAGCCAATAACAATGTTAGTGGACAAGGTACTCTTACATTTACTATCAATAGTAACTGTGGTAATCAGTTGCAGGTAGAAAGAACAATATGGGTAGGTCTGACGCAGTATCTTTATTTTTCTGCCAGCTATAGCCAATCTCAGGGCATATTGCTATCTACTCCCTATGTCGGGGGTGGTGCCACAGCCCAATGGTCAGTAAATGGAGTGCAACACGCAGGATTTGACATTTTCGTGCAGCCACTATGCATAGATTATACCAATATACCGCTTGAGATCAGTTTGACCGTAGAGAATCAATGTGATTTAAAAACGGTTTGTACACAGTATATACTTAAATGTCCACCTTCTCCACTATTAACAAATATGGGTTCATGCGGAGGCGGTGGTGGAGAGGAGCCTGAATTCCATGAAGAATACCAATACAGTGTTTCACCTAACCCGACCAATCAACTTTTAAGTATTTCTGTTATCACAAATTCAGACTCTCGCAAGACTTCTGAGTCATCAACCACTGAATCAAAAAGTGTCACTACAATCCAATCAATAGCATTAACAGACATAAATGGATTTATAAAATATTCACGTCAATATTCGAATGGACCGACCAAGGCAGAGATTGATGTGTCAGATTTAAGAAAAGGAGTTTATATGCTAAGAGTATCAAACGGTAAACATATTGAGATACATCGAGTTATCATAGACTGATAGAGTAAGCAACATATTTAAGTCAAAACCACACCAATGCCAGTGCCACACTTGCCGACACGCAACCAAAGCACTGGCATCCGTGTGGTTAAAGTACTGTGAATGCGGCACATGTGCATAACAACATGCTTGTGCAATGCAGGGGTTTGGTGTCTATTTGTAAACTATTTTTCAAATTACGTTTGGTCACGGTTGACAGTGACGTGTCGGTCGCGCTAAACATTCCGCTTCGCTCCATTTTTTAGCCCTCCTATACCCTGCGCTGCACAAACGCAACACGGAGCCATACATCCGGGTTGGATGGACTCTTGCAGGCAAAAATTCAGGAGTTTGACCTGATTGTGTGCGGCACCGATTTGATTTTTTAAATTACTCTCCAAAATATCCTATGCTCTTTGCCATCAGGCCGGCCAGCAAAGGGATGACAAACAACAAAAGAAGTTCAAGGCGCAGCATCCAGAAAATTACTCCCGGAATATGTACCACTTCTTCCGGGTTGCCTTTTCGGTTTTTCAAAAAGAAAACGGTAGGATAAATGGAAAGCAACCCGATACAGGCGAACAGTGTAAGCTTTAGGTGAAAAATCCAGTTCTTACTATAAAAGAAAGCGGGTTTTCCAAAACCGCCTAACCATAACGTTAACCCGGCAACCAGCAATGCCAATGCCGCCACACCATACACGGCATCAATACGCGACAGTCTTCCAATTTCTTTTCGGGTTAGTTCTTTCTTCAGCAACAGATGTTCAGAAACGAGGGTAGCCGCTATTGTAAAAATACTGATGAAATGAATGTAGCGGAGAAGTAATTCGGTAGTCATATTTTCAACTGTTTTTTGTAAAACACATCACAAGCAAAGTGCCCGGTGTTGCCGCACGGTGCTGATATTTTTTCAAACCCATTTTTCTCGTACAGTTTCATGGCGCCCTTCATGGTGTTAAAGGTTTCCAAATAGCACCAGGTATAATTCATATCAGCAGCAGCCTTCAAACATTCTATGAGCACCGCCTGCCCCCGGCCCTTGCCCCTGCCTTCCGGTAAAAAGTACATTTTTTTCAGCTCACAAGTATTGGCATCGCCTCCTTGCAATGGCGCCACACCGCCTCCGCCAACTACTTTCCCGTTCTCTTCACACACAAAATAGGCGCAACGTGGCTGCGTGTAGGCTGCAAACATATCATCCACCTCCCGGTCGTGTATGGCAAAGCCCTGGCCTTGAGCGCCAAACTCGGGCATTACCGTGCGGATAATACCGGCTACCTGCTGGTTGTCTTCGGGCAAAATTTTACGAACTGTCATTCGTGTAAAAGTAATGTTTGGTTTGTGCAATATATTCTATCTTGTTGTCAAAAAAACATATTTCCCTATGCGTGCACTTACCTGCCTTCTTTTCTTGTGCCTTACCGTAACCGGATATGCCCAACTTACCGAACTTACGGTAGAGAAAATTATGCGCGACCCGAAATGGATCGGCACATCGCCCTCCAATATCCGCTGGTCGCACGACAGCAAAACCATTTACTTTAACTGGAACCCCGAAAACGCCCCGGGCGATTCGCTGTACAAAATCACCCTCCAGAACAGAACTCCGCAGAAAGTATCAAAAGCCGAACGCATGAGTTTGCCCGGCATTGGAACCTACAACACGGCTCAAACAAAAATGGTGTACGAAAAAAACGGTGACATTTTTTTGTTTGATGTCGCATCGGGTAAATCAACAACGATAACCAACACTGTTGGCCGGGAAAGCAATCCGTATTTTTCCGGTGATGAGAAAAAAGTTATCTATACATACGATCAAAACCTGTACGCCTGGGAAATCGGAACCGGAAACTTCTCACAACTCACCGACTTCAGGCGCGGAAGAAAACCATCAACGCCTCCCGAAACCGAACAACAACAATGGCTGAAGCAAGACCAGCTTGCCTACATACAGGTTTTGAAAGAGCGAAAAGACAAGCGCGATGCTTCACGCGATTATCGTAAAACGGAAGAATCCAAACGCCCGAAAGAGATTTTCACGGAAGATAAAATAGTAATGCAGGCACGACTAAGCCCTGACGGAAACTATGTTACCTACGTGCTGATGAAAAACGCCAATGCAAAAAACACCATCGTACCCAGCTATGTAACCGAGAGCGGCTTTACCGAAGACCTTAACACACGCACCAAAGTGGGCGCACCGCTAAACACTTCCGAGTTCTTTGTGTATGATATAAAACGTGATGCCGTACTGCAGGTTAAAACTGATGATATACCGGGCATCAACGATCAGCCTAAGTATTTGGACAGCTATCCGAAAAAAGAAGAAAAAGAAAAGAAGCCTCAATCCAGGGCGGTTTCGTTCTCCGGCCTTGTCTGGTCGGATGACGGAAAGCGCGTTGTATTGCAACTCCGCGCAGCCGATAACAAAGACCGGTGGATTATGACATTAGATATTGCAACCCAAAAATTATCACTTGTTGATCGTCAGCATGACGATGCGTGGATTGGCGGCCCCGGAACAGGAGGTTTTGGGGGCGGATCGTTAGGATGGATTAACAACACAACCGTGTGGTTTCATTCGGAAGAAAGTGGCTACTCGCACCTCTATACGGTTGATGTAACTACTGGCAAAAAACAGGCGCTGACTTCGGGTAAATACGAAGTGCAATCTGCCCGGCTTTCGCGCGATAAGAAATTTTTCTATATCACTACCAACGAAGTGCACCCCGGTGAAAAGCATTTTTACAAGCTGCCCGTAACCGGTAGCAAAGCAGAAAAAATTACATCCATGACGGGGTCGAATGAAGTTACACTTTCGCCCGATGAAAAATATTTAGCCTCTCGCTATTCATACAGCAACAAACCGTGGGAGTTATTTCTTCAAGACAATAAAACAAGCGCAAAACCACAACAGATCACCAACTCGCTTTCCGCTGAATTTAAGTCATACCCCTGGCGCGACCCTGTTGTAACAACATTCAAAGCCCGCGATGGCGAAGATGTTTACACACGCCTCTACAAACCCGAAAAGCCCAATGGCGCAGCCGTGATCTTTGTACATGGCGCAGGGTATTTACAGAATGCGCATAAATGGTGGAGCAGCTACTTCCGCGAATATATGTTCCATAATTTATTGGCCGACAAAGGCTATACCGTGTTAGACCTCGACTATCGTGCCAGCGCTGGCTATGGCCGCGATTGGCGCACGGGCATTTACCAGTTTATGGGCGGAAAAGATTTAACGGATAATGTTGACGGTGCAGCGTGGTTAGTGAAAGAACATGGCATCGATCCGAAACGCATTGGTGTGTATGGCGGATCGTATGGTGGCTTTATTACATTGATGGGTATGTTTACTACGCCAGGTGTATTTGCAGCAGGTGCAGCATTGCGGCCTGTTACGGATTGGGCGCATTACAATCATGGCTATACGGCAAACATACTGAACACACCTTATATGGATAGTGTTGCTTACGCGAAAAGTTCACCCATCTACCATGCCGAAGGATTGGAAGGCTCCTTGCTGATATGTCATGGTATGATTGATGTAAATGTGCACTTCCAGGATGTAGTACGCTTAGCACAACGGCTTATTGAATTGGGAAAAGACAACTGGGAAGTTGCTATGTATCCGTTAGAAGATCACGGCTTTGTTGAGCCAAGCAGTTGGACGGACGAATACAAACGGATTTTGAAATTGTTTGAGGAAACGCTGAAGTAAATGACGGTTGCCCTGCAGTTTAAAAGCAGCAGGGCAACTATCCAAAAATCAGTTGTTATGCACCTTTTGCCTGTGCTTCTCTTAAAATTTCCTGGAGATGCTGCTCCTTTCTTCGCATTTCTTCCTGCGTGGCCTGCAACTCTTCCATGTTCTGGCGCATTTCTTCTTCCTGGGCGCGCATCTCTTCTGTTTGCTGTTGCGACTCGGCCAGCAGGCGCTTCACGCGTTCGGTTACGCGCGAAGAAACAATGGACGATGCAATGTTCTCGCAAACTTTCTTCAGGAAATCAATCTGGTATTGCTCAAGCGACTTGAAGGATGCCAACTCAAAAACCCCAACAATCTCATCGTTGGTCATTACCGGAACCAGTATAATGCATCCGGGAGTTGCTTCGCCTAAACCGGAAGTGATCTGAACATAGTTGTGCGGAACATTTGTCATATAAATCACATCTCGCTCCATAAAGCATTGACTAATCAGGCCCTCACCCAGGTCAATTTTTTGCTCTAAATATTTTTTACGATCGTAGGCATAGCAGGCAGCCAGATTCAGGAATTTATTATCATCTTCCTGTTCTAACAAAAACAATCCACCCTGGTTCATGCCCATATACTTCACAACCGTGCGCACAAAATCGTCTGAAAGTTTTTGAAGCGAGTCGGGGTTGTTACGGATTACATCGCCTACCTCGGTAATACCCACGGTAACAAATCTCTCCTGGTTTTCTTTAATGCTTGCCTTCAGAAGATTCTCGCGCATAGCAAGCAAGGCTTTCCCTAACTCATCCTGATCGTTTTGCAGCTGATACTCAACAGTAAGATTGCCCGAACTGATCTGTTCGGCAAATAAAATATTCTGTGTAACATTTTTTAACTGGTCCTCCAACGCAATTTTATTAACCGCTCCGGAAATGGTTTTCTTCTCAAGACCGAATGCCCAATAACCGCAAATCGCTACGATTACTGCTGCCAGCGCTCCGTGAAATATAAATGCCTGCAAATCCATGTATTCGAGTTGCGTAAAGTAAATTTCCTTGTTGCCTAAGTATTGTAAATATGCAAACGATGCGTGATGAACAACCACCAGGATAATCAGCGGAAGCTGAAGACGCCAATTCTGATAAGTAATCAGCAACGTTGACCCTACAAACACGAAAAAGTGCATTTCAAAAAGTCCATGCATCTGGTAAATGAACTGCGCGGCAAAAATGGCAAGCACACCACCCAACACATATTGATACAGGTTGCTTGATGGTAACAATGTCTTTACAATAAAATAGGCTGCTATGCTTAAACCACCAACACCAATGGCAACGAGGTAGGTATCATAAAAAAATGAAAGGAAAATGCCGAACAGAAAATACGCTGCCAATGCGAAGTTCATAAATACATCCGAGCTTTTTCTGATAGCTCCAAAAATTTCCCTTCGCTCGGTAATCGATAGTTTTTTAGTTTCCATAGGTTTTAAAAAAAGTTAAACGGTGTTCTTCCTTCATCTTCAGTAAGAGCACAACCGTACGCTTCAGTTGCATAAAAATCAAAAACGGGGGGATTTTGATTATTGAGTAGTGCCAGCAGCGCAAGTTCTGCATAGTTACTGGCCTTAGTGGTGCAATATCGTGATTTATTGTAGTTGCCCCTGTAAAACAGTTTTCCTTCGCGATCAACTAACACGGCCTGTGGCGTAGCGTACACGCCATACGCATTGGCAGTAGCCTGATTTTCATCAATGAGGTATTGTTGCTCTTCACCAAACTCCGAAACGGCTTTTCTTTTTGCTTCCGTGGTTGGAACAACAATAAAAAGCTGTACGTCACCCCCATATTGACGGATCAATGACTTCAGGTGTGCCGCGTTGAAACGCGAACACGGGCAATCGGGGTTGTAGAAATGCAGGAACAGCGGGCCTTCCGGAAGCCCCGAAAGCTCAACAACCTGACCCACCGGAACAGCTTTATAATTTGCAGGAACAGGTGTGGGCAGGCTGTATTGATATTCCTGATGCCAGAAAATTGCAGCAATGCCGGTAAGGCATACTGCTAAAAACACGATGGAGAGGGCAAGACGCATACTATCAATCACTACTTCTCACAAAAATATTCCTGTTGCGTTGCTGAAAACGACCAAAATACCATAATTTAAAATCGATGTAAGAAATTCATTTCCGGTTACGAATGCAACCCGGCACGGGCTAAATACACTATTAAATTCTTCAACCTCTTACCTGTCAGTTCGGAGAAAAAGCACTCTAAACACTCAAACAATCCACTTTCCGTTAACCAGGGTGCCCAAAATGGCCGATGAGTCGACAGTATAAATAAGTGCCGAAAGAGCATGTTGGATTCCGGCCTGTTTTAACAAGGGAGCGTCCTGTTTATAAACAACGGCATCTAACGGTTGCCCCACTTCAAAATATGTTTGCACTGGGTTGCCCATAGCCAATCTTCCTGATTTAAGCGTTTTATCTACCAATACAGTTGCTCCATCATCAAACGTATTGCGTTTGTGCGTAGTGAATCGTTGGGCATAATCGAGCCAGCGCAAATCTTCCAACGGGTTTAAACTGATATGGCTGTCCGTTCCTATTGACCAGTTTCCGCCATGTTTATAGAAATCGGTTAACCTGAAAATGCCATCGCCCAGGTTGCCTTCCGTGCCGGGGCATAACACTGCATTTGCCCCCGACTTAGCCAGGCCTTCTGCTTCACTGTCGTTCATGTGTGTACAATGCACAACATGAAAGCGGTTGCTAAGCGGTAAATTTTGCAATAACCATTCAATGGGGCGCTTGCCGGTGTACGCAAGGCAATCATCAACCTCCTTTACCTGTTCGGCAGCATGAAGATGAAACGGAATATCTTTCGGGCCTTGCTCAAAGGTTTTTATTACATCTGTTAATTCAACCGCACGAAGGGAGTGAACGCCAAAGCCAAGCCCGGCAGTGGGGTATTTTGAAACAGCATGAGCGGTACTGTCTAACAACTTAAAATAATCGTCAATGGTTGCAGCGATAAATCTTCGCTGTCGCGGAAGAGGGTCTTTTCCAAAATTTCCTTTCTGATAAAATACCGGCATAAGTGTGATTTTTATTCCGGCACTCGCGGCTGCCGAAAGTAATCGCTCGCCCATCTCGGCAAGGTTGTTATAAGGTTTACCGTTTTTATCGTGATGGAGGTAATGAAATTCGGCAACGTGCGTGTAGCCATTGCGTAGCATCTGTTTATAGCAAGCCGTTGCTACCTGCTCCATTTCATCAGGGTTCATACCCAGAGCACATTCGTACATGGCTTCGCGCCAACTCCAGAAGTCATCGTTTGTGCCGGGTTCGTGCTTCTCGGCCATGCCAGCCATACCAAATTGAAAAGCATGAGAATGTGCATTCTGAAAACCCGGTAGTGCATAGCCGTTTATATATTCAATAGCAACGGCATCGGTAGGCGGAGCGGTTGAAATCGACCGGACAATGCCGTATTCGTCAGTTTTGATGTACGCATTTTGCAGCCATCCTTCTTGCTGCAACAGGTATTTGAATTGGAAATATTTCATTTGTTGTTATACTATTGGAAATTTAGGATGTACAACTGACTACCAGAAGGCAGCTTCTTTACACCCTCACCACTTTTTCAATCAATGCCGACAACGTGCGTTTTAAAACATCGCGCATTTTTTCAGCACGCACCTCATCGTATTTTGTTTCACTGTCATCCATATACTTAACCTTGCTCATCTCCAATTGCAAGGCATACCGGTTTTCTGACGGCTTTCCGTAATGGCGCGTAATATACCCACCCTTAAACGGGTAATTATGCTGTACGGAATAGGAAGATGATTTCAAATTGCTGAATGCCGCTTCTATCAACTCCGGGGATGCAGACGTTTCATCGGCATCGCCTAAAATCAAATCAGGAAATTTTTCTTTATGAATGGTGGGCACATACTGCCTGATAGAATGACAATCCCACAACAACACGCTGCCAAACTCGTTCTCTGTTTGTTGAAGCAACGATTCTAATTTCTGATGATACGGCTCGTAATATGCCTTCACACGTCTGTTCACTTCCTGTTGCTCTACGGCTTCGCGCGCATCATTATATATAGCTTCACCAAAAAAATTAGTAGTGGGGCATAAGCCGGTAATAATACGGCCATCCGAATATAATGGCTTGCTTTGCGGGTCGCGGTTAAGGTCTATTACCCAGCGACTGTACACGGCATGGATAATGGTAATGCCCATAGCCGGAGCAAAATCGTAAAGCCGGTGAACGAACCAATCCGTATCATCTGGCGATTGAATTAATTCTTGCTTATATTCTGATTTCAGTTCATCCGGGAATGCCGTGCCACAGTGAGGTACACTTAGTATTAATGGAACTTTACCCTGTGCAGGCGATACAACCTGAAAAGATGCTGTCATTTACTTAACGGTTTTCTTTTTCATTGCTTCTTCCACCATCATTCGCTGATGTTCGACCAGTGCAGCCTCTGCCTGTGATCGACTCTCCTCAGCCCGTAGTCTTTCCATATTTAATTGCTCCATTGCCTCTTCATACAGTACCCTGTATTCCTCTGCTTTTAACATCTGCTGCTCTGCATTGGATTTTTGTATGAACGCATAAACTAAAAACAACAACGAAACAATGGTAAGCAATGCAAATGTTATCGCTGTTGCTCTGTTGCGCTTTACCTGTGTTTTGTTTACGGGGCTTTCCATCTTACATTAGTTTTTTTTCTTTTTCTTTTTCGATTTACCCTGTTCGGATTTCAGGTTCTCATAAAGTTCTTGCGCCACTCGTTCGTTTTCAAGCGCCAGCTCCATGTTTTTTTGAACAATCTCCTGCGCTTTTATAGCATTTCGTTCTATTTCCGCCATTCTTGTGCGATAGTAATCGGTTGTTGAGCCGTCAAGTCTTTTTTTCAACGCCACCACTCGCTTATACGACTCATCAATTCGCTCGGGCGTAATAACGCCATCGCGTACAAATTTCCGGATTATACGGTGCACTACATCTACGGTGCGTTCCTGGCTTCCGGCAATGTTGTTTGAAAAGGTGAGAATATCCACTCCGGCTAAAATCGAAAGTTTGATTGCCTCCTCTAATCCGTAGTGTTTGGCAATGGCGTGCATCTGCATATCATCCGAAAACACTACACCCTGGTACCCTAACTCTTTTCGCAGAATACCGTTTATAATAGGTGACGAAAGTGTTCCGGGATTTCCCTTTGCGTCTAATTTTTTGTTTACAATGTGAGCGGTCATCACTGCATCGGCATACCCTTCATCAATTAATTTTTTATACGGCACCAACTCATTTTTATTCCACGTTTGTGTAACATCGGCAATGCCGAGGTGCGTATCATCTTTTGAACTGCCGTGTCCGGGAAAATGCTTGAGTGTGGTGAGCACGCCCATTTTATGATGTGCACGAATAAACTCGCGTGCAAGCAACGCAACCGAATCGGGATTGGCCGAGTACGCACGCTCTACTTTGGCAATAATCGGGTTGGTTGGATTTGAGGCGAGGTCAACAACAGGGGCAAAATTCAAATTGATACCCAGGCCCGCCAACGTTGCGGCTGTGGTTTCGCCATAAAACCGCACGGAGTCTAACGGCATTTTGCCCAACTGTGCGGCTGTTACTGAACGTGGAAAGCCGTATTTTTCTTTTAGTCTGTTTACTCTTCCGCCCTCCTGGTCGATAGCAATTAACAACGGAATGGGCGCTGCCTGTTGATACGTCCATGTGATTTTCTTTACTGCGAGGTAAGAATTTTTTGCCGGAATGTTTTTCTCAAAAAGAATAATCGACCCGACTTTTCCCTGCCGCACTTCTTCGAGTACGGTTTTATCTACTTCGGCTTTTGGAAAGCCAATCAAAATCATTTGCCCGATTTTTATATCGAGGCTGTCGCGTAGTTGAAATGCTTCTGCCGAAAAAATCAATACTAAAAACAGAAATACTAAAACGGTTTTTTTCATACCTTAAAAATTATCGTGTATCAGCAACAGCACTTTTTCCATTTCAGACCGTATGTCGGCTGTTGGCGCAACATACTTGTTATTCATGTAACTGAAAATCAGCGTGCGGCCTTTGGCCGTAATCAAATATCCGCTTAACAGGTGATTGTTACTCAGCGTTCCGGTTTTACCAAATATGTAAGGCGGGTCTTTCTTATAATAATTTCGTATAGTGCCGGCCTTTCCGCCAATAGCGAGCAACGGAAACAACCGCTCGCGGTCAACGCTTACATATAATTTTTCCCAGAGCTTCACAATACTTCGCGGAGTAAACAAATTATTACGCGACAAGCCCGAACCGTCTAACCAAATCGGGTCATCGGGCAAATCCGTAAAATAGTTTTGCTTTATGTGTCTAATGGCTATCTCCGGCCTAAGCGAATCGCTCAACACCCATGAACATTGTAACAGCAATTGTTCCGCAAGGAAATTATCGCTGGCCTGCATCATTACTTTATACACACTGTCAACCGGAACGCTGTAAAACACTTTCCGGTTTGCTGTTGGTAGCGGAGTGTTTATCAGGTACACCGGTGTTTTTAATGTGTCTGATAATAAATCGGCTACTACGAGGTCGCTGGTTCTGAACGGAACTTTCCATTGCCTTCCGCCCACTACCGAACGGCCAGGAAAAAAGTCAATACGGTTTGAGCCGATTTCGCGCACAAAACTTGATGCACGCATGGCGCTATCGGCCAACCAAAAATATTTTTTAAAGTATGTTGGGCTTACGCGAATACCGGAAGACGTTGGTTGTGTAACGGTATACATATTACCAAACATCGGGAAAGCCGACCGCTCGGGCGAATAGGAAAACTGGTAATCATTCCATGCCCAGCCTCGCCCCAACGGAGTGGTGTAAAAGTTGTTGCCAACATAATACAATTCCTTTCCGCTGTTTTTTAAAAAATCATACGTGCGGTTGTTGTTAAAAACCTGGTCGTATAAAAAACTACCATCGCCTGTTCCGGTAAAAATTAACGAGTCGCCTTGCACAACATATTGAAGCGCTGGAATAGAATCGCCCAGCACATTAAAGGAAGCAAAGAGCGTAAATATTTTTGTGTTGGATGCAGGAGTAAAATACTTATCGCCATTGTAGGAAAAAATGGTTTCGCGTTTTTCCGGGTCGTACAATACAAACCCGGTGTGGTCTTGAAAACGGGTTTCAATTTCCTGAAATTGCCTGGTGAGTTTGGGTGTGGAAACAGGCGAGCAACCTATTTGCACAATAACAATAAGTGCGAAGAAAAGACGAAGGTATTTCATAACGGGTTAAGATAACGTTGTTTGAGTATAGTACAATGATGAATTTCGTGACCGGCAATAATATAGCCAATGTTGATTACAGAAACTACATTATTATTTGCCGTGCCCATGCGTTGCAGCATTACGGGTGTAAAGCCGGTAAACAAATCAAGTGTTGTTGCGCGCAGGTTTTTTAATTCTTGTGCAAGTTGTTTCACTGTGCGGGCATGGGCGTTGGCCTGTGGGGCATAGTCATTCTCTTCATACCCGGCCAACGGGGTGTTGTCGTTCCGGGCAAACCGCAGCGCACGGTACGCAAAAATGCGCTCGGCATCCATCAGGTGGCAAAGCACTTCTTTTATTGTCCACTTGCCGGGGGCATAGCGGTGCTCGCCTTTTTCTTCAGGTATTGTGTGCACGATTCCCTGAATGGTTTCGCCCGAACTCTTCAATGCAGGGAGTAACTCCTGGCGCTCAACATAGGCCACGTAATCACGGTAGTAAGACGGAAGGGTGTTGAAATCAGGAGAGGTTTTCATGGAATAAAGTAAAGAAATAAAGAGGCAAGGTTGCTGATTCGGTCTGGATTTTTTATTTGATTAATAAACTAACTAATCCGGCTCCAGTTAACCATCGATTTTCGCATGCGCCCTACCTGTTCGCGGATTACCCCGTTATCCGGATGCAGTAAATCAGGGTCTTTCTCAAGTATTTGTAAGGCTGTTTCGCGGGCGGCCTGTAAAAGTTTAGCGTCTTTGCCCAGGTCTGCAATTAACAAATCAAGCACACCGCTTTGCTGCGTGCCCATTAAATCGCCAGGGCCACGCAACTGAAGGTCTGTTTCGGCAATTTCAAACCCGTTGTTTGTGCGCACCATCGTTTCAATGCGCTTTTTGGAGTCGGCAGAGAGTTTGAAACTCGTCATTAAAATACAATACGATTGTTCTGCTCCGCGCCCCACACGGCCACGCAACTGGTGCAACTGCGAAAGCCCGAAGCGTTCGGCATTTTCGATTACCATAACGGAAGCATTCGGCACATCAACACCAACTTCAATAACGGTTGTGGCTACCATAATGCTTGTTTCGCCTTTTGCAAAACGTGTCATCTCATATTCTTTCGCATCCGGTTTCATTTTTCCATGAACAATGCTAATAGCCTCATCAGGAAACGCGCGACAAATGCTTTCGTAGCCGTCCATTAAATGTTTCAGGTCAAGTTTTTCTGATTCATCAATAAGCGGATACACAATGTAAACCTGCCGACCGGATTTTATTTGCTGTTGCAGAAATCCATTTACTTCCAGTCGGTGCGAGTCGTATTTGTGAATAGTTTTAATCGGCTTTCTGCCGGAAGGCAATTCATCAATAACAGAAACGTCCAAATCGCCATACAATGTCATGGCCAACGTGCGTGGGATAGGCGTTGCCGTCATAACCAATACATGCGGATGCACTTCTGTATTTTTTTCCCAGAGCTTTGAGCGCTGCGCCACACCAAACCGATGCTGCTCATCCACTATGGCAAGCCCCAGGTTTTTAAACTGCACTTCTTCTTCCAGCAAGGCGTGTGTACCAATCAGAATTTTTAATGAGCCTTCGCGCAAGCCCTCGTGTATTTCTTTTCGTTCCGATTTTTTTGTTGAGCCGGTGAGCAACGCAATGGTGATGTGCATTTGTTCGGCAAATTTGCTTAACGTTTTATAATGCTGCTGTGCAAGAATTTCCGTTGGCGCCATCAATGCGCCTTGTGCATGGCCCCCAAGTGCAATGAGCATACACACAAACGAAACAATAGTTTTTCCGCTTCCTACATCGCCTTGCAGCAAGCGATTCATTTGTTTGCCCGAACGCATATCGGCATAAATTTCTTTGATAACCCGTTTTTGCGCCCCGGTAAGCTGAAATGGAAGGTGTTCGTTATAGAATTGGGTGAGTAATGTTGCGTTGTTAAAAATCTGTCCTTTGTATTTTTCCTTTTTAACTAATTTTAATTTGAGTAATCGCAACTGAATGTAAAACAACTCTTCAAACTTTAATCGTTGTCGCGCCTGCTCAAGTCTTTCGTTGTGTTTAGGAAAATGAATGTTTACAATGGCCTCGCGCTTACTTATAAATTTAAACTGCCGGAGAATGGTTGCCGGAAGTGTTTCATGTATCTTGTTCTTTGCCAATGCCAGCAACTCCTGTTGCAACTTTACCAAAACTTTACTGTCGAGGTGACGCTTGCGCAACACTTCGGTTATGGGATAGACCGGTTGCAGGTATCCGCCCTTTTCGTTTTTTTCGGTGAGCGGTTCAAGTTCAGGATGAGCAATGCTAAACCGCTTGCCGTATTTAACAGGCTTGCCAAACGCCACATACGCTACACCGGGTTGCGTCTTTTCGAGCATCCACTTTATGCCCTGAAACCACACCAGTTCCATTTCTCCGGTTTCATCTTTAAAGTAAGCGACTAAACGCTTTTTTGGCCCCACGCCAATCATTTCCTTCTTTGTTATTGTGCCTTTTACCTGCACAAAGGGCATCTCTTCTGTTAGTTCGTTGATTGTATAAAACCGTGTGCGGTCTTCATAGCGAAACGGGTAATGTTGAATCAGGTCGCCAAACGCAAAAATGCCAAGCTGCTTGTTCAGCAAGGCTGCACGTTGCGGGCCTACGCCTTTCAGGAACTCAACAGGTGTATCAAAAAATCCGGGCATGGTGATCTTATCGCAAAAAAATAAAAAATTAACCTGAAGTTAACGATAGAACGCATTAAACCTTAACGGGAAACGTTGATCTAAGTGCATAAAGGTTACTATTTTTGTACGCCTGATATACAGAAGTGATGATTGTGAAGTCGAATTTTTACAGGGGAATTGAATTTGTTTGTGTTGCCGACCTGCCCGAAGAACAGCAAATCTTGTTACAATCATCCCCAAACTATCCTGAACGCATCAATATCCTGTTTGAAGGAGAGATTAAACGAAATTGTATTCAATACAGTACTTACAGCGAGTGGTACGAAAGTGTTTTTAAAACATCAGCAGCTTCCATGCCGGTGGCGTTACGCGGAAAGGAGAATGGTGCGAGGCTGGTATTGGAGAAAACGTAGGCTCTGCATGAAAACCCATTGCAGAACGCTTAACCGAATAAAATTTGATTAATCGTTTTCTATTTTTGAAGGGTTGGAGCATCTAAATCATCTATGTTATTATTCAGGACGGGGTCTGTTTTCAAAATTAGATCTCTTTTTTAGAGTATGGACACACTACCCCCAGGTAAGTGTAAGGTGGTTAAAAAAATCAAGCAGCTAATTTATATTCCTGCGCTTTCTGTCGGTGACAGATGCGCACCGCGTTGGCCAACATCACACCAAAATAGATACAGAGTTTTTCGGTCTGCTCTTTGCGTGCTTTTACTTTTGATAGTCCGTAATAGTTTTTCTCCACGCCAAAACTTCCCTCTAACCGTGTTGCCCTTTCCTTGTCAGGCAAGGCTTTCATTTGTTTTTCCTGCAGATCATTTTTTGAGTAACCCTTTGCCACAAAATTGGTAACGATGTTTTGCGAGGTGGCATACACACGGTTCTTGTTGGTCGCATAGATGCGGTCGGCTGACCAGTGTGAACAGTTGCCAAACAGTTGCTTATGCTTGAGGATGCTCCACTTAAAACGTGTCGTTTCATTGAAGGCTTTATACCTAAAATATTCGATGTAATTCACTCCGTCAATTTGCATCATGTGAACCTTTGCACCGAACTCAACGGATTTGGTTTCTTTTCCCCGCACAATGGCCCGCACATACGGTTTGTACAACGACAGGATACGGTCATCTACTTTACTGCCCTTGTGTTTGATCAGATAATCTTGTTGTGTGATAATCTGTTTGATCGTACGCAACTTCTCAAAAACAGATTCTGATTTGGCGGCAGGATTTTGGGCAAGATAACCGTTGAGCCTGATCTGTAGTTTTTCCTGGAGCTTCACGGTATGGTTGAACAGATTTTTACGCACCCGTTGGGTGAGCCGGTACGGTTTTTTCCTGCGCCTGGCATAATCCAGTATCTCTCCCTGAAGATATTGACAACATTCCCACAACAGTTTTACATCGGTGGGATAACGCATCCGGCTTTCGTACACCGTGGCATCGCTCATGCCTGCATGGGTATTATTCAATACCGGCCTCCAATGATTGATTAAGATGTGTTGAAACTTATCCAGGTCCAGATAATGGCTCACATACTTTCGTATCCGCGACATCATATTGCGATCCCGGATGGGTTGATTGATCGCTAATTGTATTCCACAAAACATCTGCCATTGCCAGTTGCCGTTGAAATGATCAATGAATTTACGGTCACTCAGTTAGCTATAGACTTGAAGGAAAAGCATGGCGATCATGCCCTGGGCGTTTACCCAACCGCGGGCACCGGATGTACTGTTCTTCCCGGAGAGAAGTGCCCCCAGTTGTTGTAAGGGGTGCGCCTAGTGGAGTGCGCCCAACTCGGTGTGTTCAAAAATAATTTGTTTGTCGCTCTGAGGGTGTCGTGGCAAAACAGGTACATTGCAGAAGATTATTTGTTTTGTTTAGCGACAGCAAATTATCAAAAACCCCGTTTTACTCCACTTTGTTGGAATAAACGGGGTTATTTTTTGTGCCGACCTTCGGTACTCCTCTATCTCAATACGTTAGGGTTTTCATGCAGAGCCAACGTAATCCTGCTTCACGTTAAACCCGGAAGGCGCCTGCCTGTCGGCAAACAGAGGCACGAAGTTTGCTCATTTACACAGTAAACGATAAACGAACTATTTCTCTTGTAGCAGTGAGATGATTATGAGTATCAAGAAAATACATCGATCTCCTGAGAAGGTGAATAGAATCATAGGAATGCCTCTGATTTGACATCCCTATTGACAAAACCTTAATAGCCATACCAGTTAGTATTACAGTCACCTGCATTCATGGGAATTTGCAATGATTGTGCCAGATTCCAATAGATTACTCCAGGAGTACCATTATTGCATCCATGATAGTTAAACCAATATGAAGTTTGTCCAGGATTACATGAAATAATTGCGTATTGAGTTGCGCAATATTCTTCTGGTGTTTGGCCACCTTTGAAGGTTACTAAATCTTCTTTGCTTAAGTTCTTTTCAGAGGGTAGATTAAATACATTTTCCTTCATTGTCTTATAAATATTTTGTTTTGCTTACTCTTTATGGTTTTCAGCTTCCCCAAGTGCTAAAAGCACTGCCCAAAACTAGGTGCCCTGAGTATTGTAAAATCGGACTTAGGATTCTTTTTTTAAGAATTTGTCGATAAATGTATATTTTGAATTGCCTCGGTTTCAATAATTTAGTTTAAGCGTGGGATATTTATTAGTCGTTTTAACAGTCGCGAATCGTGGGTTATTATCTCGGCTATACCGTCCATTTGATGGACAAATTTGAGTGTCTCATTATAAGTAGACGACATACCTTTCTCAAGGGCAATCTCTGCAACATAACCTTCTTTTTCAGGAACAAGGGAGATTGATGTTATTCTGCCACGCAGGATGCCATACTGAGTATAAGGGAAACCTGATAATTTAATATTCACGCTTTGCCCGGTTTCAACCCTCCCAAGTGCTGATGCTGGAATGTACGATCTTGCAATAATTATTGTTTCTTGGGTTGGAATAATTGTAGCAAGTTTGTTGCCTGAGATAATTGTCTGATTTTCACTCCAAAAATTTGTCAATGTTATTCTTCCTTCAATTGGCGAAACAAAAACATATTTACTGTACCATTCCCTGATCTGATTATTTAAGGCCAAATATGATTCTTCTAGGGACTGAACATGGGACTTGATTTCATCCTCTCTATTTACCAAGAGTTCAGCCATGGATTCTTTCATTTCTAAAAGCATGAATTTTTCTACTCTTATAGTTCCTTCCATTGACAACACAGCAGATTTTTGAGATAAAAATGTCTGCATTGCACGGTGAAAATCAACTTTTGTAGTTCCATAACCCCTTACGTAAGCAATCGAATCAAGCTCAAAACTCTCTTTAGCTAATTGAAACTCTTGCAATTTTAATTGCCACTGCTTCTCGGACAATTCTATACTTGCTTCCTGATTTCTTATTCGTTCCCTCGTAATACTTATTTTATTCAACAAGGTGCTATTGCTCATGCATAGCTTTAAGTTTGTGTATGCCTTTTTAAAATGAGTATAGCCCTCATCAATTTCTCCAAGAGAGAGTAGATTTGGCGGCAAAATATTTACCACATTTGTTTCCCAGTTTTCAGCAGATATATTTAAAAATGTCTCAAGGTGCTTAATACTCTCTAAGGTTGAAGTGCTTTCAAGCATTGCAATTAATTCTCCATTTCGCACTATATCGTTATCTTTAACAAACCACTTTATTATCCGACCGGTTGAATTGGCAAATAATGGAACTGGTGGATTTACAGTCGTTAAAGTGAAGGGAGTTGATACGATAATTGGATATTTAAAAAAATATGTTCCGATCAATATTGCGATAATTAATGCTGCTAAGATTAATATCCCCCAGCGTGTGATCCATTTAGGAGGTTGCCCAATTATTTCTTGAACTTCTTCTGATAGGTCTATCTGGTCTATTGAATCTGCCATAGTAAGTTATTTGCCCAGTTCAAGTTGTTCCTTAATTAATTGGTAATAGCCTTGCCGATTTCTCAACAACTCAGAATGATTACCGCATTCGATAAGTTTCCCCTTTTCTAAGACTATAATCTGATCAGCCTTTTTAATTGTGCTTAATCTATGCGCGACAATTACAACAGTCCGATTTTTAAAAAAATGCTCCATGTTGTTTACAATGGCATGTTCATTTTTAGTGTCTAGTGCATTTGTTGCTTCATCAAAGAAGATGTATGTTGGGTTTTTATAAACTGCTCTGGCTATTAAAATCCTTTGTTTTTGTCCCGCACTAAGTCCATGACCGTCAACACCAATGATTGTATTTAAGCCCATGGGGAATGAGTCTACAAACTCTCTAATATTCGCCAAATCAACTGCATAACTCAATCTAAGAGCATCAGGGTTTTCATCAGACACCGTTATGTTGTTTGAAATTGAATCAGAGAATATATAACCATCCTGCATAACCACACCACATCTGGATCTCCAAGAGCTAGGACTATATTTTTCAATGGAAATTTTGTCGATTTCTATCGAGCCAGAAACAGGACTATAGAAACCCAGCAACATTTTTATCAATGTTGTTTTGCCGCTGCCGCTCGTTCCGACAATTGCAGTGATTTTATTATGGGGTATTATAAAATTTAGCTCGTCAAGAATTTTTTCAGAATATGGTCCTTCAAATTGGAAGGATACGTTGTTAATCAAAATATCAGACTCTGGTATGGACTTTAAGCTTTGCTTATCAGCTCTTTCTTCATCATCTTTTGCATGAATCTCACTAAGTCTTTCGAGACTAATTTTAGCGTCTTGTGCGTCTTGTGTAAATCCAACAAATTGCAAAATTGGTGCATTTAATTGTCCAATAATGTATTGAACTGCAACCATCATACCAAGGCTCATCCCCCCATCAATCACAGCCTTTGCAGCAAGAAAGGAAATGATAATATTCTTAACTTGATCAATTAAAACAGAACCCATTTGTTGATTTTGACTAAGTGTTAATGATTTGATATTAACTTGAAATAATTGCGCCTGAATTCTTTCCCACTCCCACCTTTTTCTCCTTTCACAATTATTTAGTTTAATTTCTTGCATTCCATTTATAAGTTGAACGATATTTCCCTGATTTGTAGAAGAATGCTGGAATCTTCTGAAATCAAGGGATCTTCTCCTTCTTAGAAAAAGTAAAATCCAAGAAACATAAATGGAACTCCCTAAATAGAAAATTGCAAGAATACTGGTACTATATGTTGCCATGACAACCGAATAAGTTATAAGAGTCATGGATGAAAAGATAATATTCACTAAGGAGCCAGTAAGGAAAGTTTGAATTCTATTGTGATCGCCAATTCGTTGCATTATGTCTCCAACAACCTTGATATCAAAAAACGATATAGGTAGCCTCATGAGCTTACTGAGAAAACTCGAAATTAAAACTATTGAGACTCGTGTTGTGACATGGAGAGAAATCCAACTTCGAATAAGGTTATTGATTGTAAGTGCAATAGAAAGAACAAGTTGCCCCACCAATGCAAGCAGCACAAAATTTAAATCACTGTTGCTCACACCAAAATCAACTATCGCTTGAGTTAGGAAAGGAAACGCGAGGCTCAAGACAAGACCAATAAATGAAGCAAGTATGATTTGAATAAAGAGTTTTCTAAACGGTTTTAGATAACCTAGAAGATAACTTAATCTTCTTGTTTCTGGAGCACTATTAACATCTTCGTAAAATTGAGGCATCGGTGCCAAGATAAGGGTTATACCATTTTTTCCATCAGCTTCATGATAGTTGGCCCAGTGTTTCATGAACTCAGCCTTTGGGTATTCGATTAATCCAAATGCAGGATCTGAAATTTTGACATAACAATTCTCAGTATTTTTTCCGAGAAAATGGAGAAAATTTCTTGACCTCCTGATCCCGTATACAACAACAAAGTGATTGTTTTTCCAATGAACTATACACGGTAGCACCGCGTCATTTGCAAGTTGCTGCCACGTAAGTTTGGCTCCTTGAGTGTGAAAACCAATCGATTCAGCAGCTTCACTAATTCCGGATAGAGACACCCCATTTTTTGAGATTGAGCTTTTCTTCCTTAATAAATCAATAGGATAGGTCTTGCCATAGAATTTCGAAATAATGCGTAAACAAGTAGGTCCGCAATCCATTTGGTCTAATTGTTTAAAATGCGGAAACATTAGATTTATTGTTTAAGGAACTTATTGGACTTCAATCAGATTCAATAACTCTCGCATTCCTGGTCTTGGTGCATTATTATGAATCAAGTCTCCGTTTCGATCAAGTAGTATATATCTGGGGATTGAATTGAGTTTATATATGTCCCACAGCTGTTGCTTCGCAAGGCTATCGAGATAATAGCTGTTGCCATAATTGTTTAAATAAATTGATGTAGCCTTACCCCATGTTTTTTGGTCCTTGTCGATAGACAGGTATACGACACTTAAGTTATCACTGAAGTTGTTCTGAATCATTTTTAATTCCGGGATTTCGGAAATACAAGGTAGACACCAGCTTGCCCAAAGATTAACATAAATAAATTTACCCTTTGATTGCAATTTGACGTGGTCACCAGTTATTAGTTGTTTGTTTGATTGTGTAAAAGTGAAATCCTCGGAGAGAATATCAATTATAGGATGGTTTTCAAAAAGCTTGTTCAAAACATTTTCCGAAAAGTCCTTGAGAAGGACTTTATTCACTATTTGCTTTTCTGATTCTGAAAGTTCATCATAAAATTGATCGGCCAGTTTATACTTTAGTGAGGCCATTGTGATTGAATCAAATGCATTTGAACGAGATATCGAATCATAAACTTGGATCTTATGCTTGGTTGATTTTGATTTAGTAAGATAGTTTTGATAGTCATTTAACGTGTGTTGAAAAAATACGTGGCCAATTAAGGACTTGGAATTTTCTGCTGAGAAGAGGGATGTTATGACATTATGATCTGCAAAGTTAATTTTTCCGTTTTTTTGGAAGTCTAGTGTAGACCCCACAAATAAATTTCTGGATTTAAAAAATCTACCTACTCTTGGGGAAATTAAATTATTTTTTTCGAGTGAATCTATAAAAAGGTTCTCCTCTACAATTTCCGTTTGTACCCTCTGCTTGACTTGCTGAAGAGTAAGTAACAACGAAGAGTCTCTTCCGATACCGGAGGCAGGATCATTCAAAACTTGACTCAAGTAGACATAGTCATCTATTGCTTGAGGGTTACCCATTCTCAAATGCAGCGAAGCTAGGGCTTCATAATTTTCATCATATTTTAGGAAGTCCCTATTAAGAATCGAAATTGTAGGGGCTCTGTCGCGTAATGTCAGCAAAACACTGTCCCCACCCTCTAAACAAAATGTTGTTTGCAATATGCCATCACCCGAAAAAATAATGTCATTGAAATTACTCGCATTTGTTATGATTATTTTTTTATCTCCATTCCGAACCCACAGCGTATTGGTGATTTTATCGCGGTCACAAAAAGTTAGTATGAGTTTTCTTTTTTGCACGGACGAATCCAAAACAAAAACTATTTTGTTGGTATTCTTTACTTCATTCTTGGTACACGAAAAAAGTAACGTCAAAACTGAAAATGTAATAACTCTTAAAATTCTAATATTCGACATATCATCTGTTTTTTTGAAATTGTTGTTCTAATGGGCCATTCGTTTCAAGAGCTTGTAATACATTTGCTTCAAGTGGGTGCTTAGTTAGTGGCGTGTATTTTTTCCAAAACTCCGGATTGTAAGTGGTTGCGGCAGGGTGTTGTTTTAGGCGATCACTTGTTTTTTTGGTTTGGATTTTTTTGAAATCGTTAATCTCGACTTGGTCAAACCAATATGTCTCAATATCATATTCACTGAATTCATTTTCGCGATTTATGAACCTGGGTTGAGTGATTCTAATAAATTCAGGATAATAGCGGCCTTGGTATTTTCGGAATCTTACTGTGGATTGATATGTAATCCTGTCAGGCGATCCATGTGTGAATTGAAATTCAGTGATTGCGTTATCTGTCAAGTTGATTTTAAAGTAATTCCGACCAGATGGATCTTGAGGAACAACACCTTCACTGAATGCGAGGTGACAAATAGTATCATTATTTACAATTTCGTATCCGGCCATCTTGAATTCATAGTGCTTATCAATTAGTGACACAAGAGTATTAGGATTAAACGTGTTATTTTGATTTTTAAACAACCTTAAAAAATTGCCCTCATAAGTTCTGTAAAGAGGATTGGCAGCAACTTTCCATTGTGTTGCGGCATTTTGCCGCACTGCCTGGTTCACTTTCAGTTGAATACTATCAACCTTCCCTCTATCCGGAGTTTCACGATATGTGATAACTTCAATTTTAATTGAACCGATTGGTTTTTTATAGTCGTAATCCTCAATTGCAACAGCGGCCTCAAATAAGTGCGTGAATGAGCTTCCCTCAGTTGAAATTTTTCGATAAAAGCCCTGTAAGAGATGCGGTTCGTTGGGATAATTATTCGGAATTTCTTTAACAGCATCCGTGAATATTTTTTTCAAGGCTTTCGAATCATCCATTATAGTCACTTCATTTAGTAAGATTGAAACAGGATTAAGGCGAACATATAATATGTCTGAAAGATTAATTTCCTGGAGAGTGAAGCTCTGAGGCTCATATCCCAGAAACGAAAAACTTAAAACATCATCACCCATACCGTCTGGAATCCGAATCCGGAATCTCCCTTCTTTGTCAGTGATGCCTCCTATGTGATGATGCACTTTAAAAATGCAAGCTGCCCCTTCCAAGGGTGCATTAGTTTCATTGTCTAACACCTGCCCTTCTACTACTAGAACTTTTTGTGCATTGACTTTCATTAAAACACAAATAAGGGATATAAAAAGTAAGAGTTTGATGATGTTGTTCATATTATCGCACTTTAAGTATTTCACAGAATTTCTGAAGGTTCTTTTTATTAATCTCGGACAGATCCGTTTCTGACAATGTCTTTCCCTCATACCCAATTTTGAGCTTGCAAGGAAAAATATAATAATAACTGTTACGATAACGGTCAAATGCAAGTGGTGCCTCCATTTGTCTTAACACATCAATGTATTCCATTAGAGTGCTTCGACTAATATCAAGTTTGCGTGCAAACTCTTCAGTTGTACCGGTAGCCTTCAACTGGATGAGTCTGTCCATCGCTTTAAGACGTTCTATATATTTAAGCATTGACATATAATAGTTATTAGCTCATCGATTAATCAAATAAGTTAAATCCGAGATTTGATAAATACTTGGCATCATGTAGCCATTAATAAAGATTGTTGGTGTTGCCTTAACTTCAAATCGTTGAAATAGGAATACACTAGCTTTTTCACGTTCACGAAAATTTTCTGAAACCTCACCCCAAATCGTCACATGATTGATCTCTTCTTGTTCATACCAGTTGCTAATAAGAGCAATGAATAGTCCTTGATCATTCTGAGCTGCACTCAGTCGATCAACGAGCACTGAATTTTCAGGTTTCATCACAAACAAAAGATTTATTCTTATGGATTGGATTTCTAATAAGGCAACTAACGCTTTAAAGGCCTCTCTACAGGGGTTGCAATTGAAATTGAGAAAAGCGTCTATGACTACATTACCTTCTTGATTCCCAAGGATAAAAATTGATTGATTGTGCGGAATTGCATCGAACTTTTTTCCAACCCTTAAAAGTTGATTAAAAACTACTGGATTGCGCTTCAATTTTTGATGTTCCAATTTGATGTTCAACTGACGTTCCTTTGTCAAATAAAAGACCTTGTACAGGATCACAAATGCTGAAATGCTAAAGCCCGTGATTAGTAGTTTAATTAGACTTGCAAGAGACAACTGCATACCAGGAAATTTGATCAGAAAAAGAGATGCATCGAATAAAATTGCCAATTGAACAATTAAACATAAAATGCACCAAGATTTAATAATTTTCCACTGATAGTAGAGCGAGAATATTGAAAATGGCAAAACAATAAAAGATAAGCCTGTTACTATGCTTTTATCTGATGAAGTTGTAGCAATGGCAATTAATAATATAGTGCTAATGAAGTAGGTAATCCCGACATCGCTCCATGAAAGTCCAGCAAATAATGTTGCCCCCTTCGAAGCGATTACTTTTTTACAACTTCCAAATTGGAGTCGTTCACAGATGTGCGCTGCTGGGTTCTTGATTTTCAGGGAGAATAGGAACAATGCAAGTGAGGCGGCTAAGCCAACCATCTTAGGAATGATGTTAATTGCATGACTAGGAAGACCTTTTTCTGAGACAAAGAGAAAAAATATTAAAACTATCGCAATGATAGTTAAAAATAGAGGGCTGGCATTCAACATATCCTCCTGCCTGTTCATCTTAAAATTCTTTTCCCCGGACTCTTGGCTACGAGCAAGCAAAATTGAAACACCGCTATATTTCGGCCAAAAGTCCACTCCTTTAGATGACTTAATTCGACCCAAGGAATCAAAAAATTTAACATTCTCAATACTTCCTAATTTTGGTACAAAGACTAGTTTCTCGCCATTATCGTTTAGGTGAGCGATAAAGGGGGCATTTGTATCTACAAGATCGGTTGGACTTAGCCTTGCTGCCTGATATAATACTTTCCATTCGTCAAAAGAATCACAAATACTTTTTAAAGACGGATAATCTGGATGTGACACCAGTCGCTCTTTAATACTTGTAAATGAAACCAATATTTTAAGATAATCAATTGCTCTTGCAACCACGGCAACTGTATTCTCTTCCTCTAAATGCTTCATAACTAGTTAAGACTGAATAAAAAACAAAAGCGTATTAAATTTATTATAGTTTCTAACACCAGTCCAAATCCTGTGACCACCGGCAAATCGGTGCCGCATACAATAAGGTCAAACTCTTCCCGCTTGGCTAGCATGAGCGCGTCAAGTCCGGACGTAAAAAATCGAACGTACGGATTCGTGTACTGAAGGATTTTGTAAACCTGATCAGCGACTTCTTTTTGCCGGTGAGCCACAAGGATTTTCATAAACCTGTTCCTTAAACACAGATGAAGGTCGGCATACGGTGATTAAGAAACTTTGGCCGAAAACCCTGTTGGCCGTACTTCGAAGCGGCCTGTTTTTATAAGTGCCTGATAATGAGGGACAATAGTAAAAGCTTAGTCAAAATTGCGCTGGCTGTATAGTACTTTTTGCGCGTGAAAATAGTACTATTGTACTATGCGGGGTTTCCTGGTATTTACGATATCAGCCCCGATTCGTAAGCATGGCGCACCAGCCCGATCACGTTACCTACTCCCAGTTTTTCCATAATATTAATGCGGTGGTTACGCACCGTATTCTCACTAAGCGAAAGCTTATCGGCTATTTCGCGTATGGTAAGTTCTTTACACGTGAGCAAAATAATTTCCTTCTCGCGGTCGCTCAAACCCTGCCCCGAAAAATTGGAGCGCCTTGCTTCGAGCTGGCTGCGCACACTTTTGCGCAGCACGTTTGCACCAGGTCGTTGTGGTAAAAGTCTTTGTCACAAACGGTGTAAATGGCACGTTCCAACTCTTCAGGGTGTGTGTTTTTCAACAAGAAAGCATGCACACCCACTTCAATCATTTGCAGAATGTACCGCTCGCTGTCGTGCATGGTGAGCCCAATTATTTTTACGTCAGGGTATTTATTCACCAAGTTCGCGCCTGTTCAAGGTCTGTTACATACAGGCACGTTTCTTTAATCTTTAGAAAGTTCATCTTATTGATTACGACAAATTTCTTTTTTCAACACCTCATACTCATTCCATATTTCGGTAAGGATTTCGCCCGCAGGTTTTACCGCGCGAATAGCAGCAGCCACCTGGCCTATTTCGAGCTCGCCTTCATCAAGGTCGCCTTCAAACATTCCCTGCTTTGCGCGCGCCCTCCCCAACAGTTGTTTCATCTCATCTACGCTTGCTCCACGCTGCTCGGCCTCCACAACTTGTTGAAAAAATTTATTGCGCACTAATCGTACAGGGGTAAGTTGCTTCATGGTGAGTAACGTATCGCCTTCACCGGCATCTACAATTACCTGCTTAAATTTTTCATGCGCTGATGATTCAACACTTGCAGCAAACCGGCTACCTACCTGAACGCCATCGGCACCTAACACTTCGGCAGCCAACATGCCGCGCCCGGTAGCAATACCACCAGCCGCTATTATCGGAACGGAAACCGCATCGCGCACCAGCGGAATTAATACAAACGTTGTGGTTTCTTCCCTTCCGTTGTGCCCGCCTGCTTCAAAGCCTTCTGCAACAACAGCATCCACACCGGCCTGCTCGGCTTTTTTGGCAAACTTCACACTCGATACCACATGCACTACGGTTATACCCTTTTCTTTCAAGTGGGCTGTCCATGTGGTGGGGTTTCCGGCAGAGGTAAACACAACCTTTACACCCTCCTCAACGATTATCTTCATCAGTTTATCTATCTCCGGGTAGAGAAGGGGCACGTTTACGCCAAAGGGTTTAGGGGTTGCAGCCTTGCACTTACGGATATGCTCCCGGAGCACTTCAGGATACATGGAACCTGCCCCTATCAGCCCCAGCCCCCCTGCCTGACTCACGGCCGAGGCAAGCCTCCACCCACTGCACCAAACCATACCCGCCTGGATAACGGGAACCTCAATATTGAATAACCGGCAAACCCGGTTTGTTGAATTTTTCATGGTCAAAAAATAGCGAAAACGGCCATTAATACTACGCTACAATTCTGAATATCTGCGAATTAGATTATCGCCACTTTTGGCGCCAATATTTTCTGTCCGAAAAGTTGTCCACAAAGAATTGATTGATTTCTCTCCATATAAATAGCTGATTATTAGCAATTTAACAGTTAATATTACGGTAATGTGGATAACTGGGTGATTTTGTGGAAATCTTTTCAGGGGCTTTTTTATAGGCTTCTAAGTGCCTGAATTTTAGCTATTTTGCGTACTTATTGCCCCGAAACCTACATGGGTTTTCGGGCATCAAATAAAAGGAACAACTTTTGCCTTTAGGCGTTATATACCTCATGAAAAAGCTATTACTAACGGCCTTTTTTGCAATCCCCTCGCTGCTGTTTGCCCAGCAACAAGCCGAAATTGTTAAGCTGAAGCAGTTACAAGAACATATTAATCGCAAAACGGATAATATTAAAATCATTAATTTTTGGGCAACCTGGTGTGCCCCCTGCATTAAGGAAATGCCTTATTTTGAAAAAATAGGAGCCGAGCGCAAGGACGTGGACGTTACCTTTGTTAGCCTCGACCTCGACCTGAACCCCAAACCGGAAGTTGTTTACCGGTTTATTGAGCGAAAAAAGATTCAATCCAAAGTATTGATATTAGACGAAAAAGACCCCAATTCGTGGATAAACCAGATAGAAAAGGGTTGGTCGGGCGCTATACCGGCCACCATAATCATTAATGGAAAAACCGGTCAAAGAAAATTTGTTGAAAAAGAACTGCACGAAGGCGACCTTGAGAAACTTATTTCAGAAATTTTATAAACCTTAACAACCCCAAATATGAAAACGATGATGAAAACCCTGTTTGCTGCTATAGCGTGTGTGCTGTTTGTGGCTGCAAGCCCGCTTAAAAACGGCTATGAAGTAGGCGATGCTGTTGCTGATTTCAAACTGAAAAATGTAACCGGCAAAATGGTTTCGCTTTCTGATTACGCTTCTTCCAAAGGTGTAATTGTAATTTTCGATTGCAACACCTGCCCGTATTCAAAAGCTTACAACGACCGGATTATTGAGTTGAATAAAAAGTATGCTTCGCAAGGTTTCCCGGTTGTTGCTATTCAGCCAAACGACCCGGCAATTTCTCCTGGGGATTCGTTTGATGAAATGGTTAAACTGGCGGAGAAAAAGAAATACGATTTCCCATACTTGTTTGATGAAACACAAAGCGTGGCCCGTGCTTTTGGCGCAACCAATACACCGCACGTTTTCCTGTTAAAGAACAATGGCGGTAAGTTTTCTGTGGCTTACATTGGCGCTATTGATGATGCCCCGCGCGATGCTGCCGGTGTAAACAAAAAATATGTTGAAGAAGCTATTAACGCGCTGTTGAATGCGCAGGATGTTCCTTCCAACAAAACCAAAGCCATTGGCTGTACTATTAAGTGGAAGAACGCTTAAACCTGAAACGAAGGTTTTAGAGATGCCTTTACTGTATTAATTCAAAGCTGCACATAGTTTGGTGCAGCTTTTTTTATACCCCTATGCCGAGCCAAAACAAATTTCTTATCTTTCCTGTATGAAGCTGCCCTCAATCCAAAAACTTCTTGAAGGCTTTCTTGGGGTAATTAAACGTTTCCCCTTAGAAATGCTGGTTACACTTGCCGGAACTATCAGCGCCATGATGCTGATTGAGCGGGAATACAACGAAGACGAAACGCAACTCCTGCAAATCATTCTTTGCTGTAACCTTGGTTTAGTGCTGCTACTTTCTACCACTGTTTTTGAAGAGGCGCACACGCTTGCGCGCAAAAACCGGATTGTTATAAAGTTATTCGCGCTGCTTTTACTTGTTGGCATTTATTTCCTGCTCGACCCTATTGAGGAAGAAGTTAACAGTTTCCGTTTCGGTTTTCTTGCTGTTGCTTTTCATTTATTGGTTTCGTTCGCACCCTTTATTTTGCGCGGCACTGTTGAAGGATTTTGGGAATACAACAAACGTCTTTTCCTGCGCATTCTTATGTCGGCCCTGTATAGCGGTGTTTTGTATGCAGGGTTGGCGATTGCCATAGTGAGTACCGATGCGCTCTTTAATCTGGATATTGACGGCAGAATTTACGGTCATCTGTTCGTTTTTATTGCCGGCATTTTTAATACCATCTTCTTCCTGGCCGGTATGCCCGATAACTGGAGCGAGCTTGAAGAAATACAGGTTTATCCGAAAGGATTAAAAATTTTTACACAGTACGTGCTCATTCCGTTGGCCACTGTTTACCTCTGCATTTTATTGGCTTACGAAATAAAATTAATTGCCGAATGGTCGTTGCCGGAAGGAATTGTATCGTCATTGGTGTTGGGGTATGCGGTGTATGGCATACTCTCGCTGCTGTTGGTTTATCCTATTCGCTACGATGAGGGCAACCGCTGGATTACCACTTTTTCAAAATGGTTTTACCTGTTGCTTATTCCGCTTATTGTTTTGCTTGCGCTGGCCGTGTGGCAACGTGTCGATCAATATGGTATTACCGAAAGCCGGTACATAGTAGTTGTATTGAGTTTATGGCTTGCCGGAATAACGGTTTATTTTCTTACCGACAGGCAGCAGAACATTAAAGTCATCCCGATAAGTCTGTGCATCCTTGCGTTGCTCTCTGTAATCGGGCCGCAAAGCGCATCTTCACTTTCTGAACGCTCGCAGATGAGCCGCTTAATTGCCTGGTTTGAAAGTCGCGGGGCAGTGGTTGACAATAAATTAGTTCCGTTTACAAATGCAGAAAATACCGGTGAGGGTGCTGACCTCGTTCGCTTCTTAGTGCACCGCTACGGCACCGACCCGTTTGAGGATATTTTATCGATACAGTTGGATTCGTTAGTTGCACGTACCGACACGTTATCGCGATACAGCAAAAAGTATGAACGAACAGAAGCGATACGAAAATACCTGGGGTTAAGATATGATTATATCAAAAATGCGGCTGAATATTTTTCCGCACAGGCAATTGATGAGCCCCTTGACATCAAAGGATTTGATTACATCCTGTCGTTTGACACCTACGCTTATAAAGAAAGTGTAGCGGCTATAACGGAAAACACAAGATTAGTTATCAAACGAGACTCCTTTTCAGTTGAATTTGATGTTTCCCCTATTCTGGAACACGTTGTACATTCAGAATCAGAAGGAAATTATCCGAATGTACGACCGGAAAATTTATCCTTAACCAGTGAAAACGGAAATGCCAGGGTAGTGTTCAACACCATTAATTTCCGGAAAGAAAATAACGAATTTATCTTTCATAACTGCGAAGGTTATCTGCTGATGAAAAGTCAATAAGGCGATACCAACTTCAGCCCTATGATAGACGCAATCAGTGTGAGGATAAAAAACAATCGCCAAAACTCTGCTGATTCCCTGAAAAAGAAAATCCCGATAAGTGCCGTGCCCACCGCACCAATGCCTGTCCACACCGCGTAAGCCGTGCCGATTGGAATAACCTTAATAGACTGATTCAGAAAATGAAAGCTCAACGATATGCACACAAAAAATGCAATCGTCCATTTTGTAACGGTGAAGTTGCTACTCATCTTCAGGCTTGTAGTAAATCCTATTTCAAAAATGCCGGCAATAATCAGGTAAATCCAGTGCATAAGTTTGTCAGTTGAATGTGTTGAACTTCCTTCCTATTGTTTCCCAAACAAAACGCTGATGCGCAAATTCACATTACTTACATTACCATGATTGGCATCATCGTTAGCCGGTTGGTTGGTAATGCCTTTTGAATAATTAAGCCCCACCAAAATACGTTTGAACGCATAGCCTGCCATAACATTAACCGCTACGGTCATTTTCTTTTCGGGGGCGCTTTCCGTGCCCGGTTTAAGTTCATCCTCTTCTATTACATTTCCCTCTTCCGTTACTGTTCTTTCTCCCGAAAGGCCAAGCATAAGCGAAGGGCCACCCCCTACAAAAAAACCTTTTGTTTTCTTCGCAGTAAAAACCGCCTGCACCGGCAGTTCTATGTAGTTCATCGAAACTCTTGTTATATAAAACGTGCCCCCGTCATCCAGCTCTTCCCACCAACGTTTGTTAAGGAAATTTAATGCAGGCTGTATGGATACATGGTCGGTTAGCCAGTATTTGTAAAACACGCCAACAGTGAACCCAATTGCTCCGCTTACTTTGCCCAAACTATCATAGGGCACAAAGGCATAGTCGGGAGAGGCAACTGCACCCACCTGCAACCCTACCTGGGCATTTGCCGGAACGGTGTACAGAAAATAAATTAATGGTATTAAGGCTAATAGTTTTTTCATAACAGGCTGTTTTAATGGCAGATAAACTGGCACGAAATTTAAAGATAACAAATTTATTTTTTTGCGTAACATCTCTTGTTTAAGTACCTTTAATCTGATGAAAACAAGCATACTTCTTTTTATTGTCCTGATGGTTGGCGCCTCACAGGTTTCTGCACAAGTAATCGGAAAAACGTTTCCGGATATACAAGCCGAAACAGTAGAAGATAAAGTTGTAAAACTACCCGATGATGTTCAGGGAAAATTCACGTTGTTAGGACTGGCGTATTCCAAAAAATCGGAAGATGAGCTAAACAGTTGGTTTCAGCCGGTGTTTGAAAAGTTCATCCAAAAAAACAAAGGTTTGTTTGAAAGTTTCGGGCATGATGTAAACGTGTACTTTGTGCCTATGTTTACCGGTGTAAATGCTGCCGCTACCGGCACAGCCAAACGCAAGGCTATTAAAAATGTTGACCCGCAACTTTTGCCCTATATTCTTTTCTATAAGGGCGAACTAAAAACCTACAAGGAAGCCCTCGACTTTGAAAAGAAAGACATACCCTACTTTTTTGTATTAGATAAAAATGGAACAATCGTTTATGCCACAAGCGGCAAATACACCAAGGCCAAGCTGGATGCGATAGAAGATGTATTGGAGTGAGCCTATCTGACGAGGGATAACCGATTGGAATTTTAAAACACGCGCATGAGTTTTCTTATCCTTCTTGCCCTGGCGCTCGCCCCCGGAATTGCCATTGCCGTTTATGTTTATATCAAAGACAAACATGAGCCGGAGCCGTTAAGCCTGCTCTTCAAAAGTTTTCTGTACGGATGCGCCAGCACGTTGATTACACTTTTCATTAGCTGGCCATTAGATTTTATTGTGAGTTTTAAAGAAGATGATGTGCTGCACCAGTTTGGCAACGCCTTCTTTAAGGTTGCGCTTATCGAAGAGTTCAGCAAGTTTATTTTTATCCGGTTTATACTTTACTACAACAAAAATTTCAACGAGCCTTTCGATGGCATTATGTATGCCGTAATGGTCGGGATGGGATTTGCTACGTTAGAGAATGTGCGTTATGTATTTCAATACGGTGTAGCCACCGGCATTGTAAGAATGTTTACAGCCGTGCCTGCTCACGCTACATTTGCCATTCTGATGGGGTATATGCTCGGTAAAGCCAAGTTTACACACCGGCACGAAATATTATACAGCGTTGCTGCGCTCGGCATCGCCACTATTTTTCATGGCGCATACGATTACTTTTTGTTCATCTCCTTTAAGCCGGGTGTTTGGATTGGCGCGTTGGTGTCGTTAATAGTTGGGCTTATTCTTTCCCGGAAAGCCATACGATTGCACCAGCAATCTTCACCGTTCATTACTCCGCCCGATCAACATAAGCCGTAATTATGATACGCGAATCACTTAAAAATCATCGTATCGGCATGAACAAAGAATTTCGGTTCAGGGGCGAAGAAACTTCCCGCATCGAAACGTTGAGCGATGGCGTGTTTGCGTTGGCTATTACCTTGCTGCTCATTTCAGCTACACCGCCTGTTACATTCTATCAACTTGAAGCTTTTGCTAAAGATCTCGTACCCTTTGCCATTTGTATCGCATTAATTTCATTAGTGTGGTATGAGCACTTTATTTTCTTTCTCCGCTACGGTTTCCGAAACAAGTACATTGTGTTTCTGAATATCGTGCTTCTGTTTATTGTGTTGTTTTATGTGTACCCATTAAAATTTCTTGCTCGCCTGTTGGTTGTGCTGTTCATGAATTTCATTCACATTACCCGGCACGGCAATAGCCAGGAATTTTGGCAGGAGTACAGTTTCATGATGGAAGGGGGCACGGTAACGGAGCTTATGGTTATTTACGGACTTGGTGCTGCATCAATTTTTATCGTGCTCACCGTGATGTATCATTACGCCTTTAAAAAAGCCGATGAATTAGGGTTGAATGAGATTGAACGCTTTGATACACGCACAAGTATCCGTACAAATCTTTTAATGGCCAGTGTGCCTGTACTTTCAGCAATATTTGCAGCCGTGTTTGGCGATACCAGGCTTGGTCAAATGACTTCAGGCTTTGTTTATTTTCTGTATACACCCCTTATGTTTATTCACGGGGCACACGTAAACTCAACACGCAAGAAGTTACTCGAAAACAACAAATAACGGTTTCCCGACATGGGTGCAGCCGTCAACGTCCGGCTATAAAACGTGGCGGGCTTTTGAAACGTAAAATTGCCCCACGTGACCAAACGTTAAACGAAGATAAAACTTTCAGCTTACACTTTACCCCGCCATGTTTTATGGCTTGTGTTGCCGGCTGTTGGGTTTCGTCTTTTGTAGTCAGTTGCTCTCTTTATTTTTCTGTAAACTGTTCGTTTTAAGTCCGCGTGTTGTCAACTGTCAACGAAACCCAACTCCTTATTCGTAGATTTGATTTTCTATTTCAACAAAATCCTTTTTGTCTCTCGTCTCTTTAATTTCTGTTATTTCAAATTTTGATTTGTCGAGTCTCTCGTCCCCGGTAATTTTTAGATAGTCGTCAATTACTTTTTTGTCGATAAGTATTTTTCCGTTTCCAGCCCAATGTCGGTCTTCTCCATTTTTCTTGACTCCTGAAACCCAGTATTCGTTACCTGTCTCAATGTCGTAGAAGTTTGAACCGATTCCGCGTTTTTTACCGAATGCTTTATTGTTGAAATAAATTGTCCTCATTGTCCGAGAGAATGTCACCAGTCCAATCCATGCTGGTCCGTTGTCCGAATAACCAGATTTCAATTCAATATACATTAATCTTGTCGTCATAGCTCAAAAGTCAATTTGTGTTTAGTCGGCCGAAAAATTGTCGGCTTGGTTGTCTCTGTCCACGAGCCAACCCAACTGCTACCAACATCCGGCTTTAAGAAACGCACCAGAATCTGCTATGCATTCAATTGAATTTCTTCTCCTTCTTTGTTTACAAACCGGAACTCGGTCAGGCCCATAGAGGTATCGGCTTCTACGTTTACCCAGCGTTTGTATTTAAAAAACCATTTTACACGCTGTGAAAAAATACCTTTGGTAAAGTAAGCATGTAGGTACGGATGCAACGCAAGCACTAAGTTTCGCTCGTTCTGTTTCACCAACAAATGCTCCAATGTTTTTTCAACCTGGTCGGAAACAAGAATGGACGCGGTAATCTTTCCGGTACCGTTACAGGCCGGGCAAGCTTCAAGCGTAGCAATGTTTACCTGTGGCCGCACCCGTTCGCGTGTTATCTGCATCAGTCCAAACTTGGAAAGCGGCAACACGGTTGACTTGGCTTTATCACTGGCCATTTCATCCTTCATCACTTTGTAAATGGTTTTCCGGTTATCCGGATTCTTCATGTCAATGAAGTCCACTACAATAATGCCGCCCATATCGCGCAGCCTTAACTGGCGTGCAATTTCTTTTGCGGCTTCAATGTTTACCGAAATGGCTGTTGTTTCCTGGTTCTCTTCGCGGTTGGATTTGTTGCCACTGTTAACATCAATTACATGCAACGCTTCGGTGTGTTCAATAATCAGGTAACCGCCTCCGCGTAAGCTTACGGTTTGACCAAACGCTGACTTGATTTGCTTTTCAATTCCGTAGTGCTCAAAAATTTTGGCGCGACCGTTATAGAATTTTACAATCTTCTCCTGCTCTGGCGAAAAGGAGCGAATATACACTTTGGCTTCTTCGTAAATCTTCTTGTCGTCAACATGAATGTTGTCGAATGATTCGTTGAGCAAATCGCGCAACAGCGAAGAGGTTTTGTTAAGCTCACCGATGATTTTGTCATTCGGCTGTGCTTCGGGCATGCGGGTAATGCCGTCTTCCCAGGTCTTCACTAAGTTACGCAAATCGCGGTCGAGTTCGGCCACTTCTGCTCCTTCGGCTACGGTGCGAACAATCACACCAAAGTTTTCGGGTTTAATAGACTGAATAAGGCGCAACAGGCGTCTGCGTTCTTCGCTGCTGGTTATCTTTTTCGAAACGTTAACGGTTTTAGAAAAAGGCACCAGCACTAAATAGCGCCCGGCCAATGATAGCTCGCAGGATAATCGCGGCCCCTTTGTAGAGATGGGTTCCTTTACAATTTGTACCGGTATCAACTGGCCCTTTACCAACTGCTGGCCAATTTTGCCATGCTTGTCGATGTCCGGTTCAAGGGTAAATTTTTCCAGCTTGCCGAAAATTTTTTTGGCCCGAACCAGCTTCGTAAATTTTTGTAACGAACTGAATTGTGGCCCCAGGTCTAAATAATGAAGGAAAGCGTCTTTATCATAGCCCACATCAATAAATGCGGCATTCAGGCCCTGTACAACTTTTTTTACAGTGCCCAGATAAATATCACCAACGGTGAATTTACTTCCTTCCTGTTCCTGGTGAAATTCGACAAGCGTTTTGTCTCTAAGCAGGGCTATACGACATCCGTCCTGAGCGTTACTGATAATTAGTTCGTTACTCAAAACGATAGAATTTAAGGTTAAAAAAATCCGGATGTGTACGGCTCCCGAACAGAAAGCACCTGCCCCCTGATTGTCAGGGGGGCAGGATTACTTCTTCTTATGTCTGTTCTTCCTCAGGCGCTTCTTGCGCTTGTGGGTTGCCATTTTGTGCTTCTTTCTTTTCTTTCCGCTCGGCATAAGTTTTTTAATTTTTTCACCCCCTCCTGCCTGTGGCCGGGGGTGCGGTTTATAATTTATTTTAAGTCTTTCAGATACGAATCGGCTGTTGCCTGAACAGCCGGGTCGGCATCCAATTGTTTTACTTTTTCAAACTGTTCGCGTGCCTCTTTTTTATTGCCTTTATTCATAAAGGCTACGCCCAACAGCAATTGACCCTGTATATGGTTCGGGTTTACCTCAATCAGTTCTTTCAGGCGTTCAACAGCCCTATCGTACTGCCCCGACTGAATGGACAACATGCCCAGGTTAAACAGCGCTGACTCATTTTTAGGGTCTTCAGCCAACACTTCACGCAACAGCGTAATGCCCTGCATGGGGTTGGCTGTCGATAAATAGGTCATGGCCATTTTTGTCTTTACCTCTAAGTTGCCCGGATTACGTTTCAAAATCATTGAAAAATACTGTCGGGCACTTTCGGCAAGCTCATTCTGTTTTAGCTGGTCAAGGGAAAAGGTATAAGCCTGGTAATAGCTATCACCGGCCTTAATCCAGCTTTCCATAGTGTTAAAGAACGTTGCAGCCTCATTGGCAAACCAGGCAGCGCTGTCGAATTTACCCGCTTCCCAATACAGGTCGGCCAAAGAGTCGGCAAAGATAGCACTTTTTTCACCAGTTGAAGCCCCATGCCCGGAACGCATACGCGCAATGGCTTCTTGCAGGGTAACGGGGGTAGCGCCATGCGGGTCAATCTGCTGCACCGAGGTTGAATCCCCGGCAGCCAGTTGGTCGTCATTCTTCACCACTACCTTTGGCAGCATGAATAACAGCACAACCAGCACAACGCTGACAACAAGTAAAATTATCCGGTTTTTGAGCATAGAGAATTCGCCTGATCAGGCCTGTTGAAATTCGTGCAATCAGGCTTTATCAGCCAACTGCTTTACCTTCTCGCTATTCTTGATTTTGTTAACAAAAATTTTGGCCGGCTTGAAACTGGGAACATAATGTTCGTCAATTACCAATGCCGTGTTGCGTGAAATATTACGCGCTATTTTTTTCTTCCTTTTCTTATTAATAAAACTGCCAAAGCCACGAATGTATATATTATTGCCACTGGCCATGTTCGTTTTCACCACACTGAAAAAAGCCTCTACCGATGCGGTAACGTCTGCTTTGTCAACACCGGTTTTGTCGGCTATTTCGTTAATGATATCTGCTTTGGTCACGGTTGTATGATTTAAAATGTAACGGGAGGCCAAAGTTAATTTGTGGCTTCAGAATTAAAAATTAATATTGAAAAAATTGATAATCAGGGGGATGGATAATCGGTATTTCTCTAAAAAAGTCGTTGAGTGGTACGAAGAGAACAAGCGAAACCTGCCCTGGCGAAACACGAAAAACCCCTATAAGGTCTGGCTGTCGGAGATAATTCTGCAACAAACGAGGGTAAACCAGGGTCTGCCGTATTACCGGAATTTTGTTCGCGAGTTCCCAACGGTACACGATTTGGCCGGGGCGCCCTTGCAAAAAGTGCTGCGCCTGTGGCAGGGCCTTGGGTATTACACACGGGCACGCAACCTGCACAAAGCCGCTAAAACGGTTGCGGAAAATTTTAACGGAAAGTTTCCTGAATCGTTTGTTGCATTAAAACAACTACCCGGTGTGGGCGATTACACGGCCGCAGCCATTGCCTCTATTTCGTTTGGCGAGGCTGTTGCCGTAGTGGATGGCAACGTGTTTCGTGTGTTGGCGCGTGTGTTTGGGGTTGACAAGCCCATTAACACACCAGGCGGTAAAAAGCACTTTTTTGAATTAGCCAACACATTACTTGGCAATGCAAACCCGGCCTTGTTTAACCAGGCCGTAATGGAGTTTGGTGCGCTGCATTGCACGCCTAAAAATCCGCTTTGCGAAACGTGCGTGTTTCGGGCTTCGTGTGTTGCTTACAAGCACGATGCGCAACACCTGCTGCCAGTAAAACTAACCACGAAAAAAAACCGGAAACGCTACTTCAATTATTATGTAATCAAATCGAATCAATCGCTGCTCATGAATATACGCAACGGTAAAGACATCTGGACGGGGTTGTACGATTTTTATCTGATTGAAAACAACCGCGCAACAAATCCTGAAAAGGCTTTTGATGAAAACCCTTTCTTAAAAAAAATACAATCGCAGATTACTGCAAAAGAAATCTCAACAACATACAAGCACGTACTCAGCCACCAGACTATTTATGCGCGTTTCGCACTCATCACACTAAAGAAAAAGCCTGCTGCACTGCCCGAACGGTTGCGCTTTTATTCTGTAAAGAAAGTATCGGAATTGCCTAAGCCTGTATTAATTGGCCGTTTTTTGCATGATTTCGGCCTTTTATAGTTTCAGCAAAACTTGGTACTTTTGTACTGGTTAAGGGTCATTGCAATGGCGTCACATCACCGCTTTTGCAATGACTTCTTTCATTTATTAGTCTTGAATAAATTTTTTGAAATATGTCAGGTGTAAATAAAGTAATTCTAATTGGTCGGTTAGGTCGCGACCCGGAAGTGAGGAACTTAGAGAATGGTGTTGCTGTGGCGAACTTCACTATGGCAACTTCCGAAACCTATAAAGACAGAACTACAGGCGAAAAAAGAGAAACTACCGAATGGCACAATATCGTGTTGTGGCGTGGACTTGCAGAAATCGCACAAAAATATTTGCACAAAGGCGACATGGTGTACATTGAAGGGAAACTTCGTACGCGCTCGTGGGAAAAAGACGGTGTTACCCGTTACACAACAGAAATTGTGGCTGATAATATGACGATGCTATCCCCTAAAGGGTCGGGCGGAAGTTCGGGTAATGATTCCGGCTACTCATCCAACAGACCAGGTAATTCGGAAGGCGTGAACACACCTGCCAATACAGGCGGCTCTGACGACCTCCCCTTCTGATAATGTTTCACTAAAGCCATACCCGCTTGGACGAGCCTCCCAGTTATACGTTACTTCAACTTTTTTCCGGCATCGGCCCGATGCACTTAGTCAGCTTTGCTGTAATTGCACTTTTGCTGATATTCTCCGGGCTTATCTCGGCATCCGAAGTTGCCTTCTTTTCGCTAAAGCCCGAAGACCTTGAGCGTTTCCGCAACAGTCGCGAAACACGCGATAATATTATTGTTACGTTGCTGGGCAAACCCCGATTACTGCTTGCCACCATACTTGTTATGAACAACACGGTAAATGTTGGCGTGGTTACGCTTTCAACATTTTTAATGTGGGAGCTTTCGGGCACAAGGCAACCCGAAGAGCTGATTGTGGGTGTGGTAACATTTGTTATTACTGTTCTCCTTACTTTTTTTGGCGAAATTGCCCCTAAGGTGTACGCCATTAAAAACAATCATGCCATAGCAAAACTTATGGCGCGTGTGTGGGTTGTTCTTCAAGTGCTATGCAGGCCCGTTTCCTTTCCGTTAATGGCGATGACCAACTTAGTTGAGAAGCGCGTTGAAAAAAGGGGATACCACACTACCGTAGAAGAATTGAACCAGGCGCTTGAACTTGCCACCAGTACAGAAGAAACCACAGAAGAAGAAAAAGAAATTTTGCGCGGCATTGTAAACTTCGGAACACTAAATGCAAAACAGGTTATGCGCTCGCGCGTTGACATATCGGCTGTTGATGTTGAATTGAGTTTCCATGAATTAATCAGCTTCGTTAATAAATCGGGCTTCTCACGCTTACCCGTTTATCGTGAATCGTTGGATAAGATTGAGGGGCTACTCTACATTAAAGACCTGCTCCCGTACATTGACCAGGATGAAACGTTTGCATGGCAAAAACTTTTACGCGCACCTTTCTTTATTCCCGAAACAAAAAAAGTTGATTCGCTGCTGAAAGATTTTCAGGAAAAGCATGTGCATATTGCGGTAGTAGTAGATGAATATGGCGGAACCTCCGGGCTTATTACCTTAGAAGATGTTTTAGAAGAAGTTATCGGGGAGATTAACGATGAGTTTGATGAGGCGCATCCGGCCTACCAACAGCTTGATGCCAATACCTTTGCCTGCGAAGGAAAAATTTCGCTTCAGGATTTCTGCAAAGCGTTGGATATTGATGCCGGTACGTTTGATGAGGTGAAGGGCGAAAGCGAATCGCTTGGAGGTGTTATTCTTGAAATAAACGAAGGGTTTCCGAAAGCGGGCGACCAAATAAAGTATAACCGGTTTACGTTTATTATTGAAGCGGTGGATAAAAGACGAATTAAACGAGTAAAAGTTCGGGTGCATGAATAAATTAACAATTAACAATTGGCAATTAACAATTGTGTTATGTGGCTTGTTAGTTCTTACCGCTTGCCAACGCGACTACCTGCCGAAACCATTGGGGTATAACCGGTTGGAGTTGCCCGAACCTGAATACCGCCCGTTGCCCGACACCTTTCCCTATACATTTGAATATTCAAAGCACGCAAAAGTGTTGCCCGATACTGCCGGGTTTCATGAGCGCTATTGGATTGAGGTGTATTACCCGCAACTGCAATCGAACGTGCATATTACCTACAAAGAAATTAACAACAACGAACAATTGCTGAAAGAACTCCTGAACGATGTGTACACGCTGGTAGCCAAGCACCAGATAAAAGCCTACGCCATTGATGAAGTTTTTTCTACAACAAAATCGGGCAGAACGGCAATAATAGCCGAGCTTGATGGCGATGTGCCCAGCCAAATGCAGTTTACCATTACCGACTCAACCAGCAACTTTCTTCGTGGGGCGCTTTATTTTAACAGCAAGGTGCACAACGACTCGCTGAAGCCCGCCATTGAATACATGAAGAAAGACATTATGCACATGATTAATACGTTCGACTGGAATAAAAAGTAAGAGGAATATTTAGCAGAATTACAGAAAAAGGGCGCTGTATAAACAAGTATGATGCCGGATTTGTACAATGTGCCTGTGAATATCTATTGAGAGAACTTTCTTTAAAAAATTAGCCTTTTCGTTAAACTCTGGCTTCATTTTTGAAATCCTGCTATCATAACCAAAACAAAAATGATTATGAAAAAGAGTGTAATGTTGGCTGCTGCAATGATAACGGGTACAATCATTTTTGCGCAGCACGAAGACGGTCGGCACAAGCGTGCTGGCGGTTATGGAGAAACAATGAAGACTGTACTGTCGCTGGATGATAACCAGGATGAAGCTATCCGCGAAATTAACAAAAAGTACGCGACAAGGCACGTGGAGTTGAGAAAGGATTCAACACAAACACGCGAGGAGAAGCGGGCGGAAAGTCAATCTCTTATGAAAGAGAGAAAAGATGAAATCAAGGCTGTGCTAACACCGGAACAAAACGCCAAATGGGAAGAACATAAAACCCAGCGTTTGGAAAAACGAAAGGAGCACAGGAAAAAGGGTGTTGATAAACACCGCGAGCGTGTAAAAACAGACCTGTCGCTTTCTGATGAACAGGCTGCAAAAATGCAGGAGGCAGGCAAGGCGTTCAGGGAAAAAAGTCGTGAGTTGAAAAAAGATGGCAAAGGCGAGAAGGAAGAGTTTAAAAAGCTAAAAACCGAATACGACACAACTGTTAAATCTATTTTAACAGATGAACAATATCAGAAGTGGCGTGAGATGAAAAATGAGAAGCGTAAAAAGCAAAACCGTAAGCGTAAGTAATTCTGGCGCTTTACTAATAAAGAACGCTTCCTCTAAACCGGGAAGCGTTCTTTTTGAATATCTCTCCTGCAATTTTTCTGGTTTATACAGAGCTTAATCTTCCCGGTATTCAAGAATATCAGCCGGCTGGCATTCAAGCTCCTTGCAGATAGCTTCTAATGTTGAAAACCTGATCGCCCTGGCTTTGCCGGTTTTAAGAATAGAGAGATTGGCCAGTGAAATACCTATGCGCTCAGCCAGTTCTTTCGACTGCATCTTGCGCTTCGCCAGCATTACATCAAGATTTACAATAATGGGCATACTCAAATTACAAGTTCAGATTCCTGTTGCAACGAAATTCCCCGCTTGTAAATCATGGCGCCAATTATGACCATAACACCAAGTCCAACTTTATAATATTCTCCAGGAAAATCATATCGAAATTGTCCTTCAGTCAAATTATGCACCACTCTATTTAGTATAAGGTGATCTCTGTTAAACCGAATAAAATCCCAAACAATCAAAACTATACCTATTACTATAAGGCGTTTATGATTGGCTAAATGATACGGTCGTTCCAATGAAAGATCATGTATAAATCGAAACAGTAAATACGTTACGAGTGAATAGCAAAATAGATTAAGAATTGATAGCTCCATGCCTCTAAGATCAATAAGAGGAACGATGAAGCGACTAATATACGGAAGTTCAGTACGTAGTTCAGCGCGCATCGGTCTCGAAAAAAGGGTGTATGCTTCCGCCTCCTGAAGCAATGAATCTGAAGCAGCATCTCTAATTTTTACTACAGGAAGTCTTGCTTCTTCCGCATCAAAGCCATTCATATAGCCTTCCACCATCAGGCTTCCTGTTAATAACATAGTAAGTAATATTGATGACAGGCCATTCATTATTAAAATGATCTTCAGCATTAAAAATAGTTGGGGTGATATTTTTCGTTTGATTTTCATGATCATCATATTGTAAGTTCACTCTCATTTCTCAATGCAATACCTGAGCGAAAAATCTCTGCAAGAACTAATACAAGCACTCCGGCAATAATCCAGGTAGAGAAAAATTGAAAAGGAACACCAAGAGAAAGTTGATCATAACTCTTTTTAAAAAATTCCACTTCTACATAAGTGGATAGATTTCTCAGCATGATAGTTTTACCTAACCAGCTTAGCGGTTCTATTAACAACAGCATTATTCCAAGCATACGCAAGCGGAAAACATTGGCTTCGACAAATGGTGTTTCATGCCGTGTCGAAAGAACAATTTTTCTCACTACGAACAACATTAGTAAATAATAGCCCAGCATCAGGATGGCCGAACCAATTAAAAAAATTCGGACAACGGAGTTCTTCGTGTTAAAATTTACAGATAGGCTATTCGTAACCAGTAAGGGATTGTCGATTTGTTCATCAACCACTTTTACAACTGCTTCCGACTGATCAATTTTAAAGTAAGTGCCCGTTTTAAACTGAACAAAGAAGTTTTCTTCGGGTCGCCCGGATATCTCCTTCCAGGCGTAAACACCTGTTATCAGAACTGCTATGAGGATGGTTCCAAAAAAGAATATATTAACCACCCAAACGAGGATTTTGTTGGACAATGTTTTCATAGGTTTATCTTTATCATTAGCGAATGAAGTAAATTATTTATCGATAAACAATAAATTTTAATTATTTTTCAATATTTACCCAATGCTAACCTCCAAACGCGCCAAATTTACCCTGCCTCCCCAGGTAACGTACCTGAACTGTGCGTATATGTCGCCCTTGCTGAAAAGTGTTGAAAAGGCGGGCGTTACGGGTGTGCGTAAAAAGCGTAACCCCTCGGCCATTACCCAGCCCAACTTTTTTGCCGAAACGGAATTGCTTCGCGCTGAATATGCCCGGCTCATCAATGCGCCTGACCCTAAACGCATCGTTGTTATTCCTTCGGTTTCGTATGGCATAGCCAACGCGGTGAAAAACATCGCCATAGAAAAAGGGCAACATATATTAGTTGTGGCCGAACAATTTCCGAGTAACTACTACCCCTGGAAAAGCTTATGCGATGAAACGGGAGCTGACGTAAAAGTAATTGCACCGCCTGACGATTATATCAATCGCGGCAAGCATTGGAATGAAAAAATACTGGAAAGCATTTCTGAAAACACAAAAGCGGTAGCCATTGGTCATGTGCATTGGGCAGACGGAACCCGGTTTGACCTGGAAGCCATTCGTAAACGCACACATGAAGTTGGTGCGTTATTGATTGTTGACGGAACGCAATCTGTTGGTGCGTTTCCGTTTGACGTTGAACGCATCCAACCCGATGCTTTAATCTGTGCCGGGTATAAATGGTTGCTCGGACCTTACTCCGTTGGTCTTGCTTACTACGGTTCGTATTTCGACAACGGAAAACCCGTTGAAGAAAACTGGATTAACCGGTTAAACAGCGAAGACTTTGCCGGCCTTGTGCAATACGAACACAACTATCAGCCCGGTGCGTTACGGTACGAAGTGGGCGAGCATAGTAATTTTATTTTAGTGCCCATGTTGCTCAAAGCCATTCAGCAATTAAACAACTGGGGGCCAGAGCGCATACAGGAGTATTGTCGGGCTATCGGGCAACCCGTGTTGCAAAAACTTTTGGAGAAAGGATTTGTGATTGAAGATGAACCCTGGCGTGGGGCACACCTGTTTGGTATTCGTTTGCCGGAAGGCGTTGATATGAACAGCGTAAAAAATTCATTGCAGAAACATAACGTTTATGTTTCCTTTCGGGGAAATGCCATACGGGTTTCGCCTAATGTGTACAACACCAAAAAAGATTTTGATAAACTATATACAGCCTTAATCAAAGCATTATGATTCGGTTGAGTGTTTAATTTTTCCGGTTCGGGTTTATGTGTTTTCGGGTTTTTTAGATTTTTAGTAGTTTTAATTATGAAGACATATTATACAGTCTTTGCCACTAAGGCACCGAGACACAAAGAAAAAATTATGCGCCTCCTCATTCTCTGCTTTATCCTGATAAGTTTTGGCTCCCTGGCACAACAGAATCAGTACACGTTCGTGTTTCTCAACACTCGTAAAGACCTGCCCGAACTGCCTAAAGAAGAACGCGACAAACTTATGGAAGGCCATCTGGCAAACATTAACCGGCTGGCTGCTGAAGGAAAACTTGTTGCTGCCGGGCCTTTTGATGGCGGGGGCGGAATTTTTATTCTCAACACCACTTCGTTTGATGAGGTCCATTCATGGCTTGCCCCCGACCCGGGCATCCAGGCAAATCGCTGGAAACTTGAACTGCTACCCTATACAGGCAACGTTTGTAAGGCAAAAGAACCGTTTGAAATGGTTAGCTATACGTTCATTCGCTTCAGGGCAAATATTCTTAAAGAAACGGTTGGCAATTACGCCACGCTGTTAAAAAAGCATGAAGAATATGTGAATCAAATAACAGCAAACAGCAACGTAATTACGCGTGGTTCGTTTGGCGACCAGGAAGGGAGCATTCTCGTGCTTAACAATGACGTGCAAACTGAAATCCTTGAGAATGACCCGGCTGTGCAGGGCGGAACGTTGTTATTCGAGGTTAAAAAACTTTGGATTGCCAAAGGGTCGTTTTGTGAGTAGTCAACAACTTATATAAAACTAAACTCACGATGCACGTCCCAATTCTTTCCGTTGTGTTTTAACAACGTGATGGCATTTGCAACAAATTCTCCTTTAAATTCCTTAGACTTAAATTCTTCCCATGCTTTGTAAAAAGTTGCTTTCTTTAAATCGCGAAACGCAACAGTAAGATGTGGGTGATAGGCGTGGTCTTTATACGTTGCATTAAACAGGTTTAGCTTAGTTTTACAAAACCGCATTAACTCCTTCTGCAAAAGCAATAGGGGTTCCGATTTTTCAACAGCAATAAAAATTACGCGCGGTTCAAAACAATCGAAATTTTTTAATCGCAATTCAAATGGCTGTGTCTGGCTCGTTGAAACAAATTCTGTTAACAAACCAATCAACTTTTGTTCTTTCTGTTCATCCCATTTAAACGGCATGTGCAGGGTAATGTGTGGCGGAGATTTTAACGCGTCCTTGCTCCCGTATTGCTCATAAACATATCGCTTTACCTGTAAGGCCTTTTCAAAAACCGGTGCAGGCGGCACAATGCCGATAAAGTATAGTTTCCTTTTATCTTCTTTCTTTTCCGGCATTACCTTATCTATAAAAAATACTATTCGTGTCGTATACTATCAACCGGGTTGGCAAGGGCGGCTTTAATGGTTTGAAAGGCAACCGTCAGCAGGGTTATAAGCATGAGCGCAGTCACCGGCACAACAAACAGCCAGGGCGAAAGATTTATACGCAAGGCAAAATCCGTCAGCCATTTATCGGCAATGTACCAGGCCACGGGAACGGCAACTAAAGCAGACAGGAGAACGATGATGACGTATTCGCGCCACAACAGCATTACTATTTCCGGCCAGGATGCCCCCAATGTTTTTCGTATCCCGATCTCCTTCCTACGCACCTGTGCCGTAAAAGCCGACATGCCCACAAGCCCCAGGCAGGTGATGAAAACCGAAAGGCCGGAGAAAAACGCAAGCGCTTTTTCAAAACGAAGATCGGATTCGTGCTGGTGATTATAGTGATCGTCTAAAAACTGGTAATCAAATGTTTGCCCCGGAAATATTTCGGTGAATAAACTTCCTGCACCTTGTATTACTTCCCTCGATTTCCCGGCTTCTGTTTTTACGATATACTGGAACCCGCGGGAGGGATCAAATAAAAACGCCATCGGTTTGATGTTCTCACGGGGCGAGTAAAAATGAAAATCCTCCACCACACGAACGATCCGTGCCGTATCATTGAAAAACAATATCCTTTCGTTGATTGCTTCATCGGCATGGGCAAACCCCAACGCCCTGGCAGCGCTGGCCGTAATCATAATTTCCTTGTTCCGCTCGCTGGTTTCTTTAAAGCCATCACCGGCCAATGAACGCAAGCCCAATACAGCATCGTAGTTTTCATCAACCCAATGAAAATCCAGGTTAACAGATTCTGATGCAGGCGCCTGAACTTTGCGCACATTGCTGGACCACGGCAACCCCGGCTGACCCGGAAACATGTGCGTATAGGTAACGTTTTCAACACCATTCAGGCGCGTTAACTCCTGCCTGAACGCACTTGAGTTCCTGTCAAAAAGTGAATCATACACTTCCGACTCGCGGATAACCAGCCGGGCCGATTGTTCAAACCCAAGCGGTTTGTTGCGAATGGATTTAATCTGCTGACCAACTACATAAATCCAGATGACCAACACAAGCGATACGATAAACTGCACCGTAACCAACGCTTTTCTAAAACCTTTGCCCCTGCTTGTGGCGGCAAAAGTACCTTTCAATACTGTTGCCGGGTTAAACCCCGAAAGCACCAATGCAGGATAAAGACCAGCCATAAGCCCTCCGCCCACCAGCACAAAAACCAACACAATAATCCACTGCTGCGCTGACAGCACAGCCAGTTGATTGAAATCTGCGATGTACTCCGGCCAAACCGGTTTGGCAATCAACAAGACAATAATGGCCACTAATAACGCCACGGTATTCAGCAGAAATGATTCTCCGAAAAACTGAACCATCAATTGCCATCGGTAACTGCCCACAAGTTTTCGTACCCCCACTTCACGGGCGCGTTCCATGGATTTTGCCGTAGCCAGGCTGATGTAGTTGATCCACGCTAACAACAAAATTCCCAGTGCAATGTTTTTGAGGTAAATAATCAATTTCCCATCGCCATTTTTTTTCCACTCGCCATCGTAGTTGGAGTTAAGGTGAATAGAGGTTATGGGTTGCAACTCAATCTTCAGTTCAGCATCCTGTTGCCGCAGGTATTCACCAACCTTTTCCTCAACCAGCCGGGGCAGCTTTTCTTCCAGCGCTTTAGCCGATGTGCCCGGCTTTAACAACAGGTAGGTAGGGAAACCATCCCAACGCCAGGGTTCATCCAGAATAGCTTTATTCATAACCGCCTTGTAGCTTTCAAAAGAAAGCACAAGGTCAAATTCTATATGGCTGTTTGGAGGCATATCGGCAAATACACCGGTTACCTCGTAATTCACCCGGCCCTTATAATCTACCATTTTGCCAAGCGGATCCTCTTCGCCAAAAACCTTCCGCGCAAACGATTCGGACATGACCAGAGTGTGCGGCCTGGTCAAAGCCAAAGAATCAGAGCCTTTCAACAGCCGGAAGGAAAATAGTTTAAAGAAATCCTCGCTGGCATAAACGGATTTCTCGGTTTTTGTCCAGCGGTCGTCATAACGCACCAATGAAATTGCAGGGCAAAAGCGGACGTACCGTTCAACTTCGGGAAAAATTTCGGTAATGTCGGAACCTGCGCCATAACTGGCATAAACGGATTCGCGGGGAGGTACACCTTTATTATTCCGGATCATTTTAACCCGCACAAGCCGGTCTTTATACTCCTGAAAGTGATCGTATTTCTCCTCGTAGCTCGTGTAAAAAAACAGCGTGAGGAAGGAGGCAAAACCTACGGATAGCCCTGACAGGTTAATTAGAAAAAAGAGTTTTCTCCGGTAGAAACTCCGAAGCGCAACCCTGAAAAAATTACCAATCATTCAGAGGGGATTAGGTTTTGGTTGCTCAAATTAAACATCCCTCTACGATATTATGAAGACATGTAATATTTCTTGCAAAAATGTCAGAAAAGAAGGACAATTAAATTTCGCCCTTTAATGATTTGCTGATTACCTCTGCCTTGCTGTGCACATGCAGTTTACGATAGATGTTTTTGATATGAAACCGAACCGTTTCCAAGGAAATGTTCATGCGGTCGCCTATTAATTTATAGCTCAGGCCATCTACAAGGCCAACCACAATCTCTTTTTCTTTTTCAGAAAGGGGCGAGGTAACGGCCTTCTTTTCTGTGCTGAAAAAATCTATAACCTTGCGGGCAATCTGTGGCGACATGGGCGAACCTCCACGGGTAAGTAATTCAATGCCTTCTTTGATTTCTTCCAGTGGTGTATTTTTTAAAAGATAACCGGTAGCGCCTGAGCATAACGATTGAAAAATTTTGTCGGCATCGTTATAAACAGTCAGCATAATAATGTCTGTATCGGGGTAATCCTGTTTGATAAGTTTCATGCCATCAATACCCGACATACCCGGCAACCCGATGTCCATCAACAGAACATCGGGTTGTGTTTCGGGTGTAAGCGCTTTGCGAAAGCTCTCTACTGAATTATATACCAACGTACAGGAAAACCCCGGCTGCCGGTCGAGGTATTGCTGCAACAGGCTGCGTATCTGGTTATCATCTTCAACAATGCCGACAAGGATCATTACTATTCTTTCACTACGTAAACCAAAGATAATTTAAAACCCTGGTTCATCACATTATAGGAAACATTTGCTCCGTGATCTGTGTACTGGCCGATTTTCAACAGGCCATGCTGGTAGAGAAGCTGTACGCTCAGTTTATCAGATATTGAATATATGGGGCCGATATTCAGGCAAAGGTCAATTCCTTTATAATCTTTTTTTACATCTTCCGTAGCCGGAAGGTTAAACTGATCTTGTACTTCTTCGCTGTTCCTGACTTTAGCACTGGCCAATATACTTACTTGTGTTCCGCCTTGCAGTGCAAATTTTTCAGAGAAAGAATACTGAAGCGACAACGGAATATCAATATAGCTTAAAACCTTACTGTACTTTGCTGTAAAATTTCCTTGCTGCCCCATTTCCGTTCCTTTGTAAACAGCGCCTTTCACGGAATATTGTAATCCTGATATGGCATCTAATTTATCGTTAATCGCATAATTAAGTATTGCTCCTCCATGAAAACGAAAAGCCATATTTGGTTTCTCTCCAACCGTGCCCCAGTCTTCGGCATCGGCTCCAACAAAACTGGTAAAACTTGGGCCAGCAACAACACTGATTTCAATTTTGCTCTGGGCTAATGCCGCAGCACCGGAAAGCGTCAACAAGACGAAAAGGATTGATAGTTTTTTCATAGCTGTTTTTAATGTTAAAATTCCAGCTATCCCGTGCACGGTTCAACCCCATAAACAGGGGGGGTGTCAGACAAGCGTTCCCCGTGATACTTCTATTACCGTTCCGTTTTGATTGGCCATATTCACCTGCGCACCAATATCTTTAGCCCGTTTTTGCATATTACGCAACCCATTGCCGGTTGTGTTGGTAGAGTCTTTCAATCCGATGCCATCGTCTTTAATCCGCATGATAAACCCTGACGAATTGTTGCCAATGTTTATACGCACTCGCTTAGCCTGTGCATGCTTTACAATGTTGTGTAACGCTTCTTTGAAGATCAGGTAGAGATTTTGCTTTAACCGGGGCGACAGAATAATACTATCATCACGAAAGTGTGTGATAAATTCAAATTCAATGTTTCGTGGAGAAAGAAGTTGCGAGGCGAAATCTTTCATGCGCAATAATAAATCTCCCAACTTATCGCTTCGGTTATCAATAGACCAAACAATGTCGCTCATAGTGCCAACCACTTCGCGGCTTGTTTCCTGGATGCTTTTCAGGTAATCGTGTTTTTGCCTTTCCTCTACACCGCTGTTCAGTAAATCAGAATAAATAGAAATGCGTGTCAGGCTGGACCCGACTTCATCATGCAGATCGCTGGCAATTTTTGTGCGCAGCCGTTCTACCTGAAGTTTTTGATTAACCCTATACTGATGTGTTCCGTATAGTGAAACGGCAACCAACACCACAACGGCTGTGATAAACCACCAAGTTCTCCAAAAGGGCGGCAGCACTTCAATTTCAATGGTCGTAATTTTACTGTACCACTTTTGCGGATTAGTGGTTCCGGTTACTTCTAATGTATAGCGACCCGGATTCAAACCGGTAAAACTCACGAAATTTGTCGTTCCGTTCTCAACCCAATCATCATTAAACCCCTTTAGCCTGTACCGGTAATTAATTTTTTTCAGCCCTTCAAAATAAAGTGCAGAAAACCCAAAGCCGAAAAAATTTTCCGATGGCCTTATCCTGACTTTTGGTGTATAGGCTATGTGTTGATCTAACCGGCTTCTGTTTACTGTGGAGTCAAAACCAATGGGCACATCATGATTAAAAATTTTAAATGATGTGAACTTCACTTCAACGGCTTCGTCTTCATTCTCATTCATCTTCATAGGGTCAAACCAAACAAGCCCGTTGTTAGATTTTATATAAATGCGCCCTTGTCGGTCTGTTTCCATGCCATATTTGACTCCCGAAATATCAAGTTCTTGTGTATCGTCAAAAATTCTTTCTTGTTTATTGATTGTGTTGTATCGAACCAGGTTTTCATTTGTTGTTATCCAGAGTGTTCTGTTTTTATCCATAACCAAATCATTAAACTGATAAGCGTGACGGCTCCCGTCATAGAGTAATTTGGTTTTCAGCGAATCTCCAGGGCGGTATTCTGCTGCGTATATCTGATTTCCGGATAACAGCAATTGAACTTCTTTGTCGGATGATCCAAAGGCTTCTGCCCCATCATCTACAAAAACAACATATACCTGCTCATCGCCTCGTGATAACTTTTGAAATACCTGCTTTTGCTTATCAAAAATTACTGTGCCGTAGTTCGTTTCGAACAGGATATTCTCTTCAAACTTCCTTATTCTCCTCACGGAGTGAAAGCTTATACCCATCCTCCACAACGAATCGGCATTGAAATGGAGATACTTTTTTGTTTCCATGTTATACACCGTCAACGGTGTGCGATATGCTGTAATCCAAACCAATTCATCATCAACCAACAACCCGGAAATGGCATTGTTCAGGATTTCGGTCTTGTTGCTTTTATATTGAAGATGGTCAAACCAATTTTTTTGTGGATCATAAATAGCCACACCTCCTCCTTCAAGGCCAACCCAAATTCTTCCGTGCTTGTCGCCATCAATAGCAATTACCGCGTTGTGGGCAATGCTACCGGCCTTTGTTGGTTCATGAACATAACGGGTAGCAAAGCCTGTTTTTAAATTCAGGCGGTTCAGACCTGTTCCGTTAAAGCCTATCCAGATTATTGAATCGCTCTCGGCATAAACCGCACGTGCCAAGCCGTTAGATATTGATGTCGGGTTTTTTGAATGATGAACTATGTGATGAAAATTCTGTGCCCTGGTGCTTAGCACATAAAATCCGGCTTCTGCCGTAACAATCCATAGTAACCCTTCACGGTCAAGATAAATGCCGGGAATATTATCGGAGCCGACAGACATCGGGTCGGCAGGATCATGTGACCAATGTTGAAATGCGCGGTCGTTAAGATCATAAAAGTTCAATCCCCCTCCGTACGTGCATATCCATAAGCCATTGAAACGCTTATCGTAAATAACGGAGAAAATGGAATTGTGTGAAAGACTATTGGCATTACCCGGATTATGCAGCACGTGTTCGTGTCTGCCATCAGAAAGACCCAGTATATGAAGTCCCCCATAAGTGCCGACAAAGAGTTGGTCGGTCAGGCTATCATACGCAAGGGAACGGAGCACGCCATAGCGATAAGTGTCTGAAGGATTTTGATTGTTTAATTCTACATAATCAAAATTGTCAGCGTCTTCATTGTAACAATGAAGACCTGCTGTTGTTGCAACCCAAAGTTTTCCGCGTTTATCGTAGGTGATTGCGGTAACAAAATTATCGCGCAAACTTTTAGGGTTATTCGCATCATTCTTGTACCAACGAATAATTTTATTGTCCAGGTCAATATACGCAAGGCCCTCACCCATGTGTGCGACCCAATACTTTCTATCTCCGACCATCAATACATCCCGTGCTGAAGTACCTAACCGTGTGCTGCTGTCGTTTACATGATTGAATTTATCTTTCAGCCGGTCGTACTGAAGAATTTTTCCTTTTGACGTAATAGTAAAAAGGTTTTTCAAAGAATCTTCAAAAACAATTCGTGCTGCCGGGCGCTCCTTGCCTTCTGCGTGAAGCGCCTTGCCTGCATACAGCGAAACATTGGAAGCGTCATGCCGAACCAGGCCGTTCTCCGTTACCGACCACACATACCCTTCCTTGTCTTTCAAAACAGAAAACAGGTTCCCGAAATTTGGGCGTGCGACCTGGTCTATCTTTCGGAAACGTGTTGAGAACTTCTGCGCCTGTGCAGAAAGGGCAGCCAATAGCAAAAAAGACAGGGTCAGGCGAGAAATCATGATATGAAGTTAAGCAAAGCCCGCAACAGATTTACGACAGCTAACGTATAGCTTCAAAATATTTTCAAGCTGAATCTTTAAAATCCGGGCAACAAGCAGGCCTTTGCATAAAAACTCCGGTTACTAAAACGAAAGATTAACCCGCACTCCACCATAAAAGCTTCGCCCGGCTGCGGTATTGTAATACCTTCCGCCTGCGGCATTCAGGTCATGGCCGGGGCTATAACGCTCGTCCAGCAAATTTTCTCCACCGGCATAAACTTCAAAACGTTTGTGCCGATACCCTGCACGCACGCCCACCAGATAATAGCTATCAGCATACATGGTGTTGGCGTCATTTAATGGCAACGCATCGGTGTATAAATTTGTCAGCCTTACATACACACCGGGGCGTAACGTAACATCAACACCTGCGCTCCATACAAAATCAGGCGTGCCGGTTAACGCATTGCCCGAAAAATTATCTTCACCTTTATTGTAATCTTTAAAACAATAGCGGTTCAAAGAATAGTTCGACCAGAAATTAACGCCATTAATAAAATTCGTTTCGCTCAGCTTAATTGAATATTGAAGCATCAGCTCAATTCCTTTCTGGTCTGTCTTGCCCGCGTTAATAAAATATTCTGCACCATCCTCTTCCCGTCTTATCACAATTGTTTCGCGCAGGCCAAACGAGTATGCTGTTACATCTGCCCGTAAACGTTGTTCAAAAAATTTCATTCGCAGTCCGGCTTCGTAATTTATTCCGCGTTCCGCTTCAAGCGCACGATTGAACACACCGTTTGACGCATTTATTTCCGCCAACGTGGGCGGAGAGAATCCACTGCTGATGCTTCCGAAAGCTGTAAAATTTTTTGATGCTTTCGCCAACAATGCAACACGGGGCATTAACACCGGGTCGTACACAAGTTGTTCCGGTGCAGAACCTACATCCGATAGTCTGTGAAAAGTTAATGTTTGTGCATTGTAGCTAAGGCCGATTGTTGCATTAAGTTTTCTCCAGCGCATTTCACCCTGGCCGAATACACTGTATTGTAAAACCGATGCTTCATCATCCGCTAACAGCAAGCCTTCTTTTCCGTTAATGTTTTCATACGATTTTGTTGGTAACAATCCCCATTGAAATTCGCCTCCACCCAACACGGTGAACTGAACATCGTTAACCTGATGATTGAAAAGTGTAACTGAACGGGCGCCTACGCTTTGTTCATTACGATGGTCGAAATTTCTAATAGCTGCGTTGTTAAATCTGACAAAATTGCCATACACTCCCGTTTTGTTTTGGAGCTTTTTTGAAAACCGATATTCATGATTAACCCCTGTATAAAACGATTGAAGGTGAACGCGCGCATTCTGTTGCACCGCACCAGGAAGTATTGCCGTTGCCGGGCGAGCTTGTCTTGGATTTGCATTAAATTCATTCAGCGTTAATCCGCCCGGTGTTTCATAAAACAGATCGCTGTAAAAAATATACACCGTTACGGATTGGTCGTTACTAATATCTGCGTGAAGCACATGATTGATAACATCGCGCGACATACGGGTTTGGTTGCGGTAGCCATCGGCTTGCTGATGCAATACCTGTGTGTGCTGGCTGAATTTTTCTTTTCCTGTTTCAAAAGAAAACGAAGCCAACTCACTGCCGAACGAACCAAGTTGAAAGCCGGCATGAAGTGCGTTTCCTTTTTTTGGTTTGATGCTTTCCAATAGCAACACGCCCCCGGTTCCCGCTCCATACAAACTTGAGCCGGGGCCTTTAATGATTTCCATTGAGCCGGTCATGGCCGGATCAAGCTGATTGAAATAGGTGTTGCCCCCCGGATCGGTAAGCGGCAATTCGTTCCAGTACACTTTTACATTACGCACACCAAATGGCGAACGTAACGTGCTGCCGCGAATGGAAATCCTGTAACTGCCGGGTGAGCGTTCTTCTAACCGCGTACCGGGCACTGTGTTCAACGCCTGAACAAACGTACCGGCAGCAAAACGCTGCAAGTCAACCGTGCCCACTTTGTTTACCGTAGCCGGAACATCATCAACAGCACGGTTGTAGGCATACGCCCGAACCACCACCTCGCCAAGTTGACGTGCTGAGTCCGGTTCCTGGGCAAACAACTCCATCTGCGGTAAGCCAATTACCCACAAAAACCAACACAGAATGAGGTTACACGCACGCATCGCCAAACAACATTTTACATTTATGCACAATCGCCCAATAACCTGTAATACAAGTAAATACACAAGATTTATCGGGGTAATTTCACAAAAAATGACGATATTCGCAGCCATTGAACCTATTCCCCCCTGAATGGGTTTTGAAAGTGCCTTTTTTTAACTAAAACGAACATAATGAGTAAGAAAATGGGAAGACCTCCAGTACTGCCAAAGAAGAAAAAAGACGGTTTTTATATTGAAATCCGCAACAAAGGATCAAAATCATCCGGAACCATCATCATCCGCGATACTCGCGAAGCCATGATGCAGGCAGCCCGCATGTATGAGATCACAAAAGATGTTACCATCCTCGGTGAGCACCGCGATGGCAAGCGTGTAGAAGAATCCAAAAAGAAAAGTTCCGCTAAAGTAAAATAAAGGGCAGTCGCCCTTTTTTCTTACCATCTTTCCAGAAAAAATGCGTTTCGTTCTCTGGCTTTTCCTGTCAGTTGGCTTTGCCGCGTGTGCTCAACAAAAAGAGCGGCCTTATGTTATCCTTATTTCGTTTGATGGCTTTCGCTACGATTACACATCACGGTTTACGCTTCCAAACTTTAACGCCTTCATTAAGAATGGCGCTTCCGCGGAAGGGATGATCCCTTCCTTTCCAAGCAAAACGTTTCCTAATCATTATACCTTAGTAACAGGATTGTATCCAGGGCATCACGGATTAGTTGATAATCACTTCTACGACAAAAGGCTCGACCTTAACTACACCATGCGCAACCGCGATATGGTTGAGAACCCTGCCTTTTATGGGGGCACACCACTGTGGCAGTTAGCCCAACAGCAAGGCTTGAAGTCGGCTTCGTGTTTTTGGGCAGGATCGGAAGCACCGGTGCTCGGAGAATTTCCCACATATTATTACAGCTACAACGCGGGCATGCCTAACACTAAACGGGTTGAGCAAGCAATGGACTGGCTGAAACTTCCCGAAAAAGATCGCCCGAATTTTATCTCGTTATATTTTTCATTGGTTGATTCTGAAGGACACAACACCGGCCCCAATTCAGAAGAACTTAAAAAAACCGTGCTCGAAGCCGACAGCCTGTTGGGTTACCTGATGAATGGACTAAAAAAAATAAAGCTTCCGGTAAATGTTATCCTGGTTTCTGATCATGGCATGTTGGAACTGAAACAGGAAGAACAAACCTACATTACGTTAAGCAAATTCGTTAACCTGGCCGATACAACCGTTCGTGTTGTTGTTAGCGGAACGCAAGCGCATCTTTATACAAACAACGTTGACTCTTTGTACAATGCCTTAAAGGCCGTTGAAGAAAACTTTGTTGTGTACAGGCGCGAAGATTTCCCGGCCAACTGGAACTACAACCATTATCGTGCGGGCGATGTGTTGATGCTGGCAAACACCGGCCACTACATTCAACTGAACAGCCGCCATTTCGGCAGGCTTCAATCACCGGTGTTTGGTACACATGGGTACGACCCTGATGCTGTAACAGAGATGCGCGGAATTTTTTACGCCAACGGCCCCAACATAAAAAAGGGTGCAACGCTACCCGTTTTTAAAAACATTCATGTCTATCCGTTTGTTGCTTTTTTGTTGGGGTTAACTCCTCCGAAAACGGATGGGGAGTTAAAGGTGCTGAAGCCGGTTTACAGGAAGCGTTAAAGAACAATCTCCCGCTTACTTGCGTGATTAGTACTTGACAACAACACATCGTTTGCCTGTTTAATGTGCCGCACCTGGTGATAAATCACAACCCGGAACGTGTCGCCCAACCGCAGCCGGATAAGGTTGGTAATACTGATGCTTGTTTTTACCCGGCTTAAATCAACCTGGCGCGACTCGTTCAGTAACTCAAGCAATTTGATTTGCTGGTGGATGAACGTTTCCAACACCGACTTGTTTAACACACGGTTTATCGGGTTCATGTTTTTAAACGTTTTCATTTTATTCAGCTTTGCTTTTGGCAACATGCTTTGCGCAAAATAATTACCTAACCAACCGCTATGAAACTCAGCATTGGGTTGCGGCTTGCCAGCACGTATCCTGTTTTCGATTTCGGGTAAATAAAAGTTTCCATACAGGTTTAAATGCTCAAGGCATTCGAGCACACTCCAGCTTGCGGGCTGCTGGCGATAGTTCAGTTCTGCATCCGTGCGGGTTAACAACGTTTCTGCAAACTGCCGGTGTTGTGTGGCTAACGCTGTAAGTTCGGTGAGCAATGCCTCGGTTTTCATTTCCGTTTTTTCTGCAAAGATTGAGTGTGTTACCTAACAAAACCTTGATTGGAATCAAGACTTTTTGACCCTCGACAGCGTTTCGGGCGTCATGCGCAAATAGTTGGCAATGTGTTTTTTGGGAATTTGCTGAAACAACTGCGGACTGCGTTTCAGCACACGTTTATAACGTTCGGCTGGCGAATTGGTGAGTAAATCTTTTTCGCGTTCCATTTGCTGCAATACTAAGTCTTCGAGTACAGCATTCCACCAGTTGAGGTTTGTTTCGTTAGCATAGATAAACTTTTCCACATCGGCCTTGCGTGCCATGCGCAAGGTTGATTTTTTGATTGCCTGAATAAAAAAATCGGATGGTTGGTCTGTTAAAAACGAATCTAACGCAACAATCATATTGCCCGGATACCCAAACCGGACAATGCGTTCCTCCTCGCCATCGAGCACAAAAACCCGCAAACTTCCCTTTTCGATAAAATACACGTTGGTGTCGGTTGTTTTACCGGTCTTTAAAAACTCGTTCCGCTCAACAGTTATTGTTTTCTTAAACAACGTGCTATCGAATAGCGAATGGGTAAGGGGTGTGGGTTTCATTTCTTTAATTTTCCAACAACCCTCGAATATACAGCATTTTTCTACGAGGGGATTAAAACGGAAACGCTGGACTCCGCTGAGGTCGTACTATTCAATCCAGTCAATCAGGTATTTATCTACTTGCGGATTAAATGTAAGTTTCACTGTTGCGCGATTGATAATTTTCTGTGAGCCGGACGGAAATACCACGATACAACCGTTATCGATAATAATATTAATGACGGAACAGCTTCGATAAATGCCTGCCCAACTACTAAATGTGAAACAAACGCACCTGACATGGCAAAGAAAAATCCTGCGTAAGCCCATTCCTTCAACAGCGGAAATCCTGGGATGAGAATGGCAATAACGCCCAATAGTTTCCACACGCCAAGAATGCTTAAAAGATATAGCGGATAATCCAATGAACTTACTATTTCATTATAGCCACCGATTTGCAGCATTTGTTGTACGCCACCTGCCGTCATTCCGATTGACAGAAATATTGTTGTAACCCAATAAATACTTTTGTTTCTCTTTGTCATAACTTCTCTATTTTAATTTGTTTACGATTTCCTGCAATTTGTTGTGTGCCATATTAAGACCCTGTGCAAATGGCATTTGCAAAAGTTGGTTTCTGAATTCAATGGATTTAAACACGATGTGCATGGTTAGTTTACTTGTGTCGCTGGTTAGTTTTTTAAACTCTAAGTATTCAAGCTGTGCCGGAAACGGTGTGTTTTCCATCTCAAATGTTCGTGTAATTTTTTGGTTCGGCACAAATTCGTGTATTGTACCGTTTGCACGAAACACCACGTTTCCGTTGTATGATGTTTCAAAAGCATAAGAGCCATGCGTTTTGTTTTCCATTTTCAACACTTTCGTTCCCATCCATTGCTCAAAAAGTTCGGGGTCTTCATAAGCTTTAAACAGCAACTCCAACGGCAAGTCAAATTCCCTTGTGATGATTATTTCCTGTCTGCCATCTTCAGCATGTATTTTTGTTTTCTGTTCCATTGTCTATTTCTTTTTATAGTTTTTCATTACGGCTTCTAACTTGTTAAACCTATCATCCCACATTTTGCGGAACGGCTCAATAAAATCGGCCACTTCTTTCATCTTTTTTGCATTCAGATGATAATACATTTCCCTGCCGTTTTGCTGTTGTTTAAGCAATTCGCACTCGGTCAAAATTTGCAGGTGTTTTGAAACCGTTGGCCGGGCGGTGTCAAAATTTGAAGCGATTGCACCTGCGGTCATCGATTGCGCGGCAACCAACAGTAGTATCGCCCGTCTTGTAGGGTCGGCAATGGCTTGAAATACGTCTCGTCTTAAATTCATTATGTAGCTATTTGACTACAAATATAAATGCAGCTATTTAGCTACACAAATTTTTATGAGAAAGAATTGTCGTCATGTGAAAGCCTGAATGATTGGCTGTCCGTGATATTCTTTTCTAAAAGTCAGCGAAGGTGCGGGTCGTTTCTATTAATTCCTGATTCAGAGCTTCATTGATATAAGCTTTTCGGTAGTTCATCCCATCGGCAAACGAATCATTACAAAAAATCCCTCATCACCTCTTCTATCGAACGGCTCCCCGGAAAGAAGGAAACCATTTTTTGCAACACGCGGTCAACCAGTGTATCGGGGCAGGAGGCCCCGCTGGTAAGCACAATTTTTACCTGCTCCTTTGGCGGCAAAAAGTTATGTGTGATTTCTTTTCGCTTTTCGTGATACAGAAAATGATGAATTTCTTCCGCTGATTTTATTTCACTTTCTGAATTGATAAAATAGGTTGGGTATTTCCGTTCGCACAACTCAACTATGTGCGAGGTGTTGGAGCTGTTATAACCGCCCACCACAATGGCGAGGTCGGCATTGGTTTCCAATAATTCGTAGGTCGAGTCCTGGTTATCGTTTGTGGCGTAGCATAACGTGTCGCGGGTGTCGGCAAAATGTTGCTTCAGGTTTTCTTCGCCATACCTTTCAATCATGAGTGAGCGAAAGTACTCGGCAATGCCCTGCGTTTCGGAGGCGAGCATCGTGGTTTGGTTCACCACGCCTACACGCATCAGGTCTTTTTCAACATCAAACCCTTCCAAAAACTTCCCTGCAAACTCTTCGTAAAATTCTTCTTTCGGTTTAAGGCCGGTAATGTAAGCGCCCAGACGTTTGGCTTCTTCCATATCGCGCACAATAACAGAAGGCCCCGTGCTGGCGCTGTGCGAAAACGTTGCGCGTGTTTCTTCATGCCTGGGCTTTCCGTGAATGATAACCGTAAACTTATCTTTACCGAGCTTCTCGGCACGGTTCCAAACCTTTTCTACAAACGGGCAGGTAGTGTTGTATTTCTGAACTTCAACACCCTTATCTAACAACAGGTGTTCAATTTCCAACGTGGTGCCAAAGGCCGGGATAATCACCACATCATCTTTGCCAATACTATCCCACGGAATAAACTGTGTGCCGTCCGTATCCATGATAAACTGAATGCCCCGGCTTTGGAGGTCGTTGTTCACCTCCTGGTTGTGTATCATCTGGCTTAACAGGTAAACCTTTTTGCCCTCGTTTTCTTCCAGCGCTTTATAGCTTTTTTCGATAGCATTTTCCACCCCATAACAAAAACCGAAATGGCGGGCTATGTAAAAACCAACGGGGCCGAAATCAAGAAACACGGGGGTAAAATCCTGCTTGCGCGGGTCTTTCGCTCTGCGCGATTCTTTTACTTTACCGGTAATAGACGACCGGTAGTATGCGGGAATATCGAATTTTTTGATAGCGGTTAACTTTTAAGGTATTAACCACAAAGGTATCAATAAGTTTAAAATTCGTGTTACGGGTTATGTTCCCACAACACGAATTTTTAGTTACGCTGCTTTTGAAAGCTTGTCTTCCCGAACTTGCTTCTTCCTTACTTCTTTCGACTGAAGGTCAAACGTCATCACTTCCACTACATTGTTTTTCAGGTAGCGCAACACCTCCATCACTTTTCCGTCAATTTTACTTCTTACACGCTCACCTTTTCTAAACAGTTTTCTCATCTACATTAGGTTTAGTTCTACATCCTGAAAGCATAATTAAACTCGCGCGGAAAATCCTCATACGTTCCCGTAAGGATAACAAGTTCACCAGCTTTCTTCTTTTTTATTTCTTCATTAAATTCTTTAACCGATTTAACGGGCACATCGTTTATTTTAGTTACGATAAAGCCTTCGCGCACATCGGTGCTGCGTGCTAATTTTCCGTTACCTAATTTTTTAATGCGCACTCCGTTTTTAATCTCTAATTGCTTCAACACTTTGGCATCCACTTCTTCAACATCAAGTCCCAGCGCGACAATGCCACTGCGCTCTTCCGCTTTTACAACCTCCACGCTACCATCGCGGTTTTTCAGCACCACCGGGTAGGTTATCTCTTTTCCTTTCCGGTTAACGGTAATCATCACTTTATCGCCCGGACGATGACGGCCAATGGTTTCAATCAACGCTGTGCTGGAGCGAATAGGCGTTTCATTAATTTTTACCACCACATCGTTTTCTTTAATACCCGCTGCTTTTGCTGCGCTCTTGTTGTCTTTGGAAAAGCCCGCAATAAATGCACCTTCGTTTATTTCAAGGTCATATTCCTTAGCAAGTTCGCTGTTTACGCTCCTCACTTCAACACCTAACCAACCACGCTGCACCACACCAAACTCCATCAGGTCTTCAACAATTTTACTTACAATGTTAGAAGGCACCGCAAAACCATAACCCGAATATGAACCGGTGCGGCTGGCAATAGCAGTGTTGATTCCCACTAAGCCTCCGTTCATGTCAACCAACGCGCCTCCGCTGTTGCCGGGGTTAATAGCCGCATCTGTTTGAATGAACGATTCAATAGCGGTGTTTCCCTGCTCTTGCAGTTCTTCAACACTGCGGTTGCTATTAATGATATTTATGTTTCTTCCTTTCGCGCTGATGATACCTGCCGTAACGGTTGAGGTAAGGTTAAACGGATTGCCAACAGCCAACACCCATTCGCCTACCCGTGCATGGTCGGAGTCAACAAAGGCTAACGAAGGCAAACCAGTTTGACTGATTTTGATAACCGCTAAATCAGTATCGGGGTCTGTACCAACAACATCTGCTTTAAAGGTGCGGTTATCGTTAAGTGTAACTTCCACTACTTCGGCTCCCTGAACAACGTGATTGTTCGTAACAATGTAACCGCTTTCGGTAATAATAACACCCGAACCCGAACTTTGACTTGGGCCTTGGTTGCGCGGCATACCAAAAAATTCGCGGAACGGGTCGATAGAATTATTGGGCTGGCGTGATGCGCGTTGCGTTGAGCGGATGTGTACAACGGTTGGTGTAACCTTCTCGGCAACATCGGCAAAACTCGTGGGCACCGTGGCTGATGCCCCGCTCATATAGTTTACTTTCGAGATTGGCGACTCGCCAACATATTGAATTTTCACCCCGTCATCTTTCTTAAAATATTCGTAGCCCGCAAGGGTGAGCAGGCTACCCAGTATTGCTGCGATAAAAAGTGTTGTAAAACGCTTCATAGTAAACCTCCTTTTAGTTTTTTAGTTACGCGATATGCAAAAATCCGGCAAAAGGCTCAAATCAGCATAAAAAACGCTGTTTGTAAGAAATTTTGTCAGTTTTTGATTGTCAAAATATGCCTGAATCCTGTTCAACGCCTTCTTGTTCTCCGGATATACTATCTACGCATTTCCCGCAATTTGGTTTGCGCGGAGCTGTTTAAGTCGAGTAATATAGAGCATCTTTGCATGTTATGCAATTTCAACAACTTGTTGCGTGTGATTAAATGATTGCAGGAAAAGTAGTTTTAAAAAAGGGAAGAGAGCAATCTGTTCTGCGAAAGCACCCCTGGATTTTTTCGGGCGGTATTCATCAACTTCACAGTAGTATTCAGGAAGGCGATTGGGTTGAGGTATGCGACCATAAAGGGGCTGTGCTCTGTTACGGTCATTACCAGCAAGGCAGCATTGCCATTCGTGTTTTATCGTTCGGCTCTGAACCTCCGGCAGAAAATTTCTGGACAGAAAAAATAAGCCGGGCGCTTGCGTTAAGAAAAAGTGTGGGGTTGCCTTCTGATTCAACAAACGCTTTTCGGTTGATACACGGTGAGGGGGACGGACTACCCGGACTTGTTGTAGATATATATAATCGGGTTGCTGTTGTTCAGGCACATTCGTCAGGAATGCATAAAGATAGTGGGCGCATTGCCGAAGCATTGAAAACCGTTTTGGGCGAACAGCTTGCGGCTGTCTATTACAAAAGTCGCGCAACCTTACCCGACAAAGTTAAAGCCCTGCAACAGGACGGGTTTTTGTTTGGAGAACAAAAAGAAGCACAACCCATTCTTGAAAACAACAATAAATTTTTGGTTGATTTTATTGAAGGACAAAAAACGGGTTTCTTTTTAGATCAGCGCGAAAACCGAAAACTGTTGGGTGACTTTGCAAAAGGAAAGCACGTGCTCAACACGTTTTGCTATACCGGTGGGTTTTCCGTGTATGCACTAAAAGCCGGAGCCGCCCTGGTACATTCCGTTGATGCCTCCGAAAAAGCAATTGAGCTTACCCGCAAAAATATTACACTGAATGGATTTAATGCCGAACAACATGCCTGCACAGCAACTGATACTTTTGAATTTTTAAAAGGAAAAGAAAATCAATACGACCTGATCATATTAGACCCTCCGGCTTTTGCCAAACATCGCGATGCACGCCACCAGGCGGTGAAGGGGTATCAACGATTAAATGCCGAGGCGATGAAGGTGATTAAAAGCGGTGGAATTATTTTCACCTTCTCCTGCTCACAGGTTGTTGACAAGCAATTGTTTTACGATACGGTTGCCTCTGCGGCTATCCAGGCCGGGCGTGAAGTGAAGGTGCTGCATATTCTTTCGCAACCTGCCGACCACCCTGTTTCCATGAGTCACCCGGAAGGTGAGTATCTGAAGGGGCTGGTGCTTTATGTGGTGTAGGGGTTAATCCCAAACAATATTTCCGTGCAAAGCGGCAAAGTTTTTTTCAAGAATTCTCAACGGTATTCCAACCTTTCTCAATCTTCTGGTGTCTAATGGTCAAACGATAACTTTATGAAACATTTAAGCCTGACATTAATACTTTTAAGCGCCTTAGCCGGAACAGCTTTTCAATGCAGTACCGACCCGATGCCAGAAACCTGTACCGTTCCTGCTGTTGTTCGCGACCTTTCCGGGTTAGACGGATGCGGTTTTGTATTTGAGCTGACTGACGGAACAAAATTAATTCCCGTGTGGGATTGGGGTTGGTGCGGAACCCCTCCTCTTCCAAAAGGCGCAACGGAAGACCCGCTTTATAATTTTGAATACAGCGATGGCAAAATGGTGATGATTGGTTATGTGGAAAGAAATGACTTTGCCAATGTATGTATGGCCGGAAAGACTGTGAAAATCACCTGCATTAAGGAAGCAATTTTTACACCTGCTTTATAGAGTTCGCTTTCTTCACTCACTTCGCATACATATAATCCAGCGTCAGATTCAGCATGGCTTTAAGCCCGGTTAACATGGCGCGTTCATCAATCATAAAGTCGGGGGTGTGGTGTGCCGGTGCTTTGTTCAAATCCTGGTCGGGGGGCATGGCGCCTACAAAAAAGAAGAACCCCGGAATTTTTTTCTGATAAAAGGCAAAATCTTCTGCGCCCGTTACGGCATTGATGCGCACTACTTTATCTGCACCCGCAGCCCTTTGCAAACTGCCTACTACTTTTTCGGTAAGCGCAGGGTCGTTATAGGTAACGGGCGTCATTTTAGTAATGTTCACTTCTGCTGTGGCGCCTGCACTCTCGGCAATTTTTGTTGCCGTTAATTTTACCTTCTCATGTATGGCGTTCTGCATGTCTTCATCTAATGTGCGAATGGTTCCGGCCATAAATGCTTCTTCGGGAATAATGTTTTCACGAATGCCCGCCTGAATCCTTCCAACAGTAATAACAGCCGCTTCTTTTGTGAGTTCAGTCTGCCGGCTTACAATGGTTTGCAGTCCGGTAATAATCTGTGCCGAAACAACAATAGGGTCAACGCTCTTCCAGGGGTAGGCGCCATGCGCCTGAACTCCTTTTACTTTAATGGAAAACCAATCCGATGCCGCCATTGTGCCTGCCGGGCGATATGTTATCAGCCCAAGCGGAGTAATGGAATTGATGTGCATACCAAAGATTACCTCTGCTTTCGGGTTTTCAAGCACGCCTTCTCTCACCATTAAATCCGCACCGCCTTCTTCACCGGCAGGCGCGCCCTCTTCGGCAGGTTGAAAAATAAATTTTATTGTGCCTTTCAAATCACCTTTATTCTTAGAAAGAATTTCGGCTACCGCCATTAATATAGATATGTGTGTGTCGTGCCCGCAGGCGTGCATCACACCGGTTTCCTGTCCGTTAAACATTGCTTTCTCCTTCGAGGCAAACGGCAAACTGTTCCGCTCCGTAACCGGCAGGGCGTCCATATCGGCACGAAGCGCAATTACAGGGCCGGGCTTGCCGGTGCGCAACAACGCCACAACGCCCGTGTGGGCAACACCGGTTTGTACTTCAAGGCCCAGGGCTTGTAAATGCTCGGCTACTTTTTGGGCGGTTTTTGTTTCGCGATTAGAAAGTTCAGGGTATTGGTGAAAATGCCTGCGCCATTCTATTACCTTTGGCTCGATAGCAGTAGCCTGCTGATTGATTTTGGTTTGTAACTTTGACGGTGTCTGGGCTTGCGCCACGACAATCGTCATTAAAAACAGGGTAATAGTAAGTAGGTATTTCATAGCACAAAGGTTGATTGGTATTGGAATCGAATCAAGATAGAAAAAAGGTAATCTTTGCCAAAGCCGAATTATATGAAGTGGATTAAAATCTTCAACAGTATTGAGGAAGCCAAAGCAAGACTTCAAAACAACAAGCCGCAATTGGTTATTATACAGGAAAAAAGAATCTGTCTTGTGCTTCGCGATGACCGGTTTTTTGCTGTTCAGGATAGATGCACGCACAATGGCGAATCGTTGAGCAAAGGCATGGTAAATTATCTGGGCGAAGTAATCTGCCCGTGGCATAATTACCGGTTTTCGCTCCACACCGGCAGGGAGGCCGCTTCGCGCTCGGGCGACCTGAAGACTTACCCGGTTAAAATTGAAAGCAATGGTTTCTTTATCGGTATTTTTTAAAGATGCACTATACCTTGTATTTTTTCGTTTACTTAACGCCATGAAGTTTACGCTACCGCTTGTCTTTATTTCGTTCCTGACCATTGCGCAGGTGAGCCAACGCAGCATTACCGAAACGCTGAAGCCGGGCGCACCGCTTCCTGAAAAATTATTGAGCACGCGCACGGCCGTTTTATATGATGCCGCGTTCACCACAAAAGAAATTAATGATATACATGCCGGTATGATTCGCGCAGGCGTAGATGCCGTTGCTTACTTTGAAACAGACCGGGTGTTTGCCGGTGCAGATGTTGAAGCTGCCTTCAGTCAATATTTTACCAACCGCGAAATCAACAGCCTTGTTTTTGCAGAAAAAAAGGGGGGGCTTTACCGATTAACGATAACAACCTTTAATAATAAACCGACATTTATTGACCCCGGTCAGGGTGCGTGGATTGCGTCAGATGCCTATCTGAAGGAAACGCTTCGTGTTTTGTATAGCACCGCACTGGGTTCGTATAAAAAACAAAATCTGCTGATAAGCGAAACTCCCGAAATGCGTTTACAGATAAACGTAATCACGGCAAGAAGAACGGAGGCATTTGCTACCGATTTAAAAGTAGATCGCCTGGCGGTGCAGAAATTTGGTGATGAGCGCGATGCCGAGCTTGAGGATATAATGAAACTATATCCTTTTAAATATACGTTGGTAGATGCCTCGGTGCCCGAACCGGAATTACGCAAACAAGGTATGTTTTACATGCTGCGGTTTGTGTATTCGCGTGGCCCGGTAGCCAAACAGCTTTTGGGGTATGAGGTGCGCCACGGTGAAACCGCATTGGTTTCCGTTACCTATCCGGGTAATACAGAACAGTTAAAAACCATACCTGCCGAAACCCCGATATATAAGTTTTACAACCGCCAGATTGAATTTAACAATGTGTTTCTGGGAACAAAATGGGATGCAGACGTAACCTGGCAACAGGCGCTCCGCAATTTTATTGTAGGTTTTAAGCGCGAATTGCGAATAGAATGATTCAGATCATAAATTTCATTTATCAGATAGTTGCAACTTACGCTTCAGCTTTATCGTTTTAACTATGTGTATCGTTGGCATGATGCTTGCGTTACCCTAAACAAACCGGAGGATTTATGAAGAAGTTGGTATTGATAGCGGCCCTGATAACAAGTTCTTTTTCGCTGTATGCGTACGCTTCCAGCATTGCTATTCAAACAGCAAAAGCATCCAGTATGCAGGTGTATGTTAACGGAAAACTTTACAACAAACAGCCTGAAAAATTTGTACGGATAAAAAGCAACCCCGGCTCGTTTAGAGTAGAAGTAAAAGTTTTAAATCCGTATGATAAGGAGTGGTACATGGTGCGAAAAGACATCCGTGTTGAAAAGGGATTTGAGTTTTATTACAAAGTTGAGTTTGCAGAAGGAAAACGCCCCGTACTAAAAGCCATAAGACGATACCCGGTTTACAGCCATTACTTCCTGAATCCTGCGCTTTACAACAGGCACTCCACTACTTAACGGGCGCTTTCTTTGAGCGACTAATCAGCACCACTACAAGTATTATCAGCAACAGCGTAAGAGGACGCGGAAAAGAAAAGTGCGGGGTATAAAAATTACAATTGAATACACCGCCAAAAATCCAACCGAAAAACTCTCCGATAATGCCAAAAATGGCGCCAAACACTCCGGCAATAATTCCTATGGCGGCCCCGAACAATCCCATAACCAATCCAAAAATGCCTCCGGCAAGGCCAATCCAGATGGGAAACGTGAAAATCAGAAGAATAACAATCAGTACGGTTGAAGTAGATTTGCTCATGGTTAAAAGGATTTGCTCTTGATTAACCAAAATCTTTCCACTTTTTAAAAAGACTGTTTCTGGCCTGGAATTGCAGTTTTTGTATTATCTCCTTCATGATTTTGTCCGTGTATGAACACCCGGTGTGTACGGTTTTGTTAATGCCCTCCACTCGCACAACGCATACTCCGCCCCTTAAAACGAACGATTTTTAATAGAGCAACATTTACCATATTGCAGGGGTCAGCTATTTCAGCTAACCTGAAACAATAAAATAAAGAAGAAGTATGATCCGATGCTTACTGCTTTTTTTGGCGATCAGCACATCAGCGCTTGGGCAGCAAGTGATTGAAGGCCGTGTTGTTGACAGTCAAACCGGCCAGCCCATTCCGTTTGTTTCTATCGGCATTATGGGCACCTCGCGTGGCACAAGTTCCAACCTGCAAGGGCAGTTTTCGCTTTCACTTACCGAACCCTTTTCTGTAAAAATTTCGTGCGTAGGCTATGAGTCGCAAATCATCACCACTGTTGACGACCTTGCAGTAGTGCAACTCAAACCAACTGCTATTGAGCTTAGTGAAGTTGTTGTAACAAACCGAAAAACTATTGACGCAAAACGAATCGTAAAAAGAGCGTTCAGTAATGTTTCCAACAATTACAGCACCAAACCCTTTCTTCAAAAATTCTTCTACCGGCATTATTGTAAAGATGATGCCGTGTATGGCCGGTTGATTGAAGCCTTTGTTGATGTGTGGAAACAGGGCGGATACCAAAGCTCCCGCATTCGCGCAGGTGATAAAGAAGAAATAAGAGTAATGCAACTTCGCAGAAGTTTAGACAGAACCATTGCCGCGCAAGGGCACGAACCAATTGCCGTTGGCAACATTCTTCATGCCGATATTGTTGGTTATCAACTGCGCGAGAAAAAAAGTAAAATCGATTTTTTCAACACGGTAAGCAATATCAAAAGTGATTTTACCTATTACACGTTTACTTATGATGCCATAACCGTGCATGACGGGCAGGAGGTTTACCTGATTAGTTATGAAAGCAAAAAAGATTCGGTGTTGACTACTTCAGGCTACAAGCCGCTTCCACATGCATCAGGCACGTTGTACATTACAACAAGCGACTATGCCATTATAAAAGCCGAACAGGAAAAAACACACGACTCAAGCACGATTGAAACCGCAGCCTTCTACCGGAAATATGGAAACAGGTATTATCCCTATCACTTTATCCAACAAGGGAGAAATGATTTTGCTGATGGAACCTCACACCAGTATCATGTAGAATTAGTAACAACTGAAGTGCTGGAAGGTTACGAAAAAAGTTTTACAGGCAAACTGCCAACCAAAGACGAGTTGATGCAAATTCAGTACGACCCGGTTTATTGGAAAAATGCACCCATCCTGAAGACAACCCCGCTTGAAGATGAAATTATCAGCGACCTGGGCGGAGGCGCATCATTACACGAACAGTTTGAACTTTATCAAAAATATGAGTGGAGTCTTTCGGATGGCGGAAACAACGCAGAAGAAAAATTTACCTGGTTCAAAGAGTTTAACAAAGACAAGCAAATGCTTTACTTGGTTTTTTGGAACAATCCGTGCGACCTGAATTGCGTGAGGCAGTTGGAGGAAGTAAAGCGCTTGCACAAGCTTTACAGAAATCAACTTACGGTTGTGTTGCTTTCATTAGAAAATGATGTTGATATGTGGAAACAGCTTGTGGCGAAGTATAACCTCTTTTCCGATGGCATAGTCAATTACAGGATTGGCGATAGTTCACGGATGTTGCGTTTGTACAAAATCAAAAAAACTCCGGCTCATATTTTACTGCTCAAAAATGGCGAGGTGTTTCAAGCCGATGACCTACCGCCTGCTGCACCTGTGCGGGAGGCGGATATAAAATTGTTAATCAACACGGGAAAATAAAAAACAGGCGCAACAGGAATGGTCGAATTCTTTTTACAAACACGGCACAAGGGCGACTCTCGTGCCTGTTGGGGATGAGCAACCCGGGGTTTCAGTAATTGAACACATTTTATTACCTTTACACTTGCATGAAAGAAGTTATTATAAAATACAAGGACTCCAGAATACTTGAACTGCTGAAAAGCCTTGCTGCACATTTCGATTTTTCTATTTCAGAAAGGCAGGAAGAAGGTTCTGCGGCAAAACCGGCTAAAGATTCTAAAGCGACAGATTTTGTAAATAAATGGGCGGGGTTTTTGAAGAATTCTGATACGGGTAGCGCCAGGTACGATTATCTCGCTGAAAAGTATAAATAAAAAAAGTCCTTTTTGACACCAATATCATACTTGATATTGCATTAGAACGTCATCCGTTTTTTAAACACGCCCTTGAACTATTCGGATTGATTGACCGAAAAATAATTGCCGGGAACATTACAGCATCTTCGGTTACAGACATCTATTACATAGCAAAGAAAGAAAAGGGACACACTGACTCCATAAGCTTTATAAAAAATCTGGTTGAAGTTGTTGAAGTCATTGGCGTTGACAAACGTGTTATCATTAACGCATTGACTTCAGACATGAAAGATTTTGAAGATGCGGTGCTGGCATCTGCTTCTGAATTAAATGAAATTGAAGTTATCATTACACGAAATAAAAGTGATTTCAAAAATGCCAGACTCAGGGTAGTAACCCCTGAAGAATTTTTGGCGGGTTTAAAATAATATATGCAAAACGATCCCGCGATTCGTTAACCAAACTCAGGGTCTCGTTCCGAAGACCTCGCGGGGACAGAAGTAACAATAGTCCACGCAAGGTCTGCGAAACGACCCTGCGTAAACAGAACAAAAAACCCGGAATCACTCCCGGGTTCTCTTCTTATGTCTTGATACTTATGTCTAACGTCTAAAAAGGATACTTCCCTTTCTCAATCACATAGTCCGCCACTTTTCTTCTGGCCTGCTTCAGATTATAGGTATCGATCTTCGTAAAGCGTTTCAATCCTAACAACATCAAACGCAATTCATCGCCTTCGGCAAATGACGTGATGGCTGCCTTGCCTGCTGACGCTGCCTTTTCAATGGCACTATGCAGATAGATGATCGCCATTTCTTTTTCTATCTCGCAGGCTTTCTCTCCGCGCTGACCAATCAGCTTTTCAACCCGTAACAAAACAGATTCGGCCACATAGCCTTCAATGAGCATGTCGGCCAGATTCATCAATACTTCCTGCTCGTCCGAAAGCTTCATCATAAACTTCTGCACGGCTGCGCCTGCGGCCATCAGTCCGGCTTTTTTCAAATTGGCCAATGCTTTCTTCTCTTTCACAAACAAGCCTTCTTCTTCGCTCGCGCCAAAATCAGGAATGCCCATCAGTTCTTTTTGTACTGCTGTTGCCGGCCCCATCAGATCAAGCGAGCCTTTCATGGCGCGTTTCAAAATCATGTCGATGGTGAGCAGGCGGTTGATTTCGTTTGTGCCTTCAAAAATCCGGTTGATGCGTGCATCGCGGTAAGCCCTGTCCATAGGCCCTTCGGCTGAAAAGCCCATACCTCCGTAAATCTGCACGCCTTCATCAACAGTAAAATCAAGAACTTCCGACCCATGCACTTTTAAAATAGCGCACTCAATAGCAAACTCTTCGAGTGATTTTAATCTTGCTTTGCCCGGCTCCATTCCACCAGCAATCAAAGCATGATAGGCATCTTCAATGTTTTGTGACGCACGGTAATGTGCCGATTCGGACGCGAACACTTTTGTGCACATCTCCGCAATCTTGTGTTTAATCGCCCCAAACGTAGCAATGGAAACACCGAACTGCTTGCGCTCTTTCGCATAGTTCACCGCAGTAGAAATGGTTTTCTTGCTTCCGCCTACGGCAGCAACGCCAAGTTTTATCCTGCCGATGTTCAATATGTTCACCGCTATCTTGAAACCATTCTCGCGCTCGCTCAATAAATTTTCAACCGGCACTTTACAATCGTTAAAGAAAATCTGTCGGGTAGATGAACCTTTAATACCCATCTTTTTTTCTTCTTCGTTCATGGTGATACCCCCAAAGGCTTTCTCCACGATAAAGGCGCTTAAATTTTTGTCGTTATCAATTTTAGCGAACACCACATACACATCGGCAAAGCCTCCGTTGGTAATCCACATTTTTTGACCGTTAATAACGTAATGTTTTCCATCGGCACTCAACACGGCTTTTGTTTTTCCGCTATTGGCATCCGATCCAGAGTCGGGCTCGGTAAGGCAGTAGGCTGCTTTCCATTCGCCTGTGGCCAGCTTGGGAATGTATTTTTTCTTTTGTTCTTCATTACCATAATAAAGAATTGGCAGTGTGCCTATGCCTGTGTGCGCTGAAATAGCCACCGCAAAGGAATGTCCTGCGCCCAACACTTCGGCAATAAGCATAGCCGTGTTGAAATCCATACCAAAGCCGCCCAATTCCTGCGGAACAGAAGTGCCTAACAGCCCAAGCTCTCCGGCTTTGTCGAGCAAGGACGGCATAAGCTCCGGTTGCTTCATCGAATCGATTTCATCTAATCGCGGATGAATTTCTTTCTCCAAAAAATCCTGACACTGCTGTCTTATCATGAGTTGTTCTTCGTTGAACTCCTCTGGTATAAAAATTTCGTTCGCCTGCGTTTCACGAATGAGGAACTCGCCTCCTTTGATTGTTTTTGTTGCTACTGTCATAAGACTTGAGATTTGAGTATTGTGATATGAGATTATTGTTACGATAATTTTATTTGTAATGCGTAATTCATTTTTTGAATCTGGTCGAGTTGGTCAAGAATTTCATCTAACGAGGTTTCGATTAAGTTTAAGTTTTTTGCAATGATAAGTTGTGTTTGTAATTCATACGAAGACCCGTTTGAAACGCCAAGAAAATGGACAAATTCTTTATTTGAGTTTCTTCCTGCTCCTTCAGCAATATTAGACGGAACCGACACGGCCGATCTTCTGATTTGAGAGGTCAATCCATATTTTTCTTCCTTAGGGAAATTAGCCGACAATCGATACACCTCAGTGGTGAGGTCTATCGCCTTATGCCAAATCTTTAATTCTTTCAGGTTATGCATATCTCACGTCTCAAATCTCTCAACTAAAGCAGCTCATAAATCCCCGCTACACCCTGCCCGCCACCAACACAGGCCGTTACCATGCCGTACTTTTTGTTTTGTCTTCTCAGTTCATTGAAAAGTTGTACAGACAAACGCGCGCCACTTGAGCCAAGCGGATGCCCTACGGCTATTGCACCACCGTTAACATTTAATTTGCTGCGGTCGATACCCAGTTCTTTCACCACCGCCAATGCCTGCGCAGCAAAGGCTTCGTTAAGCTCAATCAAATCAATATCGTCTAACTTCATGTTCGCCAACTTCAACGCTTTGGGTATTGCCGCCACCGGGCCGATGCCCATAATGCGTGGGTCAACACCTGCTGCTGCATAGCTTACCATGCGCGCAATCGGTTTTACATTTAACTGCTTTACCATGCGCTCGCTCATCACCAACACAAAGGCAGCGCCATCTGACGTTTGTGATGAGTTTCCGGCTGTTACCGTGCCGCCCATAGCAAATACCGGCTTTAATTTCGACAAACCCTCTACGGTTGTGTCCGGGCGAATGCCTTCGTCTGTATCTACCACAAACTCGCGGGTTTTCTTTTTCATGTTTTCGTCCACATATACTTCCTTTACAGTAATGGGCACAACTTCATCTTTAAACTTTCCATCCTTCCAGGCTGCTGCCGCTTTCATGTGCGACTCATACGAAAACTGGTCCTGGTCTTCGCGGGTAATGCCAAACTGTTTGGAAACTTCTTCGGCCGTAAGGCCCATGCTTGTATAATAGGTTGGGTTCTCTGTTGCTATGTTATAATTCAGTGCAGTTTTAATTCCCATCGTGGGCACAAGCGACATAGACTCCGTGCCTCCGGCAATAATAATATCCGCCATGCCCGCCTGAATACGTTGACTCGCTATGGCAATAGTTTCAACACCCGACCCGCAATAGCGGTTAACAATCATACCGGGTGTGTCGAGGCCCAGGGCGAGTAATGAAATCATGCGCCCCATTTGCATACCCTGCTCTGCTTCCGGCACGGCATTGCCAACAATCAGGTCGTCAATCATGTTGTTCTCAACACCGGGAACGGATTTTACGAGATGTTTAATTACCTCGGCAGCCAAATCATCCGGGCGAGTGAAACGAAATCCACCGCGTTTTGCTTTGCCTACTCCTGTGCGGTATCCGGCTACTATGTATGCATCCATGGTTCTTTGTGGTTAGTGTTGTTGTTCTATTTTGTAAGTTGACAGTTGACAAAAGGCAATTGACAATGTTTTGTCAACTGGCCGAAGGCTTTGTCAATTGTCACCTTGGTTTCGTTTTCCTAAAATACTTCTCAGGGTTTTCAATCATGTGATTCAAAAGTTTTCCTGCTTCTTCTGCTTTGGCATCCAAACCCGTCCATTCTTCTTTTGTAATGTATTCGCAAGCCAACGCAAAGTCCAACCAAACTCTTGTTTCGGTATTCTCCATATCAGCATCAGAGGATTTGCTCACGAAATATGCCTTGTATTGTCTTTTACGATAGGCTTCTCCAACACACGCACATACTGATCGTGATGACCGTCTTACCTGATCGGTTAAAGAATATTTCTCTTCAGATGGAAATTTTTTTGATTTTTTAAATATTTCCATCGCCAAAGCGAATGCTTTCTTATAAACAGTCAAATCTCTAAATGTTCCTGCCGCCATTGTCAATTGTATTTTTTGTCAACTGTCAATTTCTTAATGGTTTACCCCCTGTCAAAATACTCTGTATTCTTTCCAATGTCTTCCTTTCTCCGCAAAGCGAAACAAACGCTTCACGTTCTAAATCCAACAAGTATTGTTCGGTTACTTCCTGCGGAGAGGTTAAATCGCCCCCGCACATTACGTTGGCAATCTTCATGGCAATTTTTGCATCGTGGTCAGAAATGTATCTGCCCATTTTCATGCCCTGCACACCGGCAGCAAACAGCGCTAAACCATTTCTTCCCTGCACACGAATATTTTTTGCTTCTACCGGTTTGGTATAACCCGCATCGGCTAATTCTATCACTGCCGATTTCGCGTCCAGTATCTGCCTGTCTTTATTTATAGTTATCCTGTCTATATCTCTTAACACGTTCATCTCCCGCGCCTCTTCGGCAGAAAGCGCCACTTTTGCCGTAGCGATATTCATGAAAGCGCTTTGCAGCGCGTTCAACTCCACATCGCCTTCCAACATGCGGTCGCTTACACGCTTGGTAAATTCCTTCGTTCCGCCCCCACCGGGAATTAATCCTACACCAACTTCTACCAGCCCGATGTAGGTTTCGGCAGCCGCAACGGCTATATCGGCATGAAGGGTCATTTCGCAGCCTCCACCCAGGGTGCGCCCCTGAGGGGCTACGGCTACCGGAACCGCAGAATAGCGTAATCGCATAACCGATTGCTGGAAAGCACGCACCATAAAGTCGATTTCGTCATAATCCTGCTCAATGGCATACATGAAAACCAGCCCCAGGTTGGCGCCAAGCGAGAAATCAGCCCCTTGATGACCTACTACCAACCCCCGGTAGTCCTTTTCGGCCAGGTCAATGGCCTTGTTCAGGCCTTCAATTACAGAAGTGCCCAGGGTGTAGCTCTTGCTGTGCCATGCGAAGTTTATCACACCTTCGCCCATGTCGGTGATTTTGCTTTCGGCATTTTTCCAGACCACACTGTCGTTAAGGTTTTCAAGAATAATGAAGGCTTCCTTACCCGGAATGGTTTTATAGGCTTTGGATGGAATGTCGTAATACTTGCGCTGACCGTTTTCAATTTTATAAAACGATTTGTTACCGGCAGCCAACATATCATACACCCACTGCGCGGGTTTGTAGTTCATGCCTTCCATTGCCTGAACTGTTTTTTCTACACCAAGTGCATCCCACGTATCGAACGGGCCTAACTCCCAACCGAAACCCGCACACACCGCATCATCAATACGGAAGAGTTCATCGCTGATTTCAGGAATACGATTTGACGCATACTGAAACAATCCGTAAAAACAATCGCGATAAAAATCTCCGGCTTTGTCTTTACCGGCCAATAACACTTTGAAACGGTCGCGAAGGTTGTCGATTGTTTTTGTGGTTTCGAGTGTTGCAAATTTTGCTTTTGCTTTCGGCTTGTACTCAAGTGTTTTTAAATCAAGTGTGAGAATTTCTGTTTTGCCTTTTGCGTCTTTCGATTTCTTATAAAAGCCCTGACCGGTTTTATCGCCCAACCATTTGTTCTGGTCGAGTTGGTTTACAACATCGGGTAGTTTAAAAATTTCGCGGCCTTCATCGTTCGGCAAGCCCGCATATAAATTGTTGGCAACTTTCACCAATGTATCCAGGCCAACCACATCGGAAGTGCGGAATGTTGCCGACTTCGGACGACCAATTACGGGGCCGGTTAGCTTGTCAATTTCATCAACGTTCAGGTCGTATTTCTGCATGGAGTCAATGACCTTGAGCAAACCCCACACGCCTACCCGGTTGCCGATGAAGGCGGGGGTGTCTTTACACAGCACAGATACTTTACCCAGGTACAAATCTCCGTATTCAAGTAAGAAATTGATTACCTCCGGATTTGTATCAGGAGTAGGGATAACCTCAAACAACCGCAGATAACGGGGCGGATTGAAGAAGTGCGTGCCCGCAAAATGCTTCTTAAAGTCCTCGCTTCTGCCCTCGGCCATAAGGTGAATGGGGATGCCCGAAGTGTTGGACGTAATCAGCGTTCCGGGGGTTCTGTATTGCTCAACCTGTTCGTAAACTTTCTTTTTGATGTCGAGGTTTTCTACAACAACTTCTATTGTCCAATCGTAGTTTTTTATCTTAGAAAAATCATCATCAAAATTGCCCAACGTAACGCGCGAAATAAATTTCTTACTATAAAGCGGGCCGGGCGATGACTTGATACATTTATCGAAAGAAGATTGAACAATTCTGTTCTTTACCGCTTTGCTGTCAAGCGTAAGTCCTTTCTTTTTTTCATCATCTGTAAGTTCTTTCGGTGCGATGTCTAACAACAAAACTTCACAACCAATGTTGGCGAAGTGACATGCAATGGAAGAACCCATAACACCTGAACCAAGCACGGCAACTTTTCGGATAATTCGTTTCATTTTTTTTGTGTTGATGTTTTATTAAAACTTAACCTTCTACTGTTTCGTAAATATTATTTCGTTCGATGATGCTGCTTATGTTTTGAATCACATCGAAAAATACTTTCAATTTCTCTTCCGGTATTTCTTCGCGCACGGCTTCATTAAAACGAAGCACGGTTTCTTTTGAACGCTCCCTGCCTTTCTTACCTTCTTCGGTTAAAAAAATTCTTACCGAACGTTTATCGTTTTTATCAACCTCGCGATAAATGGCACCTTGTTCTTCGAGTGTTTTGAGTAGCCGCGTAAGGCTGCGTGGCTCAAGGCCCATAAGCGGGGCAATTTTAGTGGCCGGTGTGCCGTGCTCTACGTCAATATTGAGCAACACAAAACCAATGGCCATAGTAACGTTGTACTTAACCGCCTGCTGGTTATACATACGGGCAATGCCGTGCCAGGCCGCCCGGATATGATAGTCTATGGTTTCTTCGCGTTTCATAATCCCCGTAAAGGGACTCGAATATACTGGTTTTTGTTATGCGTGCATACTTTTTGGCTAAAAAATTATGCGTTCAGCGCATTTTGTTTGATTTAATGCTCTGAATGGGGTAATCGTTCCTGAATCTTGCGAACGGGCTTGTAAATCAGTCAGACCGCTTAGAGCGTGTACATACAAGCGGTCAGACGGGTGATGAGCGCGTTTTTCCGCTAAGTCAATACCTGAAAACTTTGCCTCCGGCCATTACTTCCTGCCGGGCTTCGTCAAAGGTTGCCTTGTGCCCGGTACGCGATGCGGCTGTTGTCATAATACACGCAATGGAATGTTCATACCCGGCTTCAACAGGCGCATTTGTTTCCTTGCGACTGCGCACACACTCCAGCCAGTTGCGCATGTGGTTTGATGTAGTGAGGTCGCCACCCATAATAGCTGCGGACGCTGCCTGCACGGACGGGTCTTCGAGCACTGCTTCATCCAACAGGTTCGGCTGCATGTTCATGGCCTGCGCGTGGCGTTCGCTAAGGCCGCCATTGGGTGTAACCTTATTAGTGATGAGGTTAAGCTCTCCTCCGTTTGAAAAATAAATTTCTGTTGGTCGCTCTTCGCCATTGTGCATACGCGAACCAAATACAACCTGGAAACCATTGGTTAAATCGTTTGACGGGCCGTAGTCAAAAACGGCTGTCATCGTATCCCAGTTTTCGCGGCCGTCCTTCCAAAAATAAACGCCACCATTGGCAGTTACGCTACGCGGATGTTTCAGTCCTGAAAACCAATGCACGGTGTCAATCTGGTGACTCATCCACTGACCGGGCATACCGGAAGAATATGGCCAGAACAACCTGTACTCAAGATGCTTGCGGGCATCGAACGGCTCGAAGGGGCGGTTCATCAAAAAGCGTTTCCAGTCGGTGTCTTGTTCTTTAAGCTGCGCCACTAATTGAGGGCGCCTCCACCGGCCGGGCTGGTTCACATTCCAGGTAAGCTCAACCATAGTAATGGCTCCGAACTTTCCGCTTTGAATAAACTTTGCAGCCGAGCGATAATTTGCTCCGCTTCTGCGTTGCGAACCAATCTGAACAATAATGCCCGACTCCTTCACGGCTTTACGTGCAGCACGGTTATCTTCCATTGTTTCAGCAAACGGTTTTTCTACAAAGGCATCGCACTTTGCTTTTGCGGCTTCAATGGTGTGCAGCGCGTGTTGGAAATCGGATGTACTGATGATTACGGCATCCACTGTTTTTGAATCGTACAACTCTTCGTTGTTACGAAACGGTTTTACATTGTAGCCCGATTTTTCTTTTACATACTGCACGCCTTCTTCCCTTCGTATTTTCCATATATCCGACAGGGCCGTAAGCTCGAAGTTCAGTTCCTTGTTGTGATGCAGAAAGCACGGAAGCAACGTGTATTTAAACCGGTCGGAATAGCCGATGACGCCTACACGCACGCGGTCGTTCGCGCCCAGGATGTTTGCATAACTTTTCGCGCTAAACGCCATTGCCCCGGCAACAGCTATCGCTGATTTTTTGATGAAGGTTCTTCTGGAGTTTTTCATGGAAGTGGGATTTTCTGTGATTTAGTTATGTCTTTTATTTTACACATTCAGCAACATTCACCAGGTGTTTGTTCTCATTCATCATTTGCTCACCTGTTATCTTTTTTCATCTTGCACGTTGGTGAAGAACACCAACGTGGACGAGTCTCAAATCTAATCCCGCTCACAAGGCTGATATAGCATTTGACACTAGGTGGAAAACAACCATCGTCCCCGTAGCAAATAAATTTTAGGTCAAATACGAACTCATCATTTTCAAATTGTTTGAATTTAACCTCGTGAATAAAGTAATGTGATTCTATAACTGAATCTGGTAAATCATATTTAGTAACAATTTTTTTTATATAAAGACCCTCGTGGTCGGTGATTTCAACTTGCAATTTATAGTCTCTGTATTTGATCTTTTCCTTTCGACTCGCTGTCTCATGAAACATGGTGATATATTTATTCCGGACTGGAAAAATTATTGTCTTTATTTTATAGTCGGAAGTGTCCGTAACGGTAACAATGTCGGCACTGTCCGCTGGAAAAATATATGTGCTGTCAACCTTTGGATTGTATGTCCCCCTTGTCGTGTCGATTGTGTTAGCTAAGTCAAATCGGTCATAGTAATCAACGGGGTCATTAGCGTTTCTTTGTCCGCAACTAAAAAGAAGTCCTGTCAAAACTAAGATTATTATATATCTCATTGTCCACCGTGTCCTTTAACAAAGGACGCCCAACTTGTTTATATATGCAATAAAACCTGCATCTATCCCTGATAATATGAAAAAGATCAGGCAAGTTTTTTTACAAATCATGGCTTACTTAAATCTTTAATCTTAATACTCCTGAACGAAACCTCATCGCCATGATCCTGCAATAGAATCCGTCCTTTTTCCGCCATGCCAAAATTTTCCCACACTGCATATTTGCTTCGTGCTACCAGGGCATCATAAATGGGTGTGCCGCGTTGGTACTCTACTACTTTGTAGCCGTTCAGCCAATGCTCTACACGGTTATCAGGAAAAACAATAAGTCGCCCCTGGTTCCACTCGCCAATTTTGCGCAGGCCACGCGGAATTTTCAATGAAGGAATTAAATCATACAAGGATGCAAGCGTGCGGTTTCCTACAACGCCTTCTTTGGCGTCCGGGTGTTTTGCATCATCCAACAACTGGTACTCCAGCCCAATGGCCGAGCCGGTGTTGCCTTCGCTTTCGGTAACAAAATATTTCACCCCACTGTTGGCGCCTTCGGAGAGTTTAAATTCAAACTGTAAATCAAACGCGGCATATTCATTTGTTGTAACGATGTCGCCCCCGTTTTCAGATTCCGCACCTGTTGATTTCAGCACGCTAAGCACACCGTCTTTTATCTCCCAGCCTTTCGCGGGGAAATTCTCTTTGTATGCTCCGCGCCAGCCGGTAGTGGTTTTTCCGTCCCACAACAACGTTATGTTATTGTGCTTTTCCTGCGCACCCAATGTGTTGGGAATGTAATTGGCAACAAATGTTTCATCGGGCGGGGTGGGCGTAAAGTCTTTTGTTTGTATGCGGATGTTGCGGAAGTAAACTTTTTTTCCTGCATCGGCCGGGCTGCCTACCGAATGAACCTGTAAGGCAATGAAACCGTGCGCGGTCATGTTGTCCACTACATGCGCGGCCGGAATACCATTGACAAACGTGCGCAGCGTGTTGCCGATACACTCCATGCGTGCTTTGTTCCAGTCGTTTGGCTTAAATGCTTTCTTGGCTTCGGGGTTTTGCTCCAGCGCATAGAGCCACTCCCTCCGCGCTTCATCATAAATGCCGCCCGTCCACGCGCGGGCAGTGGGGTCAATTTCGTATTGATAGCCATGCACACGGCCGTTTTGGTAATCGGGTTTGCTTTCGCTACGAAACTGAATGCCGGAGTTTGTGCCGTCATCTATTTTAAAGTCAAGTTCCAGCACAAAATCACCAAAGGTTTCTTCGGTGGCTAAAAAAGAATTTGGCTCACCGGCAACAGTAGTGCCCACAATCATGCCTTGCTGCACGTCAAACTTTGCTTTGCCGTTTAGCATCTTCCAGCCCGTAAGGTCTTTTTCATTAAAGAGCTTTCGCCACGTTTCTTTCTTTTGGGCGCTAACGCTATGAATAAGAATAATGAACAGGAAAATTATTAAGCTACCCCTCATGGTGTGTTGTGTTTAAATATGATGATGAAGGTAGTAATGTTTTGGTTGGAATAAAAGCAAAATAAATTCTTACCTGTGCCAAGCCACTATCTGATTGATAGCCGAAACACGGAATATCTCTGTTTCAATTCCCTGCTCGTTGAACCACATTATTAATTTCTCCAGGTTCCCGCGCTGTGCTTTTGTTTCGCTTATTACGTTCATCATACCAATCCCCTTCTTAGCCGTTAGCCGGATAAGGTTTTCTATGTATGCTTGTTGAATAAGGTGGTCGGGTAAATTTTTATCAACAAACACATCGCTGACAAGCAAATCGTACTGTGTGTTTTCGTGGCTGATAAATTCTGCTGCATCGGCTACGTGTATGGTTAGTGATGAAAACCTGTCGAGGTTAAAATATTTTTTTGCCAGTGCAATTACTTCCGGGTCAAGCTCAACACCTGTTATGTGTGGCGTAAGGTTTAGTTCATCGCACAAAATAGTTGCCACACTGCCCGCGCCAAAGCCCAAAATCAAAACACTTTTCGGATTGCGTTTTTTTATATCAAACTTTTTAAACGCTTTTTGAAAAACCCGATGAAGTGTATCGAAAGAGTAGTTGGCATCAGGCGAATGTAAAACATGCTTACTGTTTTGATACCAAACTTCCAGTTCGCCACTTACTGCGCTTGGGCGTTTTTCTACAATAACACCAGAAAGATAACTAAGAAGTTTGCGGGCTTTGCTCATGTATCGCAAATATGCGGCCGGGGCGCAACAAAGGAAAGGGGTAGGTTCGTTTTGGTGTACGTTATAATGCACATCTCTAAAATTTATCTGCCTTAGGTGCAACCTTCCGGCAGGCTTGTGCGTCTTATGCCTAAGACAATTATGTATTAAGCATTTATGCATTCTCCAGAACTACTCAAGGGCACACTCCAGACCATTGTGCTGAAGGTGCTGAAAGACCACGGCAAAATGTACGGCTACGAAATCACCCAACGGGTAAAAGAGCTTTCTGACGACCGCATTTTGCTCACCGAGGGCGCGTTATACCCTACCCTGCACAAACTTGAAGCGGAAGGCTTGTTGAAAACGGAAATCGTAAACATTGGCAAGCGGGTGCGAAAATATTACAACCTCACAACCCCCGGCAAGGCTGAAGCAAGGGAGCGTGTTACCGAGTTTGTGGATTTTATCCGAACTATGGGAAACGTGCTGCAAGTTGAGTTAAGTTGATAACAGGAATTTGAAACTGACAGAAGAACATATTGCCTACATCATTAAAGACATCCAATACCGGGGTGTCGTGACTGATGGTATTCAGGAAGAATTGATTGACCACATCTGCACGGCAACAGAAAATGAAATGTTGCAGGGTGCGCGGTTTATAGATGCCTATCACTACGTGCTAAAATCTTTCGGGAATACTTCGGGGCTTAGGGCAACACAACATCAAACATTACAATCAGAAAATAAAACGGCTAAGATTATGCTAAAAAATTATCTCACCATTGCGCTGCGCAACTTGCGCAAGTACAAGTTTTATTCGTTCATCAACATTCTTGGCCTTTCGGTTGGCGTAGCGTTGTGTTTAATCATCGCGCTTTTTGTGGTGAATGAGTTGCGTTACGACCGTCATCACGAAAAAGCCGACCGCATATATCGCGTAAAGTCCGAGATAATATTTGGTGGCAACCACTTCAACATGATATTTACCCCTGCGCCTCTCGCTGCCGCACTTACAGAAGAAATTCCTGAAGTAGAGGCGGCTGTGCATTTCCGTCAGCGAGGGTCGTACTTGGTAAAGCGCGAAACGGAAAACATTAAAGAGTCGAATGTTGTCTGGGCAGGAAAAGACTTTTTCAAAATATTTACCGTGCCTATTCTGGAAGGTAACGTTGATGAAATTTTAAATGAACCCAACACCATGGCAATCAGCCAACGTGCGGCCAAAAAGTTTTTCCCTGACGAAAGCGCGCTGGGTCAAACGCTGATTCTTGATAACACGTGGAATTTCAAAATCACCGGTGTGTATGACGATATGCCTGCCAACAGTCACTTCCATTTCGATTTTATTCTTGCTATGGAAGGGTTGGATGAGGCAAAACAAAGTTTCTGGTTAAGCAATAATTTCCAGACATATATGCTGCTGCACGAAGGCGCTGACGCCAACGTTGTGGAAACAAAACTCATCCAACTATTTGCCCGACACGCGGAGTCGGATTTTGCACAAATATTTGGTGAAGACATGACCCTGGAGAAATTTAAGGAAACCGGCAACAAAGTGGAATATGCGCTCCAGCCCTTGCTGGATATTCATTTAAAAAGCGATTTGTATGGCGAGTTTGAGCCAGGATTCAGCATCGCATACGTGTATATGTTTGTTGCCATTGCACTTTTTATTCTCGTCATCGCGTGCATTAATTTTATGAACCTGTCAACTGCGCGTTCTGCTAACCGTGCAAAAGAAGTAGGTATACGAAAAGTAATGGGTTCGTACCGTTCGCATCTGGTTCGCCAGTTTCTTTCCGAGTCTGTTTTGCTGAGTTTCTTTTCGTTTATGTTGGCTGTTGGTTTAGCATATATGTTGCTGCCATTATTCAATAACCTTTCAGGACGGAGTCTTTTCATTCCGTTTAACAATCTTTCTTTCTATGCAATATTATTCGCGGGCGCTGTTATTACGGGGTTGTTGGCCGGAACCTATCCTTCGTTTTTCCTTTCGGCCTTTAAGCCTGTAAACGTACTTAAAGGGCAGGTGTCGTTGGGTATGAAAAGCGGTTTCATCCGCAGCTCGTTAGTGGTGTTTCAGTTTGCCATTTCCATTGTGCTTATCATCGGCACCATTGCTGTTATCAGCCAATTGAATTATATCCAGAACAAAAAAATCGGGTTTAATAAAGACCAGGTAATTATGGTGGAAGACACGTACGCATTGGGCGACCAACGCCTTGCTTACAAAAACGAAATCCTCAGCAATAGTATAATCGTAAACGGAACATTCAGTGGGTATTTGCCGGTTTCCGGTACATGGCGTGGCGATAACCCCTGGTGGGCCGATGGCAAAGACTACCGGCAACAGGAAAATTTGGTAAGCCTGCAAAACTGGACAGTTGACCACGACTATATCAAAACATTAGACATGAAAATTATTGAAGGCCGTGATTTTTCGCATGAGTTTCCTTCCGATTCTACGGCCGTTATCCTGAACGAAACAGCCGTAAAGAATTTTAATTTTGAGGGCGACCCTATCGGCAAAAAAATAGCCACGTTTACCGACAGGGACTTTAGTCCTGATAAACTTGAAACGCTCACGGTAATAGGCGTTGTGGAAAACTTTCATTTCGAGTCGCTGAAAGAAAATATTGGCTCGGTAATGCTTTTTCTCAGTCATCGTCCGCAAGGAAATCTTTCGATCCGCTTTCAGTCGCAAGACACCAAAGCCGTAATTGATTTACTTGAAACGAAATGGAAAGAGATGGCGCCCGGCCAACCGTTTACTTATTCATTTTTAGATGACCGTTTCGGCAACATGTACGCAGCCGAAACACGATTGGGTAAAGTGTTCGCTATTTTCGCGGGCTTTGCTATTATCATTGCGTGCCTGGGATTATTCGCGCTCACGGCTTTTACAGCCGAACAGCGGACAAAAGAAATCGGCATACGCAAAGTATTGGGTGCGAGTGTGGGTAGCATTGTGGTGTTGTTATCGAAAGAGTTTACTAAGCTCGTGCTGATTTCTTTTGTGCTGGCCGCTCCGTTTGCGTGGTGGAGTGTAAGCAAGTGGCTGGAAGATTATCAATATAAAACCGAATTGGGTTGGACGGTATTTCTGATTGCGGGCGGCATTGCCATTTCTATCGCGTTGCTTACCATGAGCTTTCAGTCTATCAAAGCGGCTATTGAAAACCCGGTGAAGTCGTTGAGAAGCGAGTAGAGCCAAACGCCATTTGATAAGTTTCCATTCCGTTTCAACTCTATGAGGAAATTTATTTCAAAAGTTGGACATATCGGTGTCCCGATTGTAATTGGCTCGGGTAGTCTCCTCTCAATGTGGCTGATTGCTTATCTTTTACAAAACGGCATGCTCCCTTTATGGGTGATTTCACAGCACAGAATGGGGTGATTAACAATTCCTTTTTTGCGATGATGCCATTAGTGCTATTCGTTTCCGCAACAAACGCCTGGTCTGAGGAAATTTTTAGCCGTTTTGTTATTGTAGCAGGATTAGATGGAAAACTGAAGCCTGTTACTATTTGCTGGATATCCGGGGTTATATTTGGGATACCTCATTACTTTTTTGGCACACCGAGCGGCCTGTTTGGAGTAGTCGTGTCGGGTATGCCGGCTGACTCATAGCAAAATCTGTAATTGAAACAAGGGGGTTAGGATGGGCCTTATTTATACATTTTCTCCAGGATGTTGTAATATTTGGCTCCGGGGCCATGATAATTGCAGGGCATTAGTGAAAAAATTTTTCATGTCCATCAGCGTGATGATACCAGGCTAAAGCTGAGGTTGTTCCGTCTGGGAAAAATCGCCACGTAATACGCGAAAGCGCTTTCGTGCCTCGGCAGCATACACACTGCCCGGAAATTTGTTAAGAAACTCGCGGTAGATTTCCATGGCCTTATCCTTGTTGCCTAATTGGCGCTCATGAATTTCGCCCTGCAGAAAGAATGCATCATCAGCGAGAATGTCATCAGGATAATCGGTGAGTATTTTTTGAAGAAGGCCAAGGGATGTTTCAAATTCTCCTTTCTTCATCCTAATGTTTGCTTCCAACCAATAGACGTCATCGAGAATAGTGTGGTTAGATATCGGTTTCCTGATTGCCCGCCCGGCAACCTGAATGGTGTCTCCGATCTTAGCTTTGAAAAGAGTTGCTTCCCAATCATACTTGATTATGATCTCATCATCGTAAATCGGAACTGTGACAAAACCTTCTCTCAGGCTACTCAATTCTTCCAATGCTTCATTTGTCTTATTCTGGTACAACAACAACTCAATGGCCGTATAGGCTTTCAGCGCCTCGCCTGCCGAATCAAATGCAATGTTTTCTTTAATGCGCATACTCAACTCCATAGCATCGTTGGCGATTTCGCGCGTGGTTGCTTCTTTTAAAATATCCAAATGCTCCTGCGCCAACCTGAAATTGCCACGGTAATAAAACAGTTTCGCGTTTCTAAGTTTTGCCTCGTAACCCAACGGGCTTTCCTTTAACGCCTTCTCTACCTGCGAATAGAGCAACGATGATTCCCAGGTTTCTCCTTTCAGTAAATAAATATCACCTAAATCTAATTTTGATTTCGATTTTACCTGGAGTGACGCCCGCGGGTTTTCTACCAGGTTGTTCAGTAACTCAACAGCTTTATCCTTTTCATCTAAATAATTTGCATACAACATTGCTTCGCTTCGTTGTGCTTCGTGCGCATTGGGGTTGTCGCGATACGACTCGATAAATTCGTTATAGTCGGCTATAAGATTTCGCACCGAATCTGCATTAACCGGAAATGTATTTTTAATGCGCGCCTCGCGGGTCTTCACCAACCCTAATCGCGCTTGGAGAAAATACGGCCCTGCCGGGTATTCTTTTACTACATAGCTGTAACTCCTGAAAGCGTTATCGAAGTCTTCATTATCAAGAGCAACACGGGCAACTTCCATACAACGCTCGCCCAGTTTTTTATATCGCTTATCATACGCACGCGCCTGGATATACGAAGCATAAAAATTTTTCTGTTGCATCGTTACCCATATCAACAGGTCGGAATAGACATCAACATCCGGATATTTCTGAATACGTTCATATAAAACTTTTTCTAAGCTTTCCAACTCATCCGGTTTTGTGAGCAATGCCTGCATTACATTTTTCACATATTGAATGTTAGCCGAACTTTGCGTAACGTAATTCAGGTACTCCTGCACCATTTTATCTTTTTCGCCTTTTATCCGGTACAGCATAGCCAGCTCAAGACAAAACAGGTAAGGATTATCAACGGTTTTGCGGCTTTCATTCAGTGCTATAATGGAATACTCTGCCAATGACCTGCCCGACAAATAATCGGCAATCATTTTAATACGCGAAATGTTGCTTTTATACGTTTGAATTAAATCTTTAAAATATTTATCCGCCCTGGCAAGCTCGCCCGTGCGGGCATAAATTATTCCAACATCCGTTTTGTATTGAATATTCTCCGGGTCTTTGCGCAACACTCGCTTCATGTAGTTATGCGCCTCTTCACTGTCGCCCGCATCGAGCAAAACGCTTAAATAATTGTTGTGAATAAAAGGAATATTAACATCTGATTTGGCCAGGTCGCGGTAAAGTTCAATGGCTTTTTGTTTATCGCCTTTTATTAAATATTCATTGGCTAATTGAATGTCCTGTTGATTTTGAGCATTCAATGAATGAGTACACAATATCGAGGATATTACTATATATAATATATATATATATTTATTATTATAGTTATTAGCCATGTTGATTTGTGGATAAAGTTATGCCTGTTATAAGGTGTTTAATTTACGTTAATTTTTTATGGAAAATACAAGATTAGTTATCAGAGGTTTATACGTGTTATCAACAAATTGTGGATGATATAAAGTTTCGTCATGTTGATTAAAAGGAATGTTGAAAGCCTTAGTTAAAGTGCGGTTTTTACACATTTCATACAGTGTTTTTGGGTAATGCGTGTGAATTGCTGATTGATGTGGATTAATCCGAAATTTTCCACATTGTCTTCAGGGAGTTATCAACAAGGTTCCCACTTCCCAGTTGGCTTTCAGGTTGGTTAACGGAGCACCTTTTTCGGATTTAAAGAATAACACCGGCTCCGGTTCTGTTTTCTCGAAGAAGTTCCCGGGGTCCCATTTTCTGTTTTCATTTTTATCGAGTATTACACGAACATAATATTCTGCCGGGGGCAGGTTTTCGAAACGGGTATGTTTTGTATAAGATTCCTGCACTACTTTAAAACTCCTGTTCACAATTTGAACGATAACCGCTTCGGCAGTATTTACCTCTACTATCATAACACCGGAGTTTTCGGGCGTTATTGTTTTTATTGCTGATTGTATGGCTGCGGATGAATCGGACTCAATAGATATAAGTGTAAACTTTGGTAGAATCAGGGTATTGTATGGAATAGTAGCGGGCCTTTCAGATTTTTCCTGGCGTGGTTCAGTTTTTTCGCGAACAGGTCTGGCTGATGTTACAGGTTTACTGGTAAAGTCTGTTTCCTTGGGTACTGTTTTCGCGATAATGAGTTTTCGTTTATCCTCACTTAATTGAAGTTCCTCATCTGAAAACGAAATCCTGTTCACCGAATCAAGTTGTATATATATACTGTCAATATTAATTTTTGAAATAGGTTTTGATGCTGTTATTTCAGCTTTAAGAATGGATTTGTTTTGGATAAACTCGCAGTATTCAACTTTGGTTGTAAAGTTCTCTTTTGTTGTTGTGCGCGTATCAAACTTCACATATAAAAGCGTATCGATTGTATTGGCTGTACTGTCAACAAAATGAAAGTTAACAGGAAGACTGTCGAGTTGAGGAAATGTATTGTAAATGCGCAGGGTTGCGGCATCCTCAAGAAATGAGGATATAGAAATAGTATCAGCAGAAGTTGTGACTTTGTAATCAGCAATGCCTTTTGTTGTTCGCACATTAAAGTAACGCGCAATAGGTCGCGATGAAATCAGTTTAAAATCTCGTTGGTCGAGAACAATTGTTTTCAGGTTGATATTGGTAACAGACGAATCAAGTTCGATTGGCTGCGCCTTGAAAGCAAAGGCTTCCGAGCGACTATCAACTATAAGGTTTTTGTTTTTATCGTCAAAGGCATAGAGGAGGTAACTTCCGGCTTTCAGGTTGTCGAGTTGATACTCGCCTTTATCATTTGTAATGGTAATCCATTGTGCTTCGTGTTTGAAAATGTTGACAGTATCATGGTAAGGCACAAGCGCAACTGTATAGTTTTTGAGCAATTTGTCTTCAAGAAGATTTGAAACCGTTCCGCTTATGGAAAGAGAATCTATCAGGTTGCCTGTACTAAAAGCAAGCTTCAGGTTTTCTGCCGGGTTGCGTTCAGTCAAATCCTGAACCGCATCACGAAACATAATAGTGTAGGTTGTGTTTTCTTTCAGTTCGCCATTAAGTTTGAGGATTACCGTTTTCTTCCTCGCTTCAGCTTCAAATTTTTTCCCGATGGAAGGCGTAATGATAATTTGCTCCCTCGCATTGTTAACCTGAATTAATTCATCAAACGTTAGTTCGATTTCGTTTTTATTAAAATTTGTCTGCCTGTTCGGGGGATTTGAACGGATAAGCTTTGGCGGTATTTCGTCTTTTTCACCACCGGTTGGTGTGGTTTGTTTGGCGCAACCTGCCAGGATGAGGAGAATAAGAATCGGGATATAGTGGTGACGAACTTTCATGTTGACCGGGCAATGTAAATCAGGCTCGAAAAGTTAGTGTTTTTTCCTGCAAGTATATTAGACCGAAGTCCGTTTATAAACCCGCCAATATATTGTTTAAATAATCCGCTGCCTTTGTATTTTTCACTAAGCAGGCTGATATAAAAAGCATCTAAAACCATGGGCTTTATTGCTTCTATTTTAAATCCGTTTGCCTCTAAAAGTTTCCTCATGCTATCGGATGAAAAATGCCAAAGATGCCTCGGAACATCATAACCTGCCCAATGTTGTTTATAGTGTTGCGCATCGGGCGATTTATAGTTTGGTACTGCAATAAAAACAGTGCCACTTTCTGCAAGCAACGTTTTAAATTGCTTAAGCGTTTCGTTCGGGTTGGGTATGTGCTCCAACACATGCCACAATGTGATGACATTGAATTTTTTTTGACTGAGAGAATCAACCGTTTCATAAACCTTTTTTTGAGTAATTCTTTCAGCCTTTTCTCTTGCCACTTGCGAAGGCTCAACGCCCGAAATTTCCCAACCACTTGCCTGCATGTGTTGCAGAAATTCACCGGTCCCACAACCGTAATCAAGAATGTGGCCTTTGGAAGAATACGACTCAACTAATTTCTTTTTCCAACCAAGCGTAATCTTTCTTGCCGACTTATACAGAACACCCGTTACTCCTGATGAATTTCCCGAATGAGAAATGTATTCATCTGACAGGTAATAGCTACCAATATTTTCATCGCCAGGTCGTGGAGTTGTTACACCAAGTCCGCAACCGGCACAAACGCTTATGTTAAATGTTTCATGTGAAACCGTATGGTCTTCGCACGAATGAAAACCTGATAATTGCGTACCGGAACAAACAGGACAACAGGTAATCTCTATCATTATTTGCCCATGTAAACAGTGAGAATAGAAATATCCGCAGGCGATACTCCGCTTATGCGCGAAGCCTGGCCAATGGTTTCAGGTTTTATTTTCTTCAACTTTTCACGCGCCTCTGCCGATAGAGCTTTTACACGGTCGTAATCAAAATCTGATTTTATACGATAGCTTTCAAGCGACCCGATTTTATCAGCAAGTTTTCTTTCGCGGTCGATATATGTTTGATACTTGATTTCAATCTCAACCTGTTCCTGCACTTCTTCTGTAAAGCGATTAATAGTTTGTGCCAACTCGTTGTTCAGCAATCGTATTTCGCGCATACTTATTTCGGGGCGTTTCAGGAGATTTGAAACGATAACTTTTTCGCGGATTACAGCCGTGTTCATCTGCGTAAGTTCTTCATTCACGTTTGCCGGGTCAACTTTAATTTTTTCTAAGAGCGCTGTTAGTTCTTTAACACCATTCTTTTTGTCGAGCACCTTATCCAATCGTTCGTCAGAAGCAAGCCCGAGTTTATGTCCAAACTCCGTCAATCTTATGTCGGCATTATCCTGGCGAAGCAGCACCCGATACTCTGCACGCGAAGTAAACATCCGGTAAGGTTCTTGTGTGCCTTTATTCACAAGGTCGTCTATCAGCACCCCGATATAGGCTTCCGAACGTTTCAACACAAACGGCTCTTTTTCATGTATTTTGTTGTGCGCGTTTATACCCGCCATTAACCCCTGACAGGCGGCTTCTTCATAGCCCGTTGTTCCATTGATTTGACCAGCAAAGTACAGATTATCAATGAGTTGTGTTTCTAATGTGAGTTTTAATTGCGTGGGCGGAAAGAAATCGTATTCAATGGCATAGCCCGGCCTGAACATGCGGGCGTTCTCAAAGCCTTTTATCTTTGTAAGTGCCTGATACTGAATATCTTCAGGCAAAGAAGTTGAGAAACCGTTAACATAAATTTCAACGGTATTCCAGCCTTCCGGCTCAACAAAAATCTGATGGCGTTCGCGCTCCGCAAAGCGGTTTATTTTATCTTCAATGGAAGGGCAGTAACGAGGCCCAAGTCCTTTTATTCGTCCGCTAAACATGGGCGAGCGTTCAAAGCCCAGCTTTAGCGCATCATGGACGGCATCGTTGGTATAGGTAATCCAGCAGCTAAGTTGTTTTTCAAGCGGTTTGGTATCGGTGTATGAAAATTTCCCCGGACTCTCATCCCCTTTCTGTTCTTCCATTTTTGAATAGTCGAGTGAGCGCCCGTCAACCCTGGGGGGTGTTCCGGTTTTCATTCTCCCCGACTCAAACCCTAAGAAGACCAGTTGTTCGGTTAAGCCTGTTGCAGATTTCTCCCCGGTTCGTCCTCCGCCAAAATTCTTTTCCCCTATATGAATTTTTCCGTTCAGAAAGGTTCCGTTGGTAAGCACAACGGCCTTCGCCCTTATTTCAATACCAAGGGCGGTTTTCACTCCAACCACGCGGTTGTCTTCCACAATCAGGGTGCTAACCATTTCCTGCCAAAAATCTACGTTTTTTATCCCCTCTAAAGCCAATCGCCACTCTTCAGCAAACCTCATCCGGTCATTTTGGGTTCTGGGGCTCCACATGGCAGGACCCTTTGAGCGATTCAGCATTCTGAACTGAATCATGGATTTATCGGATATTATACCGGATAGTCCACCCAGGGCATCAACTTCCCGCACAATCTGCCCCTTGGCCACACCGCCCATTGCCGGGTTACACGACATCTGGGCAATAGTGCCCATGTTCATGGTTATCAGCAGAACTCGCGAACCCATATTTGCGGCAGCCGCAGCCGCTTCGCAACCGGCATGCCCCGCCCCCACAACAATTATATCGTACTCCTTAAACATAGCGCTGTTCCACGTGGAACTATCTAAAGAAAGTTAATTTGGTTTTTTAGGATGTCCACATTTCCACAAATGTGTCCACAAATGGTTTCACGTGAAACAATCCTATCGCAAAGATAAGTAAGCGTCTTCTTTTCTACGCATGGTAGCTTTTTGGCTGGCAGATTTGTCCTTATAGCCTAATAGGTGCAAAACACCGTGAACCATTACCCGATGCAGCTCAGAATCTACGGAAACATCAAAGATTTTCGCGTTTTCCTTTACCCGATGAATGCTTATGAAAATATCTCCCTGTATAAGCTCTCCTTCCGAATAGTCGAAGGTAATTATATCAGTAAGGGTGTTGTGATTGAGGTACTCCTTGTTGATTTTCAGTAAATAGCTGTCGGAACAGAAAATGAAGTTAATTTCTCCCTGCAAACACCCCTCGGACTCAATTACCTTTTTTAACCAATTGGCGGTTTTTCTTTGTGAAGGAAGTTTAAAAACGACTTTTTCGGAAAAAAACTGAACAGAAGCCATTTATTGCATGTAGAAACTCAGCTCAACAATTTTACCGTTATCCTTAAATTCAACCTCATCAGAAAGGTGTTTCATAAGGAATATCCCCCTGCCCCCTGGTTTTTCAAGGTTTTCAGGAGCGGTTGGGTCTGGCAGGTTATGATAGTCGAACCCGGGGCCTTCATCTTTTATAACGAACTTCAATAAATTATCATTAAGCAACAGACTCAAATACACGTTTTTTGATGAATTGCTGGCATTTCCGTGTTTAATGGCGTTGTTCACCGCCTCGGTTACAGCAATCATAATGTTCCCGTAAATGTCTTCATCTAAATGAAAACGCTCCTTGGCATTATCAATGAAGCTCTCAATCATGCGAATGTTTTCAATAATGGAAGGAACCTGAATGCTAATAGTATTCATCTTGCAGCAAATAAATTAGTTTTCGCGTAAACGCTTAAAATACTCATTAACTTCTTTCTTGTAGAATGGGTATAGTTTAGGGGGTACAGTTTTCAACAATTCTACTTCTTTTTCCTTTAATCGTAAATACTCCTCTATGGCTCGCGGAATTTCTTTTTCGTAGTCTTTAGCCGATTCGCCTTTTCGCTCCTCATCCATATCCTGTTCGCGCATAGATTGCTCCGTTTCCAATAGCCTTGTAAGGATTTCGCGCTGGCGCTCAATCAATTGCTCGGTCAATCGCTTATTAACGAGGTCAACCTCTGTATCTTCCATTTTTTCAGTGAGGTCGCCACCGGGCAGTTGTCCCCCCTGTTCTTGCAGTTTTCTCTCCATTTCCTGCAATGCTCTTCTTATCCGCTCCTGTTCAGCGGCCATTTCGGCCAATTCTTCCGAAAGCTCTCTCCCACCCTTTCCGCTGTTTTTGAGTTGCTCTATCCTGTCGTTGAGCTGTTGCTGCATTTGGCTAAGATTAGGCTGGCTTCCCTTCTGTTTGCTCTTTTTGCCGGAAGCCCTGGCATTGGCCATCATTTCCATCATCATGTCGAAATGGCTGTCGAGCATGAGTGCAAGGTTATTGATAGAGGTCATGCTGAATTGCATTTCGGTTGAAACCTGTGGCCTTCTTCTTTCGCGATATGCTTCTATGGCTTTGTCTAACCGGTCGTTTAGTTCAGTAACCTCGCGCGTTACAAACGAGCCCATCATCGGGTCGCGCTTTCCGAGAGATAACAAGCTGTCCTCCAACACTTTAACATCATCTTTTATCTTTAACTGGCGCTGTGCAAGGTTATTGAACCGGGGGTCGTTAGACTGCAATTCGGTGAATTCGTGCATAATACCTTCCTGGTCGTGCGAAAGTTTGATAAGCCCGTGAATGATTTGACGCAGGGTTTCGAGGTTTTGCATGTCAATTTCCATGCTCATGGAATTTTGCATGTCTTGCATCTGCTGCTGCATTTGCTGCATTTTCTGAATAGCCTTTTGTTGCGATTTTTTCGACTCTCCGGGTTTCTGGTTTTCTAAGTCTTGTTGGCTGTCTTGCTGCGAATCCTGAACTTCCTGGCTATCTTCCTGGTCGGGTATGTTCTCTTCAGCGTTCAACTCTTTGGACATTTCGCGCAACTCCTCAAGTTTCTCCTCTGCTTTCTCAAAATCTTCCTTCAGTTTTTCCTGCTTCTGTGCAAGGTCATTGGCTTTTTCGGCTGCTTCGTTTTTCAGCTTTTCGGCTTGTTCTTTATTCTTCGACTTGCCCTGATTGTCGTTCATCTCCTGCTCAAGACTTTTGGTTTTCTCTAAGAGTTCTTTCTGATCTTCTTTTATCAGCTCAATATCTTTAATGGCCTGGTCAACCTGGAAATCAAACTTTAGTTGCTTGAAGTTTTCAAGAATACGCTCAAGTTCTTTTTCAAGATTTTTAGAATTTTTGTTCAGCTTATCTAACAAGCGTTGCATCTGGTTGGTGTCCGCATTTTCTTTAAGAAGTTTTTCAAGTTCTTCAATAAGCCTGCGGGTTTCATCGTCCAGCAATTCTTCCATAAGCTTTTGAATCTGCTGAGCTTTCTCGCGGATGCGTTCATCCTGTTCAGTAAAGGCATCCTTCTTTTGTTCAAGTAGTTTGTTCTGGTCTTTCAGTTCGTGCAATAGTTTTTCAAGACTTTTCTTTTGCTCAATAATGTCTTCAAGTTTTTTTCTATCCTGCCAATCGAGCGATTGTTTGCCTTTTAGTTTTTGCTGCGCATCATTAAGTTGTTTGCTCAACTCCTGCGCCCTGGTTGCGCTCTCTTCAATTTTATTTTCGGTTTGCGATTGCGATTTGGAAATGTCTGTTACCAACTGGTCTTTGTCGGGCACAAAAAATGAATATACAGATGAGCGCGTTGACTTGTGTCCGTTAACACCATCGTTGTCCCATACCTGCAAATAATATTCAAGATACTCTCCCGGTTTCAGCGAAAGCGAATCGAGCGACCAGTTGTAAAAGAAACTTTGTTGCTGTTGATTAACACCAATTGGTATGGTAACGGCACGCTCAACAATTTTTTGCTGATTAGAATTTTTCACATGAAACATGAGCTGAAGTTTACTCAACCCATAGTCATCAGTAACAATGCCACCCAACACAATCCGTTTGTACAACACCGAGTCGCGAAAATTATTTACCTGTATCTGCGGATACTGGTCTTTAATTACATCAATTCTATAACTGATACGCTCTTTGTTTTTGCTGTGTTCGTTTTCCAGTATGATTTCATACTGTTCAGGATTTTGAAAGCCCCTTTTGAATACAAACGACTGATTGTCAGACAATTGTAACCACTCCGGGTCGGTTTCAGAAAACCTGACCTGTGCTTTTTCTGTGTGAGCTGTCCGCACCGTCCAGTTAGCAACAGTGCCTTCCGGGATTTCAATGTTTCCGGCATTTACTAACCGCTCGCTGGTGCGTTGTAAGTATCGCGGATATTCTAATCGAAGTTCTAACTGTGTTAACTCCGGCCGGTTGGCCAATTCAACGTCAAATGTTGAAGAAAAAAATCCTGCCGCCTCAAAACGAATTTGTTTACTCTCCTGAAGCTTCTCAAAAACGTATTGAAAATCTCCAATCCCTGCGGTTTCCATTTTCAGTCGTTGCCCGTTTACATAAATGTAGCACGCATCAGGAATGGCGTTGCCTTTCAGCGAAAGCGAAAGAATAAAATCTTCATTGAAAAAACCGACAAGCGATTTGTTTTGAATCGTGAACAAGAAAGGCGCCTGAGGTGTAAACTCCTGGTTGAAATGAATAAGTCGGTGTGTGCTTTGCGTAAGAATGTTTTTGTTGAACAAAACCAGCAGCAGGATAATGCCCACCGGTATAGCTAAGTATTTCAGGTAACGGGTATTTCCCGAAAGGTCAATGGCCGAATCAAAACGGAGGGGCTCAAATGCTGTCGATTTTTGCTCAACACTTGCTATGGCCAATGTTGAATCCTGTTTCAGCCTGATGAGCTGGATAAGATTCACTAATCTGTCCTGGATTTGTGGGAAATAATTTCCGATGAGCCGCGCGCTTTCTTCATCATCTATTCCCTTTTGGGCAAACCAAAACCGAATCGGTTCTTTCAAGAAACGGTATACGCAATACCCGACAGTAATGATAAAGACGAGTATCACTAAAGTTTTTACCCACGGGTTTAACCACAACGCATATTCAAGCAACGTTGCCAAAACAAAATAGGCAAGCACAATGCTTAACGTTAGCAAAACGCCTTTTAGTAAAAGGTTGGTGTAATACCTTTTTCTGAAGGTGTTAATGTTTTCCTGAATCCGGTCTATTCCTCTTCCCATTTCGCAGGTGTATAAGCTGAAAACGAACTTACAATAAACAAGGTTTGCAGCAGACTAAAGATAGGTGCTTGGCGGCACGCAAACAACGCGAATGTATATGAAATTTACTCTGGCGAGGACGGGCGGATAATCCATTGGTGCTCTGCCTCAAAATATTCGATAACCGCCATCTTCAATAGCTTTTCCTGTTCCAGCAAATCAAAATGGGGGAGTTTTTTAACCATTTTCCAATGCGGCCACCCCTCCTGGTCAAGCCCCTCCAACTCATAATAGCCCGAAAGACTAAGCACTTTGCAAATGGCAATGTGCATTAAATCCTGTTTTTCCTCCTTTGAAAAGTAGCGGTGGCCCTGCCCCAATTCCTGAACACCAATAAGAAACAAGACCCCGTTCAAATCCTTGGGTTTTTTGCCAAGGGTTTGTTCGATGTGTTTCAGAAGCTGTTGCCAGCTTCGTTCTAATTCAAGGTCGCGCTTAAACATGGCTCAGTTCTTCCCAATATTCAAATGCCCTACGCAGATGCGGAATAACAATAGTGCCGCCCACCAATGTTGCGATGCCCATAGCTTCCTGAACCTGGTTGGCGTCTAACCCCGCTTCCTTACATTTTCCAAGATGATATTTTATGCAATCATCGCAACGAAGCACAAGCGAGCAGGTAAGCCCGATTAATTCTTTGGTTTTTATATCGAGGCTTCCTTCTGCATACGCATTGGTATCTAAGTTGAAAATGCGCTTGATTATCAGGCTGTCGGAGGCCATAATTTTTTCATTCATTTTGCTTCGGTAAGCATTGAAATCCTGAACTAAACTCATGGATGACTTTTGGTTAATTGAATTTTTGTAATTTAAGAGAACAAAGGTAACAACCGGAAGTTCCGAAAATGAATCTGGCAGAATTGTTTAACGACTTTATCACGCTCATCTATCCGAGGTATTGTCTGGCCTGTACAAACGGATTGATTAAGGGCGAAGAAATTCTGTGCAGCCGGTGTATTCATGAATTGCCGAGAACAAACTTTCATCTAATACAGGAAAACTCCGTGTTCAGGCGTCTTTACGGTCGTCTGCCAATTCATTCGGGCACGGCTTTTTTACACTTTCATAAAAAAGGCATCGTACAGCGTTTGATGCACGAGTTCAAATACCGAAACCGGCCGGATATTGGCCGTGTGTTGGGCAGCGTATATGCTTGGGATTTGGAAAAAAGCGGGTTTTCAGGCTATTTTGAGGCTATTTTGCCCGTTCCGTTGCACCCCGACAAGCAGAAAAAACGTGGATATAACCAAAGCGATGAATTTGCAAAAGGCCTGGGTGAGCGCTTACAAAAACCTGTACTTTCAAATGTGTTGCTACGCACAAAACCAACCGAAACACAAACCCGAAAAACCAAACTGAAACGCTGGCAAAATGTGGAGGATGTTTTTACTGTGAAAGATGCCGAACAGGTTTCCGGCAAAAAGTTGTTGCTGGTTGATGATGTTATTACAACCGGTGCAACATTGGAAGCCTGTGGCAAGGTGTTGCTTGAAGTGGGTTGCTCGCAACTTAGTGTTGCCGGAATTGCCTATGCGGCAGAATAAAAAAAGCCTTCCGGTGAGGAAGGCTTTCTAATATATAAGATTGAAAATATTCTTAGTAGTTCGAACCAGCACGAATCATGGCGCAACGGAAACCGATAGTTGCCGTAGCACTGTCCTGGTCGAGGAACCTGCGGGTACCGGGCGACATCCAGTAGGCAACATCTTTCCAGCTTCCGCCTTTGTACACACGAGCACGGTCGGTAATCAGCGAAGTAAAGCTTTCGGCATTACGTTGAGTCCATTCACCTGTTTCAGGATCTCTTATTACATTGTTATTGTAACCACGGGCATCGTCAAGGAAACCATCTCTGCGGATAGGGTTCAAATCATCTACATCCTGAAAGGAGAGCGGACGATAAACATCCTGCACCCACTCGCTTACGTTACCGGCCATGTTATATAACCCGTAATCATTAGGAGGGAACTCATATATATATGATGTGATAAGAGCGCCATCGTTCAGACGACCGGCAATACCGGCATAGTCACCACGACCACGTTTAAAGTTAGCAAGCATAAAGCCCATTTGCTTTCCGTAAGGATTACGCACCGCGTGGCCATCCCACGGATAAACACGCTGATGGGTTTGCATTTCTTCAAGCCACTGTGTTCCAATCATAGCCTGTGCTGCATATTCCCACTCGGCCTCTGTTGGCAGACGGTAAGAAGGAATTACAAAGCCAGACTCTAATGGAATACGGCCATCTGTTTCGGCATATTCTGCTCCGGCTTTTTCAGCTAATTGGAAGTTCACGGCACGGGTTCTCCAAACCGAGTAATCAGTAGCTTGTGTCCAGCTTACGCCCACCACCGGGAAGTAACGGAAACCGGGGTAACGCAGGTAGTGATCAACATAAGGATCGTTGAACGCAAGCTTACCAACCCAAACGGTTGTGTCGGGCAATGCCGACTGATAAACTTCCTGCGAGGAGTCGCGGGCAAGATAATGGAGGTATTCTAACCAGTGGATGTTGGCGATTTCCGTTTCGTCCATATAATAGGAAGCAACAGAAACGGTTCTTTCAATATTGTCGCGATAGGACATAACATCTTCTTCAAAAGATCCCATCACGGTACGCCCGCCCTCAATAAACACCATATTAGGGGCATCGGGCTGACCCTTATAGGCATTTACCATAAATCCTCCTGCGTCTTCATCGTTAAAACGAAGACCAGTTGCGGTACTTACCTGTCCGGGGTTTGAGGCTGTGGGCCTGCCGCCTCCGCGACCAAAAAGTGAGCAGGCTGAAAGAACAACAGAACCTACTGCGAGCACCAAAAGAGCCTTGAGATAATTATTCATTGTACGTTAGATTTTAAAGCAACTGCTAATATAGATACATAAATACATGTTTTCCAAGCAGAAGCAATTTTTTCATAAATCATTAATCCAATACCATAAGGTCAAACAAGAACGAGATTAGTTGTGTTGGTATTGTTTTGAGATGGGCTAATCCCAAAACCGGAACAATTGCCCCCGATAAACAATCAAAAACCCCCGTTGAATGGTATTTAACGGATGTTTACCGGCTGGCATAAAAATTTATGAGCCTTGGCCTAAAATGCTTGAAAAATGCTCTCAATACAGGAATTCCGTTTTTTGCCTTTCGAGAAAAAATGTGACCAGGTTACATACCGGGGCCAGTATCTTGCCTTTAGGAGGCTGGGCGACTGCAAGGTGTTCCTGTATTATTCCGACAGTTTTTTCATCGAAGTGTACTATTCTACCAAGTACCAGAAGGTGTTGATGATAAATGCTTTTGAAGGACAGCGTGGCCTGGAGCCTTATTTGGATAAAATTTCATTAGCCGATTTGTACTCGAGACCGCTCATGTAGCTCAACAATTCAATGCCCTGGTTTACGTGCTCAACATGCTCCACAATTAACATGGGCTTTCCTGATTGTTCGCGAAGTTTGCAATTACGCGGATGCCCCTGCACATATTTTAAAACATTACTGAACATGGGCGAGTTAAAATATTCGTCTTTGTTCGATACAAAGTACCCCCGCATCTTCCCATTCTTCAACGAAAGTTTTTCAAACCCTACCTGTTCGCCCAACCAACGCAAACGAACGGAATTAATAAGCTCCTGCACTGATTCAGGAAACTCACCAAACCGGTCGCGCAGTTCGGTTGTGAAACAGGCAAGCTGTTCTTCATTCTTAATATTATCGAGCCGGGCATAAAGTTGAAGCCGCTCGCTGGTGTTGTTCACATACGTTTCAGGGATAAGAATTTCCAGGTCGGTTTCAATAATACAATCCTGAACAATGAGTTTTGCCTTTTCGGCCAACTCGACCGAGAACAACTCTTTGAAGTCGGTTTCTTTTAATTCCTGGATGGCATCATCTAAAATTTTATGATACGTGTCGAAACCAAGGTCATTAATAAAGCCACTTTGTTCTGCGCCAAGCAAATTACCCGCTCCGCGAATGTCAAGGTCGCGCATGGCAACTTTAAAGCCATCGCCCAAATCAGAAAACTCTTCGAGTGAGGCTAATCGTTTTCGTGAGTCGGAAGTAAGCAAGGAAGCGGGCGGAGTAAGTAAATAGCAGAAAGCTTTTTTGTTCGACCGGCCTACCCTTCCACGCATCTGGTGAAGGTCGGACAAACCAAACATGTGTGCCGAGTTAATAATAATGGTGTTGGCGTTAGGAATATCCAGCCCCGATTCAATAATGTTGGTTGAAACCAGCACATCGTATTCGGCTTCAATAAATTTCAGCATCACCTTTTCCAGCTTGTCGCCTTCCATCTGGCCGTGTGCAATACCGATGCGCGAATCAGGAACAAGCTTGAAAATAATGTTGGCTACTTCTTCAATATCGCTTACGCGATTGTGTACAAAAAATACCTGGCCGCCCCTGCGCAACTCAAAACTCACCGCATCGCGGATAATGGTTTCGTTAAACGTGTGCAGTTCGGTTGTTACCGGCTGGCGGTTTGGAGGAGGCGTAGCAATGATACTCAAGTCGCGCGCGCCCATTAACGAAAAATGAAGTGTTCGCGGAATAGGTGTTGCGGTAAGTGTAAGCACATCTACATTATGCTTTAGTTCTTTTAACCTATCCTTGATTTTTACGCCAAACTTTTGTTCTTCATCAACAATCAAAAGACCAAGGTCTTTAAACACAACATCTTTACTTACAATCCGGTGCGTTCCGATAAGGATATCGACCTTGCCTTCGCTTACTTTTTTGGCAATGTCTTTTATTTCCTTTGTTGTTTTAAAACGCGAAACGTATTCGATAGAAACAGGAAAATTGCTTAGCCTCGCCTTGAATGTATGAAAGTGCTGCATAGCGAGGATGGTTGTGGGCACCAATACAGCAACCTGTTTTCCCTCTGTGGCAGCTTTAAAGGCAGCCCGGATGGCCACCTCGGTTTTACCAAAGCCTACATCACCACACACGAGCCTGTCCATTGGGTGTGGTTGTTCCATGTCGTGCTTAACATCTTCCGTTGCCCTGGCCTGGTCGGGTGTATCGTCATATAAGAATGAAGACTCCAACTCAGCTTGCAAATAGCTGTCGGCAGCAAAAGCATAACCCGGTGCTGTTTTTCTTTTTGCGTAAAGCTCAATGAGTTCTTTGGCAATATCTTTTACACGCTTTCGGGCTTTTGATTTTTTGTTCTCCCACTCCTGCGTACCTAATTTGCTGATTACCGGAGGAGCGCCTTCCTTGCCGGAATACTTTGAAATTTTATGCAGTGCATGAATGCTTACATAAAGGAGATCATCATCGCGATAGACAAGGCGGATAGCTTCCTGCTCATGACCGTTTACTTCTTTCTTTTCAAGCCCTGCAAATTTTCCGATGCCGTAATCGATATGCGTTACAAAATCACCCGGCTGAAGAGCCTGAAGTTCGCGCAAGGTGAGCGCTTTTGATTTTGAAAATTTTTCGCGTGCCCGGTAGCGATGGAAGCGTTCAAAAATCTGGTGATCGGTGTAGCAAAGAATTTTCAGCGATGAATCAACAAAACCCTGACGGAGTGAAAACTCAAGCCCGGTGAAATGCAGTTCGGGATGTATCTCTTCAAAAATTCCACGAAGACGGTCAAGCTGTTTGGGAACATCGGCAGTAATAAAATTGACGTGCCCTTGCGATTGGTTATCTAACAGGTTGTTGGCCAATAGCTCAAAATTTTTGTTGAAGGCTGGTTGTGCCGAAGACAACCAGGTAAAGACAACCGGATTTTCTAAAACAAAACGGTTTCCAAATTCAATTTGTGTAAAACCCGAAAGCAATTTTTTAAAGTCATCGCCTTTATCGAAAAGTTTTTCAGGATTAAGAATGACTTGTGTGTTGCTTGCCGCAACAACATGGTTAAACGATTGCTCAACCTTATCATACGTTTTTTGAACAACATCCAGCGTAAGCTGAACATCTTTAAACCAGATGCGCGTTTCGCGCGGAATAAATTCAAGAAAAGATTGTCGCTCTTCCTGCATCAGCCGGGTTTGCACATCGGGAATAATATTAATGCTGTCTGTGGTTTCAACCGAAAGTTGTGAGCCTGGGTCGAACGAACGAATGCTGTCCACTTCATCGCCAAACAACTCAATTCGGTAAGGATATTCGTGCGCGAACGAAAACACATCAATGATACCGCCCCGCACGGCAAACTGTCCGGCCTCATACACAAAATCGGTTTTCTCAAAATCATAGCCGTGAAGAAATTCTTCCAGGAAGGTGATGTCTAACTTCTCGCCTTTTTTAACAGAAAACGTATTGGAGGCAAGCGACCGCTTGTTGATAACCTTTTCGGGTAAAGCCTCGGGGTAAGTAACAATCAGCAAAGGGTTGGTTTTTGCCGCAAGCGCATTAAGCACTTCTGTGCGCATCAGTATGTTGGCATTCTCCGTTTCGTCAAATTCGTATGGCCTTTTGTACGACATGGGGAACAGCAGTACATCCTGCGCGAGTAAACTCTGTAAATCATTTTGAAAATAGGCGGCTTCTTCCTTGTCCTGTAAAACAATTACGTAATGCTGGGGGTGCAGGGTAAACGTTGCCGCCACCAGTATGGCATCAAGGCTGCCGGCTAATCCTTTAAGCTGAATGTGTTGATGTTGCGTAGTAATCCCTGCGGCTACGGTCTTGACCAAACCATCCGCGCACCAGATGTTGAGAAAACCCTGTGCATTCAAAATCAGCGCAAAGAAAGCAGAAAACAGGGTTTGGGCCTTTATACAATCAATTTTTTTAACGAACCGGCCGGATTCCGGGAACTTTTACCGAAATTGCATGTTTAAACATCTATTTGAAACTAAAATCTTGATTCGTACATGAAAAAGACAGCGTTATTATTAGGCGCGGGGCTGATTGTTTTGGCCTCTTGCAAAGTTGGAAACCCGGAGGGCGAAAAAGCTACAACCACCGACAGCGTGGAGGCCACCGCCCAGGCAGAGGGAACGGAATTGACCGTAAGCCCGGAAGCATCGAAAATTGATTGGACAGGTAGAAAAGTAACCGGTACACACTATGGTGATGTAACCATAAAATCGGGGAGCCTGTGGGTAAAAGACGGCAAGATTACCGGAGGAAATTTTGTGGCCGATTTAACGACCATCAACACCCTTGATATGGAAGGGGAATACAAAGGCAAACTTGACGGGCATTTGAAAAGCGAAGATTTTTTTGATGTGGAAAACCACCCTGAAGCCACGTTTGAAATCACCAATGTTTCAGACGCAGCCGAAGAAGGAAAGATAACCGTTTCGGGCAACCTGACGATGCGTGGTGTTACCAAGAACATTACGTTTGATGCTACCGTGAGCGAGATAAGCGAAACTTCGGTAAGCGCTTCTGCAGATTTCAACATTGCGCGTGAAGACTGGGGTGTAAGCTATCCGGGTCAGGCCGATGACCTGATAAGCAAGGAGTTTAACCTGAAGATTAACCTGGTAGCAGGAGCTTATTTATAAACATAACGTAGTTTACAGCGAAAGCCCGTAGGCAAATTATGCCTGCGGGCTTTATTTTTTTGAAACGATACGGATTGCGTACATTTAACTTATGGGCAACGTGCGTTTGTTTTTCTTGTTGATGAGTTTGGCCAGCTTACTGTTCTTAGTGGCCGGGTTGTTCAGGCCGTGGCTGTTGCTGTGGTGGGAAGACGTGCAAAACCGCAGAAAAGTAATTAAGGTATATGGAACCGCAGCGCTGGTAAGTTATGCGGTGTATTGGGGGCTTTGTTTTTGGGGATAGTGTTGTTAAAAATCACCCAACCCCATCTGCCACCACAACCTCCTTTCCTTTCAGCGAAGAAAAGGCCAACAGATAGCGTTCACCGCCATCGTTTAATTTCATTTTTTTCTTCAACGCTTCGGCCATGAGCGGGTAGTTGCGGGTAATAACGTTAGCCTTCCTGTCAGGGAAAAACTGTGTGGCTTCTTTCGGGTTGGGTTTTATGGTTGAGATGATTTTAAAAACCCGCCCGGGAAAATCCGGCTTGAGTTCATGGCTTGTATAAAGGTGTGTATTGGTGTGTAGTTTATCAACACAAAACGTTTCACAAATTATTTTAAACGCTCCGGCTTTCAGCAAGGATGCATTGGGTTCGTATAAATAGGTGAGCGGTTCGGAAAACGTAGCTTCAGTATTTTTTTCATCTGCTCGTTTGAATGAAAATTGCTGCACAGAATTGCTTACAATATTTACGGCATGAATAACCGGCTCATCGTTGAATGAAGCCTCGCACAAAAACAAAACTTCCTTACACTCACTATCAACCGACACAACGTAAACCGCCCGGACTCTGGGCAATCCCAAAAGGCCCTGCTGGATGTCAATTAAAGGCGAGGCTTTAACCAACAGGTAGTTGGTTTTTTCAAACAGTTGTGCGGTAAGTTTTGTAACGTCAGGCTCGCACTCTGAAAATTTGAAAACCTTTTTGTTTGCCTTGTTCCGCCTTGATGGGTCGATATAAATGAAGTCGAATTTTTCGGCTGAACGTTGCAGGAAAATTTCGGCAGTGGTATTGTAATGAAAAATATTTCCGGCACCTAACCGTTCGTGATTGTGTTTTGTAAGGGTAAGGAGTTCATGATGTGGCTCGATGTAATGGACTTCCCGACAAACGGTACTAAAGAAAAACGAGTCTACCCCAAAACCCCCGGTGAGGTCGGCACAAGCCGAAAGATTTTTGATTAATGTTTTTTGAATCAACTCTGCTTTGAATTGCGCAGTGGCCTGTGAAGAGCATTGCTCAAGGTTTATGGAAGGGGGATAGACAATGCCCGGGGTATTATACCAGCGGGGTAGCTTTTCTTTTGCTTTTCTTTTGCCTTTTATTTGTCCGGCAATTACGGCAGGGGGCACACCTGAAATATCCTTTTTGCCAAGCGCCAGCTTTTGCTCGTCATCACCTTCATGGTCGAGGATGTATTGTTGAATGGCTTCGGATGATAATGTGGAAATCATGATAATGCGAGAGCGAAAGTAGCAGAAAGGAACGGTATCAACAGTAAAAATACAAGCAAACCAAACAACATGTTGCCGGGAAAAAGTAATTTGTTGCATGTTTGATTTGATTGTTGTTGGCGGAGGTGCAGCCGGTTTTTTCGGAGCTATTCAGGCTACCGGACTAAAACCAGGTATGAAAACGCTCATCCTGGAAAAATCATCAAAACTGCTTGCCAAAGTAAAAGTATCGGGTGGCGGACGCTGCAACGTAACGCATCACGAATTTCACCCTAAGACATTATCAAAACACTATCCACGCGGGGAGAAAATGTTGCGGTCGATTTTTAATCGTTACCAGGCAAAAGATGTTGTAGCATGGTTTGCACAACGCGGTGTATCTCTTAAAGCGGAAGCTGACGGAAGAATGTTTCCGGTAACGGACTCGTCACAAACTATAATTAATTGCTTTTTAAATGAAGTGGAGAAACTCAACATCAGCATTAAACAAAATACGACTGTTGTAAAACTTGAGCAAATTCCCGATGGTTTAAAGTTAACCACACAAACAGGCGAGAAGCTTCTTTCAAGAAACATACTGATTGCTATTGGTGGTCATCCGCAACGCGATGCTTACCGGTGGCTTGAAGAAGCCGGACACACTATTACTCCGCTTGTGCCTTCCTTGTTTACGTTCAACGATTCATCAAAAAGATTTGTATCGCTCATGGGCGTTTCGGTTGATGCGGCATTGGTAAAAATTGCGGGCACGAAATTTTCACAGCAAGGCCCGGTGCTGATTACCCATTGGGGATTGAGCGGCCCGGCCGTAATAAAACTTTCAGCATGGGCTGCTGCATGGCTTCACGAAAGGCAATATCAGTTTAGTGTATTAGTTAGTTGGGTTGGTGATGCACAGGAGGAAGAAGTTCGCGCAACGTTATTATCGCTAAAACAAAAACGCCCAAAGCTGAAGGTGTTTAACGAAGCGCAATACCAATTGCCTAACCGGCTTTGGATAAAACTATGTGAAGAAGCGGAGATTGATGAAAATAAAATATGGGGAGAAGTAAGCAACCGACAGGTAAACAAATTGGTGGAACAACTTATCCGTTGCCCGTTTCAGATGAAGGGTAAAACTACCTACAAGGAAGAGTTTGTTACTTGTGGCGGTGTTGATATTGCGGAGGTAAACACCGAAACGATGGAGAGCAAAAAAATTCCGGGTGTGTTTTTTGCCGGTGAGGTGCTGAACGTTGACGGGGAAACCGGAGGGTTTAATTTTCAGGCCGCATGGACAACTGCGTGGGTGGCGGCACAGTGTATCTCCAGAAAATTATAAAAAAATCGCGGCTTTAAGCCGCGATGACAATTCAAAATTATGGTATAAAATTATAACTCAAAACACCAAACTCCTCTCCAACATAAACTCTGCAATCTGTACGGCATTGGTGGCTGCGCCTTTTCTTAAATTATCGGCAACAATCCAGAGGTTTAATGTATTAGGCTGCGACTCATCCCTGCGTATGCGCCCGACAAATACCTCATCACGGCCTTGTGTATTAATGGGCATGGGATATATGTTATTCTTCGGGTCGTCTTGCACGATTATGCCCGGAGTATTTGCCAAAATGGAACGCACTTCGCTGCATGTAAAGTCGTGATGAAATTCGGCATTCACCGCTTCACTATGTCCGCCAATCGTGGGCACACGAACCGTAGTTGCCGTAACGCCTATGGTTTGGTCGCCTAAGATTTTGCGGGTTTCGTTCACAACTTTCAGTTCTTCTTTTGTGTAGCCGTTATCCTGGAACACGTCAATATGCGGCAACACATTCATATCAATAGTATGCGGATAAACCTTTGTGCCGCCCACACCGGCACGTTCGTTCAACATTTGCTGAACGGCATCTTTACCGGTTCCGGTTACCGACTGGTAGGTGGAAACAACAATACGTTTCAGTTTGTATTTAACGTGCAGGGGCGCCAACGCCATTACCAATTGAATGGTAGAGCAATTCGGGTTGGCGATAATGCGGTCGTCAATCATCAGTTCGTGCCCGTTAATTTCAGGTACGATTAGTTTTTTGTCCGGGTCCATTCGCCAGGCCGATGAATTATCAATTACGATTGTACCCATTTCGGCAAAACGGGGCGCCCACTCCAACGAAGTGCTTCCTCCGGCAGAGAATATGGCAATATCCGGGGCGAGCTTACACCCCTCTTCGATACTCTTTATTTCATAATCCTTTCCCTTAAAGGAAACGGTTTGTCCTACCGATTTGGCAGAAGCCACAAGGATTAATTCATCAAACGGGAAATTTCTTTCTTCGATTACTTTCAGGATTTCGCGGCCAACCAACCCGGTGGCCCCCACAACGGCTAACTTCATTGCTTCAGGCATTCTGTTTAAGGGTGCAAAAATACTATTTTTGGTTATGCTCTTGCTGAAAGCAAAACAAATATTGTGTTGTTTACTCACGGTAAGCCTAACGCTTGTTCATGCTTACGTTTGCAAAGCCCAGTTTAGCGATAATTTTTCGGATGGTGATTTTACAGCAAATCCAACCTGGGTTTCTGATGCCCCCGAAAACTGGGTTATTGAAAACGGACGATTGCGTTCAAACTCGTCAACGGCAAGTTCCGGTTTTTGGATTTCTACCGTTTCGGCCAAAGCAACCAATGCGCAATGGGAGTTTTATACGAACCTCCAGTTCAATACCTCTAATGCCAACTATGTTGATGTGTACTTAGTTTCGGCCAATGAAAATTTATTGGCGCCCGGCAACAACGGGTATTTTGTTCGCATTGGCGGCACACCCGATGAGGTGAGTCTGTATAAAATTGTTGCGGGTACGACCTCTGTTATTATTGACGGAACGGATGGCGTAACAAACGCATCCAATAATACTTTAAAAATAAAAGTCGTTCGTGATGAAAATGATGTATGGACGCTTGCGTATGACAATACCGGCACGGGCAATAATTATTTTTCGGAGCCGCCTGTTACGGATAATACAATTTCTGCCGGAAACTATTTCGGCATCCGTATAACGCAGTCAACGGCAAGTTTTTTCAACCGCCATTTCTTTGATGATTTTTATGCGGGCGATATTATTCCTGACACAGAACCCCCAGGTATCATTTCGGTTAGTGTAATGTCATCAACAGAGCTTAATGTTGTATTCAACGACAAGCTTGATGCAGCAACAGCTCAAACAACAACCCATTACACAGTAAATAATGGTGTTGGAAATCCGCAAAGCGCAACACTTCAACCGGATGAAAAAACCGTACGACTTGTTTTTGCAACTGAATTTCCGAATGCCGTAACTAGCCGGCTTACCGTTACCGATGTTGAAGATTTGTCGGGCAACGCGGTTGTATCGGCAACGTCTGACTTTTTCTTTTTTCAACCTCTGCTGGTTCAATATAAAGATGTCATCATCACCGAAATTTTTCCCGACCCTTCACCGGTTATCGGCCTGCCCGAAGCCGAGTTTGTAGAGTTGTATAACCGAAGTACAAACCCGATAAACTTAATGGGCTGGAAATTTTCCGACCCAACCTCAACAGCCGTGCTTCCTGAATATATTTTGTTTCCCGACTCCTATGTTATACTTACTCCCAACGCATCTGTTTCTGCATTCGCTACACTCGGCCAAACGATAGGTGTTTCAAATTTTCCTACACTAAATAACAATGCCGATAACCTTGCGCTTCGCGATGCTTCCGATAAATTGATTGACGCAGTGAACTATACTGATGCGTGGTACAAGGATGATGACAAACGACAGGGCGGCTGGACACTGGAATTGATTGACCCGGATAATATCTGTGCCGAAGAAGAAAACTGGAGTGCATCTGAACACACGAGCGGAGGAACGCCCGGACAGGAAAACTCTGTAAAGGCAAGCAAACCCGATCTCATCGGGCCGGGATTATTGTCAGCCATGCCGGTTTCGTCAACAACAATAAAATTAGTGTTTGACAAAAAACTTTCCGCTGACCTTCCTCCTGTTGAGGGTTTTTCATTTTCTCCCGCGCTTTCTGTGGTTTCGGTTTTATTCGCATCATCAACGTTGCGCGAACTTTTGATAGAAGTCGCCTCGCCTGTTATGGCGCAACAAACCTATGCCGTTACTGTTAATCATGTCCGTGATTGCAGCGGGAACCTCATCCGCGAAAGCGCAAGTACGGTTAGCTTTGGTTTTCCTGAAGAAGCCCAACCACGTGATGTTGTTATCAATGAATTGCTTTTTAATCCGAAGCCGTTTGGCGTTGATTTTATTGAAGTGTATAATCGGTCAGCGAAATACATAAACCTTAAAAACTGGGGCATCGGGAATTTTGAAAACGGAACAGCAACAAATTTGCGAACCATTACTACGGACGATTTTTTGCTTGCGCCCGGAGGCATTATAGCCTTTACCATTGACCCGTTTACTATCCGGTCGCATTATCCGCAAAGCAACCAGGGTGCTGTTGTTCGGGTTGCTTCGCTTCCGGCCTTTCCGGATAATGAAGGCTCGGCCAGTGTAGTCAGCAATCAAGGTGAATTGATTGATAACGTCCGGTATTCGCGCGACTATCATTCGATTTTTCTGCGCGACAAGGAAGGTGTTTCGCTTGAACGCATTTATGCTGATGAGCCAGGCGATGACCCCAACAACTGGAAATCGGCAGCCTCAACGGTTGGGTTTGCCACTCCGGGTTACAGAAATTCAAATGCGCTTAACGCGCAACCCATAAGCGGGGAGGTTAAAATTGAGCCGGAGATTTTTATTCCGTTGTTTGGCCAACCCGATTTTACAGAAATCAGGTACAGCTTCGACCAGGGCGGGCGTGTGGCGAACATTAAAATAGTTGACCAACAAGGGCGTGAAATCAGGCAGATTGCCAACAACGAAATCTTAGCTGCCGATGGGTTCTTCCGTTGGGATGGCGACCGCAATGACGGCACAAAAGCAAGGCCGGGGTATTACGTAGTTTGGTTTGAGGTGTTCGATGCTTCAGGCCGGGTGGATACGTTTAGAAAACGGGTGGTAGTGGTGGCACGGTATTGAAACCCGAAGGGATATGAACTCAATGGATGGTTTTTGTTTCCATTGGCGGAATCAGCGAAAAAAATCTATCCGCTTACTCCTCCAGCTTGCTTAAATATTCTCGGTTTGTATCAGTTTTTTCCAGCGATGCTATGGCCTCTTTGTAATTCTTGTCATCACCACTTTTCTTGTAGCCTTGAGCAAGTACATAATACATAAGCGACTCGTTGGGGGTATCAATGTATTTTGTTTTATTGGTTTCAATGCCAGCCAGTGCTTTTTTGTAGCTGTTACGATAAATGGCATTTAATGAAAGAAACAATTCCGTTTCATTTGTTTCAAGATCGTTGCCACTCAGCTTTGCTGATTTTCTGAACCACTGTTCGCTTTTGGTAAGCAATGACCGTTGCAGGGGGCTGTAATCAACAGCCTGGGATAACATCTGGTAAGCAATGCCTAACTCCTTGCTGTTTTGATAATTCTCATCTTTCTTACTTTCAATTTTAGCAAGACCAGCGAAAAGATCAGAACTGTTAACGGGTATAGCCGAAATAAAATTCATTAAATCGTCCTTGCCCTTGTAGCCTGTATAGGAGTAAATATTTTCGCCTTTGTAGTCCATCAGTATCAACATGGGGATGGAGCGAACGCCATACTGCATAGCCAATGCGCGTTCGTAGTCTATGTCAATTTTTACGGGAACAAAGTTTTGTTTGATCGTTGCTGCTTCTTCCGTATTCCACACCTGAGCATCCATCTGTTTGCAGGGTCCACACCAGGTAGCCCAGAAATCAACAAGGATCAACTTGTCGGAATCTTTTGCAATGCCTTGCGCCATTTTAAGATCGGTAAGCCAGCCTTGTGCACGTAGCTGCAAATGAAAGGCAATGAGTACAATGAGGATGAGTAACCTTTTCATGGTTTGTTGGGTTGAGCTAACAATTATCGCAAAAGATAGCCTTAAAAGCAACAAAGAAGCTCAAGTCATAAAAGGGTGTGCCAACCGTTTAATTCACCCCAAAATAAAAACCCGGCTCATCACCGGGTTTTAAATTTATATACTTCTCTTACTACGACAGCGTGCGTTTCACCTCGCGCATTTCGTAACTCTCAATTACATCGCCTACCTGGATGTCGTTAAAGCTCTCAATGCCCATACCGCAGTCGTAACCGGATTTCACTTCGCCTACGTCATCCTTAAAGCGTTTCAACGAGTTGAGTTTACCAGTGTACACCACAATACCATCGCGGATTAACCGTATCGGGTTGTTGCGTTTTATGTAACCATCGGTAACCATACAGCCGGCCACGGTGCCCACTTTCGTAATCTTAAACACATCGCGCACTTCGGCATTACCTACAATCACTTCTTCCTGTTCAGGCGCAAGCATACCTTCCATAGCGGCCTTCACATCGTTGATGGCATCGTAGATGATGGAATACAAACGGATTTCAATTTCTTCGTTCTCGGCAAGTCTGCGGGCCGATGAAGAAGGGCGCACCTGGAAGCCCACAATTACTGCATCGGAAGCAGAAGCCAACAACACATCAGACTCGGATATTTGACCAACGCCACGGTGAATAATAGCTACCTGGATTTCTTTTGTTGAAAGCTTCAGCAATGAATCCGACAAGGCTTCTACTGAGCCGTCCACATCACCTTTAACAATCACGTTAAGTTGCTTGAAGTTACCGATAGCCAAACGTCTTCCGATTTCATCAAGTGTAATGTGTTTCTTGGTGCGGATGCTCTGCTCGCGCAATATCTGTCCGCGCTTGGCTGCCAGTTCGCGTGCTTCACGGTCGGTTTCGGGTACACTAAATTTTTCACCCGCTTGCGGAGCGCCATCCAATCCCAACACCTGTACAGGCGTAGAAGGCCCGGCTTGTTTAATCTTTCCGCCAGTGGCGTTAAACATAGCTTTTACACGACCATAATGCGCACCGGCCAACATTACATCGCCAATGTTCAGGGTTCCGGTTTGCACCATTACCGTTGCCACATATCCGCGACCTTTATCAAGCGAAGCTTCAATAACTGATCCGGTAGCTGTTCGTTCAGGATTTGCTTTTAAGTTAAGAAGTTCGGCTTCGAGCAAAACCTTCTCCAACAACTCATCAATACCCTGCCCCGACTTGGCCGAAATAGCCTGACACTGATACTTTCCTCCCCAATCCTCTACCAGTATATTAATCTTCGCTAACGATTCTTTAACCTTTTCGGGATTAGCGGCCGGTTTATCAATTTTGTTAATAGCAATTACAATCGGCACACCGGCAACCTGCGCATGGTTAATCGCTTCTTTTGTTTGCGGCATCACATCATCATCGGCAGCAACAACAATAATGGCAATATCGGTAAGCCGCGCACCACGTGCACGCATGGCGGTAAAGGCTTCGTGACCCGGTGTATCTAAGAAAGCAATTTTGTTTCCTCCTTTTGTAGTTACATCATATGCACCAATGTGCTGCGTAATACCGCCCGCTTCTGATGCTGTAACTTTTGTTTTACGGATGTAATCCAGCAACGAAGTTTTACCGTGGTCAACGTGACCCATAATGGTAACTATCGGTGCGCGTGGTTGCAGGTCTTCTTCCCTGTCGGCTGCTTCTTCTACTTCTGTTTCTTCATCGGTAGTAGTAAACTGCACATCGTAACCAAACTCATCGGCAATTACCGTAATGGCTTCAGCATCTAACCGCTGATTGATAGAAACGAACATACCTAAACCAAGACAGGTTGAGATTACTTCGTTTACCGAAACATTCATCAGCGAGGCCAAATCGTTAGCCGAAATAAATTCAGTAACCTTTAATGTTTTTGATGCTTCCTGCTCCTGGAGCATTTGTTGTTCCTGCGCTTCTGAAACAGCCTGACGTTTTTCGCGTCTGTATTTTGCACCGCTTCCTTTTTTGTGCCCGCCACTTAACTTAGCAAGTGTAGCGCGAATCTGATCCTGTATTTCTTTTTCTGATGGCTCCTCTTTCTGAATCCGCGATTGCGCAGGCTTGCCGCGTTGCCCTTTGTTATCGCCAGTTATAATTCGTTTGCGAGGGCGCTTGCCTTTTTTCTCATCACCAATATCCGATGACGCAACCGGTTTCTTATCCTTCTCTGTCGGAAGTTCAATACGATCAACCACTTTCAGGCCCTTCAGTTTGTCGGCACGCGCTTTAATCACTTCCTGATCTTGCTTTTCAGCAACGGGCTCCTGCTTTTGTTCAGGTTGTGGTTCTTGCGCTTCTTCTGTTTTCTCCTCTTCCTTTTTGGCTTTAGCTTTTTTCTCAAGCTCAATCTTACCAACAACCTTTATGCCTTCTAATTTCGGTTTTTCGCGTTCAACCTTTTCCGACTTGGTTTCTTCTTTAGATTTGATTTCGGTAGCGCCAAGATTTTTAATCATGATGCTCTCCTCTTCATCTTTATTTTTCTTGGCGGGTTGTTCCTTCTCGCCTTCAATCACCAGGCCGTCAACATGCTTCACGCCAATGGTAAGCCCACTGGCTTCCATCTTTTCTGTTGCTGATGTAGCAAACTCTTTCGATAACAGCGCAAACTGATCGGGTGTAAGTTTTGCGTTGGGGTTGTTTTCAACCTCATGCCCCTTCTTCGCCAGGTAATCCAATATGGTATGATGCCCCACATTGAGTTTCCTCGCTGCCTGACTCAACCTGATCAATTTTTCTTCTGCCATACGTTACTGTTAGTCGCTTACTGTTGTTCTATATCTGTTTAAGATGTATCGCCCCGGCTTATTCAAATTCTTTGCGCAGGATAGCGTGTACATCTTCAATCGTTTCTTCTTCCAGGTCTGTTCTTCTCACCAATTCTTCTTTCGATAAAGTCAACACACTCTTGGCGGTATCTAACCCGATGCGTTTGAGCTCATCTATTACCCAGCCTTCTATTTCATCACTGAATTCGTCAAGGTCAACGTCTTCCTCAACCTGTCCGTCTAATTCCCGGAACACGTCAATCTCGTAGCCTACCAACCGGCTTGCCAATTTAATATTCAGTCCGCCTTTCCCGATTGCCAATGAAACCTGGTCGGGTTTCAGGTAAACGGAAATACGACTATTGTCTTTGTCGATTTTAATACTGGAAATCTTTGCAGGGCTAAGGGCACGCTGCACATACAACTCTAAGTTTTCGGTAAAGTTGATTACGTCAATGTTTTCGTTTTGCAGTTCGCGCACGATGGCGTGAATGCGCGAACCCTTCATACCCACGCAAGCGCCTACCGGGTCAATGCGGTCGTCATACGATTCAACGGCAACCTTTGCGCGTTCGCCCGGCTCGCGAACTACTTTTTTAATTGTAATCAACCCATCATAAACTTCCGGAACCTCTTGTTCAAACAGGCGCTCAAGGAAAACAGGCGATGTGCGCGACAAAATTATTTTCGGGTTTCCGTTCACCATTTCTACTTTGTGCACAATAGCACGCACGCTTTCTCCTTTGCGGTAGCGGTCTTTTTGGATTTGCTCGTTGCGCGGAATAGAAATTTCGTTTCCTTCTGCGTCTATCAGCAACACTTCCTTGCTTAATATCTGGTACACCTCACCGGCAATAATCTCGCCCACAAGTTCTTTGTACTTCTGGAAGAGGATGTCCTTCTCTAAGTCTTTTACTTTTTGAATCAGCGTTTGGCGGGCAGTGGTTACGGCTCTGCGGCCAAAGTCATCGAGGTAAATTTGCTCGGCTACTTCTTCGCCTACTTCAAAATCAGGTTCGATTTTTTGTGCGTCCGTCAGGCTGATCTTGTCGTGATCCCAGATGTCTTCCGAATCATCATCAACAATTTCACGGAAGCGCCAGATTTCAAGGTCGCCCTTATCGGCATTGATAATAATGTCGAAGTTATCATCTGTTTCGTACTTCTTACGGATCATATTCCTGAAAACGTCTTCGAGAATACGGATCATCGTAGGGCGATCAATGTTTTTCTGTTTTGCAAAATCTGCAAACGATTCTATCAGGCCTGCGGCTGTGTCGTGCGTTGTCATAATTATTTAAATGATACCATTACAAACGTTTTGTCTATTTCCGAAAAAGGAATTACTGTTTCCTTTGTTTCTTTCTTTTTGCCGGTGCCACTAACCTCCTCTATGGTTATTTCCCGGTCGGTTACGTTAATCAACTTTCCTTGTTGAACCCCGTTGGCCGTTTTTACCTTTACCTGCCGCCCCTTGTTTTTATGGTATTGCCGAACAAGTTTCAGCGGGTGGTCAAGCCCCGGTGTTGACACCTCTAAGTGATACGGATCGGGCATCAGGTTGGCCTCATCAAGCGCGGCAGAGAGCGCCCGGCTTAGGTCGGCACAATCATCAATGGTAATTCCGTTATCACCGTCAACAATTACAATCAACTTGTTGGGCTTTTTCTTCAGGGAGGCAATCACCTCCACAATAAACTGACTTTCATTTTTTAAATGCTGCTCTGCCAGTTTTTGAATGCGCCCCGTTATTTCCATAAAACCGCTAAAACAAAGAGGGGACTTTGTCGTCCCCTCGTCTAGTTGATCATATTTCGGTGCAAATGTATGTGATTTAAACGGGAATGCCAAATGCCGAGGCTGGTTTTTGGAAAGGGTGGCCTTGTAGCTGCCCTTGTCTGTTTTTACTGATCATTGTACACCCTTGCTTTCTTAGAATCCTTTAGCCTTACTTTCAACACTACGTCTTCAATACTAGTAACATTGAGGGCTAAATCTTATCTCTGCGGGACGTTGCTCGATACGGATTTATTCCTCACTAAAGTTGAACCCAATTTTTCTGTTCGATGGAGTGTTATACTTAGAATTAAGGTCACTTATTCTTCTATCGAATTCATCTTTGCCAATTACATCGTTATTAAATAGCCAGAGAATGTTTTGGTGGTTTTGTTCATAAGGAAGATGAGTATTGACATGACCGTATTTGTCATCCAAAGTTGAATTTCTCTTTTGTTTCAAGTTTTCTATAAACTTATCAAGCTGTTCTTTAGATGGATTATCGCAAATAAATTCAATTGCATTTTTATTTCCGGGTTGAACTAAGCAAAAAGTTCGGGAATATGTCAGCCAATAAAAAAGTCCACAAATCAATCCAATAGACAAATAAAAAATTTCTGCGCCTCTTCCAACCTCATTGCCTGCTGATCTTGAAATGAAAACAATAATGGCTACTAATATTGCAATAATTGATGCGACCAAAAAGCCATACGTTCCAGATTTAGATCTAAAAATTCTTATGCCAACGTTTTCGTAATCCACAAAGTATTCAACAGTATTGAATAACTTCCTTTGCTTTCCCTGAAGACCCTTATCCGTCAATTCAAAAGTCTTTCTATAAAAAAGTTTCTCTGTCTGTATTAATCTGTCCATGACAATGCTCTCTAAAACTAATAGTCATCCAGCCATAAGTAATACCTTTCACTCACTAAATATCTCTAAAATCTCTATACCACACCTGCCCTTGTCTTCGCAGATGACCGCCAAGGGACATACAAGTCAACGAATTATACCAAACGATTTAGATATTCACCATACCCGCTTTTTTCAAGGGGTTTGGCCAGTTCAAGTAATTGATCGCGGTTGATGAAGTTCATCCGGTAAGCAATTTCTTCAATACATCCGACTTTCAATCCCTGGCGCTGTTCAATTACCTGCACAAAGGTAGAAGCCTGCATCAGCGAATCAAACGTGCCCGTATCGAGCCAGGCTGTTCCACGATTCATTACGGCAACTTTTAGTTTGCCTCTTTCTAAGTAGGTGTTGTTTATATCGGTAATCTCCAGTTCGCCACGCGGGCTTGGCTTAATTGCTTTGGCAATGTTTACCACTTCATTATCGTAAAAGTAAAGGCCGGGCACGGCATAGTTTGATTTCGGTTGCTTTGGCTTTTCTTCAATGGAAATGGCTTTCATCTCTGCATCAAATTCAACCACACCGTAGCGCTCCGGGTCGTGAACGTGATAGGCGAACACAATTCCGCCATCGGGGTTTACACACGACTGAACTAATTTACCAAAACCACTTCCGTAAAAAATATTATCGCCAAGTATCAACGCCACACTATCGTTACCGATAAAGTCGGCACCAATAATAAAAGCCTGCGCCAATCCTTCGGGTCGTGGTTGTTCGGCATACGAAAATGTACAGCCAAGTTGCTTACCATCGCCCAATAGTTTTTTAAACATAGGTAAATCGTGAGGCGTAGAGATAATCAGCACCTCACGAATGCCGGCCATCATCAACACCGAAAGCGGATAGTAAATCATCGGCTTATCGTACAAGGGCATCAGTTGCTTGCTTACCGCCAATGTGAGCGGGTGAAGCCTTGTGCCGGAGCCGCCTGCCAGGATTATTCCTTTCATAACGTATTGATTATCAACGGTTAGAATACATTTTATCGTAATATTTCAGGTATTCGCCCGAAGTAACGTGCTGCAACCATTGCTGGTTGGCCAAGTACCATGTCACGGTTTTTTCTAAGCCATTCGGGAAATCCGTTTCCGGGCGCCAGCCAATTTCGCTGATAACTTTTGAGGCATCAATCGCGTAGCGCATATCGTGGCCGGGCCTGTCGGTAACATAAGTAATCAGTTTTGCTGATGTTCCCTCGGCACGCTCAAGTTTCTTATCGATAATCGTGCATAGCAACTTTACAAGGTCTATGTTCTTCCATTCGTTGTTACCGCCAATGTTAAATATATCGCCTGGTTTTCCTTTATGAAAGATAGCATCAATGGCAAGCGCGTGGTCTTCTACAAACAGCCAATCGCGAATGTTTTCTCCTTTACCATATATCGGCAACGGTTTACCGTGAACCATGTTGTTAATCATGAGCGGAATCAGTTTTTCAGGAAACTGATACGGGCCGTAATTATTAGAACACCGGCTTATGATAGTGGGCAATCCGTAACTGTTACTAAACGCCTGCACAAAATGGTCGCTGCTTGCTTTAGATGCCGAGTATGGCGAGCGCGGATCAATCGGGGTTTCTTCCGTAAAATATCCGTCAGCGATAGAGCCGTACACTTCATCGGTAGAGATGTGATAAAACATTTTGCCATTCATCTGGCCATGCCATGCAGAATGTGCCGCTTTCAATAAACGAATGGTGCCGATAATGTTAGTCATGGCAAATTCATCCGGGTTATGAATGGAGCGGTCAACGTGCGACTCGGCAGCAAGGTGAATTACACCCTGAATGGGATGCTCTTTAAAAATTGAATTCAGTAATTCAATGTCGAGTATATCGCCTTTAATGAATTTGTAATTCGGATGATCTTCAATCTCTGAGAGATTTTCTAAGTTACCGGCATAGGTGAGGCTGTCTAAATTAAGGATGCGATATTGTGGGTATTTCTTTACAAAAAGACGAACCACATGCGATCCGATAAAGCCCGCTCCGCCCGTAATGAGAATGTTTTTTTTGTCGCTCATGTTTTCAGTTTTTTACGATTTCACGACCCACACTATAATAAGTGAGCCCAAGTTCACGGATGTTTGAGATGTCGTATATGTTCCGGCCATCAAAAATAATGCGTTGGTTCATAGCGGCAGCTATCCGGGCAAAATCCGGGGTTCTGTATTCAGGCCATTCAGTAGCAATCAACAGGGCATCTGCTTTTGCCAGTGCATCATACGGGTTAGTGTGATACTGAATTTTATCACCCAATAATTTCTTCACGTTATCCATTGCTTCCGGGTCATGAACGTGTACCTCTGCACCTTCTTTCAACAGCAACTCAATGTTGTGCAGGGCAGGTGCTTCGCGGATGTCGTCTGTTTGCGGTTTGAAAGCCAATCCCCAAATGGCAATTCGTTTGCCCTTCAACCCGTCCGTAAAACATTCTTTCATACGATGAATCATTTTTGTTTTCTGATTCTCGTTCACTTCCATTACCGCGTCAAGAATTTTAAAATCGTAACTTACCTGGTGCGCTGATTGCGACAAAGCCTGAACGTCTTTCGGGAAACAACTGCCGCCATAGCCTATGCCCGCAAACAGAAAACGTTTTCCGATGCGGCTATCCGTTCCTACACCTTTGCGCACCAAATCCACATCAGCGCCCAACCGTTCGCATAGGTTGGCTATCTCATTCATGAACGTAATTTTGGTAGCTAAAAAAGCATTGGCTGCATACTTGGTCAGCTCTGCCGAAGGCTCATCCATTACGATAATGGGGTTGCCCTGCATAACGTAAGGCGCATACAGTGTTTCCATAATTTTTTGGGCGCGTGGCGAGCGTGTACCAATCACCACACGTTCCGGCTTCATGAAATCTTCTACCGCCAGGCCTTCGCGTAAAAATTCAGGATTCGACACAACGTCAAATTCTACTTTAGCGCCTTCCGTAACTTTTTTGCGAACGAGTTCTGCTGTTCCTACGGGCACGGTACTCTTGTTTACGATAACGGTATAATTCTCCAGCATCGGGCCGAGGTCGCCCGCTACTTTTAGAACATATTGTAAATCTGCAGCCCCGTCAGCACCGGGCGGGGTAGGCAGCGCAAGCATAATTACCTGGGCATCCTTGATGCCTTCCTGCAAATTAGTGGTGAAAAACAACCGGCCCTCTTTTACATTTCGCTCAAAAAGCGTTTCGAGGCCGGGTTCATAAATGGTAACTTTTCCGCTTCTGAGGGTCTTGACTTTTTCGATGTCAATGTCAACGCAGGTTACTGTATTACCCGTTTCGGCAAAGCAAGTGCCGCTTACCAGGCCAACGTAACCCGTTCCGATAACTGCTATTTTCATTGATTTGAGGTTAAAAAAGACCCCAAAACTAAGGTTTTTCGCGGGTTTTTGCAGAATTCAATAAAGATTTAAGTCTGCAAACGAACACTCGTTTGGCAATTGCGTTAAATGTGTACCTTCGTGCTCTGATTTGAAATTGAACATATAAGAAAAAATGACTGACACCCTTAGCATTTCTTTCGCGGAAAGCGAAAACCAAAACATGATAGCCCAAATGGTGCGCGACTTTGGAAGCCGGGAAATCAAGCCTTTTATGATGGACTGGGATGAATCGCAGGAATTTCCGATTGCCATGTTCAGGAAAATGGGTGCATTGGGGCTGATGGGCGTATTAGTGCCCGAGCAATATGGCGGAGCCGGTTTCGGCTACCTTGAATACGTAACCGCTATCGCTGAACTCGCAAAAATTGATGGCTCTATCGGTCTTTCTATGGCTGCGCATAACTCACTTTGCACAAACCACATTTTGCAGTTTGGCAATGAAGAGCAAAAGCACAACTACCTGCCCAAATTGGCAACAGCCGAATGGATTGGCGCATGGGGGCTTACCGAACCCAACACCGGCTCGGATGCCGGCAATATGCGTACTGTTGCCGTGCGCGATGGCGACTATTATGTGATTAACGGAGCCAAGAATTTTATTACACATGGCAAATCGGGAGATGTAGCGGTAGTAATTGTTCGGACAGGCGAAGTGGGCGATTCGCGGGGCATGACTGCCTTCGTGATTGAAAAAGGAACCTCCGGTTTTTCTGCCGGTAAAAAAGAAAACAAGTTAGGTATGCGTGCTTCCGAAACGGCCGAGCTGATTTTTTCCGATTGCCGTATTCACAAATCGCAAATGCTGGGGCAGGAGGGAGAGGGTTTCATTCAGGCCATGAAAGTGCTGGATGGCGGGCGTATCTCTATTGCCGCACTTAGCCTCGGCATTGCACAAGGCGCCTTTGAGGCTGCCCTGCACTATTCAAAAGAACGGCACCAGTTCAACAAACCTATTTCCGCTTTCCAGGGCATTGCTTTTAAACTTGCCGACATGGCTACCAAAGTGGAGGCTGCCAAACTGCTAACCTACCGGGCTGCCGATATGAAAAACAAAGGCATGGATGTGAACAAAGAATCGGCTATGGCCAAGCTTTATGCTTCGGAAGTTGCCGTTGAAATAGCCAATGAAGGTGTGCAGATTTTTGGCGGGTATGGCTACACCAAGGATTTCCCCGCAGAAAAGTATTACCGCGATGCCAAGCTTTGCACCATTGGTGAGGGCACTTCTGAAATCCAGAAATTGGTGATCTCAAGGGCAATTTTGAAGTGATTTTGCATTTTTGATGCCTTCTTTGCTATATTTGCAGCCCAATTGAGAATAACATGATTGCAGTAAACATTAAAGAAAACGAATCGATTGACAAGGCTTTGAAGCGCTTCAAGAAGAAGTTTGAAAAAACCGGTGTTTTGAAGGAATTACGCGCCAGAACAGCCTTTGAAAAGCCCTCTGTTTCGCGCAGAAACGAAATTATTCGTGCCGCTTACCGCGAGCGCATGAAGGGTCTCGAAAACGCTTAATTTCACTTTTGAGTTAAATTGGCTGAAGCCAGATAAGGCTTTGGCTCAGGATATTATCATAATCCCTGGAGATACTTTCTCTCTGGGGATTATTTTTTTACATTGGTACACCTTACAGCTTGAATGTAGTTCTGCATGGTTGATGCCTTTTTTAAATATCTCCAATACGAAAAGCGTGTAAGCAAGCACACGCTCCTGTCGTACCAAAACGACCTCAGCCAATTTCAGGCATTCCTTTCAGAAGTATTTCCCGACCATCAGCCCGAATCTGCCGACTATGGCATTGTGCGTTCCTGGATTATTCAATTGGTTGACAGTGACATACAACCCGCATCAGTAAACAGGAAAATCGCCAGCCTGAAAACCTTCTACAAATTTCTTATGCGAGAGGAGGCCATCAAGAAAAACCCCATGACCAAAATACGGGTGCTGAAAACGCAAAAGCGCCTACCTTCTTTTGTAAAGGAATCAGAAATGATAGGTCTGTTGGATAGAGGGGAATTTAAGGACACGCTGAAAGGTTGGCGCGAAAGACTTATTATGGAGTTATTTTATGCTACCGGCATACGCCTTTCGGAGTTAATTACCCTGAAGGAAGTTCAGGTAGATTTAACCAATCACACCATTAAAGTTTTAGGAAAAAGAAATAAGGAAAGAGTAATCCCTTTTCCTAAAAGTATCGTTTCTATCTATAAGAACTACCGGAAAATCAGGAACAAAGAAGTGGAAATGAAAAATCATGGTTATGTTTTCGTAACAAAGAATGGCGACCCGTGTTACCCGATGATGGTTTACAGAATTGTGAAGGAATATTTATCGGATAAAAAAATAACTACGGAAAAGAAAAGTCCACACGTGTTGCGGCACACCTACGCCACACATTTATTAAACAAAGGCGCGGAAATAAATGCCGTAAAAGATTTATTAGGCCACAGCAGCTTAGCCGCTACACAAGTATACACGCATAACTCTATGGAAAAGATTAAAAAAGCCTACGACCAGGCACACCCGAAAGCCTAAAACAGTGCCTATGAAAAGATGACTACGTGTTTTTTAAAACCGGTGAAAACCGAAAAATGATGTTTAACCTTAAAATTTATTTCTTATGAAACTGAAAGTGCAATCCATCCATTTTGATGCCGACCGCAAGCTGGTTGATTTTATTCAAAAGAAAGTTGATAAACTCGAAACATATTTTGACCGCATGGTGGATGGTGAAGTGTTCTTGCGACTAAACAATGAAGGCATTGAAAACAAAACCGTAGAAATAAAATTAAACCTGCCGGGCGACCAGCTTTTTGCAACCGAAAAAGCCCGCTCGTTTGAGGCAGCAACCGACCAGGCCACAGAAGCACTGAAAAACCAGTTGAAGAAATTCAAAACGAAAATAAAAGACGGCAGAGTGTAACTATTCATACATTGACAAACCGAAAAAATGCCCCGTGAAAAAATCATGGGGCATTTTTTACGGTGGATGTTTTATGGAAACAACCTTTAGGTTAATATATAAGTCGTGTTCTCTAATAAGTCTTTTTTTCTCAACGCTTCCGAGGGGTTCATCTTGTGCGCATTGTACCAGTCAACGTATTTTTCCGACAACTCAACCAATTGTTTATTTGTCAGCCTTGACGGAGGGCCTGTTTCCATGTTAAGCAAACCCGGTTCAAGTGAAGGATGTTTTGTGCCAAGCCGCACACCATCAATTGTCCAGATAATACATTCATTCAAAATTTTCGGAATTGTCATTTTGGATGATAACGGGTTGGTTGGGAATTGTGAGATTTCAGTTGTATCCCCCACGTACCTGATAAGTTGCCCTATGTGGTTCATTGAAAATGCGGGAAGTTCATGCCCGACTTTTTCAAACTAGTTTCCGCTTTTTAGCAGGCTTACAAATTGCCCAACATTGGGTTTGTTTAAATCGAAATCTTTTTCGGTGCAGGAATTTGTTGCTATTACCAAAAGAGTCAACCAGAGGAGAGTTGGCTTTGTTTTCATTTTCTTTCTGTTTTAATGCCTGTTAGACACCGTTTTTTACGAAAAGGTTGGAATTTTTAGCAGAAGTGAGGTCAATTTTTTGAAATCAACTTTTTCTTCTTCGCTATCTCTGCATACAGCTTGAGATTTTCATTTCCTGAAAGCTCAATCGCCCGGGTAATCTCAATTACCGCTTTGTCGTGAAGCCCCTTTTGATTGAAAATGTAGGCGCTTGCGAGATTTGCATCATAGTCAGTATCGTCCAGTGACTTAATAGAATCGATGCTTTGCAAGGCCATATCAAATTCCTTTGCCTGAATAAGTCTATAAACCTTTTTATGTAACAAAGACTTGACAGAGTCCATACTCACCTCTGTTTCAATCCTGGTCGATAATTCTTTAATTACTTTTTTGTTTAACTCAGTCGTATCTGTGGGATATCCCTTGTCGTATAGTTCGTTGACCGCAGCAAAATAATTTTCACATGTACGTGTCATGTCTATCATAATGTGCAGAGTAAACATGGAAAGTTTATACTTAATAGTGTCTTGATTTATTATTCCGGAAGATTGCCATTCATCATTCTTATTGTTCACAATTTGCTGTAAACACGGACTAAGCCTGTCGTCAATAGTGCCTGTTGTTTGAGAGTTAAAGCAAGCACAGAGTTCAATAGATGCGCCCTCTATCGATAATTCCGACTTCGTTCCACATGCCTCAAGAATAAGCACTACTAAAATCAAAGCCCAGGTTTTCATTTTGAATTTATTTTTACAGGCAATTTTGCCTTTTAGAAACCCCTAACCCTTGCCTAAGAATCAAAATCAAATCCGGCCGCACCGCGTTAGATTCTTCATTTAAGAATACATCGAAAGGAGAAACAAAAATCTCACCCGATTTCTTTGATTTTACAAAGTTTCCAACCTGAATAGTTAGTTCGGTAACTAAACATTGGTGTTTTCCAACCGGGCTTGGCGACATATACAGTTGATTATTGATGACCCCGGCCAATGTGCCTTCGGGAAACATTTTAAATACTTCCATTAAGGTGCGTGGCGGATGAGTGAGCGTTTCTTGCATGGAATAAATTTACAACTTTTGCCACAAATAGAAACCTGGTCATTCAGAGCAACTTCAAAAAGTGTTTTTTTATGGCTTACCGTTCAGCAGGCTCTAAATCAGTAAAGGGTTTGAAACGGACCGAATTTGCTTAAAAGCTATAGGCTACTTGAAAATTCACATATCGTTGAATCGAATCAAAATTGCTATATGATCCAACAACGTCATGCTCGTAACGCACAGTGATTGACAATTTATGTTTGGGTGAAACGAATCCTTCCCAGCCAACACCCAAAAGAACAGTGCTCGTAAAGGTTTGATTTGGTTTTAACATTCTGTGAGATAAAATACCCGTATTAGAGTAATCCAAAACCACATAAGGTGCAACACCAGGATTTACAAAAAAGCCATGGTGCCCAGGTTGAAAAAATCGCTTTATTGAAATCGGGAATCTCAGGTTTTTGCTGGTGAACTCAATCCCGTTTTCTGAATCCTCCTTGATTGAGTTATTAAAATATATCGCCTGTATATTAAGCATGTACTTATGATGAAACTCTTTTGGAATAAAGTCGGCAGAAGCCCCAATAGCAAAACCATACTGGGGTAGAAATTTCCGGGTAGTGTTATGAATGGTCAACAGCGTGGTGTTCACTCCAAGAACAACACCGGGCTTGATTCTGGTCTTCTTGGTGTTTGTGGTGAATCCTTTACACTGATTGTATTTTTTTACTGCGTTCGATAGTTTGGATATTGAAATACCTGTTAAGTCACCAGCATTTGACTGCCAACAATCACTTAAAAAATTTTTTATAGCACCTACAGTTTTTATTTCAAGAAGGTTTTTGTCGGCAATTTCATCTGATGATGAATAAACTGTTTTTCCAACAGGAAGATGAAACTGAAGCATTTCATCTTCTTTTGACAGAACATGCAGAGTTCCTAAGGTTGACAAAGTAACAGGCCCTTTAATAGCTATTTCTGTAAAAATATTTTTACCGGATTCATTCTCCTTTATAGATAGAAAATGAGCGTCATAGGAACTCAAGTAAAAACCCTCAAGTTCATTAGCAGTAAGAGTTCTTGTTTCGTTAGTCTCATTCGATTTAAAGAGGAGGACGCTCTTCTTGTTTTTCGAAGGAGAGTAGCTAATCATGCCACTTTTGTTTTCACCATTTTCGATGATATAACCCTGAAGGAATTTTTGCGCAATCGATACTTGTGCAAAAAGCAGGATAAGGAATAATGCACCAAAAAATCTAATCATAGATTCATCAACATTAACTAAGATTAAAAGTTGGTTCTTACCAACAAAAAAGCAAGAAATCCGGTTTCGATGCTCACCCCAACTTAAACGCCTTCTTCACAGCAGCAACATAATCTAATTTTTCCCAGGGAAACAACTCAACCTTTACGCGCTTCTCGCTTTTCTTCCCTTTGTTGAAAATCTTTTCAACGGTTTTTGGTTCGCGCCCCAGATGGCCGTAAGCTGCCGTTTCAGAATAAATAGGCGAGCGCAGATTAAAACGCTTCTCAATAAAATACGGACGCATGTCGAAAATCTTTTCAACACGCCTCGCAATTTCACCATCACTTAACTTGACGTTAGCGGTGCCGTACGTGTTTATATATAAGCCTACCGGTTTAGCCACACCAATGGCATACGCCACCTGCACCAACACCTCCTCGCACACACCGGCTGCCACTAAGTTTTTGGCAATGTGCCGTGTGGCATAAGCTGCGGAGCGGTCAACTTTTGAAGGGTCTTTTCCTGAAAAAGCGCCACCACCGTGGGCGCCTTTACCACCATAGGTATCTACAATAATTTTTCTTCCGGTAAGTCCGGTATCGCCATGTGGGCCACCGATAACAAATTTACCCGTAGGGTTGATGAAATATTTAATATCGTTGTTGAAGAGTTTATGCACACGCTTCGGCAATTTTTTCATTACGCGCGGCACAAGAATATTAATCACATCTTCTTTAATCTTTTTCAACATCGGAGCATCCTTGCCAAAATCATCGTGCTGGGTAGAAACAACAATGGCATCTATCCTTATAGGTTGATTGTTGTCATCGTATTCAATCGTTACCTGCGATTTTGAATCGGGGCGCAGGTAGGTCATCTGTTTTCCTTCTCTCCTAATCGCGGCAAGCTCGCGTAACAGCGAGTGCGCAATTTCTAACGGAAGCGGCATGTAGTTATCCGTTTCGTTTGTGGCATAGCCAAACATCATGCCCTGGTCGCCCGCGCCTTGTTCTTCTTTTTTCTTACGCTCAACACCCTGGTTAATATCGGGTGATTGCTCATGAATAGCCGAAAGAATGCCGCATGAATTTGCCTCGAACATGTACTCGCTTTTAGTGTACCCGATTTTTCGGATTACTTCGCGGGCAATATCCTGCACATCAAGGTAGGCTTCTGATTTCACCTCACCGGCCAATACAACCTGCCCGGTTGTTACCAATGTTTCGCAAGCTACTTTTGAGTTGGGGTCGTAGGCTAAAAAGTAATCAATGAGCGCGTCAGAAATCTGGTCGGCAACTTTGTCGGGGTGGCCCTCGGAAACAGACTCCGAGGTGAATAAATACGGCATATAGTAATGATTAGGATTTAGTGCATGATTAAGTGGGCAAATTTAGACGATTGCCAATAAAACCAAAACTGTATTTCAGGCTAAGAACAGGAACACGGCAGGTAATTTCGGCCATGATGTTGAGGTGCTTCGCCATGCCTTGACCGGCATGGTTTTAACAGACTCTTCTTTACCGGTAACATCAAGCGCAACGCAAAGTCGTGTTTCATCGTGCAACGTTTTCAACAGGTTTGAAAAAATGGCATTGTTCCGATAAGGGGTTTCAATAAATACCTGGGTCTGGTTTTTGGTGCGCGATTCCTGCTCAAAACTTTTAATGGCCTTGCGGCATTCGGCAGCATCTACCGGCAGGTAACCCTGAAAGGCAAACCGCTGTCCGTTAAGCCCGGAAGCCATCAGCGCAAGCAAGAGCGAAGACGGCCCCACTAAAGGCACTACACGTATGTTATGACGGTGTGCGTACGCAACGGCCATTGCGCCAGGGTCGGCAACACCGGGGCAGCCAGATTCAGAAAGGATGCCTATATCGTTTCCGTTTAAAAGCGGGGCAAGCAATTCCGAAAGTGCTGCTTCATCAGTGTTTTTATCCAGCACATCAAACTGAAGTTCTTCAATCGATTTAAAAATTTTCAGGCCGCTCAAATACCTGCGCGCTGTTCGCACATCTTCAGCTAAAAAATTTCGTAAGTGTTTAATGCTTTCGGTAACGTGCAAGGGTATAACCCTATCAACTGTTTCGTCAGCAATAGTTGTTGGTATAAGATAAAGTGTTCCCTTACCCGGCATTCAAAAAAGATAAAACAACCTGTACAAACTCTTCCGGTTTTTCGGCCTGCACCCAATGACCGGTGTCCATAGTTACCATTGTTGAGTTGGGGAAAATCTCTTTAATGCTATCACGGTCTTCATCTAATATGTAATCTGATTTGGAACCACGAATAAACAACGTGCTCTTTTCAACTTTACCATCATACACTAAGCCCCCGCTTATCATCTCCAGGTTTTTATCAATTACCGGAAGGTTAATCCGCCAGCCAAAGCCGCCTTCGGGCTTGCGCACTAAGTTCTTTAATAAAAACTGCCGTACAGCCTCGCTTGAAATGTGCGCTGCCAGCGCATCGTTGGCTTCCTGCCGCGATTGAACCGCGTCAATCGGAATGGCTTTTAATCCTTCAACAATGTGGTCGTGCCGAACATCGTAAGCCTTGGGCGCTATGTCAACCACAACCAGTTTACTGAATTTATCAGGGTGCGCCAACGCAAAGTTCATAGCCGCTTTGCCGCCCATTGAATGACCAATGATTACAGGGTTATCAATGTGGTGGTCTTCAATAAAATTCAGAATATCGTTACTTAATGCGTTGTAGTTAAACTCATCGCTATGGGGCGACTGCCCGTGATTGCGCTGGTCAACTACCCAAACGTGGTACTGTTCGCCCAACATTTTTGCCTGGGGCAGCCAGTTATCAGACGAGCCCATTAATCCATGAAGGATAATAACGGGTTTGCCCTGTCCGTATTCGCGATAGAATAACTTCATTGCTCAAAAATAAGCAATCCAAAATCTACGAACCGGAATAGGGAAGTATATTTGAACTTAAATTTATTATATGGAACTAAGGGAAGGTTCGTATTTCATTCAAAACGTAAAGGCGCTTGACATAGCGGAGCAATTCGGCACACCGGTTTATGTTTATGATGCCAACAAAATTTTGCATCAGCTTAACACCCTTAAAACCGCTTTCGCGGATGTGGACGTTAAAATCAAGTATGCGGTTAAGGCGCTGTCGAACCTGTCCATTCTCAGGTTGCTGAAAAAAAATGGTTCCGGTGCCGATGTGGTTTCCATACAGGAAGCACACCTTGCCCTGAAAGCCGGCTTTTTGCCTTCCGAAATTATGTTCTCGCCAAATTGTGCCGACTTCAGCGAAATAGAAGAAGCCGTAAAACTTGGCCTTGTGATAAACATTGACAATTTACCTTTTCTGAAAAAATTTGGCGCAAAGTATGGAAGTTCATACCCATGCTCCATACGGTTAAACCCCCATATTATGGCGGGCGGAAACATAAAAATATCAACCGGCCACAGCGACTCCAAGTTTGGCATTTCCGTACATCAGCTTGCGCAGATACTTGACGTTGTGAAACAATACACTATTAAAATTGAGGGACTGCACATACACACGGGGTCGGATATTACCGAAACCGATGTGTTCCTGAAAATGGCCGACATCTTTTTTAGTGTTGCCCATAGTTTTTCCGATCTGAAGTTTATCGATTTCGGAAGCGGCTTCAAGGTTTCGTACAAAGAAGGAGATAAGGTTATGGATGTTGCTGATCTTGGCGTGAAACTTACAGAACGGTTCAATATATTTTGCAAACAATATGGCCGCAACCTTGAGTTGTGGTTTGAGCCGGGCAAATTTATTGTGAGTGAGTCGGGGCACTTGCTGGCAAAAACCACGTTAATAAAATCAACACCTTCAACAACATTTGTTGGCGTTAACACCGGGCTTAATCATTTATTGCGCCCCATGATGTACGATGCCTATCATCATATACTGAACATCTCAAACCCAACAGGAGAGCAACATGTATATACCGTTGTGGGCTACATTTGCGAAACCGATACCATTGGTGCAGGCAGAAAATTAAATGAAGTAAGCGAAGGCGACATTTTGGCTATTAAAAATGCAGGAGCCTACGGATTTTCAATGGCTTCCAATTACAACTCGCGCTTACGGCCTGCCGAAGTGTTGGTGATCAATGATGAGGCAAAGCTGATTAGAGAAAGGGAGAACTTTGAAGATTTATTGAAAGGCCAGGTTGAAATAGATTTGTAGTTAGAACAAACTCAAATTTCCCCCGCGTCTGAATTTTGTCAAATCTATTGGTGGCATGGTTCGGCCTTTCATGTACATTTTCTTTGACGTGCGAAACAATTGATGAATAACTTCAGCAAAGTTTCCTTCACCAGTCATTCTTCTTCCAAACTGCGAATCGTTCACGCTTCCGCCATGCATGGAACATATCTGGTTCCACACTTTGTCGAACCGGTCAGGAAAATTCTTTCGTAACCAGTCTTCAAAAATTTTTCCAATCGCTCCATTTAACCGCACAATCGTCATTCCCGCTGACATAGCACCATGCTCTGCTGCTGCCTTTAGTAAAGCCGGAATTTCGTGATGGTTAAGCCCGGGAATAATAGGGGCGGTCATTACAGCAACCGGCACACCGGCAGTTGCCAATGCTTCAATGGTTTTTAAACGCTTAACTGCGCTTGCTGTTCGGGGCTCCATAACTCTTCTTAATTCTTCAGAGAGTGTTGTAACAGATATGTAAACATGCACAAGGTTATCTTTTGCCAAGTCGGTGAGCAAGTCGAGGTCGCGAAGAATCAAACTGTTTTTAGTAATCATGCCTACGGGATGACGGTATTGAGCGAACACTTTTAATAAACCTCTTGTGATTTCAAATTTGCGTTCAAGCGGTTGATAACAATCCGTATTTCCGGCAAGACTGATAGGAACAGGTTGCCAGTTAGGATGAAGGATAAATTTCTCTAATAATTTTGGTGCATTCTTCTTCACCATAATCTTACTTTCAAAGTCGAGGCCGGCACTGAATCCGTAGTATTCATGCGTGTTTCGTGCGTAACAATAAATGCAACCATGTTCGCATCCCTGGTAGGGGTTCATCGAATACATCATACCCAAATCGGGGCTGGTTACTTTGTTTACGATTTTCTTTGCCTGCTCATAAAAAACCTGCGTTGACGGCACAGACAATAACGGTTCGTCCAACCCTTCAACGTGGTCGGTTACATATTGCGCTTTCAAAAATCTGTTTTCGGTTTTAATCTGCGAACCCCGGCCCTTAATGTATTCATCCATATAGCCAACCAAGTTACCGGGACGCGGATTGCTTTAAAAACATTTTTAACTTGCACGACAGAAGTTGTCAGCCTTTGTTAACCTACACACCAACACCGGTACAGGAAATTCGTGAACCTTTGTTCGATAAGGCCGGTGTGCGCGTGTTAGTTAAGCGCGAAGACCTCAATCATCCTTACGTTTCCGGAAATAAGTGGTGGAAGTTGAAGTACAACCTTGACGAAGCAAAGAAATCGGGACACAACACGCTGCTTACTTTTGGCGGAGCATACTCCAATCATATTTATGCAACTGCCGGTGCTGCTTCCGAATCAGGGTTTAACAGCATCGGTATCATTCGTGGGGAGGAAACCCAGCCGTTAAATCCAACTTTAACCTTTGCAAAGGAAAAGGGTATGCAGCTACACTATGTATCAAGAACACAGTACCGCAACAAAACCGAAACGGAGTTTACAGAAAATCTTAAACAACAGTTTGGTGATTTTTATAGAATACCGGAAGGCGGCACCAACGAACTTGCCGTGAAAGGCGTAACCGAATTTGCGCAAACGCTGCATGATGGCTTTGACTATTTATGCTGTGCCGTAGGAACGGGGGGAACATTGGCCGGGTTGATTTCCGGCTTGCCGAAAACAAAACAAACCCTGGGGTTTTCGGTATTGAAGGGAGGGGAATTTCTGCATACTGAGGTACAGAAATTTTTGCATGATGATTATGGAAACTGGTCTTTGATTACATCATACCATCATGGAGGATACGCCAAAACAACACACGAGTTATTGCGATTTATAACCGAGTTCGGCAACAGGCACAACCTGCCACTCGACCAGGTTTATACCGGCAAACTTATGTGGGGTGTTATGGAAGAAATTAAAAACGGATGCTTTCAAAAAGGAAGCACAATTCTTATATTACATACGGGCGGTTTGCAGGGGCGAAGCGCAAACATCAATATGACGGACATAAATAATTGCTTATTTTAATAATCAGTAATACGAAACATATCCGCTTAACGTTTTGTAGTTGCCCTTGTTATTCCATTCAAACAAACATTTTTGATATGAAAAAGACTCTCATCACCGCCCTCACGCTTGTTTTGCCTTTGTTAGCATTTTCGAGCCACCTGCGCTGCGGGTATATTTCCGTACAGCGTGTAAGCAGTACAAATCTCACTTGCAAAATTACTGTTACTGCGTTTACATCTTCAAGTTCTGGAATTGCGTTTGGTGGTGGAACCCTTGTTCTTGGCAACGAATCATTTATAACTATTCCTGCTGAAATCCCTGCAACGCCAAGGCCGGACTTAGGCCCAAACATAGGAATGGCCTCTTATTCGATTGAACATACTTATACTGGCCCAGGTCGTTATAAAGTTTCCTATACTGAGCAATCCAGAAATGGCGGGATTATTAACCTGACTAACTCACTAACAACACCTTTCTATATAGAAACGACTTTTAACCTTGATCCATTCTTAGGAGTTTTTGATACCCCTGAATTTTTGGTAGATCCGTTTTTCACTGCAAAACTTGGAAACAATCTGTCGTTATCCGTTGGTGCTTTTAGTCCGGAAGATCACATCATTACCTACGAATTGGGCGTTCCGAACGGAGGGCAGATACTCTCTAACTATCGGCTGCCTGAAAATTTTCAAATCAACCCGCATAACGGGTTAATTATATGGGACACCAGGTTTTTAAACCAATACATTGCCGGTGAGTACCTCTTCACCGTTAAAATCCATCTTTCAAAAAAGATTGATGGTAATTTATACCGCTTGTGTACCGTAAACAGGGATTTTCAAATCATATTGACGGATGATGAGCCGGACGGAAGAATTTTCACCAATATAACATTGGATGAAAATAACCGGATTTATATTCCGGAAAATGAAACCCGCACGATCAAAATTTTTTACGAGCCGAACCTTGCTGACAACACAACACTAATGGCCTACACCGAGCTTTCTAATCAGTCTGATGCATTCTCCTTTAGCACATACGATTCAACACAAGCCGATATTAAAGTGGGTGTGCTTACACTTACCGCAAAAAGCGAGGTGATACGCAACAATCCCTATATCATAACAGTTCGGGGAAATTATTTGAATGACGGTAGTTCCTTGTTCGCGCATGACATCTGCTTTATGTTTTACACGCTCGATGTCTTTCCTGAAATAATCACCAGTACAGAAGATGAACTATCACAACTTGAAACCTCTCCCAACCCGGTTACAGATTTTTTAAATATCCGGTTCGCCTCACCCCAGCCCGTTCGGATTATTCTTATTAACCCATCGGGGCAGGTAATCCTGAAAAAAGAATTATCTGAATCAGACAGAATTGACATGAGAGGATTAAGCCGGGGAATTTACTTCTGCGAAATCAGAACGGGGTCATTGCGCAGGGTTGTACGGATTGTAAAACATTAAACCCTTCTCCTATCCTTCAGCCAACTCGCAATACTCCACCTGGTGCTTTCCTGCACAACGGCTCCACTTTCGGCAGCACGGTTTACTTTCTCTACGGTGTAAAAAGCAGAAGGCAGAATTTCTTTCATTTTGGTTAACAGGTCTTCCAGGTTTTCGCGGGGCAGCACGGTAAACACTAAGTTTTCTGCACCATCAAGCCCTTCGGAATTTACCCGTGTATACCGAAACTGGTTTTTGGTAAGAAACTCAATCAGGTCGTTCACATCCTTGCGCGTAATAATCCGCACAATCACTTTCCCGTAAGCAATGCGCTCCTCAATCATCATCCCCACCAAAATGCCCATCGCGAAACCCCCGGGATAAGCAAAGTAACACACCCAATTGTCTAAGTGTTCAAAAATCTGCCGGATGGCCATCAGCCATATAAACGATTCAAAAAAACCTAAAAGAGTTGACGTTAGCCGTCTGCCGCCCAGCACATAAATAATGCGGACGGTATTGATGGACACATCCATGATACGCGCCAGGAAAATGAGCAGCGGCAGGATAACATAGCTGAACAGGTTTTCGGGCAGGCCAATGGTTTCGGTGAAAAATGTTTCCATAAAAAATCAATCCGCAAAGATTGGCGGAAGACAATTGTCAGCCAAACAAATCCTGAAAAACCTCTGTTAATTTTCCGAACGACTTCACCTCGATTTTTGTCTTCTTCAGGTCAACCGACTTCTGGCCAAACCGGGAGATATAGATTTCAGTAAACCCGAGTTTTTCGGCTTCTGATATTCGTTGTTCCACGCGGTTAATCGCACGAAGCTCTCCGCCCAAACCAACCTCGGCCGCAAAGCAAATCTTCTCTGAAACAGGCAGCTCTTCCATAGATGATACAACCGAAACACAAACAGCCAGGTCAATAGCCGGATCTTCCACACGAATACCCCCCGCCATATTCACAAAAACATCGTACGCACCCATTTTAAAGCCACATCTTTTTTCAAGAACGGCCAACAGCATGTTTAACCGCTTTTGATCAAAGCCTGTTGGCGTTCGTTGTGGTGTGCCATACGATGCCGGGCTAACCAGTGATTGTATTTCAATCAGCAACGGCCTGTTTCCTTCAATGGTAGCGCCAATAGTCGCTCCGCTTAATGGCCCGTCTTTTTGTGAGATCAGAATTTCAGAAGGATTAGAGACTTCGCGTAAGCCGTTACCCAACATTTCATAAATACCGATTTCGGATGTTGAGCCAAACCGATTTTTAGTTGTACGCAAAATGCGATAAGCGAGATGGCGATCACCTTCAAATTGAAGTACCGTGTCCACCATGTGTTCCAGCACTTTTGGCCCGGCCAATATGCCATCTTTGGTAATATGCCCCACAAGAAAAACGGGTGTGCTTGTTTCCTTTGCAAACTTCATCAGCTCGCCTGCGCACTGGCGCACCTGGCCGATGCTGCCAGCCGTAGAATCTAACGTGTCGGAAAAAAGTGTTTGGATTGAATCAACAATAACAAGCTCTGGCTGAAGTTGCTTTATGCCCTGAAAAATGTTTTGCGTGTTGGTTTCTGTAAAAATATAACAGGCTTCATTTTTACTGGCTGTAAGCCGATCGGCACGCATTTTAATTTGTTGTTCGCTTTCTTCGCCTGAAACATAAAGTGTTTTTAGATTTTTCAGCGAAAGGGCCAATTGAAGCATTAAAGTTGACTTGCCGATGCCGGGTTCGCCTCCAATCAAAATTAACGAGCCGGGCACAATGCCTCCGCCCAGCACACGATTCAACTCCTGATCGGGCGTGGCGACACGGATTTCTTTTCCTGATTCAATTTCCTGTATGGTGCGTGGCTTGCTTACCCTTTTCTTTTCATCGTCCTGGCGCCAGGTATGGCGGGCAGCCGATTCCTTTTTTACAACCTCTTCGGCAAAAGTATTCCATTGATTGCACGATGGGCATTTTCCCATCCATTTTGATGACTCATGCCCGCAATTCTGACAAAAGTATAATGTTTTTGTTTTGGCCACTTCAGCAATATTATTCATCAAAAGTACAGGAAAAGTTACATCGGGCTTGTAAGAATTTCATTTTTGCTTTCTTTTGCCGAAATTGAAGCATCCTGACCTAAACCATCATCAACAATGAGAGCGCTATTAACGATTGCTTTTTCCTTTTCTATCTTCATCTCGTTTTGCCAGAAACCTCCGCTGAAGTTCGGAGATATAACACAAGAAGAGGTTTCAATGACTTCATATCCGGCAGATTCTTCGGCAACCGCAGTTGTTTTATTTGATTATGGCACTTCCTCAATCGCGTATGTCCAATCGAACAACTGGTTTCAACTTACATTTGAGCGAATCTCCCGCATTAAAATACTGACTAAAGACGGTTACCGTCATGCAGATTTTGAAGTTCCGCTTTATCATAGTTCTTCCGCAAAGGAAAAACTTACAGGGTTAAAGGTTGTGACGTATAATTCGGAGAACGGAAAAATTGTACAAACCAAAATGAAGTCGGACGGAATGTTTGAAGAAAAGTATGACCAGAATATTGACCTTATCAAGTTTACGGCCCCCAATGTAAAAGAAGGATCAGTAATAGAAGTTACATACAGAATCACTTCTGATTTTCTGCATTATTTCAGGGATTGGGAATTTCAATCGACTATACCGGTAATGTGGAGTGAATACAGGGCTGCCATTCCGGAATATTTCAATTACGAAAAATTTATGCAGGGATATATTGCTCCTGCCATTAATGAGTCGAAAGAATTTCCAAAAAGCATTCTCCTCACATCGAAGGAACGTTCTGCAGGCAGGGTAACCCAAACATCTTTTCAGACTGATAAGATTGATTATAAAGAGGTAAACCACCGTTGGGCAGCCAAAGATGTCCCTGCTTTCAGAAGCGAACCCTTTATGACAACTCACCAGGATTACATCTCCAAGATAAACTTTGAGCTTGCGTATTACAAGTTTCCCAATCAGCCCATTAAGCCGGTTATGGGCACCTGGGCCGATCTTAATAAATCATTTCTTGAGAGCGAAAACTTTGGGGCTGCTGTAAAAGGCTCCGGGTTTTTAAGAAAGATAACGGAAGAAGCAACTGCAGGAGCCAGTACACCGAAAGAGAAAGTAGCTAAGGTTTACAACTTTGTTCTCACCAATGTTGAATGGGATGGAAGCAACCGCAAATTTCTTAACGATGACAACCTGAAAGCTGCGCTTGATAAAAAGAAGGGCAGTTCATCGCACATAAATCTTATATTAGTTTCCATGCTTCAAAAGGCAGGAATAACAGCTCATCCTGTTCTTATAAGCACAAGAAGTAACGGCTTTGTTCGTGAAAACTTTGCACTCTCGTCACAATTCAATTACGTAATTGCATTGGTTGTTATTGATGGCGAGTCGATGCTGCTCGATGCAACCGACCGGCTTTTGCCTATGGGTGTTTTGCCTGAACGCTGCCTGAACGGACGGGGCTATGTAATTTCGCAGGATAGCCCAGGCTGGGTCGATTTAACAGCGCCCAAGTCGAAAGTGGTTTCTGCTGTTGAGCTTTCGCTTAACCCCGATGGAGAATTAGAAGGTCAGTTAAAAGTAACCAGTAATGTGCATTCGGCCAGGCGTGCCCGTTATGCGTATCTTTCAAAAGGAGAAGAAGAATACCTGAAAAATTTTGAGCCTGCAAAAACCCTTACCATTACAAAGGCAGCGTTTAACAACCTGAAAGAAATACGTGAATCGTTTGAGGAGGTGTATGATTTCACCTGGGATAACAACAGCGGTTCGGCCGGCACTATATTCATTTCACCCATGCTGCATCTTCAGGAATCGGCCAATCCGTTTAAGCTTGAAAAAAGAGATTACCCGGTTGATTTTGGAAGCGCCTTTGATAAAATATACACGCTTAAATTGCAACTCCCCGAAAATTATCAATTTGATGAAGTGCCCGAAGGCAAGGTTATCTCACTTCCCGCAAATGCAGGCCGCTTTATTTACAACACCTCGGTAACAGGCAACACGTTAAGTATTACCAGTATGCTTAACGTGAACAAAAGCATGTTTACCCAGGATGAGTATCCATTATTGCGCGAATTTTATAACATCATTGTTGCCAAACAGGCAGAGCCGATTGTTGTGAAGAAAAAATAATTGTTATGAGAGTCTGTGTTTTGCTTTGTTGTGTTGGCCTGTTCAGTACTGGCGTCTTTGGTCAAAAGAAGTATGCCGTCAGCCTGATACCAGACGAACTCAGGAAAGACGTTAATGCGGTTGTCCGGGAAGATCACATGACCTTCCGTATCCTGTCAAGATCAAAGGCAACTCACACCGTTCGAATGGTGGCCACCATATTTAATGGAGGCGGCAAACAGTATGCGCAGCCTTATGTTGGATACGACAAACTAAGTAAGGTTTCATCCTTTAAGGGAAACATCTATGATGCGCAGGGAGGATTGATTCGTAAATTGAAGAGTGGAGAAATAGAAGACCGTAGCGCGTTTGATGGGTATAGCTTGTTTAGCGACAACCGATACAAATCGGCTGACATGACACATAGCGTTTATCCATACACTGTTGAATACGAATATGAAGTTGAGTACCGGTTTTTATACGCAATCCCCGGTTCAGCCCTTACCCCAGGCGAAAAAGTTTCTGTGGAGAACTTTTCCTATACATTAATTTTTCCGCCCGATCTTGCCCCAAGGTATAAGCTAATAAACATTGACACGCCTCCACAGCATAACAAAAACGCTGACGGAAGCGAATCGTTATCGTGGACATTCAAAAACATTTTGCCCATAAAGATTGAGCCACACGGCCCGTTTATCCATGAGCAAATTGCCAGAATTATGGCCGCCCCGAGCAGCTTTGAGTATGAGGGTTATGTTGGTGATATGAGTACCTGGGAAAGTTTTGGCGAGTGGGAAAATAAATTAAATGAGGGGAGAGATGTGTTGCCTCCGGAAACCCGGCAAAAGATAACGGAGCTAACCAGTAAGCTTTCCACTACTGAAGAAAAGGTGAAAGCTGTGTATGAATATCTTCAAAACAAAACAAGATATGTTAGCATATCTTTCGGTATTGGCGGCCTGCAACCTTTTGAAGCATCGCTGGTAGACAAAGTGGGCTATGGTGACTGTAAAGCATTGTCTAACTACATGGTAGCTTTGCTTAATGTTGTTGGTATAAAAGGACACTACGCTACCGTTAAGGCTGGCGATTTCAGAGAAGATTTGATACTTGATTTCCCAAGCCACCAAGGCAATCATGTTATTGTAGCCGTGCCACTACAGCCCGACACGCTTTGGCTTGAATGTACCAGCCAAACCAATCCGTTTGGCTACATGGGGAATTTTACCGGAAACCGCAAAGCGTTTATGCTTACGGAAACCGGTGGGGTTTGGGCAAACACCCCAAAGTACACACACGAAACAAATTACCAAACCCGCGTTGCCGATGTTTATGTTGACGCTAACGGAGATGCAAAGGGCACCGTAACTACAACTTACTCCGGCCTGAAATATGAGCACCAGGGGTTGAACTTCTATGTAAACAACGGCCCCGAAGATCAGAAGAAGTGGGTTTTACGAACAACGAACATACCCAGTTTTGATCTCAACAAGTTTTCAATAGTTAATCATAAAAATAAAATACCCTCTGCTGTGGTTTCCCTTGATTTGACGCTAAGAAGGTTCTCTGCACTTAGCGGCAAGCGCCTTTCCTTTACCCCCAACCTGATGAACCGCTCTTCCTTCCTTCCCGCAAAGGTTGACAATCGTAAAACCAATGTGTATCAACGAATGGGGTATACGGATGTGGATACGATTAAGTATCACTTACCAGAAAGTATTTACCCGGAGTTTCTCCCTGATCCGGTTAAGATTGTTTCCCCTTTCGGAGTATATGAATCCTCGCTTCAGGTTGACCAGGGTAGCGTGATTTACATACGCAAAATGCAAGTTTACAAAGGCGAGTTTCCGGCTGCGTCTTACAACGACATGATTGATTTTTATAAGGCCATCAACAAAGCCGATAATGCGAAACTTGTATTCCTTACAAAAACCTAACGATTTTCTTGAATAAACTCAAACAGGAATTGAGCCTCGGCATGGTCGCTAAAGTTTATCTTATTCTTTTTAAAGAATACGTTTAGCTTATCTTCCATGTGCGGAAATGATCGGATAATTCCTTTTTTAGTTTGCGGAAGCTCCCGCAAACCTACACGGTCAGCGATGTAGTACGTATTTACTGATCTGAATTCATCGTTTCGGCTCTCGGAGGTGTTATACGCACCACCTAAATCTGCTCGTTTTATTGACTTGGTTGTTTTGCAATAAAATGTCAGATCTCCTTCAACCAACACCAATAAATAGGTAGGCAATCCGTTTACAGAAAGTTTAATGAACTTAAATTCGCGCACGCCATCACTCAACACAAATTGCTGAACTAAATCTTTTCGTACCACCATAGCGGATGATATCCGCTCACTCTTCGCAATGAGATTGTCAGACACAGCATCATAGTTGATTAATACATTTTTGTAAACCCCTTTATTCTTCAACTCAACTATTCCGGCAGAAAAGTCTTCAAAAAATGTATAATACCCCACCACACCTTCGTGACGATCATCAAATGTTTGAATGGTTGTTCCTGTAAGATTGAAGGGGAAACTGTTTGCGGGCAGATCGGCAACTTGCTGACATATTGCTATGCCCGACAGGAAAGTTGCAGAGATAAGGATCAGTATTTTTTTCATAGCTGAATGATTATTTAACAGGAGCATTTGCTTCATGAGCCATGGCGTTAAAAACAAGACGGTCGGCAAGCCAGGGCCACCACTTGTTAAAGAACACGGCTAATTTTCCTTCCAACGTAAGGATAAGAATTTGCTTTCGCTTTACGGTTGCCTTGTAAATATGCCGGGCGCATTTCTCCGGGGTCATTTCTTTGCTTTCCTCGCGTGGCGATTCTTTTTGTTCGCGGCCATCGGCAAGCAGGGCGCGCATACGAATGTTGGTAGCCGTAAAACCCGGACAAGCCGTTAGCACATGCACACCCTTTCTTAGGTATTCGGTTCGCAGTACCTCCAAAAAACCGTTTAACGCAAACTTCGAGGCCGAATAGCCCGTTCTTCCAGGCAACCCGCGAAACCCCGCAATGGAAGAAATTCCAACGATGGAGCCTTTGTTCTTTACAATTTCGGGTAAGCAATAATGCGTGGCGTATATGGCTCCGTAAAAATTAATGTCCATTACTTTTTTAATCACATCAATTTTCACATCCTGAAAGGCAGCCCGCATGGATATACCCGCGTTATTTATCAAAACGTCAATCCGCCCAAAGCGACCAAGCGTTTCTTCGGCCATTTTTTTGTTGTCTTCCTCCCGGCTCACATCGGCATTTATTTCCAATGCTTCAATGCCGGCAGCCTTCAACTCGCGCCCCGCTTCATTTAAGTCGGTTGCGTTTCTTCCGGTAATCACTACTTTTGAACCATGGCGGCCAAACTCAAAGGCAAGCGCCTTGCCTATTCCTGAAGTTCCCCCGGTTATGATAACAACTTTATCTTTCATAGAATTAGTGAACAGCTTACTATTCACTTTATTTGCCATCAAAAATAGTAATACTTAGCTTAACTTGTTGCGCACTTATTTACGAACGTGTTTTTATTAAAACTCATATCCCGACTGCCTTTTCCGGTGCTGTACGCCTTCAGCGATTTCCTGTTCATGTTAAGCTACTACCTTGTACGGTACAGAAGAAAGTTGGTTAGGAAAAACCTGGCAAATTCCTTCCCGCAGTTGACGGAAAAGGAACGTAAAAGGATTGAAAAGAGCTTCTATAAAAACCTAAGCGACTATGCCGTTGAAACCCTTAAACTGCTCACTATTTCAAAGGCAGAGTTAAAAGGCCGAATGGTGTACACAAACCCCGAACTGCTGGATGGCTATAAGCAAAGTAACCAGTCTATCATTCTGCTTTCTTCGCATCAGTTTAACTGGGAGTGGCTGCTTGTTTCGGGAAACCTTTGGCTACCTGTTCCCATCGATTTTGTTTATCAGCCCCTCCACAGCAAATTTGTTGATAACCTGATGCAAACCTGCCGTATGCGTTTCGGGGGGCACGCCATAAAGCGAAATGAAGTAGCCCGTGAATTGGTGAAGCGGAAAAACATTGTGCGCGGAATTGCCATTGTTGCCGACCAGTATCCGGGGCGCAAACATGATAAACGATTTGAAACCACTTTCCTTAACCAGCATACTGCATTCTTTTACGGAAGCCAACAAATGGCCAACTTAACGCAATACCCGGTGCTGTACGGCTCGGTTAAAAAAATTAAACGCGGGCACTACACCTGTACCCTAATAAAAGTAACCGACCCTCCTTACGCAGAAGGCACTGAAACAGTAATAAAAAATTACAGTCAACTTGTTGAACAGGCCATACTATCTGACCCTGCCGGATGGTTGTGGTCGCATAACCGATGGAAAAACAGGCACATAAAGAAGATTGAGTCCTAAGCGAGCATCTGCTCAATGTCTTCGCGTGTGAGCTGTTTCATAACACTCTCTTCCGTAGTGATGAGGTCGCGTGTAAGCTTGAGTTTCTTTTCCTGGAGTTTCAGAATTTTTTCTTCTACGCTGTTGCGTGTGATGAACTTGTAGGTAAATACTTTTTTCTTTTGGCCAATGCGGTGTGCGCGGTCAACGGCCTGTGCTTCCACAGCGGGGTTCCACCATGGGTCAAGAATAAATACATAATCTGCTTCTGTAAGATTAAGACCAAGGCCACCGGCTTTAATTGAAATCAAAAAGGCTTTAACCTTTGCATCCTTGTTAAATCGTTCAACCTGTTCTTTGCGATCAATGCTGGAGCCATCCAAATAAGCAAAATCTATTTTGTTTGATTTAAGATATTGACTCACCAACGTAAGGTGTTTAACAAACTGACTAAACACCAACACCTTGTGCCCTTCGGCCATGGCATTCTCCAGCATGTGTATAATATCTTCCAATTTGCCCGAATCGCCCGAATAAGAAGGCTCAATCATTTTAGGATGATTTGCCAATTGCCTTAGCTTGGTTAACCCTTCTAAAATCATAAACCGGCTGTTGCCCATGCCCTCCTTATCAATCAAATCAAGAATTTTTCCACGGTAGTACGATTTCACTTCTTCATAACGTTTTTCCTGTTCGGGCGTCATGACGGAGTATTGAATGTTTTCTACTTTTTCAGGAAGCTCGGTAGCCACTTGCGACTTGTGCCTGCGCAACACAAACGGCTTTATGATAGCGTTTAGTTTTTTTGATTTTGTTTCATCGCCTTTCTTTTCAATAGGCACCTGGTACTCTTGCCGGAAATAAGTTTGAGAACCTAACATCCCCGGATTAATAAAACTTATCTGCGACCACAAATCCATTGTAGTATTTTCAAGTGGAGTGCCTGTTAACACTAATTTGTATCGCGACTTCAACTCGCGCACCGCTTTGGCAATGATAGATGAAGGATTTTTAATCACCTGCGATTCATCCAGAATAACGTAGTTGAAATAAAAATCTTTAAATAGTTCACTATCAAGTCGAGTGATGCCGTAGGATGTTAACACAACGTCATATTTCTCAAAACGCTTGATGTTCTTGTTGCGTGATGTTCCGGTGTAATTCAGCACTTTCAGTTCGGGTGTAAAGCGCGCTGCCTCCATCTCCCAATTATAAATGAGCGAAGTAGGCATAATTAGTAACGAAGTTCCCCGGCCGGCTTCTTTTTCAGCCTGGAGCAAGGCAAGTGTTTGTACGGTTTTACCCAAGCCCATATCATCGGCAAGGCAACCCCCCAACCGAAATTCGTTTAAAAAGCGCAGCCAGTTATATCCCGCTTTTTGATAGGGGCGAAGCTCGCCAACAAAACCTTCGGGCAAATCGTAACTTCCCACTCCGCTAAACGACCCAAGCGACCTCAATTTTTCGCTGATGTGTACCTTAGCCAGATTTCCATCTTCAAGCTCCTTCACTAAGTTAAGGTGATGTTTACGCAACACGGGTTTTTCTTTGTTGCCCTCCGTTTCGCTTAACGCAAACAAATCGGCATAACGTGTTAACCACGCTTCAGGAATAATAGCTATTTCGCCATTCGGTAGCTTAAACTCAACTTTCTTTTTAAGGATGAGTTTTCGTAATTCTTTAAAAGGAATTTCGTATTCGCCAAAACGAATGCGTGCATGAATATCGAACCAATCTATGTTTTCTTTAACCTCAACTTCAATAACGGCTTTGCCAACAAAATACTTTTTATCATTTCCCTGCGGCTGACTTACCTCAAAGCCGAGGTTTAAAAGATTTACACGGTTTTCGTTGAGCCACGAAAATGCTTCCGACTTGGCAATGGCCACGTTGAAATCCTTCATAGGAAGCCCAAGTTTTTGAAGCGTATTCAAAAAATTCTTTTCGGCTTCGGGCTTTCGCATTACGCGATGAAAGACATAGTCGCTATCGTGCTTTTCAATAGTAACACTTACCGGCACGCGGTTTCTTCCCTGAAATTTATGCTTACCGTATTTAAACGAAAGGTCAAACACAATTTTTCCCGATTCATCGCTACGGTCATCTCCGGGTTTTGAATCGAACAATGTATCGCCACCCTGAACGGACGGCAGTTCAGAAATGGTGAGTAACGGACGAGGGTCATACTCGGTCTTGATAATATCAAAACCTTTGGCTTCAATATCATCGAACGAGGCAATTAACGGAGCGATGAACCGGTTGTAGTAAGTTTCTTCAAGGTTTTTAGGAATGACCACAAACTTTTTGCTGAGAAACGGAAGAAGTTTCTTGCCATCTACATGCTTTTCAAAACCGTAAAGTTTTCCATTCATCACCATCCAGGCCGGGTCTTTACACACTAAGTACGCAGTGGGGTTTGGCAGTTCAAGTTTTTTGCCTTCGTAAAAAATGGTAGGGAAATAATTTGTGTTGTCATCACTTCGCATAAAATGAAACTGGATAGAAGCCTTGCTTTCCATCACTTCAATTTTGCGATGTGTTGGTTCGCCATCGTTTCCGGTTTCAAACAGCATCTTGCCTTTCAGCAACTCCATTATTTCGGCACGCCTGGCTTCTACGTGCATCTGAATCATTTCCTGTACGGCTTCGTTGCCTTTTTTCTTATCAAATATTTTCGGGAAAAACTCTTCGGGCTTTATGGGTTTACCGGCAAACTTCCGGGCAACCGCATCCTGGTGCATGGCGTCAACGAGCTTGATGAGTTCAAAATCGCGGTCGTCAAGCCCTTTGGAAAATTCGCGCGCATTCTTGGACGAGATATTCTGGTGCTGGTAAGTGAGTTTCCCGCTATCGTCTAAATGCACGATATAGGACTCAAAAAGGTACCCCAGGTACTCGTGCTGAAACAGCGAGTAGATGATTTGAAACGGCTGAGATGCTGAAACCTTCATGATTTAGCCGTTTTTAGCTGATTTTCTAAAAACGGAACTTCTAAAATAAGACTTTTTAGCCTTACAAAAAGGTAAAATTTAAACTCTTTATACATACGGGCATCTCTAAAAACTCCTTGTACCCTTCTCCTGCAGGAGAAGGGGCAGGGGTTGAGGTTATTAAAGGCAAAGTTTTTAGAGATGCCCGTGTTGGAACATTACAGGTTATGTACGGAAACCGACCGGGCTGCAAGGGCCGCAGGGCGCCAGGAGATAAGAAACGTGAGTATGGAAACTACCAAAAGCGTACTAACGAAATCCGTCCACACCATTTTTACCGGGTAACCCACCGTAACGGACGTTTCCATGCCCATGCCGATGAGGCCAAATTGTTGCTGAAGCCAACAAAATATACCCCCCACTACAATGCCGAGTGTTGCCCCGCCCAAAGCAATCAGGGCGCCTTCAACAATGAATATTTTTTTGATAAGCCCGGCATCGGCACCTAAGGCTGCCAGCACTGAAATATCTTTTTTCTTATCAAGCGCCAGCATCATTAAACTAAAGAAAATGTTTACAGCACTTATCCCCAATAAAACGGAAAGTGCAATAAACGTAAACAGTTTTTCCATTTTTATCAGGCGATACAAATCGAGATGCTGCTCTTCATGATTGAGCACTATAAACTCATCGCCCAACACTTTTTTTAATTGTTGCTGCACCGTCATAACGTTATGCCCTTGCGCGGTTTTTATTTCGAGCGCGGTGCGTTTGTTGTCGTAGCGTAATAGCTCCTGCGCAAAGCGTAACGGAACCAGCACATAGTTCTCGTCAAAATTCTGAACGATAGAAAAGGCTGCACCCGGCAAAATGCTCTTACTGGAATATAACCGGGACGGGTCGAGTGTACCCGATTTAACATCGGTAATGTAATACACCTGCAACGGAAACATATCATCGCCTATGGCAACTGATAAGGTGTTTCTGATACCAACACCGATAAGCGCATAGTTGATGCTGCCCTCGGTAAGTTTTAATTCGCCCGATACAATTTTATCATCAATGCGGTGCTGGTCGATAAAATTATCGCTTACTCCTTTTAGTGTAATCACCTGGTTGGCATCCCTGTATCGTAAGTAAGCGTAATCTTCAATTACTTCGGTAACAATCGAAACACCTTCAACACCCTCAATCTTTGCAATCAGTTCGTCATCTACCGGAAAAGATTTTCCCAGCGCGGCTTCAATTTTAATTTCCGGGTCGAAAGAATTATTCAGCGACCGGAGAAGGTCGCCCAAGCCATTAAAAACAGACAACACAATAATTAATGCAGCCGCACTAACCGACACGCCAATAAGCGAAAGAATAGAAATGATATTGATGAAATTCTTCTTCCGTGTGGACAATAAATACCTTCGGGCTATAAAGAATTCAAGACTCACGCGAATGTAGGGTAAAGATTGTCCAGAACTATTTTTCGGGCGGAATGTTCAGGTTACGGATAATTTCTTCTATCCGGTGTGCCGATTCCTCCACCTCATCAATATAGAAAATCAATTCGGGAATAATGCGTGCCTGGTTACGGATGCGGTCGCCAAGCGCCTTGCGTATTTCCTTTTTGCGGGCATTTATTTTCTCCAGAATAGCCCCCTTGTTGTTGGCCAACATCATGCTAACATAAATTTTAGCCACACTAAGGTCGGGGCTAACACGAACATCGGCCAATGTAATAAAGGCGTTGTCAAGTATGCCACGTTTATCGTGTTGCAAAATATCGCTCACTTCTTTATGAATGAGCCGTGCAAATTTTTGCTGACGAGTGGTTCCTGCCATAGCGCAAATATCCGGTGCACAGCAACGAAAACCAAAGAAGTTTGGTAATTGTACGGGTATTCATTTCAAACCTTAAAAATCCTGTCTATTTTTCACGCTAAACTAAGTTAATCCTTGCTACGCTACTTTCGCATAAACGACCCCTACCGGTTACTGGCATTAGTCGGGCTGTTTATTGTGCTGGCCCTGCCACTACTGATTGACACTCCGCCCGTTACATTTCCTGAACTTAAAAGTTTTTTGCTGGGCGCCAAGGTTTCAGAAGGGTTTGGCCTGTATTACGAAATTGTTGACTCCACCCCTCCGCTTGCAGCCTGGTTTTACGGCTTGCTTAATTGGGTGTTTGGCGAAAATATAACGCTTCGTCATATCTGCGCATTGGTTATCCTGTTTTTACAAGGCGCTTTTATTGGCTTTATGCTGATAGATAAACGGGCCTTTACCGAAAACACCTACATCCCTTCCTTGTTGTTTTTGATACTTGCCTTGCTGTCGTTCGATAATTTTTCGCTTACGGCCGAACTTGGCGCATTCGGGTTTTTGCTGCTGGCGTTAAACTCACTGCTTACCGAAATAGAATTTAAGGTTCAGCACGATGCCACCATTTTTTCAATTGGTCTGTTCGTTGGCATCGCCACACTGTTCAGCTTCTCCTATATTATTTACCTGCCGGGAGTAGTGCTTATTTTAATTCTGTTTACCCGAAACAACCTGCGCAAATATTTGCTTATGCTGACAGGCTTCATGCTTCCTCACTTGGTTATCATGGCAGCTTATTTTATCGGAGGGCATTCGCAGGAAATCTGGAGAAACTTTTACTTAGCCAACTTAGTTTTTTCAACGGCTTCGCTTATCTCATTCAAAAGTATTTTAATTCTTTGTGCCGTTCCGTTGGTGTATTTGCTCATTGCCACTGTTATCCTCAACCGCGATGCCCGCTTAACCAAGTATCAATCGCAATTATTAACGGCTATGGTTTTATGGTTTGTCATCGGGCTGGTTCATGTTTACTTCACACCCGATTTCAGGGCGCAAAGCCTGCTTCCGCTGTTGCCTGCTGTAAGTTTTTTCTTCACGCATTTCCTGTTGTTTATACGAAGGAGAAAGTTTGCAGAGATAAACGTGTGGATTTTGCTGCTGGGCGTTGTTACCACCCTGTACCTGGCGCGTTACAATAAAATTGAAGTGGATTACTCATCGCTTATCGTTAAAACAAACACGAATGCACCAACCCAAAAGCGATTGCTGATTCTTGACAAATCCCCTGTTGGCTATCTACACAACACCGTGTCGCCTCCTTTCATTAATTGGAAGCTAACCCGCGAAATTTTTGACCACCCCAATTACTATGAAAACGTATTGTTGGTTAGCCGGCTCTTTGAAAAAGACCCCCCCGAAATAATTATTGACCCCGAAAACCGGATGGAAAAATTCTTCGACCGCACACCTGCCTTGCAGCGTAAATACAAGAAAGCGGAGGCGGGAGAATGGGTTTTGATTGAAACGAGAGAAGGGTTGCTTTGAAAAAACAGACAACTTATATTTTGTTACGTTTAATGTTACGAAAAAACGGCTTTGATATTAATGCCGAACAAACCAACAGTTATGATTTTGTAATACAAGCCGCCAAGGGTGAATTTACTTTCGGGCAAATTAAAACCTGGATTAAAGGGCACCTGACTAAAATCAATAATCCGTTAGGGGGTTGAGATAATCTTCTCCACCCTGCGCTCATGGCGCCCGCCTTCAAAGCCAGTATGTAAAAAGGTGTCTAAGATTTTTTCAGCATGGTCAGCCGTAACAAACCGGGCAGGTATGCAAACAATATTGGCGTTGTTGTGCTGGCGGGCCAACGCTGCAATTTCGTCCGTCCAGCACAAGGCTGCCCTGATGCCCTGGTGCTTGTTGGCGGTAATGGCTACACCATTTGCGCTGCCACACAATAACACACCAAGTACACCATCATTTTTTTCAACTGCTTCGGCAACCGGGTGGGCAAAGTCGGGGTAATCTACTGATGCCGAACTATGCGTTCCAAAATCCTGCACATCGTAACCCTTATCGGCTAACCATTTTTTTAATGCCTCTTTGCGTTCAAAGCCAGCATGGTCGCTTCCTATTGCTATTTTCATATTAATCAGATTTCAGAATATTGGTCTTCTTCGCGTTCGCGCTTTGCTTTGCTCTTCATTACCGTTGCCGATATGAAAACACTAAACTCATAAAGCAGGTACAACGGAATAGCGATTAACGTTTGGCTGAACGGGTCGGGAGGAGTAACAACGGCTGCAATAATCAAAATGATAACAATGGAATGCCTGCGATACTTGCGCATAAACGCTGGCGTTAATATGCCAACCTTGGTTAAAAAGTAAACCACCACCGGCAACTGAAACAAAATGCCACTACCAAAAACAAGCGTTATCATGGTTGATACAAACGAAACTATATCAAACTCGTTTGAAATCATTTCGCTGAGTTGGTAGTTAGACAAGAAATAAACCGCCAACGGACTCATTACAAAATACCCGAAGGAAACCCCTGCAAAAAACAGGAGCGAAATAGAAAACACCGCACCCTTAGAAAACTTGCGCTCTTTTGTTACTAAGCCGGGCTTTACAAAACGCCATATCTCCCAAACAATATACGGAAAGGCAACTGCCACCCCGATAAAAAACGAAGAAGCAATGTGCATCGTGAACTGCCCGGTCATTTGCCGGCTCTGAATTTTAAAATTCATCTCCTCCACGCAAAGTGTTTCTTCATTACCTACCAGTTTACCCAGCGCACACATCCAATCATAAAAAATAAAATCGGGTTTGGCCACCGCAAAGATTATGTTCTCAAAAATCCAGGGGCCATAAATAAAGGCAACAATGGTAAAGACAACCACCGCTATTAACGACCGGATGATATGCCACCGTAACTCTTCGAGGTGATCGAGGAAAGTCATTTCTTTTTCTTCAGCCATTAGTCAAAACCTTCGGTAGGAAATTAATACAACGGAAATTTCTTCATAAAGCTGTTTACTTTTCTTTTTACAGCTTTCAGGTTGTCGGGTTTTTCAGGTGCTTTTAAAACTTCATCGATTAAATCAACAACCTTTACTACGTCTTTTTCTTTTAGCCCGCGTGTGGTAATGGCCGGTGTGCCGATGCGCATACCCGAAGTTACAAAAGGCGATTGCGTATCAAACGGAACCATGTTTTTATTAATGGTAATGTCGGCTTTTATCAACGCTTCTTCTGCCTGCTTGCCGGTAAGGTTTTTCGAGCGTAAGTCAATCAACATTAAGTGATTGTCGGTTCCGTCTGAAATAATTCTGTACCCTTTTGCTACAAAAGCTGCTGCCATTGCTTTTGCATTTTTTACAACCTGCACCACATAATCGAAATACTTATCCGACAGCGCTTCTTCAAACGCAATAGCTTTGGCCGCAATTACATGCTCTAACGGGCCGCCTTGCGTTCCTGGAAACACACCCGAATCCAACAACGAAGTAATTTTTCTGATTTCACCTTTTGGAGTTTTCAACCCCCAGGGGTTATCAAAGTTTTTTCCTACCAATATCATTCCTCCGCGCGGGCCGCGCAGTGTTTTATGAGTTGTAGTAGTAACAATATGGCAGTGCTCCATAGGGTCGTTTAACAAGCCGCGTGCAATCAGCCCTGCGGGGTGCGAAATATCGGCTAACAACAACGCGCCTACGGCATCGGCAGCTTCGCGCAGTTTTTTATAATCCCAATCGCGGCTGTATGCCGAGGCGCCACAAATTATCATCTTGGGTTTTTCGCGCTTTGCCGTTTCAATAACCTTGTCGAAATCGATAAGCCCGGTGTTTTTTTCAACACCATAAAATGTTGGCTGATACAACTTACCCGAAAAGTTAACAGGTGAGCCATGCGTAAGGTGTCCGCCATGCGACAGGTCGAAGCCTAAAATTTTATCTCCGGGCTTTAAGCAAGCCAACATAACGGCTGCATTGGCTTGTGCCCCCGAATGCGGCTGAACGTTAACCCAGTCGGCATTAAACAACTGGCGGGCACGGTCAATGGCCAATTGCTCGATTTCGTCCACTACCTCGCACCCTCCGTAGTAGCGCTTGCCGGGCAGGCCCTCGGCATACTTGTTTGTGAGCACCGTGCCCATAGCCTTCATTACCTGTGCAGAGGTGAAGTTTTCTGAGGCGATTAGTTCAATTCCGTTTTGCTGGCGTTTTTTTTCTTTTTCGATGAGGTCGAAAACAATTTTATCTCTTTTCATTCGGGAAGATATTACAGTAAGAAAGGCCAAAAATAAGGCAATTTACCTCACCCCCGATAACAATTTGAGTCTTTAAATATCCCCTCCCCTGTTTCAGCTTATCCTTAAATCATCCCCCAACTCGTTCACATCATCAGGCGTTTTGCCAAATCCCTTTTCGGTTAAAATTTCGCCACAACGTTTTATGGCAGCCTCAAGTCCGTCAACGGTTTTTCCGTTGCGCACCTGCGTTACCAAATCCTGCACCAGCTTATCCCATACTTTTTGTTCCACTACTTTGCTTATGCCCTGGTCACCGATTATGATTACTTCGAGTTCAAAAAATGAAATGAAAATCATAATGCCGGTACGCTGCCGTGTGTTGAAAACTTCCTGTTCTAAAAAAGCATTCTCGGCACGCTGGCGTGTGGCGTGGTCTAAGTGTCGTTGCGAAACCAACCAGCGTTTCAAATCATCCGAAACATTTGGTAACACTCCGCCAAGTATGGCAGCCAACAGCACCAACAAAAAAATGTATAGCGAGTTGTGTATGGCAAGCGAGGGCACAAACCGGTCAAAAAACACAATCAGTAAGAACACGCCAAATGCAGCCAACAAAGCTCCTTTATAATTGGCAATAGTATAATACCCGCTTCGGGCTACTATTACCGGAACGATTTCTCCCGATATACCCCTTTCGGACTGCCGAACCGCTGTTTTGATACGCTCCAGTTCTTCGTTGGTAAATTTTTCGCGAAGTTTCATCTTGGCGTGATTTAAAAAATTAAAGATAACGAATAAGCCTTAATCTTTCAGCCGGAGCAAATACATCTGAATGGTGTTTTCCAATCCGTAGTACAGGGCATCGCAAATAAGGGCATGGCCGATGGAAACTTCATCTATGTACGGAATGGATTGTTTCAAAAACCTAAGGTTAGCAAGGTCGAGGTCGTGGCCGGCATTAATGCCCAGCCCGGCAGCGTGCGCAACGTTGGCACACTGTATGTATGGTGCCACTGCCTTTTCGGGGTTGGCCGGGTATTGATGCGCATACGGTTCGGTGTACAGTTCAATCCTGTCTGCACCGGCTTTTGCGGCAGCTTCCGCCATAGCGGGATTGGGGTTTACAAAAACCGAAACACGTGCACCGTAACGCTTCAGTTCGGCTATAATTTCCTGTAACATCGCCTGGTGTTTTACGGTATCCCAACCGGCATTTGAGGTTATCGCATCAGGGGCATCGGGCACTAAGGTTGCTTGTGTCGGCTTTACTTCACGAATGAGGTTCATGTAACGCTCATCCGGGTAGCCTTCAATGTTAAATTCTGTTTTCACTACATCTTTCAACAGCAACACATCGCTGTACCGGATGTGGCGTTCGTCCGGGCGCGGATGCACGGTAATGCCTTCCGCCCCAAAGCGCTCACAATCCAATGCGGTTTTTACAACATCGGGGTTGTTGCCTCCGCGTGCGTTGCGCAGCGTGGCTATCTTATTAATATTTACACTTAACCGGGTCATACTTCTGCTACCAAATTACAAATAGCGCACGTTAAATACACCATATACAAGCGGCAAGACTTTTTAATTTATTCCATACTGCTACTTTTGTGCAAACTCTGTTGTTATGAGCCTGAAAGCACAAATCGATGCCGACATAAAAAAAGCAATGTTGGCCAAAAACAAGGAAGAACTGGAAGCCCTGCGAAGCATTAAATCGCTAATCCTGCTGGCCGAAACCGAAAAGGGCGGCAGTGGCGATGTTTCTGCCGATGCAGAAAACAAATTGCTGATGAAAGCCGCCAAGCAACGAAAAGAATCTGTCGATATATTCCAGCAACAAGGCCGCACCGACCTGGTTGAAAAAGAATCGCTCCAGCTTGAAGTAATCAGCCGGTATTTACCCAAGCAACTTTCGGAAGCTGAAATATCAGAAGCCCTTAAAAAAATTATTGACGAAGTAGGCGCAACCGGCCCGCAGGATATGGGCAAGGTTATGGGAAGTGCCACTAAAAAACTTGCCGGGCAGGCCGATGGTAAAATAATTTCTGAATTAGTTAAAAAACTATTGGCCTCTTGAATGTGCTGGATATTATTCTGATAGCCTCTTTTATCATTGGTATATTTTCCGGCTACCAAAAAGGTTTCCTTGCAAGTTTGTTTTCGTTAGCCGGAATTTTTTTCGGCATCCTGTTAGGCTTTAAGCTGATGGGTGTAGCCATGCTTAAACTTTCTAACTATTATAACATCAGCGAAAAAATTCTTCCTTACGTTGCCTTTGGTGTGGTGTTCATTATCGTGATTATCGTTGTGAACATTCTCGGCAAATTAGTAAAGTCGTCTATCGATAAAACCGTGCTTGGGCAGGCGGATAAATGGATTGGCGGTGCGCTTGGCTTACTGAAAGCCATGTTTATGATAAGCGTATTTTTTTGGATAATGAGTGCGTTATCTTTTGAGTTTCCTGAACACTGGGTAGCCGATTCGCGGTTATACCCTTACACCGTTAACGTAGCGCCAACCGTAACCGAATGGGTTGGCGATATTTTTCCTACATTCAAAGATTTGTTCGGAAGCACGGAGTGAGGTGTATGTTGGATTTTTTTCTTACATTTTGGTTGTAAAACCAAAACACAATGGCACTAAACGTTAAAGAAGAGGGCGGATTCAAATATGTTGATGAAGGTCAGGGGCCTGTGCTTATGTTATTGCACGGCTTGTTTGGGGCGCTTAGCAACTGGGAGGGTGTCGTTACCCGGTTCTCGGTCAATTTCCGGGTGATAATTCCTATGCTGCCCATTTACGAAATGCCCATACGGGAGGCCGGGCTTGAAGGATTGCGAAAGTTTGTAGAAGAGTTCGTTGCCCTTAAAAACCTGAACGACATGACTATTATGGGCAACAGCCTTGGCGGGCACGTTGCCTTAGTCTATACCCTGAAAAATCCGCAGAAAGTAAAAAAACTTATCCTTACGGGAAGTTCGGGACTGTTTGAAGATTCTATGGGCGGCTCCTACCCCAAGCGTGGCAATTACGCATATATAAAAGAGCGGGTAGCCTACACCTTTTACAACCCCGAAGTAGCCACCAAAGAATTAGTGGATGAGGTGTTTGAAACCACTAACAGTATTCCCAAATGTATGCGCATTGTAGCCATTGCCAAATCGGCACAACGCAACAACCTGGCCGATGACATCCCGAATATTAATGTGCCCACGCTGTTGGTTTGGGGGCTAAACGACACCATCACACCGCCTATGGTAGCCCATGAGTTTAACCGGCTCATACCCCGCTCATCCCTCCGGTTTGTTGATAAATGCTGCCATGCGCCCATGATGGAGCACCCTGAAAAATTTAATGAACTTGTGGAAGACTTTTTACTGAATTAAGGTATATATGCGTAAACAATAAGCCCGTGATTGCCGAGGATTTAATAAACCACATGATTCCACCGCTTAAAGCAAGCGATGACGCCCACAAGGCTATTGTGTGGATGGAGGAATTCCGGTGCAACCACATGCCGGTAGTGGAAGATGGAAAACTACTGGGTTTTATTTCTGAAGAAATCATCCTCGAAACAAATAATATTGACAAGCGTGTAGGTGATTTTAATCTGACAGGTGAAAATTGTTTTGTTTCTACCGCCACTCATTTTTATGATATACTAAAAATTGCATCCGATAATAAACTTCAATCGGTTGCCGTGCTGGACGACATGCAGCAATATCAAGGTTTGATTACGGTACAGGATACGATTACCTCATTTGCGCAAACAGCTGCCGTGCAAATGCCCGGAGGCATATTAGTGCTTTCCATGAATCACAACGATTATTCGCTTGCCGAAATAAGCAGGCTTATTGAAGAGAATAATGCCAGGGTACTAAGCAGCATTGTAAAAGAAGAGCCGCTTGATCCGGGGAAAATTCGCTTAACGCTAAAGCTAAACCAACTTGACCTGTCGCGTATTGTTGCCACGCTCGAACGGTTTGGCTATAGGGTGATTGGCCGCTACCAGGAAACGAAACCGATTGCCGCTGAACAGGAGCGTATTGATATGCTGCTGCGGTATTTAGAGATTTAAAGCTGCGTCCGTTTCTTTTCACTTCCATATTTCAGTTGTACCTTTAATCTTCATCGGCTAACCGGAAGTACATGAAAATCGGAATTCACGGAAAAGAATTTAACCGGCAATCGGTTGATTTTATTCAACTTGTTTTTCAGGTGCTTGCACAGCGCAAGGCTCAATTATTTGTATCCTCTAAATTTGCCAGCTTCCTGAAAGCAGCCGCGTTCAAAAAATTCAACTACAAAATTTATGAGGCGGGGCAATCGCTAAAAAAATTAGATGCTTTTTTAAGCATTGGAGGCGATGGCACATTGCTGGAATCCGTAACCCACATTGGCGCTGCGGAAACACCCATCCTCGGCATTAACACCGGTAGGCTTGGGTTTCTGGCAACCATTAGTCGCGAAGAAACAGAACAGGCATTACAAAAATTATTTTCAGGAGCGTACACACTCGATACGCGCGCTATGCTAAGATTGGAGTCCAATCAAAACCTGTTTGGCAAACTAAACTTTGCACTCAACGACTTTACCGTTGTGAAAAAAGATTCATCATCCATGATAACGGTGCACACCTATATAGATGGCGAATTTTTAAACTCCTACTGGGCTGACGGCATAATTGTAGCCACCCCCACAGGCTCAACGGGGTATTCGCTAAGTTGCGGAGGCCCGTTGGTTTTCCCCCGGTCGGGTAATTTCGTTATTACCCCTATTAGTCCGCACAACCTTGCGGTTCGTCCTATTGTAGTGCCCGATCAATCGGAGATAACCTTTAAAATTGAAGGAAGAAGCAAAAAATTTCTTATTTCGTTAGATTCACGAATATCAACCGTTGACCATACCGTTAAGCTCAAGATCAAGAAAGAGTCATTTCATGCGCACCTGATACAATTAGAGGGGCAGCATTATTTTAAAACCTTACGGCAAAAGCTAAATTGGGGATTAGACATTAGAAATTGATTTTTTCTTTACATTTGTAGCTTACTGATTTCTAAACACTTACCGCTGATGAGAAAGTTGGCTTTTTTCGTGCTGGCAGCCCTGTTCATGACCCTCATAACAGATGAGGCAGAGGCCCAGATGAACAGACGAAACATCAAAAAGAATAATAAGCGAATAGCCAGTTACCGTGGGAAAAAATCCAATTTCGGTAAAGACAAGGTATACAATGCCGTAGGTGTATCGCTTAATGCTTTCAATTATTTTGGCGATCTGTCGCCCAGCCCCAAGCGGATAAGTACAGATATAGGATTTACGCGCCCTGCCATTGGCGCTTCTTTTACTCACCGTTTTGGCCCCCGCTACCAGCTAACGGGCAGCTTTATGTACGGTGGAATCCGTGGAGCGGATAGCGAATCGGCAGATCCGGGTGATGTTGAAAATGGCGCTTTCCGATATGTACGAAACCTATCGTTCCGCAACAGGATAAAAGAATTGTCGGTAGTTGCACAGGTAGATCTGTTTGAAAATATGGCTACATACATCAGCCGTGTTCAGTGGACTCCGTATGTGTATGCCGGTGTAGCCGTTTTTCATCACAACCCGCAGGCCCAGGTACCCGCAACCGATTTATTGGGAAACCCCTTTTCTGATGCGGGGCAATGGGTAAACCTTCAGCCCCTGAAAACAGAAGGAAAATCATACAGTTTAATACAACCCGCTATACCATTTGGCCTTGGCGCGCGTTTCAGATTAAACGAAGTTATGGATATAGCAGCCGAATTTGGATTCAGATACACGTTTACCGATTACTTAGACGATGTAAGCGGATATTATGTTGACCTCAATACGCTTTCCAGCGAAAAGGCTAAGGCTTTGTCCTATCGCTCAAATGAAGTTCAGCCGGTTAATGCGCGGGTGCAGGAAATTCTGGCCAACACCTACAATGGTTACACCGGCTTCACAACAGTTTCCGGTTACGGTCATATTAATTCAACGGGCGAACGCAACCTTCGCGGTAGCGCCAAGAAAAACGACCGCGATATATACATGGTAACATCCGTGCGGCTAACCTATATACTCGGTAAAACCTTTCACAAGGCCAAGTTCAGATGACGGTTACCCGGTCGGTATTTCTTAGTGTGTTTTTACTTTTTGCTTCGCTTGTTAGCGCACAGCGATCAGAGGTAGGCTTTGGAATAGGCACCTTCAACTACACGGGCGACCTGGCGCGTAATTATCAGGTTAAAAACCTCAAGCCTGCGGGCACGGTTTATTATCGTTCAAACATCAGCAAGGTAGTCAGCTTTAGGGCTACTATTACGGCAGGGCAGCTTGGCGCAAAAGAAACACCCATCGATGCCTTTGCCGCTACACGCAACGCCTCCTTCAATACTTTTCTGTTAGAAACCAGCTTAGGATTTGAATATCATTTTTTAGACTGGCGCGATGTTAAACGACCCATGCGCTACACACCCTATCTGTTTGCCGGGCTGGGGCTTTTCGGTATTTCAGGATATGATGTAAAACCGGAAGAATACAGCAACGTTCAGCTTACCATTCCGTTTGGAGGCGGGTTTAAATATATTATTAACCCCAAGCACTACATTGCCCTTGAAGTGGGTATCCGTAAAACCTTTTTCGATTACTTAGATAACCTGTCGGATGGCGATCAAACAAGGAAGAATTACCAGTATGGAAACCCGAACGATTTCGACAACTATTTTTTTGTTGGCATAACCCTTACGCGCACATTTTACGATATCCCCTGCCCCAAAAACCCTTATAAGTAGCCGGGCAAAACGTATCGGGTAATTTCATAGAAGTTGTTGAAAATAAGCTAATTTTGCCCCCTTGTGGCTTCTTTTAAAGAACATATTGACCCTAATAATGTCCCTCACCACGTTGCGGTAATCATGGATGGCAACGGGCGTTGGGCTAAAAAGAAAGGCGCCATGCGCATTTTTGGTCATCGCAATGCCGTTAAGGCCGTTCGCGATGTTACAGAAGGGTGCGGTGAACTTGGGGTAAAGTACCTGACACTCTACGCCTTTTCTACCGAAAACTGGTTGCGACCAAAAGATGAGGTGGACGGGCTTATGGAATTGCTTGTAAACACCCTGAAAGAAGAAATAAATTCACTGATGGAGAACCGGGTAAAACTAATTACCATAGGAGAAACATCACATCTTCCGGGAGATTGCCAGAAAAACCTTGCCTGGGCTATGGAGAAGACCAAAAACAATACGGGGCTTACCGTCATTCTCGCACTGAGCTACAGTGGCCGGTGGGAGTTGAAAGAGGCCGTACGGGCTATTGCGCAGGAGGTGAAAAACGGGACGTTAGACCCCGAAGCCATTGATGAAAGCAGCATTGCCAGGTATTTGCAAACGGCCGGTATCCCCGACCCTGAGTTGCTCATCCGCACCAGCGGTGAAATGCGCATCAGCAACTTTTTACTTTGGCAAATTGCCTATACAGAATTGTATATAACCCCTACCTTGTGGCCTGATTTCCGAAAGGAGAATTTATATGAGGCCATCTGGTCTTACCAGCAACGCGAGCGCAGGTTTGGTAAAACAAGTGAACAATTGAATCCGGTTAGTTGAATGATGAGAGCAAGTATTCTGATTTTTTTTCTCCTGTTGGTTGGGTTTGATACGATGGCGCAATTTCGGAGAAGCCGTGCCAGCCAGCCGGCAGCAACCGATAACCTTAACTATGCAAACCCTGCCGAGTATATCATAGCCGGTATTGAAGTTACCGGACTAAACATATTGGATAAGAATGCCATGGTTTCGCTTACGGGCCTGCACGTTGGCGATAAAATTAAAATACCCGGAGATGCCATTTCAAACGCTATCCGTAAACTGTGGAATCACGGACTCGTTGGCGATGTTACCATTGGGGTGCAAAAAATTGAAGGCGAAAATGTGTGGCTTGAAATAAAAATGGCCGAGCGCCCACGACTTACAAACTTCTATTTCAACGGCATATCGAAAGGGCAGGAGTCATCGCTGAAAGAAGAGCTCACCCTCATACGCGGAAAAATTGTAAACGATGCCATGCTTCGCAACACGGAGATTGCGGTGAAGAAATTTTTTGTCAAGAAAGGCTTTCTGAATACAGAAGTAAAGATTATACAGGAACGCGACACCATTGCCACAGATGGTATCCGGTTGAAAATAGCCGTTAACACCAATTCCAAAGTAAAGATTAACAAGATTTCGTTTGAAGGAAACGAAAACATTGCAGATGGCAAGCTGAAAGGCCAGATGAAAAAAACAGCCGAGCACCCGCGCTTTGCCCTGCACAGAACCATTATTAAAAAAGTGCTGGGCTTTAAACCCCGCGATGTTAAAACGTATTTCACCGAATCGTATGAAATGAGTTGGCGTGATGTGCAGGAATTTTTTGGCGACAACGTTAAGGTGAACGTTTTTAAGGGGTCAAAATTTATTCTGGCAGAATTTGAAGAAGATAAGAAGAAAATTATTGAGCACTATAACTCAAAAGGCTACCGCGATGCAGAAATTGTAATGGATACCCTTTACAACTTTAACAAGCGCACTATCAACATTGATTTTGTAATTGACGAAGGGCCGAAATATTATTTTCGCAACATCATCTGGACAGGCAACTACATTCACAACGACAAAACGCTGAATGCCATTCTGGGTATTAAAAAAGGCGATGTATATAACCGTGAAATGATTCAAAGGAAACTAACCTTCAACCCGAAAGGCCCGGATATAAGCGGCCTGTATATGGATGACGGCTATCTGTTTTTCAGCATCAACGATGTAGAGGTTGCCGTAGTGGGCGATTCGATTGATGTTGAAATGCGTATTCGCGAAGGCGACCAGGCTACCATCAATGAAGTTACTATTTCAGGAAACGACCGCACCAGCGACCACGTAATACGCAGGGAACTCAGCACTATTCCAGGTTGGAAATTCAGCAGGTCAGACATTATCCGTACACAACAAAAGCTCGGTCAGCTTGGGTATTTCAATCCGCAAACTATCGGGCAAAACATGCAGCCCAACATGGCCGATGCTACCGTTGATGTGGAGTGGATGGTGGAGGAACAATCCAACGACCAGATTGAACTTTCCGGTGGATGGGGCGGTGCGTTTGGTTTTGTGGGTACGCTTGGCTTAACGTTTAATAACTTTTCGCTGCGCAACATTCCGCATGTTAAAAAATGGAGGCCACTGCCGGTAGGTGATGGTCAGCGGTTATCATTGCGTGTACAAGCCAACGGAAGAAACTTCCAGAATTACAGTATTTCATTTTCTGAGCCCTGGCTTGGCGGGCGCAAGCCGCAATCACTTTCCGTAAGTGCAAACAAATCCATTTCGCGTTTTGCAGGGCAGGGCGCCACAAACTGGTTCGACCTGAACTCTGTGTTGAAAGTTGATAACATTACGTTGGGGTTGGGTAAGGTGCTGGAGTGGCCCGACAATTATTTCACGCTTATCAATTCATTATCGTATTCTGTTTATACGTTGAAGAACGCCCCCAACTACATACCCGGTTGCCCCGATTGCGTTGCGAACAGCGTAACGTTTAACTCAACTATTGCGCGGAGAAGTGTTGATAACCCTATGTATCCGGCACAAGGTTCTGAAATTTCTTTAAGCGCAACCTTTACGCCTCCTTACTCCTCATGGCGAAACATTAATTATTCCGAAGCCACACCCCAGGATCTTAACAGATGGGTGGAATATCACAAGTGGATGTTTGATGCCAAGTATTATATAGCGCTTGACCAGAACAACAAACTTGTATTGGAAGCAAAAGCACACTTTGGTTTTATTGGCCGTTACAGCCGGCAAACAGCCTATACTCCTTTTGAACGATTTTATCTTGGTGGAGCCGGTTTGGCCGGTGGTTTCGGGGCGTTTGTACTCGGGCAGGACATTATTGCGTTGCGCGGATATGACGACAACCAGATTACCCCGCCATTCAATAACCTTGGCTCGCAGGTAAGGGGTGGTATAGTGTACGATAAGTTCGGACTTGAACTCCGTTACCCGGTAACTACCGGCAACGCGGCCACTATTTATGGTTTTGTTTTTGCTGAGGCCGGTAATAACTGGGATAATTACGAGGACTTTAATCCGTTTAGTATGTATAAAACGGCTGGTTTTGGCGCACGAATATTTATGCCTGCATTTGGTTTAATTGGCCTTAACTGGGGATACGGGTTTGACCCGTTCCCGTTGGGCAGCACCAATCAGCGAAGCGGGGCTAAATTCCAGTTTACTATTGGACAACAAATCCGTTAAAAAAATGCGGTTTTATCTTATTACGATATTTTTTCTCATTTTCGGCCTGAATTTTGTCAACGCTCAGAGGTTCGGGTACATTGACACGGATTTCATCCTGAATAAAATGCCGGAGTATAAGAAGGCGCAGGATGAAATAAACCAGTTATCCGACTTGTGGACAAAGGAAATTCAGGGCATGGCCAAAGAAGTGGAGGCTATGTACAGCGCCCTTCAGGCGGAGCAAGTGTTGCTTACTGAAGAGATGCGGAAAGAACGAGTTGAGTCTATAAAAAAGAAGGAAGAAGATGTTAAAGTTTACCAAAACAAGGTATTCGGGTTTGATGGGCTGTTCTTTCTTAAAAAAGCTGAGTTGATAAAACCATTGCAGGATAAGGTGTGGGATGCAGTAGATAAAGTGGCCAAGCAAAATAACTTAGCCATAGTGTTTGATAAAGCGGGGGAGTTGGTAATGATATATACCGACCCGCGATATGACTATACTGATTTTGTATTAGATGAATTAGGGTTAGGCGACCCGAATGATAAGATTAAGAATTAACTAAAACTGAATAAATTTTACCGTGATGAAAAAAATAATCTTCCTGTTAACCTTCGGATTTGGAGCAGCCTTTGCCTTTGCACAAGCCCCAACAAAAATTGGCTATGCCGATGTTGAGTACATCTTCAGCCAGATGCCCGAATCCAAACAAGTTGAAACCGAACTGCAAACCTTGCAGGCTCAACTTAAAAAACAGTATGACGCCAAGGTTGCCGAATTCCAAAAGAAACTTCAGGAGTATCAATCTTTTGGCAATACTGTTCCTGATGCAGTGCGTCAAAACTCCGAAAGAGAACTTCAGCAGCTTCAACAAAACATTCAGAAACTTGAGCAGGAGTCGCAAGAGAACATCCAACGTAAGCATACGCAATTAATGGAGCCGGTGTTTACTAAAGTGGGTAAAGCCATTGAAGACGTGGCCAAAGAAAACGGCTTCAACTTAATTCTTACCAACCAGGTAAGCGGCCTTGACGTGGTACTGTACGCTGATGACAGCTCTGACATTTCAGACCTTGTGCTGAAAAAGATGGGCATTACCCCGCAGCCCGCACCTAAAAATTAATTGAACTATATTTCAATAAAAAACCCCGGCTATACAGCCGGGGTTTTTTATTATTCTGCAAGTAGCGCAAGGCGTCAAGACACCTTCAAGGTGTCAGATGCCTATGAGGGTCAGCCCGGCAGCAGTTCTTTTATTTCCTGCCACACCAACTCCGGCTCATACCCTTTCTGAATGCCGTATCGGGCAACCTTGTTTCGTTTTTCAAAAAGATTTTCGGCTGTTGTTTCCGCAGCTTTTTTGATGATAAGTTGCTTTAAGGTGTTGGCATAATCCGCAGTGTCAATTTCGCGTAGTCCTATTTTTATACAGGTTGTCGTTAGCCCTTTTGCTTCCAACTCACGAATGATTTTTAACCGCCCCCATTTTTTCATCCGAAACTTTCCGCCAGCGTAAGCTTTGGCATAGCGTTCCTCATTAAGAAAGCCCTCGGTAATCAGGTCGGAAAGGAGTTGGTTAACCTCTGATGAATAAAGCCCGAACGTATAAAGTTTGTTCTTTACTTCCTGGTGCGAACGCTCCTGGTATGCACAATACCGGAGTATTTTGTTCCGCGCCTCTTCCGGTGAAAATCTCTTCGACATAGAGGCGATGACGGATTACTTCACGTAACCTTTTGTTTTTAAAACGCTGGTTAAAAACTTACGCTCATTTTCAGTGTTGAAAATCCTGAACGGCAGGTATATCATCTGGGCCTTGTTCACGAACAGCACAAAATAGTCTTTACCGATAGTCGCTTTTTTAATCTGATCCCACTTCATGGGCATACCTTCACGCGGATTTATCTTCATCAGGATTTGCTGACTACTGATTTCGTACGAAAATTTTTCAAACAACATTTTGCCTTGCTCCAATTGTGTTACACCATAAAACTGTATCCACCAAAAAAGCAGGTACAACCCCAATCCTATCAGCGCACTGATAAACCACCAGATGCTCGGAAACCATATATATCCTGAACAAATCAATAATGCACCCAGAAGGGCTATCCAGCCTTGCTGTTTCAAAATGTTTTTCAGGGCCAACCGGATATACGTTTTCTTTTCGAGTTTGTAATTTTTTGTTTTAACAACCATAATTTCTTTACCAATATTTTTCTTAAATCATTTTCAAACTAAGGTCAAGGCTTTTAACGGAATGGGTAAGCGCACCAACCGAAATATAATCCACCCCACATTCGGCAACATCACGAATGGTTTCTTCTGTAATGCCGCCACTTGCTTCTGTTTTATACCTTCCGTTAATCAACTCAACAGCCGCTTTCATATCCGAAAGACTCATGTTGTCGAGCATGATTACATCCGCACCGCCAGCCTGTAAAACTTTCCGCACCTCATCTAAGTTACGGGTTTCTATCTCAACTTTTAAATCTTTTTTAGAGGTGCGAAGATAATCTTTTGTTCGATTGATTGCCTGTTCGATGCCACCAGCTCCGTCAATATGATTGTCTTTTAGCATAATCATATCAAAAAGGCCAATCCGATGGTTTTGTCCGCCCCCAAGCAGTACAGCCCATTTTTCCAATAAGCGAAAATTAGGAGTGGTTTTGCGGGTATCGAGCAACGTTGCCCCGGCTCCGGAAACAAGTTTAACTAATCGGTTTGTAACGGTAGCAATGCCACTCATGCGCTGCATACAGTTCAGCACAAGGCGCTCGGCAGTGAGTATGGAGCGAACAGAACCGGAAACGATAAACGCAACATCACCTTTTTTTACTTCAACGCCATCAGTAATGAAAATTTCCAACTCCAGGTTGTTATCAACTTGTTTGAAAATTTTCGCAGCCAGTTCAACGCCTGCCAATATACCGTCATCTTTAACCAGAAGCCGGGCTTTGCCTATGGCAGATTGCGGAATGGAGGCAAGCGATGAGTGATCGCCATCACCCATATCTTCTGCCAGGGCAGACTGTATAAATTGCTGCAAAAATGAACCTGTAATATAATAGGGCTTCACGCTGCAAAAATAGACAGCCCCCGCAATCAACGGCTATTATTAGGGAGATTTACGGAACAATTATTCCTTAACGAAAGAGATTTCCTGCACCAACGACTGGTTCCCCGAAATCCTGATTTTCATCCATACCCGAAAGGTATTGCCACCACTTTTATATTGCCCGATAGCAAAGGGCTGCCCGCCTTTTGACGAACCCTGGTGAATAATATTAAACTCGGAAGGAGGATTTGCTTTAAAAAAATCGCGCAACACAAATTCGGCTTGCGCCCGGCTGTACGTTTCGGGTTTATTGTCGATGGTTACATCAACAGAGGTGTTGAGGTATTTGGCCAACTCCTTTGCGCTGCCGGCTTTAATAGATTCTTTTACCAGGTCAACCACATTATTTCCCTGGGCCACTGCCTGCCAAGACCATAAAACCACCAGCCCAACAATCAAAATCCTGTTCATAACCCTAAATCTAACCCAAAATTATGCCATAATGCCTATTCTCAAACGAAATCAGAGAGGGTTTTCATGTATGCCATAAGCAGGGCAAAGTAACCCTAAAATGGGCGAATAGATGGTATATTTGCACCTTCATTTTTTACTACCATGAATCGTAACGTGTTATTGATGATATTAGATGGCTGGGGGATAGCCGCCAATAAGAACGTATCGGCTGTGGATAAGGCCAATACCCCGTTTATGGACTCACTCTATCCACGCTACCCGCATAGCAAACTCCAGGCTTCAGGGTTGGCCGTTGGTCTTCCCGAAGGGCAGATGGGCAACTCGGAAGTTGGCCACATGAACATTGGCGCAGGGCGGGTAGTTTACCAGGACTTAGTGCGCGTGAACAAAACCATTGAAGAAGCGGAACTTGACAAAAACCCGGTGTTGCTCAACATCTTCAACTATGTAAAGGAAAACAAGAAAGCCCTTCATCTAATCGGATTGGTTTCGGATGGCGGAGTGCACTCGCACATTGAACACCTGAAAGGGATTATTTCAATTGCACATCGTAACAACATTGAGCAGGTATTTATTCATGCGTTTATGGATGGTCGCGATACCGACCCGAAAGGAGGCGCTGGTTATTTGAATGACCTGCAAAAACATCTTAGCCAAACAACCGGAAAAATCGCCAGCGTTATCGGGCGTTACTACGCCATGGACCGCGACAAGCGATGGGAACGTGTAAAACTTGCGTATGACCTCCTGGTGCATGGAGTTGGTAAACCCACCACAAACGCTGTTGATGCAGTGGAGCAATCATACAAGGAAGGTGTTACGGATGAATTTATAAAACCGGTTGTTGTAACCGAAAATAAAAAACCTGTTGCTACCATTCAGGATGGCGATGCCGTGTTGTGTTTTAATTTCCGAACAGACCGTGGGCGGCAAATTACGCAGGCGTTAACGCAGCAGGATTTCCCGGAGGCAGGCATGAAAAAACTTAACCTGCATTACACAACGCTTACCACGTATGATGACACGTTTAAAAATGTTCACGTCATTTTTGAAAAGGATAACTTAGAAAATACAATAGGGGAAGTATTGGCACGTGCCGGCAAAAAGCAAATCCGCATAGCCGAAACGGAAAAGTATCCGCACGTTACGTTCTTTTTTTCGGGCGGGCGCGAAGACGCTTTTGAAGGTGAAAGCCGAATACTTTGTCCTTCGCCAAAAGTAGCCACGTATGACCTGAAGCCGGCGATGAGTGCAAACGACATCAAAGACAGCATCATACCCGAACTCAATAAACAAGAAGCGAATTTTATCTGTTTGAATTTTGCCAACCCCGATATGGTTGGGCACACGGGTGTGTTTGATGCGGCCGTGAAAGCTTGCGAAACGGTAGATTATTGCGCAGGCAAAGTAACGGAAGCGGCTTTACAAAACGGTTACGCTGTTATTATCATTGCCGACCATGGCAATGCCGATTGTATGATTAATGATGACGGCTCGCCAAACACTGCGCACACCACCAGCCTGGTTCCGTGTATCTTGGTGTCCGATTTTTATACAGGAACATTAAAAGATGGAAAGCTGGGCGACCTTGCACCAACTATTCTTAACCTGATTGGTGTGCCTGTTCCGAAAGAGATGACCGGTAACGTGCTGATTGATGCAGAGTAATTTTATAAAACACACTTTCCTTTTTATCAGCTTGTCGCTTATCATGTTGACAAACGGCTGCAATCAACCCGTTAAAACGGAAGCCTCATATTTTAATATCGATAGCCTTATTACAAAGCAAGCGGTCGACCTGTGGGTGTTCAAAGCCTCTCTTGCAAAGGAAGGCGTCATTAATGAAGTTGAGCGCGACACTGTATTTATCACACCCGATACTACACACTGGAAAAACGAACTCGATATTTTTTCGGAAATCGGGCTGTTCAATAAGCCTGCATATCGCACAAGCTATGAAGTAAACGATGGCCTGCGCGATGCCTCAAGTAATCTTACCATTCGTGAATTCCGGGCAACGGAGGAGTTGCCCGTGCGCTATGTAAAATTCTTTTACCTCGATAACCTGCAAAAGCTCCGTAAAATTGAAGCCCTTTACCAGCAGGAAAACGCCTTGCTTAAAACACAACGAAAACTCGTTATGGAATTTTCGGACGTGTACAATAAAAACGTGCTCACATCCTACTCTGTTGAAGGAGGACAAAAAATGTTTGCCGGTGATTCCGTTCACTTTGCTATCAAAGGCAACATACAGTTTAACTGACATTCATGGCCAAAAGACGACTACAAGAACCTTTGCGGGAAGAAGATAAGCGGAAGGTTAATAAAGATTCATTGAAAAGATTAGCAGGAATTTTCCGGTTTATGCTGCCGCACAAGTGGTTGTTCATTGCCGGATTGATTTGCTTAGTGCTTTCAAGCGCTACGGTTTTATCGTTTCCCTATTTGGCGGGGCAGTTGCTTGACCTCGCTTCAGGAAAGACCATTCCTTACTTCACTACCATTAACCAGGTTGCGCTTACCCTGTTGGCTATATTAATTGTGCAGGGTTTCTTTTCGTATATGCGGGTGTACACGTTTTCTGTTACAACCGAACGAACCCTTGCAGACTTACGACAACACGTTTTTCAAAAGATTGTTTGGCTACCGCTTTCCTTCTTTGACAACCGCAGAGTAGGTGAACTGATGAGCCGTATAACATCTGATGTGGGGACGCTTCAGGATACATTCACGACCACAATGGCCGAGTTACTCCGGCAGTCGTTAACCTTGGTTATCGGTACGGCTATTATTTCTTTTATCGCTCCGCAACTTACTGTTTTCATGTTGCTCACGTTTCCGGTGCTGGTTATTTTCGCGTTGATTTTCGGAAAAAGTATTCGCAAGCTTTCGCGAAAAACACAAGACAAGCTTGCGGAGGCAAATGTTATTGTTGAAGAGTCGCTGCAAACCATTCAGGTAGTGAAAGCCTTCACCAACGAAGCGTTTGAGTTGTTGCGCTTTAAAAAATCGCTGAACGAAGTTGTGCAGGTAGCTATCCGCACTGCAAAATATCGGGGCTTATTTGTTTCGTTTGTAATCCTTGCGCTGTTTGGCGGTATTGTATTAGTAGGCTGGTATGGCGCGTGGTTAGTGCAGAGTAATTTACTTTCGGTAGGCGAGTTATTCTCATTTATCATTTACACCTCTTTCATTGGCGGCTCGATTGCGGGACTTGGCGACCTGTACACACAACTTCAACGCTCCATTGGCGCTTCTGAACGGCTGTTGGAAATCCTCGACCAGAAAGATGAAGAAGAACTTCCTGCTACGGTAGCGCCAAGGCTATCCGGTGATATTGTGTTTAATGAGGTTAACTTTTCGTACCCTACGCGCCCCGATTTTCCGGTGTTGAAAGATTTAAACTTTCACATCCGCGCAGGTGAAAAAATTGCGCTGGTAGGGCAGAGCGGTTCAGGAAAATCTACCATTATTAATTTATTGCTTCGCTTCTACCCGGTGCAAACGGGTTCCATAGAAGCGGAAGGATTAAGTATTCAATCCTTCAGCCTGACGGACTATCGGAAAAACATTGGCATTGTACCCCAGGAGGTTATCCTGTTTGGAGGAACCATTCGCGAAAACATTGCCTATGGAAACCCCGGTGCTTCATTTGAAGCTATCCGGTTAGCTGCACAAAAAGCCAGCGCATTGGATTTTATAGAAAGTTTCCCCGAACAGTTTGACACCTTAGTGGGCGAACGTGGCGTTAAACTTTCGGGCGGTCAACGGCAACGCATTGCCATTGCACGGGCTATCTTAAAAAATCCTTCAATTTTGGTTTTAGATGAGGCCACCAGTTCATTGGATTCTCAATCGGAATACTTAGTGCAGCAAGCGCTGGATAAACTTATGGAGGGGAGAACCACTATAATCATTGCACACCGGTTAAGTACAATAAAAAAAGTTGACCGTATCTTTGTAATCAACCAGGGTATGCTTGCAGAAGTGGGCTCACATGCAGAACTTACACAGGTAAACAATGGTTTATATAGCAACCTGCTAAAAATGCAACTTCACGAACAATGAACGGCTCGCCCCAGCTATTAAAAGAATTTAAACTTCGGTCAACCCCCAGCCGGAAGGCCATTTTGAATTTCTTTTTAAAAAAGAACTACGCGCTTGCCCATGCCGACATTGAAAAGGGTATCCCCGCCAGTTTTGACCGGGTTACGGTTTACCGCACCCTGAAAACATTCTTAGACAAGGGCCTTATCCATAAAGTGTTAGACGATGAGGGGGCTTTAAAGTATGCCCTGTGTACGGAAGCCTGCACCATAGCCGGCCATCATCACGACCATGTTCATTTTAAGTGTACCCAATGCGGGCAAACCAATTGTCTGAATATAGATGTTCCGCAAATAAAGCTACCGAAAGGCTACCAGGCCGGTGAGATTAACCTGCTGATACAAGGTGTGTGCTCCGGTTGTAGCTAAGGGTAATTACCTTCTCCGGGTAAGTGTTATAAATAGCCATTTGCAGTTTTTGAGTTAGAAAAATAATTGTACTTTTGAGACCTTCGGGTTACCCTATTTGCTGATTATTAGCGGGTTAGGTTGCTTGGAAGAAAGAAACGGAAAGCCAGTTGCATAACCCTCTAAATATCCTTCTGATCTCGCTCTTCGAAGGGCACGACAATGAAATGTTGTTGTTTGCCCTGTTCGGGATAGTCATTGTTATTTTCCTGATTGTGGATTTAGGGGTTTTCAATAAAGACGCTCATAAAATCACCACCAAATCGGCCTTGTGGCAATCTATTTTCTGGGTTTTTGTTTCTACCCTGTTTGGTCTGCTCATTTACTTTATGGGGCCTTATGCCTACCTGGAAAAGGGCGTAGAGAAATTTATAAGCGGAACGGATGCCGGTCTCCTTTACTTTTCTGCTTACCTGACGGAGAAGGCTCTGTCTATCGATAACATTTTTGTTATTCTGCTTATCCTGAAATATTTCAGGGTTGATGAAGCGTATTATCATAAGATACTTTTCTGGGGAATATTGGGCGCCATTGTTTTCCGGGCGGTGTTCATTTTTGTGGGCGCATACCTTATCCATCAGTTCCATTGGATACTGTACATCTTCGGGGTGTTTTTAATTTATTCGGGTATCCGCATTTATTTTGAAGACGGGGATGAAAAGATAGAACCGGAGAAAAATCCAATTCTTAGAATTTGCAAACGATACCTGCCTATCTCACTTGATGATCGTGGAGGAAAATTTGTTTTCTTCGATAAGGGAAAACTTTTCTTCACACCGTTGTTCCTGGTGATTGTTTTGATTGAAACAACAGACTTGATTTTCGCGGTTGACTCTATTCCGGCAGCGTTCGCTATTACTACCAACGAATTTTTAATTTATACTTCAAACATTTTTGCCGTGCTCGGCTTACGCGCCATGTTCTTCCTGCTGGCGGGTATCATTGATAAGTTCTATTTGTTACAAAAAGGCTTATCTATCATTTTGTTTTTCATTGGCGCGAAAATGCTGCTTGAAATCGTAGATGTTAAAATCAGTGTTTACCTTTCCTTTAGCGTTATCATAGCAACACTGATTCTCTCCGTTCTCTTCTCGGTTATTGTTCCGCGCAAAGCGGAAGCTGAAAAAGAAGACTAACTCTGTTTATCGAAATAGGTGTCCTTGTCGAAGAAGAAGATGTCGCGAGGCAGTATCTTCATTAAGATGGACAAGGTTAAAAACCGCTGTGGCAATGTTACGATGGCAAATGTGGGAATCGTCCGCAGTGCATTCAATAGTTGCTCCTGTACTTTTTCCGATTCGGCAAGAGTAAGTTCCTGCGCACGGGCTTTTTCTAACAGGGCTACTAACGCGCTGCTCTCCTGCACTTCCCGTATCAACCGGCTTTTGTTTCTTTCAGCCAGTTTAGATACTCTCTCCATGTAATGCTCGCTTACACGCTCGTAATCCTGCTTATCCTGTAAATATTCAAGGTGTGTCCAGTGCTCCAACACAAATCCCTCAATCGCAATCATGCTGTATTCCAAATCATCTTCGGTAAAGCCGAGGTAATCGGCAAAGTATCGCAAAAATACCTGTTCAGCTTTTTTAACTTTCCGGTCGGCCCATGTGGTAAGGATGGCTATTTCCAAAAAGTATTTTTTCAAAATCCAGGAATTTTCAGCGGGCAGATTTATCTCATCCACGCTCACGCCCTTGTTGAAAATCATCAGCGCTTCTCTTCGTTTCTCTGGGGGCAATTCGGTTCCCTGCAGAAAATACTCCAACATCCTTTTTTCTTCATAGTTAAGAACCTGATCGGAGTGTGCGGCTACTGCTATCACTTTGATTACCGAAAACCGTAACTCTTCGCGCTCATAGCGAAAGAAATCCGCAACGATCCGGTCAGCGTTGGTGTGTATCCACTGCCCGAAAATATAGACATCCAAAAACAACAAGCTGTTGTGGAAAAAGCTGCTCCAGAAATTTCCTTTAAACGAAACAGCACGGTTAACACGCTTTTCTAATATTCGTTCAGCCAGATCAACAGCCGACCGTTTCTTTCCAAAAATCGTCCGGGTAGGCGTAGCCAGTTCGGGATAAATATTGTTGTAGAAACTTCCTATGCTTTCCAGCGATTGCACAAACACTTCGGAAATTTCTTCATGAGAATTAAGCGGTTTGTTGTGGTAAACAAGCGAACTGCTGATGAGACTTTCCGCCAGCAAAATTTTCATCCTGTCTTTCTCATCCCAATTCTCAGCTAACGGATGATCAATTTTTCCAACAGACTGACCATACATAAGACCCGTAGGGTGCATAATCCTGTAAAGGGATTGCTCAGGGTGAGAAGCTGGCTTCTCATGGGTTAAGTCTTTAAATAACTCTTTTCTGAACTCAAGGTATTCTTTGAGCCATCCTTTTTCACGAGGCCTCATAGTTATGAAATCGATTTCGGACTTGAATATAGGGCTTTTTACGAAAATTTATGCCTCTGCATCACGCCAACCCTTCTTTTCTATCGATTTTGCGGCAGATTCTACCTTTACCTGGAGCAATTTCTTGAATTTATCAAGGCGGTTGGCCACCTGCTTATCGTGGCTGCCCACAATTTGCGCGGCTAATATTCCGGCATTTCTGGCCCCGTTCAGGGCTACTGTTGCTACCGGCACTCCTGCCGGCATTTGTAATATGGAGAGCACTGAATCCCACCCATCTATTGAGTTTGAGGATTTAACCGGCACCCCGATTACAGGCAGCGAAGTAATGGCTGCCACCATGCCCGGCAAATGGGCTGCCCCACCGGCACCGGCAATAATTACTTTCAGTCCACGCTTGCGTGCTTCCTGTGCATACGATACCATCCGCATGGGCGTGCGGTGTGCCGATACAACCGTAAGCTCGTATGCTACATTCAATTCTTCCAATGCTTCGGCAGCCTCTTTCATGATTTTTAAATCAGATTGGCTGCCCATGATGATACCCACTGCCGGCTTTGTCATGCGATAACGTTAAGTGTGTTCTTCACAAAGTTAGCCTTCTCTTTCAATGAATCGATATTGTTATCAATGATTGTTACATGCCCCATCTTCCGGAAAGGCTTGGTGTTCTTCTTTCCATACAAATGCACGTACACACCCCGCACATTTACAACCTCTTCAAAACCTTCATAACGGGCTGGGCCGGTGTGACCTTCGCTTCCGAGGAGGTTAACCATAGCGCTTGGAATTAACACATCAGTATTGCCAAGCGGAAGCCCGATAATAGCCCGCAAATGTTGTTCGTATTGAGAGGTAACGTTGGCTTCAATGGTTTGATGACCGCTGTTGTGCGGGCGTGGTGCAATTTCATTAACCAACACCTCTCCGTTTTTTGTAACAAACATTTCAACGGCAAGCAATCCTACCAGGCCAAGTGTTTCAATTACCTTACGGGCAATCCGGTCGGCTTGCTGTGCAACTTCCGGTTTTATTTCTGCCGGAGAGAAAAGATACTCCACTAAGTTGTGTTCGGGGTGAAACACCATTTCAACCGGGGGAAACGTTTTTACCTCACCGTTGGCATTACGTGCAACGATAACCGCAATCTCTTTTTCAAAATCAATAAGTTTTTCCAACAGGCCGGGGGCATCAAATGCTTTTTCTATGTCGGCCTGGGTTTTTATAATTTGTACCCCGCGACCATCATATCCTTCCCTGCCCAGTTTATGAACAGCAGGTAAGAAAGCCTGGTGTTGCTTTACATCTTCACGGGTTTCGGTAAGAATAAATTCTGCTGTGGGAATGTTGTTCTCCTGGTAAAATTTCTTTTGACTTCGTTTATCCTGGATAAGCTCAATGGCTTCCGGTTGCGGATAAACCCGCTTACCCTGCCGGGCAAGCTCTTTTAACGCTTGTGTGTTTACGTTTTCTATTTCGATAGTGATGATGTCGCAGCTTTGCGCAAACCGCATTACCGTTTCGTAATCGGTTAGCTTCCCGACCTCAAATTCAGCGAGACCCTTGCAAGGCGCTTCCGGGTCTGGGTCGAGAATTTTAAAGGAGAGGTTATAATCAATACCCGACTGGATGAGCATGCGGCCAAGTTGGCCCCCGCCTAATATGCCGATAGTAAAATTTTGTTGAAATGCTTTTTTCAAAGCGATATGGTTTTTGTGGGGCAAGTTAGTGTAAACAACGTAACCGGCAATGAAGCGCTGTCTGTTACAACATCTCAACCTTAATAATCTGGTCGCCTACTGCAATGCTATGCACAACATCCATTCCCGAAACCACTTCGGCAAAAATGGTGTAGCGGCCATCCAAATGCGGAGTAGGCGAATGCGTGATAAACCACTGTGTTCCTTCTGTGTCTTTTCCGGCAGAGGCCATGCCTACCGAGCCTTCCTTGTATCTGCGCATCGAAAACTCCGAGCGAATGGAGTAATCTTCGCTGCCCCAGCCATCGCCCCGGTTGCAACCGCCCTGGATAACGAAGTTTGGAACCACACGATGAAAATTTTTTCCATCAAAATATCCTGCCTTTGTAAGGTTTAAAAAATTAGCTACCGAACCCGGAGCTTCTTCAATAAACAACTGGATAACAATATCTCCTTTTGATGTACTGATGCGCACCTGCTGATTTTGTGGAATGGATTTTACAACTTCCCAATCGATAGGATGGTTATAATTGTTTGTAACCGGTTTGTCCAATTCGCGGTTTTCAAAGTAAGCTATCGCAGCCTCAAGCGGCTGAAGCGCTTCGTTATCGCGTGGCAACGAAAGTTTTGCTTTGGCATCATATAAAAACTGAATGTCGCTGAGTATCTCCTTGTATTTGAGGGCCGGGTTCATTAACGCTCCGGCAAACGTACCAATCACGGCAGCATCACCGGTTTGCATACCCGATTGAATGGCATCAATAAATGCTTTTTGCAACGAAGGGTTAAACAACTTGCTCCGGTTCATAGCCGCTAATGAAGCCGCAGACGAGGAACGTAACACCGGAGTTGTTGCATTCAGATACTCCTGAACAAATCCGTAAGCCGAAGGGACTTTTCGCAGAGCCGTGAGCAACGCAGCTTGTTCATAAGGGTTTCCTGATTCCTTAATCAACAAAATAATTTCATCAACGATAGCTTGCGTTGATTCAACATTTGCCAGCACGGCTTCATACAGGTTTCCTTTTATTCGCCAGTTGGCGGATGACCGCGCCCGTTCAAGCAACGCTGTTTCATTTCCTGTAATATCAAGTTGCACCAATGTTTCTGCGGCAGCAACGGCAACGTGCTCGTTGGCATCGGTTACCGCTTCCGCTAATACCTGGAAAGCATCCGCCTCAAATACCTGCAACGAACGAACAGCATTTGCACGCACACGATAATCCGTATCGTGTTGAAATGCTTCTTTTAATGCGGCCAGGCTTTCTGGTGTTTTTATTTTACGCAAGGCCGAGGCAACAGCCATGCGCACGTAAGCCGATGGGTCGGATTGCAGGCGTTGAAGTAATACGGCTTCCGCCTGATTAATATTTTCGGGCCCGCGACTAAAAAAATGTGCAGCGCCTATGCGTGCCTGTTCACTGATTTTTTCGTCAAGCAAAGTAATGGCTTGTTTAACATGCGTTGAATCGGCTTTGCCACGCAACGCCTGCCGGTAAGCCGCCCATGAAAACGCTTTTTGTTTTATGGTGTCATTTATCAGGATGGCAGAGGTAACACCCTTACCTGTTTTCCCTAATGATTCAATTATTTCTGCAGATACACTAAGGTCTTTTTCGGAAACAAGTGCATCCATCAACGCCCAATGAGCGGTTTCTGTTCCCATCTGCCCCAATGCAAACGCTGCGGCTTTTCTTACCGCAGCGTTTTTATCGAACAACATTTTTCCGAGTTGGTAAAAAACCGTTGTGTCCTGCACGGAAGCAAAGGCTAAGGCTGCGGCTTCTCTGTAAACGGCATTTTCATGCTGAAAGAAAGTAATCAGGCTATCGGACTGTCTTTTATCCTGGTACTGGGCAATCTTAACCCGCACCGGGTCGGCAAATACATTTGGTTTGGACGTATCTTTCCCACACGACCACAGGAGTGCGGCCGTAAGTAAACTAAAAATTACTCTATACATGATTTATGTTTAAAAGATGGATGAGATTGTTCCGGCTTTCTTCACCACGTCATCAAATTCTATCCCTACCAGCCTGATAGAATACAGCAACAGCCTAACTTCTTTGGCATGAACGCGGCCATCTACTTCCGACATTTTGTATAAGATGGCGAGCGCTCTTAGTTTCTCTTCATCGGTACAGGCATTTATACTGTCGATACCTTCTTTATAGATATCGCGTTCTTTCTTAATGTCTAAGTCTTTCGTGAATTGATTGAACAGGGCTTCATCTACTCCTTCTGCCTTACATATACGGTTGAGTGCTTCCCTCTCCCTGTCGTCAATTACACCATCTGCGCTGATAAGCAAATGAACAAGATGGAGCAAACCTAATTGATAGTTCACGGTCATAGTGGTTGTTTAACCTCTAAATATAAATGAAATCTCCGTAATCGCTTTATGAAAGCAGTTGAAATACCGCAAAAGCGGATATGTAGGCCAATACTGTCATATAGACTAACTGTATCATAGGCCATTTCCAACCCTTGGTTTCGCGATACACTACGGCCAGCGTACTCATGCACTGCATGGCGAATGTATAGAAAACCAATAAGGAAAATCCTACGGCTGGTGTGTAACGAGGCCCCCCGGTTTCGGGGTTGATTTCAGCCTTCATCCGGCTTTTGATTGTGGTTTGGTCTTCTTCACTGCCGATGCTGTAAATCGTGGCCATTGTTCCGACAAAAACTTCGCGTGCAGCGAAAGACGTAACTAAAGCGATGCCTATTTTCCAATCGTACCCTAACGGACGGATAACAGGTTCAATGCTCTTACCAAGTATGCCGGCATAGGAGTGTTCGAGTTTGAAGGCAGCAACGCGGTCTTCCATATCCTGCTCGGTTAGCTCCAGGTTTTCTGTTTCTTGTAAGATATATGCTTCTGCATTCTCCTGGTAATCGCCCGGCCCATAAGAGGCCAGCACCCACAATACAATGGCTATCGCCAGAATTACCTTACCGGCCTCAAATACAAATGATTTTGTTTTATCATAAATGGTATATCCAACATTCGACCATTTAGGCCAGCGATACATCGGCATTTCCATTATCAGGTAGCTGCGCTCTTTTACGTTGATGAGCATTTTTATAACCACTGCCGAAAGTAATACTGCGGCAACACCCAGCAGGTACAATCCCATGAGGGCAAGACCCTGAAGGTTAAAAAATCCGTACACCATTTTTTCAGGAACGATGAGCGCAATTAAAATAGTAAACACGGGCAAACGTGCCGCGCAACTCATTAGCGGTGTTACTAAAATAGTGATGATTCTTTCCTTCCAATTATCGATAGTGCGTGTAGCCATAATAGCAGGAATGGCACACGCCACACCAGAGATTAACGGCACCACGCTTTTTCCGCTTAACCCAAACTTGCGCATAATTTTATCCATCAGGAAAACCACACGTGCCATATACCCGGATTCCTCCAGTATAGAAATGAACGCAAACAGAATGGCAATCTGCGGAATAAAAATAACAATGCCCCCGATACCGGGCACAACACCTTCCGCCAACATCCGCGTAAGCGGGCCGTCAGGCAACGTTTCGCTAAGGTAGTTGCTTAATGAAGCAAACAGCCCATCAATAAAATCCATAGGTACGGTAGCCCATGCAAAAATGGCCTGGAAAATAAGGAAGAGAATACCTAAGAAAATGGCATACCCCCAAACACGATGCGTTAATACTTTATCAAAGAGTGTAGAGCGGCTTGTTTTTCTTTCTGCCGAAGGTTGTGTTGTAACACTATCTAACAACGATTGTATGAAACTGTATCGTTGTACGGTTTCAGCGCCATGAAATTTTCCGGGAAAGAACTGGTATTTTTCTTTTACGCGATGAATCAAGTCAACGTCTTCCTGTTTCAGGAAACTCAACGTGTTGGGTTGTTGCAGAAACTGGTATGCTTTATAGTCGTTGTTAATATATAGCGCCTCTCTTAACTCCTGCACACCGGCTTTGGCTTCATCAAACACCGGGAAGATAGACTTACCAGAAGGCGCAACAGGTTTGCTTAACACATTTTTTAGGTCATCAACCCCCATACCGGTTCGCGCATTCATCGGCACAACCGGAACGCCAAGTTGCTGCGTCATTTCAGCCAGGTTATAGCTAATCTGTTTTTTAGCAACCAAATCCATCATGTTGAGCGCAAGCACTACAGGTAAGCCGAGGTCAATTATTTGTGTAACCAACAACAGGCTGCGTTTCAGGTTAGTGGCATCTACAATTACCACAACAGCATCGGGGTAATCGGGCGATTTATCATTAAGCAATGTTTCAGAAACAATTTGCTCATCTAAGCTTCGCGGGTAAAGACTATACACACCGGGCAAATCAATAAACTGCGCCTGGTGTCCTTCCGGCATTTTTGAAAAACCGGTGCGCTTCTCAACCGTTACGCCCGGAAAATTTCCTGTTTTTTGATTTAATCCCGTAAGGTAATTAAACAACGATGACTTGCCGGAATTGGGATTGCCTACCAATGCAATCTTTGCATGCTTGCCAGAAGGTTGCATAAGATTAGTTGAGAATAGAAATTGTAGAGGCTTCGGCTATGCGCAACGAAAGTTCATAACCCGACACGCTGATACAAACCGGGTCGCCCAACGGGGCTTTGAAGTTAAACCGTATGCTTGTCCCCGGCAGGCAGCCCATTTCCATGAGCTTTGTGGAGAGGTCGTCATCTTCCAGTCCGGCAATAACAGCCACCTCTCCGGGTTTCATCTGGGCTACATTACGTTTGCCGTTTGCCATCCTTATTTAGATTAGTTTCAAACAAAGATACGCCAAATTCAGCCCCATGCAATGATTCTTGTCAGTTGCTACCTTTGACGTATGAAAAAGCCAGGGGCCGGTAATAAGAAGAAAAAAGAAATCCGAAAAAAGTCCGGCAGGCAACATACGCCTGCAAAACCGGAAGAACCCGAAACCGATACTCCGTTTGATTTTGGCGGCCTGCCCAATCGTGATTTGAAGAAAAATTTGGGGTGTGGGTAGGGAGATTACTCCACACCCCTAACAACCCGCTCCAGTCTTCTCAACTCATCATGGCCTTCTGTAAACATGGCTCGTTTCTGAACCGGTGATATAAACCGGATGGAGCGGCCATCGATTTTTTCGGCCATTGCTTTGCGGCCACCTACAGTTCCGCCTGTAATGTCTTCGAGAGCAATGTTGAGCAACCGTTCATCGACATCCCCAAGCGGAAATAAAACCAAGTCATTATCCTGGTCGAAAATGTCAGGCTCAAATCCATTGTCGTAATCGGATTGATCGAGGCTGTTAAATGATTTAACCACAATAGGCTGCATGCCCCATTTGTTCGAGCGGTTTTGATCATCTGTTATGGTGATAGAGCCGTAATTTTTACCCGTTGTTGTTGTGCCAATCAGTTTTACTTCCATAAACGGACGAAGGCCGTTTATCAACAACTCGCTGGCCGATGCCGTGCGGGAACTTGTAAGAACATACACGTTGGAAATTTGTGAGCCAATATTTTGCGAGAGGCTTTCAAATTTTGAAAGAAAAAAATCAGGCCCTAACCCTGGTTCATTGATGATGGCGTTCTCCACCTGGCTATTGTATTTCCGCTTTGCAAAAACAGTAGTACCGGTTACATCTTTCGCCACTAAGCTTGCCAGATTAATAGTGGCCGTTTCTGATCCTCCGCTGTTAAAGCGCAGGTCAATAATCAACTCGGTAATACCCGCTGCCTGAAAGTCGCTGAAAATCTGATCCATTTCAGTATTAAACTGACCTTTGCCAGCGCCCGGGCCATTGGCAAAAAAGTTATAGATATAATACCCGATTTTCTTTCCGTCAATTTCGTAAACCGTGTGGAGGAAGTGCGGATTTTCAGAGAACTCAACCGTTGTCAGCGAAAGCGTTCCTAAATCAACAAACTCATCTCCGTTATGCCTCCTGTATGATACAGTATGGTTTTCACTTAACTGCGCGAGTACCGACCGGTAGTTATCGATAGTCATTTGTACTCCGTTTACTTTCTCAAGAATGTCGCCCCGCAACAAGCCCGCAGAAGCGGCCGGTGACCCCGCCTTTACATACATTACCTGCATAAACACATCGTTGGTGCCCTGCTTTTGATAAAGTTTATACTCGTACCCGGCTTCTTTTGTAATGCCCTGTAGCGATTTCAACAATTCTTCAAAATCATCCTGAATCCAGGAAAAGCGGTCTTGCGATGAAAGCAACGATTCAAAAAAATCGGGAGGCTCAAGGTTCTTGTTTGGGCTTGACGGCAATTGCGTGTTCCAGTAATACCAGAACTCCATATTATCATAAATCCAGTCGTTTACATACGACTTCCCCGAACCAGCTTCATCATCCTTGCACGATGAAAAGGCGGTCATTAAAATAATAACCGCAATCAGCATGGCGCACATTCGCCAGGTGTATGGTATAAATGCTTTCATCTTATCTCAACGTTTATTCCCTCCTCCAGGTATTCTTTCTGTATAAAAAATGTAACCTACATACTTTCAGCTACAAAAATACGCTTTATGCGCTCACTTGTGTTGGTCAGTATCTCGTATGGAATGGTGTTTATCCTTGCGGCCACTTCCTCCACCGGCAACCCGTTGCCAAAAATAATAACGTCCTCGCCTTCGTGCACGTCCATTCCGGTAACATCAATCATCGTCATGTCCATACATACATTGCCCACCACGCGGACACGTTCTCCTTTTATCAACACTTCACCCACACCACAACTAAATGCCCGACTGAATCCATCGGCATAGCCAATAGCGATAGTAGCGAGCGTCATATCTTTTTCCGCCATGTCTTTACGGCTATACCCAATGCTTTCTCCTTTTTTTATTTTTTTGATTTGCGATATAACCGTTTTAAGTGTTGCAACAGGTTTTACTGTTGATAGCCCTTCTGTTGTATTTGCTCCGTACAACCCGATGCCTAAGCGCACCATATCAAACTGCCAATCAGGAAAGCGCATAATGCCGGACGTGTTCAGCACATGCAGTATGGGGTTTATATTCAGGGTATGCGTAATCTTGCGAGTCATTCGTAAAAAACAATCAACCTGTTGAGTTGAAAATTCATCATGGACTTTTTCATCTGACCCGACTAAGTGTGTAAAAATACTGACTACACGAATGTTTTTGTTCGCTTGCAATACTTCTATCAACGCATCTATTTGCTCTTCCTCAAAACCAAGCCGGTGCATACCCGTGTCTAATTTCAGGTGCAGGCCTATCGTTCTCCCATTCAGGAAGGCAAGGAGTTGTTCCAATATGGTGAAGCTGTAAAGTTCGGGCTCAAGGTTGTACTGCGTCATCGACTGAAATCCATCGGGTGAGGGATTCATCACCATAACAGGCAGCGTGATATTATTGGTACGCAACTCAACCCCCTCATCGGCATAGGCAACGCCTAAGTAATCTACTTTATGAAATTGCAACACGTTAGCAATGTCAACACTGCCGCTTCCATAGGCAAATGCCTTTACCATTACCATAAGTTTTGTGCGTGGCTTTAGTTTAGCCCTGAACTCGTTCAGATTGTGCACCAAGGCACCCAGGTTAATTTCCATTACCGTTCCATGCACCTTTTTTTGAAACAGGCTTACAATCTTCTCAAAAGCAAAAACACGTGCGCCTTTTATAAGTATCATTTCGTGTTGAAACGATTCTGGTGTAAACGATTCAATAAATTCTTCGGTTGAAGAATAAAATTGCGCGTGCGGTGTAAAAAGGGTTGCATACGCTGAAAGATTTTTACCGATACCGATAAACCGTGTTGCACCACTCGCATTTATGTGTGCCGCAATGCGGTTCGCTAAGTCTTCTTCGTTCAACCCCGATTCAAGTATATCTGATAAGATAATGGTCTTTGTTCGCTTTTGATGCTGATTCCTCAAAAAGTCTAAGCTCATCTGGAGGCCGGCCAGGTCATTATTGTAGGTGTCGTCAATAACCTGGCATTGGTTTATGCCTTCTTTCAGTTCCAAACGCATAGGCACAGCACGCAACATGGTTACACGCTGCTGAATGATTGATGGCACATAGCCTAACACCAACATCATAATGATACAGTGCGTGGCGTTTTCTACGGACGCTGCATCGCTGAATGGAAACTGAATGTCAACGTCAATTTTTTTATCCGGCCAATGAATATGCAGCTTATTGGTATTGTTGCTTATAGCAATATCGGCTTGCGAATGTTCCCCCCAACTTATTGTTGGAATGGTTGTTTGGCTGACTGCCTCGTCAACGTCAGGTTGGTCTTTACAATAAACTAACAACGAAACGTTTGAAAACAGTTTTAGTTTTTCTTCAATCTTTTGTTTTCGGGTTGTAAAGTTCTCATCGTGTGCCGAACCGATTGTGGTAAAAATTCCATACGTGGGCTGAATAATGTTGCGCAGGTTCATCATTTCATCAACACGCGAAACCCCGGCTTCAAAAATACCAAGCTGATGATGCGGCTGTATATGCCACACCGATAGCGGCACGCCTATTTGCGAATTATAACTCCCCGGATTTTTTACCGTAGTGTATTCATAAGCAAGCAACTGGTACAGCCACTCTTTCACTATTGTCTTTCCGTTGCTGCCGGTAATACCAATTACCGGAATGGAAAATTGCCCGCGTTGCTGCGCAACAATTTTTTGCAACGCCTCAATGGCCGAATCGACTAACAATACATTTGCAACCGGAAAATTTTTTAACGAAAAACTTTTTTCAACAACGAACTGATTAATTCCGGCCTCATACAACATGCGTATATAATCATGGCCGTCATGCCGCTCTCCGGTTATGGCAAAGAAACACGAGCCTTCATGCAGCACCGGCTTACGACTATCGGTAAGCAAGTGCGCCAAAGGTTTATCATCAGCTAATTGTAGTAACCGGCCACCGGTAATTTCGGGTAATGCTGAAAAATTCATAGTCAGAAAAGACGAGCTCCGTTTGGCACATCGCTATCGGGCGTGCAAAGAACAATATGATTATTCGCATCGGGGAAACCCGTAACCAACACTTCCGACATAAAACTTCCGATTTGCCTGGGAGGGAAATTCACCACACAAACCACCTTCTTGCCAATCAATGTTTCGGGTGTGTATAAATCGGTTATTTGCGCACTTGATTTTTTGACGCCCGATTCACCGAGGTCAACCCACACTTTAATAGCCGGTTTTCGCGCCCCTTCAAAGGGTTCTGCCCGAACAATAGTTCCGGCCCTGATATCCACTTTTTCAAAATCCTGCCACGAAATGCTCATAATAGCCCTAAAAATACAGGCAAAAAGGCCGGTTTGTCTATTTTACCCCAAGATTTGTCTAATAATGCCGATACGGACCAAACGAAATTTCTATCTTTCTTGAAACAAGCGCTGATTGTTTTGCGTTTGTGCAATATTACCCCACGTTATGAAAATCCGTTTAAACCTGGCTGCTACGCTATCTGTACTGGGCATTTTTTGCTTCAGTTTTGCCTTTGGGCAGGATGACCGTATGCCCGACCCGGACTATGGCGGGGAAAACAAGGAAAACCGGGTGATAAACCCTTCGCAAGACGGAATTAATGACCTTGAAATCAGGAACATACTAAGAAACCCTCCCGGCACGCCTTCCACAACTTCGCGTGATTCTGTTCAGATAAGAACAACACCCAAAAAGCCTGAAACAAAATCAAAAACAGACGAAAACGCTTCTGTTTTAAATTTCAACTTCCTCTACTACCTTATTGAGCGTTTCAAACTCTCCGACTTAGTCGATTAAATTCTGCCAAAAAGAACTTTATTGAATTTTACTGTTTGAAATCATTTTGCTGTTATATTTGCAACGTTGTTGCATATAATTTGCGTTCAGGAATCATCATATTATTACTGATTTATGTTCTTCTTCCGGCTTTTAGCCAGGAGAAGTGCACCTTTCATATATCGGGTATGGTGCGCGATACCGAAGGAAACCCCTTGCCAGGGGCAACGGTTATGCTGAATGATGACGGTACAACTTCGGATGCTCAAGGTTTTTTTATATTCAAAAACTTGTGTGCCGGGTCGTACACACTTTCAGTAAAATTTGTGGGTTATGTTTTTTACGAGACAGCTATTCGATTAAACAAAAATCATCAGGTCACTATTGCGTTGCGCGAGGATGTAACCGAACTAAGTAGCATTGAAATAACCGGGCAGGCATTAGCATCAGGCATCAGCAACACCACTGTTAGTTTGAGTAGTCACGACCTGGAACACCAGCACGGAAAATCATTAGGCGAAAGTTTAAAAGCCATTGCCGGAGTAAGCGCATTGCAGGCGGGCCCTGCTATTTTCAAACCCGTTATACATGGGCTGCACAGTCAGCGTATTCTTATTCTGAATAACGGCATCCGGCAGGAAGGTCAGCAATGGGGTATTGAACACGCCCCGGAAATAGACCCGTTTATTGCGTCTGAAATTACAGTTGTAAAAGGTGCAGAGGCAGTACGCTACGGTGCCGATGCAGTTGGAGGCGTTATTATCATCAACCCGCCATCGCTTCACAACAAAACTCATTCGTTTGGAGGCGAAATCAACACCGGGTTTATGACCAACAGTGGTATGGGTGTTGTTTCGGGTATGTTGGAAGGCGAGTTGAAAAAATCGGAGCAATGGAGTTGGCGGTTGCAAGGCACTGCCAAGCGAGCGGGCGATTTTAAAACACGGGATTATGTGTTATCAAACACCGGTGTGCGCGAACTTGATTTTTCGGGTAGCCTTGGATACAAAGACAATGACCGGTCAATGGAAATTTACATGAGTAGTTTCAATTCTGAAATCGGCATTCTACGTGCCGCACATACCGGCAACGTTGACGACCTGCAAACATCTATTGAGAGTGGAAGCCCCTGGTACATCAACCCGTTTTCATACGATATCAATAACCCGAAACAAAAAATCAATCACCAGTTATTGAAAGTTCAGCTATCGCAAAAAATAAAAGAGGTAGGAGAACTAAAGGTATTATACGGAGGGCAGTATAATCAACGCAGAGAATTTGATATACGAAGAGGGGGCAGAAACGAAAAGCCCGCCCTGTTCATGAAGTTGTTCACGAATGTATTAGACGTATCGTTAGACCACAACCACCCCAGGCATTCAGGAAGTATCGGTATAAACGCAACCTATAAACAAAACATAAATGAAACGGGAGAAACAGGCATCCGGCCAATGATTCCCGATTACAGGCTCTTTTCGTCAGGAATATTTTTTATTGAAAAAGCACGAAGAAAAAACTGGTTACTGGAAGCCGGAGGGCGGTACGACTATCAACACCTGAATGTGCTTGCCTTTACGCGCACCAACGATTTGGTAAAGCCCGCTTTTAATTTCCATTATGTATCGGGGTCGGTTGGCGCAACGTATTACATCAATCAGCAGGCAAGAATAAATACACATCTTGGCGTTTCATCCCGTCCGCCACACGTAAGCGAGTTATACAGCGAAGGGCTTCATCATGGCACTGCCGCTATTGAAGAAGGATTGATGCGCCCGAATGGTGATTTACTCACGGAGCAATCTAAAATTAAAAAAGAGGTAAGCACAAAATGGATAACAACCCTGCAACTTGGAGGCGAACGCCTTTCGGCAGATTTTTCTGTTTATGTAAACTCCATTAACAATTATGTTTTTTTACGCCCGATCGATTCGCGATTAACCATTCGTGGATATTTTTCGGTGTGGCAATACGAACAAACCAATGCCCTGCTTAGTGGAGCGGACGTTTCTTTAAAATGGTTTCTTACCAAAAAGCTAACGTATAACGGTAAGTTCTCCTACATACGTGGCGAAGATGTTACACGAAACGATGTGTTGATTTTTATTCCCCCCGTTACGCTTGAAAACGGGTTGCGTTACACAACCAATCTTGGCAAGCTCAATGATTTCTTTGTGGGCGCAAGTGTACCTGTTGTGTTCAAACAAACCCGTGCGCCCGTTACTGTTTCTCCGCGCGACATTCCACACTATACCGGTGAGCACGTGTTCGACATTGCTCCTGCACCGGAGCGTTATACATTGGTAAATATTGAAACAGGTTTCAAAATTCCTGTTAAAGAAAACAGTTTGTCCATTAGTCTTGCAGGCGAAAACTTAGGCAACGTGCGTTACCGTAACTACATGAACCGGCTGCGCTACTTTGCCGATGACACTGGCCGCACATTCATTATTCGGTTGAACTATAATTTTCATTCACATAACTAAACAAATTAAATTTATGAGTACACAACACACATTAGTTTCGCGTTGGCTGTCGCGCTTTTTTCTTTCCACATTTTTAGTTGCAACATTGTTGCTTGTAAGCTGTGGTGATGACCCCGAACCAGCACATGAAGAAGAATTGATTACTACGTTAACCGTAACATTAACACCAACCGGGGGCGCACCGATTACCATGACTTTTAAGGATTTAGATGGTGATGGCGGAGGCGCACCGGAATACATCTATTCATCAGGAGGAAATGCCGCAGTGCTTTCGGCATCAACCACCTACACGGCAACAATAACGTTATTGAACGAATCGGAAAATCCTGCTGAAGACATTACAGAGGAAATCGAAGAAGAAGCCGATGAGCATTTGTTCTGCTTTACGCCAACCGGTGCAAACATAGGCATCGCTTATGACGATGAAGATGATAACGGCTTGCCTGTCGGGCTGACTACAACGTGGACTTGCGGGGATGCAGGAACGGGAACTGTTAAGATTGTTCTCCGGCATCAACCCGGAACAAAAACAGGCGCTTGTCCGGGGCCTGGCGAAAGCGACATTGAAGTTACGTTTAATGTTTCGATTCAGTAAAAACAAAGAGGCTGTCTTACACTTTTAGACAGCCTCTCTTATTATGCTCTAAAAACCTTTCAGGATTCCTTGTTGGCCAGCAACTGCTCAACATCTTTTAGCTTGAGTACGCCTTCGTAATAGGCTTTGCCAAAAATCACGGCAAAAACGCCCATCTCGTTAAGTCGCTTTATATCATCTATACCACGAATACCGCCACTTGCAAGTACAGAAAACTCCGGGAAGCGGTCGCGAATGGATTGATAAAATTCAAAGTTAGGCCCCTCTAAAACACCATCGCGCGATACATCGGTTGATTTTACAAATTTCAATCCGCGCGAGTAGAAATATTCGAGGTGTTCAAAAAGCGTCATCTCTGATTTTTTCAGCCAGCCCCGAAAGAGGAGGTTCATGCTCTTTACATCGGTAACATCTGCGCCCAATGTTATTTTCTCACGGCCAAAAGAAACAATCCAGGAGGCAAATAATTCGGGGTTTGTTACGGCAATACTGGAGGCCGTAATATAATCAGCGCCCGCCTCATACGCTTTGCTGATATCGCCATCGGTAGAAATGCCACCGGTAAAATCAATTTTAAGATCGGTGTACGCTGAGATTTGTTCTATGATATGGTAGTTAACCGGGGAGCCGCGTTCTGCGCCATCCAGGTCAACTAAATGAACCACCTCAATACCGTGATCTTCAAAACGCTTGGCGAGGTCAAGCGGATTTTCATCGTAGGCTTTCACACTTGAAGGATCGCCCTTTCTCATTCTTACAACGCGCCCTTTTTGTATGGCTATGGATGGTATTACCTGGATCATCGACTTATTTTACAGAACTGCTAAATTATTACATCCGCATCAAAAAACCATCGGGTTAAAAAGATTAAGAGGCAGGTTGGCAATTTATTTGTGGCTTAAAACCGTAACTTTAGCCTATGAAAAGGTCTATTTTACTTCTGGGCATATTAGCGCCCGTTCTTCAGGTGTTTGGGCAGGCGGCCATACGCAAACTGCCCCAGGAAATTAACCGGCCAAACATTAACCTTACTGCCCCCTTTATCAGTTTAGACGGCAGCACCCTGCTTTATACATCGGATTATGCCGAAGATAACGTGCCCACTGTTTTTATAGCCCGAAAGGAAGGCGCCAACTGGACAGAACCCAAAGCCTTACCGAAACACATAAATGCAAAGCTCAATTTTCAAAAGGGTTATACGCTTAGCGCGGATGGAGAAACGATTTACATAACTACCATAAAATCGGGGGGTGTGGGCGGCTATGACATCTGGGCCGGAAAAATTTCGGGAGCATCATGGGGCGATTTGCAGAATATGTATGCCCCTATTAACTCGAAACTTCATGAAGGCTCGCCTACCTTTTCGCCTGACGGTGCAACCATGTATTTTATGCGCTGTCAGAAAATGGATTCAAAAAAAGCTGACGGGTGTAAAATTATGATGACACAAAAAGCGGCTAACGGGCGATGGCAGGAGCCGGTTGAACTTCCGGAAAACATCAACACCGGCAATTCGCAAACACCGCGCATTTCGGCAGATGGTACTATCCTTATTTTTTCGTCTAATGCCATCAGTCCGAACAAAGGGGGCATGGATTTATATGTAAGCAAACGCATTGACGATACCTGGAGCGACCCGCAACCGCTTGATTTTGTAAATACACCAGGCGATGACCAGTTTGTGAGTTCTGTTTCAAACGGACGCTACTTATTGAAAGAAGCCCCCGGCCGGTTTAAATCAGAACTTGTTGAATTTCTTGTTCCTGAACAATGGCGCCCTCGTGCTGTAATGAAACTCGAAGGGCAAATTCTTGGTCAGGATGGTGTACCAACACCGGCCTATATTTCTGTTGAGGATTTGGGTACACGTAAACGCTTCTTTAGCGGAAGGCCGGATAAGACCGGGTATTATTTTTTATACCTGACGGAAGGAACGCGCTACGAATTATCGGTTGACCCAGAACAAGGCAACTACACATACTTCTCGAAAATGTTTGATATGACCGCAGGCGAAAGCCCGTTAAAGCAAAAAGTTGATGTTACGTTAAAGCCCGTTGCCGCAGGCGATGTACTTGAGCTTGAAGGCATTCAATTTAAGCCGCACTCGTCCGTACCCGATGATGCGGGCAATGAAATACGAAGGCTTGTACGGTTAATGAAAACCGTTCCTGACCGCACGTTTGAAATTCAGGTTGAGCTTGACGGCTATTATGAAGATTCCATAAAATCCGACCCTGACCTTACTGAAATCCGTATTGATACCGTCATTTATCAGATACAGGATATTGATACGCTTGGTCAGCTTTATTCGCGCGACAGCACAATTATTGAAACAACATATCATAACAACCGCACGGAACAACAGGCGTTGTCGTTACTAAATGAGCTGGCTGCACAAGGAGTTGACACATCGAAACTTGGTTTTGATGTATTTATAAAACCTGCTGCCATACTGCAAGAAAGAAGAACACGGGTGCGGGTGTTGATAAGGTAACAAATTCCGTAATACCTTAACCGCTAAGGCCGCAGAGTTACGCAAAGGGTTTTCTCAACAGAAAATTTCTTTGCGGTTCTTAGCGCGCGCTGCGATTAGAACAAAGTAGATTAGTATGTAAAATGAACAGCCACAACGGTTTTATCCCATAGTAAAACCATTTCGGCCTCTTCGCCAATTCTGTTAAACTGAATGGTGAATTGTTCAAACTCCCTATCCTGCACAACCGAATGTGCCGAAACGGTAAGCACATCAAGCGAAGGGTCGCGGTTTGCTTCACCTATGCTGTTAATACCCCATTGGCCGTGTTGTGCATTAAAAATAACCTGCCAGTCTGTTGAGTCAGGAATTGTCCATAGGCTATACCTGCCTGCCTGGAGTTTTTTACCCTGAAAGGTAAGGGTGTGGTTGGTTTCAAAAACGGTTGCTTCGTTTGCGCCCGTTCGCCACACCTTGCCATAGGGCACAAGCTCGCCAAAAATCACCCGCCCTTTCTTATACGGGCGATTGTAGAACACCGACACCTTCAGATCGCCATCGGTGTACACGGCTTCATCTTCGGGGCTAAACGATTTGGTTTGCTTGTGGCGGATTGCGCTCACCACTGCCCACAGGATTACCATCAACAGTGTTCCGATTGCCAGAAGGAGAAGAAATTTTTTCATTTATGGGTGCTGTCTTCTAAATAAGCGGCAAAACAAAGACTAAAACTGATAAACTATTTTCAATTCTTTATACAAAAATTACACGAATAGGCTATTTTTACTCCTTCAAAAATTGTCAGAATCATGGATGCATCCTGGACTCCTTTTTACGTAGTTATCGCTCTTTTTGTTTTAGCCATTATCTCTCCGTGGGTTTTCCCCAACAAAATGGTGAGCAAAAACAAGCACGACAATAAATACTAATTCCGCCAAGGCTTTATGAAAATTTGTGTTTTCTGCGGTTCTGGCGTAGGAAACAATTCCGTTTATGCTGATGCTGCCCATGAGTTGGGTGCTTTATTGGCAAAATCGGGGCATACGCTGGTTTATGGGGGCGGCAACATCGGTTTAATGGGCATACTTGCTGATAGTGTGCTCGGCAACCGTGGAGAGGTTATCGGCATTATCCCGGATTTTTTAATGAAAAAGGAAGTGGGGCACACCGGCCTCACCAAGCTGGAAATCGTACCAAGCATGCACGAGCGCAAGCGCAGAATGGCCGACCTGGCCGATGCCTTTTTAGTGCTGCCCGGTGGTTGGGGAACATTGGACGAAACCGCTGAAATCCTCACCTGGAAACAATTAGAGCTAATCCGTCAGCCGGTTGGCTTACTGAACATCAACGGTTTTTTCGATACCCTGCTCACACAAATGGAAATTATGGTTAAAGAAGGGTTTCTTAAACAGGAAAACTTAGATATTCTGAACGTGGCCAATTCGCCCGAAAAAGTATTGAAAGCAATAATCCCCTGATTTGGGTTAGGGAGCTACCGGTAAAATTGCATAACTTTCATACGAGGGGTATATTATGATTCGTGTTATCGGCTTTCTGTTGTGCTTTCTTCCAATAACGCTCTGGGCGCAAAATCAAAACCTGGGGTTTCATATTGCCGATGGTAAAAGAAAAGTTCAGGTTCCGATTGAAATTCACAACAACCTGATTGTTGTACGGGTTATTCTTAATGATGCCATACCGCTTAAATTTATTGTAGATACTGGTGTGCGCACGGCCATCTTAACTCAAAAAGCGTTCTCTGATATTCTGCGACTTCCTTACAGTAGAAAGTACACCATATCAGGGCCAGGTGGAGAAAAATTAATTGATGCCTACGTGGCGAACAATGTTTCGCTTACGCTGCCCGGTGTTATAGGCAAGGGTCATGCTATGCTGGTGTTGGAAGAAGATTACCTTGAGTTGCGCAATCACCTGGGTACTGATGTTCACGGAATACTTGGGTACGAATTGTTCAGCCGGTTTATTATCGAAATTGATTATCATAAAAAGATAATGACGCTGATGATGCCCGATAAATTCAGGCAACGAAAAAAGTATGAAGTAATTCCGATACGCATACAAGACACAAAACCTTATTTGCTGGCACCGATAAACATCAGTTCCGATCACGCTTTAAATGCAAAATTACTTATTGACACAGGTGCGAGTCATGGACTGATGCTGGAACCTGAAAGTGATTCGCGCATTCACCTGCCGGAAAAATTTGTTCCCAACATTATCGGGCGTGGACTTGGCGGAGAAATAAAAGGTAAAACAGGAAGAATTGAATCATTAGAGTTGGGCAATTACATTATCGAAAAACCTTTGGTAAACTTTCCGGATTCCAACGCATACTTTTCCGATTCGTTGAAACACCTGATTATTGACCGGAACGGAACATTGGGTGGCGAAATTTTAAGCCGGTTTACGGTAGTTTTTAATTTCCCACTTGAAAAAATCTATCTCAAAAAAAACAGCGACTTTAAAAAAGCCTATTACTTTAACCTGAGTGGTTTAACCATTCGCGCAAAAGGATCATCGCTGAATGTTTTTGAAATCTCCGATGTCAGGCGCAACTCAACAGCCCACGAGGCAGGCTTGCAAAAAGGAGATTTGATTGCATCCGTTAACGGATATTCAATAAAAGATCTGCACCTGAATCATATTAACGGGCTTTTAAATTCAAAACCGGGAAGAAAAGTCAGATTAGAAGTTTTGCGTAGCGGACAACTGAAAGCCTTTGACTTCCGGTTGGAAGATCAACTTTAACGAATGAGTTTTAATAACGCTCTCTTTCTTTTAACGTATGCTTTTGCCAGGTACTGACGTGCCTGCTTAAAGCGGAGTGAGTTTCGTAAGGTGATGTATAAAGATTCGGGTGTAAGGTGCTGCTTCAAGATATAATCAGCAACATCAGATGAAACAATTGAACCGGTATAATTGGAGTTCTTTAACACCGTGATCGGAACGTTTCTTGTTTTTGGATTGGACGACAATACGTTTACCGTCTGGCTAAGTTCCTGTAACCCGATGTTATCATCAATCAGAATAAAATTTGGATGGAACTTTAAAAGCCGGTGCCAGATGCTGGCAAGGTCAAAAGCGATTTCTGCTGTTACCCGATTGGGCAACTTCTTAACGGTTTCCATCATTCTGCTCAATTCAATGGGGTTGTTTCCCACTAAAAGAATGCTGACAGAATCGTGTCGCGAGGTTATTTTTTGTTTTTCCTGTACCATGACCAACGTGCAGATAAGATTTAAACACAATTTGCAGGCAAAAGGTTACTTTAGGCCACTGCATATTATGTTTCAAGATTCATTATGACGGAATCTGTTCAAAAACGAGGCCATTTATAATAAATTTTAGTTGTGCTGAAAAAAATTGCCATTGTAGGCGGGGGGTTGGCCGGGTTAATTGCCGCCATACGGCTTGGAAAAGCGGGATTACCCTGCCTGCTTTTTGAAAAAAAAGTTTACCCGTTTCACCGCGTTTGTGGCGAATACATATCTAACGAAGTATTACCATTTTTGAAAAAGGAACAGCTTTTTCCCGAAAATATTCAGACGCCCCGCATCAATGTGCTACAACTTTCATCAGTAAGTGGAAAAACGGCAGAACTTTCTTTGGATATGGGAGGCTTCGGAATAAGTCGTTATGCTTTTGATTATTTTCTTGCGCAACAAGCCGTTAATGCCGGAGTGGAAATTATACACGAAGAAGTTGATGCGATAACGTTTTATGAACAGGAGAAAACATTTTCAGTTACAACCGGCCGGGGTTCCTGGCAGATTGATTTCGTTATCGGGTCGTTTGGCAAGCGCTCAAGACTTGATATTAATCTGCAAAGAAGTTTTATTGAAAAACGTTCGCCTTATGTCGGGATAAAGTATCACATCCGGACACAGCACCCCGATAACGTAATAGCGCTCCATAATTTTAACGGAGGATATTGCGGGATAAGCAATATTGAAGATGGGAAGTCAACACTATGTTATCTTGCTCATCGCGATTTGCTGAAAAAACATAAATCGATAAGCGCATTGGAAAAAGAAGTTTTGTTTCAAAACCCTCATTTAGAACGCATCTTTACATTTGCTGAATTTTTGTTCGGCAAACCCGAAACCATCAACGAAATTTCTTTTGAAACAAAAGAGCCGGTGTTCAATCATATACTTATGGCAGGTGATGCTGCCGGTATGATTGCGCCCTTGTGTGGCAACGGCATGGCTATGGCCATACATACCGGAAAATTAGTTAGCGATATTGTTACAGAAGCCATCAATCATCAACATTCGCGAGAGTGGGTAGAGGCAGGATATACTCAACAATGGAAGAAACTGTTTCAAGACAGGTTGCGTACGGGAAGAGTCATCCAGAACTATTTGTTTGGCAGTGTGTGGTCATCGCGATTAGCTGTTTCATTGGCTGTTAACTCCAACGCTATAGCCAACTATATCGCGCGAAGAACGCACGGAGAAATTATTCAGTAGTTCATAAATGCCACTCACGCAGTGATGCCTGTGGCAGAAGGCACAAAGCACAAAGATTATTAAAACGCATCAAGAATATTACTACTATCAAGAAAGAACCACATAAAAAATACGTTCAGACTTGTAGAAGCAATACGGTTAAGCCACATGGTGTGTGCGTGGTCTGCTTTACTTTCATCTTTACGCACCTTCAAAAACCACCAAATGAAAAACAGTAACGTTGGCGAAAGCGCAAGTAAGAACGTTAACGCATACATGATTTTAAAATAATACGTGAAGTAATAGAAGAACCCGGCTACAGCAAGTGTAAACACGAATGCAGTAAAATAAAATGTTCCGCGCACGCCAAGCCGTAAACTTAACGTTTCATCACCGCGTGCTGCGTCATCTTCATGTTGGTAAACCTGCGTCATCGGGTAATTACCCAGCAACATTACGGTAGAGAGTACGGCAGGCGTAATTACATGCGGTTTAAGAATTGTTCCGAAATCAAAATTATTCAGGCCGGCATAACACATTAAAAATGTAAAGCATCCCTGGAAAAAACCGGTAGCTAACCATCCGCCAACAGCGTATTTCTTTAGCCTGATAGACGGATGACTGTACGCTTTGGATATTAGCCCATATAGTAAAAGCATGGCGGCAAACAGGGCGCTTATTTTAAGATACCCCAGGAGTATCGCTATCGCATCGAACAAAAGAGAAAGGTAATAAAGCCCACTGTTAACAGGCGGAGGATTTTTCAGTCCACCGATACTTTTCTCATCTTTATCAAAATAGCTGTTATAGCCGTTGCTGGCCGGGTACAAAAACAAGTGAAGGATAATAAAAACCCACAACAGCCGGTCGGGGTTCAGGTTGGGAGAGATAGCAACACTGAACAGGAAAACCGGCATCAAAAACCAGGAAAACGGAATACGCAAATGCAACCAAGCCGATAATGAAAACATGTTTTTCCTGAATAAGAGATTAGTAAAAACTTCGTAAACTAAAATTATTCTTTTTAGCTTACTATTGAAATCATGAGCTTTATTTCTTCCATAGGTATTGCTGTTCCTGAATATGCGTTCAGCCAACCGGCTATTGCCTCGTTTATGGAAAGGGCTATGCAGCCCGGCTATACCGAAAGCCGAAAACTGCATGCTGTTTTTCGCGCAAGCGGTATTGATACGCGGTATTCTGTTCTGGACGACTATGGCAAGCAAGACAATTACAGTTTTTATCCGAACACCGAAAACTTCGAGCCTTTTCCATCTACACAACACCGGGCGGAAGCCTATCGAAAACACGCACTACCGTTAAGTGTTAAAGCGGCAGAAAATTGTTTTGCACAATCGGCTTCTGTAAAACCAAAAGATGTAACCCACCTGATACAGGTAAGTTGTACAGGCATGTATGCTCCCGGTTTGGATATTGACCTGATACGCCACTTTTATCTTAGCGAAAGCATTCAGCGAACCTGTATCAATTTTATGGGGTGCTATGCGGCTTTTAATGCTATTAAAATTGCTGATGCCATTTGCAAATCCAATCACCAGGCTATTGTTTTAATTGTGTGTACGGAACTATGCACGCTTCACTTTCAAAAAGAACCAATAGAAGATAACCTGTTGGCGAATGCGCTCTTTGCAGATGGTGCGGCCGCCCTGCTGGTAACGTCATCTCCGCAATCGGGATGGAATCTCTCTCCGCAGGCTTTTCATAACGGGCTTGCCTTTAACGGAAAGGAGCACATGGCTTGGAATATTGGTAATCATGGTTTTGAAATGAAACTCTCTACACATATTCCCAACACAATTCGCACAGGAATAAAAAAACTTACAGCAGAATTACTTGATAGTCTGCAACAAAACACAGCTGATATTTTTTCTTATGCGATTCATCCGGGCGGAAAGAAAATTCTTGAAGCCGTTGAACACGAATTAAGTATTAGTCGTGAACAGAACGAACCAGCCTATACAGTATTGAAAAATTATGGCAATATGTCGTCTGTAACGATTTTGTTTGTGTTGCATCATGTTGTGCAACAACTTAAATCACAAGATACTGAAAAACTGATTTTGAGTTTTGCATTTGGCCCCGGGCTTACATTAGAAAGCATGTTGCTGAAAACGCATTATCAATGAGCCGCTTTAATACCCGTTCAGTCGCACCTGAAATCATGGACGACCTGTTGTGTTCAGGAGAAGTGGTACACCAGACGTTACGTGAACTTGATGTTATCAATCATTGGTTGGGCGGAAACAGCGTAACGATTAACGGTTTAGAAGTTCTTCTTAGAAATAGACCTGCCGTAAAATCGCTGCACATTGCCGATATGGGTTGCGGCAGCGGTGAGATGCTGAAACTAATCAACAATAAATTTAAAGAAGCCTACCCTGGTATACAGCTTACCGGTATTGACGCAAACCCCAACATTATTGCTTATGCAGAAAGTCATTGCAACGATTATCACAACATCCGCTTTAAAGCAGAAAACATTTTTGATTCATCTTTTCAGAAAGAATCCTACGACATTGTTATCGCAACCCTGTTTCTTCATCATTTTTCGCATGAGCAACTTGTAGAAATTTTTCGTTCATTAAAAAAACAGGCCACCATTGGCATTGTTGTGAACGACCTGCACCGGCATCCGCTTGCCTATTATTCCATAAAATTGCTAACCCAACTCTTCTCCCGGTCTGCTATGGTAAAATACGATGCCCCACTTTCTGTTTTGCGGGGCTTCAGGAAGCGCGAAATCAGGCAAATTTTAAAAGACGCAGAGATAGACCGGTACACATTACGTTGGCGATGGGCCTTCCGATGGCAACTTGTTATAAACATTCGTTGAACAGAAATCCTGGTCTGGCACAATTTTCGTACTTTCGATGGTTCTAACTAATATTACATTATGATACGCTTAAAAAGAATACCCCTTCTGGCCATGTTAATTATACTGGGCGCCTGCTCTTCGGGCGTGCTGGGCAAAAAGGTAAAAGAGCCTTTTATGGGCAACGCCTATGAATCCAACAACCGTTTTTGGAGAGGCACCGGTAAAGGAAGCAGCTCGCAGGATAATATCGCCCGCAGCAAAGCCGACCTGGATGCCAAGGCACAGCTTGCCGGACAAGTAAACACCACTATGAAGCAGGTTGCCGACCAGTATTTAAGCGATACCGGCAATGAGCGCGCAGCCGATATAGCCGATAAGTTTCAAAGCTTAGTGCGCCAGACGATGAACACCAACATTTCTGACCTGCGTAAAATAGGGGAGAAGAAATTTTATAACGAGCAGACAAAAGAGTACACCGTGTTTATGGCGTATGAGGTAAAGAAAAATGCCATGCTAAGATTTATGAAGCGCCAGGCCAAAGTAGATCAAACCATCAACGAGCGCCAGCGCGATTTGATTGAGAAGATCATTGACGAAGAGTTAAGCAAACTTGATGATGACGATGATTAAAAAGCATTAATTTCTCACAAAAAAGACCTGGCATATCGTCAGGTCTTTTTTATTCTTAAATTCATGTCGATGAAAAAAATATTTGTGCTCTTGCTTCTGGCTAATCCGTTATTAGCCCAACAGCTACCCGGAACAGAAATCTACCTGTTTGATTTAAAGGTTAAGAAAAACAGTATTCAGTTGTCAAACCCAAAAAATATAACTAACCGCAAAGGGTACGATAACCAACCGCATTTTCACCCCGAAAAACCTTTCCTCTATTATTCATCTGCCGATGAAGAAGGGCGAACTGATATTCTTGTTTACGATTATGTAAAAAATGAAACACGAAAACTAACCAACACATCCGAACGGGAATATTCCCCCACCGTAACACCAGGCGGAAAATTTATTTCGTGCATTATACAACGTGATAATGGCGCACAGGATTTGGGTAAATACCCGGTTGATGGCGGAGAGCCTGTTGTAATCATTAATAACCTTACAGTTGGCTATCATGCCTGGATAAATGAAGACGCTCTTGTACTGTTCGTATTAGGCAGGCCCCATACCCTTCGGTTATATTCTGTAAAGGATAAAAAAGACATAGAGCTTTCCGAAAACATTGGGCGGTCGCTGCACCGCATACCCGGCACAACCGATATTAGTTTCATAGACAAACAAAGGCCGGAGTGGATGATTAAAAAACTCAACGGCAAAGACTTTACAATAGAGTCCATCGCGCCCACCTTGCCCAATCGTGAAGACATAGCCTGGACTAACGATGGAAAAATTTTAATGAGTGATGGGGAGCAACTTTATTTCTGGCAGCCGGGTAAAAGTGAAACGTGGATTCGGGTTGACCTGCCCAAGACAAACCCGATAATAGGCATAACAAGATTAGCGATAAGCGCTTCGGGAAAAAAATTGGCCTTAGTGGTTGATGAATAAGGCTTCGGGAATTTGAACATTGCATTATATTGCTCCCCGAATGAAAAAACTCAAACACATTGCCATTTCAGGAAATATCGGTTCGGGTAAAACTACCTTAGCCGAAAAGCTATCGAAGCATTACGGGTGGACACCCCTCTTTGAATCAGTAGATAAAAACCCCTACCTGAAGGATTTTTATGGCGACATGACCCGGTGGGCTTTCCACCTTCAAATCTACTTCCTCAACAGCCGGTTTAAACAGGTAAACGAAATCCGCGCAAGCGAGAGCGCAACTATCCAGGATAGAACAATTTACGAGGACGCCTATATTTTTGCAGCCAACCTCCACAAAAGCGGGCATATTTCCGACCGCGATTACCAAAGCTACTTAGACATATTCAACTCCATGATAAACTTTGTTCAGGGCCCCGATCTGCTCATTTACCTGCGATCCGACATCCCTAAACTCGTTCGCCAGATTCAAAAACGGGGACGCGAATATGAATACGCCATGCGCCTTGATTACCTCCAAAACCTCAACGAGCACTACGAAAACTGGATCAGTACCTACAAGCACGGCAAGTTGCTGATCGTAAACGTGAACGACCTTGACTTTGTAGAACGGATAGAGGATTTCTCCTTTATCGTTAACCGCATAGACCTGGAACTACACGGTTTATTCTCTTAACGTACGATTACGTCCACCTGTGTAATTCCAAAACATTGAATACCTTTAAGCGTATTCTTTGTATTCTATTACCCTACATTTTATAAAATCATTATACATAACATTGTTTATGCTGTTCGCCTTGTTCGTTAGCGGACAGGATGATAAAAAGGAAAACATCCGCAACACCAATACGGTGAACAAAGTGATGGAAAACGGCAGGTTATACGATGGATGAGGTTTATCCCGCTCCGCGAAAAGCAAACTTCAGTTGGCACCAGAGCAAGCCAACAGAGGCGCTCCCCGGAATCCGGTAAGGATAATAGGCTGTCCTGTATCTTCAGGGTGCAGGACAGTTTTATTTCTTCACAGACTGATTCACACAGAAACAACCATCTTCAGAATATCATCAACATATTCGCGCGAGTTGGACAGGCGTGGTACTTTGTTTTGCCCGCCAAGTTTTCCACGGCTTTTCATCCAGTTATAAAACGTGCCGGGCTCAACACTGTGGATTTTAGGCGCTACCAAAGCCAGGTCATGCGAACGCTTTGCGTCATAGTCGCTGTTTATCTGCCGTAAGGCTGAGTCGAGGATATGCGTAAATTCTGCCAGATCACCGGGTCGTTTCTTGAATTCAACAATCCACTCATGCCCGCCCTTTTTGTTGGCCTCCAGAAACACGGGGGCGGCCGTAAAGTTGTCCATGATTGCGCCTGTGGCTTCGCACGCTTTTGTAATGGCGGCTTCGGCATTTTCAACAATCACTTCTTCGCCAAAAGCGTTGATGAAATGTTTGGTGCGTCCGGATATTTTTATCCGGTAAGGCGACAGCGAAGTGAACTTAATCGTATCGCCAATACTGTAACGCCATAAACCGGCATTTGTACTGATTACCATAGCATAGTTTTTATCCAACTCCACATCGCCCAACTGCACCGCTTTCGGATTTTCCTTATCCACTTCTTCCATCGGAATAAATTCATAGAAAATTCCGTAGTCGAGCATCAGCAACATTTCATCCGAATCGCGCCTGTCCTGTATACCAAAAAATCCTTCGCTGGCATTATAAATTTCCCAATAAACCATAGACGGATCAGGGATCAATTCATGGAACAAGGCGCGATATGGCTTGAATGAGACCGCACCATGAAAAAAGACTTCAAGGTCGGGCCATACTTCTTTAATATACTTTTTACCGGTGAGTTGCACTACCCGTTGTATTAGCAGGATCGTCCAGGTGGGTACACCGGCAATGTTGGTTACATTTTCTTGCACGGTTTCGTGTGCAAGTTTTTCAATTTTTTCTTCCCAATTGCTCATCAGGGCTGTTTCAAGTTTTGGCGTGCGGATAAACTCTGCCCAGACAGGAAGGTTTTGCATGATGACCGCAGATACATCACCATAGTAGGAAGAGGCGGTAGGATCAAATTCGTTTACCTGGTGACTGCCGCCAACAGCCAACCCTTTGCCGTCAAAAATTTTTGTGTTCGGATAGTTGTTTACAAAAATCGAGATCAGGTCTTTGCCGCCTTTAAAGTGACAATCGTCCAATGCCTCTTGCGATACGGGGATAAACTTGCTACGTGCGTTTGTTGTGCCTGATGATTTTGAGAACCACTTGATTTCGGATGGCCACAAAACATTCTGTTCGCCCCGCATTTGTCGTTCGATGTAGGGAAAAATATTTTCATAGGTGTGAACGGGCACCCGTTCGCGAAACGTACTGTAAGTGTTGATGGAGCCGAAATCATATTGCTTGCCGAATTCCGTTGCTTTTCCTGTTTGAATCAGCTTTCGGAAGATTTCATCCTGCACTTCATGGGGGTATTTCATGAACAACTCCATTTGATGAATACGTTTTTTCATCACCCACGTCAGTATAGAATTCAGCAGCCCCATAAGTACACGATAATCTCAAAAATAGGCAGAATATGATGAATTAAAAGAGGGAAAATGAGCCGGAAAAAAGTATTTCTTTAGTAACTGTCGTTACGCACGTTCTCCAATTATTTTCACACCCAAAGTTCGGGCAGGCGCCAAGAACGCTAAGAAAAACGCAGGATTTTAAAGGATTGCTGTTAATGCTTCGTCTGTCTAAATACCCTGGTTTTGGGTTACTACTTTCGCCCTTCGCAATTCAAAATTCTGGCCGAGGTAAACCTTGCGCACCTGGGGGTCGTTAGCGAGGTCTTCGGCTGTGCCGGATTTAAAAAGTTTACCATCCACCATCAGGTAGGCGCGATCGGTTATGGAAAGGGTTTCATCCACATTATGATCGGTAATAAGAATACCGATATTCTTGCTTTTCAATTTGGCCACGATAGATTGAATTTCTTCAACCGCAATCGGGTCAACACCGGCAAAAGGTTCATCGAGCAAGACAAAGCCCGGATCAACCGCAAGGGCACGGGCTATTTCGGTTCTTCTTCGCTCGCCACCGGATAGCGACATGCCGAGATTTTTCCGAACCTTATGCAAACTGAATTCATCAATCAACTCATCTACTTTTGCCATGCGTTGTTGCCGCGAGTAATTGCGCATTTCCAATACAGCTAAAATATTTTCTTCTACCGTTAGCTTTCTGAACACCGAGGCTTCCTGCGCTAAGTAGCCAATGCCTTTGCGTGCACGCTGGTACATGGGCAACGCGGTTATCTCTTCGTTATCTAAAAAAATCTTTCCTTCATTGGGTTTAATCAGGCCAACGATCATATAAAATGACGTAGTCTTTCCGGCACCGTTGGGGCCAAGCAAGCCTACAATTTCGCCTTGCCCAACCTGTACGGATACGTGATCTACTACCGTGCGGCTCTTATATTTTTTTACGAGATTTTCTGCCCGAAGAATCATGCGTTTTCAAATTTTATATCCTTGATGCGTAATTGAATGCTGGTGTTTCCGTTGAACACGTTCTCTTCAATAGTAAATGCCAAACTAAACGTAACACCGGAAGCCAACTGATCGTAATACTCGGCCAAATCAAAACCAACTGCCTGAAACACATTTTCGTTTCCTTCCTGGCCGGCTAAGAATCGTATATGTCTATCCTTAAAACTCGAAAGCGCATCTACCACGTACACCTTTCCGGCTTCAAAAACCGGCTTGTGATTTTCGGGGCCGAAGGGCGCCATTTGTTTCAGTACACTTAAAAATTTTGGTGTGATCTTGTCGAATAAAATAGGCACGTCAATTTCAATAACCGGTGTAAGCATTTCTTCGGTTATCGATTTTGAAACCACTTCTTCGAAACGTTCCTGGAAGGCTTTCAGGTTGCTAACGTCCATAGTAAGTCCGGCAGCATATTTATGGCCTCCGAATTTTTCCAACAGATCGCTGCATTCCAGCATGGCTTCATACAGGTTAAAGCCGTTTACGCTTCGTGCTGATCCGGTAATTTTGCTGTTCGATTCGGTTAAGATCACGGTAGGGCGATAATATTTTTCGATACACCGAGCAGCAACTATGCCAATTACACCTTTATGCCATGTGTTTTTAAATAATACGGTAGATTTTGCTACACGCAATGCGTCATCGCCTTCAATCATCGCCAGTGCTTCCTCAGTAATGCTGCTGTCAAATTCCCTGCGCAAATCGTTCTTCGTGTTTACCTGTTCAGCAAGGGTTAAGGCTTCTTCATCGGTTGTGGCAGTGAGTAAATCAACGGCCGCGCTTCCGTGTGCCACACGCCCTGCTGCATTAATGCGCGGGCCAAGCGTAAACACAATACCCGAAACATCTAATTCATTTTTTAATTGCGATATTTCTTTCAGCGCCTTTAATCCGGGCACCGGGTTTTCATTCAGTTTTTGTAAACCAAAATAAGTGAGTATTCGGTTCTCCCCGGTAATGGGAACAATATCAGAAGCAATACTAACGGCAACCAGATCCAGAAATTCAAAAACCTCTTCTTCCGCACGGTGTCTTCGAGCATACGCCTGCATCAACTTAAAGCCTAACCCACACCCGCTAAGTTCTTTATATGGATAATTACAATCTTTTCGTTTTGGATCAAGTACGGCTATCGCATTTGGAATTTTTTCATCGGGCAGGTGATGATCGCAAATAATAAAATCAATGCCTTTATGATTGGCCAGCAATACCATATCGGATGCCTTAATGCCGCAGTCGAGTGCGATGATTAATGAAAAACCATTCTCTTCGGCCCATTCTACACCAGCACGCGAAATGCCGTAGCCTTCTTTGTTACGATCAGGAATATAAATCGAACAATTCGGGTAGAAGCGATGAAGATAATTATACACCAATGCTACTGCTGTTGTTCCGTCAACATCGTAGTCGCCATAGATCAGAATTTTTTCATTGGCTTCAAGCGCTTGCTGTAAGCGTGCTACCGCCTGTTCCATATCCTGCATTAAAAACGGATTGTGAAGCTGGTGCAATGACGGACGAAAAAAATCTTTGGCTTGCTGAAAAGTGGTGATGCCCCGCTGGAGTAGTATGGCCGTTAAGTGCGGGTTAAGGTTAAGGTCATTGCCAAGCGTTTCTATCTGCTCTTTTGAGGGAAGAGGTTTGTATATCCACTTCTTCTCCATGCGATTATTGATTCATTTCAAACGTAAGAGTTCCTTCTGTTCCGCGAACACCGTTGGCGCCATATTCTCCGGGCTGACCATCCTTACCGTTTTTGCGTGAGGGGCCTAATCCGGCAGAGCCGAAGTAACCTCCGCGACCACCCTGCCCTGCCTTGCCGCCATAATTTTTAAACAAAACTTTTGTGCCCACCTGGTTCCTGATTACATCTGCATTAACGCTGCTGATAACAAGATTACCGCCCTGTCCGCCATCGCCACCACGACCACCGTTTCCGCCATTGGCGCCATCGCCACCGTTGCAATGCACCGTGCCCGGACTGCCATCCCCGCCTTTTCCGCCTGCACCGCCATCGCCACCGTTTCCTCCCGAAAGGTCTATGATGAGGCGGCCGTTTACGATAAGATGTTCAACATAAAAAGAGAGATTAATGCCCGCCCCTCCCGACAGACCCGATACTCCGATACTGCCATTTGTTCCATCGCGACAAGGCCCAATGCTGGTAATGCCGTCCCGTCCATCGCGCCCGGCTTTTCCGTGAATACCAATGCCAACGATGTGGCAATTGTTACCGATGATGGCCACTTTTGCGCGAATAAAATTTTCGCGTTTAAGTTCATTCAATACCAACCGCGATGAGTCCATCATCACTAAGGTATCGGCAACAAGGATGTCGGTTTCGTTGTCGAATTCAAAGGCTTCGCCTGCTTTAATCACGAGTTTATCTACCCGCACCTGCGACCACGCAGCGCTTGCCACCATCAATAACACTCCTATTAACCCGATTCGATTCATCGCCCAAAACTCAATATAGTTGACCAACATAAAAAACAAAAGCAGCATTAATCATGCTGCTTTTTGCAAACGAACGAATATCGGTTTTATTCCTCTGTTTTAGGCTTTTCTGCGGTTACGCCTTCCAGCACATCTTTAATTTCCGTGCGCTCGCCATCCTTGTATGGAACAATCCAGGCATCTTTTACGCCCATTTCGCGCATATATTTTTTGAACTGATCGGCCTCCCAGTAATCGCGGAAAATACCGATGGTAATGCGCTGAGGCTCACCTTCTTTTACTTCTCCGCCAAAATTCGGGTTGTTGTCGAAATACTTCGACAGGTCTTTGTTTTTGAATGCACCCACCTGCACTTTGAAGACCACGCCACGCGAAAAATCCATCGGGTTTATCACGGGGTTTTCTTTCAGTTGCGCCAACTCGGCACGGGTAGCGGTAAGCTGGCCGCGCAGTTGCGAAAGTTCATCTTCCAGTTCGGCAATGCGCGCATCTTTGTCGCTCACTGCTTTTTGAAGATCGGTTACGCGCCTGTTGAGTGTTGCTACCTGGTTATCGGCACTTTGCTTGTCTTCAACAAACTGCTTCAGGTTGGCAGGTTGCTTGGCGTATTCTTTGGCTTTCTTCTTCCACTCCTTTTTTTCCTGCTTGGAAAGCTGGGCGAAAGATTGCGTGCCCGCAAAAAGTAAAGCCAGACAGAAGAGTAGTGTTAATTTTTTCATTAGCTGTAGTTTAAAAAGTTTATTAAAAGTACAAATTATTTTGAATTTCCTACTTTTCAGAGGCTCCCAACCATTTTTTCGGGGCGTACCCACTCATCGAACTGGGCTGAAGTCAACAACCCCAACTCTACCGCAGCCTCGCGCAGGGTTTTGTTTTCCTTATGTGCCTTCTTGGCGATTTTAGCCGCATTTTCATAGCCAATATGCGTATTCAGGGCTGTTACCAGCATCAGGGAGTTCTCTAAATGCTGCCGGATAATGGCCTCATTCGGCTCAATGCCTTCGGCACATTTATCATTAAACGACACGCAGGCATCGCCCAAAAGCCGGGCTGATTGCAGCACATTGGCGGCAATTACCGGCTTAAAAACATTCAACTCAAAATGGCCGCTTGCCCCGCCAACCGATACCGCCACATCATTACCCATAACCTGGGCGCACACCATAGTTAGCGCCTCCGGCTGGGTAGGGTTTACCTTGCCCGGCATGATGGACGAACCCGGCTCGTTATCGGGAATGATGATTTCGCCAATGCCGCAACGCGGGCCGGAGCTTAACATGCGGATATCGTTGCCCACTTTCATCAGCGCCACGGCTGCCCGTTTCAGCGCACCTGAAAGTTCAACCATAGCATCGTGTGCGGCCAATGCCTCAAACTTGTTGGGAGCTGTTACAAACGGATAGCCGGTAAGCTCTGCAATTTTCTTAGCCACCAATACATCGTAGCCCTTTGGTGTGTTAAGCCCGGTGCCTACGGCTGTTCCGCCAAGCGCCAGCTCAAGCACCATTTCCAAAGCGTTGTTAATGGTGCGGATGCTGTTATCGATTTGTTGCACATAACCCGAAAACTCCTGCCCCAATGTTAAGGGCGTTGCATCCATAAAATGTGTACGACCGGTTTTTACAATGCTTTTATACTCAGACGATTTTTTTGCCAGCGTGTCGCGGAGCTTTTTCATTCCCGGTAAGGTAATTTCCACCACCTGTTTGTATGCCGCAATGTGCATGGCGGTAGGAAACGTATCGTTTGACGATTGTGATTTGTTTACATCATCGTTCGGGTGAAGCGCTTTTTTTTCATCGCTCAGGTTGCCACCATTCAGTACGTGGGCGCGATAGGCGATTACCTCGTTTGCGTTCATGTTGCTTTGTGTGCCCGAACCGGTTTGCCAGATAACCAACGGAAACTGGTCATCGAGTTTGCCGGCAATAATTTCATCGCACGCTTTAGCGATAAGGTCTTTTTTATCGGCCGAAAGCGCACCGAGTTCGTGATTGGCCATAGCCGCAGCCTTTTTTAAATAACCAAAAGCATAGATGATTTCTTTGGGCATGCTGGCCTCGGGGCCAATTTTAAAGTTGTTGCGCGAGCGTTCGGTTTGTGCGCCCCAGTATTTATCGGCAGGCACTTTTACTTCGCCCATAGTGTCTTTCTCGATGCGGTATTCCATGACTTTATATTTTAAACTGCTAAATTAGAAAAAGCGGGGGAATGTTGTAGAAAGAAGTATGGCCGCAAGGCGGGCAGTTGCCCTTTAAACAACAATTTGCAGGAACGACTGAAATGACTACGTGCGATGAAGCCATTCAGCCACGGGCGAATAATACATTACGCTCCAACCCGTTCCCTAACGGGAGATTCAACGAAGACAGAAGTGGGGCTAAAAAATGAAACCAAAATAAACTATGAAATCGTTACCTTTGGAAACAAAATTTAGAATCATGGACATTGCATTAAAGAAGGTGGAATTGATTGAGTGGTTGGCCCGGTTGCAAGACGAAAAGCTTATCCAACGGATAGAAACTTTGAAAAAGGGTTCAATAAAGGATTTATACGAGCAACGGATGCCTAAAACGAAAGAAGAACTACAGGCAAAGCTGAACCAGTCAGAAAAAGACATCCGGGAGGGGAGGCTACATTCACAGGAAGAAGTAGAGCGCTACTTTAAAGCCAGGTTCAAACAGTGAAGAAAGCACAAGTAATCTGGTCGGATGAAGCATTGAACGACCTGGAAACCATTTATGATTTTTTGGCAGAGAAATCTCAACCCGCAGCCCAACGCATGGTTGAAAGCATATTGAGCAGGTCTAAACAATTGGAATCCTTCCCCGAGTCAGGTGCAAAGCAGGAGACGAAGGCTGGTAGCAAAGAGTACCGTTATCTGGTAGAAGGCAATTACAAAGTTATTTACAGGTATCAGCAGGAAAACCGGGCGATATACATCGCGGTGGTTTTTGACACTCGTTATGATCCTGAAAAATTAAGCGTGTAGCCTGACTCCCGCAGCCCCCGCGAGAGCCAAATTGAATTTGGTTAATGTGGGAAGAAGCCATTCAGCCACGGGCGAATAATACATTACGCTCCAACCCGTTCCCTAACGGGAGATTCAACGAAAACAGAATGCGAATTTTATTTTATCCAATTCTCTATTTGTAACCCATTAACCTTGCTGAACTCCCTTTCATTGTTTGTTACCAAAGTAAGGTTCAGGTTTTTTGCATGTGCCGCAATCAGCGTATCCAAAGGGCCTATCGGTGTTCCTTTTTTCTCAAGCTCGCTGTGAATAATCCGATATTCTGTTGTAGCCCTGCGATCAAAAGCAAGCAAAGAGAAGGGAGCCAAAAACTCATTGAGAGCCGACTGGTTTTTATCGGGGAAAGAACTTTTGCGCACACCATACTCCAATTCGGCTATGGTTATCGCAGAGATACATAATTGATTGAGTGGAATCTGATTTAGTCTTTCGATAACCGCCTGCGGCTTTCGTTTGATGAGGTAGATGCAGATGTTGGTGTCAAGAAGATAGCTCATGAATCAAAAGACTCCCGGGTCTGGTGGGTGAATTGTTCACGGTTGTCCATAAAATCAGGCGTAAATTTATCTAAGCTGTGTTTCCATTTTGTCCAGTTATTTTCCCCGGCACTGGCTTTCTTTTGCAGGGCAAGGCGTTTCAATAGCGTATAGACCTCTTCCAGCAGGCTATCGGGCAGCTTGTCCACTTCCTTTTTCAATTCTTCTTTGGTAACCATACAGGTAAGTTAAGCAATTTTTAATAAACAGGACTGGTTGACGGGAGGTTCAATCAGGGCTGACGCATCTAAATGCCAAAAACACTGCTACAAGACAAATGGTAAACCACATAGGCACATAGTTCACATAGAGGGCATGGCAAAACTATGTTTTCTATGTTTCTATGTGGTTCAAAAAATAAGATGCGTCAGCCCTGGAGGTTCAATACACGCGCACACGGAATGTCCAGCCCCTAATTCCCCCGCTTCAGCTCTGTGCCTTTTCGGAAGTATTTGTCCTCATCAAATTCTTCATCGCTGAGCGGCTTGGGTATTACGCCCACTTCAAGAATCTTAAACTCCGTTCTGCGGTTGCGGGCGCGGCCAATAGGGTTATCGGTACCGTCAGGGTTGGTGTTGCGGGCAATGGGCACTTCTTCGCCATAGCCTTTCGCGGTAAGCCTGTCGGGCGCAATGCCTCTTCTTATCAGATACCGAACGGTGGACTCTGCACGTTTTTTCGACAATTCATAATTATACACTAACGAACCAATGCTGTCGGTGTGTGAACCCATTTCAATTTTTATTTCGGGGTTGTCAATCAATATTTGCGTCAGCCTGTCTAATTCTTTTGCGGCTGTTGCGTTGATACTGAAGCTGTCGTACTCAAAATAGATATTCTCTAACCTGAATGTCTTGTTGATCTCAATTTTATCCAGCACCAACACTGTATCTAATGTAATGTTGGTTATCATGTCTTTCAGCGTGCTTGGGTCAACCGATTTTCCGCGCGTGGTGTACTCCTGCCGCCTCACTAAGTAGCCATCAGTTTCACCTACCAGTGTGTAATCCTCATTTTCATAAACCCGGAACAAGAATTTGCCGTCATCACCGGTAACGTAATCCTGCATAATGCTGCCTTCACCATCTAACATAGAAACGCGAACGTTCGGCAAAATAACGCGTGTGCTGTCGCTGGTAGGCGTGTAGGTAACACCGGCCAGGTAGTAGTTTACAACTTTCAGGTCGGGGTCTTCATTCACGAAAGTATAAATATCATCATCGCCTTTTCCGCCTTCGCGGTTTGAGGTAAAGAATCCACGATCAGGACGGAACATAAAAATACCAAAATCATCGGCAGGGGAGTTCATCGGCTCGCCCAGGTTTTCAATAATGGTTTTTCCGCTGGCACGTTTCACTACAAACAAATCGAGGCCGCCAAAACCGGGATGCCCATCGGACGCAAAGTACAGTTTACCATCTTCGGCAACATAGGGGAACAACTCGTTGCCTGCGGTGTTAATCTCCGGGCCTAAGTTGCGCACACGCGAAAATCTTCCGCGCGCATCCATTTGTGCCGAATAAATATCCGTTCCTCCATAACCACCCGGCCGATTAGAGGCAAAGTAAATTGTGCGGCCATCGGGCGAGAATGCCGGTGATGAGTCCCAACTGTTGTTGCGGGCTACTGCATCATACTCATCTTTAAACTGCGTGTTAATGTTCAGACGTTGTGGTTCTCCCCACGCACCGTTTCTAAATCGCGACAGATACAAATCCACGTCTGCGCCACCTTTCTTTTTGCGTGTGTTGCCCATCGCAAACACCATGGTGCGGCCATCGGGTGTAAAGGCAGGGCAGCCAACATTTCTGAAATCATCGTTAATGCCTTGAGGCAAAGGTTGGATAGTTGTTACATCTACATTTGCGCCACGTGTGGCGGCTTTGTAAATAGAAGTAAAGGGTTTGCCTTCTGCTGCATAAATTTTTCCGCTGCCGCGAGATGACGTGAAGTACAATTCATTATTAAGATAAACAGGAGCATATTCGCTGGCGGAAGTGTTGAGCAATTCAAGATTGCGCACCCGGTAAAAACTTGATTTGTTGCGAAGGTTGTTCAGGTATTCCAGTCCGTTTAATTCGGCCTCTGCCCTGCTTTTAAGCTTCTGGTTGGATGTTTGTTTGATGAGGCTTTCCAATTGCGAACGCGCCTCATCATATTTTGTGTTTGCCTTTAGCGCCTGGGCATAGAAAAACTTTACCGAATCTTTATCTACCCCCGCCCCACCGGCTTTCGCGTAATATTGCTCTGCTTCTTTTGTACGGTTCGATAAACGGTACGATTCCGCAACAAAGTAATTGGCTTTGGCCTGGTCTTTAGGCTTGCTCTTTTTGAACAAGTCAATGGCATTCTGATATTCCCCACGCACAAAAGCTTTTGTGGCTTTTTTCTCTACACTACACCCTGCCAACAGGATAGCTGCTGCAAAAAATACTACTAACCTCATAATCTTCTCCGACTAAGCGTTAAAGCTACAAAAAAATTTTACTCGTTCCGCTTAAACAGGGGCTACGCTCAGGTACCGTTTAAGCCATGTTTCCCCGGCTGGTGACCTCCACCGCTTTTCAAAGTCGCCTTTGGTTAGCACGGAGTTATCAAACACGGTTGTGTTTGCGTTCCAGGCTCCGTTTTCGTGTGCCTGCTTCAGTTCCGGCAGTTTCAGCAACCGAATGCCTTCGTCCAACATTACCGCCACATTGGTGCGTTCAAAAAAATTGATGCCGGTTTGCTCACCCAACTGCCGGATAATACGCACCGATGAGTCAATGGAGCATCCGCTGGCCTCATACTGCGCTTCATCAACGGCAAGCACAATAAAGTAATTGTGCAATACCTGAAACGAAGTTTTGAGCGGCTGATTGTGTGCGTGCCACTCATTGACAAACGCCTGAAGTGTAGCTGAAATTGCGCGCTCTTCTTCCGGTGTAAAAGCCCTGTCGGACTGGTAAATCCAGAGGCGTGCGGAGTCGGGGAGTGTGTTGAAGGGTATAAACATTGTTCTGCAAATTTATTTATAAACCCTTCGCTTCTGCGATTAGTTCGGCAAGGTCTTTTACGCTCACTTCGGCTTCTTTTTCCTTGCTCTTCACGCCATCCATAATCATGGTCATGCAAAACGGGCAGGCCACAGCAACCGTAGTTGCCCCGGTAGCAAGCGCTTCTTCAGTTCGCTCAACGTTGATTTCCTTTTTTCCTTTTTCGGCATCTTTAAACATTTGCGCTCCGCCAGCTCCACAACACAACCCGGTAGTGCGGCAACGTTTCATTTCAACTAAGTCGGCATCGAGCGCTTCCAGCACTTCGCGCGGAGCTTCATAAATATTATTAGCCCTGCCGAGGTAGCACGAGTCGTGATAGGTTATTTTTTTTCCTTTAAATGCGTGCCCGTCATTGAGTTTAATTTTTCCTTCATTGATTAGTTGCTGAAGAAACGTTGAATGATGAATTACCTCATACGTTCCGCCCAACTCCGGGTATTCATTTTTTATAGTATTGAAACAATGCGGACAAGCTGTTACTATTTTCTTTACACCGTATCCATTCAACACCTGTATGTTACTCATGGCCTGCATCTGGAATAAAAATTCGTTGCCTGCCCTGCGTGCCGGGTCGCCCGTACAGGATTCCTCATTACCCAACACGGCAAATTTAATATCGAGCGCATGGAGGATTTTTACGAATGCTTTTGTAACCCGCTTGTAGCGGTCATCAAAAGAGCCGGCACAGCCAACCCAAAAAAGAATTTCGGGCGTTTCGCCTTTGGCGGTGAGGTCAGCAAGTGTGGGTATGTTCATGATTCTCGTTCATTCAGTAAGTAGTGATAATCTTTTCTTTATCTTAATCTCCTTCAATGTTCCAATTTGCAATCTTATTCTTTTGCCCAGTTAAACCTGTCGCTTGGTGCAAACTTCCAGGGCGCAAAGTTGGTTTCAATGTTTTGAAACATCGAGTTCCACGATGCCGGTGAACCGGATTCTTCCATCGCCACATACCGTCTTAGCTCAATAATAATATCCAACGGGTTAATCATAACCGGACACGCTTCTACACAAGCATTGCAACTGGTGCACGCATTGATTTCTTCTTTGGTGATATAATCGCCCAACAAAGATTTTCCGTCATTCAATCCCGCTTGACTTTTTATAACTTCTTCCACGCGGTCGCGCGTGTCCATCATAATTTTGCGTGGCGAAAGTTTTTTACCGGTAAGATTAGCCGGGCACTCTGACGTACACCTTCCACACTCCGTACAGGCAAACGCTGCCATGAGGCTCGCCCGCGACAGGTCGTTCACATCTTTTGCACCAAACCTACCGGGTTCCGTTGGTGGAGAAGTGGACACTTCCGCCAACCCAAGCATCGACTTAACTTCTTGTGTTACTACCGGCATGTTATTGATATAGCCTTTCGGCTCAAGCCGGGCAACGTATGTGTTGGGAAAAGCCATGAAAATATGCAGGTGCTTGGAGTAGGTTACGTACAACGCAAAACCCAGTATGCCCACAATGTGGAACCACCAGGCAGCACGTTCAATAAAAATCAATGTGCCGGTTTCGAGATTTTCAAAAGCCGGCATTAAAAAACTGCTAAAAAAAAGCGAACCCGTTGTGGTGTAGTGTGTATCGCGAAGCTGCAATACCTGGTCGGCTGCGTTCATGGTAAGAATGGCCGTCATCAATATGATTTCTACCGTAAGAATGGTATTGGCGTCCAGCCGGGGCCAGGCTTTCATTTCGGCAGACCAGAAACGGGGTATTTTCAAAATGTTTCTGCGGATAAGGAAAAACACACACGACAACAAGACGGCAACCGCCAGAAATTCAAACACATTCATCAATACCGGGTAAACCTGCCCCAGCCAGGGCGCAAAAAAGCGGTGTGTTCCGGCTAAGCCGTCAATAATAAATTCTAAAACCTCCAGGTTGATGATGAGAAACCCCGCATAAATAAAGAAGTGAAGCACCGCAGGCACTATTCGCTTAAACATTTTTTTCTGCCCAAAGGCGATGAGCAACACGTTTTTCCAGCGGGTAGCGGTATCGCCTGTTAGCGGTGTTTGCCTGCCAAGCTCAATGCCCTTTTTTATCAGCCTGACCCGCCTTGCGATAAGGAAGGAAAAGCCCAGTAGCACGATGGCAAATATCAGTTGTTGAATCATGAGTGATAGTTAGTCCTGAAAACGTTTAAATCCAAAAATACAACGGGGTTTTGCACCGAATATAAATTTACATACTTTTGTGCCCCTGATTAAACAATCGGGGCATAAATTTTACCGGTGACGTAGCTCAGTTGGTAGAGCAAAGGACTGAAAATCCTTGTGTCGGGGGTTCAATTCCCTCCGTCACCACATTAAAAATTGAAAATGCTGACTTTTTAACGGTCAGCATTTTTGCTTATGGTGTACTTCGTTTATATCCTCCAAAGCCAGGTAAATGGCTCCTTCTATAAAGGGCATACTGACAATCTCATAAGACGGCTGAACGAACATAACTCTGGAAAAGTAACTTACTCTAAAAAGTTCATGCCGTGGAATCTGGTTTAATGCTCATATCCGCAAGTCCGCCTCGCTTTTGACAAGGTGCTGTTATAGCCAGTTTTTTATATCTCAAAGTATGGCTTATATTTTTTCCTTGTTGTCGAGCTAAACCAATTTATAGATAATCCCTCATAATAAGAAAACCGTCTTAATTTCACTCCACTTTTGTCAAGAAGAATAATTCGAGTCCGGTTTCCTTTATACTCAACCAATACTTCACTTTCATACAACAGTTTCAATTCTCTTTCAACTTCGTCTTTTTTCTCTTTGATAAATTCAATTGACCATTCGGGAATTTCATTTGTTCGGTCAAGCCAAAAGGTCAATCTGTCAATAGCGATCTCGAACATCATTCTTATTCTTCCATCTTTTTCAACTGAGTTAAATCGGAAAAAGTGGTCTGCCTTTAATTCGTAGTCAATTTGAAAATTAGGATTTTCCAATAAGGGCTTTTGTTCAAGTCGTTCAAATACTCTGTCAAACAAACTAATGATATTTTTAACTGCTGTGTCGATGTCTGGTGTCTTTAAAATTGGCTACAACTTGTTTATATGCCTCATTCTTTCATACCAATACGTTATGATTTGGTTGGATTGATCTTACTTTCCAAGCCATTTCTATCGTTTAGGTTTTTGAAGCTAATGGGATTATTTGTAGTGCTTCAGCCGCACAACTTCTTCTTTTGTAAGATGACGCCAATGGCCGCGTGGTAATTCTTTTTTATCGAGGCCGGCATAAACCGAACGGTCGAGTTTGATAACCTCGTATTGCAGGGATTCAAAAATTCTGCGCACTACGCGGTTCCAGCCAATGTGCAGTTCAATGCCTACCGTTTTGCCATCATCCGAAACAATAGCGAGGTCATCAACGGTTGCGCGGCCCTCTTCAAGCTGAACACCATCCAGAATTTTTTGAAAATCGTTTTTGGTAAGCGCACGACTCAACTCAACCTTGTATATCTTTTTTGCATTGTATGATGGGTGCGATAACCTTTCGGCTAATTCACCATCGTTGGTGAACAACAACAACCCGGTAGTGTTCCTATCAAGTCGACCAACAGGATAAATGCGTTCCTTTACTGCATTACCCAAAATGTGCATTACCGTGTTACGCTCCTGCGGGTCTTTTGTTGTGGTGAGGTAGCCCTTCGGTTTGTTCATTAAAATGTACACAGGCTTTTCGGCTTGCAGCCTTTTGCTTTCGTACCGCACTTCATCACCCGGGTTTACCAGGAACCCCATTTCGGTAATGGTCTTTCCGTTTACCGATACCAACCCCATCTTAATCCGTTCATCCGCTTCGCGTCTTGAGCAAATACCGCTATTGGCGATGTAACGGTTAAGCCTGATTTTGCCCGTTGTGTTGGCAATGGTTGGCGCCTCTTCTTTTTTTGAAGAGCTCCTGCCAAACTTACTCTTACCGAAATTCTGTTTTTTGAAAAAGCCGCGTTGGTTTTCTCCTTCCTCATCTTTTCTCCTGGTTTTTGCAGGTTGTGTTGAAAACGATGATGTTCCTGACTTGGAAAATTTCTTTCTTCTTGCTTCTCCCTTTTCAAAAGGCGCTGATGATGTTTTCTTTTTAAACGGACGTTCATCCGATGAAGAATCGCGTTTATATGTTGAAAAGCCGGAGCCTTCTGGTTTATCGAAAGATTTTCCCTTTCGTGGCGTACCTTTTCCAAATGATGTTGTGCTGCTCTTTTTCCTGAACGGACGTTCATCCGATGAGGAGTCTCGTTTATATTTCGAGAAGCCTGAGCCTTCAGGTTTATCAAAAGATTTTCCTTTTCGTGCCCCACCTTTTCCAAATGATGTTGTGGCGCTCTTTTTTCTGAACGGACGTTCCTCGCCATCCGATGATTCCCGTTTGCTTCCTTTGGAGAAACGGGATGTGGGTTTATCAAAAGATTTTTTGTCGGCAGAACGCGTGGTTTTTCCTCGGGTAGTGCCCGATGTATTACGCTTGCGCATCAGGTTCTTTTAAATCGGTACTCTCGCCTATTACGTTAATCTCTGAAGTAAAATCTTTTGGCACCGGCAAATCGGCCAAATCATTAATACCAAAATACTCCATGAATTTTGCTGATGTGCCGTACAGCATCGGTCTGCCGATTGTTTCGGCTTTGCCTTTAATCTCAACCAATCCCTTATCCAACAATTTCTGAACGGCATAATCGCAGTTTACACCGCGTATGTTTTCAATTTCGGTTTTTGAAATAGGTTGCTTGTATGCGATAATGGCAAGTGTTTCCATTGCCGATGTTGACAGCCGCTTTTTTGATTGCTGCTTTAACAGGATAGCGATGCTGCTTTGGTAGGCAGGCTTGGTTAAAAACTGGTAGCCACCTCCGGCCTTGTTCAGTTGAAATGAAAATTCATCCGACAGGAATTTTTCTTCGAGGCGTTTGATAGCATTTACAATGTCTTCTTCGGGAACGTCTGCATTAAACATTTCCGAAAGGCATGATTTTATATCGGCCAGCTTTACCGGTGTTGGCGAGCAGAAAATAAGCGCCTCGATATGGTTCTGAAGAAAATCCACGTTAGTCTTTCTTCATCATTTTAGCCTCAATAGATTGCGTGGTGTGTGGCACGGCAATCAAACGCTCTTTCGGGATGAGCTTTCCGGTAACGGAACAAATACCATACGTTCCGTTTTTAATTCGCACTAAAGCGTTCTCCAGGTTGGTAATGTATTTCTGCTGACGTGCCGCCAACTGGCTAAGGTTTTCTTTCTCGGCAGTTTCGGCTCCGTCTTCCAATACTTTGGTGTTTCCACCTGAAGTAGAGTCTGTTCCTTCATCGTTGTTCCGGTTCAGGGTTTCTTTCAGAATTTTGTATTCGCTCTTCGCCTTTTCTAATTTTTCAATAATCATGGTTTCAAATTCTTTCAGCTCCTCATCAGAATAGCGGGTTTTATCTTCAGGAACAGAAATTTTCTGAGCCGGCTTGTGCGCTATCGGGCGCTGGGTGATGGGGGGGAAAAAGGTATTGAGGTTGGCTACCGCAGGTCTTTCGGCCACTTTTACCGATGCCGCCTTTTTAGGGGCAGGTGCAACCTTTTTTGCAACAGGCTTGGCGGCTGCTTTTTTAGCTGCCTTTTTTACAGTCTTTTTAGCAACCGGTTTAGCCGCTCTTTTGGCAACCGGCTTTTTAGCCACCTTTTTTGCTTTGGGGGCTGCTTTCTTCACTTTTGCTTTAGAGGCTGTTTTCTTTGCCGCTTTGGCTGTTTTCTTGGTCTTTGCCATAATTTCCCTGTTTAAAAAGTGTGTCTGGTACGGATTTGCTCCGTTTTTTTGGACGGGCAAAAATACGGGGTGAGGTGTAAAACAAAAAATATAGGGAGAGATATTCCGCTCTTCGCGCAACGCTAAAAAGCCGTATGTGGATTATTGCTTGGCGGATTTGATATTAGATTTAAACTTTCGTGAACCAACCAAAACCATAGGTATAATGACCCTAACCATGTTAACAACCGGCACAAAACGAAACCTCACACTATTTGCCACTCTTTTATTAATGCTCGTGGCAGGTGTATTATCTGCGCAAAGCAACCTGCTGTTACAAACCAGCGAGGTGAACGACCTGCTTGTAAATTACCGTGCCGACTTAGGCAGCCTCAACCGGTTTTATTTTGTTGCCGGCTCGCCCGAGCGCAGGGAGCGCATGCGGACTTTCTACAACGAGTATGTAAGCAAGCTCGAACAGTTGCCTTTTGAAACGTTGTCGCAAGGGGGCAAGGTAGACTATATTATGTTTAAGAAGACCTTAACAGACGAACTCTACTCGCTTGATATTGAAAAGAAAGAATACGAACAGGTAAAAAAATATGTAACGCTATGCGACCCGGTTTATGAATTAGAGAAAAAACGCAGACGAGGCTTAACGCTCAACTCGGAAGAAGTAGCGCGCACCTTGCGCGATGTGCAGGCTCAGTTACAGGATGCACTGAAAAAACTTTCGGCCGAACCAAACCTTAGCCCCGCGTTAACCTATCGTGCAGAAGAAATTTTGAAAGGACACCGTGCCGCACTAAAAAGCGTGTATGATTTTTATTATGGATACGACCCGCAGTTTACCTGGTGGGTAGCAAAACCGTATCAACTATTAGATAGCACACTGAACGTTTATACCAGTGCTATCAAAAAGAAAGTTGACAAAACCAAACTACCGAAAGATGATGGAAGTGGCATCATCGGTAATCCTATCGGGCGCGATGAAATAATCCGGCAGCTTACGTTTGAGATGATACCCTACACGCCCGAAGAGCTGGTTGATATTGCAATGAAAGAATTTGCCTGGTGCGATAAAGAAATGCTGAAAGCCTCTAACGAAATGGGCTTCGGCAACGACTGGAAGAAAGCGCTTGAAAAAGTAAAGCAAACTTATGTGCCCGAAGGCCGACAGCCCGAAGCCATGTTAGACCTCTACAATCAATCGGTTGACTTCATTAAAAAGCACGACCTGATTACCATTCCTCCGCTGTCGGAAGAAGTATGGCGTATGCGCATGATGTCGCCCGAACAACAAAAGGTGAGTCCGTTTTTTCTGGGCGGAGAAGTGTTGCAGATTTCGTACCCCACTGCCGACATGGGGCATGACGATAAACTTATGAGTATGCGCGGTAACAACCCACACTTTTCAAGGGCGGTTGTTCATCACGAGTTGATTGCCGGTCATCATCTTCAACAATTTATGAACCAACGCAACAAAGCCTACCGGAATTTCCGCACGCCCTTCTGGACGGAAGGCTGGGCTTTGTATTGGGAAATGATTTTGTGGGATATGAATTTTCCGCGCAATGCCGAAGACAAGGTTGGTATGTTGTTCTGGCGTATGCACCGCTGCGCACGGATTATTTTCTCGCTCAATTATCATACAACTAAATGGACACCGCAACAGTGCATTGATTTTTTGGTTGACCGCGTAGGCCACGAACGCGCCAATGCCGAAGGCGAAGTGCGCAGGTCGTTTACCGGGCGGTATGGCCCATTGTACCAATTGGCCTACATGATGGGCGCACTCCAGTTTTATGCACTTAAAAAAGAAGTGGTTGACAGCGGCAAAATGACCTACAAGCAATTTCACGATGCCGTTATGCGCGAAAACAGTATGCCGGTAGAAATGGTACGGGCAATCTTAACGAACCAGAATTTATCGAAAGACTTTACTACGAACTGGAGGTTTTACGGGAAGTAGGTTATTCTCGGGTGAACGTTAAATGTTATTTATTGCTGAGGGCGTTGTGCAATAGCCATCACGGTTGACAGTAGTTTTTATTCAGTATTTACTTCGCCTAAGCGCTTTCTGTCGGAGGAACTATAAACTCCCCATTGTCCAAATTCCTTTGAAAAAGTCTGGTTTTTGATTTTCGAAATATACTCGGCCTCTAATTTATCTAATAGTCCCTCAAAGCTTACGATTTCTTCAAATGAGTTGTCGGTGATTATTAAACTACCAAATTCTCTATACAAGTTAGAGTACTGTTCTTTCATTAGACCCGTTTCGTAGTCCAGAAGTCCAAAAACATATTCCTTTAAGGAGCTACATCGCATCATTGTCACTTTATATTTTGAAGCACTTATATCGGTTAACAACTCCTTTATAGTTTGAAATTTGCAGCCCGGCTCGATAATAGTCCGAGAACCGATTAAAAATGGTAAGGTTAGTCCATTTTGGTAGTAGCCATTTTTCTCGTAATGGCTTAATACTTTGTACCAATATATCACTTGATTAGTTTTCAAAAGTCGTCTGAAGAAATTACCGCCAACTCGCAGATATATGCTATCACACAAAGTTTATCAAACCGGCTGTTTGATGCAAATCCTCTAAAAACTTAAAATCCGTGTGGGCTTTATCTATGCAGAAAAACATCAGTCTATAAAATCAAGGTAATTTTCTTTTGTAATAACCTCAAAGCTGGCCTGGGGATAATTTTTTGTGAAGAATATCGGGGCTTTCGTTTTTTCTTTTCTCCACTTAAACTCGAAAGCGGCCAGCTTTCCATTGGCTTCCTCCACCAAATCAATTTCCTGCCGGTCGTAGGTGCGCCAGAAGTGCGGCCTTACGGTCAGCCGGTTGTACACATTCCGTTTGATGCGCTCGCTCATTAAATAATTTTCCCATAGCTGCCCCACATCATTCCGTGCGGACAGGTTATTAAAGTTGTTGATAATGGCGTTCCGTATGCCGTTGTCAACAAAATACCACTTTGAAGATTTCACAACTTCTTTTCGCAGGTTGCTGCTGTACCCGTTTAACCGGTAGATCACAAAAATTTTAGAGAACAAATCGAGGTAACGCGCTATGGTATCTCTTTTAAGCCCAAGCTGTTTTCCAAGCTCATCGTTGGAAACTTCCTGCCCCACCTGGTATGAAATCAACTGGAGCAATTGCAACATCTTATGCGAGTTTTTCACCTGTTCATACAGAAGAATATCTTTCAGCAAGTACGATGTGGTGATTTCTTCGAGGTATTCTTTCTTCTCCCGGTCGCTGGACAGGTTAAGCGCTTCCGGGTATGCCCCAAAAACCAAACGTCCGGCAAGGTTCTGCACGGTATCTAAAAAAGGTTCATGAACGGTTAATTCCAATTGAGCAACCGGGTAGAGGTGAAACTGAACCTGTCGCCCGGTCAAAGGCTCGCCCGTTTTATTAACAAGGTCAAAAGAAGAAGAGCCTGTCGCAATAATCGTCAGTTGCTTGAAATGGTCTATTATAATCTTCAGGATTTTACCAATGTCCGGTATAACCTGCGCCTCGTCAATCACCAGCAATTTTGCATTTCCGATCAGGCGTTTGTAAGAACTGACATTCTTCGCACCAAGCAATTGGGCGGTTTCGGGAAGGTCTCCATTCAGGTGGACAAGGTTGCCTTCGTAATTGTCCACCAGTTCTCCCAGCAAATGCGTTTTGCCAACACGCCTGGCCCCGGTTATCACCAGCACCTTATTGAGCCCTATGTACTCACGGATTTGGGGTAAAATAGCCCTTGAAATCTTCATTTTTGTTAATTTGGCCAGTACGCTGGTCAAATTTACGTAAATTCAGCCAGTACATTAGCCGAATTAACGTTTTTTTTAACTGGGTGCTCAATACCGTGCGACCATTCAAACAGCTCATAATTAAACCGCCCCTTCGGTCATCTTCTCCGCACTGTCGGCAATGCGTAGTTGCTCGATAAAGTCGTCAATTTCACCGTTCATAATAGCCGGTAAATTATGTTGCGTGTACCCAATGCGGTGGTCGGTAACGCGGCTTTGCGGGTAGTTATACGTCCTGATTTTTTCTGACCTATCGCCACTACGCACCAACGATTTGCGCGCGGCCCCCAATTCGCTTTGTTGCTTCTGTACTTCCATTTCGTACAGCTTCGACTTTAGCATTTGCATGGCGCGCTCGCGGTTGCCGTGCTGCGAACGTTCAACCTGGCAGGTAATAACAATGCCGGTTGGTTTGTGTGTGAGTTGTACTTTGGTTTCAACTTTGTTTACATTCTGCCCGCCTGCACCGCTCGACCGCGCAGTTTGTACTTCAATATCGGCAGGGTTTATTTCAATGTTTACGTCTTCTACTTCAGGCAACACCACAACAGATGCCGCTGACGTATGCACGCGCCCCTGTTGTTCGGTAGTGGGCACACGTTGCACACGATGCACGCCCGATTCAAACTTTAATTTTCCGTAAGCGCCATCGCCACTTACGCTGCAAATAATTTCTTTATAACCCCCGGCCGTGCCTTCGGTAAAATCAACGGTTGTCATGTTAAGCCCGGTACGGTCGCAGTAGCGTTGATACATCCGCCACAAATCGCCTGCAAACAGCGAAGCCTCATCGCCCCCGGTGCCTGCACGTATTTCTACAATACAGCTTTTGTCGTCATTCGGGTCTTTAGGTATGAGCAACTCTTTAAGTTCATTTTCCAGCGCTTCAATTTTTGGTTCAAGCTCGTCAAGTTCCATTTTGGCCAGCTCGCGCATTTCGGCATCTTTCTCTTTTTGCAGCACTTCTTTGGCGTGCTTAAATTGGCTTTGCGCCAACTGAAAGCTGTCGTATTTGCTCACAATTTTCTCTAGGTCGCCATACTCCTTGCTAAGCTGCGAATACTTTTTGGGGTTGCTTACCGTGTCGGGCTGTACCAATAATTGCCCTATTTCCTCAAACCGGTGCTTTATTTCCTCTAATTTCTCAATCATACTACTACGTTCATTATTTAAGACGACACGGTGTTGATTTTAAACAACTTTTGGTCAATTACTTATATCTATTTGCTACCGTTAAAACTACGTGGCACCCAGTACCTGTAAAACGGGCGTAAAGTTAGCAAAAGGGTTCATTCGTAAGATTTGATTATCTGCATTACCTTTGAGTATGCGATTATTGTATTTCCTTATTGTTTTTACTCTTGCCGGATGTGGGGGTTCGTTAAATGATGACCAGCGCAAGCAGATGAAAGAGGCCCGCGAGTTGAAGAGCATTAAAAAGGTTTCGGAAGCCGAAATAACGGAGATGGCCTTTTTGCAAGGCAGGGATATTATGAAAGCCATCCGGCAGGCGCCCAACGCCATTGATTCGCTGGAAGCTGAATACCAGGTGCGCATTTCCTGGCTCACGCCCGGCTCGCCAGGAGGCACCGAAATTGAGCGGCAACTTATTGATGCCTATCTGAACAGTATGCTTACCGGCTCGGCCTTAACCGATAATGTGCAAAAGCTGGCCGAAGACTCGTTGCTGTACTCACAACCCGTTACCCGCGAGTTGCCCGATGGCACCGTTGCCGTTGACGGAGTATGGAACATCAGCATACCGACAAAACAGGTCGTGCTGGCAATCGAAAAGTGATTAATTGATTTTCTTAAAAACCTGTTCACTGAAATATCCTTTGCGGATAAGGTCAACTAATTTTTTAGGCGATGGGTCGATGAGGTAATGAACCTTTCCGTCAACCTCTGTTTCGGCAACAGGAATATCGCGCGAAAGCACATCTTTAAAAACTCCGCCTTTATATTCGGAAGTAGCCTCCGGCATAGCCATGTAAAGTATGTCACCGTTTTTTTCTTGCTTTACTATGCGCAGATACCACGCCACATCATCGCGGATGTTTATAAAATAAAAACCTTTGTAGTATTTCAGCACAAGGCTGTCGCTAAGTGCGGCTGCCTCATCGTTGCCGATTCTGTATCCTTTATTGAAAATAATCAGGGTATCGGTTGAGCCTTCCTCATCGCTTACTAAGTATCGGCCATGAAGTTTGCCCGGCATTTCCGCAAGGGATTTGACGCCTTTCGGCTGAGGCTCTTTGTAAGAGATTTCCGAACAGGAAACCGCGAAAAGCAGGCAGTATGGCACCAACCATTTCATAACCGGAAGGTACAATAACTTTTGTTGATTTTTATACGAGTCAATCCAACCATTAGGCGCAAAAGTGTGTCTAATAGGTATAGAAACGCTAAGTTTGTATGGTGAAGGGGCTAAAATTTATCGCTTTTTGGGCTTGTGTGGCCACGTTGGCCGGATGTTCAATGTCTAATGACAACATTAGGGTGTTTTCGTATTCATTTGAATTTTCAAATTCTGATGGGGGATGGTATGGCGATTTTGCCGATTATCCTGAAGACGATTCAGTTTTTTATGAACTGAAATTTAAACGGGATACGGTGCCCGGCACTAAGGGTGCTCGTAAGGGACTGATGTTAAGCGGGAATAACCGCAACCATGACCTGTTTATGTTTGTGCGCAACAAACTTACCGGGCTGAAACCGAACACAACGTATCGGGTACTCTTCAATGTGCGCTTTGCCTCCAAAGAAAATACAAGCGCTATTGGCGCGTCAAAGACACCAGGCGAAATTGTTTTTGTTAAGGCAGGCGCCATGCGCGAGCGGCCCGAGAAAATTTTAGAAGAAGGCATGTATCGTATGAATGTTGATGTGGGCAGCCTGGCATTAGCCGGTAACGATGTACTGACCTTGGGCCATATTGGCGTAGCTACAACCACAACAGCCTTTACAGAAGTTTACCGAAACAACAATTCGTCAAATTCGTTTTTGATTACCACTAACCATGTTGGCGAGGTGTGGGTACTGGTGGGCACTGATTCCGGTTATGAGGGTGTTACCACGATTTACTACACCGCTATTGATATCTTTTTTAACGAGGTGGAGTAGTTTTTTTCTTTTTTGGTGTTGGGATTTTTCCAATGCGTTGGTCGCCTTTTCTGATTAGTTCACAAATTTTTGAAATGCTTTCTTCAAAATCGGCAGCATCGGGTGAAAGGTTCTGCCAACGTGTTTCTTTGGAACCTAACAATTGAACGGAGCGCAGCGATGGAAATTCTTTTTTGATTTCGGTTAAATGTTCAGCATGTAAGCAAACCCAAACGCCATTGTCTTCGGGATGCTGAGGCTTGTTGCGGGTTATCAACACTATTTTTTCGCCAACGTATAAGGCATGACAACCAAACATAGGTTTTATGACTGGCTCTATTGGGAGCAGTAATTCCAGCACAAAACTGAAGGCTATTGGATTTCTTTTCTCTTTTGAAACATTAGTCATAACTAAGCGTCCAATGCCTTCCAACTTTTTACTCCCTCACCCATGTAACTTTTTCTTCTATTGGTTTGCGCCTGCTGGTGCGGCTTGAAGATTTCGGCACGCCAACATGCAGAAAGCCGATTATCCTGTCGTCATCAGTTAACCCGAATGCCTTTCTTGCTTCTGCAAAATACGTAATACCGCCTGTGCTAAGGTAACAGCCAACGTTATGCGCAGTGGCTGTGAGGTACATATTCTGCACGGCACAAAATACAGCGCCCGCTTCTTCAATTTCGGGCACCGATTTTTTCTCATCGCGTTTCATATACACCAAAATAATGTGCGATGACTCGAAGGGCTTGGTTAGTAAATTCTGGTAACGCTCTTCTTTAAAGGTATCATCGTGTTGCGTTACGTTTTTATACACTTCGGCTTGCAGCGCGGCTAATTTTTTCCGGCCTTCGCCACTGTAAACAACAAAGCGCCAGGGTTCAGTGAATTTATGTGTGGGCGCCCAGTTTGCGTTTTCCAACATTTCAGTAATGATGGCGTCATCAACAGGCTCACCGGTATATTCTTTCGGAAATACTGAACGCCTGGTTTGAATGAGTGTGCGTACGTCTTGTGGTGTCATAATTCAGGAGGTGTAAAAATTCTGGTTATTTCGGAAACTGACTTTTATCTATTCGTGGTAGCAGTGTTAGCGCATTTTTATAGTAGATTTTTTTCAGAACCTCATCGGGCAACTCCATGCCATACATGCGCCAAAAGGCGTGATAGCGTTTGTGATAAGGAAAGTACTCATCGGCTGTTTCGAGTACACGAAAATAGGTAGTGTATTCTTCCGGCACCCACGAGTCTTTTCCGAACAGCACCCTGTCCTGGTATTTAATCATAAAGTTGCGGGCTGTGCGTGGCTGCCGGCCCAACTCGGCAATCACTGCGCCTATTTCAACATACATGTTCGGCATGGCATCCAGCAGTTCGCTTAATTTTTTTAAATCGTTCGGGTACCACCCCATGTGCGCGTTAATAAATTTTGTTTTTGGATGTTTCTTAAACACGTTGTGTTGCTCCTGGATTAATTGTTCCCAGGGCGCAGGGTCGGTGGCGGAACGTTGACGCCTCGGATGGGTTTTCAGTTCAAGCCATCGCTCATTTTTTTCATCCCTTGCATCCCAAAAAGATTTTGGGTCGGCTGTGTGTATTAAAACAGGAATTTTCAGTTCGCCACACTTTGCCCAGATGGGGTCAATGCGCGGGTCATCAACCGCAATGCGCTTGCCTTTGCTGTCGAGGTTGTTCATGCCTAAGCTTTTATAAATCTTCAATCCCATAGCACCACGCTTAACGTCATCTTCCAATTGTTTCAGCGTTCGTGCCTGCCACTGCGGATTATCAATATCCGTAAAATCAATATTAGTGAAGAGCGCAAAGCGTTTTGGATGAAACCGGGTAATGGTGTCCATTGACCGCTCAAGGTGGTCGCCACTGCCGCGAAACCCTCTGCCGCTAAGGTTAATCATCACGCCCATATTCAGCTTGTCCATTTCGTCAACTAATTTGGTAAGTGTTCCGGGCGAGGTCATGTACGCCTGGTGGTTATGAATGTCGATGAATGGAAATTTGGCACGAGTAACTTTATTCTCCGACACCACGAGGGTAGAGGGCGGGTCGTAAGCTTCAAAATCCATTTGTTGTTCGGGCGGTTTTTCCTGGGCAGCCAGGAAGAAGGGCATGAATAATAGACCAATTACAATTTTGCAGAACTTGTTCATGTAAGTGAAATTTTAACGAAAATACGCATCCTGTGGCAGTTGTTTTTCAAAAATGTGAGCATCGGTTTATAGTCATGAAATTAAATTCCCGGTGTTATGCCTCATCCCGTTTTCTTTTATTGGTCACGAAAATCTGAATCTGTGCACTCATCCAACTCCTGTTTGGCCTCACCCATTCGCTGTCCTGCTTGCTGAAAACCCGAATCGTCCTCTCCAGCGGAGAGGGCAGCACGGCCTTTGCTATGGCAGTCACTTAGATGGGTGAGGCCAAACATAGGCTAATTGCCTCCCGCTTCTTGCGCACACACCTGAACTTGAAAAATAGAATAACAGACGTCACTCTAACCAATTGCGTTGTAAATGAATTTGAGGATTAACTTTTGCCAGTCTTTTCACCCCAAATTTTCATAACTTGGCCTCGTTAATCTTTAACTATGAACAGGAAAATCGCCCCCTGGATGTTGATTGGATTTATTGCAATGGCTCTTACAGGCTTTGCCCAAAATCAACAGCTTGAAAGCGCCAGGAAGAAATTAGAGGCCAGCGACTTTGCAGGCGCAAAGGCCGAATTAACTAAGGCGTTGGATGCAAATCCTAAAGATAAAATGGCTTTGCGCTTGCGCGGAGAGGCACGCATGGGGCTGGAAGATTTTTACGGAGCCATTTCCGACCTCACGTTTGCCCTTGAACTCGACTCAACATTTGCGGAAGCCTATTGGTACAGGGGTGAGGCGAAAGTTGCCTTAATGGATGACGAAAGCGCTATCCTCGATTTTGACAAAGCCATTAAGTTTAACCCGAAATATATCAACGCCTATACAAGCCGGGGTTTTGCAAAGTACAACATAGAAGATTTGGCCGGTGCATATTTTGATTTTTCAAAGGCATTGGAGTTAGGCCCGCCCGATGCCGATAAATTTTTTAACCGGGGTGTTGTAAAGGCCGAGTTGGGAGAATTTATCAGCGCGATTGATGATTATACCAAAGCCATTGAATTGGATAAAACCGATGCAAGCCTGTTTAACTATCGCGGTGTTGCGTATTACAACATTGGCGATTTCAACAAGGCCATTGCCGATTATGATGCGGCCGTTAAGTTAGAGCAGAACGACCCGTTGATTTTTGAAAACCGTGCATTGGCTAAAAGTGCGAAAGAAGATTTTAAAGGTGCATTGGAAGATTACAACAAGGCTGTTGAGCTGAACCCCGAAGACCCCGAAACCTATAACCTGCGTGGGGTAATAAAATTTAATATGGAAGATCACGATGGCGCCATTAAGGATTACACGATAGCCATTGAGTTAGACCCAATCAACCCGGTATATTACGATAACCGTGCGTTGAGCCGCACGGAAAAGGAAGATTACCAGGGAGCGATTGAAGACTACACCTCTTCCATTGAACTCTATCCTTCCGACCCGGAAACATTTTATCAACGTGGCTTAGTAAAGTTGCAGGTTGGCAACAAGTATGATGCCTGCCTTGACTTTAAAGCTGCCGATGAGCTTGGCTCACCAGAAGCGAAGGCGGCTATGAAGAAGAATTGCAAGTAATAGCAAGATGAGCGATGTGAAGAAAGTCGTCATCATTCTTAACGGCATCTCGTTAAGAAAAAACTATTTCTATTCTAAAATTTTACCTGCCCTGCAAACCGTTGTACACGTTACCGTTCAGGAAACACGATCAAAAAACGATGCGGTACTGTTGGCGTCAAAGGCTGTAAGCCAATCTTTCGATGCCATACTTGCAGCCGGAGGTGACGGCACCCTGAACCAGGTACTCAACGGTGTATTGCACGAGCAGTCGAATAACCTTCCGGTATTGGGCTTGGTTCCGTTGGGTTCAGGAAATGATTTTGCCCGAACGGTAAACGTTAGAAGCGACATTGAATTTTTGAAAAACCTGTTCACTGATTTCACATTCCGACCGGTTGATGTTGGGAAGATCAGTTTCCCTGACTCCAAAGAACCCGCGCGGTATTTTATCAACATTGCCGATGTGGGCATGGGGCCTTATGTTGTTCAGCGGTTGCTGAACAGCGACCGGCTTTTTGGTTCGCTGGCGGCATATTATGTAGCCATTATAAAAACATTTTTTACCTATCGCCCTTTTGTGTTGAAGATGACCACGCCTTTGTGGAAATGGTCGGGCATGATACGCTCGGTAGCCATTGCCAACGGAAAATTTTTCGGTAACGGCATTGGTATTGCACCGGTCGCAAAACCCGATGATGGGTTGTTCTCCTGTTTTATTGCCGGAAAAATTTCGGTGATCGATTTTATTTTACAGAACGGGAGGTTGCGTAAAGGCAAGCGACCCATCCATAATGAAATTCAATACCGCGAAACAGATTCCGTTATGCTGGAGGCAGATGAAGCGCAACCCATTGAAGCGGATGGTGAACTGGCAGGCAACCTGCCTGTTCGGATTGAACTATTGCCTAAAAAAATCGGGTTTTTGATGCCCGTTGAAGGAAAATAAAAAAGGCCACCTTTAAGGCGGCCTCTTTTTATTCATTAGAAAATGAAACTGTTAGCTTTTTGGCGGGCCAACATATTTGGCATCACCAAAGGCCAACATGGGGTATCCGATAAATGGCAGAATGATAAGTAATATGGTCATCACAATGTCCTTTCCAAATGCCTTCGATAACAGATAAGCCAGGTAGATGCCCACAAAGAAATTAACGAAAGGAATCAGTAGCAGAATGATCCACCAAACAGGCTTACCGACAATCTCTAAAAGGACAATAATGTTGTAAATCGGGATAATGGCTGCCCAACCTGGTTTCCCTGCCTTGGTAAAGATTTTCCACATGCTAACAATGATCAGCAGGAGGATTGCAAAATACACGAAGCCAAATGCGCCAAGTGCAGCACCGGCTGCACCACTGTCGTAAGAATATTCTTCCATAATTATTTGGGTTTTGGTTATAAAGGTACGTTAAAGATAGTAACCAGAATGATAAGTAAAACACCTCTGATATAAAGTTTTTCAATTAATTTTCGGGTAAGCAATGTTATGAACAGCACGTTTACCCCAATTTTCAATCAATTAGAGAAGCAACGGACTGAAATTTTACAATCCGTAAGGCTACTCACCCCTGAAGAATTTAACCGCCCTCCGCAACCGGGCAAGTGGTCGGTTAGCGAGGTGCTCACGCACCTTATTACAGCCGAAAAACTTTCGTTAGACTACATGAAAAAGAAAGTTAAGGGCATTGCCCGGGTAAAAAACTCCGGCCTGATGGAGTCGTTGCGGTTGTGGCTGCTGATTGTTTCGCAGCGCATACCGGTAAAGTATAAAGCGCCAAAAGTTGTAGTGCAGCACACACCGCCCGCCATGCCGCTCGCCCAACTTACGGACGAATGGAACGAGGTGCGGAAGGAGTTGGCGGCATTTCTTAACAGCATACCGGACGAGTATGTTAAACGGGTAATTTATAAACACGCCCTGGCCGGGAGGCTTGATGTTCGTCAGGCGATGATTTTCTTTCGGGAACACATCCGGCATCACCAACCACAGATAAACCGCATTTTACTTACTGATGTTACGCAAAACAAAAATTAGTACGTCATTGCGAGGGAGGGGACGACCCCTGCCCGTTCGGTCAGGCGGGGAAGCAATCCCGTTTTTCAGTACGGAAATGGGGATTGCTTCGTCTCGCTTGTTGCGGGACTCGCAATGACGAGTATAGTTTTGCGTAACACCTCTTAACGTAATCCGGCTAAGTAAATTTTGATGTTAATCTCCCGGTAGTTTTCTATCTTTTCACGTTAATCAATCCTCACTATGAAAAAGCTTTTTATACTCTTCTTTCTCGGCTTTGTCGCACAAGGCTTTGCACAACAATCGTTACTCAAGCCCAACGAATTTTTAGGGTACGAATTAGGTGAACGCTTTACCCGCCATCATCGTGTGGTAGAATATTTTCAACACGTTGCCGGTACAATTCCGAATGTTGAATTATACAAGTATGGCGAAACGTATGAATACCGGCCATTGGTTTATGCCGTAATCACCTCACCGGAAAACATGCAAAACTTAGAGCAAATCCGGTTAGATAATTTGCGCAGAACAGGAATGGAATCCGGAACACCATCAACTAAAATTCCGATTGTATGGTTGAGTTACAACGTGCACGGTAACGAGGCAAGTTCGTTGGAGGCTTGTATGCAAACGCTGTATGAGTTGGCCGATCCGGCTAACGCAACCTCGGAAAACTGGTTAAAAAATACGGTAGTTATTATTGACCCGTGCATCAACCCCGATGGCCGCGACCGGTATGCAAATTTTTATAATTCATTTGGCAATAGCCCTGCAAACCCCAGCCCTGATGCCCGCGAACACCGCGAATACTGGCCGGGCGGCAGAAGCAACCATTACTGGTTTGACCTGAACCGCGACTGGGCGTGGCTTACGCAGAAAGAATCGCAACAGCGCATTAAAGTATATAACCAATGGTTGCCCCATGTTCATGTCGATTTTCATGAGCAAGGGTATAACAACCCCTATTATTTTGCGCCTGCCGTTGAACCTTACCATGAAGTAATTACACCCTGGCAGCGCGAGTTCCAGGGGATAATCGGGAAGAACCACGCAAAATATTTCGACCGGCACGGCTGGCTGTATTTTACCAAAGAGGTTTTCGATTTGTATTACCCCAGCTATGGCGACACTTACCCTACCTATAACGGAGCCATCGGCATGACCTACGAACAGGCAGGAGGAGGTTTTGCCGGCTTGTCTATCACAACACGCGAAGGCGACCCGCTGACATTGGCAGACCGGTTGCTGCATCACCACACTACGGGTATGTCAACGGTAGAGATTACGTCAATACATGCGCAACGTGTGCTTGATGAGTTTGAGAAATATTTTAGAGAGAGTAACAACAGCCCATCATCGCCTTACAAAACGTATGTTATTAAAGGCGATAATCAACAAGATAAAATTCAACGCCTCACAACCTGGATGGACGCGCACAACATTAAATACGGTCATCCGGCTGCCGGAAGAAGTACACGCGGATTTGATTTCAGCACACAAACTACGCAAACAGTAAACGTAAGCGCTGATGACATTATCATAAACATATATCAACCCAAGTCGAAGTTTGTTACTACACTGTTTGAACCGCAATCCAAACTACCCGACTCGATGACGTATGATATTACCGCCTGGAACCTGATGTACGCCTATGGCCTGAAAGGATTTGCGCTGAACGAGCGCATTAATGTGGGCAAGGCATTTCAGCTAAAAGAAGTAACGCAGACGCCCGTTACAACAAAACCGTATGCGTATGTGTTTCGCTACCAGAGTTTGGCAGATGTAAAATTTCTGGGCGCATTATTGAACAACGGTGTTAACGTGCGTGCCGCTATGAAACCTTTTAAAGTAAATGGCGAGTCGTTTGATGCCGGTTCGATAATTGTAACGCAACGAAACAACGAAAGCATTCCCGATTTCGACCAGCGCATTCAGGCGTTTGCACGCGAACACAAACGCAATTGGTTTGCGGCTACAACAGGTTTTGTTGATAGCGGTAAAGATTTTGGGTCTGGTTATGTGCGGTATATTAAAGCTCCGCGTATTGCTGCATTAGTAGGCGAGCAAACATCTTCCTTGTCGGCTGGGGCTACGTGGCATTTCTTTGAACAGGAATTGCAATACCCCATCACACAAATCGGAACAGATTATTTCCGTTCGGTAAATCTTCAAAGTTACGATGTATTGTTAGTGCCCGAAGGGCGTTACCGGATGTTTGATGAAGAAACAATGAAGTCGGTGCAGGAGTGGGTTTCGCGTGGTGGCAGGTTGATTCTTGTTTCGGGTGCGCTTAATGCTTTCGCAGATAAGAGCGGCATTGCATTGAAGCGATATGCTACTGATGAAGCAAAGAAGGAAGCCGAGAAGAAAGAAAAGGAAGAACAAGCAAAAGATGTGTTGCTGCCCTACGATGCTGCCGATAGGAACGCCATCTCGCAAAGTATTTCCGGTGCTATTTATAAAGTTACATTGGATAAATCGCATCCGTTGGCATTCGGGCTGGGCGACAGCTATTATACATTAAAAACCAACGAACTTCATTTTGCTTACCTGCAACAAGGCTGGAACGTGGGCGTGATAAAAGGTAAAGCAAAGCCGGTTCAGGGTTTTGCCGGGTATAAAATCAATAAGAAAATGGACAACAGCTTTGTGTTTGGTGTGGAAGATAAAGGCCGGGGAGCTATTGTATATTTTGTTGACGACCCGTTGTTCCGCAATTTCTGGGAGAGCGGTAAAATGCTGTTCGCGAATGCGGTGTTTATGATACAGTAACACCCCCTTTAATTCCCCCCTGTTAAGGGGGGAATTAGGGAAGGGGTATTATTATTTACAGCGCTGCCAATGCAGCATCATAATTTGGCTCCTGGCCAATGGCAGGAACAAGTTCGGTGTAGGTTACTTTCCCTGATGCGTCAATAACTACTACGGCACGCGCACATAGTCCGGCTAAGGCGCCATCAATTAATTCAACGCCATAGGCAGTAGAAAAACCACGATTACGGAAATCGGATGCTGTAAGCACTTTGTCTATGCCTTCCGCTCCGCAAAAGCGCTTCATGGCAAAGGGCAGGTCTTTCGATACGCACAATACGGTTGTGTTATCCAATGCGGCAGCACGCTTGTTGAACTCACGAACGGAAGTTGCACAAACACCCGTATCGATAGATGGAAAAATATTGAGCACAATGTTTTTCCCTGAAAACTCATCAAGGGTTACGTCCTTCAGGTCTGAGCCGGTTAATACAAATTTTGGAGCGGGCGTGCCCGTGTTGGGCAGGTTGCCGGCAGTGTTTACGGTGTTTTCACCAAGTTTGGTTTGAGCCATATTTTTTTATTTTAAGTCTTACCTTCTTAACAAAGTGCAAGTTTATAAAATCCTGCGCTATCTCAATAACAATTCAACTGAACTTCAGGAATTGAAGTAAAGCTAAAATCTATCATCTTTTAACCACAGAGAACATAGTGTTATGCCCTTAGTATGCTCTGTGAAATTCTTCGTGCCCTCTATGGTTAAGTGAATCAGTCAATTCCCTGCCGGATACCTTTTTCAATGGCAGGCACGCCTTTATTCATCCAATCAGGCATGGGTGCATCTTTCAGGTAGTGGTCGAAAAACTGCATCATACGTTTGGCAAAATCGGTGCGGTGATGGCGTTGAGTAAGTCCGTGCCCCTGCCCGTTGTAGTTGAGCATCCAAACAGGCTTATCCAATCTCCGTAAGGCCATGTAATATTCAATGCCCTGATACCAGGGCACTGCGCCATCGGCATCGTTGTGCATCATCAGCAATGGGGTTTGCACCTTGTCGGCAAAGAAGATGGGAGAGTTTTCAATATAGTGCATGGGTTTTTCCCAAAGCGTTCCGCCAATACGACTTTGCGTTTGTTCGTACTGAAACATCCGGCTCATGCCGCTTTCCCAACGAATACCTCCGTATGCGCTAATCATATTTACTACCGGGGCTCCGGCTTCTGCCGCCCGGAATAAATTTGTGCGCGTAACCATGTAGGCAATCTGGTAACCGCCCCAGCTATGGCCTTGTATGCCGATGCGTTTTTCATCTACAAAGCCTTTTGCAATTAATGATGTAACACCGGGCATAATGCTACTCATGGCGCTTTCGCCCGGAAACCCGATTTTGTAAACAACATCTGGAACAAAAACGAGATAACCATTGCTGGTATATAATGAAAAATTTATAATAGAACGGATTGGAGCGGGAGCATGGTGTTGATGAATGTTCTGCGAATTTTTTTCGTAGAAGTACACCATCATCGGGTATTTCTTTTTCGGGTCAAAGCCTTCTGGTTTGTACAGCATACCTTCAAGCGGAATGTTATCAGAAGAAGTCCAGGTTACAGGCTCAACACTTCCCCACAAATATTTACTCATTTGCGGATTGGCATCAGAAAGTTTTTTGGGTGAAGAAAAATTAAAGTCGGTTGTCCACACATCAGGAAATTCATTGAAGTTTTCGCGTGTAAACAGCATGGTGTTGGCTTGAAGCGCTTTCACTGCATTGCCATAGCGATAATTGCCCATGATGAGTTTAGTGAGTTTACCATCGTTCAGCGAAAGTTTATAGAACCCCGATTGCCTGGTAGTTTCGTTAAAGGCACTTAACAACATTTCCTTTTCAGCATCGATGAAGCGTTCTTCTCTATCGAGGCGAACGTAACGGAACCGGATTTTTTGCTCCCTCCCGATTTTAGTAAGATTCGCTGGAGTTTTCCTGTTTTCAGGGTCAAACGCCCAGATGTCGTAGCGGTCATACACAAGAAATTGAGCATCGTTGGCGGTAAAGCCTGCCACACCATAGCCCGAAGGGTAATACGGGTGGTCGTCTTCTTCGTCAGCAAATTTTACTTTTAAACTTTCGTTCAGCTTTACAACCGTTTTGTTTGCAACCGAGTAGCTGTACCAGGCCGTGTCCGGATTGCTGAACCACACTACATAACTTGCGTTGGGCGAGAGCCGTGCATTACCTTTTATTTTTTGTTGAATGGTTTGCACCGAGCCATCCTGAAGGTTTACAAGTTGTAAATCTTTATACACGTCAATATCCCACGTGCGCATTTTCAGGTAAGGCGTTTCATTTGCGGCAAGCGCTATGGAAGCATTTCCTTCATCGCCTGTTTCAAGTGTGGGTATGTTTTCATTTGCCAATTGCACAATCCGGTTGTTGTTCAGATGAAGCACAGAAAGGTATGATTTTCTTTTGTCGGCATTGAGCCTGCTGTTTTGTTGCGGATAGATATAGTCATCGTTCCATGTCCACACTTCTACGTTTACAATTTCTTCGGCAAGTAAAGTGGTATCCTGCACTACGGGTTTTGGCGAAGTTCCGAAAAACAGTTTTGAGCCATCTTTTGAAAAGGAAGGTGTATAGTTTTCATTCACAATCCAGTCGGCAGGTATTCCGGTTGATTTTTCATCAGCCAACACATGCGCCTGCTGCTCGCCTTTTTTCCAGTAATACAATTGGTGATAGCGAATCAGGGCTTTGGTGGTATCAGCATCTACCAGGAAGGCAGCTTGTGTTCCGTCTTCGCTGATAGAAAGCCCCTTTACTTTGTATTTACTCCTGCCTTCAAATAAGGTGTTGGTATTTCCGTTTTGCAAATCGTACCAGTAAACACCAGGCTTTAATGTGCTGTCGTTGCCGGTTGTGTGAAACAACAACCCCTGACCGAATTTTGCAAACGTATAATCCTTTACATAGCCGAACTGCACTTCCTCGTTGTTGTTCAGGTTGCGAAGCACAAGCGTGTAGCCGTTATCATCGGTGCTCTTTTTTACCTTTTTGGGTTTGGCTGCTTTTTTGGAAGTGTCGGGCTTTGGTGGTTTCGCGGCTTCCAATTGATAGGCCAGCCAACCGCCAGTCTTCTCAGGAATTTTATACGACTTTACTTCCGGAATTTTTTCCGTCTTGCGGTTAGCAAAAGAGTAAATCCCTAATGAGTCGGTGGGGAGTTCTTCTTTTTTCTTTTTCTGTTTGCGCAGGTCTTTTACAAGCGCTTTCTGTGGAGTGATTTTGAACACGGCATGTTCGCTATCCCACGTAAGTGAAATATTCGCGGCACGGTGAACAGAATCCTGCGTCAATGTTTTCAGGTTACGGAATACTATTTTTCCATCTCCATCCTGTGGGTTAATGGTATAAGCCGCAAAGGCGCCATTGTTGGTTAATGCGCGGTATGTAATCTCTTTCCAGTTGTCGTACACATCATGGGTAAGGGGTTTCTTTTGTACCGGTTGTACCGATTTTGATTTCTGCCCCCACGCAGTGGCGGTAAGGGCAAGCAAGAGGGTAAGTAAAAGGTTTCTCATAATTATTTTTTAAAGTAACGGGTGGCTTAATGCGCGTTGATTTCCTCAACTATCATATTTTTTGAACCACATAGACACATAGAACACATAGCTTTTTCAGAATTCTCTATGTTATGTGACCTATGTGTCTATGTGGTTTAGGAGTAAAGTGGATACTCATGTTTTTTAATTTCCCCACTCACAAAAGCTCTCATCCTGCCCGATGGGTTGACCCGGAGGAGGTGATAAAAGATTTTCCGCTTCGTACTTCTCTGGATTTTCACGAAACGCCTGAATTGTATTCAGCGAATAAGCATAATGTGCTTTCCAGCTTTCGTTGGTTGTTGATTTTGTCTTTTCCGTTAACCAGGTTTTTAGCTGGTCAATTTTTAAGTGTGCAATAGCCCGTGCCTGTGGCGAAGCGTTCTGATTTCGATTTAATTTAATCAGGCTGTTCAGCACGCTGTGGTTAACCGTCATTTGCAACAAGCCTTCGTAACCGTTTTTGGTTGCGCTTTTAAAGGTGGTGTTCACAACCTTGTCAATCACACTTTCTAATGAAGGCTGTTGATTGTTGAGCGCATGGTGCTGTACCAAACGGGTAGCCCTTGCAGGATGAAAAATCAACCCGAGCACCATATCGGATGCGCTTTCTGCATACGCCAACGGGTCAAACGTGAGGTCGGTGCGGGTGCGCATTACTTCGCGGGTGCGCGGATACCCGATGGGATGAGGCGGAATGTTTTTTATCAAATCGGCAGGCAAGGCAAGCGCTTGCGGAGTAACTGTACCAAGCAAGGCGTCTAACGCTTTTTGTTGTTGAGCGGCTGAAATCATTTCTGTTACCGGCTGACCATCACCACGCACAGCATAGCGATAATTTAAGCCTCCTAAAACTTTTGATGCTGCCTCGGCCTGGTAGCGATGAAAAAAGTAAACCGGCACAAGCGTTTCTTCCAACAAAGCCATAGGCACGCCTTCGCGGATATTTTTCTCACCAAAATTTTTCAGTGCTAATGCCCGCACCTGCATCACACGGTTTAATTCATCTGTTGCGTCCTGTCCGTTATCCCACAAGTGGGCGTATGGATGCGCACCTCCGGTGGGTCGTGCATCCTGGTCGGAAAGAAAAGTTAAGCCCTGCTTCAATCCATCTTGCAGAATTTTTTCGAGGGCTGCTGCTTCGTTTGTTCCTTGCGGAAACTGTGCGTAACCATACGTTATCGCAAGTTTATCCCACACGCCAATTTTATCATCATACGATTTGCTCAAATCAATCTTACCATCTTTAATAGTAGCAATGGGGTGCGGGTAATCCATAACGGAAGCAAGATTTTCTGTGCTGGAAGCATAGCTGTGCGCAAGCCCGATAGTGTGGCCTACTTCGTGAGCTGATAACTGACGCAAACGGGCAAGCGCCATCTCCTGCATTTGCGGGGGAACTGCTTTGCCCGTTTCATACGGAGCAAGCAATCCTTCAGCAATTAAAAAATCCTGACGCACACGAAGCGAACCTAACGACACATGACCTTTAATGATTTCGCCCGTGCGTGGGTCACTTACGGATGCGCCATATGACCAGCCGCGTGTTGAGCGATGCACCCAGTTGATAACGTTATACCGAACATCCATCGGGTCGGCACCTTCCGGCAATATCTCTACACGAAAAGCATCTTTATAACCGGCCGCTTCAAAAGCCTGATTCCACCAGCGCGCCCCGTCAAGCAAAGCCGAACGGATTGGTTCGGGTGTGCCCCTGTCTAAGTAATAGATAATTGGTTTAACGGGTTCGCTTATGGCAGCATTCGGGTCTTTCTTTTCTAACCGGTGACGATTGATGAATCGCTTTTCAATGGGTTCGTGAATGGGCGTGGCGTAATCGTAAAACGAAGTGCCAAAGTAACCGGCACGCGCATCGAATTTGCGCGGCTTGTAGTTATCATCGGGTAATTGTACAAAAGAATGATGCTGCCGAACGGTTACATTGTTTGGCGAGGGCGTTACGCTTCGTATGTATGCGCCCGTTGCCTGGCCGGTAAAGGTTAAGGTAACTTCAACTTCTGTGTTTTGCGGAAAGTTTTTTGTGCGCGGTAAATAGAATGCCGAGCGTGATTTATCAAGAGTATAATTTCCCTGCTGCTGATTGCGTAATCTGCCTGTTACATTATGCGCATCCTGAAAGTAAAAGTCTGTTGCGTCAACCAATATCTTGCCTTTTTCTTCTGCTGTGACAGTAAAGCCCCACAACACCGATTGTGCAAAAGCCTGTTCTACTGCGTTGCGCTCATCAATATTATCTGTTATCGCGCGAAAGCGATAATTGGGTTGAACCATTAAAACTTTCGGGCCTGTTCGTTCAAACTTTACAATTCGTGTGCCGCCTAACTGCCCACGGTCAAGCCCGATATCGTTTGAGCCGATTCCGGCCGGTAGAGAATTTACATACAGAAACTCGGTATTGAGCTTATCGATAACTAAGAAAAGTTTATCCTGCTTTTCATCATAATAAAAATCAAAGTAGCCGGGGTAATGTTTCATGCCCGATACCTTGGCGGCAATGCCGGTGGCTTGTGGCGTTGGTTGCGATTCGGTTTTCTTTTTCTGGGCGAAAGCCGTACCGAGAATAAGGATAAGGGGTAGAAGCAAGAGTTTTTTCATGGTTGAATTTTAAGATTGAGAAAACTACTAAGAATTACAGGTGTGCCAAAACGAATGTTACAGGAACGGGCAATTTGATTTCTGTAATCGGCAGATAGCACCTTTTATCAGTAAAGGGGTTCTGATTGAACTTTCTTTCCTGAATACTTGTACCTTTGTGGTAAACCCTTATTTATATGTTTAAAAAGATTCTCCTCGGCATTGGTATGCTGATAATTATTGTGGCCGGTTACGTTGGCTACATGATGCTCACCACAAAAAAACACAGTCCGGCAGCGGTAGCCGAATTTAAGGACGGTGATTTTCTTATCTCGGTAAATTACTATCAGCCTTTTAAAAAGGGGCGGCTCATTTTTGGCGATGAGGCAGCGGGTGCGCTGGTTCCTTACGGGAAAAAGTGGCGCACGGGCGCCAACGATGCTACTGAAATAAGTTTTAGTAACGATGTTGTAATAGATGGCCGCTTACTGAAAGCCGGTAGTTATTCGTTGTACACCATTCCGGACGAAACGGCCTGGACGGTAGTGTTTAACAGTAATCTTGGTTATTGGGGCGCGAGCTTTAGTGGCGACCCGTTTGATGAAAGCAAGGACGTGCTGCGCGTGCCGGCAACGGTAAGAAATGACGTGCCTGAAATCGAGCAATTCACCATCTCGTTAACGCCATCCGACAGCTTAGTTAACCTGCATTTTTATTGGGATAAAACCCGCGCAACAGTTCAGGTGAGTAGGGTGCAGGAGTAGGTAAGTTGATTGTGGCTGGTGTGAACTTTTTACTCCGAAACTTTTACATTACTCCAGCTTTTCACTTCAAATTTGTCTGACTTATAGTTAACGGTCGATGTAGAGTGTTCTAACCAGCCCGTCTTATGGTTAAAAAAGTAGGTCGTCAAATTTATCATGTCATCATACTTGAATTTCTCTTTAGCCATTGTGCTGTCCGCCAGTATATTGTGTAATGATTCTTCTATTTTAATGTTTAACTCTATTTCTTGAATGTCACCTGTAAACGACTTTGAATGATATGTCAATGTTGTGGGGAGGAGTTCTCCTGTTTTTGTGGGTATAGTTGTTTCTTTAACGATGTCACCATTCACTGGATTCTTGATGTTATAAACGGATAATAATTCCGAAGCCTCTTTTATAATGGCTGTCTGAAGTTGGTCGGCAATTGTTCCATTGTCTTGGATAATTAATTTTAAATCTTCCTTCTCCTCCTCACCCAATTGCATTGTATCTCTTAGACCAAAATATGTGTCCAGATATTCTGCGAAGTAAGAATCGAAATCAACGATGTCAGTTACTTCACCATTTTCAGATACCCTAACTTTGTAGGGTATATTGAATTTGGACAGGTCTTTTATAATCCCTTGAGCGTTATTCAATCTGTTTAACAGGTTTCTCAATGAGTCCATTGTTGTTGTCATTACAAAATCAGGTAATGGTTGAAGCGCAATTTCAACTATGTAATCCTGCCCCATTTTCTTAATTACAGTCAGTTTTAGATTTTTTTCATATTCAACGTTCACAATTGTGTCCGAGTCTGTCCGGAAAAACATTGCCCCTTTTTCATTAAACAATTTATAGTCGCCAGGGACCCATTTAGGTTTTAATATCTCACTTTCCTGGTCTTTATCACCACAACTAACGATTACAATTAAAAATATTGCCGATATTATTTTTGTCATGTCTGTTTAAAGTTGTGATTCCCAACGCTCAATAGCCTGCCGGTGTTCGTCAGGTATGGGTATGGTTTTATCCTGCTTATAATCATAGCACACCAGTACGGCATTGCCCTGCGCTACAACTTCTTCCTGGCTTGCTTTTTCCCGAACGATAGCCCAATCGAGTGTAAGGCTTTTGTTGCCGATACGCGAACAGCGTGTGTACACAAAAACTGTGTCGTGCAGAAATATGGGCAGCTTGTAATCAATTTCTATCCGGGCGAGAATAATGCCGGTTTCCCGGCTCCAGTTTTTCCCGGTGTTCACCACGTCATCAAAATATTTTACGCGGGCAAGTTCAATAAACGTTAGGTAATTGGAGTTGTTAACATGCCCCATCATGTCAATGTCTTTGAACCGGAGTTGAATGGGTACTTTGTGTTTAAAAGGTTGCATGGGCAAATATAGCAATCTGTACTAATGAAAATCAGGTGTTGTCTGTAATCGCTACCTGAACAGCCTCGCTTAGTGGTTTAAGTTTAGCTATCAGTTTTTCCTTGTTTTTTGTTTTTAAGAGATGAATTTTTTCTCCATTGCTGAACTTCAGGTAGGCATTGTACACCGCGTGCTCAAATGTTGATGAATGATTTGTGTGAGCGGTGTATATCCGTTGACTTCCTGCGGTTCGGGCAACGGCTTGTTGGCAGTAGCATTTTTTTTGACTTCGATCAAACGTGTTTCTCCAACCGCTTCTAAGTATTCGTTAAAGGAAAGAGGATAGACAAACATCGAACGGATTCTTCCTACACCAAACGATGGAATTTCTGCCAGGGCAAACTCCAGCAAGGACCCTGCTGCGATAACATGCAGTTCGGGATATTTTTCATAAAAAAAGCGAAGCGAAGAAATAGCCGGAACACAAGCCTGTACTTCATCAAAAAACAGCAATGTTTTGCCGGGAATAATGGGGGTGTTGTAGAGTACAGACAAGTTGCTGCATAATTCTTTTGGGTCAAGGTGGCCCTCAAACAGCTTATGTACCTGCCGTTGTTCTTCAAAATTAATTTCTAAGAAATGGTTAAACGATTTGGCCAGATGCCGAACGGCCGTGGATTTCCCTACCTGCCGTGCCCCCGGATGAGCAGGGGTTTGCCAGGTTTTTCGCCCTTCCAGTTGAGCAGCTCTGTGTCAATATTTCTTGAGAAGTACATTTTTACAAGGCAATATGACTATCGATTTTACCTTTTTACAAGGCAATAATTGATAAAACCCTTTTTTTGCGCTCTATTCAATGATTTTAGTATTCCTGGCCACAGGCTGTGAAATTAAGGTGTTTTTTGCGGTGGTTGATGATCCCGAAGCGTATCGCTCATGCAACATTTTATTCAGACGTAACCATTTGGCGTATTGCCCGGTCTAAATAAATGGTGAATTCATAAAGGTTAACTCCTGTCAATAAAAATTGAAAAAATGAAACTACTGAGGCTAATCGTTATTTTAATACGGGGTTCAGGGCATACTGCTGCTTTTACAGGGAAAAGAAATACGGCCTGGTGTTTTTTATGAACAGCGACAAAATATCAACGTTCTATGATACACTCGGAAAGTATCTTCATGACGAATTTTAACTATTGACTATAATTATTCACTTATGGAAAATCTTGAAAACATTATCCTTTCGCTTTGCATGTTTGGTTCGGCCGTTTTAGTTATTTATATATTGGCGCGGTATAATTATCTTCTCAAAAAGGCTTTGGCCGAAAAAGGTATTGCGCCAACAAAGATTAAGATAAGTTATTCAGAAATTGCCTGTGTCGTTATTGGAATAGCTGCCGGAATAGGTGCTTCTTCTATATTCACGGTAATGAACCTTTCGGAAGACACTACTGACCTGCTGGTGTGGTCAGTTATTCTTATTGGGGGCGGTCTGGGGTTGTTTGGTGCACATTTTATCCGCCAAAAGCAAGAACGTGAGGGATAGGGATACAGATGCTCAAGTACTCAAAAGAATCGGTGAAGGCGATACTTCGGCATTTCGGATAGTTGTGGAAAAATATAAAGACACCTCCTTTTCTCTGGCCTGTTCAATACTAAAGAACCCGGAAGATGCAGAAGACGCATTGCAGGAAGCGTTTATTAAAGTTTACAGAAATGCCAGGCAGTTTCGTGTCGATTCTCTTTTTTCTACATGGCTATATCGAATAGTTGTCAACACCTGTTTAAACGCTAAAGAAAAAAACAAGAGTTATGTTCAGGAAGAAGTGCTCAAGTCAAAAGAATCGGGTTTAAAAAGCGGACTGGATGCCCTGATAGAAGAGGAAAGAAGAGTGTATGTTCTCAGAGCATTGGAAATAATGAAACGGGATGAATCCCTTTTACTCAGGTTATACTATTTGTGTGATTTGAAAGTTGTGGAGATAGTGGAAATAACAGGCTTTAGTGAGTCCAACATAAAAGTGATATTACACCGGGCAAGAAAAAATTTATCGCAGCTATTGGAAAAGCTGACAGGTAACGACAAAAGAAGTTTATTATGACTGAAGAAAAAACAAGAGAATTAATCAGCCGCAGCCTTTTAAAGACATCTGAAGGGTTTGCCGATAGGTTGGTTGAAAAAGTTGAAACACAGAAAGCCGGGAGAAAGAAAACAAATGTTCTGTTCTTGCTTTCATGTATCGGTTGCTTTATGTTACTATTTCTTCCTGTCGCCTTAATCAAGTCTGTTAACTTTTCACATATCCAACTCACGTTACCCCCTATAACAATTAAGGTACTTTGTTCGCTGATAGTTTTTATAACAATAAACAGGTTGATTTTTCTAAGAAAAAAGATTCTGCAAGAAAGATTTAATTAGAAGGAGAATGTACAATGTTGTGTACAACACTGGGTTGATTTCTGGTATCGTTTAATGATAAACAAATTCCTGCTCTTGATTTTTTAGTGTAACCTGTTTTTTATCCGAGCTTTCAACCCTCCCCACAACCTTAGCCTCAACGCCAAAACTTTCTGAAATATCAATCACCTGTTGAGCGTGTTTCTCATCCAGATAGATTTCCATTCGATGCCCCATGTTGAACACCTTATACATTTCTTTCCAGTCGGTATTGCTGCATTCGTGGATGAGATTAAAAAGCGGAGGTATTTCAAAAAGATTATCTTTTATAATGTGGAGGTCATCTACGAAATGCAACACTTTTGTTTGCGCCCCGCCACTGCAATGCACCAACCCGTGTATATGCTGACGTAGATTTTTAAACACTTCTATCATAACGGGTGCATACGTGCGTGTAGGTGAAAGCACGAGTTTGCCTACATTCACATCAACACCGGGAATGGTATCGGTAACGTTGTATTTCCCCGTGTACACTAAGTCAGCGGGAACATCTTTATTGTACGATTCGGGATATTTGTCGGCATAAATTTTTGCAAACACATCGTGGCGCGCAGAGGTTAGTCCGTTACTGCCTATGCCACTGTTGTATTCATCTTCGTAAGAGGCTTTGCCGTAAGAAGCCAATCCTACAATCACATCGCCTGCCTGAATAGTTGCGTTGTCAATCACATCACTGCGCTTCATGCGAGCCGTTACGGTACTATCAACAATAATAGTGCGCACTAAGTCGCCCACATCGGCTGTTTCGCCCCCGGTGCTGTAAATGTTCAGGCCGTATTTCCGAAGCATTTCCAACACTTCTTCTGTTCCGTTAATGATAGCGGAAATCACTTCGCCCGGAATAAGATTTTTATTTCTGCCAATAGTGGAAGAAAGAATAATATTGTCAGTTGCGCCCACGCAAAGTAAATCATCAATGTTCATGATAATGGCATCTTGCGCAATGCCTTTCCAAACGGAAAGGTCGCCAGTTTCTTTCCAGTATATATACGCCAATGACGACTTGGTTCCGGCTCCGTCAGCGTGCATAACGGTGCAGTAATCAGGATTACCCCCCAGGTAATCCTCTACAATCTTACAAAACGCCTTTGGGTACAAACCCTTATCGAGTTTGCTGATGGCCTGGTGTACATCTTCTTTGCTTGCGGAAACCCCGCGCTGGTTGTAGCGGTCGCTCATGGAGGTGTTGAAATTTGCCGCTAAGGTAACGGTTGAAAACGAAAGGGACTAACGTGTAATTTCATTTATCCGCCTGATGATGGCATCTACATGTTTTGCTTTTTCCTGAACAGCCGATAGCGCGGAATCATTTTGCTCTTGTTGAATGAGCGTGGTTAACCCCATAATGCGGCACAACGGCCCACGCACGATGTGCGCATTAATGAAAGCGTATTCTTCTAACTGTAGATTTCGTTCTTCAATCCTGCGGATACGCTGCTCGATAATCAGCTCCAGGTTTTCATTAATGGAGCGGATTTCTTCCTGGCTGTGCCGCAGGGTATCGGTTTGCTTTAATAAAATTCCGGCCAGGTTTTGTAGTTGCTGATGGCGGTGTTCTATATGCTTACGATGCGAGAGAAATTTATTCTTCAGAAAAATCAGAAACGCTGCAAGGATAATAGTAATAACAAAATAATCGATCGCTAATTGCAGGGGAGGAATTTTGCCCGGATCGGCTACCCGGATTCCAACGGCCCATGAAAATTCGGTAAGGCAGACGAAAACAAGCAGGCAAATACTTAACATGAGTACCTGCAACCATCCGCGTAAGGTCAGGATGATCCAGGTTGAATAGATAAACACCACAAGAGGCACCGTTCCCGCCAATCCTCCTGACTCTTTCCAGAAATATATCATGATGAGCAGCACCGCCAGGTGGAACGAAAAAGCAAGGTACCTGATGTTTTTTACGCGGAAGGTTAGAAAATAAATGAAAGCAATAAACAAGGCAATACCGGTGTTCAGCAGTATTGTTGATGCTGAAGAGAGCAACCCGTTGATGACCTGGTAGAACTGGTAGGTAACGGCCAGTACCAGGATGAACCGAAAAATAGTTTTCTCAAGTGTTCCTTTCATAATTTCTGATCACTTTTCGATCCAGCAAAGAATTTTTTTGCAATGAAGTCCGGATAGAGTCCGTCACAGAAGTAAGCTCTTCACTTGAGCGCTCCAGATTTGTTGCATAGGGAGATGAAGATTGAACCTGGTTCAGCGAAATCAGCAAATCATCAACTGCCTGAATTAATTCTGTAGTATTCAGTTGAATAAACTCTTCAACCGATTGATTTTTCTTTTGCAGCAGCTCCGTTCTGCGACTTACTTCATCTTCAAGCTTTGTTTGTACGTGCTTTAATTCCTTGTTGGATTGCTCCAGTACCCTACCCAGTTTCCTGGACTCCCGCACCTGCTCGGCCATTTTCAGATTAAGTTGGGAGAGTTTGCTGTCCTGCGAAACAGTAAGCTCTTTTAGGTAAATGGTAAAAACTGAGAGCATAATCAGCGTAAACCAGAAATCGATGGTTTGAAAGGAGGCGCCAAAATTTATATACCCAAGCCAGTGAGGCGATAAGAGGCTTATGATCAGCACGGCCAGCAACAGTAACAGGTTGAAAATTATGGATGTGTACATTTTGCGTTGTCCGTACACCATAATTATGAAATAGATGGACGCGAAATAATTGAACTTGCTATATCCAGCTATGCCCCCCAGTTGTAAAAAATTGAATGCCAGCAGCAGTGAAAGCAGTACGCCCGAAGCAATGGAAATATTCTGAAAATCTTTTCGCCAGCTAACATAGAAAAACGAAAAAATAACGAATAAAAGCAGGATGTCAACAATTAACTCAGCCTGGTGAACTTGGTTTTTAATGTCGAACAATATGGTGATGAGCATGCGTAAAAGACCAAATACGCAGATAAGAATAATAATCTGCGCCTGGTAACGTAAGTCATTAAATTGTTCGATAAGCCGGTTGAACACTGGGAGTTGGTTTCCCTGCAAAATAACAATTACGTCAATCAGAACTACCGATTGCGGCAGATTTCCCAAACGACTATTCCTATGCAAACCGATATATTCAACGAATGCTTGGTGCCCGATTGCGGAATTTCAAGGGCGACATCGGCCTGGGCAATGACTTCATCTGTTACACCGTTAATTTCATTACCAAAAACCAGGCACAGCTTTTCATTTTTTGCAGCCGCGAATTGCTGAAGCGGAGTGCTGACATCGGTTTGTTCAATCACAATAATTTTATAGCCGTCAGCCTTCAGGCGCTGAACAATGTCTTCTGCCTTTTCGGCATACTCCCAATCTACCGACTCCGTTGCGCCTAATGCCGTTTTGTGAATCTCGCGGTGTGGCGGTGTGCCGGTAATGCCTGTTAAATAAATTTTTTCAATACGAAACGCATCGGCCGTGCGGAAAGCCGAGCCTACGTTGTGCAGGCTGCGCACGTTGTCGAGCACAATACAAAGCGGAATTTTTTCAGCTTCTTTAAACTGGTCAATGGAAATACGGCCAAGTTCTTCGAGTTTGAGTTTTTTCATGCGGTAAAGTTAACACTGCATAAAACAACCCGATACACATTACGCCATCATTTCCCTAATCTCCGGCAGAAAAACCCATCCGGTTATAAAGCCCAGGATCAACGCACGGATAAGAAAAGGAAGGTAATTCCGGTTTTGCGATTTTACCCACATGGCAAGTATGATTAAAACACCAGATGCAATTGACAGAGAACCAACAAGCATCATGTGTTGGGCTCCTTCAAGAGCCAGTGTTTTAAAGAGCAAGCTAAGAACACATACCGCACAAGAAATGTTCACTACTTTCAAAGCGATCAGACCGAACATCTCCTCTACATCAACTTTTATGTATGCGCTTAAAAAATAAAATGCTGCAAGAGTGGTCATGGTTACCATTAGTATCTCCTGATTGTTTACGGTAAAATAGAAGACTAAGGCCGGAACCGTAAGTATCAATTCAATTTTTAACCTGTTCCGGGAAAGCCACTCACCTAATTGAGGAGGAATGGGAGTTTTATTTTCAGTCATAAGGTATGGGTTTAGGTTTCAGTAAATATACAAGGAAAACAAATTCAACATTCCGGTAAACTCATCATCACTTAATTATATTTGCCACATGGCCGGAAAAAACGCATCCGAAACTCCCCTTATGAAACAGTACAACGCCATCAAGGTAAAATACCCCGGTGCGCTGTTGCTTTTTCGTGTGGGCGATTTTTATGAAACCTTTGGTGAAGATGCCATCCGGGCTGCCAACGTGCTGGACATTACACTCACCAAACGCGGCAATGGCTCTGCTTCTGAAATTGAACTGGCCGGGTTTCCGCATCATGCGTTAGACACCTACTTACCCAAACTTGTTCGTGCCGGTCATCGTGTGGCGATATGCGACCAACTCGAAGACCCGCGCTTTGTGAAAGGCATCGTGAAACGCGGTGTTACGGAATTGGTAACGCCAGGCGTGTCGTTTAATGATAATGTGCTGGAGAAAAGGCAGAATAATTTTCTTGCTTCGATTTTCTCCGGCAAACAAAGTTTTGGCGTAGCGTTTTTAGACATCAGCACGGGCGAGTTTTATGTGGCGCAGGGCAGCAGCAATTATGTGTTCAAGCTCATTCAGAGCTTTGCGCCTGCCGAAATTATTTTCAGTAAAAATCAACGCGAGAATTTTGAAAAACAGGTTGGCGAAGACCACGCCACGTTTGCATTAGACGATTGGGTGTATGCGTTTGATTTTGCGCAGGAAAAACTGTTGAACCAGTTTAAAACGGCAACCCTGAAGGGTTTTGGTATTGACGGTCTGACGGAAGCCATTGTGGCAGCCGGTGCCACTCTTCATTATCTCGAAGCTACCGAACATAAGGACACACAGCATATTGCATCCGTTTCGCGCATTGATGAGGATAAATATGTTTGGTTAGATAAATTCACCATCCGCAACCTTGAATTGATTGCTTCGCCTTTTGAAAGTGGCGTGCCGTTAATTAACGTACTCGACCACACGGTTACGCCTATGGGCTCGCGCCAGTTGCGCAAATGGATGGTGCTTCCGCTGAAAGAAAAAAACCAGATTGATGAGCGTTTAAAAGTGGTTGACATTTTCTTTCAGCAACCCGAACTCGCTGAAAAGCTAATAGAAGAACTACGCCACATTGCCGATTTAGAGCGACTTATTTCAAAAGTGGCCGTTGGCCGGATTAACCCACGCGAAATGCTGCAACTGAAAAAATCATTGCAGCGCACATTGCCGGTTAAAAGTTTATTGGAACAACACGCATCGCCCGAACTGAAAAAATTAGGCGACCAGTTAAACCGGTGCGAGTTTCTGTTGGAAAAAATTGAGAAAGAATTGCGCGATGATGCGCCCATGCTTTCGCATCAGGGCGGCATTATCAAAGATGGTATTCATGCCGAGTTAGATGAACTGCGCAAGATAGCCTTCTCCGGAAAGGATTTTTTACTGCAAATCCAGAAGCGCGAAATTGGACGCACGGGCATCAACTCATTAAAGATTTCGTACAACAAGGTTTTTGGATATTACTTAGAAGTAAGCAACGCCAACAAAGACAAAGTTCCGCCTGACTGGATACGGAAGCAAACATTGGTAAATGCCGAACGCTACATTACCGAAGAACTGAAAGTATATGAAGAGAAAATTCTTCATGCCGAAGATAAGCTGGTAGTGATTGAACAAAAACTCTTTCAGGAACTTGTGCAACATGCCGGTGATTTTGTTGCGCAAATTCAGCAAAACGCACGCACGCTTGCAGTGTTGGATTGCTTCCTGTCGTTTGCGCACGTAGCACGATTGAATAAGTATGCCCGCCCGGAAGTGAATGAATCAACAGTAATTGATATTAAGGCCGGTCGTCACCCGGTTATTGAAAAGCAATTGCCTGTTGGCGAAAGTTATGTGCCCAACGATGTATATCTCGACAACGAAACCCAACAGATACTCATCATCACCGGGCCAAACATGGCGGGTAAGTCGGCCTTATTGAGGCAGACAGCATTAATTGTGTTGATGGCGCAAATCGGCAGCTTTGTTCCGGCAGATGCCGCAAGTATAGGTTTGGTAGATAAGGTATTTACCCGTGTGGGCGCTTCCGATAATTTGTCGAAAGGCGAATCTACGTTTATGGTGGAGATGATTGAAACGGCAAGCATCCTGAACAACCTCAGCGACCGCAGTTTGATTTTGATGGATGAGATCGGCAGGGGCACTTCCACCTATGATGGCGTTTCCATTGCCTGGGCAATTGTAGAATACCTGCATCAGCATAAGGACTTCCGTCCGAAAACGTTGTTTGCCACGCACTACCATGAGCTGAATCAGTTAGCGGAAGATTTTGTGCGCGTGAAAAACTTCAACGTAAGCGTGAAAGAAGTTGGCGACAAAATTATTTTTATGCGCAAACTAAAGGAAGGAGGCAGCGAACACAGCTTTGGTATTCATGTGGCGCAATTAGCGGGCATCCCAAACAAGGTGGTAATCCGTGCAAATGAGGTGCTGCACTTCCTCGAAAAAGATAAACAGAAGAACGAGCAAAAAACCAATTTGCAGGAATTACCCAAAGCCACACACCAGATGAGCTTGTTTGAGATAGACCCGAAATACAAACAGGTGCAGGAAATGTTGGATGGTATCGACATCAACACCATCAGCCCGGTGGAGGCGTTGCTGAAGTTGAATGAGGTGTTGAGTGTGCTGAAGAAATAATCAAGCCGGAATTTTTTTACCCCCTCTTTTCCACTTTACAGATTTTACGGCACTTATCGCTTTGCGCGACCTTTTCTGAACGTGAAACAAATCATAATTCATTTGCATAATGAGCCAGAACTGAGGCGATTTGTTAAGCGCCTTAGACAAACGCAACGACATAAGCGGGCTGATGCCGGCCTTTTCATTGACCACATCGGATAATACTTTCCGGGAAACCCCGATTTGCTTTGCAAATTCGGTAACGGAAATATCCATTGGTTTCAGGTAGTCTTCCCGCAGGATTTCTCCAGGGTGGCATGGATTGTACATCATAGTTTTTAATGATAGTCTAAATAATCAACATCATAAACATGGCCATTTTCTATGCGGAAAATAATCCGCCAGTTGCCGTTTACTTCTTTTGCCCAGAAACCTTTTAAATCTCCATGCAAGGCATGAAGCCCAAAAGACGGTTCCTCCAAATCGCGGATATCCGCAGCCGCATCTAATTGAGTGAGTATTCTTCTGATCCTTGAAATATGCGACTGGTTTAACCCCGAACGAATCCCTTTTTCATAGAACAACTTCAGTTTTTTATTCCGAAAGGATTCAATCACGACCTGTAACGTTAGCCGTTACAAACCTAACGACTTACAAAATAAAAATCAAATCAGAAGAAAACATGTTTTAAATTGCATAATTATAAATTAGTCAGGCTAAAAAATAAACAATCAATTTAATATGCGCTATCTCATTATCCTTTTTATCGTTGCTTACATCACCCCGGTGTCGGCTCAACTTCATCAGCAACTCTATGCGCGTTATGATGCGTACAAAGAAATCTCCTTATCCGACAGGCGTTTCAAGCCGGAAGACATCCAGGCATTGCTGCGCCAGTTAGATAATAATTTTGCAACGAAAGAAGTTGGTCAGTCGGTTGAAGGACGACCCATTTCATTGGTTACGTATGGCAATGGCCCCGTACAGATTTTACTCTGGTCGCAGATGCATGGCGATGAACCCACGGCCACGCAGGCACTGATGGATATTTTCAGATGGCTCTCTTCATCAAACGATGGGTTTGATACTATTCGCGAAAAAATTAAAAAGAGCATGACGCTGCATGTTATACCCATGCTTAACCCCGATGGCGCCATGCGGTTTGTCCGCAGAAATTATCATGACATTGACATCAACCGCGATGCGCTTCGTTTACAAACACCGGAAGGAAGAATTTTAAAACACATACGCGATAGCCTGAAAGCCGACTGGGGTTTTAACCTGCACGACCAGGGACGGGGAACTTCGGTAGCAGGAAAAGCGGCATCTGTTTCGTTGTTGGCTCCTGCCTTCAATGAAAACCGCGATATAAATAAATCGCGCGGAGATGCTATGAAGTTGGTGCGCTACATCTACGACCGGTTGCAGTCGTTTATACCCAACCAGGTAGGCATTTACCCGGATGATTTTGAGCCGCGCGCTTTTGGCGACAACATACAAAAGTGGGGTACGCGAACTGTATTGGTTGAATCGGGAGGGTTTCAACAGGACTTTGAGCGGCAGGAAGTCCGTAAATTAAATTTTGTGCTTATCATCAGTGCATTAGAAAGCATTGCGTCATCGTCCTACAAAAAAATTGCTGTTAAAAAGTACAACGAAATTCCTAAAAATGCTTCACGGAGATTACATGAATTGTTACTCCTCAATGTAAATATTGAAGGGCTTATTCGTGATGCGGCATTTGACCGGAGAGAAACGCAAAACATAACTGCGCGACACTATTACGCTACGGGTTACGTAAGCGATTTGGGCGACCTGCGCACGTCTGTTGCCTTTAACAAGTTCGATGCTTCGGGTATGGTGGTGCAATGGGGCAAACTTTATCCAACTGTTTTTAATACAGTCAACGATTTGCAACAAGCCGACTTGTTTGCTTTATTAAAACTTGGCTTTACCGATTTCGTTGTGCGCGAACCGGTCGATAAATTTTCAACAAATATTTCGCCACAGGTTAACATTCACAACACCATGCCGGCTGTTGTTGAAACATTACGGCTGGGCAGTAACCCTTCATTGGTTTTTAAAGTGAATGACGTTGTAAAGGCAGTAGTCGTTAACGGTCAGTTAATCCGGTTGGATAATTGACGTTAGCCTCTTTTGAACAGATTATTGCCAATAATTTTTTGCGTTACCTCATCTTTCAGGCTCCGACTGATTGGAATACGCGCATTGCCGATTACGATTTCATTGCCGTCAAGAGCGCTTACTTTTTCGAGGGATATGATAAAGGACTTATGTACTTTCAGAAACCGCTCTTTTGGAAACTGTTCTTCCAATGCGGTAAGTGTTATATAAGTAATCATTTTCCTGTCAGGGATATGAATGGTACAGTAGTTCTGCATGGCTTCCACATATAGCACATCGCTGTAATTCACTTTTTCAAATTTATGATTACACTTGATGAAGAAGTATTCCGGTGATGGCATTGATGATAATTCTGCCTTTTGCTTTAGCTCATAGAAGTCGAAGGCTTTTTGCGCGGCCTTGAAAAAACGCTCGAAAGGAATGGGCTTTACAAGATAATCTATAATATCAAGAGAATACCCTTCAAGAGCATATTCGGAATAAGCCGTGCTGAAGATAACCATAGGTGGGTTCTTCAGTGTTTTTAAAAATTCAATACCTGAAAGTTTGGGCATGTGAATATCCAGAAGAAGCAAATCGATATTTCCTTCATTAAGCAAAGCAGATGCTTTAATAGCATTTTCGCATTTCCCGGCAAGATGTAGAAAGTCCACTTCGTTCACGTACTCTTCCAGCCCGTTGCGGGCAACCGGTTCGTCATCAACAATAAGGCAGTTCAATTTCAAGGCTGCGTGGTTGAGAGTTGAATTTCAAGGTTAACTTCAAAGTTTTCCGGCTTCTCAATAATATCAAGCCGGTGATGGTTATTATACAGCAATTCCAGCCTTCGTTTTACATTTTTCAGCCCGATTCCCCCGTTATCGGGAGATTGCCTTGTGTCTTTTGTATTACGCACATTAAGTTGAAAAAGATTTCCTGATTTGCGAAGGTCGATTTTGATTTCATTTTTCCGGTCTGCAAAATCTGAAACGTGTTTGAAGGCGTTCTCTACAAAAGGGAGCAACAGCAACGGGGGCAGTGTAAAGTTCGCCAGGTCATTGCTGACCGAAAACCGGATGTCGTAGTTTTCATCCCTGCGCAGCCGTTGCAGGTCAGCATAATTTTTCAGGTAGCTCACCTCTTTTTCAACCGGAACTTCGTGGCCATTACACTCATACAACTGGTAACGCAACATGTCTGAAAACATTGCAAGGGTTTCGCGTGCCTGTATGTTTTGCTTGTCAATCTTGAAGAAAACCGTGTTAAGAGAATTAAACAGGAAGTGCGGATTGATTTGAGCTTTCAAATACTCCAGCTCCGTGTTCAGTTTTTCTAATTCTATTTTGCGAATGTGTTCACGTTGCAAGTACCATTGTTTACTGAGGTGCATGGCCGAAGCAAAGGCAAGGTAAAACAGAACAATGGAGAAATTATACAGCGACTGAGTGAAGAATAATCCCGTTCGTTCAATTTCCCAATTGTTTATATGTGTGTAGCGATAAACGTCATGTGCACCTTTCAACAACACATAAAGCGCAATGATGAAGAATAATATCACTATTGAGGAAGTTACTTTTTTTCCTGATACAAGGTTGGGAATAATAAACAGTATGGTGATGTAGATTACACCGGCCAGCAGGATATTGCGAACAAGGATTTCAAGTAAAAATTGTTCTGTCCCGGCTGTTTCAATCAATGCCAGGCGAGTGTAGCCGTGAAAGAAAATAGTAAGCGCCCAAAAGAGTACATGGTCGAGTTTGTATTGAAAGAAGCGATTCATACTTTAAAAGTACGTGATTTACCGACTGCATAAACCGGAAAGTAATGCGTTTCGTCAAGAAAATCATGCAGTATGTCAGGAAGTGTTGGCCGTGAACACGCCCTGTTCGTATTTCAGGATGTATTAAATCAACAACGCTTATGAAAAGAATATTCTGGTTGACATTCGCCCTCATGTGTGGGGTACTCGTTACAGGGTGCGCCCGCCTATCGGACGGGCAGACTCAACCCAATCGCCAAACAGAAAAAAAGATTGACGACTGTGAAGAAGGCTGGTGCGAACTTATATTCGAGGGCATGCCTTCGCGCCTTTCATGGCAAACAACCGTTGCCCCGCCCAACGAGCCGGGCGAACCGCTGATTATAAGCGGAACGATTTATAAAAAAGACGGTAAGACTCCTGCACCTGGAGTTATCTTGTATGTTCATCATACAGATAATGAAGGATATTATTCCCTTGCCCCAAATCAAACGCAAGGCAAACGGCATGGCCACTTGCGCGGCTGGATGAAAACCGATGCGAATGGCCGGTATGAATTTAAAACAATCAGGCCGAAAGCGTACCCTGACGGTAGCGAACCGCAACACATTCATCCCATCATCAGCGAACCCGGTAAAGGCTATTACTGGCTTGACGACTACCTGTTTGAAGATGACCCATTGCTGACGAACAAGGAAAGATCACGGGCAGGGAATCGTGGAGGCAACGGCATTATCAGCCTGAAGAAAAATGAGAAAGGCATGTGGATTGGCAAACGCGATATTATTCTTGGTTTAAACATTCCTAATTATTAATACGATGAAAAACAGTAAACAACATACACGTATAGTGCTGGCAATTCTTGTTTTGCTTTGCACGAACTTTTTAATTGCTCAAACAGCGTTGAACGTGGTTACAACCGATTCAAAAGTAACCTGGACGGGCACTAAAGTAATAGGCTATCATCAGGGTACGGTTAATGTTAAAGAAGGAAAAGTGATGATGAAAGACAACAAACTGACGGGCGGTTATGTTGTGATTGACATGACTACCATCACGTGCACTGACATTCCCGACACCGACCCCGTTCCAAAGAAAAGATTAGAGAATCATTTGAAGGATGCGGATTTTTTTGACGTGGCTAAATATCCCACAGCAAAATTCGAGATTGTTGACGTGCGCCCTCATCCCAACAAGGCAGAAAGGTATTTAGTGGTAGGTAATCTGACCATTAAAGGAGTTTCCAAACGATGGAAAGCGGAAATTAGTCCGAGCACGCAAACTGATGCGCTGTTTGTTGCGTTCGCAGATATCCGGTTCGACCGGCAACAGTTTGGGGTTGCGTATAAAGGTCTTGCAGACGAATTGGTGCATGATACGGTCAGGCTCAATATTGTTATAAGAGCAAAATGAAAACGGTTATTACCTTTAGTGGCAACATTAAAGCGACACGGCAATATGAAACAAATATTCCGGTAACAACGCCCGCGTGGAGAAAATCACCAAAGACAGAAGAAGAATTATTTATTAGCGCCCGAACTTCAGCAGCTTGTAGCCGACTGAAACCTGGAGCACCTGGTTTTTGATTTCTTTAGGCCCGTTATCTCCTTCGTAAGAACCAATGTTCTGTAAGCCCAGGTTGTATCGCACATCCAGGCTCAGCCCGAAAGGTAAATCCCATCCTGCTCCAAGAATAAGCCCCAGATCGGATTTTTTATAATCCTCTTTTACATCTGTTTTCGGCCGTTCTTGCGCACCGTCCCCGTCAAAATCATAAAAATTGGTTTCAGCTTTTTGTAAAAGGCCGAATTGCGGCCCGGCCTGTATAGTAATATCACCGATTCCTGTTTGAACAATGGAGTATTTCACAAGCACAGGAATATTTATATAGGTAAAATCAGATTGCCAGTCATCGGAATCCCAACCCGAATAAGCAAATTTAGTTCCCTGCTGTGAATAAAGTATTTCCGGCTGAACAACAAGCTTGTTAAATTTTAATGAAGCGAAAACACCGGCATGATAACCCAAGAGGCTTTTATAATTCTTACCTTCATTACAGCATGAAGCTTCATACGAAACATTAAAGCTGGACAGGTTAAGCCCGCCCTTCAGACCAACGGCAACCTGCATTTGTGCGAATGAAACGGTAACGAGCAACAAAAGTGAAAGGGTGATAATGTGCTTTCTCATTTGGTTTGGGGTTTTAAAATGGAGAAACTGCAACGAATATGAGAGCAAGCTATATAAATTAGTGAACGCTGCAAATCACATGATCATGTGATACGGGAGAATCAAGACGACCTTTTCGCGTTGGGATTGCGGTTTTTGCGGAACCTTTTTTTGCGACCATTAAAATCGCTTTTTCGTTTTACCTGCGGGTTATACACCGGCCCTTCGCCCAGGAATTCCGGCAACGGCAGTTTGGGTATTTCCGAACCAATCAGGGTTTCAATGCCTGAGAATCGTTTCTGGTCTTTTTCATTAACAAAGGTAATGGCCGTGCCGGTTGTTTCAGCGCGTGCCGTCCGGCCAATGCGGTGCACATAATCTTCCGGGTCGGGGGGCACATCCCAATTGATAACCATACTGATGCCCTCTACATCAATGCCACGCGAGAGCACATCTGTACCAATAATAATGTTGACCTGTTTGTTTTTAAAGGCGCGTAAAATTTGTTCGCGCTCGGTTTGTTCCAAATCGGAGTGAAAGGCTTTGGCCGGAATGTTAGACCGCCTGAAAGCGGAATCAAGTTTCTTCACGGTTTCCTTTGTAGAGGCAAACAATATGATGCTGTTCCAGGTATATGTTTTAAGAATATGACTCAACAGTTTTTCTTTCTGCGCATCATACACAACAAATGCTTCCTGCCTTATTCCGGCAGCCGGTTTTGCTATGGCGATGTTTATTTCTTCGGGCTGGTTAAGAATTTTGTTTGCCAGCGCACGAATTTTAGGTGGCATCGTAGCCGAAAATAACAACGTTTGTCTTTGTTTGGGCAGGTAGTTTACAATTTTTATAATGTCATCATAGAAGCCCATGTCTAACATGCGGTCGGCTTCGTCTAAAATCAAATGTTGCAGGTGGTCGAATACAGTTGTGCCTGCGGCCAGTAAGGCAATTAACCGTCCGGGTGTAGCCACTACAATATCGGCTCCTTGTTCAAGGGCGCGTTTCTGTACATCCCAGGTCGCGCCATCTCCCCCGCCATACACCGGTATGGAACTGATGCCGGTAAAGTAGGCGAAGCCCTCAATCTGTTGGTCAATTTGCTGGGCCAACTCACGGGTGGGCGCAATAACTAAAGTGTTAAGATGCCGGTGGTCGGCATGAATCATTTTATTGATTACCGGAAGAATGTAGGCCGCAGTTTTTCCGGTGCCGGTTTGGGCGCAGGCTATTACATCTTTGTTTTGAAGAATAACAGGAACGGCCTGCTGCTGTATGGGGGTAGGCTTTTCATAGCCCATTGAATCAAGCCCTTCATTGAGCTTCTGATCGAAATTAAAATCCTGGAATGTCATGAATGTTGCAAAGATAGAAAAAAACAAAGCCAGACGGTGAGGCCTGGCTTTGTGCTTGTGCGTGTGGAGAATTAATTATTGACCAATCGTACATTAACGGCATTCAATCCTTTTCTTCCTTGAGTAACCTCGAATGTGATTTCGTCATTCTCGCGAACCTGGTCTACCAGACCTGATACGTGCACGAAAAACTCTTCATTGGTTGCTGTTTCTCTTACAAAGCCAAATCCTTTGGCTTCGTTGAAGAACTTTACTGTTCCTTCTTTCATTGTTTTGTTTTGTTGTTATGGCCAGAAGGGTTTAGCCCACTGACCGGTGTTAAAATTGTTTAAGCCACAAAGGTAATAGAATAAACCGTAACTCAAGCTATCAGAGCTATAACAGTAATTAAGCGGCTTCTTTCACCTCTGCAACCTGCAAGTTGCGTGTTTTGGCTATCTGAATGATCCCCAGCTTGTCCAATACCTTAATAACTAAATAGGTAGGGTCAATTTCGTGCCAGCGGATGCCGCCAAAGTTTGCACGCGAACCATGCTTGTGGTGATTGTTGTGGTAGCTTTCGCCCATCATCAGGAAATCGACAGGAAGGAAATTTTTAGAAGTATCGCCCACTTCAAAATTGCGGTAGCCATACTTATGTGCAAACCAGTTGATAATGGCGCCATGAATAGGGCTCATTAAAAAATGAATCGGTAACAGCAACCACAGCCACCATGTCGTTGCAAACTGAACGTAAATCATGGTGTAAACGGCAGCCCAGAAAATGCGTGACGGCCACGAACGGGCAAACTTATCGAACGCTTCCCATTGAGGCACACCTTCAGTAAAGCGTTTATCTACTACCATTTTGCCATTGGCAATGGCCGAGTAAATGGTTTTGGTTTTCCACATCATGTTCCAGATGGTTTCGTCATACTTGGGCGAATGCGGGTCGTTTTCAGTATCGGCAAAAGCGTGGTGCATACGGTGCATAACACCATAGCCATAGGCGCTTAAATAATTTGAACCTTGAAATATCCAGGTAAGAACATAAAATACTTTTTCAGTGAATTTATTCATCGTAAAGGCCTTGTGTGCGGCATAGCGATGAAGAAAGAACGTTTGGAAAAACAGCGACAAATACCAGTGCGCTACGAAAAAAATGAGAATGATTGTCATGAAACAGGTTAAGATTTATGTAAAACAATATAAATCGGGCATACCGGTGGCATAGCGCGATTTACTGTAAGACAAACCTGTTTTCGTTTTGTGACAGGATTTTGAGAAAATTTTAAAAATTATTCCTTTTCGGGATTTTCAGGCTGAAACCAGATATCGCGTTTCAACGAATCAATCAGCTCATCTGTATCGCCCTGACAGGCTTTTTTAAAACCCTCTAACATAGAGGAGGCGGAAGGCAAATCGAAATGGATTTTAGCTTTTTCTTCTTCCAGTTTCTTTTTAGCGCGGCTTAACAACTGCCGGAGGTGGTCTTTCTTTTTATCAAATGTTGTGTGCAAAGTATCATAGTCCACGTCAAAAACTTCTTTCAGCAAAAACACAGCGCGTTCCAATGGTTCAAGCTTTGTGTGCAATACCTTCATGGCTCCGGCTAAGTAAGCGTCAAGGTCAATGTGTGCAAAATTCGACTCCTTGATTTTGATAATAAACTCCGGCAGATGAATGGACTCCAGGTACTCTTCCTTTTTGCGTTTCAGGGCATTCAGGTGGTTGAGGCAGTTGTTGGTAACGGCTTTAATCAGGTAAGCTTTCAGGTTCTGAATTTTTTCCTGCTCGGCATTCAGCCACTTTAAAAAAGTTTCCTGCACAATGTCTTCCGCATCCTGTTTGCAGCGCACCAGGTTGTAGGCTATGGCATACAGCATCGGTTGGTAAAGCGTTATGGTTTGTGCCGGGTTCATAAATTTTACAAAGATAGCTTAAAAAAATGCAGTTTTCAGGGCGGATTGGTATAAAATCGCCTTACGGTTGTTAGTGCCGAACATGACCTTAATCATCTTACTAACAGGAGAAAACCCTTATTTTTGTAACGTTAACACCTGGCCGGAACCATAATTACAGAACACGCTGTTCATTATATTTAGTATGACTGACACAACACTAACACCGGAAGTTCGCAGAAAGCCAATATTGAAGCAGGAGATTGCTTTTGCGATTGTTCATCTTATCCCTCTTGCTGCCATCTGGACGGGCGCTACCTTTTTCGACTGGATGGTTTGTATTTTCCTGTATGTATTCCGTATGTTCTGGATTACCGGGGGTTATCACCGGTATTTTGCGCACAAGTCGTATAAAACTTCGCGGTGGTTTCAGTTTGTAATTGCGTTTATGGCACAAACCTCTGCACAAAAAGGAGCCTTGTGGTGGGCTGCGCATCACCGGCATCACCATCGCCACAGCGATACACCTGCCGACCCGCACTCGATGAAGATTTATGGTTTCTGGTATTCGCACATTGGCTGGATTGTAGGGCCTGATTTTAAAGAAACCGACTATAAAGTAATTGGCGATTATGCAAAATACCCTGAACTGGTTTGGCTGAACAAGCATTATTTGGTTCCGCCTGTTGTGCTTGCGGTTATTGTTACTGCCCTTGGCGGGATTGTGAACGGAGGAAGCATTACCATGATGTTCACTTCGGCCGGACTGTCAACCTTATTTATCGGGTTTTTCCTGAGTACGGTGATTTTGTATCACGGAACATTCTCTATCAACTCTATTATGCACAAGTTTGGGCGCCAGCGTTATAAAACCGGAGATGAATCACGCAACAGCGTGTGGCTGGCCTTGCTTACCTTAGGTGAAGGATGGCATAACAATCACCATTATTATGAAGTGGCTTCGCGGCAGGGCTTTTTCTGGTGGGAAATTGACATTACCTGGTACATGTTGAAGGCGCTTTCGTGGATGGGGCTGATTTGGGATTTGAAAGGGGTGCCGAAACACGTTAAATACTCGAAAGATAAAGACCATGCCCGGCAATTGAAGCTGGAAATGGACGAGGAGTTGAGGAAAACAGCATAACAAAAAAAGCCGCAATCGCGGCTTTTTTTGTACCTCGGGCGGGACTTGAACCCGCACGGCTATTACTAGCCACAGGATTTTAAGTCCTGCGTGTCTACCAATTCCACCACCAAGGCAGGTTGTGAAACCTCTTTCAAAAAACAACCCCTCTCTTTATTGGAGAGGGGTTTGAGCGGGAAACGAGACTCGAACTCGCGACCCCGACCTTGGCAAGGTCGTGCTCTACCAACTGAGCTACTCCCGCGTATCCCAAAAGGGACTGCAAATTTAGTGAGGGATTTTAAATATCAAAACGGGAATTTCGGGTGCTATTAACGTTTTATACTCCCGGCCAAATCTCCCAACAAACTATTAAACAGCGACAGAATCAAACTGAACAGCAGCGCCCACCAAAAGCCGTCCACCTCAAAGCCGCTAACAATAAGCCAGTCAACCAGCAAAATCATCAGGGCGTTGATTACCAGCAGAAACAACCCGAACGTAACAAACGTAATGGGAATGGTAAGCGCCACTAATATCGGTTTTACAATAGCATTAACAATGGCCAGCACAAGGGCTACCAACAAGGCATAGCCGTAACCCTCAACATGCACACCCGGCAGCAAAAGAGCCGTAAGAAACACAGCCAGACCGTTTAGCAGAAAACGAATAATTCCATCCATAGCAAAAAATATTCTTTTCAATATTCCGCTTTTCTGTCGGTTTATCAAATACTAACTTGCTTTTTATGTACGCCATTGTTGATATAGAAACTACCGGGGGCTATGCTGACAATCACCGGATTACGGAAATAGCCATTTATCACCACAATGGTATTGAGATAACAGACCACTTTTATACCCTTGTTAATCCGGGTAGGAAAATCCCGTTTTACATTACCGGGCTTACGGGCATTACAACTGAAATGGTAGAGCAGGCGCCACCGTTTGAAGAAGTTGCCGACTCGATTATGAACCTGTTGGAAGGCCGTGTGTTTGTGGCACACAATGCACATTTTGATTATTCTTTTTTAAAGAAAGAGTTTGACCTTGCTGGTATGAACTGGCAGTCTAAAAAACTTTGTACGGTGCGGTTAAGCCGGAAGATCATTCCGGGCTTGCGTTCATATAGTTTAGGAAGCCTGGCCGAAAGTTTGGGCGTGAGCATTAAAAACCGGCACCGTGCAGGCGGTGATGCCGAAGCCACTGCGATAATTTTTTCCAAGTTGCTTAACCGCGATGAAGACGGGTATATTCTCAGCACGCTGAAACGCAATTCGGGCGAAACGATTTTACCACCCAACTTACCCAAAGAAGAATTTGACAAGCTACCGGCCAAACCGGGCGTTTATTATTTTTTAAATGAACGCGGTCATGTGATTTATGTGGGCAAGGCTATCAATATTAAAAAACGTATTGCCGGACATTTTACCGGTGATGCACGCGAATGGAATCGCTCGAAAATCAGGAATGAGATTCATCACATTACATACGAATTAACCGGTAACGAGTTGATTGCGCTTATTCTTGAGTCGCAGGAAATACGCAGGTTGTGGCCTAAGTATAACAGGGCACAAAAATCAAAAATTGAAGAATGGGGCATTTATGATTATGAAGACCGCACGGGCTACCATCGCTTTAATGTGAACGTGGTTAAGCGTGGCTCAAAGCCGTTGATTAAATTCAGTTCAAAAGGCGATGCCTGGAATTTTTTATGGGAGAAAGTGCGCGAGTTCGACTTGTGCCCGAAGTTGTGCGGCCTGCAACTTTCAAAAGGTCTTTGCTTTCAGTACCAGATTGGCGATTGCAAGGGCGCGTGTATGGGTATTGAGCAAGTGAAGAAATACAACAAGCGCGTGTACAAGGCTATTGAATCGTTTCATGGTTTAGATGAGTCGGTGGCGATTATCGGTAAAGGAAGAAAAGCACACGAGCACTCGCTTGTATTGGTTGAGCATGGAAAATATATTGGCTTTGGTTTTGTTGACCGCGATGTTTCTATTCGTGATATAGAGGAAGCTAAGAATTATGTGCGCACCGGAGTAGAAACCGCTACCGTACAGAACCTGGTTAATTCATATCTGCAAAACCCACGAGGGTTTGAGGTGGTTTGGTTTTGAGTATATAGTACATTTGCTGTTATTGTGTAATTGAACGTACTCTTTAATAGTTAAACATTTAAGTTTATGTCGTGGATAGATGTTACCGGTTATGTGGGAAGTTTTTTAAGTGCCATAACCTTTTTTCCGCAGGTATATAAAGCCTGGAAAACCAAAAGCGTTGGCGATTTAAGCCTGACGATGATTTTGATTGTGTTCACCAGCACTATTGTGTGGATGGTGTATGGCGTAGCAAGCAACCTGGGGCCGGTTATTTTATGCAACGCCATTATGTGTGTGTTGGTGGCTACACTTATCTATTTCAAACTTACGTTTAAGGAATAGCATACCGCCATTAACCGCTGCGTTTTGCTGTTCATCACTTTTTGAAGCAAAATCCTTAAAATTGCGCTACTTTAGCGGTTTATTTACGTTAACAGGGTATTAATTAAGGTTTGATTCAATACGGTTATGGAAGTTGTGGTTGCCGAAAAACACGTTCAGCATAAAGAAAAAATCAGTCAGGTAATTGCCGAGGTAGGCAAAGTAGTGGTAGGGCAGGAGTACATGGTTAACCGCTTGCTCATCGGGCTGTTTACCAACGGCCACATTTTGCTGGAAGGCGTGCCCGGCCTGGCAAAAACGTTAACGGTAAGTACGCTGGCGCGCGTGCTGCACCTTGATTTTTCACGCATTCAGTTTACACCCGATTTGCTACCGGCCGACCTGGTAGGCACGATGATTTATAACCAACGCGAAGCAAAATTTGAAGTGAAGAAGGGGCCGATTTTTGCCAACATTATTTTGGCCGATGAGATTAACCGCTCACCGGCTAAAGTTCAATCGGCATTGTTGGAGGCCATGCAGGAAAAGCAGGTAACAATTGGCGAAACCACGTTTCAACTCGACCGCCCCTTTCTTGTGCTGGCAACACAAAACCCGGTAGAAAACGAAGGCACATACCCGTTGCCGGAAGCGCAGATAGACCGCTTTATGATGAAAGTGTTTGTGGACTACCCCACAAAAGACCAGGAACTGGAAGTGATGCGCAGAATATCAAACATGAAATTTGATTTTACGGTAAACGCATTGCTCACAAAAGAAGATATTTACGACATCCGCGAACAGGTTAACAAAGTAAAGATTTCCGAATCGCTGGAGCGTTATATTATTGAACTGGTGTTTGCCACGCGCAAGCCGCTTGAATACAAACTTAACGACATAGCCCCCTATATTCAGTTTGGCGCCTCGCCACGCGCAAGTATTAATTTAAACCTCGCGGCCAAAGCCGCTGCTTATATGGAGGGTCGCGATTATGTATTGCCGGAAGACATTAAAGAGGTAGCGTTGGATGTGATGAATCATCGCATTTTGCTGAACTACGAAGCCGAAGCCGACAATGTAAAAACCAACGAAATCATAAAGTCGATTCTGGGCAAAGTGCCCATCAGTAAATAATCTTCTGCGGCTTAACATTACAATAAGATTCTTTTAAACTGTGTAACAGTGAAATAACGGCAATGTTGCCGGGCTAAATCCGCAGGAATAACAATTACCCTGTAAGTCAGTCTTTTAGCATACTTTTCTTCTGTTAATAATTTGGTAATATTGGCTTGCTTATAGGGTAATAGTAGCCATGTTCCTTTGCATAAATTTTGAAATTTATGCGCAACCTTTGCCTCGCGTTTTTTATCCTGGTCAGTCTGTCGGGTATAGCTCAAACCGGAACCATTTCCGGAAAAATTACAGATGCCAAAACAGGTGAAGAAATTACTGGCGCCAATGTATCTATCCAGGGAACACAAATAGGCGCTCCAACAGATTTAGAGGGGAGATTTTCTATCAACAATCTTAAAACGGGCACGTATAATTTTGTTGTTTCTTTTATCACATATAAAACACACACCATCCCTGACGTAACAATAGAGGCAGGGAAAATAACAACGGTAAACATTGCATTGCAAGAGGATGCAACAGAGCTGGACGAAGTGGTTGTTCAGGGAACCCGGGAAATTAATACTGATTTTTCTTTAGTCAACGCCATACGCGAAAGCAAACTTGTGGTGAGTGGTATTTCGGCTGAACAGATTATTCGTGTGCCCGACCGTGATGCCGCCCAGATTATGCAGCGCGTGCCCGGTGTAAGCATTGTTGATAACCGTTTTGTGATGATCCGGGGGGTTAACGAACGCTACAACCAGGTGATGATTAACCGTACTATCGGTCCAAGCACAGAAGTGGACAAGCGTTCCTTTTCATTCGACCTGATCCCCAGCGGGTCTATTGACCAAATACTTATTTATAAATCTGGTGCGCCCGAAATACCAGGCGATTTTGCCGGAGGAGTGATCCAGGTAATTACCAAGCAGGCTACCGGTGATAATTACTTTAAGTTTGGAACATCGGTGGGGTACAGGGCAAATACTACATTCAGGGATTTCGTTAAAAGCCAGGGAAGCAAAACCGATAAGTTCGGCTTCGACAATGGGTTCCGGTCATTGCCTTCCGGTTTCCCCGGAACAAGTGATCTGCAAAACTCAAGCAGAACTTCTTCGCTTCATGAGCAGGCCGGAAAATCACTGACCAATAATTTTGATTATTCAACGTCTGTCGCGCCTGTTGACTGGGGCTTTAACATGGAACTGGCCAGGAGTTTCAACATTAAAAATTTAAAGGTAAACAGCCTCAATTATTTTGCGTACTCCACTTCTTACCAGATTAAAGGAGATACCGAGTTGGGTCGTTATTTGTATGGCGGGAATGATCTTGGAGACTGGCTTGATTATGGTGACCGGTATTATGAAAACGATGTCCGCCTGAGCGGTATTTCAAACTGGGCGGTTATCCTGAACAACAACCATAAAATCGAATTCAAAAATCTTGTTAACCTGATAGGCGAAGACCAGACAATCCTACGCAGCGGGCAGAATGTCTTTTTAAGTACAGATTGGCATTACAGGAACTATGCCTATCATTATTTAAGCCGGCTTATCTATACCGGCCAGCTCCAGGGAACACACAAGTTTGCCAATAATACGGTTAATGTGGACTGGGTAGGTGGGTTTAATTATGTCAGCAGGGATGAGCCTGACTTCAGGCGCTTCCGTACCTTCCGCACGATATCCTCCAGTGAAGAAGTCTACCAGATGCAACTGCCCCCAAGCTCCAACCTGTTTGAAACCGGGCGTTTCTATTCCGACCTCACAGACAGGGGCTTTTCAAACGGTGTAAACATTGAAAAGAAATTCGGTGATGCCGACAACAAACGGGTACCCACACTCCGGGCAGGGTACTTTATGGAAAAGAAAGACCGGGCATTCAGCGCCCGTTATGTATCGTACTTATACCCCGGTTTTTTCGATCAGCAAATCGGGCAGGAGCTGATTCGTCTGCCGTTGTCACAGATATTTTCCGCAGACAATATCCGTTCGCAGGACGGGTTTATTATAGAAGAAGGAACGCGCCCATCGGATACATACACAGGCGAGAATTTTTTGTTGGCCGGGTATGTAGGGGGCTCAATCCCGATTGGAAAGTTTGACATATCGGGTGGTATAAGAATAGAAAATAACCGGCAGAAGCTAAGTACAACCACAGACGAAGGCCCCGTTCGGGTGGATAACCCTGTATTGTCGCCTATGCCTTTCCTGAACACGGCTTATAACCTTACTGAACGTTCTCTTATAAGGCTGGCCTATTCCCGCACAATAAACCGCCCCGAGTTCAGGGAGCTTGCACCGTTCTTATACTATGATTTTGAACTGGAGCTTGGTGTATTTGGCAAACCGGATTTAAAAACAGCAGATATTGACAACATTGACCTGCGTTGGGAGATGTACCCCAATCCCGGGGAGGTGATCAGCGCAGGTGTTTTTTATAAGCATTTTACAAATCCTATTGAATATATTCTTCAACTCCAGGCCGAATCTCCGCAATCTACTTTCGGGAATGCAGATAAGGCTGTGGCCTACGGGGTGGAACTGGAAATCCGTAAATCATTGTCCAGCCTCGGCATGTCGCGGTTTCTGCGAAACCTTTCTGTTAACTTAAATGCCTCCTATATATTTTCCGAGGTGGATATGGGAACACAAGCTCAGTACCAGCAGCAAAAGCGTCAATTACAGGGACAGTCGCCATACCTCTACAATGTGGGCCTGTATTACACGGATAACAACACAGGGTTTTCTGTTTCTGCGGCCTACAATATTTTCGGCCAGCGCATCTTCCAGGTGGGCGATAAGATCAATAACCAGGACAATTACCCGAGCGTATACGAAATGCCCCGCAATTCACTGGATTTTCAAATTGCAAAACAGTTCGGCAGGCTTGAAGGAAAGCTCAACATTCAAAACCTGCTAAACGCACAGTACCGCTTTTACCAGGACGCAGACGAAAACAACAAGATTGATGTAAACTCGGACGATGTGCCTATCTGGCGATATAAAATCGGCCAGCAAGTCAGCCTTTCTTTAAGCTACAAGATCAGCCGGTAATCTAATATTAAATTCATGTTAAGCCGCATCCTGTAAAAACAGCAAGATGCGGTTTTTTTGTTAAGCCTGAATAACGATTTGTTAAAACAGGATTAACGTGTAGTTGTCATGCCCGGTCTAATTTTACCGCGAGTTTGAAACTATAACTAAAACTGAATATGACAATGAACAAGCAAATCCTGAAATTCATGATTATTATTTCCCCCCTGCTTTTTTTGGCAGGCTGCGGTGATGACGAAGATGACATTAAACCAGCGCCATCTCTTTCTGTTAGTGGTGCACCGGTTTCCGCGTTGCCGGGCGAAGCCATAAGCTTTAGTGTAGCGGTAACGGCTCCCAATGGCGGAGATAAACTGAATGCTTTAGTAGGAACTGCTTCTATTGCTTCTATTGACCTGGGCGGTGAAACTTCATCTACCCAAACAGTGAATTATACTATTCCTTCAGGCGCGGTTATCGGCTCGACTGTTGTTATTACGTTACAGGCTACCGACAAAAAAAATCTTCCGTCTCAGCTTGCAAACGTTTCAATCCAGGTAAACGATCCGGTTATAACATTACAGGGAAATTTAACGACACAAACCCTTGACGCAACCAAGCGTTACCTGTTAAAAGGGCAGGTGTTTATCCCGAATGGCGTAACCGTAACCGTTCCTGCCGGAACAGTTATCCTGGGTGAAAAAGCATCAAAAGCCACCCTGATTGTTGAAAAAGGTGGTGTGCTGAACTGTAATGGTACAGCAGCAGCGCCTGTGGTGATGACCTCTGCACAGGATGTTGGCGAGCGTGATAAAGGCGATTGGGGGGGACTTGTTATCCTGGGCCGTGCCTTCACCAACCAGAACACATCTGCCGATGATGCCGGATCTCCTCCGATTGAAGGTATAACTCCTGCAAAATACTTTGGTTCCAATGTGCGGACAAATGATACCGAAAGCTCAGGTACATATAAATACCTGCGTGTTGAATATGCCGGTATTGAGCTTACGCCCAATAACGAAACCAACTCTATCACTATGGGTGGTGTTGGCAGCGGAACTACTATGGAATACTGTATGGTATCTTTTGGCGGTGATGATGGATTTGAATGGTTTGGGGGCGCAGTAAACGGAAAATACTTTGTTTCGCTCTCTACCTGGGATGATGATTTTGATGGCGATTTCGGCTGGAGCGGCAAAGTGCAGTTTGGCCTGATCGTTCGCAACCCGTTTGCGGCTGACCAGTCACAGTCTAATGCCTTTGAAATTGATAACGGCCCTAATGACAATGATACAGGAGTTGGCACATATACAACCGGCACGTTCTCGAATGTTACGGTTTACGGCCCCCGCGATCACGCCTCAAGAAGCCTTTCTGCCAACAACGTGCATGGTATGGACTTGAGAAGAAGAGTAGCTGCTTCTATCTTTAATTCAGTGGTTACAGGCTTCCCTACCGGATTACGCTTTAACCAGGCTTCTGTGCAATCAAATTATGATAACGGTCTGGGTGTGCTTGCACACAATGTACTGGTTGCCAATACAAGCTATGCTGCCGGTTCAGGAGTAACCGCTTCAGGTGCAGCGGGATCCAGTACTGTACAGGGATATTGGGAAAGATCTGGATCAGGGAACACAACATTGGCCACACCGGCATCAGGAGACGAAACCGCATTCTGGGAAGGTCTGGGGCTGCGGGTGAATAACTTCTTTGCCCGTTACCAAACAGCTACGTACCCGGCCAACCCTGATTTCACAATACTTGGAACCGGAACGTTAGCCACAGGCGCGGATTTCGACCATGATAAACTGGATGATGCATTCTTCACAGAAACTACATACAAAGGTGCGTTTGGTACAGCTACCGACTGGACTGATGGCTGGGCCGAATTCAGACCAATCCAGAAAGTTTATTAATCATCTTTTTTTATAGTACACAATAAGTGTCCTGTGCTTTTAAAGTACAGGACACTTTCTTTTGGCTTAATTTTGTAAAGCAACATACAGACACTTTTCAGGTATGCGATCAGTATTCTTTTTGACAATCCTTGCTCTTCCTTTTTTTCAATCATGCGATACGCATAAAAAAAGCTACTTGCCCGATGCTCATTTAACCGCACAGCAACAGGAACAGGTAAAGCAAAAAATTATCCGGTACGTTGCCAAAATGCCCCGCAGGGTAACAGGCGATATAAAATTCGATACGGCATACGATAAGCATTATGCCGAACAGGTGAAACGGCATAGGCTGATGGCCTATTACATTTCAAAAGAGGGCGGGCACTTTTTCCTGGTAACCCGTATTGCACCGGGCATAGAAGAAAAATGGGTAGCTACAGGCGGACGCATGAAGTTTGATGCAAACGGAGAACTTTTTGAATACGAAGAAGTATTCCGCACGTGGAAAATGAAAAAAGAAATCCTTGACGAACGGGCTATGTACCTGTTTGACCTGCTGGTGAAAGGCGAAGACCTTACCCCTTACTACACCGCTACTGCGGGCTTCAATTATATCGAGTTCCCCGATGAGCATGTTTACTTCGACAAGCCGTCACGAAGCTGGAAATCCAATGTATATGGTTCCGTAGAAGAAATGGTATATGAAAGCCGCGACAGTGATTCGTTGAATAAAAAGTAAGCGTATCAATTCACCTGCCGCTGTTTCTCTTTGTGCAGTTCAACCACTTTTCTAATTTGTTCGACAGCAACCGCTACCGAGTCCTGATTTTTTTTGTTGAGTTCGATTCGTGTATGAAGATTTAGATTTTCGAGTTTGTTTACCTCAAGCGATTTTTCTAACTGTACTTTTTCCTTCTCGTTGTTTTCGAGCCTGATGGCAAGGTTACGGCTTTCCGTTGCAAAGCGTTGTTGTTGGCGCTCCACAGCTTGTAGTGCTTTCATCGATTCATCAACCTGAGTCTGTATTCTGTCGCGGTAAAATTTTATTCCGAAGTCGTACATTATCCGTTCAAACTCCTTCTCAACTTTTTCGGCTTCATCAGCGTTGACCCATTCCGTTGGCTTCAGGCCAATCCACGCAACCGTTGTTTTTTCGCGTTCTTTCGTAGTAGCATAAATCGGGCTTTTATATGAAATACCACTGATAATCGTTTCGGTTAGCGTTATAGGGTTGGCCCCAAATTTCATTTTTGCAAACGACCTCAGGTATTTGCTAAAGGCATTGGACACCTCATCCTGCGTGCCTTCCAGTTCCACAGCAACGCCTTCTACATTTTCTCCTTTAACCCGTGTCGATTCCTTGCTTACCTTTACGGATTGCCCAACGGCACAAAATCCAATACTTACAAAAAGAAGGATGATAAACTTTTTCGGGGCTTTCATATTTTCTTAAATATTAATGGACGTAAAACTAACGCAACAAAATTGATTCCAAAAAGGGTATTGATTACAGGGGCTTCCGGCCTTGTCGGCACAAAACTTACAGAAATGCTGATGCAGGAAGGTATTGACGTTATTCACCTCGGCCGGTCGGCAAAAAAGAAACAGGTTCCTTCATTTATATGGGATATACAGCACGGTGTTATAGATGAAGAAGCGTTGAAAGGTGTGGATGCCATTGTTCATTTGGCAGGCGCTGGAGTTGCCGATAAGCGGTGGACGGAAAAGCGAAAGCAGGAAATCCGCGAAAGCCGAACCCGGTCAACACAATTGTTGGTTGAGCAATTAAAAAAAACCAATCACCAGGTTAAAACATTTGTTTCGGCTTCGGCTATCGGCTACTACGGTTTTGAAGGGGATGAAGTATGTACAGAAGCAAGCAAACCCGGTTCGGATTTCCTGGCTTCGGTAGTAAAAGATTGGGAAACGGAAATTGACAAGGTTCAGGAGTTGAACATTCGCACTGTAAAAATCAGGATTGGCATTGTGTTGAGCAAAAGAGGCGGGGCATTGGCAGAAATGGCAAAACCTGTACGCTGGGGTGTGGGCGCTGCGTTGGGTACCGGCAAGCAATACATGAGTTGGATACACATTGAAGACCTTTGTCGCATGTTTATCTATGCCTTAAGGAATGAACAACTTCAGGGCGCTTATAATGGAGTGGGGCCATACTGGGTTACCAATAAGGAGTTGACTACGGCTATTGCGAAAGTTCTGAAAAAGCCGTTGTGGCTTCCCCCGATTCCGGGTTTTGTGCTTAACCTGATGCTGGGCGAAATGGCCGACCTGGTAGTAAAAGGAAGTAAGGTATCGGGCAGAAAAATTGTTGAGGTGGGGTTTACATACACGCACCCAAACCTTGAAGAAGCGCTTACCAGTTTGTTGAGTAACCGAAAGCCGCAAACATAATCTTTTTCAATTCAACCTCGTATATTTCGGGTATGATACAGAGCGCAACGCTCATTTTTTAACGTACAAATTATGAAAGCCAAAAAAACCAGTAAGCTGAAAAAGAACGACCCCGAATTAATTCAACGGGCAATAGAAGAAGAGCACCGCATCCGCAAAGCCTTTAAAGATAAAGACTGGGCAGAGATAAAGGGCGCCAACAGTTGGATGATTTTTAAAGTGATGAGTGAGTTTGTAGAGGGCATGGAAAAGCTGGCAAAGATAGGCCCGTGTGTTTCCATTTTCGGCTCGGCCCGAACAAAAGCCAATCATGCCTATTATAAAACCGCAGAAGAAATTGCCTATCAATTAGTGCAGCACGGATACGGAGTTATTACCGGGGGCGGCCCTGGTATTATGGAAGCCGGCAACAAAGGTGCGCATCGTGCCGGGGGAAAATCCGTGGGGTTGAATATTTTTCTCCCGTTTGAGCAGAAAGGAAATATTTACATTGACCCGGATAAGCTCATCACATTCGATTACTTTTTTGTGCGCAAGGTGATGTTTGTAAAATATTCGCAAGGGTTTATTGTTATGCCTGGCGGATTTGGAACATTAGATGAAATAACAGAAGCGCTTACGCTGATTCAGACAAAAAAAATCGGAAGGTTCCCGATTGTTATGGTAGGAAAAAAATTCTGGCAAGGCTGGTTGGATTGGGTAAAAACGGTGCTGATTGATGACGGCATGATAAGCCCCGAAGACCTCGACTTGTTTAGTGTGGTAGATACACCTGAAGAAGCGGTGAAAGTAATTGATGACTTCTATTCCAGGTATTTGTTGGCGCCAAACTTCTGATATTTACCACAGAGCGGCACAGAGATGGAAGAAAATTTAGTAACAGAGAAAATCATTGGATGTGCGATGAAGGTTCACACCGCATGTCGGGAAGGAAAAAGCATTGCCACTTGTATATGAAGATGTAAAGTTGGAATGCGGTTACCGGATTGATTTGCATGTAGAACGAAAAATTGTGGTTGAAGTAAAGTCGGTTGATGCTTTGGCCGATATTCACCTTGCTGAAGTATTGACATATTTAAAATTATGTAAGAACCGATTTGGCTTGTTGATGAATTTTAATGTTGTGAGATTGAAGGATGGAATAAAAAGAGTTGTGCATGGCTATTAACACGGTGCCCTCTGTGAAAACCCCCATGTACCGCTGTGGTTAAGAAATAGAAAATATGCTTTCAAGAAATCTGTCTTTAGTTATTTCAATAGTAGCCTTAGTTATCGTGCTGGGTTTTGTGCGGTATGCTAATAATCAACTTCAGCAAGTAGTAAGCGCACAAGCAAAAACAGAAGGCATCCGGGACGGAACACTTTCTTCAGCCGACTGGCAAGGTTCTGTTCCGCAATACTTTGCTGTTTCTTACGACCTGCCCGCTAACCTAACCTTTGCCGGTGAGCGTGTGCCCATTGAAATACCCGATGTGTTGGAACGCCTTGACCGCGAATTGCAGATTAACATTTACTTACACAGCAGCACCATATTTTTAATAAAGCGGGCTAATCGCTGGCTGCCACAGATGGAAGAAATTCTGCGCAAGCATAACATACCCGATGACTTTAAATACCTGCCGTTGATTGAATCAGGATTGTTGAATGATGTTTCTCCAAAAGAAGCGGTAGGATACTGGCAAATACTGAAAACGTCAGGACGGGAATTAGGGCTTGAGATAGATAAAGAAGTGGATGAGCGCTACGACCCGCTCAAAGCAACAGAAGCCGCCTGCAAATATTTAAACAATGCCTATAAAAAATTCGACAACTGGACGTTGGTAGCGGCTTCCTATAACAGAGGCATAGCCGGTGTTGGTCGCGCCCTCGAAAACCAACAAGTAGATAATTTTTACGACCTGCACTTAGTAGAAGAAACTTCGCGCTATGTGTTCCGCATTCTTGCCATAAAAGAAATTATTGAAAACCCGGCAACGTATAGTTTCAATGTAAATACTAAGCACCTATATCAACAGGAAAAACTACGGTATGTTGAAGTGAAAGAAACCATTCCTGACCTTATACGTTTTGCCAAACAACAAGGTGTAAACTACAAACTGTTGAAACGTTACAACCCCTGGCTGCGCGATGACAAATTAACAGTTAAGCGCGGAAAGATTTACCAGATTGCATTGCCGGAAACGAACTAACTTTTCAAATATGCGCCCTTACATATTGGCCGAATCAAACTGGAAACAAATTAAAGACCTCGAAGTTGACGTAGCTATACTTCCCTGGGGAGCGTGCGAAGCGCACAACTATCATTTGCCTTACGCAACCGATATTATTGAGTCGGAACACATTTCAGCAGAGGCTGCACGGTTAGCCTGGGAACAAGGCGCGAAAGTAATGATGTTGCCGTGCGTTCCGTTTGGTGTAAACACGGGTCAGTTTGATGTAAAGCTGGATATGAACATGAACCCGTCAACACAATTTCTTGTGTTAAAGGATTTGATTGAGGTACTCAACCGGCAGCGTATTTACAAGCTTATTATTTTAAACAGTCATGGCGGAAATGATTTCAAACCGATGATACGCGAACTGGGGCTTGTTTTCCCGGATATGTTTATCACTACGTGCAATTGGTTTCAGGCTATTGACCAAAAACAATTTTTTGAAAACAAAGACGACCATGCCGGTGAAATGGAAACCAGCCTGATGTTGTATTTACGCCCCGACCTCGTGCTGCCGCTAACCGAGGCAGGCGATGGCGCGGCAAAGAAATTCAGGTTCACGGCCATCCATGAGGGCTGGGCCTGGGCCGAGCGCAAGTGGACACAAGTTACAGCGTCAACCGGTGTAGGCGACCCGCGCAAAGCCTCACGCGAAAAAGGTGAAAAATACTTTAAAGCGGTTACCGAAAAGGTGGCACGGTTTCTTACTGAAGTGGCAAAAACGAAAAGCGGGGAACTTTATGAGTAAGAAATGGGTATTGCTGTTAACGTTTTGTGTTTATTTAGTTGCGGGATTAGGAGGGTTTAAAAATGAAGCGCAGCGGAATGTTAAACCCGACCTGCTGCAAAATTGTCCCCCGTGACCGAGCTGCATTTGAAACATACACTTAAATTTAACACTACACCCCGCAATTGCATAAACTTTTTGTTGCCGGCTGTGCCCGTTACCAATTTGTCGTGACGGAACTTACTTTCTTGTCCGTCCCGAAATTGATTTTGATTCTATTTAACTCAATTGAAGTCGAGTCCCCGAGGTCTGGATATCTGTCCGTAATTTCTTTAAAGTCCTCAAATGTCAGTTTACCCTTAATGATTTGAGAAACCTGTTCCAGGTCATGTTCGGTGTCTTCGTAGCCTTCTCTCATGTAAGTTATGGTCACACCTTGGTCAAGTATTGAGTACAACAGAAATAGTGTCGTCAAGATGAAAACTGTCAATAGTGTCCAAAACACTGTTCTCCATTTATTTTTCATTGGTCGTTTTACTTTAGTCAGCAGATATTGCAATCATTGCTTGTTCGTTGTTCTCAAGTTTTCTGTAATTGACAAAAGCTGAACACTCTAAAAGAGCTAAGTATATGTCGTTGCACCTTTCTTTGAAGCTTTCACTGTTACGAATTTCAATTACCAACGTGTCAGTTTTCTTAATCCAAACTTTAGTCATCCCGTTTTCAGGCGCGTCAATGTCGGTCATGCAGTCAATCCACGCATTCATATTTCGTCCGTAAAAGTCGGGGAACCCTAAAGTAATTTTGAAAATGTCGTGGAATGAGTCCCAGTCGGTTATTAAGTCCGCGTTAATACTTATTCTTTTAATCATTTAGCTCGTCAGTCGAATTTGTCCCCCGGCCATTACCGTCAACGTTCAGTATTTGTGCCGCCTGCGGTTTACGGAGCGCGGTACTTTCACCCGTGACGAAACAAAGTTAAGAAGACTAAACTACAAATTTACCGTGTCCCCGTGAAAGTGGCTGGGAAATTAAACAGGTTGTAAATATAGTTTGGTGATTTGAATTTTGCATTGTTGAACCGAAACGGAAGCAGGCTCTGCTGAGGAGCAACCTGCCAGGGATAGGTTCTCCCGACAGAATGTCGATAATCGAAAAGGATGTTGTTAACTCAATGTCCTTTTCTTTTGATATTCTGGAGGGCCAATGTCTAAAAAAACCTTTATGCCGTATATGCTGCCGGAGTTTGATAGCCAAGCGATTCATGCTCCCGAACAGTATTGTATTCTTGCAGCCATGCATCTGTTAGTGGCTGTGCTTTCCTTTTTGTCAATGCCGTTTTTTTTAGTTGAGTGTAAAGTCCGCAAGTTCATAATTAGCATTTCGTCCGCCTTCTCCTGTTTCTTGCAAAATGCCTTTTTTTATTAGGTCCTTTATGTCACGCAATGCCGTGTCTGTTGAAACTTTGGTAATTTTTGCCCATTTTGATGATTGTAGTTTTCCGTCAAATCCGTCAAACAACATATTCAGAATGATGCGTTGGCGTTCGTTGATCGTTGTGTTTTCGTACAGTTTCCAAAATTCGGCTTTGCGTAAAATGCGTTGCGTAGTGTTTTCGGTGGCAAGCATTGCGTTTTTCAGACAATGTAAAAACCATTCAAGCCATTCTGTAATGTTGCCTGTGCTGTGTTGCACTTTTTGCAATACTTCGTAGTAGCGTTTGCGTTCTACCAAAATTTGGCTTGACATACTGTAAAAACGTTCGCCACTACTTTCGGCACGGGCAAGCAACATATCGGTTATAGCCCGTCCAACACGTCCGTTTCCGTCATCAAATGGGTGAATAATAATAAACCAAAAGTGAGCAATAGCGGCTTTTATTACGGGGTCAAGTTGATTGTCATTATTGAACCAATCCAAAAACTTGTCCATTTCGGCTTTTACCAACTTTGGCTTTACTGCTTCATAGTGTATTTTCTCTTTGCCCATTGCACCCGAAACTACCTGCATTTCACCTGTTCGGTATTTACCAACTTCTATTTCATAAGGTCCGCTGTACCCTGTGGGAAAAAGTGCTGCGTGCCAACCAAACAACCGTTTTTCAGTTAAAGGTAAAGTGTAGCGTTGAGTCGCATCAAGCATCATTTCTACCACGCCTTCAATGTGGCGACTGCTTGGAACAAGTCCTGCGGTGTTAATCCCCAAACGCCTTGCAATGGAAGAACGCACTTGGTCGTAGTTGAGCAACTCGCCTTCAATTTCGCTTGATTTTACAACGTCTAAGGTAAGAGCCGTAAGCGTAGCTTCTTCTTTGGCAGAAAAGCCCAAAGCATTCATTTGTCCAATGATTTTGCCCTGCATTAGTTTTACTTCGCCAAATACAACATTTATGGCTTTGTCTTGCCACAAAAAGTTTGTCCAATTTTTATGCTCGTAAATGTATTTTGCCATTGCTCAAAATAGGATGCGGCAAATGTACGAATTATTTGCCGCAGATTTGCGGTGATAATTTTATTTTTTCACCGCATAATTAGACCTAATGGCGAAAAATGGGCTGTTTTTGCTGTTTTTTTATTGTCAATATTTTTTCCATTCAAAACTTTTGAAACCACTTTCTGTCGCCCGCCATTACGCCAAACCCGGTGTTGCCAGCCGTTGCATTAGTCCACATATTTTAGTTTGTCTCCGCTAAATCTTGCTTCTACAACTTTGTTTCTAAGTCCTTTAGTTTCTTTTTTTATCCTTGTCCATACGTCTGATGGTACATTTTTGTCAAAATGCAAACTAATGATTGCTGTGCTGTCGGTGATTATTTCATTCATTTTGTTTATGTCTGTCATTTTAATGAAAATATCATTGTCTAACTCTAATTGAACTGAGTCACTCCATTCATTTTTTCTCTTAGGCTGTCCGACTAAAATATTTTTAATATTAGTGTCTGAAATGTCATAACATGAACCATCACAGTCCATAAGTTCGATGTTTAAATTGCTTGTTGAATAGAGATTTTTTTTCTTATCCCTTAATTCAGCCTTATAAAATTCAATCGTTTCATTTCCTGCATCATGTTCAAAAAATAAAGTGACCTTGTCCTTAGTCGCCTTAAGGTCATAAAACGGAAACATTCTCGGAGAACTTCTTATAAAAGAATTGTCTTTTAAGTCTATAATTATAGAGTCGTGTTGGTTAGTAAATATATTGTCGGTGTTTAGCAATACTAAGGTGTCTCTAATGTCTATTGTGTAAAACTGTCCGTTGTTTTCAGTTGAAACATAATAGCCTTCTATATTCTCGGTCTTGGTTTTACAAAATGTTGTCAGACAGAAAAGGCCGAGTATTATGAAAATAGTCCTCATTTTTTTTGCAATGGCTGGCAACGTTTGTGTTTATGCAGTGCGGGGAATTGGAGGGCTTAAAAATGAAGCGCAGCGGAATGTTAAGCCCGACCTGCTTCGAGCTGTCCCCCGTGACCGAACTACATTGTGAAACATAAACTTTAATTTAACACTAAACCCCCGCATTGCATAAACATTTTGTTGCCGGCTGGCATCAGTCCAACTTTAAATTTATTGTCCTTATTCTTTAGTCTTTGTTGTCAAGGGCTTGAGTGTCGTGTCACCAAGTTGTTCTGCGATAAACAGAATTAAACTATATTCTTCAACAGTCGTTGGTTCTACGTCTATTTCTTTCGAGTAAAATCCATGTGCAGTAAGTCCTGCCACTCCTTTAATTACTTTTGGCGTCTCGGGTCTAACTTTTAAAAGAGTCTGTTCTTCATTTATTTTCTCAAATGTCAAAATGAATGGTGTTCGGAACTCAAGTGCTTGTCCACCTGCATAATAAATTGGCGAATACCAATATTGTCCAAATGAGTGAATGTATATGTCGTTCTCGGTATTCGGTTTTTCAAAATGTTCTTTTCCAAACAACGCATTACCAGCAGTCTCTGCATTAAATGAAACAGTCATTTTATGTTCTCCGTTACCCATGTCAACATTAAAGTAAAATATACTTGATTGGTAAAATGGACTATTAATTTCTTTGTGCTCGTTAAAAGAGTTCAAAATTGTCTGCCTTAACTTGTCCAGAGGCACATAAAATATATGTTCAGTCGGATTGATCTCAACCAACTCCTTTGTCTCAAGTCTTTTAAGATTGTCACAACTTAAAAAAATTGCCGTAATGATTAATGTTATTAAAGTCCTTCGTGTCACTTCACTGAATTTTGTTTATGGCTTGCCGGCAACTAGCGTATATGTCTAACAAACCTACACAAATACGCCCTATTCTGCTGGCTTTGTGCAGGTTTTGTTGCAAATCGTCAAACAGGCTTTTACTGTTTTGCAGGCTATCTCTACCCCATCATCGTAACAACCTCACCCTCCAACGTTGTATAACATTTCATCACATCAGCCGTAAGGCAGGAGTGTATGGGCAGCACACCCAGCCAGTCCCCGGGTTTGATTTTCCCGGCTGTTTCTTTTTCGGCATGGACAATACCATGCTCCTGCGAAAGCGATTTTATATACATACCGGTTTCTTCCGTGCTCCATCCGTTACCGGTTAAACGTACTACTTTCCCAAAGGATGTAATGCTACCGGGCAACGACAGTGAATCCTTTGAAAAATGAACACCACCGCCATGAACAACAATTTCATTTCGTTCAGGATAGGTTGCCACAACCGGGCAAACCATAGCCACCGCAATTTGATTGAGCGAACACGAGCCGATGTTGTGTTGGGTATAATCGTAAAATACAAAGTTGCCCGGCCTGATTTCATCAACTCTGGTGAAAGATTCGGCAATGCTACACGTAGGCGTATCGCCAACGGAAACAATTAGGTGAGGGTATTGGGCTGAATAGGTTTGTTTGAGTTGCTTCGCAATGGTTGTACTGTGTTGCTGAATATTGAGAATAGCGTTTTTGTCGTTGCGGATTTTATAACTATGACCATCGTGTATTAAAAATCCGTTGAACGTTATATGCGGGTAAATTTCAACCCGGTTTAAAATGGTGTTAATCATCGCTGTATTTTCCGGTGAAATACCGGTACGGTGATACCCCGTATCAATTTCAATAAACAGGTTGACCGGGTTAAGAATTTCTTTTCCGAGTTGGTCAACCGTTTCGGGTGAAACAACCAACAGGTTCAACCTTATTTTTTCAGTCAGCCGGTTAAGGCGGGTTTTTTCATGCACGTTTACAGGGAACGCGACCGTAATATCATCCCAGCCGTCTTCAGCAAAATATTCTGCCATCTTTATGGAAGATACCGCAATTTTCTCAACACCAACTGCACGAAACCACCTGCCCACTTCATGCGACTGGTGCGTTTTAAAATGCGGACGAAAGGATACATTATTCCGTTGTGCCTTATCGGCCATAGCCTGAATGTTGGCCAGGCATTTTTGTTTGTCCAAAAGAAGTGTTGGTTCAGTGAGGTTCAGCATGGAGTGATGTTTTTTAGGATGAATCTCTTATATACTTATGCCGTAAGTTACTCACATCAATCATTGTATTATCTGATGACTACAATTTTTGATTATTTGAGTTTTCAATTTTATCCATGGAAACTTAAACTTATATATATCGCTAAATACAGTCGCCCATTGTCCGTTATTCTCAGATTGTAATAGAGCCTTATAAGTTGTTCCGTTTCGTGTGAATTTTAAGATTCTGTATTCTCCTGTTATCAGGCCTTGTACTGCTTTAATACACTCCTCAGCTATTTGTGAATTAACAGGAAACCACTCACACCAGATGTCTGGAGTTGCAATATGAAATTCATCTTCGTTTTGAAGATTTAGATAAATATCAAAATCTAAACCTGGTTGTTTAAGAATGTCCATACTTACATCGACATGCTCTGGATTTCTATTAATTGTCATGGTGAGATTGGGAAAGAGGCTTTGAATTTTTTCAAAAACTTGTATTGCCAACTCTATGGTTTTTTGCGTGTCCATTTAATAATTTTAATAAAAAACCCTACCACCCAATTCCATAATCCTCTCCATGATTGCTCGAACCTCCCCAGAAACTTCCGTTTTTCCAGTCGAAGTAAATGGCGTTTACCGGGCCGCTGGTGCGTTCGCGATAGGTTATCCGGTAGCCCATTTGCCCTAACTCCTTGCGCGACCAGGGCGGCATTTGATTATTCAGTATCAATGAGCCGGGTTGCTTTTCATGATTACCAAAGCTGGAATACATTTGGTTGGTAATGAAACCTGGCGCTTCGCACGCCTCCTGAACGGTCATGTTAAACTCCACCATGTTCAAAAAGAATTGCGTAAGTAATTGGTCTTGCTCATCACCGGCTTGCTTGGCAAATGAAAGAAAAGGTTTACCGTCTTTAAGTGCAAGGCTGGGCGTAAGCGTAACACGCGGACGCTTGTCGGGTTCAACTACGTTAAATGGATTTTCTTTTTCGTCTAACACAAAACTCTGCATACGCTGACTCATGCCAATGCCGGTGTTGCCCGCAATGCAGGCAGGCACCCAACCACCACTGGGCGTAACGGAAACCACCCAGCCCTCTTTGTCGGCTGTTTCAATTGAGGTTGTGCCGGCAGCAAAGTCTTCAAAATATTTTTCGTCCATCGGAGTGTATAGGTTGCTTTGTTGATTGCCCCAGTCTTTCAGTAAATTGCTATACGGATTTATTTTCCCTTCATACGGATATGGGTCGCCCGGCCCGGCTTTGGGGTTGTTGCGTTCAGGGTTAATCAGCTTTGCGCGTTCTTTTGCATACTCTTTCGAGAGCAAACCTTTCATCGGCTCTTCCGGTGCAAAGGCCGGATCGCCATAATAAAAATCACGGTCTGCGAAAGCAAGATTCATGGCCTGGTACAGTGTGTGTATGTATTTCGATGAATTATAGCCCATCGATTTTAAATCAAAATTTTCAAGAATGTTCAATGTTTGTAACATCACCGGGCCTTGTGTCCACTGCTGAAGTTTGTACACATCAATGCCTTTGTAAGTGGTCATCAACGGTTCTTCAATTTTTACTTTCCAGTTGGCAAGGTCTTGTTCTGTAATTAAACCGCCTTGCTCCTGACAACCGCGTGCAAATTCTTTGGCAATATCGCCTTTGTAAAACCGGTCGTAAGCGGCATAGATAGCATCCTTGCGCGACTTACCTTTTTTAAGTGCCTGCTGTTCGGCATCCACCATTTTCTTTAACGTTTCCAACAAGTCTTTCTGAACAAAAATTTCTCCTGCATAAGGCGCCTCACGATTTTCGCCCGGATGTGTAAGAAAAACTTTTTTGGAATAAGGCCATTCTTTGATTTGCGATTTTCCGCGCTCAATCGAGTTTGCAGTTTGCGCTTCAATCGGGTAGCCTTCGGCCATTTGCATGGCGGGCGTCAGCACATCTTTTAAACTCATGGTTCCGTATTCGGCCAGCATGGTTAGCAAGCCGCCCGGTGTGCCCGGAGTAACGGCTGCCAGTGGCCCGTACTGGGGCGGGTACTTCATGCCTTTGTCTTTAAAAAATTGTGCAGTTGCTCCGGTAGGCGCAACACCTAAGGCATTAATGGCAATTACTTTTTTTGTTTTTGGATTATAGATGAGCGCCTGCGTTTCGCCTCCCCAGCTTAATACATCCCACATGGTGCAGTTTGCAGCCAAGATAGCGCAGGCGGCATCTACTGCGTTGCCACCTTTGCTGAAAATCATAGCCCCTGCTGTTGCTGCCAACGGTTTGCCGGTAACGGCCATCCAATGTCGGCCATGCAACGGGGGCTTTTGTGTAGTAACCGGAAAGGTGTTGAACGATTGCGCAAAGGCTGTTGTGATGAACAGCGTGGCAAAAAGAAAGAGCGCGAACTTCTTCATAGGTACACGGGTTTACGGATAGGCATTTACATTTGTAATGCGTCTTGCTTCATAAAGTTAAAGGTAAGGTAATTTGATGACAGTAACTTGTGATGAAACGCAAATTGCGCAGGTTATGCGGGGGCAGATGAATTTGAATTGCTACATTTGATTGTAATTTTTAACGTATGCTTAACCAGATTAAAGAAGCGGCTGACTTTATCCAAAAGCGGATTAGCGTTAAGCCCAAAATCGGGATTATACTGGGCACGGGCTTAGGCGACCGGATGATAGAAGAAATTGATGAGGCGGTAGTTATCAACTATAACGCTATTCCTTATTTTCCTATCACAACGGTAGCAACACATAAAGGGCAGTTGATTATCGGGAAGGTGAAAGGGAAACCGGTAATAGCTATGCGCGGTCGCTTGCATTATTATGAAGGCTACACCATGCACCAGATTGCGCTGCCCATTCGTGTTATGAGTATGCTGGGCGTTCAATACCTGCTGGTTTCAAATGCGGCAGGCAACATGAATCTCGAGTGGAAAAAAGGTGAGCTTATGTTGTTGGAAGACCACATCAACCTTCAGCCCGATAACCCGTTGCGTGGCGAAAACTTTGAATTTTTCGGCCCACGCTTCCCCGATATGAGCGAACCCTATTCAACAGACCTGAATAAAAAGTTATTGCGCATTGCGAAAAAGGAAAAGATAAAACTCAACACGGGTGTTTACGCTGCTGTATCCGGCCCCAGCCTGGAAACCCGTGCGGAATATAAGTATTTGCGAACCATTGGGGCAGATGTGGCCGGCATGAGCACCGTGCCCGAAGTTCTGGTTGCCCGCCACATGGATATGACGTGTTGTGCGGTTTCAGTGCTTACCAATGATTGTGACCCAAATAATTTACATAGGGTTGAATTGCAACAGATAATCGATACGGCATCCGCATCAGAAAAAAATTTAGTAAAACTTTTTACCGGACTGATTGAGCAACTGTAATTTGAAAGAGGAATGATAAGAGAAATAAAAGAAGCTACCGATTTTTTATATAAGCGCGGAATTGAAGCGCCAGAAGTGGGCGTGATTTTAGGAACCGGGCTTGGAAATTTATTTGTGAAAGAAATAAAGAAACCTGTTGTTGTTAACTATAACTCTATCCCACACTTTCCAATATCAACGGTAGAATACCACAAAGGCCAGTTGATTTATGGCGAAGTAAAAGGAAAGAAAGTATTGGCCATGCAAGGTCGCTTTCATTATTATGAAGGATACAGCCTTCAACAGGTAACGTTGCCCGTACGTGTTATGAAATTGCTGGGCGTTCAGCACTTGCTTATTTCTAATGCAGCCGGAAACCTGAATGTAAAGAACTGGAAAAAGGGAGAGTTGATGCTGATAGACGACCACATCAATTTACTTCCTGATAATCCGTTGCGTGGCGAAAACTATGAAATATTCGGCCCACGATTTCCGGATATGAGCGAGCCGTATGCGTCATCGCTAAATAAAAAACTAAAGCAAATCGCGAAAGCAAAAAAAATAAAACTAAACGAAGGTGTTTACACTGCCGTAATGGGCCCTAACTTAGAAACACGAGCCGAGTATAGATTTCTGAAACGCATTGGAAGCGATGCCGTAGGCATGAGCACCGTGCCCGAAGTAATCGTAGCCAACCACATGAGCTTGCCGTGTTGCGCTATTTCTGTTTTAACCGATAATTGCGACCCGGATAACCTGAAACCGGTGGACCTGAAAGAAATTGTTAAAGTTGCCGGCAAGGCCGAACCAAAGCTCACCGAACTGTATGTTGAGTTGATTAAATCGTTGTAGTGTTTAATTCATTGTTAAAGGAATCTTTTACTTTTCAGAAAGTTTCTCCCTCAAAAACATTGCGGTATAGCTGCCTTTGGCTTTCTTCGCCATCTCTTCGGGCGTGCCGGCAAATAAAAGTTTGCCGCCTTTCTTTTCTCCACCTTCGGGGCCAAGGTCAATAACCCAGTCAGCACATTTTATTACTTCCATGTTGTGTTCAATTACCACAACACTATTGCCCTGGTCAACAAGTGCGTTGATTGCTTTCAACAATTTAAATATATCGTGAAAGTGAAGCCCGGTTGTAGGCTCATCAAAAATAAACAGCGTGTGCCCGTCTGAAGAATTTTTTCCGAGAAAGGAAGCAAGCTTTACCCGTTGCGCTTCTCCCCCGCTTAATGTATTGGACGATTGACCGAGTTTTACATACCCCATGCCTACATCAAATAACGGTTTAATTTTTTCGTAGATAGATTTCCTATCCTTAAAAAATTCAAGCCCGTACTCTACTGTCATGTCCAACACATCGGCAATGTTCTTACCGTTGTACTCTACTTCAAGTATTTCCTGTTTGAAGCGTTTGCCGTGGCACGATTCGCATTTCAGGAAAATATCGGCCATGAATTGCATCTCCACTTTTATTTCGCCTTCACCTTCGCAGGTTTCGCACCGACCACCCTCTACGTTAAATGAAAAATGCGAGGGCTTGTACCCGCGTTGTTTGGCTAATGGCTGGTCGGCATATAATTGCCGTATGGCATCATAAGCTTTTACATAAGAGATAGGATTGGAGCGCGATGATTTTCCAATCGGGTTTTGGTCAACAAATTCAACTTGTGTGAGTTGCGAAACATCGCCCTCAAGTTTATCAAACTTACCAGGCAATTCAGCCACAGCGCCATGCATCCGCCCAATGGCAGGGTACAAAATTTTTTTAATTAATGTTGATTTTCCGCTTCCGCTGATGCCGGTAACTACCGTTAGCACACCCATCGGAAACTTTACCGTTAAATTTTTCAGGTTGTTTTCGCGCGCGCCAACAACAGTAATGGCGTCCTTCCACTTTCTACGTTTTTTCGGAACCTCAATTTTATCTTTACCGGTAAGGTAATTAGTAGTGTGCGAAGCAAATTTTCCCTGCCCGTTGCTCAGGCGAGCGTTCAGGTCTTTTAGCGCGCCCTGATATACAAGTTGGCCACCATGCGCACCGGCCTCGGGGCCAATGTCAATTAGCTGGTCGGCAGCACGCATAATTTCTTCTTCGTGCTCAACTACAATTACCGTGTTACCCAAATCACGCAACGATTTCAACACCTCAATCATGCGTGCTGTATCTTTCGGGTGCAGCCCGATACTCGGTTCGTCCATAATATACATGGAGCCTACCAGCGCACTGCCCAACGAGGTAGCGAGTTTTATACGTTGGTATTCGCCCCCCGAAAGTGTAGCCGTAAGCCGGTTAAGAGTTAAATAACCTAACCCCACTTTAACAAGATATTCCAATCTTGTTTTGATTTCAGTAAGTATGCGATTTGATACTTTCAAATCATATTCGGGTATTTTCAGTTTATCGAAAAATTCCAGTGCATCTTCAAGGGGCATCAAGGCCAGGTCGATAATGGAAGTGTTTGCGATTTTTACATAATGCGCATCTTTTCGTAGCCGTGTTCCTTTGCAATCGGGGCAGTTGGTTCTTCCACGGTATCGCGAAAGCAAAACGCGGTATTGTATTTTGTGTGTTTTCGATTCAAGGTATTTGAAGAAAGTATGAATACCGTCAATGTGTTCGTTACCGTTCCAGAGCAAATCTTTTTCCTGTTGCGATAATTCATGATAGGGGCGATGAATCGGAAAATCGAACTTAACACCATTCTTTAACAAAGGCTTCAGCCATTCGCCCATTACCTCACTGCGCCAGGGCGCCACAGCGTCTTCATAAACCGAAAGCGATTTATCGGGAATAACAAGGTCTTCATCAATACCCAATATTTTTCCGAAACCTTCACACGTACGACACGCGCCATACGGGTTATTGAAGCTGAAAAAATTAACAGAGGGCTCGGTGAATTTCATTCCGTCTAATTCAAACCGGTCGGAGAAGCGCATCGGCCTGTGATTTTCTGCATAGATGATGCACTCGTCATGCCCTTCGTAAAAGGCAGTTTGCACCGAATCGGACAACCGGAAAATGGTATCCTCATCATTTGCATTTACGGAAGCCCGGTCAATCAGAATATCAAGTCCCTCACCCCCTGCCCCTCTTCCAGTGGGAGAGGGGAGTTTTTTCTTTTCGGCCAACAGTTCTTCAATAAACCTTGGTTCGCCATCGATAAGTACACGGGCAAATCCTTTACTTAATAACAGGTTTAACTCATCGTGGAGCTTTCTCCCTTTTTTCAGCGCAAGCGGGCAAGCTACCAGTATGCGTGTACCTTCCGGCAGCTTGTTAATTTCATTTACAACATCAGTTACACTATCGCGCTTCACTTCTTTACCACTTATGGGCGAATAGGTTTTTCCGATACGCGCAAACAGGAGTTTGAGATAATCGTAAACTTCGGTAGTAGTGCCTACGGTTGAACGCGGGTTGCGTGTGTTTACTTTTTGTTCGATGGCGATGGCTGGCGAAACACCCCGGATATAATCCACTTCGGGTTTCTCCATGCGGCCAAGAAATTGGCGTGCATAGGAGCTAAGACTTTCCACATACATGCGTTGCCCTTCGGCAAAAAGCGTATCGAATGCCAACGATGATTTTCCGGAGCCCGATAAGCCCGTAACAACCACAAGTTTGTTTCGGGGAATAGCCACACTAAGGTTTTTCAGGTTGTTAACCCGTGCCCGCTTTATGATTATGTATTCCCTCGGGTCGAGGTTGTCGAGTTCGGAGTCGTTCACAGGCAGTTTCACATTCAATGTGGAAAATTAGTAATTAATGATAAGTAGTGGATAAAAAATAAAAAAGAGGCTGTATCAAAAGTCGAAAAATTAAGAGTGAGTGTCATTCCGGCCTTGAGCCGGAATATCGTTCAGCAACTTTGAATCGGGGATCGCGGAGTAAATCCGCGATGACAGAACGACTTTTGATACAGCCTCTTCAGACTTTGCCGGATTTATTTATCAGTTATCAAAATCGGGGTCGTAGCTGGCTTCGCGGCTGGGTTTACCCCCGCCATCGTCATCATAATCATCACCGCCCGATTCAAAGTCATCACTGGATCCGTAATCATCGTCCCGATCTTCCGAATTGTCAAATTCCTGCGGGGCGCCCGAATCTACATCGTATTCGCCATCGCTGTTTTTGGTGGCAGGTACTTTTACTAAGTAAATGGAGTCTTCGGTTTCGAGCGGAAAGACAAAAATGGGTTCCTTTTTGGCATTGGTAATGCGGGTAATGCTTCCCTCATATCCGTTAGGATACTGACGTTTCAGCAGTTCCAGAAGGTCATCGCCCAGGTTTTCCAGGCTTTTAATAATGCGCTTTTTATTGGTTGACATTGGGTTTTTTGGCTAAAAGACCGAAGGCAAATACCCTAAGAATTTTAATTTCAGGCAAGAATTTTGAAGAAATTATTTGTGGTTTTTAATAATCTTAATACCTTTTCAACCTTATTGTTCCACTAAACCCCGTACAATATCGAGAGCGACCTCTACGTTACCTAAATGTGAGATAGATGATAGAGAACAGAAGTAGTGACAGCGAATTGGTGTCACGCTATCAAAATGGTAACGAAGGAGCTTTTGAGGAGCTGCTGCACCGCCATAAATCGAGGTTGTATACCGCCATTTACCTGATCGTTCGAGACCGCTATGTGGCCGAGGATTTGTTGCAGGAAACGTTCATTAAGGCGATTAACACCATCCGATCGGGGCGGTACAACGAAGAGGGCAAATTCTTACCGTGGATTAGTCGCATTGCGCATAACCTGGCCATAGATCATTTCCGGAAAAACAAACGACACCCGGAAATTGTGTTGGAAGATGGGAGCCGATTGTTCAACTCGATGAGTTTCTCCGAGGAGTCGATGGAGTCGAAGCAGATCATGCAAGACAACAAATCCAGGCTTCGCGGATTGATTAAAGAGTTGCCAACCGAGCAGAAGCAGGTGTTGATTATGCGGCACTACCTGAAAATGAGTTTTCAGGAAATTGCCGACCGCACCGGGGTGAGTATTAACACAGCATTGGGCAGGATGCGCTACGCACTTATTAACTTGAGAAAGAAAATGAACAATAACCATCTTGCCTATGATAAAAACGTTTACCCAAGACGACCTGATCAGGTTTCTATACCACGAGACTACGGAGAAGGAGGAGCAGGAAATTAACAAAGCCTTGCTCACCGACAGCGAACTTCGGGCAATGTACACCAGTATGTGCGCTGTTAAGAAAGAAATGGATGCCTCGCACCTGGAGCCTTCGGCACAAACCGTGCTGAACATCCTGAGTTATTCCAAAAGCACGGTTTCGGTAAAGCAATAGCATCCCGAATTAACAGTTGGTAATGTTTAGTTACGGTATTTGTTAGCCGAACCTTGCCAACTGTTAATTGTGTGCTTTCTTTGCCGTGTGAAAGCCCTGTTGCTACACCAGTTTTACAATACACCTGCTTCAGGAGGAGCCATACGCTCATACTATTTAGCCAAAGCCTTAGTTGAAAAGGGCATACAGGTTGTGATGATTACCACGCACAACGAGGCCGGCATAAAAAAAATAACAGATGAAGAAATTGAAATTCATTACCTGCCGGTAGATTACAATAACCGGTACGGGTTTTTTAAACGGGTTTATTCATTCTGGCTGTTTGTATGGCATATTGTAACGTATGCCGGCAACTTTCGCGATGCCGATAGGGTGTATGCCATTTCCACACCGCTCACCACCGGCCTTGCCGCCATGTGGATTAAATACCGGTATAAAATTCCATACTATTTTGAAGTTGGCGACTTATGGCCCGAAGCCCCCGTGCAGATGGGGTTTATTAAAAACAGGTTGTTGAAATTTATTCTCTATAAAGTAGAGAAATTGATTTATAAAAAATCAGATGCCGTGATAGCGCTGTCACAAGCCATACAGGATGCTATTGAGAAAACGTCTCCCGGAAAAAAAGTCTATCAAATACCAAACATGGCCGATACCGACTTTTATAAACCGGAACCGAAGCGACATGAACCCGAACAACGCTTTGGCGTTCAGGGCAAGTTTGTTGTTTCCTACATCGGCACGCTTGGCCTGGCCAATGGATTAGAATATTTGGTGTATTGTGCTGAACAAGCACAAACCGAAAACCTGAACATTCATTTCTTAATTTGTGGAGATGGAAAAATGTATGATGACCTGCAACAGATGATTGCAGAAAAAAGACTAACCAACATTTCGTTAACCGGATTTCTTGATCGTGAAGGTGTGCGTGAAGTGTTGAATGTTACCGATGCGGTTATGGTTTGCTACAAGCCCTTGCCTGTTTTAGAAACCGGCTCACCGAATAAGTATTTCGATGGATTGGCTGCCGGGAAATTTATCGTTATAAATTTTGGAGGCTGGATAAAGCAGGAGATAGAACAGCATGGCTGCGGCATTTCGGTAAACCCGTTGAATCCGGATGATTTTATCCATCAAATCAAATCTTTTCTTGCAGATACCGAACGCCTGCGCGATTTCCAGGAAAATGCAAGGAAACTGGCTGAAGCAACCTATTCCCGAATGAAATTAAGCGAGCGGTTTACAGCGTTATTTATTTAGGGTGCTTTTAATAATCAGAATTGCCGTCCAATCAGTTCTTCCGTAAAAGCCTTTAGTATTTTTTTCGCTTCACTATTTCCTTCAACTTTTTCCAGTTGATTAAATCCTTTATCAAAATACTGTTTGATTTTGCTTTCGGTTAGCCCGCGAATCTGAAGCTCATCAAAGATATTTTTAACAGCTTTGATTTTTGTCTGCTTGTTGAATTTTTTAGCCTGCAACCAACGCTGAAGTTCGGTTCGTTGTTGCTTGTTAGCCTGTTCAAGAGCTGTAATGAGTAAAAAAGTTTTTTTGTTTGCGATGATATCCCCCCCAGCCTGTTTCCCAAATTTTTTTGGGTCGGCATAGGCATCCAACAAATCGTCCATTAACTGAAAGCCAATACCGATGTTGATACCAAATTCGCGCAAGGCTTTGCAATCGGTTTTGGAGGCCCCCGCCAAGATGCCACCCAATTCTAAGCTGAAGCCAAGCAACACCGCAGTTTTCTGCCTTATCATGTTAATGTATTGCTCTACCGTTACCCGGTTCATGGTTTCAAACTCCATATCCCACTGTTGCCCTTCACACACCTCGGCTGCACAGGTGTTGAATGCTTTCAGTACAGGCTTCAATACATCAAGCTTCAATTGCAGAAACATAGCATACACCTTTACCAGCATCACATCACCCGAAAGAATGGCCGTATTCACATTCCATTTTTCGTGTACAGTGGCATTACCCCTGCGCAACGGTGCATTGTCCATGATATCGTCATGCATCAGCGTGAAGTTGTGGAAAGCTTCAACGGCAACAGCATACGGCACGGCTTGCTTTACCGATTTTTTAAAGAGCGAATAGGCCATGAGCACCAGTAGGGGGCGCATACGCTTGCCGCCAAGCCCCATCAGGTAGCGGATGGGTTCGTATAATGAGGTGGGCTCGGTTCCAAAATTATGGTGTTGGATTTCGCGTTCAATAAGACTTTTATAGTTAGAAACAGACATGCTTAGATAAATGAAAACAAATTACTTTTTAGCAAACATCAAATCAATCAACCGTCTGTCCACATCGGTTTTTTTAACACGCACCCGCACCTGGTCGCCAAGGGTATAGATCTTTTTATTGCGTCTGCCTACAATGCAGTAATTCTTTCCGTCAAATTCGTAATAGTCGTCATCCATGTCAACCAGGCGAATCATGCCCTCGCATTTGGTTTCAATAATCTCTACATAAATACCCCATTCCGTAACACCGGAAATTAACCCATCGTAAGTTTTATCGCCTGCCATTAACGACATAAACTCAACTTGTTTGTATTTAATGGAAGCCCGCTCGGCATCGGCTGCACGCTTTTCGCGATCGGAAGCGTGTTCACACTTCGCTTCATATTCGGCTTTGTTCACGGGGTTTCCGCCATCAAGATAATGCTGCAATAACCTATGCACCATCATATCGGGATACCTGCGGATGGGTGAAGTAAAATGCGAGTAGTGATCGAACGCCAACCCAAAATGCCCCTTGGCATCGGTAGAGTATTTTGCTTTCGCCATCGACCGCACAGCTAATTGCTGCAACACATTTTGTTCGGGCTTTCCTTCAATCTCGTTCATCAGTTTGTTCAACGAACGTGAAACAGATCGCTCATCTACATTCAGCCTGTGCCCGAACTGTTTGGCAAAATTGGCAAAGTCTTTAACACGATCGGGGTTAGGGTAATCGTGTATCCGGTAAACAAATGTGTTCTTTTCAGGGCCTTTCTTTTTGTTATATACATACATGGCCACGCGCTTATTCGCCAACAACATAAACTCTTCAATCAGCTTGTGTGCATCTTTCCGTACTTTTTGCACAACGGCTAAGGGTTTGCCTTTTTCATCAAGCTTAAATTTTACTTCTGTGGTTTCAAAATTTACAGCTCCTTTTGCAAACCGGTCTTTTTTAAGATTTAACGCAAGCTCGTTAAGTATTTTTAGCTCTTCAGCAAAAAGTCCTTTGCCACTTTCAATAATTTCCTGCGCTCCTTCATACGTGAACCGATGATCGGAGTGTATAATGGTTCGTCCGAACCATTCGGTAACAATGTTGGCATGGTTATCCAATTCAAAAACGGCTGCAAACGTCAGCTTATCTTCTTTCGGGCGCAGCGAACATAATTCATTCGATAACCTTTCGGGCAACATCGGAATGGTGCGATCAACCAGGTACACGGAAGTTGCGCGGTCAAATGCTTCTTTTTCTAAGTTTGAGTTGGGCTGAATATAATGCGTTACATCGGCAATGTGAACGCCAACACGAAAATTGCCGTTGGGCAGTATCTCCAGCGAAAGCGCATCATCAAAATCTTTGGCGTCTTCCGGGTCGATAGTAAAAGTAGTTACCAACCGGAAGTCCCAGCGTTTTTTAATTTCTTTGGGCGTAATGCCCTCATCAATTTTTCTTGCTTCTTTCTCAATGGCAGGCGGAAATTTAAACGGCAAACCAAACTCGGCCATGATAGAGTGAATCTCCGCCTCATTCTCGCCCGCCTTGCCCAGCAACTCCACAACTTTGGCTTCCGGGTTGCTTTCGCCATCGCCCCAATCGAGCACTTCAACAATAACCTTGTCGTTTGATTTTGCCCCATTTATATTTTCAAGTGCAACAAAAAAATCTTTATGCACTTTACGGAAGTCGGCCACAACAAAAGCAAATTTTTTAGAAAGCTCAAGTTTGCCGACAAACCGCGTTCTGTTTCTTTTAATGATTTCCGTTACTTTTCCTTCGGGGTGTTCGCCATGCCGTGTGGGGAAGATTGAGATTTTTACCGTATCGCCATCAACAGCCGAACCAAGGTCGCGGGTTTTGATATATACATCGGGGCGGTCTTCGCCAACGGAAACATAGGCAAAGCGTGAACTTACGTGGTCAACAACACCGGTGAGTGTTTTTCCTTTTTGTGTACTTGCATACGTGCCGTTGCTAAGTTCTTTTATTTTGCCCGCCTCTTCCAGTTCAAAAACCGAAAACGTTAACGCCTTTATATCGTCTTGTTTTTTAAGCCCCAGCTTTTTGACTATTTGCTTTATGGTGTAGGCGCGACCGGGAGTTTCGTTCAGTATAGACAGAACACCGGCTTCAAACTGTTGTTTGAAAGATGCAGTGGCGTTTTTTGTTTTTTTTCTTTTACTCATGAAGCCATGATAATGTTTTTCTCTGAAATTAGCGGCAATGCTTTCATTTTAAGATAAAGTTGTGTGAGCACTACCACATCGCTTACGCAATAGTCTTTTATTCTTTCTAAATTCTTTTCCTTGTAATAAACGGAGTTTACCTGGCTTCCGTCAATGCCGTTTTTGCTGGAAGGAATATTGAAAATGGCAGCTAATAAATCGAGTGAGGTGTAATGCTTGTAATCGCCAAACTTCCAAAGCTCCATCGTGTCGAGATGATTTACTTCCCACGATTTTTTGCCGGCAAGATTAAGAGGCGCTGGTAGCGGAATGCCGTTCACCAACATTCTGCGGCTCATGTAAGGGTAATCGAACTCCTTTCCGTTGTGTGCACAAAAACGAACGCTGTTGTCAAGTTTATCGAGCATAGTTTTAAACTCGGTGAGCAACGCTTTTTCGTCATGCCCATAATAGGCTTTTGTTTTTAAACCATATTCGCCTGATTCGGTATCGTACAATTTACCGACTGCAATGCAAACTACTTTCCCGAACTCGGCATAAATCCCTGCACGCTGATGAAACAGTTGTTCATCCGTTACGCTCTCTTCGCGTTTTAAAAATGAGGCTTTCCGCGACCATTGTGCTTTTAGTCGTTCATCTAATACAGAAAAGTCATCGGTAGCGGCTACCGTTTCAATATCCAAAAAGAGGATGTCGCGTAGTTCGGGTATCATGAGTGTAGGATTGCTTCCATTTCAAACTCCTTAATATAGGTAATATTCTCTTCACGAATGGAATCCGGAACAAAAACAAATCGCTTATCGAAAATTTTTCTACCGATGTAATAGCTTACCCAATACTCGTTATTCAGGTGAAATACAGCCGGATCTATCGGTTCAACCAGGGCTGCACTATGTGGCGGAACGGTTTCTAAAAAATGACGCAGTATTGAAGTCTGTTGCTCTTCGCCATCTTTTTTGCCATAGCCTTTGCTGGCCACTAAGGCATTTTCAATCGGAAACGGGTTCCGGTTTATCAAAAAGACTTTCCACTCATCGCTTTCGCCCGGTTGTTTTTTGCGGGCTATGGCAACGGTTACATTTTTCACTTCAGGAATTTCAATATCCCGAATCATACTAACTCCATATTAAACTGTTCAGCAATTTTTCTTTTCAATATTTCTTCCACGGCCTTAATATCTTGTTTGCGTCCCAGTTCATGTTCTATCGATGTAACCGCTTTATCCGTAATGCCGCAGGGAACGATGTGTCCGAAATACGTTAAATCGGTGTTCACGTTAAGAGCAAAGCCGTGCATGGTTACCCACCGACTTGTTTTTACGCCAAGCGCACAAATTTTTCTTGCGCGAGTTTCATTTTCCGGGTCGAGCCACACACCGGTAAGCCCCGGAATGCGCCCCGCAGTAATTTTAAATTCTTTCAGGGTTTGAATCACGGCTTCTTCCAATAGCCGCATGTATTGATGAATATCGGTAAAGAAATTTTCGAGGTCAATAACAGGATAGCCAACAATCTGTCCGGGGCCATGATAGGTAATATCGCCCCCGCGATTGGTATGAACATACGAAGCGTGAATGGTGTAGAGGTCTTCTTTCGGGGTGTTCAGGTTAGCATCATTGCCGCTCTTGCCCAACGTAAACACATGAGGATGTTCACAAAAAATCAGAAAATTTTCAGTTAGTGTTTGTTGTTCGTCAGGCAGGTCGCGATTTATTTTCTTTACATCTAATATTTTTGAAAAGAGCGAAGCCTGGTAATCCCAGGCTTGTTGATAATCGATAAGTCCGAGGTGAATGAATTGAGTTTTACGGTTTATGATTGTGTTCACTTTATCTTATCAAGCTCGCCTTTTAAATAGATAATCGATTCAATAGGGTCAGGCTCTACTCCGTTTTCGCGCGCTAAGTAATACGATACCCAGTCCGTAAGATGAATGAGGTAGTAATATTGCTCTAACAACGAGGCGCCTTCGCCCACTACGTCAATAATCGGGTTTGAGCGTTTTTCAAAAATATCGCGACAAATTTCCATGCGTTTCTCTACACGCTCATGATCGTGATCGGAGTACATGTAAATTACCTGGAGCATGGGCATTAGTGTTTCAGGAAACTGCCAACCCACTAATTCGTTGTGGTTCATTTCAGGAAACGTATTAATATGCGCTAATTGCTTGGCGTTTTCGTTTAGCTGTTGCTGAAAACGAAGCGCCATTGCGTAAAGCCGGTTGTCGCAATAAATGACCGGGAGTTTTCCTTTCAGCTTTCGTGCGATAAGTTCGGCTTCGTTTTGAATACCCTTCTCACCACGATCAAGAAACTGAATGGCGTTTTCAGTTTCCTTCATAAACGTTGAACCGATAAGCCCGGTATGGTATAACACCGACAACAACGCAACCATGTTATACGCCAACATTGCCCTCGGACTATCCGAGCCGGCCGGCAACTGGATATAAAACAAATTATATTCGCGGGCAATGTCAATCAGTTTGCCGCCCGAAGCAATGACGATTACATGCGCGCGTTTCAACAACGCCTTGTTTAATGCTGCAATGGTTTCTTCGGTGTTGCCGCTATACGAGCACGCAATGAACAACGTATGCGGACTAACAAACTGGGGTATGTTGTAGCTTTTGCACACGGCTATGGGAATGGGAATCCGGCCAAACGTGAGCGACTCCACTAAGTTGGCGCCAATGCCCGAACCGCCCATGCCGGCAATTACTACGTTGCGGATGTCGCTGCCCGGGCGTACCAGGTCAATAGACTCACTTATCCTGAGCGCCTCGGCCAACTGGCGGGTAAAACTCTCAATGTATTTCTTTGTTGCAGACATAGTTTTAAATTCACGTCAAAGGTATTACTTAATGTATGAATTTAGAATCCTGTTTACTGAATTGTACTATTTATGACAGATAAATCCGCCATCGGAAAGAAAGGGGAGGAGCTTGCAGCCGCCTACTTAGAGCAAAAGGGCTACCGGGTAGTGGCGCGGAACTACCGGTACAAGCGTTTTGAAATTGACCTGATTGTGCAGAAGGAAAACTGGCTGTTGTTTGTAGAGGTGAAAACGAGAAGTTCAAGCGCCTTTGGCGAACCGGAAACGTTTGTTGATGCCCGAAAAGGAAGAAGAATTTTTGAGGCTGCCGAGGAATACATTTTTTCCAACAACTGGCGCGGCCACATTCGTTTTGATATTATAGCGATTAAGCAAGGCAACCCGCCCGAGATCAGGCATTTTGAGGATGCGATTCATTGATATTTTTGGTAACGGTTGTGCTTATGCAGTGCGGGGAATAGGGGGCTTAAAAATGAAGTGCAGCGAAATGTTAAGCCCGACCTGCTCCGAAGTGTACCACGTTACTGAACTAAATTAAGAAATTACTTTTGATACCTACACTGACCCCCCGCATTGCATAAACATTTTGTTATGCACATGTGCCGCATTCACCGTACCCTAACCACACGGATGCCAGTGCTTTGGTTGCGTGTCGGCAAGTGTGGCACTGGCATTGGTGTGGTTTTGTTATCATTCTATATCATTCGACAACAATTCGGTGGCTCTCAATGTAATTCCCATTTGAAACTTTGAGGATATATACTCCTTTCATCAAATGAGAAACGTCTATCTGCACTTTTTCAGGTTCGTTTAAAAACTCACTTGAATATTTCTCCTGTCCGTTCATGTCCGTCAGCACTATAGATTGAATTGTTACGGTATTTTTTGTTTTACCTGATGGTGATACATTAGTTTTAATGGAAACAGAAACGGGTACGACTGCAACATTTACAAGTCGGCTGGCCGGGTTAGGCGATACGCTATATTGGGATTCTTCATGGAATTCAGGCTCTTCTCCACCACCCCCGCTTCCGCACGTGCCCACGTATGTTAATAATGGAGAAGGCGGACATTTGAGTACATAATCCCTGCACACCGTTATTGAATCGCATTGATTCGCTACGGTTAAGCTGATCTCAACCGGTATGGTGGTATAATCTATGCACAGCGGTTGCACGGAAATATCAAAACCCGCATGAGGAACACTATTTACCGACCATTGAGCGGTTGCGCCACCGCCCACATAGGGCGTTGATAACATAATACCTTGAGATTGATTGTAGTTGGCCGTGAAGGAAACGGATGAGGTTAGCCCTACCCAAACGGTTTTTTCTATATCAACTGACCCGCAACCACTGTTTATGGTTGCCGTGATAGTTACCTCACCGTTAAAATAATTTTGCCGTGTTGCAGTTCCTGTTTCAGGGTCTATGCTCAACCCGCTGGGGTTGCTGGATGACCACTCTACGGTTATTCCTGAAGGTGGGTTATCTAACACAAAATCCTCGCTGGTGCAGACAAGGGGAGAGCCGGTGATAGTGGGTGTTAACGAACAAACTTGGGCAACCAGATCACATGTAACAAAGCTTTCACGGATACCTTCCGAATCAAAAAGAGACCACATCCTATCCACCTGGCCTTGTGTAAACAAATTCATACAGTCATCATCCACAAAATCCATATAGTTCATGAACATGTCATTGCTGCCACAGGATGTTTGGGGAAATGAAGGACACTCGAAATGCGGTGCATTTTGAGTGGGCGTGTCTGCCACAAAATCGTCATTACCGCATCCTCCTTCCCCAAAAACATGAAAAAGGTTTAACCAATGCCCTATCTCATGCGTGGCGGTTCTCCCCTTGTCAAAAGGAGCAGATACATTGCCGGTTTTCCCGAAAGCGGTGGTGAGAACCACTATCCCATCCGTTTCGGGTTGCGTAGCCATCATATCGGGGAATTGGGCATAACCCAGTAAACCCCCTCCCAGGTTGCATACCCATATATTCAAATACCTGTCTGAGGACCAGGCCGGTGAGCCGGTTGGGGCGAATTTTATTCCTGTTGCTGCTTCGTCAGTAAGGTTGGGATCGGTTGAATCAGGGACACGGAAAAACGTATTTGTTGTAGTATGAACTCTTACAATTCCATTAGTAGGGTTCCCGTTGGGGTCCACACAGGCCAGCACAAACTCAATTTCCGAATCGGCAGCCACGCCCTGGAACTCCGCAGGGGTGTTGGTTGCATCGGCATTGAGCCGCCTGAAGTCTTCGTTGAGCACATCTATCTGCGACTGGATTTGCGCCATACTGATGTTCAGCCCCGTGCCCACTGCCTGGCCGGTATGCAGCACGTGCACCACCACGGGAATCGTGACGACATGGCTGCTCCTCATCCCCATGCCTTTCTGCATGGAAAATTTAGCAACCTGCTGCTCAAGCTGCATGATCCTTTGATACCGCTCCGGGTCATTCTTTTGAATGGCCTCCAAATTTAATTCAGAACCACAGGTGCGCTGGGCAAGTAGCTCACCATGAGAAACTATAATAAAGACGAAAATAAAAAGTACATTTAGTCTCATTCGTTATCAACAGTTAAGGGTTTGATGGAAGTGATTTCAAATTTGCAGCCAAAACCTCTGCGTTCATTCGGGAAAGTTAGCATTTTACAACAATCCGTTTTTTTTCCACTAACAATTACTTTGGTATTGTGTGGGTAAGAGTATATCCAGTTGCAAGGAACTAAAATATAATCATCCTCGGCATGAATAAAAAATTCATGTTCAAAGTCATCCTTATTCGTTGTCAAAATGAAGCCTTTATCATAGAACTTGATAACTTTCGCTTCCCTGTTTACAAGGGTTTCGATGGTTACTCCATCTGAGCAGGCTTCTCCGCAATTATCTACAGTTTCCTCTTGCGCACAGCCCGTACTAATTAATAATAAGCACAAGACAGTTAAGTTCATCAAATATTTCATAACCTTATTATATTATTTGGTTTACAAGATAGTTTTAATTATGCCATGACCCGATGGAAATTCCCAAATCGGGTTAAATTATATAGGTCAGCCGGATATTAGACACCCTGTTTTTATAAGTGGTTGCAAATTAAATTTTTTGTATTACGAATCTAAGAAAATATCTCAAAAAACATCCCCAACCGGTAGCTACTTGCCCCTTTGTCTTCTTAACCAACATGCACTCCAAATTTTTGGTATTCTATCAACTGTATCTTTTGTCCTGCCAAACCTTTTGACCAACCTGTTATCCTCGTTCATCTTGTTTGTTGGTCAAGAAGACCAACAAAGGCCAAGAGATCAGGCATTTTGAGGATGCGATTCATTGATATTTTTGGTAACGTTGGTGTTTATCTAGTTGCGGGTGTAGGGGGTTTTAAAAATGAAGCGAAGCGGAATGTTAAAACCGACCTGCTGTTAAATTGTTCCCCGTGACCGAACTGCATAGTGAAACAAATTTTATCTCTACTTTTAACCCCGCAATTAAATAAACACATTGTTGTGGCCAGTTGGGTTTCACCAATAATGGTCACGACTCTCATAATTTTTATAATCGATTAGTTTGAAGTTAAGCAGTTCTGTTATTAAACGTATCTCATTTTTTTGAGTTATTTTTGTAACTGCATTTTGAATTTGAGTCTCGAGTTCAAGTTGTCAGCGAATGAGAATCAGGCAATTATTATCGAAGCAACTGTTTTTTTATCCGGATGCTCTTTGAAACCATACTCCAATTGAAATTCCCAAAGTAATAATCAAAATGAGGCTTCGAATGATCATCATTCTCCAATTTTTTTGTTTTATATCGAGAATTGAAGACCATAGAAAAGTAATGGCAGCTATTGGTAAACAAATAAACAGCCAAAAATACCCAAGTAGATTAGGAGTGTATACAGCCATTTTGTAATGCCCTGGAATCAAAAGTATAATAAATGAGATCAACAGGGTTATGTAAAAAAGATTATTTATACGAGCTTTCATAATGGGATAGATTAGTTGCAACCTAAAACACTTATAGAAAGTTCTCCTTTAAGAACTCTATCTACTTTGTTCCAATCTGGCCGATAGTAAATAGCTTGGTTTATTGTAGAGTTACCGCCATTGTTGTTAATGAACAAATTGAGTTTGCTTTGAAAGCTTGTCCATAAAGCATCGGCACCACTGAACGGTTGCCCACCGCTAACCATATATGCGGAATTTTCCATAAGATTGGAATCAAATCGATCAACACCCCTAACAAAAAAATTGTACCCTCCGTTGCCATCTGATTCAAAACCAAATTGTCTTGTGCCACTAACAGGATGATTACCAGCGCCTGGAGCTTCAAGGGTCATAAAGTACCAGTATGAGGAATTATATTCTTTAGTTGCCGTCAGGTTTTTCAACCTGACGGATTCACATTTTTATTTTATATTAAAAGCAAATGACTGCTGGCCTTATTAGCCGAAGTTTGTCAAGTCGGAAGACCTGACAACAAAAAAACTTGTTTTTAATCAGGTGCTTTGGAGCTTCTAATCTGTCAAAGTAGAACTAATCTGTTTTAAGATTTCTATCCAGTCTTATTGAGGTAGTACAATATTGGCTGCTTACAAATTTCCCGATTCATGAGCTTTATAAAACCAATACCCGCAAGAGATTATCAGAATAGAAATAAAAATCAGTACTCTAATTACTAATTCCCTCAAAGTTTTGTTCTTAATATCCTGAATTCCTGCCCATATAAATGTTATTAGTGTTGTTGGTAAACAAACAAGCAGCCAAAACCAGCCTAGATAGTTTGGAGTGTATACACCCCATGTAATTTCAGGGGGTAGTATAAGCAGGATAAATGACATCGTTAGACTGATGTAGAATATTATACCAATTGTCTTAGTCATGATTATTTGCTTGGGTTCATTGTATTAATATATAATCAATTGCATCCTAAATCACTTATTGGTCTATTACCCTTAAGAACTTGATCCACTTTTTCCCAATCAGGTCGGTAGGTTGTTGGGGGTTGTACAAATGAGCTGCCTCCATTAGTGTTAATAAAGTTGTTGAGTTTGGTTTGAAAACTCTTCCATAGATTATCTGCTCCTGCAAAAGGATTGCCGACAAATCTTGCGTATGCAACGTTCTCCATGATATTCGAGTCGAACCTATCAACACCCCTAACAAAAAAATTGTACCCTTCGTTGCCATCCGATTCAAAACCAAATTGTCTTGTGCCACTAACAGGATGATTGCCAGCCCCTGGAGCTTCAAGGGTCATAAAGTACCAGTATGAGGAATTATATTCTGAACAAACTACAACACCATCGTCCACTGGAATATCAATATAAATAATTGCACCTACTGGGTTTGCCGAGTTCCATAAGTTTGTTTCTTGATCACAGATTGATGCTATTTCGCAATAGGGTGAAAACGTAGAGCCAGCTACGAAATCGTTGATATTTATCCTAAAATAGTTAAGAAAATCTTCCGGGGTAAAAGGCTGATTGGTTAATGGATTATTAGGTAATGTATTCACATTTACTGAAAAGTAATCCATATTTACTATTGTGCCATTAGCACCATTTAAGGTTTGGATAGCCCAATCATCAAAACGGGAGCTATTTGTAGATTGAAGTTGATTGATTTTATCTTTGATGGCTTGAGGTGCATCATTTTGCGCTAGGGTTTGCCATTGTGGTAGCTGATCACATGGAATCTCCAATAATTCGAAGGGTTCAGTCATTAGTCGGTCATTTATTTGTTGTCCAATTGCTGCATTATAAGTTCCACCACCTGATCCGTTGCTCCCCCCTCCATAATAGGTCTCAAACCAATCATACTGCATACCATAATCGTATGCATCTGTATTATAACTGTCACTTTCATACCAAATTTCACAAGTAGTATCTAAATAAAACCACTCGCTACCGCCCCATTGAAACCAATCTGTGCATTGCTGCCACCATTGCGCAATGCGTTCAGATAATTTTGGTTTATTATCCCTTATAATTTTAGTGTGGTCTGTGATCTGTCCATTTTTCATTGACAGAACAATAAGGTAATTACTGTTCATTGGTCCAACCATTATTTTACCATCAAATCGTTTGGTCCTTAAATTCCTCTCGTTAATTGTTTTAATATCGTCTTTGAATTTATCAGAAGGTATATAACTGACGCTGTGTGCAGAATACAAACCCTTTTCATCTTTATATACAATTATTCTTTTCCTCCCCTGATGCTTAAGTCCAAATTCTGAGTGTGGCAATTGTAATTTATCATCAACTGTAAAGGGAAGCTCTACCAGATTATTAAAGACTGTTGCTTTGTCCCATCTGGGAGCAATGGCGCCCTGGTTCTTGACTATCGGATTTTGATTGGAAAAAGAGTCAAACCAATCCTTGGCTTCGGTTAGGCTAATCGTTGGTTTCAGATCGGGAACAATGTTTTCTTGTCCACTTTCAGAACATGAAATGGCAGTCAAGATTAACATAAACAAACCCATACTGCCTGAGGTAATAGTTAGACGTTTCATTTTGAATTTTGGTTATAAAAATTATAAAAAATTAGCGCAATATTTGAATAAGAGTCTTGGGGACTCGGGTATTTTGATCCGTAAGGAAATACTTTTTTATTCTGCCATTCACGGATTTCATCTATTGTACTCAAGAAACCATAGTTGTAGGCAGCTGCGAAAAATTGGATGCGATCTTCGATACAGGTAAAGTTTATTTCTTTAAACCGGTGTTCAGCAACGTGCCAATAGGCAAACGCATATTTAAATTGCCAATGGGGTTGACTCATCCGTGAAATTCTTTCAGCTCTAGCATCGAGGTCGCCAAGATTTTGAATGAGAATAAAATCAAATTCCTTCATGTCATACTTTAATACGTAGTCCTCCATGTTTTTTACAAAGCTTGGCTTCATTTGAAATATACCAATTGAAAAATCAGCGTTGGTACTTAATAGTCCATTCATTTCCGTTTCGATAATGTCTTGGAAAGCATTCCATCGAATTATTTCTGGAAATACAACAGATAGAATTTCGTACTTCTTGGCCTTAAATTCCTTCATGCTGTCAATGCACTCTTGATATTGAGTTAGAAAAGCAATTGATTCTTTGATGTCTGGGCTTAGTAGACCATTGATTAAGGATGAGTTTTTATTTTCATTCGAACAACTCATGATGTATGTTGCGGTCAACACGAAAATAATTGTAGAAATTGTCCTCATAGTTCAATTATAGCATCAACATCTGTCCTCTGTCCACGTTTTTGAGCCGAGTTTGTCGCCTTAACGTTCCCACGCTTGGCGTTCGTGCGGGATTTAGGAGCACAAAACTGTCAACCCAGCACAAAAGCTCAATTGGAAAACTGAACTTGAATGTAACCACGGCACCCCGCATGACGCCAAGCGTGTGTTGGTGGCTGGTGTTATTCAAGTTCTATCAGTCTTTCTTTGTATTCAAAGATAAAGGCACTTGTTTTGTAAAACAGTGAATACCTCCTCCTTGCCAGTTGTATTTCATAGCATCTATCCATACCAACTCCTTTTTCGGATAAAGTTTGGTGAAAATTCTTTTCACTTCTTCTTCCTTTTCTTTTGATCCTCCCATGTGTAGATAAGTCGGCAACAATACTTTGTCATTGGTGACAAGGAAATTGAGGTATGAAGAGGCTGCTACCTGTTGGATGGTATCACCTACCCTATATTTTTCATGTTCAGATTCAGGAAACCATGAAATACCAATGGTGGTATCACTTAAAGCCCAACCTTCAACTACCACTACAGGTCTAAAAATCAAATCGGGTAACGGAATTTTAACTATATTAAATGGTTGCCCGTTTTGGTCTTTGGCCTTTTTGAGAATTTGGTAAGTTTCGTTTAGCCGTTCATAGTTTCCTGCATTTATGGGATGTTTGTCCTTTTCTTTATCGTCCACCCATGCTAAAAGAATGGTATTAGGGTTGGCAAATCGGATATACTCATCCGTATGGCCATCGGTGCCTGATCCAAAGTAACCCGGAACAATAGTGGCTATATTTGGCGGATCTTCCATCAGACCCTTTCCCACCCAAACAAAGTTGCCTACATGCAGTGTCCTTTTCAATTCCTTTTCAATACTATCCTTGGTTGCCCCTCTGTTATACTTCAGCATCCAATATTCATTGAGCAGAATAGTACCTTCTCCGTTCACTTCAATAGCTCCGCCATCAAACGTTAACCATGATGAGATAACATCGTATCCATTTTTGACTGCCAGAAGACTGTCCACTTTTTGATTACTTTCTAAAAATGAAGCATATTTTATTGCCTTACTTTCTTCTATGCCCTTCTCTATCAAAAAATCTTTGTACGCTTCCTGAGCCGCCCACTTGAAATCAATCACCTTTTTATCACCCAAACCGTTCATAATATAGACAGGACCAACATCTCTTGGTGCCAAAGGATTGTAATATGGAAGGGAAATATACTCGTAATTGTCGGGTGGAATTTGCTTTTCTAACAGGTAGTCCTTAAATACCTGTACGTTTTCACTCGTGTCGCTTAGAAATATTATTGGTGTAGTTCCATCCAGAGCTTTGACAATATCTATAATAAAAGGAAATACCTCTCTTTTCCACTCAGCCTCGTATCCCCAACCGATATAAATGGCCTGGTGTGGTTCCCATTCTGCAGGGTAATAAAAAGCTGAGGGGTCTTTTTTTTCTTTACAGGAAAAAAGAGTAAAAATGACTATGGATAAAAGTAAATGTTTTGACTTCATGATTTTATGAGTTTTGTGATTGGATGGTGATTGCTGTTACACTTGCCACCAACTCGTATATATACGCAATAAACTTACGTATATCTCTGCTAATATAGGAGGATAGGCGAACCTTTTCAAAAACTAAAAGGCGCTTTTTTTAAAAACAGAAGGGCCCGGACAACCACATCACCCGCCCTTATTATTCCGGTATATCTCCCGGCCTTTGTCGTTCCATTCAACTTTAATGTAAGGCGTAACATTCTTGTCGAAAGGCTCTTTCGGGTAAGCAATCAGTTTTTTTCTTCGTCCGCTTGGGTAGTATTCGTACCAATCGCCAATGCGCTGATCCCAGTGGTATTCACCGGTAACGGCTACCTGCCCGTTTTCAAAAAACATATAGTAGTTGCCTTCCTTCTCACCAAATTCAATCGGGATAATTTCTTTTGGGTTTTTGCGCTCCACCGGGTCGTAATAACTTATCATAGATTCTTTCGGCCACCCCCTGAAATATTTTTCTTTATCGGTAAGCGTACTGTCGCGGTTGTATTTCATCCACCGGCCATGTTTGGTGCCTTTATAGTAGATGCCAGTTTCGAGAATTACATTATTCTGAATTTTTTTATACGGCCCGTGCACCAACACACCCTTCTTGGGGTCGAACCGGCTGGTGCGTACAATTTCCCTGCGGGCGAAGTCGTAGTAATAGATGTCGCGCACTAATGTTTCAGGCAGTTCGGGCTTTTTCAGGTAATAAAAGTTTTCGTACACGGTGCGCTCGCCAACTCCCTTTCGCGAAAAGCCTTTCTTGGTTTTAATGCCGTAAAAAACTTTCTTCTTTATCTTTTTCTTCTTTTTGGTTTCGGGCTCTTCTTCCTTTTCAAAGTCGAGGTTTACCGGGGTGTCAATCGTAAACATACGGTCTTGCTCTTCTTCCTGGGCAAACAGGGAGAATACCATAAGAGAAAATAATCCGGTAAGAAAAAGAATACGTGCCCGCATAATGCTTAAAACGAAGCTAAAGTTGAAAAAGTATAGGGGAAATTGCAAAACCGTAAACAGAAGCCGCCCTGAATCTTTTGGATTGTCCATCAGTAATAACAAATCGTCATTGCGAGGAATGACGGGGAGGCCTGTAGGCAGGATGACGAAGCAATCCCATATTGCGAAGCTGACTGTAATTTTCTGGATTGCTTCGCCCTGCGGCACTACCCTGCGCTTCCGCTCGCAATGACGACAAGGCAAAGTTTTTAGAAATGCCCGAATAACGAAACTACCATTTTTGTATATCCTCAAACAAATCTCTCCATGTTGGATTCATGGAATTAATCAATTTCTCCTTACCGGCCCGCGAACCTCCCTTGATTTGCTTCTCCCTGTCTATGGCCTCCTCAATGGAATTAAAGGACTCATAATAAACTATTTTTTTTACATTGTATCTTGCTGTAAAACTTTTCGGGTACTTCCCCTCTTTATGTTCAATTACTCTGGCGTACAGGTCTGCCGTAACACCGGTATATAAAGTGGTGTTTCTTGCATTGGCCATAATGTAAACGCACCCACCTTTATTCATCATCTGAAAGTAATAAAAAAATCGTCATTGCGAGGAATGACGAGGAGGCCTGTGCGCAGGATGACGAAGCAATCCCATATTGCGAAGCTGACTGTAATTTTCTGGATTGCTTCGCCCTGCGGCACTACCCTGCGCTTCCGCTCGCAATGACGACAAGGCAAGGTTTAATGACGTGGTTAAAGAGCTACGCAACAAACTCCACACTCCGTTTAATAAAATTAGTCAGGTCGGCACCGGTTAGCATGTTCTGCGAAAGCAGGGCAAGGTCATAAGCCTGCTTGGCCAACTTTGTTTTTTGTTCTTCGGTTTCGGCTTTCAGAATTTTTTGTACGATGCTATGATTGCCGTTTACGGTTACCGCATAGCTGTCGGGCATGTTGCCCATAAAGGCGTAACCGCCACCGCCCATTTTTGCCATGTCCTTCATCCTGCGCATAAACTCGCTCATGGTAATCACCACCGGCAAATCATCGGTAGCCATAGCCTCAACGGCTACGGTCATGTTGGTGTTGTTAATGGCCTTTTCAAAGATGCCCTTCACCTGTTCCGTTTCGTCATTGCTCAACACGCTTTCGGTTTTTTCATCTTTGTCGATAAGTTTATCGGCAGTTTCGCTGTCAACACGTTTGATTTGTGTTTTCTCTAACTTTTGCTCCAACGTGTTAATGAAGTGGTTGTCGAGAATGCCGTCTAACAGCAACACATCATACGCTTTGTTTTTGGCCGCTTCAATAAAGCTGTGTTGTTTGCCGGCATCGGAAGCATAGAGGTAAACCAATTGCTTGTCTTTATCGGTTTGATTGGTTTTTACTTTTTCCTTGTATTCGTCAAAGGTGAAGTATTGGCTATCCACATTTTTGAGTAGTGAAAAATCTTTTGCACGGTCGTAAAATTTCTCATCGCTTACAATGCCATACTTTACAAAAATGTTGATGTCATCCCATTTGTTTTCAAAATCAGCACGGTCTTTTTTAAACAACTCCTGGAGTTTGTCGGCTACTTTTTTAGTTATATGCTGACTGATTTTTTTCACGTTGGCATCGCTTTGCAAATAACTGCGCGATACGTTAAGCGGAATATCGGGCGAGTCGAGCACACCGTGCAGCAGCATAAGAAAATCGGGCACAACGTCTTTCACCTCATCGGTAATGAACACCTGGCGCGAGTAAAGCTGTATTTTGTTTTTCTGTATTTCAAAATCGTTTTTCACTTTCGGGAAGTACAGCACACCGGTAAGGCTGAACGGGTAATCCACATTCAAATGAATCCAAAACAACGGGTCTTCACTGAACGGATACAGTTCCTTGTAAAACTTCAGGTAGTCTTCATCCTTTAAATCGTTTGGCGATTTTGTCCAGATGGGTTGTGTGTTGTTGATGATACGGTCAACCGTTACGGTTTTGTATGTTGGCTTGCCTTCCTTATCTACTCCATCTTCTTCATTTTCTTCTTTTGTTCCAAATTTGATCTCAACGGGCAAAAACTTGCAATATTTTTCAAGAATACCTTTTAACCGGAATTCATCTAAAAACTCTTCCGAGTCGGCATTGATATGAAGCACAACATCGGTGCCGCGTGTTTCTTTTTTGGCTGCGCTGATTTCAAATTCAGTGGAACCATCGCATGTCCAGTTGGCGGCTTCGCTATCATCTTTGTACGATTTGGAAATCACATCAACCGTATCGGCTACCATAAAGGCCGAGTAGAAACCTAATCCAAACTTCCCGATGATATCTTTCGCATCGGTTTTGTCTTTGAATTTTTCTACAAACTCAGTAGCCCCGGAAAAAGCAATCTGGTTGATGTATTTTTTTATCTCATCGGCAGTCATGCCAATGCCCTTATCGCTTACGGTAATCGTCTTTTTCTTCTTATCGAAACTCACTTCAATTTTCAGGTCGCCCAACTCGCCATTGAATTCACCGAGAGAGGAAAGTTTCTTTAATTTTTGAGTGGCATCTACCGCGTTGCTTACTAATTCGCGGAGAAAAATCTCGTGGTCGGAGTAGAGAAACTTTTTAATGATGGGGAAAATATTTTCGGTATGGATGGAGATGGTACCTTTTTCTTTTACGGCTGCCATAGTGTGTTAATTTTTTGGTTTATAAAATGACTTGCGGGCTTAAAATTCCCGCCAGGCGCAGGTTTACCTGCCGCAGGCAGGCCTTTCAAAAGGTGTTCCAAAGGGGAGGGAGTGACAGGATGGCATGTTTCTACGGATATTTCGCAGAAACACCCTATCTTGGAAAAAAACAGGAACGGTTTCCAACCTTTGGGCGCTAAAGTGTGTCTAAAGCATTACCTGGTTCTTTTGAAACTGTAATTGTATCAACATTATGAATAAAACAAAGCTTCTTCTGCTCGCCATCGGCCTTGGTGTTTTGGCGTGCACGTTGGATGAGTCTTCCATCGCAACCGCCTACTTAGACCTTCCCAAGACGCCATATACATATTCCAATGACACCGTTAACAATTATGTTGCTACCCTTGGCCGGGTTTTGTTTTATGACAAGCAGCTTTCGATAAACAATTCGGTGTCGTGTGCTTCCTGCCACAAACAGGAATTGGCATTTGCTGATAATGTGAAGTTTAGCAAGGGGTTTGAAAACCGACTTACCAATCGCAACTCCATGCCCATTCAAGACCTAAGTCCCGGTTTTAGCATAAGTCTTTTCAATGGTATTACGAGTAACAGTATAACATTCACGACAAACATTGCTGTTGACCCGGCCTTGACGATCTTTGCGGGGTCAGGCGGTACATTTTTATTTTGGGATGGGCGGGAGAGCAACCTTAGAGAGATGGTATTAAAGCCGATCGGGAACCATGTCGAGATGGGGATAAGGGATATGAAAGATTTGGAAACGAAACTGGCGAAAGTCCCCTACTATGCCGGGTTATTCCAGGATGCGTTTGGAAGCCCCGAAATAACATCCGAAAAAATAGGGCGGGCGCTGAGCGCCTTTCTTTTCAGCATTACAACCACAAACACACGTTTCGATATGGCTTCGCGCGGACAGGCGCAGCTTACTGCACTTGAACTGGCGGGGCAGGCTTTATTTACGACAACGTATGAGTGCAATGCCTGCCACCAGGTTCAAGCCCCGCACGGCTATGTTTTTGCCGGGGCATTTTCAAACATTGGTCTTGATGCGCAGGATACTGATGACGGGCGGGGCGGGGTTACACATCAAAATGCCGATGTGGGCAGCTTTAAAATACCCTCGTTGAGAAATGTGGCGTTAACAGCCCCCTATATGCACGATGGAAGATTTGAAACGTTGGATGAGGTTATAGAACATTACAGCGGAGGCATGGCAAATAACCCTAACCTCGATCCGCGCTTACGCGAAGGAGACGCCCCCATGCGCATGGATATACCTAAGTATGATAAAGAAGCGATCATTGCATTTTTAAACACACTCACCGATCACAAGATGACTCGCGATGAAAAATTCTCCAATCCTTTTAAACACAAATAGGCTGATGGTTAAAAAATTGTTTGCCAGCATTCTTTTTGTTGGATTTGCCACCATAGTTTTCGGCCAGGATTCTCTTTCAAGAAAAAATTATTATGTCGGTTTGCAGGCAAACCAGCTTATCCGGCAATTGTTCAATTTCGGGGGTACAAACACTGCGGTCAACAACCCCTACTTGCTTACGTTGTCAAGCAACAACCCGCAAACCGGACGAGGCTCTAATTTTGGATGGGGTTATACCTATAACCAGTTTAATGATGGCGATGCCTTTACGCAACGTAAAACCAGCATCAACGATTTTTTCTTTCGGGTTGGTTTTGAACGAAAACGCAGTTTCGGAAAAAAATGGATTATCAGCACGGGCATGGATGCCATCATAGCCAGAGAAAAAAACACAACAGAAGTAATGCAAAGCGGTTTCAAGTCTAAAACTGTTAATCAAAGTAACAGTTGGGGGTTAGGGCCGCGCGTAACATTAAACTACCATGTAACAGAAAAAATTCTGCTTGGCACGGAGGCCAACTATTATTTTAAAGCTACCAAAAGCACAATAGAAAACAGTGGTATAGGCACATCAACTAATAAAACAACCGAAAAGCAAAAGAACTTCCAATTGAATGTTCCTGCTGTATTGTTCGTGATCTTGAAATTTTAAATTTCGGCCTGCCGTTGTCGATGCTTGCGCCTGCGTACTGGAGCGCTTTTGGCGCACAAGTGAGCACAGGCTAACCGACAACGATTTTCGTGAAATGTTTTTATCCATCAAAGTAATTTTCTTGTTAGCGTCATTCACGATTTTGTTGGTGAACCCAGCACACACCCTCCATACAACACCAATAACCAGCGGGGAAGAATCTCAATTTTTGGCGTCAATTGGTTGTTTTTAGCAGTGTAAAATAACAGCCCCATTCCAACCAAATGACTAAATTTGGAGTCTAACTATTTAAACAATCATTACATAGCGTATTGATACACCTTAAAAATGAATAAGGGAATACATTAAAATCATGTTTATGAAAAAATCCATTGTTTTTGTGCTTTTTGCCTCATTATTAATGGCATTTGACTGCTCCAACGACTCGCCTTCAAGGGATTGTGGTTGCGATAGTAAAACCGTAGTAAGGTTTCTAAATGAAGCAAAAGGCACGGTTTGGTCGTCATCAGCATTGGGTGCATATTTCAACATATATCTTGATGAGGTTGAACCCAATGCCGGGCATTTCCGAATGGTAACTACATGCAATTCTCTTTTGTTGGGAACGGGTGATTTGCAGGAAGGGACAAGGGTTCGTATTTCAGGAGAAGTAAAAGGTATTTGTTCCGAACCGCATATCAAAATAGGGTCGAGTCCTGTTGTGATTAAAGAAATTGAAGTGATACCGGTAACCGAATAAGTATTTTCATGAATAAGTTTTTATTGCTTGTACTGATTTTAATATCAGTTCATGTTTCTGTTTTAGGGCAAAGGGTATGTGGTTCAATTTACAATTCGGAGTTCACTGACTATGCCGTTGCAGGTGTTCTTCACCTGCAACGATAAGGTTGAGGTTAAAAGAGTTGTTTACGGAAATCCATGTTGGTGGAGCCGCGCTCTTACCCAACCCGAAACACCAACATGGGCAAAGTTAACAAGTATCTATGTTAAAGAAGATTAATTGGTTTATGAGAACACCTTTATTACTTTTTCTTTGCTATTATGTTGTCAAAACAACACCTTTTCACAGGTTTATTATGATAATTGGCCAATTACTAAGAGCACCAATGACAGAAGCCCGGGATCCATCTATACAAAATTATTTTATTTATAAACGCATAAAATAAAATCCTATGAAAAAGACCATTGCCTGCATCGCACTTTCAGCAGTTTCTTTTTTGTGTTTTTCACAAAAAGAAACATTGGGAACAATCGAACGCAACAGCCGGGGGGCGATAACCTCTGTGGAGTTTCGTGGTTCTGAAAGGGGGAAATCGCCACGTTCAGCCAGTGATTTCTTCACACAATACCTTGAAGTAAATGAAACTTTAGCCAAAGCAAGCAAAAGAGCAAATTGGGTAACAGGAAAAAATTATTAACTTTGATTACAACTAAAGCCTATTGGACATTGCCTAACTTATTAAAAACTTGAAGAATTATTATGAAACAAATAAGCTATCTCTTCGTGTTATTGATCTTTTTCAGCATGGTTGCTATATCATGTTCTAATGAACAAAATAGTTGTGAATATACTGGTTGTGATATAATGCGTCCGACTATCAAAATTGCCAATCAGGCTAAGGGGAGAATAACCATACTTTCGGCACAATATCCTGACACCTGGGCAATAATATCAGAGGAAGGAATTATAGGTGGAAGTACACCCATATTTGATGGCCCTGACATAGTTGTAGTTTGTAATTTCCCGGATTCACTAAAAATCAGTGGTCAAAGAGTTATTTTTTCAGCCAAACTTAAAGATTCATGTGGAGATTATGAACCATCATGGAATAGCAAAGTTTACTATGGTTACCTGAGTGCATTATTATTAAATGAAGATGAAGAATGAAAACAGTTGTAGGGCATTTTATCATAATGGAAAAACGGCAACAGAAAACATCAGTGTCCGCTTTGCGTGACACTGATGGGGTAGAAAACTTCCCCGGTTATGCTCAATAAGCAAGTATAAGGAGCCAAGTGATTATAAATTTTGTAGGTTTGATTACAACTAAATGACCGAAAAAATGGTCTGATAATCGAAAACACAGTAGTGATACGTGAAAAAAAAAATAATTATTACAATTTGTTTACTCTTTTCATTTACTTCTTATGGACAGAGTACCTTGTCAGTATCTGCTCCAGCGATTTGGAGCAATGTTAAAGTAAAAAATAATTGGACACCGCCCACTGCACCTAACTACAAAGAATACTTGAGGGGTTCTGCCTTTGGCTACGGAGTTAGTTTAAATTATTCATTTCAACCCAAGTTTATTATCAAGGACAAGGACTTATTAATAAATGTTGGTATTGGTTATTTTAAACAAAGGTTTGATATAAGAAGACCTTTTGATTATTCCTCACCTCTTGAACCCGTATTTTATACAGATTATTATTCTTATCATTGTTTACAGGGGGTGATTGGCGTTACATATAATTACCCCATTGGAGTAAATTACTCACTGTCTGGAAATCTTTCGTATAGTTGGTTAAGGTCTTTTCAACAAGATTATACCCCTACCTCTAATCATGGTTATGGTCATCTTACGCAAACAAATCATAATCAAATAGACTTCGGAAGAATTCTTATTCTCTCCATTGGGATTAATAGAAATTTAGGTGACAGGTTTTCGCTTGGATTAAACCTATTAACTCCGGTATATACCCGTTGGAGAAATGATAGAATTTTTAGAGATAACCCGTCAACATTTTATCATCCAAGTTTCAGCATAGGTGCTTCCATAAGTGCGACATATCATTTTAAAAAGAAACGTCAACTATAAATCTCCATATTGTTATGAGAATAATTCTACTTTTCGCGCTTCTTCTTGTATGGACTGGCGTGGCTACGGCACAGGTAAAAACAAATTTTAACAACCGAGAACAGATTACAGCAAGCGGTAAATTCACCAAAAGCTTTCGGGGAAAAAGTCCCCATGTAATCCCTGCACGGGATATTAAAGCCCTTCTTGAAAAAGAAACTCGAGAAAATGCTTCTGGAGAAGCAAAACCTTTTAAAATAGCAGAGGCAGTACCCACCAACATAGATGTCGTGAAAGAAGCCGAATGGGTTGAGGAAGATGGTTTTGCTTATGGAAAGTATTCAATTGTAGCAGAGGGCGCAAAATCCATCAGTGCTAATTTTGACAGGTTTTATCTGCCACAAGGAACAGAACTTTATGTGTATAGTGAAAATGGTGAAATGACCACTGGGCCAATAACAGAAGAAGAAAACAACGAAAACAGTTTTTGGGGAAGTTGGGTGTATAAGGGAGAGAAAATAACGGTGGATTTTAAAACTCCAGCCGAAAGTAAGTCATTATTGAAACTTCACATTTCAAGTATAGCTTATGGCTATAAGGATATTTACAAAACAGAGGTATCAAACTTTGGGGAATCAGCAACTTGTAATATAAATGTACTTTGTGCACTTGGTAATGGATGGGGAAATGAAAGAAATTCTGTTGCCTTGATACTTGATGGGGATAGTGAAGCTTTATGCAGTGGTGCACTCATTAATAACACATGTAACTTAAATATTCCATATTTATTAACTGCTAATCATTGCTTTGATAGCAATGTAACAAATTGGAAATTCACTTTTCAAGCATGGAGCGTTACGTGCAGCCCGTCACAAAATTCTGAAGGCATAACCTTTAACGGCTCCACACTTAGGGCAAGAAATGCCAGTAGTGATTTTTGCCTTGTGGAGCTTAACCAACTGCCCCCAGCCAATTCGGGTATTACACTTTCAGGATGGTCGAGAAATACCACAGGTATAACAAATACAACAATTATTCATCATCCTGCTGGCGATGTAATGAAAATATCAAGAGACGATCAGGCTCCTGTTTTTGCTAATTTTTTAGGGGCACAAACTTGGCATTTAGGACTAGACCATGGGGCTACGCAAGGTGGTTCATCTGGAGCTCCCTATTATGATCAAAATCACAGAATAATAGCCCAACATTTTGGAATAAACGATGGTCATTTACCTGTTTGTCAGAGGGTTAACAAATTTGGTGGACGATTCGATATTTCATGGACAGGAGGAGGTACTAATGCCACTCGATTAAGCAACTGGCTTGACCCAGGCAACACAGACGCAATGACAACCGATACGAGAGGAATAACATTTATTACCGGCCCTTCCCTTGTCTGCGACAGCACAACCTACACATTAGACAATCAACCCGCAGGAACAACAATAACATGGCTTTCCAGCAACCCTAATGGGTTAAGTATTAATTCTACAACCGGTGTTGCAGCAAGGCAAAATGATTTTAATGGTGAAGTAACCATAACAGTAACAATAAGTGGTGGTTGCTGGCCTATTGATATAGAAAAAAATGTATGGGTGGGTGTGCCTGCTTTTGAAGGGTACTACCTGGGCGGGCAGCATTTTGATTACAACCCTGGCGGGTTGATTATCACCAGTTATTCAGTCTGCCCCTCCGAGCAGTTAACTTTCTTTCCCCAAAGCTATAGCTATGAATTCCTTGAACATGAGTGGACTATATCGGGTTCATACCAGCAGGTTGGTTCGCTGAATGTACCTAACCTATTGGTAACCGCATCTAACTCGGTGTTTCAAACCTTCCAGGTAAACTACCGTGCGCGTAACACTTGTGGCTGGGGCCCGTGGCGGGCGGGCAGCGCCACTACCATGAATTGTGAAGGTGGTGAAGAACCTGATTTTGTTTACCCCAACCCTGCCAGTCAGAGTTTCAATGTATCTGTTCCACATTTTGAATCGAGCGAGTTAAGACTTTATAATGACAAGCGAGAACTTGTCTATACAGTAAAACCCGGCACAGAAACGGTTACAGTACCGGTCAGTAACCTTCCACAAGGAACCTATTACCTGAACATTATCAGTAAAGAAGGAATTATTCAAAGAAGAATTTTAGTACAACATTAGCCTTCTGTAAAGCGAAGTGCTACCTTAACCTATCCGACTCCCGCACTATCCGTTCATCTCTGCGGATGAAGCGTATCGCGAGCCAATTTGAAATTACGGCTGCACCGGCAAGAATGAGCCATACCTTTCCGGTGGCGCCCTGGTGTTGTTTCATTAAGCTGTTGGTAAACAGCACTGCACTTACCATGAAACCGGCTAAGATTAAGGAATTCAGCGCGCCAAGTTTTATCTGGAGCGGGCGGTTGTCAAATCGTTTTATTTCAAAAATGGCTATGGTAATAGCGGCTATGGCCAATATGGCGGTTAATGAATAGGGCAGGTAGCTATACGTTGTGTTTTCAAGCAGGTAAAAGGGTGTTAGCACCAGCGTGGTTTCGCCTGCCTGGGCTTGCCAAATAGGCTGAATTAATGACACTAACAGCGAAACAATGGTTATTACCAGAAATACGGTTTGAATTCTTTGCCACATAAACGGGTTGCTTTAACTTGTCGGCAAAAATAGCAAAACCACAATCCTCTGCCCAATCTGTTTGTTAAAGACACCTCTAAAAACTCCTTGTACCCTTCTCCAGAAGGAGAAGGGTGACGGGTTAGGGCTAAGACAAGGTTTTTAGAGGTGTCTTTAACTTATAACGGCTTAGCATAACCCCAATTTGATATGAAGAGCGCCTACATAGTTGATATACTCCGCACGCCCATTGGCAAATACGGGGGAACGCTGGCCTCGGTGCGCCCCGATGACCTGGCGGCTCATGTTATTAAAAAATTGGTTGAACGAAATTCTTCTCTTGATGTTCATTCCATTGAAGATGTAGTGTTTGGTGCGGCCAACCAAAGCGGTGAGGATAACCGCAATGTAGCGCGCATGGCGTTGCTGTTAGGCGGACTGCCAAAAGAAGTGGGTGGTGTTACGGTCAATCGTCTTTGTGCTTCCGGTTTGCAGGCTATTATGGATGCTTCGCGTGCCGTGATGTTGGGCGAAGGCGAAGTTTATATTGCCGGTGGTGTGGAAAGCATGAGCCGTGCGCCATTTGTAATGGCCAAGGCAACGGAATCTTTTTCGCGCAAAGCGGAAGTATTTGATACTACAATGGGGTGGAGGTTTATCAACTCAAAACTTTCTGCATTATATCATCCATACTCGATGGGCGAAACAGCCGAAAATGTTGCAGCGAAATGGAACATTAGTCGGGAAGAGCAGGATAAATTCGGGCTGGCCTCACAGGAAAAATATCAGCGTGCGCATGAAGCCGGAAAGTTTACGGATGAACTCGTGTCTGTTCCTGTTCAGCAAGGAAAAGAAATCATCGACTTTAACAAAGACGAACACCCGCGCACAACAACCTTAGAAAAACTCGCTACACTGAAACCGGCTTTCAAAGAAGGTGGTACGGTTACAGCCGGAAATTCATCGGGCATTAATGACGGAGCCGCTGCCGCGTTGGTAGTTAGTGAAGATGCCCTGAAGAAATATAACCTCAAACCTATAGCGAGGGTTGTATCGTTTGCCATTGCCGGTGTTGACCCGGCCTACATGGGTGTTGGCCCGGTGCCGGCTGTACAAAAAGCATTGAAGCGTGCCGGGTTAAAAATCAGTGATATTGGTTTGTTTGAACTGAACGAAGCGTTTGCTTCACAATTGCTGGCCTGTATACGCGACCTTGACCTTAACCCTGATATTGTAAATGTAAACGGAGGCGCCATTGCCATTGGTCATCCGCTGGGATGCAGTGGTGTGCGCATCAGTGCCACGCTCATCCATGAAATGAAAAAACGAAACGCGAAATATGGCGTGGCTACCATGTGCATTGGCGTGGGGCAGGGAGCGGGTATTGTTTATGAGAATTTACTCCTGAACTCCTGAACTCCTCAAATGCCCAGATATTTCTTCGAAATAACCTACAACGGAACCTACTACGCAGGCTGGCAAAGCCAGGCCAATGCCACGGGCGTGCAGGCAGTTGTAGAGAATGCGTTGAGCAAGCTCTTGCGGAAGGAGATTAAAATAACCGGAAGCGGAAGAACCGACACGGGTGTGCATTGTGCGCAGCAATTTTTTCATACAGATATAGAAAAATCATTTAGGCAGGAAGATTTGATTCACCGGCTCAATTCTTTTCTGCCAAAAGATATTGCCATACGCTCTATCCGTAAAGTAAAACCCGATGTCAGCGCGCGTTACCATGCCGTTGAGCGCTCCTATCAATATCACATTACCTTAGTTAAAGACCCGTTGCTGATTGGCCTGGCCTTGCATTATTTTAAACCGGTAAATATTCAAACCATGAACCGCGCGGCTGCGTTATTATGCGGTGAGCACGACTTTGAATGTTTCAGTAAGGTAAAGACCGATGTAAATCACTTTCTTTGCAACATTAAAAAGGCTTCGTGGAAGCAGGACGGCAACAAATTGGTTTTCACCATTACGGCCAACCGGTTTTTGCGCGGCATGGTGCGGGCCATTGTAGGTACGTTGCTGGATGTGGGCACCGGAAAAATTTCAGTAAATGATTTTCAAAACATTATTAAAAGTAAAAGCAGAAAGAAAGCAGGCGCGAATGTTGACCCACACGGGTTGTACTTAGTGCAGGTGAAATATCCTAAGTCAATTTTTATGTAAAGTATTCTTGGCGCTGACTAAAAAGGTAACCGTCATTGCGAGTCCCGCAACAAAGCGGGACGAAGCAATCCCGTTTTATAATACAGAAACTGGGATTGCTTCGGTCGTTCCTCCCTCGCAATGACGTTATTTATTATTTTTTAGTCAGCCTCATGAGGAGTGAGGTCAATGGAAAAAGAACAAGTAAGTAGCGGAAATATTATCGACTTCAGGGTGCTGAGGCGTATTATGCGGTTTGTAAAGCCGTACAAGTCGCGCTTTTTTTTCCTGATCTTCTTAACGCTGGCGATAGGGTTGCTCTCACCGCTTCGGCCATTGCTTATCCAATGGACACTCGATAACCAGGTTGCCAATGGCGATTACCAGGGCATGTTGATGATGATGCTGGCGCTGGTAGGCTTGTTACTCCTTCAGTCGGTAGCGCAATATGTGCACACGTATATGTCGGGGTGGATGGGCCAGCAGGTTATCCGCGACATTCGCACAAAACTGTATGAACACCTGGTAAATCTCCGGCTTCGGTTTTTTGACAAAACCCCGATTGGGCGTTTGGTTACAAGAACCATTTCGGATGTGGAAACATTGGCCGATGTGTTTAGCGAAGGGCTGGCCGCTATGGTGAGCGATCTGCTTCAGTTGATTTTCATTCTCGCCTTTATGTTTTACCAGGATTGGCGCCTGGCATTATTAAGCTTAGCTACGTTGCCGTTGTTGCTTATCTCTACCTATATCTTTAAAGAAAAAATAAAAGTAGCCTTTAACGATGTGCGCAATGCTGTTGCCAACCTGAATACGTTTGTGCAGGAACACCTTACCGGCATGAACGTGGTGCAGATTTTTGCAAGCGAAAAACGCGAGTACGAAAAATTTAAAACCATTAACGAAGAGCACAAGCAGGCAAACCTGCGCTCGGTGTTGTATTACTCCATTTATTTTCCTGTGGCAGAAATTATTGCAGCAGCCGGCATTGGCCTGTTGGTTTGGTATGGTGCAAAAGGCGCCATTAATGTTGAAGAAACCGGTATAACACTCGGCAAACTCATTGCCTTTATTATGTATATCCAGATGTTCTTCCGGCCCATCCGCATGATTGCCGACCGGTTCAATACATTGCAAATGGGTATCGTAAGTTCATCGCGTATCATCAACCTGTTGGATGACAACGAACACATACAGGATAACGGAACCAAACAACCCGATTATATTAAAGGTGATGTTAAGTTCGACCATGTGTGGTTTGCCTACAATAGCGAAGAGTATGTGTTGAAGGATGTAAGCTTTGAAGTAAAGGCCGGGCAAACCATTGCCTTAGTGGGGGCAACCGGTGCAGGTAAGTCATCTATTATAAATTTGCTCAACCGTTTTTACGAAATCAATAAAGGCACCATTACCGTTGACGGTACAGATATACGCGAGTATGACCTTGGCTACCTGCGAAGAAACATTGGCGTGGTGTTGCAGGATGTGTTTTTGTTTTCCGATACGATTCTCAATAATATAACGCTGGGCAACCCGGAGGTAACAGAAGAAATGGTTTGGCATGCAGCCGATTTGGTAGGCGCGCGCAAGTTCATTGAACGGTTGCCGGGTCAGCTTTCCTACAATGTAATGGAGCGTGGCGCAACACTTTCTGTCGGGCAGCGGCAGTTGATTTCCTTCATCCGGGCAATGGTGTACGACCCACGCATCTTGGTGTTGGATGAGGCTACCTCTTCGGTAGATAGCGAAACGGAAGAGATGATTCAGCAGGCCATTGCCAAAATGATGAACGGACGTACTTCCATAGTTATAGCTCACCGGCTGTCCACTATCCAAAAAGCCGAAAAAATCCTGGTGCTTGACCTGGGCGAAATTCGCGAAACCGGCCGGCACGATGAACTGCTTGCGCAGGATGGCCACTATGCGCAACTCTACAAAATGCAGTATAAAGAGTTTGTTTGACGTTTGTCCCGGTTTAGGGTATTCCGCCATTCAAAATGGCTTAACAATCAGCGAGTAAGGTCAAAACGGTTATATTTGTGCTTAATGCGCCTTTCAAAGTACCTCTTAACCTTGTTTTTGAGCATTCTCGTGCTCTCTGCTGCGTGGGCACAGCGGCCCAAAGTGCATCATGGTGGAAAACTGATGCACACGCGCACCAACCACAATTATAATGTAATAAAGGTGTCGCGCTCAAAGGCCAAGACTATCTGCCCTACGTTTGAGGATAGCGGCTATCCGTATCATGGTATTGGCTTTAAATTAGGCGATCCGTTTGGCGCCACATATAAATACTATGCAAATAAGCACTTCTCGTTTGGTGTAGATTTCGGCCGTTCGGCCAGCGGGCTTTACAGCCGGTATTATAAAGAGGCGTTTAATGAGTTTACACGCCCCGATACTTTACAGGATAACCAAAGCACCGTGTACCTGGCGCATAAAGCAAAAACCGACTGGGTAGGCGAGGTTAAAGTCCTGTATCACATCAAAGCCGAAAAAATCAGTACCGGATTGCAAGCCTATGCAGGCATTGGCTGGGAGGTGCGCAGGCTGCACATCCAATATGATTACTTATTGAATGATGGCATTTTCGATAACAAAATTGAGTTTATAAATCGAACGCGGTTTACGTATGGGGCACAGGGCACAATCGGTATTGAATACTCGTATTTCAGTATGCCCATATCTGCCTTTATGGAACTGGAAATGTATGTTGACCTGTTGCGCGACCCGGGCTTTTATAAAATACAGGGCGGTGTAGGGCTACGCTATGTCTTCTGATTCGTTCACCTGGATTTCATCAGCTTTAGTTTGCTTGTCGAATAACTCTTTGTAAAAGCCCTGTTTTGCTATAAGCGATTCGTGGGTTCCTTCTTCTACAATCTGCCCTTCAATCAGCACAATAATTTTGTTGGCTAACTTCGCTGACGAAACACGATGCGAAATAATAATAGTAGTGCGTCCCTGCATGATGCGCTTCAGGCTATTGAGAATATTGTTTTCGGTTTTCGTATCCACAGCCGAAAGCGCATCGTCCAGCATGAGTATGCGCGGCTCATGAACAATAGCGCGAGCAATGGAAACACGTTGCTTTTGTCCGCCCGAAAGTGTGATGCCGCGTTCGCCCACGCGTGTACTAAATCCTTGCGGAAACGCCATAATGTTGTGATACACATCGGCATCGTGTGCGGCTCGTATTATTTTTTCTTCCTGCGGATCATCCATACCAAAAGCGATGTTGTTGGCAATGGTATCGCTGAACAGAAAAACATCTTGCGGTACATAACCTGTTTGTTTGCGCAACGCTTGCAGGTTGTAATGAGCGATGGGAGCATCGTCAATACGGATTTCACCTTCCCGAACATCATACAAGCGCGATATGAGTGCGGAGATAGTGCTCTTTCCTGAACCCGTTGTGCCGATAATCGCTAATGATTCACCGGGATTCACGGTAAAGGAAATATTTTTCAATGCCTTGATGCCCGTATCCGGGTAGGTAAAGGAAACATCATGAAACTCAACCTTACCCTTGATTTCAGTTTCTAAGTTTTTCTCCGACACAATAGTAGATTGTGTTTTTAGAAATTCATTGATTCGCTTTTGTGAAGCTTCTGCACGCTGCACAAGACTACTCGTATAACCCAGTGACGTAACCGGCCAGGTAAGCAGGTTTACATAAATGATAAATTCGGCAATGTTGCCAAGCGTGAGGTTGCCCTGAATTACTTCGGTACTGCCGGCATAAATAGTAAGTATGGAACTTAATCCAATAAGCCCCATAATCAACGGGAAGAACAACGCCTGTACTTTAGTAAGTTTTAACGACTGCCGTTTATAGTCTTCGCTTTCATTTTCAAATTTTCGGATGGAGTCATGTTCGCGATTGAATGATTTTAACACGCGAATTCCGCTGAATGCTTCCTGCACAAATGTGGAAAGTCGCGACTGACTTTTTTGAATTTCTTCCGAACGCCTTTCAATAATGTTGTTCACAAAAAATATACTAAGTGAAAGCAACGGCAGCGGTATAAGCGCATACCATGTAAGTGTGATGCTCTCGTGAAACATCCAGGGAATGAGCATCATGAACAACGTAATGAGTTGCAAGCCATACATAATAGCCGGGCCGAGGTACATACGCACACGGCTCACATCTTCGGAGATGCGGTTCATCAAATCGCCCGTGTTGTTTTTACGGTAAAAACTTAACGGCAACGCCTGGTAGTGCGCAAAAATTTCGTTCTTCAAATCAAACTCTACATACCGCGACATGACGATAAGGGTTTGCCGGACGAGGTAAAGAAAAAATCCGCGCAGCAAGGCCATTAACAAAATCAATCCTGCATACATTAAAATACCGAAGGCAAAAACACCAAAGAAGTTATCCTGGATGGCAAGCCCGTCAAACGACCGGTACACCCGGATATTTTCCGACACCAGGTCGAGCGAGTGACGAACCAGCACTGCGGGAACGATTTGAAACACGTTTGAAATGACGACAAACAGCGTTCCCAGCAAAATCAGCCGCTTGTATTTGACAAGGTATTTATTAAGGTATTTTAGCTCCTTCATGTTATTGCTTCTGGAATAAAAAATGGTTATTTAATAACAACACGGTGTATCTCAACATTTTTTCCACTTGATATTTTGAGAACATAAACTCCTTTTTTTAAGCCCGAAACATCAAGTTCCGCTTGCTTCGTAACACTTGAAAATTCCCGTGTGTATTTCACCTGCCCGTTCATGTCCGTCAAGACTACGGACTGGATTGTTCTGATGTTTTCTGGTGTACTTGCTGACGGCACGGAAGTTTTATGAGAACCAAGACCGGGGATAACCGCAATACTTACAATTCGGTTGGCTGGGTTAGGTGAAACACTGTATTGGTATTCTTCATGGAATTCAGGCTCCTCTCCACCACCCCCGCCTTCGCATGAACCCATATTTGTTAATACTGGAGAAGGCGGGCATTTAAGCATATATTGTGTGCAAACCGTTTTTGACTCACACTGATTCGCTACGGTTAAGCTGATCTCAAGCGGTATGTTGGTATAATCTATGCACTGCGGCTGCACGAAAGCATCAAACCCCGCATGAAGCATTCCGTTTACTGACCATTGAGCGGTTACACCACCGCCCACATAGGGGGTAGATAACATAATACCCTGAGATTGGTAGCTGGCTGAAAAATAAAGGTACTGTGTTAGTCCTACCCAAACCGCTTTAGTGGCGGGCGGGGCAGCGCAAGGTAAGGTAGCCGTTATAATTACTTCACCGCTTGCATTTCCAACTCTGGTTACTACGCCAGAGGAGTTTACTGTGGCAATGTTTGTATTACTTGATGACCACGTAACAGTAAGCCCGTCTGCATTTTGTATTGCATAAGACTCTGAATCACAAACCAAGTTCGGGCCTGTTATAACGGGAGGTATATAGGGCGGCACATAATTCGCACTTTGTATGGACGAACCGCAGGCAAAGCTTACGGTTGCACGGATGTTCCCGGCATCAGCAGGCGTACCTGACGGCTGAAGCGTGATGGTGTTTGGGGTACTGCTGATTTCCGTCCAGCTTGGCGGGAACGTCCAGTTATAGCTGTTCACACATCCCAATGCAGCATTCAGGGTGGCTGTAAACGTTACAGGAGTAGTGTAACACGCGGTGATTCCGTTAAAGCCCGGCTGGGGCCCCACGGTAACAACAGGATTGGCACCATTAAGTGAAATGGTAGCCGTTGCAGATTTCTCTGCCGAATTACAAAACGGCCCAGCACCAACCAATGTGCCGTACACAGTAACATTACCCGGCTTCGAGCAGTCAATTGGCTCTATGGCAATAAAGTTTGTTGAGGTGCCAAAAAATCCTGTCCTGCCAGTACCCACTTCTTTCCAACCACTTGGTAATGTCCACGCATAGGCAACTTCTACTTGTGGTGGTTGAGCAATGCCACCGGTACCTTGCACAAACATGCGGGGTACTGATAAATACACTTGTGCCTTTGTACAGTAATCTACATTTACAGAAGTGCCATACGAACCCCATGACTGATTTTTTACAGATAGAATCAATTCACTTTTACTCGCAGTTTTACCATCATTACTGTTTCCGCAATTGCTAAAGGTTGCTGTTACTGTACCTGTTGCTCCAGGTGTGTCATTCCACTTAATAGTAGCTGTGGCACCATTTTGACTCTCCACTTTTCCATTGGTAGCTGACCAAGTAATTTGACAACCTGTAAACCCTGTAGGTCTGCTCACTTCGTAACTTGTATTTTCATTTGGGCAAATCGTCCCAGAAACTGGGAAGTTATTGTTTTTGGTTACTGTTTGAGCATTCAAATTGAGCCAGAAACACGTTAGAGAGACTGTAAAGAGGTAGATTTTTGTTTTCATAATGGTAAAGTTTGGTGAATAAATTATTGCTTTTAGTTTTTCCTGATTAAAGTGTATCCCAACAACAATTGAATGTTGTGATTCTTCTCCTCTTGACCATAGGGTTTATCTTTATTGATATTTGTCAATCCATAATTATCAATTATTTGAATTGTTAGTATGTGATTCTCTCCAATAGGAAGGGAGTATCCAATTGAAAGGACTCCGCCTATGTCATAAGTTTCAAAGCTTTGTAACCCAGGTATCCATGTAATGGAATACACCCCACCATCATTATTAGTATCTTCAAAAAAACGACCTTTGAAAGTGTCTTCAAGAAATATTTGTCCTTCCGAATCTGTAATTTTCTCATATCCTTTAACGGCTTGGATTTTACTACAGTAAGCACCAACTGAAATAAAAAATCTCTTATTTATACCAACTGAAATTCTTGGGGCGAGTGATACTGTTAAATAATTGTAGTTGTAATTCTTAATGCCTAGTCTTCTAATGCTTGGCGGGTTACTAGGAGTATTTAATTCTGTTTTCCTTCCTTTTTGGTCATACTGAAGTCTCAGATTGAAATCTATCCTGTCAGAAAGTGGATGGTAAACGCCAACTCCGATCGAATAACCCATTTTGACGAATCGATTACTCTCAATATTATCATCTTTATAATTTTCGATGAATTTATTTCCGTAATTAAATGAAAGGCTCGGCCCGGCAAAGATTTCAATTTTGTCAATAAATCTTTTCGGCTCCGGCAGTTTCAGGTCTTGGGGAGACTGCGCTTGTAAAGTATAAACGCAAAAAAAGATTATTATAAAAGGTATTGCTTTCATAAGTATCATTTTTTAGGTGGCAAATTGAAAATATAACTGATAACAAGCGATAAAGAATGATTTTTTTCCTCTAAGCTATATGGGTTATTTTTATTAATGTTTTTTAGCCCGAAGTTATCCTGCAACTGAACAAGAATGGAGTGTTTCCCTTTAAAAGGAATTCTGTAACCAATCGAGGTAACAAGTCCCCAATCATAATCTTCTATGCTCGTTAAATGTGGCTGCCATGCAAAACCTTGGGTAATCCCATCATCACGTAGATCAAAGAAATATCTTCCTTTGTATGAACCCTCGCTATAGTAGGTACCATTTGTATAGTATGTTCTTCCGTTTCCAGATATCTCTCTTATTTTACTATAATAGAGACCCAAAGACAAAACAATTCTTTTTTGCCCCCCTAAATATGCTTGTGGCATAATAATAAGTGAATAGTATTTATAAGAGTAATTGTCATAATTAATCACTCTATTTCCATCAGGAAGGGATGGTGAATTTAACTCATTTCTCGTTCCCTTTTGTTCAAATTCTCGCCTGTGCTGGTGTATTTGGCCAGCCAAATGTCCGTACCATTGGCAGGTCCAAAAGAAGTTACGCCCGGTCCCGGGTCGAGGTCGATAGTACCTCCTCCGAAGAAGCCGGTAGCATAAATATTGCCATTGGCATCGGTAACCATGTCTTCCAGGTAATCAGGGCCTGTTCCTGAAATTTGCTTGATCCAGTTGAAGTCCTGGCTAACGGCAGTCGGTATGTCGGCAAGGCAAAACGCCAGGCCGGCAAGCAGCGATAAAGGTAATTTTTTCATACGTAGAGGTTTTTTTCACCGAAGGTAGCAAAAAAACGAATTAGCGCATAAGCTGCACCCACCCTTTGGCCGTGCCTGTTTTGCCGTTTTTGCCTTCGTAGGCCAGCAGCCAGTAATATACCCCGGGCGGGGCATGGCCACCGTCCCAGCCTGCGGATATATCCGTAGTAGTAAAAACTTCCTGCCCCCACCGGTTGATGATTTTCAGCCTTGCTTCCAGCATGTTCTCAAATTGCATGGGTTTAAATACAGGGTTATAGTTGTCGCCATTAGGTGTGAATATGTTGGGCATGTCAATGACAGGGTCAGGGAACAGAAAATAGGACTGGATGAAATTCGGCAGGCCGATATTGTTGTTTCCGGTAATAAGCGAAACATCCTTTTCCTGGAAATTACAGTCTTTCCCCCTCCTGTTGGGATTATTAATGACAGCCATAAAGTTTGACTCGCGGATGATTTCGTTACAGCGGGTAATGTATATTTTCCCGTTCGGGGCAAGCTGCATGGCGTTGAAGGCTCCGATGGCACTGCCTACTTTAGTAGATTTACTATTTTCAAAAGAATACTGCCAAATCTCTGCCTGGTTGTCAGGATCGTTGACACCACAGTATTGTAATGAAACCGGGTAGTATAAGAATTTGCTATTCGAAGAAAACTCAATTCCATATAGATGAAGCCCTGCATTGTTAACATTTACAATACTCTCTTTTAAACTGTTTACTTGACCAGTATTTGTATTGAAAGTAAATATTTGTATAATCTTTTCCCAAAGAGCAGATACGATATAGTTTCCATCGGGAGATAATTTCATATATGCAATTGCATTGGAGTTATTGGCCCCCCCCCCGCTATGAATTTCACCGATAGAACTTATCACGGGGATTGGTTCAATTCCGTTTTCCGTAACTAAGTAAGACCTGAAATTGTTATTGCCCCACTCATGGGTTACCACCCAAACATCGTGGCCGTTGGCATGGTGTACGGCCGTAATTTTTTCGGTGGTGTTCTTAAAAAGTAAAATGTTTTTTTGCGTCACATCGCCCAGCCCACCGTCCACGCTCATATCCACCACCGAATAATGAAAGCCAACGGAGTCCGTGCCCGGCCCGAAAATGTAATCAAACTGGGGCGAGGCTGTGAAGATGTAGTAGATCGGGTCGTTGCCGGGCTTGGGTACTATTAGTGTTTGCGTGGTGGTGTAGCTTCCCCACAGGTTTCGGCCGTTTGGCATGGGCTGATGCAGGCGGTTCCACACGGTTACGCCATCGGTATAGAACAGGAGGCTGCCGTTTTCATCGGCAATGGTGGCCGAGCCTTCAAAGGTATTGAGCGCCCCATCGGTGAGCGCCACCGGCTCACCGCTGCTGAAATCCAGCCCGGCATGGTTGCCAAAGTACCAGATGGCGGCCTGCTGTTGGGCGCAGGCCGTTTTTAAGCAAACCAGCATGGTTATTAATATGAAGAACCGCTTTACCATCGCCATAAGAACGAAGATAGGACAAACAGGATTATGTTTATAGGGGCTGCCGTGCGCCTGACTAATTGCACCCACCCTTCTTTGCCCATGTTGGTCTTCTTGACCAACATGCACACCAAATCTTCGGTATTCTATCAACTGTATCTTTTATCCTGCCAAGGCTTTTGATTAGCCTGTTATCCTTGTTCATCTTGTTTGTTGGTCAAGAAGACCAACGGCCAGACCTTTATGGGCGAATGAAATACCGAACAGAAAGAGTAATTCCTGAAATTGCCCCATTCAAAAGAATGTCTTTTGTGGTTGTGGTTGAATTGCTGTCATTTTTCAATGTACTTTTTCTGTATGAGTACCCTATACCTAAAGGCGATGTTTCAAGCGACCACTTTTCATTAAGGAAATACAGAACACCAGCTGTTCCGGCAACGGAACCTTCTCTTCCTTTACTGTCAAGAACATTGTTGGTTGCATTATTTGAACTCCAGCGATAGCTCAAGCCCAATGATGAGGTAAAGAAAAATTTACCCGCTATTCTTTTATAATTTCTAATGGAAACACTTCCCCCAATTCCTGTTTGATTGTAATCTTGATTACTGAATAATGGGTTGGTGTCTTTATAGGTTTGAGTAAAAAATGGCACACTAATTCCAACAGAAAGATTGTCCTTGACGAAGTAGGAAACCCCTGGCCTCAGTTCAAGTTGAGTTCTTTTAAAATAGCTTGATGTGTATTCAGTTTTACTTTGTGAGAAACCAACTCTCCCGCTCAGTGCCTTTGTGCCTTTTTTGATTTTACTAAAGTCTGCTTCTGGAGTATTTTGGGCTGTTACATTTAACACCAACAAAATTAAACATATATTAAGTGTGATTTTTATTCTCATCTTTTTATGGTTTAATGATCAATCAGGCTCCTGTCCGTAGAAACTTAACGGCAACGCCTGGTAGTGCGCAAAAATTTCGTTCTTCAAATCAAACTCTACATACCGCGACATGACGATAAGGGTTTGCCGGACGAGGTAAAGAAAAAATCCGCGCAGCAAGGCCATTAACAAAATCAATCCTGCATACATTAAAATACCGAAGGCAAAAACACCAAAGAAGTTATCCTGGATGGCCAGCCCGTCAAACGACCGGTACACCCGGATATTTTCCGACACCAGGTCGAGCGAGTGACGAACCAGCACTGCGGGAACGATTTGAAACACGTTTGAAATGACGACAAACAGCGTTCCCAGCAAAATCAGCCGTTTGTATTTGACAAGGTATTTATTAAGGTATTTTAGCTCCTTCATGTTATAAAATTTGGGGAATCTTTCTTAATACGAAATAAGCCCCTGTTGGTTTCCGCAAACGTTTGTTTGCGTTGCTATGCAGGTAAAAAGCGGTACCTTTGCAGCGATACTTTTTGTTGGCGGATTTCCGCACGGCCTGTGGCCGGTAAAAGTAGCATAAACATTACTAAAATAAACCAGATGGAAATTAAGGCGATAGAGAAAGTTGAGCAGGCCGGGTTGTTTGGCACGGTTGCTCAAATGGGGCACGAGCAGGTTGTGTTTTGTTATGACGAAGCCACGGGCCTGAAGTCGATAATTGCTATTCACAACACAGCGCTTGGGCCGGCCTTAGGCGGCACGCGCATGTGGCATTACAATGACGAACACGAAGCCCTGATTGATGTGCTCCGATTGTCGCGTGGCATGACGTTCAAGGCATCCATTAGCGGACTTAACCTGGGCGGAGGAAAGGCTGTGATTATTGGCGATGCCAAAACCATGAAGACAGAGGCGTTCATGCGCAGGTTCGGAAAGTTTGTAAACAGCCTTGGCGGAAAATATATTACTGCCGAGGATGTGAACATGAAAACTGCCGATATGGAATACATTGGCATGGAAACAAAACACGTTACCGGCCTGCCCGAATCTATGGGCGGAGGAGGCGACCCTTCACCGGTAACGGCTTTTGGTACATACTTAGGTATGAAGGCTTCCGCCAAAAAAGTTTTTGGTAACGATTCGCTTGAAGGAAAGAAAATTGTTGTGCAGGGCGTTGGTCAGGTGGGCATGTATTTGTTAGAACACCTGGTAAAAGAAAAAGCCAATGTAACCATTGCTGATATTAACGAAGAAAGAGTGCACATGTTGGCAAAGAAGCATGGCGTGAAAACAGTAGCGCAAGATGCCGTGTATGATTTGGATGTAGATATTTACGCTCCCTGCGCGTTGGGCGCAACGTTGAATGACGAAACCATTCCGCGCTTAAAGTGCAGCATTGTTTCCGGTGCGGCCAACAACCAGTTGAAAGATGAAGTGAAGCACGGCTATATGCTTATTGATAGGGGTATAACCTATGCGCCCGATTTTCTCATTAATGCTGGTGGTTTGATTAACGTGTATAACGAATACCTCGGCAACTACAACCGTGCCCGCGTATTTGAGCAGGCCGAAAACATTTATACTACGTGTTTAAATATTTTCTCATTGGCCGAACGCGAAAAAATCAATACGCAGGAAGCCGCTATTAGGTTGGCAGAAAAGCGCATTGAAGAAGTTGGCCGGGTGCGGATTCCGCGTTAATATCAGAAGAATTATTATTTTTGAAGTCGCTTGTTGAGGATAAGCCCGGCAGGCGACTTTTTTATTTTTGTTTTACCCTGTTCTTTGAAACATGCTTAATCGTAGAAGCCTCCGCATAAAAGTCATGCAAAGCCTCTTTGCTTTTCAGCAAAGTAAAGAAGCCAATTACCTGTTGTGTTGCGACACTATCGAAGAAGTCTTTGCCCCGGATTTGAATTCCATGGAGCCTCAGGATAAGAAGGAACTCAACAAACAGAAAAAAGAAGCGCTCAACTTATTGGATAAGGTTTTTGAAACAACGACTTCTGTTGAGCATGAAAACGAAAAAATCAGAAAGGTTGTAGAAGAAAGCCTGGGGCAATACCGCAAAACCGTAGCCCAGGATGCCCGCTTTTTCAAGAAAAGCCTCAAGCAGGATGTTGAAAAAATCTATCGCTATTACCTGGCCGTGCTAACATTAGCCATAGCCATAGCCGAAGCGGCAAAGGCCGATAAAAAAATCAATCATTCAAATTATATAAATAACCGTTGGGTAAAAGCCTTATCAGATAGCAACGACCTGAAAAAAGAATCGCTTCGGTTAAATGCAACCTGGGATAATAAATTTGACCGTGTTCAGCTTTGGCTACGCGATGTGGTGAAGCAGGATAACGAGTACATGGCCTATCTCGACAAGAAATCGCCTTCGCCTGACGACCAGAAACGTGTAATCAATCACCTGTTCAGAAAAATTGTGTTGGGCAAAACCATTATCAACGATTACTTCGAGGAGGAAGTGCTGCATTGGTCGGAAGACCGTGAAATTGTAAAAGGCATGGTAGAGAAAACGGTGAAATCCTACAACCCGTCAGCGGGCGAGCCGTTGCATTTACACCAGTTGTCGCTTAACTGGGAAGACGACCTTCATTTTATTGAAAATCTTTTTTCGGGCGCGATAAACCTTGACCCCGAATACAGCAAACTGATTGCCGACAACACCCGCAATTGGGAAGTTGACCGCTTGCCACTAACGGACAGGGTTATTCTTGAACTGGCTATTACCGAAATGATTGTGTTCCCGAGCATTCCGGTAAAAGTTACCATGAACGAGTATATTGAACTGGCCAAAAATTACAGCACACCAAAAAGCCGTCAGTTTATAAACGGCATATTAGATGTGATAACCAAACACCTGAAAACAGCCGGAAAAATCAAGAAAAGCGGACGGGGGCTGATGGACAATAAATAACTGAAACTCTGCATCAGGCAGATGGGAGTCCACCTTAGGGGGCTGAGCGAGGGCGTTAGAGGTTCCTAAATTGTTAAAAACCCGTTAACGAGGTCATTTTTGAGCCGGTTTACCTGTTACAAATTGTTGTTGTAACGTATTTTTGACCGATTTACACCGTTCAGCCTGTTTTCGTATGGAAATCCGGAAATTAGTGGTGAAATTTGAGGTTCTATGAGCAAAAAAAGCGGAAATACATTAATGGCATTCCTGGCTGGCGCGGCTGCCGGGGCTATTTTGGGCATCCTTTACGCCCCTGATAAAGGAATAAACACCCGTCAGAAATTGTCTTTTCAGTTGGAGAAATACAAAGACATGCTCCAGACCATGCTGAACGATTTTGTGGAAGGAAAAGAAACACCCCTGACATCGGAGGCAAAATCGATGGGCCAAAAAGTGGTGGATGAGGCAAAGCTGAAAGCCGAAAAACTTTTAGAAGATGTGGATGAACTTTTAGACCAGATTAAGGGTAAGAATAAATAAACCGATTGAATTATGATGTTGAAAAGAAGTATTTGGATGGTTGGCCTTGTGGCGTTGCTGGCAGTTGCCTGCAAAGACAAAGACGCAGAAAAGAAAATTGCAGCGCTTGAAGCGCGGTTATCAGAATTGGAAGACAGAAAACCGGCTTCCGTTTCTGTAACCCCTACCGATAACCCGGTGCCCTCGCAGCCTCAGCAGAAGCCCGAAGGGCCTCTTCCTGCAATTCAGTTTGAAAAACTTGACCACGACTTTGGTACTATACAGGAAGGAAAGAAGGTAACGTACACCTATAAGTTCAAAAACACTGGCGAAGCACCGCTGATTATTCAGGGCGTACAGCCTACGTGTGGTTGCACCGCGCCCGATTGGTCGAAGGAGCCGATTCCCCCCGGTGGCGAAGGATTTGTAAAAGCTGAATTTGATAGCAGCGGCAAGCCTAATATGCAAAACAAATCCGTTACTGTAACGGCCAATACCTGGCCGGAAAGTACCGTGTTGAGCTTTAAGGCTATGGTAATTCCTAAAGGCGATTCGCAAGGGCCGGCAAAGTAATTACGTTGCGCAAGCATTGTGGCATCCCAAACCCACCGGGTTTGGGATGCCTGTTTTTAACCCTAACTTTAAACACAAAAATTTTATACCGATTATATGATGTATTCCATGTTAGCACAAGCACAAGCCCAGGGCGATAATTACAGTTTCTATATCATGATGGGCCTCATGTTGGTTATCTTTTACTTTTTCATGATTCGTCCGCAACAGAAAAAAGCAAAAACCCAGAAAAAATTTACGGAAGAAATTCAGCGTGGCGATTATGTTGTTACCATTGGTGGCGCTCATGGCCGCATTGCCGAATTAGAGAAAGACACTTTTATTCTGGAAGTTGAACGAGGCGCCCGCATTAAATTCAACAGGTCGGCTATTTCTATGGAAGCAACCAAAGCCGTCAAAGGGGCATAATAGTACTGTAGTGATCCGGTTTATGTAATGGCATTTATACAATCGATATTGAGCTTTCTCCGATTCAACAACAAAAACTGGAAGGCTATTTTATTATGTGTTTTTGCCGCCACAATTTTCTGGGCATTCAATTCCCTCAACAAGCATTATTCGGCCAGTATCAATTTTCCGTTAGCGTTTGATTACGACCAGGAAAATTACATCCCGGTAAGGCCGCTGCCCGAGCAGGTAAAAATTAACGTTAGCGGTTTGGGCTGGGAGTTGTTTCGAAAAAGCATTGGGTTAAAAGTGCTGCCACTTCGCATTCCGTTAGAGAACCCTGCCGATGTAAGGAAGATCGTGGGCGCTTCATTGCCCCCGCTTTTCAGCGGACAAATGGAAGGGCTGCAAATTAATTTCATTTTAACGGACACACTGCATATCCAGGTTGATCCCAAAACAAGAAGAAGGGTTTTTGTAACGGTAGATTCGGTCGAGCAATATTTGCGCAGTGGCTTTGGCCTGTCAGGTTCTGTTACCATTTCGCCCGATACGGTTTGGCTCGAAGGCCCTCAAAGTCTTGTTTCCAGCTTGCCGGAAACATTAACCATTCGCCCGGATTTTAAAAACATTGATGCATCTGTTAATGAACGGCTTGAAGTTGATTTGTTCAGCAACCTCATCCGGGTAAACCCGCAAACTGTCACAATCCGGTTTCCGGTTAGCCGAATGATTCAAATAACAGATTCGGTTGAGGTGCAGGTAGTAAATGCAGCAAGTGGATTAAAGACTGTACCGGATATTTCAAAAATCCGTTATCAATATGCTATCCCGGAAGATCAACAGAACACATCTGTAAGCACACAAGCCATACTTGATTTGCAGGGCATTGGTGAAGGCGAGCACAAACTTGTGCCTAAACTTGTAAACCTTCCGCCTTTTGCACGCCATGTTGTGGTGGACACACTTCACATAAGTTTTTAACTTTTTTACCAATGAACAGACCGCTTCAGGTGGGTATTACCGGGGGTATCGGTTCAGGAAAAAGCCTGGTGTGCCGCATATTTCAGTGCCTCGGTATTTCTATATACGATGCTGACAGCCGAGCGAAATCCTTAATGACCACCGATGGAATACTCATCGCTCAAATCCGTAAGGAATTCGGAGATTTGTCATATAATGAGGATGGAAGCGTTAATCGAAAATACCTGTCGGAAGTTGTATTTAACAAGTCCGACCAGTTAGAAAAATTAAACAGCCTCGTACATCCTCGGGTAGGAGAAGATTATAAGCAGTGGTTGAAGTTGAACGCGCAGGCTCCTTATGTTGTTAAAGAAGCTGCCTTGCTGATTGAAGCCGGAACATACCGGGCGATGGATTACCTTATCGTAGTTCAGGCTCCGGAAGCGCTTAGAGTTCAGCGTGTGCTGAAACGGGATACACATCGCACCACGCAAGACGTGCTCGCCATCATTCGTAACCAGTTGCAGGATGAAGAAAGGCTTCGTTTTGCAACAGATGTTATTGTGAATGATGAAACAAGGTTACTCATTCCGCAGGTGTTGATGTTGCATGAGAAATTTAGCGCCAGGCAAAACAAGTAATCCTGGCACAGGCAGTTTATAAACATATACATGAAGTACGTTACATTATTCGTTATCCTTATCGTTGCTGCACTTGGGGCATGTACCAAATCTCAAAACACCGGCAGTGGAGGCAATCACCAGGCAGGCCCGTTGGTTGTAGAAGGATTTTTGGTAGAGCCCCAAACCATTTCAGAAAATATTGAAGTGCCTGGCTCATTACTGCCTGAAGAGGAAACACAGTTGCGTGCCGAAGTGAGCGGACGTATCGTTCAGCTTAATATCCAGGAAGGCTCGGTTGTGCAAAAAGGTCAGATAATGGTAAAACTCTTCGACCAGGACTTGCAGGCACAACTGCAAAAGTTACAGGTGCAATTAAAAATTGCCGAAAAAACAGAAGAGCGCCAGCGCGAATTGTTGGCGATTAACGGCATCAGCCAACAGGAGTACGACCTTAGCATATTAAATGTTGAAAACCTGAAAGCGGATATTCTTGCGGTGCGCATATCCATTTCCAAAACGGAAATCCGTGCACCCTACGATGGAAGGATAGGATTGCGCTACGTTAGTCCGGGTGCTTACCTGTCGTCTAACGATATTATTGCAACCGTGCGGAAAGTTGACCGGCTGAAGCTGGAATTTTCTATTCCAGAAAAATATGCCAAAGAAATTAAGAAAGGCGAGAGCGTACACTTTCGTGTAGATGGTGGCTCGGAAACACATAAAGGCACGGTGATGGCCACCGAAAACAGCGTTGACCAAACAACCCGCACATTAAAAGTTCGCGCACTTGTTACAGCCGGTCATAAAGAATTGGTGCCGGGTGTTTTTGCGCGCGTAAACCTGCCGTTGGGCGTAACCCATGCCGGGCTATTGGTGCCTACACAAGCCATACTTCCGCAGGCAAGAAACAAACAGGTAATGGTGTTGCGAAAAGACAGCATACACTATACAATTGTTGAAACCGGCTTACGCGATTCGGCCTTTGTTCAGATAACACGAGGCTTAAAAGAAGGCGACACGGTTATTACAACAGGTCTTATGGCAATACGGCCTAATTCAAGAGTGAAGATCGGAGAACTAAAACGTTACAAATAGCATGAATATTTCGGAACTGAGTTTGAAAAGACCGGTACTGGCATTCGTAATGAATATCATGCTGGTATTGTTTGGGATAATCGGGTTTAACGCTTTGGGTGTTCGCGATTATCCGGCCATTGACCCGCCCATTATCAGCGTGGGAACAACCTATCCCGGTGCGAATGCCGAAATCATCGAAACACAAATTACAGAACCGCTCGAAAAAGCGGTTAACGGTATTGCCGGTATCCGCAACATTACGTCATCATCCAGTGTGGGTCGCAGCAGCATCAGCATTGAATTTGAATTGAGTGTTGACCTCGAAGCCGCAGCCAATGATGTGCGCGATAAGGTTTCGCAGGCTACGCGCTCTTTACCGCAGGATTTACCCAGCCCCCCGGTGGTTTCCAAGGCAGACGCCAACTCCAGCCCGATTATTTCAATGACCGTGCGCAGTGACACACGAAACAACCTGCAACTAACCGAGTATGCCAACAACGTGTTGGTTGAACGCCTGCAAACCATACCTGGTGTAAGCGGCATACAAGTGTGGGGCGAGAAGCGGTGGGCTATGCGCATTTGGCTCGACCCTTCGCGTTTAAGCGCCTATAACCTTACCGCCTTGGAAGTACAACAAGCGCTTAACCGCGAAAACGTTGAACTTCCTTCCGGGAAAATTTCTGGTACGGCAACCGAATTAACAGTAAAAACATTTGGCCGGTTAACTACCGAAGAAGATTTCAGCAATGTTATCATCAAGTCAACTCCTGAAGGAACCGTGCGTGTGCGCGATGTAGCACAAGTATTGCTCGGCCCCGAAAATGAAGAGTCTATTTTAAGAGAAAGCAATGTGCCGATGGTGGGGTTGGCCATTGTTCCGTTACCGGGATCAAATTATGTGGCTATTTCCGATGAGTTTTATAAGCGCCTCGATCAGATTAAACGCGAAGTGCCCGATGATATTTCATTGGACATTGCGATGGATCAAACCGTATTCATTAAGCGTTCCATCCTCGAAGTGGAAGAAACACTAATCATCGCCTTCTTGTTGGTAATGTTAATTATCTATTTATTCTTCCGCGATGCTATCATTGCCTTCCGCCCGCTCATAGATATTCCAGTATCCTTAACGGCTACTTTCTTTATCATGTACTTATGCGGGTTTTCTATCAATGTGTTAACGATGCTGGGAATTGTGCTGGCTACCGGGTTAGTGGTTGACGATGGTATTGTGGTTACGGAAAACATTTATAAAAAGCTGGAAGGTGGTATGAACAAATACCAGGCGGCCAAAGAAGGTTCCAAAGAAATTTTCTTCGCAGTTATTTCAACATCCATTACGCTGGCGGTAGTGTTTTTACCCATTTTGTTTTTGCAGGGCTTTACCGGAAGGCTGTTTACTGAATTTGGCGTAGTGGTTGCCGGTGCGGTGTTGATTTCATGCTTTGTATCGCTTACGCTTACGCCAGTGTTAAGTGTAAAACTTACACGCTCCAATCATAAACACTCTTGGTTTTATACGGTTACCGAGCCATTCTTTACTGGCATGGAAAATTTATATGCCCGAACATTGGCCGCGTTTATGCGCGTTCGTTGGGTGGCATTAGCTATTATCGGTGTGTGTTTTGGTATCACGTTGTTTATTGGCGCAAATATTCAATCGGAGCTTGCCCCGATGGAAGACCGCAATCAGTTCCGCCTGTCGCTTTCTGCGCCCGAAGGAACCGCGTATGATTACATGGACAATTTTGTGCAGACAATGGTGAACTTTGTGATGGACTCCATACCGGAATACCGCACGGCATTGTCGGTAACAGCACCAGGCTTTACCGGCTCCGGTTCTGTTAACTCAGGGTTTGTTCGGGTTACGCTTGTTGATCCGGATCAGCGCGACCGGTCGCAACAGGAAATTGTGAACATGGTTAACAGCAAACTGAAACACTTTCCGCAAGGCCGTGCGTTTACCATTCAGGAGCAAACTATTTCGGTTGACAGGAGAGGAGGGTTGCCTGTTCAGTTCGTTATTCAAAACAATAATTTCGATAAACTGAAAGAGGCACTTCCTCAATTTTTAGAAGCCGCAAACGACCATCCTACACTTATGACGGTTGATGCCGATTTGAAATTTAACAAACCCGAACTTGAAGTACAGATTAACCGCTTGAAGGCATCGCAATTGGGTGTGAGTGTTCAAGACATATCGCAAACATTGCAACTGGCATACAGTAACCTTCGCTTTGGGTACTTTACGCGTGAAGGAAAACAGTACCAGGTAATGGGGCAGGTGAGCAGCGTGAATCGTGATGACCCGTCAGACCTGAAAAATTTATACGTGCGCACCAATTCCGGTGAGTTGGTTTCGATTGATAACTTAGTAACGATTCGCGAAACGATTACCCCGCCCACATTGTATCACTTCAACCGGTTTAAGTCGGCTACTATTTCTGCCGGCCTTGCACCCGGCAAAACCGTTGGCGATGGCATTAAAGCTATGGAGGAAATCAGGGAGCAATTATTAGACGATACGTTTATGACTTCGCTGGCCGGAACTTCGCGCGATTATGCTGAAAGTTCGGGCAATACCGCATTTGCGTTTGTGCTGGCGCTGGTATTGATATACCTTGTACTGGCTGCGCAGTTTGAAAGTTTTATTGACCCGCTCACCATTATGTTTACCGTACCGCTTGCTATTTGCGGTGCGCTTATTTCATTATACATATTCGGGCAAACGTTAAATATTTTCTCGCAAATCGGGATGATTATGTTGATAGGGCTGGTAACCAAGAATGGTATTTTGATTGTGGAGTTTGCCAACCAAAAGCGCGCAGATGGTATGTCGCGCACCGATGCAGTTTTACATGCCGCGAAAATGCGCCTGCGCCCGATTTTAATGACAAGTTTTGCTATGGCGTTGGGTTCGTTGCCCCTGGCGTTATCAATAGGCGCTGCCTCAGCCAGCAGGCAGCCATTGGGTATTGTAATTGTTGGTGGAATTTTATTTTCACTCATTCTTACACTTTATGTTATTCCCGGAATGTATTCCTACCTGTCGAGAAAGCGCAAGCATATTGATTGGGATGAGAAGCCTGCCGCCCCGGCAGAAAAATTGAAAGAGGAGTTTGCGTATGAGGCTTAGTGTTCTTTTTTTTAGTTTGATGTCAACGGTGGCGTTAGGCCAGGAGTTGGTTACACTCGAAGAAGTAATTGCGTTGACATTAAAAGATAACTTCGATGTGCGCCTGATGCAGAACGCAGCACAATCGACCCACACCGATAACAAACACAGCGTTGGTTTGTTTTTGCCGCAGATAAATGGTAATGCAGCCACGATGTGGAACGATACCCATCAGGATCTCGAATTTGAAAATGCAGCGAATAACAGAAGCGGAGACGCAAGAGCAAACAACACAACGGCCTCTGTGCAAGCGGTATGGACGTTGTTTGACGGCACAAAAATGTTTGCCACGCGTGCACGCCTTGAGGAAATTGCTGTTCAGGGCGAGATGAAAGTAAAAAACCAGATGGTGAACTCCATTGCAGCGGTCATTACTAATTATTACAACATCGTCAGGCAAAAACAGCAACTGCGCGCTATTCAGGAAATGATGTCGGTAAACGAAGAACGGTTAAAATTAGCAGAACGCAAACTGGAGGTAGGTACCGGGGCGCGACCGGAGTTATTACAGGCAAAAGTAGATTTGAACGCGCAACGCACGTTAGCCATTCAGCAGGAAACGCTTATTAACCAGTTAAAAGATCAACTGAACGGGCTGGTTGGCTTGAAGTTGCCTCAGCAGTACGAAGTGGCTGATACTATTATTATTAATCTGAATATATTATATACGGATATTGTTGACAACATTGAGCATAATAGTTATCAATTACAGGCGACTCGTCAAAACATTTCAATTGCACAGCGTACACTGCACGAAAGTTTTGGAAGTCTTTCACCGGTAATCAACGCCACAGGTGCTTATAATTTCTCTAAAACTAATAACACAAAACTGATTAACCCGTTTGCCCCTTTACAAAGTCAGAACTCCGGTTTGAATTACGGTTTTACTATCTCTATTCCAATTTTAAATGGACTGGCAACGTCAAGGAGCATTCAACAGTCACATATTAATGTTCGCAGACAGAAACTTGTATATGAGCAACAAAAACAGGTTGTGGATGTAGCGGTGCGGAATGCGTATGTGAACTACGATAACACAAAAAAAATCCTTGCCATCGAAGAAGAAAATATTTTGTTAGCCAAAGAGAACGTAGTTATTGCACTCGAAAGATTTAAGCGTGGAGCTACTACATTTGTTGAGTTGCGAGCAGCTCAGGAAAGTCTTGAAACGGCCTATAACCGCCTGATTGCCGCACGCTACGATGCCAAAGTTGCCGAAACCGAATTACTCCGGTTGAACGGGAGCTTGTTGAAGTAGGAATAAACGGTGTACTCTGTTGGTGTTTGAGTGAAGGTTCGCCAATACACGCACCGTGCAACACCGACAAAAGCCAGAAGAACTCCAACCTTTACAATATTTACACTCCATCTGATAACTTACTGCACGAAGGTTGAAAAAGGCTCGTAATTTCAACGGTATGCCCGTAAAATAAAAATGGCGGGGCTAAATATCCTGCCATTTTTTGCTGCTATATTATATAGCAATACTGATTATCAATTACTTAACTCGATAAAATAACCCCACCTGATAAAGTATAGCATTACTCATTGCACTACTTATAAAAGGAGTAGGTGTAATTATGAGTAACGCCCTTTTCCATTGTAGAGTCAACTAAACCTTGCTTACTAAAATAATGAATCCATAATTGTTGACCATTCCACTGATTCTTCATTTCTCTAATTATACTTGAATTATCCCAATAAGAAATTTCCAATATCCCTTTTGGAGTACTGGTGTCATCCTTAGCATAAGTTTCTATCTTGATAAGACGATTTCTAATATCATAATTATAAATTTCCGTTTCATCGAAATTAATCAACACTTCAATAATTTGACCATGTTTATTAAACTTATATGTATGAACAAACGTAATCCTATTATCGGCTTCGCTTTTATTCCCGATGGCGTCATCAGTATTCTGAAAAGGACGCGCGGTTTGAACTATCTTATTCTCAAAATACTCATACGTGATTAAATATCTCTGAGGGTTTTCCCCTCTCTCATGATATTTAACTAAATTTCCATTTTGGTCATACTCATAATCAATCCTTGACATAAACCTGTAATCTGAGATCAGGTTACCACTTTTGTCAAACGTCATTATACTTGAGTCTTCAGGCTCAATACTACTTGTTATGAATACCTTCTCCACATTATTATCTGAAAAAGTTTTTAAGTAGGGATTAACAATAACTAAGTTTTTCTTATGCTGGCCTGTACAGCCTGCAATACAGATAATCAAACTTGAAATCACTGAAATCACTCGCATATTTATAAGTTTAAAACCCAAGATAATCTGCTGTTGTTGGTGTTTGAGCGAAGGCGTGTGCGTAAGCTCACCAACAACAATTGAATAATTCGCCTCCATTTTTATTTTTTTAACCTGTTATCATCTTTCATCTCGCACGTTGGTGAAGAACACCAACGTGGGCGGCTGGCGTGTGAAGTCCAACAACGGCTAAGTCTTTATCATTCTATCCTGAAAATGATTTGACAAAAAGATACAAGGCAATTAAAATACTAACGATGCCTAAAAAGATAAAGGTTATCTTGATAAGAAACGGATCTCCTTTGCTCTTAGGGGCGTTCCTGCTCCAGAGTAAAGAGATTAAACCCATTAACAGAAAAACCAAAGAGTAAATAATTTCATCGTCCATTTCAATCACTTAATTATTATTTTATTTCTTCTCAAGTTCTTCCTTCACTTTTCCGGCCACTTCTTTTACACCCTCTTTATTCGCTCTGCTGTTGTTGGTGTTTGAGCGAAGGCTTGCGCGTAAGCTCACCAACAACAATTGAATAATTCGCCTCCATTTTTATTTTTTTAACCTGTTGTCATCTTTCATCTCGCACGTTGGTGAAGAACACCAACGTGGGCGGCTGGCGTGCGAATTCCAACAACGGCTAACAAAACTGTTGCTTAACGCGAACAACAGAATATAAACCGGTTTGAATCTTTGAATCATTTTACGTTTTGTTTTTAAATCTTACTCGCTATTTCCATTCGCAGTTTTGCCGGTGAAAACAACAGCAAAAGGGCTGAAACTACTTACTCAACGACATAATAGGGGTAATAAAAAACGGTAGTAGAAATAGTAGTGTGTTCCCCATCATCCTTCCTAAAAATGAAACGGCCATGAATGTAATTTGTCCCAAGTTTATTAGGAATAAACTTGTATTCGAATCCACGCTCATTTGTTGAAAATATATGAGCAAGTGTATCTTGAACCTTAACGGTATCAAAATCACTGGTGATTATCATCTCGCCATCCCTTGTGATGTCAGTGGTGTCAACATGATTCACTATCCTACCCCTAAAAATTGTTGGCGAACCTATCTTCACTGTATCACTCCAATAAATGTGCATACGCGGAAAAGGTATGCTGTCGCGATCACCATTCTCTTTGAAGCTTTGTATTTCTCTTACATCGCCATTTTCATTATAAAACTGCTTAGTCATCACTTGACCAGATTCGTAATACGAAGTAATCTCTCTGAGGAGATCATTTTTTAAGTGGCCTTTTCTAAATATCTTCCCGTTAGTGTAATACTCTTCCATAGACCCATCTAAAACACCTTTTTTCCAGTGCAGTTTGGATTTTATAATACCCCCATTGTAGTACTCTATTTCAACACCGTCTTTCAAACCATTGACGGTTTCCACTTGTGACTTTAAATTTCCATTATTATAATAAGTCTTTTCTGTCTTCTTGTTAAGACATGATAACATCAATAACGAAATCAAGAAAAGTATAGCGCTTTTATAATTATCTAACATAAGTACGTCTTGCGTCTATCTTAATCGTATCCTTTGTATCTCTATTAACCGTGATTTCATGTGTATAATAAAACGGAGTACCAAGCTTACCCCCGCTATGGCGCAAGCGTCCGCTTGTGCCTCCTTGCAAACCTATTTCAGGACGAGACACCTGGCCTTTTGCAGTTGTTCTTCATCGCAAAACTGCACCTGAAGATAATGAACAATATAGTTTTAATTCGCCTGCTCCTCCGAAGCCGTAGCTATTTCCCCTGCGCGCACTATCCAGAAATTATTGTAGCCTTCGCCTACCTGTATGCCAAGCTGGCCCATAGCAAGTAATTCAAGAATGGACAGGAAGTTGAAGATGAGAGCAATGCGTGTTTTATAGGTTTCAACAATCTCCGTAAACGAAACACGCTCCTTTGTGGCTACTTCATTAAGGAGGTAGTTCTTTTGCTCTTCCATGGTGTAGGGGTATTGAATAACCTGGTGTACGGGTTTGTTTTTTTCAGCTTCAAAGCGTTTCAGCACTTTTTCGAAAACCGTCATCAGCTTAAACAGGTCAACATCCTGGAGCTCGGCCTCTACGTTGCTGCTTTCGGCAAGGCTTTTCAGTTCCTTCATCAGGTTACCGCGCTTCTCCTTCATCAGCTCCGTTTCTTCCATTTTATGGAAGCTGTCGATAACGGACTTGTACTTTTTGTACTCAAGTAAATGCTTTATCAGTTCTTCGCGCGGGTCAATTTCATTGCCCTGTTCATCTATTTGCGGGCGGGGCAGCAGCATTTTGGATTTTATGCGCATAAGCGTGGCCGCCACGAGTATAAATTCGCTGGCTACCTCAACATTAAGGGTATCGAGGTGGTGGATGTACTCCAGAAAATCGTTGGTGATACGGGCAATCGGAATATCGTAGATGTCCAGCTCGTCCCGCTCAATAAAAAACAATAAAAGGTCGAAAGGGCCCTCAAAAAGGGGCAATTTCACCTCAAAATTCTCCTGTGTTGATGTAGTCATTGGAAGGCAAATTTATTCCAAATTTTCAGAAGCCGGAGCCAAAAACGCAGTGCTGTGCAATAAATAATGTGAGTATCCGCTTCAAGTCCTAAAATAATAAATTACCCGTCATTGCGAGGGAGGCACGACCGAAGCAATCCCGTTTTTTAGAACGGAAACAGGGATTGCTTCGCCCCATCACACAGTTCTGCGCCTCCGCTCGCAATGACGTTAGCAATTTAGGATTGGAAGCGGATACTCAGAATAAATAATTCTGAAACTCCCGAATTATGTATTTTTACAAATTATTCTGGCCTGGCTGCCAGAAACAATAGGTTTAAGCCATTGTTATAGACTTTAACTATACCTTTACGCCATGCTTATTACGCCCGGCCCTCTTCTGGCAAAAATCAACAGCCCTGACGATGTAAAGAAACTGGATCAGGCCCAGTTGGTTCAGCTCTGTGACGAATTGCGTCATTTCATCATCGATAATGTATCCGTTTACGGTGGGCACTTTGGAGCAAGCCTTGGTGTGGTTGAGCTTACTGCCGCGCTGCATTATATTTTCAATACCCCGCACGACCAGTTGGTGTGGGATGTAGGGCACCAGGCATACGGGCATAAAATTCTTACAGGCCGGAAAGATACATTTCATACCAACCGTCTTTACGGAGGCATCTCCGGTTTCCCGAAAAGGAGCGAAAGCATATACGATACCTTTGGTGTAGGGCATTCTTCTACTTCTGTGTCGGCAGCGCTGGGTATGGCCGAGGCTTCACGGTATTTAAAGGAAGAAGACAAGCATCACATTGCTGTGATTGGCGATGGCGCCCTTACGGGAGGCATCGCGTTTGAAGGGCTTAACAATGCCGGGGTTTCAAATGCCAATCTGCTTATTATTCTCAACGACAACTGCATGTCGATTGACCCGAATGTAGGCGCGCTGAAAGATTACCTAACCGATATAACAACTTCCAAAACCTATAACAAGCTAAAAGACGAGGTGTGGAATTTGTTGGGCAAGCTTTCAATGTTTGGTAAGAACGCGCAGGAGATTGTTTCTAAAATTGAAAATGGTATAAAATCTACGCTGCTCAGTCAGAGTAATTTTTTCGAGTCGCTTAACCTGCGATACTTCGGCCCGGTAGATGGGCACGATGTAAATCATTTGGTGAGCGTTCTTAACGACCTTAAATCGATAAAAGGCCCCAAAATTTTACATTGTGTTACCATTAAAGGCAAAGGGTATGGCCCTGCCGAATCGGGTAACGCTACTACGTGGCATGCCCCCGGTACATTCGATAAGATTACAGGTGAGATTCATAAGAAAATTTACGAAGCGCCCCAACCGCCTAAGTACCAGGACGTGTTCGGACATACACTTGTAGAGTTGGCAAAACAAAACGATAAGATTGCAGGCATTACACCGGCCATGCCGTCAGGTTCTTCCATGAATATTATGATGAAGGAAATGCCCGACCGCGCCTTTGATGTGGGCATTGCCGAGCAACATGCCGTTACGTTTTCTGCCGGTCTGGCAACGCAGGGCATAATTCCGTTTTGTAATATTTACAGTTCGTTCATGCAGCGTGCCTACGACCAGGTAGTGCACGATGTGTGCATCCAGAACCTCCCTGTGAATTTCTGTCTTGATCGTGCCGGTTTTTCCGGTGCCGATGGGCCAACACATCATGGCGCTTATGACATTGCATATTTCCGTTGCCTGCCAAATATTATTGTATCGGCTCCTATGAATGAACAGGAACTCCGCAACCTGATGTACACGGCATCCTTACCAAGAACAAAAACAGCATTTTCCATTCGTTACCCACGTGGTCAGGGTGTTATGCCCGACTGGCGCACACCGTTTGAGGAAATTGAAATCGGTACAGGGAGAACAATCCGCGAAGGCGAAGACGTTGCAATTCTTACCCTCGGCCATATTGGCAATTATGCTGTGGAGGTGTGTGAACGCTTAGAGAAAAAAGGCATTTCCATCGGGCATTATGATATGCGCTTTGTAAAACCATTGGATGAAAAATTGTTGCATAAAATATTCTCAGCATATAAAAAAATCATAACAGTAGAAGATGGTTGTGTGCAGGGAGGGTTTGGAAGCGCCATTCTTGAATTCATGGCCGATCATAACTACCAGGCTGAAGTAAAACGACTCGGTATTCCCGATAAGGTGGTAGAGCATGGCGAACAATTGGAGTTGCACCGCGAATGTGGCTTTGATGTTGAGCATATAGAAAAAACCGTATTGGGTATGCTTGCATTAGCCGGAAAAGTTGTGTGATAATTTTTTATGATACACTACACCGAGAAAGGAAAAGGATTTCCCGTTGTGCTGATACATGGGTTTTGCGAAACGCACGAGGTTTGGTCGGAGCTTATTCCCATACTTGCCGATGAGTACCGGGTTATCGCCCTTGACCTTCCGGGGTTTGGAGGCAGCGATGCCCTTGCCCGCCCCTTTACACTTGACGATGCCGCGCAGGCAGTTGTTACTTTTATTCAAGAGTTAAACCTGGCTACCTGCATAGTGCTGGGCCATAGTTTAGGCGGCTATGTTGTTCTGGCTATGGCCGAACGCAACCCAAAACTTTTCGCAGGTTTTGGGTTGATACATTCAACCGCTTTCGCGGATTCGGAGGAGCGGAAAATTTCCAGGGGAAAAGTAATAGAATTTGTGGAGGAACATGGCGTGAAGCCTTTTGTTCAGTCTTTTATTCCCCCGCTATTTTTCAATCAGGCCCATCCTGCCGTAGCCCCTACTGTTGTGTTGGCAGAAAAGACTCCTTTGAAAACTTTAACCGGGTACACCGAAGCTATGCGGGGCCGCCCCGACCGTACACGTGTGCTCTGCGAGTACAGCAACCCCATTTTGTTTCTGGCGGGGGAGAAGGACAGCATAATTCCCGTGCAATCGCTTGAAGAACAGGCAGGATTGGCCGCAAAACCGACCTTAGTAGTGCTGCACAACGCGGCTCACATGGGCATGCTTGAGAATATTCCGGAAACGGCTGCGGCCATCCGGATGTTCGTGCAACGAGTGGCAGTTTAGTTTATAACCTTGAAATCAAATGTTTTTTTGATTTTTTCAATAAAAGTGTGTTAAATTGGGCTGGTTTATGCCAAATAGCGTACAACCTGGTTAGGTTAAAAAGAAAGAGGCATATATATTTGTTTAGACATTACCAATAAAACCAAAACCCACTTATGGAACCCATAATCGCGCAATTTGAACCTTGGAACAGGATGGCCGAATACATTGCTTACGCCTGTTGGGCGTTGGCGCTGATAATCGTTCTGGGCCACCTTGTAAAACTGGCTACTACCAGCGATCCTAAGGTCAAATACGATTACATCAGCCGCAATGAAATCAGGTTTTTATGGTTTGCCGCCATTATCCTGATTGTAGGCTCCTGCTTTTACGCCAATGCAAATATTGAGGAACTGAATGCAATCCTGATTTTCGTTCGGATATTCACCACAGTTTCTATGGGCCTGATTGCCGCTCTTATTGTGCAAAACCTGCTGAAATTCTACTACCCCTTCTATATTGAAAAGCGCCTGAAAGTGCTTCGCTATAAGCCGAGGATTTCTCCGAAAACCGGCAGAGCTATGAAGCTGTTGAGCGAGGAAGAAGAAGATGCTTACTTAGATGAAGGTATGCAGGCCGAAGAAAATATTTTCTCAACCGACTACGATGTATGGAAGGATGAAGAAAGCGGTTACATCAAGATTGAGAAGTATGCCGGTCACCTGCATGCATTGGAGTGCCCTGAATGTAACTATCAAACCTTTAAGGTAGTGAAGGAAGAAATTCTGAAGACCCCTACGGCTACGGATGAAGGTGAGTTGCTGAAGCACTATACGTGTGGTTACTGCGGCTACAAAGCCAGGAAAACCGTTACGCTTAAAGCGTCTGCCAAGTTTGAAGAAACAGCAGCTACAGCCTGATTTTCAGATAAAAGACTTTGTAGTGAAAGCCCTCCAAGTTGGAGGGCTTTTTTATTGGGAATGTTTTTGTTTCGGTCAGTTCGGCTGGTGTCAGGTATGTGCCAACGCACGCACATCGTTCATGATTTTTGAGGCGAGTTCATCCGCCTTCTTTTCACTTTGCGATTCTGCATAAATGCGGATGATGGGCTCGGTATTGGATTTGCGCAGATGCACCCACTCCTTGCTGGCTTCAAAATCAATTTTTACGCCATCGGTAGTATTGATTTTTTCGTGTGCGTATTTCTTTTTTATGGCTTCCAGTATGGCATCAACATCGATGCCGGGTGTGAGTTCAATTTTATTTTTTGAGATAAAATATTCCGGGTATGTTTTGCGCAATTCCGAAGCCTTCAACCCAGACTTGGCAAAGTGAGTAAGAAATAACGCTATGCCCATCAGCGCATCGCGACCGTAGTGTAGTTCAGGAAAAATTACACCACCATTTCCTTCTCCGCCAATAACGGCTTTTGTTTCTTTCATTGCCGTCACCACGTTTACTTCGCCAACGGAAGCTGCCGTGTACGTTCCGCCCGCCTTTTCTGTTACATCGCGCAGCGCCCGCGTTGACGACAGGTTGGAAACCGTGTTGCCCTTTTTCTTTTTCAGAATATAATCAGCCACAGCCACTAAGGTGTATTCTTCGCCAAAAGGTTTTCCGTCTTCTTGCACTAAGGCAAGCCGGTCAACATCCGGGTCAACCACAATGCCGAGGTGGCACTTGTTTTTCTTTACGGCAGCGCAGATAGCTTTAATGTTTTCGGGCAGCGGTTCGGGGTTGTGCGGAAACTTTCCTGTTGGTTCGCAATACAACTCAACCACTTTTTTAACACCAAGTTTTTTCAGCAACAGCGGCACGGAAATACCCCCGGTTGAATTAACGGCATCAACGGCAATTGTAAACTTCGCTTTTTTAATGGCGTTTACATCAACCCATTTGCTTTTCAAAATCAGGTCAATATGCTTTTTAATGTATGAATCGTTTTTAGTGTACTTGCCTAATTTACTTACTTCAGCAAATGAAAATTCTTCTGCTTCTGCGAGACGCAACACTTCGGCACCATCGGCAGCGGAAATAAATTCTCCTTTTTTATTAAGCAACTTCAGGGCATTCCACTGTATAGGATTATGACTGGCTGTAAGGATAATTCCTCCTCCGGCTTTTTCAAGCGGAACGGCAATTTCTACGGTTGGCGTTGTGGATAGTCCAAGGTCAATTACATCCAATCCAAGTCCTTGCAAGGTTGAGCAAACCAATGTACTCACCATTTCACCCGACAAGCGAGCATCGCGACCGATGACTACCTTTTTTCCGTTGCGGGAAATAACCCACGCGCCAAAGGCGGCAGCAAATTTTACAACATCAACAGGGGTGAGGTTATCACCGGGTTTACCGCCAATGGTTCCCCGTATGCCGGAAATAGATTTTATAAGTGACACGGAAAAAAGTAGTTTATTGAAGCCCTCAAAGATAGCTCAATCCTTAACTTTTTTCACTTGCGGAAAGCCCTTTTGTTGTGCTTCGGGGTCGCCACACGCCTGGTCGGCAGACGATAAAGTTTTGCCACAATATCCGCAAGTAGCGCCCTCTTTGTTAAGAAAAGGACTTTGAGATGCGCACGTTCCCTTGAACTCACCATTTTTAAGAAAAATCAAACGCACCGACATGAGGATAAAAAACAAGGCCAGCACACTAATGGTTAATAAAAGGACAGTCATGGTGAAATACGGGTTAAGAAAGCAGGTATTTTTTACCTTGCACAAAGATACAACAACACCGTTGACTGATAAGTTTACTTGTAATGAAAAAACCACTTTCTAAGCCCGACCCCAACCGGCAAGCCAAATTGGAGGCCTTTAACCGTTTGCTTACTACTATGGACGAGTTGCGCGAAAATTGTCCGTGGGATAAAAAGCAAACCTTAGAGAGTTTGCGCCACCTGACCATTGAGGAAACCTATGAACTTTTGGATGCCATATTGGAAGGCGATTTGAATGAAGTAAAAAAAGAGTTGGGCGACCTGATGTTGCACAATGTATTTTATGCGCGTATCGCTTCTGAAAAAGGTGTATTTGATATTGCAGATGTGATGCATGCCATCTGCGATAAATTAGTTGAGCGGCATCCGCACATTTATGGCGATGTGGTGGCTGATGATGAGGAAACCGTGAAGGCTAACTGGGAAAAAATAAAACTGAAATCGGGAAACAAATCGGTGCTGGAGGGTGTGCCCAAATCATTACCCGCTATGGTAAAGGCCATTCGCATACAAGACAAGGCACGGGGTGTTGGCTTTGACTGGGAGAAGAAAGAACAAGTATGGGAAAAGGTAGAGGAAGAGATGCAGGAATTTAAAAGTGAGTTTAATGCAGTTAAACCCGAAAAAATTGATAAAGAAAAGGCAACAGCCGAGTTTGGCGACCTCTTATTCTCATTAGTCAATTATGCCCGCTTCATCAACATCGATCCGGAAGAAGCATTGGAGCGCACGAACAAAAAATTCATTAAACGTTTTCAGTATCTTGAAACAGAATCGGCAAAGGATGGAAAACAGTTGGGCGAAATGACATTAGCCGAAATGGATGTATATTGGGAGAAAGCAAAAAGAGTTGACATTAGGTAATAAACAGAGGCAAATGGCTTACGAAGTAATATCTACTGCCAATTGCCTGTTTTGAAGATGGAATAATAACAGAAGATAAACCAGATAAAAATGCAATGGCTCTTCCTCAACCTTTCGTTGGGGCCACTTATACTCGTTGTGGCCTTTTTGTTTAAGCGGTTTCCGCCCAAAAAGATTAATCATCTTTACGGCTATCGCACTCCACGCTCCATGAAAAGCCAGGAAGCGTGGGACCTTGCAAATGCGTATTCGTCTAACCTGCTGCTTATTGTTTCGGGCTTGACCTGCGTTGTCCAGGTAGTGTTATGGTCGCTCATGCTGCCAGAGCAAGCTATATTGTGGACTTGTGGGTTTTTGGTGGCTGGTGTAATTGCCGTTATTCCGTTAACGGAAATCCATTTGAAAAAAAACGGATGCTGATACTGCATTGAAATGAAGACAAGTAGTCGGGCCGATCTTTTTAAACAGGAGTATTAAAAACGTGAATAAGTTATTTATTTTTATCGATTGTAAGGATTGAAGTATGCGAACAAGGCCGTTACGGGATTTTATAATCGGTAAAACAATCATTCCTTCGCTCAAGCTGTATAAACAGGCCATGTTGCGGGGGCAGATGGCCATTATGATGTTCTTCACCGGTGTTGGGTACATTGGTATTGATATAGCGTACGACATCTACCGCAATATACCCATGTATTCGCTCATTGCAGTTGTTGGGTTGCTTACGTTTTTGCTAAACAGAACTGGTTATTATCGCTTAGCAACGGTTATTATTATTCTATCGGCCAATATTCTCATTTACCTGTTTGCTGCTTCGGAGAACCCAACCAGTGGGGTGTACATTTTCTTTTTACCGATTGCGCTGGCATCAATTGTTTTGTTTAGCTATAAAGAATGGTACTGGGCATTTGGATTTGTTTTGTTTGGATTTGCCCTTTTTCTGCTGGCATTTCTTGTCGGGTTCAGCATTCTGCCTAAGATGTCAGGGCCGGATGAAACAGACGAGATATATTTTTTGGTCAACTATATAATCGCTACTACTGTTTCTGTATTGATTGTGTACTTCCTTATCAACATCAACTACCATGTTGAGAAATCGCTTCGTGATAATGAAGCAAGGCTGATTCAGCTTACCGAAGAACTTAAACAAAGTAACACCGAATTAGACCGGTTTGTGTACAGCGTGTCGCACGATTTGAGGGCGCCTTTAAGTTCATTGCTGGGATTGGTATCGTTAGCCGAAAAAGCAACCGATCCGCAAGAGGTTTCCTCCCTGCTTGCCATGATGCGCAACCGCATTGATGCCCAGGAAAAATTTATCCGCGACATTATCGACTATTCGCGAAATGCAAGATTGAAAAATGAGCATGAAGAAATCAACCTGAATGAGATCATAAACGAAATTATGGACAACCTTAGGTATGCCGAAGAGGTATCATCTGTAAAAATAAAAACCGACATACCCGAACAATACGCGCTTAAAACCGACAAGGTGCGACTGAAAATTGTATTGAATAACCTGCTCTCCAATGCGCTCAAATACCATGACCGCCATAAGCCTGAGCGTTTTGTTAAAATTTGTGTACAGAATGAGAGCAGCCATTGTGAAATTTTAGTAGAAGATAATGGTGTGGGCATCAATTCCGATCATCACGAAAAAATATTCGATATGTTCTACCGGGCATCCGAAAACTCCAAAGGATCGGGCCTTGGCCTTTACATTGCCCGCGAGGCTGTAAAAAAATTAGGTGGAGAAATAACGGTAGAATCCCGATTAGGAAAGGGAACCCGTTTCAAAATTACATTGCCCAATAATTAGGTTTTTGGCGCGTTTTCAGCGTTTCCGGGCATTAGAAATCTTAAAATTTTCAAAGAATCTTGCATCTACCAGATACGGTAGCAAATGAAGCCTTTCAGGCAGAGGCTATAAAATACCTTTGTGCGTTGGTTTTTCAAAACAGTATGAAAAGGGCTATTCGTAACCTTATAATCGGTAAAAATAACTACATCGACTCCTGGACAGAGTATCGCCAGGTCATCCTTTCGGGACAGTTTGCGCTGATTGCCATAATAGTATGTGCGCTTTATTTGATGCTCGATTTAAGCTGGGGCATATACAAGCCAATTCCCGTTTACGTTGCCTCTATTTTTGTGCTTTCTATTTCCATTGTGCTGCATCGTGCGGGCAGGCATTGCGCGGCTTATTATGTTCTTTTTCCTGCGCTTAATTTCATTGTTTACCTGTTTACCTCAAGCGAAGGCATGGCAACAGGAACGTATATCCTGTTTCTGCCGGTTGCGCTTGGCGCTTTTGCGGTATTTAATTATAAGCAACGCATCATAGCCGTAAACCTGGCGGCACTTACGTATGCTCTTTTTATTCTGTCTTATTTTAGCGACTTCTCTATTCTGCCAAGCAGAGGGTATTCAGAAGAGGAAAAGATGGCCAATTTTCTGATCAACTTTGCCGTGGCGCTGCCCGCGTCTATTCTTGCTATGTATTTACTCATCAGCCTGAACCATCATAACGGCCGCGAACTGATAAACAGCAACCGCATGTTGAAGAAGCTGAACGAGGAACTTGACCGTTTTGTGTACAGCACCTCGCACGATTTACGGGCGCCCCTGTCTTCTGTTGCCGGGTTAATTAATCTTGCCCGCGACAATGAAAATCCGCAAGAAGTACAAAAATACTTAGGCATGATGGACAACCGGGTTAATGCCCTGCACAAATTTATAAAAGACATCACCGACTACTCCCGCAACAATCGCCTGGAAATTGCCCACGAAAAAATATATGTACACAATCTGGCAAATGAAATATGGGAAGCCCTGAAGTACACCCCGGAAGCGCAGATCATTACATTTAGGAATGAAATTCCTGAAGACTTAGTTATTTGCAGCGATACACGCAGAATACACGTTATCCTCTCAAACCTGGTTGCCAATGCCATCCGCTATCATGACCTGCGCAAAGAAGCCCCCTATATTCGCCTGCAACACCATGCCGTTAATTCATCGCACTCCTTCAGCGTAGAGGATAACGGCCAGGGTATTGCCCCCGAAATCCAAAAATGTGTATTTGATATGTTTTACAGGGGGAACGAATCCTCGCAAGGCTCTGGCCTGGGGCTTTACATTGTAAGTGAAACTATTGCAAAATTAGCCGGCTCCATTCACCTCAACTCATATCCCCGAAAGGGCAGCACCTTTACCTTTACGGTACCGGCCTGATGGCGTAAATTCCCTTAGCGGAAGTTTTCGGCAGAACCCCGTTATCATTCACCCAAGTCTTATATTTGCGCCTTATGGCGAATCAAGAAGAAAACCTGTTTAAAAATGTAATCGCCCATGCCAAGGAGTATGGGTTTGTTTTTCAGTCGAGCGAGATTTATGACGGACTAAGTGCCGTTTACGATTACGGCCAGAATGGCGCAGAGCTGAAGAATAACATTAAAGAATACTGGTGGAAATTTATGACCATGCTGCATGAGAATATCGTGGGTATTGACGCAGCTATTTTTATGCACCCTACTACCTGGAAGGCTTCCGGGCACGTTGATGCGTTTAACGACCCGATGATTGACAACAAAGATTCAAAAAAGCGCTACCGGGCCGACCAGTTGATTGAGGGCTACATTGAAAAGTTAGAAGAAAAAATTGAGAAAGAAGTTGAAAAAGCTGCCAAACGTTTTGAGAATTTCGACCGCAGTATGTTTGTGAGCACCAATGCCCGCGTGGTGGAATATCAAAAGAAAATTGATGAGGTAAACGATAAGCTGAAAGAGGCTATGGGTTCCGGAAACATGGAAGCCATGAAGCAACTTATAATTGACCTGGAAATTGCCGACCCGGTATCGGGTTCGCGCAACTGGACAGACGTGCGCCAGTTCAACCTGATGTTCTCTACCGAGATGGGGTCGGTTGCCGATGATGCCAATAAAATTTATCTCCGCCCCGAAACCGCTCAAGGTATATTTGTAAATTTTTTAAATGTGCAAAAAACCGGGCGCATGAAAATACCTTTCGGTATTGCGCAGATTGGTAAGGCTTTTCGCAATGAAATTGTAGCCCGTCAGTTCATTTTCCGTATGCGCGAGTTTGAACAAATGGAGATGCAGTTTTTTGTAAAGCCAGGCGAAGAAATGAAATGGTATGAGCACTGGAAAGAAAAAAGAATTAAATGGCACAAAGCCTTAGGCCTGGGCGAAGAAAACTACCGCTTTCACGATCACCTCAACCTGGCGCATTACGCCAATGCCGCGTGCGACATCCAGTTTGATTTTCCGATGGGCTTTCGCGAACTGGAAGGCATACACTCGCGCACCGATTTTGATTTGAAGAGCCATGAAAAATACTCCGGCAAAAAACTGCAATACTTCGATCCGGAAACAAATCAGAACTACATACCCTATGTAGTGGAAACCTCCATCGGCCTCGACAGAATGTTTCTGGCGGTACTTTCATCATCTTACAAAGAAGAAAAACTTGCTGATGGAAGCGAACGTGTAGTGCTGCGCATACCGGCACCGTTAGCGCCCAACAAGGTTGCCATTTTGCCGCTCACCAAAAAAGACGGGCTACCAGAAAAAGCGCAGGAGATTATGAACAGCCTGAAATTTCATGTGCGCTGTTTTTATGAAGAGAAAGACGCTATCGGAAAACGCTACCGCAGGCAGGATGCTGTCGGTACACCGTATTGCGTAACCGTAGATCATCAAACACTGCAAGACAACACGGTAACCATACGTCATCGCGATAGTATGGAGCAGGAGCGTGTTCCGGTTGATTCATTGAAGGCAACGCTGACAGCGGCCTGTTCGGTTAACAATATTTTGGAGAGGATATGAGAGCGCCATTCTTCACTTTTCATAGGGTAAAAAATCCTTGTAAATCATTAGATTTGAGCCAAAATTCCGGTAGCCAGGCTATCTAATCAACCATGTGGACTTCCATTGCGCACTTCGTTATTTCTTACAGACTTCCGCTGTTTATCCTGATTGCGTTGTTAACCGTTTTTATGGGCTACCACGGCCTGAAGATAGAGATGAGCTACGACTTCAAAGGAACCGTGCCGGCACATGACCCCGAACAGATTTTCTTTGAAGAATTTAAACAGCAGTTTGGCGAAGATGCCAGCATTGTGGCCGTTGGCCTGAAAGACAGCAGCATTTACGAGTATAGAAATTTTGAAAAGCTGCGCGAGTTCTGCATTGCTGTGAAGCAGATACCGGGCGTGAACGATGTAATCTCGCTTCCGCAGATTAAGATGATTGAAAAGGATACGGCTGTTAAGCAGTTTAAACTGGTAGATATTTTTCCGGGCAAAGTAAAAAGCCAGGAAGAGTTAGACAGCCTGTTGATAGAAGCGAAGAAACAGAAATTTTATTTGGGGCAAATTGTCAATCAAAAGAATGGCGCTATTGCTATTCTTATTTCCATAAACAAAGAGTATCTCAATTCATCCAGACGCATGGATGTTACTAATGAGATTATTAAACGCGGGGGACATTTCTTCGATGCTACCGGTGTGCAGTTGCATTATGCGGGCTTGCCTTTTGTACGTTCTGTAATTGCCCAGCAGGTTAACGCAGAGCTAAAGGCTTTCCTGATTATGTCTGTTATCGTTACCGGCATTATCCTGTTAATCTTTTTCCGTTCGTTTCGCGCCACAATATTCCCGCTTATCGTTATCGGTATTGTGGTGGTGTGGGTATTGGGCACTATTGTTTTGTTAGGTTTTAAGATTACCCTGTTAAGCGGCATGATACCGCCCCTTATTGTGGTGATCGGCATACCCAACGCCATTTATCTCACTAACAAATATCACCTCGAATACGCCACGCATGGCAACAAAATGTTGGCCATCAGCCGGGTGGTACGGAAAGTTGGCGTGGCTACCTTCCTTACTAATTTTACAACTGCCATTGGTTTTTTTGTGTTGCTCACAGCCGACATTACTATACTCCGCGAGTTTGGTATTGTGGCTGGCATTAACGTAATGGTAACATATATTGTAAGCCTGATACTTATCCCCGGCATTTTTTCGTGGATGCCCCCGCCATCGCCCAAGCATTTGCGTCACCTCAACTTCAGATGGCTGGATAAGCTCTTATCAGGGATTGATTTGTCTGTTCATCGTCATCGGGCAATGATTTATGCCGTTACCCTTATCGTAACAGGCTTTGCTGTTATTGGTATATATCGCGTTCATTCGGTTTCGTTTATGGTAGATGATTTGCCTGAAGCCAGCACCGAAAAAAAAGATTTGAAATTTTTTGAAGAACATTTCAGTGGAGTGATGCCGCTGGAAATGGTGGTGAACACCGGCAAGCGAAGAGGTGTGATTGATGTAAAAAATCTCCAGAAGCTGGATGAGTTCGAACAGTTTTTAGATTCGCTCCCATCTGTATCAAGGCCCATATCTATTGTGAGTTTTGTAAAAGCGGCTAAGCAGGCTTTTTACAATAACAACCCCGCGCGCTACTCCCTGCCCGACAACCGCGAAAGAAATTTTATCCTGCCTTATCTCAAAGGGCAATCCGATGCCTCAGGACTTTTTCATGCGTTTGTAGATTCAACGCTCCAAACCATGCGCATTTCCATGCAGGTGGCCGATATTGGTTCCGACAAAATGGATTCGCTCATCAATCAGGTTATCCAGCCTAAAATTGATACGCTTTTCAGCGAAACCGATATTTCGGTAAAAGTAACGGGCACCACACCGCTTTTCATTAAAGGAAATTCATTCCTCATCGACAACCTGAAGAGCAGCCTGATGCTGGCGTTTATACTCATTGCCGCTACAATGGGTTTCCTGTTTGCTAATATCAGGATGATTATCATTGCGCTTATTCCAAACATTATCCCCATGATGATTACCGCCTCGCTTATGGGATATTTTGGTGTGCCGCTCAAGCCGAGCACGGTGCTGATCTTCAGTATTGCTTTTGGTATTTCTGTCGATTACTCCATTCACTTCTTAGCTAAATACCGACAGGAGCTTCACGCGAAAAATTTCTTTATTCCGGTGGCGGTGAGCGGAACCATATTAGAAGTGGGCAAGAGCATGGTGTATACGTCCATTGTGCTGTTGGCGGGGTTTGTCATTTTTACGTTTTCTTCCTTTGGCGCAACCATAGCGCTGGGCGTGCTCACGTCCATTACGTTGTTCATGTCCTTGTTTACCAACATGATTTTATTGCCGTCTCTCATCATGACCTTCGACCGCACCAAACGGCAAAAAGAACACATGCTGATTGAAGAAGTTGACCCGGGTTTCTATTCCGAAAGCGAAGACGAGGAAATAGATCTTAGCAAAATCAGGATACACAACCGCCATCCGGCAGCCGAGTAGGCTCAAGAATTGACGCTCATCCTTCGTAATTCGCAATTCGTACCTATCTTTGCGGGCTTATTTCATTGAAAATCAACAAATACAGGCTGTTTTTACGCGATGAGTGAAAAGTATAAAGAACCAGGCGATTTGAACTATGCGCAGTTGGCGAACCATATACTCGACTTCTGGAAAAAGGAGAAGGTATTTGAGAAATCGGTAACCAACCGCGAAGGCGCACAGGCGTTTACCTTCTACGAAGGCCCCCCATCGGCCAACGGAACACCGGGCATCCATCACGTAATGGCCCGAACCATAAAGGATATTTTCTGTCGGTTTAAAACCCTGCAAGGCTACCAGGTAAAACGCAAAGGCGGCTGGGATACGCACGGCCTGCCGGTTGAGTTGCAGGTTGAAAAACAACTTGGCATCACCAAAGATGATATTGGAAAGAAAATCTCTATTGCCGATTACAACGAGAAGTGTCGTGAAACGGTGATGATGTATAAAGACCAGTGGGATGACCTGACCACAAAAATGGGCTACTGGGTTGACCTGGATAATCCGTATATCACATACGATTCAAAATACATTGAAACACTTTGGTGGATACTGAAACAGTTTTACGATAAGGGTTTATTGTATAAGGGCTACACGATACAGCCGTATTCGCCTGCTGCCGGAACGGGGTTAAGCTCGCACGAATTAAACCTGCCAGGTTGCTATAAAGATGTGAAAGATACTTCCATCGTGGCGCAGTTTGAGGTGAAACGCAATGAGAGGTCTGAGTTTTTGTTCACCCCCCTGTCTTCACCCTTTAGAGAGGCCGGGGTGTTTATTCTTGCCTGGACAACTACTCCGTGGACGCTGCCATCCAACACGGCATTAGCGGTTGGCGAAAAAATTACGTACGTCCAGGTGAACACATTTAATCCCTACACGCATAAGCCTGTAAGTGTTGTGTTGGCAAAAGACCTTGTCGGGAAATATTTTCCTGAAAAAAATAAAGACCTGAATGTTGAAACATATAAGCCGGGCGACAAAGCAATTCCGTATCAGGTTGTTCAGGAGTTTTCCGGTAAACAATTAACAGGCATCCGTTATGAACAACTCATGCCTTATGTGCAACCATTGTACGATGCTGATAAAGCCTTTCAAATAGTAGCCGGTGATTTTGTTACTACCGAAGACGGAACGGGCGTTGTGCATACTTCGCCAACATTTGGCGCTGACGACTTCCGCGTAGCGAAACAAAACGGCATACCTGCACTAACTGTAAAAGATGAAGCCGACAATGAAGCGCCTACGGTTGACAAAAAAGGAAAGTTTGTAAAAGAAATAGGAGAGAAGCTGGCAGCAGGCGTTGAGCGTTATAAAATCAAAACACATAAGCCGTTAACCGAAAACGACTTCTATGTAAAGAACTATACCGATGAAGATGAGTCGCACCCGGATTACAAAACTACAGATGTCATCATCTCCATCATCTTAAAAGAAGAGAACAAAGCCTTTAAAGTAGAGAAGTACGAGCACACCTACCCGCATTGTTGGCGCACCGACAAGCCGGTGTTGTATTACCCGCTCGACTCGTGGTTTATAAAAACTACTGCGCTGAAAAGCCGCATGGCAGAGCTGAACAAGACAATCAACTGGAAACCCGAATCAACCGGAACAGGGCGCTTCGGCAACTGGCTGGAAAATCTTGTTGACTGGAATTTGTCGCGTTCGCGGTATTGGGGAACACCTTTGCCGATATGGAGAACGAAAGACGGTAAAGAAGAAAAGTGCATCGGCTCGGTTGAAGAACTTCAAAACGAAATTACAAAAGCTACAAAGGCCGAAATTCAGAAATCTCAAATCTCAAATCTCAAATCTGAAATTGACTTACACAGGCCGCATGTAGATGAAATTATTCTGGTGAGTGATTCCGGTCAGCCTATGTATCGCGAACCCGATTTGATTGATGTGTGGTTTGACAGTGGCGCTATGCCCTATGCACAATGGGGGCTTAATGCCGAATTGTTAAAACAAAATCATCCACAACCTTTTAATGCCGGTTGGAACGGAGCCTACCCTGCCGACTTTATTTCGGAAGGCGTTGACCAGACACGCGGCTGGTTTTTTACACTTCACGCCATTGCCGTTATGCTCTACGACAGCGTGGCGTTTAAAAATGTTATTTCTACCGGGTTATTGCTTGATAAAAACGGCAATAAAATGTCGAAGCGGTTGGGCAACGTAGTGAACCCGTTTGAAACACTCGAAAAATACGGCCCCGACTTAGTGCGCTGGTACATGATTGAAAATGCACCGCCCTGGGATAACCTGAAGTTTGACCTGAACGGTATTGTAGAAGTACAACGCAGGTTTTTTGGCACGTTGGTAAATACCTACTCGTTCTTTGCCCTGTATGCCAACATTGACGGCTTTGTGAAAGATGAGATGGACAACGTTCCGCATAGCCAGCTTACACACTTAGACCGATGGATTATCTCCAAACTTCAAACGCTTATTGTTGAAGTAACAAAAGCCTACGATGAATACGAACCTACCCGTGCGGCACGCGCCATCCAGGAATTTGTAAACGACCATCTGTCGAATTGGTATGTGCGTTTAAACCGAAAACGCTTCTGGCAGCCATCCTTCGCCAAGGCTACGGAAGGTAAACCCGCACAACTTTCGACAGACAAACTGGGAGCTTATGAAACATTATATCAATGTTTGCTGGTTAGCGCCCAACTTATGTCGCCCGTTGCACCTTTTATATCCGAATGGTTATATAAAAACCTGACTGACAACATTCGTGAAAGAGCAAACCTCAATAATACTCCGCTCCGGCACGAGTCAGTTCATTTAACCGACCTTGTAAAAGCGGAAGTTAATTTCATTGATGAAGACCTTGAGAAATCAATGGATTATGCTCAACGCATTTGCTCGCTTACACACGCCTTGCGCAAAAACAGTAAGATAAAAGTGCGCACTCCGCTTCAGCGAATTTTATTACCTGTATTGGATGAAAAATTTGCAGCGCGCATCCGTAGTGTGGAGGAAATCATCAAAGCCGAAGTAAACATTAAAGCGATTGAATACATTGACGATACCTCCGGCTTGTTGGTAAAGAAAGTGAAACCGAATTTCGCAAAGCTCGGTAAACAGTACGGCCCGAAAGTGAAAGAAGTGGCCGCAGCCATCAACGCCATCAGTCGCGATGAGATCAATACATTAGAAAAACAGGGGACACTTTCCAAAGATGGATTTGCCATTGCATTGGAAGATGTGCTGATTACCTCGGAAGATATTCCGGGTTGGTCGGTAGCCAACGAAGGCGGTGTTACCGTAGCGTTGGATGTTACCCTTACGGAAGAGTTGAAACGCGAAGGCATAGCACGCGATTTTGTGAACCGCATTCAAAATTTGCGTAAAGACATGGGCCTTGATGTGTTGGATAAAATTGCTATTGAAGTTGAACAACATGGTGAAGTGATGACCGCTGCCATTTCAGAATATAAACAATATATTAGTACCGAAACGCAGGCCATGAGCCTGGAAATAAAAGACAACGTAGCCAACGCAGCAACAGTAGACATGGACGAAAGTGTACTCAAGGTGTTGATTCGTGTGGTTTCTAAAGCGTAAAAACATGGAGGCAACCCGTTACTTTCTTCTTGCAATATTGGTCATACTAATTGACCAGACTTCAAAAATGCTGGTATTCAATAATATGTATCTGCATGAAGAAATCTATGTGATTGGAGATTGGTTTCGTATTCACTACCTGCTTAATCCCGGCATGGCCTTCGGTATAAAATGGGAAAATGAATTTGGCAAGCTTGCCCTTACCTTCTTTCGCATTATAGCCATGTTTGGTATTTCGTGGTACCTGTGGAAAATGACAGAACGAAAAATGCACTCCGGGTTTTTGTGGTGCATGGGCCTGATTTTGGGCGGTGCTGTGGGCAACGTAATCGACAGTACATTTTATGGTGTGTTGCTGGGCAATGCTCCGGCCGGTTCCCCGACACCCTGGTTTCATGGCCAGGTGATAGACATGCTCTATTTCCCGCTTTTCGATTTTGTATGGCCGGAGTGGGTGCCGTTTGTAGGTGGAAAGTATTTCGAGTTTTTCAGCCCCGTGTTCAACATTGCCGATTCGTCCATTTTTATCGGTGTTGTTACCATATTAATCATGCAGAAACGGTTTTTTAAAGAGCCATTAGTGAGCGAAAATCAACAAAGCCCCATTGAGGACGTAGAAAATTCGCCAAAAGAACCTGTTTCCGGGGAGTCTTCACAGGAAGTTCCGCCTGCCGTTTAAATAAACACCTCATTCTGCTTGCGATTTTCCCATTGAAAAACCGGTATTCTTATTACTTTTAGGCACACTAATCCTTAAAACCTAAAAGTTCTACGAATGTCAAATCCTTTATTTAACCGAAAACCCATGTCGGTGCTGACAGAAGAGTCAGGCTCCAGTCATGGACTTAAGCGTACCCTCGGAAAGTATAACCTTATAGCACTTGGTGTTGGCGCCATTATTGGTGCCGGTATCTTCGTGCTTACCGGTCAGGCGGCAGCCGTATATGCAGGCCCGGCAGTTACTGTTTCCTTTGTTATTTCAGCCCTGGCATGTGCCTTTGCCGGTTTGTGCTATGCAGAATTTGCGGCTATGATCCCGATTGCCGGAAGCGCCTACACCTACGCTTACGCCACTATGGGGCGCGGAGTGGCCTGGGTTATCGGGTGGGCCTTAATACTTGAATACCTGTTTGCAGGTTCAACTGTTGCTGTGGGCTGGTCGGGCTATGTGGTTAGCTTCTTAGATAAAAACCTTGGTATTGCCTTGCCGCCAGAATTGGTTGCCGCTACCGGTACGAAGCTCGTAAAAACACCGGATGGCTGGGAGCCCCTCACGGCTGAATTAGCGAACGCACTTGAAACAAAAGGAATACTGGCTGATACATTGCCGCAAGTAACAACGCTGATGAACCTGCCCGCCATGCTGATTATCTTCCTTGTAACCATATTGCTTATACGCGGTATAAAAGAGTCGGCTACATTCAACAATATTGTTGTTATTGTTAAGCTTACTGTAATTCTGCTGTTCGTTTTCTTCGGCTGGCAGTACATTAATTCCGATAACTGGGTTCCGTTTATTCCAGAGAACACAGGTGAGTTTGGTTCATTTGGGTTCTCCGGGGTTCTCCGTGCTTCAGCGGTGATCTTCTTCGCATACATTGGTTTTGATGCCGTATCAACGGCCGCTCAGGAAGCTAAAAACCCACAGAAAGATATGCCCTGGGGTATCCTCGGATCGTTGTTTATATGTACGATTGTTTACATATTAGTTTCCCTTGTTATGACCGGTATTGCACCGTATACTGAATTAAATACTGCTGCTCCTATTGCCGTTGCCATTGATAAAGCCGGTGCGGGATTGAGTTGGTTAAGCCCGTATATTAAAATTGGCGCTATTGCAGGTCTTACTTCTGTTATTCTTGTTATGATTATGGGGCAAACCCGTATCTTTTATTCTATGTCGAATGATGGTTTGTTCTTTAAACCATTTTCAAAAATTCATGATAAGTTTGGTACACCTGTAACCTCTACTATTATTACTGGTACCGTAGCGATGATTGCTTCAGGTTTATTGCCGATTGGTGTCTTGGGAGAGTTGGTTTCCATCGGAACGCTGCTCGCCTTTATCCTCGTTTGTGTTGGCGTGTTGGTACTTCGGTATAAAGAACCCAACCTTGTGCGTCCGTTTAAAACACCATTATTTCCTGTGGTTCCTATTTTAGGTATCGTATGCTGTACCGGTGTAATGATATTTCTCAATCCGTTAACCTTCCTGATTGCATTGGGATGGCTTACTATTGGAGCTATTATCTACTTTGTATATGGAAAGTATAATGCGAAGTATTGATTGGTAGTAATAAGTAAACACTGAAAAGGCTGCCTCAAAAGGGCGGCCTTTTTTATGGATATTGGCCTGTCGGATTAGGTTTTTTCAGAAATACTCTTGGTCGATTATCAATAGTAGCCTGTCAGTTACTGTCAATTCAGTGCAGTTATCTTTGCAAAATATCTTTCTGTCGTTATTTTTATATAATTAAGGGTAGCCTATGAAAAGTCAATTATCCAACAACACTATCTACAACGAGAATTGCCTTGACACAATGTCCCGAATGCCGGACAACTTTATTGATTTGACGATCAGCTCTCCTCCATATGATAACCTGAGATCATACAATAACAAGATTCGTGGGGTAAAATCGAAGTATAATGGTTATACATTCCAGTTTGAAGAAATTGCAAAGGAATTGTATAGGGTTACAAAGGTTGGCGGAGTTGTTGTGTGGATTGTAGGGGATGCAACAATGGCTGGTAATGAAACCGGGAATAGTTTCAGACAAGCACTCTACTTTAAAGATTGTGGTTTTAATTTATTTGATACTATGATTTATTTGAAACCACCTAGGGGCGCAGTCGGTAATAACAATACATATTGGCAATCATTTGAATATATGTTCGTGCTAAGTAAGGAGTATCCAAAAACGATTAATCTAATAAAAGACAGAGAAAATAAGGAGTCGAGGAAAGGCGATAATGGAACAAAAAGACTACAAAATGGAGAGTTGTTACAATTAAAACGTGGCGGGTATGGTGAATTTGGGCGCAGAACAAACGTATGGGAATACAACATCGGGAAAGGTCACTCAGCCAGTGATGAATTTGCTTATGAACACCCCGCTATTTTTCCAGAGAAGCTCGCCAGAGATCATATTATTTCCTGGAGCAACATTGGGGATTTGGTCTATGATCCCATGATGGGCAGTGGAACTGTTGCGAAGATGTGTATTTTGGAAGGAAGAAAATATATGGGGAGTGAAATCAATAAATCATACTGCAAGATTGCCAATAAAAGAATAGCAAGTGTAATAAATTCAACAAATCAATATTATGTCAACACCAGAGGAAGCAAACTTACCTCCGCCTGAAGAGCCAAAATCCAAAGTTTGCACTAATTGTGGGGCCGAAAAACCGATTGAGGCATTTTCAAAGAATCAGTTTGGAAAAAATAATAGGATTTTAAGAAGACCTGTTTGCCGGGAATGTTATTCTAAAAAAATTAAGATTAATCCTAAGGAAAAAAAGCTTACGAAGCTAAACATCCACGCCCAAAAATTGGGGAAGAGTTCGTATGTTCGATATGTAACCGCAAAAAAGTAAGACAGTTTAAAAACGATGTTGTCTTAGATCATAGTCACATTGATGGAAGTGTTAGGGGCTGGGTTTGTAGTAGCTGCAATACAAGTATCGGTAAGTTTTATGATGATCCGGATATTTTACAGCGGGCAATAGACTGGATAAGAAACAAGGGTGATTTTTTCAAATCTATTATTTTCCTTATTTTACACTACAAATTTTGAAAGAGTTTACTCCAACCCCTTTTCCTTCATCAGTCTAAACTCGCGGAACCTGCGCATCATGGCAATGCCAAAGCCGGCCATCAGCACCAGCGTGCCTAACCACAGTATGTTTACCCAGGGTTTTTCCATAGCCTTGATTACTACCCAATCCTTTTGACGTGCCTGAATGTTCAGGGTCAACTCGTCTGTTTGCGGATGCACATTCAGTAAAGAAATTTTCAACCCCAATTCGGGTATCACTCCTGGAATAATTCCCCCACGCGATTGTGTGCCGATAATCAGGGTTGGGTCTGCAATATAATTCTGACGTTCACCCTGCACCAAAACCGTTGCCCTGATGGCCACAAAAGAAGAATCTAATTGCTGCCCGCTGATTTCATACACGCGGGTTAAATCTTCAACGTTGGCCACGTAGTCGTTGGCAAAAAATTGTGCCGAACGTTTAATGCGCAACTCCTCCGGTTCGCCCCAGTCCTCCTTTGCTTCTTCCGTCATAGGCGCTGAAACATGCGTGTATAAGTCAAGTGTGGCTTTGCGGTTTACATCGGGAGAGGCCATGTTACCAAAACGCGGATTTACCTGAAGGCGTGGATATTGAACAAACACAACCTTTCCGTTTTTACGAAATTCTATTTCATAAAAAGTATTCTCCGGGAAAATTTCAAAGTGTTCGCCTTTTGAAAACAGTTTCTTGTTTTCAAAAACAATATCATCTTTGGCGATAACGGTGTACGGGTCATCGGTGTACTCAATGTCCGATTTTTTTACATAACCGCGTTTATGTCGTGGTTCAATGCGCTCGCCAAGATATTCAATTTCATAACCGGCCATTTCGCGCGGCTCATGCACAAACAACAATAAATTATCGCGGTTAAACTCTTCACTTAACTGACGCGAAATCAACATGCCTGTGTTATTAAGCGAAACTACGGTTGAGTATCCTGATGAAAACAAAACGCCCACCAGTATAAGCCCTACACCAATATGCGCCACTGCGCCACCGGAAAGCCCCGGGCTGGATTTTAAAACGGTAAACAAAATTTTTCCGTTAGAGATTACAGTGAACAATCCTGAAAAAAGCAACAAGGCGTAACTAATGTTGCGCACACTACTTACGTTGATGATGACCATAGTAGCCAACAACGCAATGGTGAATGGAAGAAACAGTTGATTCTTTAATTCTTTCTTGTCGATTTTCTTCCACCAGAAAAACTGCCCCACTGCCGACAGGATACCAACGGCAATGGCAAACCATATCTGCCAGCTTGAAAAAAACACTACCTGGTCGCCCGGAAGGGCCATGTTAAGCGACCCGCCAAAGGCCGCGCTGATTTGATTGAAAACAGGATAGGATGTTGGGTAAAGCACCTGGAACCCCATGAAACATAATACCGTTGCGCCTACGAAAATCCAGAACTCGCGCGAGTAGGTTGATATTTCTTCCTTTGAGGAAGGAATTTCTTTCCACCGGGTAATTATAAACGCCACTGCCACCACTAAGAAGAAGAACAGGTAAATCAATAACTGACCCGATAACCCCAGGTCGGTAAACGAATGTGCGGAAGAATCGCCCAGCACACCTGAGCGGGTAAGAAATGTGGAATATAAAATGAGAATAAAAACAGTAACCACTAATATGATTGAAATCTTCAGCGCGGTTTCACTGTTTTTATAAGTTATCATAGTGTGAATGGAAGCGATGAGAATGAGCCACGGCACATACACAGCATTTTCTACCGGGTCCCAGTTCCAGTATCCGCCAAAGTTCAGCGTTTCATACGCCCAATATCCGCCCATTAAAATACCCAGACCAAGCACGGCTCCGGCAAAAATCGACCAGGGCAATGCGGGTCGTACCCATTCGCGGTAGCGCCTTAACCAAAGGCCGGCAATACAAAATGAAAACGGAACCAGTGTAGCGGCAAAACCTAAAAACAAAGTTGGGGGATGAATGACCATCCAGTAATTCTGCAACAACGGGTTTAGTCCGGCACCATCTTGCGGAATAAAGTCGGGTTGTATGGTAAAGATAGGGTCGGGCATGGCATCGCGCAGCAAGATGAAGGGCGAGCTTCCGATTTTCAATTCCAGTCCGGGAATGACAATACCCAATATCATGGAGGTAAGAAATGCCTGCACTGCGGAGAACACCGTCATCACGGGACTTTCCCAGAATTTGTTGGTAAGAATGATTACGATACCCAGCACGGCATGCCAGAACATCCACAACAGAAAGCTTCCTTCCTGACCGTTCCAGAACGTAGAGATTAAGTAATGGCTTGGAAGTTTTTTATCGGAGTGGCTGTAAGCATAATAATATTCAAAGTAATGATTTTTGATAATGATGAACAGCGTTACCACAATACCCATAACTGCAAAGGCATGCACATAAAAACTTATCTTGCCGTTGAGCAGCCAGCCGGCTTTACGTTCAAGGTCTTCGGTAACGGTAGCTTTGAAATAGGAAAAGAATGCCACCAGCGCGGCAACAAAAGAAACAATGACAAAGACATGACCAAGGTTACCGATAAAGTAATGCATACTTTTTATTTACAATTTTTCGATTTACAACTTATGATTTTTACTTACGCAGACGAATGGTAATGGCAACGATGAATTGGTAAGCAACTTAAACACCTGCGTTCAGGTTTTGCTCCTGGTATTTGGACGGGCACTTCAGCAATATTTTATCTGCATGAAAAGATTCGCCCTTGTAACTGCCTATTACCACTACTTTTTCGGAACGGATAAAATCCTGCGGCATAGGTTCGTTGTAGAACACCTGTTGTTCTTCACCGCCTTCATCCACCATAACAAACGAAAAAGAAACCTTATCAGCACCGGCTTCAATACCAATCACTTTTCCGCTGTCATCTTTTTTCAACTCGCCCACCACGTGAATGCTTTTGGCGTTTCCGGTAGCGGCAATTTGTTGCGCTTCCGAGAACGTTACATACGTGCTTGCCTCATTGGTAGAGGATACAATAATGCCTACCGCTACAGCAATAATTACAATAATGAAGATGTGTGATTTTTTCATGTGCCTTCCCCGCTTAAACAGCCCAAAATTAATCCAAAAACCCCGTAAAGCCAGTGATTTTTGTCAACCCAAAAAGGGCTTATTTCTGCCTGTTTTCGAGCTTTTTTACCCTACGGTCGAGCATGAAGAGGTAGGCGATAAGCCCAACCAGCACAATGAGCACAATGCCCACTACCACATAAATTTTTCCTTCCGAACGCATGGTGTCGGCCATTTCTACCTGTTGCGCCAGTACAGGGCCTGCCAGCAGGGCAGCAAAAATAGTTGACAGGATTTTAAAGATATTTTTCATGATTGTTGAATGCTTTTTTCTTCCAATTTTTTGATACGTACACGGATGTTTACAATCCACAACCCGATTAAGAACCAGGCTAATACAGCAGGATAAAACACCTTGCGCATACTTGCATCTAAGTCGTAGGCGTTGAAGCCGGGATTTCCGCCATTGCCGGGGTGCAGGCTGTCGGTTAATCGCGGAATGATGAACAGCAACGGTATCATGGCGGCAAACGCAAAGATGTTGTACACGGCTCCAAGCTTTGCGCGTTGTTCTTCATTTTCAAGCGAACCTCTTAACACGAAATATGCTAAGTACACCAACAGCGCAATGGCAGCGCCATTTTGTTTCGGGTCGCCATGCCAGGGCGAGCCCCAGGTATAGTTTGCCCACAACATGCCGGTAACCATACCCAAAATTCCAAAGGCAGTGCCCACGTGTGCGTATGTAACCGAATAGGTATCAAAATCAGACAACGGGTTGCGCAGGTAACGAATGGCATAATACACCGACATAAAATACAGCAACACCATCCCAAACCACATGGGCACATGAAAGTACAGGGCGCGCACGGTTTCATTTAAAATGTTCAGGCGGGGTACGTCCATAAGCAGGCCTGCGGTGTGGACGTATATCAATAAAACGATTGCAACTATCTTTAACCAGGTTTTCATTCTTCTTTAAGTTGACAGTTGACAAGACTGACAATTGACAAGTTGTCAACTGTCAATTGCTTTTTGTCAACCGGTTTAACTTCGCCAAATATACGGGAACAAAATGTACCCTAACGCACCGGATATACAATTAATCGCCAGCAGGTTTAACAGTTCATCCGAGCTGGCCGAAAACTCCAATCCGTCAACTGCGTTTTTTGTGGCCCGTACGGCCATCAGCAAAATGGAAATAACCACCGGAAAGCTCATCACGGCCATTAGCACGTTGCTGTTGTTTGCTTTTGCGGCAATGCCCGATATGAGGCTCAACGAAGTTGAAAACCCGAGGGACACTAAGAACAACACTAAGAAAAAGGTGAGCTTATCCTGCACGGGGTTGAAAATGAAAACAGAGAAAAGCAGGTAGCCAGCTAACGAAATAAGCCAGCACAGCAAAGCGTTATAAAAAATCTTGGAAAGGATAATGTGCTGCGGACTTGCAATGGTGTATAGGTAAATAAACACGCCTTTCTTTTCGCCAATAAAACTTTTGGCCACGCTGTTTACCACCGAGAATAAAATAGTAAGCCAGAACAAAGCCGACCACGTAGCCGGACTTATGGAATTTTGTTTAAGGTTAAACGTGAGGTAGCAGATAAAAATCAGGCTGAACAGGTAAAGCCCCAGGCCGGCAATAACCGACTTTCGCCTGAGTTCGAGGACAAACTCTTTTTTGAGAAGCTGGAGGATAGTTTTATTATTCATTACCTGGGTTTGTTCTTGAGATGTTTCCTGATTTCTGCCAAAACTTCAGGGATATTCGTCAAAACTTCGTTGTTTGTAAATCTAATAACGGTTAATCCTAATCTTACTAAATCATCCGTTCTGCCCTGGTCATAACCCGGATTATCGTTTACTTTATGAATCATTCCGTCCACTTCAACCACAAGATTACATTCATGGCAGTAAAAGTCAACAATATAAGAATGAATAGGATGTTGTCTTCTGAATTTGAATCCGCCTAATTTTCTACCTCTGAGATGTTGCCATAGCCACGTTTCGGCTTCAGTTTCTACCTTTTTAAGAAACCGGGCATTCTCAAAAGTTTTAGGCTTGGCGTTATGATGAAAGGGTAAATCCATAGTTAAATCTCATCCCCGCCCTTCTCCTACAAGGAGAAGGGCGAGTGTCAATAAGTTTCTAATCCATTTTATCGCATTTCATCCCCACCACAATCCACCCCCCTCTCCGCTTCGGAGAGGGGGCGGGGGTGAGGTTTAAATCTCCCCAAAATAACGCTCACAGCCCATAAATTGTTAGTTTTGCACTCCTTTTACTATTGAAAATGACTGCAAAAAACAGGGTTTTGATTACAGGCGCTGCCGGCTTTATCGGGTTTCACCTGAGCAGGCGTCTTTGTGCCGAAGGCTATGCCGTAACAGGCACCGACAACCTCAACGACTATTACGATGTAACGCTGAAACAATCGCGTTTAGCTATTTTGAAAGCCCTGCCGGATTTCACGTTTGTTGAAGCCGACCTGACAGACAAAAAAAAAATTGATGAGCTTTTTAAGGAAGGCAATTTTAACTATGTGGTAAACCTTGCCGCGCAGGCGGGCGTGCGGTACTCCATTACCAACCCCTATGCGTATTTGGAAAGCAACATGCACGGCTTTTTGAATATACTGGAAGCCTGCCGCCATAATAAAATCGAGCATTTGGTATATGCGTCTTCCAGTTCGGTGTATGGCGCCAATAAAAAAATGCCGTTCTCGGTGCATCACAATGTTGACCACCCGATTTCATTGTACGCAGCCTCAAAGAAATCAAATGAGTTAATGGCGCATACCTACTCAGCGTTGTATAAGTTGCCAACAACAGGTTTGCGTTTCTTTACAGTGTATGGCCCTTACGGAAGACCCGACATGGCGTTGTTTATTTTCACTAAAGCCATTGTGGAAGGAACACCCATTGATGTGTATAATCACGGTAAGATGAGGCGCGACTTCACGTACATTGATGATATTGTTGAAGGCATCACCCGCCTGTTGCCACTTGCACCAAAACCAGGCACAACATGGGACGGCAATCAGCCCGACCCCGCTACCAGTTTTGCGCCTTATAAAATTTACAATATCGGCAATAATAAACCCGTAGAGTTGCTTCGTTTTATTGAAGTGATTGAAGAGAAACTTGGAAAGAAGGCTGTTAAGAATTTTATGCCTATACAGGATGGCGATGTGCCCGAAACCTATGCCGATGTAGATGACCTGATGCGTGATGCAGGGTTTAAACCGGCTACGAGTATTGAAGAGGGTATCGGGAAATTCATTGAGTGGTACACAGAGTACTATAAAGTCAGGAAATAAAAACAGTACATGGATAAAATCGGAATTATAGGATTAGGATATGTTGGCTTGCCGCTTGCCGTTGAGTTTGGTAAGGTGATGGATGTAGTTGGATTTGATATTAACCGCGAGCGTATAGCCGAACTTATCAACGGGAACGACCGCACACGCGAAGTGGAAGACCATGAATTGAAAGCAGCAACAAAACTCACGTTCTCGCACAACCTTGACGACCTGAAAACAGCAAACTACTTTATCGTAACCGTGCCAACACCGGTTGATGAATACCGCAAGCCCGATTTGCATCCACTGCAAAGTGCAAGCAAAACGGTAGGCTCGGTAATTAAGAAGGGCGACATTGTGATTTATGAATCTACCGTGTACCCCGGTTGCACGGAAGAAGATTGCGTGCCGATTATCGAACAGGTTAGCGGACTGAAATACAACGTTGATTTCTTCTGCGGATATTCGCCTGAACGCATTAACCCGGGCGACAAACAGCATCGTGTTACTACTATTAAAAAAGTAACGAGTGGCAGCACGCCCGATGTAGCCGAAAAAGTAGATGAACTCTATCGTAAAGTTATCCAGGCCGGTACACACAAAGCCTCTTCCATTCGTGTGGCCGAAGCGGCAAAAGTAATTGAAAACGCGCAGCGCGATATTAACATAGCTTTTGTAAATGAACTTGCGCTGATTTTTGATAAAATGGGCATCGACACACACGAGGTGCTGGAGGCTGCCGGAACGAAATGGAATTTTCTTCCCTTCAAACCCGGTTTGGTAGGCGGGCATTGCATTGGTGTTGACCCGTATTACCTAACGTACAAAGCCGAAAGCCTCGGCTATCATCCTGATGTTATCCTTGCAGGCCGCAGAATCAACGACAACATGGGCGCGTACATTGCGGGTAACGTTATCAAACTGATGGCAAAAAACCAGTTGCCGGTTTACGGAGCTGATGTATTGGTGTTGGGGATTACATTTAAAGAAAATTGCCCCGACATCCGCAACAGCAAAGTAGTAGATGTGATACACGAATTAAAAAACTACGGCACCAACGTTGATATATACGACCCGCAAGCCGACAACGAAGAAGTAAAACATGAATACGGCTTATCGCTGATTGATAAGCTTTCAAAAAAATATCATGCTATTGTATTGGCTGTTGGCCATGACGAATTTAAAGCGATGGATTGGGATGCTATCAAACAACCCAACACGGTTTTGTATGATGTAAAAGGTTTTCTGGATAAAAACATAACTACCGCCAGGCTCTGATACATGAAGATAGGGAGCAAAATATTGGTAACCGGAGGCGCAGGATACATTGGCGCCCACACTGTTGTTGAGCTTATCAACGCAGGATATGAACCTGTAATTGTTGATAACCTTTCTGCCAGCGATAAAACGTTATTGGCCGGCATACAGCAGATAACCGGTAAAACACTTAGCTTTCACCAGGGCGATTGCCGCGACAAAAATTTTCTCAATTTTGTTTTTAAAGCACAAGGGCCGTTTAAATGCGTTATGCACTTTGCTGCATTTAAGTCGGTAGGGGAGTCGGTGCAGAAGCCGTTGTTGTATCACCAGAACAATGTTGGCTCATTGCTTACGTTGCTGGAAGTGATGGAAGAAAACGGAGTGAAGGATTTTATTTTTTCTTCATCCTGCACGGTGTATGGTCAGCCCGATGTAATTCCTGTTGATGAACGCGCGCCTTTTAAACGTGCCGAATCTCCGTATGGCGCTACCAAACAACTTTGCGAACGCATACTCGAAGATGTGCATCACACAGGTATTCGCACTATTTCGCTGCGCTATTTTAATCCGATAGGCGCACACCCAAGCGGGTTGATGGGCGAGTTGCCGATTGGTGTTCCCAACAACCTTGTGCCGTTCATTACACAAGCAGCAATTGGGCTTAGAAAAAAATTAACCGTGTTCGGTAACAACTACAACACACCCGATGGCTCCTGCATTCGCGATTTCATTCATGTGGTTGACCTTGCCAATGTGCACGTTAAAGCATTGGAGTATCTTTCAACGGATACGCGCAAAAACGTGTACGATGCGTTTAATGTAGGCACGGGCAAGGGCGCATCAGTATTGGAGTTGGTGAACACCTTTATCCGTGCAACGGGCGCCAAGCTGCCGTTTGTAATCGGGCCACGCAGACCGGGCGATGTAGAAAAAGTATATGCCGACCCAACCCGCGTAAACACTATTCTGAAATGGCAAGCCCGCTACTCCATGGAAGATGCCTTAAAACACGCCTGGGCGTGGGAGCAAAAATTGCGAAAAAGCAACTGATCTTTAGTTTTGTCTTCCCTGGTTCTTCTGAAGAAAAAGGCATTTTTGCATATTCATTTTACGCCATGCGCATTTTGAATATACTCGATTTTAATAAAAAAACGCATATATTTGAGAACAACACCTGCCAGCAGTTGCGTATATATAGGTGTTGTGGCCTATATGCTTAAGAAAATATTGTTAAACCTAAAACTTAAGACCATGAAAACAATTTTAAAAATGTCGATTGGAGTTATGTTTTTACTGATAATTCCAAAAAATACATTGGCTCAAAGCAATGCCGACTTCTTTTTACCTGTTTCAAGAGATGTAAATACCCTTCAACTAACCCAACGGAATAAATTAGATATCCTTGAACGGGGCGGAAGGAACAGATCGGTACAGCTTGTGAATATCAAGAATCTAGCCCAGCATCAAAGAGAAGGCTATTTCATTTTTAAGTTGCCCGGCATACAGGAACATTTTATTTCAAAAGCAACTCATGTAGAAATTAAATCCGATGAGGATTTTTCGTGGTCGGGCGTTCTGGAAGACACCCCAGGTACAGTAACATTAATTTCGCAAAACGGAGAATTGTTTGGCCATATAGCCGTTGACGACCGGAAATTTGAGCTGTACCCGCTGGGGGACGAACTTTATGCCCTGGTGGAAATAGACGCTGCATTTTTAGCTGGTGATGAATGTGTAAGCCCTCCCCCGGTTGAAAAAAGTGACGACACAGAGCCAGAATATGAAAACGCCCGGTTTGTTGATTGCAGCAAGCATGCACGGGTGCTGGTGCTTTATACCGCCAATGCCGAAAATGCCGTGCCCAACATTATCAACACAGCCTGGCTGGCGCTTCATCAAACCAATGACGCCTTTCGCAACAGCGGCATCTTTGGCGATGCCTATGTGCAAGCGGGTATGGCCGGGCCGTTCTTTTTGAATTTTACTGAATCTTCGAATATCAGTGCAGACGTTCAATCACTGGCTGACAGAACTGATGTTCAGACGTTACGAACGAGCCACGGGGCTGACCTGGTTATTTTACTTGCGGGTGATAATTATGGGCCTTACGGAGTAGTCAATAAAATTGGGCCAAATGACGCCACCTCTTACGCCATTGTACGGGCTACTGCTGCTACCGGAGCCTATACGTTTGCCCATGAGTTGGGTCATCTGTTTGGTGGCAGGCACCAGCAGTGTAGTATGTGGAACAATGGCGGATGCGATGACAGCACGGCCTATGCGCACGGCTACGGGTTTAGCTACGGCTTTCTGGGGCTTACCAAGCGCAGCACCATCATGCACCAGTTGCGCGACAGCTATCCCAGGATTTTGTATTATTCCAACCCCAACATAACCTACAGCGGCCAGCCTACCGGCACAACCAACAATAACCATAATGCCAAACAACTGTGGGACGAGGCGCTTACCGTGGCAGCTTTTCGCCCGTTCATCGGCACGCTTTCGGCCTCGGTTGATGTAAAGGTGCATTATCCGGGCTTTAAGCAATACACGAGCGAGGCGGTTTCTATTTGTGGCGTACCCCCGCATACGTACGAGTGGCGCCTCAGCCATGATGGTTTCAATTACGGTTCCGTGTTTTCAACGGAAGGTTCCTTTACCTCCACCAATCCCACTTGTATAAATGTATATGTATGGCTAAGAATTTACTCTTCCGATAACCAACAAGCCGATAAGTTTTTTACGCTAAGCCACATGGATGAAGGTTGCGAAGATCAACGGAGAAGGGTAGAGCAAGAAGTGTTGCAAAGTGAAGGTTCGGATGAGTCCTTATTTAGCATCTATCCGAACCCAGCAAAAGATGAAATTAATATACGCTATTACCTCCCCGAAACCGGCCCATTCCGCCTTGGCATAACTGACAGCAACGGCAAGCAGGTAATATTTAATGACTATGGACGTTTGGAATATGGATGGCATGATTTTTCTATAAACACATCCCGGCTTGCAGCAGGTATTTATATGGTAAAGGCAGAAAGCGGGAACAAGGCGGACATAACAAAAGTGGCGGTTCAGAAATGAAAACATTCATAAAATCGGTTTTTTGCTTTACCGGGTTGTTGTGGCTGGTAATGACGTTGCATGGCTGCGATAACGACCCCCTCCAGGGCGGGCCTTACTGGGGTACCGCTAGCGCAAACAAGAATGGGGTGCCTTGGAATGGTAAAATAAGAGGCAGTGAGCAAAATGGCATGTTGGGAATTACCATTAACAAGCATAGTTCTCAGGGTTTCCTAAGAGAAGATTTATTTATAGATCGGATTCCCAAAACTATAGGAGCATATTCTATACCCAAAACAGATACAACACGTGTTTATGATCATGTTACTTCCTCATACTTTACCCTTGAAGATGACGGAGATGTTATCCTTGATGTTTATTTTGTTGATGCCAATGACTCTACTCATTTTGTAGAGATTACATCGTACAACCCGAATACGGAAGAGTTTACAGGTAAATTCCAGGTAAGATTTGTTAGAGACGACAGGAGGGTGAAACGTCATCCCTCTATACCAGACACGATACGGTTCACGAATGGAAATTTCAAAACGAGGATTTTGCAAAAGCTGTGAGGAATGATGACTATGAATAAGATAGTAAACAAAAGTTGACAATGCATACAGGCCACAACACCGGGTTTGTTTAATGGCGGGCGACACAGTCGCCCGTAGTGTCAACAAGTTTATTTATATTCGTGTAGGTGGACAAATCCATTGGATTTATCCGCCACTAAACAAACCCAAATCGTTACCTGCAACTCGGATAAAATACACCCCGAAACACACCCGTGGATGGGAGCAAAACCATCGAAAAAGCCATTAACTTTAGGCGTGCAAATCCCGTTTGTCAACCTTCGCTTACAATACGAATCCATCCGCCCGGAAATTGACGGAGCGATGGAGTCTGTTTTCCGGCAGGCGCAGTTCATTGGCGGAGAGCCTGTAACGAAATTTGAATCGGAGTTCGCCCGGCTTCTTTCCATGCCTCACTGCATCAGCACGGGCAATGGTACGGATTCGCTTTTCATCATCCTGAAAGCCTTGAACATTGGCGCGGGCGATGAGGTGATAACCCCGGCCTTTAGTTGCATTCCGTCTGCCGAAACAATTTCATTAACAGGCGCCACACCGGTGTTTTGCGATGTTGATGCAGAGCATTACACACTTAACCCCGAACAGGTAAAGAAAAAGATCACAGCTAAAACAAAAGCAGTAATAGCCGTGCATTTATATGGACAGGCTGCCCCTGTTGTTGAGTTAAAAAAAATCTGCGAACAGCATAATTTGCTTTTGATTGAAGATTGCGCGCAGGCGCACTTTTCAAAAGATAGTGATGCCTTTGCCGGAACGATTGGCGTTGCAGGTGCTTTCAGTTTTTACCCAACCAAAAGCCTGGGCGCGTATGGCGATGCCGGTTGCGTTGTAACAAATAATACAATATTGGCCGAACGTATGCGCAGGTTGCGCAATCATGGTGCGCTTGTAAAAGACGACCACGAACTGGAAGGAACAAACAGCCGCATGGACACGTTGCAGGCTGCCATTTTAAATGTGAAACTTAAATATTTGCCGCAGTGGAACGCCAGGCGAAAGGAAATCGCGCAGCGATACATACAATCATTATGCGACATTAATCAGTTACAGTTGCCTGTTGAGCGTCCCGGCTCAACGCACACCTATCATTTATTTTGTATCCGCACCCAACAGCGCAATGCGTTAAAAAAAAACCTTGCCGAAAACGGAATAGAAACACTTATCCATTACCCGAAAGGGCTGCCTTATACGCCCGCTTACCGGCACCTTAATCATACGGAAAGTGATTTCCCGGTAACGGCCGCCCTGCAAAATGAGGTATTGTCGTTGCCGCTTTATCCCGAACTAACCAATCCCGAAGTGGATTACGTTGCGCAGGCGGTGCGGCAATATTTTTTGCGTTATTCTTAGCGTTCTTGGCGCCTGCCCGAACTTTGGGCGGGCCTTTGCGTGAAATATTAGAGAACGCACGTTACTCTGGTGCATATTTTAGGTTAATTTTACCCGCAACCGGTCAACACTATGCTCATCCCACTTGCCAGCGCGGTAACATCCTTTGTGGTCTGTTTCCTGATTATACCGGTAATCATTAAATACTCGCTCGAAAAAAACTTAGTAGATATACCCGGCCGCAGAAAAATCCATAAAAAGGTAACGCCCTCTATGGGGGGCATCGCCATTTTTATCGGGTTTATTGTGGCTTCGCTTATCTGGATTGACATTGAGCACTGGAAGGACATACGCCTGATTCTTATTGCGTTGTTCATGGTGTTTTTTATTGGTGTGCGCGATGACCTCGTGCCACTCAAACCGGTTATGAAATTAATGGGGCAACTTGTGGCAGCTACCATTCTCGTGCTGCTGTTCGATTTGCGCCTCAACTCCCTCTACGGATTACTTGGCATCTATGAAATACCGTCCGTGTTAAGTTATTTCATCACCGTTTTTACCATTATCGTTATCACCAACTCGTTCAACCTGATTGACGGACTTGACGGACTTGCCGGCACGGTGGCCGGTATCTCCTTGTTGGCATTCGGCATTTGGTTTGCCCTTGTGGGCGATGTGGTTTTTGCCGTATTGGCATTTTGCATGGTAGGTGCGTTGGTTGCCTTCCTGATTTTTAACTGGGAACCTTCGCGTGTTTTTATGGGCGATACCGGTGCGTTGGTTGTCGGCATGATGCTTTCCATCATGGCCGTTTATTTTATCAACACCAATTACAACCTTCCTGCAAATCATACGTGGCGGTTTTCTGCCTCGGCAAGCACGGCTGTTTGTGTTATCATCATCCCCTTAGTGGATACCATGCGTATCTTTATTCTCCGTATAAGCCGTAGGCAATCTCCATTCACACCCGACAAGAGTCATATTCATCATAGCATCATGCGGCTTGGTCTTACACACAGTAAAACCACTATGTTGTTAGGCTTTATTCAGGTAATGTATATTGCGCTTGCGATATTGCTCATTCATGTAAACGAAAATTATGTGATGCTTAGCGTCATTATCCTTTCAGTTGTGTTAAGTATTACCCTCGACAGGTTAATGATTGTTCGCCTGAATAAAGAGGAAGATAATGTTCGCGTGTAAAGTTGTATTTTTGTGCCTTTAAAGAAATTATGGAAACACGTATTCATGCCTTACGGAAAGAAGTTGAAGCCTGGTCGGAAGGAGTTAAAGCCAATGTGGAGCAGTTCCGATTGAAATTTATCAGCAAAAAGGGTTTGATTTCTGAACTGTTTGAAGAAATGAAAAAAATGCCCCCCGAAGAAAAGAAAAAGGTGGGTAAAATTCTGAATGAGCTTAAACAGGCTGCCGAACGAAAACTTCAGGTGCTGCATGAAGCCCACGAAAGTTCATCATCTGCCAACTACGACCTTGACCTTACGCTCCCCCCTGTGCCGAACAAGGTGGGCAACCAGCATCCGCTTACGCTCACGCGCAACCGCATTATTGAAATATTTGAACGCCTCGGATTTAATGTGGCTGACGGCCCCGAAATTGAAACCGATTGGCACAACTTCTCCGCGTTGAATTTCCCGGAAAATCACCCGGCACGCGAAATGCAGGACACCTTCTTCATCAGTAAAAATCCTGATATGCTTCTGCGCACGCACACTTCTAATGTGCAAATCAGGCTGATGACCAACCAGAAGCCGCCCCTGCGGGCTATTATGCCCGGGCGGGTTTATCGTAATGAAGCTATTTCTGCGCGTGCGCATTGTTTCTTCCATCAGGTAGAAGGTTTGTATGTTGACCGCAACGTTGGCTTTGCCGATTTGAAGCAAACGTTGTATCACTTCGCGAAAGAGATGTATGGTAAGGACATTAAAATCCGGTTTCGCCCTTCCTTTTTTCCGTTTACTGAACCCAGTGCCGAAATTGATATTTCATGTTTGATTTGTAAAGGCTCCGGTTGCAATGTTTGCAAACATAGCGGTTGGGTAGAGATTGCCGGCTCGGGCATGGTGCACCCCAATGTGTTACGCAATTGTGGTATTGACCCGGAAGAATTTACCGGCTTTGCATTCGGCATGGGCATTGAACGGGTAACGATGTTGCGTTACCAGGTAAACGATTTACGGTTATATTCTGAAAATGACATTCGCTTTTTAAAGCAGTTTCATTCCGTAATGTAATAGCAAACAGAAGTTGATTCGACTTTTAGTTTATGGCTGATACAATAACAGTACGCAAAGGCCCGCCCAAAGTTCGGGCAGGCGAGAAGGCCGACCTTCCGCAGGTTCTTGAATTGGTTAAAGAACTTGCCGTGTATGAAAAAGCCCCGGACGAAGTAATCAACACGGTTGAGTTAATGGAGAAGGACGGCTTTGGCGCTAACCCCGTATATGGATTGTTTGTTGCCGAAACAGGAGAGCGCATTGTGGGCATTTCAATTTTTTACTGGCGTTACTCTACCTGGAAAGGCAAGCGGCTGTATCTGGAAGATATTATTGTTACCGAAAAGGAACGCGGAAAGGGAATCGGGAAACAATTGTTTAACCGCACCATGCAGCACGCATTGGATGAAGATTGCAGTGGAATGATGTGGCAGGTACTCGACTGGAATGAACCCGCAATAAATTTTTATAAGAAGTATTACAACGCAAAGCTGGATGACGAATGGATAAATTGCAGCCTTGAGCGCGATGAAATTATAAAATTGATTTCATCAAAATATCTCTAAAATCAGTGCCGTCATTGCAAGCGTAAGCGAAGCAATCCAGTTAACAAGGCTCCGCAATCAAACCTCTTCCAGCAACGTTCTGAACGCTACATGACGTCCGCCATATTTCTGATTGTGTTTCTCTATAAGCGCAGGTGCAAATTTTTCAAGATACAGCACCACGTTGTCAAGTGTTTCGGCAAAATATTGAACGCTGTACGAAAGGCTGCCATCATCGTTATCGTGCAGCACCTTGTACATTTTGTAGCTCACAAATAAGCCGGTGTTAAGCACGTCAGAGATATGTTCGCCTTTCATCCAGTTAACCCACTCCTGTTCAATGTCCTTGTCGATACCGATTGTTACGTTGTATAAAAACATATACTTGTTGGTTTCAGGCTACGTAATCTTCAAGGTAAGTAAAATTGTCGGTTAACTTGCCATCTTTTGCAATGGTAGCGCGTTTCAATATGCCCTCACTGTCTTTAACAAACAGCAGCGGTAAAATCCTGTCAATTAAATCGCGACCAAATTCTTCAGACGCGCTACGCGGAAGCTCGCACGGCAAATTATCAACAGCCATAACGGTAACATTTTTTTCATCACTCAAGGCCGGGGCTTCTGTTCCCGTGTGTGTGTCGTAATCATATATGGGGTCAGGAATTGTGCTGGGGCGGGTTGTACTGGGTATTGAGCCGCCCACATCGCAGGTGATGTCGGCAATAACTTTGATTTTGAATTCGGGCGAACACATATTTTCACGGGTAAATAAAACCGGTGCTTTAGGATTCCAGAAAGCGCCCGCCATCAGCACGTCAGCCACTTTTGTAAACGACAGAAACGTTGAATCATAACGTTCCGGGTGTTGATGAAATTCATCGCGATTAAAGTGCCCCCCTTCGCGCCTGGTGTGGTAGTCGGAACTTGCTACCTGCACATACACCGGCTCATTGAATTCTTTTGTAAGAAAATCGTACACGCCAACTTTGCGGATGCCCGCTGTGTCAAGTGTTTCCATGGCGCCTTTTCCTACGCGCCCCGCACCGGTCAGGACGATTTTTACCGGGGGTAGCTTCACTTTGCGCAACTCAAGTTTCAAATCGTTTACGTCAAAGCAATCAAAAGCCCTTCTGATAGAGAAAGCATTGTAACGTTTTCCGTATGCCCACAAACCATTGTAAGCGCCTACAATTCCCGCATATCGGCCAAAGGCAACAAGCCGGTTGCCAAGGCGGTCTTTCAGTGTTTCGTAATCAATCAGCCTGATTTTTCTTTTCAGAATTTCCTGAAGCAATTTTTTGTTGTACGGTTGCTTCTTTATCGTGTGCGAAAAGAAAAGATATGTTTTGTTAGGGATGAGGTCGGCTATGGGCACTTCCTTTATTCCCATCAGTATGTCGCAATCACTTACATCGGGTTTCACCTCTATGCCCTGTTCACGATACTCATCATCCTTATAGGCACGTACCTCGCTCGATTGACAAATAATCTTAATGTTAGAGAAGCGTTGCTCAATTTCTTCTGTTTGCAGCGGTGTAAACGGAACTCGTTTGTCGGGTGGAACTTTGCCTTCGCGGATGATGCCGAGTTTGATGGATTTCATTGTTAAGGGCTGATGAAATTTAGAAATCGAGTCAGGTTTATTTTTATCAAGACAAAGATAATCAATCCTTCTTCTTTTTCTTCCTTTTCATATCCTCATAATCATCCCGTTCGGCCAGTTTTTTATCGTCCACATTTTTGTTCAGAAACTCATTGATTTTCTCAATGTCCATGTTGGATTTAAGTTCGCCAAACTGATTGATGGATACTTCAAAACCATCCAGGTCTTTATGCACACGGGGCTTCTTTTTTTTAACGGGTTGTTTTGCCATGATTGAACGGGGTTGATTGCTGTAAAAATAAAGAAAATTGTATCAGATAAATCCGAACTTTCTATTCAATAATTTTTCTTATAGGCATAAGTGATTTTGCGAGTGAGGGATATCCTCAAAGAAAAAATCAAATGAGCCCAGCCTTTCTTAGAAGTTTCATTATCTGATCTTTGTGCAGGTTATCAAGTTCTCCCTTGTCATAAATGTGCACAAGGTAAACCTCCATAGCGGGTGTTACCAAAAAGGTAATAACCCTTGCGCCTCCTGATTTCCCTTTGCCTTTAGAAGAAATAGACATGCGGATTTTATAGATACCCTGACCGAGAGCTGTTCCGGTAGTGGGCTTTTCGGAAAGCGTATGGATAAGTTCGCGGAAGTCTGACACTAAAGAAGGGTATTTTTTAGCCAGCTTTTTAAAAAGTTTCTTAAAATCCGGTGTGGGAATTACGTTATAGTTCATTCAGAAATTCCTGCGCAGTTTGTTTAGGGAGCTTGCCCTCCTGCATGAGCTTCACCTGTTTAAGACTGTTTTGCAGTTCTTCAAGGGTATTTTCCTCTACGTCCTCCACTTTTACATAATCAAGCGTTTTGATAAACTCCAAAAACGCATTGAATTTATTGTCTGCAATAGTTAATGTTACCTGTTTCATGATTTTCAACTCTTCTCTGGCTATTTCGAAAGCAATTTAAGCATTTTTTAATGAATAGGAATGGTGTTCTGGAAGTTCATAAGCCGGAGCATGTTGTTCAGGGCATGGACAAAAAAATAACAGGCGAGGGGCCTGTTGCTGGTTTTGTGCTGGAATTGGCGTTGTTGAAAATTTGATGATGCGAAGCGAATCCCATTCCCTTTAACATTAATCTATTTTCTTGAATGTTAATATTTTCCCGGATGGTGATTCGTAAAAATTTCCGATGGTTAGCTTGTCGCCTGTAATCTTAATGTAGTATTCATTAAATGTCATGGTGCTTGCCAACATCCAGTGTATCGAAATTCTATTGTTTGGCAAAAGTTCATATTCGTAAGGCCCGGAACGAAAGAGCTCAGCCCTTCTTAGAAACACAAGTTCTTTATCATCAAAAAGAGTTGCAAAGGATAATGTGTCTGTTGTGTTTTTTACCTCAATCCAATTTCCCCTCAAATCTTTTACATCAATTATTCCGGAGTTCTCATCTGTACAACTCAATACAGTCAGTGCGAAGAGGGCTATTATTCCACGTTTCATATTAACCTGGGTTTAGGGTTTAACTTGCCTATTAGATACATTTTCTGCTGTAAAGGTTGGAATGACTTTAAACTTTTATCTTGTAATCTCAACTTTTATTAACCTGTATCGCCCCAAGCGCATACCCCAACCGCCTGATCACTTCATCTTTCCCAAGTATCTCCATCGTTATCATTAAATCGGGGCCGGAGGCATTTCCGGTAAGGGCTACACGCAACGGCTGCATGATTTTGCCCGTACCAATGTTTAACGAAGCGGTTACACTTTCTAAAATTTGTTTTGCCGATATGGCGTTTAGCGTGCCCTCTTTCGTTAAGGCTTCTTTAAATGCAGCTAATGTTTTTTCAACCTCGTCATTCCATTTTTTGCTTACTACGGTTTGATCGAATGTGGTTGGCGCGGTAAAGAAGAATTTGCCTTGCTCCCATATTTCCTGCGGAAACGTAACGCGCTCTTTCATGATCGAAACAATCTTAACAGCATTTTCAAGAGTGGCCATAAACCCCGATTCATTCAACAGACGGTCGGCCAATGCTTCGTTTGAAGCCGCTTTAATGTATTGCTGGTTATACCATTGTGCTTTTTGAATATCGAATTTGGCGCCCGCTTTATTAATGCGCTCCATCGAAAAGGCTTTGATGAGTTCGTCCATCGAAAAAATTTCCTGTTCGGTGCCGGGGTTCCATCCCAAAAAAGCAAGGAAGTTTATTAATGCCTCCGGCAGATAACCGGTTTCTTTAAATCCTTTTGCTACTTCACCGGTGGCCGGGTCTTTCCATGTTAACGGAAAAATCGGGAAGCCCATTTGGTCGGCCGCACGCTTGCTCAACTTGCCGTTGCCATCGGGCTTTAACAATAAAGGAAGGTGCGCAAACTGCGGCATATCGTTTTCCCATCCTAAAAATCTATACAACAATACGTGCAGCGGTGCGGAGGGCAGCCACTCTTCGCCACGAATCACATGCGAAATTTTCATCAGGTAATCATCTACTACGTTAGCCAAATGATACGTGGGCATGCCGTCTGATTTCATCAACACCTTGTCGTCAAGTTGTGATGAGTTGAACGTGACTTCGCCCCGGATCAGGTCGTTAAGCGTTACTTCCTGGTTGGCCGGAACCTGTAAGCGGATAACATATTTCTCACCAGCCGCCAGCTTTTGTTCAACCTCGGTAGCCGAAAGGGTGAGGCTGTTTTTCATCTGCAACCGGGTGGCGGTATCGTACTGCGCGTTGGGTGAAGCCTTGCGCATGGCTGCAATCTCGACTTCGGTATCGAACGCATAATAGGCGTTGCCATCGGCAACTAACTTTTGTGCGTATTGTTGGTACAGGTGTTTCCGCTCCGACTGCCGGTAGGGTGCGTGAGGGCCGCCCACACCCACACCTTCGTCAATGGTAATGCCGGCCCATGCCAGCGATTGCAAAATGTATTCTTCTGCACCGGGCACAAAACGTCCCTGGTCGGTGTCTTCGATACGCAAAATCATGGTGCCATTGTGTTGGCGGGCAAGCAAATAATTGTAAAGGGCGGTGCGCACTCCGCCAATGTGCAATGCCCCGGTGGGGCTGGGTGCGAACCGTACACGAATTTCTTTCATGCAGCAAAGTTAATCGTTCAATTATAATTCTTCTGAAAAAGGGTTTTACCTTTGCACCTTTTATAAGCAACTGCCATGACTGAAGAAAAGAGCCTGAACTTTCTGGAAGAAATTGTTGAAAAGGATTTACGGGAAGGTAAACACCAGGCTATTCTTACCCGTTTCCCGCCCGAGCCTAACGGCTACCTGCACATGGGCCACGCCAAAAGTATATGCCTCAATTTCGGATTGGCCAATAAATATGGCGGTAAAACCAATTTGCGTTTTGACGATACCAACCCGGTTACGGAAGAAACCGAATATGTAGAGAGCATTAAAAACGACATCCGGTGGTTAGGATTTAACTGGGCCGAAGAGCTTTATGCTTCCGATTATTTTGAAAAACTGTACCAGTTTGCCGTTGTATTGATTAAGAAAGGATTAGCCTACGTGGACGACAGCACCAGCGATGAAATAGCCCGGCAAAAAGGAACGCCCACTACTCCGGGTACGAACAGTCCGTACCGCGACAGAAGTGTGGAAGAAAACCTGCAAATGTTTGAAGACATGCGGGCCGGTAAGTACAAGGATGGAGAGAAAGTATTGCGCGCCAAAGTTGACATGGCGCACCCGAACATGCACATGCGCGATCCGCTGATGTATCGCATCAAACATGCGCACCATCACCGCACAGGCGATAGATGGTGCATTTACCCGATGTATGATTTCGCTCACGGACAAAGCGACTCGATTGAAAACATTACGCATAGTATATGCACGTTGGAGTTTATACCGCACCGGGCGTTGTACGATTGGTTTATCGAGAAATTAGAAATCTATCCGTCACGCCAGTATGAGTTTGCGCGCTTAAACATGACTTATACTGTAATGAGCAAACGCAAGCTGTTGCAATTAGTAAATGAAAAGCATGTAAGCGGTTGGGATGATCCGCGTATGCCAACGTTAAGCGGTGTGCGCAGAAGGGGCTACACACCGGCCAGCATTCGTGAGTTTTGCGAGCGCATTGGTGTAGCGAAACGCGAAAACCTGATTGATGTAGGCTTACTGGAATTTTGTGTGCGCGAAGATTTGAATAAAGTGGCGCAACGCAGAATGGTTGTGTTCGATCCGATTAAAGTAGTGATCACGAACTACCCGGAAGGCAAAGAAGAAATGCTGCAAAGCGAAAACAACCCGGAAGACCCGAACGGTGGCAATCGTGAAGTTCCGTTTAGCCGTGAGTTATTCATAGAAGAAGAAGATTTCATGGAAGTGGCGCCTAAAAAATATTTCCGCCTTGCGCCCGGCCAGATGGTGCGCCTGAAGAGTGCTTACATTATTAAGTGCGATGAAGTGATAAAAGATGCTTCCGGAAAAATTACGGAGCTTCATTGTTCATACATCCCCGAAAGCAAAAGCGGATCGGATACTTCGGGCATTCATGTAAAAGGTACGCTGCACTGGGTAAGCGCCAAACATACAGTGCCTGTTGAAGTGCGGCTGTACGACCGCTTGTTTAAAGTAGAAGATTTGAGCGAAGCCGATGGTGATTTTAAAGATTACCTGAACCCTGAATCGCTTACGGTTAAAACCGTGTATGCCGAACCTGCCCTGATAAACGCAACAACAAATGAACGCTACCAGTTTTTGCGAAAAGGATATTTTACCATTGACCCGGATTCAACAAAAGCTAAGTTAGTGTTTAACCGTACGGTTACGCTGCGGGATACGTGGACGAAGAGTAGTAAATAGACTTTAGTATTAAGTAGCAAGATTGTCTAACATCTCACTACTTAATACTAAAGTCTATTTCACGGCAATACACGAAATCTCTACCCTTACATCTTTCGGTAAACGGCTTACCTCAACGGTTTCGCGGGCAGGTGGGCTGGTTTTGAAATACTCTCCGTACACGGCATTCACCTCGGCAAACGAATTCATGTCTTTTAAAAATATGGAGCACTTAACCACGTTTGAAAAATCCATATTGGCAGCCTGCAACACGGCCTTCAGGTTTTTCATCACCTGGTGTGTTTCTTCAGGAATGCTTCCTGATACGAGGTTACCGGTACTACGCTCAATGGCAATCTGGCCGCTTACAAAAAGCATATTGCCTGCCTGGATGGCCTGACTGTACGGTCCGATAGGCTCTGGCGCGTCCGATGAATAAATAACTGATTTTGACATGATGGATGATTTATAAAACCTTAATTTAGCAAAGTTCAAAAGTAAAGGAATCATGAATATTTTGGTGATCGGTGACCCGATAAATCTTGAAGAATGTAAACTGAAGTTTGGCGACCAGCATCAGTACACCTTTGAACAGGATCATCGCGAGGCGGAACGGTTTGTTTCCGGCAGCGATCTGATATTCGATTTTATATTGGATGAGGAGCCTTTTCAGGCCGACATCTATGCCGGAAATGAAAATGCTAATGTGTTCATCAATACGGCAAAGCTCTCCTTAGCCGAACTGTCGAGCTTGACGGATCATAAGATTATGGCCCGCATTTTTGGCTTTAACGGGTTGCCGACTTTCGTAAACCGACCGGTGTTTGAAGTAAGTGTGCTCAAACCGGTGGATGTTGGGCCATTAAAATCGTTATGCGATAAATTAGGTACCGATTTCCTGTTAGTGGATGATCGTGTTGGCCTTGTTACACCCCGCATCATTTGTATGATTATTAATGAAGCCTATTATACGGTGCAGGAAGGCACGGCCACACGCGAAGATATTGATCAGGCTATGAAGTTAGGCACCAACTATCCGCTCGGGCCGTTTGAATGGTGTGGTTTGATCGGCATCAAACACGTGTATGAACTGCTCGAAGCCGTGTATGAAGACACACACGATGAGCGTTATAAAATTTGCCCGCTGTTAAAAAAAGAATACCTGCTGACGTAACCTTTTCCAACCAGGTTACTCAACAGTACAACTGTATTTAAACTCACCCGCTTCTGCAACAGCGCTCGACTTGCGGGTTAACAGGAAACCGTTTCCCGCAAAGGTGTAGCTGAACGTGGTGATATCACCGGATTCAACATGTTTAATGCTTACCGGATTGTTTTCGCTCAGGTTCAGTGGACTGAATAAATACTCATCACCACTGAAGTTAACCTCATTATAAGGATTTGTATTATTGTCGTATGTAATCTCATAGCTTTCTTCAAGCTCATTGAGCTCATTGTACAGCCTGACTAACGTAACGTTGTTGCCCGTATAGGTATAAACGGTAGAGTCGCCCTTAGCGAAACTGTTGCTGTGTTCGCGTTCTGAAAAACTGGTAACCTTTCCGCTTGAATTCAAATAGTAATAACGATACGATTGTAAATTTTCTGCTGCGCTGCCTGATCGGTAATGCTCTTCTTTAATGGTGTCTTTAGCGTGTGTTACTTTAATAAAGTCGGCTGCAATACTTCCGTTAACATAAAAATTTACCTGGACGATTTCATTGTCACTGTTAAAAGAACGGATACTTGTAAAAGTGAAGTCAGCGTCATCGTTAAAAGTATAGGTAACCCCTGCCAACCGGTTCCGTAGATCATACGTGGCGTCAATAACGCCATCTTCTTCTTCAAACGGAAATTGAGTGGGCAGGCAAGGAGTTTTTGTTTGGTTTTCTCTGTCTGAGCAATTGGATAAGAACAATGCAGAAAAGCCAAGCACAACAAGGAGTGAAAGTGGCTTTATATGTTTTACGATGTCGGTCATGCTGTGATATTTTTTGTAGCGAATAGGTATCGGGTTATTCAACAGTAACAGATTTTGCAAGGTTTCGCGGTTGATCGACATTACAATTCCGCATAACGGCAATGTGATAGGAAAGCAACTGAAGCGGTATGGCCGATACAATGGGCATAAGTGCTTCCTGTACGGCAGGCACTTCAATAACAAACTCGGCCATTTCCGGAATGAGGTCATCGCCTTCCGTAACAACGGCAATTACACGCCCTTTGCGTGCCTTTACTTCCTGAATGTTGGAAACAATTTTTTCGTAAGAACTGTCGTGTGTGGCAATGAACACCACCGGCATTTCTTCATCAATCAAGGCAATAGGGCCGTGCTTCATTTCGGCAGCAGGATAACCTTCGGCATGGATGTATGAAATTTCTTTAAGCTTCAACGCACCTTCTAAGGCTACCGGGAAATTATACCCGCGCCCCAGGTACAAAAAGTTTGATGCGTCTTTAAAGGTATAGGCTATTTCGCGGATTTTGTCGTTGAGCGTCAACACTTTTTCTACCTTATCGGGAACATTCTCCAACTCAACCAACATCTGGTGAAAAGCCTGATCGGTTATGGTGCCACGCTTTTGCGCAACAATCAGGCAGATCATACTCAGCACGGTAAGTTGTGCAGTAAAGGCTTTTGTACTGGCCACGCCAATTTCGGGGCCGGCATGTGTGTACGACCCGGCATGAGAAGCACGCGCAATAGACGAGCCCACAACGTTACACACACCAATAATAATTGCGCCTTTTGATTTGGCTAACTCAATGGCGGCAAGCGTATCGGCAGTTTCGCCCGATTGCGAAATGGCAATGACCACATCGCCTTCGCGTATAATAGGATTGCGATACCTGAATTCGGAAGCGTACTCCACTTCAACCGGTATGCGACAAAATTCTTCAATCATGTATTCGGCCACCAGCCCGGCATGCCATGACGTTCCACAAGCAACAATAATAATGCGATCGGCATTCATCATTTTGTTTACATATTCGCGAATGCCGCCCAGCACCAATCTGTTGCCTTGCGAATCCAATCGCCCACGAAGGCAATCTTTTATCGACTTGGGTTGTTCAAAAATTTCCTTGAGCATGAAGTGATCAAACCCGCCCTTTTCAATGGCTTCGAGTTCAAGCTCAAGTTTTTGGATGTACGGTGTCATCGGGGCATCACCTTCAATGGTTTTGATGCGCAACTGCCCGTCATCAATAACGGCAATCTCCAGGTCGTTGAGGTATACAACATCTTTGGTGTATTCAATAATAGGAGTTGCATCAGAGGCCATAAAAAATTCGCCCTTCCCCACACCAATTACCAACGGGCTGCCTTTACGAGCCGCAATCAACTGATCGGGGTTATCGTTAGACATAATTACGATGGCGTAAGCGCCAACAACTTTGGTTAAGGCTAACCTTACAGCCTCTTCTAACGAGTAGTTATTGTTTTCCCGGATATCTTCAATGAAATGAATAAGAACCTCGGTATCAGTTTCGCTTAAAAAAACATGCCCTTTGTTTACTAACTCCTGCTTCAGCGAACTGTAATTTTCAATAATACCATTATGGATGATGGCCAACTTGCGCGAAGAGGAGTAATGCGGGTGTGCGTTCACATCGTTCGGCTCGCCATGTGTGGCCCAACGGGTGTGGCCTATACCAATGGTACTCGTAAGGGTTTCATCGGTAATGTATTCTTCCAACTCCGAAACCTTACCTTTCTTTTTGTAAACGTTAAGGCCGTTGTTCAGTAATGCTATACCGGCACTGTCGTAGCCTCTGTACTCAAGTCGTTTAAGACCTTTAATGATTACCTGCTGCGCTTCGCGATGACCTACATAGGCTACAATTCCGCACATAATGTTTATGTGTTAAAGGTTTGAGTTGTTGGGCTGTGTAAAATGTACTTTCAGCTTTATGTTTTCTTTCATAAAAACCGTGCGATCTAACGTTTTACCTGTCGGAAGCATTGTGTTAATTCCGGTAATGCTTGTGCCGGGATACAGCCCCAGGTAAAGAAGTTTGTGTTGGCTGTTTTTGTTCTCGAACAGGTTTTGCACAAATAGCGTAATAGAGCCTGTGTAGTTCTTATTGGTGCTGTTGTAGAGCAAGCTGCCCGCTACCCGTGTTGTACTTTGCGCAGACAAATCGCTGCTTACAAAGTAGTTTCGTAAGTCTGTGAAAACAAAGAACTGACCAAGTGAATCTCTTACACTTTGCTCAAGCGTACGATAATCTTTAAACGAATTGTCTTCTTCCATCAGGCGAAGCTCCAATACCGATAACGGGTTGTATTCACCCGTTGTGTTTACAGATTCGATAATCAGTTCTGCCGAGTTTATGATGAGATTCTTTTCTGTTATTTCATCTGCAAACTCTTCGTAGAAATTAGTCAGGTCAATTTTTGTAACCATCGGGTAGCCGGCCTGTATCACACGCAAACTGCCTGTGGCCTCTCCGGCAATGTATGTCGGCTCGGCAGGGGGTAAATCGGTTGTACGGCTGGGGTTAATGTTGTGAAAACCAACACCCGAAAATCCAAAATCGTGTGTTAACGTATCGGCTACTTCGCCACTAAGTTCGGAATGGTAGTAGAGCTTTATCAGCGAGAAGGTGTTTGCTGGGTCAAGGCCCAGCACTGTGTTACAACCATCCGGTATAAGAGCAAGGCCCTTAAACCTTGCCCGGAATTTAGTAAAGTCAGAAAGCTCTTCGTTATAATTATCAAGCGCTACGTTGAAAAGTTCAAGACCGAAGTCATCGTCTAACCTGGCCCGGATTACCAACGTGTCGCTTTGCTCCAGTGTTTCGCGCGTAATGCTTGTTGTCGTGTGCCGTTCTTCTCCATCAAACATGAATATCTGCGCAAAGCGGGTTTCTCCAAGTGATTCGGCTTCGTCAGCATAGCTTACGGTAGAGTTGGAATAATAGCGTTTGCTTACGTTTACCAATACCTCTTTGTCTGTTCCCGGTATGGGGTGATACTCCTCCCGTATGTTCAACGGTTCAGTGTCTGTAATTCTGCGAATGGTGAATTTTCCGCTGGCGTAGTTGGCATTGGTAAGGCCATACGAATACCCATCTAAGCGTAGCTGAATGGTTATGGAATCGTACACGTAGGTGTGATCTTCTTTTTGCGCAAGCTTGGAAGTAAGCACGGGCAAAAACTCCGCGAAAGCTTCAGTTCGTATGTTGCCCACAATGGGGTCATCGTGTTCGCCCACTAATAACCTCCTGGAGCCGGTAGCATTGTCTGTCAGTTCAGGATCAATGCCTACCACTGCACCATCGCCTACCAAGAACTCCTGGTATTTTACGGTAAACTTGCTATTACCCTTAAATCCTAAAAAAACGGATTCATCTTCACATGCCATCAAAAACAAGGCAGCTAAAAAAAGCTGCCCGGTTCGCTTAACCCACAAGTTCATTATATAAATTGAAGTATGATTCGGTGTAGTTTTCGTCTTTGTCGATGGTTTCGACTTTCTTTTCCTTTATTTTTTTGAAGAGGCCTTCAAGTTTTTTGTTTTCACCGGCAACAATAACGGCATCGGAAAACTCAACACCCATGCGGATGAATCCTTCATAGTCGGCCGACTTCAGGTTGCCCAACATGTTATCTTCAATGTCCATCATCTTCACCTTGCTCATAATGTCTTCCTTGAACTTGTGTGTGAAGCTGTTGTTGTAAATTGTGAAAACGGTTTTGGCGTTTTTGAACAACGGGTCATTTTTGTACGTGGTTTTCATGTACAGCGGAATAAAGCTGGTAATCCAATCGTTGCAATGCACCACATCAGGCGCCCAGCCTAACTTACGCACGGTTTCGATGGCGCCTTTACAGAAGAAAATAGCGCGCTCATCGTTATCGGCATAGAAGCGGTTTTCCTTATCGTGGAAAACAGACTTTCTGTGGAAGTAATCTTCGTTATCAATAAAATAAACCTGAAGTTTGGCATTCGGGATAGACGCTACCTTAATAGTAAGCGGTTTTTCTTCATCGCCTACGGCAATGTTAATCCCCGATAATCTGACTACTTCATGTAACCGGTTTTTTCGCTCGTTAATAATCCCAAACCGAGGCACCAATATGCGGATTTCCATTCCTTTTTCCTGCATGGCCTGGGGCAATTTGCGCACAAAATCGGCTACTTCAGAAGTTTGCAGAAATGGATTAATCTCACTGGCTACATAAAGAATACGGAGTTTCGACATAAATAATTGATTAGTTGACTTGAAACGGAAAATGAGCCACAAAAGTACGAAAAACGCCCCCCTTATTCAACTCTTTTTCTGATTTAAGCCTATATTTGGCGCCCTTAGCCGGGGCGGTAACATGCAGATTTTCAGGGAAATTGAGCCTTTAATGGCGTTTTTGGTTGAAAAAAGGCGTACCGGAATTATTGAACCGGCTATGGCCTGCTTTGGCCGGAAAGACAAACAGCAATTTATTAGTACAGCTTAATTTTACGGCATTGGGTTCACGCATCAGGGTTTTTATTCAATATGTACTCATACTGGCAGCTACGGCTTTCTTAGTGTGGTTTTCGCTGCGTGGCATTCATGTAGAAGAAGGCGAGAATAAATGGGATTACCTCTTAGACACCTGGCATCGTGCCGATAAAGTATGGCTGTTAGTTATGCTGGCTTTTGTTATGATTAGTCACCTGCTTCGGGCCGAACGCTGGCGTATGTTGCTGAAATCGGCCGGGCATAACACTTCGTTGTATAACGGTTTTCTTTCGCTCATGGTAGGATATCTTGTAAACTTGGTAATACCAAGAGGGGGAGAGGTGTCGCGGTGTTATAACTTGTATAAACTGGATAAAATTCCGGTTGAGGTTTCGTTCGGTACCGTTGTGGTTGAGCGTATTGCCGATTTGGTTTTTCTGTTGATTGTGCTGGCATTGGCGTTTGTAATAGAAGCCGATAAGCTTTTCACTTTTATCGAAACATTGCCCTTTCAGCCTGCCGAGGGTAATGGCAGACTTGGAACAATATTGATTTTAATTGCTGTATTCGTTCTTGTCGGATTTGTCGGCTATTACATCTTAAAACGAAATCAAAAACTCCGCGACCGCGTTCAGAAAATCTGGAAAGGATTTAAAACCGGTTTTACATCGGTACTGACACTTGAAAAGAAAGGGCTGTTCATTTTCCATTCGGTAGTTATCTGGGCGCTTTATTTCCTGATGAGCTACGCGGTTATCCGCGCTTTTGATGAAACCGCGCACCTGGGCTTTGGTGCCGTGCTTGCCTTGTTTGCTATTGGTGCAATTGCTATGGCGGCTCCGCTTCCGGGCGGGGCGGGGTCGTATCACGTTCTGTTACCGGCCGGACTTACCTTGCTGTATCAGGTTCCACAAGCCGATGGCGTAGCGTTCACGTTTGTTTTTCATGGCTGGCAAACCATTATTATGATTGTGGGCGGTGTTATTTCGTTAATCCTCACCTCTGTTTTACTTAGAAAGCAAAAGGACAAACCGGATGTGCCGGATGAGGAGGCTTCTGTTTAGTTTTGTGTAAACCCAGGAATGACGAATTGTCAGGGAATTCATCTGGCCTGGAAGTTGTTATCTGGGAAACCAAAAAAAGAAAAACTATGGGTGTATTTATTATAGGTGGAATTTTCATGGTGATTGGGATGATTGTTAGCGGAAGGCTGAAAAGCAAATTCCGTAAATACTCCCAGGTGCAACTTGCCCGCAACTTATCGGGTGCAGAGATTGCGCGACTTATGTTGGCGGATAATGGTATCCACGATGTAAACGTGTTGAGTGTAGAAGGTGAGCTTACCGACCACTACAACCCGGCAAATAAAACCGTTAACCTCAGCCCCGAAGTATATCACGGGCGCAGTGCGGCAGCTGCTGCTGTGGCGGCACACGAGTGTGGCCATGCCGTGCAACATGCCACAGCGTATTCCATGCTTCAGTTTCGTTCGGCTATGGTGCCCGTTCAAAACGTAAGCGGAAAAGTGATGAACATGATTTTCTGGGCTATGATTTTGGGAGGCTCCTTCATGCAAAGTATTTTACCGTGGAACACGGCCCTTCTCATTATCATTGCCTGTTACGGTGTATTTACCTTGTTTGCGTTTGTAACCTTGCCGGTAGAATTTGACGCGAGTCGCAGGGCACTGGCCTGGATTGAAAACCGGGGCATAGTAAACACGCAGGAACACGATATGGCTAAAGATGCCCTCAAGTGGGCCGCCATGACCTATGTAGTGGCCGCAGTTGGGGCGTTAACTACCCTGTTGTATTATGTTATGATGTTTCTGGGGGGTCGTAATGACTAAACTCAGGCTTTATTAAAAGTATTCGATTAATTTTGGGGTCTGGTGTAAATACCAGACCCTTTTCTTTTTGACTTAAAATCGGATATAGAACAACTATGAACTTTCAACTCACCGAGGAACAAATAGCCGTGCAGCAGGCGGCCCGGGATTTTGCCCAAAATGAATTATTGCCAGGCGTTATTGAACGCGACACCGAGCAGAAATTCCCAACCGAACAAATAAAGAAAATGGGCGAACTCGGGTTTATGGGTATGATGGTTGACCCGAAGTATAACGGTGGCGGCATGGATACTATTTCCTACGTGCTGGCTATGGAAGAGATTTCAAAAATTGATGCGTCCGCATCGGTGTGTATGTCGGTGAATAATTCATTGGTGTGCTGGGGATTAGAGAAGTTTGGAACGGAAGGACAGAAAGAAAAATACCTGAAGCGATTGGCTGCCGGTGAGGTGATCGGGGCGTTTTGTTTGTCGGAACCGGAAGCCGGTTCGGATGCTACAAGTCAGCGCACTACGGCTGAAGATAAAGGCGATTACTATTTACTGAACGGAACAAAAAACTGGATAACCAACGGCAACAGCGCAAGTGTGTACATTGTTATTGCGCAAACCGATGCCGCAAAAAGGCATAAAGGCATTAATGCACTGATTGTTGAAAAAGGAATGCCCGGCTTTGTAGTGGGCAAGAAGGAAGACAAGATGGGCATTCGTGGTTCAGATACACACTCGTTAATGTTTACCGATGTAAAAGTGCCCAAGGCAAATCGTATTGGCGAAGATGGCTTTGGTTTTACGTTTGCCATGACTACATTAAATGGTGGCAGAATAGGTATTGCATCGCAGGCATTAGGTATTGCATCGGGCGCGTATGAGCTGGCGCTGAAATATTCTAAAGAACGAAAAGCATTCGGTAAACATTTGGCAGAGCATCAGGCTATTCAATTCAAGCTGGCTGAGATGGCGACTAAAATAGATGCAGCCCGCTTGTTGATCTGGAAGGCTGCCAACTTAAAAGACCAGGGAAAAGATTTTGTTAAAGCGGCCGCGCAGGCAAAACTGTTCGCTTCGCAAATTGCGCAGGATGTAACTACCGAAGCCGTGCAAATTCATGGCGGGTACGGCTACGTTAAAGAGTACCATGTTGAGCGCCTCATGCGCGATGCCAAGATTACACAGATTTATGAAGGCACAACGGAAATTCAGAAACTGGTTATTTCGAGGGAGTTGCTGCGATGATGTGCTAAAGTGTTGTTAATGTGCACATGTTTACGTCAACACATTAAAACGTTACGATTAAAGTAATCTCCTCATCGCCACGCTTTAGCTTCACGGGTATCGATTGGCCTTTATCAAATTTACCCAAGGCGCCCATATAATCCTGGATGTCTTTAATAACCAGGTCGCCCATTTGAATGATGACATCACCGGTTTGAATACCGGCCTGTTGCCCCGGTCTACCATCAGTTACACCATCTACTTTTACACCCGCTTCGTCCGAAGTATAGCTGGGCATGATTCCCAACGTAACTTTAAAGGCCGAACGGCTTGTCATCGGTTTTGCTTTGGTAGTAAGAAAAGCGAGCTTGGGTTCGTTGTCGAGTTCGTTAATCAGTTGCGCAACCAGGCTTAACACTTCGGCCTGACCTTTGGCGTTGATTTTATCCCAATCGTCAGTAGGCTTGTGGTAATCGGCATGTGCCCCGGTAAAAAAATGAAGTGAAGGAATATTTTTCAGATAAAACGATGTGTGGTCGGAAGGGCCTATACCAGACGAATCGGTTTTGACGCTCAGTTGATCGGTTGCTAATTTCTTTAACAGCGGCTCCCACACCGGGCTGGTGCCTGTACCGCTTATGGCAAGCGCTTTTGTTTGTGAATCGAGCCGACCGATCATGTCCATGTTAATCATGTAATTCGCGGCAGATAAATCGATAGTAGGATTTTCAGTAAAATACTTTGAGCCGTACAAGCCCATTTCTTCTCCTGAAAAGCATACGAAAACGAAATTGTATTTTTCTTTAACCTTGTTTGTGCTGAAGTACCGTGCAAGTTCAAGCACGCCTGCCACCCCCGATGCATTATCGTCTGCACCGTTATGAATTTTGCCTGCCGGGTTGGCATCTAACGAACTACCTTGCTCACCAATGCCCAGGTGATCGTAATGTGCACCAATTATTACGGTGTGCTTTGCTTTGTTATCAAGATAACCAACAACGTTATGCGCTGTACCGGGTGCGCCCTCGCCATGTGCGCCATGCTTAAATTCAAAAGGCTGCAAATAGCTTTTGGTTTTGCCGATAGGCTTCAGCTTTAGTTCTTTATATTTTTTTGATATGTAGTCGGCAGCCATTCTTTCTCCTTCGGTGCCGGTGCCCCGCCCCTGGAGGGAATCGCTGGCAAGAATTTTAATATGATTGAGAATACGCGTTTCATCAAATTGCTGCGCGTGCGCTGCAACGAATAAGCATAAAATAAATGCAGGAAGTAAAAGTATTTTATTCATAACGTAATTAGAATTGGGTCGCAAGATAGCGCAACCGCGATTGTTTTTGTGCCGGTAGTGGTATAAAAAATGACAAATCCGGGCAGGAGTTAATTTATCGGCAAAAGCCAATGGGTATCTCTAAAAACCTTGTCTTTGGTAACCTCACCCCATACCCTTCTCCTACTAATGGAGAAGGGCAAAGGGAGTTTTTAGAGATACCCTAAAGATTATTTTTTCTTATTCAGTTTATCTAATTCAGGGAGTTTGAAATTATCCAACGGGCTTGGCTGTTTCATCATAGCCTCTATGTCGGCAGTGGTGCGTGGTGCATACGATGACAAGTGTTCGCATCCGTCTTTCGTGGTTAGATAATCATCCTCAATACGAACGGCAATGCCCCACCACTTAGGGTCTTTAGTGGTGTTTTCCTGGATGTAAATACCCGGTTCAATAGTAAAGGTCATGTTTTCCTGAAGGTCGCGCAGGCCACGATCGTGTACATCAAGCCCGATATGATGGCAGCAACCATGCGGATAATATTTGCGTGCTTCCTGGTCGGTAGTAACAATGCCGAGGTCTTTCAGACCCTTGGTAATTACCTGTACGGTTGCATCATTCAAATCGCTGAAGCTTACACCGGGCTTACAGATTTTCATGGCGGCTTCCTGTGCTTCAAGCACAAGGTCGTAAATCACTTTTTGTTCAGGTGAAAATTTTCCACCCACCGGAATGGTGCGGGTAATGTCGGCCGTATAGCCGTGATATTCAGCACCCAAATCCATCAGTATTAATTCTTTCGGATCTAATGCGGGTTTATAGTTATCAATATAATGCAGAATACAGCCATTATGGCCACCGCCAACAATGGAAGGATAACCAATATCTTCGGCCTGGTATTTTTTAAACACGTATTCATGTATGCCCTGAATTTCGCGTTCACTCATGCCGGGTTTCATCGCTTTCATTACTTCAACTTGTCCTACACATGAAATGGTAACGGCTTTGCGAATCATGTCGATTTCTTCGGGAGTTTTTATACCGCGTAACTCCGCCATAATTCTGAACAGGCCGCGTGTGTTCAGGTTGTTTTGTGGTTGTTCACGCTGCACGCTAAGTCCATCTTTGCGCGGATAGTTTGCTTTTACTTTGAACTGTTCAATCAGGTCGTACAGGTCGGAAGAGTCGCGCGGGTTATCGCGCACATCATTCTGAAAATCAAAAAATAAAATCTGGTCGAAAGAAGAGAAATTAATATTGTACTCTTTAAATTCGGTGTTGTTGATAGCTTGCTCAAACCCTAACCGTTCTTTAACTCCGGCAAAACCCAATCTTCTCCCGTCCCACATTTCGCGGATGGGGTTGCGTGGCTGAACGAAAATAATCTCATCATATAAATTTCCGTTTGCAGCTTTTTGTTTGTCTTTGAAAACAAGCAACACGGCATTTGGTTCGCGATAGCCGGTGAGGTAGAGGAAGTCGGAATCCTGGTGATAGATATAATCCACATCGTTGCCCCGGTTGCGCACGGCATTGGCAAAAAACACCGCTACCGAATTTGCGGGCAACTTCTCACGCAACTTTTGCCTGCGTTCTTTGTGCCACTCTTTACTTAAAAAGTCGGACGGCATATCCGGGTGTTGGCCAAACGCCACAACGTTCAGCGCTATCAGGACGATTAAAACAATACGGTTCATCATAGTCAAAAATTTAGAGGCTCAATAACGGAAAAGTTTCTGTATGGAAAAAGTAAAGTAATTTGAGTGGTTTCAGGAGATGTTCTTTTCCATCATCATAAATTCCAACGGCATTTTCGGAGCGCCAAATCGCGGGTCGGTAAAATCGAACGGTTTGCGTTTACCGGTATCGGAATACCCATGCCGGATGTACCAATCGATCAATTCCTTTCTGCCGGTTAGTACACCCAAAAAAACGGCTTCACAATTTTGCTGACTTGCCTCATCTTCTGCCGCTTTCAGTAAGGCTTTGCCGATGCCCTTTCCCTGTATAGCAGGGTTTACCGTAAGCATACCGAGGTAGAGTTTGTTGTCTTCTTTGCGCAACTCCACACACCCAATAATTTTGCCATCATCCACATACTTGAGAATTATGCTTCCGGGGGTTTCAATAAGCGCGCGCAATAGTTCGGCATCCGTGCGCGAGCCGTCAATCAGGTCGGCTTCGGTAGTCCAGCCCTGCCGGCCGGTATCGCCCCGGTAGGCAGAGTTGACTAATACACTTAGCTCGTGTGCGTCTTTGGGTATGGAGCGGAGGATTTCGGGCATGGCGATGGTAGCTGTAGCAAATATAATAACTTGCTTGTGGATAGTTTGTTTGATTTCAAGAGCGTTTAATTAATACCTCTTCAACTTTTCTTTCCTGAGTAAGATGAATATAATTACAGACCTAACCCGCCCAGCTTTGTAAAACAGTCGTAATTTTCGGGTTCAGTGCCTTTTTCTTTAAGTTAAAAAACTATGGAAATACCACTCAATCCATCTTCCCGCAGGCACGACCTCGACTGGCTCCGGATTATCGCCATCCTGATACTCCTTTTCTTCCATACCGGCATGTGGTTTAATCCGTGGGACTGGCACGTGAAGAATAATGAACTCAGTGGCAGTTTTCGGTACTGGATGATCTGGCTGCACTTCTGGCGTATGCCGTTGCTGTTATTTATTTCCGGAGCCGGAACGTATATGGCGCTCAGCAAGCGCACTATCAAGCAATATGCCGGTGAACGTTTTCGCAGATTATTCATTCCGTTGGTGTTCGGCATGTTTGTGGTAGTGCCTCCACAGATTTATTACGAACGCATCAGTGAGTACAACGGCTACTTCGATTTCTATAAAACGGTTTTCAATTTTATTCCCTACCCCGAAGGAAGTTTTAGCTGGCATCATCTGTGGTTTATTCTGTATCTGCTTTTGTATTCGTTAATACTCATTCCGTTTTTTAGATTTATCCGGTCGGAACGTTCCACTAATTTTAAAGTTAAGATTAGCCGTTGGTTGTCGAATCCGGCAGGTATGTTGTTCATTCCCTCTGTGATAATCATTTTTACCCAGGCTGTTTTGCGTCCATTCTTCCCGGATGAAACACACGACCTTACTGACCTGGCCTTTTTTGTTTTCTATATGTGCTTTTTCTTTTTCGGTGTGTTGTTCTACTCTGATAGAAATCTTTGGCTGACCATCGGACAAAACCGAAAACATTTACTGGTAGCGGCCTTGGTTGTGTTGATTCCTTTTTACCTGTTGTATTTTCACTTTCGTGAGATTGTTACGTTTTCGTGGCCGGAGGATACCATCGAAACGTTGTTTGACATTACAGGTATGTTCATGAGTTGGTTTACGGTGCTCACTGTAATTGCATACGGTCAGCATTATTTGAACAAGCCGCATCCCTGGATCAGCAAACTCAATGAAGGCTTATACCCGTTTTATATTTTGCATCAAACCGTGATCATTGCTATCGGGTATTATATCTGCCAGCTTAATTGGAGTATTGCTGCCAAGTTTTGGTCGATTGCTTTGCTAACATTGATTAGTTGCATAGGGTTTTATCTACTACTGATCCGGCCTTTTAACGTGATGCGCTTTTTATTTGGCATGAAGCCAAAGCCCAAAATATAGTAGTTCTTCAGAACTAAAGTCTAACCAATTGCATCTCCGGTATTAGAATAACTCTCACCCCAGGCAACGAAACGGCCTTGTCCTGCATTTTATGAGTATCAACGCAACTACATGAGCGAAGAAGAACTGGTACGGCAGTGTAAAAAAGGAGATGCGAAAAGTCAGCGGCAGCTTTTTGATATGTTCAGCGACCGGTTTTTCAGGCTTGCGCTGCGGTATGTAAAAAATGCGCATGAGGCGGAAGATGTTGTTATGACAACTTTTGTAAAGATTTTCGATAACCTGAAAAAATTTTCGTACCGCGACAAAGGAAGCCTGGAGGCGTGGATGCGAAAGATATTAGTAAATGAAGCGCTGATGACCTTGCGCAGGCGGCATAACTTTTACCTGACAGAAACGCTGGATGCGGAAAACCCGGAGCACGATAAGGAATTTTTTCAGGATGCGGATGCTGCATACCTATACCAGTTAATTCTTGAGTTGCCGGACGGCTACCGGACAGTCTTTAACCTGTTTGCTGTTGAAGGCTACGACCACCGCGAAATTGCCGACTTGCTGGGAATAACTGAAAGCACTTCGCGGTCGCAGCTTTTTAAAGCAAAGCAATTGTTGAAACGAAAAATTAACCGGGAGGGACTTCACTATGGAACCTGATGTTAATATGATAGAGCAAAAAATACGATTGATTGAGCGCCAACCTGTTTCGTGGAATAAAGAAGAAACCTGGTTGCGGGTACAGAAGCAAGTTGCGCCAACCGCAAAGCGTTACAGGGTTTATTATTATGCGGCCGCAGTAATCTTCTTTGTACTTTTTGGTGTGCGCGGGGTACACTATTTAAAAAACGATTCGCTTGTAAACCCCGATGAAAATGCAGTTACGGAAATTGTAACAGAAACCATTCCATCAATCGAAAAGGAAGTTGTGCAGGAAAAAGTAATTGCACCGGAACCTGTTTACGAACTGCACACTGAACACAAGCATGTTTCGCCTATGGCAAACGCACAGGAAACAACTGTTCTTCCTGATACCAAAATCGAAATTGACCTGGAGGTTGAGGAACTGCTTCTTTCATTTTCAGAAGAAGTTCATCCACAAAAAGTAATGCCGATTGTTGGTGTGATTACTGACCCCGTTTATGATAAAGTAGTAAACGTAAAGCCGAAAAGAAAAAAACTGTTCCACAAACTGGAGCCAGGCGAAAAGAAAATCAGCGAAGATTACCAGAACACCATTATTATAGCCCGGATTAAATAGGCCATCTCTAAAAACCAAACAACCCATTAACCCCAAAACCATGAAGCTATTTACCAGCATCGCGCTACTGTTGTGTCTTTTTGTTTGCACATCGAATGCACAACCCAAACAACTTCCTGACTCAATCCGGTTGGAATTTCCGGAATATCAATCGCTGATTACGTTTGAACTGCGTAAGTACACCGAAAACAAAACTATTATAAAAGATTTCCCTGCTCAGTTGGCCGGTTTATTAAGTCATATAAAAAGCAGCATCACCGAACCGGACATGCACAAGCCTCAACACATTGAGGTTATATTTAACAATGATGACGATGCAGAAAAATATATCATCTCGCTACATGAAATAATTCCTGCACACACAAAAGTTACAGTCGACCGGAATGTAATTACAGAATTATTGCCCCCGGGTTGGGAGCTTACTATAAAAATGAAAGAAGCGGAAATTCATGTATATGCACCAACTGTAGAGCGATTGGAAGAACTTACTCGTTTGAATTTAGAGCACGTTGTCGCGCATCTCGACAATCACCCTGAAACACATAGGCAGAAACGATTTGGAATTATTTCGAGAATAGTCGTTAAAGAGGGCAGTGTGCTTACTGATAAAACTACTCACCGTTTGCCATACGATATGCTGGGCCTACATGCCGGGGCAGGAGTTGGCGTATTGCAGGATAAAATTTACCCGGAATTTAACTTTACAACTTCGTTTTATTTTGCCAACCGGTATAGGAAAAACTTTCAGCGCATTTCAGCGCACTATGAACTTAAACTATTCAGTGGCCGGTCGCCCGAAGGAGAATACCAATCACGTCCTGCAAGTTTCTTGTCGGTTTCGTATGCGTTGAATTTCAGAAAAGACCGGCCACGGTGGACGGGTATTGGAGCGGGATTTATGGTGAACAACAAGTCGGATTTATTTACAGGTAAAACCATGAAGCTGTTTCTTGAATCGGATATCGGAAGTTCCAAGTTGAACATCATACCCGAGCTTTATCTTACCGATGATTATAAAACCACTGTATTTGGGATTAAACTGAACTATAAGTTTTGAATTGAGTTGTGTGCCATTTCAAAAAACGTAGGCAACCAATCGGACATTTATATCATCTCTAACAATATATATAACTTTTAATGAAAAAAATCCAACTGATAATATTTGTTACCCTATTATTGACCTTTGAACTTGCTTTTGGACAAATCTATCACGCTGGATTTAAATCTTTCCAATTAAAAGACAGTACACGAATTTACAAACCAAATACAGAATTAACCGACAACCTATATTATAGACCTGTCGATTTGGATATTTGGTATCCATCAGATGAAAAAAAGGGGAAAGCGTTGAAGTTTGGAGATTTGTTCAACCTATTTGAGCAACGTGCAATTAACTATCAGGATAACCAAGACTATTCCGGAATAACTAACGAATTGGCACAGCTTTATGTAGCAGAATTGGGAGTTGGAACGGAGGGTCAAAAATTGCTGAATATTGAAACAAATAGTTTTTCTAACCTTGAACCTTCCGAAACAAAACATCCAGTCATTGTTTATATGGCAGGTTTCAACGGAATGGGATTTGAAAACTATAAAATCCTTGAAAAACTGGCACAAAATGGATTTTTGGTTGTTTCTGTTTGGTCTGTTGGTCGTTATCCAGGCGATATGACCAATCAAAAGGAGGATATGCTTGAACAAGTTTATGACGCTGAATTTGCAATTCGTTATCTAAAAGAAAATGCCTCTTTAAATGCTGATTTCAATAATATCGGGATTATTGGCTGTAGTTGGGGCGGAATGAGTTCGGCAGTTTTTATAGATAGAAACCTGAATACAAAAGCTTTTGTATCGTTGGATGGAACAGAAACCCACTATTTTGGGGAAGAAGATGAAAACGACCAATTCATTCAAGAAATCTACGATTCAAAACTTTTCAATCCCCAAACGCAAAACATAAAATACCTTTATCTGGAAAGCGGAGATAAACTTGATGAGTTTCAACCTTCAAAATACTATAACTATTTCCGAGAGTTAAATTCCGAAAAATACTATTTGCGTTTCAAAAACAGCACCCATGCCGATTTCACTTGCATTCCCTCGATACTTGAAGCTTCGGACAATTCGGTTCAAGTCTATGACAACATCGAAAATTTAACCGTAGCTTTTTTCCAGAAATCATTGGAAAATAATAATACATTTCAATCTGTTTGGGAAAATTTAAAGGTATCAGACTTTACCACCGAAGAACCTTATGATATATCAAGAAAAACCGAAACGACATCTGATATAGTGGGTATTGTTATCGACAAGAAAAACAACATGCCATTGTCATACGTAAACATCGGAATTTTAAACAAAGAAACGGGCACGGTTACAGATACTAACGGGAAATTTACTCTCTACTTGAAAGAGGGATTTGTAAACGATACAATTAAAATTTCATCAATCGGCTATAAACCAGTTGAAATTTTGGTAAAAGACATAACGCATAAAAAACAACCCGTATCAATAAAATTGGACGAACAAATAAATGAATTGGACGAAGTAGTCATTACCGCAAAAGCTTTCAAGAAAAAAACACTCGGAAATAAAACCGAATCAAAGTTTATAAGTACGGGATTTAACTATGACCAACTTGGGGCTGAAATGGGTGTTAAAATCAACATTCGTAAAGCCCCAACATTTGTAAATGCTTTTAACTTTAACATTTCTTATAATAGATTAAGTGCAAAATCCATTTTCAGGGTAAATTTTTACAGCATTGAAGATAACAAGCCACAAGAAAATATACTTACAGAGAATATTCTTGTACCAATTGAACCAAAACAAGTTGGAAAAATCAAAATTGATTTAAAACCCTATAGCATTGTTTTAAACAACGATGTTATCGTTACTCTTGAATGGGTGGACACAGACGGAGAAAATAATAAAGGAGAAGCCATATTTTTTTCTCTCGGAATGTTCAATAGTGGAACTCTTTATAAAAAATCGAGTCAGGCAAAATTCAAGAAGCACAGCAGTATGGGAGTTGGATTTAACATTGACGTAAAATATTAAAAACGTCACACAACATCGGTTTTGCAAGCGGGGGAAACGGCTTCGTATGAAAATTTTCGGTCAATTTAGCGTGTCGGCTTCGCAAGGAAGTTTAGTGCTAAAACCCCGCCCGAACGCAAAGCCCCGAACCGATAACCGAACCGCTTTAATTCCATTGGTTTTATTAAGCCCAATCAGGGGTCTTTTTTTGCGTGTCACCCGGACAGGGTAATTTGTCGCATTCACCCCTTCATTTGTCGTTTTTGTACGCCTTTTATTGCGTTAGCTGCTGTAAGTTTGTATAGAAATTACATCAGCTATGCCAAAGCAGACAAACGAAATCGACATGTACATCAGCGGTTTTCCGGAAGATGTGCGGGAAAAGCTTGTTCAACTTCGTGCAATCATTTTAAAGGCCGCACCGAAAGCCGAAGAGAGCATCAGTTATAAAATGCCGGCATACAAAACGTACGGCAAACCCCTTGTCTATTTTGCCGGGTTCAAACAGCACATTGGGCTGTATGCGTTGCCATCAGGCCATGCCGAATTCAGCAAGGAGCTTTCCATATATAAAAGCGGTAAAGGCTCCGTTCAGTTTCCCATTGATAAACCTTTGCCGGTTTCATTAATCAGACGTATGGTTGCCTTTCGGCTAAAGGAAAACAAACTTAAATGGGAGAAGAGAGCAACCAACGTAAAAAAGAAGTAAGTTTGATATTGATGTGTTTAAAAAGGCTTATAGAAATGCGTAATTCTTAAAATCTTTTTTTGATCTTGTAACTATTTACGCAAACGACCTAACCGTTACTTTTTGTATAAAGCCAGTTTATAAATTCAAAATCTAAAGTGTGAACGAAAATCCTCCGACTTTACAACAACCTGTTGAGCCCCGCCCCTCCATCTGGAAGGAATTAAAAGATGCCATTCGCGGCACCGAAGCGGACTATACACAAATTGGCCTAAAGCGTGCTATTTTCCTGCTGGCCGTTCCTATGATTCTTGAATTGGTGATGGAGTCAACGTTTGCCGTTGTTGACATTTATTTTGTAGGCAAGCTGGGTGCATCAGCAGTGGCAACAGTTGGCCTTACTGAAACATACCTCTACCTGTTGTATTCCATTGGTATGGGATTGGCCACAGCCGTTACCGCCATTGTTGCCCGCAGGGTAGGAGAGAAAAACTTAGGCGATGCCGGCCTGTCGGCCATTCAATCCATCTTCCTGGCGTTGCTGGCTTCTGTTCCGTTTGCCATTGCAGGCATTTTTTATTCAAAAGAACTATTGTTCCTGATGGGTGCGGATGAGTGGGTTGTTAATGAAGGTTATCGCTACACGCAGTGGATGTTAGGCAGCAATGCCGTAATCATGTTGTTGTTTGTCATCAATGCGGTTTTTCGCGGAGCGGGCGATGCAGCTATTGCCATGCGCGTTCTCATCATCGCAAATGGTATTAATATTTTGCTTGATCCGTTGCTGATTTTCGGTTGGGGATTTATTCCGGCTTTGGGTATTGAAGGCGCTGCCATCGCTACGACCATTGGCCGTAGTGTGGGCGTATTCATTCAGCTTTGCATATTGTTTAAAAGCGGCAAGCATATCCGCGTAAGCGTTGAACAACTTTACTGGGATGCCAAGACAGTGTTAACTGTTTTTAAAACTTCGTTGGGTGGCATAGGCCAGATGATTGTAGCCATGATGTCGTGGTTGTTCCTGATGCGCATACTGGCTGATGTGGGGAACGAAGCGGTGGCAGGCGCTACCATTGCCATTCGTATTATGATGTTTACCATGATGCCCGCGTGGGGATTATCGAATGCAGCGGCAACATTGGTCGGACAAAATCTTGGCGCAGGCAATCCTGATCGTGCGGAATCAAGCGTTTGGAAAATCGGGTTTTATAATATGATCTTCTTAGTTAGTGTATCGGTTATCTATTTTTTGTTCAATAAACAGTTAGTGAACATTTTTACTGAAGATGCAAGTGTGATTGCCATTGGCGCAGAATGGTTACAGATACTTTCTTATTCTCTCTTTGTGTATGGCTGGTGGATGGTAGCCACACAAGCTTTTAACGGTTCGGGCGATACGCAAACACCAACAAAGATTAACCTTGTGTTTTTCTGGCTGATCCAGATACCGTTGTGTTGGTTTCTGGCTATCCAATCGGATTGGCAGCAATCGGGTGTATTTTGGGGTGTATTTATTTCCGAAACATCCGTAGGGCTTTTCACGTTATGGCTCTTTACACGTGGCAGGTGGAAGAATAAAAAGGTTTAGCGAATCATTTTGTACTTTTCCTGACCTTAACGGGACAAACGCTTTTACTATGCTAAAGAACTATCTTAAAATCATTGCCAGGAGTTTCTCAAAAAACGGCAGCTTTAATTTTCTGAACCTGGGCGGACTTGCTATTGGCTTTACGGCATTCATATTGATTGCAGTGTACGTTGTGTATGAAACCAGTTTCGACAATTTTCATTCAAAGGCCGATAGAATTTACAGGCTTACGGTTCATTATACTTCCAATACAGGCTACGATACCCACTTTGCGCGTGTAGATGCTGAATGGACTAAATCAATTCCTGATGAAATTCCGGAGGTAGAGAAATTAGTTCGTTTTCAAAATCATGAACCAAAGTTTGTGCGTATCGGAAACGAAAAATTCATACCCCAATATGCCTACTCTACCGACCCCTATGTGTTTGATGTATTTGATTTTAAGTTGCTGAAAGGTGACCCGAAAACAGCATTGGCGCATCCTTACTCCGTTGTGCTTACGGAATCAGTAGCAAAGAAATATTTTGGCAATGAAGATGCTTTTGGGAAAGAGCTTATCATTACCCGCCACTGGACAACGGATGAGGAGGTGTATATAATTACAGGTATCATGGAAGATACACCAACGCACACTCACCTTCCGGTAGATATGTTGTTTTCTTTTCGGAACGAAGAAGACAGAGGTTGGTGGGCATACACTTATTTATTATTGAACAACGATGCTGGTGTTGATGGGTTAAAAGAAAAGATTGAAAACCTGATGGTAAAAAATCAGGGTGAGCAAAGCCGCGAAGGCACGGCATACACATTGTGGCCGTTGCGCGATATTCATCTTCATAGTAACCTGGCCCGCGAAATAAAAACAAACGGAAACGAGTTGTATGTAAAAATTTTTAGTGGTGTAGGTGTTTTTATCCTGTTACTGGCCATGATTAATTTCGTGAATCTTAATAGTGTACTTGCCCTGGGGCGAGCCAAAGAAATCGGCATACGGAAAGTAATGGGTTCGGGCTTTAAGCAATTGGTTCTTTATTCCTTGTTAGAGTCAACTGTGTTTTGCCTTATTGCTGCGCTGTTGGCTGGCGTACTGGCGTATGCCGTGTTTCCGTATGTTCATGCTGCGCTTGGTGTAGAGAATCTGTTGCCGCTAAAGGATATGTTGATTAGTTTGGGAGTAGTAGTTGTTTTTACCGGTATCGTTTCAGGTTTTTACCCGGCATTTGTATTGTCGGCATTGAAGCCGGCAAATGTATTGAAAGGCAGTAAGGTTGTTGGCCTGACGAATGGATTGCAGGGCATAAGCTTGCGTAAAGTTTTAGTTGCGGGTCAGTTTGCTATTTGCATGTTGTTGGTTGGCAGTGCGATAGTGGGCAGGGAACAGTTTCTCTACATGAAGAAGAAAAATCTTGGCCTGGAAAAAGAACAGGTGCTGGCGCTTACTTCTGTGCCCGATACGGTTAAAGATAAATTCAAAACCTTTAAAGATGAGTTATCAACCAAACCGGGCATTGCCGGTGTAACAGCGTGTCTTGAAGTTCCTTCGCGCGAGATACGTGACGGAGGAAACGTTTGGTATGAAGGTATGACCGGAACCATTCAGGAAGCCCCGACAATGGACATACAGGTAATCGACCATGATTTTATTGACGTTATGGGGCTGGAGTTGCTGGCCGGTGAGTCGCTTTCTAAAACCCTGACGTATGAACCGCTTCCAGAGTTTTCGGGCGTTGAGTCTATCCAGGAATATCTTATCAGTAAAAAACGTGCTTATATTATTAACGAAACGGCCATGCATAAAATGGGCTGGACAAATCCGCAGGAAGTAGTAGGGAAGCAAATAAGCTGGTCACAAGGAACGTATAGCTTAGACAAAGGCCCGGTGGTTGGCGTTGTAAAAGATTTTCACCAGGAAACATTGAAGAACGCGGTTGACCCGGTTGTTATGGTGTTTGAACCGTTGTGGTTACGAACATTCTTAGTAAAACTTTCAACAGAACAAATCAGCGAAAGCATTGCTGTTGTGGAAGAAACCTGGAATAAATTATTTCCGCAATATCCTTTTGAATATGTGTTCGTGGATGAACTCTACAACCAGTTGTATAAACAGGAGCGCAACCAGCTTGACGTGCTGTTCTCGTTTAGCGGATTGGCTATCTTCATTGCATTTCTTGGATTGTTCGGCCTCGTAGCCTACTCCCTGAAAACACGCACAAAAGAAATAGCTGTGCGCAGGGTGTTTGGAGCAAGTCAATTACGATTGATGCAATTGTTCAGTAAGGAGTATGTGGTAGTTGTGTTGGCGGCTGCACTGATAGCCGTTCCTTTGAGTTATTCGTTTGTAATGTCCTGGCTTACCGGCTATGCGTATCGTGTTCAAGTGTCGTGGGTATATTATGGAATTACGCTGCTGTTAATTGTTCTGCTGTTGGGCGCTACTATTGCGTATCATACGTTTAGAAGTTCAGCGATTAACCCGATACAAAGTTTACGGGAAAATTAATCAGGATAGTTATTCGAGTTCGCGTATTTCAAAATCCGCTCCTTTACCGAATTTGATTAAGTCTTTCAGCAGGTAGTGTTCTAAGGTGTGAATGTTCTTCACCTTGAAATCGCCATTGGCAAGAATATGCTCCACTACAAACTCATTAACTTCATCATAGTTGATGAGTTTGTATTTTTTGCCTACGCGCAAAACATCAAATGCCAAACCCTTCATCATATCATTCGCTTAATTCATCTTCATCCAAAGCCCTGTCAACAAGCCGTGCATCCAGTTGCTTGCTGGTTTTTGCCCCAAGTTCTTTCAGCTTGTGAACGCGGCCGATTAAATTCCCCTTGCCATCCGACAGCTTACTCATAGCGTCATCATAAGATTTCTTGGTTGTTTTTAACTGTTCGCCAACTTTAATCAGGTCGTTGGTGAAATTCACAAACTTATCATATAAATCTCCTCCCTGTCGGGCAATCTCTAAAGCGTTTCGGTTTTGATTTTCATTTTTCCAGATACTGGCAATGGTGCGCAACGTGGCAATTAATGTGGAAGGACTTACCATTACAATGTTCTTATCGTAGGCGTCCAGGAAAATCTGTTGGTCATTTTGCACGGCCAAACTGAAAGCAGGTTCAATAGGTATAAAGAGCAGTACAAAATCAAGACCTCCAATGTTGTATAGCTTTTGATAATTTTTTTCTGATAGCCCTTTAATATGATTGCGCAGGGAAAGGATATGTTGCTTTAAGACAAGGGATTTTTCTTCTTCGTTATCATCGGATACATAGCGTTCATAAGCCGTTAAGCTCACCTTGGAATCAATAATGAGATTTTTATTGTCCGGCAGCTTCACTACCACATCGGGCTGATAACGCCTGCCTTCTTCTGTGGTGTGCGATTCCTGCATTTCATATTCTTCTCCTTTGCGCAAGCCCGATTTCTCAAGAATTCTTTCCAGGATAAATTCGCCCCAGTTGCCCTGCGCTTTATTGTCGCCTTTCAGGGCACGGGTTAAACTTTCCGCCTCTTTACTCATTTGCAGATTGAGGTCTTTCAGATTCAACAATTCCTGTTTCAGCGCGGAATTGTTCATCAGATTTTCTTTATGCGACTCTTCTACCTTCTTTTCAAATTCCTGAATTTTCTCTTTCAGCGGATTCAGTATTTCACCGAGATTTTCCTTGCTCTTTTTGTTTTTTTCCTCAAAGATTTCATTGGCGAGGTTTTTGAACTCACTCGTAAGTTTTGTGTGAATACTTTCAAGTTCCTTCCTTTTTTCTTCTACGTGTTTTGTATCTGACCGGCTTTCCGCCAACTTGTCGGTAAGCTCAATTACTTTGGCATGCTCACTTTCCAGTTTCTTGTTAAACTCCTGTACTTGTTGCTGAAGAATAGTTACGCTGGCCGCAGCCCCCTGGCTTTCCGAAAGAAAACGACTTCGGGCTGCAAACCATCCGGCTGCGCCACCTATTAAAACACCTGCTAAGAGCAAAATAATTTCCATGAGGTAAAGTTACTGGTTAATCCTGTTCATAAGAAATACAGCCGTTAATCTCCATGATTTTTTTGACAGTTTGTGTCCTTCATCACATCCTTGGTTTTGAATTGGCTTTGCAGGCAGGTATTTGGTAATTTGCAACGCAAATAAATCAGCAATTTTATGGTAGAAGCGATTACAAACAGCCGGGAAGCAATTTTGTTAGAGGATAAATACGGGGCGCACAATTATCATCCGTTGCCGGTGGTATTAAGCAAGGGCGAAGGTGTGTTTTTGTGGGATATAGAAGGTAAACGCTATTACGATTTTCTTTCGGCTTACAGTGCCGTAAACCAGGGGCATTGTCATCCGCGCATTATCAACGCACTGATCGAACAAGCCAAAGAGCTTACGCTAACCTCGCGTGCATTTTACAACGATAAACTTGGCCTTGCCGAAAAATATGTGTGCGAAACATTCGGTTACCACAAAGCGCTGTTTATGAACAGCGGTGCCGAAGCTAATGAAACGGCCATTAAGCTGGCGCGTAAATGGGGCTATACCAAAAAAAGTATTGCCGATAACGAAGCCGTGATTGTGGTGGTTAAGAAAAATTTTCATGGAAGAACAACAACGATTATTTCTGCTTCTACCGACCAGGCTGCCCGCAAAGGTTTCGGCCCGTTTATGCCGGGCTTTGAAATTGTAGATTACGATAATGTTCCGGCATTAGAGAAAGCATTGGCCAATCCGAACGTATGCGGTTTGTGGATTGAACCCATACAAGGCGAAGCCGGTGTTTATGTTCCGGCCGATGGATACCTGAAAACTGCTGAGAAATTATGTCGTCAGTATAATGTGTTATTGATGATGGATGAAATTCAGACCGGCATTGCTCGTACAGGCAAAATGTTAGCCAGCGACCATGAAGATGTTCGCCCGGATATGTTGATTCTGGGCAAGGCATTGAGCGGTGGTGTGTTGCCTGTTTCGGTTGTGTTGGCTGATGATGAAATTATGCTGGTGATTAAACCGGGTGAGCATGGTTCAACCTTTGGCGGTAACCCGCTGGCAGCGGTGGTGTGCATGGAGGCGTTGCAGGTGGTGAAAGATGAAAAGTTGGCAGAGCGTGCAGATTACCTTGGTAAGATTTTCCGCGAGCGCATGAATGCACTGATTAAGAAGTCGGAGTTGATAACGCTAGTGCGTGGCAAAGGATTGTTGAATGCCATCGCTATCAATGATTCGCCAGAGAGTGACACCGCGTGGAATATTTGCGTTTCCTTTTCAAAGCAAGGGTTGTTGGCCAAGCCTACGCACGGCAACATCATCAGGTTGGCGCCACCATTGGTAATAACGGAAGAACAACTGCATGAGTGTTGTGATGTTATTGAGAAGGTGATTCTGGGTTTTGAAAAATGATTTTAAACAAAATATTCCGGTTTTTGTATATTCTGCTTAGTTGCTGGTATGCATTTCTTGTGGTTTATATATACGGCCTTTTTGATAAGCAAGGTTTTTTATACCGCTCTAACTTCATTTTACCAGGCTTTCTTTTTTTAGAGTTTCGTGTTGTATTGAATTAGCGAGTGCTTTTTTCGACTTAATTAAGTAAGGCATAGAACTCAATATAGACGCTTGCGTTGGTCATAGTATATTTTTCTCAATAGAAACCCATGTCATCCCATCATGTTGTAAAAGAAGACCAAGAGCCTGCATTACTCATTGCTGATGCTTCAGCTACACCATTCCCTGTTGTGCAGGAGTTGCTGGAGTGGAGCCCTACCATTATTGTGTTGGAACAAGCCTTGCCCGATGTGCTGTTGTGGGGAATTAAAATTGATGTGGTTATCTGCCGGCAGAATAACGTTGACCGGCATGTTACTACACTCAATGACCAGGCACCGGTTAAAGTTTTATCTCATCCTGATAATGAAAACCCGTTACCGACAGCTTGCTACTTTTTGATTGCTGCGAAATACTGTGCTGTTAATGTGCTTGGTGCCGGTTTTGAAATGTTGGAGCCATTTGCAGCTCACCTCGATGTAGTTACTTTTTGCGAACATAAACGATGGCTTTATGTTCGCAATGGAAAATTTGAGAAGTGGATAACTCGCGGAGCAAAAATTTTATTTCCGCCAACCGTTATTTCGGTTGATGGGCTTGATGCGAATGGTGTTGCAGCCAATGACGGCACAATAAGAATTGTTTCGGATTCAGCATTTTGGGTAGGCGAGGAAATCTGATGCTTATGCACCGTTAAAGGTTGCGCATACAAAACGCTCCTGGCCATTTATGTCTTTACTGATTGAAACACCCGAATAACCTTCCGATTCAAAAACGGAAACGATTTGTGCACCATACAGCGCATTGATTTCTACAACAATTTTACCACCGGACTTCAGCGCTCGTTTACCACGTAAGGCAATGGCTTTGTAAAAAATAAGCGGGTCGTTATCGGGAACGAACAAGGCTAAATGTGGTTCATGCGCCAATACGTGTTGTTGCATCTGTTCCTTTTCATGTTGTGCAACATAAGGCGGATTGCTGACGATAATGTCAAGCTCTGATACGAGTATATCTTCATTCAGAATATCGTGCTTGAACAAGTTTACCCGCGCCTCATGCCGGTTGGCGTTTTTTTGAGCAATAGTCAGCGCATCTTCACTGGCATCACTTGCATATACTTCGGCCTGTGGGAACAGCAACCTTAACGAAACGGCAATGCACCCGCTTCCGGTGCCAATATCCAGAATTTTAAAAGTATCTCCCGAACCAGCAATGTGCGAAGAAGCAAGGTGCACCAACTCTTCGGTTTCGGGGCGCGGAATTAAAACAGCCGGAGTAACAATAAATCGTTTGCCGAGAAACTCCTCTTCAGCCAAAATGTATTGTACCGGTTCGTGGTTATTCAACCGATTGGCAATGTTGTCTAAGGCAGCGAGTATTTCATCCGGAACAGGTATGTCTTTTTCCATAAGTACATCGGTTGCCGATAGGCCGAGTTTGTGCTCCATAACCCGGAAACCAAGCTGTTGGATTTCTTCGGCTGATTCATCCAGCGTAAGCTTTTGTATAAAACCGGTATAAAGTTTTTTTGCATTCATGTTCTTTGACCAAATTTTTCTTCGCGAAAACTGTTGTAAGTTTATACCCGCTTGTAAAAGTAATAATGAAGAAATACGATTACCACCCGGATGAGCTTTTTATGCAGCGTTGCCTCGAATTGGCAGCGCTGGGTCGTGGGGCTGTAAGCCCTAACCCGATGGTAGGGTGCGTAATCGTACACGATGGAAGAATTATCGGAGAAGGCTGGCATAAAAAATTTGGTGAGGCCCATGCTGAAGTACATGCAGTTGCAGCGATTGAAGATAAAGAATTATTAAAGGAGAGCACGGTGTATGTAAACCTTGAGCCTTGCTCGCATGTTGGAAAAACACCACCCTGTGTTGATTTGCTTATGCGGCACCAGGTAAAAAAAGTAGTAATTGCAAACGTAGATACACATCCAAAGGTATCGGGCGAAGGCATTAAAAAATTGCGCGAAGCCGGCATAACGGTAATTACCGGCATTCTCGACAAACAAGGCCGTGAGTTGAATAAACGCTTTTTCACGGAAATAGAAAAAAAGCGACCATACATTATGTTGAAGTGGGCGCAAACTGCAGATGGTTTTATTGCGCAGGCAAATTACAATTCGAAGTGGATTAGTAACGAACACTCACGTCAGTTGGTACACAAGTGGCGCAGCGAAGAAGACGCTATTCTTGTCGGAACAAAAACTGTTTTTCACGATAACCCTCAGTTGAATGTACGCGATTGGTCGGGCAGAAATCCTGTTCGTATTGTAATCGACAGGTTTTTAAAACTTGATGAGAAACTGAACGTGTTCGACAGAACGCAGCAAACAATTGTTTATAATGTATTGAAACATGAAGAACACGATAACCTTGTGCTGGCGCGATTAGATGAACAGGAGTTTCTTCCTCAACTATTGCAGGACTTGCTTGCACGCAAAATTCAATCTGTGCTGGTAGAAGGCGGAGCGCAAACATTGAAATTCTTTATTGATGCGGGGTTGTGGGATGAGGCAAGGATTTTTAGTTCAAAACGTTTGTTCAAAAAAGGTATTGCCACCCCAGTGTTCACCGGAAAGCTATGCAATAAGGAAACCGTAATGGACGATACGTTGTTTATTTATCAGTCCTTACATACAGAAAATAAAACTTAACACTGATTCTGAATTCTACATACTAAATTCTTAGTAATTATGGCCGAAGAACTCATCCTCTCTGCATCCGCCAATAAAGAAGAACGTTACAAGGCGCTCATCCCGCAACTTGAATCACTTGTTGCCGGTGAGCCTGACCTTATCGCCAACCTTGCGAATATTGCTGCTGCCTTAAAGCAAACTATGAATTTCTTTTGGGTTGGATTTTACTTGGTAAAAAATAACCAGTTGGTACTTGGTCCTTTCCAGGGGCCGGTTGCCTGCACGCGCATTGCGTTTGGTAAAGGTGTGTGCGGAACTTCGTGGAAAGAAAAAAGAACCATCATCGTGCCTAATGTGGATGAGTTTCCCGGCCACATTGCTTGCAACTCAGCGTCAAAATCTGAAATTGTATTGCCGGTCATAAAAAATAATGAAGTATTTCTGGTGCTGGATGTGGACAGCGATAAGCTGAATGATTTTGATACAGTTGATGAACGGGAGCTGGACAAAATCATAAAGATGATTGAAGGAATGATTGTGTAAAGTTACTTTCAGCCAACAATCTATTTTAGTATCTTGGAAGACCGGTAAGTATAACACTTAAAAAAACCATCCATGACAACACGCAGACAATGGCTTAAATCCGCACTGGCAGCCGGTGCAGGGTTACCCATCAGCCTCACCCTGGCAAACGACCTTATGGCCGCACCCGTTAGTGAGGCCGAACGCCTGCATGGCATTGGGCCGTTCATCAACGGAAAAATGGTTCGGTTACATTCTAACGAAAATCCGTATGGCCCTTCCGCGAAAGCGCGAAAAGCAATTGCGGAAGTAGTTGCGGATGGAAACCGTTACGCCCACGAAGTAGCCCGTGAGCTTCGCTACACCATTGCCGAAAAAGAGGGCGTTTCTCCGGAACACGTTTTAATGGGGTGCGGATCATCCGAGTTGTTGTGCCTTGCTGGCATGACCACAGGGCTGGAAGGAGGCGCGATACTCTCGGCTTTCCCTACATTTTCTTTACTGATGACCTATGCCGAAAAATTTGATGCCCGCTGGGATAAAGTGGATTTGGATGCTAACATGACACACAACCTTGAAGCGATGGCATCCGCAGTGAAACAGGATACAAAGATGGTTTTTGTAGTGAACCCCAATAACCCGACCGGTACGGTACTCGATACAGATGCACTGAAATCTTTTTGTGTGGAGATGGCCAAACGCGCAACAGTATTTGTTGACGAAGCCTATATTGAATTCCTTGAACAACCAGAAAAGAAATCAATGGTTCAGTTGGTGAAGCAGGGACACAACGTAATTGTATCCAGAACATTTTCAAAAGTATATGGCCTTGCCGGGATGCGCGTGGGGTATTTGATTGGCCCACCGGATGTGCTGAAGAAGATGGGAGAAAAACAGTTTTGGGGAAATAACAACCAGGCAGGGCTTGCTGCTGCCAATGCCAGTTTAACCGATCATGATTTTGTTGCATTTACCCGCAAAAAGAACGCAGAGGCGCTCAATTATTTCTCCAACTATCTCAAGAGTAAAAAACTGCCTCATGCAAAATCATACGCCAACGTTGTATTCTTCCCTGCACCGATAGACGGAAAGACCATTTTAGAACAAACCGAAAAGCGCGGCTACCTAATCAGGGTGTGGGATTATGCCGACAAGGAATGGTGCCGCGTAAGCATTGGAACATTGGACGAGATGAAAGGTTTTGTGAAAGCGTTTGATGAGGTGGTGTCGTGACAACGAATGAATAGTATTTATCAGCCTTAACCTTTTCAAGCAATAGTCATAACAACAGGTGGTTTCCCCAACTCTTTCAATAATCGGGTATGCCCGGCTAAGGCGCTGATAAACGTAGGCTCGCTCTTATAGGGCAATCCAAATTCAAGTGCGGTTTCGCGAACTATGGAAGAAATTTTCCGGTAATGCACATGGCAGATATTAGGAAACAGGTGATGTTCAACCTGGTAGTTCAGTCCGCCAACATACCACGAAAGAACCCTGTTGTTATGCGCAAAGTTGGTAGTAGTGTGTAACTGGTGAATGGCCCATGTGTTTTCCAGAACGCCATCGTTATCGGGTTCAGGATATTCGGTTCCGTCAATTACGTGTGCCGGTTGAAAGATAATCGCTAAAATAAACCCGGCTATGTAGTGCATACCAACTATTCCAAGCAAAATCTGCCACCAGGCAAACGGAATCAACAGAACAGGGATTACAAAAATATAGGTTACATAAACAGCTTTTGAAACAATAAGGATCAGCCACTCGGTAACAATATTTGCTTTTTGCTTTTTTACCAGGCCGTCTTTTTGATAACGGATTATCCGCACGAAATCCTTCACCAACACCCAAACAATGGTCATCAGGCCATAAAAAAACCACGCATACAAATATTGAAACCGGTGAAAGAATTTCCACTCGGAACTTGGGTGCATACGTAAAATACCACGCGGACTTATATCTTCATCGGCATCGTGCACGTTGGTATAGGTATGGTGAAGCACATTATGTTGTACTTTCCAGTTGAAGGCATTTGCGCCCACCAGGTTTAGGGAATAGCCGATCAGGTTATTTACCCACGCTTTATTTGAATATGCCCCGTGGTTGGCATCGTGCATTACTGATAAGCCGATACCAGCAACCCCGAAACCCATAACAACCACTAAGGCCAGCACTACCCAACTGTTTGCTGCTGTGCCGGAAATGATCAACGCATACGGCACAAAGTATAACGCAAACATAGCAATGGTTTTGATAACCATGTGCATGTTGGCTTGCCTGCTGATATGGTTGCTTTTGAAATAATCATTAACACGCTGATTCAGCGTAATAAAAAAATCCTGCTTAACACGTGGAAATTTAATTGAGGAAGCTCTGCTCATGTTTTAAACGAAAATGGTACCTGATAATTTTTTAAAGGTAAGAAAATGACAGCACATTAACGCCTGTTCGCCCTTGGATTATTCAAAAAACGGCCTAATTGGAGTATAAATGAGGCATCTCTAAAAATTCCTTGTATCCTTCTCCAAAAGAAGAAGGGTAAGCCTGCCTGCCGTACCGTTCGGGCAGGCAGGAGATGAGGTATTAAAGACAAAATTTTTAGAGATGCCCCAGAACTATCCAGATTAAAATTCGGCAATAATCGTTTTGCCGCCTGTGGTTTTTTCGTTCAGGTTTACGGTTATGCGGGCATCAAGTGGAAGAAAAATGTCAACCCGCGAACCGAATTTGATGAAACCAAACTCATCGCCTTGCTCAAGTTTTTGCCCTTCGGCAACATAGCATTTAATCCTGCGGGCCAATGCGCCTGCAATCTGGCGGAAAAGAATTTCAACGCCATTGTCCATTTTAGCTACTACGGTAGTGCGCTCATTTTCCGTGCTTGATTTCGGGTGCCACGCTACTAAATATTTTCCCGGATGGTAGCGGTAGTAACTTACCGTGCCACCAACAGGCATCCGGTTCACATGCACATTAATAGGCGACATGAAAATAGAAACCTGTTTGCATTTGCGTTTTAAATATTCTGTTTCTTCAGCCTCTTCAATAACAACAACCTTTCCATCAGCCGGGGCAATAACCTGTTTTGAGTTTTTCTGAACTGTAAAAATGGGGTTTCTGAAAAACTGGAGTATAATAAGGTAAAAGACTACGCCCACACCTATTACGATGTTGCGGATAACCGGTTGCCCGGGAAAAAAATAATCGAATCCCCAGATGATACCTACGAGAATAATCAACAGAACAAACAGTAATGTGCGGCCTTCTTTATGGATAGTCATCAAATCAGAAATTTGAAATCGGAAATCTAATATCAATACCCTCCTCGATACTTGTACGTTTTGGCAACCTTATCAATCGCTACCATGTAGGCGGCAATCCGCATGGGCACCTTGTAGTCGTTGGCAATTTTGTACACGCTGTTAAAGGCGTCTTTCATAATCCTGTCCGACCTGCGGTTAACACGCTCAGCTTCCCACTTATAGCCCAACCGGTTTTGCACCCATTCAAAATACGAAACGGTTACGCCACCTGCATTTGCGAGAATATCGGGCACTACCATAATTCCTTTTTCATTAATGATGTTGTCGGCCTTTGATGACGTTGGCCCGTTAGCGCCCTCTACAATCAGTTTGGCTTTTATGTTGGGCGCGTTGCTGGCTTTGATTACGTCTTCTGTTGCAGCAGGCACCAGCACATCTACCGGCAAGGTGAGCAGGTCGTCACCGTTAATTTTTTCGGCTCCGCCAAATCCTTCCAATGAGCCTTTGTTCGTATCGCGGTAAGCACCGGCCGCCTCAATGTCTATTCCCTTTTCATTGAAGTATGCACCGGAAATATCACTGATGGCCTGAACAATGAGTCCTCGTTCGGAGAGCAAACGAGCCGCCCATGAACCTACATTACCAAACCCCTGCACGGCACAGGTAGCTTTGTAAGGATTGATTTTCATTTTTTCCATTGCCGTAAGTGCAGAAATCATTACACCGCGCCCGGTAGCTTCGGTGCGCCCAAGTGAACCGCCAAGCACTAAGGGCTTGCCGGTAACAACAGCATTTACGGTCATGCCCTGTGTTTTAGAGTATTCGTCCATTAACCAGGCCATTTCGCGTGGACCGGTTCCCATATCAGGAGCGGGAATATCTCGGTCGGGTCCGAAAATATCAATCATGGCGCTGGTGTAGGCGCGGGTTAAACGCTCAATTTCGCCTGCGCTCATTTGGCGGGGGTTACAGGTAATACCACCTTTTGCGCCTCCGTATGGAATATCCACTACGGCACATTTCCAGGTCATCCAGGCGGCTAAGGCTTTTACCTCGTCTAAGTTTACGTGCGGGTCGTACCGGATACCGCCTTTTGAGGGGCCGAGAATGTTAGAGTGTACAACGCGGTAGCCCTCAAACACGCGTATGGTTCCGTCATCCATAGTTACGGGCAGCGAAACAATTACCTGGCGTGCAGGCGATTTTAGCACGTTGTAGATTTCTTCTTCTAATCCGAGTATCTGCGAGGCCTTATGAAACCTCGTCATCATTGCTTCAAACGGATTTTCCTTGTCTTTTAAGGGAGCGGGTTCTATGTATGCCATAATTATTATAATGTAGCTGTAAAGGTAGTGTTTTTTAGATGTGGCCGAACTGATTCAAATCACTTAAAATAGGTAGTTAAATCGGTTGCAAAGATAGATAAATTTAGATTTGGACGTATTTATCTGTTAAAGTTTCAGATTGTGTAAACGCCTGACTTTGAGTATTATCTGGAAGCAGATTTATAGGTGCTAAAAATCTAAAAGTTCTTTCGCATTAATTTCTAATGCTTTTGCAAGAATAAGAAGTGTACATAGGGGTACTTCTTGTGCATTGTTCCGGTTCTGATATGGAAGACCAGACGCTTTTAGAACTGGACGAGTTTAAAGTAAGCGGTACGCATCTATCGCAGTTTGTAGAAAAGTATGAGGCTTTTGTTTCTGCTTTGAGTGAAAGCGAAAGAGAGAAATTGCAGAATTTTTTAACTGAGAAAAACGAATTACACAGCAGTTCAAGAACTACTGGCGTTACCTGTGACTGCCCAGGGCAGTCGCAATGTTCCTGTTCTACTTGGCTGTCCGAATGTTGTATTTGTTGGTCTTCTGCATCCCATGAAGGTGCCTGTGGTTCTTATGCTTCAATTTGTTTTTGCAGGACAGCACCGAAAGAATTAGCCCCTGCGCGTTTTTCAGACGAAGAAATCTTTGTAAAACTTAATGCTTTAAATTTCAGAGAAATGTTTCAATTCCTGATAAATAACAATATTGACATAAAACCTTTGAAACAAGCCTTTTCGGAACTTGAAAAACATGCGTTACCTTTAGACAATTAAAATGAAATCAGAATCACTCCTTACTTTTAACAAGGAGTGATTCTTTAAAGAATAAGTCAGATGAGATTACTCCTACTGGTTTTTGTAACGATTGCTCTTAGCTCACTAAACGGATTTTCGCAGCTTCGCATAAAGGGAAATATACGCATGAGCGACAACTGGGAATCCCGTATATATATTCTCAGGCTGGATAGGGTTGATATTGCTCCTCCTGTGCTGATTGATAGCTTTGATATTGGTAAGAATGGAGAGTTTGAATATTCTTTTAAAAATTACAGCCCGCAAGGATTGCTGTACAAATTAGTACTTCCGCCAACGGGGAAAGGTTACAATACGGTCATTGACGGATATGCCGAGAATCATTTTTTCGTTTCCACTGAAGAAGAAGCGAATCTTGAAATCAACGCAGCCTCTGATTCACTTCACTATTCAATAGAAATTAAAGGGGGAATTATTAATCGTGATTTGTTGCAATTCAGGGATTTGAAGATACCCTATTATAAGTTTTCAAAAATGGCGGAAGATTCAATCCGGGCAAACCCGGATAATCTCCCTGAGGTTAGACGGGCACTAATGCCGGTAGCTATGGAGATAATAGAAAATAGTAGAAAGGAACTTAAAGAAGTTTTAAGTAAGCCCGGCTCCATGTCGGCAACATTGCTGGGTGTTTACTATTTATACCAACTTGAATTTGGTAACCCCAACAAAGAAACTGTTCTGAAAAAACTGGCGGAAGTAAAAAATGATGATATCCTGTTGGTTAAAAATACCAGGAACCTGATTGAAAATAAAAAGGGTGTAGTTGGTACAACTTTGCCCAACTTTCCTCTTCAGGATACAAACGGTCGCCAGGTAAATCTGTATGATGTAAAGGGATATTTGGTAATAGACTTTTGGGCTTCATGGTGCGGGCCTTGCCGGTATGCCAATAAACATGAGTTGCCACAACTTCAGGAAACGCTCAATAAAAATGGGTTAAGTCTTGTGGCAATATCGATTGATGATGATTTATCCAAATGGAAATCTGCTGTGAAAAGCGATAAGACGGGCTGGAATCAGTATTTAGACCAAAGCAGGGTGATGAGTAAATTCCTTCAACTTGAAGCAGTTCCTCAATACCTTATTGTGGACGATGAGAAAAAAATAGTTTTTGAGGCTAACTCCTCCTTTTTTGTTGAAAATTTCCTGAAGGAGAATAAACTCATCAAAACAACTCCAGGTAAGCAACAATAAAAGGAGCGGAAATAAACAGCCCGTCAAAACGGTCTAAAAAACCACCATGGCCGGGCAGGCTGTCGCCCGAATCTTTAATGGCTATGCTGCGCTTTAAAAGCGATTCCACCAAATCGCCAAACGTGCCTCCCACAATAATCAGTAGTGCAACAATAAACCAGTTTATAAGGGTAAGGCTTTGAAAATAAAAGCTTAGGCCATACATCATAGCAAAGGCCAACGCGGCACCTCCCCAAAAGCCCTCCCACGATTTTTTTGGCGATATGCGCTCAAACAGTTTTCGCTTTCCGAACAACGTTCCGGCAAAGTAAGCACCCGTATCGCTGGCCCAAAGAATGAGCAAAGCCCCTAATATGATTTCGAAATTGTAGTAGCCGTTATCGAAGGCGGCATGGTTCAGCAACGCAAAAGGAATGGCGACATAAAAAATACCCAAAAAAGTGTAGGCAATATTCGTAAAAGGTTTTGCTTCCGATTTTTTATACAGCTTAATCATGTAGGTGAGCGATAACAACGGAAAAAGCAAAAGATAATACCGGGAAGAAACATCACCACGCTCTACAAAAAAGGAAAGCAGGTAAACTACCGTGCCGCTTAATGTGCCCAGTGTTTTTAAGGGTAATAACCCCTCAAGCCCAACGAGGTTGTAAAACTCCAGTAAGGAAAAGAAACATATAAAAAGGAATATGGCAAGGTATGTCCACTCGCTGTAAGCAATACCGGTAATGATAGCGGCTGCGCCCAATATGCCGGTAATGAGCCGTTGTGTAAGGTTGTTGTATTTGGTCAGGGCTTTATTCACGTGTGTAGAATGAAGTTTTGGTTGCGTAAAGCTTTCGGAAATAAACTAAAAGTGCAAATGTGAATACCATGCTTACAAGAACCCAATACCAGGGTGCGGCCTCTTCACTTTCCATGTCAAACCCGGTAATGCCTTGCTGGTAAAAATATATCATTAATACAGTAAAACCATTATGAAAGAAGTGCGCAAACATGGGCACCCAAAGGTTGCCCGACCAATGATATAGGTAGCCGAACAGTGCGCCAAGCAACACACGGGGCACAAAACCAAAAAACTGCATGTGAATGGCGCTGAATAAAATGGCAGCAACCCAAATGGCTACATGAGGGTTGCCGGTGCCGCGTTTAAGTTCGTTCTGTATGAGGCCACGAAAAACAAGTTCTTCGCCAATGCCCGCAAGCACGGCAATAACAACCAGCCCGATGAGCAGGTCACGGATTGATTGAAAGTTAGTCAGTGCTTTGGTTACTTCCATTAGCGCATCTTCGCGCTGACGTGCCCACTCGGCAAACTCTTTCATAAACTCCGGGAACTGAAGGTTCATGTTCCATTCAATCACTGGTGAAAGCACCACCAGGAACCCAAAGCCGATAAGCATGATAACCGGTATCGCCACCGGGGGGTTATTTAGTTTGAAGAATGCGCCAATAGACTTTCGTTCAAAAACACCAATATAAAGGAGCGGCATAACGATGAGGCCGATGAAACTGGCGAACCCCTGCATAACCATTATCGGGAGAAACCCGGAATAATCAGGGTTTTTCATGGCCTGCATCAGGTCGCCTTCATAGAAAAGTGAAGTGACAGCAACCCCCACAAGGGGGCCAATCAGTAAAAAACCTACACCCACCAGTATGATGATATAGAGAAGGGAAACAACGGGGTGACGATTGGAAACTAAGGGCGTGTTCATCTGTTGGCTGTAAAACTACTAAAATGCAGCTATCGCGCCAGCATTCACCCGCAGAGTGCGCGAAGAACCGCAAAGAGAAATTATTTATTCAAAAATTCTTTGCGGAACTCAGCGGTCTTTGCGGTTAGATAATATGGTTGGTGCAGGCGTGTGAAAAATCTTTTGCTGTTAATCTATGCGAACAACTTTTGCCCGCAGCACAAAATCAGCCAACACCAACGCGGCCATAGCTTCTACAATTGGTACGGCACGCGGCACAACGCAGGGGTCGTGCCTGCCCTTGCCACTTACCGTAACTTCATTTCCTTCTTTATCCACGCTTTGCTGGTCTTGCATAATAGTGGCTACGGGTTTAAACGCCACGTTGAAATAAATATCTTCCCCATTGCTTATACCACCCTGTATGCCGCCCGAATGGTTTGTTTTTGTGCGTATGCGATCATCATCTTTATAAAACTCATCGTTGTGTTGTGAGCCGGTAAGTGTTGTTCCATCAAACCCGCTTCCGTATTCAAATCCTTTTACGGCATTGATGCCAAGCATGGCTTTGCCTAACTCAGCATGGAGTTTGTCAAATACGGGTTCGCCCAAACCTGCCGGGGTATTTTTTACAACGCATGTTACCACACCTCCAATCGTATCGCGGTTGAGGCGTGTCTGGTCAATAAGGGCGATCATCTTTTCGGCTGTGGCCGGATCAGGACAACGCACTATGTTGTCTTCTGTTTTGGAAAGGTCGAGTTGTGTATAGTTTGGAGCCTGCACATCGCCTACGCGCGATACAAAGGCATTAATTTCAACAGCATATTTTTTTAACAACAGTTTGGCAACAGCGCCTGCGGCTACACGGGCTGCCGTTTCGCGTGCCGAACTTCTTCCGCCTCCGCGATAATCGCGTAAGCCGTATTTTATCTCATAAGTATAATCGGCATGCGATGGCCTGAATGTGTTTTGTATATGACTGTAATCTTTGCTGCGCTGATCCTGGTTTTCTATCACCAACGCAATAGGAGCGCCCGTTGATTTACCTTCAAAAATTCCGCTTAGAATTTTAAAGGTATCGTCCTCTTTCCGTTGTGTGGTTATTTTCGATTGCCCGGGTTTTCTGCGATTGAGCTCTGCCTGTATAAAGGTTTCATCAATTTCCAATCCGGCCGGGCAGCCGTCAATAACTACGCCAATGGCCGGGCCATGCGATTCTCCGAAGGTTGTGATGCGAAATAGTTTGCCGTAAGTGTTCATGTTTTCGGTTTCATGTTTTCGGCTTCCGGTTTAATTCTTTATCGCGAAGCCGCAACCTGAAATTATTTGCTTTTGATAGTTCACAAAGATACCTAAACTGTCATGCCGGCCATAGAGCCGGCATCTCCTGTGAGTGTTGAGATCGCGGCTCAAGGCCGCGATGACTTCAAAGCAGGGTTTGTGGTATCTTTGCGGATTATCAGATTATTTTTTGAACACAAGATAAGCCGATCCGGCCAACATCACCAAAATAAAAATGTTTAGCATAATTTTTAACGGACTGCTGTCGGCAACGGCCCTAAGGGAATTATCGGTAAAACCAATGCGGTCGTAAAATGAACCTGCATCTATCGACTCGATTGCTTCATTTTTCAGGCTTTCGCCCTCCACCACTACAACCGTTTTTGCTTTCAGCGTGTCATAAACGGCTTTGGTTGGGTTGAAAAAAATCCACTGAAAATCATCGGCCAACTTAAACTCGCCCGGCTCTTTCGGAATTATAAAGTAGCTGAACGATTTGCTGCCCGTTACACGGTTGGCATTGCGCCTGATGTTTTGCCGTACATTCGGCTCGTAGAAATCAAAGTTGGAAGTGTTTTTAACGTCAGGCTTCTCAATGGAAGAAACATTTCCTTCTCCGTAAATGATAAAATCGTACGAAAAACTTTTGCCGGTTTCTAATGCTGTTGAGCTTACTTTTTCTTCAAGCCGGTAATCGCCAACGGCTACCTGCCTGCTCAATGGATGCGGAGGCAGATTTTTTACTTTTACGGTTTTCGGTTTCGAGTAAAAAGTTTTCAGTTCTTCCTGGCGGTTCTGCCCGTAGAAGGAAGGATTTTTAGCCACTTTATATTTTTTCATTTCCAGCGGTACAGCCGGAAACACAACGGGTTCGGTGTTGAGCGGGTAAAATGTTGCCTGGTACATTTTGTAGCGGGTGTATAGCTTGCCGTTTACGTTTACCCGTTCGCCTTCAATGTTTTCAATGTTGAAGTTTTCTTCCCAACAGTTGGCCGGCTTCAGTTTTTTTAATATTTCTGAAATCTGCCTGCTGATGTCGTGCCAGTACAAGGGCGCTTCATTGTTTTCGGCAACATAAAATCCTAAGATGGCATTAAACCCTTCGCCAATATAAACTTCATCTTTGCTGGTGGTTATCGCGAGGAAGGCGTCTTCTTTAATATCAATGTATTCGGTGGGCGTGTTATACGTGTTGTCGCGTTCAAAGAAACTCCTGAACGGGTCGCGCTGGCGTTGTTGTGCAACCGGTGCGCCAACGGTTACTTTTTTTCCGGGAGAAGAAATGACCTGGTCGTTTACTTTCATCTTAAAGGGCGGCACGGTAATGGCGCCTTGCCGGGATGGAAAGTATGACATGGTAACGCTTTGCGAAGATGAAATTTGCCCGTTGATGATGGTGGTTTGCGAGGAGGTAGATTGCCCGCCTTTTGAGAACCCGTCAATATCCGGGAAGTTGTCAATGCCCTTTAATCGTTCGTGCTGAACGGTAACAGTAATGGTCCAGGCCTGGTTCTGGCCGATTTCATCCGGCCCCAGGGTGATCTGGATATTCTGTCCGTTTGCGAACGTTGTGCATAACAATGCTAAAAATCCTGCAAAAAGAACGTTTATCGAAAAAACCGGTCGCATGTTCAATCTTTATACCAAAATGATCGTTACAAAAGTAAAAATGTTCTTTTAGTTGATTTAACTCTGTGTTAAATTTAACTGTTTACAAAGGCATAACTGATTTTTTAACCGTTCATTACATATTGCTATGCTAAATTATGTTAAGAAGGTGCTCACAAAAGTGAGTTTTGATGCCCAGCTCTTTGAAAAGGAGCTTAGAAAAGCCATGAACTTGCTGATTGGCGATGACATCCGGGAGCTCAAACAGTGGTGCTATGCCAGGTTTGGGAATCAGTACGAGGCGATTCTGAATCGCTGTTTTGTAGTAGCTTAAAAAATTGTTTCATCAGCCCCCTTGCACCCCAAGGGGGTTTTACTTTTACAGATGCTCTCCAAACTTCAAATCCTGTTCCGGCACGTTCCGCCCGAAGCTATAATGTGGACGGTTGCTTTAATTGCGTTGGTATTTTACCAACCCGGGCACCAGGCGCATTTTACAGTGTGCCCGTTGAATAACATGGGTTTTGATTTTTGTCCCGGCTGTGGCCTGGGCCGGTCGGTTGCCTGGTTGTTTAAAGGAGAAATTATTCAGTCGTGGCGGGCGCACCCGTTAGGAATAGTGGCAGTTATTGTTTTACCTTATCGGATAATTTCACTCACAATAAAATCAAACAAACTTTATGGCAAAAGTAATTGACATCCTGCCCGAACTTACCGGTGAAGAAATGGTGTATGTGCAAGGCTTGATTAACGACTGGGACGATGAAAAGGCAAGAACCTTTGCAAGCGTTTACCGCACACGCAGAAGAGACCCTCAACTAATTTTAATCTTAGCCATTGTGGGGTTATTGGGCATTGCAGGCGTGCAACGTTTTGTTACCAACCAAATTGGCATGGGGTTGCTGTATTTCTTCACGGTTGGTCTTTGCTACATCGGCACTATTATAGATTTGGTAAACTATCAAAGACTTGCCTTTGAGTACAACCAAAAAGTAGCTAACGAAGTAGCCACAATTACGCGGTAAGCTTACGGCTCAAAAAAACAAACCGAACCGCCTACCCAGGTTTTATTTTTATTGAATTTTACGCCAATCATTTCTCCGCGACTTAACCGCGCAAGACTGGTAACGGCACGCGGGCGGGCGTTGCCGTTTTCCCACACAAACAACAGCCTGATTTCGGTTTTCACCAACCCGTCAGGTGTATGTATAACAGGTTCGTATTGAATTTTTTTCTGGAGAAGAAAGTTGTGGCGTTCTGCTTGCGGAATAGCCTCTAAATCTTCTTTCGTAACATGAAATACAACACCCGTTCCTGAAAATGAAAACAGGGGCTTTAATACATAGTTTTCTAAGTCTTCAGGGAAGTGGTCATAATCGCTAAGAAAACGACATTCGGGCACATACGCACTTTTGATAAAGGGCATGGCAAATTTGCTGATACGAAAAAACCAGTTCGGATGCCCCGCCCACTCAACATCCACCTCTTGCGTAAGGTTGAAATCAAGTTGTAAATCTTTTCGGTTAACTAATTCATCGAAGATAACGCGATTGTAAATCCGTTTTACCTGAATTTTTTTTCCGTCTTTGAAATAGTAAAGTTTTCGCCCTTCGCGCTTTACATCACCAAGATGAACCGGCTCAATGCCGGTGTAGTGTTTGGTTACGATAAAATCAATGGCGGTGTTTTGTTGTAGCGGGTCTATTTCCAGCAAAATTACCTCGGCAGGGTCGTGGCCGTTCAGTAATACTTTTTTAATGAGTTGATTGTACGCATCGCTGCTTAAATCAAAATGTGGTTGCAGGTTTTCGGGAATAGAAAAATGTTCAAGATAGCGGTTGGCCAAAAAATCCTGCCAACAAAACAACGAAGGAAATCCTTGCAGCTCAATCAAGCGGGGTTGTAGTTCTCCGACAGCATCTTTGGTGATAGCAAAATCCAATGCAAGAAAAAGCGTGTGGTCATCTTCGTTAGGCACATAGAGATTTTCGGGTATGGCACGCGCGGTAATTTTTTTTATATCATCGTTTACGAGAAAGTCAATAATACTTTCCGATGCGTGCATCAGTTTTTCTTTAAGTTCGTTGTTTACAAACACGGGTGTTTCGGCAACCCTGAATTTTGCAGGGAAATGATAGTACCCGTTAACAGCCTCAATAAACCTGTTATAGTTTTCTTCCGAGAAATTGCGGTTATACTGTTCGCGCGCAGCGGCTATCATGATGCCAATGTTATTAGGTGTGCCTGTAAGCCTGTTGCAAGAAATTGCGGTACAATGGCCTGGTGCGTTGCCATTATTTTATCGGGGTCATCGAGATGCTCCAACATATCCTGGTATTTTTTTTCTCCGTGCTTCTCAATCACTAATGCTTTCTTGTCTTCGCGCAACAAGTACATGCGTATTCCGGGCGCATCGGCTTCAGGATGAAACTGCGTTCCTACAAAAGCATCATCAAACCGGATAGCCATTACAGCGCGTTCAAGGTCAATATGCGGACGAAATTTTTCTATGCCAAGAACAGCGCCACCGCGCTTGTTTATTTTTTCAATGTCCGGTTCGGTGATTTGATAATCACGCGAGTCAACTGCCCAAAACGGATCGCTTAGTGGTTGAAACAACGGTTCGTTTATACCTTCATCGGTTTTGTGTACGGGCATTACGCCAAACGAGGTGCTTTTTCTTTTTGAAACTTTTGCATATCCGTAGTAACGGCAATACAACTGAAACGAATGGCATATCAGCAATACGTGCTTTTTTTTGTGCGGATATGTTGCGTTGTGTTCGTGCAGCGCATCCATAAGCGTAAAATATTTTTGTTCCCACAACGTTCCTTCGCTTTCCAGCGGATTACCAGGGCCACCACTGCTGATGTATATATCGTAATTGGGGCCGGGCACTTCATCCTTCAGTCGAACATCAAAAACAGTGCACACTATATTAAGGTGAGTGTCGGCCGTAAATTCTGCAATCAATTCCCGTATGCCCCTCATCCCTTCATTGGGCACGCCTTCATTCAAATCCAATACGGCTATACGAACACAATCTTTAGACTTCATTAATTATTAATTGTTTAGTGATTCAGTTTGTGTTTACATCATCACTCTTCGAGAAAATCAAAACACGAATTTAACAATGATTTCTTAACAGTTCTTATTCGTTTCTGTAATAATATAATCAACAACATTTTCAAAGCTTCCTGTTTCCTGGTAAACGGCCAACTGCCGGTCGGCCCCGGTTCCATGCTCAAGCATGGTATAAACATAATTTATCGCATCGCGGCTTCCAAGTTCATCCACCACATCGTCAATAAACTCCAGCAATTCTTTAATGAGTTCGCGGGTTCCTACTTCAGCTTGTTTTCCGAAATCAATCAGCTTTCCGTCAATACCGTAACGGCACGCGCGCCATTTGTTTTCGTTAATGAGCGCGCGGGTGTACACAATAAAACTCATGTTTTGCTTGCGTAGCTTGTACAACTTCACCACCAATGCCTGAAACAACGCGGCAATGGCTACGGTTTCTTCCACCCGTGTAGGCACATCGCATATCCGAAATTCGATGGTGTCGAAAAAAGGATGCACGCGCACATCCCACCATATTTTTTTAGCATTATCGATACACCCGGTTTTGATGAGAAGGTTCACATAGTTTTTGAAATCATCCCAATCGTTAAAGTAATCGGGCAGACCGGTGCGCGGAAACTTATCGAATACTTTTGTGCGGAACGATTTAAAGCCGGTGTTGCGGCCTTCCCAAAACGGACTGTTGCACGACAGCGCATACACATGCGGTAAAAAATACCGTATCGTATTCATAATATGTATGGCCATGTTCCTGTCGGAAATGCCTACGTGCACATGAAGCCCGAAAATTAAATTGGAGCGTGCAGCTTCCTGCATTTCATTCACGATTTCATCGTAGCGCGGATTAGGTGTTATCAGTTGCTTCGACCAGTGCGAGAACGGATGCGTACCTGCCGCACCAATACGCAGGCCAATACTTTGCGCGATGCCGCAAACAAGTTTGCGCAACGAACGAATATCGTTGTCGGCTTCCTGTATGTTGGCGCAAATGCCTGTGCCCACTTCCACAACGGCCTGGTGCATTTCTGCTTTCACCACATCTTTAAGTATCTGCTGGGCGGCTTCTACTATTTTCTGGTCGTGCGAGGTGAGTTCCCGTGTGTGCGGGTCAATTACCATGTACTCTTCTTCAATGCCGAGCGTAAACTTTTCCATAGCCGTATCCCTTTCGGGGATTTATTTTTTTGGTGCTTTAGGTTTTGCCGGTGCTTTGGCTTGCGGCTTGCCGGCTGATGCTTTCATAAACGTAGCTACCGAGTCTGTTACGAACGTACCCCATGTAAGATTGTCTTTACCTGGCTTCTGCGCTTCGGCACGTTCCACTGCCATTTTAGCAGCATGCTCCACTACCCATTCAAAATTTTCCTGCCCTACCGAATGGACATCGGCATCAGGTGCGGGATTGCAAAAGTCAATAGCATACGGAACTCCGTTGCGCACCGCCATTTCAACGGTGTTGAAATCATACCCTAAGGCGTTGCAAAGTGTAAGCACATAGTCTTGCACTTTTTTCACCAACTTTTCTGAAGCGGGGCCGCTATTTACCACATAGCGAAGGTGATGCGGGTTGCGCGGCTCATATTGCATAACACGCACATACTTTCTGCCAAGGCAATAGCACCGGAAGTATTCTTCAAAGATGATTTCCTCTTGCAGCATCATTACCAATTGCTCTGTTTCTTTGTAGGCTTTGAAAAAATCGTCCATGTTGTTGAGTTTGTAAACGCTTTTCCATCCGCCTCCCGAATGGGGCTTCATGTAAGCCGGCCACCCGATATATTCAAAAATCTTTTCCCACGATAGTGGAAATTTCAAATTCCTGAATGACTCCTCGCTTGTGTCTGTCGGCATATCGTGCGAGGGCAGGAGCACCGTTTTAGGCACGGGTACACCAAGCCTTACGGCCAACGCATTGTTGAAAAATTTTTCATCGGCACTAAACCAAAACGGGTTGTTGATAACGGCTGTTCCGCCAATGGAAGCGTTCTTCAGGTAAGCGCGGTAAAACGGAACGTCCTGCGAAATCCTGTCGATGATAACAGCGTAATCGTTTAGTTCGCCCTGTTCAACTTTATCAATCATTACCGGCTCGGCAATAATGTTTTTCAATCCCATTTTATTTATATGTTCAACAAACGCTTCGGGAAAAGAGCGTTCCATACCGTGAAGGATTCCTATTTTTTTCATAGTCATATAGATTTCATTTTATTAAAGAGAGATAATGCGGAAACATTTCGCGCCAGGCTGGCCAGTCGTGTGGTCGGTCGGGGCGCACATCAAGCCAATGGCTTATGCCTTTGTGGCGAAGTGTGGCAGCCATTTTTTCGTTGGCATCCCAACACATATCGTGTGTGCCCGTGCCTAACACTACAAACATATCGTTGAAGTGCGGGTTTTGAGCACTGGGAATAAAATCGGGAGGATTGTTGAAATACACGTTGTCATCATAATACCCGTCCAACTGGTCTTTAATATCGAACGCTGCGCCCATATTAAAAACATACTTCACCACTTCAGGATGACGAAAGGCAAAGTTAGTGGCGTGATAGCCGCCAAAGCTGCACCCGGCCGTAGCCACACGGGGCACGCCTGTTTCGCGTTGCGCTAACGGAACAAGTTCATGCAACAGAAATTGGTCGTACCAGATATGATTCTTTACCCGGTCAGCCGGATGAATGTTTTTGTTGTACCAGCTTAGTGAGTCAATGCCATCGGGGCAATAAATTTTTACAAGCCCTTCATCTAAAAACCAGGCCACGCTGTCGATGAGTTTGAAGTCTTTGTTTTCGTAATACCTTCCCATAGAAGTAGGAAAGAGTATCACGGGGAATCCCCTTGTGCCAAATGCAAGGGTGGTCATTTCCTGGTTCAGGCTGGGTGAGTACCAACGGTGTAGGTGTTCGTAGGGCATTTTGTTAGACAGTTGAGAGTAAACTTATATTTTTACCGTCCGAAAACAGACTTTAAGTATAAATAAATTTCGTTGGTTTCCGCACATTCGTATCATGTTGAGCGCCTTACGGACGTTCATTCCCGGCTTTTAGGTCGCGACACCGTTGTAGATATTTTTCTTCCGCCTGGGTTTGATGAGGCAGAACAGCCCTTTCCACTATTGGTGCTGAACGATGGGCAGGATGGCGAGGAGCTTGCCCTGAAGGCTGCTTTGGAGGATTTGACACAGAAAAAAGAAATCCGCGAAACGGTAGTGGTGGCCGTTCATGCCGGCAATCGTGCGCAGGAGTATGGCATAACGGGTCATGCCGATTATAAAAAGCGCGGGAGCAAGGCCGGAGCCTATTCAAAATTTATTATGACGGAACTGATTCCGTACATTCATTCGCGGTATGCCATCAGCGATGCACAGGAAGACCATGCCGTAGCGGGCTGTTCTATGGGTGGTCTTTCGGCTGTAGATTTGGCGTGGCATCATGCCGAATATTTTGGTAAAGCCGGGGCTTTCAGTGGTTCATTTTGGTGGCGAAAGCGCGATGCCAAAAGCCGGTTTTATTCTGACCATCGCGACAGGATTGCCCACGCCATGATTCGCAAAGGAAAGTTTAAGCCCGGCCTTAAATTCTGGTTTCAAACCGGAACGCTGGACGAACAAGCCGACCGCAACAACAACGGAGTGATTGATTCTATTGACGATACACTCGACTTGATTGTAGAACTGACGAAAAAAGGCTACCGCCCGTTTCACGATATTCAGTATGTTGAAATGGAAGGCGGAAAGCACAACCTCGAAACGTGGAAAGAAGCTCTGCCTGTGTTTTTGAAGTGGGCGTTTGGGAGGGGATGAGGTTAAGATTTTTATTCGCCTGTTTTACTTCTCAACAAACCGGATATTTCTTTTCAGCCCGTTAAACCCGGTGCGCTTCACTGCCGATTTCTTAAAAAGTTTTTTAAAAACATCTTCCGTAATCTCTTTCCATTCGCTTGAGGTGATGTGTTCAAGGTCGGTATGCGGCTGAAAGCGAGGCTCGGTATGCGGTTGCGAAAACCGGTTCCACGGACACACATCCTGACAAATGTCGCACCCGAAAACCCAGTTATTGAATTTGCCTTTTACCTCCGTTGGAATTTCTTCTTTCAACTCAATAGTGAAATATGAAATACACTTGCTGCCGTCAACTACATAAGGTTCGGCAATGGCATCGGTAGGACACGCATCCATGCAGGCGGTACACGTGCCGCAATAATCTTTAACGGGGCCATCGTACTCCAGTTCAAGGTCGAGAATGATTTCAGCTAAGAAGAAGAAACTTCCCATAGAACGGTTCAACAGCAAGGAATTTTTCCCAATCCATCCCAACCCTGATTTCTGTGCCCAGGTGCGTTCCATCACCGGTGCGGAGTCAACAAATACACGCCCGTTCACATTACCGATTTCATCTGTAATGTGTTGAAAAAATTCTTTGAGCTTGTCTTTAATCACGAAGTGATAATCTTCGCCATACGCATATTTGGCAATTTTCAATTTCTCCTCCTTCGCTAAAGCCTCGGAGGATAAATCTTTATCGGGATAATAATTATAGATAAGGCTTATTACAGACTTTGCTCCGTCAACAAGTTTGGTTGGGTCAAGTCGTTTATCGAAATGATTTTCTAAGTAGCCCATCTTGCCGTGATAGCCACGCCTGAGCCACTCCTCTAAACGCGGAGCTTCTTCTTCTAAAAATCCGGCTTTTGAAATACCGCAAAAGCTGAAGCCCAACCGTGCGGAAATCGATTTAACGAGCTGTGTATGGGTGAACTTTATATTCATTTCCCTGAAGAGAAGGAAAGATATGAAATCAATCAAACAACCCCGGCCGTTTTGATGGGGGCGGGACAACCTTGAGATGCCTGTATGCCAACTCGGTGGCTTCGCGCCCGCGCGATGTGCGCTTGATGTATCCCTCCTGTATCAGGAAAGGTTCATACACCTCTTCAATGGTTTCGGCTTCTTCGCCTACAGCCGTAGCAATGGTGGAAATGCCAACCGGCCCGCCTTTAAATTTTTCGATAATGGTTAATAAAATACGGTTGTCCATTTCATCTAACCCGTGCTCGTCAACATCAAGTGCATTTAATGCTAATTGTGCAATGGCAAGGGTAATGGTTCCATCGCCTTTTATCTGTGCGAAGTCGCGCGTTCTGCGCAACAGGTTGTTGGCAATGCGTGGTGTGCCCCGGCTTCTCCGGGCAATTTCAAAAGCGGCTTCTTTATCAATGGGCGTATTTAAAATAGAAGCCGACCGGTTAATGATTTGTTGAAGAAGTTCTGAATCGTAGTATTCAAGGCGTGCGTTAATGCCAAAGCGCGCACGAAGCGGAGAAGTCAATAACCCGGCTCGTGTAGTTGCGCCAATCAAGGTAAACGGGTTCAGCCCGATTTGAATAGAGCGCGCATTCGGCCCGGTGTCCAGCATAATGTCAATCTTGAAATCTTCCATAGCCGAGTATAGATACTCTTCTACAATCGGGTTTAACCGGTGAATTTCATCAATAAACAATACATCGTGTGCCTCAAGGTTGGTGAGCAACCCGGCCAAATCGCTGGGTTTATCTAACACCGGCCCGGAGGTGATTTTGATATTTGTTTCAAGTTCGTTGGCAATGATGTACGATAGGGTTGTTTTGCCCAATCCGGGAGGGCCGTGCAACAGTACGTGGTCGAGTGATTCGTTTCGCTGTCGTGCAGCCTCTACAAACACCTTAATGTTGTCAATAACCTTTTGCTGGCCTGTAAAATCAAGGAATGACAACGGCCTTAGCGCCTTTTCAAATTCCTTTTCGGTCGCTGCCTGGTTTTCCGAATCTCCCTGCAAATAATCTTCGCGCATGAATAATTGTTTTGCGAAGGTAGTCAATTCGGATGATTTTGTTTAAGCAACAGTGTTGCATTTATGAAATTACTATAACTTGCGCTTCTATTTTTGCTGAGCATGGATAACCGGAAGAAAAACATTATTTACAGTCTTTTACTGATTACCTCGGTTTTTGTGGTGTGGATGTATCGCAAAAACCAGGTTCCGGAAGCTGTCCGGATTTCGGGCAACACGATGGGAACGACCTATCACATCACGTATTTTGATGAAAAAGGCCGGAACTTCAAGCCCGCTGTTGATTCCCTGCTCGAAGTAGTGAATCAAAGCATCAGTACCTATTTGCCCTATTCGGAAATCACTACATTCAACCAGGGTGAAGGATTCAGTTTTTCACTTCCTTATTTTTTGCCGGTATTGAAAACATCCCGCGAGGTATTCAATGCGTCTTCCGGTGCGTTCGACCCTACCGTTATGCCATTGGTAAATGCCTGGGGCTTTGGGCCGGCCGAGCCGCTGAACCCCGACAACTTCCTGATAGATTCTCTTCGCGATGTGGTAGGTTTTGAAAAAATTCAATTCAATGCCGATAGCGTGTGGAAAACCGATAGCCGTACCCAGCTTGATTTCGGAGGCATCGGCAAAGGTTATGGCGCTGATGTAGTAGCCGACTTTCTGAAGGCGAAAGGCATTGTTAATATGTTGGTGGAGATTGGTGGCGATGGTGTGGCTTGCGGCCGAAACCTGAAAACACAAAAGCTATGGGAAATAGGAATCCTTGACCCGGCCTCAACGCTTGAAAATATGGTTTTCAAAGCCTACGTTTCATTGGAAGACAAGTCGTTTATCACATCAGGAAATTATTTCAACTACCGTGAGGTTGACGGCAAGCGATATTCGCACACCATCGACCCGGAAACGGGATATCCTGCCAAAAAAGAAATTTTGAGTGCATCCGTTTTTGCTGCCGATGCCATTACTGCCGATGCGTGGGCCACAGCCTTTATGGTGATGGGCCATGAACGCGCCATTGAAATACTAAAAAGTCGTGCCGACCTGGAAGGGCTGATTATGTATTCCAATGCGCAGGGCAACACAGAAATATTTTTATCGGAATCACTGAAACCCACTACTAAACTTCGGTAACGTATGACACTTAAGTTGTTGGTATTATTTTTCACTCCGCTTCTTTCCGGCTTGTTGGTTTATTTGCTGCCGGGCGGAAAAACCAAAAGTTTTCGTCTGCTGCTGGTGTTTGCGGGTGCGTACCTTTTCGGAATTACTGTGGTGCATATTCTTCCGGAATTATACCGGGGTCATAGAGAAGTTGAGTTGATTGGCTTGTTTGTGCTTGGCGGATTTTTTCTGCAACAAATACTGGAACATTTCACTTCCGGTGTTGAGCACGGCCATATTCATACACATGAACACCCACACGCACATTCGCATCATCATGCAAGGGTATCGGCCATTGTATTATTGATAGCGTTGTGTGTACATGCTTTTTTAGAAGGAGCCATGCTGGCGCAGTCAGGTAAAATGGGTTTTCAATATGATGTAAATGCCGTGTTGTTAGGCATTGCGTTGCACCGTGCACCGGCAGCGTTTGCATTGATGACGGTTTTATCTTTTCAGCTTCACTCTAAAAACAAAGCCGTTCCGTATCTGCTCATTTTTTCTATTGCCGCACCGGTTGGTTTGTTAATCAGTACCTACTTAGTGGAGGCGGAAATTCTTTCTCAATCCGGGTTGGTATTGCTCTATGCGTTAGTGAGTGGCAACTTCCTGCACATTTCTACCACTATTGTTTTTGAAAGTAGCCCCGAACATCATTTCAATGCACGAAAACTTGCTGTAGCCATACTGGGTGCACTGGTAGCGGTGGCGGTAGAGTATTTTTTGTGATTTCCCAATGATGTAATTCCAGTTTGGGTTTTCCAATAAAAATCCGATTTTAGAGCAGGCTCAACCTAAGAAAAACATTATGTCGTATCCGTATCAAATCAAAACATTAGAACAATACCATCAGGCTTACAAAGAAAGCATTGAACAGCCCGAAAAATTCTGGGCCGATGTAGCCTCAAGTTTTCAGTGGAAGAAAAAGTGGCACAACGTATTAGACTGGAATTTTAAAGAACCCGATGTGAAATGGTTCGAGGGAGGCAAGCTCAACATTACTGAAAACTGCCTCGACCGGCATATTGACGAACTGGGCGATAAGCCCGCTATTATATGGGAGCCGAACGACCCGGAAGAGCATCATCGTGTGCTTACGTATAAGAACCTGCTTTTTAAAGTGAAGCAATTTGCCAATGTGTTAAAGAACAATGGCGTAAAAAAAGGCGACCGCGTTTGTATTTATATGGGTATGATTCCCGAACTCCCCATTGCGGTACTGGCCTGTGCCCGCATAGGGGCAATCCATTCTGTAATCTTTGGTGGATTTTCATCGCAGTCCATAGCCGACCGCCTGCACGATGCACAAGCTGAGTACATCATTACCTGCGATGGCGCCTATCGCGGGGCAAAAGATATTCCGTTGAAGTCGGTGATTGACGATGCGCTTATTGCGTGTCGTTTTGTGAAGCGTGTAATTGTTTGCACCCGCACCCGTGTACCGGTAAGTATGATTAAAGGCCGCGATGTGTGGTGGGAAGATGAAATAAAAAAAGTAGAAACACAAGGCAACCCCGATTGCCCGGCTGAAGAAATGGATGCCGAAGACATGCTGTTTATTTTGTACACATCAGGTTCAACCGGCAAACCGAAAGGAGTAGTGCACACCATAGGCGGATACATGGTGTGGTCGGCTTATACCTTTGTTAATATTTTCCAATATCAGCCGGGGCAAATTCATTTCTGCACAGCCGACATCGGGTGGATTACCGGCCACAGCTACATTGTGTATGGGCCGTTGCTGGCGGGCGCCACTTCACTGATGTTTGAAGGCGTGCCAACCTGGCCTGATGCCGGGCGTTTTTGGGATATTGTAGATAAACACAGCGTTAATATTTTATACACAGCCCCCACGGCCATTCGCAGTTTAATGAGCTTCGGTCTTGAGTATGTGAATAGTAAAAACCTGAGTTCGCTTAGCGTGTTGGGTACCGTAGGCGAACCGATTAATGAAGAAGCCTGGCAGTGGTATTATAAGCATGTGGGCAAAGAACGGTGCCCCATTGTTGATACCTGGTGGCAAACGGAAACCGGTGGCGTTATGATTTCCAACATGGCCAACATTACACCACAAAAGCCAACCTTTGCCACGCTGCCCGTGCCGGGTGTTAACCCATGCTTAGTAGATGAAAACGGTACGGAAATTCACGGCAATGAAGTAAGCGGAAACCTGTGTATTAAAACTCCATGGCCCGGTATATTGCGCACCACTTATGGCGACCATGAACGGTGTCGGCTCAATTATTTTTCAGCATATAACAATATGTACTTTACCGGTGATGGCTGCCTGCGCGATGTGAACGGAAACTACCGCATTACGGGCCGGGTAGACGATGTGCTTAACGTAAGTGGTCATCGTATTGGCACTGCCGAAGTGGAAAACGCCATCAACATGCACTCGGGTGTGGTGGAAAGCGCGGTGGTGGGCTTCCCGCACGATGTAAAAGGACAGGGCATTTATGCGTATGTTATTTCCGAAGGCCATCACGAAGATGCCGAACTTACGCGACTCGATATTATCCAGACAGTTTCGCGAATTATCGGCCCCATTGCCAAGCCCGATAAAATACAATTTGTGAGCGGCCTGCCGAAAACAAGAAGCGGCAAGATTATGCGCAGGATTTTACGCAAGATTGCCGAAGGCGAAACATCCAACCTGGGCGATACATCAACATTGCTTGACCCCGGTGTGGTGGAGGAGATTAAAAGCGGGGCTTTGTAGTTTGTGTAGCTAAACACACATTTTAGTCATAGCAGGAATTGTAATTTTAATTAAGTTTGAAGTATGGAAATAACAGGAACAGTAGTATCGCTTTTGCCCTTGCAAACCGGGCAGGGAAAAAACGGAACATGGAAAAAGCAGGAGTTTATCCTGGAAACGCCCGGCCAATACCCGAAAAAAGTTTGCGTTTCGCTTTGGGGCGAAAAGGTAGATGAAAACCGCCTCAACCCTGGCGACAGGATAACGGCTTCTATTAATGTTGAAAGCCGTGAGTACAACGGCCGCTGGTACACCGATGTGCGGGCATGGAAAATCCAGAAGAGCGCACAAGACCAACGTGAGATGGCGCCCCCGCCAGACCAATCTTTTATGCCGGAGTCGAATTCAAGTGACGATTTGCCGTTTTAGTCATTAGTTGGCGAAAATTGAAAAAATTACGAGGCATTACAACCAATTGACGAAATAGTGTGTCTATGTGTCTAAAGAGATAACAAAAAGTTAAGATTATGAAACGGGTTATAATGGTATTCATAGTATTGATTGTTTTGGCTTTTTCTTGTAACGACCACGAGATAGACAATACGGACACATTTGAGGTAACGGTTGCAGGAGCGAACTGCGGATTGATTTTGATAGATTTTAATGAAGGTGATTTAGGTAGAATTAAAAACATCACCGGTTCTGATTGGAGCAGGTATCGTGCCTACAACCTGGACGATAGATTTAGTGAGATTGGACAGAAATTGATTGTATTCGTTAGAAAAACAAAAGACGATGAATTGCATCCTTGCACAACTATGGAACCGGGATACCCCTGGGTAACAGTAATAAAAGCAGAGCTTGGTGACGGTAGCACAATAACTGCCTGTAACGATACTCTGCCAACGACTGAACTTTGTGACGCATATTATAAAACATGGTTTTATGACAAAACAACATCATCGTGTGTACAAATTGAATATAGTGGTTGTTCTATGAAAGGATTTGAGACGAAAGAAAAATGTGAATCTTGCAAGAACAACAATGTAACAGGAGGATGACGAGAGAAGGTTTCGCAAGGCGTAGGATGTCTATCCGACTTCTTTTTGTTATCCATCGGCAAGGCGTTTTGTTGCCAAAAAAACTAAGAACAAATGACAAGAGATGAACATTTAGAATTCTGCAGGCGCTGCTTGAATCGAAAATTTGATTCTAACAGTGGCATTATTTGTAGTTTGACAGGACAAATAGCAGCATTTGAAAAAGAATGTTGTGACTTCAAAATAGACGAGAGTGTAAAAATTGAAGTTGACGATCAAGAATTACTCGGGCATAGTGAGATTAAAGAAAAATTACCTACAGAAATCTTTGAAAAACTACGACTCGAACAAAATCTATTCGGAGCCATCATTGCTGGCTTCGGAACAGCAATTGTTTGTGCAATACTCTGGAGTGTATTTACAGTGACGCTTAAGTTCCAAATGGGTTACATGGCAATACTGGTTGGTGCTGGAGTTGGATATGTAATGAGAAGGATAGGAAAAGGAATTGATCAGATATTTGGATTCTTTGGAGCTGGGATTTCTTTGTTTGGTTGTTTGCTTGGTAATTTTTTAAGCATAATCGGGTTTATTGCAATAGCAAACGACTTAGGCTTTTTGGAGACATTAATACTTTTTGACTACAGCCAATTGACAAATGTGATGTCGGAAACGTTTGATATTCGGGATTTTATTTTTTATGCGATAGCTATAATTACAGGCTATAAATTAGCGATGAGATCAGTAACTGAAAAGGATGTAAAGACATTTAAGAAAAATTTATAAACCAGTTAGATTTTTTTTTGGGATAACTTGAAACGGGTTATAGCAGAACGCCAAAACAGCCAACAAAAAACCCTGATGAATTTTCGTCAGGGTTTTTATTTTGAGTTGAATCAGTCAATAATTAACTGCCGCACGCTTCGCAGGCATCCGGGTTATCGAGCGAACATGCCATATCCGACATTTTTTGTTCGTAGTCGGCTGCCTTGTTGTACGCCAATTCTTGTTGCGGTACCGGCTTTGTTTCGGCAACGGTAGCGCCAACTGTTGCTTCGGCAGTAACGGTTTGCTGCATGGCCGACTTATCAAGGGTAAACTTGATAGCATCAGCCGCAGCAGTTGAGCGCAGGTAGTACATACCGGTTTTCAATCCTTTTTTCCACGCATAGAAGTGCATGGAAGTAAGCTTGCCGAAGTTCGGGTCTTTCAGGTGTATGTTCAAACTTTGCGACTGGCAGATGTACGCACCACGGTCAGCCGACATATCAATAATGGCCTTTTGAGAAATTTCCCAAACGGTTTTATAAATGTCTTTGATGTTTTGCGGTATTTCCGGAATAGGTTGTACCGAACCATTGGTAGCGATGAGCTTCTGGCGCATCGTTTCATTCCACAAACCGAGGTCAATCAGGTCTTTCATCAAATGCTTGTTGGCAATGATAAATTCACCTGAAAGTGTTCTGCGTGTGTAGATGTTTGTTGTATATGGCTCAAAGCATTCGTTGTTACCCAAAATCTGCGAAGTAGAGGCCGTAGGCATCGGGGCTAACAACAGCGAGTTGCGCACACCGTGCTTTTTCACATCTTGCTTCAGTTGCTCCCAGTTCCAGCGATTACTCATAGGTGTAACGCCCCACATATCAAACTGGAAAATTCCTTTTGATACGGGCGAACCTTTAAAAGTTTCGTATGCGCCATGAACTTTTGCCAGCTCCATAGAAGCCTCCATCGCACCGAAGTAAATCGTTTCAAAAATATCTTCATTCAACCTGCGTGCTTCTTCCGAATCGAACGGCATACGCAACATGATGAAGGTATCGGCTAATCCCTGCACGCCTAAGCCAATGGGGCGGTGGCGCATATTGGAATTTCTGGCTTCTTCTACCGGATAGTAGTTTACATCAATAACCTTGTTCAGGTTACAGGTAATTACTTTGGTAATTTCGTATAGTTTCTGGTGGTCGAACTTACCCTCTTCGGTTACAAATTTTGGCAATGCCAATGAAGCGAGGTTACATACGGCCACTTCATCTTTGGAAGTGTACTCAATAATTTCGGTACACAGGTTACTCGATTTTATTGTGCCTAAGTTTTTCTGGTTTGATTTCCTGTTGGCAGAATCCTTGTAAAGAATGTAAGGCGTTCCGGTTTCAATTTGCGACTCAAGAATTTCAAACCATAAATCCTGCGCTTTTATTTGCTTGCGTGCCCTGCCTTCTTTCTCATACTTATCATACAGGCGTTCAAATTCTTCTCCCCACACATCGGCTAAGCCGGGCGCTTCATTAGGGCAGAAGAGCGACCACATTTCATTATTTTCTACGCGCTGCATGAACAAATCCGGAATCCACATGGCATAGAACAAATCGCGTGCACGCATTTCTTCCTTACCGTGATTTTTCTTCAGGTTAAGAAAATCAAATACATCGGCATGCCACGGTTCCAAATACATGGCAAAACTTCCTTTGCGTTTTCCGCCTCCCTGATCAACATACCGGGCAGTCATGTCGAAATTGCGGAGCATGGGCACAATACCGTTTGATGTTCCGCCTGTTCCTTTAATATAAGAGCCTTTTGCGCGAACGTTGTGTATGCTCAACCCAATACCGCCAGCCGATTGCGAAATTTTTGCGCATTGCTTCAGCGTATCATAAATACCATCAATGCTGTCATCCTGCATGGTGAGCAGGAAGCACGATGATAACTGCGGCTTGGGTGTGCCGGCATTAAACAATGTAGGCGTTGCATGCGTAAACCATTTTTCCGAAAGCAGGTTGTAGGTTTCGATGGCTGCCGGAATATCCTCGCCATGAATGCCTACCGCTACACGCATAAGCATGTGTTGGGGGCGTTCTACAATCTTACCATCAATCTTCATCAGGTACGAGCGCTCAAGGGTTTTAAAGCCGAAGTAGTCGTAGCTGAAATCGCGGTCGTAAAGAATAGCCTCATCCAGTTCAGCGGCATGGCTGCGCACTATTTTCCAGGTTTCCTTGGAAATAAGCGGTGCGTTTTCTCCTGTTTTAGGATCAACATACGTGTACAAGCGCTTCATGGTGTTGGAAAAAGACTTGCTCGTAACCTTGTGCAGGTTGGACGTTGCCAAACGGGCAGCCAACTTAGCGTAGTCAGGATGTTTGGTGGTCAGCGTTGCGGCAATTTCCGCAGCAAGGTTGTCCAACTGGATCGTGCTTACGCCATCATACAAACCATTAATCACCTTCATGGCAATCTCTACCGGGCTGATATACTTGGTATCCAGGCCGTAGCAGAGCTTTTCAATGCGAGCGGTGATTTTGTCAAACTTTACGGACTCTCTGCGTCCGTCTCTCTTTATGACAAGCATTTCAATAGGGTTGTTTAAAAAGTTTAAAAAATGGTGAAAAGTGTTTTGAAGGTATTAAAAATCTTCATCGAGTGAAAACTTTGGAGCTGAATCTTTTTCTGAGCTGTTCAACACTCCGGCTTTCTGGTATTCGGCCACGCGTTTTTCGAAGAAATTCGTTTTTCCGCTTAGCGAAATCATATCCATAAAGTCGAACGGATTGGTTGCTCCGTAGATTTTTTTGCCTACCAACTCATTAAGCAAGCGGTCAGCCACAAACTCGATGTATTGGCACATCAGTTCGGCATTCATGCCAATCAGGTTCACGGGCAGGGCATCGGTAACAAACTCTTTCTCAATATCTACGGCATCTTTAATAACATCAATTATGGTTTGTTCGGGCAACTTACCGATTACGTGCTTAGTATACAGGTGGCAGGCGAAATCGCAATGCAGACCTTCATCCCTGGAAATCAGTTCGTTAGAGAAGCTCAGGCCTGGCATCAGGCCGCGTTTCTTCAACCAGAAAATAGAACAGAACGAGCCGGAGAAGAAAATACCTTCAACAGCAGCAAAGGCAATGAGGCGCTCCTGGAAGTTTCCTTTATCAATCCAGCGTAAAGCCCATTCGGCCTTTTTCTTCACACAGTCCATTGTTTCAATGGCGTGGAAGAGCATATCTTTTTCTTTAGGGTCCTTTACATACGTGTCTATTAATAGAGAGTATGTTTCGGAGTGGATGTTTTCAATGGCTATCTGAAAACCGTAAAAGAACTTAGCCTCAGTGTATTGAACTTCCGCTACGAAGTGCTCGGCCAGATTTTCATTCACAATGCCATCGCTGGCGGCAAAAAATGCCAACACGTGCTTGATAAAATGCCGCTCTCCGTCATTCAGGTTTTCCCAGTCGGTCAGGTCCTGGCTCAGGTCAATTTCTTCGGCCGTCCAGAAACTGGCTTCAGCCTGTTTATAAAATTTCCAGATGTCGTGATGTTGGATAGGAAACAGGACAAAACGGTCTTTGTTCTCCTGTAGAATGGGTTCGTCCGGTAAAGAATGGGTCATCTTAACTGGTGGTTTTAGGGTTGTAAAAATATTTATCAGACTTCCACGGACGGTGTGCCGGGGCATGTACCACCGTGGTTGCCAGGTTAAAAAATCTTAAAAAATTTACTTGTTTAACCAGAAACAAGACTCACCTCTTTCTGGCCTGTGTAAGCGTACAAATATTTGAAATGAAGCTAACAAATCAAAAGGCGCGCGAGGGCCAAAAATTCAGTTTTCATGCTGAATTTGCATATTTCGAAGGTTTATAAATGGTTGTGTTTTAGGTGGTTGATGGGGCCTTTCAATGCTCTGCTTTCACTTAAAATGGCCACGAAAAATTTTTTTATTTTTTTTCGAACTCCCAAACAACCCTATTTTTGGGGTTAACCGGCCAAATTCAGATTTCAGGGTTCTGAAATGTCATTTCTTTTTCTACCTTTGCAGTCCAATTTTTGAAAAGCTATGTATGCAGTTGTAAACATTGCCGGAACACAGTTCAAAGTGGCTAAAGACCAGTATATCTACGCTCCCAAGCTGGAGGGAGAAGCCGGATCAAGTGTAGACTTCGATCAGGTGCTTCTGCTTGACCGTGGCGGGAAGGTAGAAATTGGCGCCCCTACTGTTGAAGGCGCGAAGGTATCGGGTAAGATACTGGAGCACGTAAAAGGCGATAAGGTAATTGTCTTTAAAAAGAAGCGTAGAAAGGGCTATACTGTGAAAAACGGTCATCGCCAACAATACACGAAAGTTCAGATTGAAAGCATCGGGTAATTAACCAGGCGAAATCGTAAATCTAAAATCGTAAATCTGAAATAGATTATGGCACATAAAAAAGGTGAAGGTAAAGTAAAGAACGGCCGTGAATCGGAAAGCAAACGATTGGGCGTTAAGGTATTTGGTGGTCAGAAAGTGATTGCCGGTAATATTATTGTGCGTCAGCGCGGCACCAAACATCACCCGGGCAAAAACGTAGGGCTGGGTAAAGACCACACCCTGTTTGCCCTTACAAATGGTGTGGTGGTGTTCAAAAAAGGCCGCGAAAACAGGTCATTTGTATCGGTTGAGCCGGTAGCGGAGGCGTAGCATCCATACTCTTAAAATAAAAATAGTAGGAAAATCAAGAGCCTCCCTGAGCAATTCGGGGAGGCTTTTTGTTTGTTTAAGGATTGCTAAAAAAGGCAATTATTATTTGGCTGATTTTCAACCATTTAGGAACTTCCTTTCGCATAAGGAAAAAATTACAAAACTTCCTTTTCTATCCTCGGAATTAATGCGTTAACTTAGGGCATCTAATTATTCATTAAACCTAAACTATATGAAGAAGATTGTACTACTATGCTTCTCGTTGGCTTTTGTGTTCCAGGTTTGGGCACAGGAGCGAACAGTATCGGGTAGGGTAACATCCGCAGATGATGGATCCCCTTTGCCCGGTGTAAACGTTCTCTTAAAAGGTACCGCCAATGGTACCGCTACCGATGCAGACGGTAATTATCGTCTTAGCGGCATTCCTGCTTCTGGGGGCTCGCTGGTTTTTTCCTTTATCGGCCTTCAAACATCTGAAGTTCAGATTGGTGAAAGGACTACCGTAGATGTTGCTCTTTCACTTGATGTAACGCAACTCTCGGAAGTTGTTGTTACTGCTTTGAACATTGAGCGCGATAAATCATCTCTGGGTTATGCTACCCAGCAAGTAAGCGGTGATAACATCCGTGTTGCACGTGAGCAGAATATCAACACAGCGCTTGCCGGTAAGATTGCCGGTGTGCAGATTGTTTCAGGTTCCGGTGCCAAGTTTGGTGCACCTGCTATCCGTATCAGGGGTATCCGCGGGGTGAATGCTCAGGATCCACTTTATGTATTAGATGGAATTGTTATCAATGACCCCACTTCGGTGAATATGGATAACATTCAAAGCGTAAACGTACTGAAGGGAGCTAATGCAGCAGCTTTATATGGTAATCGTGCACGCGATGGTGTGATTGTCTTAACGTCAAGAGGTGGGGGACGAGGAGACCAGATTTCGATTGACGTGAATCAAACAACCACCATGGAGCGCGTGTATATTTTGCCAGAATACCAAAATGAATATGGTGGTGGTTACTCCCAGAATTTTGATACCTTTAGCTTTAACCCTGCTATACATGCTCCGGAATTGGCAGGTTTGAATGGAATGCCCTTTGCCTATTTTAGCGCTGATGAAAGCTGGGGACCTAAATTAGATGGCCGTATGGTTGGGCAATGGGATTCGTTTACCCCAGGAACTGCCAATTATGGCAGGGCACATGCCTGGTCACCGCAGCCTGATAACATCCGTGATTTCTTCCGGACAGGTGTAATGAATAACACCAGCCTTAACATTGGCAAGAGTGGTGAAAAATATTCACTCAACACAACCATAACCCGCTCTGCTAAAACCGGTGTTATGGAAAATACAAATCAGGACAGGCTTTTCCTCAATATTAATTTTAAAGCAAAACTTTCTGAGAAGCTGGAAATCCAGGCTTTTGCGAATTACAATGAGCAGTATACAAAGGGAAATCTTTTTGAAGGCTATAACAGTATTGGATCAAACTTTAACCAATGGTATCAGCGTCAGCTTAATACGGCTGATCTGAAAAAGTACTGGAAAATGCCGGATGGCCGATATACTTCCTGGAACATGGGCTCACCTACGAATCCAACCCCGCTGTATTGGGATAATCCGTACACGTACCTGTATGCAGCATATAGCGAATACAACCGCGATGTTTTAAGCTCAAGGTTTGCTGTTACATACGAAATTTTACCGAAACTGAAAGCTTCGGTTGATTTAATGCGGAGCAGCCGGAATGAGGTATTCTATGACAGAAGGGACGCCAATTTGAAAATTGGCCCGGCTTTCTTCAGAACCTATAGCGATAAGCGTATTGAAGACAATATTCAAGGTATGCTGAGTTATGAAAAAGAGTTGGGTGATTTCTCTTTAGTTGCCTTTGCTGGTATCAACTACAGGACAAATACACGCGACTATATCAACGGCCAAACCTCAGGTGGCCTGGCCTTACCAGGTTTGTATACGTTAAGCAACTCTTCTGATGTTATTCTTCCTAACAACTACCTTGAAAAATATAAAGTAAACAGTTACTTCGTATCAGCATCAGTTGACTGGAAAAGAATTGTGTTTTTGGATGCAACATTCCGTACTGACTATGACTCGAGATTGCGGAATGGCGATAATGATTATCCTTATCCTTCCATCTCCACTTCTTTTGTGTTCTCTGAAGTTACTGACTTACCAGGGCTTTCCTTTGGAAAGATTAGGGCCAGCTATGCAAAGGTAGGTAACCAAATTGGTGTGTACACTTCTGCACCAACCTATGCCTTGGGAACTGCCTTTAATGGTAATCCTATTACCAGTGTGCCGAATGCCCTTATTGATCCGAACCTTACAGGCGCAACCACAGGATCCTTTGAAGTAGGAGCTGAGTTAGGCTTCTTAGATAACAGAATTACTACAGAATTCTCTTATTACTATCAGGATAACAGGCGTGAGTTGTTAAGTGTACCCATTCCATCTGCTTCAGGCGGAAGTTCATTCCTGACAAATTCTATCGATTCTTACACAAGAGGATGGGAGTTATCCATAGGCGGAACTCCAATTAAGAATGCAAGAGGAATTACATGGGATATTAATTTTAACATTGCAAACAACTATGTACACATTACCGATTTGGGTTACGGTGTTAATTCTTATGCATTGACCAATGCCTTTAGAGGAACATCAACCCTGGGCGGTTGGGATGGTCAGGCCCTTGCTCGCAGAGATTCAGAATGGGGTACAATTGTTGGACGTAAGTTGCGTAGAGATGCAAACGGAAATGTAATCGTTAATGCTTCTGGTCTGCCGCTTACAGATGCCAATCAGGATATAGGCAAGATTCTGCCGGACTTTACCGGTGGTATGTTCAACAGGTTTGCGTACAAGAATTTTGAATTAGCCTTTACAATCGATTACCAGATAGGTGGCAATTTTATGTCAATAAGCCGGATGTTTGGCGCCTACGCAGGTCTTACATCTGAAACGGTAGGGAATAATGATAAAGGAAACCCTATGCGCGATGCTCCTGCTGAAGGCGGTGGATTAACCTTTGGTGGTGTTTTTGCCGATGGAACTCCTGCTAATGTATACATTGGCGCAGATCAGTATTGGAAGTCATTGTTTGGTGTGTCTGAACAGTGGATATACGATGCTACGTTTGTAAAAATGCGCGAACTGCGTTTAGGATATAACGTTCCTTCCAGCCTCCTTTCAAAAACAAGATTTGTTAAGGGTGCTTCTGTAGCGTTGGTGGCTAATAATCCTTTCCTGCTGTATTCAAAGGTTGAGGGCATTGATCCTACTGAAATTGGTGGTGATACGATTGAAGCCCGTAACAACGGATCGTGGGTGGAAAGTGGTAACCTGCCCGGAACCAGAAGTCTTGGTGTGGATATAAGACTTAAATTCTAATGACTATGAAAATGAAAAAGATATTAACAGTAATAACAATTTCAGTTGCCTTGGTATTTTCTTCGTGCAATTGGGACGACTTTGGGGATTTAAACGTAAACCCCAACCAGGCAACTACGCCCACAACCAGGGCCTTGCTAACCAACAGTATGATCTCGTTAGGGGGGCTTATTCTTTCTACCCAGGGTGCTCTGTATGCACAGCACTTGTCGAATAAGCAGTACACTTCCGGTGACAATTATCAGGTCATTAATTTTTCTACGGATGGTTTTTTCAATGGCCCATTGATGGATTTACAGAAAATCATCGAAATGAATACGGAAACACCCAATGCTGTTGCGATTGATGGATTAAATGTAAACCAAATCGCTGTTGCGAAAATTGTAATGTGCTATTATTACCTGCACATGACCGATCGTTGGGGTGATTTGCCTTATTCGGAAGCGCTGAGAGGTGTTGAAGGTTTATTGTTACCAAAGTTCGATTCTCAGGAGGCTATTTACGATGGTTGCATCCAGGCCTTGAAGGATGCCGTAGCAGCAATTGATACAAGTGTTCCTAACTCAAATTTAAGGGGGGACATTATTCTGGGTGGTAACATGTCCAGGTGGGTGAAGTTTGCTAATACAATGCGGTTAAACGCTGCCTTGCGTATGTCAAAAGTAAACCCTACAAAGGCTGCAACCGAATTTGCAAGTGCATTTAGTGCAGGTGTGATTGCGTTGGATAATTCTGAGAATATCATATACAACTACCAGAATGTTCAAGCCTATGAGAATCCTTACTACAACTCGTTTGTAACAGCCGGACGTGCCGATTGGGTAATTGCTGATCCGCTCATGAATATGATGCAATTGGATACGTATACAAGCCCTCATCTTAGTTATTACAGCGCTTCTCATCCGTATAAGACCGAGAGTGGTAAACTGGATGTTGTTGCAGATCCACGCCTGCCGGTTTATGCAAACCCAATTGAGAATACGACCAGTACCTACATTGGTATGCCTTATGGGCTTAGTGAAGCAAATGCCGGTGAAATTTCTGCAGCAGAGACATCTTTCCTGGGGAATGCATTCCGTCAGAGAATTTCGCCTGCCTTCATTTACACTTCAGCCCATGTTGCCTTTGTGTTGGCTGAAGGAAGATTAAATGGCTGGATTAACTCTGCTCCATTAACCGCTCAGCAGTATTATGAGGCAGGTATACAGGCGTCCTTAAATCAGCATGATGTTGGTGCCGGTTATGCTGATTATATTACTAACAGTGAGGTTGCCTATGATGCCGGTCGCGCTCAAGAGCAAATCATTACCCAAAAATGGATTGCTATTTTCCCTAATGGATATGAAGCATGGGCTGAATGGAGAAGAACAGGTTTCCCGAGCTTAGCCCCTGGCGACAATGCCCTGACACCAAATGGTCAGATTCCAAGAAGGCAAGCATACGGTACAGCTGAGGCCAATGCGAACAGTGATAACCATAAAGCTGCTTTAACAAATCAAGGTTTTGCTGCTGACGATCTTACCGGTCGCGTGTGGTGGGATAAACCGTAAAAAAGTAACTTAAGTAAATTTAAAAAGAGGCTGTCTTTTGGAGACAGCCTCTTTTTATTTAGTTCCCCTGTTCTAAAAACAGGTTAACACAAGGTCAATCTTAATTTATATGGATTAATGTCCTAAGAAAAGCATACGCAAAAGAGATTACAGCCTGCACTTAAACTATAAGTTTCGTTGTGGAAATTGAAAGAGGAATGATTAGGTAGGGTACAGTTGTATTCTTAATATTCAGCGGTTGGAGGTTTTCTTAGGGCACTTTAGCTGGTCCGATTTGAATTTAGGAGAGTAAGTAGTACTTTCATAGTCTAAACAAACCTAAATTCTATGAGAAGAATTCTACTACTATTTTCATGCATATGCTGCATAGGCATTGCATGGGCGCAAGAGCGAACCGTATCGGGTAGGGTAACATCCGTGGAGGATGGATCTCCCTTACCTGGTGTAAACGTTGTTCTGAAAGGAACAAGTAATGGCACAGCCACCGATGCCGATGGTATGTATCGGCTAACGGGGATACCTGCCTCTGGTGGCAGCTTAGTTTTTTCATTCATTGGCCTTCAAAGTTCTGAGGTTGCAATTGGTGAAAGAACAGTTGTGGATGTTTCCCTTTCGTTGGATGTAACGCAACTTTCAGAAGTTGTTGTTACTGGTTATGGAACCCAGCTAAAGCAAAACCTTACCGGAAACATTGCCAAGGTTAGCGGAGAGGCAATCCAAAACACTCCCGTAACAACTTTTGAACAAGCACTTCAAGGCCGTGCTGCCGGTGTGCTTATAACCTCTCAAAATGGCAAGCTTGGTCAGGGTATAAACATTCGGATTCGCGGATCCTCATCTATCTCGGCCAGTAACGAACCATTGTATGTTGTTGATGGAATGATTATCAATAACGATAACCTTTCCAGTACTGCTGCCGCCACCAGCGCGTTAGCGGATATCAACCTTAACGATATCCAATCTATTGAAATTCTTAAAGATGCTTCTGCAGCAGCTATTTATGGATCGCGTGGTGCAAATGGTGTGGTGTTGATTACAACAAAACGAGGTAAAGCCGGTAAAACAAACTTTACTGCAAATTTTCAATACGGAAGCAGCAAGCCGACTCGTAACAGGGAATTTCTTAACGCGGCACAATATGTTGAGCTTATGCGGGAATCGGCTTATAACAATGACCTAAGAGATGGTTATGACCCAATCAATGAACCGGGCGATTACCCTGGTTCATGGCTGGAGTTTTGGGAAGATTTCATGGATTATTTAGGTGGAGATACCGATTGGCGAACCTTAGAAACAGATACTAATTGGGAGAAGGAGGCCTTTCAAAAAGCGAACATCACTTCGTTTGATCTCACTGCCAGCGGTGGTAATGAAAAAACAACCTTTGCTTTTACCGGAGGGTACACAAATCAGGATGGGATTTTAATAGGGAATGGTTTTAAAAGAGTCAATGGTCGCTTAAACCTGGATCATAAAGTATCGGATAAACTAAGTTTCCAAACAAATGTTTCCATTTCCAAGTCTGTTAACAACCGGTTATCATCAGATAACGCTTTTGCTACGCCACTTCAGCTTGTAGCACAGGCACCCATTACTCCTGTAAGAGACAAACAAGGAAACCTGTTTGATGATGCACTTAATCCGGGTGCGGCTTATTACCCTGCAACAGTTGAGGTTGAAAACGCAAGTTTTGTAACAACCGTTTTCCGTAACATTGTTGCGTTGGGCGCAACTTATAAAATCAATAAAGACTTACGATTGATTGGTGACTACGGCTTTGATCTGCTTACACAGAATGAAGACCGGTATTGGAACGAATTTACGCAGGTAGGCCGTCCGGCAAATGTGCAAGGTTACGGGCAATAACGTTGGGTGCAGGTGTTTAACTATACAGCACGTGGTATGCTGGCTTATGATAAATCGTTAGATAAGCATAACCTTTCGGCAACCTTAGGTACTGAAATCCAGGAGAAATCTATAGATGCAACTAACACTGAAGGACAAGGCTTCCCCTTAGCTCAGCTTCAAAAATTAACCTCTGCTGCTGAGCCTGTTATTGCAAATTCTACTCTGTTGGAAGAAACATTTATATCATTTTTTGCCCGAGTAAACTATGTGTTTAATGACCGCTATCTTCTGAGTTTGAGTGGTCGTTCGGATGGGTCATCCAAGTTTGGGCCAAACTATAAATATGGTTTCTTCCCGGCCGCTTCGGCTGGCTGGATATTGTCGCAAGAAAACTTTATGTCTGACGTTAACCCGGTAAGCTTCCTTAAATTAAGAGCAAGCTATGGTATTACAGGTAATGCCGGTATTCCGAACTATCGTTACCTGGCGCGATATTCCGGTGCGGCATACGGTGGCGAACCAGGCTTAGTGCCAACGCAAATCCCAAATCCTGAGTTGCGTTGGGAGAAAACAGCGCAGTTTGATATCGGCTTCGACTTTGGGTTTTTCAACGACCGATTGACAGGGGAAATTGATTACTACAATAAACAAACTACCGACTTGTTGTTAGATGCCCCCGTTCCCCCCACTTCTGGTTTCTCTTCACAATTCAAAAATGTTGGTAGCTTAGAGAATAAAGGGTTCGAATTGGTGTTGAACTATCATGTGTTCAAGAATGCTGACTGGTCAATAAGCGTTGGTGGTAACTATGCATCTAATAAAAATAAAATTACCGGCCTTAACGGAGATGATACACGGATAGGCCCTGTAGGATCACGCTTTTTAAATGCTGTAATGATCGGCCAGCCTATCGGGGTGTTTTATGGCCGTGAGTATGCAGGCGCAAATCCTTCCAATGGTGATGCATTATACTATCTTAACAGAACGCCCACGCAAACCGAGATTGACAACAATGTTGCTTTTATTGTTGCGGATGGTGTCTATGGAAATCGCTATGTGACCAGTAGTTTTAATACGGCTGAATCCATTGTTCTGGGAAATCCTACACCAACAGGTATTTATGGATTTAATACTGATATTAGGTATAAAGGATTTGAATTGTCAGTACTCTTTCAGGGAGTAACTGGTAACAAAGTGTTTGAAGGTGCAGGTAGCTTCATGTCTGCCAATGGCCGCTACGAAGATAACTCAACCGTTGATCAGTTAAGACGGTGGCAAAATCCTGGCGACATAACCGACATACCACAGGCGCGCCTTTATGGTAATAACGGAGCCAATTCATCTGGTCGCTATTTATCAGATGGATCTTATATGCGTTTGAAAACCCTGACTGTTGCGTATAACGTTCCGGCCAGTGTTGTGTCCAGGCTGGCGTTAACCAGCGCGCGGATTTATGTAACAGGCCAGAACCTCCTTACTTTTACAAACTATGTAGGTTGGGATCCTGAAGTAAATACAGACTTCAATGCAAGTAATATAAACCTGGGTAATGATTTTTACGGAGCGCCTCAGCCTAAAAATCTGATTGTCGGAATACGGGTTGGTTTCTAAGGATTAATTAAAATGGATAATGATATGAAAACAATAAAATACAGAATCTTAATACTTATCCCGCTTTGGCTCTACACGGTGGCTTGCGAGGATAAACTGGAACTGTCAGATCCCAACAATACGGGAGATGCTATAGCCTTGGCAAATGATAAAAACGTTAAGACTACTTTAAATGGTGCGTATGATGTATTATCAGCAGGACCATTCTATGGAGGAAATACATTTCGGAACAGTGAAATCATGGCTGCAAATAGTGAAATAGTATTCTCCGGAACCTTTAATGATGTTTCGGATATTTTCAGGAAGGAAATGATTGCTGCGAATAGTGATGTAACGAACTTGTGGATAAATGCCTATCGCGCTATAAATGTTACAAACAATGTTTTAAGCGCCCTTGATGTGGTTGATGATTCAGACAGGGATCAGGTTGAAGGCGAGGCTCTGTTTGTAAGAGCTATTTGCCATTTTGAGTTGATTAAATTTTTTGCGCAACCTTATTCCGCAGGAAATGCAGCGACAAACCCTGGGGTGCCCATTATGCTAACGGAAGACCGTAACAGCACAGCATTTGTTTCAAGAGCAACAGTTCAACAGGTGTATACCCAGATTGTTTCCGACCTTTCGGCAGCGGAATCCAAGTTATCAGCCAGTCTTCGCACGGGCAAGGCCACAAAAGGTGCAGCAGCAGCATTTCTTTCCCGCGTTTACCTGCAAATGGCTGATTATGCAAATGCCCGTGATGCTGCCAACAGGGTAATTACCTCGGCAAATTATACTCTGCGCCCTACTTATGCAGGTTGTTTTAATACCGGAACAACTTCAGAGGATATTTTTGATATTCCAGTGAGTGCTGTTGATGGGGCAAACAACATGGTGCTCTTTTATGCCGCTACAACATTTGGAGGACGTGGCGACATCGAAATCAATGCTTCTCATTTAAACTTGTATGAAGCTGATGATGATCGGTTGGCGTTATTTTATATTGATACAGGAACAGGCGAGAATCGTACAGGTAAGTGGACAAACCAGTTTAGCAACGTGAAAGTAATTCGCTTAGCTGAAATGTACCTGACTCGCGCAGAATGTAATCAACGATTAAGTACAACAACCGGGGCAACACCTCTCCAGGATGTTAATACTATTCGCGGAAGAGCTGGGTTGACTGACTTAGGCTCGGTTGATCTTGCTGATATACTGCTTGAACGTAAACTTGAACTTGCGCATGAGGGAGAACGCCTTCATGATGCCAAGCGCTTACAGGAATCGATAGTTGAGGGAGCTATAGTGTTTCCTTACAATAGTGAAAAATTGGTTTTCCCGATTCCCCAACACGATATGAACGTTAACCCCAACCTAACACAAAATCCGGGTTATAACTGATTTTGTTTTGAGCGATGTAAAGAAGAAGGCCACTTTATTGAGTGGCCTTCTTTATTATAAATCTTTGCGAAGAACAAAACTTAGGTTAGCTGGATAACATCTTCAGCAACGTAGTCAGCTTGCTTTTCAGGTTTCTGCGGTCAACAATAAAATCTAAGAAGCCGTGATCTAATACGAATTCAGCGCTTTGAAAACCTTTTGGCAGGTCTTTGCCAATGGTTTCGCGGATTACGCGAGGGCCGGCAAAGCCAATCAGTGCACCGGGTTCGGCAATGTTGAAGTCGCCTAACATGGCATACGATGCCGTTACACCACCTGTTGTCGGGTCGGTCATTAAGGAGATATACGGAACACCGGCCTCATCCATCAACGCAATTTTAGCTGAGGTTTTTGCCATCTGCATTAATGATAGTCCGGCTTCCATCATGCGTGCCCCGCCCGAACGCGAAATCATAAGCAACGGTTTTTTATGGTGCAAGGCATGATCCATAGCGCGGGCAATCTTTTCGCCAACGACCGAACCCATAGAACCTCCGATAAAACTGAAATCCATACAGGCTACAACAATATCCAACCCACTCATTTTGCCGTAAGCTGTACGTGCGGCATCTTTTAGTTCGGTTTTCTCCTGTGTTTCTTTTATCCGTTTGGGGTAAGGCTTGGTGTCTTTGAACGTTAACGGATCAGCAGACTCCATGTTCGCGTCAAGCTCGGTGAACGCGCCATCATCAAAAAGAATTTCAAAATACTCTTGCGAGCCTACGCGCACATGGTAATCTTCTTCCGGCACTACGTAGGCATTGTTTTTCAATTCACGTGTGTGAATGATTTTTCCTTTCGGAGATTTAAACCAAAGGCCATCCGGCACTTCGCGTTTAGCTTCTGTGGGGGTGAGTATTCCTTTATCGGTTCTGTTAAACCACGACATGGGTTCTTCCAAGGTTTTTAGATTTTATGTTATGCGAGATCAATATTCTTATCCAGATAAACATCCTGTATGGCATTCAGGATTTCAACGCCTTGCTTTAGCGGACGCTGGAATGCCTTTCTACCGGAGATCAGCCCCATGCCACCTGCACGCTTGTTAATTACAGCGGTACGTACGGCATCTGCTAAATCGCTGGCGCCTTTCGATTCTCCACCCGAATTAATCAGCCCTGCACGGCCCATGTAGCAATTGGCTACCTGGTAACGGCACAAATCAATCGGGTGCTCGGAAGTTAACTGTGTATAAATGCGTTCATCTAATTTTCCATAGCTGGAACCACCGGTGTTGAGCGCTTTGTAACCGCCATTATTTTCGGCAAGTTTTTGTTTAATGATATCGGCCTGGATAGTAACACCTAAGTGGTTAGCCTGACCGGTTAAATCGGCTGAAACATGGTAGTCGATACCGCCTTGCTTGAAGGCGTTGTTTCGGATGTAACACCATAAGATGGTAGCCATTCCCAATTCATGGGCGCGTTCAAAAGCTGCGGCTACTTCCTGTATCTGGCGTGTTGAATTATCGGAACCAAAGTAAATAGTTGCGCCTACGGCAACAGCGCCTAAGTTCCAGGCTTCTTCTACCGAACCAAACATGATCTGGTCGTGCTTGTTCGGATAGGTGAGCAATTCGTTGTGATTGATTTTTACAATGAACGGAATTTTGTGTGCATACTTGCGCGACATCATAGCTAACACACCATAAGTAGTAGCCACTGCATTGCAACCTCCTTCAATGGCAAGCTTCACAATGTTTTCCGGGTCGAAGTAGGCAGGATTTTTGGCAAATGATGCCCCTGCACTATGCTCAATCCCTTGGTCGATAGGAAGAATAGAAAGAAAACCGGTTCCGCCTAAGCGACCTCGGTCAAATAATGTTTGCAGGCTGCGAAGCGTCTGGGGTGTTCTGTTTGACTGTGCAAAAACACGGTCAACAAAATCGGGGCCTGGGGTCTGTATCTGATTGGCCGATATGGTTTTGCTTTTGTGATCGAGAAGAAACCGGGCGTCTTTGCCAAGGATTTTTGAAATGTTTTGTTTCGCCATAGTATGTTAAAGTGTAAAATGTAGGGAAGCAAAGTTATCAATTATTTAAACCTAACATCGCGCGAAAGCGCTTAATTAAGGGGTTTTTACCTCCGGATTATGCCAACGTTTGCAAACGAAAAAAGCCATCCTTGCGGACGGCTTTTGAGATCTATAACCAACTGAAAATCAGATTTTTTCCTTAATCCTGGCCGATTTACCCTGACGACCTTTCATGTAGTAAAGTTTAGCTCTGCGTACTTTACCGCGTTTCATTACTTCAATTTTATCAAGGCTGGGCGATGTTATCGGGAAAATACGCTCTACCCCAACACCATTTGAGATTTTACGTACTGTAAAGGTTTCGCCATTGGTGCCATAGCCCCTGCGTTGTATAACTACCCCCTGAAACTGCTGGATACGCTCCTTGTTTCCTTCTTTGATTTTTACGTGAACGTTAACAGTATCACCAGCCTTAAATTCAGGCATTTTTTCGCGTGCGGCAGCATATTCCTGCTCAACAACTTTAATTAAATCGGCCATAATAGCGTGTTTTCAAAAACGGACTGCAAATGTAGGGAAAGAATTGAGATTTAGGAAGCCGGGCAGTAATGTTTTTTATGGCTAAAAGCGCCTATTTTAAAAGGTTTGGGCGTCTTTTTTGGGTTCGCTCGATGGCCTTTTCGTGTTTCCACTCTTCAATTTTGGCGTGGTCGCCCGAAAGCAATATGTCCGGGACTTTCCAGCCCTTGTATTCTGCCGGGCGGGTATAAACGGGCGGGGCTACCAGCCCATCCTGAAAAGAGTCGGTCAGGGCCGAGGTTTCGTCCGACAGCACTCCGGGTATGAGCCGGATAACGGCATCGGCCACTACGGCTGCGGCCAGTTCTCCCCCCGATAATACGTAATCGCCAATACTGATTTCGCGGGTGATGAGGTGCTCGCGCACCCGTTCGTCCACACCTTTGTAATGGCCGCATAATACTATCAGGTTTTTTTTCAGGCTTAGCTCGTTGGCAATGGCTTGTGTAAACAATTCGCCATCCGGACTCATGTAAATCACTTCATCGTAGGGGCGTTTTGATTTCAGGTCGTCAATGCATTTTTCGATGGGTTCAATCATTAACACCATGCCTGCACCTCCGCCAAAGGCATAGTCGTCAACAGGCTTATGTTTTCCAACAGCATATTCGCGCAGGTCAATAATATCTACCTCAACCAAACCTTTTGTTTGGGCGCGTTTCAAAATGGAATCATTGAATGGACTTTCAATTAACCTGGGCAAAGCGGTGATGATGGAAATGTGCATGGCTAAATATCCAAAAAGCCTTCCGGCAAGTTAACAAATACAGTTTTTTTCGACCGGTTAATCGATTTTACTAAGGGAGGCTGCGCGGGAATCATTACTTCTTTTTCGGAATAATCGAGTATAATGAAACGGTTTATACCGGCCCGCTCAATATCTTTTACTAATCCAAGAAGCCCCTGCGTTTCATCGTCCACATTAAACCCGATAATCTCATCATCGTAGAAGTCGTTAGCAGAAAGTTTTGGTCGCAGCGTTTTTTCAAGATAAAGAGAGAGGTTCTTCAATCCGGCCGCTTCCTCCGGGGAAGATACGTCTTCAAACTTTACAAAGGCTTTATCGTTTTTCACGGAAACGTGCTCAATGAAATAAGGAACTAAGGTATTTTGTCGGTCAACAAATACCGTAGTTAACGATGCCCAGTCGGAAGGAGAATCCGGGTCGAGTGAAACGGTTACTTCGCCCTTCAATCCGTGTGGTCGCATAATAAAACCCGCTTTGAAGCAATCTTCTTTTTTCATCAGTTAAAGCAAAAGTACAGCGATTGATTGGTGCAACTACAAGCGGTATAAATAAAAATGCCAGCGCTGATTTTGGCACTGGCATTTGAGTAAAATTCTGAATCCGGTTTTATGCTTCAGCGGCAGGCTCGGCAGAACCTTCGGCTTCGGCAGGTGCAGCCTCTGCACTTTCTTCAGTAGCAGGAGCGGCTGCAGCAACTTCGGCTTTCTTGCGAATGGCCTCAGCGCGGGCTTCCTTAATTTTAGTTTCGGCCTCTTTACGGGCTTTGGCTTTAGCCTGCTTATCATCGGCCAGTTTGTCAACACGGTCTTTGATTTTGGCTTCTTTGCCCTGTTTCCAGTCCTGCAATTTGCTATCCGCTTGCTCTTGCGACAAGGCGCCTTTAATCACACCAATTTGCAGGTGCTTGCGTAGCATAATGCCACGGTAAGAGAGCATAGCCTTAACGGTATCGGTCGGTTGTGCGCCATTCATCAACCATTGGAAGGCTTTTTCTTCATCCAGCTCAATGGATGCAGGAACGGTTAAGGGGTTGTACGTGCCGATTTTTTCAATAAAGCGACCATCGCGTGGCGCCCTGGCATCGGCTATGATTACATCATATCTTGCCAGTTTTTTGCGGCCTCTGCGGGCCAATCTGATTTTAACTGCCATTTTCTTTCAGTTTTGTTGTGGAACTCGTCCGTTAATAATTAGGGCTGCAAATATAGGACATTTATCGCTCCGGGCAACCGAACCTCAAAAAGAAAGGCTCAGGGTATCCTTTATATAAATATTTGTATAAGCGAGTATTCAATTTTTTTATCCAGAACGGGTTCTATACATTTGATTTCTCATCATAGAATCATGGATAAATACTCGTACATCTCCAATGCCGATGTTGGCTACCTTGACCAACTCTACCAAAATTATAAAACCGACCCCTCCAGCGTTGACCCAACCTGGCAAAAGTTTTTTGAGGGATACGAATTTTCGGTTCAACGATATGGAGAAAACGGTAGCGCGTCTGGAGCAACCGATACACAATCGATAAAAGAAACCCAGGTGCGTAACCTGATTTTTGCGTACAGGTCGTTTGGCCACTTGGTTTCCAAAACCAACCCGGTTCGCGAAAGGCGTAACCATCACGTTAATTTTGACCTGAAGTTTTTCGGACTTTCGGATGCCGACTTAGACACCGAATTTGATGTGGCTACGGAAATCGGCATGAGCCGTGCACCCCTTAGGAAAATTGTTGAGAAACTGCAGGCAGTTTACATTGGCCCGATTGGTTTTGAATATAACTACATCCGTAATGATGAAGTGCGCCAGTGGTTTTGTAATAAATGCGAAACAGAGTATTTCAACTATAATCCAGATATAGAAGAGAAGAAGCGAATTCTTGCCAAGCTGAACGAAGCTGTTGTATTTGAAAACTTTTTGCACACCAAGTTTTTGGGTCAGAAAAGATTTTCGTTAGAAGGTGGTGAAAACACAATTCCGGCATTGCAGACCATTATTAACAAAGCTGCTGAGCTGGATGTGAAGGAAGTAGTAATTGGCATGGCGCACCGTGGTCGTCTGAACGTACTTTCAAATATCCTTGGAAAAACTTACGAACAGATTTTTACCGAGTTTGAAGGAAACATTAACCCCGACATAACGATGGGCGATGGTGATGTGAAATATCACCTTGGTTATGCCAGCCGCATTGATACGCCATCCGGTAAAAAGATTTATGTAAAACTTACGCCTAACCCTTCGCACCTGGAGGCGGTTAACCCGTTGGTGGTTGGGTACACACGTGGCCAGATTGATGATGAATTTGGTGGCGATTTGAAAAAAGCTATGGCCATCCTTATTCATGGCGATGCTGCCGTTGCCGGGCAAGGCATTGTGTATGAAGTTGCGCAGATGTCGGGTTTGCCGGGATATACAACGGGTGGAACCATTCATTTTGTAATCAACAACCAGGTTGGTTTTACAACCGATTATGACGATGCACGTACTTCTATCTACTGTACGGATGTTTCAAAAATTATTGATGCGCCTGTATTGCATGTGAATGGCGATGATGCGGAAGCCGTTACGTTTGCTGCAAACCTCGCGGTAGAATATCGTCAGAAATTCGGTAAAGATATTTTCATCGATTTGTTGTGTTATCGCAGGCACGGCCATAACGAAAGCGATGAACCTAAGTTTACGCAACCCAAACTCTACAACATTATTGCGAAGCACCCCAATCCACGCGAAGTGTATGTAAAAAGACTTACTAACAGTGGTGTTGATGGTGCCGCTATGGCGGAAGAGATGGATAAAAAATTCCGGAACCAGTTGCAGGATAGGTTAAATGAAGTGAAACAGAAGCCGCTTCCGTATAAATTCCAGGACAGTGAAGAAGAGTGGGCAAACATGCGCAAAGCTGTAGCAGAAGATTTCGACCAGTCGCCAAAAACCGGTGTGTCGGCTTCTATGGTAGAGAAAGTAGGGAAAGCGCTTACTACCATTCCTGATGGTTTTAAGCCCATTAAGCAAATTGATAAACTGTTGAAAGACCGCAAAGATGCTTTCTTTGCTTCTAAAACATTAGGCTGGGCCGAGGCAGAACTTCTCGCGTTTGGCTCGTTATTGTTGGAAAAGTGTATTGTGCGCATGTCCGGTCAGGATGTTAAGCGCGGCACATTTTCGCATCGCCATGCATTCTTTTGGGATATAAATACCAATCAATCGTATTGCGGACTAAATCATATTGATGCGGAACAGGCGAAGTTATACATGTATAACTCGTTACTTTCAGAGTTTGGTGTTATGGGTTTTGAATATGGTTATTCTATGGCGACACCACATGCGTTAGTAGTGTGGGAAGCGCAGTTTGGCGATTTCGTAAACGGTGCGCAGGTAATCATCGATCAGTTTTTAACAAGTGCCGAGTCGAAATGGCAACGGCAAAACGGGTTGGTGTTGTTGCTTCCGCACGGCTATGAAGGGCAGGGGCCTGAACACTCCAGTGCACGTCCCGAACGCTTTTTGCAACAGGCTTCCGAACTTAACATGATTGTAGTTAACCTGACTTCATCGGCTAATTATTTCCACATGTTAAGGCGGCAAGTGAAGTGGGAATTCCGCAAACCTTGCGTGATGTTCTCGCCAAAATCATTGTTGCGGCATCCTGGAGTAGTTTCACCGTTGAAAGATTTTACTTCTGGTTCGTTCATTGAGGTGTTGGATGACCCGAATGTGGCTGCCAAAGATGTGAAGCGTGTGGTATTCTGTACAGGAAAAGTATTTTTCGATTTGCAGGACTATCAGCAAAAGAAAAAAATCAAGAACACGGCAATTGTGCGGTTAGAGCAACTTTACCCGTTTCCGAAACAACAAGTGAGTGATATTCAAAAGAAATATAAAAATGCTGAACTGATTTGGGCACAGGAAGAACCTTATAACATGGGTTACTGGGCCTACATTCAACGCTTTATGCCGGATGAAAAATGGAAAGTGGTTGCCCGTAAGTCGAGCGCATCACCGGCAACGGGATATTCTAAAGTGCATAAGTCCGAACAAGAAAGAATTATCACGCTTGCTTTTGAAATTTAATCAATCCCTCAAACCATAAACTGTAAAATCAAATCATGGCTATAGAAGTAAAAGTACCCACAGTTGGTGAATCGATTACCGAAGTAACAATTGCCAACTGGCTTAAAAATGATGGCGAGGCCGTGCAGATGGATGAAGTCATTGCCGAACTGGAATCGGACAAAGCCACATTTGAACTGACAGCCCCGGCTGCCGGTGTGTTGCGCATAAAAAAACAACAAGGCGATGCCGTGCCGATAGGTGAACTTATTTGCGAAATCGATGAATCAGCCGGTGCAGGTTCGTCTACCAGCAAGGAGGAGAATAAACCTGCTGCCGATGAACAAAAGAAATCCGCACCGAAAGCAACTGGCGAAGTGAAGGAAATGAAAGTGCCTGCCGTAGGCGAATCCATTACTGAGGTAACAATTTCTACATGGTTAAAGAAAGACGGTGATTATGTAAAGCTTGACGAAGTAATTGCCGAAGTGGAATCGGATAAGGCAACGTTTGAATTACCGGCAGAAGCTAATGGTATTTTGAAAATTATTGCCAACGAAAAAGAAACCCTGCCGATTGGCGGTTTGATTTGCAAAATTGAAGTGATGGAAGGCGAACCGGTTAAATCCGAATCGTCATCTTCTTCCGCAAGTTCTTCTTCGCAACCTGCGGCTTCTGATAAATCGTACGCTTCGGGGCATCCGTCACCGGCAGCAGCAAAAATTTTAGATGAGAAAGGGGTTTCCGCTTCACAGGTTCAGGGTTCCGGTGTTGGCGGACGCATCACTAAAGAAGACGCAACAAAAGCACAGCCGGGAGCTAAACAGGAACCTGCCAAGCAAGCAGCATCCGGTCAACCGGTAATTGGAGGAGGCGTTTCCCGGAATCAGCGCAGGGAAAAAATGACTTCGCTTCGCAAAACTATTGCACGCAGGTTGGTTGCTGTGAAAAACGAAACCGCCATGCTCACTACGTTCAACGAAGTGGACATGAAACCGATTATGGACATGCGGGCGAAGTATAAAGATAAGTTCAAGGAAAAGTATGGTGTTGGGTTGGGCTTTATGTCATTCTTTACCAAGGCAGTTTGCCAGGCGTTGAAAGAGTGGCCGGCCGTAAATGCACAAATTGATGGCGATGAGATTATATACCACGATTACTGCGATATTTCAATTGCCGTTTCAACACCACGCGGATTAGTTGTGCCTGTTATCCGCAATGCCGAATCACTTTCGTTCGACCAGATTGAAGCTGAAATCGGAAGGCTTGCAGCTCGTGGTCGCGATGGTAAACTTTCAATTGATGAAATGACGGGGGGCACGTTCTCCATCACCAATGGTGGTGTGTTTGGTTCCATGCTATCAACCCCTATTATCAATCCGCCACAATCTGCAATTCTGGGTATGCATAATATTGTAGAGCGTGCAGTGGTGAAGAACGGCCAGGTGGTCGTTACACCGGTCATGTATGTTGCACTTTCTTACGACCATCGCATTATTGATGGTCGCGAATCAGTTAGCTTTTTGGTGCGGGTGAAAGAAATGCTGGAAGACCCCGGAAGATTGATTTTAGGAGTATAAAATTCTCTCTTCTCCGGCAAGGAAAAAGAAATTTCGTTTTACAAAAAAACTCTCGTTTAAAATTATTGAATATGGATTATCAAGTTATCGTTATAGGTTCCGGCCCCGGAGGATATGTAGCTGCCATTCGCTGTGCACAGCTTGGCTTTAAAACAGCCATTGTTGAAAAATACAATACGCTTGGCGGTACGTGTTTAAATGTTGGTTGTATTCCTTCCAAAGCATTGCTGGACTCAACCGAACATTTCCATAATGCTGAACATACATTTGCCGAGCATGGTGTGGAGATTTCAAAACCAAAAGCCAACCTCACACAAATGATAAAGCGCAAAGCCGGTGTGGTAAAAGCCAACGTGGACGGCATTGCCTACCTGATGAAGAAAAATAAAATTGATGTTCATACCGGTGTTGGGTCTTTTGTTGATAAGAACACAATCAGCATTGCGCCTGCCGATGGCAAAGCGAAAACCATTACAGGCGAGAAAATAATTATTGCGACAGGCTCAAAGCCAACACCGCTTCCATTTGCACCGTTTGATAAGAAACGGATAATATCCAGCACGGAAGCATTGGAGTTGAAAGAAATTCCTAAGCACCTGATTGTTGTAGGAGGAGGCGTGATAGGTATGGAATTAGGGTCAGTCTATGCCCGCATTGGTTCAAAAGTTACCGTTGTAGAGTTTCTTGACAGTATCATTCCGACTATGGATGGTACACTTGGAAAAGAATTACAAAAATCCACCAAGAAATTGGGCATGGAGTTTTATCTCGGCCATAAAGTCACCGCTATTGAAAACAAAGGCAAAGAAGTTTTGTTGAAAGTAGAAGATAAAGAAGGGAAGCAACTTGAATTGAAAGGCGATTATTGCTTAGTGAGCATTGGAAGAAGACCATACACAGAAGGGCTTGGTCTGGATAAAATTGGTATTGAAACCGAACGTGGACAAATACCAGTGGATAATCATCTGCGCACAAAAATTGATAACATTTATGCCATAGGCGATGTAGTGCGTGGCGCCATGCTGGCGCACAAGGCCGAAGAAGAAGGCGTGCTGGTAGCTGAACAATTAGCAGGGCAAAAACCTCATATTAATTATAACCTCATTCCGGGTGTTGTATATACCTGGCCTGAAGTGGCGAGTGTTGGTTTCACAGAAGAACAACTAAAGAAAGACAGGCGAGTTTACAAAACAGGAACGTTTCCGTACAAAGCACTTGGTCGTGCGCGCGCGTCTATGGATACCGATGGTCTGGTAAAAATATTAGCCGATAAAAATACGGATGAAATTCTGGGCGTTCATATTATTGGTGCTCGTGCTGCCGATATGATTGCGGCCGGTGTGGTTGCTATGGAGTATCGTGCTTCTGCCGAGGATGTTTCGCGGATGAGCCATGCACACCCAACCTACATGGAAGCCGTGAAAGAAGCTTGCCTGGCAGCAACAGCCAACAGGCCTATTCACATGTAAAACTGCGACAAGTTCTTTTGTTGGTTCATCGTTATGAATTATCAAACCTTTCAACCCCAGGAGAATTTAAGCGCTTTTGTAAAGTGCTACTGGATTTTGGAAGGCGATAGCCAGGCTATATCGGGCAAGCAACGCATAGTGCCTGATGGGTGCATGGAGATGATATTCCATTACGGTGATTTGTACAGGCAGTATCTTCCGAATGGAAATTCTATTGTTCAGCCACGATGTTTTGTTTTCGGGCAAATCAGCACCTCACTTGATATTGAGCCTACCGGAGATACCGGTATTTTTTCTGTTCGCTTTCTGCCGGATGGCTTTACTCCGTTTTCTGCCTTGCCACTGGGTACAATGGAAAACCGTGCAGTGCCTTTGCAGGAATTGTTTGGCGAAGAGGGATTAGAACTGGAGAAGAAAATGCTGCAAACTCAAACCGTTGAAGAAAGAATAAAAATCCTCGAAACTTTTTTATTGAACAGGCTTGCAAGTCCTGAAGCTGCCGACCGCGTAGTAAAATCAAGCGTAGAAGTAATCCTTAATCTGAACGGAAACCTTTCAGTAGATGAACTATCGCGGCAAGTGAATGTTAACCGAAGGCAATTGGAGCGCAAGTTTTCATCCATAATAGGGTTAAGCCCCAAGCAGCTTTCAAAAATGATAAGGTTGCAAGCCACATTGAAAATGTTAATGAATGGAGAATACACCAGCCTCACGGCCATAGCGCATGAAGGCGAGTATTACGACCAGGCACATTTTATCAAAGATTTTAAGGAATTTACCGGCCTTAGCCCCCGGCAGTTTTATGCTGATAACCTGAAAATGTCGTCCCTGTTTATCGGCACGGAATAGCCTGTCGCATTTTTACAATTCTAAGTTTTACACGATATTCATCTTCGCTTTGCGATGTTGTACAGAACAGAAAACTACGTTATGAAAAACACTTTCAGAATTTTCTTGGCCGTTACCGGGATAACGGCTCTATATGGCTGGGCAGAACAAAAGCAAATAGACAAGGCATCGTGGCTTATCGGCACCTGGGAGAGTAAAACCTCAAGAGGAAGTCTTTACGAAACATGGTCGAAAGTGAACGATTCAGAGTTTTATGGAAAGAGTTACATGCTAAGAGAGAAAGACACAGTTGTGTTCGAGAGCATACAGCTTGTGCAAAAACAGGAAGGATTGTTTTATATGCCTACGGTTAGAAATCAAAATGACGGACAGGCTGTAACATTCAAATCCAAACTTGTTACGGATGATAAGCTCGTGTTTGAAAACCCCGAACATGATTTCCCGCAACGCATAGCCTACACCAAAATTTCCCAAGACTCCTTAGTAGCAGAAATATCAGGCGTGCGCAACGGGCAGGAGCGCGCACAAAAATTTTCGATGAAGAGGATAAAGTAAGGTGGTTTAGTATTTATTTTTAAGGATTGTCTGATAGAAGCTAACAGAGTTTTATGCGGAAAGTAAAAGCAAGCATTGATATAAACACCCCGCCCGAAAAAATTATTCAGGCGTTTACCGACAGCGATATGCTTCGGGACTGGTGGAGTGTTGAACGTACCTTGATTGTAAAACGAACGGGCGGACTGTATGTTCTCGCCTGGAATATTACCGATAAAGGATTCGGTTATGTTTCATCGGGTATCATAAGCAAGCCTGGCCCGCTGTTGTAAAAAACCTGAAGGAATATCTTGAAAGGTGATTTGTAGAGTGAAAAGAAAACGTCAGTAAGCGTCCGTTTGAACTATGTATGACTGACTTTGAACCGTGAAGGTGCGCAACCCGCAAATTTTTTAAAGTCGTTGATCAGGTGCGCATGATCGTGGTAGCCAAGCTCAACAACAATGTCCATCATATTACAATTGTTTTCTAACATGGTAACTGTCCGGTTAAACCGTAACAGCCGAATGTACTTTTTAGGTGATACACCAGTTATATTCTGAAACTTTTTTTCGAGGTAGCGCTCGCTTATGCCAAGCTGTTGAGCCAGCCGTTCAATACGTACATCAGTTGCTTCGTGCATTTTGTGTAAGGCTTGTTGCACAAGTAAGTCGGCTTTAACGGGTTTGCCAATAGTGCCGGCAGGGGTTGGTTGATAGTTTAACATACTTCAATAGGTTGGCAGCGTTTGTTGGCAACTAAATTGAAGATTGGAATGATGCCAGATGACACCGTTGCGTAACTGTAGCGGATGGGTTAGTAAGTGTAGGTTTTTTCAGACTAAAGCGGGAGGCGGGCTATCAGGTCGGCCTTCTTTCGTGCCGATACTTCTATTTCAGTGCCGTCTGTCATCACCACTACACCTCCCTGGCCTTTGCGGTATTCCTGTACATGCGCCAGGTTAATCATGTGGCTGTGGTGTACGCGCACAAAAGTTTCAGCAGTGAGCAGTTCTTCGTAGTCTTTCAGGGTTTTGGACACCAGAATAGGTTGTTCGTTTTTCAGGTGAAAGCGAGTGTAGTTGCTGTCTGATTCGAGCCGTACAATTTCACTTAAATCAATAAACCGGTAGCCGGTTAGTGTAGGCAGCGCCAGCTTTTCCACTTGTTGCTGATGCTGGCGCACCTGTTTTAGCATACTTTCAATTTGTTGCAGCGAGGTTCTGATATGTGCCTGTTCCCGGTAACGGTTAACAGAGTCAACCAGGTCGGCAACACCAACCGGTTTCAGCAGATAATTTAATGCATTAAACTGAAAAGCCCGGAGAGCATACTTATCGTATGCCGTAGTAAAAATTACTTCAAACGCCATATCACGGCAGCGCTGCAATACCGAAAAACCATCTTCGCCCGGCATATTCACATCCAGAAAAACAAGCTGGGGTTTGTGCGCATTAATGGCATTTACTCCGGCTGTTGCCGAATGACAGGTTTCGATAATACTTACATCAGGGCAATGATCGGTAAGTTTGGCTACTAACGAATCGATGCACGGAGGTTCATCGTCAATAATAATAGCACGGATGGGTTCACGTATGGCAAGCATATACAAAGGTAATACGTGCATTTCTAAATAGCCCCATACTTGTATCAGGCCGTAGCGGCAAAAGTTTTGTGCAGGCGTATAATTACTTCGGTGCCAGTCGCCTCGCCAGGATGATTACTAAGATCGTTGATCTCAATCCGCGCGGATACCTGGTGGGATGACTCCAGCAAACTAAGCCGTTCGGCTGTAATGCGCGTGCCCATTGACTGGTGGCTTTGAGGGTTAATCAGCTTGTGCTGGGCTGCTGCCTTTCGGCCGATGCCGTTATCGCGAATGGTTACGGTTATGTTTTCGGGTTTGCCGGTTACTTCAATGGTTATGTTACGATCGGGTTTTGAGTCAGGAGCTATTCCGTGAATAAGTGCATTTTCCACATACGGTTGAAACAGCAAGGGCGGTACTTCAAAATCGAGCAAGGCTTCATCCGCTTTTACGTGGTAGGTAAACGTGTTATGAAAGCGCATTTGTTCTATGGAAAGAAACAGTTCCAAGCATTGCAGTTCATCTTTGAGGGTTATGAGCGGATGTTCAGAATTTTCCAAAACATGGCGTACTAATTTAGCAAAACGGGTAAGCAGTTCTGAGGCCTGCCCCCGTTCGTTTTTCATAATGTAACCATCGGCCGCAGCCATGCAGTTGAAGATAAAGTGCGGATTCATCTGCGCACGCAAAGCAGTTTGCCGGGTTTCGGCAATGCGTTGATTAAGCTCGTGCAGTTCCCGCTCTTTAAGTACCATCAGGTTGCGTGCCCGTACATCGCGCCAGGCAATAATGCCCCCGCCAACCAGCAGGAACACCAGTGCTCCGATGCTGATCAGAAAAATAAACCGTTGCCGTTGTTGCGCCTGCTCTAATCGGGCTACTTCGTTTTCACGATTCAATTTTTCTATTTCCTGCTGTTTTTGCGCAGTCTGGTACCGCGCTTCCAGTTCAGCCGCAGCGTGTGCCATTTGGTCGTCAAAAATACTGTCGTGGTATTGATAGGCTTTTTGCATGGAATTATATACAGCCTTCCCGTTGCCGGTTGTTTGCAAAAGCGAGGCTTCGGCTAAGTAAGCATCGCGCAGCAGTTGTTTGTGTTGCGATTGTTTGGCATACGCCATAGCGAAATCGAAATGTTTGCGCGCCAATTGAAGTTGATTTTTGTTGAGGGCAATTTTTCCTTTCTGAATGTTTCCTGACACCAATCCTTCATAGTCGCCACGATCGGCACGGGCTATCGTTAACGATTCTTCTAAGTAAGTGTCGGCTTTGGTATGGTTTGCAGTATTAAGCGAATCTTTATGCAGAATTCTGGCAAGGCGTTGCTTGGTTTCCGATTCGTTTTTTTGATCGCCAAGTTTCTGTGCCAGCGAAAGAGAAGTTTCATAGTAAATAACCGCAGAGTCAGCCTGTTTCAGTTTTTCAAACGCACTGCCCATGTTCATGTACGGGCTAATGCACAAGTGTTCACGATTCAGCAGCTTGAAAATTTTAACCGCTTGCCGGTTATATTCAATAGCATCCTGCCAACGTTTCAGTGTCATCAATTCACCCCCGATGTTGGTGAGCATGGCGCCCTCATTGCTCTTGTCGCTGAGGCTTTTGTAAAGGTCAAGCGCCTGTAAAAAACTATCCAATGCCAGCGAGGTTTCACTTCGTTTGTTGTGCACATTTCCTTTGGCCACATGCCAGCCGGCTGTATAGCGCGGATTATTTAATTGAACAACCAACGGCTCAAGGTCTTTCATCAGTTGCGTAAGTACAGGGCTTCGCGCATTATCTAATTGTGTATAAACATCGACAAGGCGCAGCCGCGAACGTACCTGTAAGGCTATGTTGGGCAGCCCATCGGCCAGGCGGGCGGCTTCGTTCAGGTAATATATGGAGCTGTCTTTTTTTTGTTGCTCGTAATAGCCCATGCCGGCAAACAGGCTGAATACGCTTTGCGTGGAATCGTGCTTGTGCTGTTGTGCGAGGGCAATGCCTTCTTTTGCTGTTCGGATGGCCTTATTAAAATCTCCGGCCTGCCCGGCTGCCGAAAGGAGTTTGAGCAATTCTTGTCTTTTTACCGCCAGTGCCGGCTCATTCGTTTGCGCATGGGCTGCCATGACGAGAAAGCAGATTACAAGCAAGCTCCACGTACGATTTAGCGCCATAGCAATTCAGGTAAAAATTAAAGAATAAGGTAAAGTTCGGTTTTTTACAAGTAATCACCCAAGCCTGTCTGCTATTTTCACACCGGAAGGGACGCAATGTAAAAACCTCCCTTCAGGAACCTTTACAGAGATTACAGATGAAAAAAACCATTACAGGTGTGTTGGCGTTGGCTGTTATAGTCGTAGTTGTGCAGTCGTGCGCGAAGCATTTTTTTCGCTCCAACTACGATACAGCCAATAGCTTGCTGCACGAAACAAATAATATACAAACGAAGCTTTTTTTAAAAGCCCATTTGAAAAACGGTGACATCGCCATCCTGCGCGATACCTGGGAGATAGACACCGTATCAAACACCGTAAGCGGCACGGGCGTAAGGTATGGGTTTAATCGCAATCCGCTTTTTGAAGGCGCCATCCGCATTGCTATTGACAGCGTAGCCTTGTTTGAAACAAACAAGAAAATACAGCCTAACGAATCGGGGCGGGTAGCCGCGTTGAGCATTCTTACGGCAGTAAATGTAGTGGGGGCAATTATTTGCTTATCAGTGCCCAAGGCATGTTTTGGTTCGTGCCCTACTTTTTATATTAATGAAGATGACAACGTGCATTATGCCGATGCTGAGGGGTTTTCAAATGCTATTATCCCCTCGATGGAATATGGAGATGTTGATGCATTAAATAATCATTTAGTGGCGGGCAGCACGTTCAGCTTAACGATGAAAAACGAAGCGCTGGAAACACATTGCATACGCGATGTGAAGCTATTGGCCTACCCGACAAAAGCGGGCGAGCGCGTTTACCAGTCGCCTGGCAATAACTTTTATCGTTGCGAAAACAATTATCCGCTCACCCATGCCGTGGCAAACGAGGGCGACATCACTTCACTTTTATTAAAACCCGACAGGACGGAACGGTTTTCACTTTCGGACGAGCATAACTTAAACAGTAAAGAAGAAATTTACCTGACATTTCATCGTGTTGAAAACCCAAACGGGCTTGGGCTTGTATTGAACTTTCGCCAAACTCTGATGACAACCTACCTGTTCTACTCGGCTATGGGCTATATGGGCGACCAGGTGAGCGATGTGTTTTATCTTTTGGAAAGCAACCCCGACATGCGAAGCCGATTTGACGCCACAACAAAAGCGCTTGGAGGAATTGATGTTTATGGATGGAACGAAACCACCAGCAGTTGGGAATACCAAAACGGGTTTCACGAAACCGGGCCGATTGCGATAAACCGGCAGCTTGTTCCGCTCACCATAATGCCGTCAGCATCGAAAGTAAAAATCAAAATCGTGCTGAACAAAGGACTTTGGCGCATCGATTATGTCGCCCTCACAAACATCCGTGAACAAATAATGCCTGTTGAACTATCGCCAACGGAAATTCTCATCAATCAACAACCAAATAAAGAGGCATTGCAACAACTGCGGTCGGCCGATAAGTTGCTGATTTCGATGCCGGGCAATGCATACAAAATAAATTTTACGATGCCCGTTGCTGATGCCGATTATGAGTTGTTTCTCTATACCAAAGGGTACTACTTAGAGTGGATGCGTGCGCAATGGATTAAAGACAAAAATTTTGATGCGTTGAAGAAAATGGTTTTTAACCCCGGGGAGTTTCTCAAAGAAGAAGCCTTAGACTATAAGCATTACGAGACCACGATGGAGCAGCAATTTTGGAGCTCTAAAATCGACACAAACACATTTTCGTATTAACAATGAAAAAAATCATTTGGACTGCCGCCTTCATACTACCGATGCTGATTGCAGGTTGCAGAACACCGCAGTATCTTCCTACGCCCGATACCATTGATGTGAACGTGTATGGTTCATATATAAAAATACAGCCACTCCTGGTATCAGAAATTAAAGGTGAATTAATTGCCATTGATACCGATACAATAACAGTGCTGACTAAAGATGCAAAAGAGTGCGTAACGATTCCCGTTAAAGACGTATTGAACTTCACACTCAAATACGCCAGGCCAAAAAAGCGTTACTGGTGGTCGATACCGGCTTCACTGCCTGCGGCAGGAATGCACGGGTTTTATTTTCCGGTGTCGTTGCCGGTAAACCTGCTGGTTACGGTGTCGGTAACGGCATCGTCAGAGAATGCATTCCGATACAGCGAAGCCGACATGACCTACGACAAACTACGTATGTTTGCACGGTTTCCACAGGGCATTCCACCGGGTATTGACAGAGCAAGTATTAGATGAGAGCATACAAAACCATGCTGTATATAATCCGTATTTTGTTCATGCTCATCATTATCGGTTTGCCCGTAGCCATTATGGCCCAGCCAAAAAAGGCAAAGGTGGTGCAGATAGAACATTCGTTGCGTTGGATGGAGGAAGAAGCCGCCCCAAATTATTTTAATTATCAGCATGTAAAAGATTCGGTGCTGCAGTCCATCGGCAACAGCCTGCAAACATATTTGAAGTGTGATGAAATTATCTTCCCCGAAAAAATTGATTACCGCGTTATCATGGGGTTTGCGAAAGCGAAAAACAAATTCCCGAAATACGAACCGGCTTCTGCCGATTATTTCATCAGCATAGGTTCTTCCATTACCCGCGCCACATCGAGCCATGCCGTTTACTGGGACATTGACATTAAAATAAGAAATAAAAAGAGCGAGTTTTTCAATAAGCAAATCAGGCATGAGCTTTCGCCCGTATCGGTTTCACTGTATTTTAAACGAGGCCGTTGGGTATATGAAAATGATTTTATCCGCTACCTCACACAAACAACCGATGAAGTGCTGGGCTTACTTCCGCCACAACCAAAAGCATTCGGGGTTGGATCGACAGAAAATGAGAAACGTGCACTTGACGAATGGCTGCCCGTGCGCGATTCATACACCTTGCTGGAAACATCATCTGGCGCACTCAGGCGCTTCATAGAAGTACAACAGGATTCGGCCAGTGTAAACATCTATGCCGTAAAGGAAGGAAGCATCACGAGAAGTGCCATGTCGCCAAGCATCAAAGACAGGCTGTCTGCGGGTTTGCTATCGGCCATTACAAAATTTAATATTGGGTATGATGAAATCGAAAAAGTAGAGCACAGCACTACAATAATGTTTAAACCAACACAGGAGCGAAAATTAAAAATCGAATATCTTTTGAAGATCGAAAGAGAAACACGCGGAGATAGGGAAACCAGAAGCCTGGCTTCGCCCATTGTTATGGGCATATATAATAAAGACGAACTGTTGGGGCAGTTTGAATATTCGCAGGAAATAATTTCAGACTCGTTGAACACCGGAAAAACCAGGCTAAACTTGTTGGGTGGGTATTATACTGAAAATCAGATGGGCTACGATCCGCAAGTAGTGCAAAAATTGGAAGGGCAGTTTAACGGAAAAAAATTTGAGATACGCCATGCTCAAATAGACAACTTCATGTTGGTTTCTGTTGATGACAAACCTGCCGTGTATATCTCATTGCTTAACCTGAACGAGAAGGCGGGCTATCAAGGGCAACGCCTGTCGAAGAATAAAACCTTTATAACCTCCGGCCTAAATTACAAAATAGATAGAGCAAATGCAGAGCAATACGATTTACATATTGCGCCTGCCTACAACCCCGAGTTGCTCAGTGAAATTATACAGTTTTATGCAACCTATCTTTTTGTAACGGCAAACAAATATCATTTCTTACTAAACTAACCATCGCACGATGCAAAAGAAATACAAAACCTTAATTACCCCGTGCATAATTTTTATGTTGCTTGTTGCACACGGTGTTGTGTATGGACAGCTAAAACTATCCGCGCTTGTTGTTGAAACCGGCAATGCCGTAACCGCCCTGCCGTTTGCCGGTGCGCCACAGTTGTTTTACACAAACTACCACACCTACACAACTGTTGGTGCGCGGTTGGTGTGGAAAGAAAAAAACAAGCACGCCTGGGAACAATCGCTTCATGCGGGCTATTTGTATCATCGTTTTGTGCAGCATGGTATTCCGGTGTTTACCGAAATTATTTACCGGCAAAATCTCGGTAAATCGTTTGAAGCGCGGGCGCACCTCGGTGGCGGTTATCTGCACAGCATTCCTGCGGTTGATCGTTTTGAATTGAACAGCAACGGTGAGTATGAAAAGATAAAGAGCATAGGCCGGGCACAGGGCATGATAAAGTTTTCCATATCGGGGGCTTATAAGGTTAGTTCCGATATAAACGTATTGCTGAACTACGGAGTATTGCTGCAAACACCGTTTGTTAAATCGTATGTGCCACTGTTGCCATACAATACGTTTCAGGTTGGAGTTTCTAAATCGTTAAAAAAATGAATTTTAAAAAGATAAGTGTAGTATTTATTGTGCTCGTGGTTTTTTCCTGCCGCGAAGCCGACATCAGGCCGACCACCACGTGCACGTATGCGCTTCCGGGCAACGTCAACACATTGCACCCAAAGGCCGAAAGTTTTGAATCTATTCTTGATAAGTATGTAAAGAAAGGCTTGCCCGGCATTTCGGCATTGGTAGAAGATGAAGACGGAATCTGGATTGGCTATACGGGCAAAGCCGACATTGACCGCAACGTGCCTTTTTTTCCGTGCAATCCGTCAAAGGCTGCGAGCATCACCAAGTTGATGGTGGCCACCCTCGCGTTTATGCTCCAGGAAGATGGCCTGCTTGATATTAACGACCCGATTTCAAAATATGTGGACGGAAAAATTTTATCGAAAATTAAAAATGCCGATAAGGTAACCATCAAAGATTGTATGCACCACACCACCGGCATTTACGATATTATAAGCGATGCTGAGTTTTACCTTGCGGTATTAAACAACCCCAACCGCCAGTGGGATGCCGAAGACCTGCTGAAATTTGCTTACGGCAAAGAGGTGGGCTTTGAACCCAATCAGGGTGTTTCGTATAGCAACACAAACACTATTTTTGTTAGCATGTGTCTGGATAAAGTGCTGGGCTACCACCACAGTAAAGCGTTGCGCGAAATGATTTTTGAACCGTTGGACATGGATCAAACCTACTTGCAGTCGCGCGAGAAGCTGCCAGAAAATGTGGCGCAAGGCTATTATGATTTATACAACAACAATACAATTGTAAATGTATCGAACCTTGTTACCGGTAGTGGCAATGGATATGGCGGAATTTTCAGTACCGTTACGGATTTGCACAAATTCATCAGAGCTCTTTACTATGATAAAACATTGATTAGCGAAGCAAGCCTCGAAACCATGCAGCAGTGGCTACCTGAAAACGACCACGAAGAAAACGATTTAGGTGTAGGCATGGTGCGGAAGTTCAAGAATTTCTCTGAACACCGGGGCATTGGCCACTCCGGACGCGACCTCGGTTATAGTGCCGATTTGTTTCTGTTTCCTACGCGCAACAACCGGCTCATGATCTTTTTTGTGAACTACGGAACCGATGGCAACACCGGCCTGCGTGAAGTGTTTAGAGAATTTGAGAGAGAATTGGTGAATAAAATTTTGGAGTGATAATTTCCTATAAGCCATTACCTGATTTTTTAAATTGCCAAGCTAACGATGACTTCTTTTTTGAGATAAGCGATTATCTTTTAATTTCAGGAGCGAACGATGCTGCATACAGTTCCGTCATCAATACAAAAATTGATTTCAATACCAATGAAATAACGTTTGAGAGCAAGAGCGACAATCCTGAAACTGATGAAACTCCGGTAAAGCACAAATACCTGACAGGCTATAAAAAAGGAAAGTTTGACCGGCAATGATTTGGATTACAGAACCAATTTGAACCGAACATAAGCCCGCATTGTAAGTGCAATCACAACCGGTGTCAACGAATAATGAAGCGTTTGCGAAAGCCATGCCCAGGTTATCAAAAGAAGGATGTTTAAAAATAAAACGCCTGTAAAATATTTTTTTACCCACTTTCGTGGTTTGAACAACAGGAAGGCAACTACAACGTGTGTAGGTAAAGCCCATAGCAGGTTCATATTGCTGGCAGCCGCCCGGTGGTCGGTAGCTACCCAAAGTAACAACAATAACAGACCTATTAAACCGATTATACCAAATACAATAGCATCAAGCCAGGTTGAAATTTTTTTTCGCTTAAAGTCATAAATGCTGATGGCGAGAACGATCAATGCAAAAAATGAAAAAACATAAAGCGGCTGAAAAACTCCGTTGCTGAATGTTTCGGGTCTTGCTTCGTAGCGCAACACTTTTTGCTTTACTAATGGCTCACCGTTAATCGTTGCGTGGTCGAACCCCAGTTCAACATAGTCGGGCAAAAACATGTGTTCATAAGGCGTAGCTATTTTATCCATCGGCAAACCTAAGCAAAGGTCAATGCCCAAATCGCCCCAGGGTTGATACTTCAGGTATAAGTCTGTCAGCGCCCGAATGGATCGGGGTTCTTTGATGTATGATCCGTCAAACACTACGGCATCGCCAAAAACTTTTTGAATAATTTCCGGGAGTTTGGTGGCGCAGTTGTCATAGAAATAATCGTAAAAGTAAAATTGGTTTTCGGGTTGGGCGTTCCACACCAAGTAATCGAACAACTCTTGCTTTTGTTCGGGCGTGAGGTTCAGCACCTGTTCATGCACGTAGCGGTTGTAGTATTGATAGGCATATTCAAAATGCTCAAAATCCTGAACGGCCAACCGGTAGCGGTTGTGTCCGCGTGCAAAATTCAGGTAAAAGTTAGGCTGGTCGAAATCAAAAACCCCATAGTTGAATGCCGCATTTATACCATTCTCAGGGTCATACACACGAAACGCGCTATGGCCAAAGGCGGTGAACACGGCTTCCTGGCCAGGGCCACAGGTGATAACCGAAATTTCGGCCTGATCAGAGAGTTGTTGGGGGAAAGCGTTCTGCGCTGCCAGCCAGATCAATAGTAAGCCAAATACTTTTTTCATGCGTGGAAAGATGGCCAATAAATGAGATTAATTCAAACAACTTATTATTTTGCTTCGTTTCGAAATAATTGAAATGATAGTACGTTTAAAAAGGCTGGGAAAATGGCTTGGCATAAGGCACCCGGAGGATTCGGGGATATTTTTTACAACCAGGCGAGCTGTTTTGTACACCCGTATTCTGATGTTAACGGCCCTGGCCGTCTTCTTGTCAGTTGTAAAGGATACCCTCGATCAGGGGCTGACGTTCATTCCTATTACAATATCTTTTCTGGCGCTTATTGTTTTTATTGCAATTATTTTGAATCGGAGAGGTAAAACGACCAGCTCAAAAATTATTTTTTTATTGATGATGAATCTATTCATCGGATTTCTTTGTTCTGTCATTCCGCCAGAACGATTAGCGTTCATTTACCTTTTCCCGTTGATTATTATGGCGTATGTACTTTTTGATGATCGCCAGAAGTTACTCCGGATGTTTTTTGTTGGCCTTTCTTCAATTATACTGTTGCTATTGGTTTTTACTGATTTCAAATTGTTTTGGGATTATCAGTTGTCGGTTTCCGGGTTGGGGCAACGGAATATGATCATCAATATCATTACTACTATTATCATTATTTCCTCCTGCGTTGATTTTTTGATTCGGTCGGGGAAACGTGCGGAGGAAAACCTGAAAAGGCAGGCTGCCTTTATTGCACGGCAAAACTTAGAACTGAAAAAAGTTAATGCCGAACTCGACCGGTTTGTTTACAGCGCCTCGCACGATCTCCGCGCTCCGTTGGTGTCTATCCAGGGGCTTTCGCGCCTTGCCATAATGGAATCGCAAAGCGAGACAGATAAGAAGTATTTCGAGTTGATTAACGAACGGGTTGTCAGGTTAGATACGTTTATTCGTGATATTATTGAATACTCGCGCAACGCACGAACTGACCGAACAATTGAGTTGTTTGCTGTAGAGCCGATGATTCATGAAATACTCGAAAACCTAAAGTACATGAGCGGTGCCGACCAGATAGCGTTTTCAACCGACTGCCAGGTGCACGAAATGTATTCCGATCAAAGTCGGCTAAAGGTTATCCTGTCGAATATTATTTCCAATGCTATAAAATATCACAACCTGAAAAAGGAGAACCCTCGTATTGAAATCTCGGTTGTTCAGGATGAGGAGAATATTACGTTTTCCATAAGGGATAATGGTATTGGCATACAAGCCGAAGTAAAAGAAAAAATATTTGATATGTTTTACCGGGCCACAGACCGTGCGGGCGGATCGGGACTTGGATTGTATATTGTTAAAGAGATGGTTGAAAAATTAGAAGGCACTATCCAGGTTGAATCTGTGTATAACGAAGGCACAACGTTTATCGTAATAATCCCAATACAAACTCAGTCATAATGGGAAACGGTTGGGATATATGGAACGGGATTTCAAAGGCAACTCCACAGCGTGTTATCAACGCAGTGCGCATCTGGTCAAGTTATCATCAATCTAAAATTTCAGGAAAGCCGAACATCAACGGATGGCCCGTTAGTATTTCCATTGAACCAACAACAAGTTGCAACCTTCGTTGCCCGGAATGCCCAAGCGGATTACGATCGTTCACGCGCCCAACGGGCATGCTTCAGCAACCCTTGTTTAAAAATAGTATTGACCAGTTGGCGCCCAAGCTCAGTTACCTGATTTTTTATTTCCAGGGCGAACCATATCTGAATCCTGGTTTTTTAGACATGGTGCAATACGCCAGCAATAAAGGTATTTACACCGCCACATCCACTAACGCGCATTATCTTACTCATGAAAATGCAAAGCGCACAATTGAATCAGGCTTAGACAGGCTCATCATTTCCATTGACGGCACCGCCCAGGACACGTACCAATCGTACCGGGTAGGGGGTAGCCTCGAAAAAGTAATAGAAGGAACAAAACGGATTGTTGCGTTGAAGAAACAATTAAAATCAAAAACACCGCATGTTCTGTTTCAATTTCTTGTGGTTAAACCAAATGAGCATCAGGTTCCTGAAGTGTATAAACTCGCTAAAGAATTAGGTGTTGATGAAGTAGTATTGAAAACCGCCCAGATTTACGATTACGAAAATGGTTCGGATTTAATTCCTGTTCAGGATAAATACTCGCGTTACCGAAAAACGCCTGATGGTAAATACGCCATTAAAAACAGTCTTGACAATCATTGCTGGAAAATGTGGCACAGTTGTGTGATCACCTGGGATGGTAAAGTTGTTCCCTGTTGCTTTGATAAAGACGCACATTTTGTGCTGGGCGACCTTAGTCAAAACACATTTGAAGAAATCTGGTTTGGTGAAAAATATCAGCGATTCCGCGCTTCGTTACTCAAATCACGTAAGGAAATTGAGATATGCAAAAACTGTACAGAAGGAACGAAGGTGTGGGCGTAATTACTGGTTATTCCTGTATAACTTTTTTTAAGTAATATACTTTCGGGTCTATTACAGGCCATGCCGAGCTGGTTATCTTTATGCCATCCTGAGGAACAATCATTCGCCTGAGGCCATCTTCTGTTTGAACATCAATCGGAAGTTCTCCTTCATAGTTCAGCAACCGGATATGATAAGATGAGTTGCCAAGATCACGGACATGAACTTCTAATTTTTTTACCGTCCGGAGATAAAAATCAAATAAAGGTTTCAGGTTTTGTTTACTTGCCTCACTGAATAATTTCTCCACATCATTGGTATTCACAAGATTATCATACGTGTATTTCGGATCAGTGGCCAATCTTTTCAATGTTGGAAAAAATAGCTCATCACCAATCACGTAACGCAGGGTGTGCATAAAGAAAGCGCCTTTTCCATAAATATCCCCATGATACACGGTATCAGTATCCAGGTTTTCACCCATTACAATAGGGAGCCTGTTCTGTGTGTTGCGGGCAGTTTGCTGCATTCGCTTGAGGTATGCTTCTTCTCCATCGTATTCGCGGGTATAGAGGGCATCACCAAAACTGCAAATACCTTCCTGCACCCACATATCGGCCCAATCAATTCCGGTTACTTTATTAGCCCACCACTCATGCCCGAATTCATGGTGCAATAGCCAGTCAAAATCTTTTCCGCCTGCTTTGGTGTAATTGAATTTATTACCATAGGCATTTAACGTTTGATGCTCCATGCCTAAATGTGGCGTTTCGCAAACGGCCATTTTCTCTTTTATCCAGGGGTATTCGCCAAAATATTTTTCGAGAACCCCGGCAGATCGTTCAAAAATATCAAGAAGGGAATTTGCCTGATGAAAATTTTCTTCTAATAAATAAGCTTGCATAGGAACCTTGTTGCCATTTACCGTTGTGTAGGTTCGTGTAGCAACTTTGTATTTTCCTATGTTGAAAAGAATGCTGTAATTATTTATCGTATAATTTGTTTCCCAATGGTAGGTAGATTTGCCTTTGCTGGTTGATGTTTTTCGTAGAAGGCCGGGCCCCGCAACATACAAACCGTTTGGCACGGTTATAATTAATTCAGCGCCTTCATTCGGCTCGTCACTCGGATGATCTTTGCAGGGAAAATAAATTTTAGCGCCTTCGCCCTGGCAGGTAATAGCTATCCAGGGGTTTCCGTTTGTGTCTTTGGCCCAGGTAAAACCTCCGACCCAGGGTGGCCGTTCGGCAATACCCGGTTTTCCTCCGTATTCAATCTTAATTAAAGCTTTTCCTGCACGGATGGGTGTTGGTAACGTTATCCTGATCAAATCATTTTCGTGTGTAAAGGATTGCTCCCGTTTATTTACCCAGACTTTCCGTACGGTTAATAAATTAACAAGGTCAAAAAGCAAAACGGATGTTGGCTCAGACGTAATAAGATCAATTTCGGTGTACCCGTTAATGGTTTGTTGTGCCGGATCAACCTCCAGCGCAATGCGATAATGCCGGATATCCATTATGGCTTGCTCTGGTTTAAGCACTCCTCCCGATTTCAGGTTTTGGGCAGAAACGAAAGTGAACGTAATCAGTAGGGTAAATAGAATGGAGGCTCGCATGGCAAATTGATTTTCAGTCAAGTTATCATTTTGCGGCAAAAATCAATAGTCCGCTTGACAGGATTTCAAGGATTCAGCGCTTCTGCTCAAGTTGGCGTTCAATGGCGTTGAAATCAACACCACACTTCCCACAGCCCGAAGCACACGATTTTGCCCTAAAGGAGCGGTAAATCATTCGGCCTAAGTAGGCTAAGGCCGCAACGAAAATCAAACCAATCAGGATGTTCTGGAACATGGTGTAAAGCTACTGATAAAGTGTGTTAATAGTGCCCGTAACTAAAAATAACTTATGGAAAAGCCATGCCTTTTTACTCATTGCCTCACAATCCGTATCTTCTCTCATTTGTGTTTGTCTGCCCTCGTTTGAAAATTAATTTGACAATTTGGTAACAATTCTTTTAAAATCTCCTTGTCTTCGGATGTTAAATGGTCATCGTCAATTCTCATTTGTTTCAACCTTTTAAGATTTTTTATTTCAGGCGAAATGTATTTTATCGGATTGTCCCATATTTCTAATTTTTCAAGACTTTTAAGTTCAGAGATGTACTCGGGTATAGAATCAATTTTGTTGTCAAAAATTAGCAACTCTTTCAGGTTAGAGAGGTATTTAATTTCTTCAGGAATTCTTTCGATTTCATTGGAGTATAGATAAAGCGTTTCCAGCTTATTCAGTTTTTTGTCAAGAAATGAAATATCTGTAAAGCTATTGCCGTTTAAGGAAAGCTGAATCAGATTTGGAACACTTTTTATTTGTTCAGGAAATTTTATTAGTCCATTTCTTGAAATATCGAAATGCTCTAAGCTATCAAGGGTTGATAAATCACAATTAATTTCCTTGATTTTTGTTGCTGCAAAAGATACGCTTTTTAGTCGCTTTAACTCCTGAAGATTACATGGGAAATCACTTATCGGATTTGCTGCCATTATTAAATGTTGCAAGGATTCGATTTCCAGAATTTGTTTTGGTATTTCTGTAAAATCATTATCTGTTAAAATAGCTTTGTAAACTCCAGTGCTTTTTAGTCCATTTGGTAACAAACTCAACTCTCTGGATGTAAGTGATAAGTATTTCCCTCTATTGTCTGGTACTATTGGATTATTCCTGCTCGTGTAGAAACTTGTTTCTTTGCCTTCTATTATCTTAGTACACAAATCTGTCATTACGGATTGCACCATAGAGTTTTCATCACCATCAATTCTGAATAACCAGCTTTTTATTCTACTGTCCGAAATAATGCAATCAATTTCAAAACCAGGTTTCCAATCAATCTTACTGTAATCAACTTTTGAATTGTCTTTGAATGAAAACCTAACCTGACTGGGAATTTCTTCTTCTTTTGTTGAAGTAATAATTACTCTGTTTTCCGGAATGTGAATCTCTTTCTTCCAAAATTTAGTTTTTGATAGTTCGGGATAGCCTTTAATACCAAAAATAATAGCAGCCTCACCTTTAAAATTACTCGGAAAGATAATTGTGTTATGCTCTTGCCATTTCATGTACGTCCACGAGCAAAAAAGCAAATAAACAATAGCCAGTGTAATTTGAAGCCCATTAAATATTTTTTGATTCTTAATCAAGTAATTGACAATGGCGTCAATTATGTATAAAAGAATCCCTACTCCAATAATGTAAATTCCTAATAGAATTCCCCAAGCTCCGAATAGGGTAATAACAAGTGGAAATGCTAAAACAATAGTTAGAAACCCAAGTGTTTTAAGTGCGCTGCCAAATAGTCTTTTCACTGTCTTTTATTTACATTACTTCACTTTAGATTCGTGTCAGAGGCATGCGATACTGTTTCCTACACCTACCTAACCCTGCTTAAACCAAAGCTTATGAATAACCCTAAGCATTTCATTATGTACTGCCCCGGCTGCCACTAATTCGCCACCATACAGAAAATTATCTCCGCCCGAAAAGTCGGTTACTTTGCCACCGGCTTGCTGAACAATGAAGGCGCCTGCGGCAACATCCCACGCATTCAGGTTGTATTCAAAAAAGCCATCCATTTTTCCACTCGCTACGTATGCTAAGTCCATGGCCGCACTTCCCAGTCTGCGTATGCCGTGTGTTTTTTCTAAAAACAGTTTTATAATGTCTAAGTAAACTTCGCGCTTGTTAAGATGGTAGTAAGGAAACCCTGTTGCCAACAAGCTTTCCTGCAAGGTGTTAACAGATGAAACCCGGATAGGTTTATCGTTACAATAGGCAGGCTCGTTTTCAATTGCATAGTAGCAATCATCGTTCGCAACATCATAAACCGCACCTAACACCACTTTATTCTTGTAAGCAAGTGCAATGCTGATGGCAAATACGGGTAAGCCGTGCATAAAGTTGGTTGTGCCGTCAAGTGGGTCTATAATCCAGATATATTCCTGGTCTTTGATGGCTTCGGCTGTTCCTTCTTCGGTAATAAATCCGCTGTCTGGAATAAACTTTTTTAACGCTTGCACCAGCCTGATTTCGGCTTCTTTGTCAACATACGAAACGAGGTTATTGAACCCCTCTTTAAACTCAATTTTCGAGCGGTCGAATTCAGCGGCTTCTTTTCTTATAAACCCGCCAACTTCGCGGCAGAGCTGAATTACATCTTTTTTTAGATTAGCCAACGATACCATAGACTTTATATCAACAGGATAGAACAAGATATTGTTTCAATATACTCACGATTTTCCACTCACCACAATTACAATTTCGCCTTTTACTTCTTTAGCCGAAAACCATGCATGAACGTCTTCCAAACTTCCGCTCTTTGTTTCTTCATAGAGTTTGGTCAGCTCGCGCGAAACGGAAACGGGGCGGTCGCTCCCGAAATATTCCTTAAATTGTTCTAATGTTTTTATCAACCGGTGAGGTGATTCATAAAACACCATTGTGCGTTCTTCTTCCGCTAATTTTTTTAATAACGTTTGCCTTCCTTTTTTGTGCGGAAGAAATCCTTCAAACACAAACCGGTCGCACGGCAACCCGGATTTAACCAATGCCGGAACAAACGCAGTTGCACCGGGCAAACATTCAACTTTTATAGCTGCCTTTAACGCTTCGCGAACAATCAAAAAACCGGGGTCGGAAATACCGGGCGTTCCGGCATCGCTTATCAGCGCCATAGTTTCGCCTTGTTGCAGCCGTTTTACAAGCCCCTCTACAACTTTATGTTCGTTAAAATTATGAAAGCTTTGCAGCGGGCGATTAATAACATAATGCTTCAGCAACTTACCGGACGTGCGCGTGTCTTCCGCCAGTATCAGATCAACCGATTTTAGCACCTCTAATGCCCTAAGGGTAATGTCGCCCAAATTGCCGATGGGTGTTGGCACAATGTATAAGGATGAAGAAAGAGCCGTCATGAAGCCAATGCGTCAATGGCTTCTGCCAGTTTCAAATCTTTTTCTGTTACCGTGTTGCCGGCATCGTGGGTACAGAGTTCAAAGCTCACGGTGTTCCAGGTGTTTGTCCACGTAGGGTGATGATTCATTTTTTCGGCTACTATGGCTACGCGGGTCATAAAGCCAAAGGCTTCTGTAAAATCTTTAAACGTAAATGTTTTTATCAGTCTGTTGTTTTCCGTTCTCCACATGGCATAATCCGTTTTAGATAGTCCGCAAAGATACCAAAACTGCCATGCCGGCCATTGAGCCGGCATCTCCTGCATCGCGGCTCAAGGCCGCGATGACTTCAAAGCAGGGTTTGTGGTATTTTTGCGGACAATCATCTCAGTTTTTGACCGGAACGAAAATACAAAATTTGATTGCTAATACAGACTTAAAGCGCAATCAATCCTTCAATGGCAGCCGCTTTCTGGTAAATTTCAATAACGGTATCGCTGGAAGGCGCCATAATCTGCGCGGTAATACTGGTATAATTTCCCTGGCTTGAGGCTTTTTCGGTTACTTCGTGCGTGGGGAAAAGGTTTTTTACATCCTGTTCTTTTCCTTTCGGAACGATGAATTTGAACATATACAACGATGGCCAGCTATAATGCTGGTTGAGTTTTTCACGAAAGGACTCGACTGAATTATCCATAAAATAAAAACGTCCGGAGCACACCCCGGACGTCCCGTAAAGGTGTTACCTGTAATTAATAAAACTTATAGCGTTTGTCAATAATTTCAGCATCGTGCTTGATGGCTTCGGCAATGGTTGACGAGTTGCGGTTAATGGCGCTTTGCTGCAATTGTGTTTTAAACATGCTGTACTCGCCAACGGCCGGTGCCGAGGTTTTAGTCTGCACTTCAATAATCAACACGCCATTTTCTCCGGCATAGGGTGTTGAGCGTTTACCGTCTTCCAATGCAAAGGCGCGCCCAACAGCCACCGGGTCAAAACCGGCAGAAGTGAGAGTGCTTGAACTGGGTTTAAGGCTGTTGTTGGTATATACGGTAGCATCTTTACCATAAGCAGAAGCTATTTCATCCAATGTGCCCTGAAGGTTGTTCAGCTTTTCCACGATGATTTTTCCTTTCAGTTCATTTTTTACGGCAGGTGTAATTTCTTCTTTAGCCAACTCAAAAGGTTTGTAACCTTTTTCTGTTTCACCGGTCATTACGGCTACTGCATATTGGTCGCGTAAGTCAAATACTTCCGAAACCTTGCCAACTTTTGCATCGCGGAAGAGCCACTGAACAACCGCGCGAGCCTCGCCCAGGTTGTTTACTCTGCGGTCGGACGGAAGTACGTTTTTCGCTTCGTAAATAGTGTATCCTTCTTTGTTGGCACGTTCTGTAAATTCTTTTTCGTTGCTTAGCTGTCCGGCAAACATTTCGGCTTTGCGAATGGCGTTGTTTATAGAGGCATCGCTGGGAAGAACCTCACGGTCAATCACGGCTATGTCATAATATTTGTTGTCTTTAACTTCGGTTACGTCAATAATGTGATAACCAAAATCGGTTTCAACAACATCGTTCAGCACGCCCTTTTTAGTAGCGCCAAAAACGGCATCTTGAAAAGGCTTCACCATATCACCCGTGCTAAACCAGCCCAGGTCGCCACCACGCATAGCGGTTCCGTCTGTTCCAAATTCCTGCGCTTTTTCGGCAAAGTCAGCACCTGCTTTAATGTCTTTTAAAATATCGCGCGCTTTTTCTTTGGCAGTTTTTTTAGAGGCATCACTGTCGTCATCCCAACGGATAAGAATATGGCTTGCACGTGCGCTGAAGATGGTGTCTTTTCCAACCTTGGAAAGTTTAACGAGTTTGTACGAATCTTCATCTAAAAAAGGCCCTTTCACTTCGCCAGGGGCAAGTTCATCGAGGGTGATAAACGGAGGCAATGCCGAAACGGGGTAGCGATTGTAGGCTATCTCCGCATTCTCTGCATTAATGAGAGCAAACAGCGAATCGTTTTCAGTGGCATTGAAATCTGCCGCAAGGCGGGTTAATTCTTCACGAAACGAAAGCGAATCTTCGGCAGAGGGAAGCACCTCAAAGTTTACAAACTTCATGTTGCGGGTAGCTTCGGTTTTGTATCGCTCCTTGTTTTTGTTGTAGTATGCTTTCAGTTCGGCATCCGTAGGGTGCACGGTAGTATCGCTTACAGAAAAATAAGGCACATACAGGTACCTGATTTCTGCCACGTCATTTTGGAGATGATAATCTTTTTCCGCTTCCGCAGAAGTTACATAGGCGCTTTTAATCAACAGGTTTTCGTATTTGATACGCTGACGACCGGGTTGTAAATCGCGCTGGAAAATTTCCCATTGCATACGGTCGGGCGAGTTTACGGGCGCCATTTTAATGGCGTTCAGGTATTCGCTTAGCTGGCTGCGGTCGAACTGCCCGGTTTGCGGATTGGTAAATGATTGTTTGATGCCTTCGCTGATATTCTTGCCACTTATCATATCGGCTACTTCATCGCTTGTAACAACAACACCGGTCTTTTTGAATTGCGGTTCAATGGCATGGCGAAGAATCAGCATTTCCCACGCTTGTTCGCGCAGGGTTGGCATTTCGGCATCGCCCGGCTGACGGTTGAAATACATCATGTAGTTGGCTTCGCGTTCACGCACAGCCTGCTGATATTCGTTCAGCGAAACCGTATGCCCGGCTATTTCGCCAACTGAATCATCGTTAAAAAGAACAGAATTGCTGCTAAAAACATCCTGGAGTACAAATGCAGCTATTGCCACAAAAACAAAAACCACCACCCAGGTGCCCATCTTACTTCTCAACGTTCCGATAAATGCCATAAAATCTAATTTTTTAAAGACCGCAAATTTAACCCGCTTTGCCGATTAGAAAAACAGGTTTCTGAAAATAAACGGATAATTATTTGACTTATAACTTGCTGTAAATTAGCCTGTTAGTGAAGTCATGCTTCGGCCTGATACGTCATCAGCACCGTGTCGGTACGGTTGTCGAGGGTGGATTGCACGGTAAACGTAAAAGGCGGGATGGATACCGTTTCTCCGGGCTGGGGAAGGTTTTCGGTATGGCTCAAAATAAGCCCCCCAACGGTTTCATAATCGCCTGTTGGCAGATTCCAGCCGTAGGTATCGTTAAGGTAGTCTATCTCTAAGCGGGCGCTGAGCAACCAGGTATTTTTGTCAAGTTGCTGCTCGGTAAGGTTATCTTCATCATGCTCGTCTTCAATTTCCCCGAAAATTTCTTCAATCACATCTTCCATGCTCACTAACCCAGAGGTTCCGCCAAATTCATCTACCACAACAGCAAGGCTTTTTTGTTGATTGATAAACCGCACCATTAGCTCGTTGGCCGGAGTGGTTTCGGGAACGATGATGATAGAGGTGAGCATGTCTTCAATTCTTTCGGGTTTTTTAAACAGTTCCGAAGAGTGGCAATACCCGATTATCTCATCGATGGTGTCTTTATAAATTAAAATTTTTGAGTGCCCGCTTTCTATAAATGCCTGCCGGAGTTTTTCAACCCCGTCCTGCACATCAACGGCAACGATTTCCGTTCGGGGTATCATGCACTCGCGCACTTTAACCGATTTAAACTCCAGCGCATTGTGAAAGATTTTTTTATCCAATTCAATTTCTTCGTCTTCGTGTTTTACACGCTGCATGTTCTTCAGGTAGTTATTCAAATCAGTAAGTCCGAATACAGGCTTCTCATCTGAATATTCTGTTTTAAAAATTTTGGTGATAACAAATTTCGATACCGAAACAATAAGAATAACAACCGGGTAGAGTATGTAATATATTATGTTGAACGGCACGGCCAGGGCATTCAGCATAACGTTAGGATTAATCAGGAACAAACTCTTGGGCAGAAACTCGGCAGTAAACAATACAATGATGGTTGCTGCAAGGGTTTGTAAAATCAAGATGGCCGCTTCGTTTTGAAAAGTATCGGGGAGTATGGTATGAAACTGCGGCTCTAATAGCTGCGCCATAAAAATGCCATAGAGCACCAGCGTAACGGTGTTACCAACCAATGTGGTGCCTATAAACAGCGAAGGTTTTTTAATGAACTTGGAAAATATTTTTCCGGAAACGGTTCCCTGTTTTCCCTGGAGTTCGAGTTGAAGTCTGTTGGCTGAGATAAACGCGATTTCTATTCCTGAAAAAAAGAAGGAAAAAACAAGCGTAATTAAAATAAGAACAACCAGGGTTGGTTCCATGCTACCTGCGTTTTCGATAGGTGAATATAAAAAAGAAAACCACAGAGAGCATGATAGCCCAATAGGCATCGCCAAGGCCAAGCGTCATGATTTGGTGTATACCGATAATCAGAAAAACTACGGAAAGCGAAAGCAACAAAATGTCCGGTAATTTCATAAGCCTGCAAAGATAATAAATTGAAGGGCTATTGCGCTTGCAAAACGGGCTGTTGTTCGCCTTCTTCAATGGTAAATTCGCCTTGCGGCTTTTTAATGGTATAGGACGACATATCCTGTTTGGCTTCAAGCCCTTCGCCATAAATCACCTCGGTTTGCATGCGTATAGTCACAAACTTTTCGGTGTATATTTCTTCTTTATCAGGTCTCCAGAAGAGTTCTTCAGTGTTGAGTTGTTCGTTTTTTTCAAGATTGATTACTTCCACTTTGCCGGTAGCTTTCCAGGTGTTGTCTTTCTTGGTGTAATAGGCTGTGTTGGCGCGTAACGTTGAAGTCATGCTGCCGTCTTCTCCGAAAAACTCTAAATATATGCCTTGCGGAAATTCGCGGTCGCCATTTTGGTATTCATACAGCACATCGGCCAACATTTTTACTTTTACTACCTGATTTTCGCTGTAAAACAGTTCAACAGTTTCCGCTTCACGATATGGCCCTTCGTATTCCAACGGTTGTGTTAGTTTATTTTTTCCGCATCCGGAAAGCACAAGCACCAATAATACTATGAAAGAAATGTTTCGCATAAATGAAAAAGAGGCTGACGTTTAAGTCAACCTCTTCTTATATTTTTTTGATTTTGTTTAATCGCGTGTGCGAATGGTAACGGATTCGTTAACCCAACAAGCCACGCGCTGCGTATCTCCGGCTTTCCAGTTAACCAGGAAGATTTCTTCTTTTGAAGGAAACTGTTCTTTAGCCATAGCCATTTTTTTGGATTCGCCTGCACGTTGATACATATCATAAGCAGCGAGGTACACCAAACGGTCTTCAGCCATGCTCACTTCTTTTTTACAATCGTTGATTGAGTTATAGTAAAGGTCGCCAATCTTTTCATACGCTTCTTTTTTCGAGGCATCGGCAGCTATTGCCTGACGGAACAATTCGCGTGCAGACGACTTTGAGCCTCTGCGGCCTTCAATGGCGCCCTGGTAAATAAGTATATCCGCTTTTTCAGAATTGCCGGGTGCAACTTCCAATGCCGCTTTAAATTTTTCGCTCGCTTTGGCATAATCTTCTGACGCGAGGTAACGAATACCGAGGTTTTTCAGAATACCAAAGTCTTTTTCTTCTTTAACAATAGTTTCAGCAGCTTCTAACCACAACGGGTCGTCAGTACATTTATCCTGAAGCATGAATACAAAAATCTTCTTGGCTAAGCTTAAATCTGTTGGGTTCTTTTTGAATTTCGGGCCCAGGTTTGTTCTTACGAAATCACAATTCATATCAACCAGTCCCATAAGTATTTTATCAACTTCTTCTTTCCAGGTTGTGTAACGGGTAACGAGGTCGCTTTTTCCTGTGCTTGAAGCCTCTTTGAGTTTAGCATCTAAAATACCTTGAACGACATCGTAGCGTTCAAGCGCATCATCGTCCGACAGGTTTTTCAACTTTAGTTTGTTGATTCTGATAACCTGCATGTATGGAATTATGGTTCCGTCAAGAATATTGTTTCCGTTAAGTTTAAATGCCTTATCCATTAAATCAAGAACGAATTTCTCTTTGCCGTTTTCGTTAGCCCAAAACATAACAGCGGCCAATGCCTTGCGGTTAATTACGTTAGCTTCTTCACCGCAGTATTGAATACGCAAATCGTGCAGCAGCAACAGGGAATCAATCAGTACCGTTTGCTTAGCCTTATCTTTTTCTGCACGCGCCAGGTTTTGGTAAACCTCAACACCGTTTATATAGATACTGGTATTCAGTTTGGGCGTATTTTTCAACAGCCAGTCTAAGTGAGGCTTTGCTCTTACAAAATCCTTGTTTTTGCGGTAGTCATCATAGAGCGAAATCTTTTCTTCGGTTTTTGCCTTCATCTCGGCATCTTCCGGAAAATCCCATTCTCTACACTGCGCAAAGACTGAAGTGAAACTTACAAACAGAATCAGGAATACAAATGCGAACTTTTTCATCTTTTTAAAATTTCTAATCAAATCTTCTTCTAATAAACCACTGGTCGTTAAACGTAATGCCAAAATAAACTCTGAAGTACGATTCTTCTAATATGTTTTTTGACCTGTTACCCCGTTTGCCAGTACTAAAGGCAAAATCGAGGCTTGAACGGCCAGCCGGCATAGAAAGGCCAAAATTAATGCCAAAATCTCTAAGCTGATTGTTATTTATTAAAAAAGGTGCGTTTTCATAGTGAATTCCCGTCCTGTACGTGATTCTCTTAAAATATTTGTCCGACAGGTGGTCGGGTGTAAACTCACCCCCTGATGAGAATCGCCAGGCTGTTTGCAGATTTTGGTTGTCTTCATCATTTATACTGTTGAACTCCGTCCAGTTTTGCATGGTGTATTCAACTCCGGCAGCCCATTTAGAGCCTTTGCTTACCGATAGCCCCGCTGTCAGCGATGAAGGATATTTTATGCTGCCGCGTTTTTCTACCAGTGTGTCGGAAGTTGTGGGTGTTCCCGATAAAAATCTTCGTTGAAATACTGTTCTTTTACTGGCCCGCATATCGGTGTTGAACGTATAGGTTAACCCCGCGCTGATGCGATAGTCATCACGTTTGCCGATTGAATCCTGCGAAAACGATAAGCCTGCCGTAAATTGAAAATCTTTAATATAGGTCTTCTCATTTATGGCAGCGGTGTAGTACACGGGTTGCTGAACGCTGACGAGTGTGTTGGAGAAATCGTTGGAGATGGAACCGAACAGGTATGCGGCTTTAAGCCCTATGGCCCAGTTGTCGTGCAGGCGCACACCATTTGACCAATAAAGCTGCGAAAGCCCGCCACTACCTTGTTCCACTACCGAAATGGTATCTTGTTGGGGCGAGCCTACAATTTCTTCTAAGTATTGCAAACGATAATTTACGTTGGTAAGCGGCATTAAGCCAACAGAAGTTGACCACTTGCCGGGCTTTATCGGGAAAGCCGTAACGAGGTAGTTCAGGTTTCCGTTGGTGCCTTTTGCCCGTGCTGTGTCGCTCCTCGTTGTTTTAGTTTCTAATATGGCACCCGCCTGAAACACGGTGTAATAATTAAAAACCAGCAACGCGGGGTTTTGGTTGTTAACAAACCAGAACTGCGGCTGGCTAACGCCTGTTCCGCCCTGTGCCTGGTTTTGAATAAGCGCGTTGCCGTAAGGCTCGCCAATGCCAAATGTGGAGAAGGGCGAACGCGTTGCCTGACTGAAGGCAGAAAAGGATAAAACCGATAAAATCAGGAAAAAGTAATACGACTTAGCTTGCGACATTCTGTAATAACATTCGGTTTAAACCTATCAGCACCAGATTTGGGCACGCAAATATGGCTGCTTTCGGTTGGTTTTCAAAAAAGGGTGTGCCTGCACCGCATAAATCGCCCATAATTCTGGTATTTTTCCCCATATAGGGCAATTATACTATCAATTTGCCAATCATCCCTGCCGGAATCCCGCTTTGAAAGGGAAGCTTCGGGCAGTTCCCGAACAAAATCAAAGCCCTTACAGGCACTACTAACGGCAATTTTTCAGTAAACGTATGCAATGCAATAAAGCGCTGGGTCAAAATCAACCCGTCAGACGGGTAGTAACTTTATGAGTATTACCGGCAGAAAAAAGTTGTATTGCCGCTATATGGATGTTCGTATAATTTTTTCTGTAAGATTTTCATACCCAAAAATACTTACCTTAGTTGATGTATTGCCGGAATTAATAAGGCGTACTTAATAACAGATAAAACATGAACTCAAAACAGAAATACAAAGTGCTTGGGCTGATGTCGGGAACCTCGCTTGACGGTGTGGATGTGGCCTGTTGTACTTTTCAGCAGAAAAACTCAGGATGGCAATTTAAAATTGAAAAAGCCGTAACGATTCCATACACCGCATCGTGGATTTCAAAACTGTCATCGGCTCATGCGCTTACCGCTGAAAAACTGTTGGCATTACATGTTGATTATGGCACTTACTTGGGCGAGCGTTGCAAGAAATTCATGCAGTTCTATGCTATCCGGCAAGTTGATTTCATCGCTTCGCACGGCCATACAATTTTTCATCAGCCCGAAAAAAAATTCACCTTTCAATTGGGCGACCTTCACGCGCTTCATGTGGCATCGGGCAAACCGGTAGCGGGCGATTTCAGAAGCCTGGATGTTGCCTTAGGCGGGCAGGGCGCCCCGTTAGTGCCGTTGGGCGACCAGGTGTTGTTTAAGGATTATGATGTTTGTTTGAATCTTGGAGGCATAGCCAACATTTCGCAGCAGGTTAAAGGAAAACGAACAGCAAGCGATGTGTGCTTTGTTAACATGGGGTTGAACTACCTCGCGGCTAAAGCAGGTAAAAGTCTTGACAAGGACGGCAAGATGGCATCGGACGGGCAACTGAATGCAAAAATGCTGAACGACTTATCGAAGGTGTATTCAAAAATAAGTTCGGATAAACCCTCGCTTGCCCGCGAATTTTTTGAACAGAAGATACAACCCATTCTCGACCGCGAAGAAATTTCGCTGCACGACCGGCTCCATACGTTTACTGAATCTGTCGCGATAAGCCTTGCTTCGTCATTTCAGTATTCAAAAAATCGTATTACGGTATTGTGTACAGGCGGAGGTGCGTTTAACGCATATCTTATTTACAGAATGATTGAACATTGCGGTAATCGTGCCGACCTTATTATCCCCGAACCCGATGTGGTAAAGTTTAAAGAAGCACTGGTGTTTGCTTTTTTGGGCATTATGCGGGTGCGCAACGAAGTTAATTGCCTGAAATCGGTAACACGCGCTTCACGCGATAGCAGCAGCGGTGTGTTGATTGGTTTCTAATGGTTTGTCATCTTTGCGGCCTAATGTTATCACCATGCGCGAGTTACTGAAGAAGTTTGAAAATAAACGCCCCGAAATTGTATTTGAATGGAAAGATGCCGAAACCGAAGCGGAAGGCTGGGTGGTAATTAACTCTTTGCGGGGAGGCGCTGCCGGTGGCGGAACACGTATGCGTGCCGGGCTTGACAAACGCGAAGTTGAATCGCTGGCTAAAACTATGGAGGTGAAGTTCACCGTTTCAGGCCCCCCGATAGGCGGTGCAAAGTCAGGTATAAATTTCGACCCCAACGATTCGCGCAAAGCCGGTGTGCTGCAACGCTGGTATGCGGCCGTAATGCCGTTGTTGAAATATTATTACGGTACCGGTGGCGATTTGAATGTTGACGAAATCCATGAAGTAATTCCTATTACGGAAGATGTCGGCATTTGGCACCCGCAAGAGGGCGTATTTACCGGGCATTACAAACCAACGGAGGCGCAAAAAGTAAATCGCATCGGTCAGTTACGGCAAGGCGTTATTAAAATAATTGAAGACGAACGTTATACACCTGCGTTATCAAAAAAATATACCATAGCCGATATGTGCACCGGGTATGGCGTGGCCGAAGCGGTGCGTCATTTTTATGCGTTATGGGGTGGCAACGTTGAGGGAAAGCGCGCGGTAGTGCAGGGCTGGGGTAATGTTGGCGCAGCAGCCGGTTTTTATTTGACTAAGATGGGTGTGAAGATTGTCGGGATAATTTCGCGCGAAGGTGGCCTGTTAAACGACCAGGGATTTACTGTTGAAGAGATTGCCGACCTGGTGGTAAACCGTGTTCAAAATAAATTGAATGCTCCGGGGTTGATTTCTTTTGAAGAAGTGAATAAAAAAATCTGGGATAAGCCTTTCGAGATTTTTATTCCGGCCGCAGCATCGCGATTGGTAACACGCAACCAGGTTGACCGCATGATGGCTTCCGGTCTTGAGGTGTTCTCGTGTGGGGCAAATGTTCCGTTTGCTGACCCTGAAATATTTTTCGGCCCAACCGGACTTTATGCCGATGAAAAATTTTCCGTTATCCCCGACTTTATTGCCAACTGCGGTATGGCGCGTGTGTTTGCTTACTTTATGGAAAGAGAAGTAAGCATGACGGACGAAGCCATTTTCACGGACATTTCAGAAACCATACGCACCGCGTTGGAAAAGACACACACGGTTAATCGCAAAAAGACTAACCTTGCCCAGGTATCTTTTGAACTGGCGCTAAAGCAATTGGTTTAAAAGCCTCTTAGTGTACAGCAAAAAACGGCCAGGTGAGCAGGTACACAACAGCACCAGCTAAGTAACCCAGCATGGCCAATAAGGAAATGCGTTTCAGGTACCAAATGAAATCTATTTTTTCCATACCCATAGCGGCTACACCTGCAGCCGAACCAATAATGAGCATACTACCGCCTGTTCCGGCACAGTATGCAAGGTACTCCCAAATCATACTGTCGGGCGGATAAGTAGTCATATCGTACATACCCATGCTGGCCGCCACAAGGGGCACGTTATCTAAAATGGCTGACAGAAACCCGATTAGTGTTATAATGATACGGTCATCGCCCAACGTGCGCGACAGGTATTCGGCAAAGTTGTGCAATGTGCCCATAGCTTCAAGCGAGCCAACAGCCAGCAGAATCCCCAAAAAGAAAAGCACACTTGACATGTCGATACGTGTTAACGCATGTGCGGCTGTATATTTTTTTCTGGCCGCTTCATCTGCCTCAGGGTTAATAAGCTCCGACACAACCCACAAAACGCCAAGCCCCAACATCATACCTAAATAGGGAGGCAGGTGAGTTATGGTTTTAAAAACAGGTACGGATATTAATGCGCTTACTCCTACAATAAGCATAAGGGAGCTACTCTTGCTAACTGCTTCCTCTTCTTGTGGTTTTGCTTCTGCAAAGCCCAGGTCGCCTTTAAGTGTGAAGGTGAGGTATAGTAAAGGAACCACCACGCAGACAATGCTGGGAAGAATCAATGTCTTCATGATATTCACAGCGGTAATCTGCCCGCCAATCCACAGCATCGTAGTAGTTACATCGCCAATAGGCGACCACGCGCCACCGGCATTTGCGGCAATCACAACCATACCGGCAAAAAACAGCCGCATCTCTTTGTTAGGAATAAGTTTCCTTCCCAACGACACCATAACAATCGTAGTGGTCAGGTTGTCGAGGATTGAAGAAAGGAAAAAAGTAACGATGCAGATAATCCATAATAAACGTATCGGATTTTTTGTACGGATGCGGTCAGTTATGATTTTAAATCCGTTATGCGCATCAACAAGTTCAACAATGGTCATGGCGCCCATCAGGAAAAACAGGATTTGGGCGATTTCGTCTAAGTGAATACCAAGTTGGCTGCCAACATATTCGCGATGAATGTCGGATAAAGAAAGCGAGGTAAAATCAGCAACCGTTCGTTTCAAATCGTCAACAAAGTGGTGATAGTGCGAGCTTTGCAGCATGGTTTCCGGTGAGTCGGCCACCATAAAGAGAGTCCAGCAGATAACGCCCGTAAGCAGGGCAGAGGCAGTTTTATTGATTTTGATGGGGTGTTCGAAGGCAATGGCCAGGTACCCGATAACGAAGACGACAACAATAACCAGTTCCATTAATCCGATAGGGTTTAGTTTCAGTTGGTGTTAATATTACGCCAACAATGCAGCATCACCAAATTAAATTGTGATTAACGGAAAATGAGTGAAAAAATGCTTTTCTGAACAAAAATTGCCAATGTTTCAGGCAGCCACACGCTTTATGCCAGGTTAAACACCCCTGCGTTCAACTGAACAAGCACCTGTTCCTTATACTGCGTGTCAACCAGGATGGATATATTATTGTAGCTACCGCCAACCGATACCATTCGGACGGGCACCTCTGCGAGGCAACTAAAAATTTTATCGAGCACGCCTTTTTGGTTGCCTATCCGGTGGCCTACAATACTCACAATAGTTTGGTTCGGGTCGATTTCAACATGGCTGAATGTCCGCAGTTCATCCACTATCTTATCGAGGTTTGCGGCCTGGTCAATGGTTAATGATACAGCAACCTCCGATGTGGAAATCATGTCGATGGGTGTTTTGTACTGTTCAAAAATTTCAAACACTCTTCTCAAAAAACCATAGGCCATTAACATGCGCGATGATTTTATGTTGATGGCCGTGATGCCGTCTTTTGCCGCAACCGCTTTAAATACACTCTTTGTTTCTTTATTGCTGATGAGCGTGCCCGGAGCATTTTCATCCATGGTGTTTTTCAATCGCACAGGCACATTATATTTTTGTGCAGGAACAATAGTGGACGGGTGCAGAATTTTTGCCCCGAAATAGGCCAACTCCGAAGCCTCATCAAATGTAAGTTCTGATATGGGATAGGTTTTCTGCACGATGCGCGGGTCGTTGTTGTGCATACCGTCAATGTCCGTCCATATCTGGATTTCTTCTGCGCCAATGGCTGCACCTAATAACGAAGCAGTGTAATCGCTGCCACCGCGTTTCAGGTTGTCGATTTCATTTTTATGATTACGGCAGATATACCCTTGCGTGATAATAATATCAACATGCTCTAATGATTTCAGTAACGGCTTTAGTCGTTGAGCGATTTTTTCGAGTTCAGGCTCTTCATTTTCGTCAATAGACATGAAATGCAAAGCCGGCAGCAACCGGGTATTGATTTTACGTTCCAATAAATGCTGGTAAAACAGTTCTGTTGAAATCAGTTCACCTTGCGCCAACAGTTCGCGGTAGCTTTTATCGTCATCGCGATAGCTGTCGGGGTGGCCGGCTGCCAACAAACGAATGAAAATGAAAAAGCGGCTTACAATTTCCTGTCCGATGGCTTTAAAGTTTTCGGAAGTATAAAGCTCCGAAACAAAAGCCTGGTAGTGCTTTTCAAGAACAGTAATTTCCTTTTCGGCTGCGTCCAAATCGCCCTTCAATAAAAAATCACCAATGGTCACAAGCGCATTGGTTGTTCCCGAAAGGGCAGACAGTACCACAACCTTCTTACCGGGGGTTTCCGTAACTAAGTTCGCTATTTTTCTCATCCGCTCCGGCTTGCCAACCGAAGTGCCACCAAATTTTAATACCAGCATGTTAATTTTGTATAAGCCGACAAAGTTAAGGATGGGTAAGTAAAAAAAAAGCCCTGACGATTTAGCGTCAGGGCTTTACTTGTAACCGATGGATATGATTACTTCTTATCGTTCACTTCTTCATACTCAACATCCGACACGTTATCGGCACCTGAACCATTATCAGTTGCGCCTGCGTCAGCGCCCGGTTGTGTACCAGCGCCTTGTTGCGCCTGGTAAATCTCCTGCGAAGCAGCCTGCCATGCACCATTCAGCGCGGCCATTGCAGTTTCGATAGCGGTAATATCGTTGCTTTTGTGTGCTGCTTTCAACTGCTCCAATGCGCTGTTGATAGCGCTTTTATTTCCATCGGAAAGTTTGTCGCCATACTCCTTCATTTGCTTTTCAGTCTGGAAGATAAGCGAATCGGCCTGGTTGATTTTTTCGGCTGTTTCTTTTGCTTTCTTATCCAGTTCGGCATTGGCTTGCGCTTCCTGCTTCATTTTTTCTATTTCAGCATCGGTTAAACCACTCGATGCTTCAATACGAATTTTCTGTTCCTTGCCGGTTCCGTTATCTTTAGCCGATACGTGCAAGATACCGTTGGCATCAATATCGAAGGTTACTTCAACTTGCGGAAGACCACGCGGTGCCGGAGGAATACCATCAAGATGGAAACGACCAATGGTGCGGTTGTCTTTCGCCATGGGGCGTTCGCCTTGCAACACGTGTATCTCGACCGAAGGCTGGTTATCGGCAGCGGTAGAGAACACTTCCGATTTTTTGGAAGGAATAGTCGTGTTGCTTTCAATAAGTCTGGTGAACACACCGCCCAGGGTTTCAATACCAAGCGATAGCGGTGTTACATCCAACAACAATACATCTTTTACTTCACCGGTTAACACACCACCCTGAATAGCGGCTCCTACGGCCACCACTTCATCAGGGTTAACACCTTTTGAAGGTTTTTTACCAAAGAATTTTTCTACTTCTTCCTGTATGCGCGGAATACGGGTTGAACCGCCTACCAGTATTACTTCGTCAATATCGTTTATAGAAACACCGGCATCCTCAACGGCTTTGCGGCAAGGTTCCAATGTTCTGCGAACAAGGTCATCAACTAATTGCTCAAACTTAGCGCGGGTTAATTTTTTCACTAAGTGCTCAGGTACGCCATCAATAGAGGTAATGTACGGCAGGTTGATTTCAGTTTCCTGCGAACTTGACAATTCAATTTTTGCTTTTTCGGCAGCTTCCTTCAAACGTTGTAGCGCCATCGGGTCTTTACGCAAGTCGATGTTGCGCTCGGCTTTGAATTCATCAGCCAGCCAGTTGATGATTTTCATGTCAAAGTCATCACCACCCAGGTGCACATCACCGTTGGTTGATTTTACTTCAAACACGCCATCGCCTAATTCAAGAATAGAAATATCGAATGTACCACCACCAAGGTCGTACACAGCAATTTTCATATCCTTGTTTTTCTTATCTAAACCATAGGCAAGCGCTGCGGCTGTTGGTTCGTTGATGATGCGTTTTACATCCAACCCGGCAATCTGCCCGGCTTCTTTGGTTGCCTGGCGTTCGGCATCGTTAAAGTATGCCGGCACGGTAATTACGGCTTCGGTTACGGTTGTGCCTAAGTAATCTTCGGCCGTGCTCTTCATTTTTTGAAGCACCATAGCCGAAATTTCCTGCGGGGTGTACAACCTGTCGCCAATGCGCACGCGCACTGTATCGTTGTTGCCGCTTTCAGCCTGGTAGGTTACAATCTTTTTCTCTTCACTAACATCGTTGAATTTTTTACCCATAAAACGCTTGATAGACATTACCGTATTTTTTGGGTTGGTAATAGCCTGACGCTTGGCCGGGTCGCCTACTTTGCGTTCACCTTTTCCGCCATCCAGAAATGCTACGATAGACGGTGTTGTTCTGCGACCTTCGCTGTTGGGTATAACAACGGGTTCGTTTCCCTCCATTACGGCTACGCAGGAGTTGGTCGTACCCAGGTCAATTCCAATAATTTTTCCCATGATATGCTGTATTTATAAGATTCTTTCTAAAAGTTTAAAAATGCTTATCAATGGGTATGCCAGTGGGGATTTTTGGGGAAAAGGGTGACACAATGGCAGAATAATGAATGCGCTAAAACCCCAATTCCGCCAATTGTTTGCTGTTAACTCTAAGAAGTAATGAAAATTGGAAAGCCCGGTTTTTCTGTTTCAATTCAGGGTCTTCATTAATATCGGAAAACCCGTGATAATACCGGGCGCCAATACCAATGTTGGGCGTAAAAAATTTCTCAATGCCAGCAAACGCCCCAAAATCTCCATTGGTCAGATAAGTTCTGTTTCCTGTTATTTGAAAACCGATTTCGGGTCCAATATGAATATTCAGGTCTTTTACCGGATGAAGTTTTATGGCGCATCCAACTTTTAGGTAGTCGATTGTAAGTGGCCCTACGGATTGCCCGTTACCTGCATCGACTTTACCAAACCCGAATTCGGAATAGGATAACTCGATTTGAGTAGAAATTTTATCCGTTTCCCCCATATTCAGGTTTGCGCCAAGATGGAGTGAGGCTATAGCTGGGGTTGTATAAGTTATACCCTCAGTTTTCCAAACCTGATAGGGAATGCTGACACCTATTCGGGCGCCAACTGTCTGCGCATAACCTGCGCCTGAGAGTATTGAAAGTAATATGAACCCAAAACAGCTTTTTTTCATTTTCTTTGCGGCTTGAAAATCAAAATGACTTAACAAGTATAATGAGTTTAGTTCAGGAAATCAGCAAACGCAGAACCTTTGGCATCATCAGCCACCCCGATGCCGGAAAAACCACGCTTACAGAAAAGCTCCTGCTGTTTGGCGGAGCCATCCAAAAGGCTGGTGCGGTTAAGTCATCGAAAATAAAAGACCACGCCCGCAGCGACTGGATGGAAATTGAAAAGCAACGCGGTATTTCTGTGGCTACTTCGGTAATGGGCTTTCATTATAAAGATGTAAAGATTAACCTGCTGGATACGCCCGGCCACCAGGATTTTGCCGAAGATACCTACCGCACCCTTACTGCAGTTGACAGCGTGATTATGGTGATTGACTGTGTGAAAGGTGTGGAGATACAAACCGAAAAACTGATGGAGGTGTGCCGTATGCGCAACACGCCTGTTATCTGTTTTATAAATAAATTAGACAGGGAAGGTCGCGACCCGTTTGACTTGTTGGATGAAATTGAAGAGAAGCTGAATATAAAAGTTCGTCCGTTAAGCTGGCCCATCAGTATGGGTAAAACGTTTAAAGGTGTTTACAGTTTGTATGAAAAAAATTTGCACCTGTTTACGCCCAGTAAAATTACCGTTGAAGACGGAATTGAAATCAACGACATTAATAATACAGAGGTTGATAACTTAGTTGGCGAAAACAACGCCAAACAATTACGCCACGATGTTGAGTTGATAGAAGGTGTTTACCCTGATTTTAACATTGAAGATTACTTGAGTGGCAACGTTGCGCCCGTTTTCTTTGGCAGCGCGGTGAATAACTTTGGTGTTAAAGAGTTGTTGGATACGTTTATCCGCATTGCGCCTCCGCCTGTTCATCGCCACACCACCGTTCGCGTAGTAGAGCCTGATGAAAACAAGTTTACCGGGTTTATTTTTAAGATACACGCGAACATGGACCCCAAGCACCGTAACCGCATAGCGTTTCTCCGGGTTTGTTCAGGAAAATTTGAACGCGGCAGCAACTACTTTCATGTGCGGCAGGATAAGAGTATCCGCTTTTCAAACGCAACGGCTTTTATGGCGCAAGACCGCGAAACGGTTGAGGAGGCCTGGCCTGGCGACATTGTGGGTATTTATGATACCGGCAACCTGAAAATTGGCGACACCCTTACCGAGGGAGAGAAAATGCAGTACACAGGTATTCCCAGTTTTTCGCCTGAGATTTTCAAAGAAGTGCAAAACGTAGACGCCATGAAAACCAAGCAATTGGAAAAAGGACTTGTGCAACTGATGGAAGAAGGCGTGGCGCAGCTCTTTACCTACGAACTCGGAAATAAAAAAGTAGTAGGCGTAGTAGGTGCGCTTCAGTTTGAAGTTATTCAGTTCCGGTTAAAAAATGAATACAGCGCAACGGTTCAGTTTGTGCCACAAAATATCTATAAGGCCTGCTGGATAAGCAGCAAGGACTCTAAAAAACTGGATGAGTTTATTGCATCCAAGCAGCGCCATATTGCACGCGATAAGGATGGCAAGCTGGTATTTATGGCTGAATCAAAAGGTTGGCTGCAAATGGTTCAGGAAAATTTTCCTGATATCAGTTTTCACTTTACTTCCGAATTTAACGATACATAAGATTAGCGGTTCACATAATCGTAAATTGTCTTCGACACAGCAGCCATCATTTCTTTGGCGCCTTCATCGTCTTTTACTTCTTTGGAAAGCAGCACCAATACATACGTTTTGCCATCGGGCAGAAAAACAATGCCTGAATCGTGGCGCACGCCTGTAATCCAACCGGTTTTGTGCGCTACCTTTACATCTTCCGGAAGCTTGCCGGGAATAACATTATTAAAGCGTTGGTCTAACAATACGTTGATCATCGCATCGCAGGCTTCTGCATTTACAATTTCCTTACGGGCTATTCTTTCAAACAACAGCATCAGGTCGTAGGCAGTGGTTACGTTGTTCAGTCCTGCACGATAGGCTTTGCCGTCTTCCACTCCGCGCAGCACCTGTATGTTGTTCGCGCCTATGTCGCGGAGGGTTTGCGTTACATTGGTAGCGCCCACCTCTTCAATCACAATATTGGTAGCGAGGTTGCTGCTCCATATAATCATATCATACATGAGCGCGTACAGGGTTCTCTTTTCCCCGATGTGTTTGTAGATCAACGTATCACTGTCGTCAGTAGCGCTTAATGAGTAGGCACTGCTGTCAACAATGCTTTTAAATTCATTTATGATAACCACCGAATCGGTTAACGAAAATTTTCCTTCGGCCTCCTGTTTGTACAACTCTACCATCACGGGTGTTTTCATAGTGCTGGCGGCATGAAAAATTTCGTGCTCACGAATCAGGATTTCCTCACCGGTTTGCAGGTCTTTAAAGGCAACGGCAAATATACCTTCCTGCCCGGCAAGCTGTGTTTCGATTTCTTTTTTAACCGATTCTAATGTTGATGGCTTGTTGCAGGAGTACAGAGTGGCCATGAAGACCAGGGCAGTAATAATGCGATTAATCATAAGTTTGCTTGAAATGGTTAGCCTAAAATAGTCAATTCTGTGTATCATTCTCAATACCTTTGAAAAATGAATCATCCTTCTCTTGATATTCTCTACGAAGACAACCATCTGCTGGCCATAAACAAGCCTGCCGGTATGCTGGTGCAGGGCGATGTTACCGGTGATGTGCCCTTAGTGGAGCTTGGCAAACGGTATATCAAAGAAAAGTATGGTAAGCCCGGTGCGGTGTTTCTGGGGGTTGTTCACCGGTTAGACAGGCCCGTTAGCGGTGTGGTGATTTTTGCCCGCACATCAAAATCGCTTGAGCGAATGAATGCCTTGTTTCGCGACAGGCAAACAGAAAAAATTTACTGGGCCGTTGTGGGTTCAAAACCACCAAAACCGGAAGACACACTCGTTCATTGGTTGCGAAAGGATGAAAAGAAAAACAAGACCACAGCGTTTTCGCGTGAAACGGAAAACACACTTCGTTCGGAACTGTCGTATAAGATTTTGCACCGGCAAGATGATTGCTATTTGGTAGAAGTAAAGCCTGTTACCGGCAGACCGCACCAGATTCGCGTACAGTTAGCTGCCATAGGGTGCCCGATACGCGGAGATGTTAAATATGGTTTTCCGCAGGCCAGCGATGACGGAAGAATATACCTGCACGCGCGTGCGCTTGAATTTGTACACCCGGTAAAAAAAGAGCGGCTGAAAATTACCGCTTCGCTTCCTGATGATAGTTTCTGGTATTACTTTGCCGACTTAGCAGTATAACTATGGCACAGTGGATTGAGAAATTAAAAAATCGGTGGAGTTTAAAAAACACCTGGCAGGTTGTGTTGGTGTTGATTGTTTTTGCCTGCACTGGTACCACCGTGTTGCTGATTAAGCGCCCGTTGTTTGCCTGGTGGTTTCCGGATGGCGACAAACCCTTATGGGCCTCAATTGCATATTATATTTTGATTTTCCCGATATACAATGTGTTCCTGTTGTTTTACGGATTTATTTTCGGGCAATTCAAATTCTTCTGGGAGTTTGAGAAGAGGTTTTTCAACCGACTATTTCGCAGGACGAAAAACGACCCGGAGGGTTAAAACCAAGCCCACGCTACAAAAAGGAAGGGCTTTCTACACGCTTTAGCAGAAAAAGCTGGACATTTCGTCCAAATTTCTTTTGCCGATTTCCAACCTTATGGTAAATTCTTGTGTCTAAAGAGTGAACTAACAACCAAACAGGGCCGAAATGGCAAGGTCGATTTCCTAAAATGACCTTTAACCCAAGTGATAGATAATTTAAAATCTGATCTTATGGAAGATGGCAAAACATATAGATTTAAGATAGCATCGCCAATGATGCTATGTTTTTGTTTGATGTTACATGCTGGTTGCGAAACAAATGGGCTTTCGAATCACAATCTGGAATGTAAGGTAAATGCTGTAGATGGTGCGCAAGATAATGTTATTGGAAAGTGGAGACTTGTCAAGCTGGAAGAAGTCTTTTATAATCCAAAAGTGACAGATTATTCTTGTTACATCATAATATATCATTTTAATGAAGAAGGTAAATTGTTAGTGAGCAGCAATATTGAAGAAAATATAATATATGAGCCTGGGGAATACGACTATAGTTTCAATATTGGTACATTATATGAAGGCGGTGAAGAAAATTACACCTTAAAAATTAGCTCAATTAATTGGGCTTGTGGTATTCAAGAAAGCAACATGGCGTTAAATAACGCCCCTGTTGATGGACCAAAATTATATTTTGTTAGAATCGAATAAAGGCAACTATGAGAAAAATAGTATCATTTGTGTCATTTATCTTTTTATTGTACCCCAGCCTTGGTTCGTGTCCGCACGAACCAAGAGATATTAAAACACTAAGTCATGGATAAAAGTATATTTGAATATAAGCGAAAGTCATACATAGAGAAGGGAGAAATATACTTTTGGACAGCGACCATTAATAAATGGCAGAAGTTGCTGGAGAGCGATGTATATAAGGATATAATTGTCAGATCGCTGGAATATTTGAGCGAGGCGGGAAAAATTGATGTGTTTGCGTTTGTTATTATGCCTAATCATATTCATCTCATTTGGAGGGTCAAGGAAAACAACGGTAAGGAGAATCCGCAGGGTTCATTTTTGAAATACACCGCACACGCGTTCAAAAAAATGCTGAAACAGGATGGGGAATCATTGGCGAGCTATGCCGTAGAGGCGCATAATAAGCGTTATGAATTTTGGCAGCGGGATTCATTGGCCGTACATTTATATACACAAAAAGTTGCTTACCAAAAACTGGATTATATACACCTTAATCCGTTAGCAGAGCATTGGCAATTGGCAAAAGACCCTTGTGCGTACAGGTATTCAACAGCCAGATTTTATGAGCTTGGTGTAAAGGATTTTTTGTTTGTAAAAGATTTGAGGGACGAGTTTTGAGTTGTTTGAAGTGGTTCGTGAGGACACGAACCAAGGCGAAGATTTTATGAGCTTGGTGTAAAGGATTTTTTGTTTGTAAAAGATTTGAGGGACGAGTTTTGAGTTGTTTGAAGTGGTTCGTGAGGACACGAACCAAAGCGAAGGTACATTGCCCGACTTTACAGAAAACAAAAAAGCCACTCAAAACTGAATGGCTTTTTATTTGACACTTCTTATAAGGGTTACTCCACAACCCCATCAGCCAACAAAATAACTTTGTTGCTCAATACTTCAACAACTCCCCCGGTTATCCGGAGGGTTTGTTGTGCGCCTTTGTCTTTATATTCAACGGTGCCCTCTTTCAACAAGCTGATGAGGGGGGCGTGGTTGTCCATAATCTGAAAAGAACCGTCAGCGCCCGGAAAGGTGGCAATGCTTACCTCGCCTTCAAAAACTTTCTTTTCGGGTGTTAATATTTCTAATTGCATTCTATCGGATTTGCGATTTCTGAATTAAGATTTGCGATTTATAGTCAATTCAAAAATCACAAATCTTAAATCTAAAATTATTAAGCTTTTGCCTCTGCCATTATCTTCTCACCTTTTTCAACAGCCTGTTCAATGCTACCTACTAAGTTAAAGGCCATTTCAGGCAGGTGATCATATTCGCCATCCATTATTGCGTTGAAACCTTTAATGGTATCTTTAATATCTACCAACTGGCCTTTTAAGCCGGTAAAGGCTTCGGCTACGTGGAACGGCTGCGACAAGAAACGTTGTACACGTCTGGCACGGTGTACTACCTGCTTGTCTTCGTCAGAAAGTTCATCCATACCCAAAATGGCAATGATGTCCTGGAGTTCTTTGTAACGCTGCAGGATTTCTTTTACACGTTGCGCACAAGCGTAGTGTTCATCGCCAACAATATCGGCACGAAGGATACGCGAGGTAGAATCCAGCGGGTCAACCGCAGGGTAAATTCCAAGTTCGGAAATCTTACGGCTCAATACGGTAGTAGCATCCAGGTGAGCGAAGGTTGTGGCAGGAGCCGGGTCAGTCAAGTCATCGGCAGGTACGTAAACCGCCTGCACCGATGTGATGGAACCGTTTTTAGTTGAGGTAATGCGCTCCTGCATGGCGCCCATTTCCGTTGCCAGTGTTGGCTGATACCCCACGGCAGAAGGCATACGGCCTAACAGGGCAGATACTTCAGAACCTGCCTGCGTGAAACGGAAAATGTTATCGATAAAGAAAAGAATGTCGCGGCCTTTGCCGGTGCCATCGCCATCGCGGAAGTATTCCGCTACGGTTAATCCCGAAAGGGCAACACGGGCACGCGCTCCGGGAGGTTCGTTCATCTGTCCGAACACAAAGGTTGCTTTCGATTCTTTCAGTTCGTCTTCTTTTACTTTGGATAAATCCCAACCGCCTTCATGAAGCGATTTCAGAAAATCTTCGCCATAGTTTACGATACCCGCTTCAATCATTTCGCGAAGCAAGTCGTTTCCTTCACGGGTACGTTCACCCACACCGGCAAATACTGAAAGACCGGAATACGCTTTCGCGATGTTGTTGATCAGCTCCTGGATCAATACGGTTTTACCCACACCGGCACCTCCAAATAACCCAATCTTACCACCTTTTGCGTAAGGCTCAATCAGGTCAATAACTTTAATACCGGTATATAATACCTCTGTTGAGGTTGACAGGTCTTCGTAGGCAGGAGCGGAGCGGTGAATAGGTAGGGATTTATCGCCTTTAGGTTGTTTGATGCCGTCAATGGCTTGGCCTACCACGTTAAACAGGCGGCCTTTAATGTCGTCACCGATGGGCATCTGAATGGGCGACCCGGTGTCAATCACCTTCATGCCGCGAACCAACCCTTCGGTACCATCCATAGCAATGGTTCTTACCCGGTCTTCGCCAAGGTGCTGCTGACATTCCAAAACAATTTTTGTTCCGTCAGCTTTGGTTACTTCCAATGAATCGAGAATGTTGGGGATTTTAGAACCCGGCTCGTCAAATGCAACGTCAACAACGGGGCCGATTACCTGGGTTACTTTACCAATGTTTGCCATGTTTATGTTTGATTTTTTTTAATGGGTTTTTATGCTTGAAAACTTGCCCTTAAAGGCAGGTCTTGTTTACACTAAAAGCTATAGCGTAAGCAGGCGCAAAAGTAGAATTTTAGGGAGGAAGTACAAAGCCTCCATCGCGAATTATTAAGGCCCGTTAAGAATAGAAGTGAATTGGTAAAAAGCCCATTTTTATTATGCAAAAGCCCTTTTTAAGCATCAATTCGCTTGCAGTTTTTCTGCCGATATGGTGTTGAGCGCAATGCGGAAGGTAGTGCCCTGGCTCTCTTCCGAAGCCTTCACGAAAATCCGCCCGTTGTGATACGCTTCAATGATGCGTTTGGCCAGCGCCAGGCCCAGCCCCCAGCCCCGTTTTTTGGTAGTAAACCCGGGCCTGAAAACCATATTGACTTTTGAGCGGGGTATTCCTTTTCCGGTATCGGATACGTCTATATACACTTTGTTGTCGCTGCCGCGTAAAATTTTAATGGCAATAGTGCCCGATGTGCCGATGGCATCTACGGCATTTTTACAGAGGTTTTCCAACACCCATTCAAACAGCGGGGTGTGTATCATGGCCTGGATGTTCTCGGACAGTGTGAAAATTTCAATCTTGATTTTTGATGAGATGCGTGGACGAAGGTAGTTCACCACGTTGTTAACTAAGGCCACAACATTTTCGGGTTTAAGCGAAGGCACGGAGCCAATGCTGGAGAAACGTTCCGTAACAATGGTCAGTTTGGTTATGTCCTTTTCAAGTTCTGTTACTATCTCTTTGTTTTTGATGTTGGGGTCATCACGCAGCACTTCTACCCAGGCCATTAATGATGATAGGGGCGTGCCCAATTGGTGCGCTGTTTCTTTTGCCAACCCTACCCACACGCGGTTTTGTTCAGCAACTTTTGAGTAATTAAATGCCAGGTAGGCGATGAACCCAAAAATGGCAATAACCGAAAGTTGTATGAACGGGTAGGTGATAAGTTGTGTAAGCAAAAAAGAGTTGCGGTAATACACATAATTAATACCGAATGTTTCGCTGGTTTCGGGGTCGCGCAATGGAACTTCAATGGGGTCGTAATTACTCTTCATCCGGTTTAATTCCTTTTGAAGAAATTCCTCTCTTCGTTCCTTTTTCCAGTTTTCGTTTACCTTGATGTTTCTGTAATTAACAATGGCTCCACTTCCTCCGTCAAGTAGTATGATAGGTATAGATGTGTTTTGGTAAACGATTTCCTGGGCAATAAAATTAATGTCGCTGGAAGATTCGGATGTTGAATTGGCGGTGTATTCAAGCGCACGCGCAAAAAGCTCTACCTGTTGCCGTTCGCGTTTCTTCAACTGATCAACCAGCACGTTGGTGTAGTAAATTGACCCGGCACTGATAAGCACGGAAATAACCAGCACAATCCACTTTATGTTTGTGTTGCTTTCGTAGAAATCCGTTGATGGAACAGGTCGCTTACTCATCCGGGATTAGTAGTATAAGGTGCTGCGGTAACAGGTTGATTTCGTTCGTTAAATTATACAATAGAATTTCGATTGCATAATATGGATAAACAAAAATAGCGGATGTATGCACCCGCTATCTGTAATCAGAACCAATTTTCAGGTCAATTCTTCATCATAAACCACTTAGCCAGCACTTTGTAATTTACTTTAGTGCCGTGCATCAATATGCCTACGCGATAAATGCGCCCGGCAATCCAGGTAGTGAATACAAAACCGCCTATCAGCAATACTTGCGAAAGAATAAGTTGCCACAGGGGCGGGTTATACCCCAGGCGGCCAACCATAGCTACCGGTGATGTGAACGGTATTATCGAGAACCAGAAACTTGCTGTACTGTCTGGCTCATTTAAAATAAACATGAACAACCCAAAGTAAGCAATGATAAGGGGCATGGTAATGGGGAAGGTAAACTGTTGCGCTTCTTGTTGCGAATCAACAGCCGAACCTACGGCAGCAAACAACGCTCCGTACAGTAAGTATCCGCCTAAGAAGTAGAACGCAAAATTGAACACGATGTAGGTGTAAGGAATATCACTTATCGACTGCATGATGTTCATTATCTTCTCGTTGGATTTCGCGGCTTCTGCCATTTCGGGATCATCCATTTGCTGCATTACCTGTTCCATAGCTTGTTGTTGCGGCATATTTAACCCGAACAAACTCATGGCAGCCGTAGAGAGCACACCGATAAGCAATGCCCAGATAGAAAATTGCAATAACCCGACAGAAGCTATACCGAGAATTTTACCCATCATTAACTGAAAGGGCTTTACGGACGACACAATTACTTCTACAATCTTGCTGGTCTTCTCTTCAATTACACCCAGCATAATTTGCATACCATAAATCAACACAAACATGTAGATGAGTACCCCTAATGCAAAACCCAGTATGTAAAAGATGGTGGAGTTACTCGCCTTCTCTTCACCGGTAGCGCTCAGGTTAACCGACTTCAGGTTAACGGAAGTCTTCAGGCTTTTTAATGTTTCTTTGTCGATGTTGAATTGTTCCAGTTTCAGGTCGTGTATGCGTTTCTCTACAAGGCTTTCCAACTCATCTATTTTCCTGATACTGGGGTTTTCCTTGCTGTAAAGGGTCATACCTTCTGGTTTTGACAGGTCGAAATCAGGAATGTAGAGCAACGCAAAGTGTGATGATTCGGTGTAGGTGGTTTTGGCGTGTTCAAGCGTGCCTTGTATCGTAACAAATTCAAACCTCGATGAGTTTTCAAAACTCATTTTCCCGCTTTCATCCAATACTTCCACTACAGAAATACTTGCGCTTTTTTCCTGCTTCATCAGAATGAAGGCCATGACACCAATAACGGCAGGGAAGATCAGTGGCACTAAAATGGTGGCAATGAGAAATGATTTCTTCTGAACACGGTTCAGGAATTCACGCTGCATGATAAGCCATATCTTGTTCATAAGTAATGTAGGATTGAAAGGTTACAGGGATGGGTCTTCTTTTACAAGGGTGATAAATATTTCGCTCATGGTTGGTATTTTTTCAACGAAGTTGTGCACTTCGGTTACGTCAACCAAATCGCGGATGAGTTGATTCGGGCTGTCGGCACCGCGAATACGAATAGTGGAGTGGTGATAATTGTCTTCAATTTTATATTGCTCCAACAGGTCGTATTTATCAGCAGGAAGTGTAAAGTTGTTTCCGATATGCTCTACCAAAAACGTGTTGGTTTTGTAGGCATCTTTTACCTGCTTCTTCGGGCCTTCTAATATTTTTTTCGATTTGTTAATCAGGGCGATATGGTCGCACAGGGCTTCAACTGTTTCCATACGGTGTGTGGAAAAAATAATGGTTGAGCCTTTCTCGCGAAGTTCCAGGATTTCGTTGGTGATGAGTTGTGCGTTAATCGGGTCAAAGCCCGAAAACGGTTCATCTAAGATAATCAACTTAGGTTCGTGCAATACCGTGCTAACAAACTGAACTTTCTGCGCCATGCCTTTGCTCAGGTCTTCTACTTTTTTGTTCCACCAGTCTTTAATCTCGAATTTGGTGAGCCATACTTTCAGCTTCTCTAACGCTTCGGCTTTAGTCATGCCCTTCAATTGGGCTAAATACAGTAGTTGCTCGCCTACTTTCAGTTTTTTGTACAGCCCGCGTTCCTCCGGGAGGTAGCCAATGGTGCCGATGTGTTTCGGGTTTAGCTTTTCATTAAAGATTGAAATTTCACCACTGTCGGAGTCGATAATCTGGTTGATGATTCGTATCAACGTGGTTTTACCGGCACCGTTAGGGCCTAAAAGTCCGTAAATACTTTTTTCGGGAATGGAAATGGACACATCGTCAAGCGCGGTGTGTTGGGTGTAGCGTTTGGTAACGTTTTTGGCGGTTAAGGCTTCCACAGGTCTATCTTTTTTTGACTACTCAATTAGTGCCAAAAGATAGAGAGGAATTACAAGAAGTCAGCGTGATTACAGGCCTATTGCTTGAAAACGATGTTGCCCATAGAAACATCAAGGTCGAAATTAAGGGCGTTTTCCGGATTTTTTTGGTAGGCTTCGTTTGCGTAAATGCCGTTGCCCCTTTTTGTAAAGGCTTTCGGAATTTTTACGCTACACAACCACGATTCTTTAATTTTTACAGAAACCGGGGCCTCGCTGTTTTCAGGCAGAATAATTACCAGGTTGCCTGCGCCAACACTGCCTTTAATGGTATTGCCGGTAACGGGCGTTGTGCTGAAATCGAGCATGATATTCCCAAACCCGACATCGGCCATAATGTATTTGCTCCTGGCAAGGCTTATGTTCCTTGCGCTTACTGAGCCTAAATCAACTTTCAAGGCTAATGTGTCCATCTCAACCAGGTTTTCAATCTGGTTATAATACCCGATGGTTACATCTGCACTGGCGGTGTTGATTTTTAAATTCTTTACGGATAATCCCGATAGGTCGATGTTGGCCCTCCCCAGTCCGTAGAACAACTCAAGGTCGTAAGGTTTGTTATCGGTGAGGTACATTTTCCAGAGCTTGTCGCTGGCTGGTTTTTCTGAACTGAAAACCCTGTACGATATTGACTGGCTGAAGCCCTGGTTGGCCACATCTTCCAGCGCCAGGAAAACCTCGCATATTTCGTCTTTAATTTCTTTACGGAACTGGTGGGAGTAGGCGCCCGGCTGCTGGTTGCTGAATACATTGAGCACCTCGGGGTTATGACTGGGTTTAATGAAACAGCTACCGCTGTTGGCCTTTATCTGAAGCTTAATGCTTTCGCAGGCGGTATTGTCTTCTACCGTAAATTGTTTCTTGATTTGGCCCAGGGCCATACCCGAAAACAATAAACAAACCCCAGCAACACCTAAAACTTTCTGCATGTCGGATAAAACGAGCTACACCCCGCAGGGTTGCAGCATGTAAGATTATTTGAATAAAAAGATAAAAAAACCTGCTTAATCTGATTTATACGGAGCCTTTGTGGGCAGGGTTTTGAAAATCAATGGAAAAATTCCTTCATTTTTTCAAAAAATCCCTTGTCGGATGTGTCCGGGTTGGGGGCAAAGTTGGGCGAATTTCGCAGGTTTTCAAGCGTGGTTTTTTCTTCAGGGCTTAACCGTTTTGGTGTCCACACATTAACATAAATTAGTTGGTCACCGGTTTCGTAGCCGTTTATGTCTTTAATTCCTTTTCCGCGCAAGCGAAGAATTTTGCCGCTTTGTGTTCCGGGTTCTATCTTGATTTTAACTTTTCCGTTGATAGCCGGCACTTCAACGGAAGTTCCGAGGGCGGCATCAATAAAGCTGATGTGCAAATCGTAAATCAGGTTGTTGCCATCGCGCTTCAATACTTTGTCTTCCTGCTCTTCAATAAGAATGAGCAAATCTCCGGCAATGCCACCACCGGGTGCTTCATTTCCTTTGCCCGACATGGAGAGTTGCATACCATCGCCTACACCGGCAGGAATTTTTACTGATATAATTTCTTCTTTTGATGTTAAGCCCGAACTGTCAACTCCGGCAGGTCGCTTGTCAATGGTTTGTCCGTTGCCATTACACTGCGGGCAGGTTGTAGTGGATACCATTTGCCCCAGCATGGTGTTTACCACTTTGCGCATCTGGCCGGTGCCCTGGCAGGTAGTGCAGGGCTTAAAGGTTACGCCCTCGGCCTGAACCAGGCGGTTTACTTTTATTTTTTTCTCGGCACCATTGGCAATTTCTTCTAACGAAAGTTTGAGTTTAATGCGCAGGTTTGAGCCTTTGCGTTGCCGTTTGCGCCCACCGCCTCCACCAAAGAAACTATCAAACGGGCTTCCGCCCCCAAAAATATCTCCAAACTGGCTGAAGATATCTTCCATGTCCATAGTGTGGCCGCCACCAAATCCACCGTTGCCACGCGCATGACCAAAGCGGTCGTATTGTGCGCGCTTATTGGCATCGCTCAATACTTCGTAGGCTTCGGCAGCTTCTTTAAATTTTTCTTCGGCTTCTTTGTTGCCGGGATTTTTATCAGGATGAAATTGAATGGCCACCTTGCGGTAAGCCTTTTTTATTTCTTCAGGAGTTGCTCCTTTGCTTACGCCCAATATTTCGTAATAATCTCTTTTTGCCATGCTATTACCTTATTGACCTATCACTACTTTGGCGTAGCGAATAACTTTATCGTTCAGCACGTAGCCACGTTCAACCACGTCTATGATTTTGCCTTTCAGTTTTTCTTCAGGAGCAGGCACCTGCGTAATGGCTTCGTGTGCATCGGTATCAAAGTCGGCACCCTGTTTAATATCCATTGGTTTCACACCGCTTTGTTCCAGTGTTTTTTTGAACTTGTTATAAATGAGCATGAAGCCTTCCATCTCTTTACTTTCAGCTCCTTTGAAGGCTTTTTCGGCACGTTCAAAATCATCCATAACAGGCAGCAACGAAACAACAAGTTGTTCATTGGCTACCTGCACCATCTCTAATTTTTCTTTGGATGTTCTCCGCCTGAAATTTTCAAACTCGGAGTAAAGCCTCAGGTATTTATCTTTCGATTCTGCCAATTCGTCCTGTAATTTCTTGATTTCTGCCTGAATGTTGGCTTCATCAGAGCCATTCAAGGTTTCAAACGACTCGGGCGAATCTTCGGGTGTTACGCCTTCAGGGCTTTCAGGCGTGGTTTCTTTCTGTAAATCCTGTTCGGTTTGCGGGTTATTTTCCATAATAAACAGCGCTTAACATTAAGTTCAGGCTGCAAGTTGTCAATAATTCTGCCAATTACCGTATTGTGTCAGTCTGGCACTTTTTGGGACTTGGGACTTAGGCATTAGGGCTTGGGAACTAACACCTAATCCCTAATGAAGGAGGTTTCTCCAGATAAGGTCTTTCAGTTCGGTTAATCCTTTATTTGTTATAGAAGAAATAAACGTGCAGGGCAGGTCGGCAGGTAATTCTTTTTTGATTGCCTCAGTTAGTTCATCGTCCAGCATATCGCACTTGGAAATGGCGAGTATTCTTTTTTTGTCTAACAGTTCGGGGTTGTATTTCTTCAACTCGTTCAACAGTATTTCATACTCCTTTGCGATGTCTTTTGAGTCGGCCGGGATAAGAAACAACAACAATGAGTTTCGTTCGATGTGCCTGAGAAACCGAATGCCCAACCCGCGACCTTCCGCAGCGCCTTCAATTATTCCGGGAATATCGGCCATCACAAATGATTTATCATCGCGATAGGAAACAACACCGAGATTGGGCGTGAGTGTAGTAAACGGGTAGTCGGCAATTTTTGGTTTGGCTGCCGACATAACAGAAAGCAATGTTGATTTACCCGCATTCGGAAAACCCACTAATCCGACATCGGCAAGTAATTTCAGTTCAAGAATAATCCATTCTTCTTTTCCTGGCTCACCGGGTTGCGCAAAGCTGGGCGCCTGCCGCGTGGAGGTTGCAAAAAATAAATTTCCGCGTCCGCCCCGTCCGCCCGGTGTAAGAATATGCTCCTGGCCGTCTTCGGTAATCTCTACCCGCACTTCACCGGTTTCGGCATCGCGGGCAACGGTGCCGAGGGGCACTTCAATAATTTCATCTTTGCCTTCTGCACCCGTGCAGTTTTGCGATTCACCGGGTTTGCCTGGTTCGGCAATAATATGCTTGCGGTATTTCAGGTGCAGCAACGTCCACAGTTGTTTGTTGCCGCGCAAAATTATATGACCGCCTCGTCCGCCATCGCCACCATCAGGCCCGCCTTTGGGCGCAAATTTTTCGCGGTGAAAATGAAGACACCCTGCGCCACCTTTGCCGGAACGGGAGCAAAATTTTACGTGGTCGATAAAATTCGGTGACGACAAGATTTTTTATTTCAATAAGTGGCTGTCGATTTCACGACACAGGTTTGTAAAGATTTGCTCAATGTCGCCAACACCTACAACGGCCGAGTATTTTCCGAGTTTTTTATAGTGTTCAGCAACCGGTACAGTTTCGGCTTTGTACACCTCAATGCGGTTTTCAATTACTTCGGGCTTGGCATCATCCGGGCGGTTTTCTTTATGTGCGCGTTCAGCTAAGCGCTTTTTTAGTTCATCTTCATTTACCATCAGCTCAACCAATGCGGTAATGCCGGTATCTTTTTTTGCCAACAGGGCATCCAATGCTTCGGCCTGGTTTACGGTGCGCGGAAACCCATCGAAAATAATTCCGGGAATGTTGCCGCTGGTTTTTATTTTATCGTCTACCATGTCAATCACCACCTGGTCGGGCACGAGGTTTCCTTTGCTCATATATTCCTGCGCCAACTTGCCGAGCGGGGTTCCTTCTTTCAGGTGTTTGCGAAACAGGTCGCCCGTAGAAATGTGAACAAGCTGATACTTTTCAATAAGCCTGGCGCTTTGTGTGCCTTTGCCGGCACCCGGAGGGCCAAAGAGTACAAGGTTAATCATGACGGTAAGGTATAAATATAAAGTGTGCAAGATAATGACAATTGGCAAAATAACCGGAGCAATAATCATCCGGCTGTAATTTGCCCTTCTGCGGGTAATTATGCCTGTTGATAAAGGTCGCGCAGGTTCCGGCCCAGGCCTTCGTAGTCAAGCCCGTAGCCCAGCACAAATTCGTTGTCAATATCAAAGCCAATGTATTTGGGTTGCACGGCATGTTCGCGTGCGGGCGCCTTGCGGATGAGTGTGGCGATTTCGACCGAGCGTGTGCCGAGGCTTCTTAGTTCTTCGGCAACCTTGCTCAAGGTAAGCCCGGTGTCCATAATATCTTCTACAAGAATAATGTCGTGGTTGAAAATGCTTTCGTTCAGCCCGATGAGGGTTTTTAACTGGCCGGTGCTGGCCGTGCCCTGGTAGGAAGAATGTTTAACAAACGAAACGCGGCAGTCTAACGAGATTTCGCGCAACAAATCGCTGGCGAAAATAAAGGATCCGTTGAGGACAGGCAGGAAAAGCGGAACGCGGCCGGCATAGTCGTGGTTGATTTGCGCAGCCAATTCACTCACTTTTTGCCTTATTTCGCTTTCGCTGATAAATTTTTTGAAGGTGAGGTCTTTTATTTTCATAGCCAATGTTGGGCCGCAAAGATAAAAAAGATTTGGACTATCAATTTTATCCGGCATGTCGGGGAGGAGCGCTAAATGGGGGCAAGGTTAGTGATGCAATCGTTTGAGTGTTATTCTTTGGTTAATGTCACGCTCTTGGTTTCGTTGTTAAAATAAATTCTAAGCCTGCGGTCGTTTATTCTGAACGTAACATTTTCTCCTGATATAGCATGATTAAAGTTATCAGCCCATTTAGGTTGCCCTACGAAAGTTGTTGCATATTGAGGTATTCTGAATTGTCTTTCGCTTATGTATTCAAATTCCCCGCTTACACTGTTAGTGGTTACTTTCCCTCCAAATAATTTTGGGTCTAACGTATCATTAAAGAACACAATTATATCAAACCCCCAGGAGTTCTCTTGATTTTTATACTCTACTGTGTTTTGGGCATAGTCTTCAAACGAAATTACTTTCCAGGTGCCGTTTAAAGTGTTAATTGAAGGGTCATCTTTAAAGCCACGGATGTCAAAATCGTTATCCGAACAACCGAATAGTCCAATCAGTAAAAACCCGGCTATTGCGGTTCTGTTTTTCATAGTTTTTGGTTTTTAACTACTTAGACACACTTTTTATTGAAAAGGTTGGAATGGTGATTAACGTTTTTCAAGTTAGCCAAGTTGCTCCAAGTTTATCTCCTTCGGGCGTTCCTTTCTTTGCATCAAAAATTACCTCAAGCCTTTCGAGAGCTTGCTTGTAGTCCTTTTTAGTTTTTATTGGTTTTGAGTCGTTATTAGATAAAAAATAGGGTATTGTCAAAACCCTAATGGTTTCATGATTTCATCTAATTCTTTCCATTTTTTTTCATAACTGAATTTAGCAGCATCTTTTGCTGACATATTCAATTTCAGTACTTGATGCATTCCAAGTCTTTTTACGCGTTTTTTCAAAATCGAAAATCGTTTATTTTCTTCTGCAATCATTCCTGCATAAATCACCGTAAACCATTGTTCTACAATTATTTTATCATTTTCGTTGTAGGTGTTAGTTATACTGTCAATTAGTGCTAACACATTAGTGTCTATGTTTTTAGTTATTTGCTGATATATTAAATAAAACAAAGTCATTATAAACTTTGTCTCGTGGATAATTTTTTGAAGTATTACATAGGTCGTTTTGCGGCTTTGCGTAGTGGTGGATTTTTTGCAGAAATGTTTAATCGAAGCACTAACTTTCAACTTTGTACAAATTTTCAATCGAAGCCGTTTCCCCGCCATTACGCAAAACCGATGTTAGCAGATCGCCCCGTTCTCGGTCAAAGTTTATTTCTGTTTTGTATTCTGTTCTTGGCTCTTCGACAAGGAATAATTCAAGTTCTTTTTTGTCGTTGAAACCACCTATTTTTTGTCTGTATGTTGCTGCAATTTTTGGATTTTCGATTTCTGATTTTCTGTTTTTGCTGATTGTCAAAAAATCTTCTTCTTGGTCAATTCCCAAAAATCTTCTGTTTGCTAAATTAGCTGCAATTCCTGTTGTCGAGCTACCTGCAAATGGGTCTAAAATCCAAGCATTTGGTTTTGTCGAAGCCAAAATAAGTCGTGTCAAAACCGATAATGGTTTTTGTGTCGGGTGTTTACCACAAGATTTTTCCCAAGGTGCAATCGCTGGTAACTTCCAAACATCTTTCATTTGTTTGTCGCCATTGAGTTGCTTCATTAGTTCGTAGTTGAAATAATGCGGAACTTTTTCGTTTTTTCTTGCCCAAATTATTTGCTCTGTTGAATAAGTAAAGTATCTGCACGAAAAATTTGGCGGTGGATTTGTTTTTTCCCAAGTTACAATGTTGAGAATTTTAAAACCTAATTCGGTTAAGATTTGACCAACCGAAAAAATGTTGTGCATTGTTCCGCTTATCCAAATTGTGGCATCGTCTTTCATTTTATCACGAACCAACGAAAGCCATTTCCTGTTGAAGTCGTTGATAAATTCAAACCCTTCGGATTTGTCCCATTTCCCTTTGTTTACACTTACAATTTCTCCGTTTTGGATTGATAAACCATTGTTTGATAAAAAATAGGGAGGATCAGCGAAAACCATATCAAACTTATGTTCAAATTCCGGCAGAAGTTTCATTGTATCTCCGTGAAGAAGATAAAAGTCTTTGTCGTCAGATTTGAAATAGGGTTTAAGCATCGGTTTGATTATTCTTCCAACATATCCGCTAAAAAATGTAACATTACAGAAAGGTCGAATTTGCCCTCTGAAAACCCATATTTTTCACATTCATCAGGTACAATCAACTCTCTGCCTTTTATTTCATTATCTTCTGAAGCTGCTCGTAATGCTTTGACTAAAATAGCAATTTTTTCACTTTGAAGAGGAATAGTAAACTCATAATTCCATTGATACTCTTTCAATGCTATTTCTTTAGAGGCATTCATTTGATTTACTTTTTATATTTTTACAAAGGTATAAAAAAGACACTTATTGTGTGCTTTTTTTAGTAAAAAAAATCAAAGACTCTTTAAAATATATAATGGCTGATTTATTAAAAAAATTTGGTAAAAGAATTAGAGGTATTCGAAAAAGAAGAAATTGGTCGCAAGAGCAACTTGCAAATGAAACAGGATTTCATCGTAATTATATAGGGATGATAGAAAGAGGTGAACGCAATCCCTCATTAGTCAATATTAATATTTTTGCGGAAACTTTTGGAATGAGTATTTCGGAATTATTAAAATTTGAATGATGAATATTATTGACCTTACTAAACAAGAATTCAGTAATAATCGGTCTGAATTAAGAAAAGAAATTATCAATATTTTCTTGAAAGAAAGTCCAGGAACAGGCAAAGGAGAACTTACGTCACGATACAATTATATAGTAAAAAAGAAAGGAGAACAGGAAGTTTATCTAAAAAGACCTGCACAATTTAACAACGGATTTGATTTTACACTCAATGTTTCAAACACAAATTTTAATCCAGGTGGCAGAGCTACAACAAGACCAACTCACGGAAATATTATAGATGACTTAGTTCAGAAAAAAGAAGTAAACACAAAACTTTATGATGAACTGAAAGAGCAAATTGATAAAATATATAATTGCCAAAATCCTAATAAAGTCGAATTCGATTTTGGAATTGGAATTGATTCTGAAATACTTCTTGAATGTATTAAATGGCTTTTTGTTGAACAAGATGTTACCTATTGGAATTATTCGGGAAGAGCGATGTTTTATAGTGCTATTCAAGATATATAGATTATGAGAAGAATAAATACAGTTGGAGGAGGATCGCAAACCAATGTAAACGGATTAGAATTTGAAGCACGAACTCATTTATTAGAGGCTTTAAACAATCACACTGATTTTACAGTTATAGGAAATCAAGTTTTTAAAGACGGAGAAGTTGTGGCTCATTATTTTGAAAAACACGGATTATACAAACAGCTGCTTGAAATAAGAGGAATCAATTATTCAGACTACATTTCTAAAAAATTATTGCCAGATGGAGCTTTATTGGTTGAAGATACTATTTATATCATTGAAAAAAAGTTTCAAAGTGGTTCAGGTTCTGTTGATGAAAAACTTCAAACTTGTGATTTTAAAAGAAAGCAATATGTCAAATTATTTTCTCCAATAAATATCAATGTGCAGTTTTATTATGTTTTAAATGATTGGTTTGACCAGCCAAGTAACAGAGACGTTTTTGATTATATAAGAAGTGTTGGCTGTGATTATTTCATTGAAGAATTACCTTTGAACAGATTGGGATTAGAATAAAAAATTCAGGCTAAACAGCCTGAATTGCAACATTATTGTTCACTTGATTTGTAATTAATAACTCTGTTAATTTTCCTCTTTTATTAGGATTTGCATTTATACTTCTTTTTGCTTCAATTCGTTGGATATTAAAATCAGCATACAGATCATCAAAAAAGCTTTTGTTTTCATTTTTTCCTTTCACGTCCGAATTGCTTAAAATCCAGGTGTGATTTAAAATATCAAGTTTGTTGCAGAAATTTTTCAAGCGAATTTGTTCGCTGTCGTTAAATTCATCTTTTGCGTAAGAATTGAAACTTGAAGTTTTACTCAATGGTTTATAGGGTGGATCAAAATAAAATAATGAGCCTTCATTCGCATAGTCAAGAGTCCGTTCAAAATCGCCACATAAAATTTCTACCTTTTGCAGGGCTTTGCTAACTGCTAAAATATTCTCTTTGTCACAAATAGTTGGACGTTTGTAGCTTCCGATGGGTACATTATACTCGTTCTTTCGGTTCACTCTATATAAACCATTAAAACAAGTACGATTGAGATAAATAAACAAAGCGGCTTGTCCGATTTGTTCTTCTTTTCTTGAATTGTATAATTCTCTTTTTTGGTAGTAATAGAGTTTTTTATTTTCCTCATTTCCTTCCAGGTTGTGATATTCGTTTTGTAGAATTTGCAGAATTGAAATCAGGTCTTTTGGCTTATTTGCGATAGTTCTGTATGTGTTAATCAAGTCTTCGTTGATGTCGTTTATTACGGCTTTTTCTATGTTGGGAAAATTGTTAAGCATCCAAAACAAGACTGCTCCACTGCCTACAAATGGCTCTATATATGTGAATTTGTCTTTATGAGCGTCTTTGGGTAAAGCCTTTTCAATATAGTTAATGAGCTGTGTTTTACCTCCTGCCCATTTTAAAAAAGGTTTTGCTAATCTATCCGTCATTTGTTTGTATTTAAGCATTTACGTCAGGCAGATTTATAATTCTCATTCTTTTTTTGTTTCGATAAATTAAGTGTCAGTCGACAGCCGACTTTGTTTGCACGATCAACTAATTCACATACGCATGCAATTCTATTTCATATATCTGCTAATCTATACAGGTATGCGAATGTACTCAATTCAATACGAATCATCCAACGCAAACGTATTCTTCCTGAACATCCACTGCCCTTTGGTAAAATCGGGGAAGGCAATGGTTTCTCCGCCTAAGCGGATAGAGGTTTCGGAAAGAGGTGTGATTGCGCTCCACGCTACGGCATCGTAAATATCCATAGGGAAAGGTTGCTTGCGTTTAATGGCTTCAATAAAAGCATTGAGTACAAACCAATCCATGCCGCCATGCCCGGCACCGGCTGCATCGTTGGCATATTTTTTCCAAAGCGGGTGGTCGTACTTGTCTAACCAGGGCTGCGCGTCTTCCCAGCGGTGGGGTTGCTTGCTTTGCCCTTCAATGTAAATGGATTTGTTCACGTCCATCCAGATGCCGTTGGTACCCTGCACGCGGAAGCCTATCGAATAGGGGCGGGGCAGGTTGGTGTCGTGCTGGAGTAAAATCGTTTCATCGTTTGCGCATTTTATCATGGTGGTAACAACATCGCCCAGCTTGAACTTTACTTTTGCGTTAGGATGATTTTCGCCTGCTGTCTTCACAATGTAATCGTGCAATCCACGTGCTTTTGATGAATACGAAACCAATTCGGTAAACCGGTTACCACGATTAATGTTAATCATCATGGCAACAGGGCCAATGCCGTGCGTAGGGTAGAGGTCGCCATCGCGGTGCACGGAGTGTTCGGTGCGCCACTGCGCTTCCGAAAAACCTTTTTCGCCAAACTCAACACCTCCGCCATAGGGATTTACGCCATCGTTGAATTTTACTTCGCGTAAATCGTGCTGGTAGCCTCCTTGTAAGTGAACCAACTCGCCAAAAACATTTTGCCGCACCATATTCAGCACGGCCATCACATCGCGCCTGTAACATACGTTCTCCAGCATCATCAACGGCATGCCGGTGCGTTCGGAAGTTTGCACCAACTCCCAACATTCTTCTAGGGTGGTGCCGGTAATTACTTCGCAGCCCACAATTTTTTTGGCGTTCATGGCATCTAAGCATTGCACGGTGTGCCATTCCCACGGAGTGGAAATGATTATGGCATCAATATTTTTGTTTTCCAGCAGTTTGCGATAGCCGTAGTTGCCTTCCAGAATAACCTGTGGTTTTGGTTTGCCTGCTTTTTGTACGATGTTCAAGCTCATGTCCATCATGCGTTGCTGGATGTCGCATAGGGCAACTACTTCCACATCGTTTCTGCGCAAAGCAAGGCTAAGATGATGCTGCCCGCGCAGGCCGACACCGATAAATCCAAGTCGCACTTTTTGCGTTTTATCCTGTGCAAACAGCGAGGACGAAGGTAGAATAGTGAAAGCCGCACCGGCCAATGCGGTGGTTTGAATGAATTTTCTACGATTTGTTTTCATTGTCATAATTCTTTCATCAATAAGTTATACAAGGTAATCATACTTTTAATATCGTGTTTGTGCACACGCTCATCGGGTGTGTGTGGGTTTTGTTGTGGCGCACCCACAAAGCACCAGTCGAACGGGTAAGGCGATGTTTGCAGTTCGCGTCCATCGCTGGAGCCCATGCCCTCTACTTCAAGCTGAAAATCAATTTTACTTTTTGCAGCAATACCAATAATCTTATCTACAAATTTTTTGCGTGGAATGTTCTTGTCGCGTAACGAAATGGCTACGCCCTTGCCCGGCTCTACGCCATCAGTAGCCCAGGTGATGTCGGAAATGAGCGCCTGCCTCACTTTCCATTTTTCATAAATGTATTTTGCAAGATATGGAACCGCGCCTCCGCCATGTTCTTCCCACGCGCTGAAAACAATAACACCGTCTTTTAAGGTTTTGGCAACTTGCAGCGCATTGAATATACCGAGCCGGTTATCGAGATATGGAGTTTGAATGTGTGTTTGTGTTTCGCGGAAATTTATTTTGTAGGTGAGCGATGTGCCTCTGTCGATAGCGCGACCAAATCGGTAAAGTGCGTGGTTCTCCTTGTCGTATTCGAGTTCACATTCAATCGGCCCTTTGCTGTCGTGGCCTACTAATTTGGCGCCCATGTCGGCCTCGGGGCTGCCAATGGGTAACAATTGGTTGAAATACCGCACGGTAAACCCGATGCTGTCCATGTGGGCGAAGATTGCTGTGCGCGGTTTGCCGAATTTTACGATGATGCAATCTTGAAATTCATCGCCATGAATAATTACCGGTTTGGCTTTCCACGATTTTTTTGCCATGTTGATGTAGTTGAGCAAAAACTCCTTCATGGCGTATTCTTCGCCCGAAGGAGCGTGGACGTTGCAGAGTTGCTTCAATAGCCGGAACTCGCTTCCGGCAGCGGTTTTGATTTTTTTATTGCGGGGCATAGTATTTGGTATGCAACTTAATCTTAAATTTTGGTTGAAAAAAAACAGCACATTATGACTTTTATTTTAAATGAGGTTGACTCCATTGCCAACAATATGTTGAAGGAATTACGCGATAAATCTATTCAGCAGGACCGTATGCGCTTCCGGCAGAATGTTGAAAGACTCGGTTCGATACTGGCGTATGAGGTATCTAAGAAACTATCGTACCACGAAGAACAGGTTGAAACCCCGCTGGGTTTTTCCGCTATCAATGTGCTTCGCCATCAGCCGGTGCTGATTACCGTGTTACGTGCGGGTTTGCCTTTCTTTCAGGGCTTTCAATATTTTTTCGACCAGGCCGACAATGGATTTATTGGTGCATATCGGAAAGAAAGTGAAACGAATATTGCCATAAACCTGGAGTACCTTGCTGCGCCTGACCTTGCCGGCAAGCATCTCATCCTGATTGACCCCATGCTGGCTACCGGCAAATCGGTTGTTAAATCTGTTGAAGCGTTACTAACACACGGCACACCGGCTTATGTACACATTGCCGCGTTGGTGGCCGCACCCGAAGGAATTGAATATATAAAGAGTAAACTTCACCTGCCGTATTCCGTATATACCTGTGCATTGGATGAAAAATTAAATACGCAATCGTACATAGTGCCGGGGTTGGGCGATGCCGGGGATTTATGTTACGGTGAGAAATTATAGGTTAGCTATATGATTGAAGAACTGTTAAAGGCGCTGCCGATTTATCTTTCATGCACATTAAAATTTGTTGTTGGCCCGATAGCGGGCTATGGTGTGGGGCTGCACATTGTTACAACTATTCTGGCTACTGTGCTGGGCATGATGACCAGCGTGGTGGCATTTACATTTTTTGGTAACTGGCTTCGCACTAAATTGTTGAGTCGCTGGCTGCGTAACCGCAAGAAATTTACAACCGGAAACAGAAGGGCTATCCGCGTATGGCAACGGTTTGGCTTGCCTGGTGTTGCTGTGCTTACCCCATTATTACTTACCCCTATTGGTGGCACACTTATCGCGGTAAGCTTTGGCGCGCCCAGAGATAAAATTTTACTCTATATGTTTATCAGTGCTTCGGTGTTTGCTGTAGCCATGTGTTACGCTGTGTATGAGTTTGGCGATTATGTGATGCCATGGCTGGAGAAACTGTTTTGAAAAATGTGATTATAGACGTATCAACCTGGAGCAAAAAATAAACTCTTTGGTGTAATCCATGAAAGCCTGTCTAAAATAAACTCAACGAATCTACTCAACGCTGTTCTTCCAATGCTCCGTGTATTCAATCATCAACGCTTCAACAGCCTGCATGTTTGTTTCCTTCCTGCCTCTTCGTTCAAACCGCTTGGCTTCCTGCTTGTTGTCGTCTGCTAAAAAAAGCAACGCGCCTTTGTATTCAAGCACCTGGGCATACAATTCCCGGAAACGGTTGCCGTTATCGGCCTGCTCTAACTCGTTTAACAGGTAAGGCCAAAACTGGTTTAATACGTGATGAAGAAATTTTTTCTTTACCACTACTTCAACGTTGTTCACGCCCATATAGGGGTTGTACAAATATTTTGTGTATTGCCTGGTAAATTCTTCCTGAACATCCGTAAGACCGAGGTATGCTGTATGGATATAGAACTCCCTGAAAAACTCGTAATAAGCAATGACTTCGGTAAGAAAAGCCCTTCGGCTTTCATACGAATCAAGCCCGGCAAAAATTCCTTTTTTTTCGTTGAAGTCTGCCTCAACAAACCGGTTGTAAACCGCAATCGCAAACCGGTTTTTATCATCTGTTGGAATGTGGTTGCTGATGTCGTTTCGAAGAAACACCCATTCTTCTTCCATTTTCTCTACATCGCCCTTCAGCCTTAGGTATTCAACGGCAGTGCGCAGGTCGTTTATGTGAGCGTTTACCTGTGTTTCTAATAATCCTGATGTTTTTTCGAGGTAGTAAACAAAATCGCTGGGGGATTTAAACTGCACATTCCTTTCAGCAAGCAAGTATTCGGGTGAGGTGTACCGAGCCTCTTTGCTTAAAAATTTTTCAATCCTGTTTTTTTGACGTTCAATATCTGCGATAAGCCCTTCCGTTACACGCAACAGGCTGTCGATGCCTGGTGTGCCCGACCTTCTTAACTGAAAAACCGGTTGCTCAAGTTTACTCTTCAGTACCGAATCGGCTTGGGTTAATTTTTTAGTACACGCCATCAGCGTGGCAGCCTCATTATTTTTTAACGCAAAGTATAAAGCCGACACGCCTTTAATCAACGGTAAATCAAGTAGCGGGTGTGCCCCTATCAGTCTTTCGCCAATACGGTAAGGCGCCATTGCTTTGTTTAACGATTCGCCAACGGGTGTTTGCAGTTGGTAAAGCGAATCACTTTCAGCAAACCCCGACATCCATATCCAGGGGTTTGTTGTATGGCCTGCTACAATGCTGTCGGCCAGTTTGATTTGTTGTTTTACAGAAAGAAAAAATTTTTCAACCTGTTCCGTTCCATTCACCTGCATACCGGTAAGTATTCCGTTTTGATAGGTAACATCCTGCCGGCCTCTGCCGGAATAGTTAAAATTCCACCTGCCGTCAAAAATTCCCGCAGGGTTTGTTTTGCCATTGAACGAAACGGAATCTCCGCGAAACGACCAGGTGTTTGTGGCGGTATTGAACAAAAGCACTTCGCGTTTCTCGCTGTCATCAAACGGGCCATATTCAAAACGCCACTCGCCAACCGGTCGCCCTTTGCTGTACCGACCCCTGATAAACGTTCTGTTGCCTTTAACAACCGGCTGCACACCGGTTAAATCAAAATCATCTACATCGAAATTAACGGTGTAGTCGAGTAATTCAATTTCGCCTTCGGGCAAATTGTTTCTGAACATAACTTTGATGTGCGCCAACTCAAACCAGCCGGTTTCATTATTTTTATGATTAAGCCTCCATAAATATTCTCCTTGCAGAACCTTAGCGCTGTCGGTAGAAATAAACCTGAATTTTTCTGTTGCTCCGTCAGCGGGCAGCCACACGGCCTGGCCGTCATACATGCTTTGCCGGGCTATGCTTACACTTGAAAGCAACAAGAACACTAAAAGAAACGAACTGCTTATCTTCATGCGCTCCTGAAATTATTTTGATGTAAAAAGTCCGGTGAGGTCGTCCATGTTGTACACTACACTCATTTGAAAGTTGTGGTTCACATCGGGCTTTGCAAAATTTGGTAACGATATAACCTGGTTGAGGTACCCAAACTGAAGATTAAATTTTGGACTAAGCTGGTAGCCCACGGCAACATACAGGCGGTTGCGGTCAAAAAACTGCCCCGACAGTTCGCGGCCTAAGTTCATAAACAACTCATTATAAGAAGAGATAAAATAATGCCTGAGGTAGGGCGAGAAATTATACAGCGGAAACAGCGCCTGCAACCGGTAGCGTATGCGGTTATCAAAAATGTATTCGTCTTCGCTTATGTTTCTCACAAAGCGTTGTTCGAGCCGGTAGCGGTGCTCCAAAAAAATATTATACGTGCGATGCCTTAAAATAAGTTGTTCCCAGATGCGATGCTCAATGGTAGTAATGCCTTCTTTAGAGGAAGGCGTTGTGTAGATAAGTCCGTACCCACCGGTAACCATGCTTACCGGGCTTATGTAATAATTTACGCCCACCCGCGCCAATGTTTGATGCACGGTGTTGGGGATAAAGTAGTTGCGCATTTGAAACTCGGAATGTATCCCGAATTTGCTGTTGATTTTGTTATCGCCAAAATACATAACCCAGTTGCCGAACGGCTGCTGCCGGGGCTGGTTTTGCCCCACGGCTGTGCCGTAGAAAAACAAGCTGCCGGTCAGGAATATGATTACGCTGTACTTCATGGCATACAATATGGCTCGTATGTGTCCTTAAAACGCATAAATATATTGTAAAGATGTGAGTTATGATTTGTGAATGGTGAAGTAGCGGTTATATTTTTCGAGCAGATCAGCTTCCGGTTGTGTAAGCACACGTTGTGCGGTAATGCTTTTCAGCATATTCCAGGCGTGCCAGGTGCCATCGTAGCGGCCGGGCAGGGTGTGAAACGCATTGAACTGATGCAAAAGGTAAAGCGATAAGCGGGGTGTAATCTTTGATGCGTTGCGGCTGTAGTATTGTGCAATAAACCGCATGGACTGTTGTACAATTTCCGTTTGCCGTTGGTTGCCCGGCTCGTAGTACACGCTCAGGTAGTGCAGCGCCTTGAGGTGATAGTCCAGGTAAAGCTGGTTGGTTTGGTTGGGGCAAATGTTTTTGTTTATTTTTTTTAACAGCAAAATCAGGTCGTTTAGCTCTCCCAGCTGTATTTCACGATCCTGAAAAAAGTTTAGGGCAGGCTGCCAGTGGTCAACGCTATACCGGGCAAGCGTATAAACATCAAACTCATAAAAGTTGTCGGAAGTAATCACGTGCTGGCGGATGCTCGGTTCCTTGTTCAGAAAAAGTTTTTTCAGGTAAAACAGCAACGGACTGTACACCGGGGAGCCGAACGAAGGCAGGTATTTTCCGTTCGGCAGCTTCGCGGTCAGGGCATAGCCTGTTTCCTGTTGCAAATTGTCCAGCCAGGAGTCGTCATACGTGTCAGGCGTGTGTTCTTTTGCGAGCGTCAGCTTTTCGCACGGCACTTCACCGAATTGTGTCATGTGCTGAAGAAACGCAAGCTGGTTGAGCTTATATCCCCTGAATTTCGGACTGTCGGGGTAATCCAGCCTGCATAACGCTTCGAGCGAGAGCCAGCCGTTGCGCACGTAGTCAAACGTGTAGGTTTGAATGTCCACTAACTGCCTGCGAAATTTTTCAACATGCCGGTGATGAATGCCCGGCTCCGTGATCAGGCCGATCAGGTTGGATTGCGCCAACAAAAACGAATTGGTGAATTTGTGGGCTTTCGAATACTGATCCCACGCCAGGGAGTCGCGGCTGTTCTGGCGTTCAAACAGGATGATTTCATGATACACAGACAGCACCCGAACCAGTTTATTGTTTACCGCTCCATCCACCACTTCGGCTAATTGCCGAGGCGTGATCTGCCCGGCCATCATCAGGTCGAACATATATTCCATCATGCCCATGATGCGGCTTTCTACTTCGGCAGGCGATGCGCCCCGGCTGTGGCGCGGATCAAGCTGCCGTTCCCAATAGCTGAAATCGCGTTTGAAGCGATTGAATACTTCTTCGCTCTCCAGTTTTTTAGCCACCACCAGCTTCAGCGATGCCTTGCGGTGCTGGCCCAGGTAGGGTTCTACCGAGCCTAACAATACCGCGTTGGTGTTGAGCGTGGTGCGCAGCGTTTCATTGTCGAGGGTGTCTAACCAGCGGTAGGGGGTTTCACGAATGGCCTGCCGGAACAGGTCATAGCCGTGCCGCACAATCACCGTGTCTGAAACAATAGGCTCGTTGTTGTGGAGGCGTAATGCCTGAAGCAGTATTCGCGCCCGCCTGTGTTGCAGGCGTTCGTTGTTCTGCTCGCTGCCTTCTACGGACGAGTACCCTTCAATGGTAGCGTTTAAAATGCTGTAATTATTGCTGCGCAAAAATTCAATGACGCGCTGTACGCTTTCGGGTTTGGCTTCTGCGCTGTTTTTCTCAAAATAAATTTCAAAGCTGTGCCGCACCGCTTCGCGCTCAAACGGCCGGTATGAAATGTATTTGAAGTTGCCGAGGCCGTAGCCCTGCATTTTGCGCAGCTCGTGGAAGCGATTGTACGGAGCGCACAGAGCAGGATTAATTACCGGCAATTCCGGGGCGTAGCCGGTGGGAAGCCGGTCGGTTTGGTAACGCGCCTTGCGAAAGAGCAAGCCGCGCGCGTGCAGCGTTACAGGCTCGTTCAGCGCTGCGGGGGCAGTGTAAAGCGGAATCCAGTTGTGCCTGAAAAACAACCCGCCATTTCCGCCTGAGAAAAACCGGTCGCGGTGGCGCGGGTATGATTGAAGCAGCTTCTTTTTGCGTGCCGCATCGGTAAAAAATATCGTGTCGGCTTTGATTTCTTCCACTGCGGCATCGAGCACGGGCTGCACACCGGGCAGCAGTTGGCTGCGTGTGAAACGGTAGCGGCTGTTACCATCGCTCAGGGTAAACTTTTTGAAAAATGCAGGCAGCTTGCCGAAATCGTTCGCCATCAGCCAGGTGGCGTTTGCTGTTGTGCGAACCTGTACGCGCCCTTTAATGTCTTTGTTTTTCTTTTTAAACGCGAGGTCGCGGTAGGTTATGGTGATGGAATCCGTGCCTCGCTCCGGGTGAAAAACCTGGGCGGCCGAGGCAAGGGCGATGCCCAGCAACAATCCGGTGGTTAAAATTCTCATGCAGGCTTGGGTATGGGCCGTAACCTACACGCCAAGATAAGCAAAGTATTGTGCAGGATGGAAGTAGATAGGCAATATGGTTTTCCGTTATCATCGTTCACTTCGTTCGCGGGTGAAAAACCCCCGCGAAAGCGAAGGGCGAAGTCTTCTATATCTGAAAATAAATCTGCGATTTTTAAAACCATTTTACCGTTTCATAATTTCCCTGATGGCATTTAATGCACTTTTGTTTTTCAGGGTTAAATATTTCCATATCTGTTCCGTTACAACCTGGACAAACAATGTTTTCATTCCGAATACACTCCTGATAGGGGGCTTTTGTTTTGAAAAGTTTTTGCGCGAGGGTCAAAGAGTAATACTTATCAGGATTACGGATTTTAGACGGGGCATTAACAATTTTATTTTCGTTTTTACACCGGTAATGTCTATACTCTAAACTGCTGTTTAATTTTTCTAAATCAAAAACAATCATATTATCTCCGCAATTGTTGCATCTATATTCTTTTTTTGTGGCGGCCTCGTAAACATTAAAAACTTTATCATCTTTTATTTTCGCTTGCGAATAAATTTTTTCCTTGATTAGCGTTTCATCCTCGTTTTCGCCCTTTATTTCTTTCAGAATTTTTAAGCAAAAGTCAAAATTGCCGGCTTCTCTGTAAAGCTCTGCTAAAAACAACTTTCCGTCAGTTGTGTTTTCATTTTTATAAAGTTCAATTAATTTTTCAATATTTTTCAGGAAGGCTTCTTTCTCTGTTGCAGAAAATTTATAATTTCTATCGTCCCTGAAAACATCATTATATCTTCTAAGCAAAAGCGTTCTGACCATAATTGTTTCTTCCTCATTTTTACAAAAGTCTGTTGTCAATGCTTTCTCCAATTCTTTTGCTCCAATTATCCGTTCTGCGAGGTAATGTGCGTCTTTCCATTCGGGAGTGTCAAAACTATTTTTATCGAGCTTGGCAATTACTTTTGCATCTTCAATATAAAAGAACTTTCTGCAATCCTTGTTAACACATTTGATAATACTTGGCATTTTAGGAACCCACTTCCCATCTAAATGTCCATCTGAAAAATAACGGGAATTAAGTGTGTTGAGCGAACCAATGATTCTGTTTTTATACAACCGGGTGCAAAAAGGGCACGATATTATTTCAAAACCCACTATCGTCATATCATTATTGTTTGTGCGCAGGTAAAATTTGACTCCTTTGCTTTTGCTGTTCTCGCCCATGTTGGTGTTTCGGGCGGGAATGAGCGCGACTCACCAACATGGATTTCTGTAATTAACTGTTTTTAATTCCAACCTTTGTCATACTCATTATAAATTCTCCATTCAATTTCAAAACTATAACAAGGTTTCTCACATCCAAAATCGTTGCAGGTGAAGACACCTGCAACGGCATAGTGTTAGCACCCGTGATTTTGTCAGTCAATATTCCAATAAGCATCGGGGTCTCCGTCAAATATATCATTAATATCTTCGTCACTGTATCCCATTACATCTTGTGCATAAGATCCTGAATACTCACCAAATGTTCGTCTTTCTCTATCCTCTCTGTCGTATCTACCATTGCTCATGATATTATTTATGGATTCAATTTTTCTTGAGTTAATTCCTTCCACTTCTTGGTTAATATCAATCTGAGTCAATTTATATTTTGCTTCATACTCGAACAAATCCATTCGAATATCTTTCAATACAATTCTCTCAAGTATGTTAGATTGCAAAGATTTGAGTTTATCGAATTCCTCTAAGTCAATTGAAAATCTGCCTACTTCTCTAATGCACCACAATATGTAGTAAGGGTCAGCTGTGATTTTTAGGCTTTCGCTAGTTAATGTGTTCTTTCCCTTATCACCTTTGGTTAACTTATTAATTGGAACAATGTCAAATCGATCTTTATATATTTTTTTAAGCTCTATATTCACTCTTTTCGTTGTCTTCAAATCATCCGCGTCAATTATTAGGTAGTTCTTTGAAACAACTAAATCAAAACCCCCAAATGGCTCTACTTTTGTCGGTCTTTCTCTTAGTAGTTCAGCAAGTGGTGGATAGTCATGTGGAATTATGAATGATGTGCTTTGTTCGAAGTCTGTCTTTATAAACTTATCCAGTCCAATAAAATATTCTCTGATTATGTCTTTGTAGTTCAAAATTGGCCCAGTCCAAACGTCCTTGATCGTTAGACCCTTGTACTTTCCAAAACCAAATCTGTCGTCAAGTGTTACCATTTTGTCATGTGTCGATAAGCATGGGCGCTAACGTTTTGCTATAAAACGTGGCGGGTTTTTGAAACGTAAAATTTTCCACCGTGACCAAACGAACGAGCGAAGATAAACACTTTTAGCTTACACTTCACCCCGCCATATTTTATAGCTTTTGTTGGCGGCAGTACTATCACTTTACTGTAATTTCTACAGCACACTTTTTTTCCGCAGTGTCTTTCGAAAAGAACACTGCGGTTATCGTGTTTCATCTGTCGCAGTGTTCCTTGCAGAAGACTGCGGGGACAGAATGTCCGCTTTCGGATACACAGAAGATTACTCCACCCCCTCATCCGGCAACACTTCAATGTCGTGTATCAATACTTTTTTGCAACGGCCTTTGTCCGCGTTGCCTGTGTGCATGGGAGCAAAGGAAATGTGCTCGCAAATAGCGTTGGTTGTCTAATTTCTTTCGGACGTTTCGGACGTTTTTCGGACGTTTCACTTGTTGGGCAAAATATACTTAGTTCCTCGTCCTGTACTACCAACTTTCACTAAAATTCCCTTGTCTGTCAAGTCCTGTAGCTCTGTCGCTGTAACGGATTTTTTGATGTCGTTAAGTTCTTGGTATTCGCTGTTCGTTATTTTCCCTTTGTCTTTTGCAAACAACACAGCTTTCACTTGTCTGTCGTTAAGTCCAAGTGTTTGCAAGTATTCTGCGTTTAGAATATCTTTTTGGAAAACAGCCCAAATTCCCGATGACTTGTAATAAAAAGTTGGTTTTGGTAAACCCGCTTCAACACACAAGTCTGTCATTTTGGTAATTCCACGCCCCCACGATTCAATGTAGCCACTACGATAAAATGCAAGTGCAATGTCGGGATTGTAGGGCTTTGAAGAATGTTTTGCTATCAATGTTTCAATCGTCCAATCTTCGGGAAGCTGTCCTTCGTTCCAAATCATTATTTTGTCTTTGTAAACGCTGATTTGAATAGGAACACCACCCGAATAATCTTTATGAGCAATCGCATTTAGCAATGCTTCCCGAATTGCATCTTTCGGATATTCGTAAGTTTCAACTCGGTTAATTCCATTTTCGTAACTGATAAACGCTTTGATGTATTTTGTGAAAAGTAAATCAATCGCCTTTTCAATTTGCTCAAACAAATTCCCGTCAACTTCGTCCTGAAAAATCAAATCAGCATCATTTTCAAAGAAACCAATTTTGATGAAAGCACCCGTAACAAATTTTTCAGGTTTTGGGTGAAACAACAGCAACGCTGCTCGTTTTAAAAACTGTTTTTCTTTTAGTTCTAAATTATCTAAAATCTGTTCGTTTGTATCGATCAAATTTTCTTCCGAAAGTCGTTTACTTCTAATACCACGTTTTTTGAAGAAATCAAACGTTTCTTGTTTTAAATCGCTTACCGAAACACTTGGAACAAGCACACCGTCCCAACGTTTACCTTTTTTCTGCAAAATAAATTTGTCTAACGCTGCACCTTTCAATTCTTGTTTAGTGCTTCCGCTTCGGTAATGATATTGTCCTTTGTAACTTACTCCGTTTGGATATGGTTCTGTGATAATTTCAATAAACTGTTTTTTATTTTCGGTATGCAAATTCACATCAACCAAAATTCCCAAAACATCACGCACTTTGTTCGGAATTTCTTCCAACAACTTCTTGGCATCAGGAACGCCAACTATTTTTCCGTTATCGTCTTTTCCGATGAAAATAGTACCGCCATTGGCGTTTGCAAATCCGCAAATCCATTTCAGGTATTCGTCCCGCCAAGTGGTTTTGTATTCTATGTTTTGTGTTTCGGACATCTCATTTTTTTATTAATGTATGTGCAGATGCGTTATCGCTTCGCATCAGAAGTTTTGAGCAAGTTTCATGGTGTTTTATTAGAAATGCCCTTAACGTAACGGCATTAATTCAATATTACATATATTTCTCTTACAGGTTTCAAGCACACAGAAAATCAATCCACTTCCTCATCCGGCAGCATTTCAATATCGTGGATTAACACTTTTTTAGCAATGGCCTGCCCGGTTTTGGTAGCGGCCAATCCGCCCAGGGCGGTTTCCTTATAGCGGGTTTCCATGCTCGCGCCAATTTCGCCCATAGCTTCCACTACTTCATCAACGGGTATTATGCTGCTCACATTGGCCAGCCCGATTTGTGCCGAACTAAAAGCAATGGCGGCCGCGCTGGCGTTGCGCACAATGCACGGCACTTCTACCAATCCGGCAACGGGGTCGCACACCAAACCCAGCATACACTGAACGGTAATGGCCACAGCATTAAAGATTTGGTCGGTGTTTCCGCCTAAGCAATACACAATAGCAGCAGAACCCATTGCAGCAGCAGTTCCGGTTTCGGCCTGGCAGCCGCCCACCGCCCCGGCTATGCTGGCTTTCTGTTCCATGATGAGCGCCACACCGGCAGCAAGCAACATGGCTTCTAAAATTTTTTTATCGTCAACGGTGTGTAACTCTTGCAAGGTGTAAAGCACACCGGGCATAATGCCGCTGGCACCTGCTGTTGGCGCGGCCACCACGCGCCCCATGCACGAGTTTACTTCCTTGGCAGCCAGCGCACGGGAAATAAGGTTCTGAAATTCTTTCGATAAAACGGTTTGCGGATGATTATACACTTTCTTGGCTCCGTTGTTTACCATGCCCGAACGCGAGGTCATGTCTTCAGTAAGCCCTGTGGCAACGGCTTCTTTCATTACCGTCCAGGCTTTGGCGAGGCCCTCCCATATTTGTTCTTCGTTGCGCCCTTTCTGCGATTGTTCATACTCCAGCACTACCTGTACCAGCGAGAGTTTTTTGTCTTCTGCATATTTTTTCCAGTTGGCAAATGAATCAAAAAAGAAGGCCATAATATTAGGGGTTATGAATTAGGACTTAGGTGTTTACCTGCCGAAACTTTAGCGTAGGCAGGTAGAGCTTGTTCAAAGATACAAAAGAAAAATGCAGTGTCGGGTGCGGGCTTTCTCAATTCCTTAACTGCACTAATTCGGCAATTTTTTGAATAGTTACTAAACTGATAACTACTAAGAATAATAGAGTAACAGTTCGTGCAGAAATTTTATGACTGAACAGTACGCCCAACGGTGAGCCAATCAGTACGCCAATGGAAAGCGGCAAAATCATTGGTAATACAATTAGTCCTTTGCTGTGCGGAATGACATTGGCCGGCTCTAAAAACAAATTGTTTACAGAGAGCCACAAGGCAATGGCAAAGATAGTTCCGAATGAAATGGATTTTGCTTTCAGAATATCTACACGTTGCCATAGGTTTAACATGGGGATAATCAGTGTGCCGCCACCTAATCCCGTAAGGGCAGCGGCCGCGCCTGCCGCGCTGCCGGTAACCAATAATTTTCCGGTAGTTACGTGTTCATCTGTTGGGTTTGATAGTTTAAGTTTTTTAAATGTTTGAAAAATGATGATGAACATAAAGAACACCACTACTGCGTTGAAAAAATTTTTTGAATACAAATCACTTTTAACGACCAGCTCAAACACGATAAAGGAAACGATTACAGCGCCAAGCGAAGTCCAGAGTAATTCTTTCAGGTAGAATGTGCGTTGCCGGATAGTAGTAACCATGTTGGCAAACGAAGAAACCATTGTAGCAAAAATAGAGTTGGCAATGGTAACGCTTACGGCATAGCTGTCGGGCACACCGTAGCGGGTAAGCACCATCGGAATGATGCCGAGCATAATAAAGCCCGTGCCGATGCCGGTTAGTCCGGCAATGAACCCGCCAATCAGCCCGGCAATGCCCAGAAGTAGATTTTCTATCATCGAACAGAGAGTGTGTACTCCAAAGGTAACCCTATCGGTTTAAAAAATATCAGGAACTGATATTAATTGTGTGGTTAATACGTTGTATTAAGGTGAGGGAGAGGTTACGTAAACTCAACGTAACTGAATTTATAGCAACAGTATGAACAACGAGAGGGAAAATAGGGGAATGGTAAGGGAGCGCATCAGGCGAATTTTAAAATCGTCCGACCGTACAGATGTGGTTGTGAGGGTGTTAATTGCGGTGTTGATTGTGCTGATGATTTTCTTTACAGGTTATTACCTGTTTGCCTGAATTTAAAAATCAATTTCACCCAGAAACTCGGCTTGCTCCAGGATGTAAATCATCTGGTCGGGATTTTTGTTGTTTAACACCAGTATGCCTTTTACTTCAACAGGCTTTTCCGTATAGGTAATGGGCTTTTTCAAAAACACCTGCACAACAGACTCAGGCCCGCCCACACCACAAAAGAAACAGGCATTGAGCGGGAGAGAGGTTAGCATAAACGCGGTACCCTTTGTTCCGTTATCGAACGGAACCATATACCCCGGCAGCACAACTGATTTCCCGGCTAACGATTTCGCGGCTGCGCTGAAGATTGGTTTCTCATATTCGCCCAGGTCGTCCTTTGCTTTTTCATATTGAATATCGTACAGCTTAGGCCACACAAGCGAAGGAAAACCCTGATAGGTGTTTTTTGTTTGCGCGAACAAACCAACGTAACTGAATATTGATATAACGAAGAAGAATGACTTCATTTTGATGTTTAATTATAACCTCACCTCCTGCCCCTCTCCCGCAGGAGAAGGGAAGAGAGTTTTAAAAATTTAAGCCGTTACTGATTCCTCGGTTTTCTCATACAACTCCACCGGCAAACAACTGCACACTAAGTTTCTGTCGCCATAGGCATTGTCAACCCGGCTAACACCCGGCCAAAATTTCGCTGTGCGCACAAACGGTAGCGGGTAGGCGGCTTTCTGCCGGCTGTACGGACGCCCCCACGCATCTGCTGTAACTACCGATGCGGTGTGTGGCGCATGTTTCAATACATTGTTTTCTTTATCGGCTTTGCCTTCTTCTACCTCACGAATTTCATTTCTGATTTCAATCAACGCATCACAAAAGCGGTCAAGTTCTTCTTTGGTTTCGCTTTCGGTAGGTTCAATCATCAGTGTGCCGGCAACAGGAAAAGAAACCGTTGGTGCATGGAAACCATAATCCATTAACCGCTTGGCAATGTCTTCTACTTCAATGCCTGCTTTTTTGAAATCGCGACAATCGGCAATCATTTCGTGGGCACAACGCCCGTTGGTGCCGGTGTATAAAATTTTATAATGTCCTTCCAGCTTGTCTTTAATATAGTTGGCATTCAATATCGCCAATTTTGTAGCGTTTGTTAAACCTTCGCCACCCATCATGGCAATGTAGGCGTATGAAATAGCCAGGATGCCGGCACTTCCCCAGGGAGCTGCCGATACTGCCGTAATGGCGCTATCGCCACCGGTTTTTACAACAGCATGTCCGGGAAGGAAAGGTTTCAGTTTATCGTTTACACAAATCGGCCCCATGCCGGGTCCGCCACCGCCATGCGGAATGCAAAATGTTTTATGGAGATTTAAGTGACACACATCCGCACCAATGTTGGCCGGTGATGTAAGCCCTACCTGTGCGTTCATGTTAGCGCCATCCATGTAAACAAGTCCGCCATTGGCATGTATGGTTTCGCATATCTCGGTTATGGCTTCTTCAAACACGCCATGCGTGGACGGATAGGTTACCATGAGGCACGAAAGTTTTTCTTTGTGCTGTGCTGCTTTTGCTTTTAAATCGGCCACATCAATTTTTCCTTCGGCATCAGATTTTACAATCACCACTTCCATACCGGCCATTACTGCACTGGCCGGGTTAGTTCCATGTGCCGATGCTGGAATCAAAGCAATGTTTCTGAGCGTATCGCCACGATGCTGATGATATGCACGGATTACCATAAGCCCGGCATACTCGCCTTGTGCACCGCTGTTTGGTTGTAACGAAACACCGGTGAAGCCTGTGATTTCAGCAAGCCATGCTTCGAGATTTTGTGTAAGTGCGCCATAGCCTTGTGTTTGATTGGCAGGTGCAAACGGATGAATGTTGCCCAGCTCAGGCCACGTTACCGGAATCATTTCGGTAGTGGCGTTCAGTTTCATGGTGCACGACCCTAACGATATCATTGAGTGCACCATCGACAGGTCTTTATTTTCTAATCGTTTTATGTACCGCAGCATTTCATGTTCAGCATGATAGCTGGTAAACACGGGGTGCATCATGTAGGCTGATGTGCGTTGCAGCGATGAGGGAATAGTGGCAGTAACATTTGTTTGCCCGGCTTTTGCTCCAAAAATTTCCAACAGCGAATTTACATCATCGGGTGTAGTGGTTTCATCTAACGAAATACCGACATGATTGCTTTCAAAATAGCGCAGGTTGATTTCGCGCTTTTCAGCTTCATGCCTGATAGAGTCTTTATCGCTTACTTCAACTTTTAGCGTATCAAAGAAATATTCATTAACCTGTTTCAGCCCTTTTGCTTTCAAGCCGTCATTCAACATTACGGCAAGCCCATGAACGCGCCCTGCAATTTTTTTCAATCCGTCAGGGCCATGATATACTCCGTACATACCGGCCATTACGGCTAACAATACTTGTGCTGTACAAATATTGGACGTTGCTTTTTCTCTGCGGATGTGTTGCTCGCGTGTTTGCAAAGCCATACGATATGCAGGCTTTCCTTGTGCATCGATAGACGCACCGATGATACGGCCGGGCATCTGCCGTTTAAAATCTTCTTTGGTAGCGAAGTAGGCCGCATGAGGGCCGCCAAAGCCCATTGGCACGCCAAGCCGTTGACTTGACCCGACTACTACATCAGCGCCCATTTCGCCCGGTGATTTCAACACGGTAAGGGCAAGTAAATCTGCCGCCATTGCCACAAACACATTGTTTTCGTGCGCGGCCTGTATAAAGGCTGTATGGTCGGCAATAGCGCCATTGCTGTCGGGGTATTGAATGAACACACCAAATAAATCCGGGTTGGTAACATCAAGGCTGGCGAGGTCATCTACAACCAATGTAATGCCCAATGGTGCCGAACGGGTTCTCAACACATCTATGGTTTGAGGAAATGTATTCTTATCAACAAAAAATGTTGAAGCGTTTTTCTTAACGGGTTTTAACGAAGCATGAAACAGGTGCATGGCCTCGGCCGCAGCGGTTCCTTCATCCAATAACGAAGCGTTGGCAATCTGCATCCCGGTAAGGTCAATTACCATAGTTTGAAAATTTATCAGTGCCTCTAACCGGCCTTGTGCGATTTCTGCCTGGTAGGGTGTGTAGGCCGTGTACCATCCGGGGTTTTCGAGAATGTTTCGCAGAATTACGCCCGGTGTATAGGTATTGTAATATCCCATGCCAATGTACGACTTGTACAACTTGTTTTTGGAGGCAAGGGCTTTGAAGCTTTTCAGAAATTCCTGTTCGGTTTGTGCCGCTGGCAGGTTTAATGGTTTTTTAAGGCGGATGTTGGCCGGCACGGTCTGGTCAATCAGTTCATCAACGGACGAAGCCTTTACGGTTTTCAGCATTTCGGCAACTTGCGCGGCATCAGGCCCGTTGTGTCGGCTTTCAAATTTTTCGGAATACAATGGATTAATGGTCATAGTATATAAGTATCTGATTGATTTTTGGTAGGAATTTTCGGCCACAAAGGTAAAACAGGGAACACACAATTTTGCACCGCTTACCATGATTTCTATCACCTTGTTTAACCGCTCCTGTTATCGTTTGTTTCCATTAGAATTTAAGGCTTTTGTATTGTTTGCCGATGCTTATCTTTGACCAAAATCTTAATCTATATAAACATGAAAAACAGATTGTTAGTGCTGGCACTGGTTGTGCTGGCGGGTGGCGTCTTTGCACAGGATGCCACAGTCAAAAAATATGGCGACCAGGTTAAAAAAGCCGATTTAAAAGAATACCTGACCATTCTGGCATCCGATGCCCTGGAAGGTCGCGAAACCGGAACCCGGGGTCAGCGCATGGCGGCCGCGTTCATTGCTTCGCACTTTGAAGAATTAGGGTTGCAACCCCCCGTTAACGGAAGCTACTATCAGCCCGTAACGCTTTATTCATCGGGCACGCCCGAAGTGAGCTTTAATGCCGGTGGCATTGCGTTAACAGAGAATGAATATATCTATTTTGGTGCTGGCGCAACTTCCGGCTACACGGAACTGCCCTTAGTTTTTGCCGGTACAGGTTCGGATGAAGACCTGGCGCAGGTAGATGTGAAAGGAAAGGCAGCAATAATTTTGATGGGCAGCACGGCTTCCATGCGCAACAACCCGGCCATAGGCAAGCTGCGCGAAAAAGAAGCAAAGTTGGTTATACTGGCTATGGATAGCGAAGATGATTTTAAAACCACAGCCGGGCAGATTCGTATGTTTAGTGGTGGAAGAATGAGCTTAGAGAAGGGTGCAGCGTCCAACAATCTGGGTACGTTCCTGATTTCTCCTTCGGCAGCCGGAAGAATTTTTAAATCAACACCTGAAAAATTAAAGAAGGCTACCGGTAAAAATCTTGCCAAGATTAAGCCTACTACAACCGGATTTACCATTGCACAGAAATACAATGAAGTGAAAACTTCAAACGTGCTGGGCTATTTGGAAGGAACCGATAAAAAAGATGAGGTGATTGTTATTACTGCCCACTACGACCACATCGGTAAACTTGCAAGCGGTGAGGGCGACCTGATTAACAACGGAGCGGATGATGATGGCTCAGGCACCGTTGCCGTTATGGCTCTTGCCAATGCTTTTGTAAAAGCCAAGAAAGAGGGACATGGCCCGCGCAGAAGCATTTTGTTTATGCTGGTAACAGGCGAGGAAAAAGGATTGTTGGGTTCGCGGTATTATACAGACATCAGCCCGGTTTTCCCGCTTGAGAAAACAGTAGTAAACCTGAACATTGATATGGTGGGCCGCAGCGACCCGCAGCATAAAGACAGCGCACCGTATGTATATGTAATCGGTTCGGATAAACTTTCAACCGAGTTGCATAACCTGAGCGAAGACGTGAACAAAAAATATACGAACCTGGTATTTGATTACACCTATAATGACCAAAATCACCCGGAGCGTTTATACTATCGTTCCGACCACTGGAACTTTGCAAAAAATAATGTTCCTATCATCTTCTATTTTGATGGTATCCATGAAGATTACCATAAGCCCAGTGATGAGGTTGACAAAATTGAATTTGATTTGCTAACCCAGCGCGCGCAATGTGTGTTCTACACAGCATGGGAAATCGCCAATCGCGATAAGCGAATTGTGCCGGATGCTAAATAGAAAGGTATGTGCATAAGCAGAAAATACCTTATAGTATGTATTGTTGCCATGCTCCCGTTTGTGGGCATGGCACAATCATTTTATGACGTCATCATCCGTAACGGAAAAATCATTGACGGCTCCGGCAATCCCTGGTTTATTGCCGATGTGGGGGTTAAGGATGGAAAAATCATCCGCATAGGAAAACTTAGCGAAGCCACAGCCGAAAAAATAATTGATGCCAACGGGTTGATTGTTGCGCCAGGCTTTATTGATGTGCATACACACATTGAAGGAAACGAAATCAGGATACCGACAGCCGGTAATTTTATTATGGATGGCGTAACCTCTGTTATTACCGGCAACTGCGGTGGCTCTTCATTAGATGTAGCTGATTACTTCCGGCAAATCGACAGCGTAAAAACGTCCATAAACATTGCAACACTCATCGGGCACAATACCGTGCGCAGGGCAGTGCTGGGCGAATACCAACGCGACCCTACACCCGAAGAACAACTTCAGATGGAGCAGTTGGTAGAGAAGGCTATGCAGGATGGCGCAGTGGGATTATCAACCGGGTTGATTTATGTGCCGGGCACGTACTCCAAAACAGAAGAAGTGGTAGGATTAGCTAAGGCGGCTTCGCGCTATGGCGGTGTGTATGCCTCGCATATTCGCAGCGAAGGCGATAACGTAACGCAAGCCATTGACGAAGCTATATCCATTGGTGAAGTGGCCAATATGCCAGTAGAAATATCACACTTTAAAGTAACCTACAAACCAAACTGGGGGCGCTCGATGCACACCTTAACGCAGGTTGAGCATGCGCGCTTGCGCGGAATTGATGTTACCATTGACCAGTATCCTTATGTAGCCAGTAGCACTACGTTAAACACTACGGTGCCAAGCTGGGTGTTTTCGGGTGGGAGAGATTCGGTATTGTGGCGATTGAACGATAAGGCTACACGACTGAAAATAAAAAAGGAAATGGTGGAAATGCTGGAGAACAAAAAACTTAAAAATTATACGTATGCGCTGATTGCGCGATATGCTCCAGACAGCACGTATAACGGAAAGACAATCACAGAAGTAAATAAGTTGAAAGGCAGAAAAAGCAAACCCATACTGGAGGCCGAAACTATTCTTGAACTCATTGCTTCAACTTCGCGTGTGCAAATGGTGTACTTCAGTATGGACGAAGCCGACCTGCGCAGAATTTTACAATATCCGTTTAATATGTTTGCTTCCGATGCCGGTATCAATCGGTATGGTACGGGTATGCCGCACCCGCGTGCGTATGGAACCAATGCACGTGTGCTGAGTCAATACGTGCGCGAACTGAAAATTATTCACCTGGAAGAGGCCATTCGCAGGATGACATCGTTGCCCGCTTCGCGTTTTAACATTCGCGACCGGGGGTTGTTGCGCGAAGGCATGGCTGCCGACATCGTAATTTTTGATGAAGCCAAAGTAGGCGATAAGGCAACGTTTGATAAGCCCCATGCCTATTCGGAAGGATTTGAATACATTATTGTGAACGGACAACTTACAGCCGAACACGGAAAACACACCGGTGTTCGCAATGGTGTGGTGCTAAAGCCGGCCCGGTAAAATAAATAGGTGATTCCATGCGTACTTAAAAAATAAAAATTAACACATGAAACCTTAATAACACGCATTTCGTCTAACCCCCAATACACCTTTGATTATGATTCGTAAAAACCTGCTTTTCATTCTACTGATTTTCTCAATCAACGCCCTTGCGCAAAACACCGTTGAAAATCTTGATAAGATTTTAACTGAAAGATTTTCGGCCAACGAACCCGGTGCAGCCGTGCTGGTTGTTCAAAACGACAAGGTACTATTGCGAAAAGGTTACGGCATTGCCGAGATGAGCCGCAAGTCAGCCGTATCGCCCGATATGGTATTTCGTATCGGTTCCATTACAAAGCAATTCACCTCAACGGCAATATTGAAATTAGTTTCTGAAGGCAAGATTTCTTTACAGGATAATATCACAACGTATCTCCCCGATTTTAAAACGCAACATCCGGTAACGGTTGAGCAATTACTAAATCACACATCTGGTATTAAAAGCTATACCAGTGTGCCCGAGCGCATGACTACGGATGCGAAAAAGACAAAAGTAAGCGTGCCCGAAATGCTGGGCTATATTCAACGCTACCCGGTTGATTTTGCACCTGGTGAAAAATGGCTCTATAACAATTCAGGATATTTTTTACTTGGCGCCATTATCGAAAAAGTTACCGGCAAAACGTACAACGACTACATCACACAAACATTCTTCAAGCCGTTAAAGATGACATCGTCCTATACAGATGACAGTAAGCCTATCGCCCGCCAGGCGGCAGGATACAGCAAAGGAGGCGATACGTATTCTATGGCCGATTATGTTCATCCGTCTATTCCATACTCTGCCGGTTCGTTTTTTTCAAGTGTAGATGATTTATGGAAATGGAACCAGGCGGTGTTCGGCAATAAAGTAGTAAGTGCAGAGCTGTTGGAAAAGGCATGGGAGCCTGCCAAAACTTCTGCTGGTGTAGAAAGTTACGGCTATGGTTGGCAGTTAGGAAAAATAGGCGATAGCAAAGTGATTGGTCATGGCGGTGGTATTGACGGGTTTTTATCTTTTGAGTTGTATGTTCCTGATAAGCAACTGTATGTTGTGCTGTTGTCGAACAACACCTCGGCAAACCCGCAGGACATTGCCTATACGCTTGCGGAAGAAGTTGCAGGTATCAATAAAAATAAACCCGAACCGATTACGTTAACAGCCGAACAGGGAGATGCCTATACAGGTGTGTATAAAATTAACGACCAGGCCGAGCGCGTAATTACACGCCTGGGAAATCAATATTTTTCGCAGCGCACGGACGGAACAAAATTTGAGATATACCCGTATGCCGAAGACCGGTTTGCGTTTAAAGAATCGAATACAAGAATGATATTTATACGGGATGCTTCAGGCAACGTATCAGCAATGGACATGGAAGATCGTTCGTTTGTTCCGCAGCGTGCGGTTAAAACTAACAAACCTATTCCGTCTGACCGCGCTGTTTTCGATTTAAACCCAACCGACTTTGATGTATATGTTGGCGAGTATGAACTGGCGCCAGGATTTCTTATTAAAGTATGGCGCGAAGAAAATAACTACAAGGCACAGGCTACCGGCCAGCAAGCCTTTGAGATTTTTCCTGAAAGCGCCACGAAATTCTTTTTGAAAGTGGTGGAAGCGCAGATAGAATTTTTCAAAAACGAGCAAGGCGAAGTTACCAGCATGACGTTATACCAGGGCGGAAGGGCTATGCCGGGGAAGAAGGTGAAGTGAAGAGTAGAGTAGAATCTCTGCTATTTAATCTTTGATGATTTTATACTCAAAATTTAAAGAGCCAGAACTCCCGGTTGCGCTAATGCCTTCGAGAGTGCCTGTTATAGTTGTTTCGACATCATGATTATAAAATGATATTGACGCTCTTCCAGATGAATCGGTTTGAATGTAGGGCGCCCAGAAAAGCGTAACACGGTTGTCGGGTTTGATATGTTCTGGTTCCTGAACATCGTATTTAGGGGCATAAAATTCTCTTTCAATATGGAAACCGGTACCTAAAAACGTAACTGAACTTTCTCTGGGCGGCTCAACCCCTGAGCCTCTTTTGGTATAAAAACCTATTGCTCCGTTTGCTCCTCTTGATCCAAAAATAGCTGCATCAGGTCCTTTCCATACTGTGAAGCTTTCAATTTCCTGAACAGGTATTGTATGCAAGGTTTCAATTTGAACAGGCATATCATCAACCATTATCAACGGAGTGGTTCCTGAATTGATTGAGTTAACACCCCGTATCAATACGCTCCAATTTTGTCCGCTTCCTGTTACCTGTACACCAGCTACCCTACCCTGTATAAGTTGGAGTGGGTGTAGTTGATTTTCAAGACTTGGATTGCCTGAAACTTTAATACTGGTGGAGCCTCTTCCAAAAATTTTAGAACCTGTATTTTGTGTGTCCTCTCTTTTTGCACGCACTTCTACTGCATCAAGTATGATCGTCTTTTCATCAAAGTTGTACGATCGATCAATAGTTTTGCGCTCTACACTTTTAGCAATAAAAGCTTTTTCAAATTCATTTTGAGTTTCATTTAAATGAAACAACGGGAATTTAACACTGGGAAAATCGGCTGAGTTCTCAACCAATATTTTAACAGATTTATTTCCTCTTTTCGTTGCGCCTTGAAGCAGGGCATCAGTCGAATCAAAATAGATAATGTTGTTTACCTCAAACTCTCCCTTAGAATTAGTTGTTACTGTTTTGGCTTCAGGTATAGGGAAGACAGAAAGATATGAAACCTCTCCGCCTATGACCGGTTTGTTATTGTACGGATCAACCAGTTTACCTTTAATCGTCAACCCTTGTTCAACTTTATATAAAGGGTGTTCCCACTTTTGCTCTAAGGCATCTTTAAAAGTAAACCTTCTCCATCCTTGTGTAAGCAGAAGGTAGTCCATCGCTTCTTCCCGATCCTCATTGTCTGAATTAAAATAATACCCTGGCGACTCTATATGCCCTATAAGTTCAGAGGATAGCAATAGATAAGAATTAATGCTTTCACTGTTTTCATCAATGAGCACTTGCTGAGTATCGCAGATACTTAATGAAAGATCAGTAACAATAGGTTTGCCACTGGCATCGGTTGCTTGAATGTCAAGGTTTACCAATTCTCTTGGGGCATATAGTGTTTTATTGGTGGTAATAGTAAAAGTCAGGTGATCCTTCTGATCAACAAAAATCAATCTTTCAGCCAATGGTGTTCCGTTTTGATCGGTAACAGTAATTTGCGTTACCCCTGATGGAATTTCTGCTTTTGGTATCTTGGCTACTGCAATATTGGTAGAGAGGTTTGCGCGTGCGGAATAACAAACAATACCGCGTGTTTGCGCCACGATATAAATAGTTCTGAAATTTGTGTAATCTGTCGTCTGTATTTTAACGGTTATATCGTTTGATGAGGATGAGTTGTTTACTGATAAAGTCAGTCCCGATTCTTTACTTTTCGGGAGAGCTATTTCATTTTCATAATTTTCGATTATCGCTTTGTATTGTTTGTCTTTTTGAGGAGTTAAGAGAAACGCCCCCATACCCAAAGAGTTGCTTTTAAATTCGCAAATTACGTTACTGCCATCTGTTACTTTTCCACTCACCTTTCTTCCAAGCCCATCAGTACCAATTGCCTTAAATGCAACCTTGCTATAAATTCCGTTAACAAGTTCACCGCCTTCCGGAAAGAACTGAATGTCAAGATGGCTGGTGTTGCTGATAGTATCAGTATTGTTTGCAGAGATTTTATTGTCCCAAATTTTTAGTGACCGATGAAAGAAATATTCTTCTCCGCTATTTCTCATCCAGTTGGTGTAGGCGCGTACCAAATAGTTTCCTGCTGCCAGAGAGTCGGGTATTAAAATACTTCCTGCTGTTGAGCCATTTATTGAGAAGAGTTTTAAATTCTGAACAAATTGTCCGTGCTCATTTATCAACTCAACGTAGATTGTGTTACTTAGTAATGAAGGTTGATGATACGCTCCAGCAGTAAGGTATGCTTTAAACCAAATTGTTTCGCCAGTAGAGTAGTACGGCCTGTCGAAATGAATGTAAATTTTTTCTTGAGGTTTCTCATCAAGGTACTTGTTAAAACCGGCTATTATCTTCTCTAAAGGATCAGTGTAATGAGAAAAGGAGAACAGAGAACCAATGATGATTGAAGTAAGAATCAGCAAATGCCTTCTTTTGGTATTTTGAGTTTTAATTGGCATGAAAAAACAATTAGAAGTTTGTGTCAGCCGAAATTTGTTCACCATGAACAAGTTTATTTTCAACCTTACCTTTCTGTATCATCTGTTTTGCATTTGCAAGATTCGCACTCTTCCTTTGTTGCAAAACCTTTTGCAGAACAACCACTATATCCAATTTTGTTACACATTGAGGTTGTTTTATCGTAAAACCATGTCTCGAAATATGCTCTACAAGCTTTATCTGGTGGAACTTCACTACACTTTAATAGATCAACTTCAATGCAGTCTTTTTCTATACCTTCGGTTTTACAAGCTAAAAAACTTGTGCCCAAAATAACAAACAGGCTTAGCAAGATTATTATTCTGAGGTTTTTCATAGGCCTTGATTTTTTCTTTAGACACACCACTCTGCTCAAAAGTCGGAACAATTTTTATTTTTTATCAACTCTTTTTTCTCTGAGATGAGATCGATACAAATCCCTAACAATTTGACTGGATTGGTATGCTGTTCACTTCAATCAATCCATCGGTACATTAACATGCCGCTCGGCATGATACGATGAACGAACTAATGGGCCTGACTCAACATATTTTAAGCCGCGTTTCAATCCCTCTTCGCGGTACATATCAAATGTGTCAGGATGAATAAACTCGGCAACTTCAATGTGCATTTTGGTGGGCTGTAAATATTGGCCTAAAGTGAGAATCATCAATCCATTCTCGGCCAGGTCATCCATTGCCTTAAAAACTTCTTCTTTGGTTTCGCCAAGCCCAAGCATAATACCCGACTTGGTGCGCTTGCCTGCTTCGCGGGTGCGCTTAATCTGCTCAAGACTTCTTTCGTATTTGGCCTGCGGGCGCACAATGCGGTACAACCGGCCAACGGTTTCCATGTTGTGGCTCACCACTTCCTGTCCTCCTTCAATCATGTGGTACAGCGCATCCCAGTTTGCTTTGGTATCGGGGATGAGCGTTTCAATAGTTGTTTCGGGGCTTGCTTTTTTTGTTTCAACCACTGTCTGATACCAGATTTCTGCCCCCCGGTCTTTCAGTTCATCGCGGTTTACGGAAGTGATAACAGCGTGTTTAACACCCATCAGCTTAATGGCTTCGGCCACACGCCTCGGTTCGTCCGTGTCGTATTCGGGCGGCCTGCCGGTTGCTACGGCACAAAACGTGCAACTGCGTGTGCAAACATTTCCCAAAATCATAAACGTGGCTGTGCCCGCACCCCAACATTCGCCCATGTTGGGGCAATTACCGCTTTCGCAAATGGTATGGAGCTTATGCTCATCTACCAGCCTGCGCACTTTGGCATATTCGGGGCCTACCGGCAGTTTAACACGCAGCCAGTTGGGTTTGCGTTGCCGGGTTTGTTCGGGAGATATGGTGGGAAGTTCAATCACGGTATGCTGATTAACAAATCATTGACCGATAAGTTCCTTGTACTGGTCAGCGCTTAACAGGCTGTCAACTTCGGCAGCATTTTTTACTTCAACTTTTACCATCCAGCCTTCTCCGTATGGGTCAGCGTTTACTTTTTCGGGGCTGCCATCCAGCGCTGAGTTGAACTCTGCTACTTTTCCACTTATGGGCATATAGAGGTCAGACACGGTCTTCACCGCTTCAACGGTGCCAAACACATCGTGCTGGTTCACTTCCTGGCCTACCGTGTTAATGTCAACATAAACAATATCGCCCAGTTCGCTTTGCGCGAAATCAGTAATACCGATAGTAGCGGTATTACCGTCAATTTTTACCCATTCGTGGTCTTTGGTGTACTTGAGGTTGGAAGGAATATTCATAAGCTATAAGGTTTTTCAGTGCCCAAAAATAGAAAGTAAATTCAAGATTAAGGGTTGGAGAATGAAAAATGTGTGGGTTATGCTGCGCCTATGGCTATTAGATTATTGTAATCCTTTGGCTAAATTTGGCGCTTTAATTCTGCATTGAGGTTTCTCATCCATGATTGTTGTTGGCGCTAAAAAATTAACGGCAAACGATTTTGCTGCATTGCTTTTTAATAATGAGCAGGTACTGTTAGATGCCGGTGCCCTGAAACAGGTTGAAGAGAACTTCAACTTCCTTCAGGCGTATGCACACGATAAGGTTATTTACGGAATAAACACCGGGCTGGGGCCAATGGCGCAATACCGGATTGAACCGGAAGACCAGAAGCAACTGCAATATAACCTCATCAGAAGCCACAGTGCCGGAGCCGGCAACCTGTTTTCGGAACAACTTGCCAACGCTACTGTACTGACAAGACTTAACAGTTTAATGGCAGCGCGGTCGGGTGTGCACCCGGCAACCGTTGGTTTGCTAACGGCCTTGCTGAACAACAATGTAACGCCCTGCATTTTTGAGCGCGGAGGTGTTGGTGCCAGCGGAGATTTAATTCAGTTGGCACACCTTGCGCTAAACCTTATCGGTGAAGGCGAGGTGATTTACCAGGGAAACATTCGTCCGGCAAAAGAAGTTTTTGATGAATTAGGTATTAAGCCGTTGGAAATTCAACTGCGCGAAGGACTTGCCTTGATAAACGGCACTTCGGCCATGACCGGTGTAGGTATGGTAAACATTATTCGGGCCCGCCAGCTTATTGCGGTATCGGTAATTTTATCAAGCATACTGAATGAGTTGATGAAATCATTCGATGACCATTTCTCATTTGATTTGAATGCGGTGAAACTGCACAGAGGGCAGCATAAGATTGCCGACCTGATGCGAACATTGCTCAACGATAGTAAACTTATCCGTAAACGCCCCGAACATTTATATCATAAAAAAGTACAGGAGGCTATGTTTACGGATAAAGTGCAGGAATATTATTCGTTGCGATGCGTTCCGCAGATACTCGGCCCGATATACGATACCTGGCTGGAGGCAGGCAGCGTTGTTGAGAATGAAGTAAATTCAGTAAGCGATAACCCCGTGGTTGACCACATTCGTCAGAACGTGTATCATGGTGGTAACTTTCATGGCGATTATGTTTCGCTTGCTATGGATAAACTCAAAATCGCGATTACAAAGTTATCAATGCTGTCGGAGCGTCAGCTAAATTACTTGCTTAACGACAAGCTCAACCAGAAACTTCCTTCGTTTATCAACCTCGGCACATTGGGTCTTAATCTTGGGTTACAGGGTATGCAGTTTATGGCTACTTCAACGGTGGCAGAAAATCAAACCCTGTCGAACCCGATGTACGTGCACAGCATTTCCAGCAATAACGACAACCAGGATATTGTGAGCATGGGCTGTAATGCAGCGCTGTTAACAAAAAAAGTAATCGACAATAGTTTTGATGTGTTGGCTGTACAGTTGTTGGCGTTGGTACAGGCTATCGACTCACTCAAGTGCCAGCCCCGGCTGTCATCTTTTACATTGAAAGTTTACAAAGAAGTGCGCCAGGTTGCTTCTGTTGTAACAACAGACAGGCCGCATTACAACGACATTCAAAAAATAAATCGTTACCTTTCTACATTAGGAGATTCAATATCCTTGTAGTTCACTAAAAAATTATCGGCACATGAAATACGCTTTAGTAACAGGAGGGTCGCGCGGCATTGGTCGCGCTGTATGTGTAAAACTTGCACAACGCGGGTATAACATTATTATAAATTTTAAGAGTAACGAAACCGAAGCGCTTAAAACATTAGCGCTTGTTAAGCAACATAATGTGGAGGCCGAACTCATGCGGTTTGATGTTTCGGATAAGCAAGCTGTTGAACAGGCTGTTACTTCATGGATGTCGGCCAATCCCGATAAGGTAATAGAAATACTGGTTAATAATGCGGGCATAAGAGAAGATGCTTTGATGATTTGGATGACTGATGAGCAATGGCAAAAAGTTCTGGACGCAAGTCTTAATGGATTTTACCACGTTACCAAAGCCGTAATTAATTCCATGCTTACGAAACGTTACGGGCGCATTGTAAATGTTGTTTCGCTATCGGGTATTAAAGGTGTGCCGGGGCAAACAAATTATTCGGCTGCCAAGGCCGGGGTTATTGGTGCTACGAAGGCGCTTGCCCAGGAAGTAGCCCGGAGAAATGTAACCGTAAATGCCGTTGCCCCGGGGTTTATTAAAACAGATATGACCGAAGGATTAGCGGAAGAAGAATTAAAACGCATGATACCCATGCAGCGGTTTGGAGAGGCCGAAGAAGTTGCCGAAGCCATTGCTTTCCTGGCCTCTAAAGAAGCGTCCTACATAACCGGAACGGTGTTAAACATTAATGGAGGGTTGCTTTAAATCTGATTTAAGGCATCTCTAAAAACTCCTTGTACCCTTCTCCATTTAGGAGAAGGGTAGGGATGAGGTTATTGAAGACAAGGTTTTTAGAGATGCCCTTTACCCAATAAAACCCTCACCACTGACGTTTTTTTAATCGTTTGTTTTGCGTAGCATCAGTTACTAATTTCGCCCTGAAATTCAGGTATCAAACGCCCACAGATGCCTGTTTCGCTATATTTGGCTAATCATGAATAAAGTTGTCATCACAGGGTTGGGAATCTATTCCTGTATCGGAAAAAATCTGGAAGAAGTAAGTGACTCGCTGTATAAGGGCAAGTCGGGTATAATCTTAGATAAGAACAGGAAAGATATGGGGTATCGTTCAGGGCTTACCGGCTTTGTAGAACGCCCCGCGCTGAAAGGCGTACTCGACAGGCGTGCACGCATTATGTTGCCCGAGCAAGGCGAATATGCTTATGTGGCCACGTTGGAAGCATTGAAACAGGCCGGAATTGAACAAGATTATATTGACGCACATGAACTCGGCATCATTTACGGTAACGACAGTTCGGCACAGCCGGTAATAGAAGCCACAGATATTATTCGCGAAAAGAAAGACACCATGCTGGTAGGTTCAGGTTCGGTTTTTCAGGCGTTGAACTCAACCGTGAGCATGAACCTGGCTACTATCTTCAGGCTGAAAGGAATAAACTTTACTGTAAGTGCAGCCTGCGCCAGCGGCTCACATTCCATAGGTGTAGCGTATATGATGATACGCGAAGGCATGCAGGACTGTATCATCTGTGGAGGCGCCCAGGAAACAAACATTTATTCGATGGGTAACTTCGATGCCCTCGGTGCATTTTCCGTTCGGGAAAATAGCCCAACTACCGCTTCGCGACCTTTTGACCGCGACCGTGATGGCCTGGTTCCAAGCGGGGGCGCGGCAACAGTAATTCTTGAAAGTTATGAGTCGGCTAAAAAGCGCGGTGCAAAAATTTTAGGCGAAGTGATAGGCTACGGATTTTCGTCAAATGCGCAGCACATATCAAACCCCAGTGTGGAAGGCCCTGCGCGCTCGTTGAAAATGGCTATGAAGAATGCCGGTATTGCGGTTAATGATGTTGACTACATTAACGCGCACGCCACCTCAACACCGGCAGGCGATGCCAGCGAAGCGCAAGCCATTGCAAGTGTTTTTGCCAATGCGAAAACTCCTGTAACCTCTACTAAATCCATGACCGGCCATGAGTGCTGGATGGCCGGAGCCAGCGAAATAGTGTATTCTATGTTGATGATGGAGAAATCGTTTATTGCGCCTAACATTAATCTTGAAAACCCTGATGAACATTCGGCCTTGCTGAATATTCCGGTAAAGGCAATAAATAAAAATATTGATGTATTTTTGTCGAATTCGTTTGGGTTTGGCGGAACAAACTCAACCCTGATAGTAAAAAAGTACACGAAGTGATGGATAAGTCGAATATTATTGAAAAAATTAATGGATTTCTCGTTGAAGAGTTTGAAGTGGATATGGATAAGATTACATCCGATGCAAACCTGCGCGAAACACTTGAATTAGACAGCCTTGATTACATAGACCTTGTAGTAGTTATTGAAAGCAATTTCGGGTTTAAAGTAAAACCCGAAGATTTTGCCGGCATCACTACATTTCAGAATTTTTACGACTATGTTGCCAACCGTATAGCTGCCGAGAAAGTAGCATCCTGAGTCATGCCTGAGTGGCAAGGTAAATCGCGCGGAAATAAATTAGGGTATCGGATTTTTGTTGCGGTATGCAAAACTGTTGGCATAAAGCCTGCATACCTGTTGCTGCGTGCGGTTGCGTTATATTTCTTCCTCTTTTCAAGAGAAACCTCAAAGCATATTTATCAATACTTTACCAAGCGGCACGGTTACGGAAAGGTAAAGGCCATACAAAAACTGTACACCAACTATTACAAGTTTGGCCAAACGTTGCTTGATAAAATTGTGGTGATGTCGGGCATTGAAAACAAGTTTACCTATCATTTTGATGGCGAAGAAAACCTGGTAGAGATAGTGAGCCGCAACCGGGGAGGCGTTTTGTTAAGCGCCCATGTGGGCAACTGGGAAGTGGCCGGACATTTTCTTAACCGGCTTAACATTACCATTCATGTTGTTATGTTTGATGGGGAGCATCAGCAAATAAAAAATTACTTAGACGAAGTTACCGGAGGACGAAAATTTAATGTTATCGTTATCCGCGATGACATGTCGCATATTTATGCCATAAGCGAAGCGCTGCAAAAAAACGAACTGGTTTGTATGCATGCCGACCGCTTTATTGACAGGAGCAAAACAACACTATATCCCTTGCTGGGTGAGCCTGCACTTTTCCCGGCAGGGCCATTTATGTTAGCATCGAGTTTTAATGTGCCGGTGTCGATAGTTTTTGCCTTTAAGGAAACCGACCGCCACTATCATTTTTTTGGCAGCAAGCCCATATCTAAGCACGAATCCGAATCAAAAAGAGAATTTGCCGACCGGCTTGGAAAAATTTTTGCAGGCGAAATGGAAACCAAATTGAGGTTATATCCCGAACAATGGTTTAATTACTATAACTTTTGGGCAAAATGACCGGCATCATTACAGACTATATCCCCCAGCGCGAACCAATCGTAATGATTGATAACCTTGTGTCGGCCTCGGAAGAAGGTGCCACAACGCAATATCATATTAAAGAAAATAATATCTTCATCACGGACGGACACTTTAACGAATCGGGGTTGATTGAGAACATAGCCCAGACGGCAGCCGCCCAGGCGGGGTATATCTGCCGACAGAAAAATGTTGCGCCCCCGGTTGGATTTATTGCATCCATTAATGCGTTGGAGGTGTATGCCCTTCCGGTGATTAACTCATCTGTTGAAACTACTGTTACCATAACCAACAGGGTTTTTGATGTGGTTATTATTGAGGGCGATGTTAAACAACATGAAGAAATATTGTGTCGTTGTAAAATGAAAATCTTTACTCAATCTTAGTTAAAATATGAAAACTGCATTTTTTGTAATTGCCTTTACAATGCTGGTGTGCCAGGCACTTCCGGCACAAAACAAAAATTCAATTTTTGTTGAAGAAACGCCCATCACCTGGTTAGGAATTGATTTTACCGGGGCCATGTTTTTTGGCGATGAGGATAAGTTTGCTACCGATGAGGATATTCACAAGTTTATGGAAAGCATCAACGACCTGATGTTGGCAGAGCCGGCCAAATACGATATAGCTAAAACATTCAAAAAAAATAATGTCACAGATGCTTTCCAGATAACAGCCGCGCAAAACAGGCGTTTTCAGGCGCGCGCCCTGATAGGCAAACCGGAGGATGCTAACCACCAGTTATCGGCAACCATTATCCAGGAAATTGTTGACTCCTACGACTTCCAGGGAAAGAGCGGAGTAGGATTAATGTTTAACGTGGAGTCGTTCAGTAAACCAACCGTAAGAGGTGTGGTGTGGATTACATTTGTTGATATGGCAACGAAAGAGGTTATCCTCACTGAACGTCTTTCCAACCCGCCCGGAGGGTTTGGCTTGCGCAACTACTGGGCCGGTAGTATTTACGGTATATTAAAACAAATACAGAAAAAGGAATTCATGGCCTGGCAAAAGAAACATTACCGGGTTCAGCAATAGTAAATTCATACTGTGCTATCGCATAAAATAGAAATTCCAGTCAGGTTTAATGAGGCCGACCCGTTGGGGATTGTGTGGCATGGCCATTACGTTCGGTATTTTGAAGACAGCCGCGAGGCTTTCGGAAAAACGTATGGCATTTCGTACTTAGATTTTTATTCCCACAACCTTGTGGTGCCGATTGTTTCCATTCAATGCGATTATAAAAAACCGTTGCGCTATGGCGATACCATTATTGTTAGCGCGGTGTATAAACCTTGCGTAGCTGCAAAACTTATATTTGAGTACGAAATTTTTGATGCCGGTAAAAACGAACTTGTCGCCACCGGAACATCAACCCAGGTTTTTGTTGATGCCAAAACATTTCAGCTCCAGCTTGTTACTCCCGAATTTTTTCAGCGCTGGAAAGAAAAAATGAATCTTGAGTAACACATGACAGCTTCTATTCTTTCCGACTCGCTTGTTTCGCCATTGGGTATAGGCAGCGAAACAAACTTTAACGCTATCCGCGAAGGACTGTCTGCCATAAAACGTATTGAAGATGTAACGCTAAGCCCTGTTCCGTTTTACGGAGCGCAACTAAGTCACCCTGAAGGTGATGACACACTTACCCGTTTTGAGCGTCTTTCTGTTCTTTCTATAAAAAATGCACTTCAAAAAAACAGTGCACAATTTGATTTCAGCAAAACGATATTCATTCTCGCCACCACGAAAGGAAATATTGAATTGCTTGAAAGAAGAGATAAAAGTAATCCCGCGCTTTTGCTGCACACCGCTGCCGACAGAATTGCAAAACACGTTGGTGTTGATAAAAGTACAGTTGTATCCAATGCGTGTACGTCAGGAGTCATGGCGGTAATTCTTGCAAAGAAAATATTGGCGGAAAGAAATTTCAACCATGCCATTGTTACGGGCACTGATGTGCTTAGTCGTTTTGTGGTGTCGGGGTTTCAGAGTCTTCATGCGTTAAGCGATGAACCCTGCAAACCGTTTGATGCCGACCGGAGAGGGTTAAACCTGGGCGAAGCATCGGCAACGGTAATACTAAGTTCGGTTCATAAATCGCCATACACGGTGTCGGGTTCAGCAACTACCAACGATGCGAACCACATTTCAGGCCCTTCGCGCACAGGCGAAGAATTAAGCATGGCTGTTAAAAAGGCATTGGCAAACGCGCAGCTTACCAATACGGATATTGATTTTATATCGGCACACGGCACGGCCACGTTGTATAATGATGAAATGGAAGCCAAGGCGTTCAATCATGCCGGCATGGGGCACATACCGGTAAACAGTCTTAAAGGATATTTTGGACATACACTGGGCGCAGCCGGGTTGGTTGAAATAGTGATGAGCCTGCAATCGCTAAAACAGAATGAATTACTTGCTACAAAGGGTTTTAACAAACCGGGTGTTTCGTTGTCACTAAATGTTATTGCCCGGCCGGAGCAACGCCCATTAAAAACATTTTTAAAAACCGCCTCTGGTTTTGGCGGCTGCAACGCGACTATAATTATTAAAAAGGAGTTATAACTTTGATGCTTTAAATTTTATATGAAAGAAGTTGACGTATTGATAATAGGGGCAGGCCCTGCGGGAAGTATTGCCGCTTCCATTATACACAAGGCAGGGTTGCAGGTTCATGTAGTGGAAAAAGAAAAATTCCCCCGCTTTGTTATTGGCGAAAGCCTGTTGCCGCGTTGTATGGAAGTGCTGGAAGAAGCCGGATTTCTTGATGCACTGAAGGAGAAAAAATTCCAGGAAAAGTCGGGAGCAAAATTCCTGAAAGGAAACGATGTTGCCGATTATAATTTCTCCGACCAGTTTTCAAAAGGCTGGAGCTGGACGTGGCAGGTGCCGCGTGCAGAATTTGACCAAACATTGGTAGAAGTAAATTTACAACGGGGCATATCCATAGAATTTCAAACTACCGTAACCGCCATTGAGTTTTTTGACGATGAATCTTCGCTAACCACAGTTATTGATGCCGCAGGCCAGGAAAAGAAAATCGCAGCGCGCTTTATTATTGATGCCAGCGGATACGGCAGGGTAATACCACGTTTGTTCAACCTCGACCGCCCTTCAAACCTTGATCCGCGCAAAACGATTTTTGCGCACGTACAAGACCCAAAGCGCGATGATTTTGATGAGCCGAACAGGATACTTATTGTTACCTATGCACCCGAAACGTGGGTGTGGATTATTCCTTTTTCTTCCGGCACTACATCACTGGGGTTTGTCGGGAGTTTCGATTTCTTTGATTCGATTGAGGGTGGTCTTGATCAAAAATTTAAAACATTAATTGAAGGTAACGACTACCTGAAAAGAAGGTTTGCCGGTGCTGATTGGGTTTTTCAGCCACGCAAGCTTGAAGCGTGGTCGGCCACAACCGATAAATTTTATGGAAAGGGCTTTGTGCTAACCGGAAACGTAACCGAATTTTTAGACCCTGTCTTTTCTTCGGGGGTTATGTTTGCCACCGTGTCCAGCCAGTTGGCGAGCCATGCCGTTATTAAAAAACTGAGTGGCGAAACAGTTGATTGGGAGAATGAATACACCAACGTTATTCAACAAGGAGTTGACACGTTCCGGTCGTATGTAATGGCCTGGTATAACGGAACGTTAGACACTATCTTTTTTGCCCGTGATAAAGACCCGCATGTGGTAAGGCAAATCTGTTCGGTTTTGGCCGGGTATGTTTGGGATATGGAAAACCCTTATGTGAAGGGCCATGCAACAGAACTAAGACGTTTAGCCAGGAAGATAGAGCAATCGCAGGGTTAAGTGAATAATCTTTCCACACCGAAGCAAGAATTATAAATTTAAAAAGTATAAATAATGAGTAAAGCCTTCAAACCAACAGGATACAATTCAGTTTCGCCATACTTTATAGTTAATGGAGCGCAAAAGTTCATTGATTTGCTGAAAGAGATTTTTGATGCAAAAGTGCTTAGACGTTATGATATGAATGACGGAACAATAATGCACGCTGAAATTCAAATTGATGATTCGGTAATTATGCTTGGCGATTCGTCAGATAAATTTCCGCCTGTTCCTTTGGTGATACATGTTTACGTTCGCAACGTTGACGAAACTTTTAATAAGGCTGTTAATGCAGGTTGCGAAATAATTGAACAGCCAAAAGAACGTGATGGAGACCCGGACAGACGGGCAACATTCAAGGATTTTGCAGGAAATATGTGGTCAGTTGGCACACAATTATAGACACGAAACAAACCTGGGTATCTACTTAGGCCACACCGGGGTGTTGAAAAATTGTATAATTTTGTAATCTCAAAATCGATACAAATTTTTTATGGAGAAATTAATGGGTGATTTGAAAGTACAAATCATTGAAACACTAAACCTAAACCAACTAAAACCCGAAGACATTGGAGATGACCAGCCCTTGTTTATGGAAGGTCTCGGACTGGACTCTATTGATGCCCTCGAACTGATTGCCCTGTTGCAACAGAAGTACAACGTTAAAATCACTGACCCCCAGGAAGGGCCCCGGATTTTCAAGTCGGTAAGAACCATAGCCGAGTCGATACGGGCGCACCAGGGTATCAACTAAGATTTTTACCGGGCATCTCTAAAAACTCCCTGTACCCTTCTCATATAGGAGAAGGGCAGGCCTGCCTGCCGTACCGTTCGGGCAGGGATGAGGTTGCCAAAGACAAGGTTTTTAGAGATGCCTTATTATTGTTTCAGGCGTGTGCAACACGAAATCGTTTTATGATTGCGTAACGGTTAATTGTATCTTGCGCCAGTAAACACCGTGATTACTACCTATTGCCATATCCGCAACAAAACCATTCTGTTGAAAGGTGAAACTATCTTCAGCAATAAGCAGAGTTTGCTTGGCGATTTTTTGATTAACGCTTACGATTTTCTAAAACCCAACTATCCAAAGTTTTATAAAATGGACAACCTGTCGAAGTTGGGCTTCCTTGCGGCAGAAGTATTGTTGCGCGATAAGACTATAAAGGATTATCCAACGGATGCAGTGGCAGTTGTGCTGTCGAACGCGACCGCAAGCTTGGATACGGATTACCGGTTTCAGCAAAGTGCGGAAAACGTAGCCAGCCCGGCCTTATTTGTTTATACATTGGCAAATATTGTTGCCGGAGAAATTTGCATCCGTCACAACATTACCGGTGAGAATGCTTTTTTTGTTACACCCGCATTTGATGCAGAACTTTTGCATCTCTATACCAATTCGTTACTTGCACAAGATGACATACACGCCTGCCTGACCGGTTGGGTTAATGTGTTGGATGAACAGCATGACGTTTTTTTATATTTGACAGAGAAACAACATCACAATACGGGCATAGAACATACGGCTTCTGCCCTTACTAAATTATATACGCAATGAAATGGAGCGCGCCAGTTCATGTTGCAGGAAGCGGTATAATTTCTTCTATCGGAAATACCTACGATGAGTGTTTGCAGGCATTGCGCGAAAGTAAACATGGTATTCGTGCGTTAACTTCATTAGCATCAGTGCACAAACAAAAGTTGCCGGTAGGCGAGGTAAACCTTACCCATGCTGAACTTGCTGCACGGGCAGAATTGAAAAAGCCCGTAACGCGCACGGCCATGCTCGGACTGTTGGCGGCACGCGAAGCGTTGAAAAATTCGGGGTTAAAAGAAAATTCGCGTTGGCGAAAAGGATTGGTTTCATCCACTACCGTTGGCGGAATGGATAGGTCGGAAATTTTCTTTCCTGCTTATCTGAATGATTCTTCATCCGGAAACCTTGCCGATGTCATTCATCACGGATGCGGAGCAACAACCGACATTATAGCGCAGCATCTTGGGCTTGATGATTTCAACGCTACCATCAATACAGCCTGCTCTTCATCTGCCAATGCAATTATCTACGGAGCAAGACTCATCCGCCATGGACTACTCGATGTTGTGGTCGCGGGCGGAACAGATGCGCTCACAAAATTTACTATTAACGGGTTTAAAAGCCTGATGATTTTGGATGACGAACCCTGCCGCCCGTTTGATGCCGCGCGCAAAGGACTTAACCTGGGCGAAGGCGCAGGCTATGTAGTGCTGGTATCGGATAAAGTTTTGAACGAAGAAGGGTTGCAACCTAAAGCCCTTGTATCCGGCTTTGCCAACACCAACGATGCCTATCATCAAACGGCATCATCGCCAGAAGGAAGAGGCTCTTACGAAGCAATGGAAAAAACATTGGCTATGGCCAATCTAAAACCCGAGCAAATAAGTTATATAAACCTGCACGGAACCGGTACAGCAAATAACGATTTGTCGGAAGGCACGGCTGTAAAAAGATTATTCGCTGACAAACTCCCGCCAGTTAGTTCAACCAAAGCCTTTACCGGGCACACGCTGGGCGCGAGTGGCGGCATCGAAGCTGTTTTTTCAATTATGGCCATAACGCATCAGTGCGTTTTTCCTAATCTCAGGTTTCAATCGCCCATACCGGAAATAAACATTCATCCGCAACAACATTTTGAAGAACGCACCATACAACACGTTATGAGTAACTCGTTTGGTTTTGGCGGAAGCTGTTCATCTATCATTTTTTCAAAAACACCACTGACACGATGAAGGCTTTTATAAGAGGAATCGGAATTGTTTCGCCCCAACATACCGGTAACGGAAAACGTCTTCCGGATGCTCCCGTTGATTATGCCAACAACTTTCTTACCTGCATCGAGCCCGATTATTCGCAGTGGCTCAACCCGCAACAATTGCGAAGAATGAGCCGCGTAGTAAAAATGGGCACGTCTTCGGCACTTATGGCATTGGCTGATGCCTCGGTTGAAAAACCAGATGCCGTTATTACCGGAACGGGCTACGGATGTTTGGAAGACACCGGCACGTTTCTCACCAAAATTTCAGAACTCAACGAAGAAGCGTTGAACCCCACGCCCTTCATGCAGTCCACACACAATACCATTGGGTCGCAGGTTGCGTTGTTGCTTCAATGCCGGGGGTATAACCAGACGTTTGCGCATGGCGCTTTTTCGTTTGAACAGGCGTTGCTGGATACGCTGATGTTGCTGGAAGAAAATCCAGACCAGCATATTTTAACAGGCGGTATAGATGAACGTACACAGGCAAGTCATGCCATACAAAGCCGGTTTAATAAATACCGCAATAATTCCCCTGGCACATTATCGTTGTTCAACACACCGGCAAAAGGCACTGTTGCCGGTGAGGGCGCTGCATACTTTGTTCTTTCGGGCGCGCCCGGCAATCACGCGAAAGCGATGATTAACGCGGTGCAAACTTTTTCTACCGCTTTCGCAGATGTTGCGGAAACACGCATCCGCGAATTTCTGCAACACAACAACATAAACCCTGACGATGTTGACGTAATCCTCACCGGCAAATCGGGCGATATGGAAGGCGACAACCAGATTGAGGCAACGCTTGCTTCGGTTTTTCAAAACAGTTCGGTGGGCGTGTTTAAACACCTTTGTGGAGAATATTGTTCGGCATCTTCGTTTGCGTTATGGCTTGGCGCGATGATGTTGGAGCGTCAGGAAATCCCCGAAATCGTTTTACAGAAAAATGTGCATCGCCCTATGCGCACCATACTGATTTATAATGTGTACTTTCGCAATCATCATGCGTTAATCCTGTTGCGCTCATGCCATCCTACAAAAAACTGAACCTGATTTTTTTTATACTGTTGGCAGGATTAGTAAGCTATGACCTGTATTCCGGTATTTTTATCTTGTGGTATGTTGTGCTTGTAGTAATTTATGTGTCGCTATGTGTTGCAGGGGCATTCATTTTATCGGCTGGTTTTTTCTTGCCTGTAAAATGCCGTGGCAATCGTAGTGAAAATAAAATCGCGTTGACGTTCGATGACGGCCCCATTGCCGGCCAGACAGAGCGCGTGCTGGAGATTTTGAAAGCGCACCAGGTGCAGGGCACTTTTTTCTGCATTGGTTCGCGCATTAACAAAAACCCAAACCTGTTGTTACAAATCAAAAACGAAGGACACCTGATTGGTAATCACACCTACAATCATAAAAGTACGTTTGGTTTTTTACCTGCGAAAAGCGTGAGCCGCGAACTGCACAACACCGACAAGCAGATAGAAGAAATAATCGGAAAGAAGCCCCGCTACTTTCGCCCGCCCTATGGTGTTACCAACCCCATGATTGCAAAAGCGATTGCGGAAGGAAATTACACTACCATTGGCTGGAGCATCCGCTCGTTCGACACCATTATAAAAGACCCGGTGAAGTTGTTTAGCCGCGTTACCGCCCCGCTATCGTCAGGCGATATTATTCTTTTTCATGATTACAGCAACAGCATGATTGAAGTATTGCCCAAATTTATACAATACGCAAAACATAAAGGCATGCAGTTTGCTTTGTTGGATGAATTATTAAATGAAAAACCTTATCGTTAAATTTGAACGATGAAAGCACCCGTTGTCATACTGTTAAGTTTCTTTGTAATAAATTCGTTTACGGCATTTTCCTTTTCGGATTACCCCGGCTTTAAACCTGTTGCCAACCTCGAAACATTTAAAAAAGAATTTGCGGCATCATCCGCAAGACTACAAACCATTGAGAGCGAATTCAAACAGGAGAAAACACTCCTTGCGTTAACGGAAACAATCAACTCGCAAGGAAAAATCTGGTTTAAGCGTGAAAATAAAATTCGCATGGATTACACCAACCCGTTTGCGTACAGCATGATTATCAGGGGCGATAAAATGTTTATCCGCGATGAACAGAAGGAAAGTCAGGTGAATGTAAAATCAAACAAATTGTTTCAACAGGTAAACCGCATTATGATGGACTGTATGCAGGGCGCCATACCCGATAGCAAGGATTTTTCGCTTCGCGCTTTTGAAAACAATACTTCGTACTTGTTGGAAATGACACCCGTTTCAAAAACACTAAAGGAATTTTTCCAAACCATTGTATTGATTGTTGAAAAGAAAGATAGTTCGCCTCTATCTATCCAACTGAATGAACCTGCCGGTGATAAAACCCTGATTACACTATCGAATAAAACCATAAATGCGGTACTTCCCGATGAAGTATTTTCTTTTTAGTATTTCTGTTGTTTTGCTTTCGGCTTGCACCTCTTATTATAAGACGATGCAGCCGATTGCTGTTAACACAACTTGCTCCGATACTATAAAACCGCCAGGCATAGCCTCGGCCTGGTTTAGCATCAGCGTGGATGTAATGGGTAAACATATAAGTGGGCTGTTGCTGATTAAAGAGATGCCCGACCAGTTTACGCGGATAGTGTTTACCAACGAAGTAGGCGTAACCTTTTTCGATTTTGAGTTTGACCGGAACGGAAAGTTTGCAGTAAAGAAAATTATAAGTCAGCTTGACAGGAAACCGGTACTTGAAACCCTTCGTAAAGATTTTTATTTATTGCTTGGTTTTCCTTTTCAGGATGAAATGCAGGCATGGCAGCATGGCGATAAGCTGTATTTCGGAGTAAAAGAACAATCGGAACAGTTTTATTTCACCACTTCGTCTGGTTGCACATCATTGCATAGTGCAGAAATAGGCTCGGCACGAAAAAGAAAGGTTTCTGTTACCTTTGAAGGCGAAGATATGCGACACCCCGAACAGGTGCGCATCACACACTTTACGTTTGATATGACCCTGGAACTTAAACGTCTGAACAAGGATGCTGATTAACGATTTTTTTACCATACATGAAAAAGCATCGGGTGAGGATACCATTCAGGCAGCGATAACCCTGAATAAAGACCACGCCATTTTTAAGGGTCATTTCCCAGAAGTGCCGGTTGTGCCGGGCGTGTGCATGATACAAATCGTGCGCGAAGTAATAGAAGCCGACCGGCAGGTCAGGCTGCGGTTGGTTTCGGCCGATAGTATAAAATTCTTGACTGTTATTAACCCCAACGAAACAGCACGTGTAAACCTTTCTGTCCAGATAAATGTTTCGGAAAAACAATACAAAGTTATAGCTTCCATTTTTTCGGGTGAGATAATTTACTTTAAATTGAAGGGCATATTCGGCATTGTTTAATGGAAGATTTTAGCGCGGTTTTCAGGCAAAAGAAGGTGTGTGTGCTGGTGCCCACGTACAACAATGAGCAAACGCTTGAGCGTATGCTGCGCGATGTGCTCGCATACACCAACCAGGTGATTGTTGTGAATGACGGCTCGACCGACACTACTGCACAAATCCTGAATAAATTTCCCGACCTTGAAATTGTGCAGTACCCAACCAATAAAGGCAAAGGCTATGCCCTGCGCGAGGGGTTTAAACGGGCTGTTGAACAGGGTTACGATTACGCTATTAATATTGATTCGGACGGGCAGCATTTTGCCGCTGACCTGCCTGCCTTTCTTACCGCGTTAGAAAATCATCCCGACTCGATTATAATCGGGCAGCGAAATATGAACCAGGCCAACGTGCCGGGCAAGAGCAACTTCGGAAGAAATTTTTCAAACTTCTGGTTTGCGTTTGAAACGGGCATAAAACTGAACGACACACAAAGTGGCTACCGGTTGTACCCGGTGAAACGGCTGAGTGCCTTGAATTTCGTTACCCGAAAATTTGAATTTGAAGTAGAAGTGCTGGTGCGCGCAGCCTGGGCTGGCATACCGGTAACTGAAATTCCGGTTAGGGTTTTTTATCCTGAAAAGGAAAAACGAGTTTCGCACTTCAGGCCGTTTAAAGATTTTACACGCATCAGCATATTGAACACGGTGTTAGTCACCATTGCCTTGCTCTACATCAAGCCCCGCGACTTCATCAGAAGGATTAAAAAAAAAATTCCAGGCGGGAGTTATTGCAACAGCTTTTTGATTCAGGCACAACCGACTCTATAAAAGCCTTCTCCATTGGCTTCGGAATTTTTATGGGCATTGTGCCGATTTGGGGTTTTCAACTTGTAACGGCAATCGCGCTCGCTTTCCTGTTACGGTTAAACAAGGCGCTTGTTATTCTTGCAGCCAACATTAGTTTGCCGCCACTGATACCGGTAATTTTATTTTTGAGCCACGTTACCGGCTCCTTTTGGATGGGCGAACAGGCTGTTACGCTTTCGCTCGATACAACCCTGACGTATGATGTGATGAAAGAAAGTCTTTTGCAATATGTAGTGGGTGCAATAACCCTCGGTATAGTTTCGGGTGTTACTTTTGGACTTACAGCTTATGGTATTCTTAAATTTTTAAAACAGCCGGCCAACACCTGAACGCATGGAAGGTTTCCTGATAAGTACATATAGATTTTTTAAAACAAACCGGCTTGTCTTTTGGCTTGTTTTTACGCTTATGCTGATAGTGTTGGCATGGGGTGCGATGCGCATAACCTTAGAGGAAAACATGGCCAAACTTTTTCCGGATGATGAGCGTGTACAGAAACTGAATTACATATTTCAAAACTCAACGTTCACCGAACGAATGGTGGTGATGGTATCGGTGAAAGACAGCGCAACAACGGTTTCGCCTGATAGCTTAGTGGCTTTTGCGGAAACCGTAGCCGATGCGGTGGAAGAAAAACTTGACGCCTATGGCGCTATCATTACGCGAAAGATTGATGACGAAAAAATTTTTCAGGTCTTAAACGTTACGCTTGAGCATCTCCCAATCTTTTTTACAGAAGAAGATTACCGTGCGCTTGATTCGATTACACAACCGGAAGTAAGTCGCGAGGTGATTAAGCAACAATACCGGCAACTGATTTCACCTTCGGGGCTTGCATTGAAAAAATTAATCACCAGCGACCTCGCAGGGTTCTCGTACTTAGTGTTGAAAAAACTGCTGCAACTTCAGTATGACGAAAACTTTGAGATTTACGACAGCCACATCCTTACCAAAGACAAACGGCACCTGATATTTTTTGTCCAGCCCGGGTATTCGGCAAACGAAACAGGAAAGAACACTGACTTTGTTAAAGCATTAAACGAAATCACAAAAAGTTTTTCGGCAGAAAACGAAACACGGCTTGTATCGTACTTTGGCGCAGCCGCAGTAGCCGTTGGCAATGCCGAACAATTGAAGAACGATACATTTCTCACGGTTTCGTTAATGGTTGTGCTGCTCGCGGTGTTCATCACCGGTTTTTTCAAAGACATTCGTGTGCTGCCGGTAATATTAATTCCGGTTATTTTTGGGGGGCTTTTCGCGTTGTTCTGCATCTACCTGATTAAAGCATCGGTTTCTATATTAGCCATTGCGGCCGGCTCGGTTATATTGGGTATTGCGGTAAACTATGCGTTGCATTTTTTAGTGCATCAGCGAAATCACCAAAACAAAGAAGATGTAATAAAAGATATTGCCCGGCCCATGACGCTGGGAAGCCTGACAACCGTGCTGGCCTTTTTCAGTTTACAGCTTACCAACGCATCCATGCTAAAAGACATTGGATTGTTTGCAGGGTTTAGTTTGGTAGGCGCTGCAATTTGTTCATTGATTTTTTTGCCGCACCTCTCGCCCAATATCCGGTACAGGGAAACAGCACTGGAACGATGGTCGTTTTTTAAAGAGCCTCCGGCAGGAGTATGGACGATACTTATTTTGATTGCTACACCATTCTTTTATTATTTCGCTACGGATGTGAGTTTCAACAGCGACATGAGCAAGCTGAATTTTATGAATGATGAAACACGCCTGGCGCAGCAGCGGCTCGAAACGATAAACCCTGCTTCACTTCATACCCTCTATCTTTCGTGCGAAGGCAACTCAATGGAGGAGGCGCTTAGAAAAAATGACAGGATAACCCCGGTTGTTGACAGCCTGAAAAAAGCGGGCGTTATAAAAAATACACATGCGCTCTCGGCTTTTCTGTTGTCGGATTCGTTACAACAACAGCGCATCGCGCAATGGGCAACTTTTTGGAGCGAAGAACGAAAGCAAAAATTTTATGCAGCCATAAAAGATGAAGGGCAGAAATTAAAATTCTCCACGCAAACACTTAGCGGCATCGATTCTATTGTGGAGAGAAACTATACCGTTATGGACACAACAGCGTTCCATGAACTTAGAGCAGCGTTTTTCCGCGATAATATTATTCAGAAAGATGGGCGAACAACTATTATATCGTTGGTTAATGCGCTGCCCGAAAAAAAAGAGCGTATTCAACAAGCGCTTTTGGGTGTGCAGGGCGATTTATCCGACAGGCAAATGATTACAAACCTGTTTATAAGCTATGTGCATAACGATTTTAATTTTATTGTAGCCTTCACGTCCATACTTGTGTTTGTCATTTTGTTGATTTCCAGCGGCCGCATAGAGATAACCGTTATCACGTTTTTGCCCATGCTGATTACGTGGATATGGGTGCTGGGTATTATGGCGCTGGTTAGTATTGAGTTCAACATTGTGAACATTATGGTTTCGACTTTCATTTTCGGGTTGGGCGATGATTACAGTATTTTTGTGATGGACGGGTTGCAACAAAAGTACAGAACCGGAAAGCAAACCCTTCAGTCTGTACGCACGTCTATTTTTCTTTCAGTCGTTACTACTATATCAGGATTGGGTGTATTGATTTTTGCGGAGCATCCTGCACTGCGGTCGATAGCCGCCATTGCCATTATCGGAATTGTTTGTGTGTTCATCATGTCGCAAACCATTGAGCCGTTCCTGTTCAGGTTGTTGATTACAAACCGCACACAAAAAAGATTGCCGCCCATGACAGCGCGCGGCTTGGTTATTACCACTATTACATATAGTGTATTTGTTTTCGGCTCGTTCTTCCTTACTCTTGTTGGAATTGTGCTGAAAATAATTCCTTTCGGGAAGCAACGCATACGACTGCTTTATCACGCCATGATTGGATTTTTTACCAGAATGCTTCTTTGGATTGCCTCTAACTTAGATATGAAAATCATCAATCAAAGTAATGATGTGTTTAAACGGCCGGGTGTGCTTATAGCAAACCATAGTTCTTTTCTTGATATACTGATAACCATTTCGCTTCATTCAAAAGTAATATTGCTAACCAACAAATGGGTTTGGAACTCGCCTGTATTTGGTGGTGTGGTGAGGCTGGCCGATTATTATCCGGTAACGGAAGGAGCCGAAGATAGTATAACGAAATTAAAAGCCCATGTTGATGAAGGCTATTCCGTTGTTGTGTTTCCTGAAGGCACGCGGTCGGCCGATGGCAGCATTGGCAGGTTTCACAAAGGCGCTTTCTACTTAGCTGAAAATCTTACACTGCCGGTTTACCCCGTGTTGATTCATGGTGCAGCCGAGGGTATTCCTAAATCGACCATGTATGTAAATGATGCGCAGGTTACGATAAAAATACTTCCGGCTATTGAACTAAACGACCATAGCTTTGGCGATACATATTCTGTACGAACAAAATCTATCAGCCGGTATTTTAAAGAAGAGTTTTCTAAACTTGTTAACGAACAACAAACACCGCGTTCTGTCCGGCATAAATTATTTAATACCTACCGTTACAAAGGGCCGGTGCTGGAGTGGTACCTGCGCATAAAACTGAAACTCGAAAATTACTACACACTTTTTAACGACCTGGTTCCGCAACGTGCCGCTGTACTTGATTTGGGGTGTGGTTATGGTTTCTTGTGTTATACGCTTGCGTTCCTGTCGGATAAGCGGGTTATTACCGGAGTGGATTATGACGAAGACAAGATTGCGGTTGCTGAAAATGGCTATCTGAAATCAGTGCAAGTGCAATTTCATCATGCCGATATTACCGGTTTTGATTTTGGTATGTACGATACTATTATTATTACGGACGTGCTCCATTATTTGAAACCCGAACAGCAACAGGGTTTACTGTTGAAATGCCTTCAATCGCTTAACCCCGGAGGAAAAATAATTATCCGCGATGGCAATGCCGACCTTGCCCAACGGCACCAGGGAACAAAGCTAACTGAATTGTTCTCGGTGAAGTTTTTGAAGTTCAACAAATCGCTGAATGAGCTGAATTATATTTCCGGCAAAGCCCTTACCGAATTTGTTGGTAGGCACGGATATAAAATACAAACTATCGACCAGGGCAAACTAACGTCAAATGTTATTTTTGTGATTTCGAAATAGACCAAAGCATGGGTAAGTGTGACGTAGTAATTATAGGAAGCGGACTGGGCGGATTGGCCTGCGGAACCATGCTTGCCCGCGAAGGCTACAACGTGTGTGTGCTCGAAAAGAACAAACAGATTGGCGGAAACCTGCAAACCTTTGTTCGCGACCGCGTGGTTTTTGATTCGGGGGTGCATTATGTGGGCGGCCTGGATAAAGGGCAAAACCTTTACCAGCTTTTTAAGTACCTCGGCATTATGGACAAGCTGAACTTGTGCAAGATGGATGAAAACGGCTTCGACAGGATATTGTTTAAAGATGACCCAACGGAATACGCTTATGCACAAGGCTACGAAAATTTTATACGCGTATTAGCCGAGCAATTTCCGGGTGAAGAAGAAGCACTCCGTAAATATTGTGATGGCATAAAAGAAGTTTGTTCAAAATTTCCGCTATACAATCTCCGTAAAGGAGATTACCTTGAAAAAATTGGCGCACTGGAAATGGACACCCGCGCGTTTATTGAGTCCATTACATCAAACAAAAAACTTCAAAGTGTGTTGGCCGGCACAAGTTTGTTGTATGCAGGCGAGCCCGACAAAACACCGTTGTATGTTCACGCGCTTGTGCTGAACAGCTACATTGAAAGCTCCTGGCGGCTTATTGGTGGGGGTTCGCAAATTGCACGTCATCTTTCGCGGCAAATTGTTGCGCAAGGCGGACGCATTATAAACTATACGGAAATTAAGCGGCTGGTGGAAGAGGATGGCAAAATTGCGTATGCCGAATCAGCTACCGGTGAGCGTTTTTTTGGCAAGCTGTTTATCTCGAATGTTCATCCCGCAAAATCTATGGAGATGATTAACAGCGATAAAATTAAAAAAGCCTTTCGAACGCGCTTGAAAAGCCTCGAAAATTCTATTTCCGTATTTTATGTTAACGTGGTGCTGAAAGAAAAATCCATGAAATACGTTAACCACAATTACTACTACTTTGCGGTTGAAGATACGTGGGCGGTGTTGGGTTACGATACGAAAAACTGGCCGTTGGGGTATGCACTGTACTTCACGGCATCATCAAAAGACAGTGAGTGGTCGGAAGGCGTTACCATTATGACCTACATGCGTTTTGACGAAGTAGAAAAATGGCAGCACACGTTCAACACCGTAGCAAGCGAATCAGCGCGCGGTTCGGATTACGAACAATTCAAAACAGAGAAATCAGAAAAATTGTTTGATGGTGTAGAGGAAAAATTTCCGGGCTTTAAGGCAAGCATTAAATCGTACTATGCCGCCACACCGCTAACCGTGCGCGATTATATTGGTACGGATGATGGTTCGCTTTATGGAATTATAAAAGATTACCGGGAACCCATGCGTACATTTATCTCGCCACGCACTAAAATTCCAAACCTGTTTCTTACCGGCCAAAACCTTAACCTGCATGGTGTGTTGGGTGTAACCGTTAATGCGGTAATGACCTGCTCTGAAATATTAGGCATTGATTATATTCTTAATAAGATAAGAAATGCGTAAGCGTTGGTTGAAAATAATTGCAGGGTTAATTGCATTTCTGTTTATGTGCCTGATTGGGTTGATACTATATGTGCGAATAGTCGCAACCATTGAGCCGCCTGTAATAGCATCTCCAATACATCCGAAGGTAACAACACTTGACGGTGGCTTGCTTGTATCGGGCAAAAACTGGTTCAGAAAAAGTGAAAGCGGATTATATGAATTGTATGTTGAGGGAACGCCTTACGGGCGTGGCGCGGCTATCGGGGCGCTTACGCAGGAGTTGGTGCAATACCAGGAAAAAGTTTTCAACGACCAGATTCAACAGCTTGTGCCTTCGCGAAGCCGGCTTGAAGTATTGAAGTATGTTGTGGGCTGGTTTAACCGCAAGTTGCAGGAGTATGTGCCGGAAGAATATCAACAGGAAATTTACGGCATTGCGCAAGCGGCATCTTCTGATTATGATTACATAGCGCCCGCCTATCAGCGCATACTAAACTATCATGCTGCGCACGACATCGGTCATGCGTTGCAGAATATGTCGTTGGTGGGGTGTACATCGTTTGCTACGTGGAGTAATCATTCTGCCGATAGTACCTTAATTGTTGGAAGGAATTTTGATTTTTATGTGGGCGATGAATTTGCCCGCAATAAAATCGTAGCGTTCTACAATCCCGATAAGGGGCATAACTTTATGATGATAACGTTTGGTGGTATGGCCGGTGTGCTGTCGGGCATGAATGTGGAAGGACTAACCGTAACGATTAACGCGGCAAAGGCCGAAATACCCGGTGCTGCTGCCACGCCTGTTTCGTTGGTGGCGCGCGAAATATTACAGTACGCCTCAACCATAGAAGAGGCATACATCATTGCAGAAAAGAGAAAACTATTTGTTGCCGAATCATTTTTAATCGGTTCGGCCAACGATGGCAAAGCAGTCATTATCGAAAAGAGCAACGACCAAACCGCTTTATACGAAACACAACACCCTTACATCATCAGCACCAACCATTTTCAAAGTGATGAACTGGGCAATACAGAATTGAACGAGAATCATAAAAAAACCAGTGCCTCGGTATATCGGTATAATCGTGTGCAGGAATTAGTAGAGCAATCACTTGGGAACGATGTTCGGAAAACTGTTTCTATTCTTCGTAATCAGAAAGGCATAAGCGATGCAAACATCGGGTTGGGAAACGAAAAAGCAATCAACCAGCTTATAGCCCATCATAGCATTGTGTTTCAGCCCGAAAAAAAGTTGGTGTGGATATCAACCGACCCGTGGCAATTGGGAAAATATGTGTGTTATGATTTGAATAAGATATTTGGTGTTAGCATGACATCGAATAGAGAAGTATATGAACGGGAATTGGAGATTGAAGAAGACCCGTTCTTGCTAACGCAGTCGTACCGCGATTTTGTAAAGATGGGTAAATATCGTTTTCCCTTCTCACCAAAAGATGACCTCAACCCCGATAGTGTTGTGCGCTGGAATCCCGACTCGTATCTTGCGCACATGCTGGCAGGCGATTGGTATGTAAACCGGAAAGATTTTGAACGTGCGGCAACAGCTTATGAAACTGCGCTTTCAAAAGAAATTGCAACCATTGCCGAAAAGGAGCATATTCAAAAAAACTTAGAAGTGTGTAGAAAAAAACTGCCATGATTATCGGTACAGGCATTGATATTATTGAAGTGAGCCGCGTGGCGGATAAAATTGCGAAAGGCAACGGCTTTCGCGAAAAAGTTTTTTCGCAACAAGAGATTGCAAGTTGTGAACAGAAGAAAAATAAAGATGAACACTACGCAGCCCGCTTTGCTGCGAAAGAGGCTTTTTTAAAAGCTACCGGTCTGGGCCTTGCCGCAGGGTTCGATTTGTGTCATATTGAATTGGTTAAAGATGATTTCGGCAAACCTCATTTGCGATTGAGCGGGCCTTTTGAACAGCTTGCCAAGGAAAAACAATGGACAACGATACACGTATCGCTGTCGCATATACAGTCAACAGCGTGTGCAACGGTTATTATTGAACGATGAAGTACATTCCCGATATAGAATTTGCACCGGCTGATGAAATACAAACATTGCAAGCGGATAAACTTGTACTTCTGCTAAAGTATGTATCTGAAAATTCCCCGTTTTATAAAAAGCTCTTTCGCGAACATGGTGTTGATATACACGCTATTAAACATACGGATGACCTGGTAAAGATACCCGTTACCACAAAAGATGATATTCAGCTTTTTAATTGGGATTTTCTTTGCATTGACAGGAAGAATGTTGCAGAGTACACCAGCACTTCCGGTACGCTGGGCAAGCCTGTTACCATTGCACTTTCTGCAAACGACCTGGAGCGATTAGCGTATAATGAAGCCATATCGTTTACGTGTGCGGATGGAAGCGCAGATGAAGTATATCAACTCATGCTTACGTTAGACCGGCAGTTTATGGCCGGCATTGCCTATTACGAAGGCATACGAAAACTTGGTGCGGGCCTGGTTCGGGTAGGGCCGGGGCTTCCGGCTATGCAATGGGAAACTATCGGGCGGCTTAACCCGACAGTATTGGTTGGAGTTCCTTCTTTTGTGGTGAAACTGCTTGAGTATGCAAAGGAACAAAATATTGATTTCAATAAAACATCAGTAAAGAAAATCACCTGCATAGGCGAAAGCATCCGGTATGCTGACTTTAAACCCAATGTATTGGCACAAAAAATTACCGCGCAGTGGAATGTGCACCTATACGGCACGTATGCTTCAACCGAAATGCAAACTGCTTTTACAGAATGCAGGTACGGACAAGGCGGGCATCATCATCCTGAACTGCTGATTGTGGAATTGCTTGACGATAACAACAACCCGGTGAAAGACGGTGAGCCGGGCGAAGTTACGATCACGACATTAGGTGTTGAAGCCATGCCGCTAATTCGTTACAAAACAGGCGACATTGCAGTGGCGCATCATGCTCCGTGTGCGTGCGGAAGAACTACGCTTAGGGTAGGCCCCATAACCGGACGCAAGCAACAGATGCTCAAACTAAAAGGAACCACTGTGTATCCGCCTGCAATCTTTGATATTTTAAATCAACAGTCTGAGATACATGATTATGCCATAGAGGCTTTTACCGGAACCTTGGGCACGGATGAATTGAAAATTTACATGGTAAGCGAATTGCCCGGTCAAAATGAAGCGGTTAACAGGCTTGAAACCATATTTCAATCGCGGCTTAGGGTAACGCCAACGGTGCAGATTGTTGAACCGGAAACGCTTGAAAAAATAAGGGGTGCTGGCCGGAAGGTTCAGAAATTTATTGACTCACGGGGTTGAATTTCTTATGGTCAGGCATTTTTGGGAATTGAAAAAATCCTTTTCCTTTGAGTGAAATTTTGGTCAGCTATGAAAATAATACTTCTTATCGCCTTTCTGGCGTGCATCGCCATAGAATCTGTCGGTCAGCAAAATCAGAATAAACTATTTTATGCCCAAAAGGCTGAAAAATATCGTAGAATGAAAAACACCGGTGCTACGCTAACGGTAGCTGGTGGAATCCTTACAGTAGTTGGCATCGTTACAATTGCAAATGCCACATATGAGACTGTTTATACTCCGACCGGCACATACACAACTGCTACCTCAGGAAACCCGGGACCTGGGCGTTGCTGCCTTTTTGTTGGGAACAGGTGGCCTGGGTGCAGGCATTCCTTTATCAATTGTAGGCGGAAGGAATGAACGGAAGTATAACCAGAGACTTGATGGTCTTTCGGCTGGCATTCGGGTTAGCCCGCAACAGACAGGGCTAACGTTGCGATACCGTTTTTAAGATGGTTTGATTTATTGCGCCAAACTAAACCTCACCTGGAAACCAAACCGGGTAGTAGCTCTTTTAAATGAATTGGATACTTGTGGGTCGTTGATGGTGCGTTCAAAATAGGCTTGCACGTTCAGCTTTTGATTTACAACGTAACTAATGTTGGGCCTTAGCTGGAAGTTTACGTTTCCGTTTGTCAGCACGTTCAGTTCTTCAATTTTTCGTTGTATGGTCGATTGATTGCTCACCGTCAGGTTCATCCTGAACGTTACATCATTCTTCAGCACTATGGTTCTTCCTTGCGCTTTGATAGGAAGCTTCATGTTATTTTTAGTGTAGCCCAATTCCATGCTTACATCTTTGCTGCTTACTTCCGTTACCTGGGCATTGCCAATGTTCATGGCTAATTCGCGCTTGGTTTTATATTCTGCCCGCGCGGTTAATCGGTTTTTGGTACGGAGATTAATACCGATAAGTGGAGAGAATTGCTCGGAGATTAACACCTGACTGATTACATAAATCGGGATGGGCCTGTCATCATCATTTCTCAGGTGAGAGAAAATTCCGTTGTTGTATTTATCAATCGGTACATTAAAGCCCACATCACCGGGGTTTTCATACAGCAATGAGTTGGAGAAATTCATAACCGAGTAGGTTGATGAATATCCGTGTGTGATGGTGATGGATTGAAAAATTTCTTTGAGCGCTTCAATCTTATTCAGTCCGTTGTAATCTATACGCCACGCAGGAAGTGGTGTGCGTGGGAACGGACTCAGGCTGACGTTATCAGCACTTTGCCCTGTATAGGCTGCAATGAAAGCCGGTATTACGACATCCTGGCTGATGGAGTCATACTCAAAACCGGGGTTGACGGCTGCAAATTTCTGTTGTACGGTTAAGAGGTTTTCTTCAAATTGTTTGAATACGGATGATACCAACTCATCGTTATCGGAACGAAACGCGGTTTTGATGGATATTGTTGAAATCCTGTAACTGCCATAACGACTTGGGTTGAGCGAGATGTAATTATTCTGCACATCATCAAACCTGAAAATTTCCTGGAAGCCATCGGTAATATCTTTTTTAATGTCGAGTTGGATTTTCAAATCGGCTGAAGGCTCAATATTCGCACGGCCTGTTAACGCCCTGGTGGACATTTGTGTGAAAGGCAGCGTGAGCGAATTGGATTTCACTAACCAGTTATTTTCCGCAGCTTTCGTGCGGATGTTTGGATTTTGACTACCCAAAACAAAATCCCATCCGGGCGCATCAAATCCTTTTGAAAGCCCAAACAAATGCGATGTTGGTTCAAAGCCCGGAAGCATGGTGCCTTCCGTAACGGTGTACGTTCCGTTTATTGACCGCACCGACATCAGTAAACGCAACAATCCCTTTACAAGCGGTGGCGTAGTGCGTGTTTTTACCGTGTCCGCTTGCTGATTGGGTTGTGGCCGTGTGGTGGCCGGTCGTGCCGGTGTGTTAATGTTTTTCAGAAAGCCTACTTTGTTATATAGCTTCACCATATCCAATCGCCCTGTCACGGTTTGCTCGCGACTGTTTTGAATCGTGTTTCTGAAATTCAAACTGTCAGGTACACCCCTCACTTGTCCGGGTAAATCCGGCTGGTCTATCGGCCCGGCTTTCCAGTTGTAGTTTACCTGGTAGCGGTATTCAGCGCCCATCCAGTCGGTAATGGGCAGTTTCTCTAACGGCACAACGTAATTTGCCGTAATGGTCTGGTCGTAGTTTTTCATCCGCCCGAAGCGTTTCAGATTTGTCATCAGGCTGTCGCGTTTTTCGCGGGTGTCAATATCGCCTTCGGGTTCATCAATAATGGCATTAGCACGCGCACTGTAATTTAATGTCAGGCTTTTGGTAAGGTTCCATTGCACATTGTATGTGCGGTTGAACGTGAAGTATTTCAGGTGATTGGACTCCGAGTTTGAAAGCGCATTACGGTAAATGATCCGGGAGAACGAACGATCAAGATCGCCCCGAATCATAATGCTGGAAGGCAGCAAACTGAAATTGAAATCTTTAATGAGTTTCAACCACGGAGAATTTAATTTTTCCGAATTTTTGAACGGCTCAATGCCGGTTCCTTTCGGAGAAAAATTATAGGCTGCCGAGCCGCCAATATCTTTACGAAATGATTCGGCAATGGTGAAGCTTCTGCGAACATTATCGCTATACCGATAGCCGAATGAAAAATTTTCAATATCCCACAAGTGTGTGTTGGCCTGCGGATTAACTTTCGTTTTTCGCACGTTGGTAAAATTCAAACTCCTGCGCACTTCGCGGTCGCGGATGAGTTTCGTGTAATCATCTTTCTCCTGTTGCGTGTTGAACGAAGCCAACGCGGCCTCAAGTTTTTGATCGGGGTTGGCCGGGTCGTAGTTGGGGTTGATAGTGGTGCTTTGGTAACTTACCAGCATCGGAATTTTTATGCCGTGATTTCCCGGCAACAGTTTGTCTACATTAACATTAGCCGTAACATCGTAGGCAAACGTTTCTTCGCGTGTGCGTTCACTGATTTTGGAGCTCACACTTCCGAAGCCATACGTCATGTAGCGCACAGAGCCGGACACCAGAGCAAAGTCGGCAAGTTTGAGATTGAGCGTAGAGTTAAAGGCGTACCCTGCTGTTCTGTCGAAGTCGGTTAGGCGCAGTTCATTTGCCCAAACACATACCGAGAAGGAGCGCGAATCGCCCGTGCGCGGATTGCGAACACCTATCATAATTACCTGCACCCGACTTAAATCAGGACGACCCATTACTCGAAGGCCATGTTTGCCTACTATAGCCGGGCCTGCGGCCGGGAAGGGTTCATCTAACGAAGCGCCTTCGCGGTCGCGTCTTGCTTTAAGGCCATACAGATCTTTTAATGCAAAATCAAACTCATTTTCCGATGGCCAGATGTCGCGCGGAGATGTTGCAGAACCCGGTGTGATCTTCAACGGTAATTCTACTTCATAAAAATGCTCATCGAAATCTGTACCGAGCCGCATGAATACAGTCAGGTCGTTATCCTGGGCATTTATACTGTTGCCGTGCACAAACATTTTAATGCGGCCATAGTTGAAAAAATCCATATCTACATTTTTGTAGATGGCGCGCGCATCACCATTCTTTAAATTTTCAATACACACCTGCACGGATTGTTCGTTCAATTCGCGATACACCGATGATGTATTATCGCGGTCGCGGATGAAGCCGGGCGGCAACACGTAAGGAGGCTTGGCGCTTGAAGGGTCTGGCGCAGAATTTTCTTCGATGTTTACAACCGAGAGTGTAAAGTTGTCGAAATCAGGTTCGGGATCAGGCACAAGTCCGCCTGCCTCTAAGTTCTCCTGGTAGCGTCTCCATCGGCTGCCGATTAACCGGAAGTTAGCCATGCGCAACACTACGGGCTGATCAAATTCGGTAAGGATCATTCGCACATAGCGAATGGATTTGAATCCTTCAATATTGCCCACACGCCCTTCAAAATTCCTTACGGGTATGCGGAAGAGATACCACGTTGCACCATCAGGATTGTTTTCTGCTGGCGTTATTTTGTCAACAATATATTTTTTACCAATACCTAAGTTTTCTTTTGTCAGGTTTATTTCATACTCATAATATTCTTCCAGTTCATTCAGGGTATTATCCGCATTGAGGTCTTCATTATCAGGAAGAAAACCGTTTGAACGGGGAATGTCGCTGCCGGTGTTGATGGGCGTATTGTTTTCCAACCCATTGAAATTTTTGTAACGCTCTAAAATTTTAGCATTACGGTTGTCTAAATCGCTGCCAAAGTAAAACTGGAAGTCATCTGCTGAAGGATCATTGCGTACAATGTCTTGTACAGTGCCACTTAGCGAAGTTATGAAGGAGTTAAACTTTTCCAGTTCTTTGGCGTTTCCCATTCCATCCCAACCCACATCCTGATTTGCGCGCGCAGTGGCTGAATTATCAAATGCGTTTGTAATGTATTGGCGATTTGAAACGTACCCCCAATCCGTTTCTGTTGCCTGAGTTAAATCACCATCGGGTGGTAAGCCGTTTTCAAACCCGTGTTTTCCATCGCGGATTACGTCCTCTGAAATGCTGCCTAAATGAAAAATCAGTTTACCGCCTGTGGTGTTAAAGTCGTCATAGACTCCATCAATAATTCTTCCCCGGGGGGAGTTATTGATAAACGGATCAAGCATCCAGAACTCAACATATTCTATGTTTGCTTTATCGAAATCTACTTCCGTACGAATGGCAGTAGTTATACCGGCCCAATTATTTTTTGGACTCGGTAGCTCTGGAATTCCACGTGTACCGATTGATATACCCGGATTGTAATTGTAAGGTCCTCTTTCATACGGATAATAGGCAATATCCAACACCGGCTCCCAGAAATTTCCTTGTGGCGGAATGCGGTTTGGAAAAATTTCGGTTGGCAGCACGGCACGTACATAATGATTTTCAAGATCGGTGCCTGTAATGTTGGATGGCTTGAACTGGCCGCCATCTCTATAAAACTGGTTATCGACCATGTACCAGGCAAGTTTTGCCCGCCTGAAACCTGCCCGTAAATCGTTTAATGCTCCATCGCTAAGATCGTACTTTGGGTTTTTTGGCGTGGCGGCAAGTTTCCATGACTGCGGACTCATCAAGGAATATGGTGTTGCCGTATTTTCAAAGTCATCGATGTACGCTGTGCCTTCATCATCCACAATGTTGGATGTGCCCGGAAGCAATTGAGCAAATTCACCACTTATGTTTATGGACGATAACTCTTTGGTTTGCACACCGGGTATGGCGTCAATCAGTTTTGTAATCAGCCGACTGTCTTTCCGGTAATTAAAGTCGAAGCCGTATTGCACGTTTCGCGCAGGCTCTGTGCCAATGGCATTGCGGGTAATGAGCGGCCGCTCGTTGTAATAGAGTAGCGTTGAACCTAAACTTAAATTATCATTTACCTGGTAATCGAAACGTGTGCCTACCAGCGACCGGGTTTGAAAGGCAAACGGATCGGATTGCTCATATTGCACACTGATGTTTTTCCCGGAGTTCAATATGGCATCGCTCAAAATAGTTACACGGCCAAAAGTGTAATCTACCGTGTAGTCGGTTCCTTCCATCAGGGGTGTTCCGCCTGCATATACCCGTACCGAGCCTTCCGAAACACCAAAGCCCGGTATCAGGATTTCTTTCGATGAGCCTGCTGAGTAGGTGCCGACCAACCAGAATTTATTTTTCGAGGCAATCAGTTCGGCATCGGCCCGTGTGGTGCGGTACAATGTATCGAAGGCATATTTCTGTATTAAGAAATCTTCTTGCGGATCGCCAGCGAAAGCATCACGTAACGCTTTGCTGAAGGGTTCAAGAAATGGAAAAATGATTACCCCCGTTTGCGTGTTGATGGTAACACCTTCTACAAAATCGAAGTTACCATCGCGTTGCGGGTCGTTCATGGGATTTAGTTTATCCAACCCGAACACTTCAATAAGCTGGCGGTTGCGTACCTGCTGCCCTTCCTGCAATTGCGGGTTGTCGATACCGGAACGGTCATCGCGGTAGATCATACGCATTTGAAATCCTTCAGGCGAAAGCTGGGTTACATTCAGGGCGTAAATGTTTTTCATCATTAAATCCCATGTAGGGATTATCCTGAGCGCCTGGTCGCGGATGCTCACCTTGCGCGGGCGCAGAAGCTTCAGGAACAACACTTCATTGTCGGGGCGGCTGGCGTAGTCTTCCGAAAGTTCGCCCACTTTATAGCTTCTTCCGTTGTAGGTAAATTCATACGCCACTGCCAGGGCTTCATCGTTTTGCAGTTTCCGCGTAAGCGTAATGTAACCAAGTTGCTTATGGAAAGTATATTCCGTTGGATTAAGAATGCGTGCGCCAGTAATTTTTTCGTAGTCGGTGCCGTTGTTTCCTTCACCTGCAAAGTAACTGTCGAGTAGCCCGTTAATGCCATCGGCATCGCGGTTGAGGCTGCGCACATCGGTAAAAAGCGAGTTGGCTTCGTTGGCATTGGGCAGCGAAGCGTTTAATCCGGTAACGGAACTGTTGTAAACCCTGCGAGGTTCACCGAGATCCATCAGCCCCACAACATTGCGAAGCGTGCGGGTATCGTTATTACGGTTGAGGATGTACACCTCAACGCGGGTAATGTTTATGCCGGAGTAAATCTGCGGAGGGTTGGCTAACCAGTTTTGAAAGTTATCGCGGAAGAAGTGCCCCAAAAAGAAATGCCGGTTTTCATCGTAGCCAGACGCTACTAATTCAAAGGGTCTGCCCTGGCCGCTGTTGCCGCCCGGTATATCAATGGAAGCCACTTTGCCGCGCTGCGTGGAAGCAACGGTAGTAACAAATAATTTTCCGAACTGGAGTTGCGCTTTTATACCAAACAGGTTTTGCGATCCTTGTATTAATGTATTGTTGAGCGGCAGACTTACATTACCGATTTCTAATTTCTTTAAAATATCTTCCTTGAAGCCGGTGTATTCCACTTTCATGTTGTTCTGAAAATCGAAGGAGTTGTTGTTGTCGAAGTTGGCGCTCACGGCAAGCTTTTCGCCTACCTTACCAATCACGCTCATGTTGATCTGCTGATCGAATTCAAAGCCGCCATTTCGCTGCTGCCGGATAGGAATGTTCGGGTTGTCAACCCGTTGAAACGCTACGCCAAAATCAAGCGTAACGAAACCGCGCGGCACTAACTCCACGTAGCTTCCGCCAAATATGCGGTCGAGTACGGGACTTACATACAGTTTGGGTATAAGGCTTCGCCCGCTAACAGCGCTTTCACCGTCAAGGCTTTTTGATTTTCCCTGCCAGTAGCTTTTCAGCATTTGCCTGTCCTGCCAGGCTTTAAATTCTTCAAACGACATGGACGTTACCGGCCGGTAGTTCAGGTCGCCCACTTTTTCATATACAGTATAGTTCAGGCTGCTGTCTAACTGGATTTCGTAGTTGAGCTTAGTGGGGTCTTTTAAAAACAAAGGCGATTGCGAGGTGCTGTTTGAGAACGGATCGCCATAGCGGTCGCGCACCCGGAAGGTTGGCCTGCGGCTGGGGCGATATGATTGCTGCCGTACGGTATCGGACCGGTTGGCACGCACGGTATCCTGCTGAAATAAAATATCAGCACGAACCTCGGCAACAGGCTGCCCGGCTAAGAGCAGGGTTAGGGCTGTAGCAACAAAAAACGAAATGGTTTTCAGCGTCACGCAGGCTTAGGCGTTTTTCAAAGCTTGTTTAACTAAATCCTCCAAAGTAACGGTATTTCCTGACTTTTTCAGGACGGCATCCACACTTTTCTCCGCAGCACTTTTGGTTATCCCCAGGGTGATTAATGCAGATAACGCCTCGTTTCGCAGGGTATTGTGTTTTATGCCCGGAATTGTGGACAGGCTATCCTCGGCCAGGTCTTTCCGGAGCTTGTCTTTCAGTTCAATAATCACCCGGAGGGCGGTTTTGCCGCCAATGCCCTTAATGCGTTGCAGGGTAGGGGCGTCTTCCTGCACAATGGCGGCTTTTAGCTCTTCGGAAGAAAGGTAGGACAGCATGACAATGGCCGTGCCCGGCCCTACGCCATTTACGGATATGAGTTGCTGAAAGAGTTTTTTCTCCGTTTCCGTGCTGAAGCCGTACAGTACGTGCGCATCTTCGCGGATGGCTAAGTGGGTGTAGATCTTAGCATTTTCCTGGTCTTTAATACCGCTAAACGTTTGCAACGATATGTTTACATGATACCCCACACCGTTTACATCGATAACCACATGTGTGGGATCTTTCTGTGCGAGCCTTCCTTTAAGAAATGAAATCATGTTGATTTACGATTTAAGATTTTGGATTTACGATTTAGTGAGGTTCCCTAAAATCGTAAATAGTCAATTGTAAATCTAAAATTTTACAAATGGTTATTTTGCTCATGCAACTGCGCATCTACTACGGCAATAGCCGCCATGTTCACAATCTCCCGCACCGAGCTGCCAAACTGAAGCACGTGCACCGGTTTTTTCATGCCTAATAAAATCGGGCCGATGGCTTCCGCTCCGCCTATTTCCATCAGTAACTTGTATGCAATGTTACCCGATGCCAGGTTGGGAAATATTAACGTGTTTGCCCCGGTGTTTGCCAATGCGCTGAACGGATATGTCTCCTGTTGTATTTCCGTGTTCAGCGCTACGTTAGCCTGTATGTCGCCATCAATAACCAGGTCGGGGTGTTTCAGTTTTGCCAGCCGCACGGCTTCGCGTGTTTTTTCCGGCACTTCTCCGCCCGATGACCCGAAGTTTGAATAGGAGAGTACGGCAATGCGTGGCTCCAGATCAAAAAACCTTACACCACGTTGCGTTAACGAAATAATATCTACCAGTTCTTGTGCGGTTGGATTCAGGTTAACGGTTGTATCGGCAAAGAAGTAAGTGCCTTTTTTATTCATAATGATATACATACCTGCTACCCGGCTAACGCCCTCGGCCATGCCTATAATTTGCAACGAAGGTAAAATGGTTTTCGGGTAATCTTTTGTAAGCCCCGATACGAGCGCATCGGCTTCGCCTACTTCTACCATCATAGCCGCGTAGTAATTGCGGTCGCGCATAAGCTGTTGGCAATCGCGCAGGGTTAGCCCTTTGCGTTGGCGTTTCTTATGCAGTATTTCGGCAAATTCGTTTGCACGCTTCGGCTCTACACGCGGGTAAATAATAGGGCAATCCAGTTCAAGTTTGTGTTCCTTGATAAGCCTTTCAATTTCAGCTTTATCGCCCAACAAAATAGGCTGTGCTATACCCTGATCGATTAGTTGCTGGGCTGCTTTCAGGATTTTGATATGATGCGCTTCTGCAAACACAACCCGTTTGGGGTTTTGTTTGGCGCGATCAATGATGCGCGTCATCAGCTTCTGGTCAATACCAATACGGTTCAGTAATTCCTGGTGATAGGCCGACCAATCGGTAATGGGTTGCGCGGCCAACCCTGATTCCATAGCGGCTTTAGCTACGGCAGGAGAGATGGTAGTAATCAAGCGCGGATCAAGCGGCTTTGGAATGAGGTATTCTTTTCCAAAAGTAATTTTATCAGAACCATACGCTTTCGCTACAATTTCGGGTACAGGTTCTTTTGCCAGTGCTGCCAAGGCACGCACGGCAGCGAGTTTCATGGCTTCATCAATTTCTTTTGCGCGAACGTCAAGCGCCCCACGGAAAATGTAAGGAAACCCCAACACGTTATTTACCTGGTTAGGATGGTCGGAACGACCGGTTGCCATAACCAGGTCGGGACGGGTTTTTTTAGCAAGGTCATACGCAATCTCCGGGTTTGGATTTGCCAGCGCAAACACAATCGGGTCTTTAGCCATCGACAGGATGTCTTCGGGCGTTAAAATATCCGCTACGGATAACCCCACAAAAAAATCAGCACCGTTAAGCGCTTCGCTTAGTGTTGTTATGTTGCGGTCGGTAGCAAATTCTTTTTTAATGGCATCAAGCCCGTTGCGGTCTTTACGGATTACGCCTTTGCTGTCGCACATGATAACGTTTTCCTTTTTCACGCCCAGGTGCAGGTAGAGGCGTGTGCAACTTACAGCCGCAGCGCCCGCACCGTTTACCACCACCTTAATGTCTTCAATTTTTTTGCCTACCAGCTCCAATGCGTTCAGCAAGGCCGCCCCCGAAATAATGGCCGTTCCGTGCTGGTCATCGTGCATCAGGGGTATGTTCATTTTTTCCCGCAAGGCCGTTTCAATCTTGAAACATTCGGGTGCCTTAATGTCTTCTAAATTTACTCCACCAAAAGTAGGCTCAAGCGCCCGGACGATTTCAATGAATTTATCCGGGTCTTCCTCGTCAATTTCAATATCGAACACATCGATACCGGCAAATTTTTTAAAGAGCACGCCCTTTCCTTCCATTACCGGCTTTGAGGCTTCCGGCCCAATGTTGCCTAAGCCCAGCACGGCCGTGCCGTTTGAGATTACTGCCACCAAGTTTCCTTTGGCGGTATATTTATACACATCCTCCTTATTGGCGGCAATTTCCTTGCAGGGTTCGGCCACCCCCGGTGAGTAGGCCAGAGCCAGGTCGAGTTGCGAACTTAACACTTTGGTAGGCACAACCTCAATCTTGCCGGGTTGGCCCTGGGTATGATAATTGAGAGCGTCTTGTTTCCTGATCTTTAATGACATACGATTTATATTAAGTCACCAAAGATAACATACTATCAGGGAATTGAATTGCCAGACTTAAAAATACGCACAGTATTGTTGCGCGATTATTTTGGAGCAGGGCTTACGCCCGACCTAAAAGTCCAGAGGATAGCTTCCAGTTCGCGTATGGTTTCGCGTTGGTCTTTGCCGGGGCTGTAACAAAAGCCTTCAATGTAATACAGGCGTTGCTGCTGCTCATCTACCAACCCATAGCTAATAAATGGCCCACCCATAGTGTTGTTATTGGTTTTCCATAGCCAGCGCAGCTCCATAGCAAACTTGCCGTTGAAATTTACCTGTGTGGCCTTGAGTGGTTTAAACGGAACGGAGCTTTCGGTTACTACATAACTCTCCGGGTTCAGCGGGTCGTCAAACAGATACTGTTGTGCTATTTCGTTGCGGAAGGCTATCAGGCTATCGGGGAGTAGTTGGTATTCGCTTTCGTAGGGTTTCCAACCAATGAAAATATTTTTATCTACGCGGGCATCCATTAACCGCAGCCATACAAAGTTCTCCTGGTTGTCGGCCATTTTAAAGCCAAACGGAATTTTTAATTCAATGCCCTTCTCGGTGCGCAATGTGCCGGCCAGGTCTTTTGTGGTAGTTACCTTATTCAGATTGGCAAGCAGGCGTTTTTTCTCTACTTCGTTAAGGTAGTTTACAATCGACTGCCCTTTGGTTTGCAGATTCTTCAGCAGGTTTTCTTGCGTATCGCCAAACAAGTAAATTACTTCCTGCCCGCGCGAATATTCATCTTTTGTGCTTACAAGGAAAAAAGATGAGTCCGTGCGAATGCGCTCTAATGTTTCTTCCGAAAAACTTTCTTTCAGGATTTTGGCTCCACCCGTGTTTTGGTCGAGGGTTAATACAAACACTAAGTTGCGGATTTGCGTAAGCAAGGTATAGCCTTTGCGCGGATGCACATAAACAAGGTTGAACAACGGTTCTTCGCGTGGCAGGCCGGGCGCCTCTGCCAGAAACATTTTTCGCAATTCACTGCCCAGTTCTCCTTTCCACTGTACCGAGTCCATGATGAGCACCATGTCCCCGGGTTTCCCCGTCATGGAAGGCAGGCTTTCAACACGGGCTTCTTCGGATGTGTTGCACGCGATAACAATGGCAATAATAACTATGCTTAGGAGCAGTTTTCTCATAACACAAGTTTACGTTATAATCCGTGAACCCCCGTTTTCGTCACGTATTTTTTTGTACTGGAAGTATAAATATCTGCGCTTTTACTAACCTCACCCCCATTGAGATTCTGAAGTTGATACAGAGTCGTTATCTCCCTCTCCCAGTGGGAGAGGAGGTAGGGATACTTCAGTAAGGACTCAAATCTTTGCTGGGGGTGAGGTTAAAAACTACAACGCAATAATCAGCGTTTGCCCCGGTTGAATTTTCTCGCCCGTCATGTTGTTCATGGACTTTATTTTCTCAATAGTCAGCCCCTCGAATTTACGTGCAATGTGCCATAACGTATCGCCCGGCTGCACAACATAAGTTTTAGAAGCAGGAATTTGCACGGGCGCAACTTGCTTTGGTGCGGTAGCGGCAACCGAAGTTGTTTCACTGCTTGCTGATTGTTTCGTCCAGATGGTGAGTTGTTGCCCTATACGGATAGTGTTGCTTGATAGATTGTTCCAACGCTTAATGTCATCCACCCGAACGCGGTAGCGCATGGCAATGGAGCCAAGCACATCCCCGCTTTTTACACGGTAAACAATGCGGTCGCTGCCGTAGGTGCTGCCTTCCGTATTTTTGGCTAACAATTCAAGTTCTTTCTTTCCTACACTGGAGGCAGAATCCAGGATAGCCACACGGTTCAACTCCAGCGCCTCTTTTGCCATGACCGGAATTTTTATGGCGTAGTTTCTTTTGGCATCGGGCACGGCACTGCGAAGAAAACCCGGGTTGAGTTTTTGCAAATCATCCAAACACACACCGGTAAGGTTAGCCAGCGTAGCGAAATGAACGTAGGAGTTTACGGTTAACGTATCGTAAGGCATCAGCTTTTCTTCTTCATGTTCTATGAAGTTGTGCTCCGGCAGGTAATTCATGGTATATATCATAGCCACAAACTGCGGAACATACGAGCGTGTTTCGCGGGGCAGGTAGTTATAAATTTCCCAAAATGTTTTTTTATAGCCCGACCTGCGAATGGCTTTCTTCACATTACCCGGCCCGGCATTGTAAGCGGCCAAGGCCAGTTCCCAATCGTTGAACATAGCGTATAAATCGCGCAGATAACGACAGGCGGCATCCGTAGATTTTTCGGGGTCCATGCGTTCATCGGTGTACCAATCTACATGCAGTTTGTAATGCCTGCCGGTAGCGTACATAAACTGCCAAAGGCCAACTGCCTTTGCACGCGAAACCGCTTTCGGGTTCAACCCCGACTCAATAATCGACAGGTATTTTAGTTCATCGGGCAAACCGTATTGCGCCAGGTATTTTTCAAATATTGGAAAGTACACGTGTTTCCTGCGAATCATCATGCGCGTGTATTCGCGGTCGCGCACGGTGAAATAGTTTATAAAAGAGTGAATGCGCGGGTTATAGTGCAGCGGTATTTCTTTTTCAATGCAAGTCAACCTATCCTGTATCAGCGCGGGGCGGTCTTCACCGGGTATGTATTCAACATCGGGCATTAACAAATAAAACGCGAAACTCACGGAGTCTTCCTTAAACAGCATTTCTTCTTCGGCCATAGCCACCTCTACCGAATCGGGCACAACCTCGGCCTCTTGCGCCCACGCAGGCAGCGCACCAAACAACACGAACAGAAGAAAAAAGCGTTTCATAGTCAATCCTGTTTCATTAATATATCCGAAAACTGCAACAGGGCCAATTCCTGGAAATCGCCTGCCAACACCTGTAAACCAAGGGGTAAGCCCTGGTTATCATTACCGCAAGGTACTGAAATACCCGGAATGCCCGAAACGTTGGCCACCACCGAATACAGGTCGGCTAAATACATTTGCAACGGGTCGCTGGTGTTTTCTCCCAATGCAAAGGCAGTTGTGGGCGCTGTGGGCAGGATGATAAAGTCATAGCGCTTGAAAATTTCAAGCATGCTTTGTCTGATTTGCTGCCGCACTTTTTGGGCTTGCGTGTAGTAGGCATCGTAATAGCTTGCGCTCAACACAAATGTTCCAAGTAATATTCTTCGTTGCACTTCTTTACCAAACGCTTCGCTGCGCGATTTCTTGTAAAGCGATTGCAGGTCGGTTGTGTTTTCGCTCCGGTAGCCGTACCGCACGCCATCATACCGCGACAGGTTGGAGCTTGCCTCGGCCGTAGCCAAAATGTAGTATGTTGGCAAACTATATTCCAATAACGGAAAGTCGATAGCGTTAACCGTGTGCCCTTGTTGTTTTAAGCTGTTGATTTTTTGAAGAAGCGTATCTTTTATTTCCTGTTGCAAACCATCCGAGTCAACTGTTTCGCGGATGTAGGCTATCCGGTAAGGTTTGGTTTTGGATGAATGGAGTTCTGTTGCAAATTCGGGCACGGGTTGTGTTGAAACGGTGCTGTCGTATTCATCCGCACCGGCTATCACTTCCAGCACACGGGCAATATCTTCTGTTGATGTGCCAAGAATACCGATGCAATCAAATGATGAAGCATAGGCAATGAGGCCATAACGCGAAATGCGCGAGTATGTGGGTTTAAGCCCGATTACCCCGCAAAACGCTGCCGGCTGCCGAACCGAACCGCCCGTATCCGACCCCAACGATATACGGCACATACCTGTTTGCACGGCAACAGCCGAGCCTCCTGATGACCCACCGGGCACGCGATTGGGCTGGGCGCCATTTTTAACCGCACCAAATGCAGAATTTTCGTTAGACGAACCCATGCCAAACTCATCGCAGTTTTGCCGGCCAATAATAATGGCGTCTTCATCAAGCAGGCGCTGAACGGCAGTGGCATTGTATTGCGCAGTGAAACCGTCCAATACGTTACTTGCCGCCTGAAGGGGATGATTTTTGTAGGACAACACGTCTTTCAGCCCAACAATAAGCCCGGCTAATTTGCCAGCCTTACCGGAAGCGATTTTCTTATCGATTACGGCAGCCGAGGCGAGCGCATCGGTTTCATACACACTCAAAAAAGCGTTGAGGTGCTCGTGTTGTTTAATAACAGAGAGATGGTGCCTGACTAAATCTTCGCAAGAAATGGTGCCGCGGAAGAGAGCTTGTTGTATTTCGCGGAGTGTTGCGTAAGCATTCAATATCAGTCTTCTATTTTTTTAGGAATTTCCTTTTCGGCCTCATCCACTTCCTTTTTCACGTCCTTTACGGCATCTTTAAATTCGCGAATGCCACGGCCAACACCGCGTGCAAATTCAGGAATTTTCTTTGCCCCAAAGAAAATCAAAACGGCAAGCGCAATGAGTACCCATTCCATCCCACCCGGCATTCCAAGCAAAAAAATTGAATTCATGTTTTCTTAGTGTAATTGTCGGGTAAAGATAGGATATAGTATCCGAATCAAAAAAATAAACCGGATGAGCGGTTAACTGCCTTATTATCAGTTCTTCAGCCAGGTCTGCGGGTCGAGGGCAGTGGTGTTTTTGCGCAACTGGAAGCGCAATTCCGAAATACCATCGGCATTGGAAAGCACCTGCCCGATTTCCTGGTTGGTGCTCACTTTCTGACCTTTTTTCACGTACACCTCTTTCAGCCCCGAATACACGGTAAAATATTCGCCATGCCCGATAATAATGGCATAGCCAAGCACCTGGAAAAAGGAAACCGACCGCACCTCGCCATCAAAAATGCTCTTCACTTTTTCGTTTTCTTTGGTTTGGATGTTGATGCCGTCATTCTGGATAATAACGCTTTTTATAACCGGATGATTTTGCTTGCCGAACCGCTGCGAAACAAAACCGGATGCCGGCCAGGGAAATTTTGATTTGTTTCCTTCAAACGAACTGGAGAGTGCAACGGCTGCTGTGTTGGTAGTGGTTTTAGCTTCGCGGGCAGCCCGCTCCATTTCTTCTTTTATGATTTCATTTATTCGCTTGTCGAGTGCGGCCAGCGCTTTTTTGGTATCGTCTAAATCTTTTCGCAACGACTTCTCCTGCTTCTCTAATGTTTTCACCAAGTCGTTTTGTTTTTTCTTTAGCTCAACGAGGCTGTTGTTTTCAGCAACCTGCTGGCTTAACAAGGCATTCTTTTCTGTTCGCTTAATTTCAATTTCCTTAACCTGGTAGCCAAGCTCGGCCTGCACGCTGGTAATGGCTTCTACCTGTAATTTTCTACGTTCGCCATATTGCTGCATGTAGCGCAGGCGCATGGCAAACTGGTCGAAGGTTTGTGCAGAAAACAGGAAGGCGAGGCGTGTGGCTCCGTTGTTTGCTTTTTGTGCGGCAAACAACATGGCGGCATATTCTTTTTTCAGATTTTCTAAGTCTTCTTCAAGCGCTTTAATAATTCCGGTGTTCTCTTGCATATCTTTATCCAACAACGAAATTTCTGATTTTATTGATTGGATAAGATTTTCCTGAACCCGTATGCGCTGATTAACGGCTGTAAGTTCGCCCAACGAATTTTTTTTACGTGTAGTGGTTTCGCCTAATATCTTTTCAACCTCCTTAATCTTCTCAAGATTTTGCTGTTTTTCTTTTTGAAGTTGGGCTTTTGTTTTCTGCGCAAGCGCAGAAAAAGAAACCAGGGCGAGTATAACCAGAAGAAATATTTTCTTACCTGCGGTCATATTTTTTAGGAATGTTGAACGGGAATTTTAATTCCTTATCCCCGACTTCGGCTTTATTATAATCAAAAACAATGGACGTATTCAACAGCCCGGCTGCCGTTTTGTATAATAATGAAATAGTGGCGTTGTATGGAAAATTCTTTCCGCCTACCGGTTGAAAATTGCCATAGTTGATGGTGAGTGAGTTGTGCGTGTTGTTTTCTTTTAACTCTACTTTCTGGATTTTCATGGTGCTGGCGCTGATGTAGTTCATAACGTCAACCGTGCCGGAAGATTGTTTCAACAGAAAGGTAAGACTTTTCTGGTCTATTTCGTCTTCATCGTTTCGTGCCATTAACATATTACCCAGAAATGCCGCCTGTATTACTTTGTAGTTCACTTCAAAATTGAATCGCTGGGATAGTTCAGCGTAATCAAACACATAGTATTCTTTATCCACATTGCTGATAATGGTGATGGAGTCCTGGTTGATAAGCGCCCGGCCTCCCTGCACACCAATTACAGTAAAGTTCATCCAGATAACGCTGTCTTTCCGCACGCGGATAACGGCTTTTACTTCACGTTCTTTGTTGCCATCTTTCAATACCATCCGCGATTTTCCCTGGAAGTATTCAAAGTCAATTTCTTCAATAGCCAACGTTGCCTTGGGCGGAGTAGTTGGTTCGGTTGAGGGTGCAGTTTTTTTGCTGCAAGCTGTCAGTAACAACAAGGCTGCGCCAAATAAAAGCCAGAGATTCTTATTCATAGATTTTTCGGTTCGCAATTTTTTTATTCAGGTTTTCAGTACCGGCATTCAACATTCCCTTGGCTTTCTCCCATTGTTCAACTGCCTGGTCAACATCACCTAAGCGAAAAAGAATGTCGCCATAATGTTCAAGATGTGTGGCATTGGCCTTTCCGGTAGCCATAGCCCGCTCCATTATTTTTTTTGCTTCGCGATATTTTTGCCGCATATACAACACCCATGCGTGTGTATCTAAAAATGTGGCGTTGTCAGGATTGTTTTTGATTAACAAAGCCGACATTTTTTCTGCTTTATCCAGCGATGCCTTGCGAAGCGCGAGGTAGTAACTGTAATTGTTCAATACAATGGCATTGTTTGGATTGAACGACAGCGCATCATCAAAAGCCTTGTCCGATTTTTCGTATTCGCGTGTGCCGTTGTAAGCCTCGCCCAACAGGGCATTGAGTTCGCTGGTCATGCCGGGGTTGGAACCGGACAGGCGTTTGCCCTGCTCCAACGAAGCGCTGGCGGGTTTGTAACGCTTTTTGCGCAAGTGCGCCACGCCATTAAAGTAGTAAAGCATACTTTGATTGGGGTAATACTCCAGCGCTTTTTCCGAATTATCCACTACGGCATCAAATGCCTCTCGCTGAGTTTGCAGGTACAGCAGGTTTTGCCACACTTCAAAGTTTACTTCACCGAGTTCAATGGCTTTGAGGTAATACTGTTCGGCTTCCACATTTTTTCCGGTAGAAAGATACAGGTCGCCTCCTAAAATGTACGTGTTTACTTCATCAGGATATTGCGAGGCAAGTTTTGAAAGCAGGTCAAGCGCAAACGCTTCCTTACCTGAATCTGTGCTTTGCTTTGCTTTTGCGTGGTTGAGTTCGGCATTGTAGGTTCCGAGCACAATCAATTTACTGTGATAGTCGGCATCAGGGTTATCAAAAATGCTCAACAGAAGTTGCCTCGCTTTTTCTTCCTGACCCAAATCGCGGTAAACGCCTGCCAGCAGCATGGAAGCATTGGGCGCTACGCTGTTCTCGTTGATAAAGTTTTCCAACACCTGCACGGCTTTTTGTGTCTGGTTGTTTTGCGAAAGAAATTCGGCAAAGCCAACGGCATAACGCTCTTCATCAGGAAATGCACGCAATAGTTTTTCGCCTTCTTCTATGGCTTCCGGCATTTTGTTCATATCCCGGTATAGCTGCTGCTTTTGTGTGGAAGAGATTTCGCTTACACCAAAAAACTGTTCCGCACGATTATATGCTTTGATGGCTTCGGCAGGCTTGTTGGCGTATTGATAAATCGCGGCAAGCTCATACAGGTATTCTTCCGTGCCGGGCACTTCATTCAGCATGGTTTCGTACACCTGCGTGGCTTTGTCGAATTTGGAGAGGCTTGAATAAATGCTGCCACCCAACAGGTAGAAAAATTTGTTTTTACGTTCGTATTTCAGGGCTTGTTCAATGCTAAGCGAGGCACGAATCATGTCATCTTCCTTATTGCCCATAGAAAGCACTTCGGCAATTTTGTAGTGTAGTGTGGCGTTCTCCGGCAGTATGTCCAGCGACTTTTGATAATACACCAACGCTTTGGCGTAATCTTCGAGGATGAAATATTTTTCGCCCTCGGTAAAGTAAAACTCCGCTTCGCGGGCTTTGAGGCTTCCGTTAGCTCCCTGTTCGGCTTTCTTTTTCTTTTGCGCAACAGCCGTAAGGGTTGCCATCATCAGCAAAAGGGTAAGTGCGATATAAAGTTTCCGGAAGACCACGTTCATTTAGGGTAAAAATAAGCCTGTAAAATTAATCATTTTTCGGGTGCAATGGTGTTTTCGTGATAGCCGCCCGTATGATTATTTGGCAGGGCAAAATCAGGTCTTGCCAGGCATAAAATGCTTCCGCTCCAACAGGTAAATGCCCCCGCAAAACAGGCCAATCAGGGTAAGCCGCATCAGCATAGTAACCCAAAAACCGCCTGCCGGAATAAGCGTAGAGATGTAGATGAGCAGAACGGTTACGGCAATATAGGTCAGGTCTTTCATTACCGGGTATGGAATAGGGTAGTAGCGTTGTCCGAACGCATAGCATACAACTGCCATTAAAAAATAAACAATAAGCGTTACCCAACTGCTGCCTTCATAGCCCGCCACCGGGATAAGCAGGTAGTTGAGTACGAGGGTAAGCAGTGCGCCACCCCCGGCAATCCACGTGCTGAAATGGGTTTTATCGGTAAGTTTATACCAGATGGAAACATTGTAATAAATGCCAAGAAATAAATTGGCAAGCAATAATATCGGCACAATGTGCATACCGGTTCGGTATATCGGGCGCCTGAGAATGTGTTCTAATAAATCAAGATTTATACTTACAGCCAATAGGATAACACACCCGAATAGGATAAACCCATGCGAAACCTTGCTGAATAATTGAGGGGAGTTTTTATCAGCAGCTTTTGAAAAGAAAAACGGTTCTGCCGCATAGCGAAAGGCTTGTACGGCTAAGGTCATGAACACCGAAAATTTATACACCGCACCAAAAATTCCGAGGGCTTCCTGGCTGGTTAACCCCGGATAGAAATTTTCGGGCAGCCAAAACCGCAGCGCCCACCGCGACAGCATTTCGTTTGTAACCCAGGCTAATCCTGCAAACAGGATGGGGTAGCCGTAAAGCAACAAGGGTTTAAGTTTTTCCCACTGAAAGGTGATTTTCAGTTTGCGCAGCACATTCCACAACAAAAAGATTAATGCAGCATTGGCTAATAAGTTGGAAAGGAAAACATAATCCACGCCAAGTGAGGCATCGTAAAAACTGTTGATGAAGGGATTGAGTGAAGGTAAAACATCGCCACGCAAAATGGCAGGGCACAGACTGAGAAAAAAAAGATTAAAACCAATGTTCAGCCCAATGTTGGTCAGTTTGGCAACGGCAAACTGTTTTGCTTTTCCTTCCAGGCGGAGTTTGGCAAACGGAATAGCCAGCACGGCATCAATAGCGAGAATAATGGCAAACCAGATGATGAAGTTTTCCTTGCCGGGATATTGAAGATAATTTACGATGGGAGTAGCAAAGAGGATAAGAAGGCCGGAGAAAGCCAGACTGGTGAACAGGATAGCACTGGTAGTAAGATTAAAAATGCCCGGCTCGTTTTCTTTGTTCTGCGCAGCAAACCGGAAGTAGGCGGTTTCCATGCCGTAAGTATAGAGCACATTGAAAAAGGCTGCATAAGCATACAGTTCGGTAACCACGCCATACTCACCGGCTGCAAAAACAATAGTGTAGTAGGGAACCAACAGATAATTGAGCAACCGGCCAAGAATACTGCTTGCTCCATAGATTACTGTATCGCCTGCGAGTTTTTTCAGACCGCTCATTGCCGCCCAAATTGATAATTAATGTTCAAATGTGGCAACTTTAAGTGCCATTCTTACAAAATGAATACGGGAAAGGATCTGTCCCAAAAATGGATTTATTGTGAGGAATGATGGGAATCATATATAAATCCATTTATTATTTCGGGAATTATATTCTGCAAAAACAAGTCTTTCGCGTCATAAATTTTAATATAAGAGGGTAACTCAGTAGCTTATTTTCCGTCACGTCCTAACCTTGTTTCCCTCGCTGGACTGGTTACAAAATTGCAGTAAATTTGAGGTTCTTTATTACTACGTCTATGGTACTTAAGTCTATGATGAAGCCTGTAAAGGCAGGTTTTTCTCTTAATCTTAATAAGGTAAAAAATACCTTGATAGTTTCAGTGCTCATTGCATTGGCACACGTTTCATTTGGTCAAAAAACATCTGTTGCCCCTGGGGCATGGACTACAGACGCTAACTGGTCGCCCAGTGGTGCACCAAGCGTCAACGATGTGGTTATAGTAAATCATGCCATGACCTTGCCGGCAGGTTCGTACACGGGTTGGGATGGCACGAGTTCAATAACCATCAATACTGGCGGGTCGGTTTCTGTAACAGGCAACCTGTCGCTTACAGGTTCTGGAATGAGATGCATTATCAATACTGGTGGAGCACTCAATGTATCGGGTACGCTTACGCTTACTAATCAGCCAATGATAACCATGAGTGGAGGGCAGTTAAATGTAGGAAGCTTGGTAGTAAATAACAATACCCAACTGTCATACACATCAGGAACCCTTTCATTAACAGGGTCTTTGACTGTAAATTCGGGTGCATCTTTTAACTATACACCTGCCCTTGCAATACCGGGTAATGTGATTATTAACAATGGGTCAACCGTCACTGCGACTACCGTTGGAGGAACAATTGCGCTTTCTAATGCATCAAAACTCAATCTTATGGGCGGAACCCTTGCCCCTTCGTCAATTACTTTATCAGGGGCTAATACTGAACTGAACATAAATGGCGCATCAGTTACCTATGCAAATGCACTTACTATTTCGGGTAACTCAAGACTTATAGTTACAAGCGGATCATTTACTGTAAATAACTCATTTACCGTAAATGGTGGTACTTACTCTTCATCAGCCGGGTCTACAACAAATGTTAATAGCCTGAGTGTCAGCAGCAGCGGATCAACCTCATTTACTAATGGAGGTACCTTTACCGTATCAGGTGCGCTTACAGCCAGTGGACCTATCACGAACAACGGAACGATGAACATCGGTGGTAATTATACAGGTTCAGCAGCGGTTACTACCAATAACGGCATTATGAATATCGGAGGTAGCGTTACGCTTCCGTCTTCTTCAAAATTTTATACCAACCCGGGAGGGGTATCAACAGTAAACGGAAATGTAACGGTTAGTTCTAACCAGAACCTGGTGGTGGGTACGAGCCCCAACCCTCCGCCTTATGCCGATTTTATTATTAAAGGCGATCTGATTGCTACCGGTGGGGGTGTGATCGTAGATACGAATGGACGTCTGGCTGTTTTTGGAAATCTTAGTGCAAGTGGTGGTGGTATTATCTTTTTAATAAATGATGGAGGTCAGGTGTTTGTTAATGGTACAATCTCACTAACAGGTGGAGGGAATCATATCACTAACAATAACGATGGCGATCCTTATTATGGTTTTTATAGCCCCAATCAACCGAGTTACTCGGGTGGAGGATCAAATTCAAACGGTACTGCAGGGCCAAATACGGTGCAGCCGGTTGTCAACATGCCCAATGAGTTTTACGATTGGATAACGGGTATTGAGGGCAATCCGTTACTGCCAATCTACACCTGGAACGGTTCTGTGAGCACAAACTGGACAGTGGCCAACAACTGGACTCCTGCCCGCACTACACCAGCCAATACCGATCGCCTTGTGTTTGATGATAGCGGGGCAAACCGGGCAATAACAGATGTACCTACACAAACCATAAACTCTTTTTTGGTTACGGGTAACGTAAGCTACAGTTTTACCCCTTCTGCTCCACGAATACTAACATTAACAAGAACTACCGGCAATGCCCTGCAAATTGATGAGGGAGCCACGCTCTCTGTCGGGGTTGTTGGTAACCAGTTGAACATTACACTTGCGGCCACAGCTACGGCCAGCATTGGCGGACAACTAAATTTAATTAACGGTAACCTTAGTGTTATCGGTGGCACGCTTATTCTTCATTCCAGCGCTGCCCCGTTAGCCAGGGTTGGCGGTCAGGTGTCCACTAACCCCTCTACGGTGATTAAATTCGGTGATACCGGTTTAACCGGAGGGCCTCAGATTGTTTTGCCTGATAATATTTTTGTGGCTTCGCCTACAGAGGTACATTCGGTGGAAATAAACCGTACAAACGGAGCCGCTTTGGGTAATCAAGCCATACGGGTTTCGCATTCGGCAGTGTTTACATTGGGCGACCTGACTACCCAGGCAGCCGGACCATTACGATTTGGCGTCTCAGCAACCGACCCGGTTGAATCACCGGCCAGTAAAATTGTAGGGCATGCCGAGATGGATGCAAGATCAGTAGGAACGGGGGCTTTCAGTTTTCTTGGGTTTAGCATGGGTGCGGGTGCAGATAACGTATCAGCGCTTTCTATCAAAAGAAGAACAGGCAGTGCCGGCCTCAATACATTTAACACTAACCAAAGCATAGCCAGTACGTGGGAGTTGAGTAATACACCCGATCTCTCGGGCACAAGGGATATCTGGTTTGGTTGGCAGCCTGCATTTGATCATATTGCAAACCCCGCTCTTCGTTTTCAAACATATATTTTTCAATCAGGCCCTGGGTGGACAAACCTTGGTACACTTAACCTGCTGACATCGCAGGGGCCTCCCCGCCAGTCGCAACCGGTTACTACTTCAAAGTTAACGGATGTGTTTACGTTAACAGATGAAAACCAGGTGTTGCCGGTAAAGCTTCTGTATTTTAACGCAGCACGCGAGGGCAGCGCTGTTGCGTTAAACTGGGCTACCGAAATGGAAGAATTCTTTGACCGTTTCGAGTTGGAGCGGGCTTCCAATGATCTGAACTTTGTTAAAGTAGCTGAAATTCAATCGCAGGCTGCGGGTGAGCCGCGTAAGTTGAGAACGTATCAGTATATAGACCAAACCCCGTTCTTCGGGCAAAATTACTATCGCCTCAAGGCAGTTGACCTGGATGGCAGCTACGAATATTTTGACATGAAGAGCGTATTTTTTGAAGGAGATAACACTATCAATGTTTACCCGAATCCCGTTCAGGTTTCTAATGTGTTAAACATTGAAGTGCCGTTTACACCCACGCCTAACGATAAAGTTAGCCTCTTCACAACGCAGGGCGTAGAAGTATTGCAGGCCAATATCGAAACCATCGGGTTAAATAAAATTACGTTGGGCAATTCGGTAAAACCGGGGCTTTACATTCTGCACTATCAATCACCGGCTTTCCAAAAAGCAATAAAGGTGGTAGTGAAGTAGCAACCAACGTATCTGAAAATAAAAAGAGTCACGCGCGCGTGACTCTTTTTCATTACAACCTTTTTCTACCAGGCTTCTTGCGCTAACATAACCGGAAGGTGTTGTAGTATTTCTTCCGTCATTTCGGTTAACCCGAACTGGTGTTTCCAACCCCAGTCTTTTCTGGCAACCGAATCGTCAATTGATTGAGGCCAGCTTTCGGCAATGCCTTGCCTGAAATCAGGATTGTAGGTAATCGTAAATTCAGGAATATGTTTTTTTATTTCAGAGGCAATTTCTTTTGGCGAAAAACTCATCGCGGAAATGTTGTAACTGGAGCGAACCTTAATTTTTTCTGCGGGCGCTTCCATTAAGTCGAGCGTAGCCTTTACGGCATCGTCCATGTACATCATGGGCAGATAGGTATCTTCTTCCAGGAAGCACTCAAATTTTTTATCTGTTAAAGCTTTGAAGAAAATATCTACAGCATAATCGGTTGTGCCTCCGCCTGGTTTTGTTTTATACCCTATCAGCCCCGGATAGCGCAAACTGCGAACATCAACGCCTTTGTTCCTGAAATACCAATCGCACCAACGTTCGCCCGCTTGTTTACTGATGCCATAAATGGTAGTAGGGTCCATTACCGTATCCTGCGGTGTGTTTTGTTTTGGCGTTGTCGGGCCGAAGGCTGCAATGGAGCTTGGCCAATACACACGGTCGAGGTTGAACTCAACGGCAGCATCCAATACGTGTACCAATCCGTCCATGTTCAGGTGCCATGCAAATTTCGGGTTCTTTTCGCCTGTGGCCGAAAGCACTGCGGCTAAGTGATAAACCTGCGTGATGTCGTTTTTCTTAATGAAGTCAAACAGGGGCTTTTGTTTCAGCACATCTAAAATCTCGAAGTTTCCTTGTGAAAGTATTCCCTTGGGGTCTTTAATATCGGTGGCAATTACATTTTCCTTTCCGTAAAGTTTCCAAAGCCCCTGCGTGAGTTCAGAGCCTAATTGGCCGCCTGCGCCTATAATTAAAATCTTGTGTTTTTTCATGATATTGATTGTGGCGAAAGTTACAGAAATTTGTTTTTTCCTACTGGCTGTTAGGTTCAATTTTCAGGGAAGCGATTAACTTTGCCTGCCTGCGCTATTAACCTTACCAATTTAAAAGTAGTACGACTGATACGCTTCGGCAGATAAACTCTTGTTTTTTGGATTTTAAATAAAGTATTATGTATAAAACACTGCAACCTGTTTTGGAGAAAGAATTGGCCGCCATTAAAGAAGCCGGTTTGTTTAAAAATGAACGCATTATTACTTCCCTGCAAGGGGCGGATATTACCATCCAGGGTGGAAAGGAAGTTATCAACTTTTGTGCGAACAACTACCTGGGGCTTTCATCGCACCCGCGTGTGATTGAGGCTGCAAAAAAGGCCATTGATACACATGGCTTCGGTATGTCGTCAGTGCGGTTTATTTGTGGCACGCAGGACATCCACAAAGAGCTTGAGAAAAAGATTTCAGCGTTTCTTGGTACGGAAGATACCATTTTGTACGCAGCCGCTTTTGACGCCAATGGCGGAGTGTTTGAACCGTTGCTTGGCGCAGAAGATGCCATTATTTCTGATGAGTTGAACCATGCTTCTATTATTGATGGCGTGCGCTTGTGCAAGGCCATGCGCTATCGCTACAAGCACAACAACATGGATGATTTAAAAACGCAGTTGGAAGCTGCGCGTGCGGCTGGTGCAAAACAAATCATCATTGTTACCGATGGCGCCTTTTCAATGGATGGCACTATTGCTCAATTGGATAAGATATGCGACCTGGCCGATAAATACGAAGCATTGGTGATGACGGACGAATGTCATTCAACTGGCTTTCTTGGAAAAACCGGGCGTGGTGTTCCGGAACATTGTGGCGTTACAAACCGTGTAGATATTATTACCGGCACGTTGGGCAAGGCTCTTGGCGGTGCATCGGGCGGATTTACTTCGGGCAAAAGAGAAATTATTGAATTGCTTCGTCAGCGTTCACGTCCGTACTTGTTTTCCAATACGCTGGCGCCTTCCATTGTAGGCGCTTCAATTGAGGTGTTTAACATGCTTTCTGAAACAACAGCGTTGCGCGACAAACTGGAACAGAACACAAGATATTTCCGCGATGAGATGACAAAAGCCGGTTTCGATATTAAACCGGGCGAACATCCTATTGTTCCGATTATGTTGTATGAAGCACCGCTTGCGCAGAAGTTTGCTGAGAAATTATTAGACAAACGCATTTATGTTATCGGGTTCTTCTTTCCGGTGGTAGCAAAGGGGCAGGCGCGTATTCGTGTGCAGCTTTCGGCTGCGCATGAACAGCATCATTTAGATAAAGCTATCCGCGCGTTTACAGAAGTAGGGAAGGAACTTGGGGTGTTGAAGTAGAGGGTTCTTAAATCCCAAACTCACGTTTCATCTTGCTTACAATAGTGCCCATTTTGGAAGTATCAACCGCCAGCAGGTCGTAAGCCGGCTCGATGTTTTTAGACGGAAAGAAGTAAATAATGCCCTTACGTTTTTTGAGCCGGAGCCGGTACAGGTTAAAAAACGGAACAAGGCGAATGGATTTCACATCCGACCATGCAAACTTCTCCTTTTTGGTTTTGCTAAAAACCACAATTTTATTTTTCCCGATGGCCACACGCTTTAGTGTGGAAAAAATATAGGCAAATGCAACAAGCATGATAGCCCCAAGGCTGATGAAGAGGGCAATAGCTGCCCTGTTTTTTGGCGTTTGTTCAAATTGAAAAAATAATACGGCTGCTGCCGCCCATTGCAATAAGCCCAAGCCCAGGAAAAAAAAGTTCGCCATATAATACTTGACCGGGCTGGCCTGTTTGAGTTTTCCCATTTTCTGTACCTCCTTTGTTTATGATCATATACAAATATACGAACAATGTCAGGAAATTGTTAACTCTGATAATGCTATCGGGATAGACCCTGACAAACGCGGCCTTTTTACTTCGAGGCAGGAGCCGGGTTTTTAGAAGGGCATCTCTAAAAACGAGGCTATCTCAAAAGTCGAAAATAAGAGCGAGTGTCATTCCGGCCTTGTCCAAAGGACTCCTTTGGAGAGCCGGAATCCCGTTCAGTGTCGTTGAATCGAGATCGCGGAATAAATCCGCGATGACAGAACGACTTTTGAGACAGCCTCGATGCCCTTCTGCAATTCTCCGCTCTTTCTGCGCTTAAAGTGGGTCGGGCGGGCAGTTTCGGCATAACATCAGCGGGTGTGCATAAAAAATAATCGGTTGATTATCAGCGTAATGCTGCCTTGAAGGTCAAAAAGATAACATTTACATAATATTGCAAAGAACCTTTACCCTTAGATTGCAGCCCGCCAACAACCGCGTTATGTTTGAACTCGATCTGTCGTACTCTATTCTGCTGATTGTTTGTTTGGCCGCAGCCTGCGGTTTTGAGTTTGTAAACGGTTTTCACGATACAGCCAACGCGGTAGCTACCGTAATTTATACCAACTCGCTCAAGCCCTGGGTGGCCGTAATCTGGTCGGGTTTCTGGAATTTTTTGGGGGTGTTGTTAGGCGGTGTAGGCGTAGCGGTAGGTATTATTAACCTGCTGCCTGTTGAATCGCTGATAGACCAGAACATTGCCCATAGCATCTCTATGGTTATGGCCCTGCTGATAACGGCTATATTCTGGAACCTGCTCACGTGGTATTTCGGCATACCTTGTTCCAGTTCACATACGCTTATCGGGTCTATCCTCGGTGTGGGCATAGCCTACTCGCTGTTGCCTGGCTCAACCCAAACTGCGGTAGATTGGACGCAGGCTGAGAAAATAGGGTTGTCGTTGTTGATTTCACCGCTTTTTGGTTTTTCCCTCACCATTATATTAATGTTTGTGTTGCGAAGGCTGACAAGAAAAACCAAGTATGGCGACAGCCTGTTTAAAGAACCTAAAAAAAATCAACCGCCCCCGTTGTGGATACGTAGCGTATTAGTGCTTACCTGTACCAGCGTAAGCTACTATCACGGCTCTAATGACGGGCAAAAAGGTGTTGGTTTGATGATGCTGATTTTGATTGGTATTGTGCCCAGCTACTTTGCGTTAAATCAAAAACTGTTGCCTTCTTCGTTAACCGGATCGGCTATTCAGATTGAACAGATTGTCCGCACGATTGACCCTGATCCGCTTTCGGAACCCGACCGCGAAAAATTGCAGGAAGTAAATGAGATTAGTAAACGACTGAAAGAAACGCTTGCCGCTTCTGCTACGGTAAGCTCTATTGATAAAGATCAACGGTTTGTTGTGCGAAAAGATATTATGATATTAGACCGCACCCTGAAAGACCTTTTAGGAAAAAAAGAAGTACGCGTAAGCGACCAGGAAAAACTTACACTGAAGGCAGAGTCGAAATCGTTAAGAAAAATGACCGACTACTCGCCACGCTGGGTAGTGCTTTTAATTTCGATTTCATTGGGCACGGGCACTATGATTGGCTGGAAGCGGATTGTAAAAACCGTTGGCGAAAAAATAGGCAAGGAGCACCTCACCTATGCGCAGGGCGCGTGTGCGGAACTGGTTGCCGCCAGCACCATCGGGCTTTCTACTAATTTCGGGTTGCCGGTAAGCACAACACACGTGCTGTCATCGGGTATTGCAGGCTCAATGGTGGCCAACAAAGGCGTTAAAAACCTTCAGGCCGATACAGTGCGGAATATTTTGTTGGCGTGGTTCCTCACCCTTCCGGTAGTGATGATTATGGCCGGAACGCTGTTCCTGATTTTCAGGAGCATTTCCTGAGGGGGGGGATTAACTGGGTTTTTTATACCGGGATTTGTAAATTTGGTACGAACATTTTGCGTATGAATGCAACCGCTAAAAAATTAGAAATCATAAAATGGGTATCGATAATAGAAGACGATACTGTCATTGACCAACTGTATGATTTCAAAAATCAGAAACCTTTCAATTTTAAAGAAGAACTTAAGCATGCTATTACGGGAGAAGAGTTGAAAGCGCGGACTACACAATTTTTGAAATCGTTAGAGTGGAAAAAATAAACGTTATCTATAAACCCGAAATAGAGAACTACATCAATGAGTTAGTGTATGTGCTTTATCAGGAGCAATACTTTGACAATCTTGAAAATGCCATTCGATACAAAGACAAGATTATTGATTTTATAGAAGGTAGTATTGCTAATTTCCCTTATAAACAAACACCGCTGCCGCTTCACTCATTGAGTTCAAAGTACATTTTCTATAACAGCAATCGCAAAACAACTTGGTATATTTTCTTTGAAAAAGAAAATGGCACATACCCTGATTACGTTCATTACCAACAATCATTCAGAAATAGCTCAATACTTGAATCCATAAGATTTAACTCCCCATACACTAACCTGCTCAACTTTTAAGTTCACCAATACATAAAATACGGCTCAAAAATCGGAGATACTGAGCCGTATTTTAATTCTCACTCCTCCAATATAATCGGGAAATCATGCCCCCTTGAAAAAGTGTAGGGGTATTGCGGTTTGCCTTTCAGCTTGCGCGTCATTTCAGGCACCTGGTCGTCAATGTACGATTTAAGCTCGTAGATCGTAACTTTTCCATCGCGCGGTGCGCCATCGGCAGCGCCCTGCAAGGCCTGTATGAGCACGTATGTAAAAAGTCCGTGCCCAAGTTCGGCAAACTCGGTAGCAAACTGCTCGCTGCCTGCCGAGGCCATTACATGAATGCCCGCGCTGCGCGAAAGCTGGGCAATGGCTTTTTCTTCTGCCGCACCACGGTTGGCCAACAACTCAACCGAGCCGCCCGATTGGCAAGCATCCATCACAATCAGTTGCTTTAATGCTTTTATGGATTTGAATTTTTCCTGGAGCATCGCGGCTTCCACGGCCTCTTTTTGCAAAGCCGAGAGGTCATACAACCGCAAGCTTTCAGAAGGAATCAGGAAGAAACGGTCATCTACCATGCTGCCGTGCCCGGCATAGTAAAAAATGAAAATATCTTCCGGGCTGATTTTCTTCGAGAGGTCATCAAGACTTTTTAAAATATTATTGCGCGAAGCCTCTTCATCGTAAAGCGTGTGCAGCTCAATGTTTCCAAAGAGGTTTTTCGCCCGTTCATCCATAACCCGTATAAACGACTCGGCATCGGGCTTGGCGTAATTCAGGTTGAGGCGTGGATTTTTATATTGATTGATGCCCACTGCAAGGATATAGCACGTACTGTTTTTTGTAGCTACATCGGAAATAATTTCTACCGATGCAGGTGCGGCATCAACCCGGCTTTTGTTTGCGGCAATGGCCGTGAAGTTGTTACTCCCTCCAACAAGATTGACTATTTGTTTATAGGTACTTGAAGCGCCCTTGCCTGATGGCAACCTCAGTTCCGCCCGGTTGATGGCTATGTTTTTTCCATTGTGGAACAACCTTACATTTTCAACTCCGCCTCCGTTATCGGTTAGCTTGATATACACTTCAATTTTTGTGGGATCGGATGAAGGCAGCGTAGCAATGCGCACATCCGGCAAAGGCGATTTGTTCAGCTTGCCTTGTATGCCCTGTAAATTGCCACTTGTTCCGCGCGATTGAAAAAGTTTTGGTAAAAGGTCGGGCCGGTAAAATTCATCAAAAAACTGGTCAACCGAGTAAGTTGTCATGTCGCTTACAAAGTGAATGTACCTGCGGGCATTTTCTGTTCCGTTAAAATAGCCATCGGGTGTTTTCACCATCCAGTCGCGTTCGCCCAAATGTATATGCTCAAAAAATTCTTTGCCGGAATTCAAATCCCAGAATTTCGTTACGCCATCAACGCTATGGCTGATGAGCATTTTTTGGTCGGGGCTTATCAGTAACGAAGTAATCTCTGCATTATGCCCTTCAAATTTTCTCAACACATTTGCTGTGTTCACATCCCACACACGAATGGCGCGGTCAGCCCCGGCTGTATAAATAAATTTTTCATCTGCGCTGAAAATGCCAATGTGTACCGCACCCTGGTGTTCTTTAAATTTTTTTGTCATCAGCCCGGTGGCAATATCCCACAAGCGTATGCTGCCGTCCCAACTGGTGCTCAATAACGATTGCCGGTCGGGGCTAACTTTTATAGATGAGATAACATCCGTGTGCCCTACAAACGAACGGACAGCCGAACGGGTATCAAGTTCAACCATTTGCAGACTGAAGTCAAGTTGTGCAGTGAACAGGTATAAATCGCTTGGGTGAAATGCGAGATTATATACGGAGTTGTTCTGAAAATCCCAATACTGGATAGGCTTGCCGAGGTTCAGGTCATACACGCGCATAGTGGCATCCCAACCGGAGCACGCAAACATGGTTTCATCGTTGCTGAATTTAATATCGAAGATTGGCTCGCGATGCGGTTTGAATACACGAACGGAATCACCGCGCAGCAAATCCCACAAAATAACTTTTCCATCTCCGCCCCCGGTAAGCATAAAGCGCCCGTCTTTGGAAAGGTCGTAGCTGATCACGGCTTTTTTATGCCCGGAATATTCCATTACGTTTTGCCCCGATGCTATGTCCCATCGTTTTACATGCGTGCCGAACTTTCCTTTAATGAGTTGCTTGCCATCGTTGGTGATGAGCAGGTGATTTTTAAAGCGTACGTATTTGGCAATAGCCGACTGCCAATAGAAATTCGGGTCATAGTTCAGGCCGCCCTTGTCGCGTTCGTTCAGCAAGCCGGTAAGCTCCTGTGTTTTTTTGCTTTGCTCAAGGCTCCACGCAAAAGCAGTGTTGTTGTCGCATGTAATTAATAGGTTGCGACTATCTAATGTAAAAGCAACGCTGTGAAAGTCGGCACGCGGTTCGGCTTTCATCGAAGAGAGCATTTCTCCGCTTAGCTCATCCCAAATCACTATATCTTTTTCTGTTGCCCGCGCTATTTTTTTCCCATCTGCACTTATGGCCAACCCGGTAAGCGAATTTTCAGGATCTTCTTCATACACTTTTTTTACTTCGCCAGTGGCTAAGTCAATTTTTTTAACCTGCCCGCGATGCGCAGCCGTATAAACAAACTTGCTGTCAGGGCTGAACGCAACTTTTGTGGCGCAGCCTCCGCAAAAACCTTCTTTGATCTCAATTTTATGTATGGGCTGCCAGTCGACTGTTTTATACACCTGTGCAACACGGTTATCTTCTCCGAAAGCGATCCAGTTTCCATCAGGGCTTATGGCAATGTCAACGCCCCGGCCAAGTCCTTTGTCGGGGTTAACCCTGATCTTGGCGATCACCCTTCGTGTTTTATAATCATATATGCGAGCCGAATCGCCATAGCCCGAAGTGCTGTTGGCGGCAACAACAAAGAACCGGAGCTTCGGATCGAACGCCACATCGGTTACCACGCCATTGTCGGGGTTAGGTATAACGAACAGCTCTTTTCCGGTTTGTATATCCCACAACCGGGTTGTTTTGTCGTAGCTTCCGCTGATTAGTGATTTTCCATCTTTCGATATGTCAAGTGTTGTAACGGTATGCTCGTGTCCGAGAAAGCTGCGCACTTCACGCCCCGAACGTAAATCCCACAGCTTGGCAGATTTATCCTTACTGCCGGTAACAACAAAATTGCTGTCGGGGCTTATCGCGATAGAAACAACAGCAAGCTCATGTCCTTTCTGAATAATGGTTTCTAACGGCTGACTTTGTGTGTGTATGTATATCGACAGACATACAAATGCTGACAGAATAGTTTTCATACGAGAGATTTTAAGAATGAGGTTATTGAGTTTTTAGCGATACCCTTAAACTCTTACACCACTTTTGGGTACAGGCATTTCTTCTTCAACAAGTACAGCGTGCTCCCAGTTTGACGGCTCCGTGTTGTTCAGGTATTCCAATATTTTTTGTTCAACCTGTTTAAGTTTAAGCGCTCTCAAATATTTTCCGTTTCGGGCAAGAATAAGTTTGCCGGTTTCTTCAGAGATAGCCATGATTAATGTATCCGTACTTTCCGACATACCTACCGCAGCCCGGTGACGCATACCGAAATGTGGGGGCAGGTTGTCGTTTTCGCTTACCGGCAATACGCAGCGCGCGGCTTTTATTCTTCCTTTATGGATGATAACAGCGCCATCGTGTAGCGGACTGTATTTGTTAAAAATAGAAATAAGTAACGACCTGGTTATTTCTGCGTCAAGCTGATCCCCGGTTTCAGCATAAAATCGCAAGGCCGAATCGCGGGTAAACACAATGAGCGCCCCGGTTTTGGTGCCCTTCAATGTTTTGGCCGCTTCAATGATTTCGTTAACATCGGTTTCATCGTTGCTAACACCGCGCCAGGTAGCCAGTGTTTTTAAAAAATTATCCCTGAATTCAGTTCCTCTCCCGATAACCAGTAGAAATTTTCTAATCTCCGGCTGAAAGAGAATAATCATAGCCAACACACCAACACCCATAAACTGACCGAGAATGGTAGCCAGCAACTCCATTTGTGCAGCGCTTACAATAAGGTAAACAAGGTAAAGAGCAAGAATGCCCAAAAAGATATTAACTGCGATACTCCCCCTGATCAGCTTGTACACCTGGTACAATAAAACGCTCACCAGCGCAATATCAACGAAGTCTACCCACGTCACATCCAGAAAGCCGATTTTGAACAGGAAAATCATGCAGTAAAGGTACTAAACTCTGTTGTCAGCATGACTCATGCTGGTAAAAAGTTTAATGGTTTCGGCAGCTTCCTTAACATCGTGAACCCGTAAAACCGAAGCGCCCTTTATCAGCGCGGCCATATTCAGGGCTGTAGTTCCGTTCAGGGCTTGTTCGGGGCTTGTTTGTAGTGTTTTCCATATCATCGACTTGCGCGAAACACCAACTAACAGGGGTTTTTCTAAAACTTTTAGCAGCTCAAGGTTATTCAGCAACCGGAAATTTTGCTCAACGGTTTTGGCAAACCCAAATCCGGGGTCAAGTATAACATCGGTAACACCGGCTTTTTGCAAGACGGCTGTTTTTTTATGAAAGTAAGTAATGATTTCGTGCTCTAAGTTTTCATATTGGGTTAAGCTGTTCATGGTTTGCGGTGTGCCCCGCATGTGCATACAGCAATAGGGCACCCGGAGTTGCGCCACAGTGTTGAACATTTCACCATCAAGCTCACCACCCGAAATATCGTTTATCATTCCGGCACCTTCTGCAACCGCCTTTCGTGCAATGGCCGCCCGAAACGTATCAACAGAAATAACCGCTTCCGGAAAATTTTTCCTGACGGCCTTTATCGCACACAAAACGCGACTTTCTTCTTCCTCTTCTGTAATATGCTCCGCACCGGGTCGCGATGAATAGCCCCCGATATCAAGAATAGTGGCGCCTTCGAGAAGCATTTTTTCGGCTTGTTTTACTATATCCGCTTCCGCTGATTGCCGGCTGCCGGCATAAAAACTGTCGGGTGTAATGTTGATAACACCCATGATAACAGGCTGGTACAGGCTTATCAGCCGCCCGTTTATGTTCAGTGTTTTGTTTGTTGAAAATGCCGTATTTTGCCCCGCTGAAATCATGATACACGAAAAAACTGCGACCGAATATAAGGAGGTGATTGCCACCTGCAAAGCATTATTCCTTGGGAAAACAAAAGACTATGGAACAGCCTGGAGAATTCTAAGGCTCCCTTCCATTACCGACCAGATTTTTATTAAAGCGCAGCGCATCCGCAGCATCCAGGAAAAAGGCGCACAACGGGTTAACGACCCGATAACCGATGAATTTATCGGTATTATTAATTATTGTGTGATTGCCCTTCTTCAAATTCAATTGGAAGACTCATCGCAAACGGATTTAACAGCAGAAGAAGTTGAGCCGCTTTACGATGACATAATCAACGAAACATACAGCCTTCAGCAAGATAAAAATCACGACTATGGCGAGGCTTGGCGCGATATGCGGGTAGAATCCATGACGGATATAATTTTAATGAAACTGTTGCGGGTAAAACAAATTGAAGACAACGAAGGTAAAACCCTGGTAAGCGAAGGCGTAAAAGCCAACTACCAGGACATGATAAACTATGCCGTGTTTTGTTTAATTAAACTTAAAGCGAAAAACTGAGCGCTATGAGAAAGTATATTGATTGGTTCTCCCGGATTTTTGTTGGCGGATTGTTCATCTTTTCCGGGTTGATAAAACTTAACGACCCGGTAGGAACCGAAATTAAAATGGAAGAATACTTCGAGGTTTTCTCTTCCGATTTCGGTTCGTTCTTCCAGGTGTTTATTCCGTATGCGTTGCACATCGGGCTGATGTTGGTTGTGCTTGAAATTGTGCTGGGCGTTGCCGTGCTTATTAATTATCGTATGCGCTTAACTACAACGGTGTTGCTGGTGCTGATTTTATTCTTTACGTTTTTAACAGGCTATTCGGCCATACTAAATAAAGTTACCGATTGTGGTTGCTTTGGCGATGCCATTAAATTAACACCGTGGCAATCGTTTTATAAAGACCTTATCCTTATCGTTTTTATCCTGCACTTGTTTTGGTATCGTAAGTCATACGACCCGATGCTTCGCACACGCGAAGGTCATGCGGTTATTCTTGGCGTAACGCTGATTAGTTTTTTCATAGGCATCTACGCTATCCGGCATTTACCGTTTATTGATTTCCGCGCGTATAAAATCGGCAACAACATTCCCGAACAAATGACATTGCCACCCGATGCTAAACGCGACAGCGTAGTGATGACGTTTATTTATGAACAAGCGGGTGTTCGGAAAGAACTTACTATGGAACAACTCGGTCAGGTAGATTCTACCTATACGTTTGTTGACCGTATCGATAAGATTGTTCGTGAAGGCGACCGCCCAAAAATTATTGATTACCGCGTTGAAAGCCCGGAAGGAGAGGATTATACACAACAAACCTTTCAGGGGGCAAAGCTCCTTATTGTCATGTATAATGTGCAGCACGCTTCGGGCAAACATGCCGGCCGGATTTCAAAACTTATCCGCGATATGGAAGGAACGGCCGAGTCGGTTATACTCACCTCTTCTTCCCCGGTTGATGTGGAGGCGTTTCGCCATGAACACCAGTGGGCTGCGCCTTATTATTTTGCTGACGCTACCGTGTTGAAAACCATTATTCGTTCAAACCCGGGGCTAACCTTATGGGTTAACGGAACAGTAAAAGGAATGTGGCACTACAACGATGTGCCAACAGCCGATGAACTCAAAAAATTAATTGCAGGTTCGTGAAAATTTTCCTGGTCGGGCTGCCCGGTTCGGGTAAAACTACATTGGGCAAACAACTTGCCCAGCGTTTGAACGTATCGTTTATCGACCTGGACGAAGCCATTGAAGAAATATCAGGAAAAAACGTAAAAGAGATTTTTTCAACAGAAGGCGAAACGTCTTTTCGGGAGAAAGAGTCTTCCATATTACATCAACTCATTCAGCAAGAGAATGATTTCGTTATGGCTACCGGAGGAGGCGCGCCTTGTTTCCATAATGGAATTGGAGTTATGAACAACGCAGGCGTGACTGTTTTTTTGGATGTTTCTGTAACAGCTATTGAACAACACATGCAGGAAGAGGAAAAACTGAACCGGCCTTTGCTGGCTACCGGAAAATCGTTAACAGAAACCTTATACGATTTAAGAACCGCGCGGCTAACGCACTATCAACAAGCAAAACTTTTAGTGCAAGGCGACCAACTTACTGTTGATGATATAATGAAGAAACTTAGCGTTTAAAACGTAAACCCTACTGTTGCCATGCCGGAAACGAGGGTGTTGGTTATATCTACACGCGGGCCGGTATTGTTCTGAAGTACATACGAGCTGTACTCGCGGTTTCCGGTAGAACGCATTAACGCAAAGTCGATGAAGAATTGAGCTAACCTTACACCCACTCCCGCACTTATGGTTTGAATACTCTGATTCGTATCAACCGCTGAAGTATTGTAAGGGTTGCTTAAAAAATTATACCCTGCACGGAGCCGTAACATTTCATAGCGAAACTCTGCACCTATTCTGTAATTAATGGTGCTTTTATAAGAAGTCCGTATGGCATCGTTATCGCTGTTGAACGAAATACCGCTTATGTCTGATGTGTACTTCGGTTTACGGTAATTAACAAATTCAATATCACCGGAAATAAAACCATACTCTGAAATGAAGAATGCCGTGCCGAGGCTCAACTTCATGGGCGTGGACAAGTTGTACTCGGCAATTACAGGCTCATACGATTCGTAACTCTCGCGGTTTAATATTTCGCCTGTAACCGGGTATTCGTAATCATTCCATAGTGTGCTTACTTTTGCGGTATAGCTATCCGTAAGTTGGTAATATGTGGGTGTAACAAAAGAAGCGCCTACCTGCACAAAATCTACCGGCCTGAAAAGAACACCCAATGTAAGGTTAACACCCGACCCCTGAATATCAATGGTTTCTTCCATGCTAAGGTTATCCAACGGGTTAAAGTTCGGGTCTAACTCAAAGAAAAAATCCGATTCAGAATATGTTGAGGTGAAGGTGTAGCGCAGGGTTGTTATGCCAACGCTGGCCCCGAAGAAGATTTTATCCAGATAATTTCCACCATAAGCCAACGACCATTGATATTGTGCGCCTTTGGTTTTAACAGAACCTTGCCTTTTCAGATGGCGAATATCATCAGGGTCGGGGTAAAGTCCGAGGAAAGAAAAATAAGAGCGTGAAGGGCCGCCATAAAAAGTAGAATCTTCTAATAAAAAATTACTGTACGCCAAACCTGTCGGGAAATCACTGTTTAACAAATCATCTTCTGATTGCCCCTGTGCATCCTGTATAAACCAATCTATAATGGAAGAAACATTATCATTTCCACCGTATTGCATAAATGAATTAAAATCATTCGTTCGTGTCATGCTTATACCGAACGAGCCTCCCCAAAAGCCATCCTTGTTTTGCGGAGAGTTAAAAACATAACTTAATCCGGGAATAGTAAACTTGCTGTTAGATTCCTTTTGTGTTGTTCCGCGATGACTGGCATCCGAATTGAAAAAATTCAGTGCTGGCGAAAAGGTAAATTCAGAACGGTTATACATACCTAAGCCGGCAGGGTTGGAGAGTGCCGAACTGAAATCGCCCCCAAGCGCAACCTGCGTGCCTCCCAGCGCTTGTATGCGGGCGCTTCCTCCCGGCTTTGTGCGACTGAAGAGCAGGGCGTTTTCAACAAAACTTTGTGCTGAAAGTTCGGTTGCAAAAGCCAACACGATACCCGTGAGTTGTATAAAAACCCTGAATTTCATACCCCAATGTAGTGTAAGGTTAATTAATTACCACCCCGCGAAGGCCTGGAAGAAGAACCACTGCTGCCGCTACTTCCTGAACTCCGGCTTGGTGCGCTTCCGCTACTGCTCCCCGAGCTTCGGCTTGGCGAGTAACTATTTGTGTTACCCGAAGAACCCGAGCTTGAACTGCGTGATGGCGAATAACCACTGCTGTTGTTGCCAGACGAAGTTGACCTTGTCGGAGAAGTGAACGTAGAGGAACGACTTTCGCGCATCATGCTGTTGTTGTTTGTCCGCGATGGCGTAGCGGAATTGTTATTCAAATTTGAAGAGTTTGAATTGGAGTAATCCGCAGTTCTCCGCGAAGGACGAACATAGTAGTCGTTTGAGGTTTTACTACGACCACCGGTATCGCCATTTCCATTATCAATAGTTCTGGTTGTTCTGGCCGGACGAACATAGTCGCCCGATACTTCGCTCACACCGGCAGAACTGCGTGTAGGGCGTTTTCCGTAATTCGGACGGGAAGAATCCACAACCACAACAGTTGTTGGTCTGTACCAACCAGTATTCCAGTACGACCAGGACGAGCCCCAACGGTTATACGGATTGTAGTAAGGATCATACCAGCCTCCTCCCCAGTAGTTGTTTCCCCAACCCCAGTTATTACCCCAGCCCCAGTTGTTACCCCAAGAGTTACCCCAATAGTAACTTGCCGAAAGCGACCAACCCGAGTTATTACCCCAGCCATTTCCCCAATAAGGATTCGCCCAACGGTTGCCACCCATACCCATGTACGGGTTCATCCACGGGTCGTTCCATCCGTAGCCACCATAGTAGGGCGAACCCCACGCATTGTTGTAGTGGGGGTTATTCCAATTGTTCCATCCACGGTTGTTATTGAAACCGTTATAGTAGTAGCCTGAATTGTAATTGAAATTGTTGGCTGTTGCAGGCGCATAACCTTCTACAAAATAATTGGCCTCATCTTCACTAATCTGATCGGAATACGAACGGGAAGTATATTCCGGGTTTATATTCCGGGCCGAATAGCTGTCGGTAGGGTTGGTGTACTCATCCAACTGCGTAGGCTCGTTAAAATGCTTTTTCTTGAAATTATCGTAACTCGAAACGTATATCTGTTCTGTTGCGCGAGTAGCCTGAAGTTTCTCACGATCTTTTGAACGAAAGTACATATCATCACGCTCCTGGGCGAAAGCCGACACACCGGTCAGCAGGGCCATTCCTAAAATCAGTTTCGTTTTCATAATCGTGGTGTTTAGATTCATTTACTTAACTAACGTTTATCTGAGGCAAAAGTATTCACTAAAAGTACAATTTTCCCGGCATTAATCATGCTAAAAATGCTTTTGCGGCATTTTCAGGGTTTATCTGCCGTATATTTGCCCCTCAAAGATAAAACAAGAATTATACCAATATGGGTAAGGAAATTCCATCGCGCAGTGAGGATTACTCGCTGTGGTACAATGAGTTAGTGAAAAGGGCCGACCTGGCAGAGCATTCGGATGTGAGGGGGTGCATGGTAATAAAGCCCTATGGGTACAGTATTTGGGAAAAAATGCAGCAGGCGTTGGATAAGATGTTTAAAGACACCGGCCACGTAAATGCGTATTTTCCGTTGTTTGTTCCCAAGAGCATGTTTGAGGCAGAAGAGCAAAACGCAGAGGGATTTGCCAAGGAATGTGCCATTGTTACGCACTATCGCCTAAAAAACGATCCCGATACAAAAGGAAAACTGATTGTTGACCCGGAAGCAAAACTGGAAGAAGAGTTGGTAGTGCGGCCAACAAGCGAAGCTATCATCTGGAATACCTATAAAAAATGGATTCAGTCGTATCGCGATTTACCCATATTGATTAACCAATGGGCAAATGTGGTTCGTTGGGAAATGCGCACACGGTTGTTTTTGCGCACGGCAGAATTTTTATGGCAGGAAGGCCATACCGCTCACGCTACTGCCGATGAGGCCGTGAAGGAAACCATCCAGATGCTGGATGTGTATGCCGCTTTCGCGGAAGAGTTTATGGCCATGCCGGTAATCAAAGGAAGAAAATCTGAAGGAGAAAAATTTCCAGGCGCGGTTGATACCTATTGTATTGAGGCCATGATGCAGGATGGTAAAGCCCTGCAAGCCGGAACGTCACATTTCTTAGGACAAAATTTTGCAAATGCTTTTAATGTGCAGTTTGCCGGTAAAGACGGAAAACTCGATTATGTGTGGGGTACCTCGTGGGGTGTAAGCACCCGGCTTATGGGCGCATTGATTATGGCGCATTCCGATGATGACGGCTTAGTGCTGCCCCCTAAGTTGGCGCCTATTCATATAGTGATTGTTCCTATCTTCAGAAGTGATGATGAACTGGAGAAAATTACAGAGAAAGCAGACCAGCTTTCGGCTGCCTTGCGCAAGCAGGGTTTTTCCGTAAAGTTCGATAACCGCGATACGCATAAGCCGGGCTTTAAATTTGCCGAGTGGGAGTTGAAAGGCGTGCCGGTTCGTATTGCCATTGGCCCCCGCGACCTTGAAAACGGCACGGTGGAGGTAGCCAGGCGCGATACAAAAGAAAAGCAAGTGATGAAACTGGACGAGGTGGAAACAAAAATCCCTGCCTTGCTGGATGATATTCAGAGAAATATTTTTCAACGAGCTAAGGCTTTTCGCGATAGCCTCGTAACCAAAGTTGACGCTTTTGAAGATTTCAAGCGCGTGCTGGATGAAAAAGGAGGTTTTGTATTGGCCCATTGGGACGGAACAAAAGAAACCGAAGCGGCTATAAAGGAGCAAACCAAGGCAACCATCCGCTGCATTCCGCTGGATGCCGTTGAAGAAAACGGAACGTGCGTGTATAGCGGCAAGCCTTCGGTGCGCAGGGTATTGTTTGCGCGTGCGTATTAAACCGCAATGGCTTTAAATTAATAGGGTGATTTTCCTGCGAACGTCACCCTTTCTTTTGTACTTTTGATTCCTTTATATTTTACTGATTGACTATGTGGTTAGCCATTGCTGCCTTAATTCTGGTAGGTGTTGTATTGATAATTGTTGAAGTGGTGTTTATACCGGGTACTACAATTGTGGGATTGCTGGGCCTTATATTTACTATTATTGGTGTAGTAGTTAGTTATAAAGAGTTTGGCAGCGAGGGCGGGTCGTATGTGCTGTTGGGTGCCGGCCTGGCCTTGGGTGGTGCCATGTATTACAGTTTCCGGAAAAAAGCCTGGAAAAAATTCTCGCTCCAAACCAGCATTGACAGCCGGGTAAATGAAGATGTGCATACCTTCCTGACAACGGGTATGGAGGGAGTGGCTGTATCGGCCTTGCGCCCTATGGGTACAGCCGAATTTGAAGGTAAAATGGTTGAAGTTAAAACTTCGGGCGATTATCTTGCGGCAGGCACAACCGTAAAAGTAGTTTACGTTAAACCAAATGATATTTTAGTAGAACCCATTACTTAAACATAAATTAATATGGAACTGGAAGGCGCAATGTTGCTGGTAGTTGTTTTTGCAGGTATAATCCTGTTTTTCATTTTTCTCTATTTCGTACCGATTAACTTGTGGATTACCGCAATTTTCAGCGGTGTGCGGGTAGGTTTGTTTGAATTAGTGTTCATGCGCATCCGGAAGGTGCCACCCAGTGTAATTGTTAACTCATTAATAACAGCCACAAAAGCGGGATTAAAACTTACCAGCAGCGACCTTGAAACGCACTACCTGGCCGGGGGTAATGTGCCTAATGTTATCCGGGCGTTGATCTCTGCCGATAAAGCCAACATTCATGTTGACTTTAAACAAGCAACCGCTATCGACCTGGCCGGTCGTGATGTATTTCAGGCGGTACAGATTTCAGTAAACCCTAAAGTTATCAATACACCTAAGGTTGCTGCAGTTGCTTCTGATGGTATTCAGTTGATTGCTGTTGCGCGTGTAACCGTGCGTGCCAACATTCAACAGTTAGTGGGTGGTGCTGGTGAAGATACCATTCTTGCCCGTGTTGGCGAAGGTATTGTTTCTTCAATTGGTTCTGCGGCATCGCATAAAGAAGTGTTGGAAAACCCCGACAAGATTTCGAAACTCGTGTTATCACGCGGGTTGGATGCCGGTACGGCCTTCCAGATATTGTCTATTGATATTGCCGATGTTGACGTAGGCGCTAACATTGGGGCCAAGCTGCAAATTGATCAGGCTTCTGCCGATTTGAAAGTGGCGGAAGCAAAAGCCGAAGAACGTAGGGCGATGGCTGTTGCGGAAGAACAGGAAATGAAAGCGAAAGCGCAGGAAGCGCGCGCGAATGTGATTCAGGCGGAAGCGGAAATTCCAAAAGCCATTGCAGAATCGTTTGTGAAAGGAAACCTGGGTATTATGGATTATTACCGTATGCAAAACATTCAGGCCGATACCGGTATGCGTCAATCTATTTCTGATTCTGGTAAGAGTTCACCCAAGTCATAATTGGAATCTCTAAAAACCTGTTTTTCTTTCACCTCATCCCTTCCCTTCTCCTATTGGAGAAAGATTATGGAAGGTTTTTAGAGATTCCTACTAAAATATTGCTAAGATTATTTTATAGTAAGGGGCGAACAGCCCCTTTTTTTATGAGTTGCAAATGAGTTTTGTAAACAAGAATAGGCCAAATATCAGAACTTCAATTCCTGAAATTTATTCTTCTTTAGCGCAAGGTATGTTTGGCTTGTTTTCTCAAACAGCAACATATCATACTGAATGGGAATGGTACTAACACCATGTAAGGTAACAAGCCCAAACTTTTCATATTGCCGAACAATTACATAACCGTTGTTAAGATCTTCAACCGAATCGTATTTGGGTTGAAGCAATACGTTGCCTTGGCTATCGGCAAGCCCTGCCCGGTTGCCAATAAAAATTTTTATGCGGCCATTCTCCTGAAGCTCAACATTATCGTAACGAATATCCAATGCAATTTTTCCGGTAGTGTAGATAAGCCCGTATTTACCTTGTTGTTTCACAACTGCATAGCCGTTGCTAAAGGGCATTACTTCTTCATACACGGGTTGAATTACAATGTTATCTTCTTTGTTCAGGTAGCCCCACCTCCCCCTGATTTTTACAGCGGCCAATCCTTCGCTGAAACGCTGAATGCCTTCGTAACGATTGGCGATGCGCAAGCGCCCCTGGTCATCAATAAATCCGTAACGCCCGTTTTTTTTGAGACCGCGATATCCTTCGCTTGATGGATAGATTTCTTCCGCCCGTTCGTTGGGCGGTAGTTCGCGTTGGATGATTTGCCCGTTAAAATTGATAGTCCATTTTCCACCGGATGAGATTGTTTCTACCAGCGCATGGTGTTCTAATTTTAGCGGGTTGGTTGTGAAATAAATAATCTCTCCTGTTATTGATTTTAAAAATGTGAGGTCGCCTACCTGTTCAAAGTAGCGTTCGGAGTTCAGCAATGAAACCGGATTAGCTTGAGGCGTAACAATCCACCGTTCATCGGTATCGATAATGCCATACTGCCCCTTGAATTTTACGGCCACTAAGTTTTGATGAATGTCGGACAGGCTATCAAACACGCAGGCAATTATTTCACGACCTGTCGTATCTACGCCACCATAAAAACCGTTTTTACGCACCGGGAAAAATGTTCCGTTAAATTTTTCTATCGATTCGTAGGTTTTGGTCGTCAAGGCGTTTCCGGTTTTATTCAGCAAAGCCCAGGTGCGTTTGCCTTGTACGGTTTTCGATACGATAAAATAATCATCATCAATAATAATCCGGTTAAATTCAGCAGGTAAAATAAGGGAGCCTTCCCGGTTGATAAGTCCGGCTTTATCGTTTTGATAAAAAACAACTTTGTCGTCTTTAAAATTATCCAAACGCGTAAAGTACAATGAGGAAACAGGGTTGAATTCAGTATCTAACAATTGGCTTCCAAACGTGTTCACCCGTTTTAACCTTTCATTCCCGATAGGGAGTAAAGAGTCCGCTTCCACTTCGCGGATGAGTTTATTTTGCGCGTCAAGAATCAGCCAGGTGTCAGGAAGTTTTGCTTTTACTGTTTTGCTGTCAAGTTCAATATCCCGGTAAACGGGTTCTGTTATAACGGTACCGTCACGGTTTATCAATCCCTGTTTGCCTTGCTGGTAAATAACGGCCATGTTGTTGGTGAGCGAAGAAATGCTGTCGATAGAAAATGCGGTGATTTGTTTTCCGCTTTCAGTAAACAAGGCTGTTTTGTTTGTAAAGTTCTGCACTGCATAACGCAGGCTTCCTAACGGATAAATATTTTTATACACCTGGGGTATCAATACTTTATTATCAAGGCCAATCAACCCGTATTTTAGTTCTTGTTCATCAAGCGTATATACAATGGCGCGTAAATTTTGAATACGAATACCGGCATATTGAAATGAGATAATGGTTTTTCCTTTTGTGTCGATACAACCGGCCGTTATGCGAAAGGAAAGCGCTGAGCGCTTAGTGGCGATGAGAAGATTGCCTTCGGCAGGTTCGAGCGAAAAGAAATCTGCGGCAGTAACTTGTTTGTTCGTTAAACTGATAAGCCCCCACTGGTTATTTAATTTATACCCGGTTGTTTGATTGACTATCGAAAATGAATTATTGCTCCAACCGATTGCTTCATATACTGCCGGGATGAGCACTTCTCCGGTTTCATTTTTAACGCCAAACCTTCCGTTCTCTTCAAACTTCAAATAACGTCCGGCATATACCGATGTTGCCAGGGCAACACTACACGCAACCAGCAGAAAATTTCTCATCGGTTTCAAATATAGTATTTGCCGCGAAACACTAACGGATGCCGAACCGCTTATCAGAAAGTATTTATACCCTACGCATGTCACCGGGTTATATTTGTGGTGCGATGAAGAAGATAAGAGGTGTTATTATTGTTTTGGCTGTTTTTAGCTTTTTTACTGGTGTTTTTGCGCAAACAATCACCATTAAAGGGCGCATTGTTGACAAAGAAACAACTGAGCCTGTTCCATTCGCCACATTTTCGCTGTATTCGCCCGACTCGGTGCTTGTTACCGGGGGCATAGCCGATATGGATGGCGCCTTTGAAGTAAAATCCAGGCCCGGTTCCTATTATGGGTTGGTGCAGGTGGTGTCGTACCGTAACCGTTTCATTTCTTTACGCCAGTTTACCCAACCCGTTACTGACCTTGGAAAGATTGAGTTGGTTGTTAGTGTGCAAACACTGGGCGAAGTTGTGGTGAGTGGAGAACGTTCGCTTATGCAGATGGATTTGGACAAGCGAATTTTTAACGTATCGGAAGATCTTAGCAACGTAGGCAGAAATGCCGTTGAAATCTTAGATAATCTTCCATCAATAACAGTTGACCAGGATGGAGGCGTTTCGCTTCGCGGAAGCCAGAATGTGCGGATTTTGATTGATGGCAAACCATCAGGATTGGTTGGAATTTCAAGTACCGATGCGTTACAGGCGTTGCAGGGCAGTATGATTGAGCGAATTGAGGTGGTGACAAATCCATCGGTGCGATACGAGGCAGAGGGCAATGCGGGTGTAATCAATATTATATTAAAGAAAGAACGGCAAGATGGTATGAATGCTGTTATTGAGGGAAGTATTGCGCACCCGTTAAATACGGGGGTTAGCGCCAACATGAATTTCCGTAAGAAGAAGCTCAACTATTTTGTGAATTATAGTTCCAACTACCGCGAGCGCCCCGGTCGTGGTTCCATATACCAGGAGTTTACGCCTGCCGATACGGCTTACTTCACCCGTTCAAAACGCAATTTTTTGCGAACAGGGTGGTCGCATAATTTTCGTGCAGGTACGGATGTGATATTTAACGATAAGAATACGTTGACCACTGCCTTTTTAATTAACGTGGGTAACAACCTCAACATTACAGATATTACTTACCGCGATTACGATATTTTTGATGAGTTAGGCAGAGAGATTGAACGAAAAGACAGGGAAGTAGAGAAAGAAAAGAACTATGAGTACACGCTGTCGTACGAAAAAATGTTTGACAAAGAAGGCCGCAAGCTTACGTTTTATGGTCAGTATCGTGATAATACAGAAACGGAAAAGTCGGCCATAGCACAACGTGCCATTTTAAACCCTGACCCCACGAATGTATTGGACAATCCGCAGCGTTCGTACAATGAAGAAGCTGAACAGAATATATTGCTTCAATCGGATTATATCCATCCGTTCAACGGAGGTAAAGGAAAATTTGAAGCCGGGTATCGCGGAACAATCCGCAAGATAAAAACAGATTATACCGTTGAAGAGTTTATCAACAACAACGAATGGGTTAGCTACGGAAATTTTACCAACACCTTTCAATATGATGAAAACATTCAGGCGCTTTATGCGCTTGTTGGCAATCATGCAGGTAAGATTTCATACGAACTTGGCTTGCGAATGGAATACACGGATATAAAAACCGCCTTATTGCGCGGAGCAATTTTTGGCGATAATGACCCCGTGAATAAAAAATCGTATGTGAATTTTTTCCCCAGCATCCACACCAACTACCATATCAATACTAACAATTCGGTTCAGCTAAGTTACAGCCGAAGGGTTAACCGTCCGGGTTTTTGGTCGTTAAATCCGTTCTCATCTTTTTCTGATGCCCGAAATATCTGGGTTGGCAATCCGAATATTAACCCCGAGTTTACTGATTCGTATGAAGCGGGTTATTTGACAAACGGAGAATCGTTTTCGTTTTTTGGCGGAGTGTACTATCGCCATACTACCGATGTTAGCGAGCGGATTAATTTTGTTGTGAACGACACTACCTTTAGCCAGCCTGTAAACCTTTCGGTTGAAAACTCGTATGGCGTTGAAACAAATTTGAGCAAAGACTTTACTAAATGGTGGACAATTAATGCCAATGCAAATTTTTTCAGGGCTATAACGGAAGGCGAGTATGAGGGCACTTTTTACAATCGCGATACGTACACCTGGAACTCGCGTGTTAGCAACCGTTTCTCGTTGGGCAGAAGAACAAATTTACAGGCCACTGTTTTTTATCGTGCGCCCCAGCGAACCACGCAGGGAAGGAGGGAGGCGTTCTATACGTTCGACCTTGGATTTACCAAAGATGTTTGGAAGAATAAGGCCACCTTCTCGCTGAATGTTCGCGATGTGTTCAACACCCGTGTTTTCAGGTCGGTTAACGAAGGCGAAGACTTTTATTTCAGGAACCGCTTTCAGCGTGCGTTCACTACTATTACCGCAAGTTTGGTTTTCAGGATAAACCAGACCAAGACCAATAAAAACGAAGGGCAGAAAGAGCGCAACGGTTTCGACCAGGATTTTGATAACTAACACAGATGCTTTTCGTAGTCATCCGGTGTGTCTATATCAATTTCACCTTTGGGGAAATCAATGCTCAAAAGTTCATTTTTATGCGCATTCAAAATTTTCTTTGCGCCCTGGCCATCTTCAAGGTTTAGAATTTCAGGAAATACCGTCTTATCAAAAATAACGGGAACACCGGTTGTTTGTGCATACTTTGAAGCAATGATGGGAGCCTCCGGAGTTCTGTACTCGTCAATTAAGTTGTTCAGGTGATTTGTGGTAATGTGCGGCTGGTCGCAAACCATAATCAGTAAGGCTTGTGTGCTTTCATGCTTTTTTAAGATGTGCAATGTGCCCGCCTTAATGGAACTTCCAATTCCCTTTTCCCAACCGGCATGATGCACGATGTCAATATCTAAATCGTTTAGAACAACTTCGTGTTGTTTGCCTTCATGCCCCAACACAACTACCAGCCGGTTTATATTGGCAGCCAATGCCGTTAACACGGTTTTGCGAAGTAGCGGAACGCCTTTAACCGGAAGAAGTTGTTTGGATTGCCCCATACGCGAAGACGAACCGGCCGCAAGGAGTAGAGCGGTTATGGTTGATTCGTTGTCTGTATGGGTAAGCATAAATTTTATTCACCCGTCAATTAAGGCTCTTTTTGAAGCCGTTATTCTCTTTCAGTTTAAGTGTTGTTATGCAATTAGCGACACCTTCCCGCTGTGCAATCAGAAGGTTATTTCCTTCAAGCCGGTCGAAGTTGAACAGACTGCTTCATACTTACACTGCCAAGGTAAACCTGTTTAAAAACCTGTTCGCCTTTTCTTTCATGAATCGGGCCGCTGCGGTATTTTAAAAAACCGCCTGAGCGGTTGGCAAACCTGCTCTGGATTTCTGCCAGGATGGAAAGTGCAATTTCATCAGGAGTTTCTGCGCCTATGTCTAACCCTATTGGTGAATGAATGCGGTGCGTGTCTTCAGGCGAAAGCCGGATGCCCTGCGCACTAAGTTCGCGTACCATTTTATCAAAGCGTTTTCGCGGGCCGAGAATACCGATGTACGGTGTTTCGGAAGTAATTAGTTTTTTCAATACATCGCGGTCGTATTCATAGTTGTGCGACATAAGCACGCAGGCAGTAAAGGGTGTGATGACGAAATCGCGGTCAATAAACTCACGGTGGCATAACGATAATTTGTCTGCCGTTGGAAAAAACACGGGCGCAATATGCGATACGCATTCATCTGTTACCTGAACATCCCAACCTAATGTTTTGGCCAATGCGCTTACCGGGCGTGCATCAAATCCGCCACCGAAAATAATCAGCGTAACCACCGGCTGTATTAATTCCATAAAGATGGTTTCATCTTCAATAACCTTTGTTTCACTTCGGTGATAGCTGAACACGCTGATAAGTTCGTTGTGTGTGAGCGTATTTAATGAGTCGTTGGAAAATTTTGCCAACACGGTTCCGTCATCATCTAATAAAAATTTTTCTCCGGCATGGTTGCCGGTAGTGCGGGTTGCTAAAGCCACAGGTTTGTTTGCCGATACTATTTTTTCAATCAGCAAAATGGTTTCTGACTCCGGCTGAACGGGTTCAATCAATACATCAATAACGCCATTACACCCCAACCCAATACCGAGGTTTTGATTACTTTCTTCGCGCGTATCGTAGGTTATGGTAAGCGGTTTGTTGCTGGTCATTACCTGCCGTGCTTTTCGTAAGGCATCTCCTTCTAAGCAACCACCGCTTATAGAGCCTACCCATTTTCCGTCATCGGTAATAAGCATGCGCGCACCGGGGCTGCGGTATGACGAACCCCTTACGTTAACAACAGTAGCCAACGCGGCTTTGCGTTGCGCGAAATCAACTTTTTGAAAAGCGGCCAGTATGGTTTTGAGTTCTTTCACAAAAGCGCGAAATGGAATTTACATAGCTTGAATTTGAAGTTCGGTTTTAGCAAAAGGTTGTGTTGTAAGGCGCTTGCCCGTTGCGGCATACAACGCATTTGCCAATGCAGCACCGGCAGGCGGCAAACCTGGTTCGCCAAGCCCGGTAGGGTCAATGCCATTGTCAACAAAAAAGCATTCTATTTCAAGTGGCGCTTCGCTGTTGCGAATCAGTTTGTAGTTATGAAAGTTGCTTTGGTCGGGTTTGCCTTCTTTGAACGTCATTTCGCTGTACATCGTGTGTCCGAGCCCATCTATGATGCCACCTTCTAATTGGTTTTTGGCGCCTTCAGGATTTACCACTATGCCGCAGTCGGTAGCACACCAAACTTTTTGAACAACAGGTTTAGAATTTTTTACCACAACATCCAGCACCTGTGCCACATAACTATTATGACAAAAGTAGGCCGAAACGCCACGATAAACGCCATCTTTCTTTTCGCCCCAGTTTGATTTTTCCCGAACCAGTTTGAGTACCCCGGCATAACGCGCGGCATCGTAGTCGTTGCGCTCGCCAACCGGTTTGGTTGCAGCGCGGTCAAGCAATTCTAATCTGAAATCGATCGGGTCTTTGCCAACCGCTTCGGCCACTTCATCTAAGAAACTTTGTTCGGCAATAGCCATAAAATTAGAACGGGGCGCACGCCATGCACCCGTGCTGATGTTTGAATCGAGTGAATGATTTTCGGCCAGGTAGTGATCTACCGCTCCGGCAGGAAACCGATTTGGAAACACGGGGCTTCCGTGTACGCCCGCTCCGCGAACGGTAATGCCCAATAAATTATTGTCTTTATCAAGAGCAGCGCGATACTTTACTTTATAGGCAGGCCGGTAAGTTCCCTGCGTCATATCATCCTCGCGCGTGTACACTAATTTAACCGGTGCGTTTACATATTTTGAGATCACGGCAGCTTCCACCCCAAAATTTCCGTACAGCCTGCGGCCAAAACCTCCGCCTTGTCGCGTCATGTTAACAGCGATATTTTCTTCCGGCATGTTCAACACGGCCGCAACAGTCTTGCATAATTGCGCGGGCGTTTGAATTGGGCCGGTGAGTTCAACTTTTTCGGGCGTTACATGCGCGAAGAAATTCATCGGCTCCATGGTGTTGTGTGGAAGGAAAGGCGCAGCGTATGTGCGTTCAACAATCTTTGCTGCTTTTTTAAACACTTCATCAGGGTTGCCGTCTTTTCGGGCAGGTGTGTCTGCTTTTTTCTCTAATAAATCTGAAAGAGCTTTGTCGTAATCTTCCGTGCTCACTAATGGTGAAGTAGCCTCCCATTCAATCTTCAACGCCTTTTTGGCTTGCATTACATTCCAGGTGTTGTCGCCAACCACTACTACTAATTCTTTAAAGGCATTCACATCCGACCATTGAGGTTCTACGCTGTCGGGTAATGAGGTTATGGTAAATACGTCTTTAATGCCGGGCATAGTGCGTGCGACAGAATCATCAACTGATGTTGGCCGCATACCAAATGCAGGTGCATGTACGATCATGGCGATCAACATACCTTCACGTTTTATATCAATGCCGAACAGCGGTTTTCCGGTAATAACTTTTTTAACATCAACATTTTTTATCGGCTGGCCGATGATCTTAAAGTCTTTGGGGTCTTTTAACTGAACTTCTTCCGGAACCGCCATCGCAACAGCCTGCGAGGCCACCTCTCCATAGCCCAACGTTTTTCCTGATGAATGTTTGATGATGCCTTTATCGGTAGTTAATTCCGATACGGGCACCTCCCATTTTTGTGCGGCAGCTTCCATCAACATGCGCCTGGCAGTAGCCCCGGCTATGCGCAGGGTTTTCCATCCTTGCCGGATAGACTGGCTTCCACCGGCTATCTGCCCTCCGAATTTTTCTGTATTGAGAACGGCCTGCTCTACCAGCACATTACTCCAGTCAACATCCAATTCTTCGGCTACGATCATCGGCATGGCAGTTTTTACATTTTGTCCGATCTCCGGGTTTGGCGAGAAGATGGTAACCACGCCATTGTTGCCGATTCTCAAATAAGCGTTTATGTCGAACCATTCATCCGGTAATGCAAGTTGCCCGGCTTTTTCTCCGGCAGGTGCGCACGACATCAGCCAGTTAAAGCCAAGCATAATGCCGCCACCGGCAGCAGCCGATACTTTTAAGAATGATCTTCTGTTATAATGTGTTTTAATGATTTCCATGTTGGGCGATTTTTAAGAGATTAAATCAAGAATGAATCCTTACAAGGTTGCCGCTTTTTTTATGGCTTCGCGAATGCGCGTGTAAGTGCCGCACCGGCAAATGTTTCCGTTCATAGCCGTGAAGATTTGCTCATCGTTCGGATTCGGGTTTTTCTTTAACAGCGCAGCGGCCGACATAATCTGCCCAGCCTGGCAATAGCCGCACTGCATCACGTCAACTTCTTCCCATGCCTTTTGCACAGGATGATCCCCGTTTTTCGACAACCCTTCAATGGTAATCACTTCGCCATCGCCAACGGCCGATACCGGCAGTACGCAGGAGCGTACGGCATCTCCGTTCAGGTGAACGGTGCAGGCGCCACATTGTGCAATGCCGCAGCCGAACTTGGTTCCGGTTAAACCGATAACATCGCGCAGTACCCACAGCAGGGGGGTGTTGGCATCCACATCTACCGTGTGGGTTCTGTTGTTAATGTTTAATTTGAAAGTGGCCATTTTTTATGGGTTAATGCTCAAAACGTTATTCGGTAATTAACGTGATGAAATTACATAATATTCCTGACATGATTTATGTTATTTTACCCAACCCGCCTGGGGCTATACAAACCCCACTGAAAAGGCTATGAACGGCATTGTTTTGCGAGAATCACTCGCATTGCTTCAGGGTTTGGTTTCTCCAGGCTGGAGTCTTACGGTTTGAGATAAAGTTTAATCAACGAATTTTTTGATGTATTCTCTAAGGTGAGGAAATTATTGTCTATCAAATATGTGATTTTAGGTTTGTTTCCTTGCATTAGAGCCTTAGAATCAAGCACTTCCAGTAACTTTTTTTCAAAATAAGCCTGAGCGTTGGTTCCTATACCAAGACTTAGGGCTAATGTTTCTATCTGTATGGTTATTTCATCAGTTATAGAATAAGTGCTATGAAACCAGTTGAATGAACTGTTTCCAGCCATAATATTTTCTTGCGTATAAAAATTAATGTTGGAATATCCCTCACACGGAGGAAATACCAATGTGCCTGGAGTTTGTATGTATTGAATCATCCATTGATTATGGAGTGGAAAGGAACCATTGATTTCAGATATGTCAGGTAAACATGTTTCAAGGGCTTCAAATGATTCAACTTCGATTAGCTCTATATCTGTACTGCTGCAAGCGTATTTATAATTGCCAGAAGCCTTAATCACCTTTGTTATTTCTACATTGACTATTGCGTCTGTTGAGCACAACTCCCAACTCATGGAAACGCTTTCAGGAGAATCATAATTACTTAATATCAGAAGTTTTATTAGAATCTTAGCTTAATAACACAACCTGAGGTGTGACCGACTGCCAGACCAATGGAGTCGTTAAAGATATCTACATCGTTTAAACTGAAAAAGTGATTAGGGGAAAAATCCTTCATCTTCCAACTTTTACCTCCATCATTGGTTATATAGATTACTCCATGAGAAAAGAACCCATTAGGCCACCACTGACTAACGCCAATAGCCTGTTGTTCATTAATAAAACATGATGAATTAAATAATGGAGTGTTAATAGTTTGCCAGCTATTTCCTATATCAGGGGTTTTAAACATTTTTCCTGAGTTAGTGACTAAATATGCAATTCCCTCCTGAATTTGAATTTTTCTAATTGTACTGTGTTCCAGACTTACGTTACTTAATTTCTCCCAATAAATTCCTCCGTCTGTGGTTTTTAGCACAACTCTCTCAAGGGTTATAGAAACATTGGCCGTCAAAAAACCGATATTCTCATCAAAAAAAATCAAATCACCATAACTAAGATAACCTATGTCTATTTCATCCCACGTTTCTCCACCGTTTTGGGTTTTAAATAACCCTTGCCCTACAGCATATCCTGTCATGTTATTAATAAAGTGCATCGAATATAATTGTGTTTGAAGATTTTTAGCCGCCCATGTGTTTCCTCCGTCATCGGTTTTAAGTATTATACTTTCATTAGTAACACCGTTATTTCCTACAACATATCCATGTAAGTCATCCAGAAAAAACATATCGTATAAGGGCAATTCTGTTCCTGAATTTTGGGGCGTCCAGGAAGTTCCCCCATCTTCTGTTTTATAAATCTTCCCATTGTTTGTAATGGTGTAAGCAATATTTGGTGAAGTAAACCGAACTGCATTGTAATATCCCGGGGGCAGTACACCGCATACAATGTTAATGCCGTCCAGTGTGATTCTGCTTCCTAAATCCGGCATTTCTTTTCCGCAACCAGAAAAAAGCAAACTAATGATAAGAAGTGTAATATATCTTTTCATGTTCAATAGACACACTTTTTGTTTATTTGGTTGTAATTAATGAATTTTTTATATGTTTTTTTTCAATAAAACCTCTTCCTCTTTTTGGTTGTTGGCGTCTAAAGCGTTATTCGGTAATTAACGTGATGAAATTACATAATATCCCTGATATGATTTATATTATTTTGACCAACCCGCCTGGGGCTATACAAATCCCACTGAAAGGGCTATGAACAGCATTGTTTCGCGAGAATCACTCGCATTGCTTTAGTATGCGGCTGGCTTCCGTTACTTCTACAATGCCCCGTTGGTGCGACCACGTGTTGTAGATATACGTGGCAATCTGCGCTATTTCAATATCGGTTAGCGAAGGCACGCCCGGCATAGCCTGGTTGTAATGTGTGCCGTTCACGGTTAGCCCGCCTTGTGTGCCGTTTCGTATCAGGCAAAGCACTTGCTCAAAATTTTCTTGCATGTAGTCGGATTGATTTATCGGAGGATAAACCCGACCCAACCCGCTGCCATTTGGCTGATGACAATTGCTGCAATTTTTGGTATAGAGTTGTTCGCCCTGGCGATAGTAATTAGTGAATTTGTTAGCGGATTCTGTTTTTGTTTGACTGCAATTAATCAGAATAAATAAGGATATGCCGACTATTAAAAATCTAAAATCTAAAATCAAAAATCTAAGATTATAATTCATTGCTCTTTCCTCAACCTGCCAATGTCTTTTATCAACCTGTCCACATCCTCTTCCACGGTTCCGTTATACTTTCCGCGTATTCTGCGCTGCTTATCAATCAATAAAAATGCTCCGCTGTGAATAAATCCGTCAGGCTCGGTTTTATCTTCCATAGCCGTAGCAAAGTAACTTGTTTGGGCGAGGTCGTAAATTTTATCTTTTTCACCGGTAACAAAGTGCCAACGGTTGCTTGAAACCCCGAGACGTTCTGCAAAATCGCGAAGCAAAGCAACGGTATCATATTCCGGGTCAATAGTATGCGATATAATCGCTACGTCAGGCAGTTCTTCGGTTGCTTCGTACACGCGCAACATCTGTGTTTTCATTTTAGGGCAAATGGTGCGGCATGATGTAAAGAAGAAATCGGCCACGTATATTTTTCCCGCAAAGGTTTCATTGGTAATCAGTGCGCTGTCCTGGTTAACAAACTGAAAAGGGGCAATGGTGTGGTAAACTGTGTCAAGAACTTTCTGTCCGTCAACTTCTTTAGTGGTTACTTCGCGATAACCAAAAACAGGAAGCTTTGGCTCCTGTTTTTTTTTGTTGCACCCGGCCATCAGTACAACGATAATAAGTAAAGTGAAATAACGGTAGCTCATTTTTTGTTTTAATTAATTCTCATCTTTCAATGTGATACAAAGATAAGTTGATACGGAAAGATAAAAAACTTATCCTGGTTTAAGATGAAGCAACTGAAATTTCATCGCCAACCTGCACAACCCCGGGTTTGCGTAACACAACATTTTGTCCGAAAAGAATTTTGTTATCGTGCTTCCGGTATTTGCTCAGTGTAAGCAAGGGTTCTTTGCCTTTAATTCCTGTTTCGGGATCAACAGTGGTGAGTACACACCGGGCGCAGTTTTTAACACCGGCAAACTCCACTGTGCCAATAGAAAAATTACGCCATCGCTCCTCTTCATACGGTTCTCCCCCGGTAAAAACAAAATTTGGCCTGAACCGCCTGATTGGTAAGGGCTCCTGCAACCGCTTGTTTAAATCGTCAAGCGATGATTGCCCGATAATAAGAAACGGGTAGCCATCGGCAAGACTTACGTTTTCATTGTTGTTAGCGTACTGCGTATCGACCAGCCTTGAATTGGATTCGGGAAAATGAACCAGCTTGCAACGGAAATTTAACTGATTGGTAAACCAGGCGCTTATTTCAGGCCAGGGCTCGATAGTGGTAACGGTATCATTCCAAATAGTAGTTTGAAGCACGTTTTCTTCAGGTACTTCCGTTGAGAAACTTACGCTTTCATTGTTTTTACGATGCAGAATATGAATGTGATTGTCCGCCAGGCTTACAGAGAACAGCGCCAGTTCGGGATGCTCGCGCTGGGTGATGAATTTATTGCGTTCGTCTGCCAGCATCCACCGCCTGTCAGAAGCCAACCCTTTTTCCAGTACGGTAGCTTTTTCAAGGCTAATGCCCCGCAACGATTTTATGGGATAAATCCAGATTTCGCTTAATCGCAGATTGCTCATATTATTTTGCTAACTTATCAAAAATACATGGAACTTTGCCGTGTATTTTGTTTTTTACATACTACCGGAAATAAACAAAATTGCTATGAGCCGTGTATCCGTATTTTTAGCCACCTTATTGTTTTATTCGTGTACTAATTTTGCACAAGACATGAAATCGAAAATCATAGAAAAAGAAAAGCCCATGACGGCTGAACAAAAAGTTTTTAAAACAGAAGAAGAGTGGAAGAAACTACTAACCCCCGAACAGTATCACATTCTTCGCGAAAAAGGCACCGAGCGCCCCTACACCGGTAAATACTATAAAACGAACGACAAGGGCACGTATTCTTGCGCAGCGTGCAATGCTGAGTTATTTACTTCCGATATGAAATTCGATTCCGATTGCGGATGGCCAAGTTTTGACAGGGCTATGGAAGGCGGAAAAATAAAATATGAAACTGACCGCTCGCACGGTTGGGTGCGCACCGAAATTATGTGCGCAAATTGCAATTCGCATTTAGGGCATGTGTTTGATGACGGCCCAACCATAACCGGCAAACGCTATTGTGTAAATTCGGTTTCGCTGATTCTTTATAAAGAATAATGTGTGGACGTGTTGAAGTGCGAACGTGTTAACGTGGACATCCCAACTTCAACACCTTAACACGTTCGAACTTCAACACGTTATATTTTATACAACTTCTCATAATACTCATCCGCCATGCGGGCCGAATCGAAAAACGGAACAACATCTTTCATTCCTGCCTTCACTATCTTAATCCATTTAGTTGGATTCTTATAATACATCGGAATGATTTCGTTTTCCAACACATCGTAAAGCCGGTCGGCTTCAAGTTTGTCGCGTTCATCTTGCGACAGTGTGTCATCGGCAGGCTCAATTATAAAACTGTTTTTACCGTGCTTTGCAAATTCGGGTATCCAGCCATCGGGAATAGAAAAATTTACGGAGCCATTCATGGCGGCTGTCATGCCCGAAGTACCAGAGGCTTCATGATATAATCTTGGATTGTTCAGCCACACATCCGAGCCGCGTTTTAAATGGCCGGATAGCCACAATTCGTACCCGGTAAGAATGGTGCAATTTTTAAACTCGTTTATTTTCCAATGTATTTCATTGAAAATATTTATGCTGTCAAAATCTTCAGGATACGGTTTGCCCGCCCAGATAATCTGTATCGGAAATTCTTTGTTTGATACCAATCGTGCAAAACGTTCAAAATCGCGTAACAACAAATTAGCGCGTTTGTATTGTGCAAACCTTCTGGCCCATACTAAGGTAAGCACATTTTCATCGAACAGTTTACCAGTTTGGTTTGCCACTACACGGAATAATTTTTTCTTGAGCATTTTTTTACGCAGTACCAACTTCTGGTCGTCATTTTTCGCCAATGCTTTTTCAAGCATATAGTCGCGCCAGTAGGCTTTGTTTTGTGCGTTGGTAATGGCGTCAATCGGGCAAATGCCGGCATAGCTTTCCCACATCTTGCGGGCAACTTCGCCATGCAACTGCGAAACGCCATTGGCTCTTTTAGCCATGCGCAATGCGGTGAGCGAATAATTCAATACTCCGTTTTCCGGGAATACATTTTCGTTTACTTGCTGAACGGTGAGCCCGTTGAAGAACCCCATTTTTTCCAACAAGGGAATGCTGTGTTCTTCATTGCCGGCTTTTTCGGGTGTGTGTGTAGTAAACACTACACGTTTTTTTACTTCATCCAGGCTTTTGTATTTATCGAATAAATAAAAACATAGGGGTAGCGAGTGCCCTTCGTTCATGTGATAGATTTCCGTTTCGCGCCCGATAATCTCCAACAACTTTGCTCCGCCAATGCCTAATAAAACAGACTGGGCAATGCGGGTTGTCTGGTTCGGGTCGTACAACCTGTGTGATATGGTATGGGCAAGATGGTCATTTTCGGGTATATCGGTAGTGAGTAAAAACAGCGGTGCGGTTTTAAAAACTTCGGGCTTTAGCAACAGTGCACGAACATAAACCCGTGTGCCGTGAATGGTAATAGGGAAGAGGATGCCGGTATCGGTAAGAAACGAATATTCTTTATTTCGAAACGCTACCCGCAAACTTTGGTCTTCGTTGCGCTCCTGGTCGTAGTATCCCTTCCTCCATAAAATGCCAATGCCAATTAAGTTTTGCTTTAATTCGTATGCGCTGCGCATGTGCGATCCGGCTAAGAACCCCAACCCGCCCGAATAAATTTTAAGCGGCTGGTCAATGGCGAACTCCATTGAAAAGTAGGCTGCCGGTTTTGAATACTTCTTGTCGAATTTGTAAGGAAAGAGATTGTTCAGGTCAAACATATAACTGTATTGTAAAAGATGCGAAGCTAATAAATCAGCTATGAAGTGAATGAAAGTTTTTTACTGTAATTCCGCAATCGTTTGAATAGGGGCAATCAGGGATTCAATTGGCGGAGTTGCCAGATGAGTTTATCAAGCGAGTTGAAAGAATTACCGCCAAACACCCAGGTTACTTGCTGGTTAGCCAACATTACTTCTATTAATATATCCGCCCTGCTATCAGAAATAATAAATCCGTTTCGTTCCAATGCATTTTTTGTCCAGCGTGCTTCATGCCCATTGCCACGCACAGTAACTGCCATGTTGCGCCAGGGCTTGTGAAATACTTTTCCTGTTTTCAAATCAAAGCCTTTAAACTGAAAAATATCATCGAAGGCTCCGTTCAGTACAAGGTCTTCCGGTATGCCGGTAAGCAGGTTGTTGTTTCTTCCTGCCAACCAAATCAGGTCGGCTGTTTGCAGAGCAAGGTCAAGCTCGTGCGTGGCTACTAAAATTCCTTTGCCTGTTTCATGAGCCAGTTCGCGCAGCAGATTCATAATTTCCACGCGATTGTTCAGATCGAGGTGTGCTGTGGGTTCATCCAATAATAATAGAGGTGTTTGCTGTACTAATGCGCGGGCAATCATAGCCAGTTGTAGTTGACCGTCACTAATCTGGCTAAGTTGTTTATCGAGTAAGTAATGAATGCGTGTGCGGTTTACTGCATCGGTAATGGCGGCTTTATCGTCCGGGGTAAGTTTTAACGACCAGTCCAGGTAGGGGTAACGTCCGTAAGCGATAAGTTCGCTTACCGTCATGTTGGTAGCGGTGATTCGGTCGGTTAGCACTACCGATAATTTTTTTTCAGGTTGTTCAACGGCAGAATCAATAGTAACAGTTCCCCCCAATGCTGGTTGCAGCCCGGCTAAGGTTTTTAACAACGTTGATTTGCCCACTCCGTTAGGCCCCATAAAACAAACCAATTCACCTTTCGCTAATGAAAGGTTCAGCGCGCTGAACAACGGTTGTCCGGTAGCATAGCCAACGGAGAGGTTATGGGTTTTTAATAGAGATTTGTCAGGGTGCATGGTTGTACTTCACTTATCCTCAAAAATAGCAAGTCATACAACTACTTTCTTAGCCCGCACAATAACCCAGATTACTACGGGCGCCCCGATAAGCGCGGTAATGGCATTGATGGGTAGTACGTGAGCGCTGCCCGGTAATTGCGCAATGGTGTCGCAAAACAACATGACACTTGCACCCATCAGCAATACACCAGGTATTAATATCCGGTGGTTGGTTGTATTGATGAGTATGCGGGTAAGGTGCGGAACGGCAAGGCCCACAAAAGCAATCGGGCCGCAAAATGCCGTAACCGATCCGGCCAACAAACTGGTTGCTACTATAATAATGAACCGGCTCTTAGAAATCTGTATGCCTAAGCTTCGTGCATACTGATCGCCCAACAGCCAGGCGTTTAACGGCTTGGAAACCGAAACCGCCAGTACAATGCCGATGGAAAGCACTCCGCCCAATACTATCAATTCCTTCCAGTTCAGTCCGCCCATGCTGCCAAATGTCCAGATCAGGAAATAGTGCTGGTCTTCCGTGCGACTTACAAATTGTAATACACTTACTATTGAGGCGGTGGTTGCTCCAATCATAAGCCCAATCAGCAAAAGCGAGGTATTGTCTTTTATACGGTGAGCTATTGCCAGGATGATTAATAAAATTGCCCCCGAGCCTGCCGTTGCACCCAACGATATAATAAATGCCCCCCCGGAATAGCCGGGTATCGTGCTTCCCAGCATAACCAAAAGCGCTACCGCTAAGCTCGCGCCCGAACTAAGACCCAGCACATCCGGCCCGGCCAACGGGTTTCGGAATAACGTCTGCATCATGAGTCCGCCCAGGGACAAGGCTCCACCGGCCAATATGCAGGTCAGGGCTTTCGTAAGCCGGAAGTTGACAATAATATCCCCTAAAACCGGGTTTTCTTCTGCCCGTAAACCTACCAGTCCAAGCCAGTCGTTAATTGAAATCTGAACGCTTCCCTGCGAAACATTAAGCACAAAAAGCCCCAGCGACAGGGCCGAAAGTGTAAGCCAGGGGCGTTTTTTAAAGGTTTTTGTCATGTTCAGAAGCGCGTGACAATGATAATCACTTATGTGCCATTTTAGAAAAACGCTTCTGTTAAGGTGGGTTTTAAAGTGGGATAATTGGGCTATGCTAAAAATTTTAAAACGCGGGTTTGCTAACTATTCTTTATGTCATATCTTTGCAGTCCTTTTTGCGTCAAGAAGGCGCAAAATCCTGAAAAACAGCATAAAAAGGTTTCAACCATGCCTGGAATTATAGGACGAAAAGTAGGAATGACAAGCGTATATGGCCCCCAAGGTGAGAATATTGCCTGCACGGTTATAGAAGCTGGCCCCTGCGTAGTCACACAAGTAAAAAACGCTGACACTGACGGTTACCGTGCAGTTCAGTTATCCTTTGGCGAGGCCAAAGAGAAAAACACACCGAAAGCTCTTATCGGGCATTTCAAGAAAGCCAACACCACACCCAAGCGTAAAACCGTTGAGTTTCGCGATTTCCGCGCGGAGTTTGAAGGTATTGTTGAGCTTGGTAAGGAGATCCGCGTACAAGACATCTTTAAAGAAGGCGACTGGTTAGATGCCGTTGGTACTTCAAAAGGTCGTGGTTTTCAGGGTGTTGTAAAACGCCACGGCTTTAGCGGTGTGGGCGAAGCCACGCACGGTCAGCATAACCGTTTGCGTGCACCCGGTTCAATGGGTAACGCCTCGTTTGCTTCCCGCGTACCAAAAGGCAAGCGCCTGGCTGGTCGTATGGGTAACGACCGTGTAAAAGTTACCAACCTCCAGGTTGTTAAAATCATGGCCGATCAAAACCTGATCGTTGTAAGCGGCTCTGTTCCAGGAGCTAAGAACTCAACCGTAATTCTGCAGAAGTAATGGAAGTAAGTGTTGTAAAATATAGCGGAGAGCAAACCGGTAAGAAAGTGAGTCTTTCTGATACCGTGTTCGCGATTGAGCCGAACGATCACGCCATTTATCTTGACGTGAAAAGCTACCTGGCCAACCAGCGTCAGGGTACGCACAAGTCGAAGCAGCGTAACGAAATTTCCGGCTCAAGCAAAAAACTTAAAAAGCAAAAAGGAACCGGTGGCGCCCGTGCGGGTAACATTAAAAACCCGCAATTCAAAGGTGGTGGACGCGTATTTGGCCCTCAGCCCCGCGACTACTCTTTTAAATTAAACAAGAAAGTGAAGGATCTGGCACGTAAGTCGGCCCTTACCTATAAGGCAAAAGATAACGCCATTGCTGTTGTTGAGGATTTCAACTTTGAAACTCCAAAAACCAAGCAATACCTAAGTATGTTATCAGCCCTTTCGTTAGCCGATAAGAAAACATTGCTTGTATTGCCGGAAAGCAACAAGGGTGTGGCTATGTCGGGAAGAAACCTGAAGCAGGCAAAAATTACCACAGCCGATCAGATCAACACATACGATGTTATCAATGCCGACAGTGTGATTTTTGTTGAAAGCTCTGTAAGCAAGGTGGAGAATCTATTAAATAAAGAGTCATGAGCGTACTGAAGAAGCCCCTGGTAACAGAAAAAGTATCTGCCCTTAATGAAAAGGGTAAGTACGGCTTCATTGTAGATATTGAAGCAAACAAAGTTGAGATTAAGAAAGCTGTTGAAAAGCAGTATGGTGTAACGGTAGAAAAAGTGAACACCTCGCGTATAATGGGTAAACAAAAATCCCGCTATACAAAAGCCGGTGTGTTAACTGGCCGCAAGCCCAACTACAAAAAGGCTATAGTTACATTGGCCTCAGGTGAAGTAATAGACTTTTATAGCAACGTATAATTATTGAGCAATGGCGTTGAAGAAATTAAAACCGGTAACACCAGGTACAAGGCACAGAATGGCACCTTCGTTTGAAGGCATAAGTTCAGCAGCCCCTGAAAAGGCTCTTGTTACTACACGTAAAAAATCCGGAGGAAGAAATAACAACGGTAAAATGACCATGCGCTACATTGGCGGAGGTCATAAACAGAAGATAAGAATCATTGATTTCAAACGTGATAAGTCGGGTGTACCGGCTACGGTGAAATCAATTGAGTATGATCCTACCCGTTCGGCCCGTATTGCATTATTGTTTTATGCAGATGGCGCCAAAGCATACATTCTTGCTCCTAACGGACTGAAACCCGGGCAGCAGGTTGTAGCGGGTGCTGATGTTGCACCTGAAGTAGGCAATGCACTTCCGCTTGCTAAAATTCCGTTGGGTACAATTGTACACAATGTTGAATTGAAGCCGGGCAAAGGTGGCGCTATTGCGCGCAGTGCCGGTTCATTTGTTCAGTTGTTGGCTCGCGAAAACGGGTTGGCAACATTGAAAATGCCTTCCGGTGAAATGCGTAACGTACTTGAAGTTTGTATGGCAACGGTTGGAACAGTTTCCAATGCCGACCACATGAACGAGAGTGCTGGTAAAGCAGGTCGCACACGCTGGAAGGGCAGAAGACCACGCAACCGTGGTGTTTCTATGAACCCGGTAGATCACCCGATGGGTGGTGGTGAAGGACGTGCCTCTGGTGGTCACCCGCGCTCACGCAAGGGCTTGGTTTCCAAGGGTAAGAAAACACGTCATCCGAAAAAGTATTCTGATCGGTTAATCATATCTAAGAGGAAAAAATAATGGGACGCTCGATTAAAAAAGGACCGTATTGCGATTTCCGCCTGGTTAAAAAAGTAGAAACGGCTGAAAAATCAGGTAAGAAATCGGTGATCAAAACCTGGTCACGCAGATCAACCATCATCCCTGAGATGATCGGTCACACCTTTGCGGTTCATAATGGAAATAAATTCATACCGGTATATGTAACCGAAAACATGGTAGGACATAAGTTAGGTGAATTTGCACCTACCCGTACCTTCAAAGGACACTCCGGTAACAGAAAAGAAGGTTAGTAAGTCATGGAAGCTTTAGAGAAAAAGACAAAGAAGTCTGTATTGAAAAGGGAAAAGCGTGATGCACGCAAGGAAGCCGCCAAAACCGGACAGGTTGTGGCTAAGCTCAAAGATGTTCCTACTTCTCCGCGTAAGATGAGGCTCGTTGCCGATCTTATTCGTGGTGAGCGTGTGAACAAAGCCCTGAATATTCTCAAGTATGAGCCTAAAGTCGGTTCATTCAAATTAGAGAAACTCCTTCTTTCGGCAATTGCCAACTGGGAAAACAAAAACCAGGATGCCAAGCTGGAGGAAGCTGATTTATATGTTAAAGATGTGTGGGTTGACGGTGGTCGCATTTTGAAAAGACTGCGTCCGGCTCCCCAGGGCAGAGCCCATCGCATCCGTAAGCGTTCCAACCATGTAACCTTGGTGTTGGATAGCTTGAATAAAAATGAAGGCGTAGCAACTGAACAAGAAACAAAGGAATAGATGGGACAAAAAATTAACCCTATAGGACTTCGTCTGGGTATCGTTCGTGGTTGGGATTCCAACTGGTATGGTGGAAATACATTTTCTGATAAGTTGGTGGAAGACCAGAAAATCAGAAAATACGTTGATGCCCGTATCCCAAAGGGAGGTATCGCAAAAGTTGTTATTGAGCGCACCCTCAAGCGCATTACGTTAACCATTCACACGGCACGCCCTGGTGTGGTTATCGGTAAAGGCGGTACAGAGGTCGATAAAATTAAAGAAGAGTTGAAAAAGATCACCGGTAAGGATGTTCAGATCAACATTTTTGAAATTAAACGCCCCGAACTGGATTCAAAACTTGTTGGCGAGTCTATCGCACAACAAATCGAAGCCCGTATTTCATACAAGCGTGCTATGAAACAAGCAATTGCTTCGGCAATCCGTGTAGGCGCTGAAGGTATTAAGATTAAAGTTTCCGGTCGGTTGGCCGGTGCCGATATGGCACGTACCGAACAGTACAAAGAAGGCCGTATTCCGTTGCACACGTTACGTGCCGATATAGATTACGCCATTTCAGAAGCACAAACTGTTTATGGTAAAATCGGTATCAAAGTATGGATTTTCAAAGGCGAAGTTTACGGTAAGCGCGACCTGTCGCCCAATGTTGGTGTAGTAAGCAACGCGGGTGCTGGCACAGGCCATGGTGGTGGTTCAGAGCGCGGTGGCGATCGTGGCGGAAGAAGACGACAGGAAGGCCGTGGAGGTCGTGGTCGCGGTGGAGAAAATCGCAGGGAGAAACGATAAGAAATAAAGAGTTTTAAAGTAAGGTAGCAATGTTACAACCGAAACGTACCAAGTTCAGAAAAATGCAGAAAGGCCGTGTGAAGGGTATAGCCACACGCGGACATACTATTGCATTCGGTTCCTTTGGTCTGAAAAGTCTTGAAGGCGGCTGGATTACCTCTCGCCAGATTGAGGCAGCTCGTATTGCCGTAACCCGCGCCATGAAGCGCGAAGGCCAGGTTTGGATTCGCGTTTTCCCCGATAAGCCGATTACCCAAAAGCCTGCCGAAGTGCGTATGGGTAAAGGTAAGGGTGCGCCCGAATACTGGGTTGCCGTTATTAAACCGGGCACAATCTTGTTTGAAGCAGGTGGTGTAAACCTTGCTACTGCAAAAGAAGCCTTGCGCCTTGCCGAAGGTAAGCTGCCTATTAAAACAAAGTTTACAGTAAGACGCGATTACGTTGAATAAGTCGAGTTATGAAGAGCAACGAAATAAAAGAATTGAATGTAACCGAGCTGCGCGAGAAAATTGCCAGCGAAAAGGAAACACTACGCAAACTGAAATTTGCGCATCAGGTTTCGGCTATTGAAAACCCGATGAAGATAAGAGATACAAAAAAGCTCATTGCCCGCCTGAACACGGAGTTGAGCGCTAAAGAACTTCAAAAATAATTCCTATGGAAAGGAACCTTAGAAAAGAGAGAATTGGTAAAGTGGTGAGCAACAAAATGACAAAGAGCATCACCGTAGCGGTTGACCGTAAGGTTAAGCACCCGATCTATGGTAAGTTCGTTCACAAAACAACCAAATTCATGGCGCATGACGAGAAGAACGAAGCAGGCATTGGCGATACAGTTCTGATTTCAGAAACCCGTCCGTTGAGCAAAAACAAGCGTTGGAGATTAGTTGAGATTATCGAAAAAGCGAAGTAATCATGATACAAACCGAATCAAGACTTTCTGTTGCTGATAACAGCGGTGCCAAAGAGGTGCTTTGCGTTCATGTATTGGGCGGAAGCAGCAAGCGCTATGCAACAGTAGGCGATAAAATTGTAGTAACGGTAAAATCGGCAATGCCGAGCAGCCAGGTAAAGAAGGGCACTGTTTCCAGGGCTGTTGTGGTAAGAACTACCAAAGAAGTAAGAAGAAAAGACGGCTCATACATTCGTTTTGAAGATAACGCAGCCGTTCTTTTAAACGCCCAGGACGAACCACGCGGAACCCGTATTTTCGGCCCGGTGGCGCGCGAGCTTAGAGAAAAGCAGTTTATGAAAATAGTGTCATTGGCACCTGAAGTGATTTAATACCATGAACAGAAAATATAACAAGCAACCAAAACTACACGTTCGCAAAGGCGATACGGTTAAGGTTATTGCCGGTGATGACAAAGGCAAAACCGGAAAAGTATTGGAGATTGTAACCACAAAAAGCCGTGTTATTGTTGAGGGAATCAACATTGTAACGAAACACGAAAAACCTTCTGCCGGAAAGCCAGAAGGTGGTATCAAGAAAACTGAAGCAGGTATTCATATCAGCAACGTTATGCTGGTTGACCCTGCAAGTGGCAACCCTACCCGCATTGGCCGCAAGCTCAATGAAAAGGGTAAGTTGCAGCGTTATTCAAAGAAAACAGGAGAATTAATAAAATAATGGCTACTCCAAGATTAAAAGAAAAGTACGTTAAGGAAATTGTTCCGGCTCTGAAAGATAAGTTTCAGTATAGCTCGGTTATGCAGGTTCCTAAAATTGAAAAAATCAGCATCAACAAGGGTATGGGTATTGCCGTAACCGACAAAAAGCTGATTGATGTTGCGCTTGAAGAAATCACCGCCATCACCGGTCAGAAAGCCGTGGCTACTAAATCGAAGAAGGCGATTTCGAACTTCAAACTGCGTGAAGACATGCCTATTGGTGTGAAAGTAACGCTGCGTGGCACTAAAATGTATGAGTTCCTCGACAGGCTGATGAGCATTGCCCTTCCGCGTGTACGCGATTTTCGTGGCATAAATCCGAAAGGCTTTGATGGCCGTGGTAACTATACACTCGGTGTGAAAGAACAGATTATTTTCCCTGAGATTTCCATCGACAAGGTGAATAAGATAAGCGGTATGGACATCACGTTTGTAACTACCGCTCAAACTGATGAAGAAAGTTACGAGCTCCTGAAGGCTTTCGGGATGCCGTTCGCTAATGCTAATAAGAATTAAAAATTTGCTATGGCTAAATTATCTGTAATTGCAAGGCAAACCAAAAGAGAGAGATTGGCAGCGGTACACGCAGCCAAGCGCAAGGCTTTGAAAGAAGCCGGTGACTACCAGGCGCTTGATAAGCTCCCGCGTAACGCCTCTCCGGTGCGCCTGAAGAACAGGTGCAAACTTACGGGCCGTCCTAAGGGGTATATGGGAAAGTTTGGCGTATGCCGGAATGTTTTCCGTGAAATGGCCTCTGCGGGAAAAATCCCGGGTTTGACCAAGGCGAGCTGGTAAAACAGCGCGAAAACGACATATTAGGTTGCTGAGTGCCAAGGTCTTCCGGCACCGATACTATCGGATAAGGAAGAAACCAGGTGACAGTTTGGATAACAAAAATTGTTAGGTATCTTTGCAGCCCGTTTTGAACGAACGGGCTTGCTTTTTTAATGAGCGTAAAGAAATAGAAAATGACTGATCCTATTTCAGACTATTTGACCAGGTTGCGTAACGCAATCAAATCCAACCACAAAGTGGTAGAGATTCCTGCGTCTAACCTGAAGAAAGAAATAACCAAGGTGTTATTTGACAAAGGTTATATCCTTAACTACAAGTTTGAGGAAGGCCCAACGCCACAGGGTACAATCAAGATTGCCTTGAAGTACAACCCTGAAACGCGCGAGTCGGCAATAACCAGATTGCAGCGCGTAAGTACGCCCGGCTTGAGAAAATATGCAAACACCGGAACCTTGCCGCGCGTAATGAACGGCCTGGGTGTTGCCATTATCTCAACATCGCGGGGTGTAGTTACCGATAAGGAAGCCCGCAAGTTGAATGTGGGTGGTGAAGTATTGTGTTACGTGTATTAACCGACCGAAGCCATGTCACGAATAGGAAAATTACCCATCGAATTGCCCCAGGGCGTTACTGTTAATTACAGTAAAGACAATAACACAGTTTCGGTAAAAGGCCCGAAAGGTGAACTTAAACAAGTTATTGATAGCGATTTCGTCATCAAGCAAGAAAATGGCGAACTGGTTGTTGAACGCCCTACCGAGCAAAAACGCCACAAGGCCATGCACGGTCTTTACCGGGCATTGATCGCCAACATGATTGAAGGCGTGAATAAAGGATACAAGCACCAACTTGAATTGGTAGGTGTAGGGTACAAGGCAAGCGCCCAGGCGAACGTGCTTGAGCTTAGCTTAGGATATTCGCACAACATCTTTCTGGCAATACCAGGCGAGTTGAAAGTGCAGGCCATACAGGAAAAAGGTTCTAACCCTACCATCATTCTGGAAGGCATTGATAAGCAATTGATTGGCCAGGTGGCCGCTAAAATAAAATCGCTGCGTAAAGTTGAGCCTTACAAAGGAAAAGGTATCCGCTTCACAGGCGAACATGTACGCAGAAAAGCAGGTAAGGCTGCAGCTAAATAATTAAAGCATCATAGAAAACAACTACCTCTATGGCAGGCAAGAACACAGAAAGAAGAGAAAGAATAAAGAAAGGCGTTCGGAAGAAGATTTCCGGAACGACTGACAGGCCCAGGTTATCCGTTTTTCGGAGCAACCGTGGCATATATGCGCAGATCATTGACGATCAGAAGGGTGTAACGTTGGCCTCGGCATCAACTGTTGAGATTGGCAAGAACACCTCGCTGAACATCGAGAATTCAAAAAGCGTGGGTAAGAAGATTGCTGAAAAGGCAATTGCTTCCGGGATAAACTCGATCGTGTTTGATCGCAATGGTTACCTGTACCACGGTAATATTAAAGCCCTGGCCGAAGGCGCAAGGGAAGGTGGTTTGAAATTCTAAGGAAAAAGAAATATGTCAGTAAGCAACATCAGTACAGTTAAGGCAAGCGAAATCGATTTGAAAGAAAAGGTCGTTGCCATTGAACGTGTAGCCAAGGTGGTAAAAGGCGGACGCAGGTTCAGCTTTGCTGCCATTGTGGTGGTGGGAGATGGCAATGGTGTGGTGGGTTATGGTTTGGGTAAAGCCAACGAAGTAACCGATGCCATTACCAAAGGCGTTGACGATGCCAAGAAACACTTGGTAAAAGTGCCGATTGCAAAGGGTACGGTTCCGCACGAAGCCATCGGCAAATTTGGTGGTGGATTGGTGCTGTTGAAGCCTGCCGCGCCCGGTACCGGTGTAATTGCCGGTGGTGCGATGCGCGCTGTACTGGAAAGTGCCGGTATTCACAATGTATTGGCAAAGTCAAAAGGTTCTTCTAACCCGCACAATGTGGTAAAAGCTACATTCAACGCGCTTACCAACATGCGCGATGCCGTTACGGTTGCGAAGAACAGAGGTGTGTCATTATCTAAAGTGTTTAATGGTTAATGCCATGAGTAAAGTAAAGATTACACAGTCGAGAAGCGATATTAAAAGGCCCGAAACCCAGCAGCGTACGTTGCGTGCATTAGGGCTTGGTAAGGTGAACAAATCGGTAGAAGTGGAGTTAACTCCGCAGATTGCTGGTATGATTACCAAAGTGAATCATTTGATTACGGTACAAGAACTTTAATACGATGAAGTTACATACATTAAAACCTGCCGAAGGTTCTGTTAAAACCAACAAGCGTCTTGGTCGTGGCCAGGGCTCCGGTGGAACCACTGCGGGTCGCGGTCATAAAGGTGCTAAGTCACGTTCGGGCTACTCCAAGAAATTCGGTTTTGAAGGAGGACAGATGCCGTTACAGCGCAGGGTGCCTAAGTTTGGCTTTAAGAACAACGATAAAATTTTCTTCAAGGCTGTTAACCTTGACGTACTCGAAACACTGGCCGTTAAAATCAATTCGGCAGACATCAGTGTGCAGGTGCTCATCGATAATGGTATTGTAGGTAAAAAGGATAAAGTAAAAGTTCTGGGAAGAGGAGAGTTAAAATCGAAAGTGAACGTTCAGGCTCATGCTTTTTCTGACACAGCCGTAAAGGCTATTGAGAAAGTGGGCGGATCGGCAACCCCTGTTAAATAACAATGAAGCGTTTTTTTACTACCATACGGAATATTTTTTCAATTGAAGACCTAAGGGTTCGGATCCTGAACACAATCGGATTCCTGGTCATCTTCAGGCTGGGTTCTTTTATTGTGTTGCCGGGTGTCGATCCGGTTATCCTTGAGCAGAACGCAGTTTCGGGTGGTATTTTTGATTTGCTAAACACATTCCTGGGTGGGTCATTCAGCCGGGCATCCATTTTTGCGTTGGGTATTATGCCCTACATCTCGGCTTCCATTATTGTGCAGTTGCTTGGTTTTGCGGTTCCGTATTTCCAGAAAATGCAAAAGGAGGGCGACTCTGGACGTAAGCGTTTAAATCAAATCACCCGCGTGCTGACAATCTTCATCACCGGTTTTCAATCTTACGGATACATCCGGGGTACTATCCCAACAGAAGCAATTACTACGCCCGGTATGTTTTTCTACGTGTCATCAATCGTTATCCTGATTGCCGGAACTATGTTTTGTATGTGGTTAGGCGAACGGATTACAGATAAAGGTATCGGTAACGGTATTTCCATGCTTATCATGATTGGTATTGTATCCCGTTTTCCGGGTGCCATTATTGATGAAGCGGTTAACCAGCGTGGGTTAGATGGTGCCTTGCTATTCATTATTGAATTGCTTGCCTTGTTTGGTGTAGTGATGGGTGTGATTATGCTCACACAGGCCACACGCAGAATACCGATCCAGTATGCCAAGCAGGTTATCGGAAATAAACTTTACGGAGGCAAGCGCGATTTTATTCCGCTTAAACTGAATTCTGCTGGTGTTATGCCAATCATCTTCGCGCAAGCGTTGATGTTCATTCCGGCATTGTTGGCGGGTATCTGGAGAGATAGTGATGTGGGAGCTTACATTGGTTCTACATTCTCTGACTTTACTACCTGGCAGTATAACCTGTTGTTCGGTACATTGATCCTGGTCTTTACATTTTTCTATACGGCAATCACGATTAACTCGAACGACATTGCTGATAATTTGAAACGAAATGGTGGTTTTGTTCCAGGCATTAAGCCGGGCAAGCAAACCGCTGAATTTATAGATACTGTTTTATCAAGAATTACACTTCCGGGTGCGTTGTTCCTGGTGATCGTTGCTATCCTTCCGGCTTTTGCCGTTAAGGCCGGTGTCGGTCAGAATTTTGCGCAGTTTTATGGTGGTACATCATTGCTGATTATGGTTGGGGTTATCCTCGATACATTACAGCAGATTGAAAGCCATCTGTTAATGCGTCACTATGAAGGGATGATGAAGTCTGGTCGTGTAAAAGGTCGTTCTCAATTTGCTGCGGCTTAAGTGCTAAATGGTTCACTTAAAGACTGGCGAAGAGGTTGAAATCATCAAGGAGAGTGCCCAGATTTTGGGCAAGGCTCATGGTGAAGTAGCCCGGTTAGTGAAACCGGGTGTAAAAACATCTGCGTTAGACAAAGTGGCGGAGGAATTTATCCGTGATCATGGAGGAGTACCGTCCTTCAAGAATTACAACGGAAGTTTTCCAGCGTCTCTTTGTATTTCGGTGAACGAAGTTGTGGTTCATGGATTTCCCGGAAACTACGAACTGCGGGAGGGGGATATTATAGCGGTGGATTGCGGTGTGTACTATAAAGGGTATCACAGCGATTCGGCTTATACCTACCCGCTGGAAGGTGCTAAACCAGAGATTTTGCTCTTATTGGAGCGAACGTATGAATCTCTCCTCAGGGGCATTGAACAGGCAAAAGCCGGAAACCGGATGGGCGATGTAAGTCATGCCATTCAAAGCTATGTAGAAAGCTTTGGTTATGGCGTGGTGCGTGAGTTGGTTGGACATGGTGTTGGTAAAAACCTGCACGAAGACCCGGAAGTGCCAAACTACGGAAAGCGCGGAAAGGGTGTAAAACTTATTCCGGGAATGGTGTTTGCCATTGAGCCGATGATCAACCTCGGAACAAAAAATGTTGTTCAGGAGCGCGATGGATGGACAATCCGCACTGCCGACAGAAGACCATCAGCTCACTTTGAGCACATGGTGGCGATAACGAAGGAAGGGACAGAAGTGTTAACAACACATAAGTATATAGAAGAAAATTATTCATATAAGTGGCGAAACAAAAGTCGATAGAACAGGATGGAACGATAACGGAAGCGTTATCAAATGCCATGTTTCGTGTTCAGTTGGAAAACGGCCACGAAGTGTTGGCACACATTTCCGGTAAAATGCGGATGCACTACATCCGGATATTGCCGGGCGATAAAGTAAGGTTGGAGATGTCGCCTTATGATTTGACAAAAGGAAGAATTGTGTTTAGATATAAATAAAAATAAGGCGCAACGTGTTGTGCCTGCAAACGACAGAATAAAATGAAAGTTAAAGCATCCATAAAAAAGCGTAGCGCTGATTGTAAGATCATCAGGCGTAAGGGCAAATTGTATGTGATTAACAAGAAGAATCCTCGTTACAAACAAAGACAGGGTTAATCTTTAATTGGATTTTGAACAGAAACTGATAATAAAACAACATGGCAAGGATACAAGGTGTTGATATTCCGGATAACAAGCGAGGTGAGATCAGTCTCACCTACATCTATGGTATTGGCAGAAGAACAGCTCAGAAAATCTTAACCAATGCCGGTGTAGACTGGAGTAAAAGGGCAAAAGACTGGACGGACGAGGAATCGAACGCCATTCGTTCCATTATCTCCGAAGGCATTCGTGTGGAAGGTGCGCTGCGCTCGGAAGTGCAGTTAAGCATCAAACGCCTGATGGATATTGGCTGTTACCGTGGTCTTCGTCATCGTAAAGGACTTCCTGTACGCGGCCAGACAACAAAGAACAACGCCCGTACCCGTAAAGGAAAACGTAAGACAGTGGCCAACAAGAAGAAGGCTACGAAAGGATAATCATTGACAGGATATAAATAAGCAAGAGTAATGTCCTCAGACAAAAGAAAAGATAAAGCCAAGAAGCGCGTAGTACAGGTTGAAGCTATGGGTCAGGCCCACATTCACGCTACGTTCAATAACATTGTAATTTCGATGACCAATTCAACCGGTCAGGTAATTACATGGTCGTCAGCCGGTAAAATGGGTTTTAAAGGCTCCAAGAAAAACACTCCTTATGCTGCTCAGGTAGCTGCGCAGGATTGTGCTTCGCGCGCCTTTGAATTAGGCTTGCGTAAAGTTGAGGTTTTTGTGAAAGGCCCCGGAGCCGGACGCGAGTCGGCTATCCGTACCATTCAGATTGCCGGAATTGAAATTACTTCTATTAAGGATATGACGCCACTTCCGCACAACGGTTGCCGTCCGCCTAAGAAGAGAAGAGTTTAACAAAAATTAAAATTTGTGATTTTAGATTTATGATTTAATGAATCTGAAATCAGGAAAGAAAATAAAGAATAGTAACAGTTGATGATTTAGAATTTAAAAAATCTGAAATCAACAATCTAAAATCAACAATAAAAAAATGGCACGATACACAGGCCCAAAAGCGAGAATTTCAAGACGATTCGGAGAGCCAATCTTAGGTGATAACAAGGCTATCCAGAAGAAAAACTATGCGCCCGGTATGCACGGCCGCGGAAAGAAAAGAAAGCAGTCGGAATATGCTACGCAGTTAGCTGAAAAGCAGAAAGCGAAGTATATCTACGGTTTGCTGGAGCGTCAATTCGCGAAGTTGTTTGATAAGGCTTCGCGTAAGAAAGGCGTTACCGGTGAGGTGTTGCTCCAGTTGCTTGAAGCACGTTTGGATAATACCGTGTACCGTTTGGGTATTGCTCCAACAAGGAGAGCAGCACGCCAATTGGTTTCGCATAAGCATATTTTAGTGAATGGCGACATTGTAAACATTCCGTCATTTACGTTGCGCCCTGGCGATAAAGTTGCCGTTCGCGAGAAATCCAAATCATTGGAAGCTATTACCGATAGCTTATCTATACAGGGGGTTAAAAAATATCCCTGGCTGGAGTGGGATGGATCAGAACTGGAAGGAAAACTTATTCACATACCGGTTCGTCAGGATATCCCCGAGAACATCAATGAGCAATTGATCGTTGAATTGTACTCGAAGTAATTCTAACCATTAATCAGAACGCATTATGTCAATATTAGCATTTCAAATCCCGGATAAAGTAGTAATGGAAAAAGCCGATGATTTTCACGGCAACTTTACCTTTAAACCGTTGGAAAAAGGCTACGGGGTTACCATAGGTAATGCCCTTCGCAGAATCCTCTTGTCTTCATTGGAAGGCTATGCGATAACCGGCATAAAAATACCCGGTGTGTTGCATGAGTTCTCTACTATTGAAGGTGTGGTAGAAGATGTTGCCGAGATTATCCTGAACCTGAAAATGGTTCGTTTTAAGAAGGTAACTGACGGCTTTGATACCAAAGTAACTATTAACATTAAAAAGCAGAAACAGTTTAAGGCTGCTGATATTACCAAATTCACTTCGGCATTTGAAGTGTTGAACCCTGAACACGTTATCTGTAACCTTGATGAGTCGGCCAATTTTGAAATTGAACTGACCATTGAGAAAGGAAGAGGGTACCTTCCTGCAGAAGAAAATAAACCTACCGAACAAGTATTCGGATTTATTCCTATCGATGCCATTTTCACTCCTATTAAGAATGTGAAGTTCAGCGTGGAGAATACCCGTGTGGAACAAAAGACCGACTACGAAAAGTTGGTTCTGGAAATTCAAACAGACGGTTCCATTCACCCTGAAAAAGCATTGGAAGGTGCAGCACATATCCTTATCAAGCACTTTGCTTTGTTCTCTGATAAATCAATGGAAATTGAAACAGGTAAGGATACTGAAGTTGAGCCGGTAGATGAAGAGCTGTTGCACATGCGCAAGCTGTTGAAAACTGCGCTTCACGATTTGGATTTGTCTGTTCGTGCCTACAACTGCCTCAAGGCGGCTGATGTAAAATCATTAGGCGACCTGGTAGAACTTGAAATTTCTGATATGATGAAGTTCAGAAATTTCGGTAAGAAATCGTTGGCTGAATTAGAGCAGTTAGTTGCCGACAAAGGACTTACGTTTGGTATGGACCTGGCTAAGTATAAACTGGAAGAAGATTAATAGAAATGAGACACGGTAAGAAAGTAAATCATTTGGGAAGAACCGCCAGCCACCGCAGCGCATTGCTGTCGAACATGGCCTCTTCGCTCATTCTAAGCAAGCGCATCACCACCACAGTGGCTAAGGCAAAAGCATTGCGCAAGTATGTTGAGCCGTTGATTACCAAGGCGAAAAGTGATACCATGCACTCGCGCAGAACGGTGTTTGCCTATCTTCAGAACAAAGAGTCTGTAAAAGAATTGTTTGGCACGGTTGCGTCAAGAACAGCCGAGCGTCCCGGAGGCTATACCCGCATTATTAAAATGGGTGATGTGCGCCTGGGCGACAATGCCGAGATGTGCCTCATCGAGCTGGTAGATTTCAATGACATTTATAAGAAAGAAGGCACTGCGAAGAAAGCAAAAACCCGCAGAGGCCGTACTGCCAAAGCTAAAAAGGCTGATGAGGGCGCAGAAGTTGTAGCCGAAGCTGCAACTGAAGAGAAAGCCGAGAAGAAGCCGGCAAAGAAGCGTGCTAAAAAGGCCGATGCCGATAACGAGGCAAACGAAGCATAGTGCAGTATTTGAAAACTATATCGAAAGGGATTGAAGCTGATTCAATCCCTTTTTTATTGAAAAAGAAGTTGATAAAAGGGATTTAAAACGTTTGAGGCGAAAAAATTGGGCGTTTCGATTCCCGGTTTACACCTGAAGCTTATTTTTGTAAAACCACTGAATCGCGTGAGCAAAAAAGCGTATTTATTACTTGAGGATGGCCTTCTGTTAGAGGGCATCCTGATTGGCAAGCCGGGTACTACCGGGGGCGAAATCTGTTTCAATACAGGCATGACGGGCTACCAGGAGATTTATACAGACCCTTCCTATTACGGCCAGATTATCGTCAACACCGTTGCGCATATCGGCAACTACGGAACCGTTGATGCCGAACAGGAATCGGATACTCCAAAAATAAGCGGGCTCGTAGTAAATGAATTTTCGCAGGAGTACAGCCGTAAAACTTCCGAACAAAGTTTGCAAGAGTACCTCGAAAAGCATGGCATTACCGGCATTGCGCAGGTAGATACCCGTATGTTGGTACGATACATTCGTAGCAAAGGTGCTATGAACGCCCTGATTTCATCTGAACTTTCGCCAGATGAAATGAAAGAGGAAATCAAAAATGTTCCGTCCATGAACGGGCTTGAACTTTCTTCCATCGTTACTACCAAAAAGGAATACACGGTTGGAAATGAAGATGCGCCCTTTCGTGTGGCTGCGCTGGATTTTGGTATCAAGAAAAGTATTTTGACTAACCTGGCCGAACGCGGTTGCTTCATCAACGTATTTCCGGCAAAAACCCCGGTTGATGTTCTTGAAGCGTGGGAACCGCACGGCTACTTTTTATCCAATGGCCCGGGCGACCCGGCTGTAATGGAGTATGCTGTGAAAACGGTAAAACAAATTCTGGAAACAGGTAAGCCTGTGTTTGGTATTTGTCTTGGTCATCAGTTATTGGCGTTGGCGAATAATATTTCTACTTATAAAATGCATCATGGTCATCGTGGGTTGAATCACCCGGTAAAAAATCTTATTTCCGGATTGGGCGAAATGACTTCGCAGAACCACGGCTTCGCGGTAAGCGAAAAAGATATTGAAGGCAATGCCAATGTTGAAGTAACACACGTACACCTGAATGACAATACCATTATGGGTATTCGTGTAAAAGATAGAAAAGCATTTTCGGTACAGTATCATCCTGAAGCGTCACCCGGCCCGCATGATTCGCGCTACTTGTTTGACCAGTTTGTTGAGATGATTAAAAACAGTCAGAAGGAAATGATTAATCAGTAAAGTTGAATTTTAGAATTAAGCAAGACTAAATCATAATTCGAAAATTTAAAATCATAAATCTAAAATTAAAAAATATGTCATTGATTGAAAGCATACACGCACGCCAGATACTGGACAGTCGCGGTAACCCCACAGTAGAAGTTGATGTTGTAACAAGTAGCGGTGCATATGGCCGCGCTGCCGTTCCTTCAGGTGCTTCAACCGGAACACACGAAGCAGTTGAACTACGCGATGGCGACAAAAAGAAATACCTTGGTAAAGGTGTATTGAAAGCGGTAAACAATGTCAATACAAAAATTGCATCTGAAGTTGTTGGCTTTTCGGTGTTTGAGCAAAACCTGCTCGATAAAATTATGCTGGAGTTGGATGGTACTGCGAACAAAGGAAAGATTGGCGCGAATGCAATTTTGGGTGTATCGTTGGCAATAGCCAAAGCTGCCGCTATGGAAGCGGGGCTTCCGCTGTATCGTTACATTGGCGGTGTAAACGCCAACACGCTTCCTGTGCCGATGATGAATATTTTAAATGGCGGAAGCCATGCCGATAACGCCATCGATTTCCAGGAATTTATGGTAATGCCGGTTGGTGCCGATACGTTTTCAGAGGCTTTGCAAATGGGCGCGGAGGTGTTTCATACGTTGAAAAAAGTGTTGCACGATAAAGGACTTTCTACCAACGTGGGCGATGAAGGAGGTTTTGCACCAAACATCAAATCAAACGAAGAAGCGATTGAAGTGGTGTTGAAGGCTATTGAAAAAGCAGGTTACAAACCCGGTTCCGATATTTTCATTGCGCTTGACCCGGCAGCATCTGAATTTTACGATTCAAAAGCTAAAGTTTATCACTTCAAAAAATCATCCGGTAAAAAATTGAAGCCATTGGAAATGGCTGAATACTGGACGAACTGGGCAAAGAAATACCCTATCATTTCATTGGAAGACGGCATGGCCGAAGACGATTGGGCAGGTTGGAAAGCCCTGACTGAAAAAATTGGCGACAAGGTGCAGTTGGTAGGCGATGATTTGTTTGTAACCAATGTGAAGCGTTTACAAAAAGGTATTGATGCAGGCGTTGCCAATGCTATATTAATAAAAGTAAACCAGATTGGTTCGCTTACCGAAACCATTGATGCTGTAAACCTCGCCAAGCGTAGCGCCTACAAGAGTGTGATGTCGCACCGCTCGGGCGAAACAGAAGACAGCACCATTGCGGACCTTGCCGTAGCGTTGAACACCGGCCAGATTAAAACCGGTTCGGCTTCACGTTCCGACCGCATGGCGAAATACAATCAACTGATTCGCATTGAAGAAGAACTGGGAGAGGTAGCGTACTTTCCGGGGAAGAAGATGTAAAAATTTACCGGAAGCCATCCCGGCCATGCAGTGTACAGGTGGCTTCCGGATATTTTTTTAGCGATGCCCCTAATTCATCATCAACCCTACGCAGCAGACTTCGTTTTGTCGCGCATGGTTCCGTAGATGTAATCCCACAAGGGAGTGGAAACACCGAAAATAATTTCACCATCTTTGTAGTGGTGGATGCCGTGGTTAACCCATAATGCCTTCAGGAAATTTTTAGGCGGCTGATAGGCGTGCACCATATAGTGAACACCGAGGTAACATGCATACCCTACCAGGAATCCCGGAAGGAAGGCAAACACAAAATCGCCCATCACTAAGCGAAGCAACAATAATAACACGGTTGAAATAGTAACACTCAACAAAGGGGGCATGGCCAGCCTGTCTTTATCTTTCGGGAACTCATGATGAACACCGTGCATGGTGTATTGAAATTTTTCACGCATTTTGGTGTATGTAGCCATGTGGAACAGGTAGCGATGTACTAAGTATTCAACCCAGGTAAACGCAAGCCATCCCACAAAGAAAAGCGCAACGGTTAGCCAGATACTAAGCGAAGTATTGGCAATGTTCCAATAGAGCAGCGCGCCTGCATACACGAAAAAAATCGTAATAGGAACAGCAATGTGCGTTCGGGTAAGCTTTTCAAGAATAGGATTTTTGAATAGTTGCTTTGTGCCTTTATTTTTTGGAGTTACACCTGCCATAAACAATTTGAATTATCGGATTCTTAAACAAAAATAATAATTGGTTACAAACTCTTATACTACCCCAAAGCCCTGACCCGCGTTTTTTCGATGACTTTGGTATAATAGGACTCGTATCGGGGTAAAATACGGCTAATGTCAAATTCCTTTGCCCGGCTAAGGGCATTGGTTTTAAACGTTGGCAGGTTGTTCTTATCCAGAACAAACAGGGCCTTCCGGGTCATATCTTCTGTATCGCCAACATTGCTCATAAACCCGGTTACGCCCTGAACATTCAGCTCCGGTATCCCGCCCGTGTTGGAAGAAATGACGGGAACCTCGCAGGCCATAGCCTCCAGGGCTGCCAACCCGAAACTTTCTTTTTCTGATGGCATTAAAAACAAATCAGCAACCGAGAGCACTTCTTCAACGGCTTCCAGCTTGCCCAAAAACCGTGTATTGTGGCAAATGTCAAGGTCGCGGCATTGCTGTTCGGCATGCACGCGCTCCGGGCCGTCACCAATCAGTAGCAATTTGGCCGGTAATTCCTTTTGGATATTGTAAAACACGGTAATAACATCGGCAACACGTTTCACTTTTCTGAAGTTGGACGTGTGCACAATCAGCATTTCGCCTTCCGGGCAAATGGCTTTCTTAAAATGGTCTTTCTTCTGCTTTTTGAATTTCTTCAGGTCGATAAAGTTCGGGATGACCTCTATCTCATTTGTTATATCGAAGTACTCCAGTGTTTGGCGCTTCAGGTCTTCCGAAACGGCAGTAACGCCATCCGATTGGTTAATGCTGAAAGTTACAACGGGTTCGTAAGAAGCATCTTTTCCAACCAATGTTATATCAGTACCATGAAGGGTTGTAACAACCGGGATGGTAATACCCCTGGTTTTTAAAATCTGTTTGGCCATGTAGGCTGCCGAGGCGTGCGGGATGGCATAGTGTACGTGAAGCAAATCCAAGTGCTCATTCATGGCAACGCTTACCATTTTGCTGGCCAGCGCCAGTTCATAGGGAGGGTATTCAAACAGCGGATATGATCTGAACTCTACTTCGTGATAGAAAATGTTTTCATTAAGAAAGTCTAACCGGCTGGGTTGGGAGTATGTAATAAAATGAACCTGGTGGCCTTCCTGGGCAAGCGCTTTGCCCAATTCGGTTGCCACTACACCACTGCCCCCAAAGGTTGGGTAACATACTATGCCTATTTTGATTTGCTCCACGAATAATCGGTTTGGTATTGATTATGGTCGAATATGGACTGATAGATAGCGTCTTGTATGCGTGAACGAATATTTGTGGTAATAAGTTTACCGTTTCGCACCGGATGTACCCGGTTTGATAAAAAAACATAAACGAGGTCAAATTCCGGGTCAATCCAGATGCAGGTTCCGGTAAAGCCGGTATGCCCGAAAGTTCTGGCCGAGGCGAAGAGGGAGGTAGGCGTAGCCCAGTCGCTTTGTACGGGTTTATCCCAGCCAAGCCCCCTGCGGCTGTTGTCAAATTGTTTGGCTGTAAACAACTGAATGGTTTCAGGTTTATAGTATTGCTGCCCGCCATACGATCCATTCTGAAGTAACATCTGGCCGAGTTTGCCAACATCAAGCGCATTGCCAAATAATCCGGCATGACCGGCCAACCCGCCCAACATGGCAGCCCGTTCGTCATGCACGGTTCCGATCAGGAGGGACTTTCGGAAAATGGTATCAATTTCAGTTGGTGCAATCCTGCCGGCATCAAATCTTTCTAAGGGCAGGTACCCAACGGTTGATGCGCCCATGGGTTCGTACAAATTCTGGTGAAGAAATTCATTCATGGGTTGGTTCAGCATGTGTTCGGCAAGCCGGTGCATGAGCCAGAACCCGACATCGCTATACCGCAAGGTGTGTGGCGTGCGTTCTGGTTTGGTAAGCAACCTCGAATCAAACGTCCATTTCCAGAGTGAATCCTTTAACTGTTGCGACCCGTATAAATTGGGCGATACATGAAACGGGAATTTCTCTGAAGGTTCGGTACTGTAATAGAGCGGTAAAAATTTATTATCGCTTACGGTCTGATCCCACAAGGGAATAAAAGGCACCAACCCCGATTGATGCGTAAGAATATCTTTTACGGTAAGGTCTTTTTTGTTTGTTAACGCCAGTTCGGGCAGGTAAACAGAAGCTTTTTTATAAATGTCGATTAGCCCACGGTCGTAAAGAAACATGATGGTTTGCAGCGTGCCCATTACTTTGCTTACCGAGGCCAGGTCGTAGATGGTTTCGCTTGTTACCGGTGTTTGGTTTTCATACGTGTACCAGCCAAACGACCTGTCGTACACAACTTTTCCTTTTCGGATAACCAGCACGTGGCATCCAGGTGTTGACTTGCCGTCAATGGCTTCGCGCGCGATGACCGCAATTTTTTCCAACGTCTGACTGTTTAAACCTGCCGCTTCGGGTAAGGTATATGATAACCTGTTTAATGACGGAGCGTTAAAGCCGGCAGATTCGGTAATGGCTTCGTTTATCTTCAACGGTAATTTTCCGGTGGCCGGCAATCCGCCAAAAATTATTTGTGGAACAAGTTGCCGCATTAACGGGTCGTCCATGTATGCTTGTACGATTTGCGGAGCCTTATCGAACAAACTTAGTTTTGAAGGCGGGCCGAAATTGCAAACGGTAAGATTGGTTATCCGCGAAAGCGAATCTAAAAGTGCCGGGTATGTTTTTTCAAGGCCAACGGCAGTAAGAAACACACCGGCAAACACCACATCATAGCCTTTAAGTTGTTCCAGCACTTCGGTGTAATCCTTGCCGGGATAGGGCAGGGCGTAATGATCTACGGAAGTATAGTTGGAAAGAAACCGGCTGAACTCATTATCGGCAGGCTGCCCGATTGAAACAGAAGCGAATTTTTTGTTCTCTAAAATCTTTACAGGTAAAATGTCGTTATCATTTTTTACGATGGTTACAGCCTTTTCGTAAAGTGTGTGTTTAAGCACATGCGCGTCTATCGTGTTTAGTTGCTCAACAGTTACAGCAGGCTCTTTATGTTTATGATGAAGTCCGGCATCGTATTTCAGCGCCAATACTTTTTTAACACGTGTAGTAAGCTGCGTTTCTAATTGCGGATTTTTTTTGATTTGCCTGCGCAATTTTTTGATGGTAGCTGATACATTTTCCGGGAACAGCAACACATCGTTTCCGGCCAATAAGGCATACATCTCCGAATCGCCCGGCTGATTTTTTCTAAGAATGGTTTTAACATCCGGCACATAGCTGAAAACAACACCTTGAAACTTCAACGTTTGTTTCAGGTAATCAGCCGTGTACAAAGTGGGCAATGCTTCAGGAAGTACCTTGGTTTTTCTTTTCAACCTGTTTCGTTTATCAGGAAAGATGGGGTCGTGCAGGGTTGACGACAGCACGGCAGGGCAACCCGCTGCAAAAAGTTCTTTAAGCGGCAAAAGCGATTGGTCATCATGTTGGGCAAGTTTCATGATGGGCTTTCCTTTTACATATCCGCCCACGCTTAAATTATAATGCGGATAATGTTTGGCTACCGGTATAATACCGGTTTGCTGAAAGCCCTTCATATAAAGAGTAGCGGCACGGGCTACACGTTGCGGGTTATCGCCAAAGGTGTGGTTCATTAAGTTTTCTGATTGAAAGATTGTACTTAAATCGGCCGTTGGTGCAAATGTTATGTGGATGCCAAGTGTTGTTAATTGCCTGCCAATCTCCATTCCGAGGTAATACAACAGGCTGTCGTCCTGGATGGCGCCCAACATTAATGAACTGGGAAACAACAGGGTGCTGTCGAGTGTTGAGCCAAGTCCTTCTTCTGCATTTAACCCGATAAGCAGCGGTACCTGCGCATGTTGTTGAAGCTGTGTGATATGAGTGGTAATGCGTTGCGGCCCCCCGCCTGTAAATACTATTCCGCCAATGTTATAATCCTGTATAAGCTCGCGGGTTCGGTTTACGGAATTTTCAGAAGCCACATCAACAGGCAGCATGACGAGTTGCCCTATTTTGGCCTCAAACGTAAGCTGATTATACACGCTGTCAACCCATTTTTGCTTTTCGGGCTGACCGAAAACACCGAAATGGGCTGTAAACAGTGTAAATAGTAATACCCAAACTTTTTTGCCGGCAGAGCCGTTCGCTTTTTTGTAATTCCAGATGAATAGAGGCATTTTTGTGAGCCTTTTAAACAATTATTTCAACGCCTAAGGTAACAATGGTGACGCAGCATAAAAAGCTGCATTATAAGGAAGGCAATCAAATTTTTAGTACACCATGAAATTTCCAAGCCTGTTTACGAAAACACCCTCGCATAAGCGTTTCAATTTTATGCCCCGGCATTATGACTCGCAGGAAGAGGAGCGAAAACTGCGGGAGGAACGCATTAAAGCCGAGCTGAACACCAACGAAGAGGAGGCCGAAACGGTAACGCCAGATTACCGCACCCGCATTACCGGTTCGTTTAAAACCAGCCGCAGCAAGCAACGCAAAGCACAAGGTTTCAGCCCGTCTGCCGCTATTATCCGGTCAATAATTCTATTGGCGCTTGTATTAATGCTGATAGCGTACCTGCATTACGGTTCGGTTTCGCTTTACCTGTTGCTGTTGTTGCTTCCGGTGTATATTTGGGTAAGGTTTGTACGCAAATAAAATTTTTTCATGCCCGATATTATTCAGCTTTTACCCGATTCCATAGCCAACCAGATTGCTGCCGGTGAAGTAGTGCAGCGCCCGGCTTCGGCAGTAAAAGAGTTGATGGAAAATTCGATTGATGCGGGCGCTACAAATATTCGTTTACTTGTAAAAGATGCGGGCAAGAGTTTACTTCAGGTGATTGATAACGGCATGGGTATGTCGGAAACGGATGCGCGCATGAGCCTGGAGCGCCACGCTACTTCAAAAATCCGCACGGCCGATGATTTATTTAAACTCCGCACAATGGGCTTTCGTGGTGAAGCATTGGCGTCTATCGCGGCTGTTTCGCAATTAGAAATGAAAACCCGGTTAGCCGACAAAGAGTTGGGAACGTTATTGGTAGTGGAAGGCTCTGAAGTAAAAAAGCAGGAGGCAGTGGCGTGTGCGCAGGGGACAAGCATCAGTGTGAAAAATCTTTTTTACAACATTCCCGCCCGAAGAAATTTTTTGAAATCGAACCCGGTTGAACTGAAACATATTATAGATGAGTTTCAGCGGTTAGCGTTGGCACACGCCAGCATTGCATTTTCGTTTATACAAGGCGATGAATTAGTATTTGACCTTCCGGCCGGTAAACTTAGCCATAGAATTGTAAACCTTTTCGGGAAATCGTACCAGGGGCAGTTGGCTGCCTGTACTGAAGAAACGGAGTATGTTAAAGTAACCGGCTACATAGGCCGGCCCGAACTTGCCCGTAAAACCCGTGGCGAACAATTTTTGTTTGTGAACAACAGGTTTATCCGCAGCAACTACCTGAACCACGCGGTGATGAATGCCTTTGAAGGATTGATGCCTGAAAATTCATTTCCATTTTATGTGTTGTTTATTGACATCGACCCGAAACATATTGACGTAAACGTTCATCCTACCAAAACAGAAATTAAATTTGATGATGAACGTGCAGTGTATGCCGTAATGCGCTCGGCCGTGCGCCAGGCATTGGGCGCGCATAACCTTGCGCCCGCCCTCGACTTTGCCGAGGATGTGAACATCATTAGTAAATTATCAGGAACATCAACCGAGGCGGCACGCGAAGTATATTTTGAAGAACGCTTTCAGTCGTCCTTCAAGCGGGCAAACCAACAGGAATGGGAAAAACTTTTTGAAGGAGAGCTTGCCAACGCTGATGAACAGAACCCGCAACTCTCTGCCAAAGAAATTGAGTTTCTTCAATCTAAAGAACAGGAAGACATTGAGGCTTCGAGCAGCGAGCCGTTGTTTCAATTGCACAATCAATATATACTCCGCCAGGTAAAAACCGGGTTAATGGTTATTCATCAGCAGGCAGCGCATGAGCGCGTGTTGTTAGAAAAGTTTCTTGACCGGCTAAACCGCAATTCGGGCGAAAGCCAGCAAAGTCTTTTTCCGCAAACCATAACCTTTAGTGCAGGCGATTTTGCCTTGCTGATGGAAATGGAAAAAGAAATTAAGGCATTGGGTTTCAGGTTTGAACCTTTCGGAAAAAATACCGTTGTTGTTCAGGGTATTCCGGCTGGTATTGGCAGCGCGCAGGCAAAAGAATTGTTTGAAGGGTTAATGCACCAGTTCAAGCAAAACCAGTCAACGCTGTCCCTGCCCGTAAAGGAAAACCTCGCGCGGGCGTTAGCGAAGCGGGCGGCCATAAAGCCGGGCGAAAAACTTGGCCATGACGCTATGAATGCCTTAGTTAGTAACCTGATGGCGTGCAAGGCTCCGGGCTATTCGCCTGATGGCGAAACAACGTATTTTATTTTTGATTTAGGAAAAATTGGAATGTATTTTCGGCAATAGTAAATCTGATTGATTCATGTTTAACCTCACACCAGTAGTTCGCAATTTACTCATGATTAACGCAATTGTTTTTCTTGGGCAAATTTTAACCGATGACGTTTTAACGTCTTACTTACTATTACACAATGTTAATAGCGAGTATTTCATGCCATACCAACTTTTCACTTACATGTTTGCGCACGGTAACTTTATGCACATATTTTTTAACATGCTGATGCTATCGTTCACCGGGCCGATACTGGAAACCTATTGGGGGCCGAAAAAGTTTTTGGCGTTTTATATCATAACAGGAATAGGCGCTGCGGTTTTTAGTGTTTTAATTGACCTTTATACCGGAGGTGGCAGCGGTGGTATGTTGGGTGCTTCCGGGGCTATTTATGGGGTATTGATGGGCTTTGGTATGATGTTCCCCAATATGGAAGTTCAGTTATTGATACCGCCCATTCCTATAAAGGCAAAATACCTTGTATTCTTTTTATTCGGCTTGACGTTTATCATGGACAGGAGCGGAAGCGTAGCACATTTTGCGCACCTCGGTGGCATAGTGGTAGCGTTTATATTGATAAGAGTATGGCGCAGGCAGGGCGGGCCACGTTATTAATTAAAGAGCAGTACGTATGTTTGACGATTTCAAGAACGCTTTTAACCGGTATAATAATGCACACGTTCAGTTGATTATTGTGAACGTGGCGATATACCTGTTCCTGGTCATGTTGTTTTTATTCAGTGGAATTCCAGGTACTGAGTTTGTTTTTGATTTTATCTATAAACAGTTCACGATCCCTTCCGGTTTTTCTGAGTTCATTACCCGCCCGTGGACACTCATTACCTATATGTTTGCGCACAGCATGTGGGATATTTTTCACATTCTGTTCAATATGCTGGTGCTGTACTGGTTCGGGCGAGTGTTTGTTGAGTATCTCGGAAGCGATAAACTGATTGCACTATATATATTAGGGGGACTTACAGGAGGTATTGCCTACCTGTTGATTTACAATGCCAACCCGACTTTTTTTGGTAATGCCGGTATGGTGGGTGCTTCGGGTGCTATTTATGCCATTGTAGTGGGCACAGCAGTGTTGCTCCCGAACTACACCTTCTTTCTGTTATTCTTTGGCCCGGTAAAGATCAAATACATTGCTTTATTCTATGTGATACTTTCGTTGTTGTATGTTCGGCAGGGGGTAAACCTGGGAGGTAATATCGCCCACCTTGGCGGAGCATTAATGGGCTTCATTTATATCAAGCAATTACAGGCCGGTGTAAATTGGGGTTCGTGGATTACGATAACATTAGATTGGTTTAAAGACCTGTTCAGAGAAAAGCCAAAAGTGAAAGTAACGTATAGAAGCGATGAACCGCGAAAAAAAACGAAATCGAAACAAGCCGCTTCCAAAACTTCACAGGAAGAAATAGATGCTATCTTAGACAAAATCTCCGATCGCGGTTACGAAAGCCTGACCAAAGAAGAAAAGGAGAAGCTGTTTAATGCGAGCAAGAAGCAGTGAGTCGTTAGGATTTATTCGCCAACTGTCCACACGCAGCATCAATATCTTTACCACGGCTTTTTCGGATGCGGGCAATGATGTCGTTCTTTTCTAATGTTGACTGGTACAGGTGTATGGCTTCGGGTGAGGCTTGCTGAAATTCACCGTCATCAATCGGGTTGTATTCAATCAGGTTTACTTTGCAGGGTATGTGTTTGCAGAATTTAACCAACGCATTAACGTGTTCAATGGTGTCGTTCACGTTTTTCCAGACTACATATTCGTAGGTTACTTTTCGTTTTGTTTTCTTATACCAGTATTTTAGTGCTTCGGCCAGTTCTTCCAATGGATTGCTTTCGTTAATGGGCATAATGGATGAGCGCGTTTCGTTAATAGCATCATGAAGCGAAACGGCCAGGTTAAACTTCACGCCATCATCAGCCATTTTTTTAATCATCTTGGCAATGCCTACCGTTGACAGTGTAACTCTTTTAGACGCCATGTTAAGCCCTTCCGGTGAAGTAATTTTATTAATGGCTTCAATTACGTTAGCATAGTTTAACAACGGTTCGCCCATGCCCATAAACACAATATTGGTAAGCGGCCTGTTGAAGAATAATTCGGCCTGTTGCTTTATAGCCACTACCTGGTCATAAATTTCATCGGGCGAAAGGTTGCGCATACGCTTTAACCTGGCGGTAGCGCAAAATTTACAAGCGAGGCTGCAACCCACTTGCGAAGAAACGCAGGCGGTTATTCTTTTTTTGGTTGGAATTAAAACCGATTCCACTACCAACCCATCGTAAAGTTTAACGGCATTCTTAACCGTTCCGTCCTCACTTCGCTGCATGTTATCAACCTGAATGTGGTTAATGGTGAAATGTTCATTCAGCATTTCGCGTGTTTGCACCGACAGGTTGGTCATCTGGTTAAAATCTTTGGCCGATTTTTTCCAAAGCCATTCATACACCTGTTGCGCACGAAAACTCTTATCACCTTTTTCAACAAAGAAGGCTTTAAGCTCATCCAGCGTAAGCTTTCGTATATCTCTTTTATCTGCTGGTATAACCATGTTAATTGATGCGTGCAAATTCGGTGCGCTCGCAGGTGCGGTCTTTATTGATAATGACTAAAGTAGAGGCGGTAATGTTTTCAACAATATACGTTCCGGTAATCAACCGCGATTTTTTATCCAACAGGTACAACATCCCATCCGAATAACGGTAAAGAAATTTTTCTTTAGATGCAGGTTTACGCTTTCCGTATGTGCGCCAGTTTCCCGTTCCGGAGCCATCGTTATTAAAAACGAATGTTTTAGGAGCATTACCCGAACGCGAGGCCATCTCTTCCAGAAGCTCTTCTTCCGTTTCGGAGATTTCGTCTAATTCGACACTAAGGCAATTAGCCTGGCGGCTTACCTGCCACGTTCCGGTAATACGTTGGGCGTATCCGCACAACGAAACCAGCAACATTAACCCCATAATCAGCCCTTTCATACAGCCTTCTTTCCTTTCTGCAAAATTAGTGAAAATAGACCCGCGCTGCCCTTTGAAAACTGTTATTTATCCCTGATTTTCGCCCTTTTACTAACCCCTATGAAAACCAACGCAATTGTTATTACTGGCGGCTACCTTGAAAGCAGCAACGCCAAAACCGCTCACGGCCTCATTCGTGGAACAGAACGTTTTAATCTTCTTGGCTTTATCGATGATAAATCGGCCGGTAAAGATGCCGGTGAAGTGCTGGACGGCAAGAAGCGAAACCTTCCAGTTTATGCGTCAATTTCCGACTTTATTAAAAACTCTTCCGAAAAAGCAACGTATTGCATAGTCGGTGTTGCCACTAAGGGCGGGGTAATTCCTGAATCGTTGCATACAACGCTCAAAGATGCCCTGGAAAATAACCTGAGCATTGTAAATGGTTTACACGATTATGTTTCCGATAACGAAGAGCTATCGGCTTTGGCAAAAGCAAAAGGGTTGGAGATAATTGATGTGCGCAAACCGAAAAAGTTTAAAGACCTTCATTTCTGGAACGGGAAGATTAAAGAAGTAAAATCATTGAAGGTAGCTGTGTTAGGTACGGATTGCGCACTGGGTAAACGAACAACTTCGCGCATACTTACCGAGGCGATGGTCGCTGCCGGGTATAAAGCAGAAATGATTTATACCGGTCAAACCGGATGGATGCAAGGCGCAAAGTATGGTTTTGTTTTTGATTCAACGCTTAACGATTTTATTTCGGGCGAAATGGAACACGCCATCTGGCAATGTTACCAGGACGTAAAACCCGACATTATGTTTATTGAAGGTCAGTCGGCTTTGCGTAATCCAAGCGGGCCTGCCGGTGCCGAGTGGATAGTTTCCGCTGATGCAGATGTGGTTATCCTTCAGCACAACCCGGCACGAAAGCAGTATAAGGATATGGAATATTATCCGGCTTACATACCTGCGTTAAAAGACGAAATTGATTTGATTAAAATTTACGGAGCGCCAACGGTTGGTATCACTGTAAACACCATGAAAATGAAAACCGAAGAAGCGCGCGAGTGGGCTAAGCAGACCGAAGCCGAACTGAACATGCCGGTAGTGCTTCCGCTTGAAGACGGAGTTGATAGATTAGTAACTGTTTTTGCCGACCTGTTGAAGCAGCGTAAAGACTAATAATTCTAAATATTAAAAATTGCAAATATGAAAATCAAAGATATAAAAGTATGGAGTGCCGACCTTGGTAATACAAAGCCATACACCATTGCATTTAAAACAGTAGATGAAGTGCGTAACGCTTTTGTGGAAATTACATTAGCTGATGGCACTACTGGTATTGGTTCAGGAAACCCAAGTGAGTATGTGGTAGGAGAAAACCTGGGCCAAACGTTGGAGGCGCTCCAGGAAAAGAATCTTGAATTTTTGGTTGGGCGCGACATACGTGAGATGAAACAACTTGCGTTTGAAGTTTGGCAAAAGTTTCCGAAAAATCCGGCTGCCCGCGCTGCGCTTGATATAGCGTTGCATGATGCGTTCACGAAATTTCTCGGTATTCCATTGGTAAAATATTTAGGACAAAAAATTCAGTCGATGCCAACATCAAATACCATTGGCATTAAAAACGTTACCGAAACGCTGAAAGAAACCGATGATTACCTGAAGCAGGGTTTTAAAGCCATTAAAGTAAAATTGGGTAAAGACCTTGCGGAAGATATTGAGCGCATGGTAAAGATGCGTGAACAATACGGATATGATTATGCCATTCGTATTGATGCAAACCAGGGTTATGATGCTGCGCAGACCGTAGAGTTTTATCAAAAGACAAAGCAGTTGAAAATTGAGTTGATTGAGCAGCCGCTTCCCGCGAAAGCGGTTCAGGAAATGAAAGCCTTGCCCGATGAGGTGCGCGAAGTAGTTGCTGCGGATGAATCCTTGATTTCTCCTGTTAACGCACTCGAATTGGTTAAGCCCCCGCGTGCGTGTGGTATTTTTAATATCAAGCTGATGAAATGCGGAGGTGTTACGCAAGGCTTGAAAATTGCCGACATAGCACTTCACGAAGGTATTGACCTGTTCTGGGGCTGTAATGATGAAAGTATTATCAGTATTACCGCAGCCTTACACGCAGCGTTTGCCTGTTCCAATACAAAGTACATTGACCTTGACGGCAGCCTCGACATGGCTAATGATGTTGTTACGGGAGGCTTTATCCTGAAAGACGGAATCATGTACTGTTCAGACAAGCCCGGCTTGGGTGTTGAGAAGATTGGTTAAGATTATTCGGAGTTCTGGAAAGAAGAATCCGCGAGGGTGGAGAGTGGCCTTACCATTTTAAGTCCACTACCTCGACTTTATGCACTTTCACATAATCTGTAATCTCTCGATTGTTGTTTAATGCTTCAATTATTTTTGTTTTAAATTCATCTTTGCTAAACTCTATCGGATTATAATTCTCAAGCAACCTTCTTACCGTTGATCGACTTTTAACATCTACAACCGGATCGATATAAATCGACTTATATGCCTTATAAAAGCCGGGTAAACTATCAATCACTGGGGTAAATTCAATTGTCAATTTTACATCTCCACTCGAAACATCCTTAAATAAAAAGTCAAAGTCGTTTTCTACTTGCTGATAGTTTATGTCATAGAGAATTACTTTTGAATCAGTTCTAACAACCTGTTTGCCAGACCTCAATACTTGTTCCTTCACTTCTCCATTATTCGTGATAACAACCCCCGCTTTCTCAACTGGAATTTCAACTTTTATTTCACACCCCGTTAGCGAGAAAGCTACAATCGCAAGACACATTAACTGCTTCATAATGCTTTAATTTATATATTCTCAATGTATACTTTCTTAAACGCCCTAAGCGGACGATGTTGAGGGGGTTGAAAGATTGATTCGACTTCTAAATCCCCGCTTCAATCTGTAAGCGCAACTGCCAGCGATTCAAATCTGCGGCAGCGCCTTGCAACCAGGTGTTTTGTTCATAGGTAACGTCAGCCTGAAGTTTTAGCCGGTGCCCGCGAATGTATTTTGTTCCGCCAAGCGTGTATTGTTTTATTTCGCGTTCCATCAACTGAATGGGTTCATCCGGGCGAACGCGTGAAAACCTTCCGGTGATTTCATAATTGTTTTTGAAAAGATAACTCGCCTGGTAATTTTCTCCGTGCCCTGCATACACGTAGCGCACATCGCCATCTGTATTTTGTGTTACGGGGTTAACGGTTGTGCGTCTTATAAATTCAGATGACAACGCCCAGCCGTTGTGCTTGTAGAGCATATCAAGCATTTGAGTGTGAATATCGCGCGACTCGTATAGATAAGTACCAAGCTGCCCGCCTGTGCGAATGGCGTTCTGGTTTGACGACAGAGTCAACCCTATCGAGATTTTCGGTTTCTCCTCGCGCGCAAGGTCGCCTTCAAAATAATCGCCACCGTTGGTAAATCTTCCTAACGGCAGTAACTCTACTCTTCCGGTATAGGCAAGTCCTCGGTCGGAAGAAGCAATGTTTCGGCCATCGCCTGATGAGATTGCTCCGCGCAACACATAATGAAACCCATGTATATTATTGTTGTAATACATCTGTAAACCAAAATCGCGGTCAATGTTAAAGGTAGAATTGACAATAGACCTGTCGGGTAATTGAAGGTCGCCTGAAGAATTTACACGCTGCCGGTTGCCGGGTAATTTGGTTTGCCCCAACCCGATGGCGAAGTTACTATTGAACCGGTAAATGAGCATGGCATCGCGGATTACGTTTGGAAAGCCCGTGTCGTCATAATCCATATCGGGGCGCGAAAACGCAAGTTGAATGAGGTAATACAATTTTGGAGTATAGATAAAGCCGTCTAACCGAAGGCGCAGCCGCCTCACCCTTGCCTCAACCTGGTCGATAGACAGGTCGTTATGGCTAACGGTAGTAAACGCAGCACGGTTTTGCATACGGAACCGTATGTTCAGCATAAACAGGCTGTCGGGCGAAATCATACCCAATCCGCTGCCATACGTAAAATAAGGCGATGGGGAAATTTCTTCCCCGCTAAGAGCAGGCTGACTGAAGGCAGATATGCAGGCGATAAAAAGGGTAAGCCCGGTGATGCGGGCTTTCAAATATGTTCGCATGGCGCAAAATTCTCCCAAAGATGAAGAAAACTTTTGAGGAGCGGTAAAAAAAGAAAACCCCGCCTCCCCGACAATTGTCAGGGGAAAGCGGGGCATTCAACCAAACCCTCAATCCTTGCTTTCGCAGAATTCCTCCGCGAGGGGAGTGCCGGATAGACCGGCTACGGAGAATGTCAATCCTTAACTTATCTCTTCAACAACATCCGTTGCCATAAGGTTCTCGAAAACGAATTCATTTTCATTTTTTATATCGATAAAAATTATCGAATCCTTATGGATTTTTCCAGCCAATATCTGTTTTGAAAGCTCATTCAGCACTTCGCGCTGCATAACACGCTTTAGCGGCCTTGCGCCAAATTGCGGGTCGTAGCCGATTTTAGCCAATCGGTCGCGTGCGGCTTCCGAAACTTCAATTTTAATTCCGCCTTCCTCCAACCGTTTGCGCACCAGGTCAACCTGTATATCCACAATCTTACGAATGTCCTTCCGGCTCAACGGACGGAACATGATGATTTCGTCAATCCGGTTTACAAACTCCGGTCGCACCGATTTCTTTAATAACGTCAGCACATCTTCTTTCGTATCCTCCAGCACCTCGAAATAATTTTCATCGGTAATTTTCTCGAAATTTTCCTGGATAATGTGCGAGCCGATATTGGTCGTCATAATAATAATCGTGTTTTTGAAATTGGCTACACGACCTTTATTATCGGTTAACCTTCCGTCATCCAATACCTGTAACAAAATGTTGAACACATCCGGGTGCGCTTTTTCGATTTCATCCAACAGAATTACCGAATACGGTTTTCTGCGGATGGCTTCCGTAAGTTGTCCGCCTTCATCGTAGCCCACATAGCCCGGAGGTGCGCCAATTAACCGGCTTACGCTGTGGCGCTCCTGGTACTCGCTCATGTCGATGCGCACCATTGCGTGCTCGTCATTGAACAAGTATTCGGCCAATGCTTTCGATAATTCGGTTTTACCCACACCGGTTGTTCCCATAAAAATGAACGAACCTATGGGGCGTTTCGGGTCTTGCAATCCCGCACGACTTCTGCGCACGGCATCGCTTAACGCGCGTATGGCCTCTTCCTGTCCGGCAACGCGCTTGCTCAACTCTTCTTCTAAGTTTAAAAGTTTTTCGCGTTCGCTTTGAAGCATTTTTGAAACCGGTATGCCTGTCCAGCGCGCTACTACTTCGGCAATGTCTTCGCTGTCAACTTCTTCTTTCAATAACGATTTCTCTCCCTGCATTTCTTTCATCTGTTGCTGGTAATCGTTAAGACGTTTTTCGGCTTCCGTTATTTTACCATAACGGATTTCTGCCACTTTTCCGTAATCACCTGATTTCTCGGCTTGCTCTGCCTCAAATTTTAGTTTGTCAATAGCTTCCTTGGTTTTTTGAATGCCCTGCACAACTTCCTTCTCGCTTTCCCATTTTGCTTTCAGGGCATTGCGTTCTTCCGAAAGGTCGGCTATTTCCTTGCTTAGTGTTGCTTCTTTCTCCTTGTCTTTTTCTCTTCGTATCGCTTCACGCTCAATTTCAAGCTGCATAATTCTGCGGTTCAGCTCGTCTAATTCTTCCGGCAGCGAATCCATTTCCAATCTTAGTTTAGCAGCAGCTTCATCCATAAGGTCAATGGCCTTATCGGGAAGAAAGCGGTCGCTGATATAACGACTGGAGAGTTCAACTGATGAAATTACCGCGTCATCTTTAATGCGCACCCCGTGATGGAGTTCGTATTTATCTTTTATCCCCCGAAGGATGGAGATGGAATCTTCAACAGAAGGCTCATCAACCATTACCGACTGGAACCTGCGTTCGAGCGCCTTATCCTTTTCAATATATTTTTGATATTCTTTTAACGTTGTGGCGCCAATGGCATGTAGTTCACCTCGCGCCAAAGCAGGCTTCAACAGGTTGGCCGCATCCATTGCGCCTTCACCGCCACCCCCGGCACCAATCAGTGTGTGTATTTCATCAATAAACAAAATGATTTGCCCGTTTGAATCCGTTACCTCTTTGATAACCGCCTTCAGGCGTTCTTCAAATTCGCCCTTGTACTTGGCGCCCGCTACCAGCAAGCCCATATCCAACGATACAATGATTTTATTTTTCAGATTTTCGGGCACATCGCCATTAACAATGCGTTGCGCCATGCCTTCAACAATAGCAGTTTTACCCACACCGGGTTCGCCCAGCAGTATCGGGTTGTTTTTGGTTCTGCGCGAGAGTATCTGCAACACGCGCCTTATCTCTTCATCGCGGCCAATTACCGGGTCAATCTTACCTTGTTTAGCAAGCTCATTCAGGTTTTTTGAATATCGCTCAAGCGATTTGTATTTCGCTTCCGCATTCTGGTCGGTTACGGACGAGCCGCCCCGCAATTCTTTAATGGCTTTCAATAAAGCCGAGCGTTCAAAACCAACATCGCGCATTACCTGTGCGGCTTTGTCTTTTCCGGCAAGCAAGGCCAACAACAAATGCTCAACCGCTATGTATTGGTCTTTAAATTCGTGAAGTTCCTTTTCTGCCTGTTGCAACAATGTATTGGTAGCCGAAGACAAATAAGGTTGCTGTCCCGATACCTTAGGGTAGGAATTAAGCAATTCTTGCAACCGGCTTTCCAGCAGGCCGGTATTAATGGCTAATTTTTTAACTAAATAGGACGTTACGTTCTCATCCGTTTCGATGATGGCCTTCAATACGTGCCCGGGTTCAATGGCTTGCTGCTGCAAACCCATGGCAATTTCGGCCGACTTTTGTAACGCTTCCTGCGATTTAATGGTAAATTTCTCGAAGTTCATAATCTGTGTTCCCCCGTACCTGTTCAACAAAACACAATCCATTGAAAGTTTGCTCAACTTTCAGGAATTTTTGTCATTAAATTTTTAGTTTTAAAAACCTGTTACAGTCATTTTGACTTAATTAGCAAGAAGCTTATGCCAAAAAGGAAACAAGTTGATTCGGATGCTTTTCCTAAAGCCACCATATTAGAGGCGGCCTGGGAAGTGTGCAACCAGGTAGGCGGCATTTATACGGTAATCCGTTCGAAAGTACCGGCCATGATGCAACAACGCAACGGGCCTTATTGCCTCATCGGGCCATACCTTTCAAAAAATATTCAGGCGGAAATCGAACCGTTTGAAGATTCAAGCGATGCGTTTGGTCTTACCATTCAGCACATGCGCGACCAGGGCATTGAAGTTTATTATGCCGAATGGCTGATTACCGGAAGACCGAAAGTTGTGTTGCTTAACCCCGACAGCCTTTCACCGGAGAAGCTGAAACAAATCAGGTATGACTTGTGGAAGGAGCATAACATAAGCACACCGGAAGACCACGCATTGGTAAACAAAGTGATTGCCTTTAGCTATCTCGCTTCGTTGTTTATCGAAACGTTTATCCAGTTTGCCGATAAAGACCACCCGGTAATTGCGCACTTTCATGAATGGATGGCAGGCTTGCCGATTTTGAATATCAGGAAAAAGAAACTTCCTGTTAAAACAATTTTTACCACGCACGCCACGCAGTTAGGCAGACACCTTGCTATTAACTCGCCCCAGTTTTATTCGCATCTTCCGTTTTTTAAGTGGGAGATTGAAGCGCCCAAGTTTGGTATTGAACCGGAAGCCCACATTGAGTTTGCCTGCGCCAACAATGCCGATATTCTTTCTACGGTAAGCGATGTAACGGCACGCGAATGCAAGCATTTATTAAAGCGTGTGCCCGAAGTGATTTTGCCAAACGGATTAAACATTGAGCGTTTTGTGGCGCTGCACGAATTTCAAAACCTGCATGCGCAATACAAAGAAGAGATACACCAGTTTGTGATGGGTCACTTCTTTCAGTCGTATGCGTTTGATTTAGACAAGACAGTTTATTTTTTTACTTCCGGGCGGTATGAATATAAGAACAAAGGGTTTGACCTTACACTGCGCGCCCTGCAACTATTGAACGAGCAATTGAAAAAAGACCAGGCCGATGTAACGGTAGTAATGTTTTTTGTTACGAAACGCGAGTATTACAGCATTAAACCCGAAGTGTTGCAATCGCGTGCTGTGATGGAAGAAGTGAGACAAACGTGCGATGCCATTCAGAAGCAGGTAGGCAAACGGCTTTTTTATGCCAGCACGACCAGTCAGGACAACCGCCTGCCTAACCTTAGCGATTTTGTTGATGAATATTGGAAGCTGCGCTACCGCAGAACCATTCAATCGTGGAAGAGCAACAAGCCACCCTTAGTGTACACGCATAAATTAGTTGACGAGCAGGGCGATGAAATTTTGCAATACCTGTATGGCAACAACATGCTGAACCACCCTTCCGATAAAGTAAAAGTAGTGTATCACCCCGACTTTATTAATACGTCCAACCCGTTGTTTGGTATTGAGTACAGCCAGTTTGTTCGCGGGTGTCATTTGGGCATATTTCCGAGTTACTACGAGCCTTGGGGCTACACACCATTGGAGTGTATGGCGAGTGGTGTGCCGGCCGTAACAAGCGACCTTTCAGGATTTGGCGATTATATCCTTCGCCACTCTGATGACCCTTCGCAGTATGGGCTATATGTAGTTGAGCGCGGTAAACGAAACTTTGACTGGTCGGCCAACCAATTGGCAACGGTGTTGTACGATTTCTTAAAGCAAACAAGACGCGAGCGCATTATGCAGCGAAACAATGTAGAGAATCATTCGGCTGAGTTTGACTGGCAGAATTTGATTAAGCATTACAGGGAGGCTTATGTGAAGGTGTTGGAGGAGAAGGTGTGATTTAGAAATCTCTTGAGTTGATTTATTAGTTTCTGTTTTGCTCTAATGTCGTCTTTTTTGAGAAATGGTGATTCAGCATTCGTCTATGGTAATCTTTGTATGACTGGTTGAAAAGAGAATCTTCCTTTTCATCAGTCCAATTATGGTCATAAAATCCTTTTTCATTTTCTGGCAATCGTACCCAAAATACGGTATCCCACCGAGCCATAAGAAATGGATTGAATCGGAGCCATAAAGTGTCGTTCTTTAGCCCAAGAATCTTGTAAAATGCAACAAGGTTTTCAAAGTCGTAGTAATCAGAAAAATATATTGAATCACTTTTTACTACTACTCTTTGGGGTCTTGATTGTCCGGCTGTTTCATCTGTGGCGCTAAGCACCGAGTCTTTGATGTAAAATTCTGTGTAATTAATCGTAGTATCGATTGGGCCCCAACCATAATCTAAGTACCAGTTTCCGTCTAAATCGGAGATCTTAATTTCTGCGTCTTTATGCTGGTCACATGCAAACAGAAGTATCACTAAGGGTATCAGACAAAAGAATCGTGTCACTTCTTACTTCTTTTAATTAATTGTGATGATAGAGTTATTATCCGTTCTGAAATAATAGTCCAAAATAGAACATTAATTGCAAGAGCTGGAAAATATAATTGAGAATTTTTTAATATTGTATCCCAGAATAGATGAAAAGTTGGGAAAGCAAATAAATGAAAGCTATCAGCGGTTTTTCAAAATTCCACTTTCTTCTGTTATCTACCCCTCACTTTTGGCGAATGAAGCAAGAAAAGTAACTGTCGTCAAAATTGATATGACCAAAAATGAATCAATAAATGTCCAAATTTTAAATTTATGGTTCATTAAATCGTTTAATCATACGTTACCAAGTCTTTTCTATCAACATAAAGTTAAATGTAACGAAATCAAGTTTACTGTTCTTTAGTCATCGTTAATAAATACAAGTTACAAATCTTTGGTATACAACGGCCAGACTTCAAAACCCCGATGCCTTTGCCATCTCCCATCCGATCATACTTTTCTTGCGTGTGGCTTCCCAACGGTATTCGCCCAGAATGCCGTCTTTGCGGATTACCCTGTGGCAGGGTATCAGGTAAGCAATGTGATTTGAGCCAACGGCTGAGCCAACAGCCTGCATCGCTTTAGAGTTGTTAATTTTTTCTGCAACATCCTGGTAAGTGGTAACATCACCCATCGGTATTCTCAAAAGTGCTTCCCACACTTTGATTTGAAAATTAGTCCCTTTAACAAATAGGTGAAGCTTACTTTGCGCCTCTGCGTCTTTGCGGTTAAAAATGGTGTCAACGAATTCAGTCGTTAAGTTTTGATTCTGATGAAAAACAGAATTGTGCCAATGCGCTTTCATATTCTCCAATTCATGTCGGCCATCATCATCCGTACTAAAAAATGAGAGCCAGCACACACCGCGTTCGGTTACACCGATCAGGCAACTGCCAAAAGGCGTTTGATGAAACCCGTATGCAAGCTGAATGCCCGCACCACTGAGTTTATATTCCTGTGGTGTTACGGCCTCTAACGTTGTAAACAAATCATACACGCGCGATGCCCCCGAAAGCCCGGCCGTTTGCGCCAGCTCTTCGAGGTTTTTACTTTCCTGTAATTTCTTTTTCAGGAAGCCGGCCGTAAGAAATTGCAGGAACCGTTTCGGGCTTATGCCCGCCCACTCGGTAAACAACCGCTGAAAGTGAAACGGTGAAAGGTGCACCTGCCCGGCTACTTCATCCAGTTCGGGCTGATGCCGAACGTTTTTCTCTAAGTATTCTATGGCTTGCGCAATGCGCTGGTAGTTAATATGGTGTTCCTGGCTGATCAGCAGCATAAAGGTAAGTGTTTGATTATGCTGTAAAAATGGCGGGTTAAGACAAGTTAGAAAACCTGAAACTTGCTGATCTTAAGTTTCTGATGTAGCAGCTTTCGGGTCGGTAAACATAAAGCCCCTGCCATCGCTGCCTTCATAAAAATCTACCTCTTTGCCTACTACATACATGGTGTGGCGCTTGTCAACCAATACGGGTATTCCTTCAATGTTGTAACTCTGGTCGTTTTCCTTCTTTTTGTCGAACCCGATGAGCAGCGAAACCCCGCAGCCGCCCCCGCGCACCCCCACGCGCAGGCCATAACCGGCCGGAATGTTTTTCGTCTGCATAATTTTGCGCACCTCTTCAGCAGCTTTTGAGGTTAGCGTTACAGGCTGAAAATCAATCATCTGGAAGTATTCTCGGTTATGTCGGTCAAAATTATCTAAATTTCAAACACAATTAGCCTGAAATAGATTTTGTATGAATGCACTTATTGATTTTGGAAAGATTCTGATTCCCGCTTCGCTTATTTTATATGCGGCATATTTGCTGGTACGGTCGTTCTTAGCCAAGGAAATTGAACTCAAAAAACTGGAAATCAGGGGTCGTAGCATCGAAACGGTGCTGCCGCTGCGCCTTCAGGCCTACGAAAGAATGTGCCTGTTCCTGGAACGAATAAGCCCGCAAAATTTGTTAGTACGGCTAAATCCGGGCCCGGTGCCTGCCCGCGATTTTCACCAGGTGTTGCTTAGCGAAATACGGAGTGAGTACAACCACAACGTGTCGCAGCAGATTTTTATGAGTGAAAACAGTTGGGAGCTTGTTCGCAACGCCAAAGAAGACCTGGTAGTTACCATTAACGAGGCGGCAGAAGAAATGGGGCAGGAGATGACCAGCTTAGACCTGTCGAAAAAGATTTTTGAGAAAATGATAAACAAACCCGACTCCATTGCGCACGCGCTAACAGAGATAAAGCGGGAGATACAACAAACCTTTTAAACTTATGACCAATATTTTTTATCAGTCGGCACTTCATAAAGCTTCGCGCTTGTTTGGGCGCCACGGGCGCATAACAACGTTGCTTTCGCAATTGGCTGTTAAGCTGGGGCGCATGGATAAAAATGAGTTGAGTTTCCGCAAAGCAAAAGCGAAGCTCGATGTGTTGGCAAGGCTTGTGCGGGCTTACGCAAATGGCAGGTATTCGGCCGTGTCATGGAAAACTATGGCTACTATATTGGCGGCCATTATTTATGTTGTCAATCCGTTCGACCTTATCCCCGATGTTGCGCCTGTTATTGGGCTTACCGATGATTTCTCCATTTTGGTTTGGGTGTACAGTTCGGTGCAGGGCGAAATTGATAAGTTTGTGGCCTGGGAGCAATCGCACATTAAAATAGCATGAAGGTAGCATTGCTTGCCGGTTCAACCGGGTTGATTGGGAAGCAGTTGCTTCAATTGTTGTTAGATGACCCGCATTACGCGGTTGTTAAGGCTATCAGCCGGAAACCGTTGGAGATTCAACACGCCAAACTTCAGAATATCGTAGCCGATTTTAATACGCTAACCATACACCACGACCAACTGACAGCAGACGATGTGTTTTGTTGTCTGGGCACTACCATAAAACAAGCCGGCAGCCAGGAAGCCTTTCGTAAAGTTGATTATGAATATCCGCTTGAGTTGGCAAAACTGACGAAGAACAAAGGAGCAACACAATACCTGATTGTTACCGCGCTGGGCGCGGATGCGAAATCGGGAATTTTTTATAATCGTGTTAAAGGCGAAACAGAAAAGGCGATTGAAGAAGTTGACTTTAGGGCGTATCATATTTTCAGACCCTCGTTGTTGCTGGGCGAGCGCACCGAGAAACGCGCAGGCGAAGGCGCGGCAACAGTAGTGTATAAAGCGTTGGGCTTTTTAATTCCGTTAAAGTACAAAGCCATTGATTCAGCCAACGTAGCAAAGGCCATGCTTCATTTCGCCAAACAGGATTTAAGCGGCAGATTCGTTCACGAGTCGAAGGAGCTTCAGGGGTTTTAGGGGTGTGAAGGCACACTCAAAGACTCATTTTGAAATTGAAGGCGGTATGGCAGTTGAGAAACATAAACGGGTTGCCAGTTGCCGGTTTTGATGATTATATATTGTTGAACCACATAAGGCACATAGTTTTTTCAGCATTCTCTATGTGACCTATGTATCTATGTGGTTTAGGATTAAAAGAAGATACTCACATTCAGTTACCTTCCAAAACATATATCCTTATAATACACCCACCTTTTGCCGTTGCGTGCCAGTACGGTAATGCGGTCGCATGGAAAATGCTGGTTGCTGTAATTCAGTTCCTTCAGGTATGGCCAGCATTTTAAAAAATCTTCTGAAGAAAGATTTTTGGCAATGGTAATGTGCGGAGTAAAATCACGGTCTTCCTTGACTAAGTTTTCAAAAATTTCGCGAATGGGGTATTTATTCACAATATCCATATAAATAGTACGCTTTGAGCCATTGCTGAACACGTTGAAATCTTTCAGAAACACATTGAATGCCTCGAAAGAAGTGGCTTTCTCTTCTACAAATTCCAGCATATCTTCCGAGTGCTCACCAGTGTACTTAAAAAGTGAGATATGCGCTTTTGAAAAACGGTCGTCAAAGTCGTGACCAATCAGGTAGTGCACATCATCTTTCAACACCGCCACATCGCTTGCAATATGCCGGGGCGGGGCAATCATAAAAAACAATTCCTGTACAGGGCTTTGGGTTTTAACTGCTACTGTTCTCATGGTTTGTGTCATTTTCATGTTACGAACATAGCCTCTGTTTTTGACAATTTGTGTCAATCTGCTTTTCATCGTAAATTTCCTTTAAACATGTTCATTTCCATTCTAACCCTGCGGCCTACACCAAGGGTAGTGGCGCGCACTAATTTTTCTGCCCCGTGCCTGTGCTTAATATGGTCAATGGCCTGATACAGCCGGATGCCCTCGGCCGTGTCGTCAAACAGGCTTACCTGGTAGTTGCCGTGTACTAATCCGCTTAACCGTACACCCACCAGTCGAATCGGCATCCTGCGGTTGTAGAGCTTGTCGAATAATTGTGTTACGGTATGCAGCAATATATGGTCGGATGATGTGTAGGGAATTTGTATTTGTTTGGTTTCCGTATCGAAGTTCGCGTAGCGGATTTTCACGGTTACACATGACGTGAGTTTATTTTGTCCGCGTAATTGAAACGCTACCTTTTCCACCATGGCAATCAAAATTGACTTCAGTTTTTTTATGTCAATCGTATCGTTTTCAAAAGTACATTCTGTAGAAATGGATTTCTGTTCGCTGTACGGCACCACAGGCGAATTATCAATGCCGTGAGCTTTGTTCCATAAGGATACACCATTCTTGCCAAAGGCACTTACCAGGAACTTCAGCGGCATCTCGCGCAGCGTAGCCACCGTGCGCACGCCCATATCATACAAAAATGCCGATGTTTGTTTCCCTATCATCGGTATTTTTTCAATGGCTAACGGGGCCAGAAATTCCTTTTCCTCGCCAGCCGGAATTTGTTTCTCAGCATCCGGCTTGAATTCATTGGTCGTTACTTTCGATACCAGCTTGTTCACCGACATACCCAATGAAATCGGCAGCCCGCTCTCGTGTATAATCTTTTGGCGCAATTCTTTCGCCCATTTAAACGCTCCAACAAATTTATCCATACCGCTTGCATCAATATAAAACTCGTCAATAGATGCCTTCTCAAACATGGGCACCGAGTCGGCAATGATGTCTGTTACTTCGTGCGAGTGTTTACTGTACGCCTCCATGTCGCCCGAAATCACCAGTGCATCGGGGCACAGTTGCATGGCTAAGTACATGGGCATGGCCGAGTGCACCCCAAACCTGCGGGCTTCGTAGCTGCACGTGGCCACTACGCCCCTACGGCTTTGCCCGCCAATAATTAAAGGCTTGCCCATCAGCCGTTTGTCGCGCCTGCACTCAACGGCCACAAAAAAGGCGTCTAAATCGAGGTGTATAATGTTCCTGTCCACAGTGCGATATTAACTAAAAATTTTAGTATTAAGCTTTATTATTAAACTAAATATTTTAGTTTTGTGATGTCGCTTGCCATAGCGCGTTGGAATTGTGGGTAGCCCGGTAAAATCGGGACTACCTTCATATTCCTTTGTGATTGGAGTATTTTGATTTGGGCGTGCCCCCGATTTGCACACAAGCCAACGCACCGGCCATCGGGGTCGGGCTGTCGGCACTCGCCAGTCCTGCGCACGTCCCACTTCGGGCTCAAACAATGCCTCCATCCCTCACGCAAGGGAGAGTTAACAATAACGCAACCCCGAAAGGGTTGATTAGGTTTAACCATCGGGGGCATCAGATGGTGAGTAAACAAAAGTAATCATCCAACTCCGAAGGGTTGAATATGCTTGACAATGGGCAGTTACAGACAGATATATTACCACATCGTATTCGGAACCAAGTACCGACAACCCACTATCGCGGAAGCGTATTGTGAAGAATTATATAAGTATATCTCCGGTACAATCGAAAACAAGAAGAGCAAGCTCTATCGCATTAACGGGGTAGAAGATCATATCCACATCTTGTCCGACTTGCATCCGTCAATATCATTAGCCGATTTTGTGAAAGATATCAAAGTGTCCACCAGCATCTGGATGAAGGAGAACGGTAAATTTCCGGCATTTACCGGATGGCAGGAAGGGTATGGTGCATTTACGTGCTCGGTACGTAGCCGCGACCGGATTATTAACTACATTAAAAACCAGAAGGAGCACCATAAAAAAAAGTCTTTTATCGATGAGTACAAGAGTTTATTAACCAAACACGAAATTGAGTTTGATGAGCGCTATTTACTTTGAACAGCTTTTACATTCAACCCCTTCGGGGTTGCGTTGGAGTTTTTATTCCAACCATGAGTTGCACTCATGGTTGGACATATTGAAGCCCTTCGGGCTTCTGTACTACGAAGTCCGAAGGACTTCACTTTGCTTAACCACCCGACTATCGGGTGGTATCACCATGCTACACACAGTCATCTAACACTATGACCGTCAATAAAAACCTCAAACACCTTCGCCTCAAACACGAGCTTACCCAAAAGCAGTTTGCTGAAAAGCTTGGGCTGAAGCAATCCGTTATCGGGGCATACGAAGAAGAGCGCGCAACACCGCCCTTGAACGTGTTGCTGGATGTGTCTAACACGTTTAACGTGAGCATGGATGTGCTCACACGAAAAGAGTTAAGCAATCTGCCCGAAAAAGATTGGAAGTCCTCATCCCCTTCAAAAGAAGTATTGGCTATTACCGTTGATACTTCAGGGAAAGAAAACGTAGAACTTGTTTCGCAAAAAGCATCGGCCGGTTACTTAGCCGGTTACCACGACCCCGAATTTATTGCCGAGCTTCCAAAAATCAACCTGCCGGTATTGCCAAAAAATAAAACGTATCGTGCTTTTGAAATCCAGGGCGACTCCATGTTGCCCGTGCAGCCCGGCTCGGTATTGTTTGGTGAATATGTTGAGAATCTTGAATCGGTTAAAAACGGAAAACCCTACATATTAGTAACGCAGCAAGAAGGTATTGTTTTCAAGCGCGTGTTTCGATTTGACGATGATAATAGCAAACTCCTTCTTGTTTCCGATAATCGCCAATATGAGCCTTACGCCATTGCGGTTGTTGATGTGCTGGAAATCTGGAGTGTGCGTGGTTATTATTCTACCAAACTTCCTGAAGGCGATAGCGCGGTCTCGCCCTTAGCCGACCAATTAGCCTTACAGGTGCTGCAACTCCAGGAGCAGTTGAGGCTTTATAAGAAGCGTTAATTATAACCGGAGTTACGCAATCTTTGAATCTTTGTGTTTTTCTTAGCGTTCTTTGCGCCTTTGCGTGAAAATATTAGAGAAACATGCGTAACTCCGATTTATCTCCCGAAGGTTTTATTCTGTATTTTCAGACTTTCGTTTATGTTTGATATATGATTGCCGTTATCCAGCGCGTTTCTTCCTGTTCGGTTGAGATAAATCACTCTGTTAAATCGTCCATTCAAAAAGGGTTGCTGGTGTTACTTGGTATTGAAGATGCCGATAATGATGAAGATATTGACTGGTTGACTAATAAGATTGTTAACCTGCGTATTTTTAATGATACTGATGGCGTAATGAATGTAAGCGTAAAAGATACCGATGGTGATATTCTTGTAGTGAGCCAGTTTACATTGCACGCCAGCACAAAGAAGGGCAACCGGCCATCGTATATAAAGGCATCGAAACCCGAAGTAGCCATTCCGCTTTATGAAAAATTTGTAAAAGCTGTTGAAACAGTTTTAGAAAAACCTGTGCAAACCGGTGAGTTTGGCGCTGACATGAAGGTGAGTTTACTGAATGACGGCCCTGTAACCATTATTATTGACACGAAAGACCGTAAGTAATTTGAAAACCTGCCTGCCGGTAGGTTTGATAATTCGTTGATTTGAAAATTAATACCGACTTATGAGAACGATACTCTTGCTTCCGTTTTTTTCTTTTCTGCTGATTGCCGTTCACGCACAAAATAAATACGGCCTTACCCCCACAAATTATGAGGCGTATGTGAACGATGTGAAATCCAACCCGGAGAAAGAACTTGTTGACCTTGAAAAATTTATTCCCGGAATTGTTCTCGACATTCGCTATGCCACAACAAACAACTTTACGGGCGAACAAATCTATAACCTGCCTAAAGCCTATGCCCGCAAGCCGGTAGCCGAAGCATTGAAGAAAGCCCAGGCCGAATTTGCGAAGCAAGGTGTAGGCATTAAAATATTTGATGCCTACCGGCCATATTCCGCTACAGTAAAATTTTATGAAGTGTATCGCGACACAACGTATGTAGCTTCACCTTATAAAGGCTCGCGACATAACAGGGGTTGCGCTATCGACATGACATTGATTGATTTAAAAACCGGTAAAGAATTAAAAATGCCAACTGAATACGACTCTTTCAAGGAAGAAGCATGGCCGTCAGCCCCGGTAAGCGACCCGGTAGTTCGTAAAAACCGCGACCTGATTATTTCCATTATGCACAAGCACGATTTTACGGTTTATGCCTCCGAGTGGTGGCACTTCGACTTCAACGGATGGCAGAAATTTGAAGTAATGAATATTGATTTTGAAGAATTGAAAAATCATTAACTTTGAATATGGAGTATGTTACCCGTACCTCGCAACCCGAATCCCGTACCATGACTATCGAACAAGCCCAACAACAAGTTGACCAATGGATAAAGACCGTTGGCGTTCGTTACTTCAATGAACTCACCAACATGGCAATGCTTACTGAAGAGGTAGGTGAGCTGGCGCGAATTATTGCCCGCAGGTATGGCGAACAATCTGAAAAGGAAAGCGATAAGAATAAAGACTTAGGCGATGAAATGGCTGATGTGCTTTGGGTATTGATTTGTTTGGCTAATCAGACAGGTATAAATCTTACCGAAGCGTTTCAAAAAAATCTTGAAAAGAAGAACACACGCGATAAGGATCGTCATCAGCAAAATATAAAGCTCAAAAGCTGATTTTTCCAAGTTATTGAGTCAGGATCAACTCATTATTAATAAGCTTCGGAACAACCGGGTATTGGTCGGGTGTAAGGCAAAACTCAATGTCTTTGTGAATATTCAGCCGGTTTAGTCTTTTTACGTGGCTGGAACCTTTCAGAAAACCAACCATATCTTTTTTGGCGAGGTTATATAAATGTTGTGCGGCAAGCGGGGCATCGCAATCGGGCTCAATGTTATTTTTCAGATTTTCAACCAGCGCACCGGCAAACAACGTGTCTTCTAAATTTACTTTTCCCTTCCAGGCTGCACACACTACCAATACATTGTTGCTTCCGTTTTTCAAATATTCCGTTACAGCAGAAAGATTAATAAACGAGCCGATGATAATTTCTTTTGCGCCTTGCGATTTGGCAATAGCCTGCGTGCCGTTAGTAGTGGTGAAAGCAATTTTTTCGTCTTTAAGTTTTTTGTTCATGTATTCAAAAGGCGAATTACCGAAATCAAACCCTTCTACTTTTTCGCCATTGCGCTCACCGGCAGTATAGTAACCCTGAGCCTTTATGGCACGGCATTCTTCCAAATTAGCAAACGGCCTGATACTTTTTACACCGTGAGCAAGTGCTGTTACCATACACGATGTTGCACGAAGTATATCCACCACCACAACCACGCGATCACCTACGGGATATAGATGCATTAAATCCGGGCTCAGACAGACATCAATTGTTTTCATTGAACTATTTTTTGGACGGGTAACTACTTATTGATGAATGGAAGTTTTGTGACCTCAGCCTTTAACGCCCGTCCACGCACGTCAATAAATATCTCGCTTCCGGGCGATGATAACTCCGTTGCTACATATCCTAAACCAATACCAATACCCAGCATGGGCGACATGGTTCCTGATGTTACTTTGCCGATGATGTTTCCGGCTGCATCTTTAATCAGGTAATCGTGGCGAGGAATGCCTTTGTCTATCATTTTGAAGCCAACTAATTTTTTTGTTATTCCCGCTTCTTTTTGTTTTTTGATGTTGGCGGCATTGGTAAACTCTTTGGTGAACTTTGTTATCCATCCCAACCCGGCCTCAAGCGGAGAGGTTGTATCATCAATATCATTACCATACAGGCAAAAGCCCATTTCCAACCTCAATGTATCGCGGGCGCCTAAGCCAATGGGTTTAATGTCAACTTCTTTGCCGGCTTCAAAAATGGCGTGCCATATTTTTTCTGCAAGGTTCTTATGTACATAAATCTCAAAACCACCTGCACCGGTATAGCCCGTGTTCGACATAATCACATTAGGTACGCCTGCAAACTCACCATAGGCAAAGTGATAATACTTGATGGCGCTTAAATCTGTATTGGTTAGTTTTTGCAAAGTGGCTACCGCCTTTGGCCCCTGTATCGCAAACAAACATATATCGTCAGAAATATTTTGCAGGTCAGCGCCTTGTGTATTGAATTGCGAAATCCAGTTCCAGTCTTTTTCAATATTGCCGGCATTTACTACCAGCAGGTAATCTTCATCCTTGAATTTGTAAACAATCAGGTCATCTACAATACCGCCTTTTTCGTTGGGCAGGCAGGAATATTGCGCCTGTCCGTCAACCAATTTAGCGGCATCGTTGCTGGTAACGCGCTGAATCAGGTCGAGCGCCTTCGGGCCTTTAACGGTAAACTCACCCATGTGCGACACATCGAACACGCCCACCCCGTTGCGCACGGTCATGTGTTCTTCAATATCGGACGAATAGCGCACCGGCATATTAAAGCCCGCAAAGGGTACCATTTTGGCACCAAGTTTTACGTGTAAATCGTTCAGAGGAATTTGTTTGACATCCATAATATGTTGGTTCAGTAAAAAGCCCTGAACAACCGGCCAGGGCGTGAATTTTTTTTGTCGGGGCGACAGGATTCGAACCTACGACCTCCACGTCCCGAACGTGGCGCGCTACCGGGCTGCGCTACGCCCCGAAAGTGTGCAAAAGTAAGCAGTAAAGGCGACTTTTAAAATCTGAACGAGGAAGGACATGCCACATTTATGACTGTTTGGTATTTTACTTTTTACTGGTAATAACCGGGCATCCCAAACAATTTTATAACAACTTGATTTTGCTCTTGTAACGCTTTCAAGCTAACTCCAAAAACAGCGTTATTGCCAGCACCCGCTATGGTGAAATTTATACCAATCTCGATGTAAAATTTAAGCCTGCTTCTAAAGATGGGCTTGTAAAATGGACGGATGTAAGCTGCGAACTTAATGGAGGAGGCGTTCAACTGAAATTAGTATCCGCTTACGGGAACGTTTATATGCGTCAATAGCAATTACACGCGCAGCATTAGAAGGGAAAACTGATTATGTATTTTAATCAAATTTAAACTATGAAAAATATACTCCTGGTTTTGTGTATTTTCTTCATTCCTTTTCCGGGCTTATGCCAGGATGAAATGGATAACCGGATAAAAATGATAACAGAATACGGCTCGGACATCCGGACAATACAGGATATGTTCACCTTTGAACAGATTGATTATTATCAGGTGAAATTTGTTGGAGCAGGTTTGAAAGGGAAAAACTTTTATCTGGTAATGAAAGACTTATGGGATGGAGAAATAATTAAAACCGACACGCTTGTTAACACTTCGACAAATGAAAGAATGCTGCCGATCAGCTCAGACACATTAAATTTGAGAGTAACTGCTAAAAAGATTACTGATAGTGAGTTGAAGCTGATTTTCAGATTTCCTCAATTCGGGATAAGCAAAACCTACAAAGCGACTGAATCAAATGATTATTCTTTGCGAGATGTTGGGCGGAGTTTGAAAATAGAAACAGGAAAAGAATTTTCAGCTTTCGCTTACATCCTGCCGTATGAAAAAGACGGATGGAAAATGTGGTGCGCAGTTGACAGCAGCGGAAAAGATATTGAAAAGTGGGGGAAGGAATTCGGTTTAAAGCATTACCTCATTTTTGAAATGAAGTTCGATTGATGAATAAACCATAACCTTTCTGCTTACCGTATGCCCTGTTAGCGAGTTGGTTGTCCGGACGTATTTTACAATCTGGGTATTTCTTTTGTAAAGTCTATTTACGAAAGCCCTGAAATCGTTTGCAAAGCCCGTTTTTTCAAAGCGGTTTTTATTTTTTTATAAAAACTATAAAGTCTATTGATTTAGTAGATTATTATAGTTTCCTTTGAACCTCAAATTCAACCTAAGCCTATGATTCGATTATTGCCACTCGTCCTATTGATTGCCGTTGTAAGTCATGCAGCGTTAGCGCAACAAGTTTTAACAGGATATATTAAAGATCGTGATGGTGCGCCCGTTGCAGCCGCAAGCGTACTTATTAAAGGAACAAACATCTATACCATTGCAGACGACAATGGACAGTTTACCATTGCGTTGCCAAAAGCGTTTCCGTTTCCGCTGCGTATCAGTTCAGTAGGCTTCAAACCTCAGGAGATACAGATTCGCGAACGCGCAAATGTGCCCCTTGAAATTGTACTGATTGATGATAACGTTATGGATGAAGTAGTGGTAACTGCACGCAGGCGCAGCGAAACCGCCCAGTCTGTACCAATACCTATATCGGTTGTTAATGGCGAGCTTATTGAGGATGCCGGAGCATTTAACGTTAACCGCGTGAAAGAGCTTGTGCCTACTGTTCAGCTTTATTCCTCTAACCCCCGTAACACGACTCTTAATATTCGGGGATTGGGTTCAACATTCGGATTAACGAATGATGGTATAGACCCTGGTGTGGGTTTTTATGTTGATGGTGTGTATTACGCACGGCCGGCAGCTACCACACTCGACTTTATTGACCTGGAGCAGATTGAAGTATTGCGCGGCCCGCAAGGAACACTCTTCGGAAAAAACACTACGGCAGGCGCATTAAATATTAAAACACGCGAAGCCAGTTTTACTCCGGGTGCTTCTTTTGAAGTGAGTTATGGAAATTATGGTTTTATACAGGCGAAGAGTTCCATCACCGGGCCATTGAGTGAAAAAATTGCCGCACGGGTTTCTTTCTCCGGTACGCAGCGCGATGGCTTGATTTATAACGTAGCCACACAGAAGTACACAAATGATTTGAACAACCTCGGGTACAGGCTTCAGCTATTGTACACACCAACTTCAAAAATAAAAATTACATTGGCTGGCGATGGCAACCGTCAGCGACCAGATGGTTACGCCCAGGTAATTGCCGGAGTGGTAACCACGCAACGCGCGGCCTACCGGCAGTTTGAACAAATTATTGCTGACCTGAATTATGAATTGCCCAGCAGAAATCCGTTTGATCGCAAAATCGATCACAACACAACCTGGCGTTCCGGTAACGATCTGGGTGGAATATCCCTGAACGTTGATGCGAAAATCGGGAACGGAACACTGACATCAACTACTGCGTGGAGGTATTGGCATTGGGATCCTTCAAACGATCGTGATTTTACAGGCTTGCCCGTGCTCACCTTGTCGCAGGCGCCATCAAAGCACCAGCAGTGGACACAGGAAATACGATATGCCGGAGATTTAAGCTCTACGCTAAGTGGCGTGGTTGGGGTATTTATCATTGATCAGGATTTAAAAACAAACCCATATCACACAGAAGAATCAGGAGCGGCACAATGGCGCTTTTCGCAAAGCTCTACCAGCGAGTTATGGGAAACGCCCGGCCTGCTGGAAGGCTATGGCATTCGCACACGATCAAGATTAAAAACCCTGGGAGCGGCTGTATTCGGTCAACTCGATTGGGCTATTACAGAAAAGCTGCATTTGCTTCCGGGAATTCGATTTAACTATGATGAAAAACAAGTAAACTTTAACCGGCAAACCTATGGTGGTTTACAAACAGACGATCCCGATTTGCTTGCTATAAAAAGATCGGTGTATAACGATCAGCAGTTTGACGCTTCCGTTGACGAATCGAATTTTTCCGGTCAGATAACCTTGGCCTACAAAGCCTCTGGTCGTGCAAACGCATTTGTAACTTACTCCAACAGCTACAAACCTGTTGGCGTAAACCTGGGCGGACTGCCCACAGCAGCAGGAGAAGTTTTAACAGATCTGGCGCGCATTAAACCGGAGTACGTAACCCATATTGAGTTGGGCGTAAAAACCCGGCCAACCGAGAGATCGACACTTAATCTTGTTGTGCACAATACCGACATACGTGATTTTCAAACACAGGTACAAACGGCAGAAGTAGGCGTGAACAGGGGCTACCTTGCAAATGCAGAAAAAGTTCGCGTGTATGGCGCAGAGTTGGATGCCAATCTTCGTGCAGGAAGTAATTTCTCTTTTTATGGTGCGCTTGCCTACACCGTTGGTAAATATGTATCGTTTACAAATGCCCCGGTTCCGTTGGAAGAAACAGGGGGAGCAAGTGCATTTAAAGACATTTCGGGAGGAAGTTTACCGGGTATTTCAAAATGGGCGGGCTCATTTGGCGGAGAGTTGCTTTCGAATATGGTTACTATATTAACACAGGAAGGAAAGTTGTTCTTAGCGTTCGATACCTACACCCGTTCATCGTTTTCATCCAGTGCATCGCCTTCGCAATACCTGAATGTTGATGGCTATACACTGGTTAATGCACGGTTCGGTATCCGGTTTACCAATGGTTTATCGGGCTACATCTGGGGCAGAAATCTTTTTAACAAAGATTATTTTGAACAATTGCTGCCGGCCGCAGGAAACGCAGGGCATTATGCAGGCGTATTGGGCGACCAGCGAACAGTTGGTATTACACTTCGGTATGCTTATTAAGATGGTTTTATAGTATTCATTAAAATTGATAAGAACATGTCATTACGATTAGGAGATCTTGCCCCTGATTTCATTGCAGAAACTACCGAGGGCACAATTCATTTTCACGAATGGTTAGGCAATAGCTGGGGTGTACTGTTTTCACATCCTGCCGACTTTACCCCGGTTTGTACAACAGAGTTAGGGGCTATGGCTAAACTAACCGATCAATTTGAAAAACTGAATGTTAAAGTGCTTGCTATAAGTGCAGACTCATTGGAGTCGCACAGAGAGTGGATAACAGATATAAACGAAACACAAAATACTTCCGTAAACTACCCGCTTATTGCTGACCCTGAATTTACTATTGCCAATCTTTACGGTATGGTGCATCCGAATGTTGACAAGTTTACCGTACGCTCTGTATTTATCATTGGCCCGGATAAGAAAATCAAACTCATGATTACCTACCCGGCATCAACCGGCAGAAATTTTGATGAAATTTTCAGGGTAATAGAAAGCCTTCAATTAACAGCGAACTACAGTGTTGCTACACCAGCTAACTGGAAGCATGGTGAAGATGTAATAATTACTCCGGCAGTTAAGGATGAAGAAATACCGGGTAAGTTTCCAAAGGGCCATACACGTGTTAAGCCATACCTGCGTACTACACCACAACCTGATATTTAGAATCTCACGGGCATAACTCCTATATCTAAAATTTTGCATGATAACCGGTTATGTATTTTCATTTTCGGTTTGCCGGCCGTATACGAACCTAAAGTACAGACGTGAAGATACTTCGTTTGAACCGATCAGAAGTATAATGATGAGAAAAGTAATAAACATTCCGATGCTCTCATTCAACATGCTGACGTATAATGTTAGCAAACTTACCCGGGCAACTTCGAGCATGTATATCCATCGTTGTTGCTCTAACATGGCACCACAATTAATCAACGTGATCAATATGATCGATATAATGATTGTTTTGTCTGTTACGTCAAGCTGTTCAAAGTACAGGGTGAACAGGAAGAGTATAACCAGGCTGGCAATTAACTGGATATTCAGGTAAACCTTAAACCGAAAAGATAGCTTGAATTTTCGGGAAGGCGATAGAAATTTTCTCTCAAGATCTTCGCGAATGCCTTGATCCAGGTCTTCGGGTTTTCCAAGTATAATTTTAATCGATTTTGAAAAACTTTTACTTCTTCTGCAGGCTTCCCAAAGCTCTATATAGTAGTGAAAGTGTTGCCACAGAAAACTGTAACTTTTTAACGGATGCGTTAATCCATAAACAGGTTTTTCTTCTTCTTTTTGAAATGTTCCGAACAGTTTATCCCAGAAGATGAAAATATCGCCATAGTTTTTGTTAATATATTTCTCGTTGGAAGCATGGTGTACCCTGTGGTGTGACGGAGTGACGAGAAAATATTCTAACCAACCTAATTTTCCGATAACCTGGGTGTGTGTAAAGAAAGAATACGTTCCGTGCACCACTAATATAGTGATAACCATAGCCGGGTGAAACCCCAGGAGGGGCAGCGTGCACCAAAACAAGTTGCGGATAAGCGATTGTATAGTGGTAATGCGTGCGGAGGCAGAATAATTAAAATCTTCACTTTGGTGATGTACAATGTGCGCCCCCCACATGAGGTTAATTTCATGCCCAAGCCGGTGATACCAATACCAGACGAGGTCGGTTGTCAATAGCAAAAGACCCCATACCCACCAGGCATTTGGTACGGAATAGAGCGCATAATGCTCGTACACGAAATAATATAACCCGTAGAAACTACCTGTAATTAACAGGTTCAACAATCGCTCGGCAATACCGACAGAAATGTTGGCCACAGTATTTTCGTATTTGAAAATACCGGTCATTTTTTTTCGTTGCGCTGCCCAGTATTCCAATGCTATAAAGATGAAAAATGCAGGCACAACAAGGGCTGCAAGGATTAGCTGATTATCCATCGTTTAATAACTTAAAAATTCAACCAATGGGGGAACTCCGAATACGGATGAACAAAGTTAGATTAAATTTCTACTAAAACTATAGACTTTATAGAATAATATTTATTACTTTTGATTCAGAATTTATATAGAAGGGGGGAGAGACTGGCTCTGTGAACCCCTGGCAACCATCAGCGCAAACAAGTTGAAAAAGTGCCAAGACCAACCCAAACGGGAATTATAAAAACACTAAAAGTATGAAATACAATAATTGCCAAATTATCCTGATGTACCCTGCACGGTCACTCTTTAGTGTATGCAGTTGTTGTTGTTGATATCCTCAACGTTTGATTGCTCCTTCCAGGGCAATCCGCTCAATTCCTCTTTTTAAATCTATAACATAACCTGATTTCGTTATGAATAAACACGAAAGACCAATAGGTATTTTCTATGAACATCCAAACTGGTTTAAACCCTTATTCCATGAGTTGGAACTAAGAGGTATCCCGTTTATAAGAATTCAGGCGCAGCACCATCAGTACAATCCTTCTGAGTTGCGGCCTCCGTTTGGATTGCTCGTTAACCGCATGAGCCCTTCGGCATTTTTACGTGGTAACGGGCAAGGTATTTTGCATACCATTAATTATTTGGAGCACCTTGAACGTTTATATATCCCTGTTATTAATGGTTCTGCTGCGCAACGAGTAGAAACATCAAAGGCAAAACAATTATCGCTGTTGGCATCTTTGCAGTTACGATTCCCCAAAACACGTATAGTCAATCATATCAACCAGGTATTGCCTGCCGCTTTTTCTTTACGTTTCCCCATCCTCATAAAAGCCAATGTAGGTGGCAGCGGTGCAGGTATTGTTCGATTCAATAAAATACCTGAATTGCAAAAGGCAGTTGAATTACATCAGATACCGATGGGTATTGATAACGTTGCTTTGGTGCAGGAGTACATAAAGCCTAAAGATAATTTTATTGTTCGGGTTGAAGTATTGAATGGCAGGTTCCTCTATGCAATTAAAGTACATACAACCGGTGATACGTTTAATCTTTGCCCAGCCGACTTGTGCCATTCGCCTGCTGAATGTGGCGAGCGGGCAAGCAGCGCTCCTGCGGTAGAATCATATTTACCAAACAGCGCCATCATAAAAGAAGCCGAACGGATTGCAAAACTTGCCGGCCTTGATGTTGGAGGAGTAGAATATCTAACAGGTAATGATGATAACCAGGTTTACTTCTACGATATCAATGCACTTTCAAATTTCGTGGCAAACCCGGAAGAAGTAATTGGATTTAATCCCTACAAGAATTTTGTCGAGTATATCGAACACCGGAATGAAGAAGCATATCAAAATAGAAAGGAATACGCATTATGAAGCTTGGTTATTGGTTTGGAGGAGCTCCATTAGTCTGAAACTCAATCTGTTTCAGAACCCCTTCCTGACTCGTTTTTTAAATGCCACATCTGTATTCTGATTTGTACATGTTAAGCGGGCCCGGATACTATCAGGCTACCTGAGTGCTTCTTTTAGCGGCCGTCCAAAGAACAGGTTGTGTCAAGACCCATACCATCCGCTTATTGTGTTTCACATCATGGAATTGAGAAAAGAAAAGTAATACACCGTTTTCCGTTAAAATTCTCCTATCTTCACGCCCGAATTTTTTTTAGATCGAATGGCACTATTTGAGAAACACCTGTATGTAAAGAAATCCACACTTCCGAATGCCGGCAAAGGACTGTTCACTAAAGTGGCAATCCCGAAAGGCACCCGAATTGTGGAGTATAAAGGAAAAATTTCTACCTGGAAAGAAGTTAAAGATGATGACGGAAAGAACGGGTACATTTTTTATGTAAAGCGTTACCACGTAATTGACGCCTGGAAAACCCCCCAACATCTGGCACGCTATGCCAACGATGCAAAGGGTTTATCGAAAGTGAAGGGCATGCGTAACAACTGCGATTACATAACCGATGGACTCAAAGCCTATATCGAATCCAAGCGCGATATCCCGAAAGGCGCTGAAGTTTTTGTGGATTACGGCCCCGATTATTGGAAAACTATTCGCGAGAATATAAGCGTAGAAAAAAAGAAAGAAAAGGCTAAAAAGAAGAAGAACAAGAGCAAGCGTAAGTCGAAGAGGAAAAGTAAGTAGTTTTTTCGGATTTACGATTTTGGATTTCTTATTTCTGATTTTGGATTTCTGATTGTTTCTGCTTTCATAAATCATAAATCTAAAATCTAAAATCAATTTATCTCCTTTTCTTTAACGCTTCAGCTTCTTCTAAGGCAACAGCCGCGTAATTATCAAAACCCATGCGCGAAGCCTCTTTTGTATAGGCCATCCAAAGCCGGTAAGAAGTGGTGTTGATTTGCACCGCCTCTGCGAGAATACTGTAAGCCGTAAATTCATCCGGCTCCTGGTTGCTGAAAAACCGGGCAGCGGCAATTATTCCTTCTTCAAAAAACGGATTGTAATGCGCTAACAGCGAAAAACCCGCCCTCGCTTTTGCTACATCGCCATTGCGTTCATGCAGCAACGATTCGTAAAGAAGTTTTTCAAGCGATTGTTTGCGCGAAAAGGTAACAGCGCTGATCTCCTCTTCAAGCTGATCTAATTCTCCAAGCGCAGCTAATAATTTCAGTTTAGTATGATTTAGTTTGTTCGCAAGGTTAACATCAGATATTGTTAACGACATAGCCTGGTTCAAATAATCAACGGCTTTGATAACGCTGTTGAAATCTAATTGACGTTCTGCCATTTCAGCAAGGACTGTTGCCTTGTAAGCATTATCTCCAAACGACTGAACAATACGCTCAAACAAAAGTGTATCTTTTACACTTACGCGGTACCGGCAAAATTGATATTTCTCCAGGTCGTTAAATGAAGCAACATCAACTGACGGGTTTAGTATTTTTTTAAGTTGCTTCCCTATCTCCCGAATATTGGTGTTGGCGTGGAGTATCAGCGAATCGGCTTCTTCGAGCGCTTCTGAAAATTGTTGGGCTTCGGCAAGCGCCAGCACATTGTAAAGTCGCGCTTCTTTATAATTGTGTTGCACGGCAAAATTAAAACTGGTAATGGCCAGCTCCGGGCTTCCCTGTTCCAGCGCCCACAAGCCGGCAATGTAGTTGAACTTGCCTTGCATAATTTCGCTCAAATAGCCCAACTCGCCCATTATCGAAAAGGCTTTGCTAACATTGTTTTGATGATAGTATGCCTGCGCCAGCGTGGCTTTAAGCGCTTCCTGGTAATCTGCATTGATTGAGTCGGCAATAATTTCTTCTGCCCGTTGCAAGGTTACGGTATCTAATGTTTTCAGGTTGTGCGCTAAGTAATTATTTAACAGTGTAGCCGAAGCTATGTCTAACTCTTTTTGTGCAAGCGGGTCAATCTTATGATTAAAAGATTGTTGTTGCAATGAGGCTACAGCCAGTGCGTTACCAATAGTTAACAACGAAGTGGCTTTGAATTGCAGCAATAACGAATCGGACTGAACCGGCAAATACTCTTTACCTATCAGGGCAATAACGTTGGCCTCGGCAGTTTCTTTTGATACAGTGTTGTTTCGGGCAGCATCAAAGTAGAACAACGCAGAGTCAAGTTTGTGAATTTTTGAATACGCAAAGCCAAGATTGTTTTCTAATGGGCCGGAGCCGGGAAATTTTTGCAACGCATTGGTAAATGAAGCGACAGACTCAAATGTTCTGCGTTCAGCCAAAAACAAATTGCCCTCATTGGCAAGTGAATATTCCGTTGGCCGGATGCCGTTGGCTAAGTTGTAATGGTTATAGGCTTTTTTAAGATTGTTTTTCCCTACTTCAAGTTGAGCCAACGTGTAATTCGAGCGGTTGTTCTGAAACCCGTAAGACCGGCCTTGCTGGTAGTATGCTTCTGCTATTGTTTGCTTATCCATCAATTCATATAAATCGCCTAAATGATTATAAAAACCCGACATGGCGTGATAGGCGTATTCTTTCCAGTTTGAGTAAAACACAAAGGCGAGTGTAGCAATCAGCCCGGCAAAACGAAACGTGAAGTAAGGCATTCGGCTGGGCTTGTATAATACTTTCCAGGCGTTCAGGTTCTCGGCCATCATCAGCATAAAATTGGAGATGATATAAATGAGAAAAATACCGCCATAACCGATATGACTGAAGATGATTACATCGCGAATGATTTTAACTGCCGGGTCGTTGTGATTGCCTAACAAAAGCCCGCCTGTTAAAAAAGTAACACACCCCAATGCTACAATCAGGTATGCGCCCGAAGGGTTGAACGGAAGAATGTTATCGTACAGGTTTTCGCGATGACGAAAACCCCAAATGCCCAACAACGCTGACAGCGTAAGCAACAGGAAAAAGTTAATGTAAATAAAATCCCAATCAATCAGTTTTTTTTCGTGCATATAGGCTAACACAAGATTTACCATATACACAACGCTGATAATAAAGAAGTGGCGTAAACTTTTTGAAGTTGCCGTGCCCGAACTTGTTACATAAACAAATGAAGCCGGAATTTCGTGGGCTATCATTAAAATAAAAATCACTGATAGAATTAGACCCGGCATATACCCCGTAACAGCCATGTGTAAGAATGGGTATTCAACTCCCGCAAAGAAGTAAATGCCAAGTGCAAGCAAAATAGTGAGTATAGAAAACGTAAGCAGCCTGGTAATAAAAAACGTTGTAGGGCGCAGGCTGTTAAAATAAAAGCTAACCAGCGCAAATACCGAAATGATGACAATGGGAATGACCCTTCCTGGCAATTCAAACAGGCGCAGCACCTCAAGACGCATGCTCACCATAAACAGAATGAACAACGCCATGCTGGCAAAATACCAGAATCGTTCAAGGGTAGTAATAAGCGTAAGCAACAGCACCGTGCATAAAACCAACCCGATAAGAAAAAAAATCGAAGCGTTTACATTGGGATGAATAACAGAGCCATTGAAATAGGAAAACGTCAGGTAGGATTCGATAGGGATTGAGATTTCAAAATTCCCAAGACTGAAGGCATGGCTTACGGATTCGCGGGTTTCCTGTTGATGGAAAACCATCCAGTCGGTTACCGCATCCGGCCCCTGTATGTATCCGGCCCAAAGAAATAAAATTGAAGCTACGAATAGGGCTATCAATCCATACCAGATAACCCGGTAGTCAATCGACCAATTTTTCCAGAACCAACGTGTTTGCATAGCTATTTTAATCATAATGTTACACAAAACAGTTACCCGTCATTGCGAGCGACAGCGAAGCAATCCCCAACTTCATACTGAAAACGTCATTGCTTCGGTCGTTCCTCCCTCGCAATGATGTACTATTTATTGTTTTGCGTAACACTTCTTATAATGAGCGGCAAGCTACAAATTTTGCGGATTACCCTTACTCAATCACTTTCGGAACCCGGAAATGATTACCATCGTGGTCGGGTGCGTTTTTCAGTGCATCGGCTTTGGTTAATTCCTGTTGCACAACGTCTTCGCGAAAAGAATTCAATTCATGGCTCATGGATGTAAGCGGCTCAACGCCTTCGGTGTTTACCTCTTTTAACTTGTCAATCCACGCAATAATGGCATTCATATCCTGCATGAGTTTTTCGGCTTCGTCATCCTTTATTTCAAGTCGGGCGAGGTGCGCAATTTTATCCAGCAATTCGCGTGTAATGTTCATTGGGTATACTTTTTTAACTCCTGCTCAATGATGCTGAAAACCTGTTCTTTCAGCGTCTTCACATCATCAGCCGTCATGCCGTTGGTTTCTATCGGCTCATGAAAAATTAACTTTACCGGTTTCCACCGGATTAGAAATTCTTCCGGGGGCAAAATTATCCAATTGTAGGGAATGGTTACCGGAACAATCGGAATTTGTTTTTCGATAGCAATACGAAATGCGCCATCCTTAAACCTGCCCATCACCGGTTCGCCCGTTGTTATAATTCCGCCTTCGGGATAAATCACTAAACTTTTTCCTTCATCAATTGCTTTCAACGAACGTTTAATGGTGTTCGCCCTACTATTCAGGTTGGCGCGGTCAACCGTAATGTGAAGTTTTTTATACATGAAGCCGAACAGCGGAATATGCTCCATGTCGTTCTTACCCACAAAAATGGCGTTGTGCGGATTCAGCCCCATAACCGGAATATCGGCATACGAGAAATGATTGGGGCAGAAAATATATTGTTGATTGGGGTTGAGCTTTCCATACACCTCGCGTTTCCAAGGCAAGCCGATTAGCAGGAAGAAAATGTAAGCCCACCACCGGTTGAAAACACCAACCAACTTATGTTGTGTTGGAAATAGAATGGGAATGAGCAGCAGGATAAAAAATACTAAGAATAGAACCGAGAACACCACTACAACATATCCCGTATATAACATTCGGAAAATCTTCATGATAGTTCCTTACAGGTTTGTGTTCAGTACACACCTTTCATTTTTCAGAATGTCGTGGGCGCGTTCTACTTCAATATGCGATTTGGCATCGTCCATTCGCTCGCGAACGGCATTTTTGATTTCTTTCATGCGCATAGCTTCGATAAAGCGTTTCACATCTTCACTATTTTCAAGAATCAGTTTTGGTACCGGTGTGGGCTTGTCGTTATCATCTTTTGCAACCATAGTAAAAAAAGATGAATTGGTGTGTTTTGTCACGTGCGTCTTTACATTTAATGCCTCTACCCGAATGCCGATTACCATAGACGACCGGCCAACATAATTTACAGAGCCGTGCAGGGAAACCAATTCGCCTACTTCCACCGGCTGAAGAAATTCAACTTTATCAACAGTAACCGTTACGCAATACGTGCCGGAGTGTTTACTTGCGCAGGCATACGCCACCTTATCCATCAGCGAAAGCAAAATGCCCCCATGAATTTTTCCACCAAAGTTGGCATAAGCCGGTATCATCAACTCGGTAATGGTTGTTTGCGAATAGTGTACGGGCAGGGCTTCATCAATCATAGCTATCAGTTTAAGAAAATGAAGATAAGAGAATCCTGAAAATTGTCCTACTCTGCCGGTGAAGAAGTGCGTAGTAACTTTTTACTCAACACATTAAAGCGTATAAACATAGCCGTTGCGGTAATGGTTAACCCGATTAATAAGCCCATCCATACACCGATTGCGCCATACTCCAGTTTAAAACTGAACCAGTAGCCAAGCGGTAAGCTGATTACCCAATAGGCTACAAAAATCATCAGAGAAGGAATTTTTACATCCTGCAATCCGCGCAAAGCACCGGCACACACCACCTGGGCGCCATCACTGATTTGAAATAAACCCGCTATTATCAACAAAGGAGCTGCAATCGCGAACACTTCCACATTTTCAACATAAAGTGCGGGTAAAAAATGACGACCGGCAATAAAAAGTATGGCCCAGGCGCTCATAAAAATCAGTGCAAGCGTAAGCAGTGAGTAGGCGGCCAGTCGCAGGTTTGGAATATCCTGGCGGCCCAACTGATTGCCCACACGAATAGTGGCGGCAATAGCAAGCCCGGAAGTAGTCATGTAACTTACGGTAGCTAAGTTAATGGCAATTTGGTGAGCGGCTAATGCTGAGGTGCCAAGCCAACCCATCATTATGGCCGAGAAGCCAAAGGCGCTTACTTCAAAAGTATATTGCATACCGGCCGGTATGCCGATGTGCAACATTTTATAGATAAGTTTTTTAGAATAGTTGCCTATGGCGAAACCAGCGCGGTAAATCCGGGTGCGGAATCCGTAAAAAATGTATGCGGCCATCCACAACGCCATGATTACGCGCGCAATGAAGGTAGCCCATCCGGCACCGTTCAGCCCTAATTCAGGAAAGCCAAAATTTCCATAGATGAGCAAGTAGTTCAACACAATGTTAATCAGGTTAGAGCAAATCACGACAACCATCGAAACGCGGGTGAGTGACAACCCTTCGGCAAATTCGCGGAATGTTTGAAAGAACATCAGCGGGATTATGGATAAGGCCGTAATGTTCAGGTAAGGAATAGCCAGCATCACCACTTCCTCCGGTTGATTCATAAAATGAAGCAATTGCCCTCCTGATGAAATAATGATGAACAGGATTATTCCGGCAATGATGTTAATTAAAAACCCGTGACGCAGGGCGTCAACAATTTTTTCTTTATTCCCCTCACCATCAGCGGAAGCCACAAGGGGTGTAATGGCATAAGAAATGCCAATACCAAACGTTAATATCAAATGAAAAACAACATTCGCCAGCGATGCTGCCGCCAATGGAGTAGCACCGAGCCGTCCAACCATTATGCTGTCGGCAACACCCACTAAGGTATGGCCTAATTGCGAAAACATAATGGGGTACCCCAGCAGGAACCCGGTTTTCATGTGAGCAAAGAATGAAGTGCGCTGCACTGTCACAATTGTTTTATTCGTGCAACTTTCAGCAGGCCGGCCATGCTGATGCTGTCAGTTATTTTTCCTTCCATCACCATAGTTACGGCTTCCTGTAAAGATAGTTTTTTAACCACCAGGTCGGCTTCTGTTTCTTCGCGTTCATCCTCGCCTTGTGTTAAATCTTCGGCAAGAAAAATAAATCCCTCTTCATCTGTTACCGAGTTTGATGTGTGAATGCGCATCAGTAATGTCCACTTGTTTGCCGTTAAACCGGTTTCTTCTTTTAGTTCGCGCTTGGCGGCCTCTAAGGGTGCGGTATCAAAGGCTCCGCCTCCTTCCGGAATTTCCCAGGAGTATTCGTTTAATGTGTATCGATATTGCCCCACTAACCAGGTATTGTTTTGTGCATCAAGTGGAATAACGCCAACAGCTTTATTTTTGAAATGGACTTTTCCGTATATACCCTTTCCCCCGGCAGGGTTGAGCACGTTATGTTCCGTAACCCGAATCCATTTATTGTCATACACTTCTTTGGTTGAAAGGGTTTTCCAGGGATTGTTATTCATATTTTCAGAATGTTTGGGTCAATATTCAAAATTATATTGATAAATGCCTATGGGTCTTGAATTTTGATTTTTGAATCGTGATTTTTGAACTACTCTATGCCCAAACTACGCTCATCTTTTACGAAACATTTGATAGAAGCCGGTTGCGATGAAGCCGGTCGAGGTTGCCTGGCAGGGCCGGTAGTGGCGGCAGCGGTTATCCTTCCTAAAAAATACAGGCACAAAAAACTTACCGATTCAAAACAACTCTCCGCAGCGGAGCGGTTCGCGTTGCGCGAAGATATTATCCGCGATGCAGAAGCCTGGGCGGTAGCGGAAGTTTCGCACATAGAAATTGACGACATCAATATTTTAAATGCGTCATTCAAAGCCATGCACCTTGCAGTCGATCGACTGGCTGTTCGTCCGCAGTTGCTGTTGATTGACGGCAACCGGTTTAAACCCTATGCCGATGTTCCGCATGAGTGCATTGTAAAAGGCGATGGAAAGTTTCTTTCCATAGCAGCCGCAAGCGTATTGGCCAAAACCTACCGCGATGAGTTGATGCAAAAGTTGTCCGCGAACTACCCGGGGTATGGATGGGAAACAAATGTTGGTTATCCAACACCGGCTCATCGCAAAGGAATTAAGTTATTGGGTATAACTCCATATCACCGAAAATCCTTTCAGCTTTTACCGGCCCAACTCGAATTGTTTGAATCCTGAAGCTATGATGAAAAAGCGCACCGATGTATTCGACTACGGGCAACAACGTACCTGCCCCACATGCAGCAATATATTCTCCGGTAAATTCTGTAACCGGTGTGGGGAGAAAGTGATTGACCAGCGTGAGCGATCCATTCGTCATTTCCTGGCAGAAATAGTGAATGCCTTTACTTTTTTGGATGGAAAATTTCCACGCTCGATTAAAACCGTTCTGGTTTCTCCGGGTAAACTTTCTTTTGATGTTGTTCGGGGTATAAAGATTCCGTACATGAAGCCTGTTTCATTATTTTTCGTGGCCAACTTCCTGTACTTTTTGTTTCCGTTGTTTGAAGCATTTAATACTTCGCTGAATTCTCAACTCAAGTATCAGCAATATAGTGAGTGGGTGCAGCAATTGGTTGACCGGAAAATTGAAAACCGGGGTATAACCTTTTCAGAATTTGAGTTACGGTATAACGAGAGCTCAACCAGTAAGGCAAAGCTTATGTTGGTAGTTGTTGTATTTCTTTTTTCCATTGTATTGTCGGTAATTAATTTTTCACGGAACGCCTATTATGCCGACCATCTTACCGTGTCGTTTGAATTTATGGCGTACACACTCTTGTTTACAACTATTTCGCTGTCTGTTCTTTTGGTTTTAGTCGTCCGGCTGGGGGTGATTTTTGAAACGGATTTAACCTGGATTTTGTATGATGAAAAATTGTTGCTACTTCCTTTGATTTTTGTGTTTACATTGTATTTTCTGTACCGGATGCAGGTAAAATTTTATACAAGCAAGTGGTGGATTGCTGCCGTGAAAGCCTTGCTGTTGTTTTTCGGATTTACCTTAGTGGTAACCGTATACCGCTTTATTTTATTCTTTGTTACGTTTTGGACAATCTGATACTGAACTTCTTATGAGGAATCTGAGTTTGCACTTAAACGAGATTAGATTATGTGTTTGATATTTCTCGCCCTCAATCAACATCCTGATTACAAGCTGGTGATTGCCGCCAACCGTGATGAGTTTTATAAACGCAAAACAGTACCCGCTCATTTTTGGGAAGAGCAGCCCCATATTCTTGGCGGCCGCGATTTGGAAGCGGGCGGCACCTGGATGGGTATATCCAGGCAGGGTAAGATCAGCATGGTTACAAATTACCGCGATCTCAAAAACCTGAAACAGGTAGCGCCTTCGCGCGGGCAATTGGTTTCGGATTATTTATTAAATGGCGATAAACCGGATGAGTTTTTACAAACAGTAGCGCAGCACGGTCATGATTATAACGGATTCAATCTTGTGTTGGGTTATCCTGACGAACTGCATTATTATTCAAACTATGGAAACGGTGTTGAGCGTGTGCCGGAAGGTATTCATGGATTAAGCAATCATTTGCTGAACACACCCTGGCCGAAAGTAGAAAAAGGCAAGAAAAAATTTTCTGCGGTACTTGAATCGAAAGCCATCAATACAAATCATCTTTTCGATTTGTTGTACGATGACCAACTTGCCCAGGATAATCAGTTGCCCGATACCGGTGTTAGCCTGGAGTTTGAACGTGTACTTTCGTCCATGTTTATAAAAAGTCCCGGTTATGGTACACGGTGCTCAACCGTTTTGCTGGTTGACCGTGGTAATAATGTGCAGTTTACCGAGCGCGTTTACAATGTAAACACACCCGGTTATTCAACACACGAATTCAGTTTTGCCATTGAATGATTACCGAACAATCAGTTTAAAAGTTTCCCCGGCATGTGTTCGCACAATGTATAAGCCCGGAGCAAGGTCTGACGTATCAAAGCCTTCAGCCTCGGCATACCGGCCAACTATCTGATTCAGGTTGTTGATTACTACCGCATTTACTTTCCGGTTAAACGTTACCCATTGTTTGCCTGCCGGGTTAGGGTAAACGATAAACGGATCGTCCCCACGCCTTACAGAACGCAGTATTGAGTAAGTGAATGTTCCGTCAAAATCAATTTGCTTTAAGCGATAGTACGACAGCCCCTGAAGCGGTTGCTCATCCAGCATACTGTAATCTGTTTTTTGCGATGTAGTGCCGGCTCCGTTTATCCGTGCAATGGAAGTAAACTCAAAGCCATCTTTTGATCGCTCAACTTCAAACGCTTCATTATTCAGTTCGGATGCCGTGCGCCACTCAAGCAGTACAGATGTTTCGGGTGTTATGCTTGCGCGGAACCACTCCAGTTCAACCGGCAACGGATTCAGCGCATCTGTGGAGGCTAACGTAAACGGGCTGAAAGTTGAAACTGCTGTAGCTGTCATAATCGTACCATTAGTGGCCGTTCCGGTTGTGCCGCCATTTCCTTCATCTACCCAGTTGGTGCCAGTCCAGCGGGTTACGCGCAAACTTGCCGGGTTGGTTATATAACCCGGATTACAAGCCGCCTCATTCCAGCTTAATGTTACCACTACATTTGATGCACCCACGTTTCTGTCGAGTGTCCAGTATTCGCAGCCACTCACCGTCCAGAAGGATGGATCCCAAACAGCCGGGCTTCCCAACAAATGATTTTCGTTGAAGTATTGAGCCGTGAAAGCTTGCGTTGTGCCTGTTGGCGCTGACATAGAAATTGGCCTGTAAAATCCGTTATCGCCTATCGGGAAAGTAAAAGCATTATTTCCGGTTTTGCGCACGGGTCCGTCCACATAACTCGCATCACTGGCGTCTGTTGCCGTAGCATTAATAGCAAAATTGAGATAGTTAACGGCATCGGTATGCAATACTCCTGATGTGAATAAAGCATTTGTACTGATCGTAATATCGGTATCAAGCGTAACGGTATTAGAGGGCTTGTTCAGATTTATTCTTCTGAATATAGGAGCTGGTGTTCCTCCGGTTTTGTAAATCGTTTGAGGGTTAGTTCCTGTAAACTCCACTACGCCTGTACCGGCTGCAAGTGTAATAACGGCATTACCATCAATGGTAATGTCAGACGTAAATATGTTGGTTAAGTTGTAAGCGGGAAATAGTGCTCCGGACGATGTTTTTGAAAAGGTAACTGCTCCGTTAAAGGTATCTGGGGTAGTGTTCGATAGCAACCATTGTGCAGCACTGCTATTCGTGAGGATGGTTGTACCGTTGAATGTATTTCCTCCTGCGTTGTTGTTCGTGCCCGCTCCTGATTTTTCGATATATGCATCGCCATTGTAAGTACCGCCATCTAAATTTACCTGTGGCGACACGAAAGTTACATCACCATTAAAGGTTGTGCCTGTGCCTACCGTGAGTAATGCCGTTCCTGTGAGGGTTATGGTTTGCGGTGTGGCGCCAACCTGGGTTACCCTGCGAAACCTTAACTCGCCTGCTGTGAACGTACCAATGTTGAACGTTTGTCCGGCAGCCAGTTCAGCAAAACCACCAGCCGAATTTCCAATGATGATTCCATTACCGGCAGTATTGGTGAAAGTAACCGAGCCGTTAAACTGATTGCCCGCAGAGTTGTCCCCAAATCGTAACCAGTTTGTACCGGTATTGGTTGCGTTAAGTGCTGCATTAAAAGTATCCGGGTTGGTGCCGGCTAATATGAACTGGCCCGGGCCTGAATTTGCGATGGTTGTAATACTATTAAAGGTATTACCTCCTGTGCTGGTGTTATCAGTAGCGCCTGTTTTTTCGATATGTGCTGTGTTATTATACGTGCCGCCCTGAAGAAATACCTGAGGCGCCCTGAAATCAACCGAACCGTTAAAGATTATACTGGTACCCAGGATAAGTCTTGAATTTCCTGACAATAAGAGAGTTTGCGGGGTTGTGCCAAGCTGCGTAAATCGCCTGATGATGAGGTCACCAGTTGTAAATCCACTGCCGCCTACCGTTATAGTTCTTCCTGAAGCAAGGGTGGCGGTACCACCGGCACGTTCACTGAAATAGACTCCACCGCCAAAGGTTGAGTTGACAATTATGTTTCCGTTGAATGCCGTTCCGGGAATATTATCAGCCATGCGTATTGTTCCTGCTCCGGTATTCAATAGTGTTAAATCGTTGTTAAACTGATCAAGCACACTAACAGCAAACCTGAAATAGTTGCTGCCTGAATTGGCAATAGTGGTAATGCCATTAAAAATGTTACCACCATTACTGTCGTTTCCGGTGGCGCCTGTTTTTTCTAAGTGCGTTGTTCCGTTAAAGGTTGTGCCATTCAACTCAAATTGTGGTGAGCGAAAATCCAGATCGCCATTGAAGGTAGCCTCGGGGCCTAATTGGAGTAAAGCTGTACCGGTTAACAGTAATGTTTGAGGCTCTGCCCCAAGTTGTGTAAATCTTCGCAGGCTTAAAAACCCGCTGCTGTACCCCAAACCTCCGGTAAGCAGCGACCCCCCGGCAGCGAGCGTAGCAGACGAGCCTGCCTGGGCGGCAATATAGATGCCTGTACTGCCTAATGTGGCGTTGAAAATAATATCTCCGTTAAACTCATTACCCGGTACACTGCGGGCAATAGAAATCAGGTTCGATCCGGTGTTTGTAAGCGTCAGGTCGTCATTAAATATATCGGGCTCATTCTGGGCCGAATAGAAATAACCGCTGCCCGAATGAGTCAACGAAGTTGGGCCGTTAAATATGTTGCCGCCCCTGCTTGCATTATCCCCGGCCCCTGTTTTTTCAAGCAGGGCTATTCCATTCATGGTAACGCCATTCAGTAGCAATTGTGGGGATTTGAAATCAATATCACCGTCAAACGAAGAGGAAGGGCCGAGGGTTAAAATCGCAATGCCGGAAAGTGCGAGTGTCTGGGCTGTAGGGCCTACTTGTGTGAACCGCATCAGGCGAATGTCGCCACTGATAACACCGGATGAGCCTACGCCAATGGTGCGTCCTGCTGCAAGCGTTGACGTGGCGTTGGTTTCCTGTCCAAACCAAATACCTCCGCCAAACGTGGAGTTCAGTTCGATGTTCCCGTTAAACTCATTCCCGGCAGAGTTGTAGGCCAGTTGAATGGTCGATGCCCCTGAGTTGATTATAGCCAGGGTAGAGTTGAAAATATCCGGATTAGTGCTTCCTGTACGCAGGCGGGCATCACCGGAATTGACAAGGGTTGCTGTAGAATTGAAAATATTGCCACCTGTACCGTCATCCGTTCCAACACTGGTCTTTTCAAGATAGGCTGTACCGTTGTAGGTGGTTCCGTTCAGGAGCAACTGGGGAGATGAGAAAGTAACATCGCCATCAAATTCAGAAGAAGGCCCCAGCCGAAGGATTCCTGTTCCGGTAAGCATTACGGTTTGAGGTACTGTACCAACCTGCCTGAAACGATAAAGGTTTAATGAGCCGCTGGAAAACGGACCGACTGAAATAGACCCGTTCAGTACGGAACTTGCAGAAGCGCTGGTGTTGAATGTAACGCCTGCTGTACCACCACTGTTGGATATCGAGATATCTCCATTGTAGGTAGATGTGCCGTTGGTACCCATGTGAATGAGCGTGGAAGGATGACTGTTGGATGAGTTGATGATCACCGGGCCATCAAATGTGGCATGTGAACCTGCGCCCTCTAAGAAGCGGTAATCGCTTCGTAATGTTCCCATGTTGTTGATGGTAAGTGCACCCCCTACCAACAGGCCGGTGTTGGGGTGATTGCCCACCAAGTATGACCATTGATTGGAACCTCCGGATTTATTCGAGTTCAAGGTAAGGTCTGAGGCAAACTCGGTGGTTTCTCCATCGTGGTTGTGCGCGAAGTAAAAGTAGTAGCTTCCGGTATTGTTAAAGGTGGTCTCACTCAGAAACTGATCACGTGAACCACTGCCCGTCATAAGATACCCTGAACCGCTGTTGGTTATTGTGGTTACTCCTGTAAATATATTTCCCCCGGTGCCGGCATCATCTGAGCTTCCTGTTTTTTCAAAATTACCTGTTCCTGCGTACGTACAGCCATTAAGAAACAGCCGGGGCGAAACAAAATTTACATCGCCCTCAAAAGCTGAATTTGGCCCTACACGTAAGGTGGTTCCGGTATTCGTAAGCGTGAGGTTATGAGGGAATGCCCCTACCTGTGTAAACCTGTAAAGATTTAATGAACCGCTCGAAAACGTGCCTAAGGAAACAGCTCCGTTCAACACAGAGCTTGCAGAAGCGTTGGCATTGAAAGTAACGCCTGCCGAACCACCATCGTTAACAATATGAATATCTCCGTGGTATGCGGAGGTTCCATTTGTACTCATGGCGATTGATGTTGAGGCATGGGTGTTTGTTGCGTTAATGGTTACGGTGCCGTTGTACGTTGCTGTGCCTCCGCCCCCGTTAAGAAAACGATGGTTGCTTTGCAGCGCACCGGCACAATTTATAGTAACATCTCCACCAAAAGATAAGTTGGTGTTAGCGCCTTCGGCTACCAGGAATGACCAACCATCATCGCCACCTGTTTTATTTGTATTGAATGTTACATCGTTAGCGAATGAAGTTGTTTGTCCGCTGTGATTATTGGCAATTACGATGCGATAACTCCCCGTATTATTAAATGTAGTCGAAGCATTAAATTGATCCGCTGTTCCGTTACCAAACATGAGTTGGCCAGACCCACTATTAGTTATTGTCGTAACTCCATTAAAAATATTACCCCCGATGCTATTATTAGCTGTGGCGCCTGTCTTTTCTAAGTTAGCTATTCCCTGAATAGTAGCTCCGTTAAGCAGAAGTTGTGGTGCACGTAGATCAACGTTGCCACCAAACGTTGTGGCGGGGCCGATTTGTAACAGTGCAGAAACTCCGGTAAGAACAAGGTTTGTTGCGCCTGTACCTGTTTGTGTAAAATTTCTGAACCTAAGCTGGCCAATATCAAAACCACCTGCACCAATGCTGATGGTTCCGTTGCCAAAGGCTACGCTTCCGGTTCCGGTGCTAAATTGGAGATTGTTGTTGGTAGTGTTGCTGATCGAAAGGTCTCCGTTCATTACCACGTCACCATCATTGCCCCAGAAAAATTCCCCTGGCGCAGTTGGGGCATTATTGATGATAACATCACCATTAAACGTGGCGAGGGTGCCGGCATCGTAACTTATATGTATATCACTTGCATTTCCGGCATTATTCACAGTAGTAGTACCATTAATGGTAACTGAAGCGCCACTATTCCGACTGATCTGAATGCGACTCTGAACATCCACCACCGAAGTATTGTTTAGCGTCAGGTCTCCGTGGAAAATATTGTCGGCCGTACTGCTCCCTATCCGTATCCTTCCTCCCCCTGTGTTGTTAAAGACAGCATTGCCATGAAAAATATCCCCCGCATCAGCAGCAGTGTTTCCCAAGTGAATATCACCGGGTCCATCGTTATTAAACGTTACAGCCTGGAATGTATTCCCCCCGCGCGAGCCGATTGAGGCGGAGCCTGTTTGCGTAAATACACTTGTTTCATTGAATGTACTGCTGTTGAAGATGATTCCTTCGGAAGTAAATATCAACGGTGCGTTGAAAGCGCTATTAGGCCCAAGGGTCAATCGTGCACCGGGGTTTCCCGACAGCGTGAGGCTTTGAGGCGTGCTTCCAACCTGCGTAAAATTTGCCAGCGACAGGTTCCGGCAACCGGATGCCCCGCACGTAACGGAAACCGTTCGCGTGTCGGCCAGGGTTGATGTGCCGCCATTGGAACCGAACAAGGCATTGCCCGTGCCGTTATAGTTGACCGTAATGTTTCCGTTGAATTGCGTACCGGCAGCATCACGTGCTAAAGCAATGCTCCCGGTTCCATTGATGTTGAGAATCACATCCGAAAATGTATCGGGATTGGTTACAGCAAAGCGCAGTTCGCCTCCGCCCAATGTGGTTACAGTTAATGTATTGTTGAATGTATTGCCGCCCTGCCCGTTATAGTTGTTGTTATCTGTTTTGGTAATGTTTACGGTTCCGTTAAAGGTTGATCCGCTAAAATTCAGTCCGGCCGTGCTGCCATCAACCGGAACATCAAACTGTGTTCCGCTAAAAGTTGTTGTTCCTGAAACATCGAGGGCTAACGTTGCGCCTGTTCCTGAATTTATGGTTCCCCCGGCAAAAGTGTTGGTTCCCGTTGTTGTAAGAGTCCGGTTTCCGGGAAGGTCAATAATACCGGTAAACGTAGCATTGATAGTTATGGCAGTAAGGCTTGGCGAAATGTCCAGAATACAATCGCCTGAACCAAGGTTATTAAAAATGGCTGTGTTGCCCGCAATGGGCACAGAGGCTCCGCCAGCCCCTCCCGAGCCAGTTGACCAGTTAGCGGGGTCGCTCCAATTGCCGGGGGTAGAGGCGACCCAAAACCGATTTTGGGCAAACCCGGCAATCGTTATAAAAAGCACTAAAATTGATAGAATAAAGCCTTTTTTCATGGATGGTAAGTACAGTTGGTTCTATAATAATATTATATAATGTTATCAGGGCTGTTCAATTAACCGGTCAAAGTAAATATTAAATATGAAATTTTTAAACTAAGTAACTGAAAAACAGGTGTTTTATACCCGCAAAGGTTTAGTGCGGCCGGTATGTGATTTCTGGCGAACTTTATTCGCCCCCGGTGCGTACATTTCGTTTCAGATATATATCTATGCGAAAGAAAAAAGACAAAACACCGCTCGTATTGAAGCTCATCCGGTGGGCATACCCCAAGATGGAATTTATAGCTCAGCCTTTGGCACAACGGTTATTTGCCGCACTGTTTTTTACGCCATTCAGGTACACGGCCACTGAAAAAGAACGAAAGGCTGAAACGTTTGGCGAAAAATTTAGCCTTACCGCTGCCGGTAAAAAAATTCAATGCTACCGCTGGGGCAAGTCCGAAAAAACTGTTTTGGTGGTTCACGGCTGGGCTGGTCGTGCTACGCAGTTCAGGCGGTTTGTTAAGCCCCTCACAAAAGCGGGGTACCAGGTGGTGGGGTTCGATGGCCCCGCTCATGGGCAATCGGAAGGGAAAAAGACAACCATAGTTGAGTTTGAAGCTGTGTTGAAAGAACTCTATAAAGTAACGGGCGAGCCAGAGGCCATCATTGCGCATTCGTTTGGTGGAGGTGCTGTATTGTTTGCCGCGAAGAATGGTTTGCCTGTAAAGAAACTCATTAACATTGCCAGCCCTACCATTGCCGATGAAATTATCAACACCTACCTGAAAGCCATTCGCGGCTCGGAGAAAACAAAAGCATTTTTTAAAGATTTCATTCAGAAAAAATATGGGCAACCATTTGATGAGTTTACCGCATTGGAAATAATCAAACACATTAAACAACCACCGGAACTGTTACTTGTGCATGATGAAAACGACCATGAGGTTACTCTGGAACATCCGTTAGCCCTGCGCAAGGCTTACCCGTCTGCGCAACTGTTGCAAACCAAGGGCCTGGGGCATACCCGCATTTTGAAAGATGATACTGTTATCCGCCAAATCGTAACATTTATTGGGGGTGATGCGTCATTGTAAAAACACTGTTCCGGTGTAATTTCGGCTGTTGGGCAAACACTAATGGGCGTAGCCGTTTACAAGGGCGTGTAACCGTTGGGAAAGTATCCGGTAAATAAGCCTGAAAAGGCGTTATTTTTGGTTGAAACCGAACATTAATAGAACTATCATAAACATTCATTCATCGTTATACTAAGTATGAAAATCATCGAAACACAAAATATCTCCAAGATTTACATTATGGGCACTACCGAAGTGCGGGCGTTGCAATCCGTTTCCATAAGTATCGACAAGGGCGAGTACGTTGCCTTTATGGGGCCTTCGGGTTCGGGTAAATCAACACTGATGAATATTGTAGGATGTTTAGATACGCCAAGCGGAGGCACGTATATGCTCAACAACCAGTTGGTAAGCGACATGACGGAGAATGAATTAGCCGAGGTGCGTAACAAAGAAATCGGGTTTGTGTTTCAAACGTTTAACCTGTTGCCCCGTGCTACGGCATTAGAGAACGTGGCGCTTCCGTTAATTTATGCCGGCTACGGAAAATCTGAACGCGAAGAAATGGCGCATGCCGCATTGGATAATGTTGGCCTGGGCGACCGGTGGCATCACAAACCCAACGAACTTTCGGGTGGGCAGCGCCAACGGGTGGCCATTGCGCGCGCCCTGGTAAATAATCCGTCCATCATCCTGGCCGATGAACCAACCGGTAACTTAGACTCCAAAACGTCTTACGACATTATGAATCTTTTCCAGGAACTACACGACCGGGGTAATACTATTATTATGGTAACGCACGAAGATGACATAGCCCATTACGCACACCGTATTATTCGTTTGCGCGATGGTCTGGTTGAGTGGGATAAGAAGAATGAGCACGTAACCCGTGGCAAACCGGTAGAGGCGCATTAATTCAAGATTTTAAATTTCAGATTTCAAATTGACGCCAAAAATTTGAAACTTGAGATTTGAAATATTCCTGATGAAAATCTATACCAAAACAGGCGATACAGGCAGCACCTCTTTGTTTGGTGGCCAGCGTGTGTCAAAAGCCGATTTGCGCATTGAAGCGTATGGCACTGTCGATGAACTGAACGCGCACGTAGGATTGTTGCGCGACCAGGAAGTAAATAAAAAACGTGAGGGCATCCTGGTTGAAATACAAGACCGTTTGTTTACGATGGGTTCCATCCTGGCAGTTGCACCGGGCAACACAAAAGTGAAAGTTCCTTCCCTGAACGAAGAAGACATTACGTATTTAGAAAAGGAAATTGACGCTATGGATGCGCAGCTTCCGCCTATGCGTTCATTTGTACTTCCGGGTGGTCATCCGTCTGTTTCGGTTTGCCACATTACCCGAACAGTTTGCCGCAGGGCCGAACGTTTGGTAATTGCATTGGATGCCGCTGAGCAAGTTGATGTGCTGGTGATTAAATACCTCAACCGGCTTTCTGATTTTCTGTTTATGCTATCGCGTAAGCTAACACAGGAACTGGGCGCAACTGAAACACCATGGACTCCGAGGATGTGATTATGATGGTTCTTCGAGGGAATTAATCCTAACATGCGTTAGCCCTGTTCGGAATTATCTTTGTATCTTGCGCACAAGTAAAATCCTTCAGAAAAATATGGTAGAAACGATGAAAATTGCAACAGAACGGGTGCAACAGTCGCGGATAGGTGAGGTTGATTTCTCTGATATTCCGTTTGGTAAAATTTATACCGACCACATGTTTATGGCCGACTGCAAAAAAGGAGAGTGGAGCAACTTCCGTATAAAACCGTATGGGTATATGCCCATCAGCCCGGCTACACCTGCAATTCATTATGGCCAGGGAATTTTTGAAGGGATGAAGGCATACAAAGGCCCGAATGGCGAGGCGCTTGTTTTTCGTCCGTTGGATAACTGGAAGCGATTGAATATTTCGGGCGAGCGTTTGTGTATGCAACCTGTTCCGGAAGATTTATTTATGGAAAGTCTTTCTGCATTGGTTGATTTAGACAGGGCGTGGATACCCGAAGCGGCAGGCTCCTCTTTATATATTCGTCCGTTCTTGTTTTCTTCTGATGAGTATATCGGCATCAGGCCTTCGGAAGATTTTACATTTATGATTATTCTTTCTCCGGTTGGAGCATATTACTCTACACCGGTTAAAGTATGTATCGAAACACATTATACACGGGCAGCGCAAGGCGGCACCGGGTATGCCAAGGCGGGTGGTAATTATGCTGCGGCTATTTACCCGGCCTGGTTGGCGCAGAAAAAAGGGTATCATCAGCTTTTATGGACAGACGGAAAGACCCACGAATACATTGAGGAGTCGGGTACCATGAATGTTATGTTTATGATTGATGATGTGTTGGTAACACCTGCATTAAGCGACTCCATTTTGGCCGGCATTACCCGCGATAGCGTATTGCAAATAGCCCGTATGTGGGGCATGAAGGTGGAAGAACGGAAAGTATCCGTAAAGGAATTGGTTGAAGGAATTGAAAACGGAAAAGTAACAGAAGTTTTTGGTGTGGGCACAGCCGCCACTATTGCACACATTGAATTGGTAGGGTATAACGGTAAGGATTATTATCTTCCGCCTGTAGAGCAACGCACATTCTCCAATAAAGTATATGCCGAGTTGGAGGGTATCAAACGCGGCCAGAAGCCCGACCCGTTTGGATGGATAGTAAAAATGTAATTCTCCTTTTCTTTTTTCTCGCATCGGTTAGTACCGGTGTGGCGCAGCCCCGTTTGGTTTTTCTAAAAGGCGATAAAGTCATTACCACGTTTTATGAGGGCGACCACATCCGCTTTAAGCGAAACGACCGCGACCATTTTACGGTTGGAATTATTGCCGGCATGACGAAAGATTATTTTCGTATTGGCGAAGACACTACCTTCATACATCAGGTAGAAAAAATTGATGTGAGCCAACGGATAGCTACCGGGCTAAGGCCGCGTGCAATAGGCGCTAAGTTAATCGTAGCGGGGTGTGTTTTGTTTTTGGGCGACCTGTTTAACGAAACCGTAATCAACGATGCAAACTATACGGCCAATGGCGGAGTGATTGGCGCATCGGCTGCGCTTGTAGGAACCGGGCTACTCTTGCAAACAGTGAATAATGATTATTTTGTGTTGGGTAGAAGAAAGAAAGTGGTAGTGTTGAACCGGTAACATAATCTTTTATTAAGTTTACTTCATGCTCAACTTCAGGCAATCTTCCCGCATCATCATAACCTGCAACAAACGGCTTGCGCCCTACCTGCAACAGGAGGTAGAAGAACTTTCTTTCTTCCCGGAACGAACCTTTCAAACGGGTGTTGAACTTCAGGGCGCGATAAACGATTGCATAAAACTAAACCTGAACTTGCGCTGCGCCAGCCAGGTACTGTATTCCTTAAAAGAGTTCAAAGCAAAAGATGCCGACCAGCTATACAGCAACTTAGTTAATTACCCGTGGGAAAAAGTATTGGACGAAGATGGATATTTCTCGGTAACAAGCAACGTAAATAACCCAACCATAAACAACGAATTGTTCGTAAATGTAAAAGTTAAAGATGCTATCGTTGACCGGATGCGCAAACAAACCGGTAAGCGGCCAAACTCCGGCCCTGAATTAGACAAGGCAGTTATTCATTTGTATTGGAAGGATAACCAGGCAGAAGTTTTTCTGGATACTTCAGGGCAAACATTAGCTAAACACGGCTATCGGAAAATTCCGGGACGTGCACCCATGTTGGAAGCATTGGCGTGCGCAACCGTAATGGCTACGAAGTGGGATAAAAATTCACCTTTTGTAAACCCGATGTGTGGTTCGGGTACGGTGGCTATTGAAGCTGCGTTGCTCGCTACCAACCGAAGACCCGGATTGTTCCGAAAAAATTATTCATTTATGCACGTGTTGGGTTATGATGAGAGTGTGTATGAAAATGAGTTTCAAAAAATTCAGCGCAAGGTAAAAGATATACCGGGTTTGATGATTGTAGCAACTGATATACAGCAGGACGCCATTAAGATTTCAAGAATAAATGCAAAGGAAGCCGGTGTTGAACACCTCATCAGTTTTTTAGTATGCGATTTTGAGCGCACACAAGTGCCGGAAGGAAACGGAGTTATCTATTTCAATCCCGAATACGGTGAACGTATGGGCGAATTGGCCGACCTGGAAAAAACCTATAAACGATTGGGCGACTTCCTGAAACAAAAATGCCAGGGCTACATGGGCTACATTTTTACCGGAAACCTTGACCTTGCAAAAAAGATAGGCCTGAAAGCAAAACGCAGGATTGAATTTTATAGCGCCAAGCTCGATTGCCGATTATTGGAGTATGAGTTGTATGCGGGCAGTAAGTAGGGTGTTCTGTTAATCGTTATTTGTTAATTGATGTTACGCAAAACAACAAATAGCACGTCATTGCGAGGGAGGAACGACCGAAGCAATCCCGATTTTGCCCTATAAAACGAGATTGCTTCGCTGCCGCTCGCAATGACGAGTATTGTTTTGCGTAACATCTCTTATTAATTGTGAAAAATGCAATCGAATAACGAATAACGGTGATTAGCTGCCTGCTTCTTTAACTATTGCCTTAACGAAGTCATATCAATTACAAAGCGATAACGTACATCGTTTCTCAGCATCCTTTCATACGCTTCATTGATCTGCTGAATCGGAATAACTTCCACATCGGCTGTAATATTTTTTTCCGCACAGAAGTCAAGCATGGCCTGTGTTTCCTGTGTGCCGCCAATCATGGAGCCGGTAATGCTTCTCCTGTTTTTCAGTAAGTCGAACGGACTTACACGCGGATCTTCGGCAGGCAGACCCACTACGAGCATGCGGCCATTCAAACCCAACAGATCGAGGTAGCTGTGATAATCGTGATTAGCGGAAACCGTGTTCAACACAACATCAAAGTAAGTTCTGAATTTTTTCATCTGCGCATTATCTGTCGACAGCACAAAATGATGCGCCCCCAAACGTTTTGCATCCGCTTCTTTACCTGGCGAAGAACTGATCAGCGCCACTTCTGCACCAAAGGCATGCGCGAACTTCAACCCCATGTGCCCCAGGCCGCCAAGACCAACAACGGCCACACGCATACCCGGCCCTACACCGGCATACCGCAAAGGCGAATACGTGGTAATGCCCGCACACAACAACGGGGCAGCACCGGCCGGGTCGAGCTTATCGGAAAGTTTGTAAACAAAAAGCTCATCGGTAACGATAGTAGTAGCGTAGCCGCCCTGGGCTAATGTAATACCATCACGCTCTAAGGTATTGTATGTGCCCGTCATGCCATCCTCACAGTATTGTTCAAGGTGGTTTTGGCAATTGTTGCATGTACGGCACGAATCAATCATCACACCAACGGCAGCCATATCGCCCGGCTTGAATTTCTTAACATCTGTTCCTGTACGTACTACTTTCCCTACTATCTCATGGCCGGGAACCATGGGGTATAGGGCATCGCCCCATTCATTGCGCACCTGGTGGAGGTCGCTGTGGCATACACCACAATACAATATTTCTATCACCACATCGCCAGGACGAGGCTCTCTTCGTTCAAACTGGTAGGGTGCAAGCGGACTTTTAGGGTCAAAGGCAGCGTAAGCGTTGGTAGCGATCATATTTCAGAAGATAAAATCGTATGAATATAAAGTATCATGGGTGTTCAGCCAGCTCTTTTGCAGAAAATTTATTCACAATAATTCGTTTTCTGTGAATCATTGTCCGTTATTAGTTACCCGTTACCCGCTAATAGTTATTCGTTATCAGTGAATGTACAACGGATAACTATTAACGAATTCACCTGATATTTTGATATGGCACGAATACACATAAACTTTCCAGATAAATTTATCTTCTCTACCGAATTGCCTGTCCGCGTTTCCGATTTAAACTATGGTGGTCATGTAGGCAACGATGCCATTCTCACCATTATGCAGGAAGCGCGCACGCAATTTTACCGAAGCATGGGTTTTGAAAGCGAATTAAAACTTGAAGGACTGATAGGGCAGGTAGTGGCCGATGCAGCCGTAGTCTATAAATCAGAATCTTTTTTTGGCGATGTGTTGCGCATTGAAATCGCCCTGGGAGAAATTCATAAATATGGGTTTGACTTATTTTACAAGATTACAAACAGCGCAACAGGCAAAGACGTAGCGCACGGGAAAACGGGGATCATTTGCTTTGATTATGAAAATCGTAAGATGGCCCTTGTTCCGGAAAGCCTGCAAAAGAAGTTAGCCGCTCTTTAACGCGCCAACACCGGAATATTTGTTGCCAATACCTCCAGGTCTTGATCATTAACCTGTTTCTTCTCATCGGCTACGAGCAGGAAGTTTTCATATACAATATCTAATTCCTGACCTTCAATTTTATAACCCAGCACTTCCAGCCTGTGCTTCAACGCAGCTCGTCCGCTTCTTGCCGTTAGCACGATAGAGGAGGAGTTAACGCCAACATCGGCCGGGTTAATGATTTCGTAGTTCTCGGCATGTTTCAAAAAGCCATCCTGGTGGATACCGGAAGAGTGCGCAAATGCGTTTGCTCCAACAATAGCTTTGTTGGGCTGAACAGGCATGCGCATCATGCTGCTTACAAGTTTGCTGATGCCATAAAGTTTTTCTGATTTGATATTTGTATGCAATCCTAAATCCTGGTGCGTTTTTAAAATCATCGCTACCTCTTCCAATGATGTATTACCTGCACGTTCGCCAATACCATTAATGGTAACTTCGGCCTGACGTGCTCCATGTACCAATCCCTCTATGGTGTTGGCAGTGGCCATGCCTAAATCATTATGGCAATGAACCGAAACGATTGCTTTGTCGATGTTGCTTACGTGGTCAAATAAATATTGAATACGCTTTCCGTAAAGATGAGGCAGGCAGTACCCGGTAGTATCCGGAATGTTCACTACATCGGCACCGGCTTTAATAACAGCTTCAATCATCTGCGCAAGAAAGGGGAGGTCGGCACGGCCTGCATCTTCGGCATAAAACTCTACTTCATATCCTTTCGATTTGGCATACTGAACAGCCCACACGCCCTGCTCCAACACCTGTTCGCGACCGCTTTTGAATTTATGTTTGATGTGCACATCGCTTGAACCGATGCCGGTATGTATGCGTCCGCGTTTCGCGTAACGCAAGGCTTCGGCAGCCACATCTATATCTTCCTGTTTCGCTCGTGTTAGTCCGCAGACAACCGGCTCTTTTACGGCACGCGAAATGCCAATCACCGAAAGGAAATCTCCGGGGCTTGAAATCGGGAATCCTGCTTCAATAACATCAACGCCAAGCGCTTCCAGTTCGCGCGCAATGGTAATTTTTTCTTCTGTTGCAAGTTGGCATCCCGGTACCTGTTCGCCATCGCGAAGGGTTGTGTCGAAGATTTGAATCTTATCAGCCATGTTCTTAATGTGTTTACGTGTTCAAGTGTTCCGATGTGTTTAAGTTGTTACAGGTCCCGGCCTACTGCCACCTGCCTGTTGCCTACTTTTTCTATTTCTAATATTACTTGGTTGCCCATTTGAGAAGTGTTCAAAATCTTATCAGATGAAGTCTTCGCATCGGCAATATCTATGGTTCGTAATCCGTTTTTCAACGTAGCCTCAACCGCATTGATTACCGTTTCGGATTCTTCTTTCAACCCGAACGAAATATCCAACAACAACGCTGCCGAAAGAATGGAAGCTAATGGGTTGGCAATTCCTTTTCCGGTAATATCGTGCGCGCTTCCGTGAATGGGTTCGTACAGTCCAACGGTATCGCCAACGGAAGCGGAAGCCAACATGCCCATTGAGCCGGCAATCTGCGAGGCTTCATCGGTAAGAATATCGCCAAACAGGTTTCCGGTAAGCACCACATCAAAACTTCTTGGATTTTGAATGAGCTTCATTGCGGCTGCATCAATAAACTGATGCTCCAGCGTAACATCAGGATATTGCTTGCTTACTTCGTTTACGGTTTCGCGCCACAGGCGCGAGCTTTCCAGCACATTGGCCTTGTCAACAGAAGTAATTTTTTTCTTTCGTGTGCGTGCAGCCTGAAAGGCTTTGTGCGCGATACGTTCTATTTCGTAACGTTGATAAATCATCAGGTCGTATGCCGTGTTGCCGTCATCTTTTCTTCCCTTTTCTCCGAAGTACACATCGCCTGTTAGTTCGCGGAAGAAAAGAATATCGGAGCCTTTTAATATTTCCGGTTTAATGCTGGAGGCTTCTAATAATTCATCAAACAATTTTATCGGGCGCAAGTTGGCATACAGGCCAAGTTCTTTGCGCATTTTCAGCAAACCTTGTTCAGGACGAACTTTTAGTGTAGGGTCGTTATCATATTTCGGATGCCCCACTGCGCCAAACAAAATGGCATCAGATTTTTTTAGTAATGCCAGAGTTTCATCTGGTAACGCGTTGCCCGTTTTCTCAATGGCATCGTGCCCTATTAATCCTTCTTCAAATTCAAATTCATGACCAAAGCTATCGGCAATGTATTGCAACACACGTTTGCCTTCGGCTGTTACTTCTTTGCCGATGCCATCTCCGGGGAGAATCACTATCTTCTTTTTCATCACTATTTTTTGTTCTCTTTATCTAATACCAGTTTCCGGTCCCCTGTCACCGGTGACTGGCGACCGGAAACCGGTAACCATTATGCATGTGTTAAGTCAAATTCTTTTATCTCATCTCTCAGACTCAACAAATAATCAATATCATCATACCCATTCATCAGACACGCCTTTTTGTATGGATTGATTTCAAATTTTTCTGAAGCGCCATCGGGCAGGGTTACGGATTGACTTTCTAAGTTCACTTCAATTTCTGCCGATGAATTTTCTTCTATGGTTTTAAAAACCTTACTCAAAAACGTATCGCTTACCTGGAGCGGAAGCAAAGCATTGTTAAGAGCGTTGTTTTTAAAAATGTCGGCAAAGAAAGAAGAAATCACCACGCGGAATCCGTAATCGTATAATGCCCACGCAGCATGTTCGCGGCTACTGCCGCAACCAAAATTTTTCCCGGCAACCAAAATTTTTCCTTTGTAAGCGGTATTGTTCAATACAAATTCCGGGTTGGGATTTGATTCGCTGTCGTACCGCCAATCACGAAACAGATTTTCGCCAAAGCCTTCGCGTGTTGTTGCTTTTAAGAACCGGGCAGGAATGATCTGATCCGTGTCGATGTTCTCCACGGGTAGCGGAACGGCCGTTGTTTTTAGTGTTATAAATTTTTCCTTACTCATATTTAGTCGATTGTCGATAGCCGCTATGGTCTATGGACTAATTAAATTCTCTCACATCAGTTACCCTTCCTGTAATCGCAGCAGCAGCAGCGCTCAACGGGCTTGCCAAAAATGTTCTGGACTTTGGCCCTTGTCTTCCTTCAAAATTTCTGTTCGATGTGCTGATGCAATACTTACCTGCTGGTATCTTGTCTTCATTCATACCTAAACATGCCGAACATCCGGGGCTGCGCAATTCAAACCCGGCTTCTTCAAAAATTTTATCAAGCCCTTCTTTGCGTGCCTGTTCTTCTACTTGCTTTGAGCCGGGCACTACCCATACTTCAACATCGGGCGATTTCTTTTTTCCTTTTACAACAGATGCAACAAGGCGCAGGTCTTCAATGCGTGCATTGGTGCAACTACCGATAAACACATAGTCGATTGGTTTACCTAATAATGACGAACCCGGTTCAAGCCCCATGTACTCCAGCGATTTGGTGAACGATGCCTTTTCGTTTATCTCTTTCAACTCTTCCGCTGTTGGTATGCGGTCTGTAATACGAATACCCATACCCGGGTTGGTGCCGTAGGTTATCATGGGCGCGATGTCAGCGGCATTGTAGATTAATACATTGTCGTATACAGCGCCTTCATCAGTTTTTAATTGTTTCCAGGTTTCAACTAATTTTTCAAAAGCCTCACCCTGTGGTGCAAATTTTCTCCCGCGTATGTAGTTGAAAGTAGTTTCGTCCGGGGCAATCAATCCGCCACGCGCGCCCATCTCAATGCTCATGTTGCAAATGGTCATACGGGCTTCCATCGATAAACTTTCAATAGCGCTGCCTGCATACTCTACAAAATATCCCGTAGCGCCACTCGCAGAAATTTTTGATATGATATAAAGAATAATGTCTTTGGCTACTACACCCTTTTCAAGTTTTCCGTTCACTTCAATGCGCATGGTTTTTGGCTTGTGTTGTAAAACACATTGCGTGGCCAATACTTGTTCTACTTCGCTGGTGCCGATACCAAAAGCGATATTGCCAAACGCACCATGTGTAGATGTATGGCTGTCGCCACACACAATGGTCATGCCCGGTAAGGTTAACCCTAACTCCGGGCCAATAATATGCACGATACCCTGGAAGGGATGACCAAGGTCGTAAAGCTCAACACCAAACTCCGCACAATTTTTTCGCAGGGTTTCTACCTGGTGTCGCGATAAGGCTTCGCGGATAGGCAGGTGCTGGTCTTTTGTCGGCACGTTATGGTCGGCAGTGGCAGTGGTGCGCTTCGGATTAAAAACCGGGATGTTGCGCTTGCGCAATCCGTCAAATGCTTGCGGACTGGTTACTTCGTGAATGAAATGCCGGTCGATAAACAATACATCGGGGTAGCCTTCTTTTTGTTTCACTACGTGGGCATCCCATATTTTATCGAACAACGTTTTTGAATTACTCATGAACAACTGTTAGTTAGTTGACGCTTTAAAAAATGAAACCGCCCCTGCGTTAATGCAGAGGCGGTTTACAATTCAAGTTGCTAACTTACGTGATACATAGAATTATTGGTAGCGGAAAGTGAAAAAACTTTCGCCTCACAAGTGTTTGGTAGTATTGTTTTACATGTTTTGTAATTAGAAAGTCTGCTCAAACACATAAACTGTCATGCCGGCCATGGAGCCGGCATCTCCTGCGAGGTTGAGATCGCGGCTCAGGGCCGCGATGACTTCAAAGAGAAGTTGTGGTACTTAGCGAGCTATCAGGTTTTGTAAAATCTTTTTTAGATTTTGAAAATTTGTCGGACAGGAAATTGATTGTACGGGTTTATCTAAGAGAGCCTGGAGTGAAGGATGTGGGGGAGGAGCAATATGAAGAGAAGCCTCCACTACTTCAGTAAACTTGCAGGGATGCGCTGTTTCAAAAGAGATTCCCTGCGCCTGCGGATGATCCTTTAGGTAACGTGTTAACCCAAGCCAGGCTACCGCCCCGTGCGGATCTAACAAATAGTTTTTAGTGTGGTACACCTGCTGCATGGCGTGCTGTGTTTCTTCATCCGTGAAAGAATAGCCTGTAATATCTTTTGTCATGGCATCCCATGAATTTTGATACAGTTCTAACAAACGGGCAAAGTTACTGGGGTTGCCAACATCCATAGCATTGCTAATGGTTTGAACAGATGGCCTTGGCGAAAACTGTTTTGTTTCCAGGTATTGCGGAACTACATCGTTGCTGTTGGTAGCTGCAATAAATCCATGAATGGGCAACCCCATCTTTTTTGCAAATACACCGGCAGTAAGGTTGCCGAAATTTCCGCTTGGAACTGAAAACACAACCTCTTGCTTTGTGGGTAGAGCTGCCCATGCAAAGAAATAATAAAACGATTGCGGAAGAAGCCGTGCGATGTTAATTGAGTTTGCCGATGTAAGAAACATGGTTTGGCGAAGGTCGTTATCCTGAAACGCAGATTTCACCATTCGTTGGCAATCATCGAACGTACCATCAACAGCTATGGCATGAATGTTTTTGCCTAATGTGGCAAATTGCTTTTCCTGCATTACACTTACTTTTCCTTTCGGATACAGAATGACCACATCAATACCATTTGTTTCATAAAACCCATGTGCTACTGCGCTGCCGGTATCACCGGATGTGGCTACCAATACGGTTATTCTTTTTTGATGTTGTTGTGAAATGTGTTGCAGAATCCGTGCGGTGAACCTCGCGCCTACATCTTTGAACGCAAGCGTAGGTCCATGAAATAATTCCAGTATATGAACATGCGGGTTGAGCGAAATCAACGGAAAATCAAACGCAACTGTTTCTTCTGCAATTTTCATCAGGTCGGTATCGGAGATAGCTTCATCTACAAACGGCCGCGCGACAGTAAAGGCAATTTCTGATTTGCTGAAAGAAGGTAACGAAGCGATGAAATCAGGTGAGAGGGATGGTATGGTTTGCGGCATGTAGAGTCCGCCATCAGGAGCAAGCCCGTTTAGTACAGCTTCCTGAAAAGAAACTATATGCTGCGGATTGTTTGTGCTGTAATACTTCATAATGCAATGTGTTAGTCGTTCAGAATTTTTGCTCCTTCGTGATTGATGGTAGATATAAACTGATCGCTTGTGAGGCCAATGCGGTTGAATGCTTCCGTCATGCTATGCGCTGTATGTTTTGCAACTTCCTGATTTTTGCACAGTGCAAACAACGATGGGCCGGAACCGGAAATGCTGCAACCCAATGCGCCTGCCTGCAAGGCTGCCTGCTTTACCTGCTGATAACCGGGGATGAAAATTGAACGAACAGGTTCGGCCACAACGTCTTCAAGCGATCGGCCGATAAGTTCATAATCACTTTTCATCATGCCTGCTATTAAAGCTGCTGCATTTCCCCATTGTTTGATGGCATCATCGATACTTATCATTTTTTTCATGGCCTGGCGGGCATCGCTTGTCCTGATTTCAATATGCGGATGAACAACCACTGCGTGCAACTCTTCAGGAACCGGAATAGAAATAATGTCGAGCGTTGCTTTATCGCGGATGAGCACAAATCCGCCCAACAGCGAAGGAGCAACGTTATCGGCATGTGCCGTACCGCAGGCAATGCGTTCGGCTTCAACAGCAAACGGCAACAGTTGTTTACGTGTGAGCGGATTTTGAACAGCATGGTTAATGGCAACTAATGCCGCAACAGCACTGGCAGCGCTCGAACCCATGCCACTGCCTAACGGCAACTGTTTGTGTAAACTTATTTCTACACCGGTAGACAGATTCAATGATTTCAAAAACTGCCTCATGGCAACACTGCATGTGTTCTCATCAACATGCCTGGGGAGCAATCCCTGGTCTCCGGTAATTTCTTTAATAGTAATTTCACCGGTATCGTTCAGCAAAATTTCTACTACATCTCCGGGCTGCTCAAGCGCGAAACCGAATACATCAAATCCGCAGGCAACGTTGGCCACACTGGCGGGCGCAAAGGCTTTAACACGAACCATATTACCGGATGTTATTTCCAATTCGAATCAGATCGGCAAACACGCCTGCCGCAGTTACCTCGGCACCGGCACCGGGGCCACGAATTACCATGGGGCGATCACTATATCGCTTAGTAATAAACCGGATAATGTTATCGCTTCCCGATAAGGAATAAAACGGGTGAGTGCTATCTACTGCGGTAAGCCCCACACTGATTTTCCCGTCTTCCAGCAACGCGCGGTAACGCAGTTTTTGATTTTTGCTTTCCGCTTCATTTCTAAGTTGTTCGAAAGATACATCCGCTTCTTTCAAACGTTGAAGGAATTCATCTATTGAAAGATTGCCCTGGCAATTTTCAGGAATTAAGCTTTCAACCTGTATATCGGATAACTCTAAGGGTAAGCCGGTCTCGCGCGCCAGGATGAGCATCTTGCGAGCCACATCCATGCCACTCAGGTCATCGCGCGGATCGGGTTCGGTGTAACCAAGTTTTTTTGCTTCCATCACCACGTCACTGAATTTTTTTCCTTCCGTAAAGGATGAAAAAATATAATTCAGCGTTCCGCTCAATACGGCTTCTATTCGTTGTACGGTATCGCCACTTAACAACAAATCGGTTAATGTGTTGATTACCGGCAGCCCGGCACACACGTTGGTTTCGTAAAGAAATTTTACATCATGATCGCGCATAATTTTCCGAAGCTGTGTGTATTGTTCAAACGATGCAGAGTTTGCCTTTTTATTGGGCGTAACCACTGCAATGTTGACTGTCAGCAAATCCCCATACAGTTCCGATACTTTTTCGCTGGCTGTACAATCAATAAAAATACTGTTCGGCAAATTGAATTTATGAATGGCCTCGGTAAAAACTTTTAAGTCGGAAGGCCGACCGTTTTTTTCAACACATTCTAATGCACTCTCAACAGGAACGCCTTCTTCATTCAATACCATTGTTCGGGTGTTGGTTATGCCCACAATTCTGATCTCAATATTATTTTCAACTGACAGCACCTGGTGTTGTTGCCTGATTTGATCAAGCAATGTGCGTCCGATTAATCCTGTACCGGCAAGATAGAGATGAATGGTTTTGGTACGCGAGAGAAAGAAGGCATCATGCAAAGCTGATAGCGCTTTTGAAATATCTTTCGTGGCGATTACTGCCGAAATATTCCGTTCGGATGAGCCTTGCGCAATGGCTACTACATTTATACCGTTTTTCCCTAAAGCCGAAAACATTCGCCCGCTTGTGCCCGAATGATGTTTCATGCCATCGCCAACAACAGCGATGATACCTGAGTCGTCATCTTGTTCAATAGAGTCGATTTGTTTACTGTTCAATTCGTGATAAAATTCTTTTTCCAATGCTTTTCTTGCACGGGTAGCTTGTGCGCGTTCAACGGCAAGACAAATTGAATGTTCGGACGAAGCCTGGCTGATAAGAATTACATTGATGCGTTCTTTTGCCAGTGCGGCAAACAACCGCATGGAAACACCAACCACACCCACCATGCCACTGCCCTGTATGTTTAGCAAGCTGATGCTATCAATGGATGTGATGCCTTTTATCATTTTGCCATTAGCGCTGTTGGAACTGATGCGCGTTCCGCGCGCTTCCGGGTTAAAGGTGTTCTTTATCCAAATGGGAATGTTGCTGCCCATAGCAGGCCGCATGGTAGAAGGAAAAATTACCTTCGCGCCAAAGTGCGATAGCTCCATGGCTTCTTCGTAACTCAGCTCAGGTATGGTAAAGGCTTTCTTCACTAAGTTAGGATTGGCCGTTAATATTCCATCCACATCCGTCCATATTTCAAGTGAATCGGTTTGTAACGCTCCGGCAAGAATAGCAGCCGTATAGTCTGATCCGCTTCGGCCTAACGTTGTTGTTTCCCCGGTTTCGGATGAAGCTATAAAGCCGGTTACAACCTGAATTTTTGAGTGCTTATTAAAATAGTCTGCAATGTTTCTGTTGGTGATTTCAAAATCTACCTGTGCCGAACCAAACTGATCATCGGTTCGGATAACCTGTCGCGCATCGAGGTATTCGGTTGCAATGCCCGAAGCATTCATGGCCTCGCTGATGATGTATGCACTGATGCGTTCTCCGAAACTCATAATGTAATCTAATGTGCGTGCGGTACGTTCCTTTACTAAGAAAACACCGTGCAGCACATCTTCGAGCGCGTTGAACTGTATTTTTACCTGCGCAAGAACACCGCTTTGGTTTGATACGGGTATCAATTCACGAACAGCAGAAAAATGCCTGTCGGAAAGTTTTGATAAAATTGATTCGTAAACAGGATTACCAGCCAGCGCGTGCAAGCTGCATTGGATTAGCTGATCGGTTACTCCGCCAAATGCTGAAAAAACCACACTCACCTGTTCGGGTTGTTGTTCTATGATGTTGATTACTTGTCGTATGCGTTCGGGGTTTTCTATGGACGACCCTCCGAACTTTAAAATCTTCATGATAAAAAAAGTTATGCGTGATGAATTAAACATAAAAAATCAATGCAACTCCTGGAGAAGCCCTGATGTACGGGAATATGGTGCAGATACGGGTTACCCCGTAATAATAGTAGTAGTGATCGTGGTGATCACGATAGCGGTGAAAGTGATATGGAAATGATTCCGCTGCATTTGATTTCACTAAAGTAGGTGAGTTTATTGAATTCTCAAAAAACGGAACGGATTTTTTAAGAGAAATAAAATTTCAGGTATTTCTAAAAACATCTAAAGGCAAAAGTTAGGCTATGAAAACGATTGCATTGGTTGTTTTGGTTTTTGCTTTGAATGATATTGAGTACGCGAATCGAGTGTCAGCCCGTCTGACGTTAAGGTCTTGTTACAAGCAGTTGTTTTATCATTTCTTTTTCTTCTTCTTTTTTTCGGGTTTTTTCAATGCGTGTACCCAAGTCCAACTGTCATCTGATTTGATTGCCGTGCTGATACTTTTTGAGTTGTCAATTATTATTTTGGTGAAGTATGATTTATAATACCAAACAAAAAACACAGCACCTAATGTTGGTTTTTCTAATTCTTGATAGTTAATCCATATTTCTCTTGGATTGTCAACTTTGAAGCCACGAAACTGTCCCTGAAAATAACTGTCGTCTTTTAATATTTGATTTCCTGTCGGGTCAATTGTGTATATAAATTCTCCACCATATACGGCAACGTTGTTTGGTTGAAATGCTGGCAAAACCCAAACGGAAAGCGTTTTGTCTTCATTCTCTTTTATGTATTGATTAAACCGTATTTTTACTGTGTCTTCAAGTGCTTTTAATTGATTGTTTGCTGTCTGCAATGCTCTTGAATACTTGTTAAGTAATGTCGTGTCAATCGTTTCACTTGTTCTGCTAACTTGCCCTTTGTTGTCAACCTTAAAATGAAAAACAAGGTCAAATTGATTGTTTTTATATTTTCCGTAAACAGCGTGCCAAGTATCATTTTGTTCAAAACAAAACCATTCTTTACCAAGCCGTTCTATTTCCTTTTTGTCTTGTATCATTACGCTGTCAGAAGTCCACCACGCAACCATGTCGTATTTGTATAGCCATTCTGCAATTTCCATTTTTTCGTTAAAGTCTGTAATATCAAAGTTGGGTTGCCCATAGACGAAAGTTGTTAGCCCGAAAAAAAGTATTGTCAGTAGTTTATTCATAATCATTTTGTTTATTGTAGAGTCGCCCTACGATTGCTTGTAACTCATTCATACCTGCAATAAAACTACACTAATTTTAACCGCAAAGGCGCTGAGGCCGCTGAGTTTTTTGACTTTGCGCTCTTTGCACCTGCCTGTCCGGTAGGCAGGTCTCTGCGGTTAAATTTGCATAACCAATCGGCAAGATACAAATCAAAGGCTTCTCAAAAGCCTGCAAAATTCAATGACTTGGCTGTTTTAACAGGCCTTACACCAAATACTCAAACAGGTTTTCGTTCTGGTTCACGAGCGTATAGTTCAGCTTGTAGCTGTCCATGCGGGCGATCAATGCGTTAAAATCGTTTTTAGATTTTACTTCAATGCCGATCAGGGCAGGGCCGGTTTCTTTATTGTGTTTTTGGATGAACTCAAACCGCACAATATCATCGGTTTGGCCGAGAATGTGGTTTACAAATTCTTTCAACGCACCCGGCCGCTGCGCAAAGCGCACAATGAAATAATGTTTCAGTCCTTCATACAATAAAGAACGTTCTTTGATTTCATTCATCCGATCGATGTCGTTGTTGCCACCGCTTAGCACACACACCACTTTTTTGCCTTTTATCTGATCGGCATATTGATCGAGTGCGGCAATAGACAATGCCCCGGCCGGTTCGGCCACAATGGCATCTTCATTATAAAGTTGTAAAATAGTTGAACTTACTTTTCCTTCCGGAACGAGCAACATATCAACAATCGAATCTTTTGAAAGCGCGAACGTAATATCGCCTACTTTTTTTACCGAAGCGCCATCTACAAACCGCTGGATAGTATCGAGCACAACAGGCTTACCGGCTTTCAACGCTTCTTTCATAGAGGGCGCACCTTGCGGCTCTACGCCAATAATTTTTGTGTTGGGCGAATATGTTAACGCATATTGCGAAATACCGGCACACAAACCTCCGCCTCCAATCGGCACAAAAATGTAATCAATACCCGATTGCTCATCGAAAATTTCTTTGGCAACGGTTCCCTGCCCTTCAATCACTTTTAAATGATCGAACGGGGGGATGAACGTCATGTTATGTTCGGCAGTGTATTCTAATGCGTGCGCCTGGCATTCATCGAACGTATCGCCAATCAATACGATCTCGATGTTGTCGCCTCCAAACATTTTCACCTGATTGATTTTTTGCTTGGGCGTAATGGCCGGCATATAAATCACACCTTTAATATCCAACTGCCTGCACGAGAACGCAACGCCCTGCGCATGATTGCCTGCACTGGCGCACACCACGCCCCGCTTGCGTTGCTCGTCTGTTAAACTCTGGATTAAATTATACGCTCCCCGTATTTTATACGAACGCACAACCTGTAAATCTTCACGCTTGATGTAAATCTCGGTCTGAAACTTTTCCGACAGCTTTTTATGAAACTGCAAAGGCGTTTTAAGCGCCACGTTCTTCAGTGTTTCGGCAGCAGCGTTGATGTCGAGATTATGCTTGGTTGTCGTTAACATTGTTTGAACATTAATATTTAGACATTAGTATCAAGACAATCTAATGTCTTGATACTAATGTCTAAAGTCTGATTAGTTGATCATCGAGGCTTCTACCTGTTGCTTTTCGGGGCGCAAGGCGCGCACGGCTGCACCGGCTTGCCACAATTCGCTTTCGCGGAGTTCTTTTAATTCTTCGGCCAGCTTCTCGCGGTAGTCGGGTTTGCTGCATGTATCAATAGTGCGCTTTGCTTCGGCACCGGTTTCTACACTTTCGTACAACTCTTTAAATACCGGAAGTGTAGCCGCTTTAAATTTCTTTTTCCAGTCTAACGCACCACGTTGCGCGGTAGTCGAACAGTTGGCGTACATCCAGTCCATACCATTCTCGGCAACGAGTGGCATTAAACTTTGTGTTAATTCTTCTACGGTTTCGTTGAATGCTTCCGAAGGCGTGTGGCCTTTTGAACGCAACACTTCGTATTGTGCTTCAAAAATTCCGGCAATAGCGCCCATCAGTGTTCCGCGTTCGCCTGTCAGATCAGAATAGACTTCTTTTTTGAAATCGGTTTCAAACAAATAACCGGCTCCTACGCCAATACCCAATGCAATGGCTTTTTCGGTAGCGTTACCGCTGGCATTTTGAAACACCGCATAGCTGGCGTTAATGCCTTTACCTTGCAGGAATAATCTGCGCACGGAAGTACCCGAACCTTTTGGTGCGGCCAGCACAACATCTACATCGGCAGGCGGCACAATACCGGTTTGTTCTTTGAATGTGATACCGAATCCGTGCGAGAAATACAAAGTTTTACCTGTTGTTAAGTGCGGCTTAATGGTTGGCCACAAGGCAATTTGTCCGGCATCGGATAATAAAAACTGAATAACGGTTCCTTTTTTGGCCGCCTCTTCAATGTCGAACAAGGATTCGCCCGGAACCCAACCATGCGATACGGCTTTGTCCCATGTTTTAGAACCTTTACGCTGACCAACAATTACGTTGAAGCCGTTATCGCGAAGGTTTAATGCTTGTGCAGGGCCCTGCACACCGTAGCCGATAATCGCGATGGTTTCGTTTTTCATTACGTCCAATGCTTTTTCCATCGGAAACTCCTCGCGGGTTACCACATCTTCTATTGTTCCTCCAAAATTAATTTTTGCCATTCCTTAAAGTATTTAGTTGTTAGTGATTAGAATTTAGAATTTAGAATTTAGAATTTAGATTTTAGATTTTTTTGATTTAATCAACATCAACGATTTGTTCGCTGAGTGCTATGTAATGATCGCTTCCGCTGAAATAGTTTGCATAGTCAACTTCGATTAGCTTTTCTAATTGATGCTTAACTTTTTCGATAAGATCGGGTGTGGTAAACACGAGGATGATCGCTCCGCCTTTGCGAAAGTCGTCTTCGTTTTCGTGCGCCATCAGGCGTTTGATGCGCACGCGCCTTCTGTTCAGTACATTAATGATCCGGTTTAACACCGAAAAATTATTATCGCTTGAAATTTCTATCGTGAACTCTTGTTTCATTGCTTTTTCGTTTGGGGTTCCAACAATACCTCGGCCACACCTGCACCGGTTGGAACCATCGGGAATACGTTCCCTTCTTTCTCTACAACAATTTCTAAAAAGTATGGCCCCGCGCTGTTCAGCATAGCGGTTAACCCGTCTTTTAAATCAGTACGTTCGGTAATTTTTTTAGCCGGAATAGAATACGCTTCAACCAGGGCAACGAAATTCGGGTTGGTCATTTCGGTAAACGAATAGCGTTTATCGTGAAACAATTGTTGCCATTGCCGCACCATGCCTAAGAAGTTATTATTCAATACAATAATCTTTACAGGAATATTGTATTGCATGATTGTTCCGAGTTCCTGAAGCGTCATTTGAAACCCGCCATCGCCAATAACAGCAACTACCTGCCTTTGCGGAACAGCCAATGCCGCACCCATAGCAGCGGGCAACGCAAAACCCATTGTTCCTGCACCGCCCGAAGTAATGTTGCTTCTTGTTTTTTTGAACGGATAATAGCGCGAAGTAACCATTTGATGTTGGCCGACATCGGTTACGATTACAGCTTCGCCTTTGGTTTGCTCGCCTAACTCGCGGATTACCTCGCCCATTTTCAAGGCTTTATCCAACGGATAATAATCGAACTGGATTACCTTTTCGTGCTCTACACGACTGGCTTCCGTAAAACGCCTGTGCCACTCATCGTGTTTGTTTTCGTTAATCAGCGGAAGCAATGCTTTCAACGCTTCTTTGGCATCGGCATGTACGGCCACATCGGCTTTTATGATTTTGTTGATCTCGGCTTTATCGAGTTCGATGTGAATTACTGTTGCCTGTTTCGCATACTTGGAAACATTTCCGGTAACGCGGTCATCGAAACGCATACCGATGGCAATCAACACATCGCATGAATTGGTGAGTACGTTCGTACCGTAGTTTCCGTGCATACCCAAATAACCAACATACAAAGGATGATTGGTTGGCAAGGTTGACAATCCGAGTAAGGTTGAAGCAACGGGTATCCCTGATTTTTCAACAAAGGCTAATAATTCTTTTTCAGCACCGCTTAACTGAACGCCCTGCCCAACGAGGATGTACGGTTTCTTTGCACTGTTGATCAGAGCGGCCGCAGCTTCAACAGCGGTATGATCTAATGTTGGTTTAGGTGAATACGTTCTAACTGACTCGCATTTTTCGTATTCAAACTCGTCCATCATTTCAATCTGTGCGTTCTTGGTAATGTCGATCAGCACCGGGCCTGGTCTGCCACTGCGGGCAATGTAAAATGCTTTGGCTACCTGCGAAGCAATGGCAGAGGCCTGCGTGATCTGAACATTCCATTTGGTAACGGGCAGTGTGGTGTTGATCACATCCATTTCCTGGAAAGCATCGGTACCCAATAAATGTTCGGCCACCTGGCCGGTAATACAAACAACAGGCGTTGAATCAATTGCCGCATCGGCCAAACCGGTAACAAGATTGGCCGCGCCCGGCCCCGAAGTAACCATCGCTATTCCGGTTTTTCCGGTTGCGCGTGCATAACCTTGTGCCGCATGAATGGCGCCCTGTTCGTGACGGACAAGAATATGATTGAGTTTATCTTTAAATCCGTACAACGCATCATACACCGGCATAATAGCACCGCCCGGGTATCCGAACAGCACATCTACACCTTCGGCAATTAAACAACGCAACAAGGCTTCCGATCCGGAAATCTGTTGTACAGGAATTTTTTTTGTTTCGGTTTTAGTCTTCGTCAGTAACGCATCCATCGGCAGCAGTCTTTACTTGTTTTGCATATTTGAACAGCACTCCGTTTTTCACCGAAAACTCAGGTGCTTTAAAAGTTGATCTTCGTTTGGCGATTTCTTCATCGCTCACTAACAGGTTAATCTGGTTACGGGTAATGTCAATCTCGATCGGGTCGTTGTCGCGTACCAGGGCGATAACTCCGCCATCGAAAGCCTCGGGTGTAATGTGACCAATCACAAAACCGTGCGAGCCTCCACTGAAGCGGCCATCGGTTATCAGGGCAACAGTTTTTCCGAAACCCGCTCCTATAATTAATGAAGTCGGTTTTAACATTTCGGGCATACCCGGTGCGCCTTTCGGCCCCACATAACGGATTACAATTACATCGCCATGCTGGATTTTCCCGGATTTAATACCATCTACCAATTCAAACTCACCATCGAACACGCGGGCAGTGCCCTGAAAACGTTCGCCTTCCTTACCGGTGATTTTTGCTACCGCTCCTTTTTCGGCAAGGTTGCCATACAGGATTTGCAAGTGCCCGGTTTGTTTAAGTGGTTTTTCAAAAGGATAGATGATGTCTTGCTTATCGAAGTCAATCGTTTTTGCATTGGCTACGTTTTCGGCAACGGTTTTTCCGGTTACGGTAATGCAATCGCCATGCAGATAACCTTTTTGTAAAAGATATTTCATCACCGAAGGCACGCCTCCGATTTTATGGAGCGCTTCCATCAAATATTTTCCGCTCGGTTTTAAATCAGCGAGCAGCGGAGTTTTATCGGATATACGCTGGAAATCATCTTGCGTAAGTTTTATGCCAACGCTTTTTGCCATCGCGATCAGGTGCAACACCGCATTGGTCGATCCGCCCAACACCATCACTACGGTAATAGCATTTTCAAATGCCTTGAACGTCATGATGTCGCGCGGCTTCAAATCTTTTTCCAACAACAAACGAATGGCCTTGCCCGCTTCCACACACTCGGCCGATTTCTCTTTGCTTAACGCTGGGTTCGAGGCCGAATAAGGCAACGACATACCCAGTGCTTCAATGGCCGAGGCCATCGTGTTAGCCGTGTACATTCCGCCACAAGCGCCCGCACCGGGGCAGGCATTTTGTATAATGCCTTTATAGTCTTCATCGTTTAGTTTGTTCTGAAGTTTTTCGCCCAGGGCTTCAAAAGCCGATACAATGTTCAGCTCTCGTCCTTTATAATGGCCTCCGGCAATGGAGCCGCCATACACCATAATAGCGGGGCGGTTTAACCTGCCCATCGCGATAAGCGAGCCGGGCATATTTTTATCGCAGCCCACAACGGCTATCAGTCCATCGTAATACTGCGCACCACATACGGTTTCAATCGAATCGGCAATCAGGTCGCGGCTTACGAGTGAATAGCGCATACCTTCGGTGCCGTTGCTAATGCCATCGCTTACGCCAATGGTATGAAAAATCAATCCGACCAGTTCGTTATCCCACACGGCTTGCTTTACTTCACCGGCCAATGCGTTTAAGTGCATATTACACGTGTTGCCATCAAAGCCTGTGCTCACGATACCAACCTGTGCTTTTGTTAAATCGTGTTCGGATAAACCAATGCCGTACAACATGGCCTGCGAGGCAGGCAGTGTCGGGTCTTGTGTAATGGTACGGCTGTATTTGTTTAATGACATTTTTGATGTTTATGCTTCAAAGAGTTTTAGAGATGTACTTAGATGATTACATGACTAAATGATTTCTCCAATACCTGCGATTTGTATGCTTCCTGTATGATGCTGCCGAGGCTGTCTTTCCAGTTTTTGGTAAAGGGTCGCGCATCAATTGATTCAATACCGATTACTTCGGCTGCGGTGCCGCAGAGAAAAGCGCTGTCGGCATGGTGCAGTTCTTGCGGAGTAAAATGTTTTTCCTGTACGGGTATGTCGAGTTCGCGACAGATGTTGATAACGGTTTGCCGCGTAATGCCCGGAAGAATATGACCAAGGGGCGGTGTGTATAACGCCCCGTCTTTTTCAAAAAAGAAATTTGCCCCGGGCGCTTCTGCAACATTTCCATTCATGTCAAGCATGAGGGCTTCGTCATAGCTGCGCACTTTGGCTTCGCTGGTGGCGAGAATGGAGTTTACATAGTATCCGGTAATTTTTGCATCTACTTTTACCGAGTTCGGGTTTGGTCGTTGGTAAGATGAGATACAAAGTTTCAACAGGTTATCGCCTAAGTATTTGCCCCATTCCCAGGCGGCAATCATGATGTACACTTCTTTGGGTTGTTGCAACTGCATATTGGGGCTGCAATACACCAGCGGGCGGATGTAGGCGTCTTTTAAATTGTTTTTGCTTAGAATTTTATACGTTACCTGGATGAGCTCTTCGGTATCGTACTGAAAAGGTATGCCTACTGAAATGCAACTATGGCGAAGCCGCTCGTAATGCTCCCACGCTTTGAAGATTTTGGTTCCCTGCCGGGTGTTGTAGGCGCGAATGCCTTCAAAGGCTCCGTAGCCATAGTGCAGGGTTTGACTGTAAAGGTCGGTAGTGGCGTCAGTGGCCTTAATAAATTTTCCGTTCAGGTAAACGACTGTGTCTTTGGTGTAGTACATAAGTTTTATAACAACTGTTAGTTCGTGTTTATTTGTATAAAATAAAACCGCCCTGATGTTTTGTCATCAGGGCGGCTCTGGTTATTTCTTTTTATATAATTCAGATCATTGTCGCCCTGACACGTGGTTAATAATAATGACGCTAATGACAAGCACGATATTGCCCGTGCCAAGCCCGAGTAGGTTGGTACGTGTTGACAATATGTGCGACTTATTTTTCATTTTGTTCTACTGATTTACAATTGTCAGCAATAAAATTTTTCTTTTCAAGAGAATGACAGGAAAAAATTTTTAAGAACGAATGTTAGGTAGTTCCTTTTATGAAGCTGATTACTATTTACGCTTCCTGCTAAACATCCAACTCAGATAATCAGGTTCGGCAAAAGCCTTGTCCCAACTGTTATGATTAACGCCTGGGTATTCAATATATTCAACGGCAACGTTCAGCGTTTTTAGTTTCTCAACAATCTTCTGCGATTGGTCAACACTCACTACAGCATCATCAGCGCCATGAAATACCCTGAACGGAACTTTTACCACGCGCTCGTCATAAGCGTTCAGGTCGGCACCGCCACAAATGGGCATGGCTGCTGCAAATAAATTGGGGTAACGATACACGGCTTCAAACGTGCCCATGCCGCCCATAGAAAGACCGGTGATGTAAATCCGCGATTGATCAACCGAACCTTGTTGAATTATACGTTGCAGCAATTCAATAGCGGCCTGAAGCGGAGGCGTTATCGGCTTGGTGTAATCAAAGGCAAGCGTAAACGGTGTTTGGGTTCTGTCAACCTCTACGGCCGACCAATACGATTCTTTAGCGCATTGCGGAAAAATAACAATGGCCGGAAACTTCTTGCGGTTTTCGGCATTGGCAAAAAGTTTTGAACCGTGTATCAACTGACTTACGTTGTTGTCGCCACGCTCGCCCGCGCCATGCAGAAACAGAACTACCGGGTATTTTTTGCCTTTTTTATAATCATCAGGATACAGGATGCGATACGGTAACACATGGTCGGCAGATGATGTAAATGTTTCGGCTTTAAAGGCTGTTGTATCTTGTGCTGTTGCCGGTAGCATCAAACAACATACAGCGATAATGATGAGTGTGTGTTTTAACATGGTGTGAATTTGTTGTGATGGCGTAAAGCTAATTTATTTTAACCATAACCTCACCACATTCTCAACGTGCATGGTGTGCGGAAACATATCAACGGGTTGTACGGCTGTAATCGTATATTTTTCTGAAAGGATTTTCAAATCGCGGGCTTGCGTGGCGGGGTTGCAGCTTACATACACAATACGCTGAGGCGCTGCCTGCAACAACATCCGGCACACGTCTTCGTGCATGCCGGCACGGGGTGGGTCGGTGATGATCACATCCGGTTTTCCGTGCGCTGAAATAAAATCTTCATCTAATAAATTTTTCATATCGCCTGCATAAAAGGCTGCATTATGAATATTATTAACGGCTGCATTTTTTCGCGCGTCTTCAACGGCTGCTTCAACATATTCAAGCCCGATTACTTTTTTAGCGTGTGCCGCTACAAAATTGGCGATGGTTCCCGTGCCGGTATATAAATCGTACACAAGCTCGTTTCCCGTTAAGGCAGCTAACTGCCATGCCACGTTGTATAACGTATAGGCCTGTTCTGAATTTGTTTGATAAAAAGATTTTGGCCCTACATGAAATTGAAGCTCACCGGCTCCATCAGGGCGGGGCATTGACTCTATTATGTATGGTCGTCCTTTCCAGGTTAAGATTTCCTGGTCGTGGAAGGTGTCGTTGCGTTTGGTATTGATAATGTACAACAGCGATGTTAGTTGCGGGAACTGTTCTTCCAATGCCGTCATGATCAGGCGAAGCCACGCTTCCTGATTTTGCGCTACCTGAACGATTACCATAATTTCTCCAATATTTGTTGAGCGTATGGTAACGGTGCGCAGGTAGCCGGTTTGTTTTCGCAAATCGAAAAACGGAATGTTGTTTTGTATAGCTGTTTTTTTTATCGCTAAGCGGATGGCATTGCTGGGTTCGGGTTGCAGGTAACACGTGCGTACATCAAACACCTTATCAAAACTTTTGGGCACATGAAAACCAAGTGCCGGTTCTCCGAAAGGCACACCGCTTTTAAGTTCTTCATGCGTAAGCCAACGTTGCGCGGAAGCGCTGAAATCAAGCCGGTTGCGGTACTGATATGTTTTTGCAGAACCTATAATGTTGCTTACCTCCGGAAAGGTCAGCCCGCCAATGTGTTTAAAGCTATCCGTTACCTGTTGTTGCTTGTAGTGAAGCTGCATGGTGTAGTTGAGATGTTGCCACTTGCAGCCTCCGCAAAAACCAAAATGCGAACACGTTGGCGCAACACGATGTTCGGATTCTTTTTTTACCGATACGGATTTTCCCTCTAAGAAATTATTTTTGATTTTCGTTACCTGTACATCTGCGATGTCGCCCGGCACGGCCCCCTCCACAAACAGCACTTTGCCCTCGTGGTGCGCCACGCATTTACCCTCTGCGGCCATGCTTTCTACGTGAATATTCTCCAGAATTTCTCCTTTCTTCATCATGGCGGCAAATTAACCAAATGGCAGGTGTTTTATCTTGCCCATGTTTTCTTATCTTTCGTGTTGCGAAGTTGTTATGAGAGCTATTTTTATTGTCGGTGCGCTGTTATTGGCCTGTTTTTCGGCACGGGCCTCTCATATTGTGGGGGGTGAGTTTGAACTCCTCCATATTTCCGGTAATACCTACCGGCTGAATATGATTCTGTATTTTGATGAAGTGAATGGCAATCCCGGTGCGCTCGACCAGTCTGTGGATATTCGCATTTTCCGCAAGCGCGACAATTTCATTATGGTTAACAGCCTGCGCTTGTTTTTAACCAATATGGAAAACGTTCCCTACACACAACCCGAATGCTCTCAAGGAGGTATCAAAACATCAAAAATATATTACACCAACACACTCACGCTAAGTTCTGCGTTGTTCAACGACCCGGAAGGATATTATGTGGCGTGGGAGCGGTGCTGCCGCAATTACGGTATCAACAACATTTATAGCGAAGACCCGGCATTAGGTGCGCGCTATGCCGGACAAACTTTTTACTTAGAGTTTCCGCCTGTGGTAAAAAACGGTGAGCCATTTATTAACTCATCACCCCGGTTGTTTCCGCCATTAAGCGATTACGCCTGCCCCGGCAAAAAATACTATGTTGATTTTGGCGGAACTGATGATGATGGCGATTCGTTGGTGTACTCCATTGTTACGCCTTTAAATACACTATCGCCCGATGCGCTTCCGCCCGGTGGATTGCCACGCTCCGGCCCGTACCCCGACATAAACTGGCGGCCGGGTTTCAGCCTCAATAATATAATGAATGGTCAGCCCGATCTTGAGATCAGCGATGATGGATTTCTTACCGTAACGCCTCCCCAGTTTGGCATTGGCCTTTATGTTTTTGCCATTAAGTGCGAAGAATTCAGGGATGGTGTAAAGATTGGTGAACTCAGGCGCGATTTTCAAATGTTCGTGGTAGATGCCTGCCCTGTTGCCGAACCTCCGCAGATTGTAGGAAGAAAAAAAGGAATAGCAGCGTTCAGTCAGCCTAATCAAACACTGTCGGTTTCGTTTACCAATTCGGTTGCTGATGCCGACCGGTGTGTGGAGGTGCAGGTGTCTGATACCGACTCTCAAAAGCCTGAAGACAACTTCCAGGAGAAAGTAAGCATTCGTGTGATTCCGCTCAACTTCAGGCACACTTCGCGTTACCTGAATGACTTATTGCCAACCGTAAACACGGCAACGTTAATTAACGGGAGCGTGGCCGATTTCACTATTTGCTTTCCGGAGTGTTCGTATGTGCCGGGCGGCAATTACCAGGTGGGCATTATCGCTTATGATGATGCGTGTAGTTTGCCCTTGTCGGACACGTTGGTTATAAATGTTTACGTTCAGCCCCCGGTTAATAATTCACCTGCATTTGTTACGCCCGATCAAACCATTCATATCAATGAAGGCGACCCGTTAATTAGCGTGCCTATTCTGGCAAATGATGCTGACAATGACCAGTTGGATGTTTTTGTGTTGGTAGATGGTTTTGATATTAGTAGCGCAGGCATGACGTTAAGCCTCGACCCGACACAACCCGGACAGCTTACGGGGTTGTTCACCTGGGATTCGCGATGCGATGTGTACGACTTCACGCAGAAAACACAATTCAACATAAAAGTAATTGTTGAAGACAGGGATAAGTGTGTGCAGGCCAGCGGAGATACCCTGCATTTTAATTTGAGCATTCGCTTGCCCGGAAATGCCGACCCTGTAATCAGTTCCGACATCCAGCAGGCAAATGAAAAACGTGTAGAGATAACCCGCAAGATTTACGAACCGTTGGGATTTAATGTGTTCGGTACGGATGAAGACCAGGATTTTTTAGTGTTGAAATTAAACGACAGGGAGTTCAATCCTGCAACGGTAGGGATAATCTGCCCCGGTGATGAAAATTACGGTGATGTATCAACACCGGCCAACTGGTATCTGGATTGCGATAAAATAGACCTGAACGTAAAATCAGTATATGAGCTTGAGTTTATTGTGATAGACAACGCCAACAAGTGCCGTTTCTACAAAGCCGATACGCTTGTTGTAGTGGTGAATGTTGAGCCGCCCGATAACCTCGCGCCCGAAATTTTTATAGAGAACCTGAATCCCGATCAACAAGTTGTAAACGGAACGATAAATGTTATTCGCGGTCATGAGATTCGGCTGAACGTAAAAGGAACCGATGCGGATGTTTCTCCGCAAGACAAGATGCGCGTTAGCCTTACGCGTGCCAGCGGCACCGTGCCCCCTGCCGATTATTCGTTTTTGCCGGTTGAAGGCGTTGGCGAAATTGAATCAACCTTTACCTGGAACCCCGACTGTTCAATTTTCCTTAACGGAATTTTTGAAAACGATTACCGGTTTGAGTTTACCGTTGATGACGGCAGGTGTTTTAGCGCTATGCAAAATACTATTGGCGTTGACCTGGTTATAAAAGATGAAGAAAGCGACCACCAGGATTTTATTCCGCCAAACATAGTAACACCCAATGGCGATGACGTTAACGATTATTTCGCGATGGTAAAACTTATTCCGCCCGATCAGTACGAAAGTATTTTACCGAAAGATAATTGCATAGGCAGCTACGTGAACATCCGCATTTACGACCGTTGGGGCAAGCAAGTGTTTGAAAGCTCCGACCGCGATTTTAAATGGTATCCTAAAAACCTTGCGGCAGGCGTTTATTATTACCACCTCACCTACACCCACCGCCAGTACAAAGGCACGGTTTCGGTTAAGTATTAGGACTTGGGACTTTAGGGATTAGGACTTAGGATTTACGATTCACCTTATTCCTGTATTGTTAATTGCCAATTGCTAATTGTAAAGTACCGAAGGAGGGACTCGAACCCTCACGTCTTGCGACACACGCCCCTGAAACGTGCGTGTCTACCAATTCCACCACTTCGGCCTAATCATCAAGGTTAAAACCTCATTACCAAATAACTGCCTGCCGAAGCTTTAGCGCAGGCAGGAAAAGTGCCCAGGACTGGATTCGAACCAGCACACCGGTTAAGGCGCTACCCCCTCAAAGTAGTGTGTCTACCAATTTCACCACCTGGGCAAGTCCAAAGGACTCCTTTGGAGGGGGCAAAAGTAAAAACCTTTGCAGATTTAACCAATTTGAGCCTTTCAAAAGCTTCTGCTTTCAGATTATGTGTTGTATTAATCTCAAATTCACTACCTTACCTATCCAAAACGCCCTTTAACATCAAAAAAGCACCTGAATCACTAACGCTTTAATCATGAAGACCACAACCTTTACCCCAAAAACCCTGTTTGCTGTTGTTTTATTGCTGGCCGGTATCAGTTGCCACAAGGCCGATGCACAAGATGCCGTTTCTATCGGTACAACCGACACCAAACAAAAAGCCATTCTTTGGCTGAAGAGTAGCGATAGCCAGGGCCAGGGCTTGTTGCTCCCGGCCATGAACACCGCACAGCGCAACGCTATGAACCTCAACAATACCGATGAAAAAGGCATGATGGTTTTTGACAACCAGCTTAATGCCGTGTTTTATTGGAGCGGCAGCGAATGGGTGCAGGCCGGGGCGGGCGGCAGTGGCGGAAACCAAGACCTTGCCCTTACCGGCAATGTATTTACGCTTTCCGGGTCGCCTGTCACAGTTCCGCTGTCCTTTACCGCTCCCACGGGCGGCCAGGTGCTTATGTGGAACGGAACCCGGTGGGAAGCTGTTTCTGCGGGCAACGACCTTTCGGGGCCTTACAACAGCAGCACGGTTACAGGAGTGCGCGGAAGATCCATACCCGCCTTGCCGGGAACGGGCGCGGTGAGGGCATTGGTATATGACCCTGCTGGGGCGGGCACCTGGCAGTTCCAGGAAATTTCAGCAGGGGGCGGCTCGGTAACCAATGTAAGCGGTACAGCCCCAATAACCGTTACTTCACCAACCACCACGCCTGTCATCAGTCTGGCCAATGCCGGCATTACCGAAACACATATAGCCAACGGTGCAGTTACCTCTGCAAAAATTTTAGATGGCACCATTGCTGAAGCTGACCTTGCCAATGGCGCAGTAACCGATGCTAAAATATTAAACGTTGCACCGGGTAAACTTACAGCCGGAGGCGCATCAAACGGAGAGGTATTACAATGGAACGGAAGCAATTGGGCGCCCGCAGCGGTGGGCGGAACCGGAACAGTAACATCAATCACAGCCGGAACCGGACTTGATGGCGGGACGATAACTGGCATAGGCACAATTAGTATTGCAACCGGAGGCGTGAACACAGCTCAATTAGCTGACAATGCCGTAACCTCCGCCAAACTCCAATCTGGTGTTAACGATGCCAACCGGGCAGTAACAGAAAACCACATACACACCAGTGCCATTACCGAAACCAAAATTGCCCCTGGCGCAGTAACTCCTGCCAAACTTGCACCGGGTAACACTAACGGACAGATATTAAAATGGAATCAGGCTACCAATCAGTGGGAGCTTGCAGCCGATGAAACCGGTGGCGGTGGTGGAACGGTTTCAGTTGACGGAACAACAATTACTGGCGATGGATCAGCAGGAAACCCCCTATTGGTTAATGCTATTACCTCAACTCAAATTACTGATGGAACAATCACTAATGCAGACATCAGCCCTGCGGCACAAATAGCCGGAAGTAAACTTGCCGATGGCACAGTACCTCCTGCCAAGCTTACGCCTGGCAGCACCATCGGCCATGTATTAAAATGGAATGGTACTGTTTGGGAACCTGCCGAAGATCTTACAGCCGGTGGTGGCGGAGTGGTAAACGTAACTGGCGTTGCCCCCATATCTGTAGCCAGCGGAAGTACCACACCCGTAATAAGCCTTGAACCAGGCACTATCATTGGCCAGGTATTGCAATGGAGTGGCACCGCCTGGACACCCGCAGCGGTGGGTGGAACCGGAACGGTAACCAACGTATCGGGTGTAGGCGCGATAGATGTTGCCGACCAATCAACCACACCCGTTATCAGGGTTATCGATGAGGGGATAGAAACTATAATGTTGGCTAACAATGCCGTAACCACACCCAAGATCAATAATGGTGCAGTAACCAACGCTAAAATTGCTTCTGGAATTGACGGAGCAAAACTTACCGATGCTACCGTGACCTATGAAAAAATTGCTACCGTTGATGGGGGGAGCCTTATAAACCTATCTGTAACCGGAGCCAAACTTGCCGACAATGCTGTTGGACAAGACAAAATTGCCGCAGGCGCAGTTACCAATGTAAAAATCGCTTCTGTTGGTCCAGGTAAAATTGAACAGGCAGGTGCCACCAATGGCCAGGTATTAAAATGGAATGGTACTGTTTGGGAGCCTGCTGATGAAGCAGGCGGAGGTGGATTTTCAGCCTTAAACATCATACCCAGAGGAGATGGTGCCGGCCTTGTCGCTTCGCAGATTTTTGATAATGGAACAACCAGCGTAGGTATTGGAACTGTAACGCCTAATGCCACTAATAAACTTGAAGTGCAAACCTCAACCGATAATGCCATTACGGCCCGAACTACCGGTGCAGGCGGAGGATATGCCATTGCTGGTATTTCTACTTCGGGTGCGGGCGTGGTTGGTACCAGCTATTCCACTGGCGCCCCGGGTGTAGAGGGCGAAAGTACCGGCACAGGCGCTGGTGTTAGTGCCCTGGGTAACAACGGCCCGGGCTTGCGGGCATACAGCTTTAACAGCCATGCCGCAGTGTTTGAAGGCTCCATACAAATTGCCGATGGCAACGAGGCCGCAGGCCACGTGCTCACCAGCGATGCCACTGGCGTAGCCTCGTGGCAAACACCCGCAGGAGGTGGTTCTAACTGGACGCGCATTGGTAATAATATCTTATATGAGGAAGGAAACGTAATGGTTGGAGAAGAATTCTATTCATCATCTCTTGCGGATGTGGGTATTATTGTGCAACGGGACGGTGGTGATGTTTACTTTGAGACAGCTTCCGGGGATGAGAGTGAGGGATTGGTTATGCGTAACAGTGGTGCAGGATCAGAGAGTGGTATAGTTAGTAATTTATTATCCGGTGCCGGATCATTTATGAATGGTAAAACACAACAAGCCTTACATATATTTAACAGATCAAACAGGCCGATAATATTCAGCACTACCGATGCCGAAAGGATGAGAATAGACGCTGCGGGCAATGTAGGCATTGGCACTACCCCCGCAAATTTTTTCCATGTTGCCGGTGATGTGGGCGGAGCAGGCACCATTGCTACGTTGGAGGGGCATTCCACCACAGCCACACGCGGGCCAGGTATTTCATTGTTGCGATCCAAGGGCACAGTGGCATCGCCTGTTGCTGTTGTCAATGGTGATTATCTTGGCGGATTTTCAGTTAGTGGGCGCACAGCATCAGCATACAACCTGAGTTCAGGCATCCAGTTTAATGTTGATGGAGTTGTTTCGGGTACCAGCGTTCCCGGCAGGATAACATTTTCAACGACATTATTAGGGGCATCAACCACTACAGAGAGGATGAGAATTACCAACTCTGGCAATGTGGGGATTGGCTCAACAGCCCCGGCAAACAGACTTACAGTTGCTGCAGGTACTTCAATAGGATCAGGTTACACGGCAACAGCAGCACCCACTAATGGGTTGATTGTTCAGGGCAATGTTGGTATTGGCATAACTACACCCAATGCACCGCTGCAATTAGCTTCAAGTATTGGAAACCGTAAACTTGTGCTATATGATGTCAATAATAATGATCACCAGTTTTACGGCTTTGGTGTTCAATCAGGGATGATCCGGTACCAAACTCAAAGTAATGTGTCGAGTCATATATTTTTCGCAGGAGCCACCCCCACAACCAGTACTGAACTGATGCGAATACAAGGAAATGGGAACGTTGGCATAGGTCGAAGCCCTGCTGCAAACCGGCTCGAAGTTGAAGGCAATGCCTCGAAAGCTGCAGCAGGAGGTTGGCTCGCCAATTCTGATAAGAGGATTAAAACAGATATTCAGGATATAGATAACAGTCTGGAACTGATCAAAAAGCTGCGCCCAGTGAAATTCAAATATACCCAAGAGTGGATGAAGAAACATCCATCACTAAAAGACAACTATTATTACAACTTTATCGCACAGGAGTTTCGGGAGGTTTTTCCGGAAGCCGCACAAGGCAGCGGTGAATATGTTGACGGTGATAAAGATGAGATTATCCAGATTGACACGTACCATGCCCAGATAGTAACCATCAAAGCTGTTCAGGAACAACAAAAAATCATTGAAGCCCAGCAGGATGAGATCAGTAAACTGAAACGAGAACTGGAAGAAATCAAGAATTACCTGAACATGGAATTAAAAAATCCAAAAATAGACAAGAACAAAAACTAAGATAGCATGACTGTTGACTATAAAAACTAAAATCAACTAAACCCTCTAACCATGTGTACCAAAAAAATACCCCAGTGGCTGTTTCTGGCAACAACGGTCATCGTACTCCTCCGCCTTGGCGTGTGTCCACACGCGCCAACTGGCGGAATTAGAATTAGAGTTACGATACATGATTAACGATTTTAGATTTATGATGTACGATACTGAACTTCTAAAATCAAAAATCAGCAATCGTTGTTCTTAAATTAGAAACTTGTAAATGATTTAAGAAAGAAAACTTCAGGAATAAGAAATTAGATAGATGAACCAAACAAAACATATCTCCGCCTCCGCCTTGGCGTGTGTCCACACGCGCCAACTGGCGGAATTAGAATTAGAGTTACGATACATGATTAACGATTTTAGATTTTATGATGTACGATACTGAACTTCTAAAATCAAAAATCAGCAATCGTTGTTCTTAAATTAGAAACTTGTAAATGAATTAAGATTAACGATTTAAAAAAGAAGACTTCAGGAATAAGAAATTAGATAGATGAACCAAACAAAACATATCCTCCTTAGTTGTTGCCTGGCAGTTGGTTGTGCTGTTGTGGCAAACGCCCAGCTTACCATTGGCCCGGGCACAACCATTGAAGCCAGAAACCCCGGCACCACCATTGCAGTGAGCGGGAATGTGAACTTCATCAGCGCCAACGACACCAGGGCTTCTTTTAACGGAACGTTGGCGCTCACGGGTATTAATCAATCACTCACGGCCAACGCGCCTGTAACGTTGGGTGGACTTTCGCTTCTTTTCGCAGGCAACAAAAACCTGGCAGGCAATGGCGAGTGGACAGTAACCAATGCCATGACTTTTAACGCAGGCATACTTGTACCAGGCACTAATAGAATAGTGTACACCGGTAACACTGTTCTTATCGGAAATGTAGACTCGCATGTAAACGGTACGCTCTATCAACGCGGCACAGGCACACGCTTTTTTCCTGTTGGAGCAGGTGGAACGTACGCGCCTATAGCGTTTACATCTGTAACTGATGGAGATGTAGAACTTGGTGTTCAGGTGTTTAACACGGGCGCGAACCTCACCCTTCCGCTCGATGTAAGTGAAGTTGCCAGCAACCGTTACTGGATGGTGTCAACCTCCGGTGGCACGTTTCGCGGATCACCGGTGTCGCTCTATATGCCGGGCACTTCGCTTGATGCTTCGCAGCGCCTTGTGGCCGTGCAGGCCGATGATGAAACAGGCGCTACGGCTATTAACTTAGGTGGTGGCGCCACTGGCGATTTTGTTACCAGCTTCATACCTGCCACTAAACCGGTGCTTACCATTGGCATTGGCGAACGGGTGGACATCCGCATACATGATTTAATAACACCGTTTAATGCCGATAACATTAACGACAGGCTCAAGATCGTGAACGTGGAGTACGTGTACGAAAACAAAGTTACCCTGCTCGACCGCTGGGGTGTGCCGGTAAAGACATGGAAAAATTTCCGCAACTATGATGACCCGGTAAACCCCAACACCGACAATTTTGATTTCAGCCGGTTAAGCCCCGGTAATTATATCTGCATACTGGAATATCAGCTAACACCCGATTCGCCTGCAGAAAAATTAACGCAAATGATAACCGTGTTAAAATAAAGAAACCATTACCCCGCACCTCGTAACCCGAACCCCGTAGCCGATGAAAAGAATTTTACCAACCCTCATCCTGTTCTTCGCTTTAGTGGTTTGTGTTTCCGCACAGGACATTCCCCTGTTCACACAAAAATTAACGAACTCGTTTATCTACAATCCCGCCTTAGCGGGCCATACGTTTGGTTCGATCACGTATGCTTACCGGCAAAACTATTCCAATGTGCCGGGTGCACCGCAAAATCATTTTCTTAGTTTTCATGCACCGTTTGCCAAACACAAGTTCGGTACGGGCTTTAACCTTTACCAGGAAGATGTGAACTTTATCCGTAACACGTATGCCTCCGGGGCGTTTGCGTACCACCTTCACTTTAATAAATTTAACATTCTTTCTGCCGGGGTTTCTGCCGAGTATAACGTTATGCGGTTGAACGGCATGTCGAACACGTCATCGTTTGAAGTTGATCCTGTTTTAAGTCAACTACAAAATGGCGACCCCACGTATGATTTTTCTTTCGGGATGAACTATCAAACCCGATATGTAAAAACTGGGTTTGCGATAAACCGGTTGTCAACCGCGTGGATAAACAAGGATGGCAACAACCTGTCGAATTATTTTTCGGGCTATGTGCAAGGTATGATACCCATACGTTCCGGTGACGATATGCTGGAGCCGTACATTGCTTTCCGCAAATTTTCCGAAACCAACGACACCTACGATATAGGGTTGTACTACACCTACAATAATAAAATTATTGCCGGGGCTGCCATGCGCAAGGGGCAGGTATTTAACGCCACACTCGGCATACGGCCAACTAAAAAACTTACGCTGGGGTACTCGCGCGAAATGATTGGCAGCAGCCTGGGCGGCTTTGTGGGAGCAGCCAATGAAATTTCTATTCGTTTTGATTTTAACGATCAAACCTACAAAGAACGGTTCCGTGCCGATTACAAAAACGCATTGGCGTATCGCAGAAAAACATTAAGCCCTGAGGCAAAATATTCTGCCCGCAACCCGAAACAATTAAAGAGCAGGCAAAAGAAGCTGACGCCCTACTCGCCCAACAACCGGTACCAGAATGTGAAAAAACTTTCGATGAACAAGAAAGTTTCGGCTCCTAAAAAGAAAAGCTACAACAATAGAAAGTCACCTGTGAAGAAGGGCAAGATTTATAATCCAAGACACAAGAAAAAGGCGCCATCGCGGTACAAGAAGTAGTAGATTTTTGATTTGAGATTTTTGAATTGTGAACATCTGAAATCGTCAATCGTAGATATACAATAGTTTATTTAATAGTCCAGTTCACCAGTTTCAGAAAGCCAGATGGCTATCGGGCGTGTGCTATCGAAGCGCGAAAATGTGATGAGCATAACGGATGTTATCGGAACGGAAAGGAACATGCCCAGCACACCCCAGATTACACCCCAGAACGTGAGCGCCAACATAACACCTAACGGACTCAGGTTGAGTGTGCGCCCCATTAATTTCGGCTCAAGCACATTGCCTGTCAGCATTTGCACAACCTGCACGGTTATAAATATCCATATCATCATCAGAAAAGATTGAAACTGGAACATGGCAAAAACTGCGGGTAACAACGTGGCGATAAACGAGCCTACATACGGAATGTAGTTGAGCAGGAAAATAAGAAACGCCCAAAGCACGGGGAAGTCAACCCCGAAAAGTATCAACACGATATAGCCCAACACACCGGTGAGCAGGCTCATCTGCGTTTTTATAGACATATATTTGCGGATGGCTTCCGTGACTTGCTCAATAACAGTGTCTAATTTTTTCTGTTGGCGCGAGCTTATTGAAACGGCAAGTAATTTTTTATAAAAGAATTTTTCTTCGGCAAGCAAAAAGGCCACATAAATAGCAATCACTACAATATTACCGGCAATACTGGTAAGGCTGTTGAGAAAGCCTGTCAGCATGGGCTGTATGTTAAAATTTTCAAGGTTGATAAATACACCTTGTATGTTGCTTAACCACTCAATTTTACTAAGCTCATCTATCATGGATTTGAAGTTCGCGGCATATTCGGGCGATTTGTTAATGATGAGTTCGAGGTTAAGCGTTATGATTTGATAAATGCCTACAGTTACTAAAAGTATAACCAGCATGGCCACAACAGTGCGCAACCACGTTGGCAGTGTTTTCCCTTTTATCTTTACCCTTTCTAAGAGCCGCTTCATTTCATAAATGCTGTACCAAATCATGACAGCAATTAAAACCGGCTGCAGAAAGGTGCTGAAGTAATTCAGGCAGAAAATGAAAATAGCCAGAACAATCAGCCATGCCGCAGTGCGCTCTACTTTAAATGCACGTTTTTTTACTTTTCCCATTTGGAGTTATTAACGGCCTTTAAAATCAGGCTTCCGTTTTTCTACAAAAGCTTTCATGCCTTCCTTCTGATCTTCCGAAGCGAATGTCAAATAAAAATTCTTTCTTTCAAATGCTAATCCTTCATCAAGCTGCGTTTCAAATGAACGGTTGATGGCCTCTTTTGCGAGTTGCACCGCAACGGGCGACATGCGCGCGATTTCCTTGGCTAACTCAACCGCCTCATGTAAATACATTTCAACGGGCACTACTTTATTTACCAATCCGTAAAAGTGCGCCTCTTCAGCCGATAGAAACCTGCCAGTAAGAATGAGTTCCATTGCCTTGGCCTTGCCTACTGCCTTGGTTAAACGCTGCGTTCCGCCTGCACCGGGTATGGTTCCAATCTTGATTTCGGGTTGGCCGAACTTTGCCGTTTCTGAAGCAATAATCATATCGCAGGTCATGGCAAACTCACATCCACCCCCCAACGCAAAACCGGAAACCGCTGCAATGATGGGCTTTTTGGTTTTGCGTATCTGATCCCATGTACTGAACTGGTCGATTAACAACATATCAACAGCCGATTTATCGGCCATTTGCTTGATGTCGGCCCCGGCAGCAAATGCCTGTTCATTTCCGGTAATAATGATTACGCGAACCTGTTCATTTTTATCGAATACCTGTAAGGCATCGCGCACTTCTTCCATTAATTGCTTGTTTAGTGCGTTAAGTTCTTTAGGCCGGTTTAATTGTATAAGTGCAATGCCGGGCTGATATTGTTCGGTTACTTTAATAAACTCCATATATTTTTTGGCTTTTTACAAAGCTAAAAAATATAGTTTCACACAGAAGAAAAGAAGGTAGTTCTTAAAAACAAGAAAAGCCCCCTCCGAGCAAGTGGAGGCGGGCTTCTCAAACCAAAAGGCGGTAAAAGTATGCTATGCGGTTGTATATACGGTGCGCCCTTATTTTGTAACCTGTCGCCCTTGTGTTTTGTCCGTAATAAATTGCATTTTGACCCCTGAAATCATCGTTTTGATTTGAATTTATGACTCGCGTTAAGGTACTTTTTGTTTGCCTCGGCAACATTTGCCGCTCGCCTTTGGCAGAAGCAATCTTTAAACATAAAATCCGGGGTAATGGCTTGCACAACTATGTAGAGGCCGACTCGTGTGGTACGTCAAACTATCACATAGGCGATACACCCGATGAGCGTACGCTTGCCAATGCGTTGAAGAACGGCATAGCCATTCATCACCGTGGGCGGCAACTCAGTGTTTCGGACTTAGAGGAGTTTGATTTTATAGTAGCGATGGACAGCAGTAATTACCGGAACATCTTCCGTTTGCCGGGAGCAGAGCAACACCAACACAAAATTTTTCTGATGCGCAATTTTGATGCTACCGATAATCATACCGAAGTGCCCGACCCATACTATGGAGGCGAACGCGGATTCCAGGAAGTGTTCGATATTCTTGACCGCGCAACAGATGGATTTATTGCCCGCCTGCAACAACAACTTGCCGACCGGTTATAAATCCTTTACCAACACCTGCAATGCAGAGCGCGATGATTGCTCCAGCAACACATTCGGTTTCTTGCGATATGTTTCAAAACTCTCTTCGTCATAATTTTTAACCGTAATCAGCGTAAGATTGGTATTGTAGTACACCTCAAATTGTGCCTGCAATTTTTCAATCAGGGCCATCACCTTGTTTTCGCGAAAATCAATACAGCACGAAAACGAAATAGCCGAGTTTTGCATCACGTTGATTTTAATATTCAGTGCAGAAATAGCCTGGAAGATTACACTCAGTTGCTCCTCATTGATAAATGTGAAATCTGTAACCTTACACGACAGGAGGCATTGATTTTCCTTGAATACAATTACCGGGAGTAAGCCGTCAACTTTGCAATCGTGAATTACCGTTCCGGGTAGTGAAGGGTCGGCAAAACTTTTTACCCACAACGGAATATTTTTTAAGGCCAACGGCTTTATCGTTTTCGGATGAATAACAGAAGCACCGTAATACGTCATTTCGGCTGCTTCAGTATACGGAAGTTCAGGAAAAACAACGGCTGCCGGTAAACGCTTCGGGTCGGCATTCATCACCCCGGGCACGTCCTTCCAAATGGTGATGGACTTTGCGTTCAGACCGGCCGCAATAATGGCTGCCGAAAAATCAGAACCTTCGCGCCCAAGCGTAACCGTGCGGTGCTGTTCATCTGCGCCCATAAAGCCTTGCGTAATCACCATGCTTGCGGCTGTTTCTTTTTTCGCTTTACCGATTTGCATTTCGGTAATCTTCCAGTCAACTTTTCCTTCGCGAAAAATGCTGTCGGTTCGGATCAGGTTTCGGGCATCCTGCCATGCCACTGTAAAACCTTCTATCATAAGAAACCGGTGAATAAGCTGCGATGACAATACCTCGCCCATTGACACCACCTGGTCGTAAACTTCATCCTCATCCTCATCTTTATTGCAAACAAGGGTTGAGTGAATGGCACGGATATGTTCATCTAATATAGCTAAAGCCGTTTGCGTATCGGTGAAAAGCTCCTCAATAAGCTGTTGATGATAGGTGTAAATGTTTTGGATTTCGGTGTGGTAGTCTTCGTGTTTAAGAAAAGCGGCCACAACACGTTCGAGCGCATTGGTAGTTTTGCCCATAGCCGAAACCACTACCCAAAGGGGGGTATTCTGGTGTTGGCGTATTATAGAGGCTACATTTCGGATTGTGGCTGCGCTTCGTAATGCGGCACCACCAAATTTAAAAACCTTCATTTTTGTTGTACTAAATCGTTTGCAGATTAATTTTACGACCCGTTAAGATCGTTTAAATACTCGTTAAATAATGGAACAATCCCGCATCGCCCAGCCTATTGGCAGCGCCCTCGACCGGTTTATTAAAAGCAACCAGGACCATTTTGCCTATGCAAGTGGCGAACTTTCGCAATTGCTCCGCGATATCGCGTTGGCTTCAAAAGTAGTGAACCGCGAGGTAAATAAGGCAGGGTTGATTGATATCATGGGCGGAATGGGTTCGGTTAACACAGGCGGAGATGAGCAACAAAAGTTAGATGTATTGGCCAACATACGGTTTACCCGTGCATTGCAAAAGGGCGGAGAAGCGTGTGCGTTGATTTCCGAAGAAAGTGAAACGTTTATGGATTTGAACAACGATGGCAAATATGTAATCGCTATCGACCCGCTCGATGGTTCGTCAAACATTGATGTGAACGTTTCCATTGGAACTATTTTTTCTGTTTACAGGAGAAAGAGTAAGCCGGGAATGCCCATACAACCGGAAGATATTTTGCAGAAAGGCTCGGAGCAGGTAGCGGCAGGATATATTCTTTACGGTTCATCAACCATGCTGGTCTATACCACCGGGCATGGCGTAAACGGTTTTACCTACGAGCCAACACTGGGCGAATATTTTCTCTCTCACCCCGATATGCAAATCCCTGGTGATGGCAAAATTTTTTCAGTAAACGAAGGTTCCTATAATTCCTTTCCCGATGGTGTTAAGCAATACGTTCAATACTGTAAGGATAAAAATTATACCGGGCGCTACATTGGTTCATTGGTAGCCGATTTTCATCGCAACCTGTTGAAAGGAGGGATTTATATTTATCCGGCCACAGCCAAAGACAAACATGGCAAGCTTCGCCTGATGTATGAGTGCAATGCCCTCGCTTTTGTAGCCGAACAGGCGGGAGGAAAAGCATCGGACGGGAAGCAACGTATTCTTGACATAGAACCAAAAACCCTTCATCAGCGCACGCCCTTTTTTGTAGGCTCAAAAAATATGGTTGATAAGGCAGAGAGTTTTTGATGACTTGTGCGATTCGATATCTTCAATACCGGAGAGCTAAATTTCACAACACGGCTTCAGAAATAACAACAGGTTTGTTCCATCCTTATTAAAGCACAAAAATGCTTTCGTGATTAACACAGAATTCTATCTTTGTATCAACGAGCTACATGGGTGAACGTGTATGCCAAAAAAGAAATGCTTTCTGAAAAAGGGAATAAACATACTGCTACTACTATTTATCTGTTCGGTAACGGTTACAGCACAAACACGCGCCCTCGATAGTTTGCAAGCTATCATAGCACAGCAAAAAAAAGATACTGTCTATTTTGAAGCACTTACCAGGTTGGGTATAGAATACGAGCTTATCAATAGCAAACAGGCTATCTATTATTTCCGGAAAAACATTGAAGAATCGGGCAAAAACCAGAACAAAAGCACAGGAGTGGCCGCCCTGCGACTTGTTGCGGTGTACTCTGCAAGTGGGATAAATGACTCCACTGAGTACTATCTCGCACTCGCTTCCGAAGTAGTAGAAAAGCATCCTGATAATATCAAGCTTAAAGCCGATTATCATAGGACTTATGGCGTACACCTCAACCGCATCGGCAACCGTTGGGAAGCATTGGCACAGTATAACGAAATATCAAAGCTTGACACAAGCATAATCAACAAAGCGGATATCGCAGGAAATTACCTCAATATTTCCAATGTATATGGCGGACTTGATATGACGGAGGAGCGTATAGATGCTACTTTTAAATCACTTGCTATTTTTGAAGAAATCCAAAACCAGTTGGGGATTTCCTTTTGTTACAACACATTAGGAATAATTTACTATAACCAAAAAGATTATATAAAAGCCGAAGAATGGTATCTTAAATCCTTAGCGCTTCGGGAACAGCTTGACAACAAACCTGCTATTGCCGTTGCGTTGAATAACCTCGGCAATGTGGCAATGGATACTGAAAGATATGACGAAGCGCTGAACTATTTTCAGCGGTCAATGGAAATCAACAAGTCGATGAGCACCCACTTAAATACAGCTCACAACCACATCAATACAGGGAAAGTATATCAAAAGAAAGGAGAATCAGACAAAGCGTTATTCCATTTTACTGAGGCAAAAAACATCATCGAAACCTTACCCGGAACTCCTGATATTCTATTCGTTTTGGCAGAGATTGGCAGGATATATTCGGAAATGGGGCAAAAACACCGGGCCGAAGCAACTCTCAATGAAGCCCTGGAAACTGCTATGCAACGAAACAGCATGGCTGATATGAGGCGAGTTTATAGTTTTCTGAAAGACCACTACGAAAGTACCGGGCAATATAAACGGGCTTTTGAGTCGCAAAGGCTTTATTTTCAGATAAAAGATTCGTTGGAGAGTCAGGAGTTAAAATTCAAAATCAATAACCTGGAAAGCAAATACGAATTCGGAAAAAAAGAAGCTGAAGTGGAATTACTCAAAGCCGAACGAGAACGCGACCAACTGCTTCTGGAAAAACAACGCGGACGGCAATTTGTAATTTTTCTCATTCTTATTTTTGCGATACTTACAGGTGGTCTGCTCATTAACCGCTACCGCGTACTCAACCGCACCAGGCGGCAGTTAGAGTTGGAAAAAATGCGCAGCGTCATTGCCCGCGACCTGCACGATGACCTCGGCTCGGCCCTGTCCAGCATCAACATTATCAGCCAGGTGGCGCTCAATGAAAAAAACGGAGAAGGAGAAAATTACTATCAGCGCATTAACGAACAATCTTCGCGCATGATGGAAAGTATGAGCGACATTGTGTGGTCTATCAACCCCAACAACGATTCGTTAGAACAGGTGCTGGTAAAGATGAAAGAGTTTACAGCCGAAATATTAGAGCCGAAAGACATAGCCTATCATTTCAGGGAAGATGACGCCATTTCCGGAATTCGGTTAGATGTTGACAAACGAAAAAACCTGTTCCTTGTCTTCAAGGAAATCATCAACAATGCCGCCAAATACAGCGAAAGCAAAAACGTTACCATCATACTGCTGGCAACAGCCACATCGCTAACACTTAGCGTTAATGATGACGGCAAAGGGTTCGACCCGGCAGAAGTAAAACCGGGCAACGGGCTGCGCAACATGGCCGACCGTGCAAAGGCCATGAACGCCATCATTCATCGCGAAAGCAGCCCCGGCAAAGGCACACAGATACGGCTGGAAATTCCCCTTGTGTAGGCCCCGCGTCACATGATCATGTGATACCGCAGTATGGTTGGCTTTCGGATATTGCCCCCGAAACCAACTAAACCCCTATGGAAAACCAAATCGCCCAAAAACCTGATTGGAGCCTCTACAAGAAAATCGCGCTCCGTTTTGCGTTTATTTTCTTCGCCCTGTACATTGTATTATACGATTGGTACAGTAATTTTTTCTCCATAATGATATATTACTACGGTCAGTTAGAGAAACCTTTAGCTTCCGTTGTCTTTTGGGTAGGCTATAATATCTTTCAGATTCCTTATGTCATTACCACACCCTCTCCCGGGTCGCATGCCGATTATACATACGTGTATCTGCTTTATTTCATCTTTGCCGTAGTTGCCGTTGTGGGAACTATTGTATGGAGCTTGTTAGACCGGAAGCGAACAAACCTTGACAAACTGTATTATTGGTTTACCGTAATGCTCCGCTATTATGTGGCCATAGTAATGTTCATTTTTGCATTGGAGAAATTTTTCAAAACGCAGTTTGGCGACCTGGGCTTTCACCGGCTAACCCAACCGCTGGGCGATATGTCGCCTATGAGCCTGGCCTGGGCATTTTTTGGATACTCTCAACCCTATAATGTTTTTATGGGCATAGCCGAAGCGACCGCCTTGCTGTTGCTGTTCCGCAGAACAATGAACCTCGGTGCGGTGCTTACGTTGGCAGCCCTTGCCAATGTCATTGTCATAAACTTAGCCTACGACATTCACGCCAAATTTTATCCTGTTGGATTTTTTGTGATGACCCTCATCCTGTTGCTACCTAATATCGAAAAACTGATTAAATTTTTTCTTACAGACCAGGTTACCCCGCTTCGGGTAATTCAGGCTCCTGTATTTAAAAAGCGCTGGATGAACATTTCAAAAACAGTGTTTAAATATTTAGTAATCGCTTTTCATTGTGGTTTTCTGGGAATTTGGAGTTATTTCTATTACGGTGGATACATAAATGAGCGGAATCAAGCCAAAGCAGAATTTGTTGGAATTTATGATGTAGAAACTTTCGTAGTAAACGAGGATACCTTATCAAACGAAAGCCCGTTGCGGTGGAGAGAAATTGCCCTTGGCGATATAGCCGAGCGGGTACGTCTTAAAGGCGACAGCATCGCCTTTATAGATTTATCGGTAGCTAAAAAAGAGATGTTGCTCTATGGAAACGGCCTCGAATTACGCAGAAGAGAGCAAGAGATACACAACGAACTGGGCTACGAAATCAATACAGATTCCATACTTGTGGCGCGAAATATCAAAAGCAAGTTCCACTTCGAGAAAACCGACCCAACCACAATGGTGCTGAAAGGCAAAGTCGAAAACGATTCGGTTTTTGTACGCGCCAAAAGAAGGTCGATAGAGATAAAAGATTTCAGACTAATGCGAAGAAAACCACAATTGGTGACGGAGGCGGAATATTTCTATTGATAAAACCCGAAATAACAGGAATACCAAAGAATGTTTAATCAAAAATTAACAACATGAAAAAATCAATTTTTATTCTTGCTTTAATGTGTGTGTCCATAACGGGCTTATATGCCCAGGGCCAACTGTTTTCGCTTTATGCCGATTCGGCTTCATTAGCTCGTGATGTAAAACCTATGGTAGCCGATTTCAATAAACGGGTAAATACCATACGACCTCAATTAGATTTCAATGTAGGTTTTGTGGTTTACACCACGCCCGGCATGGTGTATTATGACCCGAAAAGTAATAACGTGGTTACTTCGCTTTATCACGAATTGCCCGAAGAGCACAAAGCTTTTTTTGCTACCTATTCGGCCAATGATGCCGAAGCCAAAAAGTTTTTTGCCGGCTTCTTCAACGGCTTTTACATTGCCCACGAACTGGGTCACGGCCTGGTGGAGGCTTATGGTCTTCACGATCCCAACGCCATGTATGGGGAAGAACTGGAAGCCAACCGCATTGCTATGAACTACTGGCATAGCATAGGCAAAACAGCCGAATTGGGACAATGCTATCGCTTTGCCAAAGCATTTTTAGAAAAAGTGCCTGACCCTGTGCCGCAAGGTACAGAAGATAGGGTTGCCTGGTTCAATAAACATTATTGGGAACTTGGAGAACAGCCCGAAAAATACGGTTACTTTCAGTTTAGCCAGTTTGTGGACATCTACGAAAACGATGACAGGGTACCGATAGATGAATACCTGAGCATTATTATAGGTACATTTGAAGAAAGAGCTAAACGATAAAAAAATACAGACATAAGAAATTTTAACGCTATGAAAAACCTGGGATGCATGGTAGTGTTCCTTATCGGCCTGGGGCTGATAGCCGGAGCAATCTTCTTAATAATTAAAGGCAATCAATTTAAACAAAGCGCGCAGACTGCCGAAGGCGTAGTGATTGATCTTGCTGTGAGCAGTGGCGAAAACGACACGTACGCCCCGGTGGTGCAGTTTGTTACAACAGCAGGCGATACCATCGTTTTTACAGGCTCCACCTACTCCGATCCCCCGGCATACGACCCTGACGAAATCGTTACCGTGTTGTATAACCCTGCCGAACCGGCTCAGGCTGTGATCAGCGATTTTACTAACCTGTACCTATGGAAAACAATCATGCTGGTTATCGGATTGGTGATAACTGTTGTTGGATATTATTTTATGACGGCCGATAGCAGGGCAAAGAAAAAGCTGGTGTATTACCAGCGCAACGGCACTAAGGTTGAAGCCCGGCTGGCAGGGGTTGAGAAAGACAAGACCATAAGGGTTAATGGCGAGCATCCCAGCTATATTGTCGCAGAGAAAACTATTAATGGAGAACTAATCCGGTTTAAATCTAAATCATATCTGAAAGACCCCTCACCTTACCTGGAGGGAATCGAAACGATTATAGTGTACCTGCACCCATTCAAAAAGGATAACTATTTAATGGACACTTCTTTTGTGCCCGTATAGACCTATAAGGTTTTCAAAACTTACAGGTCTCTTTTCAGATGTTAAGAATACTTTTACCAAAATCCGTTCCGGCAATCACAAAGCTTAATATCATTGCCAGCCAGTACAACCCAAAGCACCACCACGATACCGGTAATATTCTTTTCTGCGTTTTGTAATCATGCACAAGCAAACTGGCTGTGAGTACAAGTAATATAAGAGGCCCCAGCACCAGGTTAATGCTGGAATCGGTTAAGTAAGCGATTGTTCCGGCCACACGGTTTGAGGCTGCAAAAATAAAAACCAGCCCGGTGTAGAGGATAAATCGTTTGTGTATGTCGGGTTTGAGGCGTTGTATAATGGCAATGATTATAAACGCAACAAACAACGTACACATGAAAATGTCTAACCAGAGAATGAAAACAAGACCCGGCTCTACTTCATCTACCGTTGAATTGAGTTGTTGTGCGAGCGCCACCATACGCCCGGGAAAAATGGTTACGGCATACACTGTAGAAAGCACCACCAGCACAGCCCATGCCGCGCCAAACCAGCCAAGCTTTCGGTGTGTAGCAATTTTTTTGTTTTTTATCAGCGTGGTCTGGACAACCATAAAAACATACCACACTGTCAGGATAATACCGTGAACGATATAGGGTACAGGCAGACCGTTCGGGTAAAAAGGTTGTTCGGCCACCAAAGGTTTTAAATAAAAGCTGGGGGCAAAGCCGAGAAACACAAGGACAAGCATTGTCCAGTTCATGTGGTGGAAGTAGGCGGGGCGGGGTGGGGTCATTAGTTTAATGGTTTATGTAAGTGGGCAGTATGCATGATAAACTTGGGGTCGCTGTTGCTTTCCTGGCCAACATCTGTGATTAGATTATCGGAAAAGGCGATGAACGACAGGATGAGCAGTAATGTGCCCGCAACCAAGAAATAATTTTTTCTCATACTTCAAATCTACCTGTGTTTGCGGTACGGGGAATCACATAATGATGTGAGGGATGGGGGTGAAAATTTTTTTGAAGCATTTTTTCCCGCACGTTTACAACCCTAATTCAATAAGCCCTGTTTGCCACGGCAAACAATGAACATTTTCGATAACTTTTGGTACCGGGTCATTTGAAAGGCAAAATAACTCGCAATCGGGTATATCTTTTCCCAAGGTCAGTAAACTCTTAAGGTCGCCTTGCGCAACAGTTGTTGCTGATTTTATTTCAACGGCTGCACGCTTCAGGCCGGGCCTTTCTATAATCAAGTCAATCTCTACACCCGCTCCTGTCAGTATGTAGGATAGACGGTAGTCTTTTCGGTAATACGACTGAAGCCGGTAAATTTCGTTGATCACGAATTGTTCAAATACATGTCCGTAGTGAAATGTACGCGGAGTTAAGGTTGTATTCAATTCTTCGGCCAGCGCACGTTGAACACCGCTGTCGAAAAAGTAAAATTTAGGATTTGCCCGCTGCCTTTTCCGGATAGACTCGTGGAATTGCGGCAATGTAAAACCAAGCAGCGTATCTTCTAAAATTTGAAAATAGGATTGAACAGTGGGCACGCTTGCGCCTGTGTCCTGCGCTATTTTTGAATAGTTGATCACCTTGCTCCCCATCTGTGCGGCAACAGATAAAAACCGGTGAAAGGGTTCTAAGTTACGAATGATCTGTTCCTGCAGGATTTCCTCCCGGAGGTACGTGCTGGCATAGGCGCGGAGGTATTCTTTCTTGTCCGTTGGATTGTCGTACTCCAATAGCTTGGGGAGCGTTCCCCAATTTAACGCTTCCTCCAGATCAAATTCCACGCCCATCTCTTTTGCTGTTAAGGGAAAGAGATTGTAAACAAAGGCGCGGCCAGCCAGTAAATTGGCGGCTCCGCGTTTTAGTTTTCGCGCACTGGAGCCACTTAAAATAAATTTTTGTTTGGTGGCTTCGATTTGTTTGTGAACAATGTCCAAAAGAGCGGGCGCCTTTTGGACTTCATCAATGATAATCCATTCCGGAACCTGCTTTTTAGCAGCCAGTTCCTGGAGCAGCGCGGAAGGTGTCAGCAGGTATTTTCTGGCCAGCTCCGGGTCGAGCAAATCAATGTACCAATTGTTTTCACGGGCATACCGCTGCTTGAGTAGGTGAGTCTTACCAGTTCCACGGGCTCCGAAGACAAAAAAGCTGTTTTTTGACGAAAAATCAATTATTCTGTTAACCATACTTTAAATATGTCGTGCAAATTTAAAGTATTTTTTTAAATAATGCGCTGTTTACAGGTGGCTAAAACCCGGTAGCCTGTGTTCCGTGGCTATCGGTCAGGGCAAGCCCCAAACAACAAACCAGGTTTAAACTCAGGCATTTTTCCTGCTGAACCACAAATACAACGGCACGCCCGCCAGGATCAACGCCACACCGATAAAGGCTTCTCTCGGCTGGGTGATAAACGTATTAACCACAAGGCCGATGCAGAATAAAATAAAAATAGCCGGAACAAACGGATAGCCCCACACTTTGTACGGACGGTGGGCATCAGGCATTTTTTTGCGCAGAATAAATACACCCAGAGCCGTAGCGCCATAGAAGATAAACACCGCGAAAACCGCCATGTCAGTCAACTGGTCGAATGAACCAGAGAACACCAACACACACGCCCACGCGCACTGAAACCACAACACGTTAGCGGGCACGTGCGATGCGTTGAGTTTTGCCATGCTCTTAAAAAACAATCCTTCTTTGGCCATAGCATAGTAGGGGCGTGCGCTGCCATAGATGGTAACGTGAGTACATCCCAATGTAGTAACCAATATCAGTATGGAAATAAAAATGGTGCCCCCGTTGCCCCAAATCACTTTGATAACTTCTATGGCTGCAACCTGGTTGCCCGAGGCATGAACTCCCTGGAGCGCATCAATAGGCAATATTGCCATGTAGGTCATGTTAACGGCAAAGTAGATGGCTATGATAACGAGTGTGCCGATGGCTATTCCCTTAGGAAGATTTTTGTGTGGTTCTTTTATTTCGCCACCGAGAAAGCCAATGGATGTCCATCCCTGGTAAGCCCAGAAAGCGGCTAACATAGCGGTGAAAAATACACTGATCGTTAAAGGCTTGTCGGCAGGGGTAGAAAAATCAAAGCTCTGCGCCAGGTTTGCTTTTCCGCTTGTTAATCCGAAAATAACAATAACGCTTAACCCGATAATCACCAACCACAAAATGATTCGGTTCAGGTTAGCGCTTGTCTTTATGCTTTTGGTATTGAAAATGGTGAGGCAGAGGATGAGGATAACCGCTACTATCTTGGTTGTGAAATCATCGAACGGGTAAAAGATGCCGCCAATGGAAACATCTTTTAAGGTGATGAGGGTTTCGGGCAGGGGCGCAACCGATAAAAGCGACTGAGCAAATACATAAGCCAAAGCCGAAATGGTTGTTGTCTGAATGGCAGAGAAACTTGCCCAGCCAAACATGAAGGAGATAAAGCGGTTGTATATTTTTTTAAAGTAGGCGTATTCACCTCCCGTATCGGCCAACAGGCCGGCCACTTCGGCATTGCTCAATGCCCCAAGCAAGGTAATGAGGCCACCCGCTACCCAGGCCATCAGCACCCAGCCCGAAGCGCCAAGCAGGTCGGCCATAGGCGCTACTTTTTTGTAAACCCCCGAACCCAGCACATTGGCGATGAGTACGATAACCACAAACCCAAGGCCGAGTGACCTGACTAAGCCGGAAGATGAAGATGATGAATTCATAATGGCGAATTAAAGGACATGAATGTTACGCCACAATATAGGGTATGTTTTTACATTTTGCTTTACGATAGTCCACAAAGACACCACAAACCCCGCTTTGAAGTCATTGCGGGCTTGACCTGTATCATTGTGCCTCATGCTTTGATTCGTGCCATTGTCATCGCGGGCTTGACCCGCGATCTCATATCTGGGATCGCGGCTCTCGTTCCTCGTCCGCGATGACAAGTTGATTATTGAGATTCTGTGTTTTAATGACGTTGCTTTTGGGTTTTTAGAGATACCCATAAAATAACAGGGAAGCGCATCTTTCCCACAAAGGATGGTAAGCCATGTTGTAATAGAAAAATATTCCGGTAAGATGCAGAACCAATACTAAAAGCGTTGGCCACAGTATCAACTTTCGTTTAACATGCAAAGCGAACAAAGAAGCAAAGACAACAAATACCAATCCGAATACAAAATTTCCGGCTATGGCATTAAACGGCCAATCCATCGCATCACAAAGATGACCGACTAACCGATCACCCGCAGGGCCGAGAATAGTGAGTGCAGCCGCCAGCATAAAGGTGGCGTGGGCTGCCAGGTTTTTCCGAAAGGAAATTCCTAAAACATAATACACCATGAGCCACAACCAATACACGCAGCCAATGGTTACAAACTCGGCAGCTTTACTGTGCAAGGGCAAGTCTGCTGCATAATAACCGGGCGGGCCAACTTCTTCACCGCTCAATGCACGCTGATAGGAGTGACGAAGAATAAAATAGCCACTGGCAATAACCATCGGCATAATGCCATAGCTGATTTTTCCTACAAGCCTGTGATACGTTAGTTTATGGTATTTCAACAGAATCGGTTGTACGATAGCCATGGCCAGCCATAGCATCATAAAAATACTGTGCACGTGAACAACGGTTGGCGTGGGTATGTTTAGCCTGCCGAAATAACTGGGATAGAATCCTAAAAATGTTATAGGTACAAGCAACAGTAATGCCCAGGCCGTACCGGGAAATAGTATTCTATCAACTAATGAGTTTTTCATTATTTGCGAAGGCGCACTTGATTCAAAGTTTTGTATCCTGATCCCAATTTCTGATCAGGTCGGCCAGGCTTTTGTGTGTGTTCTTTTCGAGCAGGTTAATAAAGGCATCATCGCCCAGTTTTTCTTTCTGTTCCTTTAACGTATTCCAAAGTTTAACGCAAACTTCTTTGCCCCCGTCATCATAAATTTTTCCGGCACCGGCATGCCACCGGCATTGATACCAGCCATAGTTTTTAGGGTATTGCTGCCCGATTTCATTGTACCGCTCTTCAATATCATGTAAACGGGTGTACTTGTATTCTTTTGCCCCGGCTGCTACCACCATGTTAGGAAAAACAGTCAAGGCGGGTAGTGATTCAGGTTCTTGTTCGGCAACATAAGTGTGCAGGAGGATGTTGCAAAAGAGTTCGCCCATCCACATACGCTGCATGGTCAAATCTCCCTGTATATGAAAAGCGTGACCAAGTTCGTGTATAGCCAGCAGGTCGAAGAAGGGCTGCATGGTGAGTTTTCCATTTAGAGTGTAGGCTTTAGTTACCTGGTCGGCTAATGTTTTTGGCAGTTGGTCAATTGGTGGAATGAAACTTTGCCAGAACGGATTATCCTCAATGGCTACAATCAACGTTTTATTTGTATAATGAGCCATACCATACACAGGAAAAGTAGTGTACGTGCTCCAGTCGGCCGGTGAGAGTACAAGCAAGGTCACTTCAGGTTTGAAGCCAAGCAATGCTGCATGGTATTGAAGCGCTTTTGCCAGGCGTTGAGTTATAGATGCGGCTTGTTGTTCATAGTTTTTACTGCACCAGGCAGGAAATTCTTGTTGGGTAAGTTTGCTCAGATTTTCAAACGACTGGGCATTTACAGCAGAAAGACTTACTAAAACAGAGAAAATCAGACAGCTTAACGTTTTCATGGTGTGTTGGTTTAGATTAGACAAGTTTCTCATTAATGGCTTTGCTCACCGCTTCAATTTGCGAATGTACCTGCAGTTTATCGTAAATTCTTTTAATGTGTGTACGCACGGTGTCGATACTAATATCAAAATCGGAAGCAATCAGTTTGTAACTGTTGCCCTTGCTAAGTGAACTCAGGATTTCTGTTTCGCGCTCGGTGAGTTGGTAATTGTGTGCAGGCTGTTGCATAGACTGAATAACCATTCGTGCAATAGCAGGGCTCATGGGTGCACCCCCGTTCAGGGCTTCATCTATGGCGGTGAACAGTTTTGTAGAAATATGCTTTTTCAGCAAGTACCCGGTAGCGCCTGCCTTGAGGGCATCCAGCACGTGCATGGTGTCGTCAAACACGGTGAGCATAATAATGGGGATGTTGCTGTTAAACCCGCGCACTAATTTAACAGCCTCAATGCCTGTCATACTGGGCATATCAATATCCATTAGCAACACATCAGGGTTATGATGAGCGAGCTGCTCTTCTATTTTCAGCACATTTTCGTAAGCCCCCAACACCGTACAGGTGTCGTTCTGCTTTGTCAGGTTGCACAGGCTTTCCCGCAGCAGGGTGTTGTCTTCGTATATCAGCAATCCAACAGGCATTTCAGTATTTCTTTATGCAAAGTACCGGTATTTTAAGTTTCCTGTAAATACCCTAATCATGTGATGGCGGAATTAAACCTATACGGTTTCTCCAGGGGTTCATAGAACTCCTTCGGATAATCCTGCGGACTAAAGCCTTATGGGGCTGGTTTGAGCCCCGTATCACATGATCATGTGATACCGCAGCATCATAATTCTACTAAAATTTGCAGTATGAAAAACTTCATCCTACTCATCTGCCTGTTGGCAACATCGGCCGTATTTGCGCAGCAAGACCCGGTATATTCACAGTATATGCTTAACCCTCAGTTGCTTAATCCCGCTTACGCGGGATTGAACAACAACTTCAATATATTGGCTGGTTATCGTACACAATGGACAAATTTTGAAGGACAGCCCCAAACCCTGAACCTAGCCGGGAACATATCGCTGGTAGATAACAAAGTAGGCACCGGGTTGCTGCTTGTTCAGGATCGCATCGGAAATATTACCAACACAGAAATAAACGCCTCGTTTGCGTACAAGCTCGACCTTGACCGCGACAAAACATTCAGTTTCGGTATGCAGGCGGGCTTTCAAAATTTTCGCACAGACTACTCACAATTAAATGTGCTTCACCCGGACGATCATGCCTTTGCCCCGGGCGAACGCGGCACACGCATGAACATAGGCGCGGGCGCCATCCTGAAAAGCGAAGGGTATTTTATTGGCCTGTCTGTACCCAGGCTTTTACCCACTACATTCAAAAACGGGGGGCAGGAGTTTGAACTCTACAACCGCCACGTTTACCTCATGGCCGGCTACGTGTATTTTGTAAACGACCGCATCCGGCTGAAACCATCAGCGTTGCTGCGTGCTGTAAAAGGCGCACCTGCCTCTGTTGACCTGGCGTTCAATGTTAATTTCAATGCCGTTCACACGGCAGGGCTATTCACCCGCAACCTCAATACGTATGGGCTGTTGTTGCAAACCCTGCTGAAAGACAAATATCGTTTTGGGTATGTGTTTGAGCTGCCCACTAACAAATCGGTAGGCATGAATTTTACCACGCACGAAATTACACTTGGCCTTATGCTGCCTGTGTTGGGCTTTCATGATCGTTCGTTAAGTAATTCTAAGTTCAACTAATAAGTGCAACACAAGAGGTTGAAAGAAGAGAGGATTTCTCCTCCCTTCAATTGACCAGGTTTATTTAAACTTGTGTTGCGATGACAAATTATAAACAACTAGGTCAAGAGCAAAGGTATGTAATTGACCGTCTATTAAGAGAAGGAAAGAGCCAAAAAGAAATAGCTGGTTTATTGGGCTATCACAAATCGACCATCAGCCGTGAGCTTAGGCGAAACACGCCCCAACGGGGCATAGGTGCAAAGGAGTATAACCCACAGAAAGCTCAACAGAAAGCCGAGAGGAGGCATAAAGACAAGAACAAGCATATCACCTTTGCAGAAGAAATGCGCAGGCAAATCGTCAAACAACTATCCGTAGAGAGGCTGAGCCCCGAACTGATTACGCAAGTTGGCCGCAGGGACAATCCGGGTTTCGTTAGCCATGAAACCATCTATCAGTGGATATGGAACATGAAGCATAGCCATAAACGAGAAGATCAGCCTTATCAACTACTGTACAAAGAACTGAAACATGGCCGCAGAAGGAGAAAACGTGGAAATTACCACGATAACCGGGGTTGTATCCCTAATCGGGTATCCATTGAAAAGCGGCCTGCAATAGTAGAGAAACGTAAACGAATAGGTGACGTAGAAGTAGATTTAATGTTAGGCAAAAACCATCAACCTGGATTGCTGGTCATAACTGACCGGGCTTCCTTGAAAACATCCTTGGTAAAAATATCCACCAGGGCATCCAAATCAATCGCAAAATCCATCATCCGCAAAATGAAGCCATACGGGCATTGGCTAAAGACAATGACCTATGATAATGACCTTGCCTTTGCCCTACACTCATCGGTAAACAAAGAACTAAAAACCAAATCATTCTTTACCCATCCATATACCTCACAGGAAAAAGGAACGGTAGAAAACAGGATCGGTGTACTGCGCAGGTTTTTTCCTAAGAAAACTGATTTTACCAAGGTGACCGCTAGGCAAGTAAGCCGGGTAGAAAAAATGATTAATGAAAGACCTGTACGAAAATTCAATTATCAAACCCCAAATAATGTATTTTTACAAAAACTAAAAGTTGCACTTATTACTTGAACACAGCAATTTTTAAAAGATGAAAAAGGTAAATATATCCATACTCACTTGCATAGCTGCACGCTGTGCGCATACCAAAACATACTTAGCCTGGATGCTGAAATATTTCATTGCAACCTTCATTTTATTCCTCGCCTTTTTTGCAGCACAGGCGCAAGATGCGTTTATCACTACGTGGCAGGCAAACAGCCAAATCATAATCCCTACCACTGGCGCAGGTTATAATTATGATGTTTACGAGGAAGATGTAAACCATGCCGCTGTCAAGGGCATGCTCACCAGGCAGAAAACCAAAACGGGGTATCTGTCCTTAATTAAGATAGCAACAAAACAGACCTATAGGATTTTAAAAGCACAGAGGACGAATTATCTTCGGATGATACTTCCCGTACACGGGCTCAATTTAGCAGCCGGAAAAATTACACTTACCTAAACTATTGAAACCATGAGAAGGATACTCAAGATCATGTTTCTTTACCAGATGTTCCTGGTTTGTTTGTTATGTGTTCAGGAAGTTTTTGCACAACCTCCCACCACAGGCGCCAGCAATTTTTCGGTTACCAATAATGATGGCGACCGGTTGCGCGTAAACTGGACACGCGGAAATGGCAGCCGGGTATTGGTGATTGCCAGCGCCAGCCCAACATTTGGCGGCACGGGCATTCCGGCAGACGGGATTGACTATACAGCAAGCGCAACATTTGGTTCAGGAAATGAAGTTGGCGCAGGCAATTTTGTGGTTTACAAAAGCACCGGCACCAATGTAACAATCACCAATTTTGTACACAGCACTACCTACTACTTTAGAATTTTTGAATTTAACGGCACAGGCTCCGGCACACAATACAATACAACCAATGTGTTAAGTGGCAATGGTCTCACGTTATCGCCTCCCACAACCGGCTCTACCAACATGATAGCAACGCCCACCGGTAACTCGGCTGCACTTACGTGGACACGGGGTAATGGAGCGCGCGCACTTGTTATCCTGCAGGCAGGGTCGGCAACAACAGACCCAACACAATACACAAACTACACAGGTAATGCCACATTTGGATCGGGCGCGGTAATAGGAAGTGGCCGGGCGGTCTATCATAATACAGGCAACACGGTTAATGTTACCAACCTTGAGCCCAACACGGTTTATTTTTATCGCGTAGTAGAAAGTAATGGAGCCAGCGGCCCGGCTTATAATTTTGCCACAGCACTAACAGGATCATTTACTACGGGAGGTGCACCTACATCGGGAGCCACCAATTTTTTGATCAATAATGAAACCGGCAGTGGCTTGCGCGTAAACTGGACACGCGGTAACGGCACAAACGTGTTGGTAGTGGCCAGTCTGAGCCCGGCTTTTGGTGGAACGGGTGTTCCGGCAAACGGCACCGACTATACTGCGAATACTATTTTTGGATCGGGTGATGCCATCGGAACAGGAAATTTTGTAGTGTATCGCGGTACGGCAACCAACGTAAGCATAACAGGCTTAGTGCACAGCACTACCTACTATTTCAGAGTTTACGAATTTAACGGAACCAATTTTAATACAGTTTATAACACTGCGAATGTACTCGCAGGCAACGGATCTACGTTGTTTCCGCCTACCGTAGGTGCTACCAACTTAATTGCAACCGCTACCGGCAATAGCGCCTCGCTCACCTGGACACGCGGCAATGGCACGCGCTCATTAGTTATTTTGCAACAAGGCTCCGAAACAACCGATCCTGTTCAATATACTAACTACACTGCACACCCCAGTTTTGGATCGGGTTCGGCAGTGGGTAGTGGTCGCGTGGTTTATTTTAATACAAGCAACGTAGTGAATGTAACAAACCTGTTGCCCGGTACGCAGTATTTTTATCGGGTTGTAGAAAGTAACGGGTCTTCTAATCCGGTATTCGATTTAACAAACGCACTCACGGGTTCATTCACCACCGCAGGCGCACCCACAGTTGGCAGCACGGCATTTGGCACACCCTCCGTTCAAGGCAATCAATTTTCACGATCTTTTACTGCGGGCAATGGCACCAGGCGGCTGATTGTTGCCCGCCAGGACTTACCGGTTGCCTGGACGCCCGTTAACGGTGTGGATTACAATGCCAACAGCGCTTTTGGAAGCGGGGATAACTTAGGCGACAACACCTTTGTAGTAGGTGAAACAACTGGTAGTAATTTTACTGTAACCAATCTTACGCCAGCCACCACCTATCACCTTGCAGTTTTTGAATTTAATGGTACGGCCAGCAATACGTTTTACCTGACCGACCCCGCTCATGTTTTAACAGGATCGGTAACTACCCTTTCACCACCCAGCACCTCGGCTGGTAATTTTAGTTTCACCAACATAACCGGGCACAGCGCCACCATTACGTTTACGGCCGGTAATGGAAACAGTCGGATTGTTTTGGTGAAAGCCGGATCGCCCGTTACGGATGTGCCGGTAAATCTTGTTGCCTATACATCGCATCCCAACATCACCGTAGCGCCCACGCTGGGCACATCAAGAATTGTTTACAATAGTTCGGGGCTTACGTTTTCAATTACTGCACTGCAACCCAACACTACCTACCACTTTGCAGTATTTGAGTACAATGGCAGCAGCGGGCCGGTTTATAAACAAGCCGATCCGGGCATCGGCTCTTTTGTTACGCTGGGCAAACCTACGGTAGCCCCAACCAGCCTTGCTTACACAAACATTCAGGGAAATCAAATGACGTTAAACTATGCAACGGGTAATGGCTTTGGCCGGACTGTAATTGCCAAACAAGGTGCGCCTGTAGATGTTTTTCCTGCCGATCTCACTTCCTACACAGCAAGTGCAACTTTTGGAACGGCTGGCGCACATTTAGGTAACGGTAATTATGTAATTCAAAACAATACGACCATTGGCGGAAATACCTCAACAGGGATTAATGGCTTAACTATTGGGCAGGATTACCACTTCGCCATTATTGAGTACAACGGTACCGGTGCAGCACGAATTTATATGACGGGCGCAGAAGCCCTTACGGGGAACAACAGCACGCTCTCGGCTCCAACCGTGCAGGCTACCAACGTTACGTTTTCAAACATTACCTCTAATACGCTTACCATTAGTTGGCTCAATGGCAATGGTAATGGGCGCATTGTATTGTTGCGTGAAGGTCAGGCGGTGCAAAGCTTACCGGTTAACTTAACCTCATATACATCCAGCGCTTCTTACCCAAGCAGCCCAACCCTTGGAGGTACTTCGCGCATTGTTTATAATGGCACGGGCACATCGGTGAACATCATCAACATACCACCGGGCAACTACCACGTGGCGATCATAGAATACAACGGAACATCGGGGCCTGTTTACCGCACGGCCGATCCCCTTACGGGAAATGTTAACGTGGGTGATAAGCCACCCATACCTGCTACCAATCTTTCATTCTCTAATATCCAGGGAAATCAAATGACCCTTAGCTTTACTCAGGGCAACGGACTTTCGCGCATGATTGTGGCTAAGGCAGGCAGCCCGGTAGATGCCTGGCCTGAAGACTTTACCGGCTATACAGCCAACAGTAATTTTGGCAGCGGTGCCGATTTGGGCGGAGGAAATTTTGTAGTGGGATCAAGCACAGGTAATTTTTTCACAATTAATAACCTGCTACCCAATTCTACCTATCACGTTGCCGTAGTTGAGTTTAACGGAAGCGGAGCCACTGCGCTTTATCAGCTTCCTGCTATCGTGGCAACGGCCAGCAACACTACCTTGTCGGCACCCACAATAACCACTTCTAATTTTTTCGCCAATAATATTACCGGCAACAGCATGCAACTTACCTGGACACGTGGTAATGGCGCCAACCGTTTAGTCATTGCGCGGGCAGGTGCACCGGTTGATGTTGTTCCGGCCGACTTATCAAGTCCTAACGGACACCCTACGTTTGGTTCGGGTACCAATTACGGTAACGGTAACTTTGCGGTATATAATGGTAGTGGCGATAACTTTACCCTTACCAATTTAGAACCCGGCACTACCTATCATTTTGCTTTCTTTGAATACAATGGCACTACCGGGCGCGTTTATTTAACCGACCCCGTGGGCAGGGCTTCGTTTACTACTGCACCCCGGCCATCGGTAGCGGCAAGAAATTTGAATGTGTCGTCTGTTAATGGCGATCGTTTTAATCTATCCTTTACAAATGGCAATGGCACCAGGCGGTTAGTGGTAATGCGCAAAGGCGGATTGGTAAACGAACTGCCGACAGACCTCACCACGTACACCGCAGGAAGCTTTGGCGCAGGTTCATTATTAGCCGATGGAAATTATGTTGTAGCTTTTGGTACGCTTAATTCAATATTTAGTGTGACCGGATTGGAACCCAACACCCAATATGGTGTAGCGGTATTTGAGTTAGATGGATCGAATGGTAATCAACGGTACTTAGTTACCGAATATATTAATCAATTAGTATCAACAGCCGTAACGCCACCCATTTCTACCAGTTCGTTACTCATTAATTCGATTGGCAGCACATCGGCAAACATTAGCTGGACGAACGGAAGTGGCGAAGGCCGTATGGTTGTGCTAAGACCGGCACAACCGGTTACATTTTTACCAACCGTTTTAAATACACACCCTTCCGCCAATGCAAACGTTGCGCTAACAACCAATAACCTTACGCTTGACCATAAACACGTTTACCGAGGTGCAGGCACTAACGTTACGATTACCAACCTGCAGCCGGGCACAACCTATCACGTAGCTTTCTTTGAATATAACGGAACCGGTCAGCCCGTATATTCTTATCTTCCCTTAACAGGTTTCTTTACTACACTACCGGCTACTGGTTTGGCCATTGGTGGCTTTGATGCCATTACCTTCTGCCCGGCACAGCAAGTAGATGTGCCCTATATATTTACCGGAGTGTTCAACACGGGTAATGTTCTTTCTGTAGAGTTATCAGACATCACCGGAAGTTTTGCCACACCTACTGTTTTGGGAATTCAAAGCACAACCAACGCAACCGGTTTTGTTACCTCCACATTGCCGGCAAGTTTACCCGAAGGTATTGGATATCGTTTGCGCGTACGAGCCACTAACCCCGCATCGCTCAGTGCAGATAATGGTGCCGATCTTCAAATAACAACTTCCGTGCAACCAACCTTTACAGTAGTTGGAGGATCAACGAGTAGTTGCGGTACACCTATTCAATTAACTACATCGCAGCCAAATTACAATTTACAGTGGTTCAGAAATGGCCAACCCATTGCAGGCGCTACTACGTCTTCGCATTTTGCTACACAAACCGGAGATTACCAGGTTCGTATTTCGGGCGCTTCAGGTGGTTGTCAGTTGTTATCGGCTTCAACCACACTAACCATTACACAAGAGCCTGTTTATGATTTTCTTTTTAATTCCGCATACTGTATAACCGATGTTATTGATCTTGTTCCGTTAACGCAACCCGCAGGCGGTACATGGAGCGGACCGGGTATAACAGGTGGTGTATTTAATACAACTACTGCCGGTATTGGTCAACACCTCGTTACCTACACCTATGTAGATGCCGTGTCGCTTTGTTCATTTTCTACCACTACACAGATTCTTGTTTCTGCCTTGCCTGCTGCACCCACCACGTTGGCAGGAAGCGGCTGCCAGCTTACAGGCATTGCGCTAACTGCTATGGGCGCCAATGTTACAGAGAGTTATCAGTGGTACACCCAGGCAACAGGTGATACTCCTATTACCGGTGCAACACTCGCTACGTTTATAACGCCTCCGCTAACTGCAACTACAAGTTATTTTGTTAGTATTGTTTCTGCATCAGGGTGCGAAGGACCAAGAACCGAAGCTATTGCTACGGTAACTACTGTTGCCAAGCCAACCATTACATCAACGGGGTCAACTTCTATTTGTGGTGCCGGAAGCGTAACACTTCATGCACCAACCGGTTTTGCAAGCTACTTATGGTCAACCGGAGAAACCACGCAAAGTATTACCGTAACAGCAGCAGATGATTACACCGTAGTTGTTCGCGATGCCGGTGGATGTGAAAGTGAAAATGCCGACCCTATTAGTGTTACGGTTAATCAACCACCACAAACTCCGCAAATTACAGTTGTGGGTAACCTTACCATTTGTCCGGGTCAGCCCATCACCTTACGCGCACCTGCGGGCTTTACTTACCTGTGGTCAACCGGTGTAACTACGCAGGAACTCATCGTTACATCGGCTGATTCTTATATAGTTACAATTACTGATGCCAATGGTTGTACGTCAACCTCACAACCCGTCATCACAACACCGGGCGCTTGCGAAATTATTATCTATAACGGCATTTCGCCTAATGGTGATGATAAGAATGAAATCTTTTTCATTCAGCATATTGACCAGTTGCCCGATACACAGAATAACACCGTAACCATTTACAACCGCTGGGGCGATGTAGTGTGGGAAGGAAAGAACTACGATAACACTACGGTTGTGTTCAGGGGGCTGAATAAGAGTGGGAACGAACTACCAAACGGAACGTATTTCTACAAAATTGAATTTGCCGGTAACGCTAAGGCAATGCAGGGTTATATCAGCCTGAAACGCTGATACAAGACCTGTAAGGTTTTTGCCCTGACGACTCTCTGGGATAGGTCTTGTTTTGGCTATCCTAAAAGCGAGTAGCTTCAATTTAACCGTGCAAACAACCATTCATCGGGTTTTTTCTAAAAAAAGATACAGTCATTCCAACCTCCAGCGTTTTTCTGTTGTCTAACGCTCATATAAAGTAAATATATGTTTAACTAAAACTGTTTTAAGAAATGGAATGTTTAAAATTCACTCGTTCATTTTGGTTGGTGTTGTTGCTTGGTATGTTCGGTGCGTGTAGTAACGATGATGATCCAATTCAATTAACAGCTCCGCAGCTTAATGATGCTGAAGATGTTACGACAAGCGGATTCACAATCTCCTGGTCGGAAGTAAGTGGCGCAAACAAATACCTGTTGGATATTGCTACTGATGAGAGTTTCGCCAATAAGGTTGAAGGCTACGACAGGAAAGAAGTTACCGGTACTTCTGCCGAAGTAGATGACCTGGAATTCGCTACGCTGTATTACATTCGTGTGTATGCCGCATCGAATGATGGGCAATCGCAGCCATCTGCAACGAAACAGGTTACTACGGAAGCACTGTTGGCTTCTCCTGTATTAAATGAAGCAGAGGATATTTCCTCCACCGGGTTCACCATATCGTGGACGGAAGTAGAAGGTGCAGATGAATACCTGTTGGATATTGCCACGGATGAAGATTTCAACGATAAAATTGAGGGCTATGACCGCAAAGAGGTTGACGGACTTTCTTCTGTTGTTGAAGATCTTGAGCCAGGCACTACCTACTACATCCGGGTGTATGCGGTTCAGGGAGAGATCGAATCGTTACCTTCTGACGTAGCATCGGTTACTACGGAAGGAGAAGAATAACCCGTACCGGCACAGCCACAAGGCTACCGGGCATAAAAAAAGGTGAAGAAATTTTCTTCACCTTTTTTACTTAAATCAAGCCAGTAAGAAATACTTAGGCTTTGCTTACGTGGTTTCCGATAATCTTAGCCAGGTCAAACATAGACACCTGATCTCTGCCGAATACTACTTTCAGTTTCTCATCGGCATTGATCATGCGCTTGTTGTTGGCATCCTGTAAGCCGTTCTTACGGATGTATTCCCAGATTTTTTTAATCATCTCGGTGCGCGGAGCAGGTGTGCTGCCTACCACAGCCGCAAGTTGGGTGCTGGGAGTAAGCGCTGCCATAAACGCTGCATTGGGTTTGCGTTTTGCTTTAGGAGCGGCTGCTTTCTTTGCAGGTACAGGTTTTGCCGCTTTTTTAGGAGCTACCTTCTTAGCTGCTTTTTTAGGAGCAACTTTCTTAGCTGCCTTTTTAGGGGCGGCTTTCTTTGTTGCTTTTTTCACAGATTTCTTAGCTGCTTTTTTTGCTGCTTTCTTAGGCGCCTTTTTAGCTGCCTTTACTGATTTTTTTGAGGCCTTTTTGGCCACTGCTTTTTTCTTCTTAGCCATGTTTAGTCAAGGGTAAAATTTATTTTTTATTTAGTGCTATTCCCTATGAAATAGCGCGCAAATATATAGTATTGGCGTTACAGTTTAACACTATGTGGGTATAGAATTAATCAAATTCACCTTATAGAAATTGGTAAATCCCCTATGAAAATCCCCTCTCACCCGTTGCCATCACTTCGCACTGCGTTCAATCTCTTTCAGGTTCTCAAGCTTCTTATTGCGTAAAAATCCGTTGATGTCTTCAAAATGCTCCTTCACCCGCTTGTTGCCAAACTCAAAAATCTTGGTAGCCAGCCCATCTAAAAAATCGCGGTCGTGCGAAACCAATATGAGCGTGCCATCAAAGGCCCGCAGGGCGTCTTTCAGAATATCCTTGGTTTTTATGTCTAAGTGGTTAGTAGGTTCGTCTAAGATAAGCAGGTTAACCGGCTGAAGCAGCAGCTTAATCATGGCCAGGCGGGTGCGCTCTCCGCCCGAAAGCATCTTTACCTTTTTGTCAATGGCATCGCCACTAAACATAAAGGCGCCCAATATGTCTTTAATCTTGGTGCGAATATCACCTTCAGCAACCTGGTCAATAGTTTGAAACACCGTGAGGTCGCCATCGAGCAACGAAGCCTGGTTCTGGGCAAAGTAGCCTATCAATGCACCGTGCCCCAATTGGCAACGGCCTTCAAAATCTATCTCGCTCATTATGGCCTTCACGAGGGTTGATTTCCCTTCTCCGTTCTTGCCAACAAAGGCAACCTTATCGCCACGGGCAATGGTAAGCGACACGTCCTGAAACACAGTGTGCTCACCATATCGTTTTGTCATCCCCTCAACAATAATCGGGTAACTGCCCGACCGCGGTGCAGGTGGAAATTTCAGGTTAAGAGCCGATGAATCCACTTCGTCCACTTCTACAATCTCCATCTTCTCCAGCATCTTTACCCGCGACTGCACCTGCAAGGTTTTGGAATACGTGCCTTTAAAGCGTTCGATAAATTCCCTGATTTCGGCAATCTGTTTTGCCTGGTCGTCAAATTGTTTTTGTTGCTGCTCGCGTCTTTCCCTACGCAATTGTAAATAGTGGCTGTAATTCGTTTTGTAATCGTAAATGCGCCCCATTGTAATTTCAATGGTGCGATTGGTAAGGTTATCTACAAATGTTTTATCGTGGCTGATTACGATAACAGCCTTTGCGTTGGTCTTTAAAAAATCTTCCAGCCATTGAACAGACTCAATATCGAGGTGGTTAGTCGGCTCATCCAATAAAATCAGGTCGGGCTTTTGCAACAGGATTTTAGCCAACTCAATGCGCATACGCCAGCCTCCGCTAAACTCGCTTGTAGCACGGGTGAAATCGGAGCGTAAAAACCCCAATCCCAACAGGGTTTTCTCTACTTCTGCATCGTAGTTAATATCTTCAATGGAATAATACTTCTCGCTCAATTCCGAAACCTCTTCAATAATCTTCGCATACTCATCCGACTCATAATCGGTGCGCGTTTCAAGTTGGTGGTTCAGCTCATCCATGCGCTGCTTCATGCTATGGATTTTAGAAAAAGCCTTAGACGTCTCTTCAAATACCGTTGCATTATCTTCCGTAAGCAAATGTTGGGGCAGGTAGGCAATCACGGCATCTTTTGGTGCTGATACCTTGCCGCGAGTCGGCTTGTTTACCCCGGCCAGGATTTTTAGCAATGTGGATTTACCCGCGCCATTCTTTCCCATAAGGGCAATACGGTCGTTATCATTAATGTTAAACGTAATGTTGCTGAACAACACCGAGCCACTGAACTCTACACCTACGGCATCTACTGAAATCATTGCATTAGAATAAAGGGCGCAAAGATATTATTTTAGCGGTAGTTTACCGGTTAATTTTGCAGGATGTAAGGTTCCGGACGTAATCAACCTGAAACCTGCTTGATTTTTGACCAGCTTTGAGCAAATTCGTGCACATGATTTTTTTAACGCGGTATGTTCTGCCAGGCATTATTATAAGCCTGATTTTTTTGCAGACGGTGCAGGCGCAGCATAAGGCTTCCGCTACCGCCTGGTATCGGGATTATTTCACTTCAGGCGACCACGCTCCCGTAGAAACGTTACTCCATCAAAAAGAAAAGGAATTATTTGACGCCCGCGAAATCCGGGATGACTCGGCTCGTGTTTTCGTGCTGCTTCAAAAAGGGTTGATTCAACTGAACTACGCCTACAATTATGAGGCAGCTATGGATTGCTTCCTGCAATCGCTCGGTGCAGCCGACTCGGCAAGCCTGCCATCGGGTGAAATTTTTGCGTACTTAGCCCTTGCTCACATTTTTGAACAGGCCGGCAATCCTGAAAAAAGCCTGCAATTCTTAGAGCGCTCCTTCGCGTTGGCGTATGAACACAAGCATCCGGAAATATTAGCCTTAGTGTTGAATGAGCTTGGCAAAGCCAGTACATCAGCCGGTAAACTTGAAGACGCCCTTGAGCATTACGAGCATGCCCTTCGGTATAAAGACCAGCTCCCCGATAGTGGCCTCGAGGCAGAAACGTTACACAACCTCGCCAATTTGTTTGTTACCAAACGCGATTTCACTCAAGCGCTGGATTTCTTCAAGCAATCGTTAGCCATACGCAGAAAACAACGCCTGCGACTGGAGGAAGGAATGTTGCTGAACGAAATCGGCACCATGTATAACAACCAGAACAATCGCGAGCGCGCTTACGCCAACTATGTGGCCGCGCTGGAAGTGTACCAAAGCATTGATTATAAAAAAGGCATAGCCGAAGCCTACAACCATATTGGCGAACATTACCTCTCGCAAAAAAGCTATACACAAGCTATCGCCAACCTTGAGCTTGCACTTACGGCTGCGCAATCTGCCCAGGCAAAGGCTGCCATGTTGAAAAGCTATGAATACCTGAGCATCGCATACAAGGCATTAAATAATTTTCAGCAAGCGCTGAAGTATAAAGAGCAACAATTGAGTATTCACGAATTTATTGTTAAAGAAGAGAGCGACCAAAAGCTACTGGAAACACAAAGTACGTATGCCCTGCAACAAAAAGAATCGGAAATTGAACAACTCGACCGGGTAAGGAAAGAACGCGAACGCGAGTTAGCCGAACAGAAACGTTTACAAGGATACCTATATGCCTTACTTGGGTTGGGCGTGGTTATTGCCGGATTGATTCTTTATTTATACATATTAAAGCAACGCTCTAACCGGCAGCTTCAAAGCATTAATGCGCAGATAGAGGCGCAGAACACTCAGCTTCAAACCCTGAACAACACCAAGGATAAATTCTTTTCCATTATCGGGCACGATTTAAAAGGGCCGTTAAATTCGCTCACCTCCTTTTCAAATTTACTCATCAATCATTTTGATGCTTTAAGCAAAGAAGAAATCCAAAACATTGCTAAAGACTTAGAGAAATCGCTGAAGAACCTGTTTGCTTTATTAAACAACCTGTTGGAATGGGCCAGGTCGCAAACCGGCAATATCGATTTTACAGCCGCGCCCATTAACATTATTGATATACTCGAACAGAACAAAGAGTTGCTGCAACAACAAGCCTCTGCAAAGGATATTACCATTCTGTACGAACCTGCCGAACTGTTGACTGCCTCTGCACACGCTGCCTCTGTTACTACGGTGGTGCGTAACCTCATTTCAAATTCCATAAAATTCACACCTTCGGGTGGCGCCATAAAACTCACTGCGCAGAAAAATGCGGATGAAGTCATCGTTTCTGTTGCCGATACCGGGGTGGGCATGAGCAAAGCCGTTATGGATAAACTCTTTAGGTTAGATGCCAAACACTCAACGTTGGGCACAGCAAACGAAAAAGGCACTGGCCTCGGTCTTATTTTGTGTAAAGATTTTGTAGAAAAAAATGGTGGCCGGTTATGGATGGAGAGTGAAGAAGGAAAAGGCTCAACTTTTTATTTTAGTTTGCCATTGATGCAGAGCTGATAAGCACTTTAAAAAAACCTCTTAATTCTAACCACATAGGCACATAGCGCACATAGAAAATAAAAAAACTATGTGCACTATAGTTTCTATGTGATTCAAAATAGATTAGGCAGTTTTTCAAGACATGAAATCGAAAATCGCTATAAAATCACTCCTCAAGTGATTTTAATCACGCACGGAACTGCCACACTGTTTTAGCTTTGCCGAAATTTTTACGGATTATTGTACATGGAATTGTTAGGCTATGCTGCATCCATTATTATGGGATTAACCCTGGGGCTGATTGGCGGAGGTGGCTCCATTCTTACTGTTCCCATCCTGGTTTATTTATTTAACGTTGACCCGGTACTGGCAACAGCCTATTCATTATTTGTTGTGGGACTAACCAGCGCTGTCGGCTCCGTTAGTCATTTTAAAAAAGGAAACGTAGATGTTAAAACGGCATTCGTATTTGGTGTACCTTCCGTTATAACGGTTTATGTTGTTCGCAAATTTGTAATTCCTGCCATCCCCGACCCCGTGTTTTCATGGGGCACATTACCCATTGAAAAAAGTGTTTTTATCATGGCGTTGTTTGCCGTGCTCATGCTGTTGGCTTCTGTTTCCATGATTCGCAAACCAAAAAAACAGACTGCCCAATCAGTTGAAAAAAAATACAACTACCCGCTTATTATTACCGAAGGACTTATAGTAGGGAGCATTACCGGGTTAGTGGGCGCTGGTGGCGGCTTCCTGATTATACCCGCGCTTGTATTGTTAGCCGGCTTATCTATGAAAAAAGCAGTGGGCACTTCGCTGCTCATCATCACGTTGAAATCGTTGCTTGGTTTTACCGGTGATATAGGCGGAACGTTGCCGATTGATTATACATTCATGCTGATATTCTCGGCCTTCGCAATAGTTGGCATTCTTGTGGGCAGTTACCTCACCCGTTACATCTCTAACGAAAAACTAAAACCTGCCTTCGGGTGGTTTGTGCTGGTAATGGGCGTTTATATTTTGGGGAAGGAATTATTTCTGTAAATTAAGGCCACTCACGAAGTGATGCCTGTGGCAAAAGGCACATTCGGTATTATTTATAGTGACAAAAATCACGGAAACTCTTTTGTCCTTAACGTAGTTTTGTATCCATATTGCTGAACTGTTACCTTTGTAACGGATGCTTTAATCGTTCCTTAATCTTATAATTAAACTACTAACCGATATGTATTTTCAACACGTGTACGACAAAACCCTGGCACAAGCCAGTTATTTCATTGGCTGCCAGAAAGAAGGCGTGGCTATGGTAATCGACCCCAAACGCGATGTAGATACCTACCTGCAACTTGCCGCCCAGAACAAAATGAAGATCACGCACATTGCCGAAACGCACATTCATGCCGATTTTCTTACCGGTTCGCGCGAGCTTGCCGCCCTTACCGGTGCAAAACTGTATCTGTCTGATGAAGGGGGCGAAGGGTGGCAATATGAATTTGCACATGAAGGCCTGAAAGACGGTGATTCGTTTATGGTTGGCAACCTGAAATTTGATGTGCTGCACACACCCGGCCACACACCCGAAAGCATAAGTTTTTTATTAACCGATTTACCCTCAAGCCCTGAACCGGTAATGTTATTTACTGGCGACTTTGTTTTTGTGGGCGATGTTGGCCGTCCTGACCTTCTTGAAAAAGCTGCCGGGATAACCGGCACAAAAGAAGACGGGGCAAAGGAAATGTATAAATCAATTAAACGTTTCAATACACTTCCTGATTACATACAGGTTTGGCCCGGTCATGGCGCAGGCTCCGCGTGTGGTAAAGCATTGGGTGCAGTGCCGAGTTCAACAGTAGGGTATGAAAAAATCAGGAACTGGGCTTTTCAATATCCAAACGATGAGAACGGCTTTGTAAAATATTTACTCGAAGACCAACCCGAGCCTCCGAGATACTTTGCCATGATGAAAAAACTGAACAAAGTTGACCGGCCATTGCTTACTGAAGTTCCGAAACTTAAAAAATTAAGCGCTGCCGAATTTAAAAGTGCATTTGATAGCGGTGTAAAAATTATTGATACCCGTTTAAAAACAGATTTTGCCACAGGGTTTATTCCGGGTGCATACAACATACAGGGCAACAACTCATTTGCAACCTGGTGCGGTTGGATTCTCAACTATGACGAGCCATTTATCCTCATTGCCGAAGAAAGCAAATTAGATGACCTGACCCGAAAACTTATGCGCATTGGGTTAGATAATATTTACGGATACGTGGAAAACGTAACGGTCTGGGAAGAGCTTGGTAACACGCTTGAAAAAGCAAACGTGATTACCGAATCCGAACTGAAACAAATCATGCAATCGAACCATACGCAATACGTTGACTTACGTGGCGAAACCGAATACAAATCAGGGCACATTAAAGGTTCCGACCATGTGTTTATCGGAACACTGGAAAAGAATCTCGATAAAGTGAAGAAAGATGAACAGGTGGTAATATTCTGCCAGGCCGGTGACCGCTCCTCTATCGGTTATTCCATACTGGCGCGTAACGGGTACAAAAACATACAGAACTATAGCGGTGGCATGAGCGATTGGGTTAACAAGGGAAACCCGGTTGTTACGGGTTGAGGGATTTATGATTGTTGATTTATGATTTTGGATTTTAGATGTATGTTGCTGCACTTCTAAAATCCAAAACCTTCTGAAAATAAGGCCGGCCTTACGATTTATAATTTGTGATGCTTATAACTTCTCAAATCATAAGAAGGAATTTACGATTTCTGATACCCTTAAATCTTAAATTCAAAATCGTAAATCTTAAATCAAATCACTTTTCCAGCACCTTGCTCATCGTCATCGCGAGTTTTACGGCTTCGTAGGCATTCACCAATCCGCCAGAGCGACTAAGTTTATTGAAATCAACCGGTGCCTCACCTCCGGGTGTTATTACTTTCAGGCCATCAAACTTGCGGGTAGATTGATTGAGAATTTCTTTTACCTGCACGGCAGTAAGGTCGGGGAAGTACGACATGATAATAGCGGCTACACCTGCGGCTGCCGGGCTGGCCATACTTGTGCCCTGATTATTTTTGTACTTATTATCCGGGATGGTAGAATAAATTTCTACACCAGGCGAAAACAAATCGACTGATTTTTTACCGTAGTTAGAAAACGAAGCAACAAAGTTTTCATCTGCACCCCAGGATGAAGCGCCCACTTCAATCCAGTTTTTAGCTTCCTTACCATCGCTGTAAAAGCGCGAAGGAAAATTATTTTTCTTATCAATGTCATCGCCATCATTACCGGCAGCATGTACCAGCAACACCCCTTTCGATTCGGCATACTTCACGGCTTTGTCAACTGCATCTTTTTGTGGTGAGTATGATTTTCCAAAACTCATATTGATAATGTGCGCGCCATTGTCTACCGCATAACGAATGGCATTGGCCACATCCTTGTCGCGTTCATCGCCATCGGGCACAGCACGTACAGCCATAATCTTTACGTTGTCGGCAATGCCTTTTATGCCAATATCGTTTTTCCTGTTGGCGGCAATAATGCCGGCCACGTGTGTGCCGTGTTCGGCATCGGGGCCTTTAACATCGTTGTTTCCGTAATACTTTTCATTCAGGTCGTTGTAGTTATCGCCTACTATTTCGCGCGAATCAAAATCTTCATTATACCCGAACAACGCCTGAGCACGATAATAATCTACCGCGCCTTTTAAATCTTCCAGCACTTCATCTACCTCAACATCAGGCCCAAAGTTTTGAAAAATTATAGAGATAGCATTTTTTGAAAACGCCACAACCGGGTCGGATGATTTCAGCGTATCCAGCATGCCTGCCGTAATTTTATCAACCTTTAGTATTTGTTTCAGTGTATCATTACCAAAGCTAATGTTTGTGTAGATGGTGTTGTACATATTGTACTGCTGGGTGGCCTCTTCCGAACGGGTTTTAAATTTCGATTTGATGTCCTTATAATAAGCGTACTCGGCCTGGCTTTTCTTGGGCACTTTTTTCTCCTCTACATTTTCGTACTTAGCCTTCAGGCGAATATACTCGCGGGTAAGTTCGTAGGTATCCTCACTTACGTTGCCCTCTTTGCCGCCAATAAAATTCCAGCCATACACATCATCTACATAACCGTTCTTGTCGTCATCAATGCCGTTATCCGGAATTTCGCCCGTGTTAATCCACACCACATCTTTCAGGTCTTCATGAAAAACATCTACCCCCGAATCAATCACCGCTACGATAACCGTGCGCGAAGGCTTGTCTTTTAAAAGCGTGTTGTACACGCGATCGGCACTTACGCCCTGGAGCTTATCCGTTTCGGGGTCGCGCAAAAACCAATCTTTAGGAGCTTTTGTGCTATCCTGGGCAATTTCAGCAGCCTGAAAAGCCAATACATTTCCAACCGACAGGCCCGCTGCAACTACAAGCCCCATCCAAAATTTATTCATCATAGTGATTTGATTTACAAGGTTTAACGACCGCAAGGTAAAAGTTCTGCTGATAATTTTTTCAAAAATTGTTTGAGCGGAATTTTCTACAAAACCATGCCAAAACTTACTTCTGTTATGGCAGGCCTAAGAAACAAAATCATAAAAACGCCAATACCGGCATCTTTGCGTTAGAAAAAAGAGGGGAAGAAACATGATATACCTGGCCGTAACAACTATTTCACTTTTCTATGGTATTTTGATTTACAGTTCATTAAAGCTAAACAAGAATTCGCGGGGCACCGACAGTCAGACCGGTCGCCCTTAATGAATAGTCCTAAAGAGCCTTTTTTCAAGGTTTTTTAAGGGTTCCTGACAATTAGCATCCGTACCAAACCCGGTGCATAACATCAGTTCATAAAATAATTGGTAACTTTACTGGCTACCAACCCGATTGATTTATGGTGAGGATATTATGCATAGCCGCTTGCTGGTGGATGGCCAGTGCGCCACTGTTGGCCCAGGCACCCCGAATTGTGATAAACCCGATGGGCCACTCGGCCAAGGTACACAACCTCGTTTTTACTCCCGATGGCAGTCGGATTATTTCAATTTCCGAAGACAAAACGATTAGGGTATGGAATGCCGAAAACGGTGACATGCTGAAGAAATTTGAATCGCAGATAGGCGATGGATGGGAAGGGATGCTGTATGCCTCCGCCCTCTCGCCCGATGGCAAACTGTTGGCCGTGAGCGGCTACCCCGTTAGCACCGAAAAAGAAAATTATATCATCATTATCGATGTTGAAAAAGGAGTGCAAGTGGCTACGGCCATCGGCCATACCAATGTTATCAACACCTTATCGTTTAGCGGGTCGGGGCTTTACCTGGCCAGTGGCAGCGATGACCGCACCATAAAAATATGGAAAGTTGAAAATACCCCAACGTTAAAAACAGTTGCCACTATTTCGACAAACTCGGCTGTTACCAGTCTGAGTTTTAACGCGCGCACGCAAGACTTAGCCGTAGCGGTTGAAAGTCGCGACATACTTGTTTATGCCCTTCAAAATCTCGATAAGGGCGCTACCAAATTTACACCCAAGCCTTTAAAGAAACATAGAGGGATACTGAACAAGGTTGTTTATTCGCCCGAAGGTTCATACTTAGCCAGTTGCAGTTTTGACAACGAACTTATTCTTTGGAATGCAGACGGCACGGTGGTGAAAGAATTCGGAAATATAAAAGAGCCTGTTAATGCTCTTGCTTTTTCGTTTGATGGAAAAATTTTAGCGGCATTGGATGTAACCGGCAAAGGTGCAAGCTATGCCGTGCCCGGAGGCGCCCGGTTTACCGATTTCCTGGCACACGACAACACGGTTTTTTGTGCGGCCTTTTCGCCATCGCTTACCGGCAATTATGTGGTGGCCTCAGCTGGTGGCAGCAATAACGAGATATACCTGTGGAATCCGATCAACGGATTAATTGTAAGAAAAATAAAAGGAAAAGGAAGCGCCATTTATAATCTCGCTTTTGGCGAAGATCTTGAACTTTTTATTTCGCGCGAATTCAGTAAATCGGGTAAACCGCAATACAAGAACAGCTTCAATTTTTCATCGTTCACCATTAACCGCAATCCTTCACAACAACCGGCAAAACGTAATCTGCCAAAAGATGCGATGCAGACAGGCATTAACACCATCTCACTCCCGAAAGGAAAAACCATTGCTACCAGCGAAGGCGAAGACGGACGCATACTCGATTACTTAGCGTTGGACGATGGCAGCGTAGTAGTAGCCAGCGATTTTTCGCTGAAGATGTTCGACAAGAACGGCTATCTCAATAAAGAATTTATCGGACACTCGGGGGCGGTGCGGGCCGTTACCGTAAGCGCTGACGGGCAGTATCTCGCTTCGGGCGGTGAAGACCAATCTATTATTATCTGGAAACTTTCGGAATCGGGGTTCGCGCCAAGTATGCGCAGCTTTTTTGATACCCCCGAATGGGCATCTTACTTTAACTCCTTGCCGATAGATTCGCTCACGAAAGAACCAACCAAGAAAGCCTGGCAGGATGTGATCGCCTTTATGAAAGCCAACGGACAAAAAGCGGTAAAGGAAGTTGAAGCCATATACAAATCGCTGGGCGAGGTGCTCATACCCTTTGCCACGCTGTTCCTTACTGAAGACAACGAATGGGTTTGCTGGACACCCCGAGGATACTTCAGTTGCTCATCGGCAGGCGGTCAGTATTTTGGCTGGCATGTAAACCGGGGCATTGAACAATTAGCTGATTTTTTTTCGGCTGAACAATACTTTGAGGTTTTATACCGGCCTAAAGAAATGAGCAAGAGCATCTCGGAAGGAAAACGTGTGGAAGATATTTTGCGCGAATCGGGCGAACGGATTTTTGATCTCGGCAAGCTGCACCGGCCTTCAGTGGGTTTCTTTGATGTATCGGTAACGATGAAGCAAACCGACTTGCTGCGCTATAACAAAGGAACGTTTATTACGCAGGCGCGTACCGTGCCACTCACGGTTGAAATATTCGATGGCGGTGGAGGTGTGAAAGAAGTTAACATCTACCAGAACGACAAGCTCATCATAAACGACACTGATGTTAAAACTAACGGAGAAGGTGAGAAGGTTGAAAAAACCTATGCCGTTGAAATGGTGAACGAACTGAATGAGTTTAAAGTTAAAGTAGTCAACTACCAGAAAATTGAATCGCGTGCAGATGTACTACCCGTTGAATACACCGGTGAGGTTATCGCTACATCTTCCCTGTATGTGCTATCCGTTGGCATCAACGAATACCAGAACGCATCCTACAACCTGAACTATGCCAGGCCCGATGCGCAATCTTTTACCGAAAAAATATTAGAACACGGAAAAGGCATCTTTAAATCGGTAAACCGATTAGAGATATACGACAAGGACGCTACCCGCGAAAATATACTGAAAGGATTTAAGTCGATTGTGTCCAGGGCCAAGCCCGAAGATGTGTTTGTGTTTTACTATGCAGGCCACGGCACGTTAGACGAAGACAACAACAATGAGTATTACCTTGTGCCTACCGACATAACCAAACTCTATGGCGACCATGCGCAATTAACAGCAAAGGGTATTTCGGCAACCGAACTGAAAGACCAGCTTACGCAGTTGAAAGCGCAAAAGCAAATTGTATTAATGGATGCCTGCCACTCTGGTGGCGCTATTAAAAGTATGAATGTACGGGCAGCCGCATCAGATGAAAGAGCTATCGTGCAATTGGCCAGGAGTTCAGGCGTGGTGATGATGGCCTCAAGTGGAACGCAGCAGTTTGCTACCGAGTTTGAAGAACTGAGGCATGGCGTGTTTACGTATGCCTTACTGGAAGCCCTTGAAGGAAAAGCCGATAATGGAGATGGCAAGATCACGGTAAACGAAATTAAGATGTACATGGAAGAGCGTGTACCGGAGCTTACCAAAAAGCACGGAGGCAAAGCGCAATATCCTACCGGGTATATTACCGGTAACGATTTCCCGATTTCGATTATTAAGAAGTGATAAACGATTTGTGATTTTAGATTTCTAATTTTCGCAGCCTCTAAAGTCTTTAGACTTATGTTAGGAATTTTGAAGAAATAAAAAAGCGGAAACCAAAGTTCCCGCTAAAAATCCAGACTCAAAAATCAGAAATCTAAAATCACCAATTAAGAAACCTTCCTCACCTTGCCGCTTCCGCTTGAGTTGGTATTGACATGATTCGGATTGCCTTTGTAGTTTACACTTCCGCTTCCGCTGATGTTGGCGTTCAATTCACGTTTTACATTTATCTCTACGCTGCCCGAACCGGCAATCTTTACATCGCACTTATTGGCTTCCAGGTCGGCAGCACGCACCCGGCCCGAACCACTGATGGTTGTTTTTACGGTGTTGGCGCTTCCACTGGCTACTAACTTTCCCGATCCTGAAATGCTCACATCTAATGTGTTGGCTATTGCAACGGTAGCTTCCACATCGCCTGAGCCGCTGATGTTGCTTTCGAGGTTATTGCATTTGCCACGTAACACTACCGAACCTGATCCCGATACGCTGGCGTCAACATTGTTTGCGTCAACATCGGCACGCAACGAACCGCTACCGCTTACTTTCAGATCGAGATTGCCGGTAATAATTTTTGTAATTGCTTCCAGTGTGCCCGAACCGCTTACGCTCAGGGCATTAATATCTTTTACTGTAATATAAACCGTAATGCGCTCATCGCGGCTCCAGCTTCTCCAACGGTCTTTGGAACGGATTACCAGCTTGCTGCCCTCAACGTACACGTCTGCGCGTTCAAGCATTTCTTTACTGCCTTCCAGTTCAACTTTTTGAGGAGAACCCTGCGTAACGATGGCTTTTCCAGGTAAACCGAAAGCAATTTTATTGAAGGTTTCTACATTGCGGGTTTCGCGCGATTGTGCAAAAGCGAACGTGCTGCCAAGCACAAAAAGGATTACGAATACTTTTTTCATGGGTTTATTATTCAAGATTACTATATACAGACTGCCATTTAATGAAAAGGTTGCACCGGTTTTACAGGTTATGTTTCTTTGACGCAAAAAGAAGGGATAACGTTGCATAACCAGCAATTTTCATTCAAAACAATTCAGGAAACGGCAACCGGCTCGTACAAGGAAAAGGGCAGCCGGTTTCTTGCATTTGCCTTTCCGGTGCAATCAGAGGTTGAAACCCGCGAAAAACTGGAAGAAATAAAGAAAAAGTATTTTGATGCCCGTCACCATTGTTTTGCCTGGATGCTGGGGCCGGACAAGCAGAAATTCCGCGCTTTTGATGATGGCGAACCCAACCACTCGGCTGGCGACCCGATTTTAGGGCAAATCCGGTCGCATGACCTTACCAATATTCTTATTGTGGTGGTGCGGTATTTTGGCGGGGTGAAGTTGGGCGTGGGCGGATTGATTGCTGCCTACCGGGCGGCAGCAGCCGATGCCTTACAGAAGGCCGAAATTATAACGGAGAATATCACAATGGAGGTGGCGATAGAGTATGATTATACGATTACATCCGAAGTTATGCGGTTGGTGAAAGAGTTTGAACTGAAAATCCTGGAGCAATCGCACCGTGAAAAAGGTAGGCTGAAAGCTATCGTTAGATTGTCGGGTAAGGATGATTTGTTGGAAAAACTTGAGCTGATGCAGGCCAAAGGCATGGCGATAGATTTTAACATTGCCTAAGCAACGAAAAGCGGATAACAGATTTTCAGAGATTCCATCATACAAGCATCGCTTTTTTTTCATTCTTTGTAACATCTTCACGGTTGAATAGTCTGTGTTTACAAAGCCCGGTTATGTTCAGAAGAATTGTACAGTCCTTTTTATTGGCGTTTCAAAACATCCGTTCCAACTTTTTTCATACCGTCCTCTCGGTGCTGGGAATTGTGATTGGGGTAGGGGCATTGGTTTCCATCCTGTCGCTTATTGACGGCATGGAGGAATATGCAAAGGAACAGATAGCTACCACGACAAGCCTGAACATCATCCAGGTAGTTTCAGACCCTTTTATCCGAAGGGATGGTATGGTTATTCGTAAAGATTCCGTAACGTTTTTGACACACGATGATTTTCAAAAAATAGAAGCATCATTAACGCACCCTGCCTCGTGCTACATCTTTCAGCGATTGGCAAAAGAAATAGAGGTGCAGGATGATTCTATTAAAACTGCGACTTATGTTACGGGCGTGGCCGGGTTGAAACCTGATTCTTTATTGGCTGGCCGCATTTTTACCCCGGATGATCTTACCAATCAAACTGAAAGTGCAATCCTTACAGAAACATTGGCAAAAGCAATAGAGAAGAATGGAGCGATACATGACCTGGTCGGAAAGGAGATTCGGTTCTCTGGCCGTAAGCTCACAATCATAGGGATTATTCAGCTTAACCACGCCCAGGGGCAGGAATTGTTCTTTCCGTTTACGTTACTGACAGCGTCTGAATTGAAAAACGATTTTCCGCACATGATTGTGGAAGCAAAAAGCGTTGAAGATGTATCGAGCCTGAAAAATGAGATTGACTCATACCTGTCGCAAGAATTTGGCGAGGCTCATGACTTCAAGGTAAATACAAATGCCTTCCGGCTGGAGCAGGCAGAGCAAGGCTTCTTTCTGTTTCGTGTGATCATGGGGATGATCGTGGGCATTTCTGTTGTGGTGGGAGGTATCGGTGTAATGAATGTTCTGTTGATCTCGGTAACAGAACGCACGGCTGAAATCGGGATCCGTAAAGCAGTTGGCGCCAACAGGCGCGATATTATTTTACTGTTTCTTTCCGAATCAATTACGGTTTCGGCTTTCGGTAGTTTTCTCGGTTTGATTTTCGGTGTGTTATTTACCGTAGCGGCTATTCCTGTTGTAAAAGCGCTTACGAAAGTTCCATTTCAGGCAGCTTATACACTCAACACCTTGCTTGTTATTTCTGTGCTTGCGATTGTGGTAGGGATCATTTTTGGAACCTACCCGGCAGTACGGGCTTCGCGCCTGAACCCGGTGGATGCCATCCGTCATGAGTAGTAATGCTGGTACATCTTTTTACAAGCCATCTCAAAAATCATATAGAACAAATTTGTCATTCCGGGCTTGACCCGGAATCTGTTTTTTTTTTGGCCTTTTTACGGGATCGCGGATCAAGTCCGCGATGACAACCTGATTTTTGAGATGGCTTGTAGTAACTCTTCGGAAACTGCAACAGATTATCTTTTTCAAAATTTATTCCTCCAACTGGTTTTTGATTTCCTGAAGCTGACGGATGATGCTGTCAAGCTTTTGCCTGCTCTTATTAATATGTCTTGGCCGGAAGTAAAACCAGTTAAAGGCTATCCATCCTGTCGTAACCGCATATACTATAACCGCCCATACAAGTTCCATGCGTGACGAATACTCATACATGTAAAGCCCCAGCCCCAGCGACAGCATGGCGAAATACAGGTTGGTCATGGTGGTTTGCATGAATTGTTCGCGCTGCTTGATCTGCAACAGGTTATCCAGGTAGGCACGGTTTAACTGACCGGCATCCAATGCTTTGTACAACGGAATCAGTTTGTTGTACACGAACAGGTAAACCATCATAGCCAATATCACTAATACAATGCCCGCTTTGGTGGTTATGTATTCCGGTTGATAATAAAACCAAATCCAGCCAATAAATACTGATGTGGCAATAAGACAGACGTTGGCAATAATAAAATCCCTTCGTTTTTGAGCTTTCAACTTGCCCAGCTTCTTCAGCAACGCTTCTTTGTCGGCTTTGGGCACGGGTTGCTGGCTCCACAATGCTTTTAAATCAATGCTATTCTCCATGTTCTTTAAATCGTTTAGTCAGTCGTTCTTTTATGCGATGAATCTTTACACGAATGTTGCTTTCCGAAAGCCCCACGATTTGCGCTATTTCAGCCTGCCTGACATTCTCAAGCTCCAACGAAATAACGATACGGTCAATTTCGGGAAGTTCGGCAATAAACCGGTAGAGCAATTGAATCTGTAGTTCTATGTCTGCCTGTTTCTCTTCCGGCAGGTGTATGGGTAACTCCTGCTTTGTTGTTCGCTTTTGTTTCTCTAATTGCCTTAGGCAGTTGTTCGTAGCGATGCGATAAATCCATGTACCAATGCCTGATTCATTTCTGAATGAAGGTAACTGTTGCCATACGATGATGAATGTATCCTGGGCAATATCCTGTGCCCATTCGCGGTCGCCCACATAGCCCATGCACAGCCTGAAAATCTTACCCCAATACGAACGGTATATCGTTTCAAAATCCATTTACCTGATCCAGTTCTTTAGCAGGTCTAAAAATACTTCCTGCTGGTCAATAAAAACTCCGTGCGAACAGTTATCAAGCCAGGCAAACCGGTTTTCATAACCAATGGCATCCTGAATGATATTTATATGTGCCGTATCAAAGAGGCCGTCTTCTTTTCCGTAAATGCCATATACGGTTACACCTTTTGCGTCAAGCGATCTTAATTTTTCCGAAATATCGATCAATGTGTAGGACTCGTTTTTCCAGAAGCCCATAGTTGGATTTAAAACCGTTTTGTAGTTGTTGCTGGTAATGAACGAAGTATAGTTTTTCATCATCTCGTTGTTTTGCAAGCGGGTGTATAGTTCGGTGGCTTCGGTATTCGGATTTTTAGCGGTGTATAATCCGCTTTGCATAGCTAACATAAAACAACCCGAACTGTAATATATGGAAGACGGATCAAAATTCTTCACCATGTTCACCTGCTGCAACAATGCTGAGTCTTCCCTGCTTTCGGCAATAGTCGTTACCGACTGCAAAATAGTTTTAAAACTTTCCTGCAAGGATACAGGTGTGCCGGCCAGTACCAGGCGGTCTGTTTTTTCCGGGTATTTATCGGCATATAGCGTACCCACTATACCCCCGAAGCTATGCCCCAACAGCGTAGCCGATTTCAGGTTATACCGGTCGTACAGGTCATTTAAATCGCTCAGGGTTTGCTCGTAAGTAAATTGTGCGTTGTCATCTTCCGAGCGACCTTCACCTCTGCGGTCATAAGCAATTATAAAAAATCCTTGTCCGGCCAGCTTTTCGGCTGTTGTTACTTCAAAGTCAATCATGCTTCCCCCTGGGCCACCGTGCAGGTAAATAATAGGCCGGTCGGCCGGATTGCCAAAAGTTTTGATGTAAAGCGATTGAGCGTTAACGCATACCGTACCGAATAAAAAGATCAGTAAAATCAAGAATTGCCCCATAATTGTTCATTTTAAAAGTTCGGATTTTAGATACACGGCCTTTCAAAATGTTACAGGGGAGGGTGAATAAAATTCGAAACGATTTGCTTTTACCTTGAGGACTATTCGTGTATTGCTAATCTGATTCACTTCTGCACAGTGTTGAGTACGTACGTCCTTAGCAGGTAGTTTCCGGTATTTCCCCAAACAGTTGTGATTTGCTTTCAATAAACGATCTTTGACATGAAGAAAAAAATTGTGTGCGTGGTGGAAAGCGTTGTGATTTGCTTTCAATAAACGATCTTTGACATGGCACCATCGGAGCGAACAAGGCGCGAGGTAGTTGTGATTTGCTTTCAATAAACGATCTTTGACATGAACAAAGGTTAGAAGCGCTTATCAAAGCCAGTTGTGATTTGCTTTCAATAAACGATCTTTGACATGTTTCTGAACAAACATTTCTCTCTTTACTCGTTGTGATTTGCTTTCAATAAACGATCTTTGACATGATGGGAAAGGATTCTTCCAGCTCATCGGGCGTTGTGATTTGCTTTCAATAAACGATCTTTGACATGTGGCCTCATTGAGCAGCGGGTTGTTGAGCAGTTGTGATTTGCTTTCAATAAACGATCTTTGACATGAAAAAAGTGTGGAATATGTGTACCAAAAAAGTTGTGATTTGCTTTCAATAAACGATCTTTGACATGGCCGCACCGGTGCGGTTGTTGTCGAACGATGTTGTGATTTGCTTTCAATAAACGATCTTTGACATGCCGACAGGCTTGGCTTATTACCCTTCTGCGGTTGTGATTTGCTTTCAATAAACGATCTTTGACATGAACGGAAGCAGCGAAACCAAAACAACATGCGTTGTGATTTGCTTTCAATAAACGATCTTTGACATGTCGCTGATAGTCAATATCATCTTCAATAGGGTTGTGATTTGCTTTCAATAAACGATCTTTGACATGTTTTCTTCCCAGCTCCATTCGCGCAGCAGGGTTGTGATTTGCTTTCAATAAACGATCTTTGACATGATTGGTTCGGGAGATTGAATCGTGTAAAACGTTGTGATTTGCTTTCAATAAACGATCTTTGACATGAATTGGCGAAGGAATGGAAGTTGTTCTTTCGTTGTGATTTGCTTTCAATAAACGATCTTTGACATGAAAGTTTTACGCGATAACAACTGCTGGAGGGTTGTGATTTGCTTTCAATAAACGATCTTTGACATGCTCATGCGGATAACGCGCCAGCCCTTGGCGGTTGTGATTTGCTTTCAATAAACGATCTTTGACATGATTGCCTGAAATTTCATTCATCAGTATTTCGTTGTGATTTGCTTTCAATAAACGATCTTTGACATGTTCTGAGCAACGTTCCAAGGTAACACACCAGTTGTGATTTGCTTTCAATAAACGATCTTTGACATGGAAAGGCCGCAAAAGAATATTTCAAGAAGTGTTGTGATTTGCTTTCAATAAACGATCTTTGACATGCCGAGGAACCTCTGGTTCAAACCTTCCCGCGTTGTGATTTGCTTTCAATAAACGATCTTTGACATGTTTTTGCCAGTCGCGATAAAAAAACACGCCGTTGTGATTTGCTTTCAATAAACGATCTTTGACATGCAGCTCTGGGCAAACATCGATTAGCTGAACGTTGTGATTTGCTTTCAATAAACGATCTTTGACATGGAAAACAGAATGAACGAACGTTCAAAATGCGTTGTGATTTGCTTTCAATAAACGATCTTTGACATGTAATGATCCGCGTGTTCTTCACCCCGCCCTGTTGTGATTTGCTTTCAATAAACGATCTTTGACATGCTGCGCGAACAATGCGAAGCTTTAGCCATTGTTGTGATTTGCTTTCAATAAACGATCTTTGACATGAAACCGCACTGCCGAACCGAAAAGGAACGGGTTGTGATTTGCTTTCAATAAACGATCTTTGACATGAATGCCGAAGTATTCTTCCATGATGGTAGTGTTGTGATTTGCTTTCAATAAACGATCTTTGACATGTTATAGCTCAACCAACAATCATAACTGGCAGTTGTGATTTGCTTTCAATAAACGATCTTTGACATGTCTGGACGTTAGAGGTTTTGTTTGATACACGTTGTGATTTGCTTTCAATAAACGATCTTTGACATGGTTGCAGAGCCGTACCCATCTCAGCCGCACGTTGTGATTTGCTTTCAATAAACGATCTTTGACATGGTGTAAATACCGAAGCGCTGGCCCGGAACGTTGTGATTTGCTTTCAATAAACGATCTTTGACATGTAGATGCGTCTTTCTTCCAAAACTATAATCGTTGTGATTTGCTTTCAATAAACGATCTTTGACATGAGGAGGCCGATCAGCTTCTTGATGTTATCGGTTGTGATTTGCTTTCAATAAACGATCTTTGACATGTAAATACTTATGAAACACCCAGCACTACCAGTTGTGATTTGCTTTCAATAAACGATCTTTGACATGGCAAAAGAGCTTTTTTGTGTGATGAAGCATGTTGTGATTTGCTTTCAATAAACGATCTTTGACATGGCCAGCCGTGATAAAGGTTTCCCACTCTTTGTTGTGATTTGCTTTCAATAAACGATCTTTGACATGGTCGTAAAAAATGTGAAGGATTCTAACGCGGTTGTGATTTGCTTTCAATAAACGATCTTTGACATGCGGGGCACGGGCACACCTACATTGGTATACGTTGTGATTTGCTTTCAATAAACGATCTTTGACATGCTTTAGGTGGTAGACGTAGAAGGTAGTATGGTTGTGATTTGCTTTCAATAAACGATCTTTGACATGTTATTTACAACCGGAGCTGTGATTATCAGGTAGTTACGGCCGTTTTTACAGTCAAAAACCAGGGCATTCATGTCAAAAGAAGCCCCCGAAACCTCAAAAAAGCTCAAGTTGCTGGGGTACCGGGGGCTTTTCTTTTTCTTCCTTGCCGTAAAAAATCTGCATCATGCCAAACTGCTTGTCGGTGATGGAAAGTATGCCCACATGCCCCCTGGGCGGCAGGTTTTTCTTAATGCGTTTTACGTGCACCTCGGCATTTTCGCGGCTGGAGCAGTGTCGCAAATAGGCGCTGAACTGGAACATGGTGAACCCGTCCTTCATCATCTTTTTTCGGAAATCGGTATAGTTCTTCCGGTCTTTCTTGGTTTCTGTGGGCAAATCGAAAAGTACCATGATCCACATAACGCGATATTCGTTCAGTCGCATGTTTACGATAGTAATTCGGGATACAGTATTTTTTTACCGGTTCCTTCAAAGCATTTCGCTAATGAAGCCGTGGTGCGCTGGGCAGCTACCTGCAACGGACTATGTTCTCCGTTTAACAGTACATCAACTGCGGGCAACATAAGCAGTTGTTTCTTTACTGATGGTGTAAGTACGGTGTAATCTTCACCGTTTTTGATCAGTTCAATTACCTGGGCATCGGCAAAGGGCCGATAAGGCTCCATAATGTCATCGGCTAAGCAATAGTGGTTGTACTTATTGTGGTGATGTATGCCTAACGTAGGCAATAGTCCTGAACCCACTAAGCTGCGGGCTATGATAGCGCGAAGGATGGCATAAGCGTAGTTCAGCAAATTATTGGGCGGTATGCCCTCGCGCTCGCGTCTGAAGCCGGGTATTTCAGAAAAAATGTTTTTCCAGTAATAGGCAGCGGCCCGTGCTTCTAAGTTTTCCGGGTCGCCCGAAAGCACGTCTTTCGACCATTTAAGCATATTCCCTGACTCAATACTATAGCGACTAAGTAATAGCGCCTGATTTTTGATCTTGGCTTTTATGGTTTGTTGCCAAAGTTGTTTGAGTAGCGGTTGCGAGGCCTCAAGCTGACTCTTAAAGCGTGTGGCTTGCAGTGTATGCCCCGACAGGTTAAGCATTAGTCCTGTAGGGTGATGGGCATTGTCGCAGGTGATGAACGCTGTGTTGTTGGCCAACAACTTGGCCATGAGCGCCTGCGAGATGATGATTTGTTGGTGATCAAGAATAACCACACCGATATCTTCAATAGGAATTTTTGCCTGTGCTTCTTTCTTGAAGCTGTCGGGCAGGGTGTCGTTCTTTTCTACTTGCGGAAGGCGCACCACTAATTGGTCTAAGTGTGTGCTCAGGTATGCCGGGTTGCCAAAATAGAGGGTACGTTTTATCATGGCGTTGAGGGTTTTGAAATAACCGGCCAATCATCGTGCCAAACCTTCAAGTATCGCTTTTGATGCTGAATTTAAAGGGCTGTTTGCCTGTATATTGCAAAAACGGGAAGGTTCCTCGTGTCAAGGAGAATTATCAAGTTAGTTGTATAACACTTATTTCCGGGTTCTGAAACTGTTCCTGTGGTTTTAAACCTGGTTGGGGTGGTTGACGTGAAGATCAACTGGCTTTTTATGGAATGAAATAAACCTATCCTTATTGCCAAACCAATTGATGATTTCTGTTGACTTTACAAGTTGTGATGTTTCTTGCAGGATGTCATTGTATGAACTCCATTGCCAATCGTCAGGTTTCTGAACAAACCCGTGATGTACCGGGTTGGCGTGGATGTAATGAATGATGTTGGTGAAATAATCATCATCGGTAATTTCTTTTCGTTTAAATGCCCGGATAAAAAGAGAACCCCTTCGGTTGTAAACTTTATTATACGCTTTGGTGTAGGCGTTGAAAAGATGACTGAATTGGAGAATGGTTAAACGTTCAAGACCTGACAGGTCTTGTTTATCCGCGCCTGAAAGACCTGTCAGGTCTTTCGGGTCTTTCGGGTCTTTCGCTTTTTCTAATTTACTTTTAAAAAATTCCTTCAACTCCGCTTCGCTTTTAACCCGCACCAACAGGTGCAGGTGGTTGGGCATGAGGCAGTATGCCAGCGTATCGACTACTGGCGGAATAAACTCTTCGTAGCGTTTTAAAAAATACCGGTAGTTGTCCTCGTTGCGGAAGAGGTTTTCCGAGCCGTTGACGTGGGTGTAGAGGTGGTATGTTTTTCCAATCTCCATTATGCGGTTTTGATGTTTCCCAATCTGTCCACTTTTAGTTTAATGCAACATTCTTTTATTCGTACAGGATTGTCCATTGTTGTTTCTAATTTATTCAGACTGCCGAGTTCTCCTATTTTACTTTTAGCGTCATAATTTTTGACTAAAGAAGCTATGTTTGAATGTATAAAATGACACTCACTTCCAGTGCTACTAACCATTTTATAAATCCTCTTTGACTGATCGTTTCTTAGGTTATTAAAATTAACTTGGTTTTTGTTTTCCCTTTCTTCTTCAGTAGGAACATAAACCAAATCATTTGGTGAAAGATGGAACAATAGGCTATCACCTTTTTCATTTTTATCAGGTACGGGTGTGAGCCCTTGTTTTTGTCGTTCAATGACTTCGTTTAATGGAATGGTTTCAAAGCTTCGCTTACCATTTTCGTTTTGATAGATAGCAAAGAACAGGTTTGTGCCTTTGGCTGCCTCAACGTATTTCTCTTTTTTGTTACCCACTTGCCCTAAAGCAAACTTGCTACCCAATTCAAAAATCCGTGCCTTGTATACGGGTTGGTGAGGCTTGCCATCGTTGTATTTTTCAATATTTTTATTCATATCGTCAATACCTTCTGGTGAGAATGCCAATTCGGGATTACCTCCTTTACTTGTTAGATAATTTGTGAGGATTTTCTGTATGCCCGTATCGGTAATGGACTCAATGGTTTTTAAATCAAAAGATGTGTTGATGCTTTTCCTTGTTGCTGTTAATATCTTTCCTTTTGGAACTTTTATTCTTGGTAACTCTACTTTTCCCGAAACAGTATCTTTGTGCAACGATTTTCTAATCGCCCAGTTTGTTCCTCTCTGTTCTTGTAAATCTTTTACTTTAACGCCATTCTTTTCAATCCATTTTTCATAATGATTGGTGGCCTTATTGATAACCCGCAAATTCTGTTTAAAGCTCACCACAATTTTTTCCAGTTTCTCTTTGGTGTCTTTGGTAAAGTTTTCCCACGGCTTTTTGAACTCCGTGAATTTATCTCTTTCTTTTCCGTCTTTATCTTTCCATTTTTCCTTGTTCCGTAATTTGTTTTGCAAATCATATCTTGAGTTTTCGGACTTAGCGTGTTGATTGTTCAACAAATTCACATGGTCGCGTGTGGCACAAGCAACCACTAATGCGTCCATGGCATGGTGGCGGTGGTCAATGCGTTTTTTTTGAAACCCTTTTGAAAGCTCAAAGGGTACAGTGGGTAAATATTTTTGGTATTTCTCATTCCATACTGTGAAGTGGGATGAATTTGTTAGTTGGTTCATCCGTTCAAAGCGTGATAGAATTAAATCGTTCCAAATATCGTTCAATCCCCAGTCTTGTTTTAAACGGTCAGTAATTTTTCCATTACCCGGAATAATGTTTTTTGAATTTACCCCGTCATCGTTTTTAGCGGCACGAACAATGTTTGATAAAACGGAAGAAATGAACTTGCTAATGTAGCGTGTATCATTCAGTTGACGGGCAATCATCTTTTCAGGAATCTCATCCAGCAAGAGCTTATTGCGTTTTGAACGATTATTTTCATAATGTTTTTTTACGAAATCTCTGTATTCATCTTCGGTGAAGATTTTTACTTTATTACCAAAACCGGTTTCAACAATTTCACCGGGATGGTTTTTAATAAACTCTAAACCAAGCTGGTTGTCTTTTAATTTGTTTACAGCGGATTCACAAATCACCTTATTGCCAAAACTATCATCAAAATATCGGCTTTGTGGAATAATGTGTTCTATCTCATAGGCGGACGTAAACAGTTTATTTAATGGAATCATTTCACCAGTATAAGGTGAACGGTATTTTTGCTCTAACCATAATTTATAACGTGTCAGTTCAGTCTTTGTAGGCTGTGCAGATCTACTGATTTTAATAATGTCATCAGGAATCTCAATATTGGAATTTAATACCCCATCTTCGTATATCTTTAGAATCTCTTGTTGTATAGGTGAATATTCGCGTACATTTTCAACATTAATGTCATTTTTCAATTCCATCAACAGAGCTTTTATCCGTAGATTGGTGTTTTCATTCCCTGTTATTTGTTCTGTCATTCGCTTTCTGTCTTCGGCAGTGTTTTTCATTTCCCTGCCCAATTCGATATGGATTTCATCAAAGAAATCCTTTGCACCCTTGCCATAGTGTTGCCATATATCACCAACTACACGAAGTGTTTCGGTTACAACTTGTTCTACAATGGGGTTACGCAGTGAATGCTGTTTAAATCCTTCAAGATATTTTTTTAAATCGTCAACAGAATTCCACTTGCCTGCAATAGTTGCTTCGGAATGGCGACCGTAAACAATGTATTGAGCTAACCAAAGTGGCAAGGCTTGGAAGTGATTTTGTTCTGTGAGGTTAATTGCCTTTTCACGAACCCTGTCTTTTATGTTTTCATCAAATTCGCCTGTGATTATTTTATCAATTCTGTCTTTGACTTTGTTGTCAACTGTTTCCCAATTCCAATGTTTCCCAAGCCGCATTAACGGTAATAATTTCTTAATGGATTTTTCGGAATAGGAACCATACTCGCTTTTAAATGGTGGGAATTTTTTGAAAACCTCTACAAAAGAATCTTCATCCAGTTGGTGTTTTTCTGCAAAAGATTTCAGCGCTTTCTCAAACTCCTCTTTATCTGTTACTGAATAAATGATGTGCCATAACCTTTGCTCAATATCCCTTGTGAGAAAACCGTCCGTTATATTTTTGATTTTTTCTAATCTTGTACGGATTAATGTTTTCGTTTCGTTGCAGGGGTATGCTTTATCTTCAACATAATTCCAACGATACTTATCTGCCTCGGTATTCAATGCTTTGCCTTTTAATCCTTTTTGCTCTAAGAGGTATTTTATCAAAGGCTTTTGTTCAATTTCTTTTCTGTTGTTTAGAAACTCAAAGAGATTTTCAATGTTCTGTACGCTACTTAAAAATTCGGAAGTTGCGTTACTGTCGTCTTCTTTTTTGTATATGGACAGGTTGTAAATCCATTGCCAAATACGAAATTCCTGATAATACGGATTTGATTTGGGAATGACTTTCAGGTATTCTGTTCTCTCTTCTCCATTGACCTTGAATATTCGATATTCTAATGGGCAGTTGCCGATCGAAGATTTTTGACTACGCAATGGACGTTGATAAAAAAGTATGTCCTCTGTGAACAGATGTATAAAATCTCGTTTATTTAACAATAATTGGTGTGCTTCGTTGTTTCTATACAGTTCACGCAAACAATCATTGTACAAATCGCCATTGAATAATTTAGGTTGTAGCTCAATTTGTTTTTTCAAGATCTGTTTCAGTTCATCTTTATAAAATTTACGGTCAATGGTGCGAACTAATTTACCTCGGATTTTTTGAGTGGGCTTTTGTAGCAATACTTCGTAGATGTAAGTGCCAACGGTTTTACCACTGTTGGCAATAGTTATTTCTGTTTTAGCTTTTATTTTTTTGTAAATTTTGTCTTGGTCAGCCTTGCTCATCAAGTCAATTTCTTCAAACGAAGGCAGCGGAGTTATTTTTCGTTTTTCTTTTCCCTCTTTATCTGTTTTCTTGTCTTTTACAATTTTGATGTTGCCATGTTCGTCTAATTCTTCGGTAACTAAAAATTCTTTTTCTGTGTTCAGCCATTGGGGTTCAGAAGTAAACGTTGCAGAATATGTCCATCCGTTTTCTAATGTTAGTGTGTACCATGTTTTCTTGTCATTCTTTTTATCTTTTTCACCTTTCTCTATTTGAGTAACTTTAAGCGAAACGACATATTCTTTTTTGCCAGATGTTTCTTCGTCTTCGCCTCGCAATTGATAATAGCCCCGTTTTTGATTGAAATTCAATAAAATCCAAGCCAATTCTTCCTTTTCAACCTTTTCAGTTAATGCTTTTTTGCGGAGGTAATAAATTGTCCAGTCGTATGGGATTTTTATATCTTCGCTCTTTTTATTTTTTCGGTTCAGTAGTTCAGGTTGATTTTTCTTGAAATCAGCCAGCATCTCTTCAAACGATTTTTTGAAGACAAATTGATTGTCTTTGTAAGCGAGTTTGGGTTCTTTGTCTTCGAAGAATTGCCCTAATCGTTTTTCAAAATCTATTTCTGAGGCATAATGTTTGGGCAAGAAACTCAAGACGTTTAATGCACGGTGCAGTCTTTCGCGCCTTAATAGATAACGTTCCCTAAGTCGCCTTACACTTCTAAGACGAGTTCTTTCCGCTGTTTGCGAAACAGAGTTTCCTTTACCAAATTCTCCCAAGATATCTTGGCTCATCGGAATAATCCGACTTCCCATCCCAAGTATATTTCCTGTTTTGTTTTCAAAATCTTGCTGAACCAATGCCCAACCAATACTATTGGTTCCTAAATCAAGTCCTAAAATTTTTTTCATGGGTTTTTAAGATTAAGCCTGAACTATATTTATATTTGTTTATCGTTTATCGAAAGCAAATCACAATAAGGATTATTCCGTTGTGAAAACATTTAAGGTGGCCCCGACTTGTCGGGGTCGCCTTTTTTCATGCCTGAATATAAGCAACCCAACTGACAACCCCTGACACTTTTCATCCCTTACTGCTTAATTTCATCATTTTTTCACCCCTGGGGTTAATCGAATCTTTTGCGGAAAGACTATATTCCGCAAATTTTTTTCAACATGTCCCTCAACCGCAAACCAGCCCTCGGCTTTATTTTTATTACACTGCTCATTGATGTTACCGGCTTGGGTATCATCATACCGGTAATGCCAAAACTTATCCAGGAGTTAACCGGTGGCACTGTAAGCGATGCTGCTTCTGACGGTGGTTGGCTTATTTCATCGTATGCTATCATGCAATTTTTTTGTGCGCCCATTATGGGTGCGTTGAGCGATCGTTTCGGCCGCAGGCCGGTGTTACTGGCTTCGTTGTTTGGCTTTGGGCTGGATTACATCCTGTTGGCGTTTGCGCCTACATTAAGCTGGCTGTTTGCGGGACGCATTATTGCCGGTATTATGGGTGCGAGTTTTACAACGGCAGGTGCTTACATTGCAGATATAAGCACACCGGATAAGCGTGCACAGAACTTTGGCATCATCGGGGCGGCTTTTGGCCTGGGCTTTATCTTAGGTCCGGTTATTGGCGGCTTGCTGGGCGACTTCGGGTCGCGTGTTCCGTTTTTGTTTGCAGCCGCGTTAACGTTGCTGAACTGGCTGTACGGATTTTTTATTTTGCCCGAATCACTCAAGCCTGAAAACAGGCGTGTCTTTTCGTGGAAGCGTGCGAACCCGTTAGGCACACTAAAAAGTTTGTTTCGGTATAAGGTTATTGCCGGGTTGTTTTTTGCGCTCGCCTTCGTTTACATTTCTGCGCATGCTGTGCAAAGCAACTGGTCGTATTATACCATTGAAAAATTTCAGTGGACTGAACGCTCCATTGGTATTTCATTAGGTGTGGTAGGGTTAATGTTTGCTATTATTCAGGGCGGACTTATCCGCGTTATCATTCCAAAGCTTGGGCAGGAGCGAAGCGTTTACATTGGACTTGGCTTGTACGCGGTTGGCCTTTTGTTATATAGTTTGGCAACAGAAGGGTGGATGATGTACGCCATCACGGTAGTGTACTGCCTGGGCAGTATTGCCGGCCCGGCACTTCAGGGCATTATGTCGGGTGTAATTCCGCCAAATGAACAGGGAGAACTGCAAGGAGGCTTTACCAGCCTGATGAGTATTGCTTCTATTATCGGGCCACCGGTAATGAATGAATTGTTTGCATACTTTTCCGGCAGTCGTGCTCCGGTATATTTTCCGGGCGCGGCCATGTTGCTCGGTGCGTTGTTAACGCTGATCAGTGCTCTGTTGGCAAGACGGACGTTGAGAAAAAATTTACTGCAGGGTAAATCCTGATAAAGGCTGCGCAAGAAAAAAATCAGCCAATCAGTTTTTTATAGATTTCCAAACACACCCACGCATCAGTGGCGGCATATTCCAATTGTTTTTTGGTAAGCGTGGCGGCCTCCCAGTTAGAGGTTTGAGCGCTTTTTGAAATACGGAAGCCCAACAAAAGGGCAGCAAGTTTTTTTACGCTTTCAACTTGCAGGCCGGCCCCGCGTGCAAGTGCCGAAAGTTCGGTGAACCCACCCGGCTGAAAACGCGACAACCGCACAAGGGCTTTTATATCATCACGAATGCCGATACCGGCCTTCCGAACCACGCCATTCTCAAGAAAGTCAAGAATAGGTTTCGTTAGCCCGGTTTGATTTAACCGCACCAAAAAAACCTTATCGGGAATGGCGACTTGCATTAACGATACGCTGTGAATAACTCCTTTTTTGAAACTCGGGCGGGTTTCCGTATCAAAACCTATGGCCGTATGCTCTTTAATTTCGTCAAAGGCACGTTGTATTTTCGACTCTTCCTGGAGGAGGACGATTTTGCCCTTGAAGGATTTCAGCGGCAATGCGCTTATCTCTTCTTGCGATATGGTAAGGTTACCGGTAAGCGGTTTGTTCGGGTTTGTCATCCGGCCTTCGGGGCATTAATATTCAACGCATGTTCGGGCAAGCAAGTTAGAAATTTCGGCCATCCCCGAAAATGAAGCCCCGGTATTTATTCTGTTATCGAATAATGAACGTTCCTGTCTTTTAAATGCTTCAGTATAAATTGAAAGTGTTCCTCCTCTTCGCCTAAGTATTCGGGCGGGCAAATGCCTTTCCTGTTAAACTTTTCACCGGCCACCAGCTGCGCGGCAGCCGTGCAGGTATATCCCGTTGTGCGGGCCATCGAAAGCGTGCCTGTGTTTTTATCGGTACGGTCGAGCAGGTTGTATTGATATGTTTTTTCTATACCGTTTTCGTTGCCGCTTATGCGGATGCGCATTACGGTAAACTCTTCTTCACCGGGTTTCAGCTTCCATTTCGGGAAGAGCAGGCTGGCTGTAACATCAACCGGCCTGACCTTCACACCCTTCACTTCAATTTCGTTATACGAAAAGAAACCCGATTCGCGCAGCACGCGCAGGTACTCAACGCAGCCGGGGTAACGCAATGTCTTTTCAATCATGTTCGGAATGTTCGGCATGGTTTTTATTAACGACCGCAACCCATCCGAATTCCATGACTCCAATGTGCCCACACCATCGAAGTGAACCAGTTCAGGGTCAGAGAGGGCTTCCTTTACAACAACGGCACCGTTTTGCACATAGCGCGCAGGGCGAATGTATTCTTCAATAACATCAATAGGAGAGAAGACAGCTTTGTATTCGTAGGGCCATTCGCGCACAACAGGAAGTCCGCCAACTAAACATTCGTAGTGCGTTATCTCCATACGGCAGCTATGATACCCTAAAATTATATTGCCCATGCCGGGCGCAACACCACAATCCGTAACAATGGTTACATTATTTTTTTTGGCAAGGTCATCCAACAGAAACGGGTCTTCAGGAAAGAAAGAAATATCTATCATGTTTTTGCCGGATTCGATTACTGTTTTTGCCGTGTTGAACCCCATAAAGCCCGGAACGGCTCCCACAACTAAGTCGAACGGCTTGAGCAATTCGGCTAACTGATGCAGGTCGGTTATATCAGCTTTTATTGTTTTAATGTCCGATGATTGAAGTGCAGCAAGTGCATGGTCGTTAATATCTGCCGAGGTAACGTCAAACGTTTTGGCTAAGTCGAGGGCAATGGCTTTACCAACAAGCCCGGCCCCGAGTACAATAATTTTTTTCATGCTGCAAAATACAGCCTTATGGGAATCTCTAAAAGCCCTATCTTTATCAGCCAAAGGGCACCTCTAAAAACTCCCTGAACTATAACCCTACATCCATGTTTAACCCTGAAGCAGTTCTCCAAAAAGCAAAAACATCATCGTTTTATCTGGGCGTTCTCAATTGGTCGCTTTCGCGGATGATTCCGTTCAATAAACCGCACGGCTTTAAAATAGTGTCGGTAGAAGACTACCGGCTGAAAACGTTGCTGCCGTACAAACGAAGCAACTTCAACCACATTCGCGGGTTGCACGCCTGCGGATTAGCCACGCTGTCGGAGTTTACCACCGGCTTTCTGTTGTTGAGCAACTTAGACATGAAAAAATATCGCATCATAATGCAACGCATTGAAATGGACTACCACTATCAGGGTAAAATGGATGCTACGGCTGAGTTTGTTATATCTAAGGAATGGCTTGACGAGCAGGTTATAAAACCATTGCAAACGCAAGAAGCGGTTGTTATCCCGTGCGAAGTTAAAATTCATGATTCGCAAGGAAACCACCTGACTACCGGCAAGGTGTTTTGGCAGATTAAAGACTGGGCACGGGTAAAAACTAAGGTAAGTTGATTTGAGGTTTGTAAACAGATTGATTAATTTCAACCACTAATTGCAGAACGCTATGAGAAAAATTGACGCCCTCCTTGCCGAATATGGCGAGAGTCATCAAAACGAAACCAACAAAGCCATCCACTGGGTTTGTGTGCCACTGATTTTTTTTAGTGTGGTAGGGATGATTGCCTCCATACCTTCGGGCGCGGTGCAAAATTTTATGGGTGCTAACCCGTATGCCAACTGGGCAACCGTTGTGTTGGTGCTGGTAATAGTGTATTATGTAACACTATCCATACCTCTTAGCCTGGGTATGATGCTGTTTTCTGCGTTGTGCCTGGTAGGTGTAAACCTTATCGTGCGGATGAATGTTGCCCCGCTTTGGATTATTTCACTTGGCATTTTTGTGTTGGCATGGATTGGTCAGTTTTACGGGCACAAAGTAGAGGGCAAGAAACCTTCCTTCTTTAAAGACCTCCAGTTTTTGCTGATAGGCCCGGCCTGGTTGATGCACTTTATCTACAAGAAAATCGGTATTCCCTATTGAACGATTATTTATTTACCGACCAGGTTCCCCCGGCCGATTATCGTCAGGATTTTAAAGCTTCCATTTTTCATGATGACAGGCATTTGAAGTTGCAGGCTGAAACCGGTTGGCGGTCATTTTATATTCTTAATCAGAAACACAAAACCTGCGAGGGTGTTGTTCATTTTCATGTTAAAGATAATGTTGCTGTTAGTCCGCTTAAAGCCTCGTTTGGTTCGTTTGCGTTGAATGCAACACTTCCGGCAGAAGTTATTTTCCGGTTTATCGGTTTTGTTGAAAACTCGCTAAAGGCATTGAGTGTAAAAAGAATTACCTACACAAATCCGCCAATAGATTATCATTCAACGCAACTTCAATTACTTTCGGTGTTGTTAAGCAATGCGGGGTATGGTATTCACAAGGCAGAAGCCGGTGCGGTGATTCCTGTTAATCAGGATGCACTCGAAACAAAAATGGATAGCTGGGAAGTTCGGAAACTAAAGCAGACGCGTGAAGCCGAATTTGTTTTTGCACCATCATCCGTTAACCCGGTTGATGAGATTTTCCAGTTTATTCTTAACTGCCGGGAAGAAAAGGGCTATGCGCTTTCCATGAACCAGGTTATGATGGAGCGCACCGTTGAAGCATTCCCAAACCAGTTTGTATTTTTTGAAGTGATGAAAGGCTATGAACGCACTGCCGCGAGTATTGCCATTCGGGTTATGGACGATGTTTTGTACAACTTTTATTCAGCGCACCATGTGCGATACGATGCCTGGAGCCCGGCAGTTATGTTGATTGACGGCATGTATAGCTGGTGTCAGCAGGCAGGAATCCGCTTGCTCGATTTAGGAACATCCGCCCTTGATAACCAGCCCAACTTTTCGTTGCTCGATTTTAAGTTGCGCCTGGGCGCGCAGCCCACCGCGAAGTTTACGTTTACCAAAGATATTGCCTGATCATGCACACACCTTTGGTATCCGTAATTTGTCTTTGTTATAATCAGAATCGTTTTGTGCGCGAAGCGATTGAATCTGTAATCAATCAATCTTACACACCGGTGCAACTTATTATTGTGGATGATGCAAGCACCGATGGCAGCCGGGAAACGATTAAACAAGTAAAAGAACAATACCCACAAGTAGAAGTATTGATGCTTGATGAGAATGTGGGAAATTGCCGTGCGTTTAATCGCGGACTGGCGTTGGCGAAAGGAGATTACCTGATTGATCTTGCAGCAGATGACATACTGTTGCCGGAGCGGATAAAAACCGGTGTAGAGGTGCTGGCGAAAGCAGGCGATGAATACGGAGTACATTTTTCAGATGCCGAGCTGATAGATGAACAGGGTAAATTTATCAGCCGTCATTCAAGCAAGTACCCGCACAACACTATACCGCAGGGTGATGTATATGCCGAGATCATTCAACGCTATTTCATCTGCCCGCCAACGGTTATGTTTCGTAAAGTCGTTATGGATGGCTTAGGCGGTTACGATGAAGCGCTGACTTATGAAGATTTTGATTTCTGGATTCGTTCATCTCGGATATGGAAGTACAGCTATACACCCGAAGTATTAGTTAAAAAGCGGATGGTTCGCAACAGCCTGGGCAGTCGCCAGGAAAAAATTTTAAACCGCTATACCGAAAGCACCTATCGTATCTGTAAAAAGATCAGTAACCTGAACAGGAATAAAGCCGAGCAAAAAGCGCTTCGCAGACGGATATTGTATGAAATGCGTGTGAACCTGAAATTGCTTAATGTTTGGCTGGTGATTAAATATTTTTCACTTTTAATAACTGATGTTACACAAAACAAAAATTAGTACGTCATTGCGAGGGAGGAACGACCGAAGCAATCCCGTTTTTCAGCACAGAAATGGGGATTGCTTCGCTACCGCTCGCAATGACGGGTATTGTTTTGCGTAAAGCCAGTTAATAAGAGAAGTTACTTTGCCACTAAATCACCAGGACACGAAGAAAATGTAGTTAGAGGCCACTCCAACAAAAACTTTAGTGTCCTGGTGTCTTCGTGGCTAAGATAGAACCTATTGTAATGGAAAATACGCACTCAACCCATTGCCTGAATTGCAATACTCTGCTTCAGGGTAATTTCTGTCATCAATGCGGACAAAAGGTTATTGATCAAAAAGAGCGTACACTGCGATACTTTATTCTTCAATTTTTCGGTTCAGCATTTTTCTTAGAGAATAGTTTTGTAAAAAACCTGTGGCAGTTAATACGCTCGCCCGGCCTCATGGCGCTGGACTACGCAGAGGGAAGGCGCAAGCGCTGGATGGTGCCCTTCTCTTTATTTTTGCTGATTAACCTTATTTATTTTATCGTAAATCCATTGACAGATTTTAATCTTCCATTATATGATCACCTGAGGTGGCATGACACCACGTATGGCCCAATGGCTGCCCGAATGGTTGAGAACAGAATTCAGCAACGCGAAATAGCCTTTGAAGAATACGAACGAATTTTCAATGCCAAGACAATTAACCTGTCGAAATCATTAATGGTGCTGAATGTGCCGGTTATGGCCTTGCTGCTTTCGCTGATATTTTTTCGTAAAAGGAAATTTTTTGCGGATCATTTTATCTATGCGCTGTATTTGTTTTCATTTTTTTTACTGGTCTCGTGTATATGGATAGGCCTGTTGAATGCCTACATTTGGATCGGGCTTCCGGCTTACCAGTTCTTTGTGCCTACGGGTTTGCTGTTGTTAACGCTGTATTACGTTTTTTTTTCTCTCAGGCGATTTTATTATGTGAAAAATTTTCTCTGGAGCGCGCTGAGTGCGTTGGGTGTTTTTGTGGCAATCGGACTGATGCTTTACTTCTACCGGTTTATTATGTTCATGGTTACCTTTGCTGCAACCTGAATCACTTCCGGTTATCTTCACCCGACAGCATACTCAGATAATTCACATAGCGACTTACAGCAACTTCCCCTTTTTCAACGGCATGTTTTACGGCACAGTGGGGTTCATTGGCATGAAGGCACCGGTAGCCAAACTTGCATTCAGCACGTAGCGCACGCATTTCAGGAAAATGATCGGAGAGTTCTTCAGACGAAATGTTCATCAGCCCCCACTCTTTAATTCCGGGGGTATCAATAACGAATGTAGTGTTATCAAGTGTAAACATTTCAGCGAAGGTGGTAGTGTGTGTGCCTTTTTCCGAAAAGCCCGAAAGCTCACCGGTAGATTGCTGGATGTCGGGCGAGAGTTTATTCAGTAGTGTTGATTTCCCAACACCGGAATGACCGGCAATCAACGAAGTTTTTCCGGCTAATAAGTTGTGAACTTCACGTATATCATCAGCAATTGCTGAAATTTTTAAACACCTTATACCTGTCTTTTCATATACATCAAGCAGTTGACTTTGCAACGCAGCGCTTTCTTCGTCTAACAAATCCTGTTTGTTGAAAATGAGCGCCTGCGGAATATCATACGCCTCGGCCGTAACTAAGAAGCGGTCAATAAACCCGGAAGAGGTGCGCGGAAGTATCATCGTAACTACCAGAACAGCCAGGTCGATGTTGGCGGCCAGTACGTGCGAATGCCCTGTTTTTTTTACCGACTGCCTTAAAATGTGATTTTTTCGTTCGTGAATAGCGGTAATGATGCCTTCTGTTTGCAGGTCATCAAGTTCCACATAATCGCCAACAGCAATGGGGTTGGTTTCCTTGTAGCCCTCTAATCGAAGTTTCCCGCGTGTGCGGCACGGAATAACCCGGCCATCACCCAGGTGCACATCGTACCACGAGCCGGTTGACCGCATTACTATTCCTTTCATGTGTTAATAAGTTGTTCTTTAGTGGTCATCCCGCCAACGCGGAACTCATTTCATGGTACAATGTTATGAATTGAGAATCAATGTTGTTTATAATGTGATACCCTGTAGTATGACCTTTTCTTCCTCGTTACATCCAAAGCTAATCATTTTTGTTTTACTTTTGATCTTGTTCGCTTCTGCGTTATTAATAGAAACCTATGGAGTATGAAAATATGGATGTCGACATAGTGTACCTTTGGGTAGATGGCAGCGATCCGGAATGGCAGGAAAAGAAGCGAATCTTTACCGGTATAGTAAGCGATAATTCTGAACAGAATAACATCGGGCGGTATGTCAGTAATCATGAACTAAAGTATGCACTCCGGTCGGCTGAAAAACATGCACCCTGGATTCGGAAAATTTTTATTGTTACGGATAATCAAAAGCCCGACTGGCTGAACACAGCTCACCCCAAAATCCAGGTGGTAGATCATAAAGAGATTATGCCGCCAGAGATTTTACCCTGCTTCAATTCAAGTGTAATTGAATATTTCCTGCATAAAATTCCGGGGCTGTCAGAGCATTTTTTATTTTCTAACGATGATATGTTTTTCAATGCTAATCTTTCGTCCGATTTTTTCTTTGCGGATGATGGTTTTCCAATTATACGATTGAAGAAAAAGCCTTTTGGAAAATGGCATTATCGTGTAAAAGCATTGGTAGGAAAAAAGTTAGGCCAGTATCTTCATAAGGTGCATCAAGGCGCCCTTACCGTGGAAAAAAGATTTGGGAAATATTATCCGGGTGTGCCCCATCATAATATTGATGCCTATCGAAAGGTGGATTATCAAAGAGCTGTTGAGGATATTTTTGTAGATCAGGTAAAGAAGTCGCAAGCGAATCGTACAAGAATCTACGGTGATTTGCACCGATCAGCATTTTCTTATTATTCCCTGGCTATTGGTCATGCCCATTTGAAGTATGTCGGAAGGAAGGAGTCGAGCAGGATACTTGTTCACCGGCATGACTTTATGAAATATATAAACAAGTATAACCCTAAGTTGTTTTGTTTAAATGATAGCCAAAAAGTAACCAATAAACAGAGGGAAAAGATAACTCCCTTTTTGAGCCACCTGTTTCCTGCTAAATCTGTATTTGAAAAGTAGTTTTTTTGTCGGGGTGTCACTAATAAAGCTAATGACAGTTAAAATCACCTGGGTAGTTCTATTGGTGTATAATTTCCTTCATCTAAAACATAGTGTATCCAGTTTTTGAAGCTGTATTTCTGTTTGATAGTTTCTGGAATTGACACATAGGATTTGTTGACAAATGCTGCAAGTTCTTCTTTGCTTTGACCTGTCCAGATTAAAATGTTGTCGGCATGAAAAAAGTCATAGTCCCGAACACGGTGATTTGTTGTTATAAGTTTTTTTTCAAACCCTACCGCTTCTAAAACCCTGAAAGAAAGCCCTTCATGCTCTGCCACTTTTAAGTCCAGCAGTATTTTAGTGTTGTACGTATATTGAATATTCTGCTCATAATTCAATGTGTTTTTAGTAGTAGAAAGGTTACAGGAAGTAAAGTATTTCTTCTTTTTTGAAAATAAATGATAGTGCACATTAAGACCTAACTCCCTGCATTTTGAAATTATATCACACAGGGATGCAATTCGACCTCGATAGAAACTCCCTGCATAAAATACGTCTGTCGTATCATTCGAATTTTCTTTTGGTATGGTAGTGGGGTAGAAGTTCGTTGTGGGAAGTACGGAAGGCACCTCTAAGTCATTTCCATCAAAAACAAAAAACCTGTCAAAAAGAGCTATATATTCATAAGTTCGGGGAAATCGGTTTAACCCGTTCCATTGGTAACCAACCATCTTTCCCCCCCTTTTTTTCAAATCTTTCAAAAAGTCAATGGGGTATACTTCTGGTCGAATGATCAGGATATAATCGGATTTATCCACTTTTTGTAACTCAGACATTATTCTATTCCTTGACCGTTCGAAATTCAATATTTGTTTGTAGTGCCCCTTCCCAAGAAGGTTCTTGGCTATAAGACTTTTCAAACGTTGAAAGATATTCTTATATCGAAAGGTGTTCGTATGTACAGAAATATTAACAGTTTTAAAACCTATTGCTTTAAGTTCGGCTTCTATCAGGCTGTCCAAGTTGAAAAGCTTAGGAACACCCAGAATGATTGTCTTTCCCTCAAACAGATTCATTATTTGCACAGTAGGCTTTTGATTTTATGAATTTTTAATGTTTGCTGTTCAACTAATAAGCGCAACTTCTTAGTTTTTGTAAAAATACATCATTTGGAGTTTGGTAGTTGAATTTTTGTGCAGGTCTTTTATTAATCATTTTTTCTATGCCCTGCACTTGTTTCTACCTATTGCGTTGCACTTATTAGTTGAATTTAGATTATATTTGGTATCGTGAAGCTTACAAAAATGATGATTAAACCTTTTAGCTATTACTCCAAAGGAAGAAGGCTCATTAATGAACCTCAATATATAGAGGCACAACAAAAAAACCAGTTAGAAATCGCTAAAAGCCCATCACGAACTGAGATTATAAATCTCCTATTATCCTTGTATCAGGAAGATACCTGTTATTTGGAAATAGGTGTACGTAACCCTGAACGCAATTTTAATCACATTAAAGCAAGTAAAAAATACAGTGTTGACCCTGGTGTAGAGTTTAAAAATAACCCCGTTGATTTCAAAATTACCAGTGATGAGTTTTTTAAAAGACTCTCTACTAATGAACTCCTATCTAAGGATATACGGTTTCATGTAATTTTTATCGATGGTTTACACCTTGCTCCACAAGTAGACAAAGATATAACGAACGCTTTTGCATATCTTAAAGAAGATGGGTTCATCGTATTACACGATTGCAATCCACCCACTGAATGGCATGCAAGAGAATCATTTGAATACCATAGTACCCCCGCACAAAAAAAATGGAATGGAACGACCTGGAAAGCCTTTTTAAAATGGCGTTTTAATCCCTCCGTAAACTCATGTTGTGTTGATACAGATTGGGGAGTGGGTATCCTGTCAAAACATTTTCATGTTGGAAAGAGTATTGAAGCTACCAATCCATTCTTTGAATATAGCCAACTGAAAAATAATAGACAGGTATATTTAAACTTAATTGACTTTGAATCTTTAAAAAGACTTATTCAACAATAAGACGGTTCCTCAGGCATTCAATTATCCGATTGGAGTATGGTATCCTCGCTTTAGCCACTGGCATCAATGAATTACGACTCAAAACTTGACTTCTCTGGCAAAATGCTTTCAAATGCCGCCTGAAGACCCTGCATCGTTTTTTCAAAATTCATAATGTATTCGCTGTCGTTAAGGCAAACAAGTAAATACGACTGTTCGCGCACGGCTTTGATGGCTTTTGCGGATTTGAATACTAATGGAAACATTTTTGTATTGTTATACGTGTTGTAAGGCGCAAAATTACCACGACAGATTTGCCAGGTTTTGAACAACTCCAACGTATAATCTTTCGGACTGCGAAACTGGTGATGCGACATTTCGGTTAGTTCTTTGCCTGCATAATCCCATACTTCTTCAAAAGTGGTTTTTGTATAAGGCTGGGCGTTGTGCGGTGTACGTAACGTAACAAATTTATTGTAGGATTTAAGCAGACGGGTAAGCCTTGCCCTCTTTCCGTATGCTTCTGTAAACCATTTGCCGTGGTCGCGTTCCATCACTTCTTTTTTGTTGAAACGCTTGTTGATGATGCGTATGTTGTTGCGCAAGCACTTGTTCCATAGCGAAAATCCGAAGTTCATCCGAAAGGCTGCTATATCATTGGGCAGGTTCCCTGTAAAAAACCGCCCTGGCGTAATGTGATTGGTAATAAAAAAATCATCATTGAAATAAACAAAATGCTCCGTCAAATCGGTAATACGGTGCATGTATGCCTCAATTACATTTGAGTTGAAACAGGGTAAAAACTGTTTGGGCATATAATCCTCATGGCTGACGAGTTGTAACTTGGGGTGGCTAACATTCATCCACTCCGGTTGCTGACCGCACGTTACGAAATGAATTTTCCGTACCCAGGGCGCAAACTTTTCAACACCCCGGAACCAGTATTTAAGAAAACCATAATCCCTGAAGCGCGCTACGGATACTTCGTTTTTGGTGTTATCAATTTTTCCCGAACTCTTCGCGAAAGAGTCCTGCCATTTCGGGTCATTCATATCTACCCAGGTAATTACAAAGTCAATATCCATAGCGAAGTGCTTTTTATATGCAGGTTGCGAAAGTGTTAAAATCTGTATGTTCTTCAAAAATAGAAACATTAAAGCGCTGTTTCTCTTGCACGTTGCAAATAATTTTGAAATTTTTACATGTATTTGAACTTACCGAAGTTCCCTCGAAAGGGATGAATGAGACAAGTTCAGGATAAATCTAAATTAGTATGAATAAAATTACCAGGATATTCAGCTTTTGCTTAGTGTGCGCACTGTCTACATCAGTTGCCGTTAACGCTCAGAATGAAGACGACATTGTCAGGTTTTTACAAGCCGGGCAGGAAGATGGGGGCAAGCTTATTAAGGCATACATCAACCCTTTTATAGAAGGTTTTTCGTATGCCCTGAACGGAGGCTGGTATCATACTGCAAAGCCGCACAAGACTCTGGGTTTTGATCTCAACTTTTCTGTTACACCCGTTTTCATACCTGAGTCGAAGGATTACTTTGACCCATTGAGCTTGGGGCTGAATACGGTTACCGATCTTAGAAACACCACCCGGCCGGGAAGTAATGCACCTTCTGTCATTGGCCCGAAGGACCGTACAGCGTATGATCTTGATTTTGATAATGATGGCATTGCTGATGAAACGATTAGTGGGCCACAAGGTTTGGGAATAAGAGAAAGCCTTAAAATCGCTCCAGTTGGTGCACCTATGTTGCAGGCGGGTGTCGGCATTGTTAAAGGAACCGATTTGATGTTTCGGTTTGTACCCAAAACCACCATTGGTAGTACCGAAATGAAGTTGATTGGTTTTGGCTTGCGCCACGATATAAAACAGCATATACCGGGAATCAAGATGCTGCCGTTTGATTTATCTGTAATGGCGGGCTTTACAACGTTCGAGGGTGTTACGGATTTATCAGGTTTACAAGGTGAATTTCCCGGAGAAAACCAGGAAGCGGTTTATAAATTCAATGCCTTCTTGCTTGAGGCATTGGTGTCGAAGAAGCTGGCGTTTATAACTTTCTTTGGCGGGGTAGGGTACAACGGCATAAAAACTACTGCTGATATTAAAGGATCGTACACCTTTTTTGAAGGCAACGCAAACGAATTTACACTTACCAATCCCTATTCCGCAACATTTAAAAACAACAGTATGCGCTTAGATGTGGGTATGCGAATAAATATTCTGGCGTTTTACCTGTATGGAAATTACAGCTTGCAGGAATACAGCGCGGTTACAACCGGTTTAGGGTTTACGTTCCGGTAAGAGAAGTCAACGGAACAGGTCTAATCATGTTTTAACAATCCCTTCACAATAAGAAACTGTGCGACAATGTAGGTGAGCATAATCCAGATGCCGGCATGGTTAACCGGTTCAAGAAATTTGTTTATCGCTAACACGGAATCGGAAATCATAAACAGGATACCCCCACCAAATACATAAGCAAAGCTGGATGATGTTGTGCGGCCAAACCGAAACAACGCATTCAACACCATAAGGGTAAGCACACCGGCATATAGCAATACAGGAACGGCAAGGTTGCCTAAAGTTGGATAGAGGATAATCATCAAACCGGTACCAAACAACACAATAGGAAAAGCAAACCGGATGCGTTTTAAGCCTTGAAGTGAATTTGTTTGGTCTTCATTACAGAACTGACGAAACACAAATATGTAAAACACATGCGCCAGCAAAAAAGAACCAAGCCCCAGCATAAAATATAAATCACTGTCGCCCATCAGCAACACATCGCCACCCCACGAAAAAATAAGCGCTGCCAATACCATTTTTGAGATTGGCTGATTTTCATGCCGCGCTGTTACAACATACCAGGCTGTTAACAACAGCAGCAACGAAGGCTTACTTATCAATCGAACATCAGGCAGGTTAAGCAGGTGCGCCAACAGTTCAATAACAGAAGCCATTCCAAACGCTATCAAAAAAACAGTTCTCATGGTTTATTGTGTTTGTTTTTTTGCTTTCCGGCTGTGCCGTTGCCAATGAATAATCAGGTAACAAAAGGCAATAAAGCAAAGCAGGGAACTTGTAACAAAGGTTGTGAAGAAGTTGGTAGGGTTATTTGCAATAATCAATCCACTTGAAAACGCACCAATGCCAATACCCATCTCCATAAATATATACAGGCTGGAAATTCCCCGGCCTTTGTGCCTTTCATCACTTAAATCGGTTGCCCAGGCTAATAACGTGGGCGATGTCATGCCATGTGCAGCACCATATAAGGTAATGGCAATCATCAGGTCGCGGGGTGTTTCACCAATGGCCAGCAACGCCATAGCTACTGTGCACAACACAGACGAAATCATAAGAATACGTCTTCTTCCATACCGGTCGGATGCCTTGCCGGCAATCAGTCGAACCGATAAAGAAGCCACTGTTACAAAACCAAACAGCAAGCCTTTGTTTTTAATACCAACCGATTCACCGAAATCAGGAATTACAGTAAACACTGCACCATACGAATATGCGGTTAGTAACATCACAATGCACGTTACCAGCACGCGTGGCTCCAGCAAATCGCGCTTATGAATTTTAAATACTTCGGTAGTAAAACCTTTACGCTCTGTAAGCGTTTCTTTTACACCCATCACTACCAATATGGAGGCTATCGCAAATACGGATGAAGTGTAAAACATAAAATCCAAACCAAAATTATTGGCTACTGCCCCGCCCACTACCGGGCCGGCAGCCATGCCTACGGTACCGGCCGTGCCGAGCAGCCCCATAGCTTCTCCACGCTTGTTGGCCGGAATAATATCAGAGAGGTATGCGGTTAACCCTGTTGGCGTAAAGCCTGTTGAAAAACCATGCACTAAACGCAGCAACAGAAATCCAAACACAGTTGACACGGCAGGATACAGCAAACTGGCGAAGCAGCATACTAATGACCCCACAATCATTACCGGTTTACGGCCAACTTTGTCGGCCATTTTTCCGCTAAACGGCCGCGATACCATTGCCGTAACGGTAAACAGTGAAATAATCAGTCCTTTATATTGTGGCCCGCCTAAGCTGGTAAGGTATGCGGGAAGTTCAGGTATAAGCATGTTGAAACTCGCAAAGAACAATAGCGAGCTCACACAAAGCATCCAGAACTGACGGTTGTAAACAGAATTACTTTTCACTTTCAGGGGCGAGGTATGGATAGCATTATTTAGTTACTGAATCTTCCTGCATACTCAATAAAAATCCTTTAATAAAATCTTCGAGGTCGCCATCCAATACGTTCTGCGCATCGGTGCGTTCTACCCCGGTGCGGGCATCTTTCACTAATTTGTACGGATGCAGCACATAGTTGCGTATCTGCGAACCAAAATCAATTTTCATCTTACCGGCTTCAATCTTGTCGCGCTCTGCGTGGCGCTTCTCCATCTCTACTTGATACAGTTTTGATTTCAGCATTTGCATGGCGCGTTCGCGATTGGCGTGTTGCGAACGTTCAACTTGACACACGATAACAATGCCCGTTGGCTTGTGCGTGAGTTGCACTTTGGTTTCTACCTTGTTCACGTTCTGGCCACCGGCACCACCCGAACGCGAAGTTTGAATTTCAATATCGGCCGGGTTAACTTCAATATTGATACTATCATCTACTTTCGGATATACAAAGATGGAAGCAAACGAGGTGTGCCTGCGCTGGTTAGAATCAAACGGGGAAATGCGCACCAACCGGTGCACGCCTATTTCCGATTTCAGTTTTCCATAAGCAAACGGCCCGTCAATTTCCAATGAAGCCGATTTGATACCCGCCACTTCACCGGGCTGGTAATCAATTTGCGAAACGGTGTAGCCGTTCTTTTCGCCCCACATAATGTACATGCGGTTGAGCATATCAGCCCAGTCGTTACTTTCGGTGCCTCCGGCTCCAGGGTTAATTTCAACAATGGCGCTGAGTTGATCCTCTTCGCGACTCAACATTTTTTTGAACTCAAGTTCTTCAACGGCTCGTTCCGTTTTTTTAAACTCCAGTTCAAGTTCCTCCTCGCCTACATCACCGGCTTCGTGAAATTCGTTGAGAACTTCCAGGTCGTCAATAAGTTTCTGCACTCGCTCGTAGGAGTCAGTCCAGATTTTTTTTGCCCGTAAATTTTTCAGGGTAATTTCTGCCTGTTTCGGGTTAGTCCAGAAATCGGCTTGTTGGGTGATGAGTTCTTCGTCTTTTACTTCAATGATCTTACGATCGTAGTCAAAGATACCTCCTTAAAGCCGAGGTGCGCGCTTTCAAGTCTTTCAGTTGTTCTGAAGTCATGGCTATGGGTTAAAAATCGTGCAAATATACTGAAAAAGCCATCAGCCGAAAAGCAGTTCATTCAATTTACTTGCTCCCGGCAGCAATGATTTGGCAGCAAAGTTTTCAGAATAAAAAAAATAAGATAGCTTAGTTGAAATTTTACCTGAAACCTCTCCCTTCCGGGAGCAATTTATAGCGATATGGAAACCCTCCGACAATTCATTAAGCATTGTATGCTTTTTCAAACTAAAGATTTTGTGAACGTCATATTTGGCATTGTGGCCTGGATGGGCCTGATTGTGTTTTGCTATGCCATGTACAACTTAGCCACCCTGGAGTGATGACAGCATCATGAAAATTTCAAGAGCTTCTACAATTCCTGTCTTCCGTGGAAAAAGGACAAAACAAAACCTTAGAGAAACTCCACTTGCTTTCGAGCAACTGTATGAGCGCCTTACCGGTTTGTTGAAACCTTATGAGAAGTATTTTGAAGTTAGAGCTAACACCAGCACGGAGTATGAACTATGGACAACGCATATTTTTAGAATTACCAACAATAGAGCCCGTTACCAAAAAGGTGCGCTGTTTGCAGCAGTGGTAATACGCAAAACTTTTGTAACCTTCTTTCTCTACCCGGTGTACCTGTTTCCGGATTTGAAAAATAATATGAATGAAAGGTTAAAACCATTGCTCACCTCGGGAAGTTGTTTTCATTTTAAAAAAAATGAAGAGCTTCCACTATCCGAGCTAAACGACTTGATTGATGAGGGGCTTAAACTTTACAAAGAGCAAGGCTGGATTAATAGCCGATAAGGCAGCATCTTGCACTGTATGAACAACCGCACCGCCTACCTTCCTTACATAGCGCTTGCAGCCGTGTGTATTATCTGGGGTACTACGTACCTCGCGCTGCGCGTTGCTGTATTGCATTTCCCCCCTTTTCTGTTCACCGCCATCCGGCAATGTTCTGCAGGTCTGTTGCTTCTTGGTATCATGGCAGTTGCTTCACCGGCAAAGTTGCCATCAGTAAAACAGTTGGCACGGCTGGCTGTTGCAGGTTTTTTTATGATAACACTTGGTAATGGATTAGTGGCCTGGGCAGAAATGCATATATCCAGCGGCATGGCTGCCATTTTATGTTCAACCATGCCGGCTATGGTAATTATAATTAACCTCTCCATTCATCGCGAAGAAAAACCAACCCTTCCGATTGTTGCCGGAGTGTTTTTGGGTTTAGCAGGCATCACCATCATTTTCGGTGAGCATATTACTGAGTTCTCAAAAACCGAATACCTGTTGGGTATTATCATGACATTGTTAGCCGTTGTAAGTTGGGCTTTCGGGAGTTTATGGATTAAAAAGCAATCAACTGATTTCAATCCTTTTGTAAGCGCGGGGTTTCAAATGATTTTTGGCGGATTGCTGGCGTTGCCCCTCAGTGTAGTTTTTGATGACCTGCAAACGGTGCAGTGGACAACGGAATTTTTTTACCCCCTGTTATACCTAATTGTCTTTGGTTCGGTTATCGCCTATGCCTCTTATTTATATGCCTTGCGAAAATTATCGATGACGATTGTTTCGTTGTATGCGTATGTTAATCCGTTGGTAGCCGTGGTGTTGGGTTGGTTGTTGTTAGATGAGAAACTGAACGGAATAATTGGTATCGGGATACTCACAACCATCGGAGGCATATACTTAGTCAACCGGAAAAATCGTTACAAAAACCTCGGAGAAGCATAAACGAAATTATCTCTACCTTAGCAGAAATCCACCATGATGAGCGAATTTCAAAAAACAAAAAAGACAACCATCACCCGTTTACCAAAACGTGGCACTTACGACAAGGAAATTATTTATTCCATTTTAGATGAAGCCCTGTACTGCACGCTCGCCTTTGTGCAAAATAACCAGCCCTCTCAAATCCCAACCGGCTTTTGCCGGATTGATGATAAATTGTACATACACGGTTCGGTAGGCAGTTATTACATGCGCGAGTTAGCCGAAAAAAAATTACCGGTGTGCATTGCTGTAACACACATGGATGGGCTGGTGCTGGCGCGTTCGGCCTTTCATCACTCTGTCAATTATCGTTCGGTGATAATTTTCAGTTCTCCGCAAATAGTTGAAGACGAGAACGAACTTTACACAGCGTTGGAAATTTTCACCAATAAAATGCAGCCCGGTCGTTGGGATGACATCCGTAAACCCAATAAAAATGAGTGGAAAAAAACGATGGTGCTGTCATTTGAAATAAGCGAGGCTTCAGCCAAAGTAAGAACCGGCCCACCGAAAGATGATGATGAAGATTACGAGCTTGACATCTGGGCGGGTGTGGTGCCGCTGCAAACCAACCGGCTTGCTCCCATTCCCGATTCGCGGTTGAAAGCCGGGGTTGCATTACCGGAATATTTAAAGTGAGGCAAGCTAAAAACCTATCAGCGCCCTTTATCAGCCGTAAGTTTTGTTTCGCGTTTTACGAGTTTATCTAATGTATCTTTTTTAAGCATTTCCACAGTGGCGTTACGCACTTCCAGAAAAGCAAAGCGTATGGCGCAGGTTTCTTCATCCTTGCATTCATCGCAAGGTTCATAGTATTTATGGGTAGCGCACGGTATGGCCGCAATGGCTCCATCGAACAGCCGCACTACCTCTGCGAGATTCACATCCTTGGGCTTACGCCTTAAAAAATAGCCACCGTTTTTTCCCTGCTTGCTGCCCAGCACACCGGCACGCTTCAGTTCAAGCAGAATGGCTTCAAGGAATTTTTTAGGAATATGACACGCTACGGCTATGTCCTTAATGAGGAATTTCTCATCCGGTTCTTTAGCCATGTGCACCAGGGCGTGAATAGCGTACTTACATTTTTTCGATAGCATGAACGCCCAAGTTATAGTTTTTATTTTCATGCTTCAATACATTCAAGGCCGTATGCCAAAGAATATCAGGTTAATGCTCCTTTTCCTATCTTTACCGCATGGCAAAACTCCTGTTGGTTGCGCTTGGCGGAGCGCTGGGAACCTTAGCACGTTATGGCGTTAACAGCCTCGCGCATGAAAAATATACGGGATTGTTTCCTCTCGCAACACTCACGGTAAACCTGACGGGCTCATTTATCATCGGGTTGGTATGGGGCATTACCTCCGGGTTGAATATTAACCAAAATCTGGTTGCATTTTTATCGATTGGTGTGCTTGGCGGATTTACCACATTTTCATCGTATTCATTAGAAACGCTCAACTTGTTGCGCGTTGGCGATTATAAGCTCGCGCTGTATTCGGTGTTGTTGAATAATGTTGCCGGTATTTTGTTAGCCTTTTTGGGTTTTATGTTAGCGAAGCAGGTTTTACAATACTACGGGAAGTAGTCTGTCCTGCCTGATGTAGGCTTCCTTATCGCGCCATTGTACTTTCAGCCACACATCCTGTTTACCCATAATGCGAACCCGGTGGCCTTCATCGATAATCTGAACCACTGAAGCGCCTGCAGAAGGGCCGCTCATTAAGTAGGTGTTTGAACCGGCAACAATACCCGTACGGTATTGCACCGGAAAATTGATATGCACAGCCAACATTGTTGAGAAAATCACCAGGATTATCCATAAACCTATACTTACTTTTTGTGTGCGAACACGTTGTAACACAAGAAAGAAGAGTATGACTGCGCAAACCGCCATCAACGAAAGTGCAATAAGTGTATGATACCGATGGTACAGACCCATAAACCGTTCGGGGTCATCAAACTCATAGCCCTCCCATTTTTTGGCAGATGCAAACTCCTTGATTTTGATTGCCGCGCGTTCATCTTGTGTAACGAGATAATATAGATTGAGATAATACATGGCTTGCGGAGCATGATTCAGCCCCTCCTCAATAAATGCCATCTTCAGGAACATGGCCGGTGTGTACTGACCTTGGTTGAGAACAGATGTATACAGGTCGAGTGATTGTGTGTACCGCTTTTGGATAAACAGGGAGTCGGCCTTTGCGAGGTGGTGGCGCAACGACTGCGCAGATGTAGTGTATGGGAGCTGCGTAATAACAATAAACAGAAAGAGCCTGATTATTTTTAAAAGTGCGTTTTGCATATTTTTCACCTTCTGTTACCTTTGTGCCCTCAATAACGGAAAAGCCTTGAAAACAGGCAAATCCGATTGGTTGAGCGGTTCAGAAACGAACCGGGAACCTGATTCCGTCAGTTGGCAGAGCATCCTGATTTTGATCGGGAGAGTCTTGGGTTCGCGAAACAAGATGAAGATAAACATCTGTAAAAAATTATCAGACCTGATTCCGTAGCTCAGTTGGTAGAGCAATACACTTTTAATGTATGGGTCCTGGGTTCGAGTCCCAGCGGGATCACATCTCAATAATCACACAATACAAAGCCTCCAGAACTGCTGTTCGGGGGGCTTTTGTTTTTTGGCGCTGTACGGGGACGGCAAAAACCTATAAGATTTTTCTCCAAAGGAGTCCTGCGGATAAAACCTTATAGGTCTTGTTCTGGTTTCCTCCTATCCTCAAAACGAGTAACTTTGACGTACAAAAGCCTCTTATCATGTTCTGTCGTGTTATTCAAATACCGTTCGTCTGCATCCTGCTGTTGGTTTCCATTTCCGTAAGCGGGCAAATCAGCAGTACATTCAACACTGCATTACACGGCTGGACAGCACCTGATGCTGACGGTGGAATCTCGTATAGCGCTACCGGTGGCAATCCCGGTGGGTTTGTTTCCGGAGTACCTTTCTTTTATAATTTTGGCGCTGGCACTATTTACATTCCTTTTTATTTTGTGGCACCTGGCGGGTACTACGGCAACCGAAGTGCTTATTACAACGGCACATTGAGGTACGATGTACAGCAAAGCGTAACAGGCACGCCTAACCAACATGCCGAGGTAGTAATTGCCGATAACCAGGGTGTAATGCTTTACTATTTTCCGGCTACATCTAACCAACCCCCGGCTGCGCCCACATGGGCTACATATTCGGTAGTATTTAACAACGCTTTCGGCTTTTGGAAAACGGGCAACAGCCCAACAGCATCTGCTGCTGCCGAAACACAGATACAAAGTATTCTGAACGATCTGGCCAGCTTGCGCATTCGCGGATTATATCGCAATGCCAATGTAACCGGCCGTTTGGATAACGTTCACTTTACTCCGCCTATCATTATCAGTACACAACCCACCAGCACAAATGCGTGTCAGGGAACTCCGCCAACGGTAACCTTAACCACATCCGCATCGGGCAATCCTTCCATTGGTTATCAATGGCAAATATACGAGTCGGGCGCGTACACCGATCTGACCAATAGTGGACCATTCACCGGTGTTACCACCAATACACTCACCATCAATACTACTAATGGACCGGCCTTCGGTTATTATCGATGCACCATTTCAGGGACTAATGTGGTAAACGCGAATACCAACCCTGTCTATGTCTCAATCGGTGCGACACCAACTGCACCAGTTGTGCCAGGTGCATCTTCCTGTTCGCCTGCTTCTTTTACACTATCCGTTACGAACCCACAGAATGGAGACTACCGGTGGTACACTGTGCCTACGGGCGGAACACCTATATCCATCTTTAATTACTACAACACACCTGTGCTTTCTGCTACCACAACCTACTATGTTGATTTTTTTGATGGCTCATGCAGGAGTGCAAGAACGCCAGTAACCGTTACCATCAGTTCGCCACCCGCAGCGCCCACAACAACAGGCGCTGAATCCTGCCCTCCGGGAAGTGTAACGTTACAGGCTGCGGGGGCGGCAACCGGACAACAATACCGGTGGTACACGGTTGCCACCGGAGGCACTGCTATTGCAGGGCAAACAGGCGCAACTTTCACTACGCCCCATTTAACAACAACCACTCATTACTATGTTTCCATTCATAGTGGATCATGCGAAGGTAGTCGCGCACAAGTAACTGCCACGATAGCACAGCCCGGTTGCGATAATGTGCCCCCGACAATTCAGGATGCGGTTGTGGCAACACAAATTAACGGATTGGTAATGGTGAACCTCGAAGCACTCATCAGCGATGAAAACAACAACCAGGATTTATCAACATTAGCCATTGTAAGCCAGCCTTCCAGCGGAGCCACAGCCACTATCGAAATTATCAACGGCATATACACACTGGTAATCGACTACAACAATGTTGCCTTTTCGGGGATTGAAACGGTGCGCATCCGCGTGTGCGATAGTTTTGCTGCGTGTACCGAACACGATCTGTCTATTGAAGTAGTGGGCGAAATAGAAATCTATACTGCGCTATCGCCAAACGGTGACGGAAAAAACGACATCTTTTTGATTGAGCATATTGCAACACTTGAAAACGCCCGGCAAAATATCGTAACCATTTACAACCGCTGGGGCGATGTGGTGTGGGAAGGAAAGAATTACGATAACACTACTGTCGTATTCAGAGGGCTGAACAATAACGGCAGCGAACTGCCTACCGGAACGTACTTCTACAAAATTCAGTTTACCAGTGGTCGCGAAGCAAAGACGGGGTATTTGTCGTTGAAACGGTAAGCAACGCACACAGTCATATTCGCTTTTATTTGTATTTTTCCTGCTGAATGATATTCATGTCTGCACGGCTCGTTATCGGTATTGTTTGCTTCCTGTTTTCTATCGCTGCATGGGGTCAGGCACGGGACAATCGCGGGCATGAAGTGGATAGTCTGTTAGAGGCACTGAACCAATCACCTTCACCGGAAACAACGGTTCGTATTTACAATCAGTTGGCGGAAGCAACGCCCGATAAAGAAACAGCATGGGCGTATCAGCAACAAGCCCTTGAAGCCGCACTGAAAACCAATACTAATGAATTGATTGCTGAGGTCTATACAAACCTGGGCCGTCATCATCGCAAATTCAGCGATTACCTGTTTGCTATTCCGCTCTATAAAAAAGCGCTGAATGTTATCAACGACTCCGCTAACCCGGCATTGTTGGATACCTACCTCGAATTAGGCATTGCCTACTTACGCATGTCGAAACTCGACTCATCCGCATTTTATTTAACGCAGGGTATTTCTATCACGTCCACTCATCCTGACCCAATCATTGAGGCTTCGCTCTATAATATGATGGGTAATGTATTGAAAGACAAAAACGATTATAAAAATGCAATCGACTACTACCTGAAAGCAACCGAAATTTTTGAGCAAACCAATAATGATGACGGCCTCACTCAAAGCCTCGCCAACATCGGCAACCTGCAAAACCTGTTGCGCGAGTATGACAAAGCCCTTGACTATGCGTTGCAAAGTTTAGCCATCGCTGAAAAAATAAACAAGCAACCTTCCATAGCTTATGCGAACAGGTTACTGGGGCGCATATACCGGGGGTTAAAAAAATATGATGAAGCCCTGCTCGCTTACGAGCGAGCCATTCGTGTGTATGAAGCATCGGGCGCGAGGCGCGATGTATCGGAAACGCTTACGAACATCGGGAATATTTATTTTGAAAAACAAAACCTGGCGCAAGCCAAAACGCATTATCAAAAATCGTTGCAAATCAGCAAGGCTATTACCGATTCTGTTAACATGGCGTACAGCTATTCTGCCCTGGGGCTTGCTTCATCGCAACTGAAAGAAAACAAACAGGCAACACTTTATCTTGATTCGTCTATCCGCGTAGCGAAACGGATACAACTTCCGCTGTTGGTAATGGATGGTTATTCGGGATTAAGCGAACTCTATGCCCGTCAGAAAAATTATGAACTTGCCTACATCTATCATAAGCGTTATGCCGCATTGAGCGACAGCATTACGCAGATTCAAAACCGGCAGGCCACGGCCGACCTCGAAGCGCGTTATCAAAACGAAAAGAAAGAAAATGAAATTCGTGCGCTAACAGATGAGTACGAGATAAGTCAGTTGCGTTTGCAGAAACAAAACAGTCAACGTAATTATTTAATTGGTGTGTTGTTGCTTTCGCTGATTGTTATCGCGTTGTTTTATAGGCTGTATCGCATCAAACAAAAAACAACTCAAAAACTTGAAGCGCTAAACGAAACGCAATCGAGGTTCTTTGCCAATATATCACATGAATTTCGCACACCGCTTACGCTGATTATCGGGCCGTTGCAACAAAAAATAGAACAACAACCCGATGCACCCGAAGTAAATGAATGGAAACTGATGCACCGCAATGCCGTGCGCCTTCACCGGTTGATTGACCAGATACTCGACCTTTCAAAAATAGAGTCGGGAAATATGCAGGTACAGGCTGCCGAAGGCGATTTGAAACATTTTTTAAAACTGGCACACGCTTCGTTCTCTTCGCTGGCAAATCAAAAACAAATTACCTATACCCTGCATCTGCCGGAAGGCGATATTACCGGCATCTTCGACCGCGATAAGCTGGAAAAGATTGTGTACAACCTGTTGTTCAACGCATTGAAGTTTACTCCACAAGGCGGTGCGGTAGCGCTTACTGCTCTTCAACACGCAGAACACCTTAGCATACAGGTTGCCGATACGGGGCCGGGTGTGCCGGAAGATAAACTCACGCACATCTTCGACCGGTTTTACCAGGCAGGAGAAACCGAAACAACCTATGAAGGCACGGGGTTGGGATTAGCCTTGTCGAAAGAACTGGCACACGCGCATCATGGAACATTAACAACACAAAACCGCGAAACGGGCGGAAGCATCTTTACACTCACTATTCCTATCGCGAAAGCATATTACAAAAATGAACTGGTAAACGCTGCAACTTCACCGGCCGACAATCTCTATAAAGAATATGCAACCGATGACGATGCGGTTGAAACAACAACCGAAGCAAACACCCCCGTTGTGCTGATAGCCGAAGACGAAACAGACATGCGCGCGTTTATTAAACAGGTGTTGGCAAATGAATACACCATTATAACTGCCGAAGATGGAAAAGATGCCTGGGAAAAAATATTGAATCATGTGCCCGACCTGGTGATAAGCGATTTGATGATGCCTGGCATGGATGGCAACACGCTATGTAAAAAACTAAAAGCGCACGAAGCCGTAAGCCACATACCGGTAATTTTACTTACAGCCCGTGCCGACCAGCAAAGCAAATTAGAAGGACTGCACATCGGGGCTGATGATTACCTCACAAAACCTTTTGATGCACGCGAACTCTATGCGCGTGTTCAAAACTTAATAGCGCAACGCGAAAAACTGAAAGTGTTGTTTGCGCATCGGGCTGCACCGTTTGCGCCCGTGCCGGAACCTACACCCGAAGCACAATTTTTAAACAAGATAATCGCCATTCTTGAAAAAAATTACGCTAACGCGGATTTTGGCGTGGAAGAATTTACCCGCGAAATCGGCATGAGCCGTATGCAACTACACCGCAAGCTCAAAGCGCTAACCGACAAATCGCCCGGTGATTTTTTACGGCTTTTCCGCTTAGAACGTGCAAAAAAAATATTGGCCGTAAAAGGCGTTTCGGTAAGCGAAGCTGCGTATCAATCCGGGTTCAACAACCTGCCCAACTTCAGCCGGCTTTTTAAAACCTGGACTGGCCAAACCCCTTCAGAATATCAGGAAAACCAATCAGAAAGCCCTTCTGTTACAAATCAGCAAGACATTGTTACAAATCCGTAACAGGGCAGGAGGCGCTCAGGCTACTTTTGAATATCACTTATAAACCCATTCAGACATGCAAAAGTACCTGTTTACCTCGCTCATTCTGTTCATCTCAATCTGCGCAGGCGCTCAAACGCTTACGGTAATTCCTAAAGTTGGCGCTACGCTTTCAACGGTTTCATCCGAATTCGATGAAGACACGAAATCCAAACCCGGCTTTACATTGGGAGGTGCCGTTAATTATAAAGTGAATGAGTTGTTTTCGGTACAGGCTGAATTGAACTTTATTCAAAAAGGCTATAGAGAAAAAGGTTCAATGGTATCGTCATTTGCAATAGATGGGTACCTTTTTACAAATGAGAATTCCTTCAAAAGAAGCACGAATCTTAATCACCTGGAGATTCCGGTTTTGGCAAGGCTCTCATTCGGAAACAATACAAAATTCTTTGTTCATGCAGGGCCGTCCGTAAGCTTTATACTAAGTGGAAAAAGTAGTTACGAAAGTTCAGAAACAGAAACGATTGAAAATTTACAGTTTGATGATGAAATTGAGGTGAACACCCATCATTACAACGAAAAGTATAAAATAGATTTAAGCGAACCGATATACAAGCGAATCGATTTCGGGCTGCAACTTGGCGCGGGCGCTATTATTGCCGATAAAATTTTAGTAGAGGCCCGCTACGGGTTAGGGTTATCCAACCTCTACAACATGGAAAGTTACAAAGTAACAAACAGGGTTTTTCAGTTAACAGTGGGTATACCGATATTGCTGAAATAAAGATTTAGTGTGTCTTGTACCTTTATATATACAGGACACGCTAATGTGCCTTGCAACCCCTGCCTTCGTATGCACTCCGGCAGGCAAGCGTTAATCCCACTTCCAATCTCCGGCAATGCGCAGTGGCTCTTCAAGGTTGTTGTCAATCATAAATTGTTTAGTGGTTTCGCTATCCATTTTATTGGCCGGCAATGTTTTGGCATTAGCCAATGCAAATAAAATCATCGTGCCGAAACGTGCTGTATTGGTAATGTGATCTTTGTTCACCAAATCGAAATCATCGCAATCGGCATGGTAGCAACGGTAAATAGAGCGGTCAAGATTACCGATTATGCTTAAAATAGGCACACCTTCCAACATAAACGGCTGATGGTCGCTATGCAAACCTGAGCGGTTGCCGAACCTGTTTTTATACAACGTATCAACGGCTGCAATTTCTTCACCAATGGTTTTAAAGAATGTGGTGTCATTTAGTTTACCACCTGCATTCACACCAATCGGGTTGCCGCCCATATCGATATTGAACATGTACTTGATATTCTCGATCGTTCCTTTTTCCACAGCTTCTCTAACCATGTGGGTTGAGCCTAATAAACCCTGTTCCTCGCCCATGAACATCACAAACTGAATGGTGCGCTTAGGTTGTAACTTATTTGCTTTAAATGCACGGGCAATATCAAGAATAGCAAACGAGCCGATACCGTTGTCAATCGCCCCGGTAGCCAAATCCCACGAGTCAAGATGCCCACCGATAATAATTTTTTCATCGGGCAAGTCAGAGCCTTTTAACGTAGCGATTACGTTGCGCGCTTTAATCAAATCGCTATTGTTAGTCATTTGAATATGCACTTCAACTTCCTTTCCTGCTTTTAATTTTTCTTTTAACTCAAAACCTTTCTCCTTGCCGATACAAATAGCAGGTATCGGAATTAACTCACCGGTTACAGAAGCCGTGCCCGTGAGCAACACACCGCCATCTACCTGGTTAAAAATTACCACACCTTTCGCACCGTGCTTAATGGCAATGGCGGTTTTCTCGCTACGGTGTAAATTACGTGTGCCCTCAGGGCTTCCTTCCAACACGCTTATATAAATAAGTACGATTTTATCTTTCGCTACACCGGGTTTGGCTGCGGCATAATCGGCTTCTAAGCCGTTGCCCATATCAATCAACTCACCGGTTACATCAGCCTCCACCGGGGCATGCCCCAATGTTACGGCCTTCACGCTCTCGCCATCAATAGTTACATCAATCGTTCCGCGCGACCAGGCTTTGGTTTCAAACTCTTGGTACTGCACATCGTCAAAACCATATTCTTTAAATTTAGTATAGGTGTATTCTTCGGCTTTCTTACCGTTTTCCGAGCCTGTAAGGCGATGACCAATCGTGCTTGTGGCTTCCTCTAACGTGGTGTACGCCTTTGAGTTTTGAAGCACTTCAGCATTGATTCGTGAAAAAATTTCGGGGCGGGTTTCTTCCTTTTTACAGGATGCCAATGCTACAACTAAGAGTAGTGCAATTGACAGGAGTTTGTTGACTTTCATAGATATAGGATAATGTTAGGGCTACGAATATAAAAGAAGCTGTGGTTTAATCGCTTAAAAAATATACCAACGGCTTAAAATCTGGTTCGATACTGTATATTTGTTAATCTTCCCTAAAACTTTATTGCTATGCAAAAATTAAAATTCTTATCCATTTCCTGTATTGTTATGCTTTGGTTTGCCTCCTGTACACCTTCAGAAAAACAGGCATCTCTGCCTGATGTTGAAGCCCCTGTTGCCAACATTGAACCGTATGAAATTGTAAGTAAACATGGTCATACGCGTGTTGACAATTATTACTGGTTGAAAAACCGGGAAGATTCGACCGTGATTGACTACCTGACAGCCGAAAACAACTACTTAGACACGATGATGGCGCACACCAACGATTTCCAGGAAGCGTTGTTTGAAGAAATGCGCGGGCGTATCAAAGAAGATGACTCATCTGTTCCGTACAAACTTGACGACTATTATTACTACACCCGTTTTGTAACAGGCGGTGAATACGCAATATACTGTCGCAAAAAAGGCTCGCTTGATGCCCCCGAAGAAATTGTAGTTGATGGGAACGAATTGGGTAAAGGCCAATCGTTCCTCAGTTTTGGTACATCAATCAGTCCCGACCATAAATTGGTAGCCATAATCATGGACACCGTAGGCAGGAATTTCTATACCGTAAAATTCAAAGACCTCACCACCGGCAAGATGCTTGAGGATGTTATCCCCAACACACGGGGCGGCTATCAATGGACAAACGACAACAAATCGTTGTTTTATGCTGTGCCGCATCAGTCAACGCTCCGCAATTACCTTATCAAGCACCACGCTCTCTCTACTCCCGCTTCTTCCGACCCTGTTATTTATGAAGAGAAAGATGAAACCTTGGCCGTTTACTTAGGGAAAACCAAATCCAAAAAATATATTATCCTTAACTCCGGTCGTACGGATGCAAACTTTGTTCAATACATTGATGCCGATAAGCCTGGAAAACCTGTATTGATAGAACCGTTGAAAGACAATGTAGAATATTCCGTTAACCACGCAGGCGGAGATATTTTCTATATCCGCACAAACCTCAATGCCAAAAATTACCGGTTGATTGAAACTCCTGTTTCATCGCCCGGCTCGGCAAACTGGAAAGATGTAATCCCTCATCGTGAAGATATATTCCTTGAAGATGTTGATTACTTTAAAGATTATATGGCGATTGAAGAAATGAGTGCCGGGCTTACTACCATTCGCATAATAAAACGTGCGGATAATTCAGAACACAGTATCAACTTTGGCGAACCGGCTTACACGGCAGGCATTGGCTACAATCCTGATTTCAACACCAACATATTGCGCTACGGCTACCAGTCTATGACCACACCGGGCTCTACTTATGACTACAACATGGAAACGCGCGATAAGGAATTGAAAAAGGAACAGGAAGTGTTGGGCGGTTTTGATAAAAATAATTACACCACCGAACGTGTAATGGTAAAAGCCCGTGATGGCAAAGAAGTGCCCATGTCGATTGTGTATCGTAACGATATGTTCAAAAAAGACGGAACCGGGCCGGGCTGGCTTTACAGCTATGGGTCATACGGTTCGTCCGTGTATCCCACGTTTAGCACTGCACGGTTGAGCTTACTCGACCGAGGATTTATTTATGCCATTGCCCACATTAGGGGCGGACAGGAAATGGGAGGCGAATGGTATGAAGACGGAAAGATGTTGAATAAGAAAAACACCTTTACCGATTTTGTTGATTGCTCGGACTGGCTCATACAAAATAAATACATAGCAAAAGATAAACTTTTTGCTTCAGGCGGTAGTGCAGGCGGTTTGCTGATGGGCGCGGTAGTAAACATGCGTCCTGATTTATACCGTGGGGTGATTGCCGCTGTACCTTTTGTAGATGTTGTGTCAACCATGATGGACGAAAGCATTCCGCTCACCACATTTGAATGGAAAGAGTGGGGCAACCCGAACATTCAGGAAGAGTATGAGTATATGCTTTCGTATTCGCCTTATGATAATGTTGAGAAGAAAGACTACCCGAACTTATTAGTTACCACCGGACTTCACGACTCGCAGGTGCAGTATTGGGAACCGGCCAAGTGGGTAGCCAAACTTCGGGCTATGAAAACAGACAACAACAGGCTTTACCTGTACACCAACATGGATGCCGGGCATGGCGGAGCCAGCGGAAGATTCAGAAGGTTGCGCGAAACCGCACGCGAATACACTTTCGTGTTTGACATTCTGGGCATGAAGGAAGTGATTGAAACAAAACCGAAAATTGAGAAATTATAATCCTTACATCAGGCATAATAAAAAAATCCCCTGTTTCGTCAGGGGATTTTTTTATTTAAAAACAGGTCTGGATTACAATCCGGCAGCCAACGTTTTCAAAATACGTTTTACAACCCCCGGCCCTTCATACACAAAGCCGGTGTAAATTTGAATCAGATCGGCACCGGCCTTTATTTTCTCCAAAGCATCTTCAGGAGTCATAATGCCTCCCACCCCGATTATCGGGTAAGCTGAACCTAATTGTTGCCGCAGATAACGAATAACTTCAGTCGATTGCTTACGCACGGGTTTACCGCTTAGTCCGCCCATACCTATCGCGTCAACAACTTCTTTCGGGGTCAGCAGTCCTTCACGCGATATGGTTGTGTTGGTTGCGATAATGCCATCGGTTTTGGTTTCTTTCAAAATCTCAATTACATCATCAAGTTGTTCAACCGTAAGGTCGGGTGCAATTTTCAGCAACACAGGTTTAGGTTTCAGTTTTGATGCAAGTTGCGACTTAACAAAACCTAATAACTTTCGCAGCGGTTCTTTTTCCTGTAAGTCGCGCAAGCCCGGTGTGTTGGGCGAACTCACGTTCACTACAAAATAATCAACAACCGGGTAAAGCGTATCAATGCAGGCGGCATAATCATCCCATGCTTTTTCGTTTGGCGTTGCCTTATTCTTGCCAATGTTGCCGCCAACCACAACGTTCGATTTTCTTTTTTTCAGTCTTTCAACAGCAGCTTCTGCCCCGCCATTGTTAAAACCCATTCTGTTAATTAAAGCCTTATCGGCAGGCAACCGGAAAAGCCGGGGTTTTTCGTTGCCCGGCTGAGGCTTTGGTGTTAGCGTTCCGATTTCAATAAATCCGAAACCAAAGCAGGCCAATTCATCGATCAGTTTGGCGTCTTTATCAAAACCTGCCGCAAGACCAACGGGGTTTTTTAACCTTATTCCGAACAGCTCCCGCTCCAGGCCGGCATTCTTAAATTTGAACAAACCGGAGAGAACCCACTTGAAACCCGGCACAGAGCACCCCCATCTCAACTGGTTAAAAACCAGGTGATGCACCTTTTCGGGGTCAATCAGGAACAGCAGAGGCCGGATAAACAGTTTATACATGGGGTAAAGATAGCGGGTTTATTATGCCAGGCGGTAGTTTACTGATTTATGCTTCATAAAAAGAAAAAAAGTGCTTAGGTTCGCAACAAATTAAACATCCTGTTATGAAAAAAATATCAAGACTCTTTGTTTTCGCTTTGTTTTTATTTGCTGCCTATTCCACAACAGCTCAGGTCCGTTACGATAAAGGTAATGTTCTCGTTAACGCGGGGCTTGGCTTCGGATATTTTTATGCGGGCGGTGTACCCATCACAGCATCTGCCGAGTTTTTTATCAATGATGCGATCAGCATCGGGCCTTACTTAGGCTTTACTTCGTACAACTACCGGTGGACTGGATACCGATACAAGTACACATTTATTGACATAGGAGCACGTGGCGCCTATCATTTCGGCAAGCATATTCCATTAAATACCGACAAACTTGATTTGTATGGTGGTGTAATTTTAGGGTACACCGTTTCAAGCTACAGCGGTGATGGTCAGGGATTCAGTAACCCCTACGGCAGCACAGTACGTGCAGGTATTGTTGCGGGTACAAGGTGGTATTTCACTGATAAAGTCGCCATCAATGGTGAGGTTGGTTATGGATTGGCTCCGCTCTTAGTAGGCCTTACATTCAAACTTTAAAGCAACCACATCTAAAAAACAAAAAATGCTTCCCTTTCGGGGAAGCATTTTTTTTATCGTTCAGCTACATCATACAACTGAAACAGTCATGCTTTGCCTCTTTTCTGCGGTTTAACTTTTTTGTTCTTATCCGGAAATTTCCGGAACGCGCTCCGCACGGCATTGTCTAACAGGTTGCCTCCACGGGTACGGCTCACGTCCATCATGCCTTCTGCCGACCAGATCACACCTTTTTTCTGCCTATCCTCTATCTCAAGAATTAACATTCCTTGCGTAAACTCGCGCGACCATGCCTGCCCCTGGTCTGCCGTTGATGGAGTTGTAACTACTACCTGTTGAGCCAAACGTCCTTGCTGTTGTATATCCATTTTAACTGTAGTTTCAATTACGTAACTCACGGCCATCTGTGCGGTGGAGTCGTCCATGAGTTTATATCCACGAAATTCCAACTCGCGAATTATGGATTCGCGTATGCTTTTGTAAAACGCTTCCTTATCAACTGGTTGCTCTGAATTGCTGATTACCGACCCGCGAATCACCGTAAAGGTTTCGTAGGTTAACAGATTTATGCCGCTGGCCGTTGAGGTTTGAAACTCCTGGCCAAAGGACTGACACATCAGTATCGTAAAAAAGAATAAAAGCATGGATTTCATACTTCCAATGTACAACTAAAAAAGCGCTTTGCCAATGAGTTTTTTAGGATTGGAAACTAACTCCTCGGATGAAACTCCGTAATCACCTGTCGTAGATAATCGCGGTCGAGGTGGGTGTAAATTTCCGTTGTGGTGATGGATTCGTGCCCAAGCATTTCCTGCACGGCACGTAAATCGGCACCGCCTTCAATTAAATGTGTGGCAAATGAGTGTCTGAACGTGTGCGGGCTAATCGTTTTCTTTAACCCGATAGCCTGCGACAATGATTTGATAATAGTAAAAACAGAAACGCGCGAAATTTTTTTTCCGAAACGATTTAAAAACACGTAACCCTCAAATCCTTTCTTTACCGGAACGTGAACGCGGATTTGATCAAGATAAATCTTCAGGTATTTCATGGCATCACGACCTAACGGCACCAGGCGTTCTTTATTACCCTTTCCAATCACGCGAAGAAAGCCCACATCAAAATAAATGTTATTCCGTTTCAGTTCTACCAATTCCGAAACGCGCAGGCCGGAACTGTACAATACTTCAAGCATGGCACGGTTACGGCTCCCTTCAGGGGTTGAGAGGTCAATCGCTTCAAGAAGTTTTACAATTTCTTCATAATTGAGTGTGTCCGGTAGCTTGCGCCCTATCTTTGGGCCTTCCAATAATTCAGTAGGGTCTTTCTCAATCAATTCTTCAAACATCAGGTATTTATAAAAACCCTTAATGCCCGAAAGTATACGCGCCTGGCTGTAAGCGCTCATGCCCAACTCGTTTATATAATGCAAAAACAATTGCAGTTGCTTTACGGTGAGGGTCAGAGGCGTGGCCTTTACCTTCTTTAATTCAATAAACCGTTTGAGTAACTCCACATCATGCACATACGCTGCAATGGAGTTATCCGAAAGCGACCGCTCCAATTTCAGGTAATGCGCAAAGTGTTTAATGTGCAAATCCCACATAGCCGGGGCCAAAGTTCATAGTTTAACCGTTAAAATCAACTATTGGCAAGTAATGGCGGTCATTATTCATTATGATTTTAATTGACAATTCGTACTAACTAAATCACTATAAAGCATCTCTAAAAACTCCTTGTACCCTTCTCATGTAGGAGAAGGGCAGGGGTTGAGGTTATTAAAGGTAAGGTTTTTAGAGATGCCTTACATAACTTGATTATCGACTACCGGTACGGTATCTTTCGGATATGAAAATTCAGATTATCAACGGCCCCAATTTAAACCTCCTGGGTGTGCGGGAAGAAGACATTTACGGGAGCCGCGACTTTGAAAATTACTTGGAAGAGTTAAAGCACCGGTTTCCGCAAGCCGAACTGCACTACTACCAATCAAATGTAGAGGGTGAATTGATTAATAAAATTCACGAAACAGGCTTTTCGTTTAATGCCATTATACTTAATGCCGGGGCCTACACCCATACGTCCGTTGCTCTGCACGATGCTATTGCTGCCATTAAAACCCCGGTGATAGAAGTGCATATTTCAAATATTTATGCCCGCGAGGAGTTCAGGCATACCAGTTTAATAACCTCGAAGTGCGCAGGGTTGATTGCCGGTTTTGGGTTGAACAGTTACGACCTCGCTATCGGCTATGTTCTGAAATCCGAAATCTAAAGTCCGGTTTTTTTCTTTTAGCTTTGCCTGTATCTTCATTTCATACCTATGGATTTTAAAGAAATCTTTTCCGTTACCCTCATCCTGTTTTCCGTGATTGATATTATCGGGGCTATTCCGTTTATCATTGTCATAAAACAACGCGAAGGGCACATTCATGCCGAAAAAGCTACCATTATTGCGGCTGTGCTCATGGTAGGGTTTCTTTTTCTGGGGCAATCTATACTTAAATTGTTTGGGTTAGACGTAGCCTCCTTTGCCGTTGCCGGATCGATTGTCATATTTATTGTAGCGATGGAGATGATTCTGGGAAGGGTGTTAATAAAAGACGACCCCGATGCAAAAGGTTCAGGCTCCATTGTGCCCCTTGCCTTTCCGCTTATAGCCGGTGCCGGAACGCTCACTACCATTTTGTCGCTGCGCGCGGTGTATGAACAAACCAATATCCTGATCGGCATATTGCTCAACTTAGTGTTTGTTTACTTAGTGCTGCGGTCTTCTTCGTGGTTAGAGCGCAAGTTGGGCAAATCGGTGTTTGCTGTTTTGCGCAAGGTATTCGGGGTGATACTATTGGCCATTGCGGTGAAGATTTTTAAGGATAACGTAAGCTTTCAATGATCAACATCTACACCGATGGTGCAGCACAAGGAAACCCCGGGCCGGGCGGCTATGGCGTGGTGATGAAATTCAATCAACACGTTAAAGAATTCTCGGAAGGCTTTCGACTTACTACAAACAACCGCATGGAATTGCTGGCCGTAATCGTTGCGTTGGAAGCAATCAAAAAAGAAAACATACCAGTAACGGTTTACTCCGACTCAAAATATGTGGTAGAAGCTGTTGAACAAGGCTGGATATGGAATTGGGAAAAGAAGAATTTTGCAAAAAAAGCCAACGAGGACTTATGGAGGCGTTTCATTCCTTTATACCATACCTACAAGCCTAAATTCAAGTGGATAAAGGGCCATGCCGGCCACCCTGAAAACGAACGTTGCGATGCGCTGGCCGTACAGGCAGCACAAAACGCAAGCTTGCAGGTTGATACGTGGTATGAAAATAACCGCGACCTGGCATAAACCCCTGCGAAAGTCAACTTGGCATTTCTGATTTGCTTCTTATATTGAGCCGTCAACTACGTAGTATTTGGAACCTAACCTGAACTTTTCGCCCGATTCGTTGCAGGCATTGAACGTTTGCATCGCCATCATCATGTTTGGCGTTGCGCTATCCATCAAACCCGAACATTTCTACCAGTTGCGCCACCAGAAGAAAGCGCTTGCCACCGGGCTGATGGGGCAATACTTAGTGTTGCCCGTCATTACCGTGTTGCTTATTTACATCCTCAAACCAGCGCCCGGCATAGCCTTAGGCATGACATTAGTGGCGGCCTGCCCGGGCGGCAATGTTTCCAATTTTTTCACACTGATGGCACGCGGCCATCTGGCAGTGTCGGTAACACTCTCTGCCATTTCATCGTTGCTTGCCTTTGTTTTAACACCAGCAAGTTTTTTCTTTTGGTCATCAACGGCCGGGCTTTCGTCAGTTATGCGTTCATTTGAAGTTAGTTTTTTTGATTTGTTGCTGAACATGGTGCTTATATTATTGCTTCCGTTAGTGGCCGGTATGCTGGTGTGTAAATATTTACCTAAAATCGCTGCGCTGATTGGCAAGCCGGTGCGCATACTATCCATCATATTGCTGATCGGGTTTATAGTGGTTGCACTTTATGCCAATGCCGAACCTTTCAGTAAGTACATACTCACCATTTTTTGGCTGGTGGCGCTGCACAACGGACTGGCCTTGGCCGGAGGCTATGTACTCAGTATCGTGATGAAAAACTCCGAAGAGGTTAACCGTGCGGTAGCCATCGAAACGGGTATTCAAAATTCAGGGCTTGCCCTTGTTATTATTTTTACATTTTTCCAGGGCAACGGCTACATGGCGCTTATTGCAGCGTGGTGGGGCGTGTGGCACCTGGTAAGCGGATTTATTTTTTCCTATATAGTTCAACGAAAAAGAATTCATCAACCTGCATGACTCCTCCTCTACGCTACCGATTGTTAAAAACTTATGTAAAAACCGGGCTGAAAGTTTTTTTCAAGAAATGGCAGGCCGCCAATATTCATCATGTTCCGTTAAAAGGCCCGTTCATTTTTGTTGCTAATCATCAAAATGCTTTTTTAGATGCCCTGCTGGTAGTATGCGGCACACCACGCAATGTGTGGTTTCTGGCACGAGGCGATGTTTTTAAAACACCCTTCGCAATAAAGTTGCTCACCTTCATGCGCATCAAGCCCGTGTTTCGCTTTCGCGATGGGCACGAAGCCATGCGCAAAAACGACAGGATTATGAATGAATGTATAGACCTGTTGGCGCAAGGCAGGTGCATTTTACTTTTTGCTGAAGGCAACCACAACGAACCGTGGACAAGCCGCGAACTGCAACGGGGCTTTGCACACATAGCGCTTCAGTACACAGAAAAAACAGGCAACGATATTACGCTTATACCTACCGGCTTTCATTATGAGAATCATCATAAATTTCGTTCGCGTGTATTGGTAAATTATGGCGAGCCGATTTCCGTAAGCAACATAACCGGACACATAACCGATGCGCGCGAAAAATTGAGCGTATTAGCCAAACACACAGGCGAAAAGTTGAGGTCGCTTATTTTAACTGTTCCGCTTGATAGGGATTATCTGAAAAGAAAAGATTTCCTGATGGCCAACCGCGAGCGCAAAGCCGATATGGTGGAGCAACTACAAGCCGACCGCGCAATGATGGAAACATGGACTCCCGACAGCGTTGGAAAAACCAAAACAGGGAATTCTGTTTTCAGATGGTTTGACCCTCTGTTCCTTTACGGAAGGATTACGCATATCATTCCGCATTCAATTTTGGGCTGGATCGTTAAAAACAAAATCAAAGACGATCAGTTTATCGGGTCGGTAAAAGTAGCCTTAGGTGTTTTTTTAGTTCCCATAAACTACCTGTTGCTTACAACCATATTCTACCTGGTTACCCGCGAACCGTTATGGACATTAGGATTTTTTATATCCATGCCGGTAAGTGGGTTGTATGCGTATAGCAAGGGGTAGATCATTTCTCCCATTCAACCATTTCAACAGAAAATTTCGGTTATAGCAGGACATTCTTCCAAGGCTGAGATACAGGCAAAATATGAAAAGGCAGCCCTACGAAAAAAGAATTGTTTCCTAATTAAGAAACCTCTATATTTGTCAGAGATTTGAAATAACCCAAGCCCTGGTTCGTGTCTCACGAACCACAAAAGTTGTACATCTGACAATAAAACAAATGATTTCGAGCATAAACCTTACATGCGCTCCCGGTTTTTCAGCAAACCAGGTGCAATAAGCGTTTGATTATGTAAATCATTGAAAATCAAAGGGAATACATCCCAAAACGCCCCATACAAAGGGTATATAATCATGCAAAAACGACAAAAATCTTACATGGAAGGGTAAGGCGTTTTCGCGTTTCGTAATTTTTGTGATTATTAATATAAATAACGTTGCCCTTCCAACTATTTGAATGAAAGTTGTGTCTAAAGTATTATATAGTTAAAAAATGAGTTATGAAAAAACATGATCTTCTGTTTTCCCTGTTATTTGTTATAATAGGGTTTGGTTGCGAAAAAGATGGCGTACCAAAGTGTTTTCAAGGGACCGTTATAGGTTATGAGTACTGCTCAAATGCAGTGTTAATTCAGGTGGTGAGCCCTCCAAAAATAGGAGGAGAAATAACTTACTATGACAAGACTAAATATGAGAATGTTGTCAGGGCACCAGCCCAACTTGGTGAGTTTTCATTGGGGACTATTTATTTCACTTATAGACCATACGATAAAGAAAAAGACTTAGAGCTATTTAAACCACAAAATACTCCTTGTCAAATGCTTTATGGTGCATTCGATATTCCCACAATAGTTATTATTGATTATTCTACATTAAACTGCCTAGATCATGAAGGTTAAAGTAATATTTTTTATCCTTTTAAATATCATATTTACTATCTCGGGGAACGCGCAAAGTCAACTTTATTATTGGTCAGCAGGAGAGAAACAATATCTATATACCGATAGGAGCTCAATAATTATATCCCCAAAACCGAATGAAAATATTGATCTTCTAAGGGGAAATATTCAAACTCATATACAGTCACAAGATGTAAGTAAACTTCATTCGGGCAAATTGTTACTTATTAGAACGAATGAGGATGTTTCAGATATAGAAACAATCAAACGATCAAATTCAGCTATTGGTGCAGCAGCATTTGGATTAAAACTTCATAGAAGCGGCCCTTCAATGTATTTAACTGGAGAGATACTTTTACAACTAAGGAAAGAAACTGTCATCGACAATATTCTTTCTCTAATTAAAAGCGAATATGACTCATACGAGTCGAGAAAACATAATACCTATAAAATAAAGGTCGTAAATTGGGATAATATTCTTGATATAGCCAACAAAATTTATGAGAGCAATTTAGTGACTTACTGTCACCCTAATTTTATCGCCCCTATCCAGAAGCATCAAGTTGTAACTCCGACAGATGAACTTTATCCACAACAATACTACTTGAATCAAGCTAATAATATTGACATCAACGCTCCCCAGGCTTGGGGACTTAGTAGGGGGATCAACAATGTACGTGTAGCTGTAATTGATGACGGAGTGGAAGCGCATGAAGATATGAATGGAAGAGTACTTCTGGGCTTTACACCTTCTGATCCCAACGGGCAGGGTGCTCCAACTAACAATTTACCCCCTCCAAACCTATTGGAAATAGGACATGGCCAGGCTTGTGCAGGGATTATTGCAGCTACCCATGATAACGTAGGTATTGCGGGTATTTCTCCATGTTCACAAATTATTCCTATCAATATTTTTAATGACTGGATACCGGTATTTGATTTTTTCGGAAATATCATAGGGATACAGTGGCAAGAAGATGCACTAGACATAAGAGATGCTATTGATTGGGCATGGGATGATGGCGAAGCAGATGTTATCAGTAATTCGTGGGGTTATAATACTGTTAATCCCCAAGATAATGATCCAAATGCCCCGGGGTTTATACCAAACTTTGATGAAATTATTTTCGCAATCAACAGAGCACGAACACAAGGAAGAGGAGGTTTAGGAAGTGTGGTGGTTTTTTCATCTGGAAATTTTCATCAACAATTTAATGGAGTAACCTTTCCTGCCAATGTTAATGGAGTAATTACTGTTGGAGCTATCAATCAAAACGGGAACATTTGGAATTACAGCAGCCGTGGCCCAGAGATGGATTTAGTGGCCCCTTCAGGAAATTTAAATTTACAAGGAGATGTGACTACAACTGATAGAATGAACGGAAATGGATACGAAGCTGGAAATTATACAGATAGGTTTGGAGGTACTTCAGCAGCCGCTCCTCAAGTTTCAGGGGTTGCAGCTTTAATGTTATCAATTAACCCAAATCTTACAGAAACACAGGTACGTACTATTCTTCAACAAACTGCCACCGATATGGGTGCATCTGGTTTCGATAATACTTTTGGTTTTGGAAGATTAAATGCTCATGCTGCAATTCAGGCAGTAATGCCCACCATCACGAGCTCATCCCTTGCCGTTTGTACGAATGGAACTACATTTACATTGAACAATGTACCTGCCGGAGTAACGGTAACATGGACTGCTACACCCGCTAATTTGTTTCAAACAAGTTCAGGTACACTTCCAACTGGTGTCAATACACTTATTTTAAATGCAGCCAATAACAATGTTAGTGGGCAAGGTACTATTACATTTACAATTACTACTGGTTGCGGTAATCCTGTACAGTTGCAAACATTTGCATGGGTGGGACTAGCACAATCCCTTTCTTTCACAGCAAGCTACAATCAGTCCCAAGGTGTTATGCTCTCCACGCCTTATGTTGGTGGTGGTGCAACTGCCATGTGGTCGGTGAATGGAACGCAACACGCGGGTTTTGACATTTTCGTGCAGCCACTATGCATAGATTATACCAATATACCACTTGAGATCAGTTTGACCGTAGAGAATCAATGTGATTTAAAAACGGTTTGTACACAATATATGCTTAAATGTCCACCTTCTCCACTATTAACAAATATGGGTTCATGCGGAGGCGGTGGTGGTGGAGAGGAGCCTGAATTCCATGAAGAATCCCAATATAGCGTATCGCCTAACCCGGCCAGCCGACTTGTAAATGTTGCAGTCGTACCCGTTTCTGGTTCCATTAAAACTAATGTATCACCATCAGGTAAAACAAAAAATACCGTAACAATTCAATCCATAGTGCTGACGGACATGAACGGGCAGGTGAAATATTCAAGTGAGTTTTTAAATGAACCTGAAAAAGTGCAGATAGACATTTCTCATTTGATGAAAGGAATATATATCCTCAAAATTTCAAATAGGAATTACATTGAAAGTCACCGAATTGTTGTCGAATGAGTGATAACAAAACCACACCAATGCAAAGGCCACGCTTGCCGACACACAAACCAAAGCCTTTGCATCCGTGTGGTTTAGAGCACGGTGAATGCGGCACATGTGCATAACAAAATGCTTGTGCAATGCGGGGTTCAGTGTAAATATTAAAGATGTTCTCTTAATTTCGTTCTGTAACTTGGGACAGTTCGGAGATGGTCGGGTTTAGCATTTCGCTGCACTTCATTTTTTTGCACTCCCATTCCCGTCACTGCACATAGTCGAACGTTGTGCGTCAACATAATCGCTCTACGAAAAAGAATTGTTTCCTAATTAAGAAACCTCTATATTTGTCAGAGATTTGAAAATAACAAATGGATGAATACAGATTTCGTGTTGATTTTTTAGAAGAAGCTAAAGAATTTTTGAGCGAACAGAATGAAAAAACGAGAAAGAAAATCCTCTATAACATCTGGAAAGCCCGAAGTATCAACGACAAAGAGCTTTTCAAAAAACTTCAAGACGAGATTTGGGAATTTAGAACAAAATATAGCGGAGCTTATTACCGATTATTTGCTTTTTGGAACAAAGAAGATAATACCGATACAGTGGTAATTGCTACTCATGGACTTATCAAAAAGACAGATAAAATACCACTAAGCGAAATTGAACATGCTGAGAAGTTGAGAAAAAAGTATTTTAACGATAAAAAGAAAAAGAAATGAAAACGTATAGTTTAGAAGAATTGACCGACAAGCACATCGGAAAAAAGGGAACAAAAAAACGTGATGAATTTGAAAACGAACTTCGGCTTGACTTATTAGGACACGCAATAAAACAAGCGAGACAAGAACGTAATTTGACACAAGAACAACTTGGAGAACTTGTTGGCGTGAAAAAAGCGCAAATCTCGAAAATTGAAAACAGCGCGACAGACGCGAGATTTGCAACAATTTTAAAGGTATTCAAAGCATTGGACGCAAAAGTGATTTTCAACGTAGAGCTGAATAAGAGAAAATTGGCTTATTGAGAACTATGCCGAACGCACAACAAATCGTTACGATCACCCCTCCCGTTCAACCATCTCAACCGAGAATTCCTTCAGTTCTTCCAATATCGGTTCATAAAATTCTTTGCCGGTAGGGATAACCACCCCTCGGCTTTTCAGCTTGTTTAACATCAGCAGCCGGGCGGCCATGCCCATCGGCAAGCCAACGGTTTTGGCCATGGCCGTGCTCACCGAACCATCGCCTTTCACCACCAACGAAGACTGGATGGTTTTTTCCCTGCCTTCAATCCTTGCGACAAAACGGTGAATCATCACAATCATATCCTTATCGGAAGGTTGCAGCGCCCACTTCTTGTTAAGTATGTGTTCAAGTATTTGTGCCGGGGTTCCTTCTTTCAACCCCACGGGTTCACCGGTAAAAAATCCTGACCACGCTAACCGCAAAAGTTCGGGGCTATCTTTAGCCAGGTTAAACTGGCGCATGAGTTTATCTTCCGGAGCTTCGGTCTTGCTGCCTTTCAAAAAGGCATTTACAAAATCGCGGTGAGTCATAGTGCTTACCCGTTCCATTTTATATGTGTCATCGCAGCACCCCGATTGAACCAGCACATCCCAGGCTGCGCAAAACCCATAGTTGCGCAACGTGCCGCGCAACATGGTTTCAATGCCATCGAGCGCATAGGTATCAATATACTTTAACGAATCGCGGTTGGCATATCCCTCAAAGGCGCCATAGCCGGGCACAGTTATCTGTACAATACGTTTAAACAATTGCTGATACGGAATATACTTTACCTGGCTCTCCTCTATAAACTTAGCTGTACCCTGTCCGGCCATCACCACATTGCGGGGGTTCCAGGTAAATTTATAGCGCCAGGGGTTTTCCGGATCGGTTTCCGGGGCTATCAGCCCACCGGTAAACGATTCAAAGGAAATGATTTTACCGCCACCATCTTTAACACGATCGATGATCTGCATGGCGCTCATGTGATCGATGCCTGGATCAAGACCACACTCATTTAAAAAGAGCAACCCTTTTTTACGGGCTTCTTCGTCAAATGCTTTCATCTCATCCGAAACATAGCTGGCAGTAAACAAATGTTTACCCAACGCCAGGCAGTGCCGGGCAACCACCGTATGCAAGTGCGGAGGAAGAAGCGATATAACAACATCGGTCAGGGCAATTGTTTCGTTGGCCTGTTCTTCCTGTTCAATATCAAACACAATGGCTTTGCCGTGTGGCGAGGCTCCAACTTTGGCACGGGCGGCTTCTAATGAAAAATCGCCAATAATAATTTGCCACCCGAAAGAGGCAGCCGAATCAAGTAAATATGAAATAAGAGAAGAAGAGGAGCGACCTGCGCCTAAAACCAGTATTGTTTTCATATCCGGCAAAATAACCGATAATGAAGGGTTAATGGAATCTGAACCTGAAAATTTATAACTTACTCACCCAAGCCATTCTATTATGAGCGAATTCAGCATGTTTAAGCATTTCGATGAACTGGATCAGGAGTCGAAATACCTGTTGCACAAGGCCAAAGATGCCACCAACCATGCTCATGCGTCCTATTCAAAGTTTACGGTAGGCGCAGCCCTTATTTTAGATGATGGCACCGTGGTAACGGGCGCAAACTATGAAAATGCCGCATACCCATCGGGCATGTGTGCCGAACGGGTAGCGCTGTTTGCTGCGGCAGCCCAACATCCTGAAAGAAGGATTATGAAAATTGCCATTGTTGCCAAAAAGAAGGGTGCAAAAGAGCTTGTACCGGCTGCCTCGTGTGGAGCGTGCCGGCAGGTAATGCTTGAATTTGAGGTGAATCAAAAGAAACCCATCGCCATAGTAATGCAAACAGACGACAACACCTGGGTGCTGGCCCCTTCGGCTCAATCGCTGTTACCTTTTTCTTTTACTAAGAATAACCTCGACAATCATCCTAAAAAGTAGTAAAAATGCCCATTTTGACCTGAAATAAGGGTTTTTTTCTTATTTTTCAGCCCGTTCAGCCTTTATCGCAGCAAGCAAGCCTGCATATTTAAAATAGAATTGCTGCACGGGTATTTAACTCATGTAATATTTTGCGTAGAATTAGGCTAAGCCACCGCGCATTGTGGCCTATTTTTGAACCCGTTAGTTAAAAAAAGACCAAACTTCTCATGCAGGATATTGACATAGTCGATCTGAAAAAGATTTCGGAATTCATTTTCCAGAAATACCAGTACGACTTCCGGAATTATGCCATGTCATCGTTTAAACGCAGGATTCAACGTATCCTGGAGATCAAAAGATTAGACGTGGACGGGCTGATGAAGAAACTTACCGATTCGCCCGCCTTTATTAATGAGTTTTTGGATGAACTGACCGTGAATGTAACGGAAATGTTCCGCGACCCCAGTTTCTGGCGCATTATGCGCGAAGAGATCATACCGGGCATTTTGTTGAACCATAAACAATTCAAAATATGGCATGCCGGGTGTTCTTCGGGCGAAGAAGTGCTTTCCATGGCTATTTTGCTGAAAGAAATGGGCATTCTCGATAGCGTGCAACTGTATGCAACCGACCTGGATACCACCATACTGGAGCGAGCCAAACAGGCCACCTATTCGCTGAAGAATATGGAGCTGAACGAGAAAAACTACATCCGTTTTCAGGGGGCCGGGTCGCTGGCCGATTATTACAAAGTTGAAAACGGTTACGCTGTTTTTGATAAAGATTTGCTGGGCGCTGTCAACTTCAGAAAGCACGACCTGGTGTTGGGCGAAGCGTTTAACAAGTTCGACCTGGTGTTGTGTCGTAATGTTATGATTTACTTCAACCAAACGCTGCAAAACGAAGTGTTGAAGAGGTTCCATGAAAGCCTGTTCAAATATGGCTACCTCGCCATCGGATCGAAGGAATCGCTGATCTGGTGCGACTATGCCAACCGCTTTATTGTAGCGAACAACGAAGAAAAAATTTATAAGAAGATAAAAGATTAAGGGCTGATCCCGATGAGCATGTTTAACTTAAATAACAGCTACAAAGCCGTTGTAATCGGAGGATCAGCCGGTAGTTTTCAGGGAGTGGTCAAAATCCTTTCGCAATTACCGATAGGGTTTCCGCTGCCCATTATTATGGCGCTGCATCGGTTAAAGCATGTGCGACATGGGTTTGTGGAGGCGCTTTCGCTGAAAAGCGTGGTGCAGGTAACCGAACCCGATGACAAAGAGCCTATAAAAAAAGGCGGTGTTTATTTAGCCCCGTCTAATTACCACTTGTCGGTTGAATTGGGAAACAATTTTTCTCTCTCAACAGAAGAAATGGTAAACAACTCGCGCCCCGCAATTGATATAACGCTGGGCACGAGTGCATATGTGTTTAAAGATAAACTGATTGGCATACTGCTTTCGGGAGCAAATAAAGATGGCGCCCTTGGCATGAAACATATAAAAGATCGTGGCGGAATGACTATCGTGCAGGAACCTTCAGAGTGTATGATTGAAACCATGCCAAAGGCGGCTATGGCCGTAACACAAATTGATCATGTGTTAAAGGTTGATCAGATTGTTGAGTTTTTTAAAGAAATAGATAAGCAATACCGATGATTTCCTTTTTTAAAAATCGAATGAAAGTCAGTCACATACTTGCCGGGCTGTTTTTGGCAGGCGTGTTGATTTCAGCCTACATGCTGTACAGCATACCCGGCTCGCTTCAGCTTACCAATGGTTTCGCTTCGCTGGCTGCACCTTATATTGTTATCGCCCTGACATTTGCTTTTGGTTTGGCCGCGCTGATTTTTATGCTGGAGTATAAAAAAGAACTTATCGTGATTCGCGACCGTGTAGTTAAAACGCAGGAAGAAGACGCGAACACCGAAAACGCAGGGGCATCATCTTACTCAATCAATACCATTCAACAGGCTGTTAAAGGTTCAAAAAATGCTACTGATGTATTGCATAAAGGTTTACAAGCTCTTGGTAAAACACTGCAAGTCGGCCAGGGCGCTATTTATAAAGTAACCAGCCAACAAGATCAGATTACCGCCACATTTATTGACGGCTACGCGTTTACGTTAGAAGAAGGCAAAACCGTAGAGTTTGATTCTGGCGATGGACTGATCGGGCAGGCTGTTGCTTCGGGCAAAGCATTATATATTGATGAAGTTCCGGAAGGTTACATCAACATTGTTTCGGGGTTGGGCAACGCCTCTTCACGTTATCTGTTGATTGTGCCTATTAAAAAAGAAAATAACGTGCTGGGTGTTTTTGAACTCGCATCCTTCACTGCATTCGATCAGGCCAAACAAAAGTTTGCAGAAGCCGCAGCACAAATAATGGCCGATAAGTTGGATTCTAAAAATTAAGCGTATGCTGAAATGGTATAACGATCTTGACATTACTACTAAAATCACAATACTTGTACTTATTCTCAGTATTGCAGCGGTGAGCGCTATAAGCTTTTTCACCTTTGATTTCAACAGAAAGGCAGTAGCCGAAAAGTATCAGTACAGCCTTCAGGTTATTGCCGATACAAAAGCCGCTCATATCAACCAGTTTTTTGAAACCACTGCACGGGCCATTACATCCGTTCAAACCGGTCTGGATTCATCTGCCGGTATTGAATATTTAATGGAACAAAAAAACATTTTTGGTTTTGATGAATTCTACCTCATCTCCGACAACGGTACAATTTTAGAAACAACCGATACAACTTTTCAAAGCAAGGTTTTTCTTGACCCGGACGGAACAAGTTTTTCATCCGCTCATTCGGGCGTTCATTATAGTGCAGTTTTCAAAAAAGAAGACACGTATTTTCTATATGTGTTTGCGCTTGCTCAAACTGCAAACGGTGAAGGGTTGCTCGTAGCGAAGCAAAATCTTAATAGCTTGTTTAAACCGTTAACCGATTACCGTGGTCTGGGCCAGACCGGTGAAGTTATCGTGGGGAAATCGGATGCCGTTAACAAGAAAATTCTGTTGGTAAGCCCGTTGCGCACTGAATCAGGCGCAGCCATTAAAATATTCAACATCATTGATCCGGAAGTAGCCGCATTTAAAACAGCGTTGGAAGGCAGGGCAGAAGGAACCGGAACCGGTATCGACTATCACAAAACAGAAGTTTTGCAGGTATGGCGTAAGTTGAACGCTCCCGGTTGGGTATTGGTAAGTAAAATGGATTTGGCAGAAGCCAATGGCGATGCAGCAGGGCTTTGGCAAATATTTATTACTGTGGGTATCAGTATAATCCTGATAGCCCTTGCTGCAAGTATTTTGTATTCCCGCTCATTGCTGCAACCGATCAGTTCCATGCGCAACGCGCTTGAACTTATTTCTCAGGGGATTTTACCGGATAAGATTGATGATAGTAACCGCGATGAATTTGGCAAGATGGCTGTAAAGATCAACGACCTTACTCACTCACTTAGAAAAAATGCCGATTTCGCGCAACGCATTGGCGAAGGAAAGTACGATACACACTTTACGCCTGCCAGCGATAACGACTTGTTGGGTATGTCGCTGTTGAACATGCGCCAGAACCTCATTGACAACGAACATAGGGATACTGAACGCAACTGGATTGTTCGTGGTGTGGCAGAAATCAGTGAAATGCTACGGCTTCACGATTCAATCGATTCCCTCAGCGATGATGTAGTAAAATTTATTTTAGACAAGATCGGGGCGATACAAGGCGCATTTTATGTAGTGGACGATGAGGGCAGCGAACGGATTATTGAAATGCGCGCCAGCTATGCCTATGGCCGTAAAAAATACCTGAAAACAAAATTCAAATTTGCCGAGGGGCTGGTAGGGCAAGCTGCCATAGAGAAAGATATTGTATTGCGCACTGAAATTCCGCATGAATATGTAACGCTTACATCCGGTATCCTGGGCGAGCAACGCCCAACCTGCATATTAGTTGTGCCGTTAATCACCAACGAAGAGGTATATGGTGTGCTGGAATACGCTGCCCTAAAGAAATTTGACCCTTCGCAAGTAAAATTTGTGCAGGAGTTAAGCTTGATACTCGCCCGCACCATCTTCAACATTAAAGTAAATGAGCGCACCCGCAAACTCCTCGAAGAATCGCAGGCTATGAGTGCCGAACTTCAGGAGAAACAGGAAGTATTACGTCAGAATGCTGAAGAAATGCAGGCTACCCAGGAAGAACTGGAGCGCACCAACCAGGAACTTGAGCACCAGGTTGAAGAAGTTAACCGCACACAAAAGCGGATGCAGCTTCTCCTCGAAAACGCATCGGAAGTAATTACCATCTACGAAGAAGATGAAACCATCCGGTACATTTCGCCTTCGGTTGAAAGCATTTTGGGTTATGACCAGCGAGAGCTTATCGGCAAGAGCGATTTCGGCAACGTACACCCCGATTACAAGGAAGTGTACACCAACCTGTTCGCCCGGATGAAAGAAAATCCCGATGAAAAAGTTACGGTACAATTTGAATACAAAACAAGAGATAATCAGTACATCTGGATTGAGGCTACCGGTACCAACTTCATGTCGAATACCGCTATACACGGCTACATTTTAAATGCCCGCGACATTACTGAAAAACGAAGGGCTGAACAAGAACAACGCATGCGCAGTAAAATGCAGGCGTTGTCTGAAAACTCGCCCGACCTCATCACCCGACTTGAAGATGAGTCCATTTCATACATCAACCCGGTAATTGAATCGTATACAGGCAAAGGCCCATCCGATTATCTGAATAAAAAATACAGAGAAGCTGAATTGGACAATACCATTCTTGAAAGCTGGCTGCGCATTGTTGAACAGGTAAACTCTACCAACGAAACCGTAGCCACAGAAATGGATTTCCCTTCTGAATTAGGTAAGCGTGTTATGCAGGTAAATGCCATCCCTGAATTTGATGAGTCCGACAAACTTGAATCGGTGTTGGTCGTATCGCACGATATTACCGAGCGGAAGATGATCGAGTTGGAAGTTCAAAATAAAAACAAAAAGATCACCGAGAGTATCAACTACGCCAGGCGTATCCAAACAGCTATACTTCCCAATTCGCGTGTAATCAGCAAAACGTTACCGGATTCGTTCATCCTGTACAAACCACGCGATGTGGTAAGTGGTGATTTCCCCTGGTTCATGCAAATCAAAAACGATATTTACATTGCTGCGGTAGATTGTACCGGTCACGGTGTGCCGGGAGCCTTGCTGTCGTTGATTGGGTACTTCCTGCTGAATGATATAGTTCGCAGCCGTAAAGTTACCGACCCCGGTGTTATTCTTGATTTGTTAGATGAAGGCGTAACCAAAACCCTGCGCCAGGATGAAGATTCCTCTACTAAAGACGGTATGGACATAGCCTTGTGCAAGGTGAGCATGGATACCCGTGAAGTGGAATATGCCGGGGCGCACCGCCCGCTATACATTATGCGAAATGGCGTGATGGAAGAAGTTAAGGGTAATAAATTCCCGATTGGTGGTGGCATCTACAAAAACCAGACAAACTTTACCAATACCCAACTTACGCTGAAAAAGGGAGATTCCATCTACTTCAGTTCAGACGGATACCCCGACCAGTTCGGTGGGCCGGAAGGTCGCAAATTCGGACCTAAACGTGTGCGCGAAATTATTGAGCGGGCGCACAACATGCCCATGCTGGAAGCCGCTGGTATATTTGACGAGGAGTGGGAAACCTGGCGCGGAGACACCAAACAGACAGACGATGTACTGCTAATCGGTATCAAGTTTTAACTGATGTATGAAAAACTGTTATTTAGATATAAAATAAACATGCTTTTGACCCAAATCTTAATAAATTCGTAACCCTAATTACTAACAAAGAACCCATGAACTTCATTTACGAACTGCACCGGACCATGATGTCAGAAAAACTGATACTGGTGTACCAGGGCGATTTCACCCAGGAAACCACAAAATCCATTCTGGCTATGGCCGAACGGAACCTTGACTCTTCGGGTGAAGAATCAAGTACCAAACGTAAGGTGTTTAACGTGATGGTAGAATCCCTGCAAAACATTGTAAAACACAGCGATGAATTAGTAGATGGCGAAACACGCAGCCATGCCGCCATCTTCCTGATCGGCAAGCAAGCCAATCGCTACTCTATTATGTCGGGCAACCCTATTCGCAAAACGAATGTTGCCAATCTTCAGAAAAAACTTGAACACATTAACGATCTTGATAAAGACGGCTTGAAAGAGTTGTACAAGGAAATCATCAAGAACACCACTATTTCAGAAAAAGGCGGTGCAAGTTTAGGCTTTGTTGATATGGCCCGTAAATCCGGAGAAAGATTGGAATTCTCCTTCCCGGAAATGAACGAAGAATACTGTTTCTTTTGCCTGAAGGTAAATGTGCCCCGTGGTGAGGAATAAGAGAATATGAATTGATTAAAAAAACATTAACAGCAATAACGCACAACTATTATGGAAATCTTAAATCTCGAAGGAACTGAAGATACCCCAAAAATTATCTTAGATAAAAAGAACGGCATTTTTGAAATCTCCGGACGTTCATTACCGGAAGATTCAACCGAATTTTACAGGCCCGTGTTGGAATGGATTGGTAACTATGGTGCCGATGCAAACCCCGCAACCGAATTTGTATTTAAACTTGAATACTTCAATACGGCATCTTCAAAACTGATATTAGATGTTCTTTCTGCCTTAGAAGATATTAAAGGCATGAAAATCATGTGGTACTACCACGAAGACGATGAAGACATGGAAGAAGCCGGTCAGGAATTTTCTGAACTGGTGGAAATTCCATTTGAGTTCAAAACATATTGATACGCAAAAACCTGATGAACTGAATCGGTTATCTGTTTATGTAAAGGGAACAGATAACCGATATTTTTTGAACCTGAACCATGAGTGAAGAAATTCTCAAAGCGCTGACCCAACTTTTTGCCATCATTACCAAGCAAGATGGTGGCGTGTCGGCCAACGAACGGCAATACGTTATCAATTTCTTTCAAACGGAATTGGATCAGGATACCATTAAAGAGTACCTGGCGCAATACGATGAGCAATCCGGCTATGGTAAAACCGATGAAGACGGAGGGAAAAAACTTACTTCTGTTAAAGAGTCGGTTCGCGTGCTCGGTATTTGCAAAAAAATCAATAAAACCCTTACGCAAAAACAAAAGATTGTTGTGCTCATTAAGTTGTTAGAGCTTGTAGCGATTGACAAGAACTTCTCTACACAACGGATGGAAATCATAAACACCGTATCTACGGTGTTTAACATTGAAAAAGTAGAATACGACTTAATTGAGAACTTCATAACCACAGAAGATCCGCGTGCCCTTGCCTTCAGTGATATTCTGCTCGCTACCAAAGACGAAAAAATAAACGACAAACCATACAAGCACACGCATGTACACATTGAAGGCGTTCTGATCTTCCTGCGCATTCGCAGTGTTGATATGTATTACACCAAATACATAGGCGATGACTCGAACATGCTGAATGGTTTTATCATGCAACCCAACCGGGTGTACCTGTTCTCGCATGGCAGCACCATTAAAACACAAGCCGGTGATGCACTGTATTATAGTGACTTAGTAGCGGATTTTAATGATGAAATTAAAACCACGAAGTTATCCTTCAACGCATTAGTAGAGGAACTGCGTTTCCCCAACGGAGTAATCGGCTTGCGCGATGTTTCGGTATCGGAAGGCCCCGGAAAACTAATCGGTATTATGGGCGCCAGCGGTGCCGGCAAAACCACGTTGCTGAACGTATTGGCCGGTTTAGTTCCGCCCACAAAAGGAAAAATTCTTATCAATGGCTTCAACATCTTTGAAGAAAAAGAAAAGATACAAGGTGTTATCGGGTATGTTTCGCAAGATGATTTACTGATTGAAGAACTTACCGTTTACCAGAATTTATACTACAACGCAAAGTTGTGCTTTGCCCATTTCAGCGAGGCTGAGATTCAGCAACGTGTAATGGAAGTGCTTGAAAACCTGGGGCTTGATCAACGTAAAGACCTGAAAGTGGGTAACCCGTTGGAAAAAACCATTAGTGGCGGTCAGCGTAAGCGGTTGAATATTGCACTTGAACTTATCCGCGAGCCGGCTATTTTGTTTTTAGATGAACCTACATCGGGTCTGTCGTCACGCGATTCGGAAAACGTAATTGACTTACTGAAAGAACTTTCGCTTAAAGGAAAACTCATCTTTGTAGTAATCCATCAACCCTCATCCGACATCTATAAGATGTTTGATAAGATGATTATTATGGACACCGGTGGCTACCCAGCCTATTACGGCCCCCCGGTTGAAGCTGTAACATATTTTAAACGATCTACTCACCAGGTTGACAGCAACCGGGGCCAGTGCGAAACCTGCGGTAACGTTAACCCCGAACAGATATTCAACATTATAGAAGCTAAAGTAGTTGACGAATACGGACAACCTACCAACAAACGAAAAATAAACCCGGTACAATGGAACGACTGGTTTAAAGAACGATTCAGGTTGGGCCGTGTAGAAGATGTTCGCGAAGAACCGCCCAAGTCATTGAACATACCAGGGAAAATCAAACAAAGCATCATATTTGCTACCCGCGATACATTATCGAAACTCAGCAACAAGCAATACCTGCTTATCAACTTGTTGGAAGCACCATTGCTTGCCTTAATTCTTGCGGTAATAATCAAATACAAAAGCGCCCCCGGAGGAAGGGAATACCTGTTCCGTTTCAACGACAACTTCCCGGCCTTCATCCTGATGAGCATTATTGTGGCGTTGTTTATGGGCCTTACGGTGAGTGCAGAAGAAATTATCCGCGATCGTAAAATTTTAAAACGCGAGTCATTCCTAAACCTGAGCTGGAGCAGCTATCTCACCTCCAAGGTGGCTATTCTCTTCACGCTTTCGGCTGTTCAAACACTCCTGTTTGTGTTGGTAGGGCACGTTATTCTTGAAATTGAATGGCGGATGATTTTCCCGTTCTGGTTTACGTTGTTTACTGTTTCATGCATGTCGAATGTATTGGGATTAAACATTTCTTCGGCATTCAACTCGGCTGTAACCGTGTATGTAATGATTCCGTTGCTGCTCATTCCGCAAATGATTCTTAGCGGGCTGCTTTTCCGTTTTGATAAACTCAACGACCTCATCAGCACAAAAGGCAAAGTACCGTTAGTGGCCGACTTCATGGCTTCGCGATGGGCGTATGAAGCATTGGCTGTTGATGCGTTCAAAAATAATTCGTACGAAAAACCGTATTACGAGCTGGAGAAGTACGAATCGCAAGCCGATTTCCGATCCTCTTTCTTAGTTGATGAACTGGAGAAGAAAAGAAAATTCATCAGCGAACATTATCAATCAACTGAAGACTCGGTGCATAAGCATGTTGAGAAAGACCTGGAAATTATCCGCAAAAGCCTGAAGGATGATTATTTCAAACGGGGATTGGAAAATCTGAACCTCGAAAACCAATGGACGGTAAATGTATATTCACCCGAAGTTGATAAACAATTAGAAGAATTTCTGCTCGCGTACAAACGCTTTTACCAAGATATTTACAACAAAACCGTTGCTGCACGCGAACAAAAAATCTACGAAAAGGAAAACAACGCTTCGGAGTTGTATAACCTCAACAACTATAAAAACCGTTATTACAACGAAAGCCTGGCCGACCTGGTAAAAAATGTTTCTACTAAAGACAGGATACTGGAGTACAGGGGCGAATTGATTCAGCAAATCAACCCGATTTTTCTTGACCCCGTAAATACAGGGCCATTGAATTACCGGGCGCATTTCTTTGCCCCCAAAAAGAACCTGTTTAACGTGCAGTGGGAGACCTACCGGTTTAATATGGCCGTGATCTGGTTTATGGCCATTATGTTCTATATAACCCTGTATTTTGAATTGCTACGGAAGTTTATTGACCTGTTTGGGAAAGTGAACCTCCCGGCAAAAAAATAGCACACTTGTACTTTTTTGGTCGGGAATGACGAATTATTAACTTTGTAAGCCTCTAATTTTGAAAATTATGAAAGTCATAAAAATCGGGTTGCTTGTGCTGGTATTGGCCGCATGTAACTCTGGAAAAAAGGCGGATGATCAGATCTCCTGGGGTGATCTGGATACTACCGCAAGCGAGGGCCCTACCATTTCAGAAGCCGTTATCGGTGATATTCTGCAACAGATTCCAAGCCCGCTTGAAATCTCGGTGTTGTTGAAAGAGTCGGGGAAAAAGTACAATTCCGGTTTCCTGAATTCGGCTGACAACGAGTCGAAGTACAACAGCAATTTCAAGAAGGCTCTCAATCTTGGAATTTACGGTACCGACCTGGGATACACGAACATCTATGAACAAAACCAGGATGGCGTAAAGTATATTTCTTCTATCAAAGGTTTGGCAGATGGCCTCAATATCGGTCAGTTTTTTGATATTGAAACTATTGGCAGGTTAGCTACTAACAGCAAAAACCTGGATTCGTTATTGCTAATAACCACACAAAACTTCAATAACATTAATCACTATCTGCAAACACAGGGCCGGGCAAACCTGAGCGTACTGTTGTTAACCGGAGGCTGGTTAGAGGCTGTGCACATCACCTGTAATGTAGCCGCAAGCGATCCAACCAATAAAGAGTTGCAGGAGAAAATTGGGGAACAAAAGGTTATTCTTGAAAATATTATGCTGTTGCTGTCATTCTACCAGGAAACCGATCAAAATATGGCATCCTTATTGAACGACATGAAACAGTTGCAAGCTGCTTTTGAGCAAGTGAACATAACGTACACATATAAAGAGTCTTCTTTTGAAATTGTAGATGGCGTAATGGTTATTAAAGATAACAGCACCACTACCATTGATATTACACCGGAAGATATTGATACCATACGCTCAGTCACATCTTCCATTAGAACAAAGATTATAAGTTAAGATAATTCACTATGAAAAGGTTATTCTTTTTTATTCTGTCGATATTTCTGATCAGTACAACTGAGGCCTCGGCTCAATGTAATGCAGAAGATCTTTCAAACGATTGTATTCCGAAACTGGCTTCAGGCTTTAACTTCCTGAAAAGCTATAAAATTGATGGCGGTGGCGGATCGAAAGATAAAGTTGAATACTCGTATGTGTTCACTAAGGGCACACAGTATATGATCAACATCTGCGCACCCGGCCAGCCTACGGATGGCATTGTGGTAACGCTGTACGATTCCAATCGTAACAAAGTAGCCTCAAGCAAAATCAATGGTCAGTTTATTTCGGCTATTGCTTTTCCCTGCAATGCAACCGGCATTTACTACATCCAGTATACGTTTGATGGATCGTCAAAATACTGCGGTGGCAGTGCATTAGGTTTCAAACGATAAGCAAGTGATACAACACACCATTTTAAAACCCTGGCGGAAACGTCAGGGTTTTTTGTTAAGGGCATCTCTTAAAACTCTCCGCAATCCTTCTCCAACGGAGAAGGGAAGGGGTGAGGCCGAAGAAAAATGAGTTTTTAGAGATGCCCTTATGAATTAATCTGCCAACTTAGCGCCATGCAGGAACATACCCTTCAATTCAACTTTCACGCACGGTATTATATGCTGGGCAAACTTGATGAAAATACCAACCGTGTTTGGTTTGTACTACACGGTTATGGGCAGTTAGCGCGGTATTTTCTGCCAAAGTTCCAATTACTACAACAAAAGGGAATATGCGTAATTGCACCGGAAGGTCTTTCGCGCTTTTATTTAGAAGATGTTACCAAAAGAAACGTTACCGGCAGCAAGCGTGTGGGTGCTACCTGGATGACCGCTGAAAACCGGTTGATGGACATAGAAAATTACATCGCCTACCTGCAACAAATTTATACTGATGTAATCGGAAGCCATGCGTGCTCTGTAAGTTTATTGGGTTTTTCTCAAGGCGCAGCTACCGCTTCACGCTGGGCGTTGCGCCATCCTGAAAATTTTACCCGGCTAATTCTTTGGGCTGGGATTATTCCTCCCGATATGGATTTTGAAAAGGGGAAAGAGGTATTTGGTAGTAAGCAAATCACCATAGTGTACGGCAAGAATGACCCGTTCTTAAATGATGCACGACTTACAGAAATGACAACGCTCGTAAATCGCCTAAGTGTTTCCCCCGACATAATTACATTCGATGGCGGGCATGAAATTGATGAGAAAACGCTTGAGCGATTAAGCTAAATCTTTCTTTACAATTGTGCTCGAAGCCTGCGCAGTAGGGAAAACTGTTATGTCGGCCAATACTACGTGAGGCGGGCGTTGCAATACAAACAAAATAACCTCTGCAATATCCTGTGCCGATAAAGGTTTAAAACCTTTATACACCGATGATGCGCGGGCTTCATCGCCTTTAAAGCGAACCAACGAAAACTCTGTTTCCACTAATCCGGGATTGATGGCAGTTACTTTAATACCGTGCGCATTCAAATCTATACGCATACCTTTGGTTAATGCATCTACTGCAAATTTGCTGGCAGAATAGACATTGCCATTCGGGTAAACTTCTTTACCGGCAATAGACCCGAGGTTAATGATATGACCCGACTGCCGTTCAATCATTCCGGGTATCACCATCTTTGTAACGTACAGCAACCCTTTCACATTAATATCAATCATGGCATCCCAATCACGCACATCACCGCTTTGTATTGGGTCGAGGCCGTGCGCATTACCAGCATTGTTTATCAGCACATCAATATTGCGCCATGCTTGTGGTAAGGAACCAAATGCTTTTTCTATCGCGTGCTGCTCGCGAACATCGAAGCAGAGTATCTCTACTTCCGTGAGTTCGCTTAACAAAGCCTGTTCCCGTTGAAGCCGGTCTTTTCTGCGGCCGCAAAGAATTAATTTAAAATTATGCTTTGCCAGTTCATGTGCAGTGGCCTGACCAATACCGGAAGTCGCCCCGGTAATTAACGCAATTCGTTTCGACATTATTGAAAGAGTAAATAAACGGTTATGGTATTGGTGTTGATGTACCTGAGCGGAAGGCCATACTTATTTTCCTGGTTATCAAGATGATTAACTATTCCGCGCGAAAACCTGACCTCAGGCGAAAACTTGAATAACGGGAAATACAAATCGAAACCAAGCCCGGCTTCCAGGTTAAAGTTCATCGCGGTAACTTCAAGCGAGTTGGTTACATTTTCTATCTCTTTTTTGCCAGATGCCTCAATGCCTGGTTTAACGCCTCCAATCATATACATGCGCACATTACCCCTGCGCATGGATTTATATTTCACCAATACCGGAAACTCTACCATAGTGGTTTCAACCAATTGCTTCTCGGATGTTCCATCGGTAAACCTGTACAACAGCGAGTGCTCATAAAAAGCAACTTTGGGCGTGAGGCGCAAATCAACAAAATCATGCACACGATAGTTGACAATGAAACCGAGTGAAAAGCCCGGCTTCCATTCGGGGGTTACGGCAAATATGGTATCGAGTTGGGTAACAAACGCATCGGAGTATTTTATCTGGTAGGATGTTGTGTGCAGCCCGATTAAGAAACCGTATGTAAGCTTTCTTTTTTCATCGTAATAGGGATTGTTTTTACGCGCCCACAAAAAGCTTTGTGCCTGTGCGGCAAATCCTACAAACAAAAGCAATACAAGTATTACTTTTTTGCCGTGTAGATGGAGCTTATTCCGAACGTTAATGGCTTGCATGTAACTTGGTTAAATCCTACGTCTTTGAGAATCTGTAAAAAATCCTGTCCATCCGGAAACGCTTCTACCGACTCCGGCAGGTAATCATACGCAGCTTTATCGCGCGAAATCCAGCGACCGATTTTAGGCAAAATAGCTTTAAAATAAAAGTTATATCCCTGCTTAAACGGGAAACGTTTCGGGCGCGAAAATTCCAGTACCACAAATGTGGCCCCGGGCTTCATTACCCGAAATATTTCCGACAGACCCTTTACTAAGTTTTCAAAGTTTCGTACACCAAATGCAACGGTAACGGCATCGAATTTATTTTGTTCAAAGGGCAAATTTTCCGAATCGGCCTGGATTAATTCAACAATATGGCTAACATTTTTAGCGTCCATTTTCTTCCGGCCCACGTCAAGCATACCGGCAGAAATATCTACTCCAATGATTTTATCAGGGTTTAACGCCAGCGATTGCAACGCAAAGTCGCCCGTGCCGGTGGCTACGTCAAGAATAACTTTTGGCTGCTCGGGTTTTAGTATTCTTACTGCTTTTTTTCTCCAGCCTTTGTCAATGCCCAGACTTAAAAAATGGTTTAAAAAATCGTAGCGGTGACTAATGTTATCAAACATTTGCGCCACCTGCTCTTTTTTTGTAGCGGACTGGTCTTTATAGGGTACTACCGTCATTGAAACCGGGTTGAAAAGCGCTCAAAATTGCTAAGAAAAAACAACTTAACGCGGATAGAAACTTGTTTATTTTTCCTGTTGTGCAGGAGAGTGCTCAAAAGAGCAACTTAATTTGAAACAACTTTAAACTCTACCCTGCGGTTCAGCTCTCTTCCATCCTCCTCATCATCGTTGCTGGCTAACGGTTTAGTTTTTCCATACCCCACAGCCGTAATCTTGCGGGCATCAATGCCTTTCTTCGTCAGGAAATCTTTAACCGCTTCCGCCCTGCGTTTAGAAAGTGTGAGGTTATATGCAGCCGTGCCGATGTTATCGGTATGCCCGGCTATTTCAACCTGCATAGCTGGGTTTTGTAGCATCATGCGCTCAAGCTTGTTCAGTTCATTGTACGATTCCTGCTTAAAGGTTGCCTTATCAAAATCAAAATAAATATTTCTTAAAATAGAAACCATGCCGGTTTCGAGTTTACGCAACTCTACCGTGCGGGTAAGCTCCTTCTCCTGGTCGGAGGCGCCATCTAAGCGCACGTTCTGGTTAACAAACATGTATCCTTCGCCTTCAACCGATAAACGATAATCTTTCGCGTTTTCTTCTTTGATAGAAAATTCAACCACGCCAGTTGATTTGTTGGAGGATGCTACAATAATGTTGTCGCGTAACCCTTGCAGGCGTATGCGTGCGTCAACAGGCTGTTTTGTTTGTGCATCAATAGCCGAAACGATATACCGCAATGGTAATTTTACCTGTGGTGTAACAGATTCTACAGGTGTATCTGTTGGCTCATCAACAGGTTCAGGCTCTGTTGGCTCCGGATCAGTTTTGGCAATGGGTGCATCCGGAATAGTAATCATATAAATATCGTCATACCCAAGTCCGTCTTCGCGAACAGAGGAGTAGTACGCGCGCTTGCCGTCTTTTGTACTTACAAAAAAGATGTCGTTATCGGGTGTGTTGATAGGGTAGCCGAGGTTTTCGGGTTCCGACCACTCCATGGTAGCTTCATCGTAAACCGTTTTGTAGATGTCGAACCCGCCCATACCCTTTCTGCCTTTCGAGCTGAAGTACAATGTTTTTCCATCATAATCGATAAACGGCCCGTCATCATCTTCGGGTGTATTGATTTTAGGCCCCAGGTTTTTCACGTTCGACCACTCGCCTTTTTCATTTAACGTTGCCCGGTAAATATCTAAGCCGCCAAAGCCCCCTGGGCGGTTGCTTGAGAAGTACAATGTTTTTTCATCAGGAGAAATGCTGATGGATTTCTCTTCAAAACTGGAATTAATTATGCCCGGAAGCGGAACGGGCACCGACCATGTTCCATTCGCGTTTCTGTTGGTGTAGTAAATATCGCCACCGTTATCGGTTTTGTAAATAAAAAGCGTTTGGCCATCGGCCGATAAGGCTAAGTTTGAATCGTGGTAGCCAGAATTTACAGGTTCGCCAATATTCTGAGCGGGTTGCCAAACACCATTTACTTTTTTCGCAATAAAAATATCTTCATAGGGTTTATTATCAATGTCCACGTTCGGGTTCAGGTTGCCATCCTGCCTGCGCGAGGTAAACACAATTTCATCTTCATCGGCATTCAGCACGGGAGCATAATCATCCCACTCTGAATTTATATCGCGGCTGATGTTGACGATGGAATAATTTTTCGGGTTGCTCACAAACTCCATTCCGACTTCGCACTCCGAGATGTTGCGATCTACAACAGCAAGATCAACCTTATCGCGCCCCTGGTAACTCGGGCGTTTTGCCAACCGTTCTTTATAACGATTGTAAAACTCAATAGCCTTGTCGAACTGCATACCAAACTGGTAGCCCTGCCCGATCAGGTATTCGAGGTTGAACTTGTAAGCCGGGTCGATTTCATATACCCGCATGAAATACTGAACCGACAGATCTTTCTGCACGGTCATCAGGTGATAAACACCCGCTTCGTAGTTGATGGTCAGGTTTTCCGGGTCGAGGTTTGCACCGATTACCAATACCCCACGAATATCGTTATCAGCCTGCGAAGCCGCACGCATTTCCTCCGCGACTATCAGGTAATCGCGAGCCTGCTGCTTGTTATCCTGGCTGTAGCTTGTTAAAAAAATACCCACAACGGCTAAAAAAATCAGTACACACCGGATGCTGAACATTGCAAAAATGGGTTTACGATTAAAGTTGATCTCTATAAAATTTAAAAAATAGTATGCCAATATAGGAAAAAGCATATTCACAACACCATAAATTTTAGGCATAAAGCGCTTAAATCTTACATTCTTAGTATTTTGGGGTGAAAGCTATACTTCAAGCCCCAGCGCATGGAAATCAAGGAATCGGAATTCATATCCAGCATTACAAACCTCAAGGATTTGCCCAAAAAGCCCCTTCCGGAATTTGCCTTCATTGGCCGTTCTAACGTAGGCAAGTCCTCGCTAATCAACATGTTAGCCGACAGAAGGCAATTGGCGAAAATCTCTGTAAAGCCCGGAAAAACCCAGACCATTAACCATTACCTGATGAACAAAAGCTGGTATTTGGTTGACCTGCCGGGGTATGGGTATGCCGGGGTGAGCAAGGAAAAACGGGCAGGATTTGGGCAGATCATTGAAAACTATGTAAAAAACAGCCCGCAATTGTGCTGTCTGTTTGTGTTGCTCGATGTCAGGTTGCCCCTCCAGGCTATTGATCTGGATTTTATTAACTGGGCCGGGAGCCAAAACATACCCCTTGCCTTTGTTTACACCAAAGCCGATAAACTTTCGGCAGGGGCGGCACTGGCGGGAAGGAAAAGAATTGAAGCCGCGTTGTTAAAACACTGGCAGGAATTGCCTGACGGGTTTATTACTTCATCCGTTAAGAAAAAGGGTCGTGAAGAACTCCTCCACTTTATTGATTCCGTACTAAAGAGCATTTCGTAAAATGATTAGTTTTGCGGCTCATTAAAAATCAATTCGTATGACATTGGCCGACATCGCTACTATTTCCGGAAAGGGTGGTTTGTTTAAAATTTTAAAGCCCGCCAAGTCGGGGGTAATTTTGGAATCGCTTGACGAAGCCAAAACCAAATTAGTGGCAACGGCTCATCACAAGCTATCGGTATTGAACGAAATTTCAATTTACACCACCACCAAAGAAGGAACCGTAGCGTTGGAAGATGTGCTAAAAAAAATAAATCAGGAATTTGGTAACGACCTGGGCTTAGATGCCGATGCCGACAATGCCGAATTGAAATCGTTTATGAAGGCCGTTCTGCCCGAATACGATGAAAACCGTGTTTACGTAAGCGACATTAAAAAACTTGTGAAGTGGTATGGAGTTTTGCAACTACAAGCCCCTGAAATTTTTACGCAGGAAGAATCGAAGGAAGAGGATAACGGTTAAAGAACCTGCCGCCTGCAAAATCAATCCTGTAAAAGGATGTGCCGGTAGGATGAGGGGTTAAAATTCTAATCATTATACAGAATTGCTGTATGGTACAAGGACCTTTTAGAGATGCCTTTGCTATACCTATTCTCCTACTTTTTTGTTAGATTTGGGTACTTTTTAAACTTTACATGGCGCAGAATACTTACAAATCAAACACCTTTAAAAAACCTGAGAAAGAGAAAAAAAGCAAGGCATCCAAAGACAAGATAAGTTTCGATTTTTTAAAAGACCCCAAGCTTGGGTTAGCGCTTGGTCTTGTTATCCTGGTAGTATCGCTCTTTCTGTTTACGTCATTCCTTTCTTACCTGTTTACCGGTAAGGCCGACCACAGTGTGGTGGAGGGCGTAACGCAAGGCCCGCTTATTGATGCGGGGCTGGAAACCGAAAACTGGATGCGATTGTACGGAGCAATTGCCTCGCACTATTTTATTTTCAGGTGGTTTGGTGTTTCGGCTTTCTTAGTTCCGTTTGTTCTTTTTTTGGTAGGATTCAGGCTGGCATTTCAGAAGGCATTATTGCCAATCACCAATGTTTTAATTTTTAGTGTATTCGCAAGTCTTTGGCTTTGCCTGTTGTTCGGGTATTTAACACTAAATGTTGATGGTGTAACCGAGTGGAGTTTTCTCGGTGGCGGGTTAGGTTTTCAAATGGCGTTGATTTTGCACGGACTTGTAGGATGGGGAACGTTTTTAGTGTTGGTGCTCTCGTTGTTCTTATTCATCATCTTCTTTTTCAATGTTACGTCCATACCTGCGTTTTCTCCAGCCAACCCCAAACCAATGGGTAACGATGCCATTTTAACAGATGAGACGGCAACACCGGCTTATACCGATGACGAGGATAACTGGCCGAAGCAGGCTGAAAAAGATGATCGGAACGAAACAGAAATAACAGAACCCGTTGTGTTGGTTAAACCGGTAGAACCGGAAATTCCCGTTAAGGAAGTTAAACTTGAAGTGGATAAGACCGAACCTGTAAAGAAAGAGAAAGAAAAAGCCGAACCTGATTTTATAATTGAAGAACGCACCGAAACGGATGAAGTGGCAGAAAAATTAGTGGAGGAGCAAGGCGCGTATGATCCAACACTCGATTTGAGTAATTATAAATTTCCGCCTCTTGAATTGCTGAATGAATACGATACCGGCAGGGTTCAGGTAACACAGGAAGAACTGAATGCTAACAAGGATAGAATCCTGGCTACACTTACTAACTTTAAAATAGGTATCACCAGCATCAAGGCAACCATTGGCCCTACCGTAACGCTGTATGAAATTGTGCCCGAAGCTGGTATCAAAATTTCAAGAATTAAAAACTTAGAAGATGATATTGCATTAAGTTTGGCTGCCCTCGGTATTCGTATCATCGCACCCATCCCCGGTAAGGGCACTATTGGTATTGAAGTGCCGAATAAAAACCGCGAGATGGTGAGCATTCGCTCGGTACTGTCAACTGTTTCATTTCAAAAAACCGATAAGGAATTACCGGTTGCGTTGGGTAAAACCATTTCCAACGAAGTGTTGGTTATCGACCTGGCAAAAATGCCGCACTTGCTGGTGGCCGGTGCTACCGGTCAGGGTAAATCGGTTGGGTTAAATGTTATTTTAGGTTCTCTATTATATAAGCGTCATCCATCGCAACTGAAGTTTGTGTTGGTTGACCCGAAAAAAGTAGAGATGGCGCTGTTCAGCAAAATAGAGCGGCATTATTTAGCCAAGCTGCCCAACAGTGAAGAGGCCATCATTACCGATACAAGAAAAGTTGTTCACACGCTCAACTCGCTTTGTATTGAAATGGAAAACCGCTACGAAATTTTGAAAGATGCCGGTGCGCGTAACCTGAAAGAATACAACACCAAATTTGTGGCGCGTAAACTTAACCCGAAAGAAGGACACCGTTTCCTGCCATACATTGTATTAGTAATTGATGAATTGGCCGACCTGATGATGACAGCCGGCAAGGAAGTGGAAACACCTATTGCCCGCCTGGCGCAGTTAGCCCGTGCCATCGGCATTCATTTGGTAGTGGCAACACAGCGCCCTTCGGTTAACGTTATCACGGGTGTTATCAAAGCCAACTTTCCGGCACGACTTTCATTCAGGGTAACGTCTAAAGTAGATTCGCGAACCATTCTTGATGCGGGCGGAGCCGACCAGTTGGTGGGCATGGGCGATATGTTGCTGTCGTCCGGCTCTGATGTTATCCGCCTGCAATGTCCGTTTGTCGATACCCCCGAAATTGAGCGTGTATGCGAATACATAGGCTCGCAACGCGGCTATGATTCGGCCTACCTGTTGCCCGAATATGAAGATGAAGAAAGCGGGGCTTCTTCGGTTGACTTGTCTGAGCGAGATGCCCTGTTTGAAGAGGCTGCCAAACTGATAGTCATGCACCAGCAGGGCAGCACTTCGCTCATCCAGCGAAAGCTGAAATTGGGCTATAACCGGGCAGGTCGCCTGATAGACCAATTGGAAGCGGCAGGCATTGTAGGCCCCTTCGAGGGCAGCAAAGCCCGCGAGGTGCTGGTACGCGATGAGATGAGTTTGGAACAATTATTGAATGGATTGAAGGAAAAACACGGCCAGTAGCTTATTTTTGCAGCCGCTTTACATTTAATCATCCACAAGTAAATACCATAATGAAAAAGTACGCTATCGCATTTCTTTTGGCGCTTTTGGCCAAAGCCTCTTTTGCCCAGTATGACCCCAAAGCCCTTGAAATTCTTGAGGCTATGAGTAAAAAATATAAAGCCTATACCTCTTTTGAAGCCAACATTACCTCCAGCATGACCAACGATGTGGAGGGCATTAAAGAGGAGTTTAAGGGAAAAATCACCGTTAAGGGCGATAAATTCCGTTTAGCTATGGACGACCAGGAGATTATCAACAATGGCGTTACAGTATGGACGTACCTGCCCTCTGCCAAAGAAGTAAACATTGATAACTACGACCCCGATGCGGATGAGATTAACCCCTCAAAAATTTATGACTTGTATAAGAAGGGGTTTAAATACCTCTACCTTGAAGACCAGACCGAAAACGGTGTGCTGTGCGAAGTAATTGACCTTGTTCCGGAAAAGAAAGACGCACAGTATTTCAAAATTAAAATGAACATTGGCAAGAAAGACCGCAGCATTCAAAGCTGGACGATGTATGATAAAAGCGGTAACAAGTATAAATACACCATCACCAAATTCACCCCGAACGTAACCGTAACGGATGCCTTCTTTACGTTCGACCCTAAAAAATATCCTGGGGTAGAGGTAATTGATTTGAGATAAGAACGATAGCTCTCAAAAACACCACGAACCCAGTTTTGATGTCATCGCGGCCCTGAGCCGCGATCTCAATATCGCTGGAGATGCCGGCTCAATGGCCGGCATGACAGTTTAAGTGACATTGCGGAGAATCAAAATATTAAAAGACCCGGATAGCTTTCCAAAGCGTCCGGGTCTTTTTATTTTTAGGCTATGAACCGCAAGCAACTTGTTGAAGAAATCAAAAAGAAACAATCCTACCTGTGCGTTGGGTTGGATACCGACATCAATAAAATACCGAAATACCTGAAGGGCGAAACAGACCCGGTGTTTGAATTCAACAAACAGATTATTGACGCCACACATAAGTATTGTGTGGCATACAAACCAAACATTGCATTTTATGAGGCGCTCGGCCCGAAAGGGTGGGAGAGTTTACAAAAAACATTAGATTATATTCCGAAAGAGTGCTTCACCATTGCTGATGCTAAGCGTGGAGATATTGGTAACACGTCTTCATTATATGCGCGCGCTTTTTTTGAAAACATGAATTTCGATTCGGTTACGGTTGCGCCATACATGGGCGAAGATTCCGTTAAGCCGTTTTTGCAATTCAAAGATAAATGGGTCATTCTGTTGGCGCACACCTCAAACCCTGGCAGTGCCGATTTTCAATTAACAGAGTCGAAAGTAACAGACCGGAGGTTGTATGAAGAAGTTATACTGAAAGCCAAAACATGGTCAACACCCGACCAGCTTATGTTTGTGGTGGGCGCTACGCAGGCCGATAAGATGAAGCATATACGCGAACTTGCTCCCGAGCATTTCTTTTTGGTGCCGGGCATCGGTGCGCAAGGGGGCGACCTGCAAATGGTTTCAACAAACGGCATGAATAACGAGTGCGGCCTTCTCGTGAATTCTGCCCGTGCCATTATCTACGCTTCTTCCGGAAAAGATTTTGCAGAAGCGGCAGCGAAAGAGGCTAAGTCTGTGCAGGAGCAAATGAGCCGGTTGCTGGAAACATTAATCAAATGAATAGGCTTCATTTTTTCACATAAAGAAATTGAGAAAAATTGAGGTGCTTTCACTTTGCGGCCTTTGCGTGGCATTTGGCTTTGCGAGCTTTGCGTGAGAATTTCTTGTAGTAAAAATAGTTTATGACCGAATCCTTTCTTCATTACCTCTGGCAGTTCCAGTATTTTGATAAAAAGGAATTGCAAACCGATTCGGGCGAACCGGTTCAGGTTCTTCATCCGGGTATTCGCAATACCCATGCCGGCCCCGATTTCAGTGATGCAAAAATCAGGATTGGTTCTATTGAATGGCGCGGAAGTGTGGAGATTCATATCGCGGCTTCGGGCTGGACAGACCACCGGCATGACAACGATGCAGCTTATGAAAAAGTAGTGCTGCATGTTGTGTGGGAAAACGATAAGCCGATAGTTCGCAGTGACGGTTCGTCTATGTCAACACTCGAATTGAAAAATCGTGTTGACCCTCTGTTATGGAATAAATTCAAAAAACTTCTTACCTGCCCCGATTCCATTCCTTGTGCTTCATCGTGGGGGCGAGTGAACGATATTGTAAAACTTTCCATGCTTGATAAAACGCTTGCGCAGCGTCTTGAAGCAAAGGCCGGTGTTGTACTTTCTATGTTGGAAAAAAATCGCAGCGATTGGGAAGAAACCGCTTACCAGTTGCTCGGCAAAAATTTTGGTTTCAAAGTGAATGCCGATTCTTTTCTAAGATTAACTGAAACGATTCCGTTTAATATTATACGAAAGCACATAAACAACACCATTCAGGTTGAAGCGCTGTTGTTTGGTCAGGCTGGCTTTTTAGATAAAACTAATGTAGATGAATACTCCGGCCTGTTGATGCGCGAATATGCCTTACTCGGAAAGAAATATAATCTTGAAAGCAAACAACTTCATCAATCGCAGTGGCGCTTTTTGCGCTTGCGCCCGGCAAATTTTCCGGGTGTGCGCTTGGCGCAGTTTGCTGCACTGTTAATAAAGAACGGAAGCATTTTTTCTTCTATTATAGAAACCGTTTCGTATGATGAACTGTACGCGCGATTCGCGGTAACGCAATCGGCTTACTGGCAAACGCATTATAGGTTTGGCAAACAGGCCGAACAGGTTCCTTCTATCGGTAAAAACAGTATTCAAAATCTTATTATCAACACCGCCATACCGTTGCTGGTAGCGTATGGCATACGTCAGGACGACCAGCGTTATATGGAGCGTGCCCTCGATTGGTTGCAACACCTTCCGGCAGAGAAGAATACCATTACCCGTCAATGGTCTGAATTAGGCTATAACGTTAAAACGGCATTCGACTCGCAGGCGCTCATCGAACTCTACAATAATTTTTGTTTGAAAAGAAGGTGCTTAGATTGTACTATTGGAACTTCACTGATTAAACCCGCATGATTTTTTCTGCCAGTATTAACATAATCATAATTTTTCTGCTTGCATACGCATGGCTGAAGCGTTTTCCTGAAAATGGCAAGTGGCTATACTGGATTTCGTTAACACTGAAACTCGCATCAGGGCTTTTATTAGGATATGTGTATAGCACTTATTATACAGACAGCGACACCTTTAGTTTTTTTAAAGAGAGCTTGCGAATAGCGCAGATAGCCGAAACCAATTGGCAGCGTTATCTTCATTACCTTTGGTCTGAAAAGGAGCCCGCGTTCTCAGGCGAAAACCGTACACTGTTTTTCATGAAATTAGTAAGCGTGTTTACGCTTATCACACAAGGTAATTACTGGATAACCTCGCTTTACTTTTCGTTTTTTTCTTTTGCTGCGTGCTGGTGGTTGGTTTCTGTTGTCAGCAAGTATTTTCATGCCGTTCGTTTTCAGGCTATGGTAGCCTTTTTGTTTTTTCCTTCCTGTATTTTCTGGAGTGCAGGTATTATAAAAGAGAGTACGGCCATAGCCATGTTGTGCGTACTCATTGGTGTGTTTGTTGGTTTCTGGAACGGAGAGCGGTTTACCTGGATAAAAGTAGTGCTTATACTGGTGGCAACCTGGGTTTTGTGGAGCCTGAAATACTATTATGCAGCCGTATTTTTTCCGGTGGCACTATCCGCTTTGCTTACGCGCTGGTTTGTACGCGAGCGTATGCGCATTTCGTCTGTAACGGCCTATCGCGAGTTTGTGTTGCTGATGGTATTGCTGTTGATGTTTGTGTTTGTTGTTACGTTTGTGCATCCAAACTTTTATCCGCAGCGCATGGTTGAAGTGGTCGTAGAAAACTATGAGGCTTTCCGCGACAAATCTGACCCGGATAAAATGGTACACTTCAATAACCTCAAGCCGGAGTTGGGAAGTTTGGTGCGTCATTCTCCCTGGGCGTTGGTGTCAGGATTGTTCCGCCCGTTTATCTGGGAAGCTACTAATGTTTTTTCGTTGTTTGTAAGTATTGAAAACTTTGTGTTGCTGGTGCTTACTGTTTTTTCAGTACGGCATTTTCGTACTATAACAAATTCGCCTCATCGCTTGCTCATCTTTGCCATGATAGTGTACTGCGCAGCACTCTGTATTTTCCTTACACTATCTGCCCCCAACTTCGGTACGTATGTTCGTTACCGGATTGGTTTTCTGCCGTTGTTTGTTATGCTGGTTACATTGAAACTTCCGCTTGAGCGGTGGTTTGGTAAATTATTTCGGTTATAAAAAAGTAGGCAATAGACAGCAGGCAATATGTTTCTGTTTGCCTTATTTGCCAACTGCCAATTCAGCCTTTAGCCAGACCGAGTTTGTGATTTATTCTTTGTATTCGATGGATTAGTGAAACGAAGCGGATAAGTCCCGGAGGGACGTGCTTATGGTAAAATCTAACAGCATAGCGGCAGTAGGCAGTATGCAGGAATGTATCTGGAAACAACTGCCTACTGATAACTGCCTACTGCCGACTTCTTTATGAATCACACTACCTTTCAGTAAAATGGAGTCAGATAAGAACTAAACAATGACCCCATTAATAGGTTACTTCGCGTAAGCCACTGAACGCATTTCGCGGATTACCGTAACCTTAATCTGGCCGGGGTATTGCATATCGCGTTCAATCTTTTGCGAAATATCAAAACTCAACTGGCTGGCGCGGTCGTCTGTAACTTTTTCGGCATCAAGAATTACCCGCAATTCGCGGCCGGCCTGTATGGCATAACATTTCTCCACACCTTCAAAACTTGTGGCTAATTCTTCCAGCTCGCGCAAGCGCTTGATGTACTGTTCCATTACTTCGCGTCTTGCACCGGGGCGGGCTCCACTCAGGGCATCGCACGCCTGCACAATAGGCGAAATCGGGCCGGTCATTTCAATTTCATCGTGGTGTGCGCCAATGGCGTTGCACACGGCCGGATGTTCCTTGTATTTCTGCGCCAACTCCATACCGGCAATGGCGTGTGGCTTTTCCAATTCTTCCGGCCACACTTTACCAATATCGTGTAATAAGCCTGCGCGTTTGGCTTGCTTCACGTTCAGGCCAAGTTCTGCCGCCATAATAGCGCATAGGTTGGCCACTTCGCGCGAGTGTTGCAACAGGTTTTGCCCGTATGACGAACGGAAGCGCATACGGCCTACCATTTTTACCAGTTCGGGGTGCAGGCCGTGAATACCCAAATCAATTACCGTGCGCTCGCCAATCTCTACAATTTCATCTTCAATGTTCTTGGATGTTTTGGCAACAATCTCTTCAATACGTGCCGGGTGAATGCGGCCGTCCTGCACTAAGCGGTGCAGCGACAAGCGGGCAATCTCTCTTCGCACGGGGTCAAAACCTGATATGATGATAGCCTCTGGTGTATCGTCAACAATAATTTCAACACCGGTTGCGGCTTCTAATGCGCGGATGTTTCTTCCTTCGCGCCCGATAATCTTTCCTTTAATGTCATCGCTTTCAATATTGAAAACAGACACGCAGTTTTCAATGGCGTGTTCGGTGGCGGTACGCTGTATGGTTTCTAATACAATCTTTTTTGCTTCCTTGGTAGCCGTAAGTTTGGCCTGCTCCATAATATCTTTTATGTATGATGAGGCGCGGGTTTGTGCTTCATCTTTCAGCGATGCCACAAGTTGTTCGCGTGCTTCTTCGGCCGTTACCTTCGAGATGTTTTCTAAGATTTCAACTTTCTGCTGGTTAAAGCGGTCGAGTTCTTCCTTACGTTTCTTAACCAACTCTAACTGATGCGCAAGATTTTGTTGCGTTTCTGTCAGGTCAGATTCTTTGCGTTTCACTTGCTCCAGTTCGCGGTTAACCTGCTGTTCGCGTTGTTTTATTTTTTGCTCGTTCGAGATGATTTGGTTTTTCTTGCGGTTGGCCTCTTCCTCAAACTCCGACCGCATTTTGAGGATTTTTTCTTTGGCTTCAAGCACCTTATCCTTCTTCAGGTTTTCGGCAGCAATCTCAGCTTCTTTCAGCACTAAGCCTGCCCTGGCTTCAATTTCTTTTTGCCTGCGCTTGTATTTGCGTTTGTAAAGTAGCGTGCCAAATCCAATCCCGATAAGGATGACGCCAACGATGCTGGCCGAGGTTATTACTATAATGTCAGACATACTGGGTATCGTTTAAGTTACCAATACCCGGAAGGATAAACGTTGTGCTAAAATTTTGAAGCTGCTTTAAAGAATGGACTGCGAAACGAGGTAATTCAACTGATTTACTTTTTCAAAAACGGTCTGGTCAATTTCCTGGTGGCTTTCCTCTGTTTTCATTTTTTCAACAAGGCAATCAAAAGCTACCATGGACAGTAAATCTTGTTTATCGTCAATTCCGAATTGTTCTCTGTAAGATTTTAGTTTTTCATTAATCAGCCGGCTTGCGCTTCTCACGCGCTCTTCTTCATGAGCTTTTACCTTCATGGGATATTCGCGGTCGGCTATTTTGATTCGTATAGATAATTCCTCCATCTAACTTTGCTTACAGTTGTACTATCGGCTTAAATGTGCGATACACTTATCAATTTCCTGTATATAGTCGTCAACTTTTCTTTTCAGCTCCGAAACACTTCTGTCTTCCGGGTTAATACTATCCACAATTTTAGAGATTTTAATTTGATTTTTAAAATGATGCAGTTGCTCATCGCGGCTGTGGAGGTCCGTTCTAAGTTCCTGGTTATCAGCTTTTAATGATTTGATTTCGTCTTTCAGTTTTTTATGCTCATTTACGAGCACCAAAATTTTTCGTTCCAGACCGTTGAGGTTGGTTTTTAACAGTTCCTGGTTCATGTAAAATGGTTTACTGGTTTCCAATCCGGCAGGCGTTTTTGACCTGCTCGCATCGGTCTGTTTATTTTTTATTTTCTGATAACGGCTCCCAACTTCTGCTCAAAAGCATCCATAAGGCGCTGCATGGTTGTTTCAATCTCCTCGTCCGTAAGGGTTTTAGCGTCATCCTGCAAGGTAAAACCTAAGGCATAGGCTTTTTTTCCTTCCGGAATTTTCTCTCCCTCATACACATCAAAGGTAATGATTTCCCTGATGAGTTGTTTTTCGGTTGCGTGTACCAGCTTCTGCACCTCTTCAAAACTCACACTCCGGTTAAGTACGAGCGACAAATCTCTGCGCACTTCCGGAAACCTGGGCACTTCTTTAACTACTAACTTAGGGGTTGCCTGCCTGAAAAGCAAATCGGTATCGAGTTCGGCATAAAATACTTCCTGCTTCAGCCCAAAATGGCGTTGAAGCGTGGCTTTTACCTTGCCATATTTGCCTATTATTTGGTTGCCCCGCACAAGCTGAACGCCATAATCGAACAGCGGGTCGGTAACAGTTACCTGCTTTACATCCTGCCAACCGGCTTTTAACAGCAGTTGGTGAATGGATTGCCCCATATCATAAAAAGAAACGGGAGTGGTTTTTCGCTGCCAGTTTTCGGTTTCTAAGTTGCCGCTTATGTAAAGCGCCAGGCTCTCTTCTTCCTTATATTCTCCGTTAAGGCGGTAATAGATTTTCCCGAACTCATATAGTTTCAGGTCTTTTTGCCTGCGGTTGATGTTGTGGGCGCACACCTCAAGGCCGGTAAACAACATGGTTTGCCGTAAAATGCCCTGTTCTTCGCTTAATTTGTTCAGCATTTCAACCGGCTCACCGGTAAAATTCAAATTATGCTTTTGCTGATAGGCCAGGTTGGTGAGGGAGTTTGTCCAGATTTCGTAAAAACCATTGCTCACCAACAGTTGTCCCAGGGTATTTTTGAATTTATTAATGTCCTTTTCAGGGAATTCGGCAATGAAATCGGATTGGGCGAATGCGCTTAGCTCAACATTGTCGAAACCATAAATGCGCAGCACCTCTTCAATTACATCGGCTTCCTGAACAACATCTACGCGGTAAGGCGGTACGGAAACCGTAAACTGATTTTCCTGCGAGTCGATAATTTCTATATCCAGCCGACTGAGTATGGCGGTTACATCGTTGCGTGGAATGACCTTCCCGATAAGGCGGTTTATATTTTTATCCTTAACCAATATGGTTCGGTTTTCAATTTTTGTTGGATAGATGTCGGTGATGTCGGAAGAGATTTCTCCGCCAGCCAATTCTTTTATCAGCAATGCGGCACGCTTCAAGGCGTACACCGTCAGGTTAGGGTCGGTGCCGCGTTCAAACCTGAAAGAGGCATCGGTTTTTAATCCATGATGCAAGGACGTTTTGCGTACATAGTCTGGTGAGAAGTACGCGCTCTCTAAAAACACGTTTTTGGTGTTTTCGGTAATACCGGATTTTATCCCCCCGAAAACCCCTGCGATACACATACCTTCTTCTGCATTACAAATCATCAGGTCGGTAGCCTGGAGTTTGCGTTCTTTATTATCAAGCGTAACAAAGGGTGTGTTTTGCGGTAGTGTTTTAACGATTACTTTTTTACCCGTTACCTGGTCGGCATCGAAAGCGTGTAACGGTTGGCCTGTTTCGTGCAATACAAAGTTGGTAATGTCAACAATGTTGTTGATAGGCGTAATGCCAATTGCCAGCAAGCGGTTCTTTAACCAGTCGGGCGATTCTTTAATGGTTACACCGGTAAGCGTAACCCCCGAATAGCGCGGACAGGCTTCTGTATTTTCAACTTCTATCGCTACTGCAAAGTTTTTATTGTCGGGTTTAAAGGCGTCCACTGCCGGCCACTTTACATCGCGGTTGCAAACGGCTTTTATGTCGCGAGCTACGCCAAGGTGCGAGGCGGCATCGGCACGGTTTGGGGTAAGCCCTATTTCAAGGGTATAGTCGGATTCGATATTGAAATATTCGGAAGCGGGTGTACCGTTGGGCAGTTGCGTATTCAGCACCATAATGCCAGCGTGACTTTCGCCCAGCCCGATTTCATCTTCGGCACAAATCATCCCTTCGGATTGCTCGCCCCGGATTTTGGTAGATTTAATTGTAAAAGGTTCGCCTTTTGTTGGGTAAAGCGTAGTGCCCGGAACGGCCACTACCACTTTTTGGCCGGCCGCTACATTGGCGGCTCCGCACACAACCGGAAGTATTGTGCCAGAACCCACATCAACGGTAGTAACGGAGAGCTTGTCGGCATTGGGATGTTTGGCGCAGGTTAACACCTCGCCAATTACCAGGCCGGCCAGCCCGCCTTTTACGGTTGAAAAGTGTTCAACATGCTCAACTTCAAGCCCGGTGGAGGTTAATACCTTACCGATTTCTTCGGCCGATTCGGGTATATCAATGTATTGTTTAAGCCAGTTGTAGGAAATGGTCATGTATGCAGGTGCTTATCCGGGCAAAAATAAGGAAATCAGTGAAAAAACTTCATAGCCGGTGCATTCCCGTTAACATTGGTTCGTGTACGCGCAACCGCTCTCAGGGCTGTCTTTTATAACATTTCGCGGTTCCGGTCAGCGCTCACTTTTTTACCTAAAAAAATTACCTGCGACATACTTTGGCGTAGGGGCACAATAGTTTTGTTTCGATAACAAGAAATAAAAGAAGTATGCAAACAAATAATCTACTAACCGGCAGCGCAGGCGATAGCCCTTTCAGGCTTGACAATACAGCGAATAAAACCTCGCTTTCAGATCTCTTTTTTGAAAAACACGGTTCATACTTAAATAAGTTTACATTATTTACTGCCCATTTTAACTCAATCCCCAACTTTATACAAGAAATTGAAATTGATTGTGAACGGGCTACTCGTTGGTTTTCTGGAAATTATAAGTCGGAAATTAAGGACTTGTATTACGAGAAGGGATATTCTCGTAAAAGAAAAGAAATGCTGCTGGAGAATGTCTTCTATTTTCTGTATGAAGATTTGATCATTAACTTCGATGTAGCCTGTTCTGTTGTTTATTTTCTCTTTCGAAAAACAGAACCCTCTAAAGTCGAAGCCATTTCAAGTGCAATCCGTAAGTTCAGAGAAAGAAAACAACGAAAGAAACCTGAAATATCATTGCTTATAAATGGCCGTAATGGAATTAAAACAAATTCAATGGATATTACAAGGCCAAAATTGAGCATTGATGATAACTACAATGATGACTTCAAGGAAATTCATCACACGATTTTAAAAAGGCTTTCCCGAAAAAACGATAAAGGCTTAGTTCTGCTTCATGGAAAACCAGGTACCGGCAAAACCTCATACATCCGATATTTAATTGCTTCTTTAAAAAAAGACGTGATTTTCTTACCGCCAAACATGGCAAGCGCCATAACAAACCCTGACCTTATTTCAATTCTTGTTGATAATCCGAATTCAGTTTTTGTGATTGAAGATGCCGAAAACATAATTATTGACAGAGAGAAAAATGAAAACTCACCGGTTTCAGCGTTGTTAAATATTGCTGACGGATTATTAGCCGACTGTTTGAATATCCAGGTAATTTGTTCATTCAATACCGACATTTCTAAAATTGATAGCGCGTTGATGAGAAAAGGAAGACTGATAGCCAAGTATGAATTTAAAGAGTTGGAAATTGAAAAAGCTCAACAGTTGTCAAATAAACTTGGTTTTAACACGCATATTCATGAACCAATGACCTTAGCTTCGATTTACAACCAGGAAGAAAAGAATTTTCAACAAAACGAAAAAAGAAAGCCAGTAGGGTTTCATGTGAATAGTTTAATCGAAAACTGAGAAAGGAAAAATCACAACGACATACTTTGGCGTGATCAACTAACACTTTTGTAATCAACCATACCTCCATTTATATGGTTTCGACTTCGTATATTGAGGTGATAGAAATAAATTAGTAAATTCACGTTTCTTTAAATGATGTAATTTAAGTCATGCAAAAAGGGCAAATAGAAATATATAAATCATCGAGAGGAACAGAAATATCAGTATTGTTGGATAACAATACTGTTTGGCTTGACGCACATCTTATTGCAAATGTTTTTGGCGTAAATCGTCCGGCTATTGTAAAACATATTCAAAACATATATAAATCTGAGGAATTAACAGAGGAATCAACCTGTTCCATTTTGGAACAGGTTGCCTCAGATGGCAGGCGCAGAAAGATGAACCTTTATAACCTTGACATGATAATATCTGTTGGGTACAGAGTTAATTCAAAAAAAGCAACCGATTTTAGAATTTGGGCAACCCAACGGCTCAAAGACCATCTGGTAAATGGCTATATCATCATCCAAAAGCAAGCTGCATGAGTGAAGTTATTATATATCAATCTCCCGATAATAGAACTCAAATAGAAGTAAAACTTGAGGGGGAAACGGTATGGCTTAGTCAATATCAGCTTGCCGAATTGTTCGTAACGGATCGGACATCTATTCAGAAGCACCTAAAAAATATCTATAAAGCCGGAGAATTAGACCAAAAGCAAACTTGTGCAAATTTTACACAAGTTCAGGAAGAGGGCTTCAAGAGGGTAAAAAGGAAGATTTTGCATTATAATCTGGATGCCATCATATCCGTTGGCTACCGGGTCAATTCCAAACGCGGCACTCAATTCCGCCAGTGGGCAACCCAACGCCTGAAAGACCATCTGGTAAATGGCTACACCATCAACCAAAAGCGCCTGGAGCAGCTTCAGCAAACCGTTCAACTTATTGAGCAAAGCGGCAAAACCGAAACCCTTTCGTTACCGGAAGCCAAAGGCTTGTTGGAAATCATTGCCAATTACACGCAAAGCTTTGTGTTGCTCAATCAGTTCGACAGCAACAAGCTGCCTACCGGCCAACTGAGCGAAAACATTACGTATGAAATTCAATATGATGAAGCCATAAGAACCATTACCGAATTAAAAAAACAACTCATTAAAAAGAAAGAAGCAAGCGAACTGTTTGGCAACCAGAAAGACGACAGCTTTGCCGGTATCCTGGGTAATGTTGTTCAATCTTTTGGTGGCGAGTATCTCTATAAAAGTATTGAAGAGCAGGCAGCGCACTTACTTTATTTTGTAATCAAAAATCATCCGTTCAGCGATGGAAACAAACGCATTGGCGCTTTTTTGTTTATATGGTTTTTAGAAAAGAATAAACACCGTTTCAAAAAATCGGGCGAATTAAAAATTAACGACAACGCATTAGTAGCACTGGCGCTATTGGTAGCGCAAAGCAATCCTGCCGACAAGGAGATTATGATAAAACTTATCGTAAATCTTTTAAGGGCGAGTTGAATTTTGAGCAGATTAAAAGTTGGATTGAAAGAAATTTGGTTTAAATAATATAGATACTAAGATAGTAATTGGTATGAAAGACCAGGTATTGGATTTAGTCAGATATGTTTCTTCGTTAAGTACACAGCGTGATAAAATATTACAAGCCACCGGAGAGAAGTTTAATATTTTTAGGGTTCTTAACCTGTCAACAAGTGAGACAAGGACACACTCAGCTTTTCTTGCAGAACTTTTTAATCCTAAAGGAAGTCATGGACAGGGTTCAGTGTTTTTGAAGTTATTCGTTGAACAATTAGGCATCAAAGATTTCGACTTTAAAAATGGGAGTGTCGAAATTGAAAAATTCGCGGGTTATATTGATGCTGATTATCAAGAAGGCGGAAGAATAGATATTGTTATCACCGATAATAATGGTCAAGGAATAATTATAGAAAATAAAATATATGCTGGTGACCAGAAGAATCAATTGTTAAGATATCAGAGATTCGGCAAGAATAAATTTATAAACCATCATTTAATTTATTTAACATTATTTGGTTCCGAGCCTAGTCCATGGAGTTTAGGTAAAGAGCCAGTTGACGATATTGATAGCTTAAACGACTTCAAGCGTATCTCGTATAAAGAAGATATAGTCAATTGGCTAAACACTTGCAAAAAAGAAGCCACCCATCATCCTTTATTAAGGGAAACCATTACGCAATACATCAATTTATTAAAAGAATTAACCGGGCAAACTATGGACAATCAGCTTAGAAATGAAATAACTGAAAGAATTATTAAAGGTGGCGAAGAGTCTATAAAAGCGATTTTTGAGATACATCATTCTGTCTATCCTTCTCTTGTTAAAACATTGAATGATACATTGCTTGAAAAATTACCAAGTTGGGGAAAAGAGTTAGCCAAAAAACATGAACTCAAAGAACCTTTAATAGAAGGTAGCTTAGGTAAAGATGAGGGAGGCATTTATTTCTCTAAAGACACTTGGAGTAAAGTGATGATTGGTTTTGGATTTGAAAATAATAAGTTCTTTTACGGAATATGTAGAACAAAATCAGATATTGAAGTTCCGGCAGAACTTCAATACTTAATTCAACAGAGGTTAGGCGAAGCTTCCCAAACTACTGCATGGCCGTGGTGGCAATGGTATAGCGAAAGCTACGAGCAAACCCTCATTGACGGACATACAGGAGAGTTACTTAGACGTATTGATTTTATTATTTTAGATTTTCGAAAAAAACTTGAAGGGTTATCCTTATAATGTTCACAACGACATACTTTGGCGTAGCGGCACAGTAGTTTTGTTTTCATAAAAACGAAAACAGGCCGAAAATATGCCGGAAGCAACTATAAAATATAAAAACTGGAAACTGATTGTTGACCGGGAGGCAACAATAGCGACCTATCAAAAAATGACCAGCCAGCCGGAAGGATGCACGTGTACGCCCTGCGAAAATTATCTTGATAACAGGGAACAGGTTTATCCCAACGAGGTAAAAAAGCTATTCAACCGGTTAGGCATTGATTACAGAAAAGAATCAGAGGTGTTTGAGAGCGGAAGGTCTGGAAACGGACAGTATTGGTACGGTGGATATTTCTTTTTCATTGGCAGATTTTACCGTGTGCGCAAACGCGATAAAAAACACAGAACCAAAATGTCGAAGTTGGTAAGGGAAATGGCTGTCGTAACAAGAACCTTCAGTATTGATTTTTCTAAAAAACCCGATAGCCCGATGGTTACTGAATTGTTTGAAGACACTACCGGCTTTATTGAAGTTGGCGTGAGCTTTCAAATACCCTGGACAATTGGAGAAGAGAAAGAAGCTAAAATAATGGACGGCTGGACGCCAATAAAGCTTTGGTCAACTAAAAATGGATTGGAAATAAAAGACGATTGGGATGAGCCAGCAATTGAAAATAACATAGAAATAAGCCCTCAAATTAAAAAATTTGTAACCGAAGTGAGGGCGAGGCAGGAAAAAGAAAATTTTACCAAAAACACATGAACATTAGGCGCATACAAAAATTTACAACGACATACTTTGGCCGGATGGCGCTCTACTTTTGTGCATGAAACAAAAGAATTATGAGGGGTTATTTCGGAATCGGCATTGAGTACACCAAAAACAAAAAGAACATCGGCACGCTTTGGCGCAGCGCCATGCTGTTTAATTCAGCATTTGTTTATACACTGGGCATGCGCTACAAATGGCAGCCTACCGATACGCTCAAAACGCACCGTCATGTGCCGCTCTTTGAATATTCATCGTTAGATGAACTCCTTCAATCCTTCCCCAAAGACGCAGAACTCGTGGGTGTGGAAATGACGGAAGACGCTGCCGACATCGTGGACTTTATTCATCCACGGCAATGTATCTACTTGCTGGGCACAGAAGACACCGGGCTTACGCCCGAAGCACTGGAAAAGTGCCACAAAGTAATCAGGCTGCCCGGCAGGCGTTCTATGAATGTTTCTGTTGCCGGTTCGCTTGTGCTTTACGACAGGTTTTTGAAAGAAAGTTTGCGCATCAATCAACGCGACATCGTTTCATTGAAAGAACGTATGGTGTTGAGATAAAAACATATCAAAAATGAAAAAGAATAGCGCGTTTAAAATGTATGTTGATGAAAACGACAACATCACAACGGCAGGCATAAGCACCGGCCATTTTCTTGCTCCGCTCATTAAGAAATTCCTGAAAGATAAACGCGGGAAAAAATGGACACGATTGGAAGATAACCCGGGCGCAACCATACCTGAACCCATGTAAAAACCAAAACTATGGAAACAGCTATTGAATATAAACCTCGCTGCGTTGATGTGTATGGAGAACCCTATTACGATTTAATACCGGAGAAACTCTATTACTTTTATTTTCAAAAAGTACCAAGTTGCATTGTGGTGAGAAACACAAGTGCTAAAAAGATCATCCATTGGATTGAAACGAATTTACCGGATAAAATTATCGATAAAATCGTGAACGGATATGCCAAAACAAAGCGTGTGTTTTTTGAAGAATCCATATATGTTCTTTCCATCGACATACTCATTAAAACAGGAAGTGAGCGCGATTGCGTTGAAATTTACTATCACGGAGAGAATGAGCAGGTTCAGGAAATCCTTGAAGCTGCAAAAAAGTGTAGGGTTAAATCCAGAACATCTTATTTTCATTTAATCGTTCCTGACAGCAATGGTTATGAATTGAACAGGTTAACAAACAGGAAATTCAAAATGCCGTTGCATCAAAACTATAACGATGATATTAAGGAGGCTCATTCCAGAATCCTGACTTTTCTTAAAAAAGAAACAAACGGGCTTATCCTGTTATACGGAATTCCGGGAACGGGTAAATCAACATACATCCGGTATGTAACGGGTTGTATCAGTAAAACAATCATTTTTGTTCCTCCGAACATCGCACAGGATTTAAGCAATCCGTCATTTGCCAAATTACTGATGCGCAACCCCAATTCGGTAATCATCATTGAAGACGCAGAAGAGCTTCTGGTTTCGCGCAACCACGAGAGAAACGCGGGTATTTCCATGTTGCTGAATCTTACGGACGGATTTCTTGGCGCAAGTTTGAATATCCAGTTTATCTGTACGTTCAATACCGGACTTCAAAACATTGATACGGCATTATTGCGTAAAGGCCGCCTCAATGCATTGTATGAGTTTAAGCCGCTAACCATTGAAAAATCGAAATCGTTGCTTTCGTCATTGGAGAAAGAAAACATTGAAGTTACAGGGCCGATGACGTTAGCCGATATTTACAATGCCGGTGAGCAGAATTTTAGCTTCAAGCCCGAGCGAAACAAAATTGGTTTCAGAGCAGCTTGATTATGGAAGGTAAAACATTCACGGCTATTGATTTTGAAACTGCACAAGGCTATCGCTGGAGTATTTGCCAGGTGGGTTTGGTGAGGGTAGTGAACGGGATTATTACCGGCAAGATTGACCTTCTTGTGCAGCCTCCGGACAATTACTACTGGAAAAATTTTGTTGACCTACACGGCATTTCATGGAACATGACCAAAAACGCCCCTGCTTTCGATGAGGTATGGCCGGTTATTGAGCCGTACATACGCGGGCAGCATGTTGTGGCGCACAACAGCGCGTTTGATTTCAGTTGCATCCGGCAGGCGTTGGCATGGTATGGAATTGACGAGCCTGAATATACCGGCCATTGCACATACCGGATTTACGGGAAGTCGTTAAGCCGGTTGTGCGAGCAGTACGGAATCGGCCTCAACCACCACAACGCGCTTTCGGATGCAATGGCTTGCGCTGAGTTGTTTTTACAGCACCTGAAAAACGATGAATAAACTTAACCCGTCATTGCGAGGATACGAAGGGTGGGAAGCGGGGAGGGTGACGAAGCAATCCCATGTTATGACAGCACTGCTCTCTATTCTGGGATTGCTTCGCTCCATCGCGCATCTTCGCTTCCGCTCGCAATGACGGTTTTTTTTATTGTTTTGCGTAACATTAATTAAAGAGTACACTACGACACATTTTGTCGCAGTTGCGAAATAGTTTTGGGGTAAAAAACAGTATATGTCGAAACGAGAATATTTTCTGCGCTATTCGCTTATCCTCAAGCGGCTTCAAAAGGGAGAGGCCACTTTTGACGAGATAAGCGGTTACTTAGAGCGTGAGTCGGAACTCCTTGATTATGACCTGACGATTTCCAAACGAACCTTTCAGCGCGACCTGAACGAGATACGCGATATTTTTCAAGTGGATATTCAGTACGACTTTTCACGAAAAGTATATTTCGTTTCTGACGGTAATCGATCGGAAGTTACCGGCCGTATGCTGGAAGCTTTCGATATGTTCAACGCGCTGAACCTGACCGATGACCTGTCGCAATTCATTCACTTTGAAAAACGGAAAGCGCAGGGAACAGAACATTTTTACGGCTTGCTCCATTGCATCAAGAACCGGCTTGTGGTGCGGTTCCCCTACCTGAAGTTCGAGGAAGACGAGATCACCAAACGCGAAGCCGAGCCGTATGCGCTGAAAGAATTTAAAGGCAGGTGGTATCTTCTGGCCAACGATCAAAAAGACGGTATGTTAAAAACATTCGGCTTAGACCGGATTCAGGAACTGGAGATCACGAAAAAGAAATTTCAATGGCCGGTGGGCTTCAATGCCAACGAACTGTTCAGGGATTATTTCGGCATCATCAGCACCGCAGAAAGGGAACCCGAAGAAGTTGTTTTGTCGTTTGATCCCTTCCAGGGAAAGTACGTTAAGTCCTTCCCCCTGCATGAATCACAAAAAGTCATTACTGACAACGATACGGAAACGAGGATAAGGCTTTCCGTACACATTACTTACGATTTTGTAGTGGAGCTGCTTTCGTTCGGGGGAAGGGTAAAAATAATTTCGCCCGTGAGCCTTCAAAAAGAAGTACGTAACGCGTACAGAAGTGCGTTAAGCCAATATAAAAAGTGAACAGGCGTCAGTATCAATGGTACATCTTCTCCCCGGCTTTAACCGGAATAGTCAACAGGTTTTCGCGGGGTGGGAGGGGGCAGGAATAATTTTCGTTATAGGCGCAGTATGGGTTGTACGCTTCGTTAAAATCAAGTGTGATGGTTTTGATGCCTTTCGGTTTTTTTACATCGAGGTAGCGGCCTGCTCCGTAGGTTTCGCGTGTGCTGGTTTCATCGCCAAAAGCAAGAAACAACGTGCCCCGGTAAGGCCCCATGTCTATAATTTCAAAAATGAGTAAACGTTGCGCTGCGCCATCAATTGAAAATTCTGCGTAAGCATATTCCATGTAGCGTTTGGTTTTGTCATCGCTGGTGGCAAGCTCCGTCATTTTTTTATTTTCAATTGGCGTGAGGCGTGCGGTTACACGGTATTTTTTATCAGGAGGGAAGTAATTCAACCCCGCGTATTCTTCAACCTTACCGGCAAAGGGCGAGTCGGAAGCGGTGCGCATGAAATGGTCTTTCTCTTCGCGTTGTTTTAAAATAGTTTGTTCATACGCTCCGTCATCTTGCCCAACGAAGGAATACACAACCGTGATTACCGCAAGTAACACTACACCCATTATAATTACGTTATTTTTTTTCATGCCCTGCTTCTGTTACAATAATCCTTCATCCGCAAAACTATAAAATTGTTTTCCTGCTATTATCAAATGGTCGAGCAGTTTAATTTCCAACAGCTTCCCGGCTTCTTTCAGTTTCCGGGTCAGGTCAATATCTTGTTGGCTTGGTGTTACGTTACCAGAGGGGTGGTTGTGCGCTACGATTATGCCGCTGGCTAATTCGTCAAGCGCTGCCTTGAAAATAATTTTCGGGTCGGCAATGGTGCCATGCACACCGCCTAAGCTTATTTGCTGCTTTCGTATAACGCGCTGGGCGCGGTTCAGCATCAGCAACCAAAACTCTTCGTGTGGTATATCCATAAGGTCGCCCTTCAGCAACTCGAAAGCATCGTTGGAAGTTACAATTTTTGGTCGCTCGTGGGTTTCGGTTTCTTTTCTTCTGCGGCCAAGCTCTAATGCGCTCACAATGGTAATGGCTTTTGCTTCGCCAATGCCTTTAACCTTCATTAAATCTTTAACCGAAAAACGGGCGAGGGCGTTTAAGTTGTTGCCGGCTTGTTGCAGCATGTTTTTGGCTACATCAACGGCACTCATGGAGGCGGTTCCGGTTCCCAGCAAAATGGCAATTAGTTCGGCATCCGATAGCGCAGATGTGCCCTTGAGCAACAGCTTTTCGCGGGGGCGGTCCTCGGCAGCCCAGCTTTTAATACCCAAAAAGGTGTCGTTTTCTTTTTTCACGAACCTAAAATTAATGGCCCCGGCCGGATAGACAATAAAAAACCCCGATGTGTTGGCATCAGGGCTTCTTTATATTGGTTATGGTCGCGCTTACGCGAGATTGTTTACATACTTGGTCAGGCTCGATTTCTGGTTAGCGGCCTTTTTCCAGTGAATGATGTTCTTTTTAGCCAACTTGTCAATCAGGCTCGAAACTTCCTTCAACAGGGCTTCTGCTTCTGATTTTACAGTAGTGGCACGGAGTCTTTTAATGAACGTGCGCGTAGTTTTGTGCTGGTAGCGGTTTCTTACACGTTTTGCCTCGTTGGCGCGTATTCTTTTTTCTGCTGATTTATGATTTGCCATGGTATTCTATCCTTACTTTTTAAGGACTGCAAAGGTAAGCGTATTCGGCTTATTTGCAAAAACACCCGTAATGAAATTCTGGTTGAAAACCCCTTTAAAAATGACTTTTTAGAAGGTATTTCCTCAAATCTTACCAAATTTAAGCCAATGAACAGGTGTTGGCATTGCTTTTTCCTGGTATTGGCCGGTTTATTTTTCTGGAGCTGGGGCTTTCACGCCCACAGGCAGATTAACCGGTTGGCGGTGTTTACGCTTCCGCCCGAAATGATTGGATTTTACAAGGCCAATATCTCCTACCTTACCGAGGCAGCCGTTAATGCCGACCGCAGGCGGTTTGCGGTAGTGGATGAAGCCCCCCGGCATTATATCGACATTGACCACTTTGGCGATAGCGCCATTTTTACCATGCCCCGTTACTGGAAGGAGGCCGTAGAAAAATATGGCGAAGATACCCTGAAGGCGTATGGGGTTTTGCCCTGGCATTTGAATGTGATGTACTACCGCTTGCGCGATGCTTTTTTAGTTAAAGACCCGACAAGGATTTTAAGCCTTTCGGCAGATTTGGGGCATTACCTTGCGGATGCGCACGTGCCCTTGCACACTACTGAAAATTACAACGGTCAGCTTACCGGGCAGGAAGGCATACACGCCTTTTGGGAGTCGCGCTTGCCGGAATTGTTTTCGGGCGAATATGATTTCTTTGTGGGCAAGGCGAGTTACCTTGATAATCCACAATTGGCTGCCTGGAAGATAATTGAAGAAACACATGCCCTGCTACCGAAAGTGTTGGAGGTGGAACGTGACTTGACTAAAAATTTTGGCGAGCGCAAGTATTCGTTTGAAACAAGGGGCAGGCAAACGGTAAAAGTATATTCGCAGGAATTTTCAAAAGCGTATCATGAGGCATTGGAGGGAATGGTTGAACAACAAATGAAAGCATCCATAAAAGCCATTGGCGATTTCTGGTACACTGCCTGGGTAGATGCCGGTCAGCCGGATTTAAAATCGCTGATTAAATACAAACCTACTGAAGAGGAATTGGTGCAACGCAGAAAGGAACTTGAAGAGTGGAAGGAACAGCGTTTGCGCGTGCGGGAGCATGAAGAAGAGATTTAACTACAAGCTTGTGGCTTGTAGTTTTTTATTCCTTAACCGGATAAAATACTTCTGTAATCCATTTGGTTGTATCCGTCTCCATTTCCGGGTCGGTTATGTAAACTTCCCAGGGAGCGCCAATTATTTGCAGGTTTTTGTATTCAATGTATTGATTGACCTGGTTGTGCGTGTCTTCCAGGTTGTGGTAATCGCCAAGGTGAATCGCTTTTACGGCCTTGCCACCGGGTATTTGCATCACCGGATATTTTGCCGGAAGTTTTGCATCTGGCGGAACAGGCAAGGCACATACCATATCCATTTCTTTTTTCTCCTCATCCCATCGCGGGTACAGGCAGAAGGGCGCACCGGTCATTTCCACTTTTGCTTTTTGTAAAACACCCATCAATTCACCGTACGATTTTCCCATTTGGGCGCTGATGGCGTCAATGTCTTCAAAGCTCATGGTAGAACTAATACCGATATAGCTAATGGGGTTTGTTGTTTCCTCTGATAGGGTTACGGTGAACTTAGGTTTGGCTGCTGCTATTTCTTTAAGTTTTGAAAAATTGTGATCGAAAGCTTTGTTCATTTCCGAAGGAAACATCAGGAGGCCCACCCAGCGCATAATCGGGTTCATGCCGAAATCGGTATCAAAATTCATGGTAAGTTTTGTGCCGCCTTCCGCAGGCTCAAGTTGATACACCGCTCGTGAGGGTTTTTCCGACTGCATAAAAAACAAGTCGCAGGCAACAAGCTTATTTAACTTGCTATCTGTTATAACGAGTTTGCCTTTATCCAGTACCTCACTTGTCCATTCATAGTAGGCTCCCGTTCCGGATTTCTGTTCGCTGTACACAACTTCCATATCGGGGTCAAGCGTATTCCAGTACGACCAGCGCGGCCAATTGTCAAGGGTGTTGATTTCTTCAAACACATAAGCGGCAGGGGCATTAATTACCTCACTTTTAGTGAGTTCAAATTTGCGGGGCAGAACAAATCCGATCAGCAAAAGCAATACGATTAGACCACCAACGAATAGCAATATTCTTTTAATCATACAATTTGGGGATTGGAGCAAGAAAGATAGTAAAAATATAAACAGTAATACCCTTGATTATATGCTTAAAAATTCAATAATTCGATAAACCAAATCATCTGCCCTATGAATGTGTTCACAAACCCCAATCAGCTCCATGTTAACTATGGACTAAAGATTGCCGCAGGCCTGATCGCTTATTTTCTGATTATGAAATTTTCAGGCTTGCTGAATATTGTGGAATTGCGTCTGCTTAACCTGTTTATATTGGTGGGCGGTATTTACATGGCGCTCAAAAAATTTCAACAGTCGCACGGCCAGCATATTAACTACTTCCGTGCGCTGATAACCGGTGTGGCTACCGGGGCCATTGCATCTTTAGTGTTTGCCGCTTTCCTGTTCCTGTATGTGCAGTTTCTTGACCAGGGCTTTATGCAGTACATCATCGACCACGAACCTATGGGCCGTTTCCTGAACCCTTATATGGTGTCGTTTATTGTAGCGCTTGAAGGCGTGTTCAGCGGATTGCTGGTAACATTCGTGCTGATCAACTACATCAACACCGATGAACCCAATGAGAGATAAAGGTCAATTTGAATTTTATTACCCAAAACCTGCCATCGAACGGCAGGTTTTTTTACTTTTAGCTACTTGAAAACCCGGCTATGCGCTACGAAAAAATCAACAACGAACTTTTTAAAACAAACCGCAAACGACTTATAAAAGAACTAAAGCCAAAATCGGTTGCGGTGTTCAACGCCAACGACATAATGCCAACCAATGCCGATGGCACCATGCGCTTCAGGCAAAACAGCGACTTGTTTTACCTCACGGGTGTTGACCAGGAAGAAACCATCTTAGTGCTGTGCCCCGATTACCCCGATGAAAAAATGCGTGAAGTATTATTTGTGCGCGAAACCAATGAGCAAATCGCAACCTGGGAAGGGCACAAATTAACCAAACAAGAAGCGCGTGTGGTTAGCGGTGTAGAAACTGTTTTATGGACATCAGATTTCCATCGTATATTCAACACCATGATGGTAATGGGTGGTGTGGAACAGGTGTACCTGAATACCAATGAACATTATCGTGCAGATATTTTAGTAGAGAGCCGCGATACCCGGTTTATTAAGTGGTGCAAGGAGAAATATCCGTTGCATCGCTATGAGCGGGTTGCCCCTATTATGTCCGGATTACGTTCTGTAAAATCGCGACATGAATTAGAGTTAATGCAAACGGCTTGCGATATAACCGAAAAGGCTTTCAGGCGTGTACTGAAATTTGTAAAGCCGGGCGTTAAGGAATACGAAATAGAAGCGGAGTTTGCGCACGAGTTTGTAAGAAATGGCTCGCGGGGTTTTGCTTACGAACCTATTATCGCATCCGGTTCAAACTCCTGTGTGTTGCATTACATTGAAAATAATAAAATATGTAAGTCGGGTGATGTATTGTTGTTAGATGTTGGAGCAGAGTACGCCAACTACAATGCCGACATGACGCGCACCATCCCGGTAAACGGAAAATTTACCAAACGGCAAAAAGATGTGTACAATGCCGTGTTGCGGGTGAAGCGTGCTGCCTGCAAATTGTTACGACCCGGAACGGTTTATTTCGATTATCACAAAGAAGTGCAAAAGATAATGGAGCGTGAATTGCTGAAACTTAAACTTATCGACAGAACGGATATCAGAAATCAAAACCCGGAACGACCGGTGGTATTAAAATATTTTATGCACGGCACGGGGCATCACCTGGGGCTTGATGTGCACGACACCGGCAATATGTTCGATAAGATGAAAGAAGGTATGGTGTGGACAGTAGAACCGGGTATTTATATTAAGGAGGAAGGGCTGGGCATTCGGTTGGAGAATAATGTGGTGATTACCAAAAGTGGTGTGAAGGATTTAATGAAAAATATTCCGGTTGAAGCTGAAGAGATTGAAGATTTAATGAATTCAAAATGATGGAAAGAAGCATAACCAGGAGAAGCGTTGCTTTCTTTTTTCTGTTGCTGATAGCTGTTATTGCGCAGGCGCACGAGTTTTGGATGCAGCCGGATAAATTTTTGTTCTCGGTAGGTGAGGCGGCCCGGGTAAACTTTATGGTGGGCGAGAATTTTACAGGAGAACGTTGGAAGGTAAACCCGCAACGGTTTATCCGGCTTGACCATCATGCAGCTTCATATAGTGAAGGCTTGATTGAAAAACTGAATAGTGGGCAAGAAAATAGTATAGAGGTTAAACTGGAAAAAGAAGGAACGCATTTGTTTGTGATGCAATCAACCAATGCGTTTACTGAACTTGCTGCCGAAGAGTTTAATGAATATTTGAAAGAAGATGGATTGGACGACATACTGGCGTTTCGGCAGAAGAACAATCAAATGGATAAACCTGCACGCGAATTTTATTCCCGGCACACCAAGCTATTGGTAAAGGCTGGTGAAAAATCAGATGACACCTACAAAAAAGTAGTCGGTCTTCCGTTAGAGATCATTCCCGTAAATGATCCGTATAAAGCAAAACGCGGTGATGCGATTACCTTCCAGGTGTTGTATGAAGGCAAGCCGTTACAGTTTGCTATGGTAAAAGTGTGGAACCGCAAGGACGGCATAACCTTTACGCAAAACATCTACACCATGAAAGATGGAACCATTGAAACGCGGTTGAGCAATACCGGTTCGTGGATGGTGAGTTGTGTAAAGATGGTTCCTGCGCGTGAAGAAGGAGCGGATTGGCAGAGTTACTGGGCGAGTTTGGTTTTTGGATATTAATATCAGATAATAATATGAGCGATAAAATTCATTCCGACAAAGCCCCCGACCCGGTTGGGCTTTACCCGCATGCCCGAAAGGTTGGCAACCTGTTGTTTTTATCAGGCGTAGGGCCTCGAAAAAAAGGCTCAAAAGATATTCCGGGTGTAACGCTGGATGAAGCAGGTAACATTATTGCTTACGACATTGCGGAGCAGTGCCGCTCCGTATTTCAGAATGTTCGCTACATTCTTGAAGCATCGGGTTCGCGTTGGGAAAACTTAGTTGATGTTACCGTGTTCCTTACCAACATAAAGCAGGATTTTAAAACCTACAACAAAATGTATGCGGAATACTTCAAAGACAATCAGCCCTGCCGAACCACCGTAGAGATAACAGCCCTGCCAACCCCCATTGCGATTGAGTTGAAGTGCATCGCTACTATCGATCCGTAAACCGTACAAACCCGTAAATCAGGCTTTTATGGATGTATTTTGTCAATTCATCCGTTTGAAATACGTGAAATTCAGGAATTTGCCCTTTATTTAGATAGAATTTAAGAACAACCCCACTGTTCATGAAAACAATTAATAGCGAAGTTCCGAGGTTTGATTTCCTGAGGTTGGTAGTATGGAGCTCCCTGATAGGGTATGCTGTTACTGCCGTAATGTGGACTGGCGTTAGCGTATTGCGCCTGATTTTTTAACCTAAACGGAGAAACTTTCTCCGCAGCCGCAGGTGCGCGAGGCATTCGGATTAATAAACTGAAAGCCCTTGCCGTTCAGCCCGTCCGAAAAATCGAGTGTTGTGCCTAACAGGTACAATAGGCTTTTTTTATCCACCAGAATTTTCACGCCCTTATCTTCAAATACCTGGTCGGCAGTTTGTATTGTTTCGTCAAAGGCAAGGTCGTACATCAAACCTGAGCAACCGCCACCTTTAACCGATACCCGGATGTTTGGGTTGGCACTCTTTCCTTCTTTGATGCGAAGTTCTATTATTTTCTCTTTTGCTTTATCGGTAACACTAATCATGTTCATACGTTTTTTTAAGACACCGGGTTTAATACAACGCTGAAAACGGTAATGGTGTTCATGTCCCTTCCGTAGTACAGCTTTTGCAGCGCATCGGTAATGTTGCCTGCACGGAAATAGGAGGTATGCAATTCCTTATCGCCCTTGGCCACCCACTGTATGGTATAACTATTCTCTTTTTCTTTATAGTTCTGCACGTAAGTGTGCATTTTATTCAGGGCATCAGGTTTATCGGTGCCTGTTACCGAGTGAAAGAGGAACGACTGGTTGTGGCGCGGATTAACCGTAATCAGGTCGAGTTTCACCTTCCCATCCATAGTGGAGTATTCAAATACCAGGTCGGCAGAACGCAACCCCAGGTAATTCTTTATCTCGTCTTGCAGCCGTGCCGCTTCAACATGTATTCCGCTTGCTGTTTCCATTATCGTTATCTAAACACTGAGAAGAAACTTTAGAAAAGGGCTAAAAGTTTCTCATTTTAGCTTCAAAGTTAACAATTATGGAAAAACTTGAGCATATCGGTATAGCAGTCAGGAATCTGGCGGAAGCCAATGCCCTGTTTGCAAGACTGTTGGGAAAGGAGCATTATAAGATAGAAACGGTTGAATCAGAAGGGGTTCGTACTTCTTTTTTTGAACTGAACGGGGTGAAAATAGAGTTGCTGGAGGCCACCCGCCCCGATTCGCCCATTGCCAAATATATCGAAAAACGAGGCGAGGGCATTCACCACCTGGCGTTTGAAGTGGCCGACATCAGGAAGAGCATGGAGCGCTACAGGCAAGATGGCTTTGAGCTGATTAATGAGGAACCAAAAAAGGGCGCAGACAACAAGGAAATTTGCTTTCTGCACCCAAAATCAACAGCCGGAGTTTTGGTAGAACTCTGCCAGGATATTACCGGCTCTTAGGGCTTTTAGGAAATTTCGGTACTTCGCCCTTGCCATACTGGACGGCATTGTAGTACCGCTGTTTTTTCTTCCCCACCTTTGTTTCATAGTAAGGCCTGGGAACAGTTGAACATGCGACCGAAAAGATTAAAGCCAGGACAAGCAACGCCAACAATTTTTTCATACTTGTGCTTTTTCTGGTTGCGCATAGATACCGGGTGTGGCGGAATAAAATCTTTGAAGTCGTGTTATAATCTTACTTTTGTGGGGCGAGGCGCTACCGCGTTCGCTCAATGAACGGTTACCACAGATAAATAACATGAACGAAAAGCGATCGGAAATTAATGAACTGGGTGAATTTGGTCTGATTGACCGGATTGCCGGCCAGGTATCTCTGCAACATCCATCATCTGTAAAAGGCATTGGCGATGATGCAGCCGTTATAGATGCCGGTAACGATTTTGTGCTGGTATCTACCGATTTGCTTGCCGAAGGTGTTCATTTCGACCTGGCCTTTACACCGCTTCAGCACCTTGGGCATAAGGCGGTTTCGGTAAATGTTTCGGATATAGCGGCTATGCATGGAAGAGCCGAACAGGTTGTGGTTTCGCTTGCGTTGAGTAACCGTTTTTCTGTTGAAGCGGTTGATGCACTATATGAGGGCATTCGCGCGGCATGCGCTCAATATAAAGTTGACCTTGTTGGAGGCGATACTACGGCTTCGCGTTCCGGGTTGGTTATTTCCATTACGGTTGTTGGCCGTGTAGCAAAAGATAAAGTTGTATATCGTTCAGGAGCAAAGCCCAATGATATTATTTGTGTTACCGGAGATTTAGGCGCGGCATACACCGGGCTTCAAATATTGGAACGCGAGAAAGAAGTTTACCTCTCAAACCCCGATATGCAGCCCGGGCTTGAAAAATATGAATACCTGGTTGGCCGACAGCTACGACCGATTGCCCGCACCGATATTGTTTTTGAATTGGAAGAATTGGGCATAAAGCCAACGTCAATGATTGATGTTTCTGATGGCCTTGCTTCTGAGTTATTTCATTTGGGTAAAAACTCAAACGTGGGCACACGTATTTTTGAAGATAAAATCCCCATCGACCAGTCAACGTTTGAAACCACAGCGCTTGAGTTTAAAATCGACCCGATTACCTGCGCGCTTAATGGAGGTGAGGATTATGAATTGTTGTTCACCATTTCGCAAGATGATTTTGAGAAAATCAAAAATCACGCAGACATCCACATGATTGGATATGTGCACGAAAAACCGAACGAACATAGCATGGTAACCAAGCAAGGCAACGAAGTGCCGCTTCGGGCACAAGGTTGGAATCATTTCAAAAGCTAATCTTCCGGGTAGGGTATAAAAACAAAGTTGGTAAACTCCTTGTCGATCACAAACAGGCAACAAAACTCATCCGGGTCTTTGTATGCTTCTGTGAAGGCCTCTTGTTTATCGGCATCAATCAACCCGCGTTGCACAAACTCATCCATGTAGCTGATGTAGTAGTTCCATTCCAATGCGGCAAGTTGCTTATCGATTAGTAGCTGACCAACAGGTTGCTGTTCTTTACATACCGGGAAAACCGGGTATTCCGAAAAACCTCTTTTGCGAACCTGATACGAAGCCTCTTTGATGGAATCGGCTACTTTCACAAAATCCTGCGAGATTGTGCCTAAATATTTTCCGCTTAACTCCGGGTCGTTGTGCATAGTTGTTTAAAATGAGTTGCTAAAATAACAGGTTGATTAGTTTTCTACCATCGGTGTTACAATTCTCCTGTTTCCTGTTTGAGCCAGTTTTCAGAGAATGCCTGAAGTTCAGGATAAAAAACAGAAAACTCTTGCCCGAAATCTTCATAATTTTTTTTGAGGTCTTCTACCGCCAGTTCCATTTTCGACTCGTATTTCGACCGCCTTGCCATGCCCGAAAGCGCACTCGCAATACCCTCCAGCCGGGCGTAGTTCACCAACCAGTTGCCGTTCATCATATACGGAAGCATGTATTTAACCCCTTCGGGCAAGATTGAATGGAATTTTTCGAGGGTGCGGTAACTGCGTTCCGCGAAATCGGGAAGGAACTCTTTATAATAATCTTCCCAGTTCGCAGCTAACAGATGGTCGTAAAACATATCTACAATAACGGCCGAATAATGCCGGTAAGTTGGCCTGAGCCGGTTTTTACTAACGGCTACTACCGGGTGCGTATCGGTAAACTCATCAATGGCACGATGCAAGGCTATACCACAGGCAATTTCGGGATCAAACTGTTCGGAAATATTTCGTCCTTTCACAAAATCGCCAATAAAGTTACCTACCATAATTTTGGGGTTATTACCCGACAGGCTGATGTGTGCGAGAAAGTTCACGGGGTTAAGTTAATGGTTAATTGTGTATGAACTATTGACTATCGTGAAACAATTCCCCATCTTCCAACATAAAATAAACTTGTATGGCGCTTTCTCAATTAAAACTACTTGTAAACCTTGCCCGTATTGACGGAGATATTGCCGATCGAGAACGGAAGTACATAACAACCATTGGGTTAGCCAACGGTGTACCTATGGAAGACATTGTTCCGTTGTTTGATCAGGATCATGACGATATAGGGCTAAAGCACCTGAACAACCAGGAAAAATTCGATTATATCGTAAGTCTTGTTCAACTTATGAAGATTGACGAGCGGCTGTACCAGGACGAGATCAAATACTGTTCGCAGGTTGCCGCCCGCTTGGGGTACGACCAAACCGTAATGTTCGACCTGATGCTGCATGTGCGCGAAGCGATGCAGAAAAAAGAATTAAAAACGTTGAGAGAACTCACTGAAAAATATCTTTCTAAATAAAATTTTACCCGTACTGCTATGAAAAAACTATTATTCCTGTTGTGCAGCATTTCCATGTTCGCGTATGGTCAGCGAACTGTTATCCATTGCGGAAACCTGATTGATGGCAAATCAAATGATGTGCAGGCACAAATGACAATTATTGTTGAGAACAACGTTATCACAAAAATTGAAAAAGGGTTTACCAAACCCGGCAGTTCGGATAAGTTGATTGACCTGGGAAAGAAAACGGTAATGCCTGGCCTGATAGATTTACACGTTCACCTGGAAGGAGAGACCAGTAAAGATCAGGCTATACAACGGTTTACATCCAATAAAGCCGATGTTGCTTTTCGCTCTACTGTTTATGCGAAGAAAACATTGATGGCAGGCTTTACAACAGTACGCGATTTAGGCGGAAACGGAGTGAATATTTCTTTACGCAATGCCGTAAACCAGAAACTTGTTGTTGGCCCCCGGATTGTTACGGTTGGTAAATCAATAGCCACTACGGGCGGTCATGCCGACCCCACAAACGCTTACCGTGAAGACCTGATGGGTAATCCCGGCCCGAAAGAAGGCGTAATCAACTCACCGGAAGAAGCGCGGCAGGCCGTGCGCCAGCGATACAAGGATGGAGCCGATGCTATTAAAATAACGGCAACCGGAGGCGTGTTGAGTATTGCCAAAGACGGGTCAGGCCCACAATTCACCGATGACGAACTCAAGGCTATTGTAGAAACCGCCCGCGACTACGGTATGCATACTGCCGCACATGCACATGGAACAGAAGGGATGAAACGCGCAGTGTTGGCGGGCATTACTACGATTGAGCATGGCACAAAAATGACCGAGGAAGTAATGGATTTAATGAAACAAAAAGGAACGTATTATGTGCCCACTATTTCTGCCGGAAAATTTGTGGCAGAAAAAGCTAACGAGCCGGGTTATTACCATCCTTTGGTAGTACCCAAAGCTCTTGAGATAGGCCCGCAAATTCAGGCCACATTTGGCAAGGCCTATAAACGCGGAGTGAAGATTGCTTTCGGTACGGATGCCGGTGTATTTCCGCATGGTGAAAACGGAAAAGAATTTGGGTATATGGTAGAGGCAGGCATGCCTGCGATGGAAGCCATCAAATCGGCTACGGTTGTAGCGGCAGGTATTTTGGGTATGAGCGATAAGATTGGCACACTCGAAGCCGGCAAGTTAGCCGATATAGTAGCGGTAGATGAAAACCCGTTGAAGAACATAAAGACAATGGAAAAGGTGAGCTTTGTGATGAAGGATGGGGTAGTGTATTTGCAGTGATTTTGGATTATGATATGCACCACTAATCATCAACTTTTATAAATAATGCTATGTATAGAAAAATTTCGTTACTCCTGCTGATTCTCTTGGCCTGCTCCACTCCTGAGAAAAAATCAGAGCCTGTTCCCGTTCTCACCGGTCTTGACGGCCGTGAGTTTTTCACACCTGATTTTAGCGAAGCAACAAAAGCTCGTCTTGATAGCAACCTGAACATAGCTCGAAAAAATTTTGAAGAAAATCCTTCTGAAGAGAATTACATTTGGTTGGGAAGGCGGGAAGCATATCGCTATCAGTATACCGAAGCTATAAAAATATTTACTGATGGCCTGGAGCAATACCCCGGCTCGTATAAATTACTCCGTCATCGTGGGCATCGCTATATTACCGTTCGTGATTTTTCAAAAGCTATTGCCGATTTTCAAATGGCTGCCTCATTCATGCCTCGTCAACCATTGGAAATTGAACCTGATGGCGTTCCGAATAAACTGAACAGGCCACTTTCCAATACACAATTTAATGTGTGGTATCATTTAGGGCTTGCGCATTATTTAAAAGGCGACTACGAAAGTGCCGAGAAGGCGTACTTGCAATGTTTAGATGTTTCTGATAATGACGACCTGATTACTGCCACTGCCGATTGGCTTTACATGACATACCGCAGAATGAACAAACCGGAAGAAGCGGCTAAGGTGCTGGAATTGATTCGGGAGGATATGAACATTATCGAAAACGATTCTTACCACCATCAACTTCAAATGTATAAAGGCATGTTGCCACCCGATGATTTGTTGAAAGTAAGTGGTAGCAACAGTGATGTTGACCTTGCTTTGGCTACACAAGGCTATGGCGTTGGCAACTGGTACTTATGCGAAGGCGATACAACCCGCGCGGTTGAAATTTTCAGGCAGGTTACTTCAGGAAAACAATTTGCAGCGTTTGGCTTTATTGCTGCTGAAGCTGATTTGAAGAGGCTGCTGCAATAGCGTTCTTCCCCCTGTCTATATTTTTTCATTGAACAAGAGCAAAATTCAAGGGCACGGGCCCCTGAATTCAACTATTTTTAGTATAATGCTGGTTAAAATGAAAAAAATTTGCGTATGGAAGTCAAGATTGAATTAGTGCTCTTCGGTTTATCACTGCTTTTTTTGCTTAGTATGCTGGCGGGTAAGGCAAGTTCCAGGTTTGGAGTGCCGGCACTGCTTCTGTTTCTTGGCGTAGGCATGATGGCCGGTAGCGATGGTGTCGGAATTGGGTTTGATGATATAGATACTGCGCAAACAATCGGTACGCTGGCATTGTGTATTATCCTGTTTTCAGGTGGGTTAGATACAAAAATTTCTGAGATAAGGCCTGTAATGGCCCCCGGGGTGGTGTTGGCCACTGTTGGGGTATTTCTTACAGCCATTACAACCGGTGTGCTTATCTGGTGGATTTCTGATATGACCACTCACGGTGCTGGAATCGGATTGGTTACTTCATTGCTCTTAGCTTCAACCATGTCATCAACTGATTCGGCATCGGTGTTTTCTATTCTTCGATCTAAAGGGTTGCAGTTAAAAAACAACCTGAGGCCAATGCTGGAGTTGGAAAGCGGAAGCAACGACCCTATGGCGTATATCCTGGTTATCACCCTTATTGATATAATTAAGATGGATGCAGCGCCAAATTATTGGGGCGCAATTGGTATGGTGGTAGTGCAGTTATGTATTGGTGCGTTGGCCGGTTATGGAATGGGTAAATTGGCGGTGACGATTATCAACAGGTTTAAAATAGATAATGCTTCATTGTATCCTATTCTTGTTTTTACGTTTTGCATACTTATTTTTTCGACCACGTATTTTCTGTATGGTAACGGCTTCCTGGCGGTTTATATAGGCGGATTGGTAATCGGCAATTCAAAATTTGTTCACAAACGTTCGGCTCTTAATTTTTTTGATGGCCTGGCATGGATGTTTCAACTCATTCTGTTCCTGGCGTTAGGATTACTTGTTCGCCCACATGAACTTATCCCGGTTGTAGTGCCTGGTCTGATTATAAGTTTCCTTATGATTTTTGTTACACGCCCGCTAAGTGTGTTCATTAGCCTGTTGCCATTCAGGAAGATGCCCACTAAAGATAAGGTGTATGTTTCCTGGGTAGGGCTTCGCGGTGCGGTGCCTATCATTTTTGCTATTATTACGTTGGCTGAAGATGTGCCGGGTGCCAACTACATTTTTAATATTGTATTTTTCTGTACCCTTATCTCCCTGCTTGTGCAGGGAACATCCCTTTCGCAGTTTGCCACCTGGCTTGGTCTGGCAGATAAACCAAAAGTAACACGTAAGTCAACTGAGTTTGATATTGAATTTTCAGAAGATATTAAATCTGTCACTTCCGAAATCACCATAGTGCCAAAGATGCTCAAGCACGGAACTCACCTGATGGATATGCCACTTCCCGATAATACGCTTGTGGTTATGGTTAAACGCGATGAGCGGTATTTTGTGCCAACCGGTACTACGGTTCTGCATGAAAACGATAAGTTACTTCTTATAACTGATAACCAGGAGGTGTTGGAAGAAACCTATAAAAGACTTGAGCTTAAATAACGTGTAAACCATCATGCCTGATGCGCCCTTCTTCATTAGCGCGCTCCGGCATGATGGTTTACTGAAAATTATTACTCTTTCCTTAGCGTGCTGCCGCCTGTTACCGTAGGGTAAACTTCCGGGTTGCCAGTATAGAGCACACTGCTGGCGCCACTTACAATCACATCAAGCCGGTTGCTTACCGAAACGCGGGCCGAACTTGCACCGGAAACATCTAACGAGGCATCTTCTGTATGGAATTCGCGTGCTCTCAGTTCACTTGCTCCCGATACCTTGGCCTGAAGGTTTGTTCCAATACCATACACATTCAGTTTGGATGCGCCTGAAAGGTTAACCTTAACATCGTTAAAGCCCGGATAGAGTTTGCAGGTTGATGCGCCCGAAAGTGTTACAGATAATTGTTCGTTGGTTTCAAAGCCCTGAATATCAGAAATGGATGCACCCGAAAAATTTACTCCTTCCAGTTCGGGCATGGTTATGTATAGCGTAGTAAGGTGCTTTCGATTGGCATGACGGTGCTGGTCGTAATAAACAGTAAGCGTAGAACCACTCTTAACTACTGCAAGGTCATCCAGGTTGCGCACATCGCCTGATGCCTCAACTAAGAATTCAGCGCCTTGCCGCACTTGCACAATAAAAGCGCTGCCCATTTCAAGCCGGTTGAACTGACTGACAGAAAATATGCGCTCGCCATATTGTAAAGGGCCGGGGTCTTCGGTATTGCAGGAGGTAAGAAATAAACCGGTCATTAATAAGGCCAGTACATAAACGGAGTTTTTCAGATTTGTTTTCATATTTAAAATGTTCAGTTGTTGATAAGACAGGTTCAGTCAGGTTTACCCCTACTGCCTTTTCTGAAAAATTCACGACTGCCAGTTCTTACAGAATTGAGGGAGGGTGTTCAGGTAGTGGTCATTAACGGGAACAAAAGCATTGGGTTTTGTTTTTGGATAAAAAAAATGGAAATACAATAGGGGTATTCCCGTTCCGGGTTGTCATGGTATCAAAAAATAAGAAATACCATGAAAAAGACATTAATTCTTATCGCTGCTGTGTTTACCGCAGCGCTGACCTACGCCCAATCAGAGATACAAACTGTTTTTAACAGCTCGCGTGTAACGGCTTATGGCGCTTTAACAAACAAGTTCACATCCATTCGGGGCGACTTTGCAAACATGACCGGTATGTATGGCGGTGTGTTTATCAACCGGAAGGTTATGCTGGGGGTTGGAGGTTTTGCTACAACCAACCGTATTTCAGTACCGACAGAATTCAGTGAATTTCCGGGAAACTCACTTAGTTACGGTTATGTGCAAACAGGGTTTATGACCGAATATGTAGTAAGGTCGAACAAAGCCGTTCATTTGGTGCTGTCGATGTTTGCCGGTGCCGGATTTTCCTATCAGTATGAACATTGGACTAACCCTGATTACGACTGGCTTGAAATTGAAGGAATCTACGATCAACGATGGTCGTTCGTGATGGAACCGGGCGCTCAGGTAGAAATAAATTTACTTCGATGGATGCGCTTTAGCCCCGGTATCAGTTACCGCAGTGTGCATAACAGCAATGGTCGCGGTCTTTCTGATAAAAACCTGAGCGACTGGAGTTATAATGTTACGTTGAAGTTCGGGAAGTTTTAATTTTTGATTGCTCCGTCATCGCGGCTTTCGGAGAGTTTTATGAATCTTTGGAGAGCCGCGATCTCTTTTATGTACACTCAATTTTCTTCGCCCCCCAACTGAAACCCTAACTTCGGTTTGCTGCTGCGCAGTTCTTTAATTTCAAACTCTTCCACATCGGCAAAGATTACGGTTTCCATCAGTTCCGGTGTGCGGTCTTCTTTTTTCATTGCGGCAAGTCTAAGATGCTGGTTCTTTACAACCTCTCCAACTGTTTGGCGTACAGCACGGGCATTGCCAAAATGCTGGTCGCGGTGACTGAACAGAAATTCAAAATAGTTGCGCAGGTGTTCGGCAGCGGCTTCATCGGGCTGCACGTCTTCTTTTTTAAACATGGTAAGCGCTATGGCGTACATATCTTCCGGAGAGTAATCGGTAAACTCAAAAAACTTATCGAACCTTGAACGCAGCCCCGGGTTGGAAGAAACAAAATCGTGCATGTTTCCGGTGTAGCCGGCTACAATCACACCAAATTTTCCACGGAAATCTTCCATGCGTTTCAGAATTACCTGTATGGCCTCGGCTCCAAAATCATAGTTACTGCCTTTGCCCTGTGCGAGGGAGTAGGCTTCATCAATAAACAGGATGCCGCCCATAGCTTCCGTTATTTTCTCAGTAGTTTTAATAGCGGTTTGCCCTACAAACCCAGCCACTAAGCCTTCGCGGTCTACTTCAACGAGATGCCCTTTTTCAAGAATGCCAAGGCCTTTATAAATTTTTGAAAGCAAACGCGCAACAGTGGTTTTACCTGTACCGGGGTTTCCTGTAAACACGGTGTGCAATGAAAATCTACTCAACACATCTTTGCCTGTTTCCTGGTAAAATTTCACCAATTGCACCATTTCGTTTACTTCGTGTTTGATGTTGGTAAGGCCGGTGAGTGCGTTCAGTTCATCAAGGCTTTCATACAACAGGTTTTCGCGTTGCTGTTCGGCAGGAGATGCGCCTGCCTGCTTCACACTCTTTACAACATAGTCTGCACCGGTAATAACAGCCACATCGCCTACCTCGGCAATATCACCAACCTGAAAAGGAATAGTAGCCAACAGGGTGTCAAGGTAAACTACTTCAAGCGTGTAATTGTCGTTGCCCCAGCGGCCGGGTGTTTCGCCTCCCCATCCGGGAAAGATGACCTCTGTTTTTCCGAGGGTGTTGGCAGAAACGTAGGTGAAATAATCGTGTGTGCCTTTTAGCTGGCCGGCATCGTTGTAAAAATTAAAAAAGATTTCTGCGTAATATCCTTTAGGTAGATTATTCCTGAATTTGAATTCGCACCATACAAACCGTGTTTCGGCTTGCCTGAATTTGGTAAGATAATTTTTTTCAGGAAGGGTAGAGGCGTTGCCATCGCCCTCGAATAATTTAATGGACTCGATTGTAAAATGCGGATTCTTATCCGTCATGGCTGCACCGGTATCTACAATATAAAATTTTCGTTCGCCTACCTTTATATCGTCAATGTAACCTTCCCACACATACTCGCCCTCAAGCCAATAAGCGCCTGCCTCGGCATTGCCCCACGACTGACGGATATACACAATGTTTTCATCTTTTTCGATAGTTCGCTTTTTCTCCAGGTTGCACAATTCATTTTTCTGACTTCCGTTTACATAAAAGCATTTCATCCTGATAGAGGTTTCCCAGTTTTGTTCATCAAACAACTTGTTGAAGAATGAAAACTCCACACGCATAAACGTGGTTTCAAACCGGTCGAACACTTTGCGGTATTTTTTGGTGGCATTGGCCATCCATTCATCGGACGAATGCACTTTTATGTCGCGGTGCTTATACGGTAATTGCTCCGGATTATTGGAGAGTTTTTCTTGTTTGTTATCGTCAGGTGAGGCCATACGGTTATTATTTGAACACGGAAGGTAAGAAAAATTTGGATTGATAATTTCAAGGGCAACTGTAAAAATTCTACTTGCCGAGTAACCCTTTTAAAGCCGACTCAAGCGCGATTTGCTCCGGTGCATTGGGTTGCAGTATAATCATAACGGTGTCAGAGGTGGTGGTTCGCGTAACCTGGCCACTCATTTTAACCCGGTCGGTGATATGGCTGCTTGTAGCCGAAATAGCCTTTTCAAAGAGCTGTCGTAAGTCGTTGAATTGTTTTTGGGTTAGTTGTATTTCTGCCGGTTCGCCCCCGCTATACATACCTGTTGAACTTTCTTCGGGTTTTACAGGCACGTATTGAAGGGAAAAGGCCGTAACGAAATATTGGTTGGCGTTTCCATCTGCATAGTTATAGTGAGGTGTTTGGCTCATGCACGAAAATAGCAAGGTTGCTAAACAAAGCATCAACAGGCTTCGTAATTTTTCATCAGCGAGCGGATATTTATAATTCATGTTAACAGTCTTTTAGTTCGCAACTGTTTTCATTCGTTTCAATCTGAACGGTAGGGTGCTGAATGTTATGCTTTTTCATCAGGTTAAATATGGTGTTCATTATTTCCTGTTCGGATTTTACGATTGAGTTATTGATAACTGCGTGAACAGAACCTACATTGTAGCTGCCGTCCAGGCTCCAAACGTGTACATCGTGTATGTTGGTGATGCCGTCAAGTTGTTGCAGTTCTGTTTGAAGTTGGGTAAGGTTTACGGTTGCAGGCACCGATTGCAACATTATTTTTATAGTGTTGATTAAGTTTTTTGAAGCATTGAATCCAATATAGAGTGCAATAGCAATTGCTAAAACTCCGTCTATCCAGTTCCAGCCTGTGAAATTAATTATGACAGCGCCAATAAGTACGGCAGCCCAGCCTAACACGTCTTCTAATAAATGAAGCATAATAGTGCGGCTGTTTTGGTTATGCCCTCCGTGACTGTGTCCATGATGATGTTCAGCACTCTTTTTTATTCTAAAGAAGGCGAAACCATTTACGGCAAGTCCTAACACGGCAAGCCCTAACATTCCTACACCATGAACTTCTTTAGGATTTATAAAAGATTTACCGGCCGTGATAATCATGGTTACGGCACCTACCAACAGGAATACAGACAAGCCTAATGCCGATAATAACGAAAAGCGTTTGAAACCGTAAGAGAATTGCTGCGTGCGTTTTTTATCTGAAACTTTCTCTAACAGTATGGCCAACCCGATTGCGCCTGCGTCCATAAAATCGTGAAAGGCATCGGCAATAATGGCGGTAGAGTTGGTTAATACACCGCCAATTACTTCAACTATTGAAAACAGGAAGTTGAGCCAAAACGCCAACGACAACGCCCGTTTCCTGGAATGGTTGTGCTCCGGGTGTTCATGGTGCGCGTTACTGTGGTTGTGTGCCATACTGTTTTACCCAAAAGATTCGGCCTTAAATCCTTTACTTGTAATAATAGCGATAATTTCTTTTTCCGTAATCCCGTTAACCGTTACCGTCAGTATTTTGTCTGCGTTGCTGATGTCCACATTCCAATTGCTGATGCCTACTGCATTGTCAAGGTCAGCCTGTACTTTTGATACGCAACCTCCGCAGTTAAGATTTGTTTTAAATTTTAATTCTTGATTTTCCATTTTCTGATTTAGCCGTTATTTATATGGTGCAAATTTAGGTACTTACTTCTTCCACTTCAACCTTAAACTATTACTCACCACGCTCACACTACTCAACGCCATGGCTGCACCGGCAATCATAGGGTTGAGTAAAAAACCGTTTATCGGGTAGAGGATGCCTGCCGCAACGGGAATGCCGATGAGGTTGTAGATAAACGCCCAGAATAAATTTTGCTTAACGGTGGCTACGGTTTGTTTTGAGAGCCGTATGGCTTGTGGTATTTTGGTGAGGTCTGATGAAATGATGGTCATTTTGGCTACGTCCATGGCAATGTCGGAGCCTTTGCCCATGGCGATGCTTACATCGGCTGTTGCCAACGCGGTGCTGTCGTTGATGCCGTCACCAACCATAGCCACTACTTTGCCTTGTTGTTGTAGTTGCTTTACAAAATCGGCTTTGTGTTGTGGCAATACTTCGGCTTTGTAATGTTTGATGCCTGTTTGCTGTGCGATAGCTTTTGCGGTGGCTTCGTTGTCGCCTGTGAGTATGTACAAGTCGATGCCCATTTGCTGCATTTCTTTGATTGCCTCTACCGATGTTTCTTTTATTTTATCGGATATGGCAATAACGGAAAGTGTTTGTTTGCTGTTGGCAAACCAGATGACGGTTTTGGATTGCGCGAACCATTCGTTTGCGTGTTGCAACAGCTCATTGTCAATGGCGATATGATTTTTGAGGAGCAAGTTTTTGTTTCCGATGTAATATGTTTCGTTATGATATGTTGCCTGAACGCCTTCGCCCACTATGCTGTCGAATGAAGAGAGTTGCAGATTTTGCGCGTTGTTAAAATACTTCACAACGGCATCTGCCAATGGGTGTTCGGATTGTTTTTCGATGCTTAACAGAATGTCTTTCGTTGTATCGTCATTGTTCAACCATTGAATGCCGGTTACTTCCGGTTTGCCTTCGGTAATCGTTCCGGTTTTGTCTAATACGATTGCGTTTACTTTTTTAGCCAACTCTAAGCTCTCAGCATCTTTAATCAAAATTCCTTTTTCGGCACCTTTGCCTACACCAACCATGATTGCCGTAGGTGTTGCCAATCCCAATGCGCACGGACAAGCGATAACCAAAACGGTAACGGCCGCTAATAATCCTTGCACCACTCCGTTATCGCCCCCGAGAAGGAACCATAGTATGAATGTGAGCATGGCGATACCAATTACTACGGGAACAAAAATGCCTGCGATTTTATCAACCAATTTCTGCACGGGCGCTTTACTTCCTTGTGCGTCCTGCACCATTTTAATAATTTGGGCAAGCATGGTTTCCTTGCCCACTTTCACGGCTTTGAATTGAAAACTTCCTTTCTGGTTGATTGTTCCTGCGAATACCTTTTCGTTTTCTTTTTTCAGTACCGGTACGGGTTCACCACTCAGCATACTTTCATCGACATACGAGTTGCCTGAAACTACTATGCCATCCACTGCTATTTTTTCGCCTGGCTTTACAAGAATGATGTCGCCTGTGTTTACGGCTTCAATAGCGGTTTGTTTTTCTGTTCCGTCTGCTTGTATTACGATGACGGTTTTGGGTTGCAATCCCATTAGTTTTTTTATGGCTGAAGATGTACTGCCTTTGGCTTTTTCTTCCAACAGCTTGCCCAACAGAATGAACGCGATGATAACGGCAGCGGCTTCAAAGTAAACGTGGGCGTGCAGTCCGCGCTGATGCAAAAAATCTGCAAACACCATATTAAACACGCTGAACAGGTATGCGACACCCGTACTCAACGCCACAAGGGTATCCATGTTAGCCGAACGATGCCTGGCTTGTTTCCAGGCATTGATGAAAAAATCTTTACCAAAGAAAAAAACTACAGGCGTTGAAAACAGCCACATGATTTCGTTAGCGTAGGGTATGCTCATAAAAAACATACCGATGACAACAACGGGTAAGGACAAGATAATAGCCCAAGTGGTTTTGATTTTTAATTTGCGGAAATGCTTTTCGTGTATGGCCTCTAACGTTTCCTGTTGTTTCGTTTCGTCTTCAATCAGTAAATCATAACCAACACCTTGTACCGCTTTTTGCAAGTTGGTAGCATTGGTCATATTGGGTAGATACTCAACGGTAAGATTTCCTGTAGCAAAGTTTACCGATGCGTTTACCACGCCCTCCTGATGTTTAACAATACTTTCGACACTTGCAGCACACGAAGCACAGGTCATACCCAAAACGGGAAAAGCCTGGGTTATGGTATCTTGACTTTTGGTTGCCATAACTTTGATATTTTGTGGTTCAAAGTTGATGATAATAATTGTGACGGGCGTTGTGGAATTTTGGGAGTGAGTTGTAAGATTTACTTACACCTCATCCAAAGGCTTTCTTTTAACTTCTTTGATTTGCCTGAAATGACTTGGTGTTAATCCCGTAACTTTTTTGAATTGATTGCTTAGATAAGCAACGCTTGAGTAATTTAACCGGAATGCAATTTCACTCAATGACAGCTCATCATAAACCAATAGTTCTTTTACTTTTTCTATTTTTTGGGCGATAAAATATTTTTCAATGGTAGTACCCTCTACTTCTGAAAATAAGTTTGACAGGTAATTATAATCGTGATTCAATTTACTGCTCAATATGTCCGACAGATTGTTTTTATTTCCGCTATCCTGGTGATGCACTAAATCAATAATTACATTCTTAATTTTTTCAATAACGCGACTCTTTTTATCGTCAATAATTTCAAAACCTAACGGAATTATGGCTTGCTCTAATTTCTTTTTTTCTTCAGGTGTAGGTTTTTTTCCAAACGTTACTTCGCCAAGCCGGATGCTTTTTACGTCTAATCCTAAGTTATCCAGCTCATGTTGCACCACCATAATGCAGCGATTGCAAACCATATTTTTTATATGTAGGGTCATGGGTTAATGTTTTGAGAGTCCGCCAATCCTGCCGAGGTGTGTGTGCTTAAAATCATCAGTGTATTTTAAGCCATAACCAAAAATGCGGTCGAGCGAACTGTGCCCGAATAACACAACACCGGCAAGGGTAAGTTCATGGATAGCAAGAAAATATCCGGTAAGGTAGCAAGCAATGGCCACACCTTTATGATGAAACAGGTTGTAGCTGATGGCCCCGATGCGGGTATTGACTAAGTAGCCCAACATACTTATATCAGGTGCGAGAAACAGCGCCCAGAACACCCAACCTTCAAACGGGAGATAAGAATTTAAGTAAACAGCAAGTCCAAACATGGCGGCTTCTTCGAGGCGTAGTAGGTTTTTCATAACGGATTGATTTTAAAAATCTTCAAAAGCATTTCATCTTACCGGCTGTACGTATTCCACCATCGCTGAAACACAATCAACCCCCAGATGCGTGCGTGCACATCGCCTGGGTTGGATGAAAACAATTTCTTTTTCAGGTTATCAATTTCAGGGTAATGAAATATGCCTTGTTCTTCTATTGTTTTTCTTGAAAGCAAGTCATCCACAATCATCGATTTCATTTCTTTGCGAAACCATTTCAGCAACGGAACTTCAAATCCTTTCTTGGGACGTTTATAAAGTTTAGCCGGTAAAAAGTCGCGATAGGCGTCTTGCAAAATGCGCTTACGAATGGAAGCATTGATTTTATACTCATCGGGCAGACTGAAAATAAAGTTTACCAGCTCAAAATCGAGGAAGGGCGTGCGCACTTCGAGGCTGTTGGCCATGCTCATAAGGTCAACTTTAGTGAGCATATCGTTTGGTAGCACCAACGATGTGTCGGTAAGTAAAATATCATTCAGTGTTTCCTTGTCGGGAATGGTTTGCAGAATAGTGCTCTTTCTTGGATAAAATTCACTTAACCACCGATTAATGCGCAAATCGGGATGAAGCATGTTGAGGGCTTCGTCTTTTGTTGCAAAACTTGCCCATCGCCAATACCGTTCTTTGCTGTTGAGTTTCATGCCTTCAGCAAAGCGGGCAAGTTGTCTGGTCTTGTTGGCAAGCGAATTGTTCCGCGAGTTGGGCATTGATTTCCATATCGGATGAAACGCTTTCGCAAAATTCTCTTTCCATCCTGCATGTAATGCCCGGTAATGGGCGGCATGTTTATTGTAACCGCCAAGCAATTCATCCGCGCCATCGCCCGAAAGGGCTACCGTAGCGTGTTTGCGCGTTTCCTTACTCAATATATATACGTTTATTGCCGATGAGTCGGCAAAGGGTTCGTCTATGTAGTCGAGAATGCTGTGGACGTGTTCATACAGGTCGTTATTGGTGAGTGAAAAAACAGTATGCTCAGTGTTGAAATGTTTTGATACAAGATTTGCATACGAAGTTTCATCAAAAAACTTTTCGTCTTTAAAACCAATAGAAAATGTGTGAAGGTCGGACTTATGTTTTTTGGCTAACCCGGTAATAACAGATGAATCAATGCCGCCACTAAGGAAGCATCCTAACGGAACATCGGACACTAACCTTCGTTGTACGGAAGTTTCTAAGAGGTCTTTGAATTTTTCTTTTGCTGATTCATAACTTAGGGTTTTATCAACATGAAAAGGAATTTGATAATAATTGTCAATTGTTAATTGCTTGTTGTTAATTTTTAGATAGTGTCCCGGCAATAGTTTTTTTACAGCTTTGAAAATAGTATCGGGAGCGGGAATATAGTTCAGTTGCAGGTAGGTGTACAGCGAGTTGTAGTCGATGGTTCTATCGATACCATACTGCAATACCGATTTCATTTCAGAAGCAAAAATGAATTTATCTTCATCGTGCAGGTAGAGTAGCGGCTTTACTCCGTAGCGGTCGCGGGCTAAGAAAAACGATTGCTCCTGTTTATCGTAAATACAAAATGCAAAAAAACCATTGAGTTTGTTCAGGCAATTTTCTTTTTCACGAATGAACAGTTTAAGAAGAACTTCCGTATCGGAAGTTGACGCAAAGGAAACGCCCTGCGCTTCGAGTTGACTTCGTAATTCGCGGAAATTAAAAATCTCGCCATTGAATACAATGGCGTAGCGTTTCGTTTCATCCCACATGGGCTGGTGAGCCGCTGGGCTTGTATCAAGAATAGAAAGTCTGCGATGCCCCAGGCCAACAAATTGGTCGTGGTAAATATCCTGGAAATCGGGGCCACGCTTAGCCAAAGCCATAGTGGCGTTGGTAGTATGAATCATATTCATTTTGCCAACGAGGTTAAACGCAACTATTCCGGTAATGCCGCACATTTCTGTAAAGTAGTAATCGGGTTTAAAGTTAAAATAAGATTTTCAACTGCCGTATTTTAATAGACGGACTATCGGCTGAAACGGATAAATGTCTGTAACTTCATGCCAAGCATCATGCACACCCAGGCCAACAGTATCACAAATTCCCAATATTGCCCGCCAGCACCGGCAAGTTTACCCTGTACGCGCGGCAAGTACGTCATAAAGAAAATAAACCAGACGTAGTAGAGATAAACAGTTTGAATGACCCGATAGCGTTGAATCGATAGCTTTCCGGTTAACGTGTATTGTTTTACAACCGGCATGGCGAAAATAAATATGTACGCCACAAAACCACCTGCCAATCGTACAGGAATAAGTTCGTTACCTGACAGGTACACAAACGACAACAACTCTGCAAGGTGAATACCGTGAGCAATAACAAATACTAAAAACGGACGAGGCGAAAGCAGGCGTTCAAGTGTGCCTTCATGCTGTGGCAACAACAAGAAAATTGTACTGAAGACCAGTAAAGAAACGCGGCCGGAATATCGTGTTACGGCCTGAAGTGCTTCCAACGACTGCCCGTAGTTATAAAAAGCAAAAGCAGCCACCAGGCATTCCAACAGAATAACAATGATGACTGCTTTCTTTACACTCATGCGAAATATTTCTTACAAGGGACGAATCATAATGTTGCGATACCATACTTTATCGCCATGGTCTTGCAACGCAATATGACCTTTGGTTGATTTTCCGTAAGCGGGCATGTCTTTGAACTTACTGCCGGCAACCATCGCATCCCATTCGGGTGTATGCATGGTGAAGTTTACTACGTTTGTGCCGTTTAACCAAAATTCATAATTACCCTCGTTAGAAACAATGCGCACCTGGTTCCATTCACGGGCAGGGTTAACGGTTTCTGTCGAACAGGAAATCAGGTCATACAAATCGCCCGCGCGATGCGTAACAATTTTTGCATCCGGATGACAGTCGTTATCCAACACCTGCATTTCAGGGCCGGTTTGCCAAACATACTGATACTGTTCATCTTCTACCACATTAAAGATGATACCGCTATTACCGCACGAATCTATTTTCCATTCCAGCATCAGTTCAAAGTTTTCGTATTCATTGTTTGTAATGATGTCACCGCCACCATCGGCAACGGTGTTATCAAAATGCAGCGCGTCATCGTCTATTCGCCATCCTGCACTAACCTGGTCGCTCTTGAAATTACGCCACCCGGCTGTTGACTGGCCGTCAAACAATAATACCCAGCCATCCGCTTTTTGCTGTTCGGTAAGTGTATTGAGTGCCGGTGTTTCTTCCGGTTGTGTTTCGGTAGTTTCCTGATTTTTAGGTTGACATGCCAACAGTGTAGCGAAACAAAGTAGTGTGATGATTTTTTTCATAGTCAGATTTAATGTTTAAAGTATGCTATTTATAATAAAATTATTTTAAGATTCCTGAACCACACTTCATTGCCGTGGTCTTGTAAAACGATGTGCCCTTTTTCAATTAAACCATACGCAGGAAAATCTTTCCATTTGCCGGCATCTCTTCGTTCAATCCAGTTGGGCGAGTTTAATTGGTATGCTACTACCCGCACTCCGTTTAACCAGTGCTCAACGTTATTTTCATTAACTATAATTTTTCCTTCGTTCCATTCGCCAACAGGCCTTAGCGTTTTGTTTTCAGGTATGTGCATGGCGTAGTTACCTGCTGTTTTATTTTCTTCAGCTAATGTTCCAGGATAACCTTCATCATCTATTAGTTGGTATTCCGGCCCGGTAGCATACGTTTGTTCATAATCTTCGCTTACGCGGAACATAACGCCACTGTTACTTTGCGCAGCAAGTTTAAATTCAAAAGAGAATTCAAAATTCCTGTATTGTGTTTCTGTTATCAGGTCGGAGCGGAAATTTTCTTCCGTATCGGAAAACGGTTTGCAGTGCAGTGTTCCGTCCGCTACCTCCCACGAATTATTTGGAAGGTTACGGAATATGCGCCAACCCGTTAATGACTGCCCATCGAATAAACTGATTGGGTCTTCCACACTTGTTAATTCTTCTTTTTTCTGCGCCTGGCAGGCAGATAGCAGCGCGATTATGACAAAAAAATTGACAGGAAAGAGACAGTTTTTCATGGGTAACGATTACTTTAACGCTCAAAATAAGGTAATCTGCGATATTTTCTTACACGGTTGTTACCTTTTTTATTCTAATTCTTATATAGGAGGAAATTCTTTTAAACAGAAATCATTATGAAGCACTACACACAAGTATTTTTAGCTATGCTGTTTTTGTTGCCGGTACTGGCAATGGGGCAAATTCACGTTGGCGCGACAACCGGGCTTAACGCCACATTTGTGTTGGACCAGGGATTGAAAGCAGACCCGCGTTATAACTCAACCTATACCTACCAGTGGGCTCCGGTTGGTTTCAATTTCGGTGTTGATTTTGGTCGCAAATTCGGACTTCAATTAGAATCTATTCTTGCAAACCAGGGCCAGATTTATGAAGTGATAAATACGGCCAAAGAAATATCAGGCACGCGAAATATTGATTTGCAATACCTGAATATTCCGTTGCTTATGAAGTTTATGAACAGAGGCGATGGCCGGGCGAGAACCAATTTTAATATCGGGCCTCAGTTAGGGCTGTTAACCAAAGCGCAGGAAACGATAGCCTTTGAAGCGGGTACATACCAACTACCGGAAGGCGATGATTTTGAATTGCCTGTGGGAGCAGTAAATAACCAGGATGGCACATATACACTCAACCAATCCTATACTGAAGAATTTTCTAAAGCCAAAAATGATTTCCGAAATATGGAGTTTGCAATAGCGATGGCGTTTGGATTAGATATTGATTTGGCCAAGCACTTATTCTTGTCTACGCAGATTCGTGCTAATTACAGCTTAACCGATATGCGCAATGGCGATGTTATAGATGCGATTAAAGCCGGCAATGCTAATGATATTTTTGGTTCGCGTGCCAACTTGTTGGTAGGTGTCCAGATTGGGTTGCATTATAGTTTTGGTGTTACACGGTCGTTTAGATAGAACAGATAATTTTTGTTGAACGGGAAAATGAAAAAGCCTCGCGAATTGCGGGGCTTTTTGTTTCGTGTAACATCAAATCAAAAAATCTTTCCCGGATTCAGAATATTATGCGGGTCAAAAACTTTTTTAATTCCGCGCATCAGCTCAAGGTTGGTTTCTTTCATAGCAAGAGGCATGTAGGGCCGCTTGGCAATGCCTATGCCGTGCTCGCCCGAAAGCGTTCCGCCCAAACTCACCGTAAGTTTGAAAATTTCGCCAATGCCTTCGGGGATTTTTGTTTCCCAATCGGTATCGCTTATGTTCTCTTTCAAAATATTCACGTGAAGATTACCATCACCAAGGTGACCAAAGCACACGGTGTTGAAGCCGTATTCTCTCCCGATTGCCTTTATCCCCGAAATCAGTTTTGGCAAATTGCCACGTGGCACTACTACGTCATCCGATTTGGTTAGCGTGTACCAGTTTACAGCCGGAGAAATGTTTTTGCGTATTTTCCATAACTCGTCTTTTTGTGCAGCACTTTCGGCAAACAACACTTCGCTGCATTGAAATTTATCCACAACACTCATTACACGCTCGGCATCGCGCATCAGTACTTCTTCATCGTTACCGTCAAGTTCGCACAACAGGTAGGCATCCATATTTTCGGGTAGTTGTGTAGTTACCGGGCTACCCAATACTTTATCGCAATACGCAACGGTTTTAATGCCTGCTTCACGTTCAAAAAATTCCATACCCGAAGGTTGAATACCGGCAGTAAAAATAGCCGCAATCGCACGGCACGCTTCTTCGTTGGTAATAAACGGAATAAGCATGAGCACATTTTTTTGCGGATAGCCACGAAGTTTGAAAACAATTTTTGTGATAATGCCCAATGTGCCTTCGCTTCCGCAGATGAGTTGCGTGAGGTTATACCCTGTTGAATTTTTTAAAACATTGGCGCCCGTCCAGATGATTTCACCGGAGGGTAATACCACTTCGAGATTCAATACATAATCGCGGGTAACGCCATACTTCACGGCTTTAGGCCCGCCCGAATTTTGTGAAAGATTGCCGCCCAGAAAGCATGAGCCACTGCTGGCGGGGTCGGGGGGGTAGAACAACCCCTTTTCTTTTACGGCCTGCTGAAAAACTTCGGTGATTACGCCCGGCTCAACAGTTGCCTGAAGGTTCAGTTCATCAATCTCAAGAATTTTGTTGAAGCGTTCCATTGAGAGCACAACGCCATGATGAGTAGGCAGCGCGGCACCGGCAAGCCCCGTACCCGCTCCGCGCGGTGTTACGGGTACGCGGTGTTCGGAACACAACTTCATAATACGGCTTATTTCTTCGGTAGTTCCCGGTTTAAGCACAACGGCAGGCAGAAAATGGTAGTCTTCAGTTTTGTCGTGGGCGTATTCGTTGCGCTTTTCCTCATCCAACAGTACATATTGCTTGCCGATTATGGCCTCAAATTGGCTTAGGATTTCAGCACTTACTTCAGGAAATGCCATGTCTTTTGTATATTTGGTCACTGATTTTTTAAACGTTAAGAGGATGCTATTTTTTTACCACAAAGGTAAGCAACCTTTTCAGTTACTTTTTCTTCTGGCCGTTCTGTTTTTTACCTCGTGCGCATCTCACAAAAAAGCACGGGTTCGCGAAGAGAAAGTCGATAAGGTAATACAAACCGCACGCACCTATACGGGTACACCGTATCGCTATGGAGGCACCACCAGGGCCGGCATGGATTGTTCAGCGCTCACCATTCACTCCTTCAGGCCGGTTGAGGTTGAACTGCCTCGGAGCGCTGAAGGGCAAAGCAAAGTTGGAAAAGAGGTTAAGCTGGAAGAGCTGAAGCCTGGCGACCTTGTTTTTTTTGCAACCGGCAAGAAGAAAAGACAAATCACGCATGTTGGCTTAGTTACCGAGAGGCGTTCCAGGAAAGACATCCGGTTTATCCATGCGTCAACCAGCCTCGGTGTAGTTGAAGATAATATTTTCTCTTCTTACTACGAGCAACGGTTTAGAAGGGCGAGAAGGGTGCTTGAGTAGTTCAGATTATTTTATTCAGAAATATCTCACTAAACTGTGCTTCAATAGCCTGGATTTCCTCGATTTTTAATTCCTGAAATTCTTTAGTTCTCGCTCTTTCCAAGAGTTTGCCATTGCCTTGCTGAAGAAATCGTACCAGTAAAGCCACTGTTTTATCCGGCATTTCGAAATGGTTGTCGAGGTAAATTTTCATCTGGTCATATCTTTCAAGATAATCAACCTCTTCCGGTATAGTTACTTCTATTGTTTGCCGGACACAACTGTAAAGAAATTCGGCCTGCTTTGTGGCATCGAAATAGCGGTATAGGTCAATCGTATCGTTTAAAACCTCGACATTATGATCATCGGTTATTTTCCATTTAACAAAATCTAACCTCGGTTGCGAATAGTGTTCCAACACTTTTCTATATTCGTTGATCCGCTCAAGTATAATGGCGGAAACAGGGAAAATTATTCCAGGTGTGACAAATCCTTTTCGTGACAACACGTGATGGATGAGATAGCGGTGTAACCTGCCGTTGCCATCTGCAAACGGATGTATAAAAACAAATCCAAATGCAATCATTGTAGCGGCAAGCACGGCATCAAATATTTCGTCTTCTTCCATTTTTTGATTCATAGCGATTAGTCCGTCAATCAAAGCTGGCAAATCCTGCCACTTAGCCGAGATATGGTCAGGCATCGGTGTGCCATCGCGCCTGTCGTGCTCACCAATAAAACCACCTTGCGTACGCCATCCTGTCTTTATAAATCTTGGGTTATCAATAACCATTTGCTGAAGCCGGATCAACTCATCTTTTGAAATTGGTTTTTTCCCAGCCTGTCCTATTGCGCGGCCCCATCGTTGTGCACGGGTTACCGGTGGCCGTTCTCCTTCAATGGCATACGAGGCTTTTGAATCTTTAAGCAAAAGAAACGATGCCGTTCGAGCCATTATATCCGGGTGAATTTTTGCAACGAGGTTATTGACTTTCTGGGATAATTGAAGCTGGATGATTTCTTCCAGCATCGGTGTTCTGCGTATTAACGGGCAAAATTCTTTCGTGCCGGGTAGGTTATTTCTAATGCGATGTCGCTTAGATGGTTCCGCCTTTCCTGCATATTGTAGTGTTTCATCTATAAGATGAATGTAGTTTCCTGCGGTTAGATCCGGCAGATTTAGATTAATATCCATCAACCATTCATATAGGAACCATATTTTCCGGCTGTACTGCCCGGTAGGTTCATTCGTAATGATTGTAGTTATTTCTTCCGGCCCTGTTTTCTGAAAAAGTTTTTTGAGCAAGCCAAGTTCGATACCTTCATATTTTAATGCAAATGTCAGGTGGCCCATAAGTGTGTCTTCCGGCTTATGACGTGGAGTAAATACCTTCCACATTTCAGTTTCATAGTGCTTGTGCTTCCGGCTGATGATGGCTAACCGGTCGGGCAGGGGAACAGCTAATTCATAAAATTGTAAAAGTGCCCCATACCCGACCAAATACCCTTCTTCTGGAGCAGTTCTTTCATGAAAAACAGTTATAATACGTGAAAAATAATTATTTTTTGACAATGTATGTGAAAATTGGTTATTCAAAGATATGAAAAATACATACACTTTATGAAATATGATTATTTTTTTAATAAGAATATGAAAAACAATTATATACTGACTTGTTGGCCCAAAAAATCACATAATACATCACGATGAAATTTTTTTACTCACTCTTCAAGCTCTCCACCGGGTTGGCATTGGCTGCACGATAGGTTTGAATGCTAATGGTGATTAACGCTACCAGGATTAACGCGATACCGGCCATGAAAAACGTCCAGGCGCTTAATGAAATCCGGTAAGCAAAAGAGCTCAGCCACCAGTTCATGGAAAGCCACGCCAACGAGTTGAACAGCACAATGGCAAGCAGGATGGGTTTAAGCGAGCTATTCCAGGCCTGAAAAACCGGATAACATTCCAAAGCAATCTTCGTTTTGCTTTCTTTTCTCCAAATGCTGCTATATCCCTTTCAAATTTTTGAATCAGGTCGCCTTCGATTTCTTCTAACAGTTCGGGTGGGCAGAACCATTTGAGAAAACGAAGAACCCTATATGGTGGCTTGACCTCATTCATATTTTAATGAATCAACCGGGTTCATTCTTCCCGACTTCCATGATGAATACCCGGCTGAAATGATTACCAGTACAACTGATAACATTAAGATCGGGAGAAAATCCAGGATGGTTAGCCCGGTGTGATAAGCGAATTTGTCTAACCATTCATTCATTAGCCACCAGGCTAACGGCAGGGCTATGGCATTTGCGATCAGGACAATTTTCAGGAAATATCCCAACTGCATATTTGCAATTTGGCTCACGCTGGCGCCCAACACTTTGCGAATACCAAACTCTTTCGTCCTTTTTATCGAAAGATAGACAGACAGAGAAAATATCCCGAATGCAGAAATCAGCACAATAACCCATGTACCAGCCTGCAATGCAGTGTATGCCTTTTGTTCGCTCCTATACTGATTGTTATACACATCTTCAATCAACCTGTAATCAGCGATAAAGCCCGGCAGAATTTTCTCGTAGGTTGATTTTATAGCCGTCAGCGTTTCTTCTATACTTCCGTTGATTTTTATGTTCAGCCAGTACCCAGGCCATGAGTCGTATTGCAGGCGCATGATCGTTGGCTCAATTTTTTCATGCAGGGAAAGAATGTTAAAATCGCGGGTTACGCCCACCACTGTGGCTTCGTTATCTTCGTAATGTATTCGTTTTCCAATCGGGTCATCCCAGCCAAATTCCTTTACAGTTGCTTCATTTACCAATACTGCTGTTTTGAAATCTCCCGGATTATCTATGCTGAAATTTCTTCCTTTTGTTAAATGAATCTCCATCGTGGCAAGAAAATCATGATCGATAAACACCTCGTTTAACAGCGCTTGTTTCATTTGCCCATCAATTTCCACTTTGTACCAGCCTTTCCAGTAAAGCGACCCGGATATTATGTAGTAGGAGAAAGAAGCAGACTCCACTCCCGATAATTGTTGTAGTGCTGTTTTTAATGCCGGTGCTTTTTCTTGGGGATAACGGTCGGGCATTCGCAACGACACCACTTTACTACGGTCGTAACCAAGGTCAGTGTTCTTTATGAAATCAATCTGTTTTCTCATCACCAAAGTGGCGCAAATACAAAATACAGAAACGGCAAATTGGGTTAATAACAGCTTGTTTCCCCAATTCGTATTGCCTGAATGTTTCCCTAATCCCTTTAGTGAATGAACAGGAGTTGAAACAAAAAGCAAAGCTGATGGATACAGGGCGGAAAACCCCCAAAGGAAAGACAAGGCAATACCTATGAAAATCAGGTTGTCTGATTTCAGAAGCTGCTCAACTTGTAAATCAGGCTCTAATCGACCGGAAATATTTGGCAAAAAGATATAAAGACAACCAACGCTCAACACAAGGCTTGCCAGGCAATAGATGAAGGCTTCCCAACCTACCTGCAAAACAATTTGCCTCTTTTGTGCTCCCAGGATATTCCTTAAGCTCATTTCCTTCACCCGGCTGTTGAAATCAGCTATGGAAAGATTAACATAATTGATTACAGCAATAGCAAGGATGAATATTCCAAGCACTGAAAAAATATAGACATAAAGCGGGTTTCCCTTTCGGCAGAATTCCATTTTAAGAGCTTCCCCCAGATAAACAGAAGCAAGAGGTTGAAGAAAAACGCTGAACTTCTTCTCGCTACCGTCTTCGTGCGGAGGTACATGCTTAATCAATAAAGGTTGAACACGCTCCGTGAAATCGGAGAAAGTTTCGTTTTCGTTCAGTCGGATGTAAAGAATAGAGGATTTATCAATGTCCCACGGGTTGCCTGCCAGTTCTGCACTATCCGACAAGGCATCAAACGAAAGAAGCGCACGTATATCGAGGTGTGAGTTGAGAGGAAAGTCTTCAATAATTGCGCGAACAAAGAGTATTTTCCCAAATCGTTCGGTGAACGAAAGCGGTTTGTTTATCGGGTCGTCATCCCCGAAAATCTGTTTAGCCAGCGACTCGGTTAATACAACCGATTCGGGCTGCGCCAGCGCTTTTTGGTTGCCCTGAATAAACCTGAATGTAAATACATCAAATACAGAACTGTCCGCTTCAACAAACCCGTTTGGCCGGAACGATTTATCATTGTACCTGACCAGCTCCCTGCCCGGAATCCCTAACATGGTAAATGATTTGACTTGAGGAAATTCTTCTTTTAACGCCTGGCCAAGCGCGGAAGGAACCATAGCATGTTGGAGTATCTTGCCGTCTTCATCACGATTGCTGTTTACGCGGTAAATGTTTTTATAACCTTCATGAAACCGGTCAAATGACAGTTGGTAGTTGACATACAATGTTATGACAAGAAAAGAAAATAGCGCCAGTGTAAGTCCGCCCAGCTTAAAGGTAAAATTGATTTTGCTTTTGAGAATATGCCTGTACGCTGTTTTAAAGTAATTCTGCAACATGAAAAATGAGTTTACAGGTGTGGAGAATTTGTTTCTCAGAATTATACCCGGCCTGAAAAACCGTATCACATTCCAGGTCAATCTTCGCCTTGCTTTCCTTTCTCCGTAAACATTCACATCACGATGAAATTTTTGAGTCAGGTCGCCTTCGATTTCTTCGTATAAATGATCGGGGCAGAACCATTTGAGGAAGCGCAGGGCAAGATGGGGGTCTGTGGCCGGATAGGGTTGTTCAATATCTTTTTTCACAGTCAGTTTGTTATATTTGTAGTATGAAAACGATAACCATAGAAACAACCGATGAGTTGGCCGAGCGCTTTGCTATGTTGAGTGAAAAGGAGAAAAGGAGTTTCGTTGATATGATTAACCTTTTATTGGAAGATAAAAGAAACCTCCGGCAAGTGATGGACGACATCAGTGAGTATGCCCAAAAGCAAGGCATGACCCCGGAATTACTTGAGCAACTTCTTAATGAGAAGTAATTGAATTTTATTTTAGACACCAATGTGCTGATCAGCGCAGCCCTCTTCAAGGGATCATTGGCGGACAAATCTTTTGATAAAGTCCGTGAACTTGGTACACTCATCACGTCAGACCCTGTGTACTTAGAACTTAAAGAAGTTATCAACGTATCCAGATGCCGCGACCCAAAGGATGATATGTTCCTGGAACTTGCTCTAAGCGGTGAAGCAAAAGCCATTATCAGTAGTGACCCTGATTTACTCGCTCTCAATCCATTTGAAAACATCCTCATCATCCCTCCGCAAGAATTTTTAGAACAATTTTAGCGCTATCCTATTTTTAGCTGTGGCACTAATTTCCACAAATCTAATCGTGCTTCTTTCATAGCTTTAAGCATAGCCAAACCGGAGTTTGTGATGGTGAAAATGCGCTTGCGCCTGCCACCGCGTTCGTTTGTGCCGCCACCCATTTTTGATTTGACCAAACCCTTGTCCTCCAACCGGTAGAGTGTAACATGCACCGCACTGAGATTCACCTCGCGTTTCAGGCGTGTTCCAATTTCTTCAGCAATAGCTGCCCCATAGGCGTCCTCCTGCAAGGCGGCCACCATAGTCAAAACCAGTTCTTCAAATTCTCCCAAATAATCTTTAGCCATATATATGCTTATATTTTGTTAATCAAATGACGTTAAATCCTGATGATATAACAAGCCTCATATTGATTTTTTCTTCACCTCACCATTTTTTTAACTATTTTCAACGATTAATTGAGTTTAGTATGAGCACGTTCAACCGCCATTCCCGCAGAAATTTCATTAAAGTTTCGGCACTCACCACCGGATTGTTTTCCATCGGCAAACTTTCTGCTTTTTCATCATCAGAAATAGAGAAACCCATTGTGGTTTCTACATGGCGCAACCCCGATGCTAACGCTGCCGCCTGGAAGGTGTTGCAGGCAAATGGCTATGCGCTGGATGCCGTAGAGCAAGGCGCTCATGTTCCCGAAGCCAACCCGAAAGATACTTCCGTTGGTTATGGCGGTTTGCCTGACCGTGAAGGATTTGTAACACTCGATGCAAGCATTATGGACGAGAAAAGCAATTGCGGTTCAGTTGCTTTTGTGCAAGGTTATAAACACGCAATCTCCATTGCCCGTGCTGTTATGGAAAAAACGCCTCACGTAATGCTTGCCGGAAAAGGTGCCGAACAATTTGCTGCCGGGCAGGGCTTTAAAAAGGAAAACCTGCTCACGAAAGAATCGGAAAAAGCCTGGAAGGAATGGTTGAAGAAATCGGAATACAAGCCTTACCATAACCCCGGGCAGCACGATACGATTGGTATATTGGCACTTGATGTAAACGGAAAACTTTGCGGAGCCTGCACTACCAGCGGCATGGCTTTTAAAATGCACGGGCGCGTGGGCGATTCGCCTATTATTGGCGCGGGTTTATATGTGGACGGAGAAATCGGTGCGGCAACTGCCACCGGTGTAGGCGAAGAGATGATTCGCATTGTGGGTAGTCATACCATAGTAGAGCTGATGCGGCAGGGCCGTTCGCCTCAAGAAGCCTGCGAAGAGGCTATCAAAAGATTGATTAACAAACGTGGTGAAGAAAAAGCAAAGGAATTAAGTGTTGCGTTCCTGGCGTTGAGTGTTACCGGTGAGGTTGGCGCGTATTCAACAAACGATGTGTTTGAGTACACCCAAACAACCCGGCAACAGCAAGTGGTGATTAAATCGGGTAGTTATTTTAAGTAGTCGATGGTCAATGGTCGATAGTGAAATCAGTTTAGGAGATACCCTTTTCTTAGCGTTCTTGGCGACTTTGCGTGAAAAAATTTAAAGACTATGTGTAACTTCAGATTTTAACTTAATCGAAAGTATCTTTTCATTATGACAGTAACAACGGAGATCGTAGTTTTTAATATTGAGTCGGCTATGAATGCGCAGAAGGGCGGGGCCGACCGTATAGAGTTGTGCGATAACCCGGCAGAGGGCGGCACAACACCATCGTATGGCGTGATGGACATTGTGCGTCAGGCATTGAGCATTGATGTGTATGCTATGATACGCCCGCGCGGGGGCGATTTTGTGTACTCCAGTTATGAGTATCATGCCATGAAGCGCGACATTGAAATGTGCAAGCGTGCCAGCTTGGATGGTGTGGTGTTTGGAATATTAAAACCGGATGGAACACTTGATAAGGAGCGCTGCAAAAAATTGATTGACGCAGCCCGACCGATGAACGTTACCTGCCACCGTGCCTTCGATGTAACACGCGACCCGTTTGAAGCGTTGGAAGATTGTATCGAAGTCGGGTTTGACCGTATTCTTACTTCCGGGCAGGCGCAAACCGCACCGGAAGGATTAGACCTGATAAAAAAGTTGGTTGCAAAAGCAGGCAATCGAATTTCAATTATGCCTGGCTCCGGCATACACGAAGAGAATGCCAAACAGATAATCGACTATACAGGCGCAAAGGAAATTCATTTTTCAGGAAAGGAGTTTCATCCTTCAGCTTACCAGGGTGCAATCCGGTTTACTGATTCGTTGCCCGAACAAACCGGAAAATTTATTACTAATCCCGATAAGGTAAGAAAAGTAGTAGAGATGTTAAGGGAGGAAAATATAAACAGGCAATAAGCAACTATAAATATTGCCTATTGCCTGCTGCACTTACCTGTTTGTTTATACGTTTACTCCCGCGTTGCTTTAATCGGCATACTGCGAAACTGCCCGAAGTTCATAGTTCCGGTAAGTTCATTTTCAATAACCACTGCGGTGCAATCAACCACAACCTCGTTGCCGCCAAAGCTCATGGTGTAGGCAAACGTAATGTTGTTGCCCTCTACCGTAACTTTTGAAAGCTGAATTTCCTGTGGCATCCGGTCGTTTTTGATTGAGCCTGAATAAGACTCGCCATCCTTAACAATAGTAAGTTTTCCGCCTGAACCGGGCTGACCACCTTCAACGGTGTACACCCACGTGCCGGCAGCTTCATATATGGTATCTGTCGGGGCGATAACAGTTGGTACTTGTGCCCTTGTAGTTTGCTGCGGCATGGCGCCACGTTGCATACCGCCACCATTTGTTGTTGGTTGCTGTGCCTCGTTCATGCCACCGCCCATGTCCATTCCGCTGCCATCTTTCAGGTCGTCATTATTAATAGAGCGTCTGCGTCTGTTTCGAGGCTCCACCGACATTTTACCAATCTGGTAAGTGAAGGTTACGTTAACACCCGTGTTGCGAATATTATTTATGCTTTTGCGGCTTGCCAAAGGTGAGTTAAGTTCACTACGTATTTTCATTTCTGTCGCAAAGAAGTTTTGTGCGCCAACACCCAATGTTCCTTTTTTGTTGGCAAATTCTTTACGCAAGCCCAGGTTATACATACCCATGCCGCCCTGGAAACCCTGTAGTTGAACCTGACGGCCACGGTAGAAGCTAAAGAACTGAACGCCCCATCCTTTTGATAACTTGTAACTGCCAAAGAAACGTCCGCTGGCCACCCAGCCAGAATTACTGGCGCTGAACTGACGATTAGGATCTTCAGGGTCGCTAGGATTTATAGGAAGATTATTATCCAACATAGAGTAGTACACATCACCACCACCACTTAAGGTAAAGTTGCCCATCATAACGTTAATGGAAAGGTTAAGCCCAACGGCATCTTCATGTCCGATGTTTCGATACGTAGTTCTGACTGTATCCGGATCGGTATCCACCAGGCCAATTACATCACGAAGACTTTGAATACCATTGTTTGTGTTTCGCCAGAAGGCGGCAACGTTAATATTGGTTGACTTAACAAATGTGCTGTATGATAGTTCAAAGTTGTTCGAAAATTCAGGGTCAAGCTGTGGATTACCAATAGTAATATCGTACGGGTTGGCGGCCTGAATAGTAGGGTTTAAGAAGCGAATAGATGGCCGTTGAATACGTCTGTTGTAGGAAGCCTTAATGGTTTTACCCGAGTTTAAACGCTTCGAAATATTTATGCTGGGTACAAACGCGCCATAATTGGGAATATCAATATTGTCTTCTGTTTGCGAATAGGCATTAATTGTAGTGTATTCGTAACGACCTCCGGCTTTAACACTAAGGGCGTTATTTGTTGTGTATGTATACGACAAATATCCGGCAACAATGTTTTGATCGTAGTTTAGGTTGTTGCTTAATGCTGTGTTACCTGAGGGAACATAGACACCACTACCATCGGGGTCGATACTGTATGTGAAATCACTATAAACCCTTCTCATAATATCTTTAGCGCCAAACTCTAACATTTGGTTACCGGCTATGGGTGTTTGATAGTCGGCCTGTATGGTCATTTCCTTGTTATAATTATCGTTAATGTTTCTGATACCGCTGGGGTTATCCACGCCATTAACCTGCCTGATGATATTTTCGAAATCGTTGTTACGGTCGTTTACACTGTAATTTCCTATGATGCTGAACTCACGCTGCGGTTTATCGAATAAACGGGTGTATGTCAAACTTAAATCAACAGAATTGCTCAGGTCTTCCGTGTAAGCATTTCGTAGTGAGCTACTGGAGCCGTTTTCGTTTTCCACAACCGTTAATAAGTTGTTCTGTCGATTAATAAAATTACGGGCACCAAAACGAGCTGAAACAAGAATTGAATTTTTGTCGTCAATGTCGTAATCCCAGCCTAATGTATAATTCCCAAACAATCCGCGATTGCGTGTATCGGCTGTTTGCGTGTTGATGGTTGGTGCACCACCTAAACCTTGTCTTGTGGTTTGAACATTTTCGAAGCTTCCTAAAACGTTATAGTTGGCCCGACCCCAGCCACCTAACGAGAAGCCCATGTTTTTCCTTCGGTAGTTACCGTTTAGCCCCAGGTTTGCACCCCGGTTACCTACACCGCTATTAATGTTAAGTGAAGCTCCTTCAAGCGTATTCTTTTTTGTGATGATGTTGATAATTCCGGATGAACCTTCTGCATCGTACTTTGCAGAAGGCGATGTAATTACCTCTACTGATTTGATCTGATCCGCAGGGATTTGCTTAAGGGCATCGCCAATGTTAGCTGCCATTATAGTAGAGGGCTTGTTATTGATCAACACCGTAATGTTTGAGCTTCCCCGCAGCGACACATTGCCATCTAAATCAACTGAAAGCATAGGAACACGCATCAATACATCGGTAGCATCGCCACCTCGGGTAGTAGCATCATTTTCGGCATTATAGATAGTACGATCTACCCGTTCTTCAATAAGGGAGCGTTGCCCCTCCACTACTACTTCATTTAATACCTGTGTCTCAGAACTGATGACAATGTTCATGTCCACCTGGGTTTTCTTATCGCTGATCTCTACGTCAACCGTTTTGGTTTCAAATCCAACAAATGAAACAACTAATTTATAGTTACCCGGGGCAATTTTGTTCAGGGTAAACTTACCCTTTATATCTGCCACAGCACCATCAATGGTTTTGCCGTCAGCCGTAACCAGGGCAACGGTAGCAAACTCAACCACCTCTTTTGAGGCGGCATCGGTAATAGTGCCGGTAATTTTACCTTTCCCGTCCTGGGCAAATGTGTAGGTTGAAAGAAGAAGGAAGAACGCGATAAGCTTTTTCATGCAGTGTTTAGTTCAATGTTTAAGGTTTGTCAATACGACTATCCACGATTTAAACTGCAAAACAAGAAGAAAGTTTCTGCGAAGTTTAGGTTATTAGATACTTGAGCCGGTTTGTTCGACAACTCCGGCAATTATCCGACAGGGTTCGGATTGGTGTCGGTTTAAGCAACTGTCGATTAAACATGACAAACGGTATAATAAATACGATTAGCGGTATAACGCGTATGAAAAACCCCGCACTTTTGTACAACATTAGCGTTTCAAAGGCATAAATTTTCAGAACATCACAAACTCCCTGATGCAAACCTATTTTCAACGCAACCGGATATTTTTACTGCACCTGCTTTTTTGGTGTGTGTACCTGTCGTTTAATATTTATTCAGCCAGTTTCTATTCGCAGGTGCGCGGCTACGACTGGAGCCGTGGACTGATGTTTACCGGTATTCAGTTTGCGTTCACTTTTATTATTGCGTACCTGAATTACTTCCTTTTCCTGCCCCGGTTTTTAAGCCATCAGAAAATATGGCGTTACCTGGTGGAATTTATTGTGCCCTTTGCCTTACTGGTAATGCTGCGTGTGTATGTGCAGCGTATGCTTATGGATGGATCGCCCCGTGCCGAGTTCTTTAGTTCACACATGTACATTATACAAGTGGCAGCTATAGCCTTGTTCATAACCATATTTGTAAGTATGCTGCGCTTTGCAGCCGAGTGGTTTGAGTTAGAGGCCCGGAAAAATGAAGTGGAAAATGAAAAATTAATGGCCGAGCTGAACTTTCTGAAGGCCCAGATTAACCCGCATTTTTTATTTAATACCCTGAACAATCTCTATTATCTCGCATACTCCAAATCAGATAACACTACGGAAGTGATCTCCAGGCTTTCGCAGATGATGCGCTACATGATTTACGAGTCGAACCATGAGCGGGTGTTGTTGAGCAAGGAAATTGAATACATGCAGAATTACATTAGCTTAGAACAACTGCGGCTGAACAATGAAGTGCCCATCAACTTCAACATTGAAGGAGAAACCGAAAACATCTGGATTGCCCCGCTCGTCTTCATTACCTTTCTTGAAAATGCGTTTAAGCATGGTGTTAGCAGCAAGCAATCGGAGGCATGGGTTAACCTGTCAATTAAAATGAACGGAAAGCAATGCACATATACTGTAGAAAACAGTAAATTGCCTGCGTCTGCCGATTCAAAAGAAGGAAAATCGGGAATTGGATTGCGCAACGTACAGCGCAGGCTGGAGTTGAGTTATCCAAATCAGTACAAACTGAAAACAGAAGAAGAACCGGATAGATACACCGTGCAATTAGACATTACACTTTCGTGACCGCCTCGTGTGTTATTGTAGAAGATGAGCCGCTGGCCCGCAGCCTCATGGCCGACTATGTGAAGAAGGTTCCCTCGCTTCACTTAGTGGAGGCTTGTTCAAGCGCTATGGATGCGATGGAGGTGCTAAGAAAACATCCGGTTGATATTTTATTCTTAGATATTCAGATGCCCGAAATCACGGGCATTACCTTCCTGAAAATTTTACAAAAGAAACCATTGGTTATTTTCACAACTGCCTATTCGCAGTATGCGTTGGAAGGTTATGAATTGGACGTGGTAGATTATTTGCTAAAGCCCATTACCTTCGACCGGTTTTTAAAAGCTGTTGATAAAGCTATACTTCGCCTGCACACTGCGCCTTCCGTTTCGGTTGCCTCAGCACCTGAACAAAAACCCGATTTTGTTTTTGTGAAAGACGGTACACGCATGGTGAAAATCATGCTGAATGATATTTTATATGTGGAGGGTATGAAAGACTATGTCACCATCCACACCCGCGAAAGAAAGATTACTTCCCTGCAACGCATGAAGGCGCTGGAAGAACAATTACCTTCCGACAAATTCATCCGCATTCACCACTCCTATATTATTGCACTCAAGGCTATTGATGTAGTACACAAGAACGAAGTACAGATTGGCTCGGCATTATTACCGGTAAGCGACAGCTATAAAAAAGCGTTCCGCGAGTTTATTGAGAAAAACCAGATGCAGTAGGATTTTAAACGCCTTTTGCACGGTTCATAATTTAAAATATATTTGCACCTCCTTAGGGGCATTAGCTCAGCTGGCTAGAGCGCTACAATGGCATTGTAGAGGTCATCGGTTCGACTCCGATATGCTCCACATTAAAGTCTGCTTTTGGGCGGACTTTTTTGCTTTATGCCATAACTGTTACCATAGAAAGAACGGGCTGACCAAGTGAAGCATCACCCTCCATCTGAATTTTCTTTTTGGCTTCCTGCGGGTTCAATCCTTTCGTGAACAGTTTCCAGGCTGTATCAGGGTCAAAGGATACAATTGTTTGCGGTTTTGTTTCAGCGTGAGTAAGACTCCAGACATTGTCCGTTCTGATAAGTTTCCAGCTTCCCCCGATTTCTGTAGTTACCACAACATTGATGCGGGTGCCTTCTGGTGCACAGGTATTCCGGTAAGCGTGTGGCAAAGCCTGCATGAAAGTATTCATCATAGGAGGGAAGAACTCTGTTGTCATTATTCCCGGTATGCCAACTGCCTCCCGTATTTGTTGCTGGTGATGCCACTTTTCAGTGTACTCTCGTGCAATATGAAACCAGTTTGGGGATTCAGTCTGCCCGGCCCAACTCACAGCAAACATGGCAGGTTTGAACGGATCAAGTTTGTGAAGTTGCTCAACGTAAAGATTGCCGGTGTTTTCAAGCAAATCGGTAAGCAAAGCCGGGCTTATGCGTCTGGCTGCCTGTACAAAATCGGCATTGATCCGGTTCAGGTAATTCACAAGATCCTGGTAAGAATGAATTGCACCGGGCGGATCGCCAAAATGATTATCGCGTATTTGTGAAATCACCCGCAGGTTGCCGTCAAGCAAGTGCGCTGCTATATCCTTCACCGTCCAGAGTCGAGCCAGCGTTGGTTTGTTCCAATCATCTGCCTTCAGCGAACGCAACAATTCAATAAGTTTTTTATCAAGAGCTGGAAAAAGGTGAAGAGTTGGTATGAGTACTGTCATGTGCTGCTTAAAATCTGCATACAAGTTAGTGAATTACTGCCGGGTTTGAATGGCGTTTATTTATGATATATGTAAGTTTAGGTTCCAATTTCTGCTGATGGTAAAGCTGCCGTACCGTTTCTTCTTTTTGCTTTTTGCCTTTGCCAACATGATTGTGGGCTTGTTGGCCGGCCTCGGCCGATTAGGTTGGGCGGTGCCTGTGCCCGCAGCGTATGTGCATCATGGCGCCATTATGGTGGGCGGTTTTCTGGGGAGTTTAATCGCGCTTGAGAAAATTATTCCCTTAAAAAAACCGCTTTTCTTTACCGGCCCGGTTCTTAGCGCCTCCAGTATTCTTGTATTTACTACAGGCGATTTCCAGGAAGCTGTATTCATGCTGATTTTCGCAGGCGTTATTTTTATATTAGTTTATGTGGCATACCTACGGCAGCACTATTCCCTGTATTTAGTGATAGCCTTGGTGGGCGCAGGCTGCTGGACGGTGGGTAATGTGTTGTTGCTTTGGAAAAAATTTTACCCGTTGGCATTTCCGTGGTGGATGGGCTTTTTGCTGTTCACCATTGTTTCTGAACGATTGGAATTAAGTAAGTTTTTGCCGGTAAGCCGGCAGACGAAACACCTGTTGCTTGCCTTGTTGATTTTTTTTCTTGTGGGTATAATTATGCCGTTTCATTCGGTGGGTACGTATGTGAGCGGGTTGGCGTTAGTGTGTATCAGCTTGTGGTTGTTGCGTAACGATGTTATCCGGTTAACAATCCGTAAACAGGGAGTTGTGCGGTTTACGGCAACTGCATTGCTCATCGGGTATTTTTGTTTGCTGCTGCAAGGTATTTTTTTAATTACGTTAAGAGATTCCCCGCTTGGGTATGATATAACCCTGCATACTTTTTTTGTGGGATTTGTGTTCTCTATGATTTTTGCACACGGCCCCATTATTTTACCTGGTGTACTCGGACTTTCGGTAAAACCGTATAGTCCGCTGTTTTATGTGCCGTTGATTGGATTGTTTTTTTCGCTTGCCATGCGTATTGCAGCAAACGTAACGCTGATTGATTTTTCATATCGCGGAATAAGTGGATGGGTTACTGCGGGCAGCATCCTGCTTTATTTTTTTATACTTGTCGCAACGACAATAAAAGCTGCTCGTCATGCAACGTCTGCTTAAACTTCCGTTGATTTTCTTTTTTATCGCCTCGGTTGTGGGCGTTATGCTACGGTGGCATCAGGTATATACTATTAACGGTTTCGTATATCCGTATTGGCTCCATGCACATTCGCATCTCATGTTTTTAGGATGGGTGTTCAACGTGTTGGTGATAAGTGCGGTAGTGCAATTTTTACCGGAGCAATCGCGTAAGCAAAATATATTGATTGGTTGGATATTGAATGCACTTGTGCTTGGTATGCTGATATTTTTCCCCATGCAGGGCTATGGCGTTTATTCTATTATCGTTTCAACGGCACATACGGCTGTTGCTGTAATTTTTATTATCCGCTTCTTTCGCGTTGTTCGGGGTTCGTTGTTGCCGGAAGTTCACTACATGAAGCTGGCTTTTATTTTCTTTATCGTTTCTGCTGCCGGGCCGTTTACGTTGGGCGCGTTGATGGCGAAAGGCATGGGACACACACCGGCCTATCACCTTTCTGTTTATTATTACCTGCACTTTCAGTATAACGGTGTGTTTATGTTTGGTGTACTTGCGTTGTTTTATCGACTGTTGCATCAAAAAGGAATACCGGTTAACGCAGCAACTTCACGAAAGGGGATGATACTGTTAACATGGTCGTGCGTGGCCGGGTATGCCGTATCAACTTTATGGTTACAACCGCATGTAGGTATATATGTTATTGGATTACTGGGCGTATTGCTGCAATGGGCAGCCTTGATTTTTATTTATCTATCCATGCAGGGCGGCTTTAAGAAACTATTGAATGCTGTATCGAAATCTTCGCGTATATTGTTGGTGATGGTTGTTGCGTCATTACTGTTGAAATTTATACTTCAAACTGTGTCTGTTGTTCCGGCAGTAGCGCAACTTGCGTTTGAAGTGCGGTTTTATATAATCGCTTACCTTCACGTAGTGCTGATTGGTGTGATTTCATTTTTTCTGCTGATATGGTATCGCGAGCAAGGATACCTCAAAAACATTCCCGGTGTAATCCTGTTTTTATTTGTTGGCGGATTTGTTGTGTCGGAAGTTGCCATGATATTAGTTGGTTTTATTCCTTTGGTGCTTATTTCTAAACTGGTACTGATTGCCTCTGCCATGATGAGCCTGGCGATTGGTGTGTTGGCCTTTCTTCGGTTTAAGCCTTCTCCAAAATAGAGTAGTTGGTTTTTCTGTGTATTGCAACCTACTTTTGCACGCGTATACCCCAACTTATGAAAACGCTGTTGACTGTCCTTGTTGCTTTACTATTCATGTTGCCTGTTGCGGCTCAACAGGATACTACGCGCCTGCTCAATGAAGTGCCCGTATATGCCAACCGGATACAAACCGGGTTCAACGAAACTTCTGCCAGCGTGATAGTGGTAAACGCTGCACAACTTCAGCAAACACCGGCTTTAAGTGTGGCGGATGCACTCCACTATTTTGCCGGAGTGGATATGCGCCAACGCGGAGCCAATGGTGTTCAGGCAGATGCCGGTATTCGCGGCAGTACGTTTGACCAGGTGCTGATTTTAATTAACGGTATTAAGATCAGCGATATGCAAACCGGTCATCACTCTATGAACCTTCCCATTGATATGGAGAATGTGGAACGCATTGAAATTTTAAAAGGACCTGCTGCGCGTGTATTCGGTCAGAATGCATTTGCAGGAGCTATTAACATCATTACCAAAAATCCCGAGGAAACATTTGTGAAGCTACAGGCTGTAGCCGGTGAAAACGGGTTAGGTGGAGGCAGGCTTTCTGCTTCTCTCTATGAAAATGGTGTTGGTCATTATCTTTCCGCCAGCCGTGATTTTTCGGATGGCTATAAGTACAACACCAACTATGTGATCTCGAATTATTTTTACCAGGCAGGTTGGAAAGGCAAAGCCGGAACATACAGCCTGCTGGCCGGATTAACCGATCGCAGCTTTGGCGCAAACGGATTTTATGCCGGTGTGGCTTACCAGGATCAATATGAATCTGTTCAGACAAGCTTAACGGCTTTATCATTACAAACGAAACCCCGCGATCATGTTCGGATAGATCATCGTTTGTATTGGAGACGCAACCAGGATGAATATATCTTTAACAAGAACAACCCTACGGCATATAGGAACCTGCACACCAATAACACGGTGGGCTACGAAGTTAATGCGGCCATCACCGGTAAAGCGGGCATTACCGGAATAGGTGCTGACATCAACCATTTAAAATTAACCAGCAATAACCTCGGTGATCACAATCGCACGGTGACTACCTTGTTTCTGGAGCATCGTGTTGAGTTGCTGAACAAAAAGTTAGACATTACACCCGGTGTTCAGTTCAATCACTACTCCGATTTCGGCACCAATGTATTTCCGGGCATTGATGCCGGGTATATACTCACCAATAACCTTAAAGCGTATGCAAACCTCGGTTACACGTACCGCGTTCCATCGTATACGGATTTGTATTACAGTGATCCGGCCAATGCGGGTAACCCCGGTTTAAAACCGGAGCATGCTGTTTCTTATGAAGCGGGAATCAAGCTGCTGAACATTGCCGGACTTACAGCTCAGGCCAGCTACTTTGTGCGTAACGGTAATCGCATTATTGACTGGACAAAAGAAAATGAAACCGATCCGTGGCGGCCCGATAATCTAATCGGTGTGAACATGCGCGGACTTGATTTGAATTTCAGCTACACATTTCCGGAGATTAATTTTTTACACCGCTTTGATGTTGGATACACGTATATTGATGCAGAAAAGCAACAAGATGCAACATTCTCCCGCTATGCATTGGAGAATCTGAATCACCAGGTAGTAGGTTCACTTTCTTTAAAATTTGGCAATCAGGTATTCAGTAATTTTTATTTCCGATATGTTGATCGGGAAAACCTGCCGGATTATATGATTTCTGACATGCGGTTGAACTGGATCGGTAGATCATGGTCGGTTTTCGGAGATGTAACGAATCTTTTTAACAAGCCCTACCAGGAAACCAATCTGGTTGTGTTGCCGGGCCGTTGGATAAAATTAGGAGTGAGTTATACTATTCGGAAAAGCTAATGAATGATTTAACTAATTTCAGTGTTCTGCAACAGTACAACCGCAACTTTATGGAAACCTCATACACACCTGTAGATTATGTTTATCGCGAACTGATTGAAGAAGCGATTGCTGCCGGAAAGAGCGGAAAAGTTTTTTATTTTGAGAAGACAGGCGTGGTAGATGAGGCAGAAGGCCGCATACTGAAATTAGAGGAAATACCGGGAAAGGGCCTGTTCATTGTTTTTGATTCAGCGGCTACTGTTCGCATTGACCGCATTATTACCCTTTTCGGGAAGCCGGGCGCAGCCTTTGATGAATACGATGCTTATGCAAACAAGTGCCTGGATTGCAAGGGCGGATATGAGCTTTAATGAATATTAGTTGCCTTTGCCACTCACGCAGTGATGCCTATGGCATAAGGCACTAAGACACAAAGGAAATGTTAGTTTTTTAGAATCTCTTTCAGAAAAAGTCCTGCGGATTAGCAAAGAGCAACCCAACAAAAACTTAGCGTCTTAGTGCCCTTGTGGCATTTATGTGTAAGTCTGGTTATTAACTTTTGCGAGTTCATTTCATACTTATTATTATTGCAGCCCCGTAAGGGGAGTTCGGGGTGTAGCGCAGCCCGGTTAGCGCACCACGTTAGGGACGTGGGGGTCGGATGTTCGAATCATCTCACCCCGACTTTGAAGAGGTTGTCTTGATGGCAACCTTTTTTATGTTGAGCGGGTCAGGTTGAACCAAAATCAACAATATTTCATTGATAGACAAATTACCGGTATGAACGCAACGTATACCATTCCCCCACAAACCCGTATCGGTCATATTCACCTGAAAGTGTCTGACCTTGATCGCGCACTTGAATTCTATCGTGACCTGCTGGGCTTTGAGTTGATCACCCTGTATGGCGACCAGGCCGCATTTATTTCGGCTGGTGGCTACCATCATCACATAGGTTTAAATACATGGCACAGCAAAGGTTTTCCACCAGCATCAAAAGAAGGTGTAGGGTTGTACCATACCGCTATTTTATATCCAACAAGAAAAGATCTGGCGATGATATTGAACCGGTTGAGGGAGCATCGGTATCCGCTTACCGGTGCTTCCGATCATGGTGTATCGGAAGCCTTGTACCTTGACGACCCCGATGGTAATGGTGTGGAGTTATATTGGGACAGACCACAGGAGCAATGGCCGCAAAAGCCGGATGGCTCAATAGATATGTTTACAAAACCTCTTAACCTGAATAATTTATTGGAAGAACTAAACGAAAACCATGAATAACATTGCCATCATTTCTGCCAGTGTGCGCCCGGGGCGTGTCAGCCACAGGGTAGCCCTGTATTTTAAAAATCTTATAGAAGAAAAAAAGTTGGGAACCGTAACCATGCTTGACCTCGCTGAGTATGATTTTCCGGTATTTCACGAACGTCTTCGGTTGCTCGATTCACCATCTGCGGAAGCAATTGACTTTGCCGAAAAAATAAAAAAAGCCGATGGCGTGATCATCGTTACACCGGAATATAATGGTGGCTACCCGGCCAGCCTGAAAAATGTGATTGATTTATTATCGGAAGAGTGGCGAAAAAAACCGGTTGCCATCTCTACTGTTTCAACAGGCGTGTTTGGCGGTGTGGGCGCTATTATTCCGTTGCAATACACCCTTTGGAAAATACAGACCATAACAGCAACTGCCATGTTCCCGGTTCCGAAAATCAAAGAAGCTTTTAATGAACTGGGGGTACCTGCTGATAAACCGGCAACTGACGAACGTGCCACACGGTTTCTGAATGAATTAGGTTGGTGTATGGAAGCAAAGCGGAGGATGAATTCGTAGTTGGTGCAGCTACTTCTTATCCTGTTTCAACGACTTGAAAAATTTTGCCCAGTTAAATACGTTCAGGAAGGGATTCATTACAGGAGAGTAGCGGTTGTTTTGCGAAGTAGCCCACTGATCAAGATAATACCGTTGGTTGGCAGGGCCATCCATAGGGGTGGTTTTAAGCATTAAGGCCAGCAATTCCTGGTTCAGGTTTTTCTGGTCAATGTTTCTGTTGTCGGTAGGAATGTTAAGTGCAAGAATTGCTTCCTTAAAAACTTCTTCGGTAGGGAAGGCCATTACCTGCACCTCTTTCAGATAGGTTACGTCTTCAACAAGCTCAATAATAATCGTAAGATATTCGCTGGGATGATTCGGAACAATGTAGTGTTGCCGCTCAAATCCTATTGAACTAATCACTACGCTGTCTCCCGCTAACACGGCCATCGAAAAAAAACCTAAATTATTTGTACTCGTGCCCCGTCCGGCTTTTGGTACATAAATGTGTGCCCCCGGAATTTGGTGCATATTCCCATCTTTGTCTTCAGTAAGCACAACACCCGAAAGCTGAATAATTCTGCGATTGCTCTGCGCCTGTGCGGTAAAAGAAATTGCGCAAACCAGAAATAAGGCCGAGAGAATAATAAATCGCTTCACAATCACACTTTTTTTGGAATCCCCAATAGCCTCAAAAATAAGGATTCGTGGTATAACAGCCTAATTTCAATACCTTTGAGATGATGAACGGCAGGCTAAAGTTCTGACATGCGATTAAAAAATTTCAATCTGGCGCTTGGCGCGCAAATTTTCAAGGCTTGTGCCGATGAATCACGGCTGCGCATTTTGCACTTAGTTTTCAGGAACGGTGAAATGTGTATTTCCGACCTGGAGCAGATTTTGGGATTTACGCAGGCCAAAACATCGCGACACCTCATTTACCTGAAAAATTCTGGTATTCTCACCTTTCGCAGGCACAACCATTGGGTTTTTTACCAGGTAAAAGATGAGGTAATGGATATGCTGAACCAGATTTTCCAGTTTTTGCGAAAAGACCAGCAACTCCTGGCCGACCAGCAGGTGTATAATACCATGTTCTCCAATCGCGAACTGGCCGTTAATAAGGCGCAGTTTCAGCCGGAAGGCTGGTTGAGGTAACATTAGTTTTTTGTTTTGTGATTATCCGCATGCAGTCCTACTTTATGAAACGAAGGCGTGTTGCTTTATTGACCTCTCCCCCAATAATGATTCTGAAATTTATACAGAGTCGTTGTCCCCCTCTCCTGCGGGAGAGGGGGGAAGGATATTTCAGTAAAGTCTCAAATCTCTGTTGGGGGTGAGGTCAAACGCTGCAAGTTTGAAACATATTAATTTTAGAATTTAAACCTGATACTCATATTTTGTTTTATTATTTACGGTAATCATGTCGAAATACTCCGCTGTTTTTTTTGATTTAGACCACACCCTTTGGGATTATGAAGCCAACTCCAGCGAAACACTACATGAGTTATATCATCATCATCAGTTGCAGGGCAGGGGCGTTCATACGTTTGCCGATTTTCATAACAGGTTCAGAGAAGTGAATGCGCAACTCTGGCATTTGTACGACCATGGAAAAATCACCAGCGAAATAATCCGCCAGGAGCGATTCAAAAAAATTCTTCAGCCTTTTGGTGTAGCGGATGAAGCCCTGACCGCGCAGCTTTCCGAAGAGTATTTGAACGAATGTCCGAAAAAGGGAAACCTGATACCCTATGCCATTGAAACCCTTGAGTATTTGGCAGGACGATATGCACTGGCTGTTATTACCAATGGTTTTGAAGATGTGCAGCGTGTAAAGATTTCTTCATCGGGTATTGGTTCTTATTTCACCCACATTATCACCTCGCAACGCGCAGGGCACAAAAAACCCGCCCCGGAAATTTTTCATTTCGCGTTAGCGTTATATGAGGCAACAGCCAATAACACTGTGATGATTGGCGACAACCTGCTTACCGATATGGCCGGGGCAAAAAATGCTTCGATTGATACGGTGTTCTTTAACCCGGATGGCGTTGAGCATGACGTAGCCGTTAATCACGAAATCAGAAATTTGAGTGAGCTTTGTACACTGCTTTGATTAACTTTGTCGCCTGTTCTGAAACGCATTATTTCAACTCAAAATTAACCTGCTATGCCAAAAGGATTTTTCAATGTACCCGTACCTAAAAATGAACCTGTTTTAGCCTATGCTCCCGGCAGCAAAGAACGCGAATTGCTGAAGAAAGCTCTCCAGGAAGCGCGAAGCAAGGTGTTGGACATACCTATGTACATTGGCGGTGAGGAAGTTCGTACGGAGAATAAAAAACCGTTGAGTCCTCCGCATGACCGTCAGCATATACTTGGTCATTTTCATTCCGGTGACAAACAACATGTTGAGCAAGCCATAGATGCAGCGTTGGGCGCGAAAGAACTTTGGGCAAACTTAGGCTGGGAGCATCGCGCCAGTATTTTTTTAAAAGCTGCCGATTTGCTTGCCGGGCCGTATCGTTATAAAATCAATGCCGCTACCATGTTGGGGCAATCCAAAAATGCGTTCCAGGCAGAGATTGATGCAGCGTGCGAGTTTATCGACTTTTTACGATACAATGTGTATTTCATGAGCCAGATTTATCACGAACAACCGGAGTCATCAGCCGGTATCTGGAACCGTATGGAGTATCGCCCGCTTGAAGGATTTGTATTTGCCTTAACGCCTTTCAACTTTACCGCCATTGCCGGTAACCTGCCAACCAGCGCAGCTCTGATGGGCAACACGGTAGTGTGGAAACCCGCCAACACGCAGATTTATGCAGCCAATGTTATCATGCAGGTGTTGAAAGAAGCCGGTTTGCCCGATGGCGTTATCAATCTGGTTTATGTGAGCGGCCCGGATGCCGGTGATGTGATTTTTAATCATAAAGACTTTGCAGGCATTCATTTTACAGGAAGCACCGGAGTTTTTCAGGGCATGTGGAAAACCATTGGTGCGAATATTCATAAGTACAAATCGTATCCGCGCATTGTTGGCGAAACGGGCGGAAAGGATTTTATTATGGTGCACAAGAGCGCCAACGCCAAAGAAGTAGCTACGGCCATTTCGCGCGGGGCGTTTGAGTTTCAGGGGCAAAAATGTTCGGCTGCTTCGCGATGCTATATTCCTTCCAATCTTTGGAACGATGTGAAGAAATATTTACTCGAAGATTTGAAAACATTTAAGATGGGCGGCACGGAAGATTTCGGCAACTTTATTAATGCCGTTATCGATGAAAAAGCTTTCGATTCCATTACCGGCTACATTGAAACAGCCCGTAAGAATCCGATGAACGAAATTATTGCCGGTGGCAAGTACGATAAATCGAAAGGCTATTTTATTGAGCCTACCGTTATCGAAACCAAAGACCCTTCTTCCGTTACCATGTGTGAAGAAATTTTCGGACCGGTGGTAACTATCTATGTATATCACGAAGAAAATTTTGAGCAAACGCTTGAACTGGTTGACAGCACTTCGCCTTATGCCTTAACAGGGTCAATCTTTGCCAAAGACCGCTACGCTGTTGAGTTGGCTACAAAAAAATTAAGTAATTCGGCTGGTAATTTTTACATAAACGATAAGCCAACCGGAGCCGTAGTAGGGCAGCAGCCGTTTGGCGGGGCAAGGGGCTCGGGCACAAACGATAAGGCAGGCGCTAAAGTAAACCTGCTGCGCTGGGTGTCTATGCGCACCATTAAGGAAACTTTTGTTACGCCTGTGGATTACCGGTATCCGTTTTTGGAAAAGGAATAACCTGCTGACATAGGGTTGTCACAGCCCTGCTGTTGTTTTGGAAAAACCTGAAGCCATTTCAAAAATCGTATAAAGCAACCTTGTCATTCCGGGCTTGACCCGGAATCTGGTTTTTTCGACATTTTTATGGGATCGCGGATCAAGTCCGCGATGACAATTCGATTTTTGAAATGGCTTCTTAAACAAAAAGACAGTTATGAAAAAAGTTGTTCATTTTGAAATCCCCGCAGACGATGTTGAGCGGGCGAAAAAGTTTTACAGCATTTTTGACTGGCAGATGCAGGACTGGCCTATGAAACGGAAATGAATAATTTTTTCATAGGTTTATTTTTAGCGTTCATTTTTCCGTGTTTAGTCAAACTATTAAAGTGTATCAAGATATGCCTCGATTGAGGCGGCCACTTTTCTGGCATCCTGCAACGCACGTTTTGAATGAACTTGGTCGGTTAGTCTGAAACTTGAATTTGTTTGAAGAAGAGCTTTGAATTCTTTGCTTTTCTTGAGAGTTTCAAAATCATTGGGTTTCATTGTGATAAAACTGTACTGTTCAAAATTCTGTATAATAAACGAGGCAGAAGCCTCAATCCAGAAATCATCTGCGTAGGTAAACATATATTTTTTTATGGAATAGATTCGTTCGTACAAGTTCGTTATCGAGATCCTCAATGTGTCATTTCTGATTAAATTTAACCCCAGATTTTTTAGCGTTTCGTAACCTGATACGTTTGCGTGAAACGGAGATGCCTGAAAGGCTGAAGCAATTACTGTGTCGATAGAAGGATGATAGGGGGCGTCTTTTGTTGTCAGGGTTAACACGCTGTCAATGGCCTTCAATATTTCCATATCAGATTTAATAGTATTCTCCAATCTGTTTATATCATCGTTTAGCGTAGTCAATAACTCTTTAAGTATTTTCTCTTCAAGCTCATGCTCTTTGGCTTCTTCATACCAGAATTGAAAAAACAATGCAATCGAAACCCCGAGTGTGATCATAAATAACTCTGTAATCGCCAGGCGAATGTTGGTGAGTTTTTTAGCGGGCTTCATGCTGTTAAATTCTCGTTTTAAAAAATATACGACTTATGCGCCAAATCTACATAAAACTGACCACCAACGCCAAAATTAAAAAAATGCCCCAGCTTTTGATAAGTAAAGACCGGGGCTAACGTGAACCTGCTGCGTACCCATGCCGTTGCCGGTAATTTCTTGTTTTAGCTTCCGCCAAACGGTGTTCCGAATATACCCACGGCAAGTTCTGCCCAAACGAGGAGGAAAGCTAAAAGCAGAATAGTACACGCTACTATTCGGTATCGTGTTGTTTTTATTTTTCTCAAAATGAATTCCAATGCGAGGCCTGCGCCAAGCAAAAGAATGCCTGCGGCAATGAAATCAGTCGAAGTCCAGTTCACTTCATCCGTGAAGTGCATGGCTATCAGTGGTATGAGCAGCAAAAGCGTTGCTGTAACCACTATTCCGATAGGTCGTTTGTTTTGCATAATTATTAACTGTTTGTTTTTATCCGTTTGTGTTTGTTACCTGTTGTTCTTTATACCAACTCACTCTCCTGCTGAAATACATCAGTGTGGCCACAATCAGGAACAATCCAATACTTCCTATAAGTAACGAGAAATCCTGTTGCAGGATGATGATGAAGATGAACGTGTAGAAGATCACTAATAGAGTGGTGAATAAAAAGTTCAACCTTCTATCCGTTAAGAATGATGTTGCGTAAGCAGCAATCAGCCCTACGGTAGCCACTGTTGAAATCCAGTAGGCAATAGTGTAGCCAACCTGTTCCGAGAAACTCAACAGCAGCGTGTAGTATATAATAAGCGCTGCACCAATAAGAATGTATTGAAAAGGATGAATCCGGATTTTTTGAGTAATCTCCACTAAAAAGAGCGCAACAAAAGTAAGTACGATAATGAGTATGCCGTACTTGGCCGTGCGTATGCTTTTCTGATACTGATCTACCGGCACTAAAAGTTTTAACCCGAATTCCGAGCCGACTAATTCCTGGTGGCTGTCTTTCCACTGTTGCGCAAACGGACGATTGAAGTGGAGCACGTTCCAGGTGGCCGTAAAATCAATGTCGGTTATTTCGCGTGTTGTGGGTAAAAACTCACCGTTAAAACTTGGGTCGGGCCAGGGGCCACTTAGGTTTACAGTAGTAGTTTTTCCGGAGGGCACAAAACTTAACCGGCTGCTCCCTTTCAGATTAAAAGCAATGTCAGCGTTTGTGGTAAAATCATCTTCGCTCTTCCAGTTAAGTGGTGCCACAATGCCGGTTGCCGACTTAACGGAGTAGGCGGCATCCTCGTACATGCGTGGTTGAACAATCCGTTCAAATTTTTGTGTTGATACACCAATGTTTTGTGCAGGCTCGGAAGCAAGGTTTTGATTGCCTGCTTTTATTACCGGAGGAGTTTTGTTGATGCCGCGAAGGTCGGTAATGGCCACGATCAGGTGCGCTTCATTCCAAAGGATCATATCTTCTGCAATTTCGAGGCGTTTAAAATCGGGTTTGCTAAAAACAGCTTTCATGTTAAAGGAAGATTCATACACTACGGCATCGAAAATTCCGCGCGAAAGTTTTTCGGGGCTAACGGTTCCGTTTATGTCAAGCGTTTCAGGAAGAAAAAATGATTTTCGTGTACTCTCTTTTATTTCTACCTGGTCTTTATCGATTTTGATTGTTTCGCGGTGCTTGTAGGGCACAACTAATATCGGGCCTGAAAGCGTTTGGTTTCCCGACCACTTGTCCGACACTTCGGCAATAACCGATTCAGCGCGCTGTTGTCGTTCTTCAATCATGCTGGCAATCCAGGCTGCGGGTATCAGCAACACTAAAATCAGAAATCCGATTGACGCAAGTTTTACGGTGATCGATTCTTTCAACCACTGATTGAAGCGATCGGGGAGGTTGGTTGATTTGATTGGTTCCATATTTATTTATTGTTTAAAAGAACTTTTATTTTCAAAGTAAATGAATAAAAAAATCAGCGCTGCGTTTTGATCAATTCTTCTAATGCGTCTAAGTGTTTTTTAAAAGCGTTTTTTCCTTTTTCGGTAGCCTTGTATTTGGTGTTCGGCTTTCGGTTCACAAACGATTTTGACACAGACAAATATTTTTCTTTTTCCAGCGCTTTCAGGTTCGATGCAAGGTTGCCGTCAGTAATATTCAACACATCTTTCAATGAGTTGAAATCATACGAATCGTTCGCTACCAGCACAGACATAATCTGTAACCGCACCCGATGCTCCAATACCCGGTCTAACTGTTCAAACGGATTTTTCACTTGTCGTAACGATAATGCATTACTGCTCCATACACAATATGCAGCACACCAAACCCAAACGCCCAGAAGACTAATCCGTAACCCGGCAATAGTGCGGCAATCAATCCTAAAACAATTTCAGAAAAACCTAAGTAGCGTATCTCCGTAACGGTAAACGCGCTGGCCTGTATAAGCGCAAGCCCGTAAAAAATTAAACAGGCCGGGGCAACAATGCCATAGTATCCGCGCGAAACGAGAATTAAGATTAACAAGCCGCCCGTTATCAGCGGAATAAAAAGATTGGCCATAAGGCCTTTGCTGGTTTTATTCCAGATGGTTAAGCCGAGGCGTTTTGCTTTACGCTGACTCATAAGATACCCTGTAATGATGGACAGCGCAAGCACACCTGCCGCAATCAGCATCAGCCTTAGCACAATGGTGCTTTCGTCTACATAATAAAACCTGAACCCGAACGGAGGGTGTGGGTAATAAATGAGGTAGTACGCCAGCCCGGCTCCGGTGAGGGCGTACATACCGGCCAATACCCCGGAAAGCCCGCTAAGGGATAGGAATTTTACAGACCGTTCCATAGCCGAGCGGATGGAGGCAATATCGCCCTCGTAATCGTGAATGTCTTTCATTTAAAAGAACTTTTAAATTCAAAGTTAATCACTGTAACGATACCCGCAAGCACGGGGTTGGGTTTTTATGCTTATTTTTATTTGGTGAGAATGAAAGTAGAGGCTGGGTGAATAGGTGAGGTCAAAAAAAAGCCGTTTCTGCTTTTGAAACGGCTTTTGTTGCTCCTCCTCTTGGACTTGAACCAAGGACCCTCTGATTAACAGTCAGATGCTCTAACCGGCTGAGCTAAGGAGGAATTCCTGATTTTTTGGGAGTGCAATATTAAGACTATGACCGGGTAAAATCAAAATGTAATACGATTTTTGTTGAATTCTGCCCCTTTTGCTGCCGTTATTGCACACCATAAAATTCTTCAGTAGTTTAAGGTAGAACTATGAGAGCAAGCGCAGTATTCATTTTTGGAATTTTCTGGATTGGGCAGGCAGTTTTTGCGCAACAGCCCTTCTTGGTAGATGATGCCGTTGACGAGCGTAATTTCATGCCCAACGAACTCAGCTTCTACGTTGACTCGGCCAACAGTTTAACGTTTGCTGACATCACCTCGACCGGGTTTTCAGAACGGTTTCAAATCCATCAGGGGTATCAGAACATCAACTTCAAAACCAACACTTCGTATTGGATACGCCTTCCCATTCAGCACACCAGCCATTCGCGTAAAGTGTGGCTGTTGGAATTTTACGACCAGTCCATCGACCACATAGAAGCCTTTATCCCTGAATATGACGGAAGTTACCGCGTGGTGAGCGTGGGCGATCAGCACCCGTTTACCAATCGCTCTTTCAGGCACAAAAACTTTGAGTTTCAGCTCGACATGAGCCGCGATACGGTAATGGTGTATTACTTCCGCGTGCAGTCGCACGAATTTGCCGACTTGCGTATTGCACTTCGTTCGGTAAACCGGTTTGTGTATTACGCCTTGAACGAATACTTCCTGTTCGGAACTTTTTACGGCATGATCCTCATCATCAGCCTCTATAATTTTCTGATGTACATAGCCATTCGCGAGATTAAAAATATTTATTACACCTGCTATATACTTAGCGTGGCTGGCTATGCCATGAGTTTGGACGGTATCGGTTTTCAATACCTGTGGCCTAACCATCCGGAGTGGAACAACTATGCCGTTGGGGTTTTTCTTTATTTGCTGATACTGTGGGCGCTCGTCTTTACACGCAAATTTTTAAGCACAAAGGCCAATGCACCGTTGCTCGACAAGCTGCTAAAATGGATGATTATTGCCCGAACGGCAATCTTTGCCGTAGAGCTTTTCTTCTTTCCACAATTCTTAACCTACCGGAACCTGGAGATCATCCCCCTGTCGCTTATTTTTTATACGGCCATAACCGTTTGGCGCGGTGGGTACAAGCCTGCGCGCTTCTTTGTTATTGCTTACGGAATACTCTTCGCAGGTTTCTTTCTGCGTATGATGGTGTATTTTAATGCGTTGCCCTTTACTACGCTGTCGCATTATAGCCTTCACTTTTCATTTGTACTGGAAATGCTCTTCCTCACGTTTGCCCTGGGCGACCGCATTCGAATTTTGAAAGACATGCGCGACCGGGCGTTGCGCAGGATAATCCATCAGCATGAATTAAACATGCAACTGAAAGACAAGGTAAACCGCGAACTGGAGCAAAAGGTGAGCGCGCGAACATTAGAGTTAGATAAGAAAAACCAGGAGTTGGAAGAAAGCAATAAAAAGCTGGTGGAGCAGGCCGACAAAATCAATAAAATCAACTCCATGCTCGACTTAGACAACTGGAAGCTGAAAAGCAGCATTAAGGAAGTGCTGAACGAGCGGTTGCAGGAAAAAACTATGGATTACGAGCAGTTCCGCACCCTGTATCCCGATACGTTGTCGTGTCACCGTTTCTTAGAGCAACTGAAGTGGGAGCGCGGCTTTCAATGCCGGAAATGTGGAAATGAGAAGTATTTTAACGGAAGCCAGAAATTTGCGCGCAGGTGCACCCGGTGCGGGTATAATGAGTCCATAACAGCCTATACCATCTTCCACAGCATTAAATTCCCGATAGAGAAGGCGTTTTATATGGCCTACCTTACGGTTATTGGCCGTAAACAGCATACGCTTGAAGAATTATCGGACAAGCTGGATGTGGGGGTAAATACAGTGTGGTCGTTCCGCAATAAAGTACAACAACGCCTTGTAGAGCTTGAAAACAGGGGTAAAAAACTCACCGGCTCAAGGTGGGAAGAGGTCATTTTGGAGGTACCCCCTACCGTCACTAAGCAGAAAACCGACCCGGAACACGTTTTCAGGTAGCAAAATTCAGCAAACGTTTACGGATGTTTTTTTTATGTGATCAATTTTAGAGATTGACCCTATTATTTACAATTTATGGGTTTAATCAATGTTTTTTTTGTATAAAATACACCTTACTAAAAAGGGTACAAAGCCATGCAAAAAAATGCAATTGTTGCATAAAAACTTCCTGTTTTGCTTGGTTTTACCAAATTTTATTGAAAAGAGGGACACAAAATGTGCAACCAAATTTTGAAAAATAGCTTATGAAGAGAATTTTACTGGTTATGATGTTCTCTACCACACTGGGAACAATAGCGTGGGCGCAAAGTCGTCAGGTTCAGGGTAGGGTTGTTGCTGCGGAAGACAACCAGCCTCTGCCAGGGGTGAACGTGTTGGTGCAGGGAACTCAAAAAGGGGGTGTAACAGATATTGAAGGAAACTTCAGTATAGCTGTTAGTGAAGGCGAGAATGTTCTCGTGTTTACGTTTATTGGTTACAAGACTCAGATTGTTCAAATAGGCGGTAGGCAAACAATAGATGTTGTTATGGAAAGTGATGCCTTTGCGCTGGAAGAAGTAGTGGTGATAGGATATGGCACACAGCGTAAAAGAGATGTAACTGGCTCCATCGCGTCTTTAAAGGGAAGCGATGTTTCTGATAAACCTAATGCTAACCCGCTAAACGCTATTCAGGGAAAAGTTGCAGGCGTTATGGTAACAAATAGTGGTGTTGCAGGCGCAAGCCCTACCATTCAGATAAGAGGTGTAGGCTCAATAAGTGGCGCCAACCCCCTTTATGTGGTAGATGGAATTTTTGCTAACAATATTGATTTTGTTAACCCGAACGACATTGCTTCAATGGAAATACTAAAAGACCCTTCCTCACTTGCCATTTACGGGGTACAGGGTGCAAATGGAGTAATTATCATCACCACAAAAAGAGCACAGAAGGGTCAAACTAATGTCAACGTTAGCTCGTATGCTGGCTTCCAGAAAGTAATAGACTTTATTGATGTGACAAATGCCGAGCAGTTTAAAATGCTGTATAACGAAGAATTGTCAAATCGCGGTCAGGCTCAATACGATTTCAGTAATTATACAGCTAATACCGACTGGCAGGATTTGATTCTCAGAAATGCTTTTATAACTAATCACAGTCTGAGCATTACATCAGCATCTGAACGGCATCAAACCAGCTTTAGCCTCAACTACTTTAAGCAGGATGGTGTTGTGAAATATGATTCTTATTCACGTTACACGGCTCGTTTGCGCGATGAGTTTACCATTAACAAGCATATAAAAGTTGGTGGTGATATTTCCATATTCAGGTGGACGCGCGAGCCGCAAACAGCCGGGTTAAACAATGCTATTTGGGCGGTTCCGGTGTATGCTCCCAAAGGGCCGGATGGTGTGTACAATACGGCACCGGCTTTTCAACGGGCGCAGGTAAGCAACCCCGTGGCTGTTATGGAATTTATGAAAGGCACAACCATCAGCGAAGGTTACAGGGTAGTGGCTTCCGGTTTTGTAGAACTGAATTTCCTTAAAGACTTCACCTGGAAATCTGTTGCCTATGCCGATTTAGGATTTAGTAAATCAAGAGGCTACACTCCGTTTTATCAATATGGAGCAGTAGGTGAAACAGTTCAGCCAAACCAGTTTTCTTCTGTACGCCAGCGAAATGGAACGAACACAACATGGCAAGTGGATCATACGCTAACCTATTCCAAGGAAATTAATAATGAGCATGTATTTACCGTATTAGGAGGTATGACACAACAATATATTGGCAGCGATTTTATTGAAGGTAGCAGGCAAGGCAAAGAGCCGCTGATTATACCGAATCATCCTGATTTCTGGTATCTGGGAATTGGCGATAATGACCCCACACGAACTAATAACGGAGGTGCAGATGAGCAGGCATTTCTGTCCTTTCTCTTGCGTGCTAATTACGCCTTTAAGGATAAGTACCTGTTGAATGTTTCATATCGCAGAGACGGAACGTCTAAATTCAACCCGTTTAATCGTTGGGGTAACTTTGGTTCTGTTGGAGCTGGCTGGGTTGTCACAGAAGAATCATTCATGGCTAATAATGATATCATCAATTTTCTCAAGTTGAAAGCTTCGTGGGGCAGGTTGGGCAACGATAAAATCGGTAATTATCTGTATTACCCGTTGCTGAACACAGGGGTGTCTGGTGTATTTGGCGAAAACGTATATCCGGCAGCTATTCCGCAGTTCATACCCAACCCTAACATCCGATGGGAGGTAGTAGAAGGATTTGACGCAGGGTTTGAAGCAATTTTTCTGAACAACAAGTTCACAGCAGAGGCATCTTTCTATAACCGAAAAACAAGAGATATTCTTGTAACGATTGATGTACCCGGTGCAGTAGGCGCCAGTGTATCACAAGTTAATGCTGGTACTATTCTGAACAGAGGGATTGAACTTGTGCTTGGCTGGAATGACACCTTCTCGCAAGACTGGAGATACACGATAAACGCCAACGTTACCACTATCCACAACGAAGTATTATCCATAGGCGATAATGTTGGGTACACCATAATTGCCGGGCCTTCCGGGCAGTCGCGCACGGCTATCGGCCATCCTATCGGGGCATTTTTCGGCTACGTTCAGGAAGGTATTTTCCAAAGCCAGGAAGAGATAAACAGCGCTCCTAATCAGCAGGGAACTATACGGCCTGGCGATATCCGTTACAGAAATGTGAACGATAGCGATAACGCAATTAACGATCAGGATCGAACCTTTATAGGTTCGCCCATACCCGACTACACATTTGGCCTTTCGCTTGGTCTTTCTTATAAAAGCTTTGATCTCAGTGTGGACTTACAGGGCGTGGCCGGAAATGAAATATACCGCCAGCGGTCATCACAAACCTTTGCCCCGCTTAATTATGAGGCTAACAGGCTGAAACGTTGGGTTGGCCCCGGTTCTTCCAACACCGAGCCGATCATGGATAACGCAAGACCGAACAACTTTTTACCCTCAACCTATTTTCTTGACAAAGGTGATTATCTCCGAATCAGAAATGTTTCGCTTGGTTACAATTTTCCTTCTGCCGTTTTGGAGCGCATTAAGTTAAAGAATGCAAAAGTTTATGTGAACGCACAAAACGTGTTCACGTTTATGAAAGCAACCGGGTATTCTCCTGAAGTTGGAGGCTCGCCCGTGAGTTTTGGTATTGATAATGGCGTGTATCCTATACCCGCAACCTATACAGCCGGTATTAACCTGAGTTTTTAGTAAGACGATTTTATTCAACAGATATGAAAAAGAAAGTATATACCGTATTGATAGCAGCTCTCACCTTGCTGGTCTTAGGGTGTGAAGATTTTCTCGACAGAAAACCATTAGGTCGCTACACCACAGAAACCTATCCAACAGGTGGCCTTACGCAGTTTATTTATGGAATGTATTCCGACCTGCGTTTATACGGTGTTCACGCATGGCCTTATGTTGGTGTGGTGAGCATCCGGTCAGACGATGCCGATAAAGGAAGCACACCAACAGATGGAGCGCAAAGCCAGGCGCCTTATGATGACTTTACACTGTTGCCTAATCATGGGCTTACGCTTACATTTTACAGGGATAATTACAGAGCTATCAACAAGTGCAATGTGGTGCTTCAGCAGTCTGATTCCTTACGTTCAGAAATCTCGGAAGAAGAATATAACATGGCCCGTGCCGAAGCCCGGTTTGTAAGAGGGTATTTGTATTTTAACCTGGTGCGTGCCTTTGGCGGTGTGCCCAAAGTTGACGACTTGATTACCGATAGTGATAACTTTAATGTACCAAGAGCCTCGAAAGAGGAAATATATACGCTTATTGAGCAGGACTTGTTGTACGCTGCCGGAATACTTCCTCCAACATGGGGTGCTGCCTTTATCGGAAGACCCACAAGAGGTTCTGCACAAGGCTTGTTAGCTAAAGTATATCTGTACCAACAACGCTGGGCGGAATCACTGCAAATGAGCCAGAACGTGATTGCATCTGGTTTTTATAACTTAAATACACCATACAACGTAATTTTTACGGAGGCCGGAGAAAATACCAGTGAATCGGTATTTGAAATACAGGCCATTCGTAATGAAAGCTACAATTTCGGAATTGAATATGTAGTCGGGCAGGGCATCAGAGGCACAGGCGCTATGGATCTGGGCTGGGGCTTCAACTCACCTTCCGTGCAATTAGTCAATGCGTATGAATCTGGAGATCCACGACAAGACCACACTATTCTTTTCCAGGGTGAGGTTACTCCGTATGGCGAAATTGTTCCGCCACTTGATGGTGTTCCAAACGTGCGCTATAACCAGAAGGTTTATACAAATCCAACCTACAGGGCAGCAGCCGGAAGCCGCTTCGGTCATTGGATGAATGTGCGGATTCTCAGGTATGCTGATGTTTTGCTGATGGCAGCAGAGGCCGCCAATGAATTAAACCAGACTTCTAATGCGCTGGATTACCTTGAGCAGGTTCGTGCCCGTGCACGGGGAGGAAATGCTTCTGTGCTTCCGCAGATAACCGAAACTAACCAGGCGTTGTTACGTGATCATATTCGTCATGAACGCAGGATAGAACTGGCAATGGAACATGAACGCTTCTTCGATATTGTGCGTTGGGGTATTGCAGAAACAGTATTGCATGCAGCCGGTAAAACAAACTTTGTGGTTGGCAAGCATGAACTATTGCCCATTCCACAGGAAGAAATTGACCGTTCGGACGGAGTATTAATACAAAACCCGGGATATTAATGAGTTAGACTTTTTTTGTAGAAGAAACGCTGTGAGATACAGCAAGTGAGTGACGGATTATTTAACAATAATTATATTTTCAGTAACGTTTTAACTAAAACAAAACAACTTAATTATGAAAACAATCAAATTTCTATTAGCCACACTGTTCATCGGTTCGGTGGTTTTCCTTGTTGCCTGCGGTGATGATGATGACCCGGTGCAGGCAGGGCCACTTAATCTTGTAAGTATTACGGCCATTGGTACAAGTATCAATACAGGCGAGGATGTGAGCAGGCCATTAGCAGCAGAAGCAACAACATCAAATGTTCCGGTAGATGCAAAGATTGAAGTTGTATTTTCTAAAAATGTTGATGCGGCCACAGCCACTTCAACAAATGTTACGCTTACACAAGGCGGTTCGGCTGTATCAACAACAGTAGCAACAAGCGGCTCTACAGTAACGGTAACGCCTGCTGCCGCTTTAGCACAGGACACTGAATACACGCTTACGTTAACCTCTGCCATTAAAGGTTCAGATGGTGGTATCTTCACACAAGCTACAAGAACATTTAAAACTGAAATTGAGGATGAAGAACCTATTGAAGACGGGCTACTTGCACACTTTAAGTTTGAAGACAACGCGGATGATTTAACGGGTAACTATGATGCAACATCAATTTCTAACATTACCTATGTTGCTTCCCGGAACGCGGCTGCAGGAAAAGCGGCTTCTTTTAACGGAGAAACTTCGATTATAGAAATACCCAACGCTGATGAATTCCTGACACATGGTAGCTTTACATTAAGTTTGTGGGTAAAAGCAGACGGATCAAAAACTGCTCATTTTGTTGTAGGTCTTGCTGCATGGCACGGATTTCAGTTTGAAATAATGGGAGGAGAATGGGATTCACCAACCAAAGGTGTCAAGCTTGCTGCACGATATGAGTTGGAGAATGGTACTTTCGTTAGTGAAGACAACTGGTGGAACGGTAATGCTAATACCTGGCAAGGATCTGAATTTGCGTTAGATATTTCAGGTGAAACACCTCCGGGTGTTGGTCAATACTTCATGGATGTATGGGCACACGTTGTTTATACTTATAATGCTTCTACTAAAACAGGCGCCAGCTATGTAAATGGCATGAAAACACGTCAGTGGAATTTTAACCTCTGGCCTGAAGCAGATGGCAAAAGAACCGCAGTAGGTGTAGGCTTCTCGGGTAACACAACTGATGGTGGTAATAACCTGGCTCTTGGTTTCATCCAGGCAACCGGTAATCCAATAGTTGCTGATGGCTGGGCTAATTTTGCAACAGGAACAAACCAATTCAAAGGGCTACTGGATGATGTTCGCATCTATGGCAAAGCGCTTACTGAGGCTGAAGTTCAGACACAGTATGATGCTGAAAAGCCTTAAGTGTTTTCTTGGTTAATTCAATCAATAATGAGGGTTTCAGAGAAACCCTCATTATTTTATTCACCTGTTTGTTTTATCCGGCATGTTCAAATATTCTTTACTCCTTCCGTTTTTATTCCTTATCTTTTTTTCATCCTGTACCGGTAATGAGGTTGTAACGGAGCCTGAATTTTTAAATGATCCGGCTGTTCAGATAGGAGAAACCGTTCTTGATCTTTCTGATCCAGCAAGCAATACAAGCATATCACTCACTGCTCCGGTAACCGTTTCGTTTGATGCTGAAATAGACATTACTACTGTACCCGCTTCCTTTCGCCTGCGCCATATTAACGGTGAAGAAATACCATTGACATTTTCATTTCTTGAAAGCAACACAACCGTATCTGCCGCCCACGAAGAACTTATCAGCAGCCAGACTTACATCCTCGAAGTCACTGATGGTTTAAAAGGAGCAGCACACCAAAATTTTCGCGGACTTACCGCACAGTTCACTACCGGTATCGGCACGATTAATATTACATCGCTGAAGATTGCGGAAGAAGAACACCTAAGCACAACTTCACACATCATTGATGTGCCCCGAACATTAAACATTGAAATTACATTTTCGCATCCGTTAAACCCCGAAACAATTACTTCATCAAATACACGGGTTATACGCGGGTCGGTTAACATACCGCTTACGTATGCTTTTTCAGAAGGAAATAAAAAACTGACCATCACATCAACACAACCTTTAATGCATCTGTCGCGTCATCAACTTAATTTATCAAACAGCATAAAGGGAGCACATGGAGAAACAGTTACGGCAACATCCCGGTATTTCTATACCGAAACCGATCCCACTCCCAAATTCCCTGTAATAAGCGATGATGAACTCCTCACCCGTGTACAACAACAAACCTTTAACTACTTCTGGGATTTTGCGCATCCGGCAAGCGGCATGGCACGCGAGCGAAACACTTCGGGCAACCTGGTAACAAGCGGTGGTAGCGGCTTTGGCATCATGGCTATTATTGTAGGCATCGAACGCGGATTTATTACACGTGCAGAGGGTGTGGAACGCTTAGATAAAATTCTTGATTTTCTTGAAACAGCCGATCGCTTTCATGGCGTATGGTCGCACTGGATCAATGGCAACACCGGTGCGGTAATACCCTTTAGCGCCAACGATAACGGTGGCGACCTGGTGGAAACTTCGTTTTTAGTGCAAGGGTTGATTACGTTCCGGCAATACTTAAACGCATCCAACCCCACAGAACAGGAATTGATTACCCGCATCAACACGTTGTGGGAAACCGTAGAATGGGATTGGTACAGGCGAAACGATCAAGACGTGTTGTACTGGCACTGGTCGCCTGATAAGGAGTGGACAATGAACTTACAAATTCGCGGATGGAACGAATGCCTCATCACGTATCTGTTGGCTGCGGCATCACCTACACACAGCATACCTAAAAGTGTTTACGACCAGGGCTGGGCGCGAAACGGCAATATGCAAAACGGTAACAGCTACGAAGGCATTCAGCTTCCGTTAGGGTCTTCGTATGGCGGGCCGTTATTCTTTTCGCATTATTCCTTTCTTGGTATTGATCCGCGCAATCTTTCCGATGCGTATGCCGATTACTGGCAACAAAATGTAAGTCATTCGCTTATCAATCATAACTACGTTATCCGCAACCCGAAAAATTTTGTGGGGTATAGTGATGCGTGTTGGGGACTTACCGCCAGCGATAACCACAGCGGTTATTCGGCACACTCGCCTACTAACGATTTGGGCGTGATTACGCCAACAGCCGCGCTTTCTTCTTTTCCTTACACGCCCGAAGAGTCGATGAAGGCATTGAAATTTTTTTACTACACATTGGGCGACAAACTTTGGGCTGAAAACGGCTACGGATTTTACGATGCGTTTAATATTACACAAGGCTGGACGGCCAACTCGTACCTGGCGATAGACCAGGGGCCTATTGTTATTATGATTGAGAATTACCGTACCGGTTTGCTTTGGGATTTGTTCATGTCAGCCCCCGAAGTGCAGGATGGTTTAAATAAACTTGGGTTTAGTTATTGAACAACTATAATTTGGTATCAGAAATAACACAACGTATGATGAAAAGAAAAATTTTATATCCAATGGCAGCCCTTTTGTTGATGGCAGCCTGCACAATAAAAAATGAAGAACACGCCTCGGCAGCGATCAGCGAAGATTCCTTATTAACAAAAGTTCAATATCAAACCTTTCAGTATTTCTGGAACAACGCAGAGCCAACCTCCGGCCTTGCACCCGAACGCACACACATGGATGACATCTATCCGCAAAACGATAAAGATGTAGTTACTACCGGAGGTTCCGGCTTCGGCCTGATGGCCATTCTTGTAGGGATAGAAAGAAATTTCATCACCCGCGAAGAAGGAGTAAAGCATTTTCAAAAAATTGTAAACTATCTCGACACAGCCGACCGCTTTTATGGCGCCTGGCCGCATTGGCTGCACGGCCCAACAGGAAAAACAAAGCCGTTCAGTAAAAAAGATGATGGAGGCGATTTGGTAGAAACCGCTTTTTTGGTGCAAGGTTTACTAACCGTGCGCGAATATTTTAAAGATGGCAACGAAGAAGAAAAAGCATTAGCCGAAAAAATTGATAAACTCTGGCGCGAGGTGAACTGGAACTGGTACACCAAAGGCGGTGAAGATGTATTGTATTGGCACTGGTCGCCTAATTATGGATGGGAAATGAATTTCCCGGTAGGCGGATATAATGAATGTCTTATTATGTATGTGTTGGCCGCAGGCTCGCCCACGTATTCTATAAAACCCGAAGCGTATCACAAAGGCTGGGCGCGCAACGACAGCATTAAAACCGACCGTGTTTATTATGATTTGCCAACCGTGCTGGATCATTACGAACACAGCAATGACCCGGTAGGGCCGTTGTTCTGGGCGCATTATTCTTATTTGGGTCTTGACCCGCGCAACCTCGAAGACCGTTACGGAAATTATTGGGAGCTGAATAAAAACCATGCGCTTATTCACTACCGGCACAGCGTAGCTAACCCGAATAACTTTAAAGGCTATGGCGAAGATTGCTGGGGCATGACCTCAAGCTATTCCATGAAAGGATATGCAGGCCATCAGCCTAACCGCGACCTCGGTGTTATATCGCCCACAGCGGCACTCTCTTCGTTTCCTTATACTCCCGAAGAGAGCATGAAGTTTTTGAAATTTTTATATGCACCCGAACGCGACAGCCTGGTAGGTGAGTACGGCCCTTACGATGCGTTTAGTTTTGAGCACAACTGGTATTTGCCACGTTACTTAGCTATCGACCAGGGGCCTATTCCGGTTATGATTGAAAATTACCGTACCGGTTTGTTGTGGAAATTATTCATGGAGGCGCCCGAAGTGCAGGAAGGTTTAACAAAACTTGGATTTAGTTATAGTAACTAAAACTGTTTTACGAATGAAGGCTTTATAACCTTCATCCTGAATAAGAGTAATATATTTAAACATCACAACCAATAGATAATGAAATACGGCATATACTTTTTACTTGTGTGTATTGTTTTTTCGTCATGCACAAACCAATCTAAAACAGCAAGCAATGCTTACGATAAAAAAATTGATTCGCTGTTAAGCATCATGACACTGGAAGAAAAACTCGGCCAGCTTAACCTGCCTACGGCCGGGCAGTTTACTACCGGTCAGGCAGAGAGTTCTGACATCGCAAAGAAAATTGAGAAAGGTTTAGTTGGCGGACTCTTCAATATCAAAACGGTGAAATCAATTAGAGAAATGCAGCAGATTGCCGTAGAGAAAAGCAGGCTGAAAATTCCGTTGCTGTTTGGTATGGATGTTATTCATGGCTATGAATCGGTGTTTCCTATTCCGTTAGGATTAAGTTGTAGCTGGGATATGGAACTGATTGAAAAAACCGCCCGTGTTGCTGCGCAGGAAGCCAGCGCTGACGGTATCAACTGGACGTTCTCACCCATGGTTGACCTGTCGCGCGATGCGCGTTGGGGAAGAATTTCGGAAGGAAGCGGAGAAGACACTTACCTCGGCTCGGAGATAGCAAAAGCCATGGTGCGCGGCTACCAGGGCGATGATCTTTCGGCAAACAACACCATACTTTCGTGCGTAAAGCATTATGCACTTTATGGCGCGTCCGAAGCGGGGCGCGATTACAACACAACCGACATGAGTCGCCACAGAATGTATAACGAATATTTTCCTCCTTACAAAGCAGCGGTTGATGCCGGTGTTGGAAGTGTGATGGCATCGTTTAATGAAATTGATGGTATTCCTGCCACAGCAAATAAGTGGTTGTTGACTGATGTGCTGCGCGATGAGTGGGGCTTTAACGGATTTATCGTATCCGATTATACGGGCGTCAGCGAAATGATCGATCACGGCTATGGCGATCTTCAATCGGTATCGGCCCATGCGCTTGCTGCCGGGTTGGATATGGACATGGTAAGCGAAGGCTTGCTAACAACGTTGGCGCAGTCGCTTAAAGAAGGAAAAATAACAGAAGCGCAAATTAACGCAGCCTGCCGCAGAATTTTAAAAGCTAAATTTGATCTCGGCTTGTTTGATGACCCGTATCGCTATTGCGATGAAGAGCGTGCTAAGACAGAAATATTTACAACGGAGAACCGCGCGTTTGCACGAAGTGTTGCCGCACAAAGTTTTGTGTTGCTGAAAAATCAGAACAACGTATTGCCCTTACAAAAGAAAGGAACCATTGCGGTGGTTGGCCCGTTAGCCGATGCCGCTACCAACATGACCGGTACGTGGAGTGTAGCTGCACGTTTTTCTGAATCGGTAACGGTGTTGGAAGGACTTAAAAAAGCGGTTGGAGAAAATGCAAAGGTTGTTTACGCGAAAGGCTCAAATTTGCATGACGACCCGGCCATAGAAGAGCGTGGCACTATGTTTGGAAAATCGCTTAACCGCGATCCGCGTTCGGCTAACGCTATCCGCGAGGAAGCTGTTCGTATTGCCCGCTCGGCCGATGTTATTGTTGCGGCTGTTGGCGAAGGAGCAGAGATGAGTGGTGAAGCATCCAGTCGTGTGAATATTGATATACCACAAACGCAACGCGACCTGTTGAAAGCGTTATTGGAAACAGGTAAACCCGTAGTGCTTGTGCTGTTTACAGGAAGACCGTTAACCCTTAAGTGGGAAAATGAAAATATTCCGGCCATATTGAATGTGTGGTTTGGCGGAAGCGAAGCTGGTGATGCCATTGCCGATGTATTGTTTGGTGATGTTAATCCTTCCGGGAAACTGACAACAACGTTTCCGCAGCATGTTGGGCAGTTGCCTATGTACTATTCACAAAAGAATACCGGGCGCCCGTTGGCGGATGGGCAATGGTTTCAGAAATTCCGTTCCAATTATTTAGATGTTTCCAACGATCCGGTTTACCCGTTTGGGTATGGGTTGAGCTATACCGAATTTCAATATGGCGAGTTGAAACTTGATAAAACAGAAATGCCGATGTCCGGTTCGCTTACTGTTTCAGTAGAGGTTACCAACACAGGTTCGCGCGAAGGCGCAGAAGTGGTGCAGCTTTACATTCGCGATTTGGTTGGTTCGGTTACACGCCCCGTTAAGGAATTAAAAGGCTTTCAGAAGATTACGTTAAAACCGGACGAATCGAAAACAGTAAGTTTTACGTTTACCGAAAAAGAGCTTTCGTTTTACAGGGCTGACCTTACGTTTGGCGCAGAACCGGGTAAGTTTCATGTATTCGTGGGCGGCAACTCGCGCGATGCAAAACAGGCGGAGTTTGAATTGAAATGATTTGAGAATCTTTAAGATTATTTCAAAACCTATTATAACGATGCGCAGAATTTTATTTTTATCAGCACTTTTAATTCTTACTGCCGCACAATTATCTGCACAGCAACTACCTTTTTGGAATGAAGTTGCGGAGATTGTATTGGCGGATGCAGCAGCGCCAAAGCCGAGAGGAGAAATACTATTTGCCGGAAGTTCATCCTTTACCATGTGGAAAGATGCAGATAAATCTTTTCCAGGTAAAACAATAATCAATGTAGGCTATGGCGGCTCCACGTTACAAGACCAGATTCGGTATGTGGATTACGTGATAACGCCTTACGCCCCTCGACAAATTGTACTCTATTGTGGTGAGAATGACATCGCTTATGACTCGACCGTTACAGGCCATGACGTGTTAAACAGGTTTGCAAAATTAGTAGAGTTAATCCGTCATCGTTTTCCGCGTGTGCACATTTCTTATGTAGCCATGAAGCCAAGCCCCAGCCGCGAGAAACTCTTACCGGTTTTTAGCGAAGGAAACAGGCTTATTAAAGAATACCTGAAAGGCGTAAAGCGAACTTCCTACATTAATGTTTTTGATGTGATGCTGGATGAAGCGGGCAGGCCGAGGCACGAATTGTTTTTGGAAGATATGTTGCACATGAACGACACCGGCTATGCCGCGTGGATTGAACTTATCAAACCGCACTTGAAATAAACAGACCTATAAGATTTTTAAAAACCTTATAGGTCTGAAAATTTTACCAGAACACCGCGTACAGTATCGCGCAGATTATCAGCACAAGCGTAGCGCTGATATTAAAGGCGGGGCCGGTCTTAAACAACTCTTTGTTTAACGGAATACCTTTCGCATCCGCAACCTTCGATTCGTAATAACTTATGGCCAGTATAACAGCAAGCGAAGCGATAGCCGTTATAAACATTTGATGCATGAACGGAATGGTTACGAAAATGGCAGCATCCGACCAGCCATTGGGTGCAACCTTAAAGTAAAAGGCAATTGGTATTGAACAGATAACTCCCCAAATGGCTCCGTTATTAGTGGCGCGTTTAAAGAACAAGCCCGCAATGAATACGGCAAGAATACCCGGACTAACAATACCCGTATATTCCTGGATAAACTGAAACGCCTGCCCAAGATTACCCAACAAGGGCGCAATAAACATGGCGATAACCAATGCAACAGCGGCTGTTACTCTTCCGGTTGTAACGGTTTGTTTTTCCGTAGCGGTTTTATTGATGTAAGGCTTGTATATATCCATTGTAAAAATGGTAGCGGTTGAGTTAAGCATGGATGCCAGTGATGAAACAATAGCAGCAGCCAATGCAGCCAATACCAATCCTTTTAATCCAACAGGAATAAAGCTGCGCACAAGCCAGGGCCAGGCATTGTCGTTTATTATTGAGCCGGTGTCAGAAACAAAACTTGGGTCGAGTGTTGCCGGTGTTAATGCACCGGTGCTGTCGGAATTTAAAACAAACGCAATAATGCCGGGCACTACAACAATTAACGGTAATAATATTTTCAGAAATGCGGCAAAGGCAATTCCTTTCTGCGCTTCGGGCAAACTTTTAGCGGCAAGCGTGCGCTGAATGATATATTGGTTAAAGCCCCAGTAGTACACGTTGGCAACCCACATGCCGCCAATCAATACGGCCAGTCCGGGTAAATCCCACCAGGCATCTTTGCCATTCGGGTCAATAATCTCGCCTTTGCTGATAATCATAGAAAATTTTTCAGGAACCACCTGCATAATGTGTGTAAAGCCGTCCAGTACATTGCCTGTTGGCGATACGTGTTCAAGCGCGAGGAAGGTAGTCATTAAACCACCGCCAATAAGCAACACAACCTGGGCAACGTCCGTCCAGGCAACTGCCGACAAACCACCGTATAATGAATAGGCTGCCGCAAACAGACCAAGCCCGATAATACTGTACACCATCATGCTGCCATCACCGGTGCCTACAATGGTATCAAGCGCGCGTGCACCGAGGTACAGTACAGAAGTGAGGTTAACAAATACAAACAGCGCCAGCCAGAAAACGGCTAATATGGTTTTCAGGTTTGTGCTGAAACGTTTTTCAACAAACCCCGGAATGGTATAAATGCCTTTGTTGATGAAGATAGGTAGAAAGAACTTTCCTACAATTAATAACGTAATGGCAGCCATCCATTCGTATGAGGCAATAGCAAGGCCTATAGCAAAGCCGGAGCCTGACATACCGATAAATTGTTCTGCCGAAATGTTGGCGGCTATTAACGAAGCGCCAATGGCCCACCAAGGCAGCGACTTTCCGGCAAGGAAATAGTCTTCAGCACTTTTTTCTTGCCCCTTTTTGTTACGCGAAACATACAGGCCAATCCCCAGGATAAGCAGGCAGTAGGCAATGAAAACGAAATAATCCCAAAAAGATAAGTTCATAGTTCAGGTATGGTTGAATAAGTCGAAAATATACCGCTTTAATCCCTTTAAAAGGACTAAAAACAAGGAAATTATATGAATAAACGCACTTTTATCAAGATTGACAGTTGTGTTTTAAGTGCAGGGAAGGGAACATCTTAGCAAGACAAAATGACCGCATTGTATCTTTAAAAAGTTAAAAAATACGCCATTATGACTTATTTTATTGAACGGCATACTTTTTCAGGATAGGGGTTTCAGAAGATTTTATGTTAAACTAAAACAACTAAAAATTATGAGCCTTGTAAGATATAACGCAATGAACGATTTCGTTCCGACTTCCTTCAGCAATTTGATTGACCGTTTTTTTAACGAATCCGTTGCCCGCACCGGTGGTTCTGCCTACTCGTTTGTGCCGCGCGTTGATGTAGTGGAAAATGAAAAAGCGTATGAAATTCATGTAGCCGTTCCGGGCATGAATAAGGAAGATTTCACTATCGACCTGAAGGATAATGTCCTTACCATCAGTGGGGAGCGTAAGTTCAAAACCGAAAAGAAGGAGGAAAACTTTTACTCCATTGAAACGCAGTACGGAACATTCAGCCGTTCATTTTCATTGCCCGAAAACACAGATGCTGCAAAAGTTTCAGCGGCCTATGTGAATGGTATCCTGGAGATAACTGTACCCAAGGATGAAAAGAAAGCGCTAAAAACTACCATTAAGGTAAACTAAAAATAGGATGTAGGGTTAGGTTTAGGTGAGGGGGCCTCGTCTTCGGAAACGGAGGCGGGGCTTTTCTTGTTTATATGCAGTAGTAAATGTTCGTTTATCTTAAAATAAAGCCGGGCATTAGCCACTCCTTAAAAAAATGCGTTACCTTTCTTACGGGTTGAGAAACAAAACTCTGTTGAACCATGAAGCGTACGATAATCCTTACCCTGTTGATTTTGTTGGTGGCCGTTACCGGTGGCATAGTCGGGTCGTGGTACACCGTGCATTACCTCGATTCACTTTCCACACCATATTCTTCCATTGAAGACCGGCAGCGCATGCGGCTCACCAATTTTGAATCTGATACGGCCTATCGTGTTCCGGCCGGAATGGATTTTCTTGCAGCTTCAAAAAAAGTAGTGAGTGGTGTGGTGCACATTCGCACCACGTATGGTTCGGGTGCATTCAGTCTTAACCCGCTTGAGATGTATCACAAGATGCCTGCGCGTTCATCAGGTTCGGGAGTTATTATTTCAGACGATGGCTATATCGTTACCAATAATCATGTAATTGAAGATGCCACAAACGTTGAAGTAGTAATGAACGATAACCAGCGTTACTACGCAAGGATTGTGGGCACCGACCCAAGCACCGACCTTGCCTTGCTGAAAATAAAAGCAAAAGAACTTCCGTTCATCCGTTACGGCAATTCCGATGGCATCGGGCCGGGCGAATGGGTGTTGGCTATTGGCAATCCGTTCGACCTCAACTCAACTGTAACGGCAGGTATTGTAAGTGCAAAAGCGCGGAATATCGGCATACTGCGCGACAGGAATAATCTTCAGGTAGAATCGTTTATACAAACCGATGCCGCAGTGAACCCCGGCAACAGTGGCGGTGCGTTGGTAAACCTGAAAGGCGAGTTGATTGGTATAAACACGGCCATTGCTACGGCAACAGGTCAGTATTCGGGCTATTCATTTGCCATACCGGTAAGTTTGGTAAAAAAAGTAATGGATGATTTGCTTGAATATGGCAAGGTGCAACGTGGGTTGTTAGGCATACAGATTTCCGATGTAGATGCAAATGTTTCCGACAGACTTTCGCTCAAGGTAAATCGTGGCGTGTTGGTGAACAGGGTTAGTCGCGGAGGTGCAGCAGAAGAATCGGGCATTCAGCAAGGCGATGTGATTACCGCTATTGATGCGCACCCGGTAAATACTGTTTCCGAATTGCAGGAGTGGGTTGCACGCAACCGCCCCGGCAAAGAAATTTCCGTAACATACATGCGGGGCATTGAAAACCACACCGTGCGCGCCCGATTAAAAAACAGCGATGGAAATGAAGCCCTTATGGAGCCTGAAATAAAAAATGAAATTAATGGCGCTTACTTTGAAGATGCCGCTTACACTGATTTGCTTAACCTGAAACTTGAAGGAGGCGTGCAACTAAAAGAACTGAAAGAAGGAAAATGGCAAGCAGCCGGCCTGCGCGAAGGGTTTATTATTACCTATATGGATAAAGTGCCGGTAGATAACCTTGCAGCTTTAAATCGTATGTTGGAATATAAAAAAGGTGGAGTGCTGATTGAGGGTTATTACCCAACCAGAGAGAAGGGCACGTATGGGGTGGAGTGGTGAGTATGCCTTGGTTCGTGTTTAGATGAACCAGGTATTTCATACATTAAATTGTCGTAGGTGGTGGTCAGTGTGTTTATATACTAAAATTCCAATTTGTTCTTTTGTCATTTTTCCGAAAAAGTCGTGAACGAAATTTGGGTTATTATAATTTTCATATTCGTTAATTAACGAAATCCACTTTTCTTTTTCGGCTTCTAAATCACCATGTAATTCTTTTGCTTTGAACTGGTCGGATGTGGGGATATTCTTATCAAATGGCTTTTCGTCCTTTACCATTCGTTTTAACGCAATTTTTCCAAAAATCTTTCCTAAAAATTCTTGCTTGTATGTGTGTTCATCATTTCCGAGCATCCAGCCATTCCAATAGGTGTTGTGTATGAGCATTTGGTAAATGTTCATTTTTCCCCAAAGAGGTTTGTGGTTGTGGCTAAGTAATTTTATTCGCTGAATTAATTTTTCTCGTACTCCACTATCAAAAATTGTTTTCATTTGTTAAGTGTTAAGCTCAACTCATGTGTGCAATTTATTATTTCTCTTTTTTCTCCACCACCTTCTTCCCCGCATAGGCCATTGCCGCCCGCAATTCGCCATAGCTGAAATTACCGCCAAGCTTATCAAATAATTCTTTTGAACTGAAAGCCTCGGGCATTTCTGCTATGGCCTGCATTATATGTTCCACTCTGTCCTTATCAATAAATTTAAAAATGTCAACGCGGCCGGTTTCAACAGCTTTTGCAAGATGCCCTTGTATAGTGCCTTTTGTAAGTCCGCGCTCTTTGGCAATTTGTGAAAGAGTCATGCCGGCATTAAAATAATCTAAGGTTATGTCGTAGGTGCTTTTGCCATCCTTTTCACCACGTGTACCTTTTTTTCGTTTGGGTTTGGTAACGACCGGTGGTATTGTTTTTTCTATTTCCTGTTGTAAGGCAGTGCGCATCGTGGCACGGCTTTCGGCTAATGTGGCTAACCCTTCCGGGTCTGTTCCGCTAAGTATGGCGCGGGTAAGTGTGGCGGCATTGTCAATATCTTCAATTTTTTTTGAAAGCAACTGGTCGAGGTCGTTCAAACTGTTCAAGTAGGTTTTTACACGCTTGCGTTGTTTTGTTTCGGCAATGTGGCGTAACAGCGTATCAAGATTTTTATACAGCAGGTCTTTGTAATAGACGCTTCCTTTTTGTATCCGCTCTAACAGCATGGCGTTATCTCCGCGCTGAAAAAGATTGTCCAATTGGTATTTAAACTTGTTGGTTGTTCCGCTTTCGGCTGATAAGGATTCCTCAAGTTGAGCCAACACGGGCTTTGTTGAAATTTCTTTTACCGGAACATCAGCATTGCCTTTTTGCGCATAGCGGATTTCGCTTACTAAGTTTTCAAAATCAAATGTTTTGCTTAATATATCAAAAGCATAGTCTTGTTGCCCTGCACTTAATTCGGGCAGCAGTTTGCCCGGCTTGTTGTATTGCTCATCAAATGCCGCCACGTTTTTGTTAGTGCCGATAGCACGTGGATTAATACGCGAGCGCAACACCAAACCCTCTAACGACCGCAGCCGCGAAAGAGCAACGTAAACCTGTCCATCGGCAAAAGCCTGGTCAACATCAATAATGGCTTTATCAAAAGTTAGCCCCTGACTTTTATGCACGGTAATAGCCCACGCGAGTTTAACCGGGTATTGTTCAAACGTGCCGATTACCTGTTCGTCAAGTTCGCGGGTGTTTGCGTTCACGGTGTATTTTTTGTTTTCCCAAACTTCTTTTTTCAGCGTGTATGTTTCGTGGGTATCGGCCATGAGTACGGTAATACTATCTTCTGTAAGTGTTTTTACAGTAGCGAGGTTTCCGTTAACATAAGCTTTTCCGTCTGAATCATTTTTTATAAACATAATTTGTGCGCCTTCTTTCAATTCAATCTGTTGCAGCACGGGGTACATGCTTTCGGGAAAATCGCCTTGCACGTTGGCTGTATAGTAATGCGATGGCGAATCTAATTCGCGTAAGCTGTTACGGTTCAGTTCATCGGCCTTGTAGTTATGCGTGGTGAGTGTAATTACTTCCTGTATTTCTTTAATCGATTCTTCGGTTTTATAATGCTCGTTCAATCTTTCAATATCCGATTCGGTAATGTCGTTGTTGCGTATGTTGTTTAGTATGCTGATGAAGGTATTGTCCTGTTGCCTGAAAATTTTATCTAACTCAATATACACAAAGGGTGCATGATGAAGCGCCTTTGCTTCGTAAAACCAGGGCGATGAATAATACCGGCCCAATACCTGTGTATCTTCACCTCGCACTACGGGTGGCAACTGGTACAGGTCGCCAATAAAAAGTAATTGTACTCCGCCAAAGCTCTGGTAAAAATTTCTACGCACCGCTTTCAACCGATAGTCGATGGCATCGAGCACATCGGCACGCAACATGCTCACTTCATCAATCACCAATAAGTCGATAGCGCGCAGCACCTGTTTGCGGTCGCTGTTCAGTGGGTGTTTCCGGCCAAGTGTATCGGTAGCGAAGTAACTCCCGTTGCTGTTAAAATCTTCAGGAAGAAACCGTTCGGGTAAAAACGTACCTCGTGGTAGCAGAAATTGCGAGTGAATGGTAACGCCCCCGGCATTAAGCGCAGCAATGCCCGTAGGGGCAACCACTACAAACGATTTGTGCGTTTTTTGCGCAAGGTTTTTCAGGAAGGTGGTTTTTCCGGTACCGGCTTTCCCGGTAAGGAAAATATGGCTGTTTGTTGTGTTGATAAATTTTATGGCAGCGTCCATCCGGTCGGTGCCGGTTTGATGGTTGGATGAAGCATGGGCGTATGTCATGGCGCAAGGTAACATATCGGGCAGGAGTAAATCAGTTTCCTGCGATATTTCCACTCTATATAAGTTATGCAAAAGTGCCCGCAGGTGTGGCAAATCCGTTAGATTTGCACCTTTATTATCGGCCTATGAAAAATTCAGCTATCCAAAAAACACTTGCGTCACTTGGTTTAAAATCATCAAATCCGGGAGTATCAACCGGGAAAAAATGGATTAAAACGAAGGGTTCAGCTATTGAATCGTATTCGCCTGTTGATGGCGCCCTGATAGGCTCCGTTCAGGCTGCCGATGAAAAATCGTTTTACGATGTGGTGGCGGTTTCAAAAGAAGCATTTAAAGAATGGCGGAAATGGCCTGCGCCCGTGCGGGGCGAAGTTGTGCGCCAGATAGGAGAGGCGCTGCGCGCGAATAAAGAAGCATTGGGTAAGCTGGTTTCTTACGAGATGGGTAAATCGTACCAGGAAGGATTGGGCGAAGTGCAGGAGATGATTGACATCTGCGATTTTGCCGTTGGCTTGTCGCGCCAGCTTCACGGACTAACCATGCACTCCGAACGGCCGAATCACCGCATGTACGAGCAATATCATCCGATAGGAATAGTAGGTACTATTTCATCGTTCAATTTTCCGGTAGCGGTATGGTCGTGGAACACCATGTTGGCGTGGGTGTGTGGCGATACGTGTATCTGGAAGCCGTCAGAAAAAACTCCGTTGTGCAGCATTGCCTGCCAGCATATCATAGCAAAAGTGTTTGAGGCCAACAAGGTGCCGGAAGGCGTTTCGTGTTTGGTAAATGGCGATGCTTCTATCGGAAAGTTATTGGCGCAGAGTGAAGATATTCCGTTGGTATCGGCAACAGGCTCTACGCGCATGGGCCGTGCTGTTGGCAAAATGGTGGTTGAGCGTTTCGGCAGACCGTTACTTGAGTTGGGCGGTAACAACGCTATCATCATCACCGAAAAGGCAAATCTTGATATGGCCATTCGTGGTGCCTTGTTTGGCGCAGTAGGCACTGCCGGGCAGCGTTGCACCACTACGCGCAGGTTAATTATTCATGAAAAAATTTATAACGATGTTAAGAATCGTTTGAAAAAAGCATACACTCAACTTTCTATCGGCAATCCGTTAGACACAAAAAATCATGTTGGCCCGCTTATCGACCAGCACGCAGTAGCGCTTTATTTGAATGCCTTGAGTGAAATAAAAAAACAAGGCGGAAAATTTGTGGTTGAGGGTGGCGTGCTAAAAGGCAAAGGCTATGAGTCGGGGTGCTATGTTAAACCGGCTATTGCCGAAGTGAAAAACAACTACCCGATTGTTCAGCAGGAAACATTTGCCCCGATACTTTATCTTATAAAATACAAGACATTGGATGAAGCCATAGCGCTCCAAAACGATGTGAAGCAGGGCTTATCCTCAGCCATTATGACTACCGATTTGCGCCAGATGGAGCAATTTCTGTCGGCTGGCGGCTCGGATTGCGGTATCGCCAATGTTAATATCGGTACCTCTGGCGCGGAGATTGGCGGAGCATTTGGAGGAGAGAAGGAAACCGGTGGCGGGCGCGAATCCGGTTCGGATGCGTGGAAAGTATATATGCGCAGGCAAACCAATACCATTAATTATGGCGACTCCCTGCCCTTAGCCCAGGGTATTAAATTTGATATCTAAACCGCTTGGATTTCAATTGTAAACATCTAATTTTATAAGCACGTATATCCCTGAATGCTATGGCCGACAAGAAGTTTCGCACCGTTATGTTGATCGATGACAATGAGATTGATAATCTCATTAATCAAAAAATGATTGAATCTGCCGCTGTTACGGAAAACATTTACACGCACACGGGCGCAAAGAGCGCCATTGAGTTTTTGCGTAACATGGAACGCTTAGACGTAGCGGACAAGGTGCTGCCCGATGTTATTTTCCTTGACATTGATATGCCGTTGATGGACGGCTTTCAGTTTTTGGAAGAGTTCGAGAAATTAAGCAACGTGGCCAAGAAGAAATGCAAGATTGTGATGCTTACTTCCAGCATAAATCCGCAGGATTTCAGCCGTTCGAAGAAGTATGAAAACGTGAAGCTTTACCTGAACAAGCCGCTCTCGCACGAAAACATTCTGAAACTCGAAGTCTGAGCGTAAGGTCAGTATTCAGTCAGGTTGTTCACCAATTTTTCATCAAGCCTGATATACAAGGTTGGGGCAAAGTAACTTGCCGTGGCTACCTTGAGTTTGGGTATAACGGCATGTATCTTTTTAGCCTTTTCGCGTTTGGCTTCACTTACCGATATTTTCAGAATTTTGATAAACAACTGGATGTTTTCGCAGGCATCCTTGCCAATCAGGCGTATCTGCCGCTGAATACTGCTTGCCAATTGGTTGAACAATTCATAATCACGTATCAGCACATATTGAAGCGCCAGCAACGATTTGATTTCCAATTGAGTAACCGGGTATTTTTTCAGGCTGACTTCGTTCAGTAAACCATTGATAAGTTTTGCTGCCTCGTCATATTTATCGGCATAGTAGGCCGACAGCGCCTTGTAGGTAACAAAAATGACATGCCCCGGTACGTCTGAAGCATCCGGCTCATAATCGGCAAACAGGTTTTCATTTTCTGCATACAATTCGGTTTCTGTATTCAGGCGCAGATGCCGTTCAAATTTTGAAATCAGGAATTGTGCCGGGAAGGTATAGGTAGGATAATTCGTTAACAGGTTGCCGGCTGCATCGTTTACTTCTTCAAAATATTTTTCGGCCTGGCGGTAAACTTTATAGTGATTGTAATACTCTAATTTCAGGAATTCAAACACTAAGTTCAGGTGGTAATAAATTGAGTCAAGGCTGTAGCTTTCAAAAATTTTCTGAACCTTTTCAAAAGTATCTTCAATTGATTCGGTATCCTTATCCTGAAGCTGGCTTTCGTCTGGCTCAACAAACAGCCGGTGGAATACATGCATGGCGCTATGGTACACGTACAACCGGTGCGATTCATACAGGTTGGACACGTTCGTCATCTCCTTTAATAACAAGGTAAGTCCAAGCTTTTCTAGTTCATCCCCGGTGAACAGGTAGCTTCCGAATTTCTTAAAATAATCAGCCAGGAGGTCTTCAGCCTTGTCTAAGGCCAACATATACGCAACATGGCGGTTGTAAAGCTGGGAGTATTGGAAATAATCGGGAGAATTTACCTGGAGCTTTTTTAACGATTTGTAAATAACGGTCAACTCGTTGGCCAGGTCATAATCAATCAACTCTTTTTCGAGTTTCTTTAGTGTGGCAATGGCGATGGTACGCTTTTTGGTAAACACAATTTCATTGATGTTGGCTACCTTCCGCAGCACATCAGTGCGAGGGCTTTCCAACTGCTGCATCAGGTATTCCTCAATCTTGAGGTTAAGCCGCGACCGCAGCGTGTAAAAGGCGTTGGTGTTTACCTCCAGTTCCGCCATAATTTTTCTGTCAGAGAGGGAGCGTTCACGGAGTGCTTTTAAGAGATAAGCGGATTTTTCGGCATTACTCTCTATCAACGAGTCGTGTATGGCTTTAAAATCCTTCTCAGAGAGTTGCTTGATGATGTTCTTGAGTTTGGCCATTGCTACATGTTAACAAAGTGAAAATTTACAAATTTTATTCATGCCAGCAACAATATTAACCCGACTTTACATTTTTTATCTGCGGAAGGGGCTTTGACGAGCGCGGCATGGTGTTCAACACAAACTTCGTAGCTTTGAAAACATTGATTAAATCGTGCTGAACTATCGCTTTATACTGGTATTTATCGTGCTGGCGGGCTGGCACTCTGTGCATGCGCAATTGCTAACGGAACGGCAGGCGTATAGTAATCTCCAGAAGGGGAAATGGGACAAAGCCTGGGTGCAGGTAACAAAAATCGTGCGAAAAGACAGCACCAACATAGTTGCCTGGTATGTGTGTGCAACCTACTTTTTTGATCCCGCCAATCCGGCCTTCCAGATCGACTCGGCCTATAAATACACCATGACGGCCCTTGCCCGGTTGCCGGATGCAGGCGCAAAGCAACGCGACAAGATGAGGCGCTTCCCGTTAGACAGTGCCGGGCTTGTGACCACACGCCAGGCAATTGACAGCGCGGCATTTGAACGGGCAAAAACAATTAACACCGAGCAGGCGTATCTTGGTTTTATTGCCGGCTTTCCGTTTGCCCGCCAGCTCGACCGCGCCCGCGAACTTCGCGATGAAGTAGCCTACATTGATGCGTTGAAAGAAAATACCTATACCAGTTTTCTGAAATACCTGCAACGCTACCCTAATGCCTCGCGCGCCCCGGAGGCGCGTGAACGTTACGAGAAATTATTGTTTGAAGCCAAAACAAAAGACCGCAAACTTTTGAGTTACCGGACTTTTATTAAAGAGTATCCCGCATCCCCCTATCGGCACGAGGCCGAACAGCAGGTTTTTGAAATTTCAACCGCCTCAGGCAATGCCAATGATTTTTTGGCTTTTATGAAAGACTATCCCGATAGTAAGTTTTATAACCGGGCACGAAATATTTTTTATCACATCGTGCGCGAAACCAATCAACTTGTTCCTTCTGTCATAGTGAATGATTCGCTTAACACCTTAATCAGTTTTGAGCAGGAATACCTTGTTCCGTTTTATCGTGAGGGGAAGTTTGGTTTTATGGATGCGCACGGAAAGGAAGTGATTAAACCCATAGCCAAAGAAATCGGGCGTGAATACCAATGTGGCAATATTCTTGAAGAACTGTTGGTGCTTGATGAACTTGTTGTTGCCCGAAATGGCGCCATTGTTTTTCGTGGCGATGTGGAAGAGCTGGATGATATCGGGTATGGTTTTCTTTTTATCGTTGGGACTGATTGCGGGGCAGTTGTACATAAATCCGGTTTGGTGATTGAACTCTGTGCAGACGATGTGCGCGTGATTGGCGGAGCCTTCTTAGCCATCCGTAAAGAAAAACGCTGGAGATTAAAAACATTTACCGGTCGTGAGTTGCCGGTAGGTTCATTTGATGATGCCGATGCCATAGATGATGTATTAGTGTTGAAGCAATCGGGTAAAACGTTGTTGAAACGTAAAGAAGAGGTAGCCGCCTCGGCAGATCAGTTAATGGTTGCCTTTAATACGAAATATGATGAAGCCAAACGCTGGGGCGAGGAAATGATTTGGGTTAGGGTTGGCAATAAACAAGGATTGCTTGATATGAATCTCCATGAGCGCATTAAACTAACAACACAAGAAATTCAACCGGCATTTTTTGGTGCAGTTTCAAAAACAGCAGAAGGCTATCGGTTGTGGACGAAGAGTGGTGGTGAATCGGAATCATTTAAACAAATAAAAATTCAACAGCCCTGGGTAGCCGTGCAGCAAAACAACCAATGGCGCATTGCCAACCGGTTTGTAAATACATTTAACAAAGAAACATTCGACAGCATTTATTTTACAGGCCCGTTTTGCATGGCGGTAAAAGGCGATACGACCCACGCTTATAGTACAGATGTTCATTCGGTTTTGCTAACAGGCAATGCGCGCATACAATTTTTGCCCGGAAAAGATTCGGTTTATTTTATCTTGCTTGAAGAAGGCGATAAAAAACAACTGTACAATTCAGGTGGTGAACGGTTGTTTACTGTTCAGTATGACCGTATTGATTTTGCCGGAGAAAATCTTTTCACGGTTATGCGAAAAGGTAAGCGCGGGCTGATTAATCTTCAAGGCAGACCGGTAGTTCCTACGGATTATGATGCCATAGGAAATATCGACCAGGGTACTGTTCCGGTGCTCAAGGATAAAAAATTCGGGATATTGGATATTGTTAATCGCAAGGAGATAAAACCCCAGTACGAAAAAAATATTGTCCGGTTTAATCATCAGTATCTTATTGCGTTCAAAGCGGGTTACTCTGGATTAATCGATTGGAATAATAAATCCATCACCCCGTTTGAGTACGAAGAAATCCGTTACTGGAACGATTCGTGTGCATTGGTGCGCAAAGATTACCAATGGTTGGTGTATAATTTTGTAGAAAAGAAAATTGTAGCCGATAAAATCAGGAAATTTACCTGGTTGCGCGAAACCACAACGGATAAGCTTGCTATTGTGCAGCAGGAACATAGTTACGGTGTGTTGAGCAGCAAAAACGGATTTATTTTGCAGCCCACGTTCAGCGATATTGTTAACCTGGGCTCGGCCACAAAACCGCTTTACTTTACCGAAAAGCACGTAGAGGAAGCCTCCATTTATGTGGTGATTTATTATGATGAAAACGGTACGTTGCTGCGCAGGCAGGTTTTTGAAACCGATGATTATGAGCGGATTTACTGCTCACAAAATTAATTGAGCGTTTATCCTGTATTTGCGGTGCACCATTTTGGAAAATGATATATTGCATTTTTATATAGAATTCTATGAGAACACTTACGTTATTTTTCTTCGTTACAGTAATCAGCCTTACCGCTTTTTCGCAAGCCAATGAAAGGCCGAAACTTGTTGTGGGTATTATGGTTGACCAGATGCGGCAGGAGTATTTGTACCGCTATTACGACAAATATGGTGAGGGAGGATTTAAACGACTAATCGACAAAGGTTTTGTGGTAATGAACGGGCATTACAATTATGTGCCCACTTATACCGCCCCTGGCCACGCTTCGGTATATACAGGCACTACTCCGGCCTATCACGGCATTATTGGTAACGACTGGTATGATAAAACGATTGATAAAAGTGTTTACTGTGCCGGTGATGACAGTCAGAAAACTGTGGGAAGTACAACTGAAGACAAAGGTAAAATGTCGCCTCATCGGATGCTGACTACCACGATAACAGACGAACTGAAATTAGCCACACAAAAAAAATCCAAGGTTATCGGCATTTCTGCGAAAGATCGCGGCTCTATTCTGCCTGCAGGGCACATGGCCGATGCGGCATATTGGTATGATGGAAAAACCGGCAGGCTTATTACCAGCACATTTTATATGGATAAACTTCCCGACTGGGTTGAGAAATTCAATGCGCGTCAGCTTCCCGATAAATATTTGTCGCAAACATGGAATACCCTGTTACCCATTGACCAATATGAAGAGAGTGGCAGCGATAACAGCCCATACGAAGCAAAATTAGGTGAACATAGATCTGTGTTTCCTTATGACTTAAAAGAACTACGAAAAACCAATGGCAACTTTGAATTACTCACCAACACACCCTTCTCGAATGATTTTTTAACAGAGTTTGCCAAAACCGCCATTGATGCCGAAAAACTTGGCGCAGATAAGTGGACGGATTTTTTAGCCCTATCATACTCTGCTACCGATTATGCCGGTCATCGTGTTGGGCCTAATGCTGTTGAGTTGCAGGATATGTACATGCGCCTCGACAAAAACCTGGCAGACTTGTTTAGGAAACTTGATGAAACGGTTGGTGATGGAAATTACTTAGTGTTTCTATCGGCCGACCATGCTGTTGCCGAGGTGCCCCAATATTTGATTGACAGTAAAACACCTGCCGGTAATTTGCGATTCAGCCAACTGACAGCCGGGCTTACAGACTTTTTGAATAGCTATTTTCCTGATAAGCAAATTATCAAAACCGTTTCTAACGACCAGGTTTTTCTTAACCATGAAGCATTCAGCACCGACCCGCGCACGGGTGGTGTTGATATGATGATTGCCACGGAGTTAATATCGAATTACCTGATGCAGCAAGATGGTATAGCCAATGTTTTTTCAAAAGGCCTTTTGCGCCAGGGCGATTTTAATGAAGGTGGAATTAAAGGTATGGCCATTCGCGGTCATCATCCCAAGCGCAGTGGCGATATGACGGTAGTGTTGGAACCTGGCTGGTTTTACAGTAGTCGTATACAGGGCACTACGCACGGTTCGCCCTATACTTACGATACACACGTGCCGATTGTGTTTTATGGCAAGGGTGTAAAGGCAGGCTCAACGGTACGGTATCACACTGTTACGGATATTGCCCCCACGCTTTCCATGCTGCTGAAAATAAAACTTCCCAACGGTTGCACAGGCCAGCCTGTTGCAGAGTTGTTTGAGTAAGGATAGTGGTATTTTGTTTAACCAATAATTCCCAACACACTTAATACTACCAACACGATAATTATCGGGCAAACAAACCGGATAGTAAACAACCATACCCGGTAGGGGGCAATGCCCAGAATCTTACCATCTTTAAATCCGGGCGCTCCATTGGCTATTTCATCTACCAGGCGGTTGGTTTGCATGAACCAGCCCGTGTACAGGCAGGTTGCCAGCACCACTACCATCATGAAAAGCGTGCCGAACAAATAATCCATGATGTCCATGAACCCTGTTTTTTCGGTGCCGAGTATATCAATGCGAAGTGATGTAAAAAAATCGGAACTTCCGGTGGAAAGTGCAGACGGAATACCAACAAGAAAAGCTGCACCCGCAACAATCCAGGCCGCTTTTTTACGCGACCACTTGAATGTGTCAATGAAATAAGCCGATGGCGCTTCCAGCATGGAAATGGTGGATGTAATGGCCGCTAAAAACAAGAGCAGGAAGAACAACGCACCGGCAATGTTGCCTAACGGCATTTCTGGAAAAATATTTGCCAAAACACTGAACACAAGTGTTGGTCCTTCGCCTGGCGACAGGTTAAACGCAAATACCGCAGGAAATATCATAAGCCCCGCCAGCAAGGCTACAGACGCGTCCATAGCGCCTACCCACAAACTGGATGATACAATGTTTTGTTTTTTAGAAAGGTACGATCCGTAAGTAATCATCATACCCCAGCCTATGCCCAATGAAAAGAAGGCTTGAGTCAGCGCTTTCAGCACAACGTTGGCATTTATTTTTGAAAAGTCGGGGATAAGATAGTATTCAACGCCTTTGCCTGCACCGGGCAGGGTAACGCTTCTGAAAATCACCAGGATTAAGATAATGAACACCATCGGCATCATAATCTTGGCTGCTTTTTCAATACCTCCTGAAATGCCACCCAATACAATTAAAATAGTAGCCAGGATAACAAACGCTCCTAACGGAATAACATACATTGGGTTGGCAATAAATTCTGCAAAGGTTACTTCCAGTGAAAACAGTGAAGTAAAAATATACCCTACTGTCCACCCGGCTATAATGCCGTAATAGCTCAACACAACAAAGGTTACCAACAGTGGCAATACACCGGCAAAGAACGTCCAGATTTTATTGGCCCCCAGGCTTTTAAATGCACCAACTGCATTTTTTTCTGTAAGCCTGCCCAACGAAATTTCATTGATAAGCATGGGTACACCCACCACCACAACACATATTATGTAAACAAATACAAATGCAGCGCCCCCGTTCTCACCGGTCAGGTAAGGGAAACGCCAAATATTACCCAGGCCGACAGCCGAGCCTGCGGCAGCCATAATAAAGCCAAACTTTGAACCAAATTGACCACGATTATCAGGAATTTGAGATGTCATATACAAGTAGGATTTAAGCGTGTCAATATTGAGAAATTTAATTTGATTGCACAAAGGTTAAAATTGCTTTTAATTTGGCGGTGGACAAGTGCTCGAAGATTGTTTGTTGAGTAACAAAATAATTGGGCACTACCGTTATGCTAAGTGAATTTTTATCAGGGTCTGGCCAAAGGCCTGACCCTTTCTTTAGCCTCGAAGGATCAGGCTTTAGCCAGACCAAGTTTGCCTGTTTTAAGTCAGCACATTCTCAAGCTGTGCTTTCAGCAGGGCCAGCCCTTCGGTAAAGCTGTGTGGCTCATAGTCCAGGTCTTTCCTTGCTTTTTCAATAATGAAACCTGTTTTTAACGGTCTGCGTGCGGGTTGTTTGAATTGTGTTGAATCGGTGGACATGATGAGCGATTCATCTAACTTAAAAAATTGCGCTGTTTTAATGGCAATATCGTGCGGGCTTAGAAAATCTTTCCCGGAAATGTGATAAATGCCTATGGCTTTTTTCTTTGCTGCCCGCCAACAACCCATAGCTAAATCTTCGGCTAATGTAGGCGTGCGCCACTGGTCGTTTACTACGTTAATGGTTTTACCTTCTTCTAAACTTTTCTTCACCCACAACACAATGTTCGACCGGCTCATGTCGGTGGAAATACCATACACAAGCACGGTGCGGAGTATGCACCAGGATATAGTGCTTTGTTGAATAATTTCTTCTGCAGCCAGCTTACTCTTTCCGTAAAAATTTACAGGAGCGGGCTTGGCGGTTTCATCCAACGGGCCTTCCTTTCCATCGAAAATAAAATCGGTGGAAACATGAATGAGGTGAATGTGATATTGAGTGCACGCTTCAACCAAATACTGAACGGACGTTACGTTGGCTTTCCAGCAAGCATCCTGTTCGGTTTCGCAGCGGTCAACGTTTGTCATGGCTGCCGTGTTGATGATTATATCGGGCTTGGTTTGCGCAATAACTTCGTTAACCTGTTTTTGATTGGAAATATCCAGCAACTGAAATTCACCTTTTGTTAACGGAAGTATCAATGCCCGGTGAGCGGTTGCGATAAGCTGCACATTTTGTTGGTGTTGCAGCAGGTTGATTAGCTTTTGCCCTAATAAACCGTTGGCACCGGTAATTAATATTTTCATGTTACTTGCTTGCCGGATAGTTATACCCGTAGGTTTTTTCAATTTTCTTCTTCGACATTTCTTCTACGGTTACAACCATGTGCACATCAACAACCGGTCTGTTGCCAGGGCCTTTTGTAACGGCAGCAATTTTATCAATTACCTCCAACCCTTTAATCACCCTTCCGAAAACAGTGTAGTCGCCATCCAAATGCGGAGAGCCACCCACTTCTTTGTAGCGGGCGCGTTGTTCGTCAGTAAACACAAAGGGTTTGTATTCGGGTTTTACTTTACGGATTAGTGTATCGGCTTGTTCAAAAAATGAACCTAACCATGCGCCATCGCCTGCGTTTTGTTTTTCAATAACCTGTTGGCGCACGCTTTCATATTCGGGCATGAACAGCACCTCCCGTAAACTGATATTTTTTCGGCTGTACTGTATGTTTTGCTCAAGTTGAGTTAATTCTGCATCCGAATATTTTTTACCCTGAACAATATAGAACTGACTGCCGCTGCTCGCTTTTGCAGGATTGGCCTCATCGCCTAAGCGGGCGGCAGAAAAGGCACCCTTCTCATGGAAATACTGCGGAACAAATTCGGCATCTACTGTATAGCCCGGCCCCCCGTTTCCTAACGACTGCCCCGGCTCTGCATTTTTTGAATTGGGGTCGCCCCCTTGTATCATAAATTCTTCAATTACCCGGTGAAACAACAGGCTGTCATAAAATTTTTCCTGCGTCAGTTTAATGAAGTTTGCTTTGTGCTTTGGTGTTTCATCATACAGAATGGCCACCATGTCGCCATGATTAGTTTTAATGGTTACTACGTAGTCGTTGCCTTTTTTCTGTGCACAACTGGTAAGAATAATTGAACAAACAATCAAAGAAGTTAACAAGCGATTCATAATAATGTGATGATTTAATTTAAGGGTGTAAAAATAGTGAATTTCACAAAGGCAGATTAAGAATTAAGCGATTTTGAAATTTTAAGGGATAAATCCATAAAAATCATTTTGGCGCTGCCGTTTCGTTCAAGATGGTAGCCGGCTTCGTTAATCAGGCGCGTGGCATACTCTACTCGTGCAAGGTTCATAACCCGCGAAAAATCCTGCACGAATTTTAATTCCTCTCCCTGCGAACGCTGAATTGTTGTGGCTCCGCCTAATTGCAGCAACACTTCGCGCATCATGTTCAGGCTGTATTGTAACATGCCGCGTTGATGCAGTTTATCTAACCCGTGAAAATCATCGGCAATGGAAACTAACTGGGCAACATTTTTCTTGAAACAGGCGCGCATCCATTCGGCAAAGCGTTGCGCCTGGTCGTCTTCTTCATCGTCTTCGCAAAGCGCCAAGGCTAAGTTCAGGTTGCCTTCGGCCTGGTGCGAAACAACAGATGCTTTTTTTTCATTAACGTTTAAAGCAACCAACTGCGTTTCTATTTCTTCATCCGAAAGCAAGGGCACGGTAACAATCTGGGTGCGCGAAATAATAGTTGGCAATAGCTGGTCGGCTGCATTGCTGACTAAAATAAAATACGTGTGGGGTGCAGGCTCTTCTAATATTTTAAGAATACCGTTGGCAGCCGTAGGGTGCATTTTTTCCGGTTGCCATATAATCATCACTTTAACCTGGCTTTCAAATGGTTTCAGCGAAAGCGTTTTTATAATCTCCCTGCTTTCTTCGCGCGAGATGAGCGCCTGTTTGTTTTCGCCCCCGTAAAATTCAGTCCAGTTATCAAGATTGCCGTAGGGTTGGGTTAACAGGAACTCGCGCCATTGTTTCAGAATATCGGCTTTAAATCGTTCATCATCCTTATCGCCTTTTACGTTGCTAAGCGGAAACACGAAATGCGTATCGGGATGAATAAATTTCAGACTCTTGCGGCAGGCTGCACATTCGCCACAGGCGTCTTCGCCTTTTTGTTCGCAATGCAGGTAGGTAGCGTAGGCAAGTGCAAGCGGCAAGTTCAGGGCGCCTTCTGCCCCGGCAAAAAGTTGCGCGTGTGCAGCGTGGCCATTGCTAACGGAGCCAGCGAGCATTTTTTTTGTTTCAGATAGACCGGGTATGTCGGAGAATTTCATTTTACAAGGAATTTTTCGAGCTCATCCAGAGCGGTATGAAGAGATGTGAGTTCCTCAAGTTTATTTTCTTTTATGTAGTATTTAGCGAAATATTCCCGTTTGTGTTCTCTCCTTGTTTCATCTCGGTTTATATATCTTATTAATATTTGATTAGTGTTTATAAAGGAGTGATCGAGTACATCAACTTCCGTTGTGACCCTTACTAAGTTTTCTCCTTTTAAACCCGATATGTATAAGTCCGTTTTATCTTTTGAATCAAGTACGCCATCTTTATTCGTGTCCTCGAATCCGATTAAATAAGTAATATGTTGTTGAATCGTATCAGGTCGCGTATCATCATAAAAATCGGACGAACTTGTAGGATAGCTAAACGATTTAATAAATCCTTTTTTATTCAGGAGAACTTGCGTAGTCTTAAAATCTTTGTCCATGAAGACAACATTTACCGTATTCTGGTAGTGATCCATTTTTATTGAAGATTTCAAGTAGAATACTTCTTCTGTTATTTCAGCTTCTGTTTTAGGCTTTTCATAGGTTTTTATCCTGACAGGAAGAAGATAGCCGTCAGTACCACGAATTGATTTAGGTTCGTTATAATCTAATCCCTGTAAAACCAGTCCCTTTTCCTTCGCTTTCTCAAGGTCTTTACCAACAATAACCCGAGGAGGTGAGTAGCGGTTAGAAAAATTTCTGGTAGCCTCTTCGATCAGGATCGCTCCAACAAAAAGGGCCAATACCAAAATCAGTATCCCGTTTATTGACCATACAATCTTTAGAAACTTATTCATTTTTATTTCCATATTATCTATTTCCTTTCCCAAACCCGGTTTTGTGCCGAGTGTTCAAATATGTGCTGTAAAATATTTTTTTCAATATCGTTTAACTCCACGTTGCGCCTTGCCATTACTTTACCGGCTGTTTCAAAAGCCTTTTTCAACTGAAAGGTAGTAAAGCCGCTTGCGCCCCCCCAGGCAAACGAAGGAATAAAAGTTCGTGGAAAGCCATCGCCAAAAATATTGGTGGAAACGCCCACTACCGTTCCGGTATTAAACATGGTGTTGATGCCGCACTTACTGTGGTCGCCCATCATTAAACCGCAAAATTGCAAACCGGTATCGTGAAAGCCGCCTTTGGCGTAATTCCAGATTTTTATGTTCTCGTAATTGTTTTTCAGGTTTGAAGTGTTGGTATCAGCACCGAGGTTGCACCACTCGCCTAACACACTGTTGCCCATAAAACCATCGTGCCCTTTGTTACTGTAACCAAAAATAACCGAGTTGCTGATTTCGCCCCCCACTTTTGAGTACGGGCCAACGGTAGTATCGCCCCGAATTTTGCCGCCCATGTTTACATGCGAACCTTCGCACAACGCAAACGGCCCTTTGATCAACGCACCTTCCTGCACGGCAGAATTCTTTCCTAAGTAAATCGGGCCATCTTCAGCGTTCAGCACGGCTGCGCGGATGGTAACACCTTCTTCTATGAAAACCTGTTCTTCGTTGTAGGTGCAAGTATGTTTGTCGGTTATGGGTGCCGATTTTCTTCCGGCAGTTATGTACTTGAAATCCGATCGTATCTGTTGTGCATTGTATTGAAATATCTTCCACACCTGGTCGATAAGTGTAACGTCATGCGTGTATTCTTGCGTTGTGGAAACATTCCAATTTAATGTAGTGGTGCGAGCCGCCAACACAACACCTTGTTTAACAAGGGCAGTGTTTTCCGGTAATTGCCGCATTGCCTTCACTAAGGTTTCGTCCGGGCAAAGGGCGCCATTGATAAGCAGGTTATCGGCTCCTGTTTTTGCAGGAAATTTTTCTGCAAGGTAGCTTTCTGTGAGAAAGGAAACATCACCAAAAACGTGCTGCCACTTTTCGGCAATGGTAACTATACCGGTGCGGATGCCGGCAACCGGCCGCGTGTGGGTAAAGGGGAGTAGCTGTGTGCGAATGGCGGGTTCGTCAAACAATACAATGTTCATGGGGTAAAGATATAAAACCCCGGCAGGTCTTTCAGGTGTAACGGGCAACTCTTGCACCGATTTTTTTGGAAAAGAGGCTGTTTCATAAGTGGTTCTGTATCCCGAAAATCCTTTATGGAATCGTGAGCTTTGTCCCGTGTTGCTGTCATCGCAGGCAGGCTTTGACCCGCGATCTAATCTGCTGAGATCGCGGCTTTCGTGCCTCAGCCGCGATGACATTCGTTTTTGATTTTAGGCTGGGCATAAAAAAACCCTGACGGGAACCGTCAGGGCTTCATGCATATAGAAGAAGTAATTAAGATTTCTTTCCGTATTTCTTCTGGAATTTCTCCACACGACCGGCCGTATCCACAAACAATTTCTTGCCGGTGTAGAACGGGTGCGAGGCAGAGCTAACTTCCACTTTTATTAACGGGTACTCATTGCCGTCTTCCCACTTTATCGTTTCTTTTGATTTAATGGTAGAACGGGTTAAAAATTTATGGTCGCTGGAAGTATCGTGAAAAACTACTTCGCTGTAATCCGGGTGAATATCCTTTTTCATCGTTTTTAGCTTGTTTTGCTTCTTTTTCTCTTTAAGGGACTGCAAAGATAGCAACCGCCAATCTATTTTCAAGCGCACCATTACGAATTTTGGCTATATAGATGGAACCTGCGTATTTTGCCCGTTTTCAACCCGGCATGAGAAGAATCCTGTTTTTAGCCTGTTTTTGCCCTTCCGTTTTGGTCGCGCAAAGCACATTTGTGCCTTTGAACGAGGCATATTACCACACTGTTGACCGGTATGAGGTGAAATCGGGGCAACTTTCGCCACATATTTTTACGGGTATGAAGCCCTATAAACGCTCTGATATTGTGGCGTTTACCGATTCGGCCAACAGGGCAGGGTTGTTTACTTCCCCTTCCGACAGGTTTAACCTGGAATATTTACAAAACGATAACTGGGAGTGGGCACGCCCCGAAACAAGCGATAGCCGCAAGCCGATATTGAAACATTTTTATAAAAAAAAATCGGATTTTTTGTTTGTAGATGAAGACCCCGATTTTGATTTGCACGTTAACCCCGTGCTGTACGTGGGGGCCGGCAGCGATTCGCAATCGGATGATTTACTATTTGTAAACACACGTGGCGCTGAATTGCGCGGCATGCTCGACAGAAAGCTGGGCTTTTATATGTTCGTGGCCGAGAACCAGGTACGATTGCCCGCATATATATCGCGTACGGTAACCCGAAATCCGGCTTTAGGTTATTACCCCGTATTGCCGCATGAAGGGTATTGGAAACCGTTTAAAGGCAATCAGGGTTATGATTTTTTCCATACGCGCGGGTACATCAGCTTTGAAGCCACGCGGCATTTAAACCTGCAATTCGGGCACGACAGATTTTTTATCGGCAACGGTCAGCGCTCATTAATACTTTCTGACAACGCGCCCCCCGCATTATTTTTAAAAGGAAACGCCAAAGTTTGGAAGTTGAACTATATGTTCCTGATTAACCGCATGTATGGCGATGTAAACAGGGTAGCGGCAGGCTCGTCAAAAAGAGGTCGCTATCCTGATAAATACGTGGCCTTTCATCAGCTAAGTGTAAACCTTGGCAAAAAGCTGAACGTAAGTTTGTTTGAGTCAGTGGTTTTCAACTCAACAGACTCATCAACGTTTGAATTATCGTACCTGAACCCCGTTATTTTTTACCGGGCGATAGAACACCAGGCTGGTAGCCTCGACAATGTTATGTTGGGTGCAGACTTTAAATGGAATGCGTTTAAAGGCGTTTCGGTTTACGGGCAGTTTGTGTTAGATGAATTTCTGTTTAAACATATTAAAGAAAGAAACGGCTGGTGGGCAAATAAATGGGCATTGCAACTTGGCGTAAAATATATTGATGCGTTTGGCGTCTCTAATCTCGACCTGCAAGGCGAAATGAATATAGTGAGGCCCTATACCTATTCGCACTATACACAATACGGCAGCTATTCGCATTATTTGCAGCCGTTGGCGCATCCGCTTGGGGCAAATTTCAGAGAAGCAATTGGTGTTGTGCGGTATCAGCCCCTGCCCCGGCTATCCCTTACGGGAAAAATGTTTGTTATCCAGGTTGGGCGGGATAATGTGCAGAATGTGAGCTGGGGAAGTGACATTATTAAAAACTACACATTGCGTGAGCGCGATTTTAACAACACCATTGCGCAGGGCAATCGTAACAATATTATGATGATGAATGTAACGGCATCGTGGCAGCTAAAGCACAATGTATTTATCGATGCAACGGCCACTATCCGCAACAGCGAAAGCGCTGTTGATGCGTATAATTACAATTCCACTATAACTTCATTAGCTTTGCGGTGGAATATCGCGCAGCGGTTGTACGAATTTTAAATCAATGAAAATATATTTCAGGATTCTAAAATATGCGCCCGGTTATCTATCGCGGATAGGTAAGTTTTTTTTCTATGCAATTTTTGGGGTGATTTTCAGCGCAGGCTATCTCGCACTTACCATGCCCATGCTCAAAATTTTGTTCGACCCGGTGGTGAGTAATACCGTGCCCGAACTGCCACAGAAATTTGAATTATCGAGGGCTTATGCCGAACAAACGTTCAATCATTATTTCATCGGCATTGTGCAGCAATACGGAGCGCACACTACGTTGTTGATTATTTGCATTGGTATTGTGGTGTTGATAATTCTTGGAAATACACTACGCTACCTTGAGCGGCTAACGGCTTCAAGGATTAAAGTTGACGTGGTGAAGAATATGCGAATGGATATTTTCAGAAATGTATCCAATCTCGACATCGGGTATTTCAATAATCAACGCAAAGGCGACCTCATGTCGCGGTTTACAAACGATATGGGCGAAGTGGAAGCCTCTGTTTTTAACAGTTTAAAGTCGGTGTTGAAAGAACCGGTTACCCTGATTGTGTACTTCACCGTGTTGTTTGCTATTTCGTTTAAGCTCACGTTGTTTACACTTATTCTGTTGCCGGTTACGGGCGGCCTCGTTGCTGAAATTATCAAACGATTGAAGCGCAAGGCAAAACAAAGCCAGGAGTCGATGGGCAGAATTGTGAACATCCTCGATGAAACGTTTGGAGGTATGCGGGTAATAAAAGCGTTCAACGCGCGTAATTTCATCCTGAAAAAAATTGATGACGAAACGAATTATCACCGTAAGGTAAATTTATCCATAGCCAGGAAAAATGAATTATCCTCTCCGTTATCGGAAGTGTTGGGTGTAATTATTGTTGCCGTTATTCTTTACTATGGCGGTAATCTTGTGCTGGGTGGTTCGGGCGAGTTGCAACCGCAGGAGTTTATGGGGTTCCTCGTGTTTTATGCGTCTATGATTCAGCCGGCCAAAAATTTATCGAATGGAATTACATCCCTGCAAAAGGGAACTGTTGCTGCCGAAAGAATTTTCAAGGTGATTGACACGGAACCCGCCATAAAAAATAAAGAAGGTGCGATTGAGATAAGCGAGTTTAAGGAAAGCATTGAATTCAGGAATGTAAGTTTTACCTATGGTGGTGAAATGGTGTTGAAGAATATTTACCTGAATATACAGCGCGGAAAAACTATTGCTTTGGTTGGGCCTTCGGGTGGTGGTAAATCTACCTTAGCCGATTTGGTGCCGAGGTTTTACGACCCTACGCAGGGCGAAGTGTTATTAGATGGTAAGGCATTGCCGGAATATGATATTGAGTCGTTGCGCAGGCTGATGGGCGTGGTAACACAGGAGTCGATTTTGTTTAACGACACCATTTTCAACAACATTGCTTTTGGCATGGAGAACGTGAAGGAAGATGACGTGATTCATGCCGCCAGGGTGGCCAATGCCCACGACTTTATTATGCAAACCGGGGATGGGTATCAAACCTACATTGGCGACCGGGGTTCAAAGCTATCGGGTGGGCAGCGGCAGCGATTAGCCATTGCGCGTGCGGTATTGAAAAATCCGCCTATCCTTATATTAGATGAGGCAACCTCGGCATTGGACTCTGAGTCGGAACGATTAGTGCAGGATGCTCTCACCAACCTGATGAAGAACCGGACGTCCATCGTGATTGCGCACCGGCTCAGTACCATTCAGCATGCCGATGAAATTGTGGTGTTGCAGGACGGCCACATTGCCGAGCGCGGCACGCACAATGACCTGGTGCAGCAAAACGGCCTCTATAAGAAGCTTAGTGAGATACAGAAAGCCTGATGTACGCATGTTTTAAGCTGTTTTTGAATTTTTGCTTTTGCCGAAAACCACTAAGTTTGTTATCCAAATCAAAGAAACAATGAAAAAGAACCGTCTCATCTTTTACTCCGTTTTCGGGGCGCTGCATCTCTTTATTTTCGTCTTCAGCCTCTATATGGACGGACAGAAGGAGAACCTTCAGTTCCTGTTTAAGTTGCAGGGCAAAATCTGGATGTTAAAGTATGGGTCTTTAGTATTGATGTTGCTGATGGCAGCGAATGTTATTCTTCACTTTCGTGATAACAGAAGAAATCAACGCGAAAAAGATCAGTTGAACCACGAACTGAATACCCTGAAAGCGAAATTGTACGACCTGCAGGAAGGCGCGAAAAAATCTTCAGCACCTGAAAATCCTATAAACTAAACATGGACAATCGTCATATTATCACAACCGAGTTACAACAATCCGTAACCGTATTAGAGAATTTTTTAAGCGAAACCAGCAACACACAAAAAATTGATGATGCTGCACGTGTTATGATTGAAGCAGTAAACGCTGGCGGGAAGATTATAGCGTGTGGCAATGGAGGTTCGCATTGTGTGGCCATGCACTTTGCATCAGAATTAACCGGCCGGTATCACGAAAACCGTAATCCCATTCCGGCAGTTTCAATTTCCGACCCCGGTCATATTTCGTGTGTTGGTAATGAGTACGGCTACGACTTTGTTTTTTCGCGCTATGTAGATGCCATTGGCCAACCCAATGATGTGTTGCTATCGGTTAGCACAAGCGGTAACTCTGCCAATGTTATCCGTGCAGCCGAATCGGCCAAACGAAAGGGCATGAAGGTAGTTGCCCTTACGGGGAAAAATGGTGGAAAGCTTGGCTCGCTGGCCGATGTGGAAATCCGAGTTCCTCATTTCGGCTTTGCCGACCGCATACATGAAATGCACTACAAAATTGTTCATGTGTTAATGGTACTAATCGAAAAACTCGTGTAAGCATGTTAGCGAAAACCTACGGTTGTGCAGTGTTTGGCGTTGATGCCAGGAAGATAACCGTAGAAGTAACCATAGGGCAGGGCACCCGTTTCTGGATGAGCGGCCTTCCCGACAGCGCCATTAAAGAAAGCGAGCACCGCATTGAATCATCCGTAAAACAGTTCGGGTATTTTATGCCCCGCGAAAAAACGGTGGTGAACCTTGCGCCAGCCGACATTCGCAAAGAAGGCTCTGCATACGATTTGCCCATTGCACTTTGTGTACTGAAAGCTTCCGGCCAGCTTGAAACAAACCGGCTTGAAGAGTTTGTGATTATGGGCGAACTTTCGTTAGACGGAGCATTGCGCCCCATTAAAGGCGTTTTGCCCATTGCCATACAGGCGCGCAAGGAAGGCTTTACAGGATTTATTCTTCCGAAAGACAACGAACGCGAAGCGGCCATTGTTGACGGCTTGAATATCTATGGTGTGCATACGTTAAAAGAAGCCATTGATTTCTTAGAAGGAAAAAATGAACGGACACCTGTTCAGGTAAACGCGAAAGAAGTGTTTGCACAACAAATGTTTCATTACGATGCCGACTTCAGCGATGTGCAGGGGCAGGAAAACATAAAACGCGCGATGGAAATTGCGGCTGCCGGTGGGCATAATGTAATTATGATAGGCCCGCCCGGTGCAGGTAAAACCATGTTGGCGAAACGGTTGCCTACTATTTTACCGCCTTTGTCGTTATACGAAGCGCTGGAAACAACTAAAATACATTCTGTTGCCGGAAAGCTAAACAGCGATACGTCATTGGTGGCTACGCGGCCTTTTCGTTCGCCTCATCATACCATTTCTGACGTAGCACTCGTGGGTGGAGGGGGCAATCCGCAACCGGGTGAAATATCGTTGGCGAACAATGGCGTGTTGTTTTTAGATGAGCTGCCGGAATTTAAGCGCACCGTGCTTGAAGTTATGCGTCAACCAATGGAGGAAAGGCGCGTTACGATTTCGCGGGCAAAAGTTTCTATCGACTACCCGGCTAATTTTATGTTGGTGGCAAGCATGAACCCTTGTCCGTGCGGGTACTACAATCATCCTGATAAAGAATGTGTTTGTGCACCGGGTGTAGTGCAACGTTATCTTAGCCGCGTGAGCGGGCCGTTGTTGGACAGGATTGATTTGCATGTGGAGGTGGTGCCGGTAAGTTTTGATGAGATGACCGCCAGGCGCACCGTGGAAACCAGCGAACAGATACGGGCGCGGGTAGTAAAGGCACGCGAAGTACAATCGGAACGCTTTAAAGAACAACACGATATTTACTGCAATGCCATGATGCCGTCCAACATGGTAAAGGAAATTTGCCAGGTTAACGATGCGGGAAAAGGATTGTTGAAAACCGCTATGGAAAAACTTGGGCTTTCGGCACGCGCCTACGACAGGATTTTGAAAGTTTCGCGCACCATTGCCGATCTTGCAGGCTCGGATAACATTCAGGTAGAGCATTTAGCAGAAGCTATCCAGTATCGCAGCCTCGACAGAGAAGGGTGGGCGGGATAAATTTTTAAATGGAAAGATGAAGCGTACCATTTTCATCTATGGCCTTGTTTTAGCTCTCGCGGTGTTTTTGCTAAAAACATTGGAGCACCGCTTCCTCTTCCGGCAGTTATCCGTTGAAATTTACATTGGTATAATCGGGGTGCTGTTTACCATACTCGGCATTTGGGCTGGGCAGAAAATTACCCGTAAGAAAGAAAATTTGCCTTCAACGGATTAATCTCAAAAACCTAAAAAGTATAATCTGTAAACAAGTATTTAAAAATTGGTTATGAAAAATATTCTTTCAACACTCTTTGTAATACTCTTTGCAATATCAGTTTCTGCACAAGAGACTGCAAGTAAAGACAATTATGAGTATTTTGTAGTTCTCTACACTATCGGAGAGAATTGGGATACGACCAGACAAGCTCATGAGCAACTTTATTTTAAAGAACATTCGCTACATCTTTCAGAATTGAGAAGAAGTGAAAAAATCAGCATAGGGGGTCGTTACAGTGATAAGGGGATGATTATTGTTAAAGCGAAAAACGAAGGCGAGGCAAAAAATTTAGTTGCAAAAGATGAGGCAATCCAAAATAAAATTTTCAAAGCTGAAATCTTCCCCTTCAAACCATTTTATAACGGATGTATAGAATGAGTAAAAAATAAAACATGGCAGAACTAAAAACAAAAAAGAGCGACAATAGCATTGTTGCCTTTCTGGATAGAGTTGATAATGAAGAAAGAAGAAACGATTGTTTCAAACTTCTTGAATTGTTTAAAAAACTGACGAAGGAAGAACCTAAAATGTGGGGAACCAGTATTGTTGGGTTTGGCAGCTATCATTATAAGTATGACAGCGGCCGTGAAGGCGATTGGTTTCTGACAGGCTTTTCGCCACGAAAGCAAAACCTTACTATTTACGTAATAGCAGGGTTTAGCGAATATGATGATATTATGAAGAACCTCGGCAAGTATAAAACAGGCTCGTCTTGCCTGTATGTAAAAAAGTTATCCGATATTGATATGGATAAACTAAAGACACTTGTCACAAAATCTATTACCTTTTTAAAGAAACGATATAAATAAATAATACTATGAAACCGATACTACGAAATATTTTAGCTGTAATAGCAGGATTGTTAGTTGGCAGCATTGTCAACATGAGTTTAGTTAAAGCAGGCTATGTCGTGCTCCCTCTTGAAGGTATTGACCCGAATGATATGGAAGCATTAGCCGCAGCCATGCCGACTTTAGAATTCAAATATTTTATTTTTCCTTTTTTGGCGCACGCATTGGGTACGTTGGTCGGGGCCATTGTTGCCGGTTTGATTGCCGCAAGCCATAAAATAAAATTTGCACTTGGCATTGGTGTGCTGTTTCTGATAGGTGGAATTCTTGCTTGCTTTATGCTGCCCGCACCAACGTGGTTTGTAGTAACCGACCTCGCACTCGCTTATATCCCTATGGCGTGGATTGGCGGAACAATAGCAGGGAAGTTGTCAAAACGTAAATAGTATAACGGGTTATTTCACTAACCTGTAACCAAACCGAAAGCCGGCTGCAGGCCCGATAGTGGTTCGTTTTCTTTCGTTAGGTATTTCAAACCAGGCCCAGGTATCAGGTTGGTTAAGCCCTCTTGCAATAGCGGGCTTTTTATATTCTACATTCCGAAGGGTTAGTCCCAGGTTCATATCGTAGGTTACTCTTCCCCTGTACCGGTTAATGCCGTACTTGAGTGAAAACCCCTGTTCACGATATTTCACTACGTACTCATACCATCGGGTGTACAGTTGGGTGCATTCCAGGTCAAAGCACTCTGTTTGCTGGATTATACGATCAAAGTTGATGATGTTCGCGTAAGGTTCTAATGAAAAATAGTGTGCGCCTTTAGGTCTTATTAAATCCGTTAAATAATACCGCAATTCAAGTTTGAGTTTTGCTCCCCGCTTGTTTTTAAACCTTCGATCAAGATTGTCAATGGAAAAGACGTACCCGGCATCGGTTTGTAAAGTGAAATTGTTTTTCAGATGATGTTCATACGCTACCTGTATGCTGGGATAAAAATTAAACACGTGCAGAGGACTTACTTTAATGGTATATCGGGGCAGGTATGAAAACCGGAGTGAGTCTTTTTCTTCGTGAGGTTGTGCGTACAACGTTCCAACACCAGATATCAGCAGGAAGAAAATGAATTTATAACTCCGCACGCTGAACAGGTATTTTGCTGATCAGGTCTAACGTTGACGTACTGCAATCGTAGTTGTATTGAAACACGCCATCTTCACCGGTTAGTGTAAGTCTTCCGTTTTGCGCTATAACATCGTAAGCGTGAACATCGGTGAGTGAGGTTAACAGGTTAATGTTATCATTGGTAACATCAAATACTTTTAGCCCGTGTTCGCCTTCGCACACAAAAAGACAAGTACCGTCAATGGCTAATCCTCCGGGAGAAGTCATGCCAAGTTGCCGGATCAGGTGCGGGTTGTTAGGGTTGCTGATGTCAATAATCTCAAGGGTATTGACACCGCGCGAGCAAGCATTACCTGTATTTCGTAAGGTAACATACGCCCGGTTGCCCTGAACAACTACGGGATCGCAGGAAACGATGTGTGCATACCTGAAAACAAACTGCGGAGATTCAGGATTGGCAATGGAGTAAATATACATGGCATCGCGCGCGCCTAAATACAAATAAGGTGGACGGGCAATAATGGTTTCCAATCCAAAGCCAACCGGCACATCGGTAATGTGGCTGAAATCATTTTCAGCAATGGTATAGACAGCAATCGTGTGGTTGGTAGCCACATACAGGTAATTGCTACTGATGGCAAAACGCGTTAATGAACCTCCCTGGCCGGTTGTGTTGGCGCTATTATCACCATCGCACGAAAGCAACAATGCCAGCAAAAAGCAAAAACCTATGTTACGGCTATAACGCATAGCAATCCGGGTCTTTTAAGGTTTGTTTTTTCCATCCTATAACCACTCCTTTAGAGGAGTCGATACATTCAAAATAACTTTGTGATGGCGGGGGCACGCCCAACAACCATTTTGAAATCGGGAGTCGTCCCACTTCTGCCAGTTCAGTAAAATCGTTAGTGGTTAGCGCTACGAGACTACCCATGTGATCGGCATACAAAATTCCGTTTCGGATGGCCATATCGGTATTACCGGTAAGTTCGGCAAAGCCAACAGGTAAGGGTATTGCGGGGTCTTCATTGTTATAGATATGAATGCCCCGGTTAACTTCGTTTATCAGCAGGTAGTTTTCATACAGGTAAATTTTTCCGGGATTTTTTACTACCTGGGGTGTAAGCAGGCGAATGACTGTATTTTCCGTTGTTCCGTAAACGGGCACATACCCTTCAACGTTCATACTTTCCCTGGGCTCTGATTCAGGTATGCAGGCACAAAAAAAAGCAAAGGCTAAGAAAATTACTACCCGATTCATGCCTCGAATATCGTAATTGGAAATTACTTAATCAATAGCATGTTTTCGTTATATATCACCACGCTGCCTTCGTGCTTCAAACACTACTACGGCAGCCGCAGTGGAAACATTCATCGAGTCGATTTTGCCCTGCATGGGGATTATAATATTCGCATCAGCATTTTTTACCCACGTTTCAGAAAGGCCGGTTGACTCCGTGCCCATTACAATGGCGCTGGGCTTTGTAAAATCGGTTTGGTTGTAAGGGTTGGAGGCTTCTAAGTATGTGCAGTATATAGTGATGTTATTTTTCCTGAGCCAGCCGAGGGTTTCTTCGCTTGTTGCCGAGGCAATTTGTTTAGTGAACACACAACCTAAGCTTGAGCGGATTACGTTGGGGTTATAAAAGTCCGTTTGCGGATCGCAGATGATGACTGCATCCACACCGGCAGCATCGGCCGTGCGCAGCATGGCGCCTAAGTTTCCGGGCTTTTCAACGGCTTCTAATACCAGTATCAACGGATTTTTACTTAGCCTGACCTGGTTAAGACTATGCAGTTTCATTTCCGCAACGGCAATGACACCTCCGGAGTTTTCGCGTACGGCAATTTTATCGAATACGTCTTTTGAAACCGGTATCAGTAGTTTACTCTCCAGCCCGAGTTGTTGCAGGTCATCGGGCGAAATAATTTCATCGCAAAAGAAAAGGTTGCCGATTTTATACCCGGCCTCTAAAGCAAACCCGATTTCTTTTTTTCCTTCAATAATAAAGAGTTGTTGCTTTTTCCGCTCACGCGGTTTTTCAAGCGTTAACAGGCTTTTGATTTTCGGGTTTTGGGTGCTGGTGATTTTAAAACCACCCCGCCCTTCGGGCACCCCTCCTGTACCAGGAGGGGAATTTAGATTAGGTAGGGGGTTTATATTCCCCTCCTTGGTAAAGGAGGGGCCAGGGGTGGTCGGTGTGTTAAATGCCGATTTTATTTTATCCAAAACTGTTTCAATTGCTTTAAATATTTCTTCATTTTCGAAGCGTACAACTTTTAGGTTTAGTGATTGTAAATACCTGGTTCTTTCTATATCCCGTTCATACCCGGGGCTGTGAAAATGCGCATCTCCATCCAGTTCAATCACTAATTTTTCTGACGGGCAGTAAAAATCAACAATGTAGTTGCCAATGCTGTGCTGCCTTCTGAATTTGCGTCCATCCAACTGGCTTTTCTGAAGGAACCTCCATAGCGTAGCTTCAGCAGCCGTAGTGTTGTTCCGCAGGTCTTTTCGCGTTTGTTTCAGGTAGCTTCGGTTGTGAATACGCGCCATAACTTTTCTGTAAGTGTAAAGTTCAAAGTTTAAAGTTCAAAATCATAGCTTCTTCCTATTTTTACCCTGACTTTGAACCCGAAACCTTGAACCTGAAATTATTACATCCCGCCTCCTGGAAAGACTACGAGCTTATTGACTCCGGCAACGGCCAGAAGCTTGAACGTTTCGGGAAGTTTATTCTTGTACGCCCGGAGCCGCAGGCTATCTGGAGTAAGGTATTGCCCGAAAAAGAATGGTCATCGCTTGCCCATGCGCAGTTCGACCGCGAGCAAAAAGACAGGTTCCGGTTTAGCGATGAGGTAAAAGGCGGGTGGACACGCAGCAAAGGAATGCCCGAAAGCTGGCAGGTGCAGTATCATTATGGAAACCTTAATCTTACATTGCGGTTGGCGTTAACCAGTTTCGGGCATGTAGGCGTTTTTCCTGAACAAGGCGAAAACTGGAATTTTATTTACGATACAATCAAAGGATGGAAAAGTGAACATATCCGCGTGTTGAATTTATTCGCCTACACGGGCGCGGCTTCGGTTGTGGCGCGCTCGGCAGGTGCAGAGGTTACGCACGTGGATGCCTCGCGCCCCGGGCTGAACTGGGCAAACGAGAATATGCGGTTGAACAATTTATCAGACATACGCTGGGTGTATGAAGATGCCTTCAAGTTTGTAAAACGTGAGGCGAAGCGCGGGAACAAATACAACGGCATTATCATGGATCCGCCACCGTATGGACGCGGGCCGGAAGGCGAGAAGTGGACGCTTCAGGAACAGTTGAACGAGCTTATCGGCATGAGCAGCCGGTTGCTGGAAAGCAAAAATCGTTTCTTTATCCTCAGCATGTACGCGGTGGGGCTTTCACCGTTGGTGGGGCTTAACGTTGCCAAAACTCATTTCGATATGAAAGAACCGGACTGCGGGGAGTTTTACCTGGCATCAAAAAACAACCGCGATCTGCCGATGGGAACGTTTTTGAGGTTTGCTTCATAATGAGATTGTGAATTTTTTTAATTTTGGTACTAATGCCTCATGAAGATATGAAAAAGAATAGTCTTGGTAGAATTTCTTTTTTGGGAAGGTAGAGGATTTAAAATCGTAAATTATATCGTTCTAAAAATTAAAAAAAGCGATGAGGTGTGTCATTGGATTTGTTCTGATTCATTTAACGTTTTGCTCATGTGGGCAGACAAAAGGCAAAAATGAAATCGAAGGGCTTTTGATTAACCCAAAAATTAAAGAAGATGTAGAAAAGAATATTGATGACAGGGAATTAGAAGAAATTCAAAATGGATTCCAGATTTATAAGAATAAAGTGATTTTGGAACTATTTAGAAATGATAGTTTATTTTTTACAACTGACGATAAGCCCATTGAACCCCTATTTAAGTCGTTTTATTTATGGAAAGCAGATACTTTAAACATTGATGGAGCAATTGGACTTTTTGGAGGGTCAGGCTTTTCGATAAAAATTGTAAACAACAAAGCGACAGTTTATCATTTGTTAAGTTCAGATGAATTTCCGATGTATGCTTATCAGGAAAAAGGTGATTTGATTTTTAGATTAGATGTGCCATGCCATGATACAAAAATTGTTCTTTCGGAACTACCCGGAAAAGAAACGAAGCAAGTAATTTATGGATACGTGGAGCTTAAAAGTGATAATTACTTTGAAAGTAAGGGGACTGTAAATGGACGTGAAATTATGCCAAGAACAAAGTTGAGGGCAAATATGAAATTGTATTTTAGAAGCGGATTCCTTGACTTAGGAGAGTAGATTAAGAAACAAATGAAAGATTTCTGAAAAGCATGAGATAAAAAAGAAATTCAAAAATTTGGAATAGAAAAAAGTTTCTTTAAAACTTTTTTCGTGGAGTTGTCGTTCCCCGTTTGGACGGGGCGGGCTTTGCAGTTCGCTTCTTACGCTGTTCTTTACGCAATTTAATAAATGCGCTAAATTCTTTTCGTTCTTCGTCAGTCCAGGGTTTGTCCAGAACAGTGAAGTCAACATTTTTCGGTTCTCTGATTGACCCCATTTTGATTATTTGCTTACTGTCTTTGCCAAACACATCGCCAGAAACTGCGTTCTCAATGGAGTTCGTCAACTTGTCAATCTCAATATCAACTAATATTTTCTTCTGTTTTTTCACTCATCAAAAATACGAAAAAGCCGTCAAAAAGTGTTCAATTTCACCCCCTCAATGTCACCCGATTAGGGCTTGCCTCTGTCCCCGCATAGTTTCCCGCCTAAGCGGGGACTATGCGGCTTCTGTGGGGTGACGGAAGAGATTCTTTACGCCTGTATTATTTGGATAAGCTCATCGGGCCTTTGTTTTTTGCAACGGTATCATTACCGTGCTGAAATGGGGTACTGGATTTTTGGTGCAGTAGGTGCATTTGCACTGTTGCTAACTATCATTATTGTAAGCACACAAGCATTGAAAGCGGCTTTGGCAAATTCAACGCAAAGTTTAAGAAGGGAGTGATAAACAAAACCAGAAGAATATTTCTATTACATTAGGACTAAGTTTTCTGTATTCTTGGGTAACAATTATTGATGGTTTAGATTAGCGAGAGCAGACTGTAAAACTATTCTTTCTATTTAATCATCATGTACTTAAAAATACGACTTTGCTTAGGGTATTTCTGGTTTTACTTTGTGTGGCATCTTTTGCCGAAGGCTTCTCGCAACGCCTCTACAAGGGCATTGTGGTGGATTCCATAAGCATGAAGAATATCCCCGATGTTCACATTACAGTAAAAAATTCGTCAAGAGGAGTTTTTGCAAGTACAGATGGCAGTTTTCAGATTTACGCCCGCGCAACCGACACGTTGATTTTCACCAGCCTGGGATATATACCTTTATTGCTTCCGTTGCTTTTTGAGGAAGAGGTTATCATGATATTGATGAAGGAGAATGTACACATGCTACCCAATATCACCATAAACGCTACACGACTTTATCCGAACAAGGTTATTAACCAAACCAAAGCCGAACCAAAGAAGATGGACGCTATTGAAGCGGTCATGTCACCTATTGATTATTTTTTCTGGCGCGAAGAACGCGACCGCAGAAGGCTGGCGAAATACATTCGTGAGAATAACCGCACGCAAACATATCGGCAGGTGGTACTCGACCCTGATGTTACGAAAATCATGACCGACACGTACAACATCACCGAAGAAAAATACTTTGCCTTGTTGGCACGTTTCAATCAAAGGCGCGCGGACGTTCATTACTACACCGACCCGGATGCCATTATGGAAGAATTGCACAATTTCATTGAGGCAGCTCTCAAAAGAGAGTAGCATGATAAACAAACGATGGCAAAGGCATCTCTAAAAACTCCTTATAGAGGTTGTCCAAATAGAGAATCTTTGAACTCACCCCTTAATCCTTGCGTTTTCGTTCGTATCTTTGCGCCCTTAATTAAGGCCCTGAAGGGGTAAAAAGCAGAAAACAAGCAGAATTCGAAGGTTTATGGATGTAAACAAAATCAGGAACATTGCCATTATTGCGCACGTTGACCACGGAAAGACTACCCTGGTAGATAAATTATTACATGCCGGGCAGTTGTTTCAGGCCCATGAAAACCCGGGCGAACTTATTATGGATAGCAACGACCTGGAACGCGAACGCGGAATTACCATTCTGGCGAAGAACGTTTCAGTTCGGTATAAAGACTATAAAATCAATGTAATAGATACCCCCGGCCACAGCGATTTTGGCGGAGAAGTAGAGCGTGTGCTCAACATGGCCGATGGTTGCCTGTTGTTGGTAGATGCCTTTGAAGGGCCCATGCCGCAAACCCGTTTTGTGCTTCAAAAGGCTTTGCAACTTGGCTTAAAGCCGATTGTGGTAATCAATAAAGTAGATAAGAAAAACTGTACACCCGATGAAGTGCACGAACAGGTTTTTGACCTGATGTTTTCATTGGATGCAACCGAAGAACAACTTGACTTTCCTACCTACTACGGCTCTGCCAAGCAAGGTTGGATGAGCACTGACTGGAAACAGCCTTCGCCTGATATTACACCGTTGTTGGATGGTATCATTAAATATATTCCTTCGCCAAAATTAGAGGAGGGTACTCCGCAAATGCTCATTACTTCACTTGAGTATTCATCCTACATTGGTCGTGTGGCAATTGGACGTATGCACCGCGGAGAATTAAAAGCCGGTCAGCCGGTGGCAATGGTAAAACGCGATGGAAAAACGATTGTAAAATCACGCATCAAAGATTTATATGTGTTTGAAGGCTTTGAAAAACAAAAAGTAGAATCCGTTTCGTCAGGCGAAATTTGCGCGATAGTAGGATTAGAAGGTTTTGAAATTGGCGATACCGTTACCGACCCCGAAAAGCCGGAAGCATTAAAATCGATTGCAATTGACGAGCCGACTATGAGTATGCTCTTTACCATTAACAACTCACCTTTTTATGGTAAGGAAGGCAAGTTTGTTACCTCACGCCACATTAAAGAAAGATTGGACAAAGAGTTGGAGAAAAACCTTGCGCTTCGCGTAATGGATACCGGCTCGGCCGATAGCTTTATGGTGTATGGCCGTGGTGTGTTGCACTTGTCGGTGTTGATTGAAACCATGCGCAGAGAGGGTTACGAGTTACAAATCGGACAACCACAGGTAATCTATCGCGAGATTGACGGTGTGAAGTGCGAGCCTGTTGAAGAGCTGACTATCGACCTTCCTGAAACAGATGCCGGAAAAGCAATCGAAACGGTTTCTATCCGCAAAGGCGAAATGACCAACATGGAACCGAAAGGCGACCGCATGATTCTCAAGTTCAACATCCCGTCACGCGGTATTATCGGGTTAAGGAATTATTTATTGAACGTTACGGCAGGTGAGGCAATTGTTACGCATCGCTTTACAGAATATCAGCCATACAAAGGCGAGATACCCGGTCGTATTAACGGTTCGTTAATTGTAATGGAAGAAGGAGAAGCTATTCCTTACAGCTTGCACAACTTACAAGACCGTGGAAAATTCTTTATCGACCCGGGAGAACCTGTATATGAAGGTCAGGTAATTGGCGAGCACAGCCGTGGTGGCGATTTGGTGATAAACGTTACCAAAACAAAAAAACTTACCAACATACGCGCTTCCGGTTCGGACGAAAAGATGCGCATTGCGCCTGCCATTAAATTCTCGCTTGAAGAAGCGCTGGAATATATTCAGTCTGATGAGTACGTGGAGGTAACGCCAAAATCAATACGCTTGCGTAAAATTTACCTGAAAGAAAACGACCGTAAGCGCGAACGCAACAAGGCAGTGGCGGTATGATGCGCTTAGGCTTTTTGGGAATTTTTATTTTCAGCATTACGCTGTCGTTTGCCCAATCAAAGCCTTCGAAGGTTGCCGTTATGGAAGCGCTGGGCGATACCCTTGCCCAACAGGAAAATTTTGCGGGTGCGCTTAAACAGTACGCAAAGGTTATCAAAGCAACCAAACTAAAAACCAAAGAAGACCGGAAGATTCTTTATAAGCGGGCGTTGTGCCTGTTCTATCTTGGCGAATTTGATAAAGCCCTGAATGACCTGAACGCTTTTATTTCTGAAAACGAAAACATACCACAGGCAAGGCTTTTTCGCGCATTTCTGTATCGTGAGTTGGGCGACACGGAGAAACAATTGGCCGATGTTCAGTATGTAACGGAGCATGACCCGTTTAACCCCGACTTGCTGAAATGGGAGGCGGGTTTGTTTGTTGAAACAGGCATGAACAGAGAAGCCGTTACGGCCTTGAAGAAAATCAAGCAATGGGGTACAGATGAGGAAGTAGAATTTTATCTTGGTTTGGCCTACTATGGGTTAGCGGATGCCGACAGCGCAATCTTTCATTTTGATGAAGCCATTGCCCTTAACGGAGGGTATGTGCCTGCCTATACCTATGCCGGGGTGCTTTGCCTTGAAGAGGGCGCCTACGAACTTGCCCTAACCTATATCAACCTTGCTTTGCGGTTGGATGCCGGAAACCCGCAATTGTTGTTTTATAAGGGAATTGCCCTGGTGGAATCGGGCAAAAAAGATGAAGGGTGCAGTTGCCTGAACCGCGCTTTTTATGCCGGTATAGATGATGCCGGGGGCTATCTTGAAGAGTTTTGTTTTGATGTGGAATAAGCGGGTATAAATCACCTGTTTCCGCTTGCTGACTGACTTTGCCCTGCTATTTTTGCACATGCCCGAACAAATACTAATCCTTGATTTTGGTTCGCAATACACCCAACTGATTGCCCGCAGGGTGCGCGAACTGAATGTGTATTGCGAAATTCATCCCTTTAATAAAATACCGGAAATAGCCGACCAGGTAAAAGGCATAATCCTGTCGGGTAGCCCGTGCTCCGTTCGCGATGCCGGTTCGCCCGATGTTGATTTAAAAACATTTAAAGATTTGCCCGTGTTAGGGGTATGTTATGGTGCGCAACTTATTGCGCATAAAAGTGGCGGCTCGGTGTTGCCATCGCAAATCAGGGAGTACGGCCGTGCAAAACTCACCACAGTCGATTATCATAATGAACTGTTAAAAGAAATTTCGCTTGATACACAGGTGTGGATGTCGCACAGCGATACCATTGCTGCCGTGCCCGATACGTTTGAAATTATTTCGAGCACACCTTCCGTAAAGGTTGCGGCCTATCATGTAAAGGGCACGCAAACGTATGGTATTCAGTTTCACCCGGAAGTAACGCACACCACAGAAGGGAAAAACCTGTTGCGGAATTTTGTTGTGCATATCTGTCAATGTTCGCAAGACTGGACACCCGACCAGTTTGTGGAAACAACCGTTGCTGACCTTCAGAAAAAATTAGGCAACGATAAAGTGGTAATGGCGTTATCAGGTGGTGTTGATTCAACGGTAGCGGCTATATTAATTCATAAAGCAATAGGAAAAAACCTGCATTGCATTTTTGTTGATAATGGCTTGCTGCGCAAAAATGAGTTTGAGCAAGTGCTGGAATCGTATAAAGGCATGGGGCTGAACATTAAAGGTGTAGATGCGAAAGAGAAATTCTATTCTGCGTTAAGCGGATTGAGCGAACCCGAAGCAAAACGTAAGGCCATAGGTAAAACTTTTATTGATGTGTTTGATGAAGAGGCGCATAGCCTTACGGAAGTAAAATGGCTTGGTCAGGGTACTATTTATCCTGATGTAATCGAATCCGTTTCGGTAAAAGGCCCCTCGGCCACAATCAAATCGCATCATAACGTTGGCGGTTTGCCCGAAAAGATGAAGATGAAAGTGGTGGAACCGTTGAATACCTTGTTTAAAGATGAGGTGCGGATTGTAGGAAAAGCATTGGGTATTGACCCTGCTATCTTAGGTCGTCATCCGTTTCCGGGCCCTGGTCTGGGTATTCGCATATTGGGCGAAATCACAGCCGGCAACGTTCGGATTTTACAGGAAGTTGACCATATCTTTATCAACGGATTGAGGCAACACGAACTTTATAATTCAGTATGGCAAGCCGGAGCAGTTTTATTGCCGGTGCAATCGGTTGGCGTAATGGGCGATGAACGTACGTATGAACAAGTGGTGGCGCTGCGGGCAGTTACCAGCACTGACGGCATGACAGCCGATTGGGTGCACTTGCCATATACATTTTTGGCAGAAATATCGAGCGATATAATTAATAAAGTAAAAGGTGTTAACCGTGTGGTGTACGATATAAGTTCAAAGCCACCGGCTACAATTGAATGGGAGTAATTCAATCAATAATTAGCAAATGAATTTTCAATCAGTTAAAGGGTTTGTTCTGTTTTTAATAATTGTCAGTTGTCAATTGTTAACTGTCAATTTGGTAAACGCCCAAACCAACTACCAGCAACGATACACCAATGCTAAATCACTTTTCAGAGAAGAAAAGTATAACCTGGCTATGGAAAGCTTTAAGGCGTTGATAACGTATGACAAAGACAACCCGTTTTCCGAATACGCCTCTTTTTATTATGCGATAAGCGCCTATCAGCAAGGGTATGCCTCGGTTGCCAAAGATATGTTTCTTCAAATCAGGCAACTGTACCCTGCGTGGGATCAGCTTGATGAAGTAAACCTTTGGCTTGGTAAAATTCATTTCGATAACAAAGAATACTTTCAGGCGATGAACCAGCTTGCGGGAGTAAAGAATCAAAAATTCCAAAAGGATATACAGACGGTGAAGAAAACAGGTCTTGCTTCGCTTACGGACTTAAATACGCTAACACGACTTCATGAAGAATACCCGAAAGATGCTGTGATAGGCGAGCGCCTCGCAGCCGAACTTGCTAAAAACGGTACAGGCAGGGAAAGCCAGGAGTTATTGGAGAAATTAGTGTCAACATTCAGACTTAAAAAAACAGAATTTATTACGGGGCCGCCTGCAACCGTTCACAAAGATGTGTACAGCGTATCGGTGTTGTTCCCGTTCTCGGTAAACACACTTGAGCCTACCCTGGGGCGCAAACGCAACCAGTATATCCTTGATTTGTATGAAGGTATGAAACTGGCGGTTGATACGCTTCGTAAGATGGGCGTGAACATCAGCCTGCGGGCTTATGATACAGACCGCAATCCTGAAAAAGTAAAATCTATCCTGGCATTAAACGAACTTCTCCATACCGATTTAATTGTTGGCCCGTTGTTCCAGGAAGAGAACGAACCGGTACAGGAATTTTCAAGGAAGAATAAGATTAACCTCTTTAACCCGGTTACCAATAATTTCGACCTTGTTCGTGATAACCCTTATGGTTTTTTATATCAACCTTCGCTGGAGGCATTGGGTGAGCAATCGGCAAAGTTTATGAATAAGCAATTGGCCAATAAAAACTGTATGGTATTTATGGGCGATACAAAGCGCGATTCCGTATTGGCGATGAGTTTTTTAAATGCGGCAAACGAAACTGATTTGAAAATCACGCTGATTAAACGTTTCACAAAAGAATCATCAAGCCAGATATTGGAAATATTGGCTACGCCAACCGAGTTTGATGAGTTTAAATATCCAAAACAGTTCACGTTACCTAAGGATAGCCTCGGAGGAATTTTTGTTGCTTCTGATGACCCTCTGATTTACACGAAGGTGGTGAGTAGCGTAACTACCCGTGGCGATAAGGTAGTCATATTAGGTTCTGAAAACTGGCTTGACCAAACTACTGATTATGAAAAACTGAATGCCTTGGGCGTGGTTATGTTTGCGTCAAACTTCACATCGCCAAACAACACGTTGTATAACGCTTTCTTGCAGAAATTTATCCGCACGCATGGTCGCAGTACCAGTTCAATGCCTTATACGGACTATGCTAAAATCGGGTATGATTTTATGTTTTTTGCAGGCAATATGCTGAAGAAACACGGGGTTTACTTTCAGCATGAATTGAACAAACCCGAAATGCAGGGCTATCTTACCGAAGGATATAATTTTCAATACAGCCGCGATAACCAGCATGTGCCTTTTATACACTTTGTAAAAGGCGAGCTGTCAGTGTTAAAGGCGGAATACTAACTAACGGATATTCTCTTTTATCTTTTAAAGAGGATAATGTGTGCAGAAAATAAATAAGCTGTATTTTAATTTTACGAGGAATGCCATCGTATGTAAGTAATTGCCTAATCATAAAGTATTGGAATGAAACGAATATTGCTTATAGAAGATGACCCAACACTAAGCAGGAATATTAAAGAGGCATTTACCGGAGATGAATTGCTGGTTGAAACCGCTTTCGATTCAGTTATTGCTGAAAAGTTGCTGCGAAAGGAAATGTACGACTGCGTAATCCTGGATATAAACCTTTCTGGCAAAAACGGATTTGAGCTTTGTCAGAGTTTCAGACAATATAATGTTGTTACCCCGGTGCTTATGCTTACAGCTTTTGGCGAGTTGGAAGATAAGGTGCAAGGTTTTAATAGCGGAGCAGATGATTACCTGACAAAGCCCTTTTACATGCGCGAATTGCTTTTACGAGTTAATGCATTGATAAAGCGTAATGAACGTAAGGTACAGGCTATGCAGGAAAATAAATCCGTAATGGCAGATGATATTGTTATTCATCTTGCTACCAAAACAGTAACCCGGCAAGGTGTTGAAGTAATGTTAACGCCTCGTGAATTTCAGGTATTACTGAAATTAATTGATAAAAAAGGAGAACTTGTTTCCAAAAAGGAACTTATTAAGGAAGTATGGGGAACGGCAATAGATGCAAATACCAATACAATAGAAGTTTATATTAACTTTCTTCGCAATAAAATCGATAAACCGTTCGGTAAAAATTCCATTAAAACAAAAGTAGGGTTTGGTTATTATTTTGATGCAACGTGAGTATTCGTAATAAAATATTTTTCTACTTTAGCTTAACAACCGTTTTTTTAGCGGGCCTTGCGCTTTTTTTTATTTATACCCTTTTTGCGGAATTCCGCGAAGAAGAATTTCAGCAACGCCAAAAAGATAAAATTTCAACCACGCTGAGATTGCTTGCGGAAATCAGGCAGGTTGAAGACAATCTGATTGAGGCGATGGACCGCCTCACCATTCATGATTTATACGATGAGAAGTTATTGATATTCGATCATAACAAAAATCTTATCTACTCCAGTTTAGACGACACCCCGGTTACTTTCTCCAGACAAATTCTTGACAAACTGTCTCCAGATAATACATGGATTGAAACGAAAGATGAGTTGTATGATGTGGTAGGTTTGTGTATGGAGAGTTCTGAGAAGATCTTTTATGGAATCAGTAAAGCCTATGATTATCCAGGGTATTCCAAGCTGAACTATCTCAAGGTTGTTTTGATTACATTCTTCATCGGTATTTCTCTTATAGTTTTCTTGGTGTCATTGTACTTATCAAAAAAAATCACGCACCCGATAACCGATATTGCGCACCGTATTAATAACTATGACTTTGATAAAGAAAGTGAACCCCTGACTACCGACCAGTCGAATTACGAGATAACGATCCTGGTCGAACAGTTTAATAAACTGATGAAGCGAATGCAGGATGTGTTTTCATTCCAGAAGCACGCCATTCATCATATATCGCATGAACTGAAAACGCCTATTGCCATTTTGGTGTCGAATTTTGAGAGAATTGAACGGGAAACGGACACCTGGACAATGAAGAAGCTTGTTAAGAATCAAAAAGAGGACACGCTCAATTTGAGTGGGATCATTGATTCATTGCTCGAAATTGCCAAAGTGGAGTCAGGCAATGCTGCATTGGAAGGAAGCATTCGCGCAGATGAGCTTATTTTTGATATCGCTCAGGAATTAGGGGCTTTACATCCCTCTTTTCAATTCTCCATTGAGTATGATCAGGCTATTGAAGATGAAAACAAGTATAGGGTAGCGGCAAACACCCGCCTGTTTAAATCCGCCTTGCTGAATTTAATGTTGAATTCCATTCATTATAGTGAGAACGATAAAGCCGTTATTAAAATAAGTTCTGGTAACGGTAATCTGCGATTGGACTTTATCAATACGGGCAAGATCATCAGCAAGACTGAAGAGCAGTATGTGTTTCAACATTTTTTCAGGGGCAAGAACAGCGCAGGCAAAAGAGGATTTGGATTGGGGCTTGTATTTGTTCACAAAATAATTACACTTCATAATGGTTCTGTTCAATACACAAACGATTCCGTGAGCACAAATACGTTTACAATTTCCCTTCCTTTAAGCTAATTTTTAACAGGGTTAAGCCTTTTTTAAGGTTTCAAACGTCAGCTTTGCGACTCATTTTAATATATGTCCGCTCTGCGTTTTGCGTGTTTCTTTTTTATTTTTTCCAGTTTTAATTCTTTCGGCTCGGATACGCTGAAGATAACACTGTTCCGTGCCGACAGTATTTTTTTGACGAACAGCTACTACCTGTTGGCTGCCGGAATGAATATTGAAGCGCAGAAAGCGCAAATCATTCAGGCAAAGCTTTATCCGAACCCAATCTTTACAGCCGATATAAATGCCTACGATTTTGAAAATGGAAAAGCCCTTCATGTAGGAGAAACCGGACAAAAATTCTTTCAGTTTGAGCAACTGATTATTCTTGGCGGAAAAAGAAAGGCCGAAATAGAAATGGCAAAAACCAATGCGGCTATTGCCGAACTGGAATTTCAAGACCTGACGAAAAGACTGAAATTTCAACTGCACAGCGATTTATTTGCCATTGGTCAGCAGGAATTTTTATTGCGGAAATACAATCAGCAACTTGCTTTGTTAGATAGCCTGTTGTCAGCCTACCAGGTACAAGTGGATAAAGGAAATATATCGCTGAGAGAATTGGTAAGATTAAAAGGCGCTTATCTGAAGTTGAATAATGACCGTGCGGAATTATTCAGAGATTATTTTGAAACTCAGTCGAATCTACAAAAGATTCTTCAAACATCTTCCGTTGTCAGTTTTGAATTTTCAGAAGACGACATTGTGCACTATGTAAAGGCAGTTTCATTGGATGAATTGAAATCCACAGCTTTTGAAAACCATCCAGGATTATTGTTGACTAAGCAAGACAATTTATGGGCACAACAATATTTCAGGTATCAGAAGAAAATGGCTATACCCGATATTAATCTTTTTACGAATTACGACCAGCGAAGCGGGGCATTTAATAACCAGGTTAACGCAGGTATTTCTATTCCCCTTCCGATGTGGAACCGCAATCAGGGTAACATAAAAGCCACTCAATTCAGGTTACAGGAAACCGAATATCAAATCCTGTCATTGCAAAATGAGGTAAGCAGCAAAATACAAAATGCCTATGCTTTGTACAATCAGACTGTAGCAGAATATCAAAAGGCAGTCAGTATGTATAACCAGGATTTTGATGTTACCATTAGAGGAATGACCGACAATTTTCAAAAACGCAATGTGTCTATAATTGAGTTCATTGACTTTTTTGAAGCATACAATGAAGTGCTGACCGAGCTGGCCAGGATAAAAACACAATTGGTTTCATCTGCCGAAGAACTAAACCTGTTGGCAGGCAGGGATGTGTATTGACAACAGAAACCGGTAATAACCATGAACGATAAAAAACAGAACATACTGATTTTATTCTGCGCAGTAATTGCTTTCTGCATAGCCGCTGTAACAGGATGCAGGGAGAGCAAGATGGAAGAAGAACAGATAGCCTTTTCCATGAGCGATACCATGATGGAGCGTTGCGAGTTTTTTGTTGCACAGTCGGAAATGGTAAAAAATGAAATCCGTTTGTTTGGAAAAATTGAAGCGGATAACAATAAAACGGCACAGGTTCATTCTGTTTTAAGCGGTGTGGTAAAGTCCATTCATGTGGGGCTTGGCGATTATGTAAAACAAGGACAAGTGTTAGCGGTTTTACAGAGTAGTGAAGTGGCGACATTTCAGCAGGAAAAATTAAATGCCATGAACGATATTGTCATAGCAGAAAAAAACCTGCAAGTGCAAAAGGACTTGTTTGCCGGAAGGCTTAATTCCGAAAAAGATGTGGCAGCAGCTGAGATTGAGCTTCGAAAAGCAAAAGCAGAGCTTGAAAAGATAAATGAAATACACAGTATTTACCGGTTGAAAGAAGGCTCTGTTTTCCAGGTAATAGCCCCGATCAGCGGCTTTGTTATCACTAAAAATGTAAACATTAACGAATTGCTGAGGTCTGATGAAGCAGAGCCACTTTTTTCTATTGCCGAAATGAATGAAATATGGGCGGTAGCCAATGTCAACGAAAGCGATATTCCGCGTATTAAACAAGATCAGGATGTTGTGGTCAATACACTTGCTTTTCCTGACCTGAATTACCGGGGTAAAATTGAAAAAATCTACAACCTGATTGATGTAGAAACCAAAGCCATGAAAATCAGGGTACGCATACCCAACCCGGATCTGAAACTGAAACCCGAAATGAATTGCACCGTCAGCGTCAGCTATTCGGAAGACCAAAGCATGATTGCCGTTCCTTCATCGGCAATCATTTTTGATAAGAGTAAGTATTGGGTAATGATTTTTAAAGATAGTCGTAACATTGAAACGAGAAAGGTTGAAATATACAGACAGTTAAGTGATACGACATATATAGCGAATGGCCTCAACGAAGGAGAGAAAGTCATTTCCAAAAATGGGTTGTTGATTTACGATGCCTTAAACGATTGACCAACCGATGAATAATTTTATAAAAGGCATAATTGGCTTTTCGCTGAAGAATAAATTCTTCACTTTCTTTTGGGTTTCCCTTTTGGTGATAGCCGGCATAGTCAGCTATATCCGTATTCCCATTGAAGCATTCCCTGATGTAACCAATACCCAAATCATTATTGTAACCGAATGGAATGGTAGAAGCGCTGAAGAAGTGGAGCGTTTTGTAACCACGCCCATTGAAATTGCCATGAACAGTGTGCAACGCAAAACCAATGTGCGCAGCATAACCATGTTTGGCCTTTCAGTTATCAAGGTAATTTTTGAAGATGACGTAGAGGATTTCTTTGCGCGTCAGCAAGTAAACAACCAACTACGCAATGTACAATTACCCGAAGATGTTGACCCGGATGTGCAGCCGCCTTATGGCCCTACGGGCGAGATATTCCGGTATGTGCTGAAAAGCGAAGAGCGCGATACCCGCGACTTACTCACTATTCAAAATTGGGTAATTGACCGGCAGTTAAGGGCAGTGCCGGGCGTTGCGGATGTAGTGGCTTTTGGCGGGCAGGAAAAAATCTATGAGATTTCGGTTAACCCTATAAAACTCCAGCAATACGATCTCACACCGCTTGAGCTTTATGAAGCAGTCAATAAATCCAACCTTAACGTAGGCGGTGATGTAATCGAAAAAAACGGCCAGGCTTATGTGGTCAGGGGTATTGGGCTACTTGATTCGAAGGAAGATATTGAAAATACCATTGTAGATATTTTCAAGGGCAACCCGCTGCTGGTTAAGCATGTGGCACATGTGCATGAAGCAAGCGCACCGCGCAAGGGGCAGGTAGGCTTGAACGATGATGATGATGTTGTTGAGGGCATTGTGGTTATGCGCAAAGGCGAAAACCCCAGTGAAGTTCTTGCGCGGGTAAAAGAAAAAATTGAAGAATTAAACTCAGTCATTCTGCCTTCGGATGTGAAGATGGAAACTTTTTATGACCGTGATGACCTCATGGCCTATTGTACCCGAACCGTATTACATAACCTGGCAGAAGGCATTATTTTGGTTACCGTAATCGTGTTCCTGTTTATGGCCGAATGGCGAACAACGGTTATTGTAGCGGTTGTTATTCCGCTATCATTACTTTTTGCACTGTTCATGTTGCAGCTTAAAGGCATGAGCGCCAACCTGCTTTCTTTAGGTGCTATTGACTTTGGTATTATTATAGATGGGGCGGTGGTCATGGTTGAAGGGATTTTTGTTGCGCTTGACCATGAAGCCCGCAAGCATGGAATGGATAAATTCAACAAGTTAGCCAAGCTTGGATTGATTCGCGATACCGGCACGCAAATGGGCAAGGCTATTTTCTTTTCAAAGCTCATCATTATATCCGCCCTGCTCCCGATTTTTTCTTTTGAAAAAGTTGAAGGAAAAATGTTTTCTCCGCTGGCCTATACACTTGGCTTTGCGTTGTTGGGTGCGCTGATTTTTACCTTAACACTTGTGCCAGTATTAAGCTCCCTGCTGTTGAAAAAGAACGTGGTGGAAAAAAACAATTTCTTCACCCGGTTTGTGAACAACTATGTAGCCCGTGCTTTTGCCTGGACATTCAGAAGAAAAAAATTAACCGTGCTTGTTGCCGTGCTGTGCTTTGTACTGACAATTTTTTCTACCCGGTGGCTGGGTACAGAGTTTCTTCCGCAATTAAATGAGGGCGCTCTTTGGGTGGAAGCTAAGATGCCCATGAGTTATTCCCTTAATAGTACGGTAGAGATGGTTGGCACACTGCGGAAAGAGTTGATGAAGTTTGACGAAGTGGAGGGCGTGCTTTCGCAAACCGGACGCAGTAACGATGGTACCGACCCAAGTGGTTTTTATTATGTGCAGATGCAGGTCAATCTGACGCCAAAGGAAAAATGGAAACGAAAGTTATCTATGGACGAACTGGTAGAAGAAATGGATGAGCACCTGAGGAAGTATCAGGGAATAAACTACAATTACTCCCAGCCAATTATTGATAATGTGGCCGAGGCGGTGGCAGGTATGAACGCCACAAACGCTGTTAAAATTTACGGCAATGATTTTTATAAACTGGATGATTACGCAAACCAGATATTGGAACAAATAAAGGATGTTCCGGGCATAAAGGATGTTGGAATTCTCCGTAACCTGGGGCAGCCGGAGATTAGTGTAATTCTCAATGAAGAAAAGATGGCTATTTACGGTATAACCAAAGCCGATGCACAAGCAGTAATTGAAATGGCTATTGGCGGAAAAACCGCCACAACCAAATATGAAGGTGAGCGTAAGTTTGATATACGCATCCGTTATGAAAAGGAGTTCAGAAAGAATGAAGACGATATTCTTATGCTAATGATACCCACTATTACAGGAAGCAAAATTCCTCTGAGGGAAGTTGCGGAGATCAGGCAAATTACCGGCCCGGCTTTCATTTACAGGAGTGATACCAAACGATTTATCGGGGTTAAGTTCTCTGTTCGTGAACGGGATCTTGGCAGCACCATTGCTGAAGCGCAAAAGAATATAAAAGCCAACATTAAACTACCTGAAGGATATGCTATGGACTGGACAGGTGAATTTGAAAACCAGGTAAGAGCAACGCACCGGCTGGCGCAGGTTGTTCCGATCAGCCTGATCTTAATATTTGTGTTGTTGTTCATCATGTTTGGCAATGCCAAAGACGCAGGCTATGTACTTATCAATGTTCCGTTTGCGCTCATTGGTGGAATATTAGCCCTGCATATTACGGGTATAAATTTCGGTATTTCAGCCGGGGTCGGGTTTATTGCCCTGTTCGGAATTTGTGTGCAAAATGGCGTTATCCTGATTACCGAATTTCATAAACAGGCAAAAAAAATAAACGACCTGAATCAGGCTATTATTAATGCAGTTCTGGTAAGAACCAGGCCTGTTGTAATGACCGCCATGATGGCCGCAATAGGCTTGTTTCCGGCAGCAATAAGTACAGGTATTGGTTCGGAGAGTCAAAAACCGCTGGCAATTGTTATTATCGGTGGATTGGTTACGGCCACAATATTTACCCTGCTTGTATTTCCTATCCTTTATCATAAGGCGCTTCATATCAGGGAAACAAAGAAGGGCCGGAAAATTTGACGTTATCAATAATCACGGGATTACCAGTGCTTCTATAAAGTTGATTTTTAGCCCGAATATTACATCAAACTGGTTTCGGGCTATATTATAGCCCGTTTTATACCCATATTTTTCTTACTTTTACCTGTTATAGAAACCTTCTTATGAATACAGGGAAGCACTTTTTTGCAGTTTTGAGCCTGCTGTTTTTTGCCTTTGCAGCCTTCGGTCAGGACGACCGGAAAGATAAAACTGCAGTAACCTATGAGGAACTTTATGATGAGCCGTACTCTATCAATAAACTCTTTGTAGGATTTCAGCCGCTTTACGGAGATGTTTTTGCAACCAACATCAACGCTGGCTTTGGCTTTGATGCGCAATATTTCCTTAAAGATAAAATGAGCTTTAAAGCGCATTTCAGGAAAACATATAGCAAGGTGTTTTATGATTTCTCGCGCGACCTGGCGCAGAAAATAAGCGATGTGGACAATCGCACTGAGGTTTACAATTATTATGAATTTGGAGGTACTTATCACATTAAGGATACTGAGTCAAGCTCAAAAACCAAGATGTTCCTGTACAAGAATAGTTATAAAGGCAATAAATGGGCTGCGCGTGTTCCGCTCAATGCCGAAATCCCCTGCAAATTACGGACGATTCAAGGTGTGCGGTTGGGCGGAATTTTCTGGGATAGCTCAACCGATATAAACAGGGCGCTTGCCGTGCAGGATTTAACTAACGCAGATTTGAAGAATGCTGAAAATGATGGCTTACCTGCCGGAATAGATATTTTTTCCAATATATCCGCTAAAGGTTTTTATGTGGGTGGGTCAATGACCTGGATCAGGAATGTGGCCGTAAGTTTTGATAAGTTTGAAACAGGCGTGGATGATTTAATCCTGACAACCTATTTTGATATTCTTGTTTCGCCCTGGATTTCTCTTGATGATATTGTATATAACGATGGTAATGGCGCAAAGATTTATGGCATTGATGCCATTAAAACCAACACCTTTGGTTTCCGGGCGGGTATTGAAGGCAGATTTAACCGGGCGTTAAGCTGGTCGTATGGTGCTGAAATGGGGTATCGCCCCAGCATTGACGGACGGGGATTTTTTGCTGTATTAAAAATCAGTTTCCCGGTTTACAGCACCAACCTCGATTACAAAGTTGAAGCCTTTGGCAAGTAACCGTGCGGCAGGTGGTCTGCGACATCCTCATCACAAACATCAAAGGACTTGTACAGGTAAGAGAAAGCACTCCTTTACCGTTGAAAGGCAAGGCTATGGACGAACTGCCCGTGCTTAAAAATGCCTGGCTTGCAATAAAAGATGAAATCATTTTTGATTATGGCCTGATGCCGGATTTACCCGGTAATTGTTCAGCAACACAAACTATTGATGCCGCACACCGTTTTGTGTTTCCTTCATTTGTGGATTCACACACGCATTTGGTTTTTGCGGCCAGTCGCGAGGAGGAGTTTGTGATGAAAATAAAAGGTGCAAGTTATGAACAGATTGCTGCAAGTGGAGGAGGCATTTTAAATTCAGCAAAGAAACTACAACAAATTTCAGAAGATGAATTGTTTGAACGCTCGCTTGTTCGCGCAAAAGAAATAATTCAGTCGGGAACAGGTGTTGTTGAAATTAAAAGCGGCTACGGGTTAACAACTGCCGATGAACTTAAAATGCTTCGTGTTGCCAGGCGAATTGGTAAAGAAACTCCGTTGACTGTTCGCACCACGTTTCTTGGGGCACATGCAGTTCCGAAAGAAGTAAAGAAGCAAGATTACATTAAACAGATAATAGAGGAGATGATTCCGGCTGTGGCCGAAGAAAACCTGGCAGACTACATTGATGTTTTTTGCGAACAGGGCTTTTTCTCACCGGAAGAAACAGAACAAATTGTTGAACGCGGTAAAACCTTCGGGCTGAAACCCCGCATTCATGCCAACCAGTTACACCGTTCGGGTGGGGTGCAGGCAGGCGTAAAAACCGGTGCATTAAGTGTTGATCATCTTGAAAATATTGGCGAAGAAGAAATAGAACTTTTGAAAAACAGCACGGTAATGCCCACAGCGTTGCCGGGTGCTGCGTTCTTTTTAGGGTTGCCGTTTCCCCCTGCCCGCAACATGATTGATGCCGGGCTGCCGTTGGCCATCGCATCCGACTATAACCCCGGAAGCGCACCTTCTGGCAATATGTCGTTAATGGTAGCGCTGGCTTGCATAAAAATGAAGATGACACCCGAAGAGGTGATTAATGCCGCTACCATCAATACGGCCTGCGCATTGGAACTACAACAGGCACACGGAAGTATAACAAAAGGAAAAACAGCGAATATTTTTATCACCAAACCTATTCCTTCTATTGCCTTTCTCCCGTATGCGTTTGGTAGTAATGTTATTGACACAGTAATTCTACGCGGCAAGGTTAAACCTTAATGGCTGGCTACTAAGCCCTAAGTCCTAATACCCAAGCCCTAATCCCTAATTATTTTTTATTTCAACCGAGAAAGTGATTTTGCTGCTCAACGATGCCGCAACAGAACAATATTTTTCCAACGACAATGCCGCTACTTTGTTCAGTTCTTCTTCGGTTACATCGGGCGAGGTGATAATGTAGGTACAGTGTATGTCGGTAAACCTGCGAGGCGTTTCGTCCCTGCGCACCCCGGTAGTTTCAATAACAAAGTCGGTAATTGTTTTCTTTCGCTTTTTCAGAATGAGTACAATATCCACAGCGCCACATCCCGCCAACGATGAAAGTAATAGTTCAACAGGCGATTGCGCCTGCTTGTTGTCGGCTGAACGCATGTCTATTGTTATGGTATGGCCTGCGGTATTGGTGGCTTCATACACTTCATCTTCGAGCATTCGGGTAATGATTTTCATAGAAATAGCTTATAGGTTTTTATTGTGATAACACTCCGTTATTTTTGGCAAGTTATAAAAATCACCCAATGACATTAGAAGAAAGAATTAAAAGTACCATCCGCGATGTGCAGGATTACCCTAAACCCGGTATTGTGTTTAAAGACATTACCCCGGTGTTGTCTGACCCGGAACTGCTAAGCGATATTGTACGAAAAATAGCAGAACAGTACCGCGACCAAAAGATAGACGCCATTGCAGCCGTAGAAGCACGTGGTTTTATTATGGGGGGCATATTGGCGCATGAACTGGGTTGTAGTTTTTTGCCCGTGCGCAAGGTTGGTAAACTACCCTACACAACGCTTTCGGAGAAATATACATTAGAGTACGGTACCGCTGCTATTGAAATGCATGTCGATGCCGTGCATAAAGGCTGGAACGTGTTGGTTCATGACGACCTGTTGGCTACGGGCGGGACAGCCGGGGCTGCTGCCCGATTGGTTAAACAATCGGGTGGGGTAGTGGCTGGGTTTTCATTCCTGATTAACCTGTCGTTTTTGCCAGGCTATGCCCGCCTCGAAAAGGAATTTGGAATTAAACCCGATTGTTTGGTTACGTATTAGCCATTCAGGCAATTATTCTTTTCAGAAATAACAAAGAGATAAAATAAAAAGGCCACCTGCATTAGGTGGCCTTTTTGATTTGCGAAACAACTATTGTTATTTCTCTTCGGCTTTGGCTTTAGCCTTCGCGAAATCTCCGGCCTTTACAATATTAAAAGATTCAGCTTTCAGGTGTTTTTTCATAGCAGAATTGATCTGCTCAGGAGTCAGTTCTGATATCTTTTTTTCAAGATTCTCATCCCATGTCAAATCACGCCCCAAAAACAGATAATTGCTCAACGTGTTTGCAAGGCTTCTGTCCTGTGCACGGCTAACCGTGCGTGATTGCAGCCAGCCCGATTTTGCAGCAGCAATTTCTTCTTCTGTAAACCCTTCCGTTGATGCCTTTTCAATTTCCTCTTTAAATGCAGCTTCAAGCTTTTCAACATTTTCTGGTGCATAAATAGCATACGCCATAAACGTTCCGATTGGGTCGATAGAGCCTGCGCTGAAGTTAGAGCCAACACCATAACTCAATCCTTCTTTCTGACGAATACGGGTAGCCAGGCGCGAGTTCAGAAAACCTCCGCCCAACATATAGTTACCTAATACCAAGGCAGGATAGTCAGGATTATCATCACGCATATCAGTAGTGTACATGGCTACAAACATAGCGTTAGCCTTGTCGGGAGTTTCAATCGATTCATTGATCACGGGTACATCAAACCTTTTTCCGGGAAGACGTGTATAGGTAGAGGGACTTTTCCAGTTTCCAAACAACTCGCTAACCAGGCTTTGTATCTCCGCTGCATCGAAATCACCCACTACCGAAAGTGTGGTATTAGAAGCCCCGTAGAATTCCTTATAGAATTTCTTAACATCGTCTAATTTCAATGCCTTAATAGCAGCGATAGACTCATCAAAATCTTCTACATAGCGCGGATCTGATTTAGGATACGGGCTTATGTGTTTCTGGATTTTTGTGAATGCAATAGATTGTGGCTCGCTACGTTGAGATTCTATACCGGCAATATCTTCACTTTTAGCTTTTTCAAATTCATCTGCCGGGAAAGCCGGTTCTTTTAATATTTCAGCAACCAGTTTCAGCACTTCGGCCAGATTAGGTTTTGTGGTACTGATGGATACATACGCCTGTTGTGCTCCTCCACCAATAGATACATTGGCTTTCAGCCTGTCAAACTCATCTTTTATATCCTGACGGCTGCGTTTTGCCGTACCTTTATTCAACAGTCTTCCGGCATAACTGGCCGCATTGCCTTTACCTGCCAGTGCCTTTTCATTGCCAAACCGGAAGGTTATAACCGCCTCCACAGCCTCACCACGAGTTTTCTTGGGTAATAGCGCAAGTTTAATACCACCGGGAAGTTCTGTGCGTGTTGTTCTTTCTTCGATGTTAGCTGGTGATGGATCAAATGCTTCGCCTTGGGCTACACTTTGTTGCCCTTTATAATCTTTTACAAGTAATTCAACATCGGGCGCAGCAGGAATTTCGGCACGATCGGGATTTTCAGTAGGAATAAATATGCCTACCGTACGGTTATCCTGTTTAATATATTGTTTGGCAACCCGTGCTACATCTTCTGCTGTAACGGCTTTTATCCGGTCACGGGTAAGGTGTAACAATCGCCAGTCCCCGGTTCCAATGGCTTCGCTCAACGCCAACCCTACCCGTTCAGATGAATTAAACATTAAGTCAGTCTGTTTCAGGATTTCAGTTTTGGCGCGTTCAATCTCTTCTTTGGTAGGTGGATTTTTACTAATGTCATCGAGGGTTTTAAGCATAGCTTTTTTTGCATCGTCTAATGATTTCTCTTTCAGTACCTCTGCAATGTTGAGCATCAAGCCGGGTTCTTTCCATTGGAAATCAAACGTAAAAGTTGAACTGGCTAATTTGGTATCGACCAGAGCTTTATATAGCCTACCGGAGGGCTCGGTGCCTAATACCTGGGAGAGAACGGCCACAGGCGCATAATCGGCATGAGATCCAGGCGGTATGCGGTAAGCAGCCATTACTAATTGTAAATCACCAACTCTGCGCACGGTTACAGTACGTTCACCATCCTGAGTTGGATCAAGAGTATAAAATTGCTGCAATTCACGAGTAGGTTTGGGTATTGCACCAAAGTATTGATTCACCAACTCTAATGTTTTTGGTTCATCGAATTTTCCAGCTACCACCAATACGGCATTGTCTGGTTGGTAGTATTTCTTGTAAAATGCCTGAAGTCTTTCGATGGAAACGTTCTCAATATCAGAACGTGCACCAATGGTGGACTTACCATAGTTATGCCAATCGAACGCGGCCGACATGGTACGTTGCATCAACACGCGAAATGGACTATTTTCACCGGATTCAAATTCATTGCGCACTACTGTCATTTCGCTGTCTAAGTCCTTTTTTGCAATAAAAGAATTTACCATGCGATCAGCTTCGAGATCAAGCGCCCACTTCAGGTTTTCTTCAGTAGCGCTAAACGTTTCAAAATAATTAGTACGGTCAACCCATGTTGTCCCATTTGGTCTTGCCCCATGCTCAGTCAATTCCTGGGGAATATTAGGATGTCGTGGGGTTCCTTTGAACACCAAATGCTCCAGCAAGTGCGCCATACCCGTTTCGCCATAGTTTTCATGCTTGGAGCCTACCAGGTAGGTAATATTTACTGTGATGGTCTGCTTGGACTGATCGGGAAAGAGCAACACTCTTAACCCGTTGTGCAACCTGTATTCTGTAATTCCTTCTACCGAGGTAACCTTAACCGGAGCCGGGAGTTGAGGTTTAACTTCCGGAGCGGGTGCTGTTGTTTCAACCGCTTTTTTGTCCTGGGTCTTGGATTTCTTCTTTTGTGCAAAGCCGCTTCCGGCCACTAAGAGGAGAAGAATCCAAATAAAAATCTGTCGTTTTAACATAGTTTTAATATTTGGTTTGAGGTGCTGAAATTACAAGGATGCAGGGCTATATCCAAGAAAGATAAAGCCATAATTGTGCGTTTTTGGAACCGGATTGTTCGTTATTGAACGGCCTGAAAATGTGCCATTTACATGAGGCTTACCGTAAGTATGTGGTATAGTGAATATTTCTTAATGTATTAACAATCTTTTAACGTTCGCACTGCAACCTGAAAGCAATTATAACGTCTTAGTAGGTATTAATGATTTTGGCTATGAAAAAGTTGTTCCTGATTTTCTGTCTGTCCGGTTTGATGGGGTTCTCGCTGGTTGCGTTTGGTGCCACTGACTTACCTGCAGAAAACTCAACAATTACCTTTCTTAAAAGTGGCTCTGTGGTGCAGGTGCTGTATGCTACTGAAGAACAAAATACCGCACGAATTGCAATAACAAATTCAAAAGGGCATGACGTGTATTCGGAAGTTGTGCGTACACCGAATGGTTTTAATCGTTCCTATAATCTATCAGGTCTTCCGGCAGGAGAATACCAGGTTACTGTAACCGATGATAAAACTTCGTGTAGTGAGAAAATAAGTGTTGAGAAGCAGAATGGATTTTTATCCGGGCTGATGACCAAAAGAATCAGATAAACCGCATTGCAGTTCCTTCTACATATTCCTCCGGTATTGCCCGCCTACTTCAAATAATGCTTTAGTTATCTGCCCAAGCGAGCAAACTTTTGCGGCTTCCATCAGTTCTTCAAAAATGTTTTTGTTTTGGATGGCGGCCTGCTGAACACGCTCCAGCATACCCGGAATTTTACCGGCATGGAACTGGTGCAGGTTGTGCAGCATGGCAATCTGGTATTCTTTTTCTTCGGTAGTTGCGCGGATTACTTCTTGCGGCAACACAGTTGGCGAGCCTTTTGAACTTAGAAATGTATTCACGCCAATGATGGGATATTCGCCCGTGTGTTTCAGGGTTTCGTAGTATAAACTTTCTTCCTGTATTTTTCCGCGTTGGTACATGGTTTCCATTGCGCCCAATACACCCCCGCGTTCGGTAATGCGATCAAATTCCGAAAGCACGGCTTCTTCTACTAAATCTGTAAGTTCTTCAATAATGAATGATCCCTGTAAAGGATTTTCATTTTTCGCCAGGCCAAGTTCTTTGTTGATAATCAACTGTATGGCCATTGCCCTGCGAACACTTTCTTCGGTTGGCGTGGTGATGGCTTCATCGTAGGCGTTTGTATGCAGCGAATTGCAGTTGTCATATATCGCGTAAAGCGCTTGTAATGTTGTGCGGATGTCGTTGAAGTCAATCTCCTGCGCGTGCAATGAACGACCTGATGTTTGAATGTGGTATTTCAACATTTGCGAACGCGCATCTGCACCATATTTGTTTTTCAATGCTTTTGCCCATATTCTTCTTGCCACGCGACCGATAACGGCATATTCCGGATCAACACCATTGCTGAAGAAAAACGACAGGTTGGGAGCGAAGGCATTGATGTCCATTCCCCGGCTTAGGTAATATTCAACGTAAGTAAATCCGTTGGATAATGTAAACGCTAACTGTGTAATAGGATTTGCGCCTGCTTCTGCAATATGATACCCCGAAATAGAAACAGAGTAAAAGTTTCGTACTTTTTTGTTGATGAAATATTGCTGCACATCGCCCATGAGACGAAGAGCAAATTCAGTAGAGAAGATACACGTATTCTGTGCCTGATCTTCTTTCAAGATATCGGCCTGAACAGTACCACGCACCTGCGATAAGGTTTCAGTTTTTATTTTTTCGTAAACATCTTTCGGCAATACCTGGTCACCCGTAACGCCAAGTAACATTAAACCAAGCCCGTCATTACCTTTGGGTAAATCTCCCTGATATGAAGGCTGGCCTTTTTCTTTATAGATACTTTTAATCTTTTGCCGAACTTCTTCTTCCAATCCGTTTTGTTTAATGTAAAGCTCACATTGCTGGTCGATAGCGGCATTCATAAAATAAGCTAACAGCATAGGTGCCGGGCCGTTAATAGTCATCGACACGGATGTTTTGGGATCGGCAAGATTAAAGCCACTGTATAATTTCTTCGCATCATCCAAACAACAAATGCTTACACCCGAGTTGCCGATTTTTCCATAAATATCCGGACGATAATCCGGATCGTTTCCGTAAAGCGTAACCGAATCAAACGCAGTAGATAAACGCTTGGCAGGCATAGCCAAACTTACGTAATGGAAACGCCTGTTGGTGCGCTCGGGGCCGCCTTCACCGGCAAACATGCGCGTAGGGTCTTCACCTTCGCGTTTGAATGGATAGATACCCGCTGTGTAGGGAAATTCGCCTGGAACATTTTCCTGTAAACTCCAGCGCAGCAAATCGCCCCAACTTGAATATTTGGGAAGAACAACTTTTGGTATTTGCGTGTGCGATAGTGATTCGGTGTGTGTTTGAATGCCGATTTCCTTATCGCGAACTTTAAATTTAAAAACGGGTTCCTTGTATTTCTTTACTTTATCTGTCCACTCTTCAATCAGTTTCCAGTTTTTCGGATCGAGGTTTAGTTTGATGCGATCGAATTCTGCCTGAAGAATTTTTTTTATCTCACCTTCAGAAATGGATTCAATCGTTTTATTAATGGCATACAATTTTTCTGCAACTATCGCTTGTTCGTTCACCCATTCATCGTATTGGCGGTTGTTTTCGGAAATTTCGCTGAGGTAGCGTGTACGATGCGGAGGAATAACAAATATCTTCTCCGACATTTCCCGTGTTATCGCAAATGATGATTGTAAGTCTGTACTTGTTTTTTCAACAATCTTATCAATAATGTGTTTGTAAAGCTGGTTGGTGCCCGGATCGTTAAACTGCGAAGCAATCGTTCCGAACACCGGCATATCTTCAGGTTTTTTGTTCCAAAGTTGATGGTTGCGTTGGTATTGTTTTTTTACATCGCGCAATGCATCAAGGGCGCCACGCTTGTCAAATTTGTTCAGGGCAATTATATCGGCAAAATCCAGCATGTCTATTTTTTCAAGCTGCGTGGCGGCACCATATTCGGGTGTCATCACGTAAAGTGACACATCACTGTGATCGAGGATTTCCGTATCGCTTTGGCCAATACCGGACGTTTCTAAAATGATGAGATCAAACCCGGCCGCTTTTAATATTTGTATCGCCTCCTTTACATAAGCCGACAACGCGAGGTTGGATTGACGCGTAGCCAACGAACGCATGTACACTCTTGGATTGTTGATGGCATTCATGCGAATGCGATCGCCTAACAACGCACCACCAGTTTTACGTTTAGAAGGATCGACTGAAATCAGTCCGATAGACTTATCTTTAAAATCTGCAAGAAACCTTCTTACGATTTCATCAACCATAGAAGATTTGCCTGCACCACCCGTTCCGGTTATGCCCAGCACGGGCGCTTTAGAAGTTGCCGCTTTTTTATTGATTTCGGTGAAAATGTCTTTGTGCTCATCGTAATAATTTTCTGCTGCCGAAATGGTTTGTGCAATCGCCAAAGAATTGTCAACTGTTAATTGCAACTTGTTAATTGATTTTCCTGTTGGAAAATCGCTTTGCTGAACGAGGTCATTAATCATCCCTTGCAACCCCAGCGCACGGCCGTCATCGGGCGAGTAAATTTTGGTGATGCCATATTCCATCAGCTCTTTTATTTCATCGGGCAGGATTACGCCTCCGCCACCACCAAAGATTTTAATATGTCCTGCGCCTTTTTCGCGCAGCAGGTCGCGCATGTATTTAAAGTATTCGTTGTGCCCGCCCTGGTAGCTGGTCATGGCAATAGCCTGGGCATCTTCTTGTATGGCAGTGTTCACCACTTCTTCCACACTGCGGTCGTGGCCGAGGTGAATTACCTCAACGCCCGTAGCCTGGATAATCCTGCGCATGATGTTAATGGCGGCATCGTGCCCGTCAAACAGGCTTGCGGCCGTTACAATACGGACTTTGTTTTTGGGTTTATAGGGTTCAGAGGCCTGGTGCCCTGCCTGGTCGGCTTTTTCAGTTTTTTTTGGAGAAATGGTTTCCGTGCTCATAGCATCAATTCATCGAACAGCCCAAAAATACAGACTAACCTATGATTTCACTAACAGGAGTTAGGTTGAATGTGGCTTATGTGTATCGATAAAGCAGGCAAATCTTTCAAAAATGAACACAAAACCGGGATATGCCCAATATTTTGTTAAAAGTGGACATATTGATTATTCCCGCACTATGTAAACACCTTACTTCTTCATATACGCATCCCGCACTGCCTTAAACTCCGAGCCTTCCTTCCATTGCGGCCAGGTAGTTTCAAAAGATAATTTCTTACCTACATTGAACAACAGCTTTGCATCGTCAACAGCGCCTTCTAAGTTCCAACGCGAAGTATCGTATTCATCAGAAGGTTTGTGATAGTATTTGGCAACGTAATCATCCTGGAGTTGCTTGCCATACTCTGCACCTTTTTCAACATGGTCAATGCCGGTTCCGGTGTATAACGCAGGGATGCCCACTTTGGCAAAACAGAAATGGTCGGAACGGAAATAATACCCGGCAACGGGATTAGGCTCCGGTGAGGTGTACCGGCCAACAGCTTTTGCTTCCTCATTCAAATAATCTTCAAGCTCCGACTGGCCAAGGCCAATCAGTACAATGTCTTTCATTTTTCCATAAGGATTAATGCCGTCTATATTTATGTTGGCTACGGTTTTTTCTTTCGGATAGATTGGGTTTTGTGCATAATAATCAGACCCCCACAAACCTTGTTCTTCGGCTGTTACGGCAAGAAAAATAATAGTGCGATTAGGTTTTGTTTTCAGTGCGTTGAATGCTTTAGCGATTTCGAGCATAGCGGCTGTTCCGCTGGCATTGTCGAGCGCCCCGTTATAAATAGTATCACCCTTTTCATCGGCTTTGCCAATGCCAAGGTGATCCCAATGTGTTGAATAGATAATATATTCATCGGGCTGTTTTGTACCGGTAATTTTCCCGATTACGTTATAGGTTTTATCGTACTTAGATTTCACCGAAAGGGTTGTGGAAAGATTCAGGTTCATGGGCATGGCTTTAAAGCCCGGCTTACGTGCCGATGATATAGTAGTAGCCCAATCAATACCTGCGGCTTCAAATAATTTTTTCGCTGCCGGATTTGAAACCCAACCTACTGTTGCGCAGAAGTAAGGATTTTTATCGCGCGTGTCTAAATATAGTTTTGGTGTGTTCCAGCTATTCTGTACTACCCAAAATCCGTAACCGGCAGGCACATCATCGTGAATTATCAATACACCTTTTGCACCCTGGCGGGCGGCTTCTTCAAATTTATACGTCCAGCGGCCATAATACGTCATGGTGTTACCTTTAAAAAAGGAAACATCATCTGAACCAAAGCCGGGGTCGTTTACCATTACCAGTACAATTTTATCTTTTACATCAATGCCTTCGTAGTCGTTCCAGTTATATTCGGGCGCAACAACACCAAATCCGGCAAAGATGAGGTCGTCTTCTTTCAGTTCAATTTTTTCATCGGTTCGTTGTGTCCAAATCACATAGTCTTTTAATCCTTCCAGCGTAAGCGAACCTTTAGCTGATTTTACTACCATGGAAGATGCGGCTTCGGTTGTAATTTCTACCATCGGTACTTCTTGCAGATAGCTTTCAGCGTTACCCGGCTCAAGCCCCAGGTTTTTATAGTGGTCTTCTAAGTACGCCAACGTTTTGCGTTCGCCCTCGGTAAAGGGCATCCGGCCCATAAACTCATCGGACGAGAGTGTTATTAAATGATTTTCGATTCCTTCAACAGAAAAGGAAGTAAGCCCGTCTTCGCGGTTGAACGTAGCCTCTTTTTCGGAGCAGGAGGCGAGGACAGCAAAAACAAGGATTGGCAGAATTAATTTCTTCATAATAAGTGGCAATTGGAGTAAACGTAATGCCAATGATAGGAAATTATCGGGTTTCATGCTTGAACATTTTTATAAAGGGTTGGATGAAACGCAGATTACCCATACCTTGAAACGTTAACTGAACTTTAACTTTATGACACGTATTGCAATGTTGGGCACCGGCTTTATTGGCCGGTTTTATGCCGATTCGCTTCTGGGCTATCGCAGCAAGGATAAAATTGTTTCCGTCTATTCGCGAAGGGAAGAGAGTGTGGAAAAATTTATGGCGGATTATAATGTTCCGTATGGTACTACCAATATGGAAGAAGCTATTAACCGCCCCGATGTGGATGTGGTGTGTGTGTCGTTACCCAATAACCTGCACGAAGAAGCGGTATTGTTGTGTTGCAAGTATAAGAAGGCCGTGATGGTAACAAAACCCCTTGGCCGGAATGCCGAAGAAGGAAAGCGTATGTTGGAAGCGGCAGAGCAAGCCGGAATTTTTAACGGGTATCTTGAAGACCTTGTTTATACACCCAAGTTTTTGAAGGCACACGAAAGCATTACGAATGGTGCATTGGGAAGAATTTTATGGGCTAAATCGCGCGAAACACACCCCGGCCCGCATAGCGAATGGTTTTGGGATATGGAACAGGCAGGGGGCGGTTGTATTCTCGACCTCGGTTGTCATTGCGTTGAAATTGCACGAACCTACATCGGCAAAGACATAAAACCGGTTGAGGTAATGTGTTGGGCCGATACGCAGGTTAAGCCTATTGATGCCGAAGACCACGCTATTGGTTTAGTGAAGTATGAGAATGGCGCCATCGGGCAGTTTGAAGTGAGCTGGACGTTTCGTGGCGGATTGGATTTGCGCGATGAAGTGATGGGCACGGAAGGCACGATATGGGTAAACGGATTTTTGCGCACGGGTCTTGAAATGTTTACATCGGGCAAAGGCGCAGACTATGTAGCCGAGAAAGCCGAAAGCAATACGGGCTGGTTGTTTCCTGTGGGCGATGAACTGAATGAGTTGGGCTACAACCACATGTTTACCGATATGCTGAATGCCTTTGAACAGGGCACACAACCGAAAGAAACGTTTTACGATGGCTATGTGGTAAATGCTATCCTTGATGCTGCGTATCGTTCGGCTAAATCAAAACAATGGGAGCCTGTTACATTGGAAGTATGGCGCGGTAAAACAGGTGTTACGAAAGACAGCCACTTGCAGGAGTTTGATGCTAATCATTACTTAGTGAAAGAGGAGGTAACGCACTATGGCGCGAAGAAGTTGATTTTAAAAAATAAGAAGACAGGAAAAATTGTGGAGAGAATTGTTTGAGTTTAATTATTCAATTTAGCTCCTTCATAAATATCCGCTAACGGAATGTTCAGGTTTAGCGAATGAAGAACTAAAGAATCAGGTTGTGCTTTATACTCTCTTAATTCCCAATGCCCTCTTTCGTTGATTGCCCATACTTCAGCAAGAATGTTTTCAGAATCAACAAGAATATATTCTTTAAGCGAAGGAATATCGCGGTACAATTTGAATTTATCTCCCCGGTCGTAGTTGCGGGTTGAAGGAGAAAGAATTTCGATTAACACCGTTGGGAGAATCGCGGTGTCCTTGTCCACTTCGCTGGTAATAATATCGCCACATATAACAGAAATATCCGGATAAGTGAACAGCGTATTTTCAGGTATATAAATCCGTAAATCGCTGCCATAAGGTTTACATCGACTGCCTTTTAGCTTGGTAATCAACTCTCCAAACAGATTGCTAAAAATTACGTTGTGCCTTGGGCTTGCCCCCGGCATGGCGGATATTTCTCCTTTGAAAAACTCGTGTTTCTCCGGGTTTTCTTTTTCAAACTCCAGGTATTCTTCAGCCGTAAACCGGGTTTTGTTGTAAAGCGCAATCGGTTCATGTACTTCTGCCATGCCTTAAAATTAAGAAAAAGAAATGTAGCGAAGAAAGGCTTACATGAGTTCGTAGGCGCTCTTATAAAACTCTTTCTCCTGAACGTATGCGAGCAACTCAAGGTAAAACGGGTGCGAACCCAGCGTTGCACTGTCGCCAGTCATAATCAGTTTTTTGCGAGCGCGTGTCATGGCTACATTCATGCGCCTGGTATCTCCTAAAAAACCAACTTCACTTTTTTCGTTTGAGCGCACCAAACTGATAGCGATAACATCGCGCTCCTGCCCCTGAAAAGCATCTACCGTGTTGATGGTGATAGACGAGGCTAATGCTGAAAGTTCTTCCGAGGTTTCGGCCAACTTTATTAATCGTTCAACTTGTGCGCTGTATGGTGTAATTATACCGATAGAAAAATTCCAGTTATCAACACCTACGTGAAGAATCAGTTTTTCTACCTGCCGTATCAGGAACTGCGCCTCTTCTTCGTTATACCGGCTTAGTGTTTCCGGGTCTTGTGCTTCCGCGAAACCGCAACCGGCTGTGTCAATAAAAGCAACAGGCGACATACCCGGTTCCAATAAGGCAGTTGCCACAGAACTATCGGCCAACAGTTTGTTCTCGTAAAAATATCGTGCAGAAAAACGCATAATATCTTCGTGCATCCGGTATTGGGTTTGCAGCATTACCGCAGTTTGCGGATGGCGCTGAATACATTTTTCAAACAGTGTTCTGGATAAACCTGCTTTACCGGCCTCAAACGATTTTACCGTTGGCGGCAGTTGATGATGGTCGCCCGCTAACACCACACGTTCGGCACGTAAAATCGGTATCCAGCAGGCAGGCTCAAGCGCCTGTGCTGCCTCATCAATAAACACGGTTTGATAGCGCTTACCGCGAAGGGTTGGATGCGAAGCGCCTACTAATGTGCAGGCAATGATTTCGCTGTTTTGCAACAGGTCGTTTACAATGTAAAATTCCAGTACATCCGCGTCAGCTTTCAATGCCTTTGCTTCCTGCATGAGTAATTTGCGTTGTTGCCGTTCGGAATAACCGGCATCACGCTTGTACCGAAACGCCATGTCTTTCAATTGTTCCATGCGCCTGCGCATATTGCGCAACTCGCGAAAGTGTTCGTGCATGGCAATTCGTGCATCTAAGGTTTTGCTCAGGGTTTGTTCGGTAACCCGTGCCGGATGGCCTATGCGCAGCACATTCAATCCGGCTTCGCTGAGTTTATCCACTAACAAATCAACCGCTGCGTTGCTGGGTGCTGTTACCAGCACTTGTTTTTCTTCGGCTACCGTAACTTTAATGGCTTCAACTAATGTGGTTGTCTTTCCTGTGCCGGGCGGGCCGTGAATGATGGCGACATCTTCGCAATTTAAAATTTTTTGCAGGGCATCATGCTGACTTGCGTTTAAATGGGTTGCTGGTTGCCAGTCGCCTGTTGCCGGTGGCCGGTAACTGGCGACTGGCAACCGATAACCTAACAGGATTTCGCGTAGCTCCGCCACACGGCTTTTATCTGCCTTAATCACTTCTTTCAGCGCAAACTCCATTTCCCGGTAGGTCATTTCATCAAACATCACATCTACGCCCAATAGGGGGTCTTCAATCCAGTCGGGTAAATCATCACTATTGAGGGTGATGACCATCGTGTTATCGCGTACATAGTTGATGACACCGCCCACGTGTTCCTTCTCTGGTGTGTTGCGTGCATTGCAGAACACATTCACCACTTTGCCCGATTGAAACACATGCGCCTGGTTAAGGTGTTGTGTGCGTTCAATTTCAATAATCAACCGCTCGCCTGTGCCGATGTAATGCCGCTTCAGCCTTACAGGATACCAACTCTTACCCTCTTTGGTTTTCCGGCTAAGGGGCAACAGCATAACTTTTTGTTTGTATTGCTCCAGGTCGGCATTGCGTTCATCGCGCAGCAGTTCAAGGGTTTTGTATAGTTCTTCAGTGGAGGTCAAATTTTGGGGCTTGGGGGTTAGGGCTTAGGGCTTAGGGCTTGGGAGTTAGGACTTGGATATTTGGTTTCAAAGGTATACTTTATTGCTTGTTCTTTTTTTATTTATTTTTAGTTTTAAGGGAGTGAAAAAAGTGGAGTATGTTTAATGAATGTATTCGGATGTTGTGGGCAATGCCGCAGGGTGCTAACAAATCCAATTAGAACTTTTTTTGCTATTCATAACATCTCTACCTAACAGGTAATTTCTTAAAGCATGATAAGGATGTTATTAACGTTTTTGTTCATCACGGCAATATGCAATTTGTGTTTCGGACAGCAGACACTTTTGATGCTGCAAAAAAAGAACAAAAACAAGAATGCATACTATAAGTCAGGGGATGAGATTTCCTTTATAATAAACGAAAGCAAAAGAAGGATTTCAGGGGAGATTTTGGAATTGAAGGATAGTGCTATTGTATTTCATGGATTTGAAGTACGAGTTGATGAAATATCAAGTCTATATATAGACGAAAAGACAAAGTGGTGGTTAAGATATAAAATTGAACAATTAGGTTTAATAGCTGGTGTTGGGTATTTGGCAATAGACTTAATTAACAGTGGAGAAATAAGCAGGGAAACTGTGACAATAACGCGGGGCATTGATTAGTGTTGGACTTCTTGGTAAACTTTTAATTGGCAACAGAATAAAAATAGCGGGACGAACAAAACTTCGGGTTTTAGAATTTTGAAACGATTTGAGTGCAGTGTTAATTTTTTAAATCAGATTATTAGCGTAAGCAAACTTAATAAGGCCCACAAGTGAACCGGTGCCTGTTTTTCGGAAAATGTTTTTGCGATGAGTTTCAACGGTACGTTCCGAGATAAACAACTCCCCGGCAATTTGTTTATTCGAATACTCTTTCGCGATAAGCTTCAGGATCTCGCGTTCACGGTCACTAAGCAATTTGTTGTCATCTGGGGTGTTGAGGTTTTTTACCAGCATTTTATTGATGTCATCGCTCAGGTAAATTTTCCCTTCGCCTATCTGCCGTAAGGCTTCCAATAATTCTTTGTGCGAATCTTTTTTCAGTAGATAAGCGTTTACCCCTTCTTTCAATATTTCTTTTACCAGGTGGGTTTCGTCATGCATACTTAACACCACAATTTTCATATTGGGGTAAAGTTGTTTTACCCTGCGTATAAGCGACAGGCCGTCCATGCCCGGCAGGTTGAAGTCGGTGATGAGCAAATCGGGCTGATGTTGTCGTAACAGGTTCAACCCTTCTTCAGCGTTTGCGGCTGTGGCCACTACTTCATGTTCCTGTTCGCGTTCCAGCAACGCACGGATACCATCCAGCAAAATGGCATGGTCGTCAATTAAAATTGTTTTCATAGGCCGACAGCGGTTTTTTCTATATAATATTTTTCGCCATGAAAACTTCATAGCGGCAAATCAAATCGGTAGTAAAATAATAAACCATCCGTAGTAATGGGTATTCTTACCTGCCCAATTGAACGGACGTTGCTGATGTTGTGGTAACCGATTGCAGCGGAAGTTCGATAATCAGCGTACAGCCCTGTATGCCGGGCCGCGTGTCTAATTCTATTTTTCCGTGTATGAGGTTGAGGCGCGACTGAATGTTTCTCCATCCGTTCCCGTTGCTGCTCTCCAATATCATCGCATCAAAGCCTTGTCCGTTGTCTTCAATGGTAAACGTTAATGTATGTTCGTGCTGCACTAATTGAATATCGATTTTTGTTGGAGAATTATACTTTAATGCATTGTTGACCCACTCTTGTGTAATGCGGTACAGGTTTATTTCTTGTAGCTCGTTAAGGCGATCCGTTACTCCAAAGTCGTTTGCCGACACCAAAACTTTATCAGAAGCCGAAAGCTGCAACGCTAATTCTTTTAACGCAGCGGGCAGACCGCTGTTTATAAGAATGGCAGGCATAAGATTGAACGTAACGTTGCGGAGTTCGGTGTGCATCTGTTCAATAACTTGTTCGGTCTTGCTAAAAATCGTGTGGCGACTTTCATAATCCCTTTCGCGGTCAAGCTGATCGAGGTGAAGGCGCAGGGCAGAGATAAGCTGACCGAAACCATCATGTAAATCCTGGGCCACACGTTTGCGTTCGGCTTCCTGCGAAGCGAGCGTTGAACTGATTTGCGCTTCCTTCATCAGCAACTCCTGTTCTTTCTGCATGAGTTGTGTTTTGCGTTTGTTCCGGTTAATGATGAAAACGATAATCGCTACGGAAAACACTAACAACAACAGGAGCAACAAGGCAATAAATATATTGCGTTGATTAATGGCATGCTGTTCTTCTAATTGTGCCTGTTGCAGCACAATGTGTTGTTCTTTTTTCTCGGTTTCATACTTCACCTGTAAGTCGGCAATGGCATTTGCATTTTGCTGCGAAAACACACTGTCGCGCACGGCCTCATAGCGCTCGAAGAGTTTGTGACCATCCTCTGTGTGTTGCAGCAGGTAATGTACCTGTGCGGCACTCTTGAGCAGGGTTGGGGCATAACTTTCCAATTCGGGGTATTCATCTAATATGCTTAATCCTCTTTTCGCATAAGTAAGGGCTTTTTGAGGTTGATTAAGATGAACATGAATATTAGTCAGGTTGCTCAACACGCTCAGTTCGCTTTTTGGATTTTTACCAAGATGTTCGGGTGCACTTAATGAAGTGAGTAATAATGGCAAGGCTCGTTCATAATCCTTTCTCTTAAAATAAAGACTGCCAAGATTGTCGTGCAAGGCATAATACATGCGTAAATTATTTGCAGCTTGAGCAAGCTCGATAGCCTTAGTGTAATGCGACACCGCTTCGGATACTTTGCCAATGCCGATGTAGCATACCCCCAGGTTGCCATTGGAGATGGCCTGATCGTTGGCAGACGAATGTTGTTCGCGTAAAGCCAATGCCTGTTTGTGGTAATCGATGGCCGTACTGAACTGTTTCAACTCCTGGTACACCAACCCGATGTTGCTCAGGTATTTTCCCTGCCCGTTAAAATTAGTTGGATCGGTTGCTTTCAAAAGTTCATAACCTGCCGAAAAATGTTCCAATGCTATGCTGAATTTCCCATTATTCAGGTTGTTCATGCCTAAGTTATTGAAACTTTTTTCTTCTAAGGCAGGCCAGTTGTTTTCCTGGCTTAGGGCTAATGCAGCCTGAAAATAATAATTGGCGGAATCGCTCACACGCAACACATCGAAATAGATACCAATGGTATTGAGCCATTCGCAATGGCCGTACCCAAGGTTGGTTGGCGATGACAGCAACCGCTCTTGTTGCAGGAGTGAATAGGCCTTTTCGGGATTATTGAAAATAAAATAGAAGGCTGCCGTGTTGATGGCGCGAAGTTTTATCGAATCGTTGTCGGTGGTTTCAATTTTCTGAAGTAAACTGTCGATGTGCGCTGGCGTTTGCGCGACACCTGAAGTTGCGAACAACAGAAGAATGAAAAAACTGCCCCGTGCCATAGCGTTGAGTTAATAGTACGCCTTTATGTAAGCACAAAGAAAACCAAGTACAGGAAGTATACAAATTAACTTTTTTGTGTGACGAAGGGAAGTGTGGCACCGCTGGCTCTTCTTTTATTCTGCCGCCCCGGCCGGGTATTGCTTGATACATGTTATAAATACCATTTCACCGGCCATACAATATGAACCTGCATTTGATGATTCGTACCCGATCACTACTTTCTGACCGGCAACTAACTCAAAATAAAATAGCGGATCTTCTTCGGGCTTTGGTGGTTGCACATAAACCCTGTGTTCAGGTTCCAGTATGGTGCCGTCTTCCAGTTCAAACACCAACCCGCAGCCGTCAAGGCCGGTCAGGTCTTTTACTGTGGCTTTGGTGGTACATTCCTGCGGGAAACACACAATAACCTCTGTGGTTCCGCATTGCCATAGGGCGACAAGCATAAAGGTAAATCCGAATAGTCGCATAGAAATCCTCATTTTACTGATTAGACACCCGATGAGCCGAAAAGGTTGTAATCCGGTAAAAAAAATCGTTAACTTAGTGGAAACCCCAACCCTATGTCAACTCAAACAAAACCCGCTATTTGGTTCTGGATTGTGGCTGTAATCGCCCTGTTGTGGAACGCCCTTGGCATTATGGCCTATTTAATGCGCGCTTATATGACCGATGAGGCCATTGCCGCCATGCCGCAAGAGCAACAGGAGTATTTGCATAACCAGCCGGCCTGGTACATGGCTGTATTCGCTACGGCCGTATTTGGTGGTACATTAGGTTCTGTGCTATTGCTGTTATGCAAAGCACGGGCTTACTGGATATTTCTGGTGTCGCTTGTTTGTGTGGTGGCGCAATGGAGTTACGATATGTTTATGGTAGCGTATTCGCCTGCCTTTGAAACCAGCGGATTAGTGATGGCCATTATGATTCCGGTGTTTTCTTTGGCGCTTGTATTTATCTCGCGTTCAGCGAAAGCTAAGGGGTGGCTCAGTTAATTTGCTGAACACCTCTTTTACTTTAAATATTTCTCCGGCAACGGAAATCCAGCGCTTTCGGGGCACCAGAAAATATTCATGATGGCGTAGCGATCGTGTTGTTTTAACAGTTGTATGCTGTTGATGCCCCGGTTTGTTACCGGCCCGTCTTTCTTTTCTTTGGTTTCGTATGTGCTGAATACGTGCACAATTGTTCCGTATTCTTCCGTAACGCGATGAAGCTCCCATTCAAAAAAACCGGTAGTGATTCGGGTAGTGAACATGGTTACATAATCTTCGGGCGACATGGCGCGGTAAGTGGTTTTTCCCTCGGCATTTTTCCCGGTAGGGATGAGCCTCGCCTCGTCAGTAAACAGGTTCCTGAAGCGATCCCAATCGCGCGGGATACCCACATCACCGGAGATAACTTCGTACAGAGCAGCGATAATAGCATCAACGGATTTTACATCGTTACTGTAATCTTTCTGGGCATGTACACTTATCGATAACATAAACATAAGTGCCGGTACAAGCAGGTATTTCATAAGTATTAGTTTTCTCGAATGTACAAAGAAATAACTGTGGTATAAAGCAGTATTTTGGTCATCGAATCTTTACTAATTTTACGGTTAGTGATGAGTTTTGCGTCAACAGCAATTGTTTAACCGGATGGCTACGGTAAGGCTTTTTAAAGCAATGGATAAACAGAACATGATTAATCACTTGCCTAACGTGTTGAAAATGACCACCTTTGTTCGTTTATTAAAGAATATATAAAATTGACCTAAACGCGCCCCTTCATGAAGTATTCTATTTTTTGGTTTTTAAGCCTTGTTTTTTTGGGATTTCAACACGCCCATGCCCAGTCAGGAGAAGAATTGCAGGCCGGATATTATGTTACGGTAGCGGCATATTCCAAAACTAATGAACGTTATGCACAAAAGTTTACCGACAGGCTAAAGGAAAAAGGTCTTGATGCCCGGTATGGATTTAACACGTCAAGAAACCTGTACTTTGTTTACCTCAGTTATTTTACAGAATTAAAACCGGCACTGATTGAGATGCAGGCTGTGCGCAATAAAGGCGAATTTACCGATACCTGGGTGCGAGTAGTGAAAGGTGATATACCCACTACAGGAGCAACCACTGTTCAGAAACCTGTAGAAGAAAAACCGGCAGAACCTGTTAAGCAAACTGAGCCTAAGCCTGAAACCGTAACGCCTGAAGAACCTGCTGAAGAAGAAAAGCCGGAAGAAGAGGAAATAACCGACAACCCGCCAATTGTTCAGCATGAACAGATAACGCTTGGCAATACGGAAATATTTTTGAGCCTGTACAACGCAGCCAATAATCGTATTATAGATGGCGAAGTACAAGTGATTGATTCAGAACGCACCCGGCTGATCAGTACAGTAAAAGGTAATGAATACCTTCACCTGCCCGACCCCAAGACTACTTCAGGAAAGATTACCTTGATCGGGGAAGTATTCGGGTATCGCAAACTTCAACATGAAATCAACTACCCGATGCCATTGGCCGATACGGTAAAAACTTATGTTGAATTGATGGGCACCAACTTGGTAGTAAAGTTTGATATGGTGCGATATCACAAGGGCGATATTGCCACGCTCTATCATGTTTACTTTTTTAATGATGCTGCCACTATGCTACCCGAGTCAAAGTATGAACTGAACAGCCTGTTGCAAATGATGCAGGAGAATGAAGATTACCGCATCCGCCTGCACGGTCATACCAATGGCAACTATCACGGCAAAATATTGTCGCTTGGCCCCGAAAAGAATTTCTTTTCTGTTACCGGTGCAGTTCAATCCAATGGTTCGGCTAAAGTGCTGTCGCAAAAACGAGCAGAAACCATTAAAGAATACCTGGTTGTAAACGGAATTGATGCCAATCGTATCGAAATAAAATCCTGGGGCGGTAAACGTCCGCTGTATGATAAGCATAGCGCAAATGCACGAAAGAATGTTCGTGTAGAAGTGGAGATCATTCAGGAATAAACCAACATTAATATTATTATTACTAATACTCACTTTCGCAAGTGTTAAATTTTTTTGATGTTATGAAGCGTGTTCTACAAAGTTTCTTCCTGATCATTAACTATAAAACATTGATTATTACCGTGCTGGCTGTAATCTCTACCTATATATGTTCGCAGAATAACATTAACGCGCGTTTTCCTGATATGCTGGTAGGTGTTGCCATCGTGTTTCCGGTTGTGTTTTCTATCAGCTCGGCCTATACACGCAGGGAAACCGCATTGCAGCGTTTATCTGATTTTAAAGGTCATGCCGTTGCCATTTATTTTGCTTCACGCGATTGGACTACCGATAAGAATAACAAGCTGCCGGAACAAACACGGGCATTGGTAAACTCGTTAACACGTTGCATGCGCGATATGTTTACCCGTTACCATCGCCAGGAATGGGAGAAATATGAACACGAGGCTTACAGGTTATTCTCCGAACTGTCCACGCACATCATGGAGTTTCGGAATTATGGCGTGCAAAGCAGTGAGGTATCGCGATTAAATCAATATGCCAGTAAAATGATTATTGCCTTCGATAACCTGAAAGTTATTCATGCGTACCGTACGCCCATTACGTTGCGGGCATATAGCAAAGTCTTCATCTATATCTTTCCTATTATTTACGGGCCTTATTTTGCTGCCACTGCAATGGATTATTCGCCCGGATTGCAATACGTTATGCCGGTGCTGTATAGTTTCATTCTTGTAAGTTTGGATAACATCCAGGATCACCTCGAACATCCGTTTGATGAAGTAGGCGAAGACGATATCCGTATTGATGAACAGGAAATGATATCCGTAATGCATTAACCTTATGAACGCAACACCAGGTAACAAGAAACAGTCGGGCAATAGTTGGTTGATTGCTGCCATTGTTTTTTTGTTCGTGTGGGCTTTGTTCTGGTCGGTCGATACGCTGTTTGTTTACCTTAGTCTTGGCGGATTTGCGTTTTGTGTTGCAAAGTATTTACTGATCCGGTTAGAGCGCAGGGAGGCTGCCCGCCCGGTGCGCCCGGATTACCATACTGAACAGCCGCAATCACAACAACGATCACAATCACAACCTCAGCCCTCTCTTTCTGACCAATTTCAAAATGTATTTATTCAAAATGGAAAATTGAGTAGAAAGGCTTTAGTGGTGATGGCTATTTTTTCAAGTGTCAGTTTCTTTTTTTTCATCGTTATACTGGCGGTGATCTTTGGAGATGATTCGTCTGATTTTTCACTTGAAGAATTTCGGGCGCGCGATTATTATGATGCCGGTAATTATGATTTAGCACTTCACCATTACCGGCTTGCGATGAAGGATGATCCGGAGAACACCTACCTTATGGTTGATGCCGGAAACTGCCATCTGAATTTAAACAGGTACGATTCGGCACTGTGGTTTTATAACCGCGCACTTGAGTTTAACCCCGAAAACAATAGCGCTACACACAACATCGGACTGGTATATTACCGGCAGCGTAAATACCGTGAGGCTATCCGGCAGGCACGCAAGGTGCTGGCCGATAACAGCATGAATGTTGATGCTTTGCTGTTGGCAGGCGATGCGTACTACACACAAACGCAGTACGATTCTGCACTTGTGTTTTATGTGGATACGTATAACCTTGGTTACCGCACCGCCACGTTAACACACATTATGGCTTACATTTATGACGTGAAAGGAAAAACTCAACAAGCCATTCCCCTGTATCGCGAAACACTTGAACTGGATGATTCCATTATTGATGTATATGCACGCCTCGGAGAATTATTACCGGGTGAGGAGGGCTTGCGGTACCGTAATCGTGCTGTGGAACTTCAGCAAGGAAGCCAGTAAGCCGATTGATAGGCTATTGTGTGAATTCCAACAGCACCGTTTCGCCTTGCAGTAATTGGAGTTTGTTTCCGGTAAGCAAATAGCCGTCAACTTCACCTAAGGCTTTCAGAAACGCATCTTCAACTTTCATTGTTTCGATGCAATACATTTTGGTAGCGCCCATATTTCCGAAGCTGAGAGCAGAGCCGCTTTGTGTATAGGAACTGAAATACCGGTTACATCCTGCATGCCCGGCCGCGTTGCTATCGGGAGAAAGCGTAAGGGTAACGGGTTTTGTCAGCGTGGAGTAGTCTGTGCCGTTCAGCATGATAAGTTTCCACTCTACATTGGTAAGAGAAAGGTTTTGTGTTTGGCAGTTGGTGAGCAACAGGCCAAACAAAATAGAGGTAAGAAGATTTTTCATGGAATGGTATTTATTTTTTAGAAGTGTTACGCCTTTTTCATGGTTAGACTCCTGTTTTAGCCTTTTGGTTGTAATAAAAGTATTTTTTTTCTTCTGAAAACTCAAATCTCCGTCCTCAAAACAAAATCTTGCGCCCTTCCAACTCCAATTTGCTATCCTTCTCCATTTTTTTAATGGTGCGGATAACGGTTTCTACGCGCAGGCTGGTCATGTCGGCTAATTGTTGGCGGGTGTAGGGGATAATGATTTTTTTGCCGTTAGCGTCTGTTTCAATTTTTGATTTCAGGTAGTTTAAAATAGTGGTGAGCCGGTGTTCAGGCGTGTGCGAAGAAATCTCCGTAAGAATCATGGATTTGTATTGAAGCCGATTGCAGAGCACGTGGTTCAGCTTCAGGTGAATGTCAAAATTGTTTCTGAGCAACTCCAGGAAATCGGGCTTTGGCAGTCGCCATATTTTTCCGGGCGTAAGAGTAATGGCCGTGCTGGGGTAGGCAAAATTTCCAAGCAGGGGAGGTTCGCCAAAACTTTCGCCCGGATGGAAAATGCCCTGCGTAAACTCCTGCCCTTCGTGGTTGAGAATGTACATGCGCACCTCTCCCTCTTCCACCTGGAAATACTCTGCGGCCGGGGTGCCTTCTTCAAACAACACCTGGTCTTTGCGTACACGAACGAGCCGCGCATTATACTGTTCCAGAATTTTAATGGGAATCAACCTTCTCTTTTTTGTGGACAAAGTAGGCATGGCAGGGAATTTAATTCCTGATGAATGTCAGTAAAAAAGCTGTGTTGCGCCTTTGTGTTTTACGTGGCTGATTTTTTACCACTTAGGCGCAACTTTTTTAGTGTGGCTGTTTAGGAATCTCCAAAAACTTTTACGAATCCGGCTCTCCGTGAAATCTCCGTGCCCCTCAGTGGTTAATGAACCGCAGAGGGCGCAGAGAATCGCAGAGGTTTTTCTATTAAACAACCTGGCATGCTCCACCGGCACACGCGGCTTCGGCCTTGTGGTCGGTTTCGTCATCGGTTTCGTACACGTTTTTCAGGTCAATGGATTTCATACTTTTTTCCAGTTCGCTGAACTGCGCTTCGGTAATGTCTTCAAAAGGTGCCTGCTTATAATTACCACTGTCGAATGGCAATACACTCAACCCGTTGTACGAGGCTTTGTTCTCCCACATCCATTCGCCTACGCGCTGCCAATCGTCATCTTCAATCGAAACCGTAGCCGAAACGTTGTTGGCGTTGCTTCCTCTTCTAAAACCTTTACGCACCCAATCTTCGTTGAATTTTTTAATGCGCTCTAATAAATCCATCGCATCTTCTGTGCGCAATATGCTGCCTTCGGGTGCTTTTTGCGGAATACAAATAATGGCTTGTTTGCTGTTGAGCATATCGTCTTCCAATAATTCAGGATGCGCAATGCGCAGGTATTCATACAAGGCTTCATTTTTTCCGATGCGTATTCTGCGGATGTAATAATCGTTATGCCACGCATGTATACCTGATGACGTGCCCAACACCAATGACGAAGTGCCTGAAGGTTTAATAGTTGTGGTGCGTGCTGCAAACTGTATCCCGATATTTGCGGATACTTCTAAGTTTACTTTTTTCACTTCCTGTGCGGCTTCATTCAAATCGAGTTTCTGCACGGCACCGCTTGCAATGCCGGTCATGCCTACACCAATCAGGGCATCTTCTTCTGTTGTGTTTTTCCACACTTCGCGCAAGTAATGAAAATCGGTGAAGCCTGCCTGTAACGTGCCGAGGTAGGCAGCCGCGCGCACGCGGGCGTTGAGTTCTTCCTGTGTGTACACATCGGAAACATTAACCTCGCATAGATTGCAAAACTGAAACGGTCTGAGGGCGATTTCGCAACACGGGTTAGTACCCCAGTCGGTGTCGTTGGTAAAATAAAATCCGGGTTCGCCCGAACCGGAGAGTTCAATTTTTTTCCAGAGGGCAAAAAATTCTCCTTGCGTAATGTTGTCGCGTTGCAGCACAACAGAGTTGTTGGCACGACCGCGTTGTTCATTCAGCTCCCACCAGTTGCCGTATTTGCAGGTAAGCATCTCTTCATCGTCATAAGAAAAGAGCGAAATCATAGCCGACCTGCGAATACCCCCCGCCAATACGGCATTGGCTAAGTGACACATCAGGTCGTGGCACTCTAACGGAGTAAGTTTTTCACCATTCTCTTTCCGGTCGAGCAACGCCTGTACGTGCGCCATACAGATTTTAAGTGGTTCGGGGCCGGGCGCTTTGCCACCGGCTGTTACCAATCGTGCGCCTTTCGGGCGAATGTCGGAGTAATCAAAATCAGGAATATATTCGCTGATGCCGAAATACCCTTTCAGTAAAACTTTTACGGCATCAGCCCAGCCTTCCAAACTATCGCCAATAAGAAAACGCCTGCGCTTTTCTGCTTTTTGTATAGGAGGTAGTTGTTCAACATGGTGATACTGAACGGAATACCCTACACCGGTTCCGCCCAATAACAGAAACATGGTTTCCGAAAAAGCGCGAATGTCATCTACCGGAAGGTAAGCACAATTATAAATGCGCGAATTGTTGCGTGCAATGGCCGTTCCGGCAAACTGCATGGCACGCATGGAAGGTAATACTTTTTTCTCACGCACCCATTTCATCACGTTAATGGTTTCTTCCCGTTGAAACGGATATTTTTCAATCATCATCTGCTCATAACGGTCGCAGATTTCATCCCACGTTTCCCTGCGATTTAATTCGGGCAGGTACCGGGCATACTTCATGTAAATAATAATGTCGCTGAGTATTTCCTGGTTTAGTTGCATAGCTGTTAACGATTAAAAAGTGGATAAATATTTTCTTTTTTTAGTGGTTGATTTATGAAGTTTAAATCTATGCCTGTGAAACATTCAGCGCTATGATTTCAGTCATGTTTCGGAATAATTTTACCTCACCCCGATAACAATTTGAGTCTTTATGAAAATATCCCTTTCCCCTCTCCCAGCGGGAGAGGGGAATAAAGCCTCTGTGTCAAATTTCAAAATTTTTGATGAGGAATGAGGTTATATTATTTCGTATGTTCGTAGTTGTATGGATTTACTCTGGATTATTATTGCCTCTTGCCTGATGCTGGCCGGTGTTGTGGGCAGCGTGGTTCCATTTTTGCCGGGGCCGCCCTTGAGTTATGCGGGCTTGTTGGTTTTGCAACTGCGCGAGGCGCCCGCGTTCAGCACTAAATTTTTGCTTATCTGGCTTGCCATTGTAGTTGTTATTGTTGTGCTCGATTACATTGTGCCGGTGTATGGCACCAAAAAATTTGGCGGAACCAAATACGGTATGTGGGGCTGCACCATTGGTTTGATTGCGGGCTTTTGGTTTGGGCCGTTAGGCATTATTGCCGGGCCGTTTGTCGGGGCGTTTGTTGGCGAGATACTGGCTAATAATGAATCGGAACGAGCATTAAAAGCTGCGTTGGGTTCGTTTATCGGTTTTGTGCTCAGCACCTTATTGAAATTAGTTACCTGCCTCGTAATGGGCTGGTATTTTATTAAAGCATTGTAATCCCTGGTCTGTGTCGACACAGGCCAGGGAAAATAAAGACATCGTAATCAAGCCAATGAAATATTTCATCAAGAGAATAGTAGCCTACTTGTTGGATTGTATACTTTGCTATTTATCCGTAATGGTAATAATTCAATGGGGTATCCTGAGTAATTTGAGAGAACAATTGGGAATTACAGATAAATGGTTTGAAAGCAGTATTAATTTGGAAATTTATGTATTGCTTACAATTTCACTGCCTGTGTGGATTTATTTTTTATTGATGGATAGCAAGATCGCTAAAGGTTCTTTCGGGAAACGATTAATGAAGTTAGCTGTACAGGAAAAAACCAGAGATGAAAGAGTTGGTATTCCCAAATCATTAGCCAGAACAACATTGAAACTATTGCCGTGGGAAATATCTCACCTGGGGTTGATTTTTCCGACTCCGATTTACTTTGACGAAGATCCTGAAATCAGGGTACTCACTATTATTGGTATTCTTCTCACAATGGTTTATGTGATTAGTCTGTTAACTAAAGACAAACAGACCATTTATGATAGTATAACTGGAACCAAAGTCATCGAAAATGCACGCTAACGAAATTCTTATTCAAAAGTTCTACACTAACTTTCAACAGCTTGATGCCGAGGGTATGAAAGCCTGCTACCACGATGAAATTGCTTTTTCCGACCCTGCTTTTCCTGACCTGAAGGGAAAAGAAGCCGGTGCCATGTGGAGTATGCTGATAAGTGCGTTGAAGAATGACCCGGCCGGTTGGAAACTTGAGTTCAGCAACGTACAGGCAGATGATAAACGAGGTTCTTGCCGTTGGGAAGCGCACTACACGTTTTCGTTAACGGGTAGAAAAGTGCACAACATCATTGATGCAACATTTGAGTTTAATGACGGAAAAATTATAACACATACCGATACGTTCGATTTTTACCGTTGGTCGCGTATGGCTTTTGGGTTTACGGGTGTTTTACTTGGCTGGACGCCCTTCTTCCGGAAAAAAGTTCAGGGCACTACCCGCAAGCGGTTAGCGGGGTTTCTTAAACGGAACGGTTAAAGTTCCTGCATATCAACAACGGCTATCGTGGTTTTTACTGATATAGTTGATAGTCGCTTTACTGAGTTTCTCCAACACGTCAAGATTAAGGTCGTCTAACTTTTTGAAGTAAATGCAGGCTTTGCCCATTTTGTATTTTCCTAATTTGTCGAGGAGCTTTTGATTGTCGTTACCCGGACACGTAACATACAGCGAAAACTCGGCCTTTCGGGGAGAGAAACCAATAAGCGGTGCATCGCCTTCATGGCCACTGGCATATTTATAATGATAACGGCCAAAGCCTATAATGGTAGGCCCCCACATGGCAGGCTCAAAGCCCGACCATTCCCGCATCAGTTCAATGAGGCGAAGGCTGTCTTGTTTCTTTTGCTCCTTATCAACAAATGAGTTTATAAAGTCAATAACACTGACGTTGGTTTCTGTTGTTTTGTTTTTTGTTGCCATGTTGTGTCAGTTACACTTTATTTGACTTTTTGCTTTCAAACCCTGCTTTATCAGTTCTATACCAATTGTGTTTAACTCCGTTAAGGTCAAAAGTTTCTATAAGTTTTAGTCCAACTTTTTTCAATACCTTGTTTGAACCAACGTTTTCACAGTCTGCTCTTGCAAAAACCTCATCTGTATTAAGGTTATCAAACGCATATTTCAATGAAGCAAGAGCGGCTTCTGTTGCGATGCCCTGTCCCCAGTATCTTTTAATTAATCTATAACCAAGGTCATAGTAATTTTTATGATTGTTGATTTGTTCAGCAACAAATTCCAATCCCGTCCAACCAATGAAATTGTTGGTATTTTTGTCAATAATTGCCCAACGTCCAATGCCGAAATCAGTGTATTGTTGCCTGATAAAATTTATAATATTTGCTGCTTGTTCTTTGCTTGAAATAGTTTCGTTTCCTAAAAATCTATGGACTTCTGGGTTGGAAGTTCAAACATTCCATCAATGTCAGTCGGAATGATTTCTCTTAAAATTAATCTATCTGTTTCTGCGAATATCTTCACCAGAACTTCAGATTTAATCCTGTTGCTCAAACACCCTCTCCGTTAAATGCTCCTTCAACTTCAAGTGGTCAACACCTTTTTCTAACCAGTCCGGTTGTGCTTCGCCTTTCAGGTAATAATTAAAAAACTCCATCATGCGTGTAGCATAATCTTTCCTGTTTTCTAATTTAGCCAACCCGTGATTTTCACCTTTGTATTGCATCATCACCACGGGTTTCTTTAACCTGCGCAAGGCGTTGTAGTATTCAATGCCTTGTGTAAAGTCAACAGCGCCATCTTTATCGTTGTGCAGCATGAGCAAAGGCGTGTTTCCATTTTTTACATGATAAACCGGTGAGTTGCGCAGGTAGGCTTCCCAGTTGTCCCACGGTGCACCGGTAAACCGGCCCTGCGAGGCTTCAAAAATTGACATATTGCCGCCACCGGTGTTCCAGTAAATTAAATCATACATCGACACCATGTTGGTAAGCGGTGCGCCTGCGGCAGCAGCTTTAAACATATTAGTTTGTGTTATAAGAAAACAGGTTTGATAACCGCCCCACGAGTGCCCGTGAATACCGATATTGTTTTCATCAATCACACCGGTTTTTATTGCAGCCTTAACGCCCGGTATCACACACCACACGGCCGACATACCCGGGTCATCCATTTTATAAACTATGTCGGGCATGAATACGGCATAGCCGTTACTGGTGTATACGTTCGGGTTCCACCCGCCTCCCGGATAATTCGGGTTTGAATAACTATGTAATGATTGCGACATCTTCTCATAGTAGTAAACTATTGTGGGATATTTCTTTCCTTGTTCGTAACCGGCAGGTAAAAATAACGCACCTTGCAGCGTATCGCCTTTGTCGGATACGTAATCAACTAACTGTACTCCGGGCGACCATTTATATTTTTCGGCATCGGGTGTATTTTTTGAAACCTGCGAAGCATTTTTTAACTGTGCATCGGCTGTAAAAAATTCTGTTGGCTGATTAAACTTCTCACGACTGAACACATATACCTCTGCTTTTTTTGCTTTCAGCAACCGGTTGATGTTGGCATCTTCCCACAATAATGATTTCGCGCCTGGTGTAAGTCCTGCTTTACCCGGTTCAAGGCGGGCAATGCCGCTCTTTTTATTCCATTCGCCATACGCGCGTATGTATTGGGGTTTCTTCAAATCAATTCCTTTTTCATCTGCGTCAAGCTGAAAGCGGATCTGATAACGAATTTTTTCTTTCTTGCCGTTTACCGTAAGATTTATGGCCGCATCTTTCCCATTTGCAGGCACTTGCCAAATGTTCCACAAATCGCGAATCAATAGGTGTTTGCTGTCGCTGCTCCAACCGATAACCGGTGTAAGCGGTTTCACTACGTTGTGGTCGTCTTCCGTATTTACAAAAGAGGTTTTAACTTTTTCGGTAATGTTTATGCTGCTTTTGGTCGGAATATCATACACATAATAATGACCGTCTTTACCGTAAATAAATTTTGTTCCGTCAGGTGATGACCTTGGGCTTGACCAGAAAGAGGGCAGGTAAAGTTTTTCAAACACTTTTGTTTTTGCACCGGTTTTTAAATCAATTACATACACATCCGTGTACGATTGCCCGTCTAACGCATTGTTTAATTCATACGCGCTGTTATCCTGACCAATGGCATACCGGTGCTTGGGCATAAGGGTCAGGGTTTTTAATGTTTCATCGTTTAACCTTGTAACAGATGAGCTGCCGACATCATACATCGCCCAATAGCTGAAATTTTTGTCTTGCATTTCCTGTCGTTGTTGCCGCGATTGCAAACGGGTATCCTGCCAATGCCAGATGGTCATGTCCGGGCGAATGGTGTCGCCTTTTGGTGCATCAGTTTTTTTTGCATCTAATTTGGTGATAGCCTTCTGCAAATCGGCAATGGATTTTATACTGGTGTCTGATTTTATTTTTGCCAACTTATCCTCATCCGATACGCTGGGTGTTTCTTTCTCTGCTTTCTTGTCTTCTTTTTTTGCAAGCTCCAGGTTATGTATTCCAAATAGCAAACGAGTCAGGTCTTCCGTCCACATAGGTGCACGATTGGGGCTTATGGTCATGCCTTTCGGAAAGCGGGTTGAATCGCTGTCGGGTTCATACAATACCACAAGCGGAGCGGAAAGATTTTTCACACCCAATACACTTCCTTTATCCTGTTTAAATTTTTTATCCTTCACCATCTTTAACGCAGCAAATCCATCCCCTTCTTCTGTCCAGTTAATAGATTGATACCGGGCTTTGTCGCTATCCAACACCCGTGTTTGTTTGGAAGCAACCGTGTAGAGGTGTAATCCGTTACCGGATTGACCGGCAGCATCAATGGTATACGCCAAATGTGTTCCTTTTTTATTGAAGGCATATTCCGAAACATTTCCAATGTTCTGACTTTTTCCGTTAGAAAGCTCAACGAGTAACAGGTCGGAGCCTTTCGGATCATCGGGTTTGCTTCCGGGTGTACGTTCTTTTGCAATTTGAATAGCGATATGATTGCCCGCCTCACCATTAAACGCGAAGGAGTTTACTTTTTCATATTCCGTTTTTTTGTCGGTTGCCAGTTCTACTACATGAAGTTTATCGAACAATTGTTTGCCGGGAGTTTTGGCGTTGGCTTTCCGCTCGGTGTTTTTTGGCGATTCTTTAAAGGCAATCCATTTACCGTTTTCGGAGAAGACCATAGAAACAAAATTAGTGCTGCCAATGGTATATGTTTTTTTGTCCGTTCCTTTTACTTTCTGCACAATTAGTTCGCCATCACCATCTACCGGAAGAAGTGTGTATGCCATCCATTGCCCGTCAGGCGAAATGGTTACACTAAAAGGCGAAATGGATTTCCAGGCCGATACATCTTTCCAGTTGATTGGCCGGGGTTCTTGTTGCGCATTGCTGCTTACATAAAACAATAGCAGGAGCGCTACGGTAAGGGTTTTAATTAATGACGATTTCATAAGGTAAAGGGATAATGATTTTTAGCGTAGTAATATTAAGCATAATTACGATACAAGAAAGTATTACTTGTACGAGCGGTAGCCTCACCCATCCATTGTCCTGCTTGCTGAAAACCTGAATTGCCCTCTCCGCGGGAGAGGGCAGCCTGCCTTTGCCTTAGCAGGCACTTAAAAGGGTGAGGCTACTAACAACTGTTTGTTTTTTCTTTTTTGCAACATTAGTGATTTCTGTCAGTTTGATTGGAACTCAATTACGTTACCTTTGAACTGACTTAAAAGCTATGCAAGAAAATATTTATTCAATCATTACCGGTTCAGGTCGCTACATTCCTACACAACGAATTACCAATTCGGATTTTTTAGACAACACATTTTTTGAACCTGACGGCAAACGCATAACACGGGCGAACGAAGTTATTATTCAAAAATTCAGCGAGATAACAGGCATACTGGAACGCAGGTATGTTACAGATGATTTGGTTGCTTCCGATATTGGTTACCTCGCAGCGGATGATGCACTCACATCATCGCATACAGATGCCGAAACACTCGATTATATTATTGTAGCGCACAACTTTGGCGATGTTGCCGCTGATAACCGCAGAAGCGACCTTGTACCTGCATTGGCTTCGCGCATAAAAATGAAGTTAGGCATAAAAAACCCTGATACCGTTTGTTACGATTTGCCGTTTGGTTGTGCAGGCTGGTTGCAGGGTGTTATCCAGGCCGACTTCTACATTAAATCGGGCATGGCAAAAAAAATATTGGTGATTGGCGCTGAAACGCTTTCGCGGATTTGTGACCCGCACGACCGCGACAGTATGATTTATGCTGATGGAGCGGGGGCAGTAATTCTTGAGGCAACACGCAGCGCAACACCGGTTGGTATATTGGCGCATCAATCGCAAACCAATGCAGGCGATTATACCTATGTGTTGAAAATGGAGTCTTCGTGCAATCCCGATTATGAAGGCAACACCCTGTTTTTAAAAATGCGTGGACGCGCGTTATATGAACATGCGCTGAAGGCTGTGCCTGCGGTAATTAAAGCAAGCTTAGAAAAAGCCAACATTCCCATTACCGATATTAAAAAAGTTTTTATTCACCAGGCGAATACCAAAATGGATGAAGCCATTTTGAACAGACTGTTTGAAGCATACGGACTAACCGCACCCGACAATATTATGCCTATGAGTATATCGTGGCTGGGTAACAGTTCGGTAGCTACGGTTCCTACATTATATGATTTGGTGAGCAAGGGCGATATGCCTGAGCATCAGCTAACAAAAGGAAGTGTAATTATTTTTGCTGCGGTTGGCGCTGGCGTTAACATTAATTCGGTTGTGTATCGTATTCCCGATTAAGGCATGCAGGGTAGCACAAAAAAAACGGGAAAGTCAATTGCTTGATTTTCCCGTTTTCATTACACATAAACCGTAGCTCATGTATAACGCTAAGATTAACGCTTGCCAGTGTAAAACTGCCCCGGCTTTCCTGCGAAAGCCTTGCTTGGTTTCATGTCATGCCAGGTTTTCCCGAAGGACGCCTTTGCGTGAACATAATTTTACCACACCAGTTTTTTTGTTCCCTGTTCCCCGTAGAAAACCGGTTTTTGTTTTCTGGTGTTGTTCAATTACCCTGTCAATGTTTGACTTAGTGATGTGAAAGTAGTTGGTTGATATATATCTGCAAAATATTTTACTAAAAAGTAATCAACAACTTATCAACCAGGTTATGCACATCGTAATTCTTTATGCAGAAATTACCCGTCAGACGCTTAGAGCGGCCATGACGAGTTACTAACATAGATGATCGCATCGATCCTAACTTTGTGAGAATATCTTCCGTATTCTGGATTGCAACACCAGTATTCCTAAAATGAAACCGATAAACAGAATAAAAACAAGCTCTGCATTTAATTTCCCCTTCTTTAGGAAACGCTCTTGATTAATACTGTAAAGTATAGACGTGAAATAGATCATGTAAAAAGATGAAACACCGAAAGAGATAACTAATGCTATTGCATATCCTGTCAGGCTTTCATTGACCGGAAGGTTTTTGAGTAGAGCAGACACTGATACAAGTACTATTCCGTAGAAACAACTTATAGTAAACAAGGTATCCGGCTTCTGCTCATCTTCCGGTAGATTTTTGTTTAAACTCATTCCTACTATCAAGAACCATCCGAAAAAGATTACAGCTAATAAAATGGAAGCAGTTGCGTTCAGTATTTGTTGATCATCCGGAATAATTCCGTAAAATGTTATGACTCCTGCAAATACAAGAAAGATTTGCCACGGTTTAGCTCTGACAATTAGCGTACTCACCTTAATTGACTTTTTTAAACGGCACACGGCTTGCGCGGGATAAACTCACTTCAAACCCGGTAATCTTATTTTTACTGTCGCGGATGATGTTGAAAAAAGCGTCATCGCCCCGGAAGGCATCTTCAAAAACCGGCTTTAACTGAAACCTGTCACCGGGCATGCGGTTAACCCAAATTTCATTGCCGGTTACCTCAATGCGGTAAGTAACGCCAACATCCTGGCTGGTATATTCTCCCTTCAATTCCTGGAAGTTAGTGCGGGACGGTTGTACTTTTTTATAAGTAGTTGAGCCGTTCGCATTGCGAAGCGTAATTGTTGTGCTTGCAGATTTTATCCACCACACACCATCGCGATAAAGTGTATCGGGATGAACGGCTTTAACCGGTTTTTCATTTACTATGATTTGATTCTTGCTTGCTGTTATAGTGTAAGCCTCACGCTGGTTTTCATTGAAATAAACCCCAGGCCATTTCTTTACATCATTTTCGGATAGTGCAATAAAATGAACGGGTTCTTTTTGTTTTACTCTTTCGGGTTCACTTCCTAAAAATATTTCTGCAATTGCCCGACCCATGCCTACCGGATTAAAAGTGGCAACGTTACTCAACAACACAACTGATAATTTCTTTTGCGGATAGTACGCCAGCCAGGCGCGATAACCGGCTGTGGCGCCACTGTGGTTGATTTCGTCAAACCCGTTTACTTTTCCGTTTGTCAACCCGGCTGCGTAGCTGATTTCGCTGCCGTTGTTAAGTTTTCCTTTTTGTATGCGAAGCTGCGCGGTAGCGCTGCCGAATAGTTCATGTGTTTCTAATAATTGATTCCAGCGCAGCAGGTCGGCCGTAGTGGTGAGTAGCCCGCCCGGGCCGTACACATTTTCAAATGGCATGTTTTGAATGTACTTGCCTTCAGCGCGGCCGTATGCAATGGCACGGTTAGGAATAACTTCGCGAAAATTATCGCGCCATTTTGTATGACTCATTCCAAGCGGCTTAAAAAACCGTTCGGTTGTAAAGTCGGCCAGCGATTGCCCCGAAACCCGTTCGGTTAACAAGGTAAGCAGCACATAGTTTGAATTACTGTACGAATAAGCGCTGCCGGGTGTAAAGTTTAACGATGATTGCCGGAAGACAACATCAAAACTTAACGCCTGCGTATATACACGCGAACTACGTGGCCAGCCGGTTAATCCAAAAACAACACCCCAGTCTTTTAACCCGCTGGTATGATTAAGCAAGTGTTGTATGGTGATGGGCTTATCGTAAACCGGGAGTTCGGGGATATATTTCCGCACATCATCCGATAAGGAAAGTTTGCCTTCTTTAGCCAATAACAAAACGGCAGCAGCCGTAAACTGTTTCGATACCGAACCACATTCAAAAATGGTTTCTGTTGTATTGGGCACGTTATGCTCCAGGTCGGCCAGCCCGAATGCTTTATTATAGAGTAATTCATTGTTTCGTGAAACAGCTACCGCTACCCCCGGTGTTGCGTTGTTCCAGGAAGAGAACAGGGCATCGATTTTAGCTAATGTATCGGCTGTTTGAGCATGACTTGTTACTGCAACGAACAGCCAGGCGAGGAGGATAAGTTTTTTCATGTCAGTGATTTTGCAGGAATTTACTTCTTTTTATTCTTTCTCCAGATTACGTAGAGAACAATCATCACCACCGGGGCTACTATATATAATAGTATGTCGGTTGTGGAGGTCAGGTCGATAGGCGTGCTTTGGTTGGGGATGCCCTGGGGAATCTGGACGAGCACTGTATTAAATAGTGTTACACTTGTCATTTTTCGGATATGTTTGATGCAGACGGGGATTCATGATAGGTATATTGGATAATCTTACCATCGTAAAAGTAAAATTCTATCGTTGTTTTTTTGTCTGGTCGTTGTAATTTAACCTGATAGACCTTTTGATAATCCGTAACAGGAAAATTTTTGATGGTGTCGCCATCTTTGTAAAAGTAAACTTCCCGAATTAAAGTATCATAATAATACAAGGCTGAACGAAATTGCTCACCAGTTGAATAATAGCTTTCGGAGGTTTGATGATTCAAACCGTCTTTTGTCATGGTTTCGGCTGCTTTGGCGCCATGATGGTAGTAGTCAACCTTGAGTTTGTACCCTGGTTGGTCGTGAGGATAAATTTTTGTTATAAAAAGCGCTTCTTTATTTGCAAATGGCGACTCGTTCTTCACCGTAAAATCAAAAGAAACAATGGCCCAAACTCCGGTAAGAACAATTGCAGTAAGAAACGTTAGTGAAATTACCCGGGTAATTCTTTCCTGGACTACGTTTCGTTGAATTTTTTTACGCACACGTTCTTTCAGGGCATCTATATCTACGTTTTCATAACGTGAAGCCTGCTTTTTGACCTCATCGCGGTAAGCCTCCCTGACTTGCTTCGATTTACTCTTATCGGTTTTCTTAAGCAGCATGTGGTTCTGCTTAATCGTATCGTTCATTTGCTTCAGAAAACCACCCAACATTGCCATTCGACTATTATTTAAAGAGCTTCTTTCATTACATACGGGGTAGTTCCCGAAAGAGATACCCATCAGACCCAAAAACCTGACAAAAATCAGTATTCCAATATAACTGAAATCAGTCCTGGCATTTCCCTGAAGACTTATTTTTATCGCATTAATTTCAAAAATTAACGTCACGCCTATCCTATGGAACTCGAAAAATTCAGCTACGACAACAAAATCGTAAAGGCCTTTATTATTGCTACGGTAATATTTGGCCTTGTCGGGATGCTGGTAGGGCTTACAGCCGCTATTCAGTTGTTTTACCCGGTTTTCAACTTTGATTTGCAGTACACCACGTTCGGGCGTATCCGGCCGCTGCACACCAATGCCATCATTTTTGCCTTTGTGGGCAATGCCATGTTTGCGGGCATTTATTATTCCATGCAGCGCTTGCTCAAAACGCGCATGTTCAGCGACATGCTTAGCTGGATTCACTTCTGGGGATGGCAACTTATCATCCTCGCGGCCGCCATTTCGCTTCCGTTAGGTTATACAACCTCAAAAGAATATGCTGAATTAGAGTGGCCTATCGACATTGCCATTACCGTTATCTGGGTGGTGTTTGGCTGGAACATGATTGGCACCATTTTGCGCAGAAGGGAAAAACACATGTACGTGGCCATTTGGTTTTACATTGCCACGTTCGTAACCGTTGCCGTACTGCATATAGTAAACTCGTTTGAAATACCGGTTAGCTTTATGAAAAGCTATTCGTGGTATGCAGGCGTGCAGGATGCTCTGGTGCAATGGTGGTATGGGCACAACGCGGTGGCGTTCTTTTTAACTACGCCATTCTTAGGATTGATGTATTACTTCCTGCCAAAAGCGGCTAACAGGCCGGTGTATTCTTACAGACTTTCCATTGTTCATTTCTGGTCGCTCATCTTTATATATATATGGGCCGGCCCGCACCACTTGTTGTATTCCACGTTGCCCGATTGGGCGCAATCGCTGGGAACCGTGTTTTCCATTATGCTCATTGCTCCGTCATGGGGTGGTATGCTTAACGGGTTGTTTACCCTGCGTGGTGCGTGGGACAGGGTTCGCGAAGACCCCGTATTGAAATTTATGGTAGTGGCTATTACCGCCTATGGTATGGCTACGCTCGAAGGCCCGCTGTTGTCGTTGAAAAACATAAACGCCATTGCGCACTTTACCGACTGGATTGTGGCGCACGTGCACGTGGGTGGTTTGGGCTGGAACGGTTTCCTCATCTTTGGTATTTTGTACTGGGTAGTGCCGCGCATGTGGGGTACAAAACTGTACTCAACCAAATTAGCTAATATTCATTTCTGGATAGGAACACTCGGTATCATTTTCTATGCCCTGCCGATGTACATAGCAGGTGTAGTACAAAGCCTGATGTGGAAAGAATTTAACCCGGAAGGTTTCTTAGTGTATAAAAACTTCCTGGAAACAACCGTGCAGATTCTGCCCATGTATATGCTGCGCGCCATTGGCGGAGGATTATACCTGACAGGCGCCATCATCATGACCTACAACCTGATTAAAACAGCTTATGCGGGTAGCTTTGTTGCCAACGAACCCGCAGAAGCTGCGCCACTTGTTAAAACGGATACATCATCAGGTGGTGGTTGGCACCATGTATTGGAAAGCAAACCCATTATGTTTTCTGCGCTTACGCTGATTGCCATTTTAATAGGAGGTATTGTAGAAATGGTTCCGGCATTCCTGATCAAATCCAACGTGCCTACTATTGCAAGTGTAAAACCATACACTCCGCTTGAGTTGCACGGACGTGATATTTACATACGCGAAGGATGCGTAGGCTGCCACTCGCAATTAGTACGCCCGTTTCGTTCGGAAGTTGAGCGTTACGACCCGCTTGGCGGAGAGTACAGCAAGTCGGGCGAGTATGTGTACGACCATCCATTCCTGTGGGGCTCAAAACGCACGGGGCCTGATTTACAGCGCGTGGGCGGAAAGTATAATGACTTGTGGCACTATAATCACATGCGTTACCCGGACGTGGTATCAACAGGTTCAATCATGCCGGCTTATCCGTGGTTGTACGAACAGTTTGTTGACTTGAGCCAAACAGCTCCGAAAATAAAGGCGCTCCGGAAAATCGGTGTCCCGTATGAAGAAGGATACGAGGCAATTGCAAATGAACACTTAAAAATTCAAGCCAGGCGCATCAGTGAGAATTTAGAACTTGAACTTGAGGGGGAAGAAGTTAATCCTGAACTTGAAATCGTTGCCCTGATAGCCTATCTGCAACGATTGGGAACCGATATTAAAGCATCTAAAACCGCAGAAAACCAATAAGCCATGTATAAAAGTGTATTACAAGGTATCGATAACATTGCCATCTGGCCGATTATATCGCTTACCATTTTCTTTATCTTCTTTGTGTTGTTGCTATGGTGGGTGTTTACTGTTGATAAGAAGTTTATTAAGCAAATGGAGAACCTGCCTTTCGACCAGGCCGATACGTCCAACGATCAGTCACCCTTTAGCAATCAAAGCCTATGAAAACGTTACGCATAATTTTTTCTTTTCTGTTGATCAGTGCGCCTGCGTTTGCGCAGGAGGCAACAACCGAATCTGGTTTTATGAGAGATCCGTTTGCCGATCCGCTGTTCCCGTTATACTTAGTTATTGGCTTTGTGTTTGTTACTGCGGTGCTGGTTGTGCTGGTAGCGTTGTACATGCTTAAAGTGCTGAACATCTTTATCCGCAAAGCGGCAGAAGAACGTGCCGAAAAATCAGGCATTGTCTATACGCCTGAGCCAGGCTACTTCTCAAAGTTCTGGGTTTGGATTAATGGCTTCCGCTCGAAAGAGGAGGAGAAGGATATTATGATGGAGCATAGCTATGACGGCATTCGCGAGTTGGATAACCACATGCCGCCCTGGTGGAAGTGGCTGTTCTATGCTACCATTATCTGGGGTGTTGGCTACCTGGTTGTGTATCACGTAACCAGCAGTATGCCGCTGATGGAAGATGAATACCTTGCAGAGGTTGAAAAAGCGGCCGAGCAAAAAGCAAAGTTGCTGGCGGCAAATCCCCCGGCAGTAATAGATGAGAATGCGTTGGTGTATGAACACAATGAAGAGATACTTAAAAAAGGTCGCACTATATATGTAACAAACTGTGCCTCCTGCCACATGGCCGATGGACAGGGAAGTATAGGCCCGAACCTGACAGACGATTACTGGCTGCATGGCGGAAGCATAAAGGATATTTATTTAATTGTTAAAAATGGTGTTGTAGAAAAGGGAATGATTCCGTGGGCTCCGGTGTTATCACCTGAACAGATGCGCGATGTTTCATTTTATATCAAAAGCTTAAAAGGTACAAATCCGCCCAACCCGAAAGCACCGCAAGGTGAGTTGTATGTGGAGGAGGAAGCAGCACCCGCAGCCGATACAGTGAAAATAGCAGGATTGTAGCGCAACAATTTAATTAAATTGAACAAAGGTGAGTCAAGCCACTGAAAACCTTTATCAATACGATGAAGAATTCCGCGACACGCTGGGCACGGTTGACGAGAAAGGGAAGCGTGTTTGGGTGTATCCAAAAAAGCCCGGTGGTAGTTATCACCGGGCTCGTATTATTGTAACCATTGTATTGCTCACCATTTTTTTTACAGGGCCGTTTATTAAGATTGGCGGTCAGCCGTTTTTATTGCTCAATATTTTTGAACGCAGGTTTGTGATTCTTGGTCAGGCATTCTGGCCGCAGGATTTTTTCCTGTTGGCGTTAACCCTGATAACCTTATTTGTTTTCATCATCCTGTTTACCGTAGTGTTTGGTCGCGTGTGGTGCGGATGGGCTTGCCCGCAAACACTGTTTATGGAAATGGTTTTCCGGAAGATTGAATATTTGATAGAAGGCAACGCCAATCAGCAACGAAAACTAAACCAGGCGCCCTGGACAGGCGAAAAGATTTTTAAGAAGGGGTTGAAGCAATTCATCTTTATTACCATATCGGTATTAATCTCGCACACGGCTATGGCCTACCTGATTGGGATAGAGCAGGTGAAAGTAATTGTTTCGCACCCTCCAACAGAAAATCTTGCAGGCTTTTTTGGGTTGGTAGCGTTCACTGGTATTTTCTATGGTGTATTTGCATGGTTTCGTGAGCAGGCTTGTGTGGCGGTTTGCCCGTATGGCAGGCTCCAAGGCGTATTGCTTGATAAAAACTCTATTGTAGTTGCTTACGATTGGGTGCGTGGCGAACCTCGAGGCAAACTGAAAAAAGGCGCAGTAGATACCTCTAAAGGCGATTGCGTGGATTGCAAACTTTGTGTGCATGTTTGCCCTACCGGGATAGATATTCGCAACGGCACGCAACTCGATTGTGTAAACTGCACGGCATGTATTGATGCGTGCGATGATGTGATGCTGAAGGTAGGCAAACCGAAAGGGTTGATTCGGTACGCTTCTTACAATTCAATTAAAGATGGCATTGCCAAACTGGTAACTCCGCGTGTTATCGGGTATTCGTTCGTGTTGTTGGCGTTGCTAACACTCCTGTCGTTTATGCTGGCTACGCGCTCGGATGTTGAAACTACCGTATTAAAAGTTCCGGGAACCTTGTATCAGCGTGCGGATGACGGAGCAATCACCAACTTGTATAATGTTGAGTTTGTAAACAAAACGTTTGAAGATATTACCTTAGAAGTGAAAGCCGAATCGCCTGAAGGCGCAGTGTTAAGTAAAGTAGGCGAACAGGAAGTTGTTGTTCCTGCCGGTGAAATGCTGAAGAGTGTTTACTTTATTAAAATTCCTGCCGAAAAAATTCAAACAGCCAAAACAGTTGTTGTGGTAGGTGTTTATAAAGATGGTAAACTTATAGAGAAATTGAAGGTTAAGTTTATTGGACCGGTTAAAGCAATTAACAATTAACAATTAGCAATTAGCAATTAACAATTAACAATTAACAATTAGCAGTTAACAATTAATAATTAACAATTAGCAATTAACAATTGGCAGTTAGTAATTAACAATTAATAAGATAGTACGACAACTAAATTATAGCGAGTATGAATTGGGGAAAATGGATAGTAGTTGCGTTTGTGTTGTTCATCTCCTTCATGGCGGTAATGATTACCATTATGATGAAGCAGGACATAGGGTTGGTAACACCAAATTATTATGCTGAAGACCTGGCCTTTCAAAATAAGTTAGAGCAAAAACAAAATACCGAACAGCTTGAATTAAAACCGGAGATTGTAATTGAGCAAAGCCAGGTATTGAAAGTGTATTTTCCTGAGGTAAGTTTTATTGAAGAAGGTGAAATTAAAGTAACACGCCCTTCTTCCGAAAAACTTGACCAGCAGATTAAACTCCATGCTTCCGCTGATTCCGTGCAGGTGTTTAACCTGCGCCCGTTATCACCTGGCCCGTACCGGGTAAAGATGTTGTGGAAAACTGAAGGAAAAGAATTTTATTTAGAAAAGCTCATCGTTATCTGATGTTACTCGCGGCCTTCATATTGGGGTTTACCGGCAGCCTGCATTGCGTAGGCATGTGCGGCCCCATTGCCATGATGGTAGGCGGTAAGGCAAAGCAACACGTAGTAGTGTACCGGCTTTTATACAACATAGGCCGAACGATTACCTACATGGCTATGGGCGCAGTAGTGGGTATGTTCGGAAAAATTATTCAGTGGGGGAGTGTTCAGGGAAAAATATCCATAGCTGTTGGTGTGTTGATACTGGTTGTACTTATCGTTCCTAAGGTGCAGGCTCTTGTGTTGCCTTCGTTTTCAAAAATTGTTTTACGACTTAAACAAGCTTTTGGCAGGCAACTTCAATCTAAAAAGTTTTCAGCAGCGTTGATAACCGGATTTTTCAACGGCTTTTTGCCTTGCGGTTTAGTATATGCTGCGCTGGCCATTGCGTTAGTCCAGGCCGACCTTACAGCCAGCGTGCTTGCTATGGCGTTGTTCGGGCTGGGCACTATTCCGGCCATGCTCTTCGCGGCTTATTTCTGGCAACGCCTGCGCAGCGTTATTCCATGGTCGTTTCAACGAATTCAAACTGTAATGCTCGTGCTGGTTGCCGTGCTGATGATTTGGCGCGGAGTTGCCGTTGAAGGCTCTTCTCATCACGTTTCATCTGATACAACTATTTGTATCCCAGCGAATTAAATTCTACTCACTATTTATTTGGAATAATTCTAAACAAGCTATAAACTTGCCCTTTCTTACGATATCCAAATAAAATGACAGACGCACCTGTAACCTCAACCTCATCAGCGCTTCGTAAAGCCTGGACTACTTTAAAAAATGAAAACCCGCAACTGCGCATACGCGACTGCGCCACACGACTCGGTGTGAGCGAGGCTGAATTGCTGGCCACAACGGTTGGCGATTACACCGTGCGATTGGAAGGCGACTGGACGGAAGTGATGAAACTGTTGCCCACATTAGGCAGGGTGATGTCGCTTACGCGCAATGAAAGTTGTGTGCTGGAACACAAAGGCGCTTTTGAAGAAGTTGATATTATAAAGGCAGGCCCGCACACGATGGCTACGGTTATCGGCCCGATAGAAACCCGTGTGTTTTTTCAGGGTTGGAAATTCGGTTTTGCCGTGCGCGAAGAAACCCAGCGCGGGTTAATGCAAAGCCTGCAATTTTTTGATAAGGCAGGAAATGCCATTACAAAAGTTTATTTGCAACCGGCTACCGAACAAAACGCAGGCAGCAACCAGGAAGCGTTTGATGCTATCGTGAAGCAGTTCACGGCCGTTGAGCAATCGGCTGATGTGGTTACAGAGGAAATTAAAACTTCGCCAACCTTACCCATCGAGTCTGTTGATAAAGAAGCCTTGCTTACCGATTGGGCTGAGTTGAAAGACACCCACGACTTTTTTATGTTGCTTCGCAAGCATAAAGTAAACAGGTTGGATGCTGCTGTATTGGCAGAAGGAAAATTTACTTACCCTGTTAAGAAAGAAAGCCATCGGCAGTTGTTGGAGCAAGCCTCACAAACCAATCTTCCGATTATGATTTTTGCCGGAAACACCGGCAACATTCAAATTCACCAGGGCGAAGTAAAAACCATCAAGGTAATGGAATCACCGGAGGCGGTTTGGTTAAATGTTCTCGACCCTGATTTTAACATGCACCTGCGCGAAGACCATGTTGCATCCGCATGGGTAGTAAAGAAACCTACCGTTGATGGTGTAGTAACCGGCATCGAAGTTTTTGATTCCAACAAAGAAATGATTGTTCAGTTTTTCGGGTTGCGCAAGCCAGGCCGCGAAGAACTAACAGCGTGGAGGGAGTTGGTTGAGGCGCTTCCGAAAGCGTAGCGTTTCGGGTTCCGGGTTTCACGTTCCGGGGTGTTTGGGTTATCCGCACCTCGAAACCTGTTCCTCTGCAACACAAAACAAAATTCAGTATTAAAGTTTAAGGATTTGCATTTCGATACCAAGATGTATCGGGTTCTCATCCATTTTTGGATGGACATTGGTTACGTAGAGCCTGGCTTGTGGCTCAATATGAAAGCCAATTTTATCTGTTTTAAACATGAATCCAACACCCATTTTTGTGCTTAAAAGGTAGTTGTTATATGTTTTTTCTTCAACAGGGGAATCGATATAGAATGATTCGTTTTTATGGGCTACCTGGAAAGAGTTAACGAAACCGAAAACTCCGGCTATACCAAAATTCTTTTTATTGAAAAGGCTCCAGCCAATTTCCAAGGGTATATCAACAAAACTGTTTCTGAACACGGGATTAGGATTATCCATTGGTGGGCCGGGATCTACTGGAACGGGAGTAGAAGAACCTGGGGGTACGTAAAAGAGACTATTCTCATTTTCTTTTAGTTTGTAATTTTTTGTAGAGTATAAAGCTTTTGTAAGAAAAAATAGCCTTTCGTTAAGCTGATATTTAAAAACAAACCCTGCCGAAAAATTTACTTTCCCCTGATAGTCGGCCCAGGGGTAATCCGTTACAGTTCCATAAAAATTATAGTCAAATGAGGAACTTACCCCGAAACGGATTTTTTTATCTTGTGCGGTTACAGAAAGAGCAATTAGAAATAAGATTGTAAAGAAAAAACACCTTTTCATGTGTCCATAAATTTATTTTTCAAAAGTAGCTTCTTTAGCTACAAAACTGCGCGCGAAGATAATGAAACGATTCAAGTAAGAATAATTTTTTGTCAACAGGAACACCATCATCGGGTATCCAATTGATGTTTAAAACTGAATTTATTTCTGTTGCATCTTGAACACTACAGAAGAAGACGTAGAATTTCGGGTTCCGTGGTTCGAGTTAACCCGAAACCGTACCTCGGAACCATAGACTGAAAGGCTATTTAATAAATTAAGGTTAACACGGACAATATTTTTAACTGGCAGCGTTAAAAATGAACCAAGTCCTGAAACCATGAACTTTCGGAAAACCCTCACGCTGGTATTACTATGCTTTGTTATTGCCTTTAATGCCCAATCTCAAAACAGGTTTGAGAATTCGGATTGCGAACAACCCGCGACAATAATTTTATTCAGGACGTTTAGCCCCATTAGTTATTTGTTCAGCTATAAATTATTTTTTGGGGATAGCTTGTTAGGGCGTGTCAAAACCCATGACGTTATTATTGTGGAAACATTTAGCGAAAGCGCATCTTTTCATGCCACAGCGAAAGCGCCTTCACTAAATGCAGACAGAAGGAGTAATTTTCAGAAGAAGAAAAGTATTAAGTATCCTTTCTCACTGCAACCAGGGCAGGTTTATTTTGTAAAATGCGGTTATCTGAATGAAGACATTTTTAACTACCCGCGACAACCCACTATACGATTGATAAAAAAGGAAGAGCTGAGAAAATATCTTAGAAAAGGATTCATAGAAAGAAAAGTTAAGGCGTATCTCTATGACGACTGGCTGACCGAGAAGGATATAAAAAGATATACTAAGAAAAAGTAAATCTTCGTAACCTGGAACACACAACTCGCACCTTGTACCTCGTAACCCGAAACTCGTATCCCGTACCTCACTTCTGTTGCATCAAATATTTTTTTGGCGTTATGCCAAACTTCTTTTTGAATGCGGCAATAAAATGGCTTGGGTTGGTATAGCCAATCTGGAAGGCCACTTCGTTTACTTTATATTTTGCAGAGTCAAGTAACACGCGGGCATGGTCAAGTTTGTGGTCGAGCAGGTAGCCGAAAACCGTGTTGCCATAAATTTCTTTAAAACCTACCTTGAGTTGAAACTCATTCAGCCCGGCTTGCCGGGCAAGTTCTCTTAACCCCGGGGGCGAATCCATGTTTTTGAGAAGAAACTCTTTGGCATGTTTGATTTTCCTTACAGTTTCCTGGTCGTTCAGGAAGGGGCAGCTTTCGGTGTTCGGTTTTTTTTCAGAGAAGTATAAACCCAGCAGTTCAAGCGCCTTGCCCTGGTAATAGAGTTTTTGCGTGCTTTCGCTCAGGCTTATGGTAAAGATCTGCGTTAGCACAATATATAATTGAGAAGGAATTTCGCGCTCATCATAAAACTTGGTTTTTACGTTTTCGGGTTTCAGAAAGGGCAGGGCATCATGTGTGAAAAGTTTGTGGAGGCTCTCCAGCATGATCGACAATACAACCATCCGCCCGTTTGGCGCCAGTTTTAGTGTGAAATTAACATCAACATCAGGATTGTAGAAAAAGTAGTTGCGTTGTTTTTCAATCTGGCGGCTGTAATGCGGACTAAATTCAAACACAGCGGGGCCTTCTACACAAAAGTAAAAATGGATGATATTCCGGCTTATCTGCATAGACTGTTCGGCCCATGTATCCGTAAGATTTTCAACGGTTTGCAACACCATATCTTCCTTTTCAAAACGAACCTGCACCTTACTTTTTTGGGTATTTTCTATTGCGGGGGTATCGGTAAGTAAATTTATCATAACTATAAAATGACGTAAATCACCTGATTATGCTAACTGTTTTCGTATAAAATCATGTAAAAGTACCAAAAATTTGCGGTATCAAAGCCAGGGATCAAATTGTTATTAATTATACTTTGATGGGTATTTTTTATTTAGAACGATTCTAACCTTTGTGCCCGTGAAGAAAATAGCCCTTTTTCTGGTCGCCATTATTCCTGTATTAGTATTTGGGCAGGATAGTTTAAGAACTTTTGTTCTGGATGAGGTTGTTGTTACCGGTCAGTATGAACCGCAATCTGCGCGTATGTCGGTTTACAAGGTTAAAGCAATTCCGCTTGAGCGTATTGCCGAACGTGGCGCTGTGCGGTTACAGGATGTATTGAATACGGAATTGAACATTCGTTTTTCGCAAGACCTCGCGTTGGGAGGTTCTAATCTGTCATTGCAAGGTTTGGCCGGGCAAAATGTAAAGGTGTTGATTGATGGTGTACCTATGGTCGGCAGGCAGGGAACTTCCAATGAAATCAATATCAACCAGATTAATGTACACGCCATAGAGCGTATTGAAATTGTAGAAGGCCCCATGTCGGTTGTATATGGTGCCGATGCACTGGCAGGTGTCATCAATATCATTACCAAAAAAGCGGTTGATGGTAAACTCGAGTTACAAGTTAAAATTCATGAAGAAACGGTAGGTAAAGAATACGGCTGGCGTACAGGTATTCACAATGAAAGTGTTGGCCTCGGCTATTCAAAAAGCGTTTGGCGAGCCAGGGCTGATGTAAGCCGCAATTATTTTGGCGGATGGCAGGGAAGCGCAGTTGGTCGCGATAAACAGTGGCATCCTAAAACACAGTATCTGGCAAGTGGACTTCTCGGTTATGAAAAAGGAAAATCGAATGTGTATTACCGTGCCGACTATCTTTTTGAAGACATCTACAACCCGGATACGTTTGTTAGTGGAGAAGCGCTTGACCAGAAGTATTATACTAATCGGTTGATGCAGCAAATACAGGGTGCGCACGAGTTTTCAGACAGGTTGCAATTTAACGGAGCATTATCCTTTACGAATTATCAGCGCGAAACGCAGACCACAATTGTAAATGAAGCAACAAATGACCGCAGGCTCTCTACTGCGCCAGGTTCGCAAGATATTACAAAATTTAATGGCATTACTTTTCGCAGCACCTTTCAGTATAAGCTAACGGATAAACTCTCCCTTCAACCGGGTGTAGATTTTAATTATGAGGCCGGGAGTGGCGGCAGGATACAAGCGGGCAATCAAACAATAGGCGATTATGCAGTATTCCTTTCGGGCGAGTGGAGAGTTAATTCATGGTTGCAGGTAAGGCCAGGTTTACGTTCAGTATACAACTCTGTGTACACGGCACCCCCGGTTATTCCTTCCATAAATACTAAGATTAAAGTAAACGAGAAACAAGATTTACGCTTATCGTATGGCAGGGGTTTCCGCGCTCCCTCTTTGCGCGAGTTGTATTTTAATTTTGTAGACGCAAGTCATTCCATATATGGAAATGTTGATTTAGAATCGGAGTTATCGCATAGTGTTAACGGGTCGTGGACGTGGAGAATAGTAGAAAAAGATAACGTTAAGCTAACAACTGTGCTGGGAGGGTTCATGAATAAAGTTGAGAACCTGATTGATTATGCTATCGAAACGAGTTCCAGTGGCCCCCCGGTTACCACATATAAAAATGTTTACCGAAACCAGACAAAAGGATTTACGTGGAACAATACGTTAAAAACAAAAGTATGGGAGGTAAGTGCGGGGTATGCTATAACAGGCAGAACAGACAGGTATGCAGAAGGTACTTCAGAGTTTGCCGATATACTGTGGTCGCCAGAGATTTCAACCTCAACAACTTACCGCATTCCGCGTGTTGGGCTAAAGTTTTCTTTGTATCATAAGTTTACTGGCGTAACACCATTTTATGAATCGGCAACAGTAAATGATGAACAGGTAATCCGATTAGCTAAAACGAATTCATTTAACTGGGCAGACCTTACTGTTCAAAAAGATATTGGTAAATTTTTTCTGGTTACTGCCGGAGCACGTAATGTGTTTAATGTAACCAATCTTAACAGCACGGCTGTTGCATCAGGTGCACATAGTGGCGGAGGTGTACGGCCAATCGGCTATGGCCGGTCTTATTTTTTGAGTATTTCTTATTCCTTAACTAAATAAACAATTAAATGACGATGAAAATGTTTTTAAGAAATGTGTTGACTACTGCTGTCATAGGCGGCTGTATATTTTTAGTATCCTGTAAAGATGATGTTGAATTGCCGGATAATTTAGTGACGTTTGAATCCAGCGAACTGGGCATTACCGATCAGGAGACAGCATTAGAAATTACGATTCAATTTTCGCGTGCGGTAGCAGAAGCCGGTAGCCTCGCAATAAACATAGAAGAGAATGGACTTGGCTATGGTAGCGATTACACTACCTTACCGGTAGCAAGCGCTAATCAGATTACTATACCGGTAGCTTCAGGGAGCTCGTCAGTTACGTTTACGGTTGTAAAATCAGAAGATGCCCTGTATGATGGTGATGAAACACTCGTGTTTACTATTTCAACGGTGCCTGCTTCGTTGGTGCTGGGTAACCGGCCAGAACTTACGCTTTCTTTTGCAGAAATTATTGCTGCCACTGGTGAGATGGAAATAAACGGAGGAGGAGCAACCTTTCCGAACAAAGTATTTATTGATCTTAGCGCCAACAGACAAACGGCTGTAGCCAGAACAACGTGGGATCTGGGTTTTTATACGGGTGATGATTTTCGTGTAATTCTCAATTCATCGAACACCATGCTTGTGTATGCACTTGACAAAACAGATTTGAATGCCGTAACCAATACCGATACGGCAGTGTTGCGCAACAGGTTATCGTCAGAAGCGATTTTCGCTGCCATTACCAGTCCGCCAGCACCTGAATGGGTAGCCGATGCCATTAACTGGATTGATGACCCGGCCGGTGATTTAACAAAGACAGCCATTGCGCAAGTATCAGCAACGGCTTCTGAAAATAAAGTTTACATTGTAAATCGCGGTACTGGCCCCGGCACACCCGGTGCTGCATTGGGTTGGAAAAAAATAAGAGTAATTAGAAACGGAAATGGTTATACGCTTCAACATGCCGACATAAACGCCACTACGTTTTCGGAAATTCAAATTCAGAAAAATAGCGCTTATGAGTTTCAGTATGTAAGTTTCGCTTCAGGTGCCGTAGTGGTAGAGCCTGAACGAACCCGCTGGGATATTGCATGGACCGGGTTTAATAACTCTACAAATTTTGGTACAGGCCCGATACCATACTACTTTCAGGATATTATCCTGCAAAATCGGGTAGGGGTGCAAACGGTACAGGTATTAACCGCCACTAAATCCTATGAAACATTTGCAGAGGCTGACCTGGATGGCCTTGATTTTGGTGTGCAGACACAAATAAAAATTGGTGCAGACTGGCGTTCAGGCGGAGGCCCCGGCACACCGCCTGCTGTACGAACTGATCGGTTCTATGTAATAAAAGATGCAGACGGTAATTATTACAAGTTAAAATTCACAGCACTTACTACCGATGGTGAACGGGGTAGGCCGGTGATTGAATACAAGTTAGTAAAACAAGGCTCATAACCCATTAAGTCGGCTTAATCAAGAGGTTACTCATAATAAAGTAACCTCTTGTTTTTTAATTTTGTGCGTTACGAAACGTTAATCATTATAAAGAATGAATGCTGTAAATCGAATTAAACAACTACGCTGGGTTGCAATAGCAGAAGGTATTTCTTTCTTAGTGTTGCTGTTGATAGCCATGCCGTTAAAGTACCTATACGGAATACCTGAAATGGTTAAAGTGGTTGGCTGGGCGCATGGTGTTTTGTTTATAGCTTACCTTGTGGCAGTGGCGTTGGCCATAAAACCTATGGCGTGGCGCATTACCGGCATAGCGGGCGCGGTGATAGCTTCGCTTTTACCGTTCGGAACTTTTGTGTTGGATCGTTCGCTGAAAAAGAAACAGTTGTCGTTACAGCAAGTTGAAAACGATTCAGTGAGGTCCTGATGAGTTGTACATTCCGGATACTATCAGAAAATGAACATGGTTACATCGGTCAGTGCCTGGGGTGCAGCGAGTTCAATTTTGTTTACAAGAATATACTTGTAACCTTTTCGGAAGACAACTTACTCAATTTCGGGCACTGGTTACTGGATAACCGGAACAACCCCGAATTCTATTTTGTGCTGCCAAACGGCCGGTCGCGAGTATATAACAGCCCGATCCCCAACCTGTTTCTGGCTTTTAATGATGCCGAACTGGACGAAGTTTCGCAACTGTTCTCGGAAGTAAAACTGCTGCTTGAGGCACGCAAAATCCTGGACCATTCATAAACCCCGATTGGGTGATGATTGGCCATAAGAGACTCCCATCGTTATAATTTGGATTAATTCTAAATAATCGGTTCATTTGCCGTTTAATTTAGAATTCATCTAAACTGATGCTAAGAGCCATTTATTTCTGTTTTTGCCTGTTTTTAGCTGCATTCGTGGCTAACGCCCAACAAATAATTACCGCAGGAAGCGCCCTTACCGAAACCGTTTATGTTTTGGGAGCCGGGCAAAACCTGATCGCGGTTGACCGCACAAGCATTTACCCTAACGAAGCCCAGAGCCTCCCTTCAATCGGGTACAGAACAAGCATAAGCGCAGAGGGTATCATCAGCTTAAAACCAACATTGGTTTTTGCGGAAAAGGATTATGTGAAGGATGTTGTGTTGGAACAGATAAAGGGAGCCGGTGTAAAGGTTATTATTATAGAGCGCGTTTATACGTTTGAAGGCACCCAAAAAATGATTCGCGAAATTGCCGAAACGTTAAACCGCAAACAGGAAGGAGAAAAACTGATCGCCTCCATTAAAGCCGATCTGGACGAAGCCCAAAAGATCATCAAGAACTCAACAGTATCTCCGCGTGTGTTGTGTGTGTTCAACCGCGACAAGTCGTCATTAAACATTGCAGGCTCCAATACGTTTTCGGGCATCTTACCGTATACGGGATCAATTCCGGCTATTACTGGTGTTGATGGTTATAAACCATTGAACACGGAAGCGTTGATTGCCTCACAACCGGATTATTTACTGATGTTTGAATCGGGTATTGGGGCGCTTGGCGGAACAAAAGGCGTATTGGCAATACCCGGAGTTGCGCAAACTCCGGCCGGCAAAAACAACCGCGTTATCGGTATGGATGGTATCATGCTCTCCAATTTCGGCCCCCGGCTTGGCAAAGCGGTTAAGGAACTCACGTTAGCGTTACATCCCGACTACAAACCCTGATTATGCCGGCAACAGCTATTGATGTGAAGCAACACCGAACCGGTATCATTCTATCAACATTCGGTGTTGTGCTGTTTGTTGTCTTTCTTTTTTCATTAAGCATTGGCCAGGTTTCCATTCCTGTAGAAGAAATTTTTTTCATCACATTAAAAAAAATAGGATTGTACAGGTCATATCAGCCCGATGCTGTACACGAAGTGGTATTGTGGACGATTCGCCTGCCGCGTGTTTTAATGACTATACTGATTGGCGCAGCGCTGGCCATTAGCGGTGCGGCCTTGCAGGGAATGTTTCGTAACCCGTTAGTGGAGCCGGGACTGATTGGCGTTTCCAGTGGTGCAGCGTTGGCCGTAGTAGTGCTGATTGTTTTTGGAGGCGTGCTTTCGCTTACGCGCGAAAGCATGAGCATGAGTATGCTGATGCCTCTTTTCGCTTTTGCCGGAGGTTTTTTAGCCACGCTGCTCGTGATGAAAATCGGGAACCAGGTTGGCCGGACAAACATTGCCGTGCTTATACTTGGTGGTGTGGCCATTAATGCGCTGGCAGGCGCCTTAATGGGGCTTGTTATTTTCTTTGCCGATGAAAACCAGTTGCGCATGTTCACCTTCTGGACGCTGGGCGACCTCGGTGGCGCCACCTGGTCGAAGTTGTTGATAGCAACACCTTTGCTCATATTATCAAGTGTGTGGTTGCTTACGTTTCAGCTTCCGCTGAATGCCATTGCCATTGGCGAGGCTGAGGCTTTTCACATGGGTGTGGATGTTGAACGGGTAAAGAAGTCGATAGTATTTTTCAGTGCGCTGGCGGTAGGTGTAAGTGTATCGCTTGCCGGAACAATCGGGTTTGTTGGCCTTGTTGTTCCGCATCTTATTCGTGTCATGTTCCAGGCAGATAACCGGTTGGTATTACCTGCCTCATTGTTAGGTGGCCCGGTGTTGCTTTTACTTGCCGATATAATCGCGCGTAGTGTGGTGGCTCCATCCGAATTGCCTATTGGTGTAGTAACCGCATTGGTGGGCGCGCCTTTTTTTATTCTTTTGCTTAACAGAGCCAAACAAAAAAATGAACTGAGCACACAATGATTAGCGCACGTAACATAAGTCTTTCCATTCATGGCAGAAAGTTGCTGAACAAGGTGAGCCTTGATGTTCAACCCGGAATGTTTACAGCCATTGCAGGCCCTAACGGGGCAGGGAAAACCTCATTACTCAAAATTCTTTCAAAAGAAACAACACAACACACGGGAGAAGTATTAGTTAATGATATGCCTGTATCGAAGTATTCAGTTGCTGATCTTTCTACGATACGCGCTGTGCTTCCGCAGGCTTCGCGTGTTCAATTTCCGTTTTCGGTGAGGCAAATCGTGAAGATGGGGCGACAGCATCATAAAAGCCTGAAGAAACACAACGACACCATAGTAGGGGAGGTATCAGAGCTAACTGGAATTTCCGGGTGGATGGATCGTAACTACCTGAGCCTTTCCGGGGGCGAACAGCAGCGTGTGCAGCTTGCCCGTGTGTTGTCGCAGGTTTGGGAGGAAAAAGATTTTCCGCGTTATGTGTTATTGGATGAGCCAACCTCAAGCCTTGACATTGCGCAACAGCAACTGATTTTCAGTTTGGTAAAGCATGCCTGCGCACGAAACATTGGCGTGTTAGCCATTGTGCATGATCTTAACCAGACTGTACAGTTTGCCGATAAGTTGTATTTTTTAAAATCAGGAAGCGTAGTAGCGCATGGCGATTCTAAAAGCGTGTTTACCAAAAATATTATTGAAGAAACCTTTTGCTGCCGCGTGAATGTATATCACGACCCCTGTACCGATTGCCCGTACATTGTGCCGGATAGGGTAGGGGTGGCTGGTGTGGTTTAGGGTTTCCTGACCACTATAAGGCATTTCCTGACAAGTTAATCCTGTTGGATAACGCTACCGGAAATTTAATAACCCAGGCCGAATTGCATAAAGGGAAAGTTCAATTCCTGAACTCAGCCCTGCCGGATTGGGCAAGGAGCCTTCTTTCAGAAGAAAAATCACCGGCACGAGAAAAAGATGAACATACTTCTGTTGAGCAGGTGCGCCAGGCGTACAGAGAGAAGAAAAAAGATAAAGGCCGGAAATCGTAGCGTTTTTGACATAAAGGACAAGCCTCTATCCACAGCCTTGCTATAGTAATGTTATAAGTACCTCTGCCTTGTAATCACTTTGTTCAGGAGGCGTTCCATGTATTTTCGGGTAAGGTAACAGATCAAGGAGCTTTATCCGGTAATTATAAATCACTATTTCATTTGAATCCCCACCTGTTTCCGTGGACAATTCAAAAAAATCAGGCTTATTGTTCCTCACAATCTTGAATTTTGCAACTGCAAAACCGCCCCAGATACAAACGACATCTGACGGGCAACGGGAATCATACGTTATGGATTCGTATGAAATCATTGTATGATGACCAGGTATGCTATGCTCCTTTCCAAGCTGAAGCCAGAGGCCGTTTTGCGTATTTTCACCACTGCCGCCAACATTGCAACTTGCAATAACCGGTATAATTGTTGCCCAAATCAGCCTTTTCATACGGACGTTTTCCCACTTAGACGCCTCTTTGGGCAATAAGGTTGGAAGAACGGGACGAGAGGGGTTATACACCATTAGCATCCACATTTTGTGTAGTGTTTTAATCAATTGTTTCGAGATATGTTATTTCAACTGTTCCAATATAAACTCCCATATGACCAGTTTTGGTTGCATCAAAGTTCCCCTGTATTCTAATTTTTCTTCCTTGCAAACTCTCAAGTAGTTCCTCGGATATTGATCGTTCCAAATTATCAGAAAAGTCAACCCATACTGCTTCATCCGTTCCGCTTCGTTTGCCCGCATAAATGGCCACATCTTCAAAAGAATAATTGAAATACCCTGTTAATTCAACATTGGAAAGGTGATAAGCTTTACTATTAGTTTGAAGTTCTGAAATTGCTACTGTTTCAATTCCAAAATTTTCCTCCCCTGATCGTACAGGCTCAGGTTTACATCCAAATGTTAGTGTTATAATTAATAGTAAATAAATCTTAGAGAATTTCATGGTTTCAAATGCCACGCAATACTTGACTATACACAATTGCATATATTTCTCATTTGTATGGCGAGGTATGATCACCCCCTCGCCACGTTCCACTTCACCACCTGTTCAAGTTTGTTGGGGTGAAGTACGTTTATTTTTCCGCCATCAATAGAAATAATGCCTTCTTCACGAAAATCAGACAACACACGGATAACAGATTCGGAGGCAGTGCCTACCATTTTGGCAAGATCATCGCGCGAGATGGAAACAATATCTTTTTCTTTTAGTGTGTGAATTTTCAGCAATGCTTCGGCTGTGCGCTGCCGCACCGAATTATAGGCAAGGTTAAGTAACTGCGCTTCTTTTTCGGCAATTTTCTTGCACAATATAGAAACAAACGTACGTGAAATTTCAGGATGGCTGTGTAACAGCGTTAAGAAATCATGTCGGGGAACAATGGTAAGTTCGCTGTCCTCTAAGGCAACAGCCGACTCGCCATAGTTGCTGTTTTCAAGTATAGCTTCGTAACCAAAAAAATCGCCTTCTTTATATAAAGAGATAATCAGCTCCTTTCCATCGGCATTGGTACGGAAAGATTTTACATTACCGGATTTAACAAAATACAGGTTGTTGGGCAGTTCGCCTTCCATGTAAATGCCCGTTTTCTTTTTATAGGTTTTAACTTTCCGGTCTTTTGCAAGGTCGTTGAGATTTAGTACACGTTGCGCGTCTTCAATAAACTGGTCAAGCCCGGAAGCATCGGCAGAATATTGTTTTTTCAACAAGCTCATTTTATTAAGGCGTGCTTCAACAGCGTTCAGCAAATCGGTATCGTCAAAAGGCTTGGTCAGGTAATCATCCGCGCCAAGCGTCATGCCTTTTCGTATATCGGCTTTTTCGGTTTTAGCGGTGAGGAAGATAAATGGAATGCTGGCTGTTTCGGGTTTCTTGCTGAGAATGTGCAGCACACCGTATCCGTCCAGTTCGGGCATCATAATGTCGCAGATGATAAGGTCGGGCTTTTCTTTATTAGCAAGTTCAACCCCGATTTTTCCGTTTTCGGCTGTTTGAACAGTATAATTGGCGAGCGATAAAATTTCTGCGGTGTTTTCGCGCACTTCGGGGTTGTCTTCAATCAATAATATCTTCTTCATATAATCGGTAATGTTATGGTAAATGTACTTCCTTGCCCTTCGCGACTTTCAAAGTCAATTTTGCCGTCCAGCAAATCTATATATCGTTTTACAATGTTCAATCCCAACCCTGTTCCCTGAATGTTGGTGGCGTTGCTGGCGCGGAAAAACCGCTCGAACAAATGCTTGATCTCATGTTCGGGTATGCCAATGCCCTCATCGCGAATGCTTACTTCCAGGTCGCTCTTCACAAGGCGGCATTTGATATGAATGGTTTTATTTTGATCAGAGTATTTGCTGGCATTCGATAATAAATTGAACAGGATGTTGCGCATAACCCTGCGGTCGAGCAACACAACTTTTTTCTTTAACGTGCAGTCAAGGTTTATCGTCTGGCCTTCTTTAAGCAGCGGGCGAATTTCTTCATGAATTTCATTAAAAAACTCATCTACATTTACTTCTTCGCGTTCAATTTCAATGCGGCCCTCTTCCAGTTTCCCTAAAGAAAGAAAATCATTTAAAATTGCGGTAAGGTGATTTACCGATGATTTGATCCGTTGTACATGCTTGTCAATTTTTTCAAGATCGCCTTTGTCTTTGTACTGCTGCACCAATGAGGCTGAACTCATCACGGTGCTCAACGGTGTACGAAATTCGTGCGAAGCAATGGAAACAAATTTGGTTTTCAGTTCATTCAATTCGCGTTCTTTCGCCAATGCTTTTTTGGTTTCTTCTTCCGCTTTTTTTCGTTCGGCAATCTGTTCCTGTAAAAAGTTATTGGCCCGTTCAAGGTCTTCCACCAATTTGTTGAGCGCATCGGTGCGGGTTTGCACTTTCTTTTCTAATTCGGCAGCGTATAGTAAAAGTTGTTCTTCGCTGTTTTTCAACGCCTCTTCCACCTTTTTGCGTTCCGAAATGTCAATAACAAAGGCCACCACCATAAACAGGTTGTTGATTTCCTTGTAGCTCAGGCTCACCTCTACCGGAAACTCGTACCCGTCTTTGCGCACGGCTGTCAGGTCGCGGCCAATGCCCATGCGCCTGGGTGAGGGGTTTTGATGGAACTGTTCGCGGTAGCCTACATGGTGCGCCCGGTAACGGCTGGGCAAAAGAGTCTCTAAAGATTTGCCCGTAAGCTCACCGGTTTCGTAGCCGAACATGCGCTCCGATACAGGATTGGCCAACTGAATGATGCCATTTTCGTCCACCATCAGTATGCCCTCGGCTGATCCCCGGAAAATTTCACGGAAGGTTTCGGAGGAGTTAAACGCTAATTCAAACGTGTTTTGCATGATTTTAAAACTTCCCCAAGATAGTGAACCCAACAAGTATGACAAAAATCAGGGTAGGAATTGATGCTTGTCGTGATGAGCGGTTAAAAAACTGCCTACGTTCGTAACCGGAAATCTTATCGATTTATGAATTATGAAGGCAATACTTTGTGCGATTGACCTGAACCGGGCTTCAGAAGGAGTTTTGCATGCCGCCATAGAGCTGGCAGCCGAAAAGCAAACTAATGTGATTGCCTTATTTGCCTACCGGTTGCTTGAGCATAATGGGGAGGGAATTGCTGAATACAGGAAAAAAACGGAGGCTGCCGCCCGTCAGGAATTTGATGAACTATTAAAGAGGGTAAAGGCCGATAAAACCGGTGTTCCCGTTGAGTTTATTACCGAAATCGGGTTTACGGCCGACCGGATTGATTACTATGTGCGAAGCAATAAGGTTTCCTATATTGTGTTGAGCCGGCAATTGGCCGTAATGATGAACGAACAGAAGGGGCTTACGTTCACTCACTTTATTAATGCCATTAAAATTCCGGTATTGATTGTGCCGGAGGAGATTGTTGAAACCGTTTAAGGATTATTCCTCGGAATGCGTTTTTTTGTACGATAAAAGTTCTAATTTTAGCAACTGCAAACAACATAGCTTATGAAAAAGATACTTGTCCCTACCGATTTTTCTAAAGAAGCCCAAACCGCTGCTGAAGTGGCCAGTGGCATAGCCCGGAAATCGGGAGCTCAATTAATTCTTCTTCATGTTATTGAGGAAGGCTCAAAACAATCGTTTAAAGTAACCGGTGAAATTGCCTATGCTGACATGGAAGATAAGTTGTTCACCATGAGGCTGATTGACCGCTCGCGTAAGCAAATGCAACGCTTGGCCGAGAGTTCAATCTTTTCTGGTGTTAAAGTTATCCAGGAGTTACGCATGGGTTCGCCCTATCATGGTATGCGCGCTATTATTACCGAGCAAAAAGTTGACCTGGTAGTGATGGGTACGGCAGGAAAATCGAACCTGGCCGAAATGATTATCGGCTCAAATACAGAGAAAGTTGTGCGCTATGCGCATTGCCCGGTACTTACTATTCAGAAAAAGCCCATTCGGTCTGATTTCAAGAACATTGTGTACGCCACTTCCATGAACAAGGATGAAGAAGTATTTTCGCGCGTTGTGAAAAATGCTCAAGCTATGTACAATTCAACTATTCACCTCGTGCGTGTAAATACACCGGGTAACTTCCAGCGCGATGCGGTAGTGAAAAAATACATGAACGATTTTGCCAAAAAACTTCAGTTGAAGAATTACACCGTAAACGTGTTCAACGACATAACCGAAGAAGAGGGTATTATCTATTTTGCCGACAGCATTAATGCCGATATGATTGCTATGGCAACACATGGACGCACCGGTTTTGCACACGTGCTGGCCGGAAGTATTGCTGAGGATGTGGTGAACCACAGCAAACGCCCGGTGCTTACGTTTGTAGTGAAACAGAAGAGAAGGAAGTAAGCAACAGCTTTATAATTTAAACTAACATGCCCGGAAGGATTTTACTTCCGGGCTTTTTTATGAAGGATTATTACAGCATTTTAGGTGTATCGCGCACGGCAAGCGCCAGCGAGATAAAGCGCGCGTACCGTAAGCTGGTGCAACAGCTTCATCCTGATATTAATCCCGACCCACAGGCCACAGAATTAATCAAGTTGGTAAACGAAGCGTATGATGTATTGGGCGATACGAAAAAACGCAGCGAATATGATTACAGATTGCAAAATCCGTTTACAACAGTTGTTGTTGAACCGCCCCCGCATCGCGACCGCGCATACAGAAGGAGAGGAGCATACAGGCCGCCCCAGCCCAAAGGCCCTACGCATCGCGAAATGGTTGAGTGGATAATGCCTTACTTAACCCGCATTGCCTGGTTTGGCTTAGGTATATGCTTTATCCTGTTAGTAGATATTTTACTTCCGTTCAGCCGGAGCACAGAAACAGTTCGTAGATTTTATGTTTCTGATATAAGGCGCAGCAGCGAAACAACTATGGTTACGCAATCGGGGCGTGAGTTAAGGGCAAGCTTTAATGATTTTATGAATGTTCATGTTGGCGACCCGGTAGTTTTTGTTGAAACTGTTTTGTTAAGAGAAATCATTCGCGTAGAGCGAATATCAGGTGAGATTGTTTTAAACGATTTCGCTTCACTCTATGATAATTTCCTTTTCCTGCCGGTAATTGTTGCTTTTGCTTCTTGTATGATTGTTTTTAAAGTCGGGTCGGCCGAATTGCGGTTTAACCTCGGTATTATCAACACATTCGTGCTTATCTTTACTGTTATTCTGATGTTTTAGATGAAGAAGTTTAGGTAGCGATAAATCAGATGTAAATAATGTAGTAGTATGGCAAAGAAAAACGACTGGAAAAACCGCGAAGGCGTAGTGTATTCCACTTCTTCTGATTTTGATTATAGCTACAATCAGGATGAAGAGGCCGAAACCTTACTGCCACAGCAGCAACAGTTAAAAGTGCTTCTTGACAAAAGCGGTCGTGCCGGAAAGCAGGTAACCCTGGTAACAGGTTTTATAGGCACTACTGCCGATTTGGAAACATTAGGAAAAACATTGAAGAATAAATGCGGAACCGGTGGCTCTGTAAAAGATGGAGAAATTATTATCCAGGGCGATTTCCGCGACCGCGTGGTGCAGATGCTGGTGAAAGACGGATATAAGGTGAAAAGAGTGGGGTAACAATGAGATGCTCCCCCAATCTAATATCAGTTAAAATGCTGATCTAAAAATTCATACACATAGTCGAAATGATTCAACGGCTCCACATGCCCGCCCTCCAGTACTATATGTTGAAAGTAATGCTTGAAGTCTTTTTCGTTAAGGCGTTTAACAAGTTGTTCTGACATATACGTGGCCGGCCATTGCTCGTCATTTTTACCTGATAAAATCAAAACCGGCCCGTTTATATTTTCAACGGCTATCGCTGCTTGTTGCACAGCCTCTTTGTTTTTAAGCATGATTGAAAACGCCTCGTGCAAATCACCCTTCAATGCCGGAACAATTGTTTCGTAAGGAGCCGGAACATAGAGAACTTCAGCGCCATCATACATCCATGAAGATGTGTTGGCCGACCAGGTAATGGCCGGGAAACTGACATGTGAAGTGGACAGCGCCACAACAGCTTTAAAGTGATTAAACCGGCTGGCAAGGTTCAGAATAAGTTCCCCGCCCTTTGACCCGCCCAGTAGTGCAATTTTGCTGGTATCAAGTTGCGGATGCTGCCTCGCTATACTCATAATAGTATCTGAAATCGCGTTAAGCGAAATGCGGTCAAGTGAATTGGGTGTATTACCCGAGTTAAAATAACCAATTGCCAAAACAGCATAACCTCTGCTGAGCAATTCTTCGCGTTTTTCTTTGAGGTAGTTGCGCGACCAATCATTTCCGCCAGAACCTCCGCAAAATGCAACTATGAGCGGCTGACGAATGCTATCGCCAAGATATAATTTGGTGTCTAACTTTCCGTGTTGTTTGGAAAGCGATGGTGTGTACTGCGTTAAAAAGATCGCTATGAAAAGAATTAACAAGGCGATAGTAAGAACTATTTTTTTAATCATAGTTTGAGGTTGGTTAAGAAATAAAGATGATTTTTTGGCAGTCCTTTGCTCCGATGCAGCTAAAAAAATTAAACGCTTAGTGCAACCTGGCCGGTTGGTGATTTAGACAAATATTCATACCCCCGGTACAGTACTAATATTTCTACAATAACGGCAGGAATCATAATCACGTAGGCAAGGAAGAAAAGCAATACCGTAATCAGCGTGCAACCTATAAGGATTTCCAAAATACCGGCAACCCTTGATAATTCGCCCATACCATCCTGAAGCCTGATGAGCGCAATACCAAATACTAAGGAAAGCGTTCCTAAAACAACGGCAGCAACACCATAAGGCATCCAAAGTTGATCTGCGTTTTCCGAGAAAAGCGTTACGATGTCTAATATGCCGTTACCTAATATGCCGGCAATCATCAGGTAAGCGGCAATGCGGAGTAAGTTGTTCTCAAATAATTGGCTCAACAAAATAAATCCTCTTGCAAACAGGGCGTAGGAGGCCATCATCACCATGGTCAGACCTATATATACAAAGTTAATCCATTGCGCCCAGGCGATCTCTTTGGTTAGCCAGGCAATATCCATTGCGCTCAGGCTGATTTCAACGGCCAAATAAATCGCTCCGGCAATAACAGCCGTGAGCAGCACGCTGCGGCCGGAATGTTCCAATACATCAGTTTTTGTTTCCATGTCAGTGGGTTTCGTTAAAAATGTTTCATACGATTCCCCCAGTGCTTCCAGCAGAATTTTTACGGTTATGGTGCGCGGCAGCACTTCACCCGCTTCAATGCGTTGAATGGTGCGCACGCTTACATTGCTTTTTTCTACCAGTTCTTCCTGGGTAAGGTTTCGTTCTTTTCGCAGGGCGGTTAAGCGCCTGCCGAGTTCGGGCTGTTGCATTGTACAATACGGTTTAGCTGTTGCAATGATACGGCTATTACCGGTTGGCGATAGCGGATTTACCCCGCCATTTGCCCGTCATTTAATGTAGATTGCCCGCAGCGAAACGTTTTAAATGGAATTGAGCAAAAAAGAAAACCGCACTGCGTTTACAGGCGGCTTTTGTATTGAAAAAAACTGTCGATTAATGTACCGGCACTTCCCCGACAATTGTAATTACCGGTTTCATGGCAACGGCTGATGTAATAGAGTTGGTAATCAGGCAGGCAGCTTCGGCTTTTTCAAGCACGCGCAGGGCACGAGCCTGGTCTTTTTCGTTAGGAATAGTCAGTTCTGGTTCCAACAGCACTTCGGTCATTTTATATTTGCCCTCTACCTGTTCTAATTTTCCGCTTGCTTTGCAGGCGAAATTTTCAAATTCTAATTTGGAATTTTCGGCAATAGCCAAAAAAGTAGTCATAAAACAACTGCTTACCGCTGCGGTAAATAAATGTTCGGGCGACCACGTGCCTTCTATTCCTTTCGGGAAAGGAGGAGGGGTAGCCACATCAAGGTTTTGCGTAAGCTCTTCGCTGAAAAGCACACCCTGGCGATCCTGTTTCCAGGATAGATTTATGGTATAAGAATGTGATAGCGCCATAGTTATAAAGTTTCAACAAAGAAACAACGCCTTGGGGCGTGCAGTCTATGACTTAAGTCACATAGAAAAATGTTTTTTTCGGGCCGATACGGGTATTCGTAAGCCCTTCAACCCTTTGATTTATTTTGATAAGTACCATCGAATGAAAAAAACAACCTTCCATGTATTCGGGTTGATTTGGCAGGTTCAATCCCTCTATCTTGCTTGCATAAGTTCCTAATCTTAAACTTGTTATTCATGAATCGATTTTACCGAATACCCCGGCAGTGGCTTGCACTGATGCTCTGCTGGACAAGCCTGGGCGTTTTTGCCCAGGAAGAGGTTAAGTTGGCCCCCGTTACACGAACGTATGCCATCACCAATGTAAACATTATTCAAGGCCCCGGTCGCAAGGTCGATATGGGCACCGTCATTATCCGCAACGGCATCATTCAGGGTGTTGGAAAAAACCTTTTCATCCCTGCCGAGGCCATCGTAATTAAAGCCGACAGCATGTATGTGTATGCCGGCTTTATTGACGGGTATTCCCGCGCTGGTGTTATCAAACCCAAGCAGGAAACAAACCGCGAGCGTCCCAAAGACCCGGGCAACCCCGACCCCGAACAGGCAGGCATTACCCCTCAGAATGATGTTCGCACTTCCTTAAATCCTGCCGATAAGTCGGTTGAAGATTTGCGGGCAGTAGGATTTACTACAGCCCAGGTAGTGCCGTATGGCGGTATGCTTTCCGGCACAGGCTCCATTATTCAATTAGGGGGTGAAACCGTCAATGAAATGTTGTTGTTGCCGGGCACGTCATTCTATTCAGAACTAACGGGCGCACAACGCATGTATCCGGCTACGGTAATCGGGGTTATGTCGAAGTACCGCGAGCTTTACCGCCAGGCGTCATTGGCAAAATCGTATGAAAGCATGTATGCATCAAACCGTTCAGGTCTGGAGCGCCCCTCTAACGATAAAATATTAGAGGCTTTTTATCCTGTAATCGATAAGCGCATACCGGTATTGTTTAAGGCCGACCGTTATCTTGATATAAACCGCATCCTTATCCTGCAAAAAGAATTGGGCTTTAACGTGGTGCTGGGCGATGTGAAAGACGGTGCAGACCTCACCAACAAAATAAAATCTGCCAATGCAAAAGTGTTTTTAAGCCTTGATTTACCCGATGAGGTGAAAGAAGATAAGGAAGCGAAGAAAGACCAATCTAACGCTGAAAAAAAAGCATTGGAAAAACGAAAAGCCGAAGCCATTGCGCAATACACAGCCCAGGCCGGTGTATTTCAAAAAGCAGGTGTAGTGTTTGGGTTCTCTACGGCTTCCGCCAAAACAAAAGATATACCTGCTAACCTGCGCAGAATGATTGCTGCCGGGTTAACGGAAGACCAGGCATTGGCTGCACTTACTACTACACCGGCACAAATACTTGGTATTGCTGATAGAGTAGGAACAGTTGATAATGGAAAGATCGCTAACCTGGTAATTTCCGACAAACCGTACTTCAACGAAAAAGCAAAAGTTCGTTATGTGTTTGTGGATGGTGTACTGTATAAATACGAAGTGAAGGAAGAGAAAAAGAGCGATGCGAAAAATGCCGGAGGAAAAAAGATTGACCCTAACGGAAAATGGTCATACACTACTGAAACACCGCAAGGCAACACATCGGGCACCATTACTATTAAAAGTGATGGCAGCGGATATGCCGGCACCATGACCAGCAGCATGAGCGATCGTGCAACAGAATTAAAATCCATTTTGCTTGAGGGCAATGTGCTTTCATTCTCCTTTGGCTTCGATGCCGGTGGAGGCTCCATGACCATAGAGGTAAACCTGACTATAGACGGAAACGACTTTGAAGGAACCATGTCGATAGGACAGTATGGTAGTTTCCCCATGAAAGGTTCAAAAGACCCTAACCGTTAACAGAAGAAATTATGAAGAAACTGATTATAACCTTATTGTTTGTTGCCGCTGTCGGCCTGCTCTATGCACAGGTTGAGCGAGGCAACGCGCTCATTAAAGGCGGAACCGTGTTGACCATTACCAAGGGCACATTGGAAAATACCGATGTGTTGGTGAAAGATGGAAAGATAAGCCAGGTTGGTAAAGGCATTGCAGCACCCGCAGGCTATAAAGTGATTGATGCTACCGGCATGTTTGTTATGCCCGGCATTATTGACGCTCACTCGCACGCAGGTATCGATGCCATTAACGAAGCTACTGCCCCGGTAACAGCCGAAGTATTTACCGGTGATGCAGTAAACCCGTTCCAGATCGGGCTGTACCGCGCGCTGGCAGGTGGCGTAACCACTATTCACGCTATGCACGGTTCAGCCAATGCCATAGGTGGTGAGAGTGAAACGCTTAAACTTCGCTATGGTGTAAAAGACCCTGAACTTTTGAAGATGGAAGGCGCACCGCGTACTATCAAATTTGCGCTGGGCGAGAACCCCACACGTGTGCATGGTAGTGGCAACGGTATTGTGCCGCGCACCCGCATGGGTGTTGAATTTGTAATTCGGGAGGCTTTTTCGCAAGGAAAAGAGTACATGGAAAAATGGGATGCCTACAACAAAGCGAAAACCCAAAAAGGATTTCGTGGAGCGCCCCCTGCGTATAACAAACGCCTCGAAACTATGGCCGACATTCTGCGTGGCAACATTATTATTCACTGTCACTCATATCGTGCAGATGAAATCTATATGTTGTTAAACGTGTGCCGCGATTTCGGAGTAAAGAAATTGGTTTTTCAGCACGTGAACGAAGGTTTTAAAGTTGCTCCTGAATTAGCTGAGTATGGCGCTATGGCATCCGTATTTTCCGATTGGTGGGCATATAAATTTGAAGTGTATTATTCAACCGCCTACAATGCGGCTATTTTAGTAAAGAATGGTGTAACGACTTCTATTAATTCTGATGATGGTGAACTGATGCGTCACCTCTACCACGAAGCTGCCAAAACACAAAAGTATGGTCAGCTATCCGATGAGGAAGCATTAGCCCTGATTACAATCAACCCGGCCAAACAACTTGGTGTGGATAACAGGATTGGTTCCATTGAAGTGGGTAAAGATGCTGACATAGCGATATTCAAAAATCACCCGCTCTCCATTTATACAGTGCCCATGGTAACCTTGGTGGATGGTGTTGTTCGTTTCGATCGTGAGAAAGATACAGACGATCAACGCATTGTTGTTGATCCGAAACAGACGATTGACGTAACGCTACATACCAACACCGGCCACGACCATGAAACCTGTATGCAGGATGCGGAATATACCTTTGTGAGATTGTTCGGCTTTAACCAGCAAGAGAAATGAGAAAGAATATAATACAATTATTGTCGGCTTGTGTATTGGTTATTACCACGCTGACGTTCACCTATGCGCAAAATCAAAAAGGAACAACAGGAACCTATGCGTTAACCGGTGCCACAATTGAAACCGTAACAAAAGGAATCATTCAAAACGGTACGGTTGTGATTAGTGATGGAAAAATTACGGCAGTAGGTACAAACGTATCCATTCCGCAAGGCGCAACGGTAATCGACTGCAAAGGAAAATTTATTTACCCGGGCATGATCGATGGCGGTTCCATTCTCGGCCTTTCAGAAGTAGGTTCTGATCCGCGCACGAATGATTATAACGAAGTAGGCGATGTGGTTCCGCAAATGAAAGCGCTCACGGCCGTTAACCCGAATGCCGTAGCCATCCCGGTTACCCGCATCAGTGGTGTAACCACAACATTGGTAGTTCCGCAAGGCGGATTGTTTCCAGGCACGGCTTCGTTGATAAACCTGCATGGCTACACACCCGACCAGATGTATGCCGGTTTTGATGCCGTGGTGATGAACTTCCCGACTACGGGTCGCAGGGGTTTCTTTGATCGCAGATCGGATGAAGATATTAAGAAGGCTGTTGAAAAAAGTCTTGGTAAGATTAATGACGTTTGGGATAAAGCGGTTCAGTATCACAAACTCGATTCGGTAACGAAAGGAAAAGCGGCCTACTATCCTGAATTAGAGGCTATAGTGCCGGTAGTGCGTGGAGAGCGTGCGTTAATCATTGAAGTGAACGCTTCAAAAGATATACTGGCAGCGATCAAGTGGACGCAGGAGAAAAAAGTGAAAAAGGTAATCTTATCAGGTGTGGCAGAAGGCTGGCGTGTTGCTGATGAAATTGCCAAATCGAAAATCCCTGTAATTACCGGCCCGGTACTGAGTTTGCCTACACGCGACTATGATCGTTACGATCGCGCTTACGCTAATGCGGGGTTGATGAAGAAAGCCGGAGTAACCGTTGCGATTCAGGCTGGCGACAGAAACATGAACTATCGTAACCTGCCCTATCATGCGGGCTTTGCCGCAGCGTATGGCTTGGGCAGGGAAGAAGCGCTTAAAGCTGTTACCATTGTTCCGGCACAGATTTTTGGTGTAGCCGATAAACTGGGCTCTATCGAAACCGGAAAGAGCGCGACATTATTTATTTGCGATGGCGATCCGTTTGAAACCAAAACACAGGTACAACACGTGTTTATTGAGGGCTGGCAAATACCAATGATAAGCCGCCAGACAGAGTTGTATGACGAGTTTTTGCAGCGTGCACCTGGTGTAAAAAAATAAAATTGTAGCTCATAGCTTAAAGCCGGCCTGACCTTAAAAATCAGGCCGGTTTTTTTTTAACCCCATCTTCTCACTTCACGGCAGTCAATGAAATAAGGAACCAGTCCCGCCACAATGCCGGGTTGGAGCACTGTAAACACCATGCTGCGAAAGGCAAGTGAAAGGAGTGAAGACTTCATTATCTGACTTTTAAATTTATATTAGTTAACCCCAATCCATTTCCTGAACTCCGGGGCGGTTTCCTTACTTACGTAAATATCTTCATTCATCACAGGATCGAGAGAAATTTTGATTTTGCCATTTTCAGGTTTAAAGCGTTCAATGGCTGCCAGGCTGCTGATGTATTTCCGGTTTATGCGAAAGAAAGCCTGTTTATCTAATTTCGATTCCAGTTCGCTTAAATTTTCATTAACAATAAAACGCCTGCCTTCCTTATCGCGAACAAAAACCACTTTGTGTTCCGTATAGAAATAGGCAATGTCGGAAACTTCAAGCGTGATAAACTCTGTTCCTTTCTTTGCAATAATGCGGTGAAGCGAAGTTGATGCAGTGGTTAACGACATCAATTTTTGCGCATTCCCTACGAAATGATGTTCAAGACGTTTTACCTTTTCAATGGCCCGTTTCAGCTTTGCTTCGGTAACAGGCTTTAACAGGTAATCAACGGAATTGTATTCAAAAGAATCCAACAGGTATTTATCGAAAGCCGTAGTGAAGATAACCGGAAATTCAACCGGAAACTTTTTAAAAATCTCAAACGAATGATTATCCGAAAGCTGAATGTCCACGAATGCCAGGTTGGGGTGAGGGTTTGTTGTAAGCCACTGTATCGAACCTTTCACGCTTTCTAACCGCCCAACAACTTCAGCGTCCGGAAGTAGCCGCTTGAGCATTTCCTCTAATTTTTGGCGGGCAAGTTTTTCGTCTTCAATAATCAGGATGCGCATGGTGATCAGGTTAACTTCACTAAAGGCAGTGTTATGGAAAAGTGTTTTTCTGTTTTTGTTACTGCGATGGTTTTACCGGTAAGGATTTTAAATCGTTCATCGAGGTTTTGCAGTCCTATTTTAGAAGAATGCCCGATACTTCTTTTTTCGCGTAGCATATTGTGTATAATCATGCAGTTGTTTTCTAATTTCAGGGTAACTTCCAATGGTTCGTGTTCTGAAATTTCGTTGTGCTTCACAATATTTTCCATAGCCACAAAAGCCGATATGGGTGGAATGAGAAACTCCTTTTCGGTAGTGCCGTTAAAATTCTTTTGAATGTTCAACGCATTACCAAACCGTAATGCCAGCAACTCCGTGTATTTCTCCACGAATATGAGCTCATCTTCCAGTAACACGAGGCTTTGTTCTTTCTGCGTGAGTATATAACGATAGATTTCAGCAAGATTTTCTGTAAACAGCAACGCTTTTTGCGAATTGGTAGTAATCAGGTGTGAAAGACTGTTCAGCGCATTGAACATAAAGTGCGGATCAATCTGGTTTTTCAATGCTTCAAGTTCTGCTTCCGCTTTGGCCTGTTTCAATTGCGCGTTTTTTGTATGCTCATGCTGCTGTTCTTTTACCATGAACACCGTTTCATATACGTGCGTGATAAACAGCACACAAATAACATTGACCAGCGCCACGATCAGCACTGCGTTCCATCTTATGGAGTCGAAGCCTGCCCATCGGTACCACAGGCAAAGCCAGGCAATGGTTAGGGGTGTGGTGTAAAAGATGTTGTTGATAAAGAGAAGGATGAGTTTTTCAATCGGCTTGTCGAACCATGTAAACCGTTGCCGCGTGCGAAACAACAGGTAACGGTTTCCCTGCCACACCAGCCCGGCCAGCAAAATGAAATACGGATAGCCAAGCCAGTAGGCCATATCGTAAACGGTAAGATGCCCGAAAAGCCCGGTGATGTTGGGAATCACTATACCGAAAAAGGGTATGCCGATCAGCCTGATCGCGTTGTCGTTCAGCCTTACTTCTTCATTTGTGTTTGCCGGTTCAGTCATGTTTTTTTCCGGTTCGGTAGCAAGCCCCTGTTTTGTTGCGATAAAGGTGGCAAATTCAATAACTGATGTTACGCAAACCTTTAAAATTTTGCGTTTTTCTTGGTGCCTTTACGTGAAAATATTAAAAAAACATGCCTAACAGCAGTCAATAAATCAATTCAATCAAATCTTTATACACATGGAAAATGTTGTAATAAATTACTGGGCTGTGCTGGTGGCCGGCCTTTCTACTTTTTTAATTGGCGGCTTGTGGTACTCGCCTGCTGTTTTTGGCAAAGCATGGATGAAAGAAAACGGCTTCACCGAAGAAGACCTGAAGAATGGAAGCATGGCCAAAATTTTCGGACTGGCATTTTTTCTGGCGCTGATCGCGGCCATTAACTTAGCCATGTTCATGGGGCAGGAAGACGATCCTGCTACGGGTGCGTTGTGGGGATTTTTGGCCGGTTTCGGTTGGGTGGCTACGTTTGTGGGCACACATTATCTTTTCGAGCGCAAGTCGTTCAAGTTGTTTTTGATTAATGCGGGTTACAGCGTGGTTGCCCTTACGGTGATGGGAACGATACTTGCAGCGTGGAAATGATAAAAGATTTACGATTGCTGATTTCTGATTTTAGAGGGTGCAGATTTCATTTTTCAATAATCTTCCAATAACCGGTTTTGTCGCTGCCTGTACGCTTTATTATTAGCTTCTTTTGTTTTTCACTGTTGCCTATTGCCAGCTTGTTAACTGTCAACTATTACTTAATCTCCCACGTCTCCCCACTCTTCAACAGGTCATCAACAGAATGGTATTTTGCGTTTTGCGAAATTCTTTCCTGTTCTTCGGCTAATGCTTCGTTGTATGTTTTTGCGCGCACTTCGCGTATTACACCCAGCACCATCGGGAAGTGCGGAGGTGCTAATCGCGCTAACATTACATGCAGGGTTGGGTCTTCGTTGTGTGCATCATGCACAAGAATATCTTTTTCAGTGATTCCGTTTTCACCCAGTGTTACCACTTCCAACTTCAACCCGTTTAGTCGTATGCCTTTTTTATTTTCTTTTCCAAACAATAGCGGCTGCCCGTGCTTTACGTGCAGTTGAAAATCATCGCGGTTTTCTTTAGCGGTTACGGCAGCGTGGGTGTCATCATTAAAAATCACGCAATTTTGTAATACTTCCACTAATGAAGTGCCGGTGTGTTTGGCTGCGTGAACAAAAATTTCCGTCATCAGTTTAGGGTTTGTGTCTATGGTGCGGGCATAGAAAGTTCCTTGCGCTCCGATAGCCAACTCCGCAGCATGGAATGGCCGTTCAACGGAACCGTAAGGAGTAGATTTGGTAATCAGTCCCGCAGGCGAAGTAGGGGAGTACTGCCCTTTGGTGAGTCCATAAATCTCATTATTAAAAAGGATGATGTTAATGTCAATATTTCTGCGCAACGCATGAATGAAATGATTTCCGCCAATGGCTAAGGCATCGCCATCGCCTTGAATTTCCCAAACACTAAGTTTTGGATTTGCCAGTTTTACTCCGGTAGCTACGGCAGGCCCGCGCCCGTGAATGGTATGGAACCCATACGTGTTCATGTAATACGGAAAACGTGCAGCACAACCGATGCCTGAAACGAATACAAAATTTTCGCGTGGTGTGTTAAGTTGTGGTAAGGCATTGGTCATGGCCGAGAGTATGGCGTAATCGCCACAGCCGGGGCACCATCTTACCAACTGATCGCTTTCAAAATCTTTTTTGGTAAGAGGCTTTTGTTGCGGTATATCGATAATGTTTTCCATGTAATCAATCTTTCAGGTTTTCTAAGAAAACTTCCTTCAGTTCTGTAACAAGAAAAGGCTGCCCCTGTATTTTTGTGTACGATAAAATATTTATTCCCGGAAATTTGCTTCGCAGCAACGAAGCGAACTGCCCCAGGTTTAATTCGCATACGAGTATCTTATTATATTTTTCAAGAACAGCTTTTGTATTTTTTGGTAACGGATTGATGTAGTTAAAGTGCGCAAAATCAATTTTTCGGTTAGTGCGTTGCAGTTCGGTTACGGCTGTGCGCAATCCGCCAAACGTACCACCCCAACCTACTACCAATAATTCTCCATCGCCATTGCCTTGCACTTCAAGTTCAGGAATGTAGTTGGCAACACGATTGATTTTCTCTGCGCGTGTACGAACCATCTTTTCATGGTTCTTCGGATCATACGAAACGTTTCCTGTTTTTTCTTGTTTTTCCAATCCGCCAATGCGGTGTTCAAAACCGGGTGTTCCGGGCACAGCCCAGCCACGCGCCAGTGTTTCAGTATCGCGGTTGTAAGGATAGTATGTGCCGTTATCCAGTTCGGGTTCGCGTATGGTGATAGCGGGAAGGTCGGCAGTTTTTGGAAACTTCCAGGGTTCCGACCCGTTGGCTAAGTATCCATCCGATAATAAAATTACCGGGGTCATGTGTTCAACAGCAATTTTTACTGCCTGGTAAGCAAACTCGAAACAGTTTGCCGGGGTGCTTGCCGCCAACACTACCGCAGGACTTTCACTGTTTCTGCCGTATATGGCAATGTTAATATCGGCTTGTTCTGTTTTTGTAGGAAGCCCCGTTGATGGGCCGCCACGCTGCACATCAACAACCACCAAGGGTATTTCTGCCATCACGGCAAGGTTAATGGCCTCGCCTTTCAGGGCAATGCCCGGGCCTGATGACGTGGTTACGCCTAACTGACCTGCATAACTTGCACCAATAGCCGAACACACGGCAGCAATTTCATCTTCGGCCTGCATCGTGATTACACCTAAATTTTTGTGGCGCGATAACTCATGGAGAATATCGGAGGCAGGGGTAATTGGGTAAGAACCAAGGAAAAGTTTTTTACCAACTTTTTCGGCTGCGGCCATCAATCCCCATGCAGTGGCCGTGTTTCCGGAAATGTGCCGGTAGATGCCTTTTTCAATTTTTGCGGGCGGCACGTTATACATGGCTGGCAACGCTTCAATGGTTTCGGCATAGTGAAAGCCGGCAGTTAAGGCTCGTTTGTTTCCCTCGGCTAAGGCAGGGGTCTTTCTGAATTTTGCGTCAATGTATTTTTCTGTTTCGCTTAACGGGCGATCGAACAGCCAGTACATCATGCCCAAGGCAAACATATTTTTGGAACGCATGATACTTTTGTTGTCGAGCTGAAGGCCCGCCAGTGCTGTTTTGGTTAGCGATGAAATGGGAGCCTCCACTACGTGGTAGCCGGCAAGGGTTCCGTCCGTTAATGGGTTGGCGGTAAAGCCGGCTTTTTCAATATTACGTTCCGAAAAGGCATCCAGGTCAACGATAATATTTCCGCCCTTTCGGGCGAATTGCAGGTTTGATTTTAAGGCGGCAGGGTTCATGGCCACCAGCACATCGGCCTGGTCGCCTGGTGTATAAATCTCAATTTTCCCTATCTGCACCTGGAAACCGGATACCCCCTCAACTGTTCCTTGCGGAGCCCGTATTTCGGCCGGGAAATCGGGAAAAGTTGCCAGGTCGTTGCCCCACAAGGCCGAGGTAAAGCTGAATTGCGAACCGGTAAGCTGCATTCCGTCCCCGGAATCGCCCGCAAACCGGATAACTACTTTTTCCAGTTCTTTTGTTGTTTTATTGCCGTTTAATGCTGTTTCACCCATGGCCAGAAAAATTGCGAAGTTACGTTGCCCGTGCCAGATTAGCTAAGGAGCTGCAAATATCGGGGTTGTTTACATTAAATTCCGGTATTTAAACATAAGATTCATCATGGATCGTTCCGCTATGTTTTTGGTACGCCATTTTATTATAAGACGGCACAATAGGTATCTGCTATTTTAAGTCAGGTTTTACACCTGACGAAAAAAGATTCGGAGATATTCAACCGAAACAAAAAATCAGTAATTCAAGGTTATACGAAAACACGATTTCGTCAGCGCAACAACGTATGATTTATTACCCTTCACGTAAAAGATTTATTTCAACATTTGATATTTTAGCCGCATGAAAACTATTAACGACTGTAACTTTTCCGGGAAACGCGCACTTATCCGGGTTGATTTCAACGTGCCGCTTGATAAGAAAACGTTTGCGGTTACGGACGATAATCGCATTCGCGCCACAATACCCACGCTTAAGAAAATCTTAGACGAGGGCGGCAGTTGTGTACTCATGTCGCATTTAGGCAGGCCGAAAGAAGGGCCGGAAGAAAAATATTCACTGAAGCACACCATCAAAACAACAGAAGCATTACTGGGCGTGCCCGTAAAATTTGCTACTGATTGTGTTGGCGAAGAAGCGTACAGCTTATCGGCAGCATTAAAGCCGGGCGAGGTATTGTTGCTCGAAAACCTGCGCTTTTACAAAGAAGAAGAAAAAGGCGACCTGGCCTTTGCCGAAAAACTAAGCAAGCATGGCGACATCTATGTAAACGATGCCTTTGGCACGGCACACCGCGCACACGCTTCTACCACCATTGTAGCGCAGTTCTTTACTGATAAATGTGCCGGGTTGGTGATGGCCGCAGAACTTGATAACGCAAAGCGCGTATTAGAAAATACCGAAAAGCCCTTTACAGCGATCATGGGCGGAGCAAAAATATCCGACAAAATTTTAATTATAGAGCAATTGCTCAACAAGGTCGATCACCTCATTATCGGAGGTGGCATGGCCTATACATTTTTTAAAGCTATGGGAGGCTCCATTGGCAACTCGTTGGTTGAAGCGGATAAGCTTGACCTCGCCAATGACCTCATCCGGAAAGCAAAAGGCATGGGTGTTGAACTTCACCTGCCCATCGACAGCATCATTGCCGATAAATTTGATGCGGATGCCAACACCTCGGTTGCCGGCAACCACAACATTCCCGAAGGCTGGATGGGCCTCGACATCGGCCCCCAGGCGACAGCAGTATTTGCAGAGGTAGTGAAGAAATCCAAAACTATTTTATGGAACGGCCCGATGGGCGTTTTTGAAATGGAGAAATTTCAAACAGGCACGAAGACCATAGCCGAAGCGGTTGCCGAGGCAACAAAAAATGGCGCTTTCTCATTGATTGGCGGTGGTGATTCTGCGGCAGCGGTAAGCAAATTTAACCTTGCCGGCCAGGTAAGTTACGTTTCTACCGGGGGCGGTGCCCTGTTGGAATATTTTGAGGGCAAAATATTACCGGGCGTAAAAGCGTTAGATTAACCGGATGATATTGCAACAGGCTGTTTTACAAATCAATTTATTCTTTATATTTGATTAGCCGATGCGTAATCGGCAGCAGTTTTTAACTAAATTTTTGTGTTACCATGAACATTTTCGTAGCCAAACTCAATTTTAAAACCCGGCAGGAGGATTTACAGAGTGCTTTTGCCCAATATGGTGAAGTATCGTCTGTAAAAATTGTGAAAGACCGCGACACCGGTCGCTCCAAAGGATATGGATTTGTAGAAATGCCCAACGACTCGGAAGCACAGGCAGCCATTGATGGACTGAATGAAAAAGAATTAGACGGCCGTGTAATTGTGGTGAAGCCGGCCAATCCTAAAACGGAAAGGCCGCAGTAATAAACCATTTCGTTTGTTTCGTACTGATAACCCCGAAAGCATCGGGGTTATTTTTTATTCAGGGATAAAAACACCTAACGTGAATTCAACAAAACGCACCGGCTTTTTTCTTGGCCCCGCGCTATTCATATTGCTCTACTTCTTCTTTCCTGAAGATATAATATCGCCACAAGCGCCAAAGGTTATAGCCTTGGCCGCCTGGATGCTTACCTGGTGGATTACAGAGGCCGCGCCTTTGCCGGTAACGGCTTTCCTGCCCATGATAGGTTTCCCGTTTATGGGTGTTATGAAAATCAGTGAGTCAACTGCACCGTATGCTGACCCGATTATCTTCCTGTTCATGGGTGGCTTCATGCTCGCGTTAGCCCTCGAAAAACATAAGCTGCATGAGCGCATTGCACTAAAGCTAATCAGGCTCACAGGCACTTCCGGTAACGGTATCATTTTTGGGTTTATGATGGCCACTGCTTTTATCAGTATGTGGATAAGCAACTCGGCCACCGCTATGATGATGCTGCCCATCGGTATATCGGTAGTGCACCTCACGCTGAACAATGCCAGCCTTCCGGGTAACATCAGCAACAAAGGTCAGCGTAACTTTGCAACAGGCCTCATGTTGTGTATTGGCTATGCAAGTTCGTTAGGCGGTTTAGCCACCATTATCGGCACACCGCCCAATGTAATTTTTGTGGCCATGTTAAATGATTTTTTCGGCATTAAGGTTTCGTTTGTTCAGTGGCTTATCATCGGTTTTCCGGTGGCTATGCTGCTTGTACTCGTTACGTATTTTATGGTTACACGAATAATATTACCTAATGGGTTAAAAAAAATCGAAGGGTCGGCAGAGTTGTTTGAAAAGCGCTTGAAAGACCTGGGGCCTATGCGAAAGGAAGAGAAGCTGGTGCTGATTATATTTTCGATAACAGCATCTTTATGGATATTCAGTTCATTAATTAATGACCTTTTTAATTTCGATTTGCTCAACGATACATCCATTGCCGTAATGGGTGGTCTGGCCATGTTCCTGATGCCGGTAGATTTCGGGAAAGGTAAATTTGTATTGCATTGGTCGGATACTGAAAAATTGGCCTGGGGCATTTTGTTTTTATTCGGAGGCGGATTGTGCCTGGCTAAAGGTCTTGATAAATCAGGAATTGTTCAGGCAGTAGGTCAGTGGATTGCCGGACAAAACGAATACACCATCTGGCTTACCTTATTGCTTATAGTTATCTCGCTCGTACTAACAGAACTGATGAGCAATACTGCTGTAGTGAATGTGTTTGTGCCGGTTGCTTTTGGTATTGCATCTGTTATGGAGGTAAACCCCATATTGTTAGGGTTACCCATTACGCTGGCGGCCGGTGTTTCGGTAATGATGCCCATGGCAACACCCCCGAATGCGATTGTATTTTCCAGCGGCTACATCCGCATACAGGATATGATAAAAGTAGGCGCCTGGCTGAACCTTGTATCGCTGATTATTATCTGGATTTTTTCTATTACGGTTGTGGAGTGGTTGTTTGGATAGATGATAATAAAACGGTTAGCAACCATTACGTTGTTAACCGTTTTGTTGTGAAGAACAAGTAGCTTTTACTCACTCATCTGCCGCTTCTCTTTTTCTTCTTTCTTATTTTTTTTCTCCTCAATGAAATAGGCTATCAGCAACCCAAGACCGCCAAAAATGAAAATCATGGTGAAATACGGAAGCGGGCCATAGCCGAAACGTGATGAAATAACCTCATCCCAAATCAGGCCGCCTAAAAACCCAAACCCTATGCCGATTAAAAGCAGAGAAGCCCGCAATACACCTGAAGTGGTGCGTGGGCGTTTCCTGGCCGTAAAAAGAGAAGGGTCAACGCCCTTTTCAATCATGGCCATGCGTTCGGCATTTTCATATCTGCGCAGGTAAACAGTCATTACAAAAGCGCCCACCAATGCTACGATTGGTATCATTACGGCAATTACTTCCATATTTTATGAGTTTTAAGTGAACTATGCCCCTTTGACGCAGGGGTACGCTGGCAGGTTACAAGTTTGGATAGAAATTAAATTCAAATTAAAGTTTAAGGCTTATTGGCAATACCAGGTTCTAAATGCTGTAACTTGGGTATGCGATTTTGCGTCAAAGATTCGTCATGACAGACCCCGAATTCGAGTTAATCGACAGGATTATTGCCGGTAACCAAACGGTTTACGCCGAATTGGTTGACCGGCATAAAAGCTATGCCTTTACCATTGCCTATAAAGTGCTCGAAAACAGGTCGGATGCGGAAGAAGCCGCGCAAGACGCATTTGTTAAAGCCTATCACCACCTGAAAAGTTTTAAACGCGATGCAAAGTTTTCTACCTGGCTGTACCGCATTGTGTTTAACACTGCGGTAAGTTACAAACGAAAGCAAAAAGTAAAATTTCAGGATATTGAAACCACTGTTGTGGAATACGGACAGGAAGCGGAAGGCATACTGGAGCGGAGCGATAAAAAGAAGTATATACAGCAGGCTATGAATAAACTGAATGAAGTCGATAAGCTCGTCATCAGTTTGTTTTATTTGGAAGAATTTTCGTTGGAAGAAATTGCCGAAATAACCGGTATGCTTGTCAATACGGTAAAGGTGCGTGTGCATCGTGCGCGCCTGCGTTTAGCTGACGAGCTGACTATATTATTAAAAAAAGAAGCGTTAACTTTATAAGCCCAACGGCTATGAAAAACATAAGCAAACAACAAGAAGATAACCTGATTGCGTACCTGGATGACGCCTTATCGCCATCCGAAAAGGAACACTTTGAACAGGAGTTGTCGGCATCTCCTGTTTTGCAACAGCAATTGGCTGCCCTGCAAAACGTTACCCGTGTTTTAAAAAACACCCCACTCGAACATCCATCTAAAAACTTTACACAACGGGTTATGAACGGGTTAAATCAATACCCTGTTCGCAGCGGGCTTCCTCTTAAAAATGGAATTTTGCTGTTGATTGGGGTAATGATTGCAGTTGGTATCGCGTCTTTCCTGTTGGCTGCCGGTGTATTTGATGCTTCCGGAAGTATTGATTTGAACAACATGGTACTTCAAAATAAATACATCCCGGAAAGCCTGCCTTCCATCCCGGTCAACACCAAGCTGATTATAAACATTATTATTATGCTGAATATCGCCTTGGCATTTCTTGTGCTTGACAGGGCAGTGTTGAAACCCTGGTTTGAACGAAGAACGCGAATGAATTTATAGATGCCCTTAATTGAGTCACTATATTATTCTTTCTTTTTTGCTTCGCATTCAATTTTCCAGTCTTTAGCTAAGGCAAGCTTACCGGCTTTGGCTTTTTTAATAACGTTTTCCTTCTTTTGCTTGCAGCCATTATCAATAAACCGATACCGGATACCGTCAATAGTGAAATTATAATGGCAGGTTTGTGTTGACATCTGCTTCTTTACGCAGGTTAACTCCACTTCTTCTTGTGTACGCGGTGCAGAGGCTGTTAAAACCAGTACACAAACACTTGCTATAAATGCTGAAACAAATTTCATAACGCAAAGATAAGCATCAACATAAAAAGACTATAACTACAAATTTAAACTGAACTTCGCAAAAGATTATACATTTTGTTGCGAGGCATCCATCTCCCTCTCTTTCAATATTGTCTTGATTGCGCTCCACAGGGTCTCCGTTCCATATTCGTTATAGCTCACCCTTGAATGAAGGTCAGAATTGTCCCTGTTGTAGATGGCAAAATATCTGTAGTAATCTTTTATTGCCACCTTATTCCAAGGAACCAGTCCGATTTTCTCTCTTAGTTCGATCCCTTCGTTTTTCAGTTTTATTCCTTGAATTTCAACTTCACCCTGATTGTAAAAACGATCCAGGAAATTATCTACGATGTTGGAATGGTACAATCTCCAAACGTTATCTACAATGTCTGCATACTTATGATGGTTTTCCTTGTGTAATCCGAAATACGAGTTAAACAGAATCTTAAATTCCTTACCCCCCTTGTCTTTGAATGTTACTGAAAACTTTCGACCAACAGTGAACTTGTACCAGACAATCCAGTCCACTCCATGTTTAAAATCAACAATGTCTGATCTATTTAGCCTAGTGAATTCTCTCCCTTTTAGATCGCCATTTTCCCATTCCAAATAGTCGTCAGCCAAAACAAGTTTTCGCTGTCTGTCGAGAAATCCTGATGTTATTAAATATTCTGTCACTTTTTTATGAATACCTCACAACAAGGCATACAAGGTGATTTTGAAAATTATTTGTTATGCAACAAAGTAAAAAGACCGTCATTGCTTCGCTGTCGCTCGCAATGACGGGCACTGTTTTATGTACTCCAGTTAAATAACTGATACTCAAAAATCAGTAGCGGTAGTAATCAGGCTTAAACGGCCCTTTTACTTCCACACCAATGTATTTTGCCTGGTCGGATGAAAGCGTATCCAACTCCACACCAATTTTTTTCAGGTGAAGCATAGCCACTTTTTCATCGAGGTGTTTCGGCAGCATGTACACTTTATTCTCATACTTGCCTGCATTATTCCACAACTCAATCTGCGCAAGCGTTTGGTTAGTGAACGAGTTCGACATAACAAACGAAGGGTGACCCGTGGCACAACCTAAGTTAACTAAGCGACCCTCAGCCAACAAGATAACCTGGTTTCCATTTTTCAACGTATATAAATCAACCTGCGGCTTAACCTCATCACGGCTTGCATTGGCTTTCAGCCACGCTACGTCAATCTCGTTATCGAAGTGCCCGATATTACACACAATGGTCTTGTCTTTCATCGTCTGGAAATGACGGTCTTGTATGATACCAAAGTTACCGGTAGCGGTAACAACAATGTCGGCTTCTTTCACGGCATCATCCATTTTCTTTACGGCATAGCCATCCATAGCCGCCTGCAAAGCACATATCGGGTCAATTTCTGTAACAATTACACGGGCGCCCGCGCCACGTAACGAAGCCGCAGAACCTTTTCCTACATCGCCATAACCGGCAACAACGGCCACTTTACCTGCAATCATCACATCGGTAGCCCTGCGAATAGCATCTACCAATGATTCTTTACAGCCGTATTTGTTATCAAACTTCGACTTGGTAACAGAGTCGTTGATATTAATGGCAGGCAATGGAAGTTTGCCGTTGTTCTCGCGCTCAATAAGGCGGTGAACACCGGTAGTGGTTTCTTCAGAAATACCTTTAATACCAGCAACAAGTTCGGGGAAACGGTCTAACACCATGTTGGTCAAATCACCCCCATCATCCAAAATCATATTCAACGGCTTGCCATCTTTAAAGGCAAACAAGGTTTGCTCAATGCACCAGTCAAATTCCTGTTCGTTCATGCCCTTCCAGGCAAACACGGGCACGCCCGCAGCCGCAATGGCCGCAGCGGCATGGTCTTGTGTAGAAAAAATATTGCAACTCGACCAGGAAACTTCAGCGCCCAGCTCGATAAGTGTTTCAATCAATACGGCCGTTTGGATTGTCATGTGCAGGCAACCTGCAATGCGCACGTTTTTCAACGGCTGTTTGGGGCCGTACTCTTCGCGAATGGCCATTAAGCCGGGCATCTCGGCCTCGGCAAGTTTAATTTCTTTTCTTCCCCATTCGGCAAGCGAAATGTCTTTTACTTTGAATTTGAGTGTGTCAACCATTTTTATCGATTTTTTGGTGTTTAAAGCCTTATTTTTAAATGAAACAGCGACAAAAATACCATAAAGGATTCAAAAATCCTTGCCTTAAAGCCAACCCGATTTTAACCGGTTAGAATGCCCACATACCTGAACCATTCTGCATAACAACCTGTTTGAATGTTTTGTATTAAACAGAATCTCATGTCCAAAACAACTATTAAAATTGACGTAGTTTCCGATATAGTCTGCCCCTGGTGTTATATCGGTAAACGAAGATTGGAGAAAGCCATAAGCCAACTTGCCGAAACCTATTCGTTTGATATTACCTATCATCCGTTTGAGCTAAACCCTTCCGTTCCCGTAACCGGTCTTAATCAGCAAGAGTATTTCGAACAAAAATTCGGGGGTGAAGAATCGTATAAAAGAATTACTAACCATGTTACGCAGGTAGCCGCAGAAGAAGGACTTGAATTTAATTTCGATAAGCAAACGGTTACGCCCAATACCCGTAACGGGCATCGCATTATTCAATTGGCAAAACGTTTTAACAAACAGGCCGAAGTAAAAGAAGCGTTTATGAAGGCTTACTTTACAGAAGGTGCAGACCTTAGCAAAACAGAAACGCTTGTTGCTATTGCCGAAAAGGCAGGGTTGGACCGAAACGTTACGGAACAAGTACTTTCAGATACAGAAGGCGTAGCGGAAGTAATACACAAAGAAAAACAAATTCAGGAATTGGGCATAACCGGAGTGCCGTTTTATATCGTGCAAAATAAATACGGACTCTCTGGTGCGCAACCACCCGAAGCCTTTGTTGAAGTTATTCAAAAAGCTGCGCTGGAAGAGTCGTCAGTTTGATTTTTTCTTTTTCTTCTTAGCGGGCACATCAGTAGTTTTTACACCGGAAAGGTCGGTGTGTTTGATTGTGGCTGTCCATATACTGGACTTCCCGTTATCAATGCGTGTCCACACCGGCATAATTATTCCGTTATGCGCGGCAATGCTAATGTGTGTTCCTGCCGATTCGCCTTGCGGAAGAAATGGCGTTTCACTCACTTTCACATTTCTGAATGTAGCGCCATGGTCGGCAGAGTATGCGAGGTACACATCGGTGTGATTATCTTCATGCTCCCTGCGGTCGTAATACAAAATATAAATGTGTCCTGTAACCTGGTCAACCGTCATGGCGGGCATAAACTGGTAGCTGCCCGGTTCATCGTCATTAATGCGCACGGGGTGCGTCCAGTTGTCGCCATAGTTGAGCGAACGCGTAAAATAAATTTCCGTATCGTCTTCTTCTACCTGCTCGGCCCACACAAGGTATAACGCCCCGCTGAAATTTTCTTTTGTGTTGTTACACACCAACACGGGCAAACCATTTGCCGACTGAATGCCGGGCACGGAAAAATTCCGTCCGCCCCGTTGCTGCAATACCGCTATATCGTTGGTAAGCCAAAAGTTTCCGCCATCAAACGAGCGGTCAATAAAAAGAACATCATCGTGTGCCCACGCTACAAAAATTTTTCCATCGTGCGATACAGCCGGTACGGCTCCCTTCACTGTGCTGTTGCCATCTTTGCAATCTCCTGCATTAAGCGAAAGCGTAACCGGCTTAGACCACTTTGAGCCGCCCGATGATTTACTTACCATAACTCTGGACGCGCACCCTTCCTCATCGCTGTTTAGTTTATCAACCTCTGTCCAGGTGAGGTAAATGTTACCCTTGCGGTCAGCAACGGCATTGGGGTAATATTGATTTTTGGGCGGGTTATACCCAACGGTAGTGCCCGCGTCCCAGCTTTTGCCGCCATCTTTTGACTTCCTGACGGTAATCCGGTCGGGCAGGGCAGTTGTTTCCTCACCCTTTTCATGCAGGTAGTACAGGTTACCTGAAAAATCGGACAGTATGCGGGCGCCATTCCATGCACCATGTTCCGAAACCAGGCTGATGCTCTTCCAGTTTTTTCCGCCATCGTCAGAAACGTACACGCTATTGGCGGAGCTACCGGCCACTATTTGCTTTGTATCCTTAAAACTTATGGCAATGCCGGGGCTTACGGGGTATTTACCCTGGTCGTTAGCCGAATCATCCAACCGCACATTTACTATTTGGGCTTGCGCCCCAACCAGCCAAAACACGAAAAACACCAACCCGGATAGCCTCATAACGTTCAAATTCTTATGCGGTGAAATAAATAAATTACAGGATGGGATTCAAGGGGTTTGGTGGTTAGAGAGCCGAAAAGTTTTTTGGGGATGTTGGGGTAATTGTTTTTCGATGCTGGGAGGATTCAGAATCCTTTCTTTCATTTTCCTATATTTCCTTCTACGATTGGCACAAGCGGACACTTGCGCCATTGTGGGGTGTTTCGCTATCGGTTGGCTTTAATAATTTTTCAAGTGCTTTGCAGTACACTATGCGAGGACAGAATAATTATCAATATTCCAATTATTAAGCACAAAGGAGAATAATATTTTGTGTCGTTGCGTCCAAATTTTGTGTGTTTGATTTTCTTAAAGAATCCAAGGTAATTAAATTCTCCAATTGCTCGCAGAATGAAAATTCCTGCAATTATCCAAAGTCCATATTTGTCAAGAAAGGAAGGAATCGGGATATAAAAAAAACCAGCTTTAAGTGAGATAAAAAGCCCAATGGCTAATAATCCACATGCAACTATAAGTGTTGGTATAACACCCGGCATTTTAGGTATTGTAGTATCATCTTTTGTCGGAAAAACAGCTTGACTGCTACTACGTCCTCCGATTAGCCAATAAAAATGAATGGCGGATAAAAACGCAAAAACTATAACTAAAACTATTGAAATTAATGTAGTCATTGGTTGCCCTATTGTGATAAAATGAGAAAATTATTTTTACCTGCCATCATTGTCCCGAAGCGTTACAGTCTGCTTGTAACGTTTGTGTTTATGACGGCTTGGGAGTAGGAGCGTTTGTTAAATGAGGAACGAATGACAAACGCGACCGTCTCTAAAACCGTCCGCGGTTACGAAATTAAGTAAAGAAACTGGAAGTTGTGAGGATACTGAACCCCAAGCTGGCATAAACATTTTGTTGGCGGTAGTTTTAAAACTCTCCTTTTTTTCGTGGCCATTCTTTGTAAAAGTATCCCATGACAATAGTGTCCTGTTTTACATAAATGTCACCGGATGAATACTTGTGCATTTCTCCAGTCCCGTAAGTGGCTTCATAGCGATTATGATAGATGCCGTCCACGATTTCATTTGGAATGTCCGTGTAGCCCCATGTGAAAGTCTTGGCTAGAGTATCTAATACAAATATGCCTCGTCCTGAAAAAAGTTGACAGTTTTTAGATAAAAATCCTGCTTCAAGTTTACACTTAAAGTTTAATCCTGCAAACCGTTTACATTTGTTGAACCAGGTGAAGCGGAAGCGGGCAATGCTGAGGAGCACCCCGCCAGGAATAACCCTGGTCAGATAGCGTATTAATCCGTCTATGGCTTTACAGTTCGTAGGCGGATTTTTCCTTGTAATACGCGTTCTGGTTTTATGCCTTTTAAAACCTTGCCGTTAGGCATTTTAACAGACCGCCCCCTCCTTTCTCTTATAGTAATTTTTCCAGTGCTTCTTGAGTTCACCTGTTTTGGTATGAGCAATTACGGGAGTTAGCATATCCACACTGGAGTGAGGTCGCTGATGATTGTAAGTGCTAATGGCCATTGCTACGGCTTGTTGGGCCTCCGTCAGGCTGGGGTAACTTACTTCTAACAACTCATCTTTAAGAATACCATTCACTCTTTCAGCGAGCGCATTTTCAAGCGGGTCACCGTTTTGTGTCATGGAAATCCGGATGTTGTTGTCCTGCAATAACTTTACATAATCAGCACTGCAATATTGCAATCCCCTGTCGGAGTGGTGAATGAGCTTATCACGCAAAGGATTGTTTTTCAGTGCCATACGCAAGGCCAGTACACAGCCTCTGGCTGATAGGTCTTCGCACAAATAGAAGCCTACGATCTTGCGGCTATAGGCATCGGTGATCAAGCTCAGATAAGCAAAGCCATTATGGAGATGGATGTAGGTTATATCACTCACCCATAGTTGATTAGGGGCGGTTGGAACAAATCCAGCAACCAGATTTTGGTATTTACGAAGCCAGTGATGAGAAAAAGTGGTCTGAGGTCTTGAACGCTTTCTTTTTCTCACCAATAGACCCTGCTTACGCAGTAAATCAAAGAAGGCATCGCGGCCTGTATGAATGGTGTGTTGTTGCATAAAAACACTCATCATGATCAATAGCTTGCGCACACCAATGCGTTTTTGGGTTTTACGGATACGCAGTACTTCCTGCACAAGCAAATCCTCTTGTAGAGCTTCTTGCTCTTGAACTTTAAGATGTTGATAATACGCCTGTCGACTATAACCAAGTAATGAACAAAGTGACCCAACGGAGTGGGAAGGCATTCTTTGAACTATTCTTAAAACTACTTGGTGCCAGACTTTTTTCGTATCGGCAATCCGAGTTCTTCTTCGGCAATTTTTATGGTTTCAGTGAGCACTTCATTGAGGAGCCGCGCTTTGCGCAGTTCCGCTTGAAGTTCCTTCACATCTGTTGGAAGGTCTTCTTTGGATAAACCCGGTTGGGATTGACTACGTTTTTGAGTGGTTGTTTTCTTCATTCGCCCTTGGTATTGCATTACCCAACGGTGAATGTTCCGGAAATTGATTCCGTGTTTGACTCCCAATTTACGAAAGCTTAACCCCGTGGATAAATACTCTGCAATAATACTTTCTTTTAATTCTAGCTTATTCATTTTGGTTGACTTTTGTGTCAACCTATTTCAGGACAAGACAATATTTCACCATCTTTCACTTGTCCTAAAAGAGTGGAATTGAAATTGGAAAATATCAGATAGTCTTTCTCTTTGAATTGGAAAAACAGAGAGAAAACATGATCAATTGTATCGCACAGGGTTTGGCCTTGATATGCGAGCTTTCTGTAGCGCTCAAGTCGGTCAAGATTCTTGAATCTTTTCTCTTTCCATGGTGTCGTAAGACTGTCGGTGTCGATTGCAATTAATTCTCTGGGATCTTGAATTTTTATTATTCGTCCACTTCCTGACATATGGGCAAGTGTCTCGGTAACATAAAATCCGTCCCCTCGTCTTTCAACCATACTGGGGCATGTGCAAGTCAAATAATTTGCTTTGTTAGGATTGTCTTTATGGATGAAAATTACACTTCCCCCAAATTCTCCTCGGCATCCTCCAAGAACTTTGTAAGTGTCATCTTGATAAAGACAGTAGCCCCACGTCCATTCATCAATTTTTAAGCTGTCATTGCAGTTATAATTTATTGACTTCTTGTTGTCAATATGCTTCAATGTCCATTTATGAAATTCTACAGAGTCCGGCTTTTTATTCAGGTCATAGGCGAACGTCACGAATTGAATTCTATCTCTGTCTGTCGAGCAGGCAATTACTCCAATTAATAAAAGTAATGGGCTTAATCTCATTTTTTAAAATTACCGCCAACATCTGGCTATACGCCACTAATCCCTTTGCCCATGTTGGTCTTCTTGACCAACATGCACACCAAATCTTCGATATTCTATCAAATGTATTAACCTTATCCTACCAAACCTTTTGACTAACCTTGTTATCCTCGTTCACCTTGTTTGTTGGTCAAGAAGACCAACAAAGGCCAGGTGTATATTTTGCGATTCTCATAGTCGTCTTTTTATTTTATGTCTAAATCTACATTTTTTCGCGCTTGCTGGCAACACTGGCTACCCGCACTTCTAATCCCTATACATCACCGCCTTCACTGCTTTCACTGTCCGTTCTACGTTGGGCAGAATGGCCTGTATCAGCGTGGGTGCGTAAGGCAGGGGTGCATCGGCACTGGTAATGCGATGGATGGGCGCGTCTAAGTAATCAAACGCATGCTTTTGTATATGATAGGTGATTTCGGTTGAGATGGAGGATAACGGCCACGCCTCTTCAACAATTACCAGCCTGTTCGTTTTCTTTACCGATTCAACAATAGTGGCATAATCAATCGGGCGTACGCTTCGTAAATCAACTACCTCAACAGAAATATCTTCCTTAGCTAATTCTTCGGCAGCAGCCAGGGCAACCTTGGTTATTTTACCAAAGGTAGCAATGGTAACATCAGTACCTGATCGCTTTACATCAGCCAGGCCTATCGGTATCAGGTATTCTTCAGCAGGAACCTCGCCCTTTTCGCCATACATCAATTCCGATTCCATGAAGATAACGGGGTCGTTATCGCGGATGGAAGACTTCAACAACCCTTTGGCATCATACGGGTTTGACGGAACAACCACTTTCAATCCGGGGCAGTTGGCGTACCAATTTTCAAAGTTTTGTGAGTGTTGCGCCCCAAGCTGACCGGCATTACCGGTTGCACCCCGGAACACAATAGGCACATTATATTGCCCGCCCGACATGGAGTACATCTTCGCAGCCGAGTTGATAATCTGGTCAATAGCTACCAGCGAGAAATTGAACGTCATAAACTCTACAATCGGGCGAAGGCCGTTCATGGCTGCCCCGATTCCCACGCCTGTAAAGCCGAGTTCGGCAATAGGGGTATCAATTACCCGCTCAGGCCCAAACTCATCCAGCATGCCCTGGCTCACCTTGTAGGCACCATTGTATTCAGCTACTTCCTCACCCATTAACAATACACTGGGGTCACGCCTCATTTCCTCGCTCATAGCTTCACGAAGGGCTTCTCTGAATTGAATTTCTCGCATAATATCCTGGCTTTTTAGTGAACTTTAAGGCAGCCGTGTTGTGTGCGTCAGGGCTGATAAAGACAGGCGTAAAAATAGTACCTGTAGGGTGATTGACAAAATAAAAAACCACCCTGACAATGCTGTCAGGGTGGTTTTAATCCAATGAAGATTTATAAAGAATTACCTCAAGGCATTTCTGAATGCTTCAGAAGTAAGCCACTTGCTGAATTCAAGATCAGTAAGGGCTGTTTCCTTCAGAGAAGGATCAATTTTAACAGCGTTGGTCAGGTTGCTCACCACGCCATCAGCATTGCTCAGGCGGGCAGAAGCAACAGCGGCACCATAAGCTGCCAGCGCGTGGTTGCTGTCTAAACGTGAGGCCTCACCGAATGAGTTAAGCGCATTCTGATAGTCTTTGTTCAATAACTGGGCAAGGCCTTTGTTAAACAGGTTATCGGCAGTGTTGGCGGCTGCAGATTCAGCGCTAACGGCTTCGCTGTAACGTGCCATAACAATGGCTGCAGAACCTTTAACACCGTTTACACCGGCAGCATTGTCGCCACGTAATCCGCTGCTTAATGCCTTGTTGGCGCTGTTGTAAGCTGCATAGGCATTGCCTTGCAGGTTTGAAACAGAGGCCTGGTTCGCGTGTACTTCAGCGGCTTCGTTAATACGCGCAGCAATATCAAGTTGAGTTTTTGCCTTGTCAACAAGTGAAGAGGCATTTGAAGGGTTTTCAATAGCTTGTGCTATGTACACAGCAGCCAGGTTGTTGTGTGCATTCCAGTTAGTACCATTTTTAGTAGCGGCTTCGTAGATAGCAGCTTTTTCTTCCAATGAAGGAGTAAGGGTTGCAGAATACATCAATTCTTCAAAAGAAAGTGCATCGGCAGCAGCCTCACCGGTAGTGATTTGCTTAGATAATACGGCAATTTCAGCATCGGTTTTCTTGTCTTTAATCGTTAAGATTTCAGTTTTAGCAGTTCTCAACGTAGGGTAAACATCTTTGAAAACTTTTTTGTAAGTCTTCAGTTTCTGCATTTGTTTTTCCTGGCTTTCAAAAGTACCGCCACCGTTGATGATGTTCAGGTACTCAGCTTTTTCTTCAGATGTGATGCCATCGTAAGAAGCTAATGCAGCCTGGAATGTTCCCCACTCGCGTACTACGGGCTTCAGGATGAACTGGATAGAATCAGCCTTGCCTTTGTAGTCGTATTTTTTCATTTGCTGACGGTAGAATTTCTCAATCGCGGCAGCACGTTCAGGTGAAAGTTTGCTGTTAACACGTTCGGCACCTTCGGGTGAGTGAGTACCGGTAATGCTAACGGTTTTGGTTACGTTTTTAGAAGCGATGAAAGCATCTAACTGCTTTCCTTTATCACTCCTGATTTCAGAGGTACGCAATACCGAACGGCCTTGCTCGAAAATAAAGTCAGGGATAACTACCGGGATAATTTCTTCCTGGTTGTTATAGCCATGATCTGCGTATGAAGCATAAGCAACAGGCTTAACCAGCTTGGAAGTGGTAATTACGCCTACGGCTACGTCCATACGGGGTGTTGTTTTTGTTTTGTTTCCTTTTGAAGCAACGCCTTCAACCTGCAATACACCCGACTTCATAGAAGGGGAGTAAGGGAAATTGAAACTTTTGGTTACGCGAGGCTCTTCCGTAGAGGCGTTCGGGTAATCTTCGGCTTTGAATTCAATAGGAGTAAGGGCTGTTTCCTGCTCTCCGTACTTGTAAAAGGAGTTTACCGTGTAAACAGTGCCTTTTTTCAACATTTTTACAGGGAGATTAGCGGCCATATCGTAAGCTACAGTGTCCTTATGAACCTCCAACGGGTTAGGGGTTACGGTAAGTTGCTGTTCTTTCGACATTTTAACCATCTTGGGCAGTGTACACCCGGCCAGGCTAAGGGCTCCTACAATCAAGAATGTGTAAAGTAATTTTCTCATTGGATTTTGATTTTGGTTGTTTTTAAAAGCGAGTTGCAAAACTACGTTTATATGGTTTTTTTTGCAATTATACTTAGAAAAATAAAGATTCTGGCCTTTAGTAAAGGTTTAAGGGAACCGTATATTTGTAAAAGCGTTATTGAGTCGTTAAACGACCTATAACAGGGATGAAAGCCTTTTTTTATGGGTAATCTGATAGAGAAAATTCAATTTAACCTGGAAGGATACACGTTTGGAGTGTGTACCCGCTTAGGCGAGAAGCTGGGAATAGCCACGTCACACATCCGGTTATTCTTCATATATGCATCATTTATCACGTTCGGGTCACCGGTAATTATCTACCTCGGGCTGGCTTTTGTCATGAATCTCCGCAAATCCCTGCGCAAGCGTAGCGCTATCTGGGATTATTAGGGGGTAGTTTTTCAGCAGGAATATTCTTTTTGCCTAACAAGTAGTAGTCTAAAATAACCATTCCGTCATACACCTGGCTCATATTGGGCGCAAAGCGTACACGAAGCGCTGTTCGTTCGGCTTTAGTGTGCGATTTAGCCCCCAAGAAGTCTTTTATAGCCCGAAACACAGCCTTGCCATCCTTTGGGTTCCCTTCCAGGATGAATTTTAACCCGGCCACCATATCCAACAGTATTCTTACCGGAATTTTATACCAGCGTTGGGCATCCGGCATGTGCTTGTAAATGAGGCTAAGGCCGTTACGGAAATTATAATAGGTTTTTTTGGGGTTGTTGCGCGGCAATGTGCCAGCGCCAACATGATATACCGTGCTTGCTCCGCAATAAAACACCTGTCTGCTCATTCTGTGGATTTTCCAACACAAGTCTATTTCCTCCATGTGGGCAAAAAAGGTTTCGTCAAGCCCTCCGAGGTCGTGATACACATCTGACCGGATAAGCAGGCAGGCACCACTTGCCCAGAATACTTCGCGGGTATCGTTGTATTGCCCGGTATCTTTTTCGGTGAAATCGAACATCCGCCCACGGCAGAAGGGGTATCCCCATGAATCGATAAAGCCACCACCTGCACCGGCATATTCAAACTGGTCTTTTTGATGCCAGGTGAGAATTTTGGGCTGAACAGCCGCTATCGTACTATGTTGATCCAACAAGTGTGTCATGGGTTCGAGCCAGTTGGCCGTTACCTCTACATCCGAATTTAACAGAACGTAGTAGTCGCTGTTTATTTGTGCGAGCGCCTTATTGTACCCGCCACAAAATCCATAGTTTTTATCTAATGCAATAATTTCCACTGACGGAAATTGCACTTTTATTATTTCGATTGAGTTGTCGGTTGAGCCGTTATCGGCAACAATAATTCGTGCGTGCTGCGTGTGCTGTACAACAGAGGGTAAAAACTGCTGAAGCAATTTTTCTCCGTTATAATTCAATATGACAACTGCGGTTTTGCTCAAAACTGTTTTATGAAAAACTGATTTGGAGAAATCATCCCATCATGCCACTTAAATCCATACCGGGAATATTCGGCAGAAGCCCCTCTGTGCTTTTGCGCATCTCTTCTTTTGCCAACACTTCAGCCTCTTCGGCAGCTTTGTTGACTGCGGCAACAATCAGGTCCTGCACAATAATTTTATCATCGGCTTTCAGCAACGTAGGGTCAATGTCAACGGCCAATAATTTTCGTTTACCGTTTACGATTACTTTCACCATGCCACCACCTGATTCGCCATGGGCGGTAAGTTTTTCGAGATTATCCTGGGCTTCTTTAATACGGGCCTGAACTTCTTTCATTTTGCCCATCATCTTCATCATATCAAACATAGTAGAGCATTTTAGGTTATTGAAGGCATCTGGAATTTTTAGAGATGCCCCAAAGTTATTTCGAGGCGCAAGTTACGATTAATACTACTTCTTGCGAAGCAACACTACCGAACCGGAGTGATTAAATGAACGGCCGGCCAGGTCAACAAGGGTAGCCGTGAAAACATACGTGCCTTCGGGTTGTTCTTTTCCACGATAGGTTCCGTCCCACCCGTTGTTCCTATCGGTAGATACAAAGAGCAATTCGCCCCAGCGGTTAAAGATGCGCATTTCGAAGGTTGTAATAAATTGCCCGAACACCATAAACGTTTCGTTTTGTGTTGGCCCCTGCCCGTCAGGCGTAAAGGCGGTTGGGTAAAAAAGTTTTGGTTCTTTGATGAGTATAATCTCATTGGAAACAGCTTCGCCCAACCCGGCCTCGTTGGCAACGGCTTTAATGAGGTAGCTGTTTACCTGGGCGGTAGGGTCAATGTCGGTATCAATAAATGAGGTAGTGCCCGGTGTTACTGTAACGGTTAATATAAGCGAGCCTTGTTCGTTGTATTTTTCAATGCGGTATTCATTAACGCCTGCCGACCAGCCTGTGTAAACGCTCCACGTAAGTGAAGAATAATTTTCGGGTGTAAGCGTTCCGGTTAACCGGATAGGGCAAATGTCGCTTCCGGTTGGCGCGGTGTTGTTACACGCATCGGTATAACCAACGTGGTAACAAAATTCGCCTTCGGTTGTGTAATTGGCATCAGTAAACTGGAGATTGCCGGACTGACCGATAAGTTCAGCATTCGCTCCGCCCGATTTTCTGAATATCCTGTAAAGACTTGTTTGAAAAGCCGGGTCTTGTTGCCAGGTTAACTCAACCCCTTGCGTTACAATGGCCGTTGCGTTGGTAATGGGTGTGGGTATATCCGATGAAAAAGCGGTAACACATTTTGCCAGTGAGCTGCTTTGGCTTCCATTAGTGTAGTTTGAAACCAACTGGTAACAATACTCAGTTCGGCACACCACTGCATTATCGGTGTACGATGTTCCCGCTGTGGTTGTAAGCAACGAACCATCGCGTTCAATAGTGAAGTTTGTTATTCCGGCTGCATGGGTAATCCAACTTACCTGGTTTTGATTATTTTGCGCGGTTGCATCAACGTTTGCACTGCAAATTATGTTAGAGTAATTCGTGGTGTTATTGCACGGATCGTAGGCGCCCAGCCGGAAACAATAGTAATTATCATCGGGTCGCAGATTGCTTACCGAAACGGAAGAGGTGTTGAATATTGTTTGCGCCAACTGAAAGGAAGTATTGTTGTTTGTTGCAATTTCGAGCCTGTATTGAATGTTATTGGCTCCCGCAAAATTGAGATCAATACGATCTGCGTTAATAACGTTCAATTGATTTATAAAGGGTGCGGGCAATGTTGTCAGCGCTTCTACGATTTGTGTGTTTGAACCGCAGTTGTCATCGGCATTAACGTCTTTACCCCGCACTGAGATATTTTTGTTTCCACTGCTGGCATACGTATGGTTTGCTGTGGCAAGTGAACCTTTAGGTACCTGAACTTCAGGGCTGCCATCATTAAAATTAATAATGTAGGCATCATAGTTTGTGTCGGTTACGCGAACCTGAACTTCGTTTCCGCTGCAAGTAAAAACATTGAATGTGGGCTGTATGTTGGGAGTAACAACAATCTGAATTTCGTCAGGAGCGCCAACGTTCTGGTGTAGTAACCTTAACGTATAAGTGCCGGGTTGTGTGTAAACATGCGTAAACACATTTTGCTGTTGCACTGATCCATCTCCCCAACTTATATCACATGGATTTGTGCCTGTACACGGGCCGGTTCCCTGCAGGTCAGTATCGATAATGGTAACCGTAAGTGGAGCGCAACCCTTTCGTTCATCTACCTGGAATCTTCCAAAAAGGTCACTGACATACTGTGCCTGTACGAAAATCGGAATAAGGAAAAGAATACCAATAAAAAACCTGACCATCATACCAGCGCATATTCGCGAATAAATTCTTCGGCTTTCACTATATCCTGATGAAGCACCCTGTCTTCTTCTACAAACGGCACATGCTCACGAAAAGTATGCAGCAAGCTCTCCAATACGGCCGAACTTTTTAACGGCCTGCGAAAATGAATGGCTTGTGCGGCTGTAATCAGCTCAATAGCTAAAATGGTGTAGGCATTGTTAACCACCCGGTAAGCCTTTGTTGCGGCATTCGCGCCCATGCTTACGTGGTCTTCCTGCCCGTTAGACGAAACAATTGAATCGACTGATGCGGGTGTGCAAAGTTGTTTGTTTTGGCTAACCAACGAAGCGGCTGTGTATTGCGGAATCATCATACCGGAGTTGATACCCGGATTGGCCACAAGGTAATTTGGTAAGTTGCGCGAACCGGAAATAAGCTGATAAGTTCTGCGTTCGGAAATATTGCCTAATTCGGCAACGGCAATAGCTAAGTAATCAAGCGAAAGCGCCAATGGCTGCCCGTGAAAATTACCACCCGAAATAATCAGGTCGTCATCGGGGAAAATCAGGGGGTTATCGGTAACGCTGTTTACTTCTGTAAGAATTATGTGGCCTACGTGTTCAGCGGCATCCCAACTTGCGCCATGAACTTGCGGAATGCAACGGAAGGAATACGGATCCTGAACATGCTTTTTGGGTTGCCTGATAAGTTCGCTGTCTTGCAACAGTTCTGCAATTTCTTGTGCAACTTTTCCTTGCCCGTGTTGAGGACGTATGGCATGAACCTGCGACAGAAACGGTTCTATCCTTCCATCAAAAGCATCAAGCGATAAGGCGGCTATCAGGTTGCTTAATTTCAGCAAGCGCTTTGCGTGTAGCAAACACCACACCCCGTAGGCGCTCATAAACTGTGTGCCGTTCAGCAAGGCTAATCCTTCTTTTGCCTTGAAGTGAACAGGCTCCCAGTTCATCTGGCTGTTGATCTGTTTTCCTGATTTCCGTTCGCCATTTACCGAAACCTCACCATCGCCAATCAGCGTAAGCGCCAAATGCGCAAGAGGAGCAAGGTCGCCCGAAGCGCCAAGCGAACCCATTTGATAGATTACCGGGTAAATGTTTAAGTTGAAGTAGTCAGTAAGACGCTGAACGGTTTCAACCTGTACACCCGAATAACCATACGAAAGCGATTGCACTTTTAAGAATAACATCAGGCGCACAATTTCTTCGGGCACTTCGGGGCCGGCACCACATGCGTGCGACTTCACTAAGTTTTCCTGGAGTTTTTCGAGTTGGTCGGGAGCGATGTGTGTGTTGTATAATGAACCAAAACCCGTATTGATACCATAAACAGGCTGCGATGTGTTTTTTATTTTATTGTCGAGGTATTCGCGGCAACGGGTAATTTTTTTTCGTGCATCATCCGAAAGTTCAAGTGTTACCGGTTCATGGGCAATCTTCTCCAGGTCGGTTAGCGTAAGTTTGTCGGATGTGATGGTATGTTTGATTTTCACGCGATTACGAAAAATAGTGTACGATTTGTTCGGTTGGTTGTTTTTGTTGCTCACCAGTAAGCATATTCTTAATAGTGCACATATCCGTTTTTAATTCTTCTTCACCAAGTACAATGGTGTAAGGTATGTTTTTCTTATTGGCATAATCGAGTTGCTTTTTCAGCTTGGAGATGTCGGGATAAATTTCGCTGGCTATACCGGCAGAACGTAATGAAGTCAGGATAGCTAATCCGTATTGAAGTGTAGCCTCATCGAAATGACAAATCAGAACTTTAGAAGATGCTGTTGTTTCTTTTGGGAAGAGGTTGAGTTCTTCCATAGCATCAAATATCCTATCGATTCCAAAAGAAAAGCCCACACCCGAAAGTTTTTCTTTCGCGCCAAAAGCCTGTGTAAGGTTATCGTATCGTCCGCCACCGCTTATACTGCCAATGGATACATTGTTGATTTTTACTTCAAAGATGCAGCCCGTGTAATAACTAAGTCCGCGTGCGAGGGCAATATCAAACTCAACATTATCGGTAGTTGATTTATAAAGCTCCAACAGGTTAAAAACATCTTTTAATTCATCAATGCCTTTTTTTCCGGAAGGCGATGATGAAAATGCGGCTGATAAGGTTGCGAGTTTTTGTTCCGCTAGTCCGGTTGTGTTCAGTAAATCAAATAAAATGTCTTGCTGTTGTGTTGAGAATCCTTTTTCTGCTAATTCTTTGCGTACGTTTTCTTCCCCAATTTTTTCCAGTTTATCGATGGCAACAAATAAATCTGTTTCCTTTCCGGTAGCCTGTATTACTTCGGCAATACCGTTCAGCACGCCCCGGTGATTAATTTTAATGCTGTAATCGCTGATGTTCAGCAACGCCATCACTTCTTTTATCATCAGGATTATCTCCGCTTCGCAAATGAGTGAATCGGTACCCACTACATCGGCATCGCATTGATAAAATTCGCGGTATCTTCCCTTCTGAGGACGGTCGGCACGCCATACCGGTTGTATCTGGTAGCGTTTGAAGGGCAACGTGATTTCATGTCGGTTCATTACCACGTAGCGGGCAAACGGAACAGTGAGGTCGTAGCGGAGGCCTTTACCGGAAATTTCGCTGGTTACGAGTTTCGAATTTCGGATTTCGAGTTTTGCGGCATCAACATTTTTCAGAAAGTCGCCATTATCCAGTATTTTGAACAGAAGCTGATCCCCTTCTTCACCATACTTTCCTGTTAACGTTTCCAGACTCTCCATAGCCGGTGTTTCCAAAGGCTGGAACCCGAACTTTTGAAAAACGGTACGGATGGATTGGAGAATGAAATTGCGCCTGGCCATAGTTTGAGGGCCGAAATCGCGTGTTCCTTTAGGCAATGAAGGTTTTTCCATACGGTAGCAAAGCTAATACGATTGCGGTTAGCAAGGGAAAACAGGGGCATTTTTGGCAGCAAAAACACAATATTTCGGGCAGGTTTTTGCCTGTCTGCCGGAAACCCTTATTTTTGCGCTCCTTTTAACACAAAAAGTCATGGCAGTTACCCGTTTAAAAAGAAAGAACCGTAAAGATAAATCGCTGGCAGCGGTAAGGCGCCAAACGCTGAAAAACCAGAATGCCAAGCCGGTTATCAAGAACGTGGATATTGAGAAAATCAAGGAAGAGTTTAAGGCCAAGAAGGCTTAACATCGGCTCGACTTGTAAAATATCAGGAACCCTTACCCTTGCCGGTAGGGGTTTTTTGTTTTGATTAATCGGACTTCAGGTTGCTATCCGAGCGGGTTTTTTATTTCTTGCAGACCTTAAAAAATCGTTTTAAGTATGGCTGTACTGAATTTGGTGTGTTGGAATGTAAATGGTATTCGATCCATTATCAAAAAAGATTTTTTGAAAGATGTAAAGGCTATGGCGCCCGATATGCTGTGCCTTCAGGAAACAAAAGCCAACGTTGAGGAGGTGAAGAAAGTGATGGAGTTGCTGCCCGAATACAAAAGTTATGTGAACTCATCGAAGGCGCGGCAGGGTTATTCGGGCACGGCTATCATAACAAAAACAGAACCGGTATCGGTAACCTACGACATGGCCGTTGAGGAACACGACCAGGAAGGGAGGGTTGTAACAGCCGAATTTGATAATTTTTTTCTCGTTACGGTTTATACACCCAACGCAGGCGAAGGCCTAAAGCGGTTGGAATATCGTGCGCGATGGGACGAAGCATTCCGAAACTATGTTGTTTCCCTTAACCGGAGAAAGCCTGTAATTATTTGTGGCGATTTGAACGTGGCGCACCAGGAAATCGACATTGCCCGTGCGAAAGAAAACTACAACAAGTCGGCAGGTTATACACAAATAGAAATAGATGGATTTCAAAAACTGTTGGATGCAGGCTTTACAGATACCTTCCGTCATTTCCATCCTGATGAAGTAAAATATTCGTACTGGAATTATATGTTCAACGCGCGTGCCCGTAATGTAGGCTGGCGCATAGATTATTTTTTGGCGAGTAATTCCCTCATAGATAAAATAGAGGAGGCAACCATCTACAACGAATATTTTGGTTCAGATCATTGTCCGGTGGGACTGAGAGTAGAAATATAATTCAGGGCATACAAAATCAGCACCACTGCCGATAACAATACGAATAGCTTTTGTACCCGTCTGTCTGCCCGAAATACAGACCAGTGTGTTGATAATCCCAGTGCAAGGAAGATGGCCGAATCAACGAGTAACCTGGTTTTTGTTTGGGTAATTATTTCTGTTTTTTGAAGTACAGGAACATCAAATGAGAACAGAACTGAAAAGAATGCAAGCAACGAAACAAGGGCGATAAGGTAGTGCAAAATAAATGCGAGTATGCCCAGTTGTTTCACCTGTTGTTACTTTATTCGTTCAATATCCGCCCCTAAGGCTTTTAACCGTCCGTCAATATCCTGATAGCCTCTGTCAATCTGGTCGATGCTTGAAATTTCGCTGATGCCGTTTGCGGACAGTGCAGCAATCAGTAAGGCTACCCCAGCACGTATATCGGGCGAGGCCATTTTAATGCCTTTCAGTTGTTGTCTGCGGTCAAGGCCTATTACATTAGCGCGGTGAGGGTCGCACAAAATAATCTGCGCGCCCATGTCAATAAGTTTATCTACAAAGAACAACCGGCTTTCAAACATTTTTTGATGAATCAATACCGTGCCTTTGGCTTGCGTAGCCACAACCAATATAATACTGATAAGGTCGGGCGTGAAACCCGGCCAGGGTGCATCAGCAATAGTCATGATTGAGCCATCAATGAAGGTTTCTATTTCGTAATGTTCTTGTGTAGGTATGTAAATATCATCATCACGAAACTCCATTTTTATACCCAACCGCCTGAAGGTTTCCGGGATAACGCCCAGCATATCGATACGGCAATTTTTAATAGTAATCTCCGATTGCGTCATGGCGGCTAAGCCAATGAAACTGCCAATCTCAATCATGTCGGGCAATAGGGTATGCTCGGTGCCGGCAAGTTTTTGCACACCTTCAATGGTAATCAGGTTTGAACCAATGCCGCTTATGTTGGCGCCCATGCGGTTCAGCATCAGGCAAAGTTGCTGTAAGTAAGGTTCGCAGGCAGCGTTATAGATAGTTGTTTTTCCTTTGGCCAATACGGCAGCCATAATAATGTTTGCCGTACCGGTAACGGAAGCCTCATCTAACAACATATAAGCGCCTTTTAATTCAGAGGCATCAATATGAAAAAGATGGTCGTCTGAATTGAAATTAAACCGGGCGCCTAATTTCTGAAAACCGATAAAGTGAGTGTCCAATCTTCTCCGGCCAATTTTGTCGCCACCGGGTTTGGGCAAACTTGCTTTGCCAAACCGGGCTAATATGGGGCCTAATAACATTACTGACCCGCGCAATGTAGCCGCCTTTGTGCGGTATTCTTCTGTTTCCAGGAAGGTTGTGTTTACCTGTCCGGCTGTAAACCGGTATGAGCCTTCACTTAATTTTTCAACGCGACAGCCCAGATCGCCAATGAGTTCGATGAGTTTGTTTACGTCACGAATGTTGGGAATGTTGTGTATAGTTACCGGCTGGTCGGTAAGGAGTACAGCACTGATGATTTGAAGGGCTTCGTTCTTTGCGCCTTGCGGGATGATTTCTCCTTTAAGTTTTTTGCCGCCCTTAATTCTGAATATACTCATGGAATCAATTAACAGTTGACAAGTATCAATTATCAATATTAGAAAAAACTATTAACAATCTCATCATACAATAATTGTCAATTGTTAATTGCTATTTGTTAATTAATTTAGTCCCTGCGTCTGCGGTTTTTATTTTTATTGAATGGCTTTTGATGACGGTGTTTGCCTCCGTTGCGTTCGCGTTGCTCGCGCTGTACCGGCTGAAGTTGCTTTTTCTCCTTATAGAGTTTTTCAAACAGGTTGTCTTCGCGCACCTTATCAATATTCAGCGAAAGCTTTCCGTCCGACATAATTTTAATATCGTTCAGGATTACCGAATCATCCAGTGTTTCTTTGTTCCAGTTACCATAGAAAGTCTTCATCAGTTTACCTAAGTAGATGATGGCTTCTTCTTTTTCCTGGGGGTCGTCTTTTTTCAGTGCTTCCTTCACTAACTTCTCAATGTTCTTTCCGTAGTGTTTAAAACGAACCCTGCTTTGCGGGTAGCTAACCTTCATGGGTTTCTTAAAGAGGATTTCACGTTCCGGCACCGGGTAAGGGTTGTTGATGTCCAGCACGAAATCGGCAATAATGTACAGGTCATCCCACAAGCGCTGGGGGTTTTCGGGTTGGTCTTTCAGGCTTGGAGTTAGTTGCTTGATGAGTTCAATGAGGGTTGAAGCCAGTTCGGTGCGCTTGTTTTTATCGGGCACACTGCGAATGTATTCTACCAGTTTCTGAACGTTGCGGCCATATTCTTTTAATATAATGTGAGGGCGCGCGGTGTTGTATTCTCCTATCATGTAATTGGATTTATGCGGGCTATGTAAAAGACCCGGCTTAATTATGTATTCTGAGTTTGGCAAAGCTAAGTAATAAGGTCTGTTCTCCAAAATCGCCAATCTGTATTTTCGCCTTTTGGCCGGCCCTGCTCTTAGGCACAATACGTCATTTTTATTCTAAATAAGTCAGGTGAGACTGTACTGGAATAATAACTTAAAATTTTAAGGCAGTATTTATCCCGGTAAGCAGCATTCGTGGATTGATGACTTTAAGGCTATCAATAAATCCCAAGTCATATCCAAGAGTCACTCCGATGGAGAACTTCATTTTTTTATTCAGGAATTTATCGAAGCCGGGTGTGATAGCAGCCATTCCACTAAATTTCCGGTAAGGCAAAAAATCAAATTCTTCCTTCGAGGTTTGAAGAAAATCCAGAATGTAGTCCTCAAAATACCTGTATTGCTTTTGATCGACAACTAAATATCCCACAAAACTCGGGCTTATGAAGAAACCTTGTTGGGCGGGGTTAAAGTATTTTTTTAAGGCGAATGGTATTTCGACACGATGAACCTCAAACTCAATTTCATTTATCTGCGTAGTATTAAAGCTTTCTCTCACAATTTTGCCTTTACCCGTATATTTATTGTGCGAATACAGTAGCCCGGTAGTCAGAGAGGTTTTGTCAAGAAAACTGCCCGGTAAAAATTCAACTTCTGCACCTAATCTGTAACCAATAGAAGGATCGAATTTAGTTTCTCCTAAGTAGGCGTATTCTCCAAGTATAGTATGACTTCCCTTTCCTGTTTCGAAACGGATTAAGGAGTAGTTCAGCCCCACGTTTAATCCTGCCATAATGGTTTTAGGCTTTGTTCTTTTGGTTGGATTACCTGTACAAGAGTTATATAAATCAACTATCTTATTAATGGTGTTGCGATTTAGGTTGATGAAGTCTAAATCATCGCAATCACTAAGAAAATTTTTAACTCTTCCCATTTCCTGTACTTCCATAATTCTTTTACTTGCAATATCATGATGAGTATTGGTGTTCTTTGCTTTTACCGGTAAGTCAAAATTAATACTATTGCCATCTTTGGTAAGGAAGAATTTGTTTTCGTAAGAAGACAGTGTCACTGTTCCTTTTCCCTTCACTTCAGAAAAAATTTTAGCAGTGTCATTAACGGAAACAGAAATAAATTCAGACATATAATTCTCCAGATAGAACCCGTCTATATCTTCTGTCTGATAAGTATTGACTAACTCTCCCTCAGTTGCTTTGAATTTAATAGTCCGCTTATCTTTTTTTGTAGGCTTATAATTAATATACCCTTCAGTCTTTTGGCCATCTTTTGTGATATATCCTTTATGAAAGTGTTGGCCATGCGCTACACAGTAAAAAAGAGATAGCCCAATAATCAAACATAGTTTTTGCATCGCATTTAGTATTTATTTGCTTATCCCGATTTTAATTATGTATTCTGAGTTTGGCAAAGCTAAGTAATAGGGTCTTTTCGCCAAAATCGTCAAACTGTATTTTCGCCTTTCGGTCGGCCCCTGTGTTGTCCATTTTTACGACAGTTCCGAAGCCGAATTTGGGGTGTTCTACCTTCATGCCTTCCTGCAAGGTGGAGGTATCGCTTGGGGTAAAATCGGCAGGGGCTTTGTAATTGGTGGCGGTGGCTTTTGGTGTGGAGGTGGTTGTTCTTTTTATACCGTTTACGAGGGAGCGGGCGTAATTGCCTGATGGCCGGGATGAGGACTCAAGCCCTCCGAACTTCGTGCTTACTTTAATAAAACGTTGGTCGAGGTCGTCAAGGAAACGGCTGGGCTCGCAGTTTTTCAATCGGCCAAAGCGATAACGCGTAAGGGCATACGATAAAAACAGGCGCTTTTCGGCACGGGTAATGGCCACGTAAAAAAGCCTGCGTTCTTCTTCCAAATCCGCACGACTACTCAGCATCATCTGCGAAGGAAACAGGTCTTCTTCAAGCCCCACAATGTACACGTACTTAAACTCTAATCCCTTTGCCATGTGTATGGTCATCAGGGTAACTTTTTCGGGGTCTTTATCTTTATCCTCATCCTGCCCGGTTACCAACGATACTTCCTGTAAAAATGCCGAAAGGGATTTATCGGTTCTTTCGGGGTCGTCCACATACTCCTTAATCGCGTTAAGCAATTCCTGAACGTTTTCATAACGGCTTAACCCCTCAACGGTTTTGTCTTCGTACAGTTCGCGCAGCAAGCCCGACCCTTTTGCAATTTCAAAAGCGGCATCGTAGGCATCTTTGCGTTCAAGCTCAAGGCTGAATCGTTTAATCAGCGTAACAAAATCATCAATGGCTCCTGTTGCCCGGCTGCCTACAAAACTGTTGGCATGTTGCAGGGCTTCCCAAATAGAAATGCCGTGGTCGTTGGCGGCTACAATCAACTTATCAACGGTGGTATCGCCAATGCCTCGCTTGGGTAAATTTATAATTCTTCTGAATGATGCTTCATCGTTTTGATTGATAGCGAATCGTAAATACGCCAACAGGTCTTTTATTTCTTTGCGCTGATAGAAAGACAAACCGCCTACAATTTTGTATTTGATGTTCATTCTGCGCAGGGCTTCTTCTATTGCCCGCGATTGGCTGTTGGTACGATACAGGATAACGAAGTCGCTGAATTTAAGTTGGTGCTGCATCTTTTCTTCAAAGATGGAAGAGGCCACAAGCCTGCCTTCTTCATTGTCGGATACGGCTTTTATCAACTCAATGAGTCTTCCTTCTTCATTGCTTGTCCAAACGCTTTTAGGCAGTTGTGCCCTGTTTTTTTGGATAACAGAGTTGGCCGCCTCAACAATGGTTTGCGTAGAGCGATAGTTTTGTTCGAGTTTGAAAATTTTCAGGTCGCGGTAGTCGCGTTCAAAATTCAGAATGTTGGTAATATCGGCACCACGAAATGCGTAAATGCTTTGGGCGTCATCGCCCACTACGCAAATGTTTTCGCGAACCGAACAAAGTTTACGGATAATAAAGTATTGGCACAAGTTCGTATCCTGAAACTCATCTACCAAAACATATTGTATGCGATGCTGGTATTTGTTTAACGCTTCGAGGTGTTCTTTAAACAGTTTGTCGGTGTTGAACAATAAATCATCAAAATCCATAGCGCCTGCTTTAAAGCAACGCAGGGCATAGGTTTTGTAAATGTTGCCCATTTCGGGGCGCATGTTCGAGGCATCATCGCTGCGCAGTTCGGGGTTGGCAATGTATTCCTGCCAACTAATCAGCCTGTTTTTAGCTGCCGAAATCCGGTTATACACTACGTTAGGTTTGTAGGTGGCTTCATCTAAGCCCAACTCTTTTACTATGTTTTTGAGTAGTGTTTTCGAGTCGTCCGTATCGTAAATGGTAAAGCTGTTGGGGTAGCCGAGCAGGTGCGCTTCGGCACGTAAAATACGGGCGAAAACCGAGTGAAAAGTACCCATCCAGAGGTTGCGTGCGTCCGAGCCTACAACGGTTTCAATCCGGTCGCGCATTTCTTTGGCAGCCTTGTTGGTAAAGGTCAGCGCCATGATGTTGAACGGGTCAACGCCTTTGTCTTTAATCAGGTGGGCAATGCGGTAGGTGAGTACACGGGTTTTTCCGGAACCGGCTCCGGCTATAATCATGGTGGGGCCTTCGGTGTTGATTACGGCCTCGCGTTGTGCGTCATTCAGTTGGTCTAAGTAATTCATATCCGGTCGCAAATTAAGGTTTGCCTTGCAGCTTTGAGTTGAACATTTTGAATTTTTATAAAGTTTTTCTGAAATTTTTCTTTGTGGCGATTACCTTTGGTAAACGCTCCGAACTTGCTACTTCAGTCCGCTACACCAACGTTAACAAATGACGGCTTCACTATAACGGTGGCCGAGTCGTGGTTTAAAGTAAAGGTTCAACTCATACAGCGTTACCTCCGTGCTTTTGTTACGCATTGTGCCGGTAAATCGGATGAAATAATTGTGGTGGATTTGTTTGCCGGTTGCGGATTGCACGCCCTGGGCGATGAACGCGAATTGTTTGCCGGCTCGTGCCTTGCTTCGTTGGGTGATGAACTGCCGGTTTCGAAATGGATTTTTTGTGAGCGCGCTCCCGAATCTGCGAAAGCATTGAAGATAAGGGTAAACCGTTATTTTAAGGGGAAAAATGTGTTGATCTTTGACGACCCGCTTGAACATCTTTGTGATAAGTTGCAATACTATGTACCGGTTTCCAGGCGTGGGTACAGGGTAAGCGTTTTTTGTTTGGTCGATCCGTTCTCCATTGATATTCCGTTCTCCATGCTTAATGATCTTCAAGACAGGGGCTTCAGTTTTGTTATTCCGTTTACCTTCAGCCTGAACGACAGACACAACTACCGCTTTTACATAGATGTGCATCGTGAAAAATTGAAGAAATATTTGGGTGGGCCTGAAGGCATTGAAAGGTTTGATGATGTGAAAAGCAATGCTGAGTTTTACAGGCGCTTGGTAAAAACGTACCAAAACAACATGCTTGCACTTGGGCTGAACGCATCACTATCTTCGCATAAGCTTGATTCGGGTTTGATGGAATTGCCCACATATCAGATAGGCTTTTTCTCCCGGCAACTTTCACCTAAGATCCTGCAATATGATGCGCTGGAAAAGGACATTATACAGTTCGGGTTGTTTTAGAAACTCCAGTTAAGTAAAATATCGGTCTTTTGTAACCATCCCTGATTTTTGAAGTTCTCTGTATTAGTCTGTGGGGAGACACTTATTTACCAGTCCGTTATCGAATAATGTGAATCCTTAACAAGTGTTAAATGCGCACTAAGTTGGTGTTTTGGAAGTGTGGCAAAGAGTTTGATAAAGCAAGTCGATTATAAAGCAGATACGCCATAAACTCTAAGCTCCATGATTTTGTGTCGGGAAGAAATTTTTCAAAAGAAGTCAGGTCAGATGATTCATTGGGCTTTGTGCTGAACGAAGCGGCTGTGAAAATGTTAGGCGTAACCAATGAAGAGGTGCTCACCCGCGATTTTCAGTACGGAAGTGTGAAGGGGCGGGTAATTGGCGTAGTACGCGATTTTCATTTTGAATCGCTGCACGAAGAAATTATCCCGATGATATTTCAGCCTTCGCAGTTTTACAGCCGGATGTCGGTCAAAATTGCAGGCAATGATGTGCAGCAAGCCCTTGTGCACCTCGAAAAAACATGGAAAGAGTTTTTACCTCACCGCCCGTTTGAATACGATTTCCTGAGTATGGAATACAGCCGATTGTACGATGCAGAACAGAAGCAGGGGCAGTTGTTCGTCATTTTTGCCGGGCTGGCCATTTTTATTGCCTGTCTTGGGTTGTTTGGCCTGGCCACGTTCAATACCCTGTAACGGGTGAAGGAAATCGGGATTCGTAAAGTACTGGGTGCTTCAACCCCGCACCAATCCTGCCGATACGTTAAGGTATGAGTGATGCCTTTTGTGAAACCACGGCACATTGTTACCTTGCAGCAAGAAAATTAACGGCAACGTGATAAAAGTAGGAGAGGTTCTGGTATCGGACGACATTAAAGAAAGAGAGTTTGTCTGTAATCTTGAAAAGTGTAAAGGCGCCTGTTGCGTGGAAGGCGATTATGGTGCGCCTTTGGAAGATGACGAACTGGAAATTCTGAAAAAGATTTATCCGAAAGTAAAACCGTATCTTACAAAAGAAGGCATTAAAGCCATTGAAGAACAAGGTACACACGTACTGGATGACGATGGCGATTTCTCTACACCGGTAATTGGCGGGCGCGAATGTGCTTACGCGATATATGATGATAAAGGCATTTTAAAATGCGGTATTGAACAAGCCTATTACGATGGAAAGGTGAAATGGAAAAAACCTATTTCCTGTCATTTGTATCCCATTCGTATCACCAAGAAAAAAAACTTTGAAGCACTGAATTATAACAAGTGGAGTATTTGCTCACCGGCTTGTGCCTTGGGGAAAGAATTGCAGGTGCCGCTTTATAAATTTTTGAAAGAGCCGCTCATTCGTAAATATGGCGAAGCGTGGTATGATGAATTGGTAAGTGTTATTGAGGATTAGGGCTTGGGACTTAGGGATTCACCTGCCGGAAGGTAGGTAGGGCTTAGGATTTGATAATGAGGAATTCGAAATTGAACAATCAACACAACCCTATTCTGCGCGAAAGGTCTGAGCTGAATTTATTCAACGGGTCGTATTTTTCTTTAATAGCAAGCCATTCTTTGTATTGCGGATACATGGCTTTAAATGTAGCTTCATCAAGGTAGGCATCTTTGCCGAGGTAAATTCTTCCGCCCATGTCCAGCACCATGTTGTCGAGTTTTTTTGTAAACGATTTAAGTTTTGGTTTGATAGGGAAATCAATAGCGAAGGTGTATCCCTTAAACGGAAAACTAAGCAGTCCGGCCTGTTCGTTTCCAAAGCGTTTCAATACATTAAGAAAGGGGATGCAATCGCTCTTCGTTATCTCCGTAAGGATAGTGCGTATGTTTTCTTTTCCTTTTTCATCGGGCAGCACAAACTGGTACTGAATGAAGCCGCGTTTTCCGTAACCCCGGTTCCAGTTGTTTATCATGTCCAACGGGTAAAAGAATTTATCGTAATGTGCTATGCCCGCTCCGTTTTTTTGCATGAAATACAACAGGGTGTTCAGTAGTTTTACGGTTAGTGTATTCAGTGTGAAAGACGGGAGATAAAAAGGGACATTCAGTTTTAACTTTTTTTCAAGTTTTAATGGGTTGGATTTTAATTTATCCGGTAACTCGGCCAGTGTAGCGTGGTTGCCCATTGTTAAAACGCCCCGACCTAAATTTTTTCCGCTTGCCATTGAATCTATCCACGCAACAGAAGAAGTGTATTCCGCTTCGCTCTCGTCAATAGAAGCCAGCATTTCATCTAAATTTTTTGCAGCTTTTGCCTTCTGAACAAAATAGGTTGTTTCAATTTTTCGCAATTGAATAGTAGCGGTAAGAATAATGCCTAACAGTCCGAGTCCGCCAAAATTTGCATGGAACAAATCACTGTTTTCTTCCCGATTGGCCGTTACTACACGGCCGTCACTTAGCAGGATGGTAAAGTTGTGTACACAATTTATAAACGAGCCGTCAGCGTGATGCGATTTGCCATGCACGTTGTTGGCAATAGCGCCCCCAATGGTTATAAATTTTGTTCCAGGTGTAATCATGGGGAACCATCCGCGCGGAGTAAAAACCTGTATAATATCGGCAAGGCTAACGCCTGCCTCGCAGGTGAGGATGCCGTTAACATCATCAAACGCAATGAAGCGATTTAGTTTCTGCATGTTGATAACGCCACACTCATTGTTGGTAGCCTGGTCGGCATAGCTTCTGCCAAGTCCGCGCGGAATTGCCTTGTCGAACGACAGCGTTTCCTGAATCTCCTGAATCATGTTTGGGTAAACAACTTTGCCAGGTGTGCCCGGTATATTTCCCCAGCCTGATAATTTTTCTTCTGTTACGTGCATATACAGTATAAGTGCTGCGAAAATAGGAAATCTCCAAAGACTTCTATCAAAACCTGGGTATTAACCACAACACCGTTGCCCCGGCAAGAAAGAGCAGGTAAAACCATAGCGGATTAACGGGCTTTTCAATCATGTGTCCGTCAGTTTCTCCGGTTTTATTGGTAGCGAATTTACGCATGCTTTGAAGCTGATTTGTTTTTTGTACGGATGCCCACTCATTTTCTGCGAAAGCGTAAAACGGCAACGTTGTTGAATCTTGCGCAATGGTAAGGTTGTGCCAGCCGGCTTGCGGTATTCGTACTGTTGCTTCCCACACATTATCAATAAGTGGGTGTTCCTGCACAGGAATGTTAATGGAATCAAGCAGTAGGTTTGGTTTTTCAGCAGCACTAATAATATTGATGACTACCGGTTCATCCACATACAATGGAAAAGGTGTTTTAATAGTTAGTTTAAACCCGACCTTTTCGTTTCGGGCAGTGCGTTCAATAACGGGTATCCATAAATCGGTGTAGGCAGTTGGTTTGTCTTGTAAGATTAAGGTGTATGTATGAGTAAGTAACTGCACTATAATTTTTCCTGAACCATAATACACATATCCGGAAAGTGTGTGCCCATTTGCATCCTGCGTAACAGGGTAGAGGTTTTCGTTTTCAGAAAGTCGGGCGGGAGTTGTGGCAAGGATTAGTTTACCGGACGGTAACATGAATTGTGCAGTGTCTTGTTTGAGATTATGGAACGAAAATGCAGGAAGATTTTTCGGTTGATTGGTTGTGAAGGAATCATCGGCCAGGATTAAAAGACCTAAACCATTTTTTATTTCTTCCAACAAGTATGTGTTTTCCGGTTTTGAAAGTGCGTTATATGCTTGCGCGTCTGTAATTATTACGTCAAACTCCTCAAGCAAAGCGCGTGTTATTCTTTCTACGTTAATTGGCTGTTGATTTATAAATTCGGTTTGGTAGCGGTTTGTAGAAACCTGGTAACGCACGGCAACGCGATGCCCCTTTTCGGCAAGCTGATTTTTTAAGAAGCGCACTTCTGCCGTAGGGTAACTGTTCAGAAATAAAACAGATAAGGGCTTTTCTTGCCTGACAACAACCGGCAATGTTTCGCTATAACGTTGCGTGCTGTCTTGCACGGTAAGGTTATAACTAAAATTACCCGCTTGCTTTGGGCGAAATTTCAGTTCAAAACTATGTAACCCACTTGACTGAAAAGTGATTGAATCTTCTTTTCCGCCCGGCCCGTTAAGTACGAGTTGCTTCTCACCTTTTCGGTTGTAAAATGTTCCGGTTATGGCCTGTGCCCGGTTAGCAATATAACCTTCTTGCAAAACCGATGTGATGCCTTCCGGGTAATCGACTATTGGCAGATATGCTACACTTTTATTTTCTATATATGCCTCGACATATCGCGAAATCCCTTCGCCAACAATAAACAGGTTGTTGGGTAAATCATCCAGCGCCCTGTATGAAGGCAACGATTTGCTACTCTTGTATGGCGTAGTTTCCGGCAAGGCAATTAAATCCGTGTATCCTTTTTTTATTAAACTGTCAACCTGTTGTGTGTTGTAGTTGGGTGTTAGTAACACAGTTGTTCCTGCGCTCTGTATTTTAAAAGCAGGTTGAAGAAACATGCCTGCAAGACTTATAGCGATAAGTGCAAGTGCTGCAAGTCGCCATAATAGTTTTTTTTCTTTTCGTTGAATTTCTATCCACACCAACAAAAGAAAAACAAGCGTGAGAGCAGGAACTACCAGGAGCCAATCTGTTATCGGATTAAAACTTAGGCTATTCATTTTTTCCGGTTTGCAGTTGGTGTAAAAATTCTTCGTCTAACGTGTGAAGATGTTGTATTTTCTTTGCCGGTGTTTGTTGCGGAACGGGTAACATTTGCCAGAACGCCTTCCTGATTTTTTTTAGTGCGCCCGTTTCTTCGCCAGGCTTGAGGGTGTTATCGAGATAGGATTTTAACAACGACAAACTTTCTAAATAGCGAACGGGTTCCTCTATGGCCTTTGCGGCTAATTCTCTTCCGGCTAATTCAAGTGTTCTTTTTGCATCAACCGTAAGTTGTTTACCCGGTATCAATTCCTCTAACAATGGAATGGCACGTTGTATTTCCGGGTATAATTTTTCCTGTTCTGCACGCCAGGCAGCGCGTGTGCTATGCACTTCCGACAAATCACCGGTTAGTCGTTTTTCTTCTTTTATAGGCGGAGGGTCAAAGCCGATGCGATGCACATATATCCGCGAGTCGTTGCTGATTTCTTTTAACAATTGAAGCGCTTTATACTGATAGGGTAACGATTTTTCAGGCTCGAACAAACGGAGGTAAAGCTCGGCATCCCACATTAGCGTAAGCGCGGCTTTTAATTTAATGCGCAGCGACTCAATAAAAAATGTTGCGGTTTCTTCATCATCGTGCTTGTGCATGAAGGCGTCCATCAGGTTTTTAGGTTCACCGTCTTCTGTTTCTTCGTGTTGGTGGCTATGCGTTGGCAGTCTGTTGTCAGGAGCAAGATTGTGTTCGTTTTCTTTATCATGAACGTGGCCGAATTTTTTAGCAAGGTCTTCTTCTTCGTGCTCATGCTCATGCTCATGGTCATCGTCTTCGTCCAACGCCTCATGACCAATTCCTGTTTCAAATTCTTCGCCAAGAAATTGCCCGTAGCGCAGCCTTAATACTTTTTGGTCGTACCCAAGTTCATTGCTGGTTGCATTAAACGTAGCACGCGATAGTTTCTTTTTCTCGCTGATTAATTTCTCCGAATCAATAATAATCTGTCGCTGACTTCTGAAATATTCCGGCATCAGGTCAACGCCCAAACCTCCGTCAACACCAAAAGTATAAGAAGCCGTATCTTTTAATGTAATAAAATAAGTTTCGGTTCGTGTCTGGTTGGCCGTTGGTTTTTTGTTGTCGTAAGCCTCAACATAAAAGTATAATTCATCACCGGGCTCCATACCAAGTTTGTCGAGGTTTATGGTGCGGGCTGCCCATACATTTTTGCCGATAATTTTTTCGGGAGTTGTAAACAATAATTTTTCTTCGCGAAACTTAACCGACTCACCGCTTCCTTTACTCACCGTAGCAATTATCCAGGCATTTTCAATTCCGTAATCGTCTGTAAGTAACGCAGTGGCGTTGATGTTGCGATTATCTTCAATGTCTAACTCAATAAATTGATGCAGGTTTTCTATACTGATAACAGGAGCCTGGTCAGCAATGCTTTCAATTTTGTAATATCGACTGGTAAGCGTTGTGCTATCGGTGTTCCAATTTATCTGGTAAATATCGTTGCCGGGAAAGGACGCTTTTGTAATAAATTCGTTTCCTGTTTGAGTAAGAAAAAGTGTATCACGATTTGCGAAGGTGAGGTAAGGCCGTCCGACAGGTTGGTTGAACGCAACAGTCCACTGCACAACACTTCCTTCTGCAATGATTAGCTCCGGCTCGGTTGTATTGAAAGATTTTTTGCCGGTATAGGCAGGCGGATGAATGGTTATGTTAAGTTTTTGAATTTCTGGTGGAAGCGAAACGCTTGCAGTAGATTTTGGTGTTAGTATGTTGCGAAGTGTTTCGGCAGTGCCCGAATGTGTTGTGCTATACGATGTTAAAACAAATAGCACAACCGACACAAACAGTAATTCAACGGCAAGAACAATACGGTTTGGAAACCTGATAGTCGATTGCACTTGTTGCAGCCAGAAATCCACACGATTGAGTTGCAGTTTTTGAAGTGTCGTCAGGTTTTCTTCCGGTTGAAGTAGTATGTCAGCGCTTGCCTGAAGCTGGGGGTAACGCGTGTTAAGGTAGTATGCAATATTTTTTGTGCTTACGCGATGTAGCTTTAGAAAATAAAACCTGGTAAAAAACACAAACAGGGTTACGCCCACACCCAAACCAATGGCAACACTGAAAGATGAAAAAAAACCAAGCACCGTGTAGGTCAGTAGCCCTGATGCAATAGCAAGCACACTTATCTCCAATAACCGGATTAGCCGGTATCGTAGTGTGAGCGTTGCTATGATTTTTTTTCCTTTCATTGATTTCTTCTCCAGGCAAGTATTCGTTCTGTAATAAGAAAAATAAGAATGAGGAATAGTAACAATTTATCGGTATTGCCGGTTGTGCTTACAAAGGCCGCGCGCTGTTTGGCAGTATGGCTCCAGCGTATCGCTTCCGGCATCACGCGATTGTCGTGTTGTGCAAATGTTTGCTCAGGTAATATTAGTTGTGCTAACTGAACGGTTACGTTGGTTTGTAATGCTTCTTCAAGGTTCAATCGTTTTGTAAGATGCCAGGTATTGTTGGTTGCCTGCACAAAAAGTTTTTCGCTTTGTACACTCTTGTATGTTACTGTATTGGTTGATTGGTTGATTGAATTATCGGAAAGCGCAATACCCCATGCAAGCCCTTGAACTTCATTATTAAGATTGGGCAATTGAACGATTTTTATCGGGTGCAACGTATTGTTGCTGATAGCATGTAGCGCAGCATAAAGTACCCTGCCGTCTTCTTCAAAACCGGTATCGGCATATAGCCCGACAATAAGTGTATCAGTAAGCGAGTAATGTTGTTCAGTTGTTCTTCTTTCTTTTACCGTTTCAAACCAGGTTTCATTTTCGTTTGAAAAACCTTTTCTGATATAAACGCTGTCTTCATTCAAACCGGCAACAGCATGATTGAATGAGGCAGGCTCGGCCGGAATAGTTATCCATTGAATGTGATTGGGCAATCCTTCGGCTTTTCCTTTAAAGTTAACTACACGACTGTTTGAAAAAACAATAACGTTGCGACTATTTTCTTTTTGGAGAGCTTCTGTCAATTTATAATAATCTGTTGAATAGGATTGGTTTGTATTTTCAGGAAAGTCTTTTTCAAGAAATCGTACTTCATACCCTTGCGTTTCAAGCGAATCCAATACTGTGCTTAACCGATTCTCTAATCCTGACTCAACCAATGCCCAGGGCGTGGTTGATGTGTACGATTTTAATTGAATATGCAAACCACTAAGCAACAAAACCAATAGCGTGATAAGTGCAATCCGCAACAGCAACAACAAAATTTCATTTAGCCGTAAATTCCTGTATTGTTTTGTATTGCTTTCGCGAAGGTGACGAACACTGCCAAGTTTAATAACCCTTCCTTCCTTCCGACTCAGTACGTGTATGCCAACCGGAATCAGTATTCCGGTTAACGCCCATAAAAAAGCCGGATTAGCAAACTGAATCATCAGAGTAATTTTTTACGGTTATTTAAAAAATTACGCAACACGTTTTCAACAGGCTCTTCCATAGCAATAACCTCGTAACCGATTTGCCGTTCCAACAACTGATTTCGCAATCCGCCAATCCAGTCGGTTACTTGCTTGCGATACATGGTTTGTTGCGTTGCCGTATCCGCTTTTATGCGCGCACCACTTTCAAGGTCTTCAAACGTAAACGACCCTTCAAACTCCAGTTCGCGTTCTTGTTTACCCAGGAGGTGCAATACAAGTACTTCGTTTCGTTTTGTTTTTAATAATGATATGAAATTCAGAATGTCGCCTTGTTCATCGTATAAATCGCTGATGAAAATGAAAAGCTCTTTACCGTGATGTTGAAGAATAGACTCAAGATTTTCACCACGATTCCATTTCCCTTCGGCTTTTGAATGAATGAGTGTGGTGAGCACCCGGATAAATTGCTGTTGTTCAATACGTGGATGCACCACGTCAATGTGTGTATCGTTAATGCAATACAACCCAAAGGCATCGCCTTGCTTTCGTGCCAGGTAGGTCAGGGCGGCAATCAGCATGCGTGTATAGTGCAGTTTGCTCACCCCCTGTTCTTCATACGCCATTGAGTGGCTCACATCCATTACAAGTTTAACCGTAATGTTAGTTTCAATATCGGCAAGTTTAGTAAAGTAACGTTCGCTGCGTGCATACATTTTCCAATCCAGCAAGCGCAAGTCATCGCCTGGTTCGTAGCTACGGTATTGACTGAACTCCTGACCCAAGCCAATCATCTGACTCCTGTTGCTGCCACTTATGAAACCTTCTACCAATATACGGGCAACAAGTTCAAGCCCGTTAACGGTGTTTAACAGTTCAGGTTTGAGTAAATCTTTTATGCCCGGATGCACTGCGCCACAATTAAAAATTAATTAAACACGATTGGAACTCAACTTGATGTGTTGCAGCAAGTAGCTGGTAACATCATCGGGTTGAATGCCCTCTGCTTCAGCTTTAAAGTTGAGCAATATTCTATGTCGTAAAACAGGAAGTGCTACCTCGCGGATGTCTTCTTCTGTAACGGCAAGTTTTCCATGAAGCAAGGCACGGGCTTTGGCAGTTAAAATCATGGCTTGCCCGCCTCTTGGCCCTGCGCCCCACCGCACCCATTCGGTAACGTAAGCATTTGCATCTTTACCGGGGCGCGTACTGCGGATAAGTTTGCTAATGTAGGCTACGAGGTCATCGCTGACGTGTACTTCGCGCACGTAACGCTGTGCTTCCACAATACTTTGTCCATCAATTACTTTATGGATTTGTGGTTTTTTATTTCCGGTAGTGCCCGCCAATATTTGCTTTTCATCTTCGGCAGTAGGGTATCCTATTTTTATATAGAGCAAGAACCTGTCGAGTTGTGCTTCCGGAAGCGGAAATGTTCCGGCTTGTTCAATCGGGTTTTGTGTGGCGAGGATGAAGAAAGGTTTTTCGAGTGGATAAGTTGTACCGGCATACGTTACTTCAAATTCCTGCATGGCTTCCAATAAGGCCGATTGCGTTTTGGGCGATGTGCGGTTTATTTCATCTGCAAGAATGATGTTTGAAAATATAGGTCCCTTGTTGAATTTGAAGAAACGCTTTCCGGTTGTATGGTCTTCTTCCAGAATCTCAGTACCGATAATGTCGGAAGGCATTAAGTCGGGTGTGAACTGAATACGCTTGAACGAAAGGTCAATCGCTTCCGACAATGTTCGTATCATCAATGTTTTCGCAAGCCCGGGCACACCTTCAAGCAAGGCATGACCACCCGACAGGAAGGTTATCAATAATTGTTCAACAGCGTTATCCTGCCCTACAATAACTTTTTTTATTTCGTCTTTTAAAGCATTGAGGCGTTGTGTCAGGGCGTCAATAGTTTTTTCGGTTGTGCTTACTTCGTGGTTCATGTAATCGTTATGTTAATTAGGCCATTAGCGCATACATTACTATGTTAACGCTAAAGCGTGTGTTGTCATGTCGGTAAAATCTTTTATTACGAAAGTCATAATCCCATTCGCAGCCATAATCTTTATTGCTGTACAGCACACCTATTTTTCCATTTACTTCAATTGCTTTTAAATAGTTGTGCACCAGGTCATCGCCCCAGCCGTTAAGTTCCTGCGATGTTACCGGGGGGCCGTCAAACCGGAAGAAGGATGAATACAGCCGATGATTGTTGGGTATTTTTTGCAGCGCACGACTGCCAAAAATCCGGCTCATCTGGTCTTCAAACGATTTGGCAAACAAGCCGTCAATATCGTGATTGCAATCATCAACAAAAACAAAGCCCCCACGTTGGACGTAGCGTTCAAAATTTTCCCGTTCGCGGGCAGTAAACTCAACAAGTTTATGCCCGCTTAAATAGCAAAAGGGGAACTTAAAAATTTCGGGACTGCTAAGGGGTATAATGTTCTCCTTGGTATCAACCGGCAGGGTAGTGTATTCCACCAACGAATTGAGAACGTTTGAAGGCATACGCTGGTCAACATCCCAGTCGCCCGATTCATATTGAAGCCGGGTAAAAACGAACTTATTGCGTGGCTGCATGTGCTTTTATTATAAGGATAACAACCTTCTTTAAACTACAAAGTTTAAATTTCTGTAATTAGTTTCGTAACAATTATTACGAGCGGAAAAACAAATCCCCGAAACCGGTTTCGGGGATTGTTGAACATACCAAATAAAACGAACAGCGCCTATACTGCGTCCGATAAACTGCTGAACGTAAAGTCCCTTACTTTCATGGCGGGTATCAGCGAAGCGCCTCCAAAGCCTCCGCCTACACGCTGCTGCCTGCCCAATGTTTCTAAGTTGTTGAGCATGATAATCGGGCTTTCATTGAAGCGGAAATTCTTGATTGGGTGTTTAATCTTTCCGTTTTCAATGTAAAAGGTTCCATCACGCGTAAGACCAGTATACAACAAGGTTTGAGGGTCAACAGCACGTATGTACCAGAAACGGGTTACCAGTACACCTTTCTTTGTGTCTTTAATCATATCCTCAAGAGAGGCATTGCCGCCCTGCATAATTCTGTTACCAAAAAACGGAACAGGTTCAACGCCTTTTTGCGAAGCCCAGTACCGGTCGTAGATGAGGTTTTGCACTGCACCATTTTTAATAATGTCCATTTTCTTGCGCGCCAAACCTCCGTTGGCCCACACCGAAGCGGGCAGCTCTTCATTCCAGGGGTCGGTGTAAATGTTTACCCGTTCGTCAACAAGCTGTTCGCCAAGTTTTGTGCCGCCACCCTTCTTCGACATAAAACTTCTGCCTTCATCTGCCTGACGTGCATTTAATCCGCCAAACATTAAACCAATCAAATCGCTTGCTGCGGCAGGCTCAAGAATTACGGTGTACTTACCCGGCTCAATGGCTTTTGCATTACGCGATTGCAACGCCTTATCAATAGCGATTTTTGATGCTTCGGCTGTATTCAGCTTGCCTACATCATTAAAATTACGCAGCGTCCATCCCGACCCGGTGCCATCGTTGGTACGCATGGTAACGGTAAAATTAACGCTGGTAGATTGGTTATAAGCAAACAAGCCTTTGCTGTTGGCCAATGCACTAAACCCGGAGTTATCTTGCAGATAGCCGGCTGCGGTAATATTCTTTTTGGTAGCGGGTTCAATGCTGTTGGCGGCTGCCTGTGCACGATATTCGGGTGTTATCTTCGCGGTTGCTTCAATATAGGTTTTTGAATCAGGGCCATACGTTTGCGGACCAAGGGGTTCCATAAACTCCGGGTTCTCCGGTGCAAGATTCGCTAATTCTTCTGCGCGCCTCACCACTTTTTCAAGCGATGCGTCATCAAATTCGTTAATTGATGCCGCGCCTGATTTTTTTCCAAAGTAGGTCGATACCGAAAGACTAATGTTACTGTCTTCACCTGAAGTAGAAACAGAGTTTCGCGCATAGCGGATGTTGCCGCTATCGCTGCCCCCCAGGCTTGCTTCAATGCCGTCAGCTTTTGAAAAACCAATTACCTTATCCAGGATTTGTTTTGCTTCTTCTTTTGATAGTATAGCCATGATTGATAGTTAGATTTAATATTTTAAAAATTACGATTTAGATTGTTCTTGCCGTGTTAATCACGTTCACTCCGCTAAAATGTGTTGTCGCTGAACCGTGCGAAACGGCATTCGACTGACTGGGCTGACCTTTGCCATCGTTAAAGGCTCCGTTAAGGCGATAGTCGCGTTCATCGCAGATTTGTTTGCATGAGTTCCAGAACTCCTGCGTGTTGGCCTGGTAGGCAACATCTTTTAACATACCGGCAATTTTTCCGTTTTTGATTTCAAAAAACAACACACCACCAAACTGGAAGTTGTAGCGCTGCTGGTCAATTGAAAACGACCCGTCTTTAACAATATAGATACCCTTGTCAACATTCGAGATGAGTTGCTCTGGTGTAAGCCTGTTCTTACCGGGTTGTAACGATACGTTAGGCATTCGTTGAAACTGCACATCGCTCCAGCTTTGCGAATAGCAACATCCGTGCGATTCATTCTGGCCGAGTATGCTCACCTGGTCGCGTATGGCCTGGTAGTTCACCAGAACACCATCTTTAATTAAATCCCATTGTTTGCATTTTACACCTTCATCGTCATAGCCTACTGCGCCTAATGAACCGGGTTGTGTTTTATCGGCTACAAAGTTTACAATGTCGTTACCGAACTTAAAGTTTTTCGATTGCCATTTGTCTAAGGTTAAGAAGCTGGTACCGGCAAAGTTGGCTTCATAACCAAGAACCCTGTCGAGTTCAGTTGGATGCCCCACTGATTCGTGTATGGTTAGCCATAAATGCGAAGGCTCTAATACTAAATCGTATTTACCCGGCTCAACCGATTTGGCGGCAATCATTTCTTTGCTTTGTTCGGCAGCCAGGGTTGCGTCTTCTACAATGTCGTATGAGTTGTTGTAAAGAATTACTCCGCCCGGCCCCTGTATTTTATCCTCAGCCTTTCCATCGAGGTATTCGTATCCCATACCTACCGGAGCACTGAATGCCGACCTGTTTTTAAACTGCCCCGAGGCGCGGTCGATGCGCGATACCGAAAAGTTAGGCCATATACGGAAAATGTCCTGGTCGATATAGGAGCCTTCGCTCGAAGCAAAATACTTTTGCTCGTTTATCAGGAACAACATGCTGTTCACAAAGCTGGCGCCATTCTCCATGGCTTTGGCGTTGGCGTTAAGAAGTAAATCGACTTTATCTTTTACCGGAACTTCAAAACCATTTTTTACAATGGGTGTTCTCCAACTCACCTCACCGTAGGGTGGAGTCTGGGCAAGTTTAACCGGTTCTTTCTGAAACTTTGAATTGGCTTTTGCAATGGCTACGGCACGTTCTGCTGTTTTCTTTATACCGTCAGGCGTTACATCGTTGCTGGCGGCAAAGCCCCAGGTACCGTTGGCAATTACACGAATGCCTGCTCCAAATGATTCAGAATTTTGTACACCCTGTACACGTTTTTCGCGTGTTACTACCGATTGGTTCAGGTAGCGGCCAATGCGCACATCGGTGTAGCTTGCGCCAAGCGCTTTTGTTGTGTTCAGTACAATGTCGGCAAGTTGCTTTTTCCGGGCTGTATCCATAAACGGGTCTAACAGCCTCGAAGCATCAACGGAATTTCCAAACGTAGGAAAGGGGAGCATCATTGCCCCAGCGCCCATTCCTGCAAGTTGTATAAAATCTCGTCTTTTCATATTTAATTTAGGTTTAGCAATATAAATGTCTTTAGATTGTTCTTGCGGTGTTAATCACGTTAACGCCATTAAAGCGTGTGGTAGAACTTCCGTGCGATACTGCACTGACTTGTGAAGGTTGCCCTTTTCCATCAAAGAACGAACCGAACATACGATAATCGCGTTCATCGCAAATTTTAACACAACTGTTCCAAAACTCTTGTGTGTTCGATTGGTAAGCTACATCGTTAACCACCCCGGTAATCTCGCCATTTTTAATTTCGTAGAACACCGTTCCGCCAAACTGGAAGTTGTAGCGTTGCTGGTCGATAGAGTAGGAGCCACGTCCGGCAATGTAAATGCCTTTTTCTACATCCTTAATCATTTGTTCGCTGGTGTAAGGTTCTTTGCCCGGTTCAAGCGATACGTTTGGCATACGTTGAAACTGCACATCGCTCCAGTTTTGCGCGTAGCAACATCCGTGCGACTCGCTTTGTCCGAGTATGCCCACCTGGTCGCGTATGGCCTGCACGTTTACAAGCACACCATCTTTAATTAAATCCCAGCGTTTGCATTTCACGCCTTCATCATCGTAGCCCACGGCTCCCAATGAATTGGGCTGAGTCTTATCGGCAAACACGTTAACGATTTTACTGCCGTACTGGAACTTGTTCAACTTGTCTAACGTGGCAAAACTTGTTCCGGCATAGTTGGCCTCGTAACCTAAAATGCGGTCGAGCTCTGTGGCGTGGCCTATTGATTCATGAATGGTTAAACCTAAGTGGTTAGGCTCAAGCACTAAATCATACTTGCCCGGTTCTATTGATTTTGCCTTAATCATTTCCTTTGCCTGTTTGGCGGCAATGGCGGCATCTTCAACAATATCGTAACTGTTTTTGTATAAAATCATGCCCCCGGGGCCTTGCAGCTTGTCTTCATTTTTAGGGATGAGGTATTCGTATCCCATGCCCATAGGGGCGCTCATGGCATCGCGCGATTTGAATATGCCTGCAGCACGGTCGGTTACCGATACCGAGAAGTTAGGCCATATCCGATGAATGTCCTGGTCAATATATGAGCCATCCGTAGAGGCAAAGTATTTCTGCTCGTTTATCTGAAAGAGGTTTGAGTTTACAAAACTTGCCCCGTTTGACAATGCGGCAGCATTGGCACTTAACAACAGGTCAACCTTTTCGGCTACGGGTATTTCAAAAGCATTTTTTTGGATAGGTGTGTTCCAGGTTACTTCACCGTGCCCCTTTTCGGGCGCAAGTTTTACCGGTTCTTTTTGAAATTTTGAATTTGCTTTGGCAATAGCCACTGCCTGTTCGGTTGCTTTTTTAATGGCATCGGCTGTTACGTTGTTAGTGGCTGCAAAGCCCCACGTGCCGTTGGCAATTACACGGATACCCACGCCAAACGATTCGGAACTTTGAATGCCCTGCACCCGTCTTTCGCGTGTGCTTACGGATTGGTTGAGGTACCGGCCAATGCGCACATCGGCATAGGTAGCGCCCATCGATTTAGCGGTATTGAGCGCTACATCTGCTAATTGTTTTTTCTGCGAGGCCAGGAGTGGTGTTTCGAGCAACCGCTCAATAGATACGGGGTTGCCCGACACACCGAACGGAAGCATCAGGCCGCCAATGCTTAGCCCGGTTAACTGTACAAAATCTCTTCTTTTCAACGTTCGTAATGTTTAGATGAGTTGTTGGAACTATTATGTTGGTGTTAGGTAATAAAAAAAAATAAAAAAGGATACTTGTTAGGTATCCTTTTAAAGAGAAATTATATGAGTGGCTTACGCCTTATTTCAAATCCGAAAAGTCGGAATTACAGACTTCTCCAAATGAGCGTTTCATACGGGTAACCGTCTCTCCTGCGGATTGTCCGGTGGAATTATCATACTTCATTTCAAGCCATGTTGGAGCTTTACTCGTTTAACCTGCTCACTTATTACGGAATCCAAATAGGGTAATCTTTCCAGTCCGTTTAGCGTCAACAGCGAGTCAGTATACACGGAAATACGGGAATTATCTATTTTATTTTCCCTCAATAGTTGACTGATACTTATTTGAACTTTCGCGTACCTCTGTATTAGAGAAATTGCTTCATAGAAGACCATTCTTTTTTGCTCATCAATATTGACAATACCCTGTTTCTCGTATTTTGATCTGTTCTTTTCAAGGAGTATCGAGGATGTTTTTTTAAGAATAAACTCCAGATCATCAGCCATTTCACTATCAATTTCGCGAAGTTTCTCAAAATATAAGCTGATATCATCATCATTTTGGGCAATACATGTTTGCGGAAACGCCAAAACAATTATTGTTAATAATATGATTAGTAATGCTTTCAAGATAAAAGACTAATTAAACAATCCAAGTGTGCCATTGTATATTTCCATTTTGCTTCATTCAGGCAACCATCTGAATGACCGCCATAAATACATTCATAGATTTCAAGCGAATAATGATAACCTGCCTGTCCCGAACACCATTCATACCCGGCATCTTTAGCTCTTTCGTTTTGAACATGAGCGGAAGATTCCAAAAACGTAATTTTTAATGCCTCCCAGGCAATATTATACGAGGTTAAAGTTAGTAATTTCTTTATTAAAAGGACATGAGCATGCTGATATTCCTGGAATATAGCTTCTTCTGATAAGGAAGAAAAGTCAATTCCATTTTCCTTTAAAGAGGCGATTAAATCTGTTTTTGTTATTACACTTCTTTCATAAGATTTAGTGAGTGACTTTAAGGAAGATTTTTGTTCATCTGTCAAGCTTTTATAGAAGGTTTTTAAGGTTTCGTTAACAGATGCCTGCTTCGATTGGAGACTACGGAAATTCTCATTCGATTTAATGAAATTCACTGTCTCTTCAAGTGAGAGTTGATCGTTCCCATTAAATTGATTCTCAGAGCAGCTTAGAAACAACAGGATACTTGTTGCTAAGCAAACCATCAGGTGTTTTGTTACATTTTTCATATTTCGGGGGATTTAGTTAGGCAGTGAAGATATAAAATTTTATCTATTATAGCAAATATGCTATAATAATTTACCCAATTTGTTGAGTCTTTCGTTAAGTGAATTTCCGTGATGAAAGGCTATTGAAAGGCTTTGGTAGGCATCTACAAAAGATAAGGAAATCAAAGGGAATAACTCAGGAAGAGCTTGCCTACAGGTCAAATCTCAGCCTTTCTCAAATTGCCAGGATTGAAACTGGTGTAATAAATCCAACATTATGCACTATGGCAGTTATTGCCAAAAACCTCGGTATTGGCTTAAAAGAATTGCTGGATTTTTAGGGCTTGGGACTTAGAACTTTAGGTAAACCGATAAGCCAATACCCAAGCCCCAATACCTAAGTCCTAACATTACTTCAAATCCGAAAAATCGAAGCTCGTTTCTAAGAATTTGGTGTTGAACTTGCCCGAACGGAAGATAGGGTTGTCCATTAATTTAATATGGAACGGAATGGTAGTTTTTACCCCTTCAATCACAAACTCCTGCAAGGCGCGTTTCATGCGGGTAATCACTTCTTCGCGCGATTGACCCGTAACAATCAGCTTGGCAATCATCGAGTCGTAGTTAGGCGGAATGGTATAACCGGCATATACGTGGCTGTCGATGCGTACACCATGACCGCCCGGCATGTGCAGATGAGTAATTTTTCCTGGAGAAGGACGGAAACCGTTGGCCGGGTCTTCGGCATTGATACGGCATTCCATCGAGAATAAGTTCGGGAAGTAGTTTTTACCGGAAATCGGCACGCCCGCAGCAACTTTAATCTGTTCTTTAATCAGGTCATAGTCCGTTACCTCTTCAGTAATGGGGTGCTCCACCTGTATGCGCGTGTTCATTTCCATAAAATAGAAATCGCCATGCTTATCAACTAAGAATTCGATAGTACCTACACCTTCGTAGTTGATAGCCATAGCCCCTTTAATGGCGGCTTCACCCATTCTTTCGCGAAGCTCCTGCGTTACAATAGGCGAAGGAGTTTCTTCTACTAATTTCTGATGCCTTCGCTGAATAGAGCAATCGCGTTCTGATAAATGGCAGGCTTTTCCGTACTGGTCGCCCACTAATTGTATTTCAATGTGGCGTGGTTCTTCTATAAATTTTTCGAGGTACAAGCCATCGTTACCGAAGGAAGCGCTTGCTTCACGCCTCGCATCATCCCAGGCTTTTTGAAACTCGCCTTCGTTGTTGATGATGCGCATACCCTTACCACCACCACCGGCAGTTGCCTTGATGATAACCGGGTATTTGATTTGCTTGGCCAACTTCATGCCTTCTTCCATTGAACTAAGCAGGCCATCAGAGCCGGGAATTACCGGCACACCAGCTTTTTTCATGGTGTCTTTGGCGGTAGCCTTATCACCCATGGCGTTAATCATTTCGGGGGTAGGGCCGATAAACTTAATACCATATTCGTGGCAGATAGCCGAGAACTCTGCGCGCTCTGACAGAAATCCGTAGCCCGGATGAATGGCATCAGCGCCTGTAATCTCGGCAGCGGAAATAATTCTCGGAATATTCAGGTAAGAGTCTTTGCCGGGGGCTGCACCGATACACACGGCTTCATCGGCAAAACGAACATGAAGGCTTTCGCGGTCGGCTGTTGAATAAACGGCAACGGTTTTAATGCCCATTTCTTTACATGTGCGTATAACACGCAATGCAATTTCACCTCGGTTCGCTATCAATATCTTTTTAAACATAAATCTGATTTATGATTTGAGATTTTTGATTTAAGATTTTGATGCGGTTGCCCTTTTAGAGATGAGTGATAAATCTAAAATCAAAAATCTTAATTCTTAAATCCTTAATTGAATTTAATCCGGTTCAACAACAAACAATACCTGGTCGTACTCAACCGGGGTTGCGTTCTCTACATTTACCTTTACAATAGTTCCCGATACTTCCGATTCAATTTCGTTAAACAACTTCATTGCTTCAATGATACAAACCGTTTGTCCTTTGCTCACTTTATCGCCTACCGAAACAAACGGGGGTGAGTCGGGGTTTCCGGAACGGTAGAATGTGCCAATCATGGGCGATTTAACATCAACAGTATTCTTTCCTGAAGTTACTTCAGCAACAGGTGTGGTTTTTGGCGCAGTGGTTTGCGCTACCGGCTGTTGTTGCGCGGGTTGCGCCATGGCCTGAACCGGAGCTGCAATAACAGGTGCGGCCGATTTCAATACTTTTTGGTCGGGTTCGCGCTTGATGTGAAGTTTTAGCTCCCCGGTTTCAATGTTTACTTCGTTCAGTCCGGTTTTGGAAATGAACTCGATGAGGTCTCTGATTTCTGCGGTTTTCATAGTTGAAGCGTTTGCAGAGCCTGACGTTGATGGTCTGGTTCCGGTTTTGGGTGATTTAGATGTTTTGGTTTTAGCCATGATTCACAATTTTTATTTTACCCGTTCAATATAGGCGCCTGTTTTAGTATCAATTTTAACGTTATCACCGGTGTTGATGAATAAAGGTACTCGTATTTCGATACCATTTTCAAGTGTTGCCGCTTTTAATGTGCGTGTGGCGGTGTCGCCTTGCAGGCCCGGCTCGGTGTACTGTATCTCCATAGTTACGTTTGGTGGCGCTTCTGCCGATATGGGAGTGGTTCCGTTTTCAAATACGATTAACAGCGTTACGCCTTCTTTTATATAGTTTACGGAGTTGCCCAATAACGATTTGTCAAGATAAATCTGATCGAAGGTTTCGTTATCCATGCACACTAAGCTCTCACCTTCAGCATACAGGTATTGGTATTCTTTGGTTTCAACACTAAGCAATTCGGCTTCATCGCTCGGGCGGAAGCGGTTCTCCACAATTTTTCCGTTTCGGATGTTCCTCATTTTTACCTGGTAAAAAGCACGCAGGTTTCCGGGTGTGCGGTGCTGAAGTTCTTCTACCTGAAGAATCTCACCGTTGTACCGTACATAATTTCCTCTGCTTAAATCTGAAATAGTAGCCATAGCTAAAAAGTAGTTCTAAAGTTATAAATCCTGTTTAATTTTTCTGCTGATTACTATGCTGTATATGCCCATTTTACATAAATGGCGCCCCAGGTAAATCCGCCCCCAAAAGCAGCCATTATCAGGTTGTCGCCTTTTTTGAGTTTTTTCTCATAATCCCACAATAATAATGGAATAGTGCCGGCAGTGGTGTTGCCGTATTTTTCAATATTCATCATCACCTTGTCATCGGTTACACCCATGCGGTTGGCAGTGGCATCAATAATGCGCTTGTTGGCCTGATGCGCTACCAGCCAGGCTACATCGTTGCTGGTGAGGTTATTGCGCTGCATGATTTCGGCCGATACCTCGGCCATGTTGGTTACGGCAAACTTGAATACGGTTGCGCCTTCTTGTTGCGCGTAATGTAAATTAGCTTCTACCGAAGCGTACGATGCCGGAATGCGACTACCGCCCGCAGGCATTTTTAAAAACTGTGCGCCCGAACCATCGCTGCGCAGTATTGAATCCATCAATCCTACTTCTTCGGTTGTTGGCTCAAGCATTACTGCTCCGCAGCCATCACCAAAAATGATGCACGTGGCGCGGTCTTTATAGTTAATGATAGACGACATTTTATCGCCCCCTACAACAATTACTTTTTTGTGTGTACCCGACTCAACAAACTTGGCTCCGGTAGTGAGTGCATATAAGAAACCGGAGCAGGCAGCGGAAATATCGTAGCTGAACGCGTTGACAGCGCCTACCTGGTCGGCCACTAAGTTTGCCGTTGCCGGAAAGGGCATATCGGGCGTTACAGTAGCTACAATAATTAAATCAACCTCTTTCGGGTCGGTGTTGGTTTTGCGCAGCAGTTCTTCAACCGCTTTTGCACCCATATACGATGTGCCGAGCCCTTCTCCTTTCAGAATTCTTCGTTCTTTGATACCGGTTCGGGTAGTAATCCACTCATCGTTGGTTTCTACCATCGTTTCAAGTTCCTGGTTGGTCAGGATGTAGTCGGGAACGTAGCCGCCTACACCTGTAATGGCTGCATGGATTTTTGTCATGTTGGTTTACTAAGGTGTTCTATACAAACCTGTAAAATGAAAAAAGCCCGACTTGCATCGAGCGTTTACTAACGAGTTAAGCATCAGGCATTTCGAAAGTCCGTGTTGCGGTGTTTCCGGTTTGCCGTGATGGAAGTTCATATTAAGCCAGCACTTCGTTTTCCATTACCACTTTACCGTTATAGTAAAGTTTTCCTTCGTGCCAGAAAGCACGGTGAGGCAGGTGATGTTCGCCAGTAGTAGGGCATACTACTAATTCTTTTGCTGTTGCTTTGTAGTGCGTTCTTCTTTTATCTCTTCGCGTTTTCGAGGTTTTTCGTTTCGGATTCGGCATAACTATTTGTTTTTATTCAAGTTCTTTAATTTTTCCCAACGTGGGTCTGTTTCTTTGGTGCTGGTTTCTTCCGTTTCCGATGAATAAATAATCTGACCTTCTTCATCTTCGTTCTCCTCATCCTCGTTTTCTGTAAACCTCGGATGAAGTTTCTTCATTGGTACAGCCAGGCTTATGAACTCGTACATATATTGCCCAAGTTCGAGGCTGACTGTGTTGAAGTCGATAATCATTATTTCATCGGTTACTTCAGCAACCTCATGGCCGAATTTGAATATCATTCGTTTATCAATCGCAATCGGATAATCGAATATTTCTAAGCTTCGGTCACAAACCAATTTTACACTTCCGTTCAGGCTGAAATTCGCCTCTATGAAGGTTTCGCGCTTATCTAAGGTAATTTTTGCCTGAAACGTGCCCGCTGATATGGAGCCGGTCCCGTAATGGCTGAAGAACTCATCACCAAATGTGTAGTCGAAATGGTGAATATTGTTGCTTAATCCCTGAATATTAACACGATACGCTTTCAAAGAGCTACCCCCTACCGGGTTTTAAAATTGGTCGGCAAATTTAGCTGAATTAATCCGAAATATAAAAGATTAGGCCTTTTTGGCTGATTTTATCAATTTTAAAAGATGCTTTTTTAAACAAGCTGACTTATGGCTACTGCCTTAAACTCTTCCTTCGATTTTTTGCCATAGTTTTCCACAAAGTAGTCAACTACATTTTTGTGGAAGCCCAGCTTAATGGCCACATTTTTACAGAACAGTATTTCGCTGTCAAAAATATTGTGGTCGGCAAAAACCAGCTCGATAACGGAATAGAGGTACTCAAATTTCTGATCGTGCGAGAGCGCGCCAAGCGATTCGATAGGCTCCGGCTTGCGGATTAGCTCGGTTACGGCTTCTTCTGGAAAGTTTCTTTCTTTGGCTACCTTAAAAATCAACTCACGTTCGGCACGGGCGAAATGCTTATCCGCTTCAGCAAGCTGAATTAAAATATTGATGAGTTTCTTTGTTACGATGTCCATAGGCGTTTGTGAAACGGCAGCATAAAGTTAAAAAATTAATTGAAGTTCTTTTAACAATCGCCAGACCGGTGATGTAAAAGCCGGATTTACGATTTTAGCGATTCACTTCGTGCCTGTACAATATCTAAGGCAGCATAAATTGCCTGGCGGAGTGAGCCTTCCTGTGCCATGTTTTTACCGGCAATGGAATATCCTGTTCCGTGGTCGGGAGAAGTGCGCACGGCTGAAAGGCCGGCCGTAAAGTTGACACCGGTTTCAAAGGCCAACAGTTTAAACGGAATTAACCCCTGGTCGTGATACATGGCGAGTGTGGCATCAAACCGGGCATAATTACCTGAAGCAAAAAATCCATCGGCAGGGAAGGGGCCGGCAATCACCTTGCCTTTGTTTTTCCACTCCTGTATTACAGGCTTTATAACCTGGTCGTCTTCCGTACCGATAACACCGCCATCTCCGGCATGGGGGTTCAGCCCCAACACCGCTATTTTGGGTTTGGTAATACCGAAATCTTTGCGGAGGCTTTGCTCCATTACGGTTAGTTTTTTGTTCAGCAATTCTTGTGTAATGGTTCCGGTAATATCTTTAACAGCAATGTGTTCCGTAGCCAATCCAACCCTTAGTTTTTCGCTCACCATCATCATTACAAAATCTTTTGTGTTGAAAGTATTGGCGAGGTATTCGGTATGGCCACGATAGGGAAACTCATCGCTTGCAATGGTATTCTTATCAATGGGCGCGGTAACCAGGGCATCTATCAGATTTTCTTTCAGGTCGAGTGTGGCTTGTTTTAAGGCAAGCCAGGCGGCTTTGCCGGTTTCTTTGGTTGGTTTGCCGGGGTTTATTTCTATTACGTCTTCCCAACAGTTTACCACGTTAATGGTTTTAGGAATGTACTGCCCACGCGCTTTTATTTGCCCATAGCTGAACTCTTCGATGTTCAGTTGTTTTTTATAAAACGATAGCGCGCGTGTTGACCCGTAAACTACAGGTGTAATCAGGTTCAACATGCGATTATCCTGAAGCGCTTTCATTACAACTTCAGGCCCAACTCCGTTCAGATCGCCAAGTGTAATGCCTATGCGTGGTTTTTGTGGTTGACTCATGGCTGAAAATTTAATTGGCTATTTACTTAAAAATCCTTTGGGTTACAATGTTGCCACTATCCGGCCAAAACTTCAGCACTACTTTGTACTTTTACACGATGCGCCTGAAACAAACCAATAGCGTGCGGCCTAAGAAATCCTTAGGGCAGCATTTTCTTCACGATAAAAATATCGCTGAAAAAATTGTTCAGGGATTAACAACATCTGAACATACCGAACCGGTATTGGAAATAGGGCCGGGCATGGGCGTACTCACACAATTTTTATTAAAACGAAAGGAGCTTGACCTTACCGTAATTGAAATAGACCGCGATTCGGTTGCGTATCTTGAAAAACACTACCCGGGCTTGCCCATTATAGCGGGCGATTTTCTTGAACTTGACCTTAGCGAAACGTTCACGGGCAGGTATTCTATCATTGGAAATTTCCCGTACAATATTTCTTCACAGATTTTCTTCAACGTTCTTGAAAACAGGGAGCGTGTGTGGCAGGTAGTAGGCATGGTGCAAAAAGAAGTGGCCGACCGCATTGCTGCGCCACACGGCAACAAAACGTACGGCATATTAAGTGTGCTTATCCAGGCTTTCTATACGATTCAGTATTTGTTTAAAGTTCCGCCCGGTGTGTTTAACCCGCCCCCTAAGGTGATGTCGGCTGTAATCCGCCTTGAGCGAAACGAGCGCACAGCACTGCCCTGCGATGAACGCCTGTTTTTTAAAGTAGTTAAGCAAGGGTTCAATAACCGAAGGAAAACCTTGCGCAACGCCTTAAAAAACCTAATTTTGCCCGCCTTTGAGCATCTGCCCCCGGAAGTGTTGCAGCATTTTTTACAGGCACCAATTCTGGATAAGCGGGCAGAGCAACTATCGGTCGGGGATTTCATTTATCTGACGCAGTTAATGGAGAGAAGCCGTGGAGCCGCTGATTCAATTTGAGCTTACCAAAGAGTTTGTTGACCGTTTTCAGCAAGCCTTGGATGAACGCGACCAGGCGTTTATCCTGGAAAGTTTGCAGGGTGTAAAACCGGCAGATGTTTCGGCACTTCTTTATGAATTTAATTCGGAGGAATCGAAATATGTGCTTGACCTGTTGCCCTTGGAAGTACAGGCAGAAATTATTAACGATTTAGACACCGACACCCGTGTTAAATACCTGAAAATTTATTCGGTAAATGAGCTGATTGCCATTATTGATTCGCTCGACTCGGATGATGCTGCGGATATTTTGAACGAGTTGCCGATAAAGGAAAGAGAAGAAATTCTTTCGGGCCTAAGTTATGAACTGCGGGTGCAGGTAACAGAACTTCTTCGGTACGAAGAAAATGTTGCCGGAGGTTTGATGGCAAAAGAGCTTATCAAAGTGCGCGATAACTGGACGGTAGTGCAGTGTGTAGATGAAATCAGGAAGCAAGCAGAGAATGTTGATACATTTTACACCGTATATGTGGTGAACGACCACGATGTATTAGTCGGCAGGGTTTCACTAAAAGACCTGGTGCTTTCGGATGTCCGGAAAGCGGTATCGGATATTTGTGAGCGTGACATCACTTCCGTTGAAACATATATGTCCGACCTGGAAGTGGCCGACATCATGCGTAAATACGACCTTGAATCTGTACCTGTTGTAAATGTGCAGGGACGGTTAGTTGGGCGCATTACCATTGATGACGTGGTGGATGTGATTACCGAACAGGCAGAAGAAGACCGCCAGTTGATGACGGGTATCAGCGAAGACGTGGAGGAAGACGACAGCGTATGGCGTAACACCCGTGCGCGTTTGCCCTGGTTGCTTATCGGCATTGTGGGCGGCCTGATGAACGCAAAGTTTATGGGTTTTTTTGAGGCAGAACTGAGTCGCATTACAGCTATAGCTTTTTTTATTCCGCTTATCCAGGCCACGGGCGGTAATGTTGGCATTCAGTCGTCATCGCTAATCGTACAAAGTTTGGCAAATCCCGGTTTTGTTTATGATGGTTTGTGGACACGCCTTGTAAAAGTATTTTCGGTTGCACTGCTAAGTGGGATTTCATTGGCGTTGGTGGTGTATGGCGCCAATGTATTGATTTTTGAAGAGCAGCGATTGTCGGTTGTTGTTTCTGTGGCATTACTTAGTGTGGTTGTATTTGCTTCGTTTGTAGGCACTATTACACCATTGATTTTAAACCAGTTTGGCTTCAATCCGGCTTTAGCTTCAGGCCCGTTTATTACCACTACAAATGATTTGCTTGGGCTTACGGTTTACTTTTTTACCGTGCACCTTATGCTGTAAGATCGGGGTTGTTTACCTGAAAATCAGCTTGTCGTTTCAGGATTGGATTTGTAATCAACCCGAAGATGTAATAACTTGGACGGCTTGAGATTAGACAGATGGTAAAGAAGACAGCAAAAGATCACGTAATGTTAAAGGCTTCTTAATTTTTTCACATCTTGCAAACCCAGTAGCTAAGAGTCAGATGAGTTTTTTACGAAACCGGTTAAAACGATTAAACGAAACATTCAATAATGTTATTGAAAAACCTCTGCTCACATCCACTATTGTTCTGGTTGTAATCGCTATAATAGTAATCGGGCTTAGCCTGCGTTATTATATCAACGATTTTGATAGTTTCTGGGCACAAGTTTTGGCCGAGGCCCATGGAATGATTTTCGATATTGCCGTAATCGGTATCCTGATTTTCTGGTTGAATCAAAACGGACAAACCCGGCAGCGCATCCGGTTTTATCGTGATGAAATTGACGACTTCCGGTTGTGGGAATCGGAAGAAGCGGCTTTCCGTACGGTGGGTAACATCAAGCGTCTTAACCGCCATAAAATTTACGAGATAAACTTAGTAAACTGTTTTCTGGCCCGCACAAACCTCAACTATGTTAACCTTAGTGGCTCTAACCTGAATTCAGCTAATATCTCGCAATCATCGCTGATAGAAGCAAACTTAGAGAACACCCGGTTGAATCAAACAAATTTTGAAAACTCTAATCTCAACCAGGCTAACCTTACCGGTGCGTATGTAAGCGGAGCAAATTTTAAAGATGCCTATTTGATCAAAGCACAATTTGAAAATGCTTTCCTGATAAAAGCCAATTTTAATAACGCTTACCTGATGGAAGCAAACCTCAGGAACAGCTATTTAATGGGTGCCGATTTTGAGAATGCCAGTTTATATAAAGCGGATTTGCGGGGCGCCAAGGGATTGACTATTGAACAGCTTGCCAAGGCAAAAACCCTTTACCTTGCGCTCTTTGATGATGAATTATTTGAAGACGTTAAAACCGCCCTGCCCGAACTGGTAGGTTCCTGAATTTTTGTACAAATGATTTAAAGCATTACCTTTGTAACAGATTTACAACAACGGTCTCCCATCCGGAGGCCGTTGTTTCTTTTTTATTGCTTATCGTACTTTATGATTAGTGTTATGAGTAAAAAAATTTCTTACTACACACGCGAAGGTCTTGATAAACTAAAGACTGAACTCGCTGAATTGAAATCGAAAGGCCGCGCTGATATTGCACGTCAGATTGCAGAGGCGCGCGACAAAGGTGATTTGAGCGAAAACGCTGAATACGATGCCGCCAAAGATGCACAGGGTCATCTTGAAGCAAAAATTGCTCAATTGGAAGATTTGCTTGCCAATGCACGCCTGTTGGATGAAGCCAACGTGGATACGTCCAGGGTTTCGATTTTATCGAAAGTAACAATCAGGAATAAAAAGAACAGCGCATCGTTTACCTACATGCTTGTATCAGAAGAAGAAGCTGATTTGAAAGCCGGAAAAATATCTACCATGTCGCCAATTGGTAAAGGCTTGCTGGGAAAAAAGAAGGGCGAAGTAGCCATGATAAAAACACCTGCCGGTGAGGTTGAGTTTGAAATTACAAACATTACCGTTTAGCACTATGGCTTCTGTTTTTACGCGCATTATTAATCGCGAAATACCGGGGCACATTGTTGCGGAAGATGATCGCTTCATTGCGTTTCTCGATATTATGCCTTTAGTAAAGGGGCATGTATTGGTGGTGCCGAAAAAAGAAGTGGATTATATTTTTGATTTGGATGATGAAACCCTGTCGGGGCTTCACCTTTTCGCCAAACGTGTGGCGGTTGCTGTTAAGAAGGCCATTTCCTGCGCACGCGTTGGCGTTGCCGTAATTGGTTTGGAAGTGCCGCACGTGCATGTACACTTAGTGCCTATGAACACAATGGGTGATATTAACTTCACCAACCCAAAACTTCAACCATCGAAAGAAGAACTTGCTGAAGTGGCTGAAAGCATAAGGCAGCATTTCAGGGTTTAAAACTCAAACCCGGCTTGCAGCAACGGAGATTGAATGTTGCCAATAGCCTCACCGATTTTTTGATACCGTTTTTCTGTTAATGAAAAGCCCATAGCCAGTTTGGTTTCGGGGTCAACAATCCAGTATTCCTGCACCCCGAATTTTTCGTACAGGTCTTTTTTGGTAATCAGGTCATGATCTTTATTGCCAGGCGATAGAATTTCTACAATCAGGTCGGGCACGCCAGCATAGCGCCCCTCAACAATTTGATTGGGGTTCGATTTCAGGATAACTGTAATATCCGGCTGTACGGCATTTCGGGTTTCATCAAGCCTTACGTCAAAGGGGGCATAAATTACAAATCCTTTCTCTGTGTCCTCAGTAATTTTATCTAATTGTTTAGATATGGATTTGGTGATACGATGATGTTCAAATAAAGGTGCAGGCGATATATATAAACTGTTATCAATTAGCTCGGCAAGTGTGCCTTCGGGCAGCATATCAAATACTTCCATGAGTGTGCGGGGCGGATGCAAAAGCGTTTCCATACGTGCGGTTTAAATTTTTACCCAGATTTTCGTAATGCAAAATACTAAGGCAGATGGTAAATAACAATGTGTTTTTTCAATCGCTATACGCGAATGTTAATCTAAGAAATCAATATCCACATTCAGCGGATAGCGCATCAGGTAGGTGAGGGCTTGTTCAACGGTAAGGTCTTCAAACAAAACTTTATACAGCATGTTGGTAATGGGGGCGCGGAGTTTATAATGGTCGGCACATTTTTTTATAATCCTAACCGTGTTAACCCCTTCGGCAACTTCGTCCATGCCGGTTATAATTTCCTGAAGGGTTTGTCCTTTAGCTAATTTATAGCCAACCTGGAAATTTCGGCTAAGTGTACTGTTGCTCGTAGTTACCAGATCGCCAATGCCGGCCAACCCCAGAAAGGCTTTCACGTTTCCTCCCAGAGCCTTCCCAACGTGAATCATCTCTACTGCCCCACGACTTATCAATAATCCTTTTGCATTTTCTCCATATCCCATGCCGCTTAGCGCTCCTGAAGCTATGGCGATTATATTTTTAAGCACACCGGCAAGTTCTACACCAATAAGGTCGCTGTTGCCATACACCTGGAACTTGTCGCTGCGTAAAAGTTTTTTGCCTAAGCTTACTACTTCATTAAACGGACTTGCAATTACGGTAGCGGCCGGGTGTCGTTCTGCTAATTCTTTTGAGAGGTTGGGGCCGGCTAAGCACCCTACCCGAACCACTACGCTTTCTTCGCGAATTACTTCGCTTATTGTTTTTACCTGGCTGCGGTTAAGTGTGTTAACGGTTTCAATGGTTTTACCTTCTGGTAACGTTATGTCTAAGCCTTTTGTGCCATGAATAAGAATGTGGTAAGGGTGCAGGTGTGCAGAGAGTTTCTGCATCATGGAACGAAAGTGTGCAGAAGGAACAATCGGGAATATTATATCGCAGTTTTCGGCTAAGTATTTCAGGTCGTTGGTTGGCGTAACACGGCTGTTCATTTTATAGCCTCGGTTTTCGTGTGTTTCCAGTATCCGCTTGACCACCTGTTCATCACGCGCATAGAGCAATACGCTATGCTGGCGCGATAACAAGTTGGCCACTACGCTGCCAAAGTTACCTGCGCCAATTACGCCAATGGGCTTTTTATCAGATAAACTTTTCGAGGTCATAACCTACCAGGCGGTTGTGATAATAATACAAAAGGTTGAGGTCCTGGGTAATGATGTTTCCCTTTTTGTTTGTGAGCAGGGGGCGCTTCAAATGGAATATACCAACATTATCAAGCCCATGCTTTATTACCAGGTCAATTTTTCCTTTCAGGTGCGTGGCGTAGTTTGCCTTTCCTTCTTTCTTGAGTTCGTATATTTTTTTGCGAATGCGCTTACATGTTTTCCGAAACGCTGCATACTCAAGTTCAAGTTCTTCTTCGGGCAGGCGCAACAACCCGAACAGGTCAAGTTTCGGGTGTTTCTGCTGCCACATTTCAAACGCAACAAAGGCTACGAGGTGGCTGGCAAATATCCTGTTTATACGATGATACTCTGCCACAATACGCTGACTGAGCATACGGGTGTATTCGTTCTCACGCTGGGCATCAATCGTAATATTTCCGTTGGTTAAAAAGTAATCGCGGGTTTCGATAACACGCTTATGGGCATCTAAACTATTTCCGTCTTCGTCAACGTAATTACCCATTACATCAAGAGCCCGACCAATGGAAACAGAAATGTTGGAGCCTTTCGTAAAAAATTTAAAAAGAAACTTCATCAACCCCCAGCTACCATGCGGGTCTTCTTCTGGCAGGTAGCGGTCTTGTCCCTTTATGGAAAGATAATCGTTAATCAGTTCGGGGGCCTCTAATACAAAATGGTAATTAAGCGTTACCGGTACTACAAATATTTTCTGCGGTTCAGCACCTTCTTCCGTGTTCAGGTAAATGTTTCGTTGGGCTTCAATGGTAGTGGACAGCAAACCGAGCTTCAATGTTTTTTCGAGCATACCCGAACGCGAGCGTGTTCCGCCAGGAAAAAACAGGCTATGTGCCCCGCGCTGGATGGCAATGCCTGAATACATTTTTAGCGTTTCCAGGTATGGAAGGTTTTTCTTCCGCCTGTCAACCTTGTATGCGCCTAAGCTGTTCATGAAGTAGGCAAAAATTTTCATGTTGAACAGGTTCAACCCGGCACCATAAATAAAGGCCGGTAAACCTAAGGCATGAATAATCCAGCCTACTAATATCGAATCGAGGTTGCTGAAATGTGTAGGCACCATAACGATGGTGCCCTTGCGGGCCAGGTTTCGCAACTGTTCCGCTTTTCCTACTATCTGTATTTTATCCCGTAAGGTGTATTGGTTGCGGAAGAAACCTCCGAATTTTTTTACACGGGATGCATTGAGCAATCGCGCGAACCAGAACTTTACTATCTCGCGCGTAAGCCGGTACGAACTGGGTTTAAAATTACCTGCAATTTCATTGGCATAGCGATGAACAATCTGGCTGAGTAGTGCATCGGCTTTTTGTTGCTTCTCATCATCGGTAAAGGAGCCTAATTCTATTAACTCGCGCTTAATATCCGACCAGAATTTACTTTCATCCGGTGGATCAACCCGCCAGCGATTACGCTTCATGCGTTGTTGCTCCCGATAAACGGTGGCTTCCAGTTCATCAAGCAATTGCCGGGCGGTTGGTCGTAATTGGTTAATGCGGTCGACCGCCCTGGCGGTTACTTCTTCAATAAACTCCTTTCGGTTTCGGCTAAGCCGGTATACGGGCCAATCCGGAATACCTTCCAGTATGGGTTCGTATTTCTTGTTTTTATTCTTTTTCTCCAGAACTTCCACGGCCACAAAATACTATATTTTCTTTCATTAGAAACATTTTATAATCTGGTTTGTTGTGGCCACAATGACATTAATGCTGGGTTCAAGGTACTTTCGCAGACTATATGTTTATTACAAACCTTGTTGCACTCTATGCAGGTTTGCTTGCATCGTATTGAAAATGTCTAAGGCGTTTGCAATAAATTCATGACTGACGATTTGGCTAAGGTCGCCTTCACTGGAAAGATCGAACTGGTTGATTTTATAGGTTTGTTCAAACAGCCCCTGTTCCAATTTAATGAGGTACCGGTTGTTCCAACTAAACAGGGTAATTTTGCACGATGGGTGCGGTATTTCTCCGATGATTCGCATGAAAGTGAAATTTTACAGCAACAACTTAACCTTTTAAAGGGTTAAAAAGACTAAAATTGGCGTTAAATCGTTGAATAATTTTGGATTTTTTCGATCGGTTTAAGGGTTTTATATTGTAACCTGATTCTTATAGGCGCATCATGGGTGGATTATTGAAGTTTGAGGCTGGAAAGGCAGGAATAGTTTTGTTTTTAGTCGCTATTTCGCAGTTTTTGTATATTCAGCAAGCTGCGGCCACGCATTTACGGGCCGGCCAGATTGTGGCCACACGGGTAAGTTGCACCAGTCTTACCTTTAGAATCACTATTACGGTTTATACCAATACGGCCACATCAAATGTTCTGTTTGGAGGAACTATGGACTACCTTGACTTTGGTGATGGCAGCGATCCGATTTTGGTACCAGAAACACAAGGTACTCCCATGCCGGGTTTTCCAGGTGTGGCGGTGGCATCCTATACCATTGAACACACCTACTCCGGGCCCGGCCGTTATACCATCAGCTACATTGAGCCTAACCGTAACGGATTCGTGTTGAATATGGATCACTCCATAACCACCACCTTTTACCTTGAAACACAAATAACCATCGATCCGTTTTTTGGTTGCAATAACACTCCGCAGTTGTTAATTCCGCCAATTGACCGGGCCTGCACAGGTGTTGCTTTTTTTCATAACCCTGGAGCGTACGATCCTGACGGTGATAGTTTGTCGTATGAATTTGTTATTCCGTTTCGCGCCAAGAATACTACCGTAACCAACTACCGTGATCCGAATGATCAAAAATTTTATGTAAACTTCCCTAATGGAAATGAAGAAGGAACAGGGCCGCCTACGTTTACGATTAACCCTGTTGATGGAACGATCATCTGGGATGCACCGGGCAATCAGGGAGAATATAATATTGCGTTCATTGTTGTTGAATGGAGAAAAGTAAACGGGCAATGGTTCAGGCTGGGGTTTGTAAGGCGGGATATGCAAATCATAGTAGAAGATTGCAATAATGAACGACCTGACTTAAAAGTTCCGGAAGATGTGTGTGTGGAGGCGGGTACTACGCTTACTGCCACCATATTAGGTGTTGATCCCGAAAACCATGATGTTAAAATTGAAGCGTTTTCCGAGATATTCAATTTTCCTTCAACAGAATCACCGGCTACGTATTCGCCTGTACCTGTGCCAGGAACCCCTAACGAGTTTCAGCCATCCAACCCGCCAGCCGAACTTCACTTTGAATGGGAAACCAAGTGCTTCCATGTAAAAAATCTTCCATACCAGGTAGTGTTTAAGATCACCGATAACCCGCCTAACGGGCCAAAGCTTGTAACGTTTAAAACGTGGCGCATACGGGTTGTTGCTCCGCCCCCGGTGCCAACAACGGCTACTCCCGATTTTACAAACAGGAGTGCATTACTTACCTGGCAGGATTATACTTGCCGACAGGAAGCCGCGACCATACAGATTTGGCGAAGGGTAGATAGCATTACGTTTACACCCGACAGTTGCGAAACAGGTATGCCTGCATACTTAGGATACACCCAGGTGGGGCAGGTTGTCGCAACAGCAACCCAGTTTAACGATACCGGTTTGGATGTGGGCGCTCGCTATTGCTACCGGCTTGTGGCAGTATATCCATTACCCGGAGGTGGTGAGAGTTATGTTTCGCACGAAATTTGTATCCCGCCTATTTTGGCCGATGCACCCGTAATCACCCATGTTACCGTTGACAAAACTTCAACTGATGATGGCGAGATTCGTGTAAGCTGGCGTTCACCGTTTGATGCAGATGTTAGTCAGTTTCCGAAAGAACCTTACGGATACGATTACATTGTTGAACGCGCTGATGGTTTTACCGGCACGGATTATATAGCCATTCATACCGGAACATTAGCAGGAGATACAACCTATTTAGACGATGCCTTAGATACTGAAAACAGAGTGTACAACTATCGTGTAAAGGCTATTGCACAGGGCCAGAGCACGCCATTCGATCAATCGGCTTCTGCTTCTTCAGTTCGCCTCGAACTAAGACCTTCTTCAGGCCGGATTGAACTTACCTGGCGTGCAGTTGTTCCCTGGTCCAATCAAATACAAAGTTTTCCGCTTCATGATATTTATCGTGGGCCTGAAAATGCCACGGAAGCCGATCTTACGTTAATTGCCAGCGTGAATGTATTTGACAGTTTGCTCCGCTATACGGATGTGGGGCAACACAATGGCGAAAACCTTGATAACAACACCGTGTATTGTTACCGGGTTATGACCCGAGGCGGATATGGCAATCCTGCCATTGATGTCCCGCAGGAAAACTATTCACAAATTATTTGTGCCCAGCCCGTTGATGATGAACCGCCTTGTAAGCCTGTACTTCAGGCGCAGCTTACAAATTGTGAAGATTTTGTTCAACAGGAAGCGTGTAACTTCAATACGTTCAGTAATACCATTTTCTGGAACCGCCCTGAAGATGAAGTATGTCGAGCAGATACCAGAGGCTATAATGTGTATGTGTCGAGTTCGGTAGGGGGATCATTAACGTTATTAGCCACTAATGTTACCGATACATTTTATGTGCATAACAACCTGAATACTTTTGCTCTTTGTTATCGTATATCTGCGGTTGATCGTTCCGGCAACGAAAGCGAATTGAGCGACCCGGTGTGTAACGATAACTGCCCGTATTACGAATTGCCCAACATCTTTACGCCAAATGGTGATGGTCACAATGATTTGTTCAGCGCCTTTAATGTTCGCGATTACATAAATTGCGGTGAAGGTGAAGAAGGCTGTCAGGTGCCTGAACATTTAAAGGGTCGTTGTACGCGGTTTGTGCAAAAAGTTGACCTGACTATAATAAACCGGTGGGGTGGTGAAGTGTATAACTATGTTTCGGGTGGAGAGAATACCATATTTATAGATTGGGATGGCCGCGATAATAGTGGAAAACCATTGGCATCGGGTATTTACTATTATAAAGCCGATGTAACGTTTGATGTTGTTGACCCGAAAAAGCGTGTGCAAACCATTAAAGGATGGGTACATCTCGTTCGATGAGTTCCGGAAATAATCAACCTGTTGATGTAGTGTTGTTTGACGGTGTCTGTAACCTGTGTAGCAGTTCCGTTCAGTTTATCATTAAACGCGATTATCGTGCGCGTTATCATTTTGCGTCCCTTCAATCTTCAGCAGGTCAGCAACTTCTTCAAAAATTTAATCTTCCTGCCGATGCTCTATACAGCATTATTCTTGTTCGGGGTGATGCGTTTCTTGAGCGCAGTGATGCTGCATTGGAAATAGCAAGAAACTTATCGGGGTTGTGGCCGTTGTTTTACATTTTTAAAATCATTCCCAGATTTTTACGCGACCCGGTATATAACTGGATTTCCCGCAACCGGTACAGGTGGTTTGGTAAGAAAGATGCCTGTTGGCTTCCTACTGCCGAATTGAAAGCACGTTTTATTTAGGACTTGAGGATTAGGACTTGGGGCTTATAGCTTGCGGCTTGCAGTTCATAGCTTGCAGCCTATACAGTCTTTTGTATTTTGCAGAATAATTAAACCGAATAAGAAATGAAGGCTTATGTATTTCCCGGCCAGGGCGCGCAGTTTACCGGAATGGGTAAAGATATTTATGATTCAACTCCACAAGCAAAGCAATTATTTGATGAAGCCAACACCATACTTGGCTTTGATATTACTTCTGTTATGTTTGCGGGCAGCGCTGATGATTTGAAGCAAACACGGGTTACACAACCTGCCGTGTTTATACATTCTGTTGCCGTTGCGTTATCGAACGAATCTTTCAAGCCCGATATGGTGGCTGGTCATTCATTAGGCGAGTTTTCGGCATTGGTGGCGAATAAGGCGTTGTCTTTTTCGGATGGATTAACATTAGTGTATAAGCGAGCTATGGCCATGCAGCGCGCGTGCGAGATTAACCCCTCTACTATGGCCGCTATTCTTGGTTTGGATGATAAGGTGGTAGAAGAAGTGTGTGCTTCCATCAGCGATGAGGTTGTAGTTGCTGCAAATTATAACTGTCCGGGCCAGCTTGTTATTTCCGGCTCCCTTAAAGGGATTGAAATTGCCTGCGAAAAACTAAAAGCAGCAGGTGCAAAAAGAGCTTTACCCTTACAGGTGGGTGGAGCATTTCATTCACCATTAATGGAGCCTGCGCGTGAGGAGCTTGCCTCGGCAATTGAATCAACACAATTCAGCACACCGGTTTGCCCGGTTTACCAGAACGTAAACGCATCGCCTTCATCTGATATAGCTACAATCAAGAAAAACCTTATTGCCCAGCTTACTGCCCCTGTGCGATGGACGCAGTCTGTACAGCGCATGGTTCAGGATGGCACCACTACGTTTATTGAATGTGGCCCCGGAAAAGTATTGCAGGGGTTAGTGAAGAAAATTGCACCCCAGGCAGAGGCTTCGAGTATATAGATTAAAACCATCAAAGCCTTTCAACCATTAAGCCATCTTTACAGTCAACTAATAACTGCCGTATGCTTTTTTGCAGGGTGGGGTGAACCATATCCGGGGCAATTTCTTCTAAGGGTATCAGGGTAAACCTGCGGTGCGGTATGCCGGGGTGCGGAACCTGTAAATCTTGAGAGGAGATTACGTTATCATCCCAAAACAAAATGTCAATATCCAACGTGCGGGCGCCCCATTTTTCAATGCGTTTACGCCCGGCCTGTATTTCAATTTTCTGTATCATTTGCAGCACCTCACGGGGTTTCTGGGTTGTTTTTACTTCAATAACCTGGTTATAGAAATCATCCTGGCTTTCGTTTCCCCAGGCCGCTGTTTTATAAACAGACGAGGCTGTAACAATTGACCCGATGTGCCGACTGATTTGCTGCCTTGCTCCGGCCAGCCAGCGGTTTTTATCGCCTAAGTTGCTGCCTAACAAAAAAAAGACATTTGCCATGCAGCAAACTTACTTTTTAAAAGGCAGACGGAGATGCTTAATTTTGTGACTAAATTTTTATACTATGAATTTCTTAAAAACGTTTCTGGCTTCATTCCTGGCCTTGGTTGTTTTTGCAGGGGTTAGCTTTTTTATAATGTTAGCCATACTGATGGCAGTAGGTTCTGAAGAAAAGGTGGTGATTGCCAGCAATTCAGTGCTTCAGCTAAAGTTAGATGCTCAAATTACCGAGCAGGAGGTTGATAACCCGTTTGCCGGCATGTTTGGCAGCGATGCACAACCCATTGGCTTACTCAAACTGAAGGGGGCTATCCGCCACGCCAAATCCGACCCGAAAATCAAAGGAATATTTTTAAATGTAAGCTACCCGATGGCCGGTTTCTCAACCATTGAAGAAATCCGCGAGTCGTTACTTGATTTCCGCGAAAGCGGCAAGTGGGTAGTAGCCTATTCAGATGTTATGTCGGAGTCGGCTTATTACCTCGCAACGGCAGCGGATAAAGTATACCTGAACCCGGAAGGTGAAATTGAGTTTAACGGCCTTACGGCAGAAGTTACCTTTTTTAAGAAGATGTTCGACAAGCTGGAAGTCAAACCCGAGATTTTCAGGGTTGGTGATTTTAAAAGCGCGGTAGAGCCTTTTATGCTTGAAAAAATGAGCAATGAAAACAGGCTGCAGTTATCGGAGTTACTCAATTCAATTTACAACCAGGTGTTGAAAGGCATTTCAGAAGCGCGCGGTATTCCTGCCGATAAACTTCGTGATATATCCGATAATATGCTGGTTCGTAACGCATCCCTTGCAGCAGAGTATGGTTTGGTTGACAAGCTTGTGTATTATGACGAAGTATTAGATGAACTTCGTGAACGCTTAGCGCTGGAAGAGAACGCGCGTATAAAATTTGTAGCACGAAAGAAGTATATCAAGAGTATTCAAGTTAATAAACAGGCTGCGGCCGAAGAAGTTGCCGTTATTGTGGCGGATGGAACAATAATGCCTGGAAAATCAAGTGATGGTGTAATTGGTGGCGCTTCTACTTCCGAAGAAATCCGCAAAGCGCGATTAAACAAGAAAGTAAAAGCAATTGTAATCCGTATAAACTCCCCAGGTGGAGCGTTCCAGGCTTCGGATGAGATGTGGCGCGAAGTGAAATTAGCTTCAGAGGTTAAACCCGTTATTGCCTCTATGTCTGACTATGCCGCTTCGGGTGGTTATTACTTAGCCATGGCAGCAGATACTATAGTGGCGCAGCCTCACACCATTACAGGCTCTATCGGAATATTTAGTGTGTTGTTTGATGCCAGTTCGTTTTTAGGCAACAAGCTTGGCATTACGTTCGATGAGGTTAATACAGGCAAGTATGGCGAGTTGATTACTATCAGCAGGCCGTTAACACAGGCCGAGAAGAATGTGTGGCAGACCAAAACAGAAGCTATTTATGAAACCTTTACCGGTAAAGCCGCAGAAGGAAGAGGTATGCCGAAAGACGAATTGAAGAAAGTGGCCTCTGGCCGGGTTTGGACTGGGGAGCAGGCTAAACAACGTGGCCTGGTTGACATTTTAGGTGGCTATAACGATGCGATAAACATAGCTGCGCAGGCAGCAGGGTTGGAGAACTACACTGTAAAGGAATACCCTGTTCAAAAACCTTTTATTGAGCAGTTTATGGAACAGCTGACGGATAAGACCAGGACAAATACCTTGAAGAAGGAATTAGGCGAACAGTATTACCTGTACAGGCAAGGCATAAAACTGAAAGAGCTGTATGGTGTGCAGGCAAGAATGCCGTTTGAGTTAAGCATACAGTAGTGTTGCCTTATTCTCGATTGAAGGCTTGGTTAACCCCTTAATTCCGAACACCCATTAGGCAAATTTTGGCCATTTTTTGATGTAAGTTTTTTGCCGGATTTGTCAAAAAAGGCACTTAAAGTAACACTTTAAGTGCCTTTTTATACATCCTTTTCCAACTGGTAAATTCCGGCTCTTGCCCGTTCACCCCGCTATCAGGTTGATTTAACTATTGATTGTTCCACAATACAGGCTATTTCTGCGGTTTGACTAACTCCTGCCGAAAGGATTTCTACCAGGCTTGACATCCGTATTGTTTTTATGAAACCCTGAAAATAATGCGGGTTACCTCTCCCGATTGCTAATTGGGATGGCTGCCGGCTAAGGAAATCAAATACAGGGTTTTTAAATAGATGCCCTTGAATAAGGGAATGTAACTGTAGGCCGCCAGGTGTTTTAAGGGATAAGGATTGAGAAACCACAAGGCGAGTAGCCACTAAATAACAGGCAAAAATAAAGGGGCAACAGTACCCGCAACCGTAGCCACAAGTGCTGTAACCCCTTGACTTTCAATTTTTAAATGCGCTCAGAGCCAAATCCTCCGGCAGGTGCTGCAAAATCTTCTTGAGTGGTGTTAACAGAGTTTTTCTCAACATTTTTTGCTGCATTGGTGAACGAGAACGTTACAATGGTAGCAATAACAAAGACTCCTAAAAGAAATATCTTGGTTTTCATTTTTAGTGTGTTTTGATGTATTGGTAACAATCTTGAATAAATTCAAGTTGTTAGATTCTTTCGCTTACATGTCCGTAACCGTTCTCAAGTTCGGTAGAAGGCTTTACTTCTTCTTCGCTGCAAGCGGTAAAAGAAAGTGCGCAAACGGCTGCAAACAACAGGGTGTAGATAACTTTTTTCATAATTTTATGGGGTTATAGGTTTTAGAAAATTTTTTCCGTTTAATTACAAGGCAAAGATTCGCTATGCCGTTAACTTAGTTTGCACAATAAAATTTTAAAAACGACACGTGTCTAATATTTTATATTTTTTTCATAAAAGGCTCTCCTCACCCAACCTGTTGCTTGTCTTGATGGTAACCATTCCGCTATGCTTGTTTGGTCAGGCAAGCCGAATCGATTCCCTTACTAAAGCCCTGGGTAACAGTAGTGGATTAGATAGAATAGATGTGCAGATTGAGTTGGCACGGGCGAATTATTTTATTGATGTTAACCTTGCTTTAGATCATATCAATAATGCTCTTGAAGCTGCTGAAAGAGCAGATGACCAATATCGGATTCTTAAATCCAATAGAATAAAAGGGCAAATCCTGCGCAGACTTGAAAGACTGGATGATGCTATTAAGGTTTACGAATCTGCCTATAATTTATTTAAGAGCAGTGTAGGAAAGGCTTCTGAAATTGATGAGGAGTTTGTGAATGTGCTTAATAGCCTTGGTCTTGCGTACTCCTTAGCAGCCAACTATGATAAGGCCCTCGATTTACACTTTCAGGCGCTTGTTCTCAGAGAAAAGACGGGTGATTTAGCAGATATAAGCATATCGTATAATAATATTGGCTTTGTTTATTTTAAGCTCAAGAATTATGAAAAATCCTTAGAGTATTATAAAAAGTCGCTTGAAGTCAAGACGGCTGTCCGTGATTCGTTTGACCTTGATCACTTGCATGTCAACATTGGGCTTTGTTATGTTCACCTTAAAGATTTTGATAAGGCCCTTGAAACTTTTAATACTGCATTTAAGGTGTGTGGAAAAAATTGTAGTGATCAAATTTTAATGGAAGGCGAAGGAGGTCTTGGAGTGGCGTACTATTGGCTGGGAGACTATGATAAAGCACAAAAATACTTTATGAGTGGTCGTGATCGTGCGATCAAAGTAGCAAACCAGAGGTTTCTTGTGGAGCCATTAGTTTATCTAGCCAGAATTGCCTTGAAAAAGGGGGAGATCGAAAAGGTCAGAGATTATCTCACAGAGTGCGAAAAAATCTCAGCCGAAATCGGTTACAACCAGTTATTAATGGATGTTTACAGGGAATATGCAAACCTCTATACGCAATCAAACGATTTCCAACAGGCGTCTATTTATCAGAATAAATACATAACGCTTAAAGATAGCCTGATTGGCGAGGAACTCGTAAAAAACATTGCCCGTACCCAAACGCAATTCGAGGAACGCGAAAACCTTCGCACTATCGAACTGAAAGACGAAGCCCTTGCTCGTCAGCGTATGCTCAACCTGTCAATTGGCACTATTGCTTTTCTGGGCGTTTTGCTTGTGTTTATTCTGTACCAAAACAATAAAACAAGAAAAAGGGTAAATGCAAAGTTATCTGATGCTTACGAGATAATTGAAGCGCAGAATAGAAAATTACAGGTGCATGCCGATAACCTTCAGGCAGAAGTAAATAAAGCAACGGCTGATTTGTTAGTGGCCAATACTTCCCTGCAAAAAGTAAACGAAGACCTCGATAATTTCATTTATAAAACCTCGCACGATATACGCGGGCCGTTAGCCAGTCTGAGAGGTATGTGTAACATAGCCCTGATTGATGTAAAAGACGAACAGGCGTTGACCTACCTTAAAACAATTGATAGCACCGCATCGCACCTCAACAAGATTCTTACGCGGTTAGTCATTATTAACCAGATTAATAATGCCACTATCAATCCCGAACCATTGGATTTTGACAAAATCGTTGATGATGTTATCCTGTTTGAAAACAAAAAAGGGCTTCCCAAAGGATTTACTTTTAAACGTGACATTCAGCGAAATATAATCTTCCGTTCAGACGATGTACTGATTCGTATTATCTTAGAGAATCTTATCGACAATGCTGTTAAGTTTCATAACAATTCAGAACGGGTGGTTCCGTTTGCGCATATTAAAATCTTTACAGAAGCCGAACACCTGCACATACAGGTAATCGATAATGGTGTGGGTATTGTTATGCAAAACCCGAATAAGATTTTCCAGATGTTTACACGGGCTTCCGAGAGATCGGGAACAGGCGGTGTAGGCCTGTACCTGATAAAGCAGGCCGTTACCCGGTTGGGCGGTGAAGTTCGGTTACAATTAACCCCCGAAAAATACACCTTGTTCCATGCCACACTTCCGTTGGAAATCCCTAAGGAGTTAATGGGGATAGCGGAGGAGCCGCAAGATGATGAGGCCAAAACCAACGCCTGATTTTTTTACCTGACAATCAATATACATCTTTGCACTCCGCAATTTCTGCGGAAGCGATTTTTTGATGATATGAAGAAGTTTAAACGAACCACTGTAACGGCCGCTTTGCCGTATGCCAACGGGCCGTTGCACATCGGGCACGTAGCGGGCGCTTACTTACCGGCTGATACATACGTGCGATACCTGCGCCTGCGCGGTGATGATATTGTTTTTATCTGCGGGTCGGACGAGCATGGTGTGGCCATTACCTTAGGCGCAAAGAAAGAAGGCGTTTCGCCCAAGGCATTTGTTGACAAGTATCATAATCTGATGAAAAAGGCTTTCCAGGATTTTGGAATCGGCTTCGATATTTATTCGCGCACATCGCAGCCCGTACACTACGAAACAGCCCAGGAATTTTTCAAGACGATTTACGATCAGGGTATTTTTTTGGAAGAAACATCCGATCAGTATTACGATGAGCAGGAAGGAATTTTCTTAGCCGACCGGTACATAACGGGCACGTGCCCCAAGTGCGGCAACACCAATGCCTATGGCGATCAGTGCGAAAAATGCGGAACGAGTTTAAGTCCGCGTGAGTTGATTAACCCGCGCTCTACCGTATCGGGCAATACACCCGTGTTAAAGCCTACCAAGCACTGGTATTTTCCGTTAGATAAATACGAAAGTTGGCTGAAAGAATGGATTGTAGAAGGACATAAAGATGATTGGAAAACCAATGTGTACGGTCAGTGCAAATCGTGGATTGACCAGGGCTTGCAACCGCGTTCCATCACGCGCGATTTAGCGTGGGGCATTCCGGTTCCCTTAGCGGAAGGCAAAGGCAAGGTTCTATATGTGTGGTTTGATGCGCCTATCGGGTATATATCGGCTACGAAAGAACTGAAGCCCAACGACTGGCAAAAATACTGGCAGGATAACGACACGCGACTCATCCATTTTATAGGCAAGGATAACATTGTTTTTCACTGCGTTATTTTTCCATCGATGTTAAAAGCGGCAGGTAAGTATATTTTGCCCGACAACGTTCCGGCTAACGAATTCCTTAACCTCGAAGGTGAAAAAATATCGACTTCGCGCAACCATGCAGTATGGCTGCACGAATACCTGGAGGATTTTCCGGGCAGGAGGGATGAACTGCGTTACACGCTAACGTCTATTTCGCCCGAAACCAAAGATGCCGATTTCACCTGGAAAGATTATCAATCGAAGGTGAACAGCGAACTGTCGGCCATACTCGGCAATTTTGTGAACCGCGTAATGGTGTTGACCTGGAAATATTTTGACGGCAAAGTGCCATCGGCACACGAACTGCCGGGTACTAACGACCATAGAAAACGTATTCTGGAAAAATACCAGCAGGCGCATAACGACCTGAACGCTTCGGTGAAAGAAATGATCAGCGCATTGGATGATTTCCGTTTCCGTGAAGCGCAGTTTCAGATGATGAATTTGTGCCGGATAGGAAATAAATTCTTAGCCGATACCGAACCGTGGAAACTCGCCAAGGAAGACATGGAAGCCGTTAGCTGTATTTTAAGCTATGCGCTAACAGTAGTGGGCAACATTGCCATTGCTTGTGAACCTTTCCTGCCCGATACGGCTCAAAACATTAAAAAACAACTGAACAGTACGGGCATTGATACCGGTTGGAATGCGTTTTGGAAAAAAGCCGAACTGATAGAGCCTTTGCCGGAAAGCCATCAGCTTGGTAAAGCCGAGTTGTTGTTCAGGAACATCGAAGATGAAGAAATTGAAAAGCAGATTAACAAACTAAAGAAACCGAAAGCCGTGGAGGAAGTAAAACCCGAAAGTGCTGTAAAGCCGTTGAAAGAAACCATCACCATTGACGACTTCACCAAACTGGATATTCGCGTAGGCACGATACTAACAGCCGAAAAAATGGAAAAATCCGACAAGCTGTTAAAGTTCACGATTGATACAGGCATTGACAAGCGCACCGTGTTGAGCGGCATTGCCAAACACTATACACCGGAGGAAATGGTTGGCAAACAGGTTACGCTCATTGCCAACCTTGCGCCACGCAAAATGATGGGCATTGAATCGCAGGGCATGATTTTAATGGCCGAGGACGCAGACGGGAAACTAAGGCTGTTACAACCAAACGAGGCGGTTAATCCGGGGGCTACGGTTAGTTAGGACTTGGGGATTAGGTATCAGGATTTAAGGTAAAGAAAAGACTTTGAGCAAATCGAAACTCGTTGGATAATGGAGAACACTTTAAACCAAACATCGGGTATCAATACGTGAATAGAGCAGAGTAAAACGATAAAGTTGATTGACAAAGATTTATTCTTACATATTAAAAAACGATAGCGGAGCAGCGCCAAATCCTTTCTGGGGAAAATGCACTTTGACAATTTGCAAGCCAGCAATTAGGCGAACCGCAGAGATCGGTGATTGGATAATTGGCACAGGTTCGAAGAATTCAAAACTAAAAGACGGAAAGATATACGATTATTCAGATAGCATCATTTATGCGATGAAAGTGACGGGAATAAAAACACTTTTAGAGTATGATGAATTCTGCAATATGAAATTGAAAAACAAAATTCCAGATTGGCGGACAAAGGACTGGAGAAAAATAATGGGCGATTGTATTTATGACTATTCAAAAGGGATCGACCCAATGATGAGAAAGGGAGTTCATACCGAGAAAAACAAAAAGAGAGATTTAAGTGGACAGCGCGCATTGATTTCAAATCATTTTTACTATTTCGGGGAGGAAGCGAGAGTTATTCCGAAAGAATTAAAAGGACTGATAAAAAAGGGCCAGGGGCATTTGAAAATAGAAAGCCCTGAACTCGTGGGTAAGTTTGAGAAATGGATTAAGAAGTTCGTGAAGAATAAAGTTTATGCTGATCCACAATTGAGATATAAATTTGACAGAACAACAGTGGATGAAATTATTTTAAAATGCTCGACACAAGATTTTAAGGAAGACAAAAATGATGATGAGGAAATAGTTAATTAAGAGTACAGAAAAGAATGTACAAACGCTTAACAGAGAATTCTAATCAACGCCAATGAACATTATCACCCCTAAACAACAACAAATCCTCGTCCTAAGCCCTAACACCCAATCTACGTCCTAACTATTAAAAAGGCTCATCGTCCTATTCACGCCAATTGTACAAAAAGAGAGAATCATTTCAGCGGCCTTGTCCATTAGTAAGGGTAGTTCGTCAAATTCCTGTTTTGAAAAATTGCTGAGTACGAAGTCGGCTTGTTGCCCTTTGTGAAAATCGTTGCCTACACCAAAACGCAAGCGACTGTAGTCCTGTCCGCCTAATAAAAGCTCAATGTTTTTTAGTCCGTTGTGCCCGGCCGGGCTTCCCTTTGCGCGCATACGCAGTGTGCCGAAAGGCAGGGCAATATCATCTACCACAACAAGAAGATTTTCCTTTGGTATTTTTAACTCCTGAAGCCAGTAAGCAATGGCTTTGCCGCTCAGGTTCATGTAGGTGGTGGGCTTGATTAAATGCAGTTGCTTCCCCTTGTATTTCAATTCGGCTTTTTCGGCATGGCGCGACAATTCAAAGTTTACACCTTTTACATCAGCAAGGCGGTCGAGTACAAGAAACCCGATATTGTGCCGGGTCAGTTCGTATTCCGCTCCTATGTTTCCAAGTCCTGCGATTAGATATTTCATTTTATCAATTTGAAGATTTGAAAATTAGTTAATTTGAAAATGGAAATACAACAGGTATAAAAAAAACCTTCCGGGTTACGGAAGGTTTTTGTTCTTCAAATTGAAACATTTTCAAATTACTTCTTGCCTTCGTCTTTCTTAGCATCGGCAGCCGGGGCAGCGCCTGCAGCCGGGGTTTCCGCTGCGGTTTCGGCTGCAAGTTTGGCAGCACGCGAAACTTCAACGGCAGCAATGGCTGCAGCCTTCGGGTCAAGGAATGTGAGTCCCTCAATTTTCATATCGCCCACCTTAATGGCATGGTGGAAGTCAAGTTCGGTAACATCCACATCAATATGGTCGGGCATATCCTTAGGTAAGCCTTCTATCTTCAGCGAAGCACGCTTTCTGATTAGCGTACCGCCTTTCTCAACGCCTTTTGCTTTTCCGGTTAACCGGATAGGAATATTCATCTTGATTTTTCTTCCTTCTTCAATTTTCAGGAAATCGGCATGAAGAATAACTTCACTTACCGGGTGGAACTGAACTTCCTGAAGAATCGCTTCAACTTCTTCTCCTTCAATGTTCAGGTGAACAAAATGCGCTTCATTGGTGTACACTAATTCGCGAAACAAAATCATGGGTGCATAAAAATGCACTTGCTCGTTTCCGCCATACACAACGCAGGGAACAAATCCTTCATTTCTCAATCGCTGAGAATCAGACTTGCCGAGATTCGCTCTTTTATACCCTACAATCTCAACAGTTTTCATGGTTTTAAAATTTATGGTTAATTAAAATAGTTTACAGTTTTATGAATAATGAACTTATCGACTCGTGGTCGTGAATTTTACGAATGGCTTTCGCGAATAATTCGGATACCGTGAGCACTTTAATCTTTGATATGTTCTGTTTCAGGGGAATGGTATCGGCTACTACCAACTCTTCTAACGCAGAGTTTTCAATATTTTCGTAAGCCTTGCCCGATAACACAGGATGTGTACAGGCTGCACGAACGGTACGGGCACCTTTTTCTTTCAACAATCCGGCAGCCTTGCAAATAGTGCCGGCTGTATCAACAAGGTCGTCAATAAGTATAACGTCTTTGCCTTCCACTTCGCCTATCAGGCGCATAGATTCAATTTTGTTGGCTTCTTTTCTGTGTTTATCGCACACGGCAAGTTCGGCATCAAAAAACTTGGCGAAGCTTCTGGCGCGCTTAATACCGCCCACATCGGGCGAAGCAAACATGATATTTTCTAATTGTAACGATTTCAGGTACGGAACAAAAATATAGGCACCATCGAGGTGGTCTACTGGAATATCAAAAAAGCCTTGTATCTGGTCGGCATGTAAATCGCAGGTCATAATGCGGTCGGCCCCGGCCGCAGAGATAAGGTTGGCAATAAGCTTGGCGGCAATGGATACACGTGGGCGGTCTTTACGGTCCTGGCGTGCATACCCAAAATAGGGGATAACTACGTTTACGCTTGAGGCGCTGGCCCGCTTGGCGGCATCTACCATCAGGAGAAGCTCCATCAGGTTATCGGAAGGGGGGATAGTTGACTGGATAATAAAAACTTCGTGCCCCCGAACGGACTCAGCAATGAAAGGCGACATTTCACCATCGCTGAATTGCTGATAGTTTACTGTGCCAAGACTTTCCCCGTATGCATCGGCAATCTTTTCGGCCAAATACGTGGTAGCCCTTCCGCTGAAAATTTTTACTGCCATTGTTTTGCGTTAAACTAAAAGCCCTCCCGAAACGGTGGGGAGGGCCTTTGTTGTCCGACAAGGATTCGAACCCTGACTAAAAGAACCAAAATCTTCTGTGCTACCATTACACCATCGGACAATTTCCTTGTTTTAAGCAAGAAAACCCTGTTTTTTGGGATTGCAAAGGTAGAATTAATTTTCAGAAAACGAATCTCCCCGGCAGTAAATTTCTGGTCAAAAAGCCCGGCCTATAATTCGGTATCGGTGCTGGCCGTTCCTTCCATAAAACCCTCTGCCCAGAACCTGTACTTGTCTAAGATGGAGATAACCGCGTTTCGCAAATGTCGCTGGTTGTTGGAGTCGATTTTTCCGTAAAGCGTGGTGGCATACCCCTGCCACACCGAGCGGTTCTGGCGCCTGTCAAAAAACTGGATTAACAGCGTGCCGGTGTTCAAATCAAATTTCTTTCTTTCGTACGGCAGGTTTTCATTTTGGGTCTTAATCCATTCTTCAATTTCGGGTTGTGTATAACCGGTAAAACCAAGGCTATCTTCAAACAATTTAAAGTTGATAAGCAGGTGCGGCTTGTTTGAGGTTTGGCGGTAGCCCAAAAACTTCATCCGCGAAATGATAGATGCTTCTATTTGCTCGTTAATCAGGGTTCCATCATCCAGGCCAACGGGCTTCATAATCTCAAATGTGCGGTACTTTTTAAACTGGCCTTTGTAGCTGTAATCATACTCAACCGGAAGCTCTTTGTAGCCCAAACATCCCGAAAAAATTCCTGCAATCAGCAGAAAAACCAACTGTTCTTTTTTCATGCCGTATAGATTTAGTGAATGAAGGTAATACACTAAACATTCAGGAACAACGGAATGGGGAATCTCTTGGTCAGGAATTTTCTAAAACCCAGTTTCTGGCGTTTGTAAAGGCTTCTATCCACGGACTTATTTCGTCAGCCTGCCGATTTTCGGGATAGTGGGGCCAGTTCCAGGGAAACAGCGAGCGCTCAATATGTGGCATTATGGCTAAGTGCCTGCCGTTTTCCGAATACAGAGCCGCTATGGAATTTTCAGAATCGTTTGGATTGCCGGGATAGGCCGCGTAGCTGTATGCGGCTGCAACCTTTGCAATTGATGAAGCTGCATCCAGCCTGAACTGTCCTTCGCCATGCGCAATCCACGCACCCAAACGCGCACCCGCTAACGACTTGAACATGATTGAATTATTTTCAGGAATAGTCAGGTTAACAAATGCCGATTCAAATTTTCCTGAACCGTTGTGGTGCATACGCGGATGCCGGTTGCCTAAGGCTGGGTAGAGCAAGCCAAGTTCCATCATTAACTGGCAGCCGTTACACACGCCTAAACTCAATGTGTTATCGCGTTTGTAGAAATTGTCTAACGCATTTTTTGCACGGTCGTTATACAGGAAGGCACCGGCCCAACCTTTTGCCGAGCCGAGCACATCGGAGTTGGAGAACCCGCCCACAAACACAATCATGTTCACATCGGTAAGGTTTTCGCGCCCCGACACTAAGTCGGTCATGTGCACATCTTTAACATCGAAGCCTGCAAGGTAAAGGGAGTAGGCCATTTCGCGGTCGCCATTCACACCTTTTTCGCGAATGATAGCGGCTTTGATGCCTGTTGGTTTTCTTCGCTTCGCGTCAATTCCATAACCCGAAAATGTTCCGGTAAAGTTTTGCTGAAAGTTGTAGGATAACGGCTGCTGTTTGTAGTTGTTGTATCGCAAAGTAGCGTGTTCGGCCTTGCGCTGCTTTTTATCTAACAGGTAAGAAGTTTTAAACCAGGTATCGCGCAACGTGGCAACATCAAACGTATGTGTTTGTTGTTTGAATTGTATATGAAGCGTTGGTGATTTTACAACGGAACCTAATACTGAATAGCTAATGTTATTTTTCTTCAGGATAGTGGTTGCTGCATCCTCGCTTACCTGGAGAACTATTCCGGGGTTTTCGGCAAATAAAATTTTAATCAGGTCGTTACCAATATCGGATACATCAAGGTGCAAACCCGTTGAAGGATTTGGGAAACACATTTCAAGCAAGGTAGTAATCAATCCGCCTGAAGAGATATCGTGCCCGGCCAATACAAGATTTTGTGTAATCAGTTGTTGAACAGTTTCAAATGCCGATTTGAAATAATCAGCGTTTGAAATAGTAGGAACTTCATTACCTAACAGGTTAACTATCTGCGCAAAGCTGCTGCCGCCAAGTTTTAACGAATCGTTCGATAAGTCAATATAAATTAATTGCGAATCGCCAACAGGTTGCAATGCCGGGCTAATGGTCTTCCTGATATTTTCCACTTCGGCTACCGCAGAGATAATTACCGTGCCGGGCGATAGCACCACTTCGCCATCGGGGTATTTTTGTGTCATTGAAAGCGAATCTTTACCGGTAGGAATGTTAATGCCTAACTGTATGGCAAACTCGCTCACGGACTCTACGGCTTCGTAGAGCCTTGCGTTTTCACCGGTTTGTTTGGCAGGCCACATCCAATTCGCGCTAAGCGAAATACCTTTTAACCCGTGTGTTAGCGGGGCGAACATTATGTTGGTCAACGCCTCGGCAATAGCCAGCCTGCTGCCTGCTGCCGGGTCAACAAGGGCTGCCCCCGGTGCATGGCCAATAGCGGTAGCAATTCCTTTGTTGCTCAAAAAATCAAGCGCCATTACGCCCACATTATTCAACGGAAGTTGCAACTGTCCGCAGGTTTGTTGTGTGGCTACTTTGCCGGTAACGGAGCGGTCAACTTTGTTGGTGAGCCAATCTTTACAGGCAACGGCTTCTGTTTGCAGCACTGCTTCAAGGTAAGCCATCAGGTTGGCTTCATCGTATTGTATGGCTTGATAAACTGTTTTAGCTGCGCTATCGGTAAGTATGGTTTTGGGCGATGAGCCAAGCAAGTGGTTTACTTCAAAATCAACCGGTTTCTTTTCCTGGCTTTCTTTTTTAAAGACTAAGCGGTTATCGCCTGTAGCCTCGCCAATTACATACATGGGCGAACGTTCGCGGTTTGCGATGCGCCTGAGTAACTCAATATTGTTTTCATGCAGCGCAAGGCCCATGCGCTCCTGCGATTCGTTGCTTAGTATTTCTTTATCCGAAAGGGTAGGGTCGCCCACCGGTATTTTATCAATGTGAATAACGCCACCTGTTTCTTCTAATAATTCCGACAAGCAATTGAAATGCCCGCCTGCGCCATGGTCGTGAATGGAAACGATAGGGTTGTTATCTAATTCTGCCAGCGCACGAATGGCATTCATGGCACGCTTTTGCATTTCGGGGTTTGAACGCTGAATGGCATTCAGCTCTATTGCATTTCCGAATTCGCCTGTTGCCACTGATGAAACCGCGCCACCGCCCATACCGATGCGGTAATTATCGCCACCAAGCAACACAATTTTATCACCGGGTTTCAGGTGTTCTTTCTTGCTGTCTTTTTCTTTTCCGAAACCAACGCCACCGGCAAGCATAATTACTTTATCGAAACCGAATTTTTTATCGCCTTCAATATGCTCAAAGGTTAGCACGCTTCCGCTGATGAGCGGTTGACCAAATTTATTTCCGAAGTCGGAGGCGCCATCAGAAGCCTTAATCAGGATTTCTTCGGGTGTTTGATACAACCACTTGCGTGCAGGAAATTTTTTCTCCCACAACCTGCCGCCATCAAGTCGCGGATAGGAAGTAATGTAAACGGCTGTTCCCGCTAAGGGCAACGAACCTTTTCCACCGGCCAACCTGTCGCGTATTTCTCCACCCGACCCGGTTGCCGCTCCGTTGAATGGTTCAACCGTTGTGGGGAAGTTATGTGTTTCGGCTTTTAGTGAGATAACCGAGTCAATATCCTTAACTTCAAAATAAGCCGGTTCATCCTGACGTTCGGGTGCGAACTGTTCAATGCGTGGCCCTTTTATAAACGCTACGTTGTCTTTATAAGCCGATATAATGTAGTTTGGGTTTTCCTGCGAAGTTTTTTTAATCAACTGGAACAACGTGCTCTTTTTTTCTTCGCCATCAATAATAAACGTGCCGTTGAAAATTTTATGACGGCAATGCTCGGAGTTTACCTGCGAGAACCCGAACACTTCGCTATCGGTCAGGTTTCGTCCAAGCTCACGGCTAACACCTTCGAGGTATTGAATTTCTTCAGGGCTAAGTGCTAGGCCTTCTTTTTCATTGTATGCTGCAATGTTATCAATTTCAAGAACAGGTTCGGGCTGGTGATGAATGGTAAATAAACCCTGCCCCAATTCCGTGTATAAAACCTGAAGCATCCGGTCGTACCGGGCATCTTTACCCGAAACAATAAAGAACTCTTCAATGCGGGTTATGCCGGCAATGCCCATAGTTTGGGTAATCTCAACCGCGTTGGTGCTCCAGGGGGTTATCATTTCCTTGCGCGGGCCAACAAAATAGCCTGTCAGCGATGACTCCGCTACCGGTTTGGCTCCGCCAAAAAGCCATTCAAGTTTTTGAATATCAACAGGTTGTAAAGGTTGTGCAGTGCCAACAGCAAAAACAATGTTGGTTGATGAGCGGAAGAATAAAATCATTGAAGTTGAGGCTGAATAAGGACGTACAAAAATAGCATGAAGCGGGGGATTCTTCAGGAAATTTTTACTCATTTTATCACGCTTTTTGGTCTGATAGTTTCGCGTTTGCAAAGACCCGGATTAAATCGTTGTGCCTGCATGTCAGTTCGATGAGGATGATGTGAGGCACCCGGTCGATAAATTGTTTCAGGCTTTTGCCGGTAATCACCTTATCAAACCTACCCAGTATCAATGTTACGGGCAGTTTATTCTGATTAAACACGCCAGTAATTTTTTTTAAATCAAACGACAAATGCCTGAACACAACCCACGTATGGTAAACCCTGCTGCGTTTTTCTTCGGTGTTCATCTGGCTTCCGGCAAAATAGTAAAGCTCTTTGTTGAGAAGGTTTAACCTGTTAAGCGTTTTAGTTATACCATAAAAAAGTTTTGGGCGGTTTATCATGCTTTTAAAAAGTTTGCGAGCCAACACGGGGTATGTTGCTAAACTGTACCAGAAACTTGTTTTGATGCCATCGGGCGCTAACAGGTAGAGATGCTGCACCTGTTCGGGAAATCCTTCTGTGAGCGTTAACGCTAACCGAGCGCCCAGGCTAAACCCCATAACTGAGAATTTTTCTATACCCTGTGATTTAAGGAATTCGCCTATGCACGCTAACCAAAAACTTTTTTCGAGGGTATCTTCATCATATCCCCACGTACTTTGGCCATGAAAAAACAGGTCGAACGCATACACGGTGTACCCACTGAAATGCGTAACAGCCAATTGATTATACACAGTTCTGTCCTGTCCGAAGCCATGAAAGAGCAACGCCACTTGCCGGCCATCGCCTGTTTTGGAATAGTGCAGGCAGGCTTTTTTATAGTGAAAGAAATGGTCGGATGATGCCATATTCCTGAAAAACTACAAGTTATCTCAAAAATCATTTAAAGATAACCATGTCATTCCGGGCTTGACCCGGAATCTGGTTTTTTGACTTTAATTTATGAGATCGCGGATCAGGTCCGCGATGACAACTTGATTTTTGAGATAACTTGTAATAATCCTTATGCAATAAAATAAAACCCTGCACGACTATGCACGTGTATAGCGTAGCGCCATGGACTTTGTCATGCAAATAACGGAAGAAACATTTCGGAAGGAAAGAGGACGCCTGCTGGGGTTTATACGCAACCGCGTGGCTACACTTGAAGAGGCCGAAGATATTCTCCAGGATGTTTTCTACCAGTTTGTTGCCGGTTTCAATACCATTGAGTCGATAGACCGGGTAACTTCCTGGCTGTTTTCTGTTGCCCGCAACAAAATCATTGACCGGTACAGGAAAGAATCTGCCCGGCCAAAGCAAGTCCATTTTACTGCTACGATTAATGGCGATGAAGACGCCCCGCTTACGTTGCAGGAAATACTTCCAGACTTAGACAACTCTCCTGAAGATTTGCTGTTGCGCGAGGCCCTGTGGGAAGCAATAACAGAAGCGCTGGAGGAACTGCCTGTGGAGCAACGGGAAATCTTCATTCAAAATGAAATTGAAGAACGTAGTTTCCGCGAAATAGCGGAAGAAACCGGTGTTTCAATCAACACGTTGCTTTCGCGAAAGCGATACGCCATACTGGCGCTTCGGAAACGGCTTCAATTGCTGTATAACGATTTGATTAATAACGGGTAGGACTAAAAAAATATCGAAATCATGAGCAAGAGTATGTGGATAGGGAAGGTTATAATAAAGGGTATTGTTGTGGCCGGTATTGTGTTTGGCGTTGTTGCGGGTACTATGTATTTGTGGAATTGGCTTATCCCTGCATTGTTTAACGGGCCGGTGCTTACCTTCTGGCAAACCTTGGGTTTATTAGCCTTGGCAAAAATATTCTTCTGGACATTTGGGGGCAGGCACAGGCATCACTGTCATGCGCGGAACCAGCATTGGAAGGAACGTTGGGCTACTATGAACGAAGCTGAACGTGAGCGGTTTAAGCAACGAATGAAAGATAAATGGTGCCGCAGCGCCCTGCCGGATGAACAAAAACCAGCATAAGCGTTTGCAAACGGTTGCACTCCTTTCAGCAAAAAATAATTCTGAAATAATTGAAAAAATGCCAACCTGAATTGATTTAGGGCGTTTAAGGAAACGTAGGAAACTTTTGTAATGTAAAAAGTTTCCATAGTTTTGCGGCCATTATGGAAGAACAGGACATAAAAGAAAAGATTTTAAAAGGCACGGAGGAGTTGTTTATGCGCTATGGTATCAGGAGTATTTCAATGGATGACATAGCGCGGCATCTGGCGGTTTCCAAAAAAACATTGTACCAGCATTTTGCCGATAAGGATGAATTAGTGCTAATGGTTTCGCGAAATCACCTTAACAAGAACATCAACGAATTTAATGACATACGCGATAGCTCCAGGAATACTATTGAAGAGCTTGCCCGGTTATCGGTTTGCATGAAAGTAAACATGGAGAGCATGAACCCAACCCTGCTGTTCGATTTGCAAAAATTTCATCCTACGTCCTGGGCAGAGTGGCTTGAATTTAAGAATAAGCACCTCTATGATTCGATTGTGCGGAATATTACACAAGGCATTGCCGATGGATACGTGCGTGAGGATGTTGACCCGGAGATTATGGCCGTAATACGCATTGAGTTGGTGCAGACAGCATTTAATAATGATGTGTTTCCGCCATCGCGGTTTAAACTGGCTCGTGTGCAGGAACAACTCTTCGATCAGTTCGTGTATGGCATCGTAACAGACAAAGGAAAAAAATTGTATCAGAAACATAAAAACGTAAACCCCCAACCCCTAACTATTTTATGAAGCGATTATATCACCTTTTAACAATTCTGATGGCGTTGTCAGCTTCGGCTAAGGTGTATGCGCAGGCACAAACGCCTGCCGTATTTACCTTAGAGCAAGCTATAGAGTATGCGCTGCAACATTCGGTGTTGGCTAAAAATGCCATATTGGATGAGGAGGCCGCACAGGCAAAAGTAAAGGAAACCGTAGGCATTGGATTGCCGCAGGTTAACGGATCAGTAACGGTTGCGCATAACCAACAGTTGCAACGATTTTTTCAAACCAAGCAAGTGGCTTATGGTTTTTCCGGATTCCAGGGCGACTACAATGATTTCTTACCAGGCGTAGGCGATAACGATGTTATAGCTGCCCGAAACTTCTTCCAGTTGCCCAGCAGCGGAGAGGCAAAGCTTTCGGTTACGCAGATTCTGTTTAACGGATCGTACCTGGTTGGTTTGAAAGCCGCTAATGCCTATAAGGATCTGGCCTACAAAGCAACTGATCAAACCAAAGAGCAACTTATACAACAGGTTACGAAGGCATATTATGCCGTGCTGATAAACAAAGAGCGCATTGAACTCTTTAACAGCAACATAGCCCGTGTTGATACGTTGCTACGAAACACTAAAGCGCTTCACGAAAATGGTTTTGCAGAAGGCATAGATGTTGATCGCATTAAGGTAACACTCAACAACCTGTTGTCGGAGCGCGATAAGTTTTCAGACTTGAATCAATTAGGTGTTGAGTTGTTGAAGTTTCAGATAAACTACCCTATGTCGCAGCCGCTTGAAGTAGCCGGAAGCATTGAGTCTATTGAAATCAACGCTGACCTTGCGCATTACCGCGAAGACTGGAATTACAAAAACCGCCCCGATTACAGGGTGCTGGAAGCAAACCGTAAGTTGCAGGAACTCAACATCAGAAATCAATACGCCAATGCTATGCCCAGCCTGGCAGCATTTTTAAATGCCGGTATGATGACCCAGTCAAGAAATATTGGAGGAGTATTTAAAACCGAAACAAACTTTTCAGCCGTGCCTAACGACCAACTTCAGTCGGGCATTGGCACCGACAAGTGGTATGGCTACTCCATGTTTGGCCTTAGCCTGAACGTTCCAATCTTTTCTGGTTTGCAGAATGTATATAAAATACAACAGCAAAAGCTTTCCATGATGAAGATTGAAAATAATTTTAAACTCATGGAGTCGTCTATCGATCTGGAGATCAGGCAGGCATCTGTAAATTTTGAGAATGCGTTGCGATCACTCGCCACGCAAAAAGAAAACATGGAGCTTGCCGGAAAGGTAGCCCGTGTTACAAAAATCAAATACGAACAGGGAGTAGGTTCAAACCTTGAGGTAGTAGATGCCGAAGATGGCTTGCGTCAGGCGCAGATAAATTATTACAGCGCCTTGTTTGATGCAGCCGTTGCAAAGGTTGACTTGGATAAAGCCTACGGATCGTTGCTTACCCCCGCTAATGAAAATAAATAACCAAACCAATAGAAATAACTTGTTCATGAAATCAACTATATACTCTTACACCGTACTGATTGTGTTTGTTGCTATGGCAGCAGCCTGTACGCCCGAAAAAACTGCAAAACTTGAACAACTCAAGAAGAAACAGGAACAACTCGCTAAAGAGATTGCAGAGCTTGAAAAAGAAATCGGCAAATCGAAAGACAGCGTTGAAGTGAAAATGAAAGACGTTGCCGTAACCGAACTAAAAGCACGCAAGTTCGACCACTATATTCAAACTCAGGGATATATTGAAGCGGAAGACAACATCTTAGTTAGCGCCAAAAGCATGGGGGTTATTACCCAGGTGCTTGTAAAGGAGGGCCAAACCGTTTCGAAAGGCCAGGTGTTGGCGCAGATTGACAACTCATACATCCTGCGCAATATCGAAGCAATGAAATCGCAGCTTGAGCTTGCTGTTTCGGTTTACGAACGCCAGAAAAACTTGTGGGATCAGAAGATTGGAACGGAAGTTCAGTTCTTGCAGTCAAAGACAAATAAAGAGAGTTTGGAGAAACAACTTGCAGCCCTGCATGAACAAAACGATATGACGCGCATAAAAAGCCCGATTAACGGAGTAGTGGATATGGTAAGCATGAAGGTAGGAGAGAACATAGCACCGGGGCAACCCGCTGCACGGGTTATCAACACTTCGCGCCTCAAGGTGAAAGCCGATGTTTCGGAAGCGCATGTTTCGCATGTGAAGAAAGGCGACAAGGTGTTAATCACCATACCCGATTTGAAGAAGGAAATGGAAGCAAAAGTTTCGTTTGTAGGTACAAACATCAATACCATGTCGCGCACATTTGAAATTGAAGCAGACCTTTCTTCCGGTGCCGGTTTACGTCCTAACATGACAGCGCTGATCAGGATTATTTACGAATCTGCTACGGCTGTAATTGTAGTACCGGTTAATGCCATACAGGATATTAACAACGAAAAGGTAGTGTATGTGTCCGAACCAAGCGGCAGCAATACCATAGCGCGTAAAAAAGTGGTAACCATTCAGGGTATTTTTGACGGCCAGGCACAAGTAACAGGATTGAATGCCGGTGAAAGCGTTGTTACCACCGGCTTCCAGGGGTTAAACGATGGACAGTTTATTAAAATCCAGTAAGCGTAGTTTTATTATCATCAGGTTATTGATCACGAATTGATTTAAGCGTATGCAAGACATTGAAAAAGAATTCAAACCCACCAGTTGGGCTATTGATAATAAAACAAGTATATATGTAGCCACCGTGATTATTTCACTGGCCGGCATTATGAGCTATTTGGCTATGCCCAAAGAGCAGTTTCCTGAAGTAGTGTTCCCGCAAATATTTGTGGCCACGTTCTACCCCGGCCCGCCCGAAGATGTAGAGAACCTGATCACCAAAGAAATTGAAAAAGAGGTTAAGGGTATTTCGGGTATTAAAAAAATCAAGAGTAATTCGGTGCAGGATTTTTCCACCATCATCGTGGAGTTTCAAACCGATATAGAAATTGATAAGGCCAAGCAGGATGTAAAGGATGCGGTTGATCGCGCCAAGCAAGAGTTACCCAGCGATTTGGAAAACGATCCGCAGGTAATCGACATTGATATTTCGGAAATGCCCATCATGAACATCAACATTGCAGGCGACTTTAACCTGGAAACGTTGAAGAAATATGGTGAAGATATGCAGGATCGTATCGAATCGCTTCTTGAAATAAGGCGGGTAGATATTGTAGGAGCGCTTGATCGCGAAATACAGATTAATGTAGATATGTACAAACTGGCTATGGCCGGTGTAAGCCTCGATGATATTCAAAGTGCAGTAGGGTATGAAAACGTAATTATTCCCAGCGGCCAGATTTCGGTTGACGGTATGAAACGCTCGCTTGGCGTAAACGGTGAGTTCGCCAACGCAGAGCAATTGGGTGACCTGGTTGTGACTACAATAAACGGAGGTAAAATTCGCTTGCGCGATGTTGCCGAAGTAATCGACAGCCATAAAGAACAAGAAAGTTTTGCGCGCCTTAGCGGGAAAAACGTAATCACGCTAAACGTAGTAAAGCGTAGCGGGCAAAACCTGATTGACGCGGCTGACAAGATCAACGAGATCGTAGCGCATTTTGAAGAAAACGTTTTGCCGGAAGGCGTGGTTGTTACCATCACGGCCGATCAGTCGGAGAATACACGATTAACACTACACGACCTGATCAACACCATCATTATCGGGTTTGTACTGGTAACTATTATCCTCATGTTTTTCATGGGCGTTACTAATGCTGTTTTTGTTGGGTTATCCGTTCCCATCTCAAGTTTTATTGCCTTCATCGTCATCGACCAGTTTTTCGGTTACACCTTAAACATGATGACGCTGTTCTCGTTTCTGTTAGCGTTAGGTATTGTGGTAGATGATGCCATTGTGGTTATTGAAAACACGCACCGCATTTATGATAACGGTAAAGTGCCGATTAAAAAGGCAGCCAAGATTGCAGCAGGCGAAGTCTTTCTGCCCGTGTTGTCAGGTACGTTGGTAGTGTTGGCGCCATTTACACCGCTTCTTTTCTGGCCGGGTATAATGGGTAGCTTTATGATCTACCTGCCGGTAACATTAATTGTGGCGCTGCTTGCTTCCTTGATCGTGGCTTATATTATGAACCCGGTGTTTGCGGTAGATTTTATGTCTAAGCATGAGCACGACCATTCGGGTAGCAAGTTTACACGTGGTTTCAAAGTTACTGCGGTTGTAATGGGTTCGATGGCGTTGGTGTTTTACATTACCGGACTATTCGGTATGGGCAACTTTGTGGTATTCTTATTCCTGATTTATTGCCTGTATCATTTTTTATTGGTGCGTGTTATCACCAGTTTCCAAACCAACTTCTGGCCTAAGGTGCAGAACGCATACAGCAGGGTTGTGGCGTGGTTGCTGGAAGGTTACCGGCCTTTTGGTGTAGTGGTATCGGTGTTCATGTTGCTCATCTTGTCTTTTGTATTCTTTAGTATCCGCAATCCACCGATTGGTTTTTTCCCGCAAAGCGACCCGAACTTTATTTTTACGTATATCCGTATGCCGATTGGTACCGATCAGCGTGTAACCGATTCAGTAACAAGCATTGTGGAGAACCGCATTACCAACGTAATGGGTGAGAATAATCCATTGGTGAAATCCATTATCAGCAACGTGGCAATTGGCGCCAGCGAAGATCCGTTTGAAGGCGGAGGATCGCAAACTTTTCCGCACCTTGGTAAAGTAGGAGTGGCGTTTGTAGAATTTGCAAAACGCGATGGACAAAGTACGGCTGTTTACTTAGATAGTATCCGCTCGGTAGTGAAGGGCATTATCGGTGCTGAAATAACCGTTGCTCAGGAGCAGAACGGCCCGCCAACAGGAAAGCCGATTAACATAGAAATATCTTCCGATAACTTTAGCGAACTAATGGCTACCGCACAAAGTGTGAAGCGCTACTTAGACGAGTTGCAGATTGGCGGAGTGGAAGAACTGAAGTCGGATTTTCAACGCGATAAACCGGAGATCACCATTACAATTGATCGTGAACGAGCTAACCGGGAAGGTATTTCAACCGGGCAGATTGGTATGGCCTTGCGCACCGCTATTTATGGTGTGGAAATTTCAAAATTCAGGGATGATAATGACGACTACCCCATTCAGCTTCGTGTAGCCGAACATCAGCGTAACGATATAAATGCCCTGATGAACCTGCCTATTATTTTCCGCGATATGAGCATGGGCGGGCAAGTAAGGCAAGTGCCGCTATCGGCTGTTGCCAGGGTAGATTACTCAAACAGCTATGCCGGTATCCGAAGAATTGACCAGAAGCGGGTAATCACATTATCGTCAAACGTGCTGAATGACTATAACGCCAACGAGGTTGTAGTGGAGGTCAAAAAACGGTTGGATGAATACCCTATGCCCGATGGCGTGTCGTATAAAATGACGGGCGAGCAGGAAGAAATGGAGGAAACGATGACATTTATGGGTAAGGCTTTTTTGATTGCCGCGTTGCTGATGTTTATGATCCTGGTATTGCAATTCAACTCGGTAAGCAAACCGTTTATTGTTATTGCAGAAATCCTGTTTAGTATAATCGGTATTCTTATCGGGTTCTCCTTATTTAAGATGGAACTCTCGGTAGTAATGTCGAGTGTGGGTATGTTGGCATTGTCGGGTATCATTGTTCGGAACGGAATTTTGCTCGTAGAATTTACCGATATGCTTATTGCGCAAGGTCTTGAATTAAAAGTAGCCATTGTAGAAGCGTCACGCACCCGTATGACCCCGGTACTGCTTACCGCTATGGCGGCCACGGCAGGGCTTATTCCGCTGGCGGTTGGTTTTAACATCGACTTTGTGAAAATGTTTACCGAGCTTAACCCGCATATTTTCTTTGGAGGGGATAACGTAGCGTTCTGGGGGCCGTTATCGTGGACGATGATTTTCGGATTGATTTTCGGAACGGTGCTTACGCTGATCCTCGTGCCGGTGTTATACTTACTGGTAAGCCGGTTAAAGGCATGGGTTTCCGGGCTTCGCTCCAATCCGGCAACAGCTAATGAAGAGGCGATAGAGTTGAAGTAACATACACTAAAATTCAAGAGAAGTCGTCTTAAAGAAATTATGACGACTTCTCTATATATGTATAAGCTTATGGCATTGATTGTTTTGCTTGTTGCTCTTTTAGTAGTTGATGTGTACGTCTATCAGGCAATACTCACCATCAGCAAAGACTTTACTGCCGGTTGGAGAGCAGTTGTGCGGTTTGGGTTCTGGATTTTTACAGCTATCACATTCGTGGCTATTTTATGGTATGCGTATGCCGACCCTTACAAATACGGCTCGCAGCTTCGTAACGTAGTGCTAACCGGTGTGTTTATGGTGTACATCTCCAAGCTGTTTGGAGTTTTGCTTGTACTTATTGATGATATACAACGCGGCATCAGATGGATAGTAAATTATTTCCAAAGCAGTTCAGTAGAGAAAACTTCCACTGGCACTAAAATTCCCCGCTCCGAATTTTTGGCAAAAGCGGCTGTTGTTACCGCAGTAATTCCGTTTGCCGCCATGACGTACGGCATTATTTCGGGCGCGCACGATTACCGCATTCGCAGAAGAACCATATACCTGCCCAACCTTCCAAAATCTTTTGATGGCATACGCATCGGCCAACTTTCAGATATTCATTCGGGCAGTTTTTTTAACAAGACTGCCGTGAAGGGCGGTGTTGAAATGTTCCTCAACGAAAAACCCGACCTGATTTTCTTTACAGGCGATTTGGTGAACAACGAAACCAGCGAGGTTAATGATTACATTTCTATTTTTGGAAAACTCAACGCGCCCCTTGGTGTGTATTCCGTAACCGGCAATCACGATTATGGCGATTACGTTTCGTGGTCAACAAGCGAAGCGAAACAGAAAAACTTTACTGATTTGATTCGTGCCCATAAAGAAATGGGGTTTGATTTATTGATGAATGAGAACCGGACAGTAGAACAAAATGGCGATAAGCTTGCCATTCTGGGTATTGAAAACTGGGGCGCAGGCAGATTTGCGAAATACGGTAAACTTGATGAAGCCTATGCGAATACAGACGAGGCCGCAGTAAAACTCTTGCTCTCGCACGATCCCAGCCATTGGGATGCGCAGGTTCGCCCCGCTTATGCCGACATTGATGTGATGTTTGCCGGGCATACACACGGTTTCCAGTTTGGTGTGGAGATCGGTGATTTCAAATGGAGCCCATCGCAATATGTATATAAGCAATGGGCTGATCTTTATAGAGAAGGCAATCAATACCTGTATGTGAATCGTGGTTTCGGGTATGTGGGCTATCCGGGCAGGGTAGGCATACCGCCAGAGCTGACCATCATTGAACTAAAACGCAGTGATTCATAATTTCTGATTTTTGAAATCAGAAAATTTCAAGGAGCAGAAACGGTAATGTTTGTTTACCTTGTGCGGGTAGAACAAAATCCGGTTAAAATGCCTAAAGATGCTTCCCTGAATGAAATTGATGCCGCTGTACGCGAATCGTACACTGCGTTTCAATCCTATAAAAATGTTTCTGCAACAAAGCGTGCAACTTTTCTTCGTGTTGCAGCGCAGGAAATTGAAGCCCTTGGGCAGGAGTTGATAAAAACAGTTATGGAGGAAACGGCCTTGCCTGAGGCGCGCGTGGCAGGCGAGCGAGGCCGCACAACCGGCCAACTGAGAATGTTTGCCGATTATATTGAGGAAGGCTCGTGGGTAGAAGCCCGCATAGATACCGCTAAACCCGATCGTGCCCCTGTGCCCAAACCTGATCTTCGCAAGATGCTTGTACCCTTGGGGCCTGTGGTTGTTTTTGGCGCAGCAAATTTTCCGTTAGCCTATTCAACTGCCGGAGGCGATACAGCCTCGGCACTTGCAGCCGGTTGCACGGTTATTGTAAAGGCTCATCCCGCTCATGCCAGAACATCGCAGCTTGTGGCCGATGCTATTCATCGCGCTGCGCAGCAAACCGGTATGCCCAAAGGTGTTTTTCAGCATGTACATGGCGCAGGTTTTGAAGTGGGCCAGGCATTGGTGAAACATCCGCTAACAAAGGCAGTTGGTTTTACCGGTTCATTTGCGGGAGGCAAGGCGTTATTTGATTTAGCTAATCAGCGCAATGAACCCATACCGGTTTTTGCCGAAATGAGCAGCACTAACCCTGTAATTCTGTTGCCTGAAAGCCTGAAGAAAAATTATGCCGACACGGCAACCATACTGGCCGTTTCCATAGTTATGGGTGTGGGGCAGTTTTGTACCAACCCTGGGTTGGTTATTGCCATTGAGCATGAAGGACTGAGCGATTTTGTAAAAGCATTGGCTGAGAAAATTGCTGCGCAGCATCCTGAAACCATGCTGCATGAAGGTATTGCAAAGAATTATTCCGACAAACTTCAGCAGGCATTGAAACAAAAGGGAGTAACCATTGAAGCTGAAGCAGCAGGAGAACCTGCCCGGCAGCAGGGAAAAGCCCTTGTTGGTTCCGTTGCAGCATCAACGTTTATAAATAACCCGTTGTTGGCCGAAGAAGTATTCGGCCCGTTTTCATTGTTGATACGCTGTGCCGATCGCCACGAACTTTATGCAGTGATTTCAACACTGCATGGACAACTAACATCAACTATTATTGGCGAAAAACAGGAGCTTGCCGAATACCAGGATTGCTTCCGAACGCTAACCGAAAAAGCAGGCCGTGTTATTATCAATGGCGTGCCGACAGGTGTTGAGGTGTGTGCGGCCATGCAGCATGGCGGGCCGTTTCCATCTACTACCGATTCAAGGTTTACAGCCGTTGGAACCGATGCCATAAAACGATTTGTTCGTCCGGTGTCATTTCAAAATTGCCCCGAACAACTGTTGCCGGATGAATTGAAAGAGAACAACCCGCTAAACATCTGGCGGTTGTATAATGGCGGGTGGCAGAAATAAAAAAGCCCTGTCCGGATTAAGGACAGGGCTTCGGTACTTGTGTATCGGAAAATATTAGTAATCGTTGCGATTAAAATTTTTTCTGAAACCACCACCGCCACCACGGTTTCCACGGGGTGCGTCTGTACGCGGACGAGCTTCGTTAACCACTAAGTTTTTGCCCATGAAGTCAGCACCGTTAAGTGATGAAATGGCTTGTTGGCCGGCTGAGTCATCGCTCATTTCAACGAAGCCGAAACCCCGGCTGCGTTGCGTAAACTTGTCGAGGATGATTTTAGCGGAGCTAACTTCACCATACTCTTCGAATAATCCCTTCAATTCTGCTTCCGTTGCTTTAAAAGGGATGTTGGCAACATAAATGTTCATGTGTTTTACTGGTAATGTGAATAATTAAACTTTAACTGATATATCCGCCTGAAACTCAAATGCGGTTAAACAAGAAGGGCTTCAAATGAAATTGATCAATCATGCCGGTAAAGGTAGGAAAATAGTTGAAAGTTCAATGTTTGGGGGTAAAACTTAACTGGTATGATCGGCTATAATCACCCATTTCCCGTTGATTTTGCGCCATAATAGGGTGAAATGCCCGGTTGGTTCATCGGAGGTTCGTTTAAGGTGATAGCGCCCAATCATATAGGCCGAAGTATCAGAAAGCATTTCGAGCGAAAGAATGGTAAAGGTTAACCTGCCCATAGCTTCGGGTGTGGGATAACCTTTTTTGTAATTCTGTAACGTGGTTTGCCAGCCGTAGGTAAGGCCGTTCCGCCCGATAAATTTCAGGCTGTCGGACTTCCAGTAGCCTTCCATGAACCCCTCAATGTCGGCACGGTTCCAGGCTTCCTGCTGGTGTTGCATGACCTCGCGTATGGCCAATAAGTCGTTGTTGGTGTGTTGGGCGAGAAGGGTTACGGGGATTAAGAAGATTAGTATGAGGGGTTTCATGTTGCTGTACTTTTTTGGCCGGTATAACAAACCATTAACTTCAACCTCTATCATGCTTCGTGTTTCAATTGACATTTCAAAACTGCAACAAGGTTCTCACATCCAAAGTCGTTGCAGGTGAAGAACACCTGCAACGGCAAAAGTTAGGCAATGTCCAATAGGCTTTAGTTGTAACCAAAGTTAATAATTTTTTCCTGTTATCTAATTTGCTCTTTTGCTTGCTTTGGCTAAAGTTTCATTTACTTCAAGATACTGTGTGAAGAAATCATTGGCTGAACGTGGCGATTTCCCCCTTTCAGAACCACGGAACTCCACAGAGGTGATCACTCCCCGGCTGTTGCGTTCGATTGTTCCCAATGTTTCTTTTTGTGAAAAACACAAAAAAGAAACTGCTGAAAGTGCGATGCAGGTAATGGTCTTTTTCATAGAATTTTATTTTATGCGTTTGTAGATATATGAAGTATTTATAGCTGGGTATTGAAAATCCATCCTTAGTTTGTTGAATGAGATAAATTTATATTTATAAGGCTCTGCCACCACTGCGGTGTCGCCAAATGAATCCACAAATATTCCCCCCTTAAAAATAAGGGAGTCATTAAACCAGTATTTGTACTGGTAAAAAGTTTTTTCATTATATCTATAAATTAATAGTACACTATCGGGAAGATATTCTTCGTATTGCGAAGGATTAGTTACAACTCCAAAACTATTTTCAACAAGTTCCCATCTGCCTAAGATGGATTTTGTGGGCTCTATATGATCTTCTCCGCAGCGAAAACCTGTGAATACCAGGCTTAGTGTTAATAAAAGGGGTGTGATTTCTTTCAGGTTTTTCATAACAACTATTTTATGCGTTTATAAATAAAATAATTTTGTATAGATGGATCCCGAGCTTCTAAATGAAACTCATTGTAATTGACAAATTTAAACCGATAGAGAAATTTAAACACAATAGTATCATTATCGTATTGATCAATGAACACAAAGCTCTTAACCAGGAGAGAGTCGCTAAACCAATACTTCTGGTAAAAGGAGGTGTTATCTATATAGCTATAAGATATAAGGATACTATCTTGTAAATATTCTTCATATCCACTGGGCGTAACAGCCCCGAGGTTTGTTCGGGTTATTTCCCATTTACCTAAGATGGTTTTTGCGGGTTCTATATCTTCTCCACAGCGAAAACCTGTGAACACCAGGCTTAGTGTTAATAAAAGGGGTGTGATTTCTTTCAGGGTTTTCATAACAGTGTCGTTTGCACGTTTAGACACCTCTTTGGGACAATTAGTTGGATAGTTAAAGTTAACCAATTCTACCAACACCTGGCTCCTTTATTTGCCTATTGAGCGTAACCGGGGGAGTTGCCAGTTCTTTCCCAATGTCAATATGCCCTATCCACACTCCCTGATCCGTAAACCTTTTTTGTAGCGTTTTTGGTGTTGCCTTTGTGTTTTACCGAGCCGCTGCCCACTACGGTAGCGTTTATGGTATCGGTTACGTTAAGCTCGGCAAGTCCGGAGCCACTTACTTTTATAACAGCTTTTTCGAGCGGGCAATTAAACGCATTGATGCTTCCGCTTCCGCTCACTACGCCTTGCAGGTTTGAAGCATAACCTTTAATGCCCATTTTTCCGGAGCCGCTCACTTCGGCATTGATTACATCGCCTTTAATGTCTAAGTCCATACTGCCCGAACCGCCAATGGAAAGGTTAAGATGAGGCGCGGCCAATGAATTGTCAGAAATAATTTTGCCCGAACCGTTCACTTGCAGGTCGGTAACATTTTTTACGCTCACATACAGCTTCATGGTAGGGTTGAGCTTAATGTCGTCAATCTTTGCCCAGATACTCTTGTTGGTATTTTCGGGCTTGCGCTCCACGTTTATCATCAGCACACCATTTTCTACTGATATAGTGGTGAGTTCATAAATTTCGGTAAGGGCTTCCACGCTTACTTCCTGCTTGTTGGTTTGCTTCAGGTAAACGGCATAGCCGGAGTTGTTGTAGATGGCCTTGAATTCGGGTAACTCTACTGGTTTTTTGGTAACCTGTGCCAACGAACAGAAGGAGACGGCTAACAGAAGTGCGGATGCGAAGAATGTTTTCATGGTGTTATAGTTTGGTTATAGTTTACAAGTTATGGTATTACCCGGCCATTAAAATAACCGAATAATTGCTACGGATAAAACTGCTTACCGACCAATTTGTAGGGCTATCAGCGTTTTTTGCGAAAAATCGCCATAAAAACGAGGATAAAAATAATGCCCCCGATACAAAGCACCAGCAATACTTCCGGGGTTATTTGTTTTACAGCATGCATACTATCAGGTTAAATCCTGTAACGTAGCTGCAATTTAATATCATTTCGCATATCTGACTCAATCGTATCCACACCATTGCCAATTTCTTCGCGGTCGGTATAGCGTATGTGCGCATACCTGACCCAGCACGTGAGTTTTTTATTAACGTCATATTGAACCAGCACATAATTGCGGATGCCTGTACCCGATAAAGCCGGCATGGAAAAAGCCAGCCACACATCGCGCTCAAAAATATATTGACGGTTATCGTAATCATCTGTATCAAAAAGCGCGTAGCGTGCAGTAAAGGATAATTTATTTATGTTGAGGCTTACATCCTGAAGGAGCACCATGCCCTGTGTGGTTACACCACCATGCGAATAGCTGCTGAATTGCGCACGGGTTTTTAATCGCAGTATACGGTTTGCCGAGTAGTCGCAGGCAATCCAGTAATTTCTTTTTATGCCGTTTTCGGATAAGTAAAGATTGCTTTCATTGGCTGACAGGTTTCTTGATTTTGACTCTTCCCTTGCCTGAACAAAAAGTAAAATATTTCGCGAAGGCTGATAATTGAACCGCACTAAAAACTCGTGCCCTTCAGAAGGTCGGTAGTTGCGGTACTGCAACCAGGGAAACCGGAAAAAATCCATATACCCGGCCAGGCTGTATTTCCTGCTCCAGCGATACCGCCATCCCCAATACATGCCGCGTTCGTTTCGTGGCACCGAACTTTCCGCGAAAGCGTTTGAATACAGGCTTTGAAAATTGCGTTGATAGTTGCGGTAATGAAGCGCTACATCAAATTGTGGCGTGAGGCTTCCCAACAGTCCGCCCGTAATACCAGCCCCGCCATCAATTGTTTTTGCTGCTTCGGCAAAGAACGTGAAGTTGTAGCGCGAGTAATTCATGTACGCCCCGGTGTTAACAAGCCTGTCGCCTGAAAAGACAAACTGATTATACGGTTGTGGTGTGCGGTTTACGGGCATATCATACGCAAGCCGATGATAGATAAGCCCAACATCAAAAAAAGATTTTTTGTAATGCAGCACTACGCCTTGCTGACTTTCGCCAAGCGCTTTTCTGCGATTGAGTTCTGTGGTGTTCCTGTGAAACCCCGTTGTTTGAAATGCCGAAGCAAACGACAGGTCGGTTGTATCTGCATTAACGGAAGCATCGCGATAAGCGCGTGAATAAAACCCGGATATGTTTACGTTAGGAAGAATTTCGTACGTTAGTCCTGCGCCTCGTAAATATCCGGTTTCGTTTATTGATGTGTAGGGTGTAAACCCCAGGTTGCTTCTGCGAATGGTAGTGATGGTTTCAGCGCCTTTGCCAAACCCGAAGTTTCCGCCTAATATCAAACCCTGCCCGAATTGTGCCTGGTAATCGCCCAGTATAAGATTTTTGATTTTGCCCTTATTCAACACTTGTGCATGAATGGAAGTAAAATCGGCACCGTAATATTTCGTTGACGGACTCCATTGCAATGTTTCGCCAGCATCTTTTTCGGCAGTAAATCCAAAACTGTAATCGCCCGGCCTGCTTGAGCGGAAGCGCATATATAGTTTGTGTTCATCGCCTTTGAATTGTTGTTCTGGCGAAACCCGGTCGGTAAATCCGCGTTTTGTTTCAAGTGTATTTTCGTACCGCAGCAACACGTAATGACTGCCATCTTCAATAGCTCTGCGAATAGCGGAGCCGCTTAGTTTTTGGGTAAGGTCATCAACTGTAAAAAAATGTACCACCCGATTAATGGTTTGCAAATCAAAACCCGGTATGGCCTGGAGTTCATATACCGAAATAAAAGCGCCATGCTCTGTTCTGTATTTCAATATATTCTGAACCTGTTCTTCTGTAAGAATATTAAGAAAGCGAAGTTCTTCAGCGCCAATTGTGTTAAGGTTTAGTGGATTGGCAAGAAGCAAGGCCAGGTTTTCATACAAGTCTTCATAATTCAAATCTAAATCCTGGAAGCCGAACAGTTCATCCGCCAGTCGTTCCAGGTCAATTTCCTTGCGCGGATATTCTTGCGCAAGCGATGGCACACCGGCAACCAATAGAAGCAATATGGCTGCGCACTTCTTCATCGGGTGAAAAAGTAATTAACTGAAGTTTGATGGCTAAGGTTAAGCTGAACGGTATGCTGTATGGCGTAGTCGATTGCTAACTTGGTGGTTTTAAACCCCAGGCCAAAAAAGATAGTATTCGGCTCAAGGTTGTACCCGGTTCGGGCACAGAATTTTTTATGAAAGGAATATTCCACACCGGTTTTCCAGTTGGCTTTTGCGTCAAGGTCTTTTTCAATTTCGGTGGCAATGATTACGTTCTTTCCGGGTTTAAAACTTAATCCTGCCGTAAGCAACGTAGGTATGCGGTCGCCATCTTTTGAAATTTTAGGTTGGTTAATGTTGGTGATGTACGCGCCAACAGAAAGTTGCTGAGTAATTTCTGCAATACCTCCAAAGCCAATGCTAACAACACCTGACCTTCCGAAACCTTCTGCATTATACTGGATGTAATTGATTTTAACACCCAGCGCTGCAAGACCAAACTGGTTGCTGAACCCGGCAGATAACACACCTTCGTTATACAGATTATCGCCAAAACGAAATACGCCTCCACTAATTACTCCAATGCTTGTGGGCAATGCCAATGCAGCCGCTGCCCGATTTCCTCCGGGCAACGCGGGGCGCAGATCATAAGCGAAACCAGCCGAGTGCTCTTCAATTTTGGCAGCACCGGCAATGTTGTTGAAGATACTCCACGAGTCGAACAGCGCGGCCGAGGTGTAGCCCATGCCGTTTGCCCTTGCGCCCATCAGGGTAGAAACGCTTTGCGAATGGGCGTAATTGAAAATGAGGATGAGTGCAAGTACGAGCGGGAGCTTTATGTATAGGCTTTTTTGTGTTGCCATAGGCATTACTTTGTCATAATTTAGCGTATGCGCAAATATTATGCAACTATACTCTTAGCAACGCTTAGTTTTTTAATCGCTTCAGTATATGCCCAGGACACGGTGCAGGATTATTATCCTACCGGGCAACTACGTGCTACGGGCGTTATTGACAGGGAATATAAAACCGGTAAGTGGTTGTATTACTACCCGACAGGCGAACTGAATGCGGTTGAGCATTTTGAAAAGGGGAAGTTGCATGGTGAGGTTGTGTATCACTACCGCAATGGGCAATTGGAAGGAAAGGAATCCTGGTATAAAGGTGTACTACATGACTCTGCATTTTATTACCATGAAAACGGTAACGTATATCGCTATGGTATTTATAAGTATGGTGTGTACGATGGCTTGTGGCGTTATTATTACTCTAATAGCAACCCCGACCGGCAAATCAGTTATGCAAACGGTCTGCCCGATGGAGAAATGTTGCAGTATAATGAAACGGGTGTAGTGATTCAGCATGGGTATTACCGTAATGGCAAAGAGCATGGCGAATGGAAATTTTTTGACGACAATGGACGCCTTACCTTTTCGGGATTTTATGGAGACGGAGAACGGGTAGGGGAATGGTTTCAGTATGATAAGAAAGGGAACAGGAAGCGATGGAAGTATTAATCATCGTAATGTATAACCAACCATCAGGTAAAAGCTATTGCGGATGCTGCTCAAAGAAATATAGTTTGACATGCCATTAGCACGTTCATACCGGATTTCGCCTGTAAACTTATTTTGAGTTAAACCCAATCCGAATATGTAACCTTGCTCGTATTTTCGCACTTCGCCAATTGCAGGGGTCTTTGTAGTGGTTTCCGCATCATGAAAAAATGTAGTTGTTATGCGTTGGTTGTTATTTTCTTTTATAGCATACCCGTTGGCCATTCCAAAATTGATAAAGGCAGCTTTGTTATTTTTCGAGAAGATTCGGTAGCGAGCCATGTTAGTGAGTTTCAGATATGAGTACCCGATGGTTATACTACTCTTGGAATATAGGTAGGGATTCTCCGGCTCCTCATGTTTTCCGGTAAAATTGTACGATGCAAAACATAGTTCATTGTTGATGGACCATTTGCCCCGGTTTCTTGGGAGTATTATGTCAAAGAAAAGCCCCGCTGTAAAGTTAGTTGTTGTGTTGTATTCAGCATTTACAACTTGTGTGTGACTTTTACCTTTAAAATTTACTGCATTGAGTGAAAGCCCCGCTAATGCACCAATGTTAATCTTAATCCTTTCTTGTTTCTTTTGATACGAACTTTCAACACCAACACATTCATAATATGTGTTGAATAGCTTTACTAAGCTTTTTTCAGTGTAGGGCGAATTTTCTATTTTGGTTTTAATGGATGAGCAATTATCAAGATAAAGTATAAGTCGCCCGACATACCTTTTGTTTTCCGTAATCAGGGACTTTCCTTCTTCTCCGGCCAGGTACTTTTTATATACAAGAAGTTCAAGGGTTGAGTTTTCCCTTATATAAAAGTTGTCGTTTCCGACAGTGTTCTTGTTGTAGTAAAGGCTTTTTGCACCTTCTGTTAAAACCTGTATAAATACGGTGTCTTTTATGATATTCGGGGTAGAACCATTTTCCAGCAGACCTACATAAGTCGGACTTATTTCAGAATCTACAATTGCGCCAAGGTATCGTTCATGGCTCACTTCAAATCCGGAGATTTCAAGTGGCTTGTAAGTAATCTCCTCTGATGAATTTTCTTTTTTAAAGGAAATGACTTTAGGGTTCTTTTCCCAATTCCGGTAATCAATATGCCCTGACAGGGTATCGTTTTGCAGGGTTATTATTTTCCCGGGTAGATAGTTTTTTTGCGAATAGGCAACTAAGGAAATAAACACGCTGCCCAACAATAGAAAGTGCTTAACGGGTTTCATTTATACTTTTTGTTATCGTGCAAGTATAAAAAAAATCAGAACTCCTTCTTTATATGAAAGAAAAATCCGGCATGCCCTTCATTGTTCAGGGTGTATTCAAACCGCAACACAATATCGTATGAGCTTACTATATCAATACCCGCACCGGTACCGGCCAGCAAGCTGTTCGACAGCCTGGTATTAATTTCGTTTTCCGTGTAAACGGGATAATTTTTTACGTACCCGAAATCAGCATAGGTTTTTAAAAAGATTGAAAACGGAATGTGCTTAAATTGTTTGAGCCGTGTGCCGTTCATGCTGTACACCCGGTGAAAAATACGTTTCTTTAATGTGGTTTTGTTCAGGATATACATAGGGCCTTCAACTACGTTTACTTCATACCCCCGCACAAACACACGGTTATAGCCCATCACTCCAAAATTGAAATAGGGAATATCGTTTTTGTTACTCCAGTATGCAAAACTAAAATTCGACAGGAAGAAATTTCTCTTCATTTCAATGTACCGTGCATAGCTCACCCAGGCATCTAATTTTTCCAGGTCTTCGCTTACGGCAAAGCCCACCTTTTGAAGGTGAAACAAGAAACGATACCCCGAAAGGGGGTAGGCAATAACATCGCGATGGTCGGATATAAACTCGTAACTCAATACATCAAATTTTTGCAGTTTGTTTTCCGTGCCGAGGTAATCGGGGTTGCTTGCATATAAAGAATCGGAAATGCTTGTTCTCCTGAACGAATACCCTAACTGGTGATGGTTGTAAAACGAATTGCGATAGGTATACGTAAGCTCCAACCCACGTGTGTTGCGCAATACTTTATCCGTTTCTAAGAAAGTAAGTTTATGGTCATCCGTTCGGTAGGCAACATTTTTTGCGTCAACATAATCTGTTCTGAATATAAGCCCCTGTTTCTGGCGTTTATCGAAGTAGGGAATGCGGTACATTAATTCAAAACTGCGCACGTAACCAAACTGCGCTGTGAATATCATGGTTTCGTTTCGACCGCGCATGTTGTACTGGTAGAGTTTGAGGCCGTAGTTTACGCGATTAAAATCGTGATTGTAATTTTCCCACCATTCATTAAAGTTCCTATCCGACAATTGAAAAATAGGAACGGGAAAGGTAAACCAGCGTTCATTCACTTCTACTAATAAATCAACTTTTTCGGGCTGAAGTTCAAGCGGTCTGATTTCTACTGCGTTAAACAGGTGAAGGTTAAAAAGTTTATTCTCGTCTTTCTCTAATATTCTCGGCAAATCGCGGTTAAGTATGCTGTCGCCAGTTTTTAGCGAAAGCTCGCGCAGTATAATGCTTTCGCGTGTAAGCCTGTTGCCCAAAACAAAAATGCGGTTAATCGTTACGAAATAATCCGCACTGTCAGTATAGCTGTGTGTTTTTGAACGGTTATTTTTTTTTACCGAATCCAGCGCATGGTAAACACCGCCAGGATTTTCTTTTCCTGAAACTGGTATCAGGAAGAAGAGCCCTCCCAACATAACCAGCGTTCTGATGTTTTGATACACGCACCGGATCAAAAGGTTTACCCGTTTACTTCCTGCTTTTTGTTTCTGAACGATAAGATCAACACCACAATACCAACGATTACCAGCGGAATACTGTATAACTGCCCGTAGTTAATTCCGTATTTAGCAATAAAGTCGAGTTCGCTGCTTACCTGCACCTCTTTCAGGTATTCGTAAGCAAAGCGTAACGACCATAACACGATCATAAAAATTCCGAAAATTCTGCCTTCCGGCAAATTGGCTTTGTCGCGATACCAAATCCAGAACAACAAGGCAGATAATAATATACATGAAATAGCTTCATAAAGTTGTGCCGGGTGACGCGGAATAGCATACGTGTTAACCACTGCCGCATAATGTCCGCCCTCTTTGCCTACTTTATAATTTAAGGTTTCATCTATATGCAGGTGTTCGCGCACGTAGCCCGAATAAAGCATACGGTCGTAGAACCTGGTGTTCATAAACGCGGCCACACGCGATGAATCCTCATTGGCTTTAAATTCAATGAGTAACTTAATCGGTTGGAAACTTTTATTGGCCTGACTGATGCCTTGCGAAAAGTGGACATCTTCAATGGCAGATTCATTTTTCAAAGTTTCTGTAACATTTCGTACAAACACTACACCGCTGTTTGACTCGGTTGGTTTGCCGATGATCTCCGAATTAAAAAAGTTTCCGAAGCGGATCAATGCGCCTGTAAGCGCAACAAGAATTACAATCCGGTCAAGCACCTGTAAGTAAGACTGACCGGGAAGTCTTCTTCTTTCAATAAAGAAACCCGATTTAGTTTTTTTCTTCACCTTTCCTTCTGATCCACCCTTTCCTTCTTTAAGATCAACATCTGTCTTAGAGAAACTTATAGAAAAATTTGTGTACAACCATAGTGCGAAAAGAATACCAAATGCAGCGCCATGACTGGCCAATCCGCCTTCCCAGATTTTAATAATGTCAATCGGGTTGGCAAGGTAACGTTCAGGCTCATAGAAAAACACATGCCCAAGCCGCGCCCCTATAATGGTAGCGATAACCATGTATATGGTTAACGTATCAACGTCTTTTTCGGGTTTTCCTTCCTGCTTGTATATGTAGTACAAAATCTGCTGACTAAGCAGAAATCCTAACGCAAAAAGCAGCCCGTACCAGCGCAGGGTAATGGGGCCAATAGAAAAAATATCGGGGCTGGCATTCCAGATGATATAACTAAATAAATTCATGGCGGCAAATATAACAGGACTCCGGCATTCCGGGTGTGCATTCCGGGAAAAATAACAACCGGTTAGTTTTTTGCGGCTTTGCGCCAGCCTTCCGGCAGATAGAAACCGGAGCGATCCGGGTTTTACTTCTCCTGGTTTACTTCGGGTCTTTTTACCAAATAATAGCCCAATGCCAGCGCTATGATGATCGAAGCTAAACCGATATTGCTGATCCCGTCAGAATGGCCGATGTCTAACACGAATAATTTCCGGCACATCGATATTAACCCTAACAGCAAAATATTCTGCACTTTTATGATTTGCTCTTTAATGTATATGCTGAATGTATGAATCAGGCCTAAGGCAATGAGTATATTAAAAAATACAGGTATCACCGTAGCCGTTTGCTCTCTTGAAATCAAAAGCCTGTCGCTGTTTGCATTGCCGGTGATCAGCGCTTTGCCGAACTGGTAGATAAGCTCGATGATCTCCACGCCAATATAGAGTACGATCACCGATGTGAGCACGTAATGTACCCCTAATTCAAACTTCTTTATTGTTTCTTTATTCATGGTTCCTGAAATTAGAAATGTGTAGATTTCAGCTTTGTGTGTCGGCTGGTGCGGTTTGCAATTTTTAAATCACGAATACCCTTTTAAAAAATGTAAAAAATAGTGAGTAAATGTGCTTATCCCGATAGCTATCGGGATGCGGTGGCTTCCTCCTTCACGCCCCAAACCTCACTTATTTTGCTTTTTATTTTTTGCTCAAAGATTTCTATCAGTTTTTTGTTGGCATTTACCAGGTTCATTTCTTCTTCTATGGCGGCTACGATGCTTTGCTGCTCGGAAAGTGGGGGAAGGGGGATTTGAAAACCTATTACAAATTCTCTTGGAATTCTTTGTAAACCGCTTGTACCTGACATTTGTTCTTTGCCGCTAATTGAAAACTTTTGCGATTTTATGTTTAGATAAAGCCACATCGGTAAAACTTTATCGTTTGCTCTTAAAACAAAAAATTCACTTGAACCAAAACCGATTTTATTTCTTAAACCTTTTGCAATTCCTGCTTTTCCGTTTTCAAAGCAAGGTGTAACTTTTGCAAACAATACATCATTATCTGCAAAATAGGTGTAGCCATTAATTACTTCTGAAAGTATTTTTTCTTCTTTTGGGATAAATGAAATTTCGTTTTCATTTAAATCAGCCATTGGGACGAATGACACAAGTGTATTTCCGTCAATATTTTTTGCTTCTGATTTTTTCGGATTCACTTCACACACTTCCCCCAACTCTACCATTTCCCAATCGGGGTTTATGCTGATAGCAGGTTTGTAGTTGTTTACAATTTGTTTGGCTCCGTCTATTATTTTTTGGTAGCCTTCTATTTCGGCTACTATTTGCTGCTGGATTTCGAGTGGTGGTAGGGGGATTTGGAGTTGTGAATATTGCGAAATCCAATAACGTTTATGTTCTTCTGAATTAAATTCTATTTGTTGCATTACATAAAACAAATACCGAATGTCTGCCAATTCTGGTTTTACTTTCAGAATTTTCATTGCAGAGGATTTTACCTTGAAAGGGAAGTCAACAAATTTTGTTGCAGTTGTAAAATCATCAAAAATAATTACAGGCAAATCATCTGTAAAAATTCCCTCTGTTTCGTTTGTGTAACCAAGTATAAAAGTTTTACCAGCAGTTAATACAGGTGTTTTATAACTATCATCGTAATTTTCACTTTCAACAATGTATTTTGTCGGTTGCTCGTAATCCAAAACATCAACAAGTTTTATTTTGTCGTATTCTGTTTGGAAATCTTTGCTTGACAAATACCTTTCCCCACTCAGCACCACATCTTTATTTTCTAAAACGGTTTGTTTTTCAACTAAGGTGGCAATTGAATCCCGAAGGGATTTAATGTTTATAGAAGACGTATTGTTTGTGGTGTTCGACCCCTTCGGGGTCGTATTGTTCATAGCCGTATTTGTTCTATAAACATTTGAATCCTTCGGATTCTTGATGATTGCTTCAATTTCTTCTATTGATAAATCGTTTGACAAAGCGTCTTTGTATTGCGTCAAAATTTCTAATGCCTCGGGCAAGTCGTTCTTCTCAATCTCCCTGCGTTGTGCGCCTAAATCAAAACCATCGTTTTCTATTTTCAAAAACAAAATGTGGCTGCTCTTTTTTGCCAACTTTTTATCTAAAATGAGAATAGATGTTTTTACACCGCTATACGGCTGAAACACGCCTGCGGGCAAAGAAATTACGGCAAGCAAACTATCCTGCACCAGCATTTTGCGCAATTGCTTGTAAGCGGTTTGGCTCGTTGCCACAATGCCGTTGGGTACAACAATTCCTGCCCGTCCGTTGGGGTTAAGGTGTTCGGCAATGTAATCGGTAAACAATACTTCGGCTTTGTTTGCCTGTACGCCAAATTTTTTGTGTGGTCTGATGCCGCCTTTTGGTGTCATAAAGGGCGGGTTTGCCAATATCACATCAAAGGTTTCCTGCCAGCGGTCTTCGCTGCTTAGTGTGTCGTATTCGTGTATTTGCGGTGTGGCAAAGCCGTGCAAATACATATTGGCTAAACTCAACCGCACCATATCGGGGCTGATGTCGTAGCCCGCAAAATTGTTGGCTAAGTTTTTTCGTTCTTCGGGTTTCAGTTTATCGCCAACTCGCTTGTCGGTATTGCTTTGCAAAATGTGTTTGTATGCACTTAGCAAGAAACCTGCTGTTCCGCAAGCGGGGTCAAGCACGGTTTCGTTTTTTTGCGGATTTACGCAGGCGGTTACAAAATCAATAATGTGGCGTGGTGTTCTAAATTGTCCCGCATCGCCCTGGCTTCCCATTACACTCAACAAATACTCAAAAGCATCGCCCAACTTTTCGCTGTGGCTGTATTCAAATTCGTTAATGTGTTTAAGGAAAAGTTTCAACGTGGAAGGGTCACGATAGGGCAGGTAAGCATTTTTAAAAATATTGCGAAACAGTTCGGGAATGTTGGGGTTGGTGTTTAGTTTTTCCAACGCTTCGCTGTAAAGAGCTAACATTTCTTGTCCGCTCAACGATTGGTCAAAGAGTTTACGCCAGCCGTATTTGGCGTATTCGCCTGTAAAAAATTTGGCTTTGCCTTTAAATTTTTCAACGGCTTCTTTATCCATATCGTCCATAAACTTATAGATAAGCGCCAGCGTAATTTGCTCAATTTGGCTTTTGGGGTCGGGTACTTTTCCTACCAGCACATCGCGGCAGTCGTCAATATTTTTTTTGGTGGTGTTGTCGAGCATACTTTTTTATTTTTTTAATCCCGAAGGGATTTAATGTTTATAGAAATCATTGTTGGTTTTTGGTGCGACCCCTTCGGGGTCGTATATTTTCTGTTGTTGTTCGTTCTATAAACATTTGAATCCTTCGGATTCTCTATTTTAATCCATTCTATTATGTTTTTTTATAATCCCGAAGGGATTTAATGTTTATAAAAAATTTATTTGGGTGATTTGTGCGACCCCGAAGGGGTCGTATCAACACTTGCCAATTCTTTTCTATAGACATTTGACCCCTACGAGGTCGGTTATTCAATCCATTCAAACAGATATTCATCTTTATATTCAATCTTAAATTTCTCTAAAAACTCTTTGTATTCCCCCCTAAATGATTTCTTTTTATGATGCTCCTTTTGATTTTGAATATACGCTATCACATTATCCAAAGCCGAATGGCTATAAGAGAATGCACCATAGCCTTCCTGCCATTGAAATTTGAATTTTGAAAATTTCTTTTCATTTATAAATTCATTGCTTGATTTTTTAATTTCCCTCACCAAATCCGACAAGCAACACGATGGTTTCATCCCAATTAAAAAATGAATATGGTCAGGCATGCCATTAATCGCCAACATCTTTTGCTCTTTGTTTTTTACGATACCCGATATGTATTTGAACAACTCCTCTTCCCAAGATGAATGTATCAAACTTTCCCTGCCTTTTACGGCAAAGACCACCTGAATATAGATTTGTGAAAATGTTCCCGGCATACCTTTATTAATTTACAATTATCGAAGGGATTGAATGTTTATTGAAATGTGCTGTGATTGGGTTGTTCGACCCCGCAGGGGTCGGATAAAACAAATATGTATTTCTTCTACAAATATTTGAACCCTTTGGGTTCTTGTTGCTCAATTTTATTCGCAAAAACGAACGGTAATATGTTCGGCTTAATTTGGCACACACTGCGTGCCAAATTGGGAATTGCTTTTTTAAATTCATACTGCAAAATTATTTAGTGGAACATAGGTTTTAACATAGTAGGGCAATTTGCTTTTCATTTCATCGGGCACACGGTTAAAATCGTCCACATTAAACGTTGGGTTGTGATACAATTCGGTAAAATCTTGCTGGTCTATAATTGCTCTTACGCTTGGGTCGGTAATGTAAGCCATAAAGAAATAACGCAAGGCTTGTAAATCGGCAATTTCGGAAACGTTGTTGGTGCTGAGAAATTTTTCAAATTCATCGTTCAGCAAATCGTCTTTGCCTTTTATTTGGTTTCCGAAGTAAATAAGTTCCAGCAATTCACGCCAACCAATTTTGCGGTCAATTTTTAAACTCTTACGCAATTTTTCCAAGTCAAAATATTCTTCGGGTTTGTTGTCGTATTTTTCTTTGGCTCTTGCGGTGGCAATTTCTACATCGCCATTTGCCATAAGCTGTTTTATTTCTTCATCTGTTTTTACTTTTTCTTCAAACTGTTGGAAAAACATACGGTCAACTTTCATTCCCGTGTATTCTACTTGTTGTTCGTTCCACGAAGCAATTTTATCATTGTCGGTGTACTCGTAACCTGTGCGTTTTGGTTTTATGGCGTTGTCGTCTGCAATTGGCAAATCATCGCCTGTGTCAATGTTTGCAGGCAGTTTCAACACCTGGTCGTATTCGTATTTTTCTTCAAAATATTCGCAAGTGGCAAAAAAGTCAAAGAGTTTAAAATTGGCTTTGTCAATGCTAATGGTTTCTTGTTCGCCTAATTCGTTTTTAAACTTGTGTTCAAATTTGTGTGTTCGTGTGCCACGCCCTTTTATCTGAATAAATTCGGTTGGCGAAAAAATCGGGCGCATTAAACCAAGGTTTAAAATGTTGGGGCAATCCCAACCTGTTGTCATCATTCCAACGGTTACGCAAACACGGGCTTTGCTGGTTTTGTAGCTTTCTAACTGTTCGTTGCCTTTGGCAAAATTTGAAAAGCCCAATAGTTTATCGTTGCTAAAATCAACCGTCATTTGTTGAGCGTTTTGCACATTGCTTGTAACCTGTACAGCAAAATTACTTTGGTATTTGTTCGGAAAATAGTGATGTGCTAATTCGTTTAAGAGTTGAGCTAATTTTGCAGCGTGGTTTTGCGAAACGGCAAAAACCAACCCTTTTCCAAACTCGCCTGTGATTGGGTCTTTCAGCCCGTTTTCAATAAACGTTTTGCAAAGCACACGATTGGTTTCTTCGCTAAAAAATTTACGTTCAAAATGATTTTGTTTGTATTTCACTTCTTCCAGCACATCTTCCTGCTCGGTGCTGGCAACCGTTACCATTACTCCGTAACCTTGTTCGGAAAGCAATTTTGTGGTTACATCGGTTCGTGCATCTACAACAATCGGCTGTCGCAAATAGCCGTCTTTTGCTCCGTCCACCAACGTATAGCGATAGGTTGGCGTTCCGCTTTCGCAACCAAAGGTGGTGTAAGTGTCTAACAACATTCTGCGTTCCAATTCTCGTGGGTCGTCAATGTTGTCGGTGTCTAAATTTTTTAAATAATCTTTTGGCGTGGCGGTTAAGCCCAATTTGTAACCCAAAAAATATTCAAACAAAGCACGACTGTTTCCGCCACCCAGCAAACGATGCGATTCATCGGAAATAATCAAATCAAAATCGGTTGGCGAAAAAAGCGTTTTGTATTTGTTGTTTACCATCAACGACTGAATTGTGGTAACAACAATTTCTGCTTTACGCCAGTCGTTTTTCTTTTCTTTGTAAACAACGGTTGTAAGGTCGTTTTTGAGATAGTTCGTAAAATCTTTTCGTGCTTGTTCTTCCAATTCCAAACGGTCAACCAAAAACAAAATACGTCTTGCGTTTTTTGTTCGGTAAAACAATTTGATGATAGCCGCAGCAGTCAAAGTTTTTCCTGTTCCTGTTGCCATTTCCAACAAGAACCGTTTTTTGCCTTCGCTTACGGCTTTCTGCACGGCTTTAATGGCTTCAACCTGGTAGTAACGAAGAAAACGAAGTTTGTAATTGAAAATTAAATCTTGCTTTTTGTTTTCGTTTTTAAAATCGGGATTGTCTTTGTAGTTGGGCAGTTGTGTTAAAACAACATAATCATCATTTACAACTTCGTCAATTAGTTTTTGAGGTTCAGGATTAAAGTCGTAATACTGTTTAATGCTTTCCAAAGTAGGAAACACTTGTATTTGTTCAGGATTTCCGCTTTCCACGTTCCACAAATAATGCAACGTTCCGTTTGAAAGAATAATGAATTTTACTTTTTGAGATTTGGCGTAATTGCGAGCTTGTTCTTTGCCAACTAACGGATTTAAACTTTCTTTTTTCGCTTCAAGAACTAAAATTGGATTTTGATTTTCATCCGTAAGCAAAAAGTCAATGAAACCGTTTTTGACTTTTTCAAAGTCATCGCCTAAGTCGTCCATTGTAATGGCAGATTCAAGTTTGATAGTTGCTTTGCCGTTTTTGTCGTCAAAGAACCTCCAACCTGCATCTTCCAGCAACTTGTTGATTTTTATCCGTGCTTTTGCTTCTTTCTCTGCCATTTAATTTTGTTTGCTTGTCAGTTCGTAAATCTTATACCAATAGAAAAACGCTTCGGGATTGGATTTTTTCAACCCATTCCGAAACGCTCAACACAAAACTTGGCAAGCCTGCCTGTGATTTAAAGTGGTCGAATTCGACCACTTTAAAATTGGGGTTGTTTATTTGCTCCCAAGTTCCTAAGAACTCAAGCGTGTAACGTGCTCTTATCCAATTTTTTATGATGTCGGCTGCACGGCTTTCGCTTTCTTTGGCGTTTGCCATATCGGTAAGTGAAATGTAATCTCGCTCCTCAACCGATATAATCGTAATTTCCGTATCTTTTACATTGATTTTCGCCATAGGTTTGAAATTGTTTTTACGAATTGGCTCAATTGTTCTTTCTTTCTTCGTCTGTCGGCATAGCGAAGCATTTTGCTTTGATTAATGGTGTATTTATCAAAAGCATTTTTAAAAATGGTTCGCATTTCAGCACCTTGCTGAGCCGAAAAAATCACATCATCGCAAAAAATATCCACTAACATTTTTTCTATGGTTGCCGTTTCCACTCCGTTAATGTTGTGCGCTGGTTTTCTATCCTCTTTTTAAATAAGAAACATATCCGTCTACAAAGTTTTGGATTGTCTCTTTGTCAATCTCGTAGTCCTTCACTTTCCCCTTGTTTATTCCATTCAATTCGTTCCAATCGTCCTTTAGTCTTTCCCACTTTTCTTGAATTTCAATTAGGTCGTCCTTTGTGAATTCAAATTCCTGCTCGTCTAAAACTGTCAGAATTCCAGTTTGAACTTCGGCATTCTTTGCGGCTGTGAATAATATGTCAAATAATTCCTTCAGTTTATTTTTGCAGTCCAATTCTTCAAGTGCATACACCATTGTCCCTCGGGCGTTTCTGTTCTCCTCTTTTATTATCGATTTAAGAAGTGGTTCAAGCGCGTCATTGAATTTATTGTCCATGAAAGTCAATGCCACTGCGTTTCTTACAAGTGGATTTGATTGGTCCAGGAGTCCAATTAAATAGTCAACATTCTCCTGTCCCCCGATTTCAAAAAGTCGGTTCGATGATTCCTTCATCTTGTCCCAGTCGTCTGAGAAGATGCCCGTCTTTAATTTTTCTATTTCTTGGTCTACTGTCATTTAAAAAACTTGCGCACAACTTATTTATTTGTCTGTTAAAACCAGACAAATCTACCTAAAAAGTGTGGATAAGTCTCAGTCGTTATTCTCCTTATCAAGTAACACAAGTTCCTCTTCAAACCCGGACGAAAGGATGGGGAATCTGCACCAGGTTCGCGGATCAACATTAAAATCATCTAAGTGGAAGGATGGCGCCAGCCGTTCGCGCTTCCATTGATTGGTCGCCCACATACGGAAGAATTTGCGAATGTGATTTTTCAGCAGCGTCTTATCCGTAAAATCTGATTGTAAACTATCAAATACCGCAATGGGCGATTTCCTGTTCAGGATGGCCTGCCGCTCAATCGCCTCCAATACGGTATAGGGCATCAGGTCATCTTCATCGGTTTGGTTTCTCTCTGATGGCCTCAATTCGGCCGTTGGTTTTAATGAATTTACATAATGCAACCCGGTGTAACCAAGTTCCTGTTCAGCCCATGTTAACCAGCTAAGTATGGTTGGTTTGCTAATCCCTGAAATCGGGCCAAGGCTTCCGCTCGTATCACCGTCCATAGTGGTGTAGCCCACGTCTCCTTCACTGCGATTTGATGTAGTGAGTAAAATGCTTTGCCTGATGTTGGCCAGCATCCAGATGATGGGTGAACGCGCCCGCGCCTGAATATTTTGCAGGGCAATATCATCCGACTGCCAGGATAGCGACCGACTTAGCGCCTGTTCAATTTTAGACGAATACGAATCAACTTCTTCCTGTATGCTCCAGTTATAAAACGTTGCGTCTAAAGACTCAGCCAATGTTTTTGCAGCCTGAAAAGTTTTATCAGAAGAATTTTTTGCTTCTTGGTAGGCGCATGCCAATAAAAGGTTAACAGCTTCGTGCTGATGTTGTACAGACGAAAGCTCCAGACTCGAACAGAACCTGTTCCAACCCAATGCAGCGCTTGCACGTTTCACCATTTCGGCAACCAGTACAGCGCAAGTAGCCGAATCAGCGCCTCCGCTTAGCGATAGCACAAAGCCCTTCGCTTTGCTCTTGCGTAAATAATCATAAAGCCCAAGCGTAACGGCTTTGGTCAACTCTTCATTCCTGTCTTTTGAATCGGGCAGAAGTTTACGTTCACTCTTTTCAGGATGGTTAAAATCAACCTCGCAAGTAATAATATTTACCGGCTCGAATGATAACCGGGTGTTGCGCACCAGCAGGTTGCCTTGCTGCGCAAACACAATATCGCCATCGTAAATCATTCGTCCGGCTTCGTTGCCTAACAGGTTACAGAAAATATAAACGCAGTTGAACAACCGCGAGCCATCAAGCGCAACTTCTTCTTCGCGGTTTATGCTTTTTCCCATAGCAAAATGGCTGGCGCTTGGGTTAAGGATGAGGTCAACGCCACGTTTTTGAAAATTATAACCAGGTCTTTTTTCCCTGCTCCATCCGTCTTCACAAATCTCAATACCAAATCGAATGCTGTTCGATTCGTAGAGGAGGTCGCCCGCCTGGAAGGTTACACCTTGTTGCGTTAAGCTGATTACCTTGCCGGGTTGCCATGGTGTAAACCAGCGCGGTTCGTAGTGCACACCATCGTTGGGTAAATTTTGTTTCAGGGTAATGCCCAGTATTTTTGTGTTGTGAATAACGCACGAGCCGTTATACGTGCGCCCATCTATGCGAATGGGCAACCCGATATTAACCGTAATGTCAACACAATGATTTTTAAGTTTCAGTAATTGTTCAAATGCTTTTTCACTTAACCAATCGCTTAAAAAAACGTCTTCGCATCCGTAGCCGGTAATGCAAAGTTCGGGCAGGCAAAGAATGCGGGCGCCTTCCTGTTTTGCTTTATTGATTGCGTCAATAATATTATGTTCATTTCCCTTCCAATCGAAAGGGGTTTGATTCAAGGTTGCGCCTGCCAGTTTCAATCGTTTCACGTTAGTGCTTCTAGTATTTTCAATTGTTCGCAGGTTTTGTAGGCGGCATCCTGTTCCGCTTTTTTCTTACTGTTGCCGTAACCGGTGCCTACCACGTTATTGTCAATAATTACCTGCGCAGTAAATTCTTTGTGTACTCTGCCTTTTTTTATATCTACAATTTCAAAACGCACTTCTTTGTTTTCGCGTTGGCACCATTCAATTACTTTACTTTTAAAATTAGTTTGCGTGCTTACTAATTCGTCAAGGTCGTAGTTAGGTATGATGAGTTTATTGATAACGAAACGTTTGGTTCGTAAAAATCCTTTGTCGAGATAGATTGCACCCACAATGGCTTCTAACGTGTTTCCTAAAATTACCTGTTGTAGTTGCTGGTTTTTCTGGTTGTATTGAACAATATCTCCGATACCGATTTTACGAGCCAGCAGGTTTAACGATTCGCGGTTTACTATACGCGAACGAATTTCCGTTAAGAAGCCTTCTGATTTGTATGGAAATTTCTTGAACAGAAAATCGGCAACGGCCGCTCCAAGAATGGCATCGCCTAAATATTCTAACCGTTCGTTGTTCTCCCTGAATCCTTCTCCGTTTTCTTTCGCCATTGAGCTATGCCGGGTAGCGAGCCGGTACAGTTCAAGGTTACCGGGCGTGAAGCCGGCTACGGTTTGCATAGCGGCAATCAACTTTTTGTCGGATGGGGATTTTTTGCCGGTGATTTTAAGAATTCGCCACACGTTATCAGGCACATGGATTTAATGCCCTAAGGTAAGCAAAGGGATTTATTTATCTGTAAAAACACAATCCTAAACTTAATCGCAGAGCACCGTAATGCATCAACAGTCCATGTCATCGCGGCCGAGGTACGAGAGCCGCGATCTAAAGATTGAGTTGCAAATGAGATCGCGGGTCAAGCCCGCGATGACAATTGAGTCAGTCCGGGGGTCAGGCTTTACGGAGAATGATAGAAGCATTATGGCCGCCAAAGCCAAAGGTATTGCTCAACGCAACTTTTACGTCACGGTTTTGCGCCTTATTAAGCGTCAGGTTCAACCGCGAATCCAATTGGTCGTCTGGTGTGAAGTTGTTGATAGTAGGCGGTACAACGCCTTCGTTAAGGGCCATCACACACGCCAGCGCTTCAATGGCACCGGCAGCGCCAAGCAAGTGGCCTGTCATGGATTTGGTAGAGCTGATGTTCATCTTATACACATGGTCGCCAAACACCTGCGCAATGGCTTTAATCTCCCCGATGTCGCCAAGCGGAGTTGATGTTCCGTGTGTGTTGATGTAATCTACTTCTTCAGGTTTGATGCCCGCTTCTTCCAGTGCGTTTTCCATTACCTTGGTAATGCCGGCACCTTCAGGATGAGGAGCGGTAATGTGGTAGGCATCAGCCGACATACCACCGCCTATTACTTCTGCATAGATTTTTGCGCCTCGTTTTTTGGCGTGTTCATACTCTTCCAATATCAACGCGCCAGCGCCTTCACCTAAAACAAAACCGTCACGTTCTTTGTCATACGGGCGCGATGCCGTTTCAGGAGAATCGTTGCGTTCCGACAACGCCTTCATGGCATTGAATCCGCCCACACCGGCTTCGCATACGGCAGCTTCCGAACCCCCCGAAACAATCACGTCAGCCTTACCCAGGCGAATGTAGGTGAAGGCATCGTAAATGGCATTGGTAGAGGATGCGCAGGCCGAAACGGTTACAAAGTTAGGGCCGCGAAAACCGTATTTGATAGAGATGTGCCCCGCACTCAGGTCGGGAATCATTTTCGGAATAAAAAACGGGTTGAAGCGAGGCGTGCCATCGCCTTTGGCGAAGGACTTCACTTCTTCCTGGAAGGTAAGTAACCCTCCGATGCCCGAACCCCAAATCACACCAATGCGGTGTGGGTCAAGTGCCGGCAGCGGAAGGTTTGAGTCTTTTATGGCCTCGTCTGCAACCACCATTGCGTATTGCGCAAAGGGGTCCATTTTGCGGGCCTCTTTACGGTCCATAAAATTGCCGATATCGAAGTTTTTTACTTCGCAGGCAAATTTGGTTTTAAAGAGGGTAGCATCAAAACGGGTAATAGGTGCAGCGCCACTGGTACCGGCTTTTAATCCATCCCAGTATTCCCTAAGGTTGTTACCTATGGGGGTAAGTGCACCTAACCCGGTGATTACTACTCGCTTTAACGTCATACGTGAAAATGTGCGTGAGGTAAAAAAGTCTTACTTCTTAACGTTCTGTTCCAGGTAAGATATAGCCTGACCAACGGTAGAAATGTTTTCGGCCTGGTCGTCAGGAATAGAAGTGTTAAATTCCTTTTCGAACTCCATGATTAACTCAACAGTATCGAGAGAGTCAGCGCCAAGGTCGTTGGTAAAGCTTGCTTCAGGAGTAACTTCAGATTCTTCCACACCGAGCTTATCGATGATAATCTGTTTTACTTTTTGTGCGATTTCAGACATGTTTTTAAGGTTTTAAGATTTAAAAATCCCTGCAAAGAAAGATATTTACTGCAATATTGTCAAACTTTTTTAATCGGGGCCTTTGGCCTCAAAATCCTTCCAAATTGCGCCAGAAATGAAGAAAAACAAGCTTATTGTTGAGTACGATTTCGACTTTGAACTTGCGGGCGTCATATCGGCACTAAAGGGCTATAAATTGGCCTGGGAGATTAACCGGAAACTGGGGGTGAAATTAGTGCGCCAGCCCGACCTGCCCGTAGGCTTTAAAAAAGGCGAAGAACGGTATTTTTCTTTTTATGCTTACGAAACGCCCCTCAATCGATTGAAACTGTTCAAAAACAAACCTATCGATTACGAAACCGGAAAGTATTTTCTTGTGCCTGAATTTCCTCGTTTTGATTTTATACTTTTGACGGCTTCTGAAGACAATAATTTTACTTCGATGATTCTGCAAACGATAAAAGAAATTCCTTCTGTTGAACTGGTTACTCCCATAGCGGCCGGGTCGCTAAAATCGCGGAGCAACTTTATTTTTTAAACACATTACAAAAGATGTTACACAAAACAAAAAGCAGTACGTCATTGCGAGGGAGGAACGACCGAAGCAATCCGGTTTTAAGTACCGAAATCGAGATTGCTTCGCTGCCACTCGCAATGACGGGTACTATTTTGTGTAACGATTAATTAAATAACCTTAACCCTTTGAAATTTTAATCATGGAAATGATATCGTATAACAAAACCAAAATTGTAGCAACCGTAGGCCCCGCATCCAACTCGCACGAAATGCTCCGCGCCCTTATCAAAGAAGGTGTAGATGTGTTCCGCCTGAATTTTTCGCACGGCACGCACGAAGACCACCAGAAAGTAATTGATACCGTGCGCGAACTGAATGAAGAATTGCGCACAACCGTTGCTCTGTTACTTGATTTACAAGGCCCGAAAATCCGCGTGCAGGAAGTTGAACCCGATGTGGTGCTGGAGCGTGGCCAGGAGTTTATCATCACCACCCGGCAAATGAAGGGCAACCGGGAAATTGCCAGCACATCATACCAACACTTGCCTAAAGATGTGAAGGCCGGAGATGTGATATTAGTAGATGATGGCAAGATTGAATTGAAAGTTAAAGAAGTTCGCGATATAGATGTGATTACAGAAGTGGTGTATGGCGGCCCGCTCAAATCGCGCAAGGGTATAAACATGCCCTTCACCAAAGTATCGGCACCCTCGCTCACCGAAAAAGACCTGCAAGACCTGGAGTTTGGGATAAAAAATAATTTAGACTGGATTGCCCTTTCGTTTGTTCGTAAAGCGCAGGATATAAAAATTTTAAGAGGCATTTTAGAAGAAAACCAATCGCTTTCGCGGATTGTGGCGAAAATTGAAAAGCCAGAAGCCATAAGTAACATTGATGAGATTATTGCCGCCACCGATGCGCTAATGGTAGCGCGTGGCGACCTGGGCGTAGAGATTTGGCTGGAAGAAGTGCCGATGGTGCAAAAGATGCTGGTAGAGAAATGCAATGCTGCTGCCAAGCCGGTTATTGTAGCCACACAGATGATGGAGAGCATGATTGAAAACCCGCGCCCCACCCGTGCCGAAACCAATGACGTGGCCAACGCGGTTATGGATGGCGCAGATGCCGTAATGCTCTCGGCCGAAACAGCAGCCGGTAAATACCCTATTGAAGTGGTGCGCAGTATGGTGCGTACTATTGGCTCGGTAGAGAAAAACGAAAAACTGTATTACCGCTTTCGCGGAGTTGACCCGAAATCACCGGTGTATATAAACGACAGCCTTGTGCTTGCGGCCTGCAAACTTGCCAAAGATGTAGGCGCCAAAGCTATTGTAGGCATGACTTCTTCGGGCTACACCGCGTTCCAGTCGTCATCGTACCGCCCCAATACAAACATATTTGTGTTTACAAGCAATAAGTACCTTATCAATACCATTAACCTCGTATGGGGCACGCGCGGGTATCATTACAATAAGGTAAACTCTACCGATGAAACCATTGCCGATGTAGAGGCCATTTTGAAAAAGGAAGGGCACGTACAAAGCGGAGATATTTTTATTACGATGGCCAGTATGCCTATACAGGAGCGCCAGCGTACCAATACGCTGAAGATAAATGTTGTGAAGTAGCGTTGTGGCAATTTTGCAGAAGTTTAGTTGTAGTTTTTTGCCATTGTTTTGAATGACGCTGGTCAGCGGCTCACATGACAATCATCACATTAATGTTGCGGGTAGCGGGCGTATCTTTACAAGATTGTTAAGATATAGCCCCGATTTCGATGAGTCAGTATTTTAAGCAACCGGTAGCGGAACTGTATGATGTTTTTAAAACTTCGCCTGAAGGGCTTAGCGCTGCCGAAGCCGACAGCCGCCTGAAACAGCACGGGCTAAACGTATTGCCCAAAAGCAAGCAGGTTACTTTTCTGAAAATTGTGCTGCACCAGTTTGCCAGCCCGTTAATCTATGTGCTTCTTGCTGCCGGAGTGGTTTCCTTGCTGATTGGTGAAGCGGAAGATGCCGGGTTTATTTTTCTCATCATCATCATTAACGCCATACTGGGCACCTACCAGGAGTGGAAAGCCGAAACAAATGCGGCAGCGTTACAACAGTTGGTAAAAACAAAAGCGAGGGTAATACGCGATGGCAACACGGTTTTATTAGATGCCGAATACCTTGTGCCGGGCGATGTAGTGCTGATGGAATCGGGGATGCGCGTGCCGGCAGACTTGCGATTGATTTCATCCAACAACCTGCGCACCGAAGAAGCCATTCTTACCGGTGAATCGCTGCCTGTTGAAAAAAAAACTGATGTACTCGAAGGTGTTGAACTTCCGCTTGGCGACCAGGTAAATATGCTGTTTGCCGGTACTACCGTAACAAGTGGTCGGGGTCGTGGTTTAGTTGTTACTACCGGCCTGAATACCGAGGTTGGCAAGATTGCAAAATCGGTAACAGAAACCGCCCAGGAAGAAACGCCACTGATGCAACGCATGAACCGGTTTGCAAAACGTATCAGCGTTATCGTGCTGGTGTCGTGCACGGTTATTTTTCTCATCGGTTTCTACCAGGACATACCGTTAATTGAAATGTTTTTTGTTGCCGTAGCTGTTGCGGTTTCGGCCATACCGGAAGGCTTGCCCATTGCCATGACAGTGGCGCTATCTATCGGCACAAGCCGCATGGCAAAACGAAATGTAATAATCCGAAAACTTTCGGCCGTAGAAGGCTTAGGAAGTTGCAACTATATCGGAACCGACAAAACCGGAACGCTTACGGTTGACCAGCAAACGGTAAAAAGAATAATGCTGACAAATGGCGCGCAGGTTGATGTTAGCGGAGCAGGCTATAACGGTAATGGAGAATTAGCAGGCGAATCAATTACCAACACAGAAACAGCAACGTTGCTCGATGAACTTATTGTGGCGGGCGTGCTATGTAATGAAGCCGGGTTGGTTAAAGAAGGTGAAGAATGGGAGCATCATGGCGATGCTATTGATGTGGCGTTTCTCGCGCTGGCAATTAAATCCGGTAAACGGTTAGAGGATGTCCGGCAATGTGTAGAGGTGATACGCGAAATCCCGTTTGAATCGGACAGGAAATATGCAGCCATTATTTATACCGATAAGGAAGGAAAAACAAAAGCAGCAGCAAAGGGTGCGCTGGAGGCCATTGTTTCGTTATGCGCAGAGGATAACCGTGCGTTGTTTTTTGAGCAGGCTAACCGGTTGGCCGAACAGGGTTTTCGTGTCTTGGCAGTAGCCTCTGGTGAAGTTAATCCTTCATCGCCTTTGCAAAATTTATCATTACTTGGATTGGTAGCATTGATTGACCCACTGAAACCGGAAGCAAAAAGTGCGGTTGAGTTTTGTCATCATGCGGGCATACAGGTAAGTATGATTACCGGAGACCACCCGTCAACGGCATTGTTCATTGCAAACGAATTGGGTATAGCCTCATCAAAAGAAGAAGTGATAACCGGAGACCAACTCGGATTGAGTAACGGAAAAGACGATGAAGAATTTCGCAAGCGGTTATCGGGTAAAACTGTTTTTGCGCGGGTAAGTCCGTTGCAAAAACAACAGATTGTGGAAGCCGTGCAGCATGAAGGAAACTTTGCTGCCGTTACCGGTGATGGCGTAAACGATGCGCCCGCATTGAAAACTGCCAACATTGGTGTAGCTATGGGGTATGGCAGCGATGTAGCCAAAGAGTCGGCCAGCATTATTGTTACCGATAATAATTTCTCATCGATAGCTTCGGGTATTGAAGAGGGGCGGTACACATATAGCAACCTTCGTAAAATTATTTACATGCTCATCTCCACCGGTGCGGCAGAGATTATTATGGTATTTATGGCGCTGATAACCGGCTTGCCACTTCCGTTTTTGCCGGTGCAGTTGCTTTGGCTGAACTTAGTTACAAACGGTACGCAGGATGTAGCCCTTGCATTTGAAAAAGGTGAGCCTTATGTGTTAAATGAACCACCCCGAAAACCAACACAGGGTATTTTCGACAGGCTTATGATTACAGAAACACTAATTTCGGCTTCGGTTATGATGTTGCTTACCTTTGGTTTATGGTTTCATTTGCTGAACAACCTGCATTATGGAGAAGCTGAAGCCCGCAATATTATTTTGTTACTGATGGTGTTGTTGCAGAATTTTCATGTGCTGAATTGCCGGTCGGAGCGCACCTCGGTGTTCTCTATGCCGTTAGCGCACAATCATTTTGTATGGCTATCGATTATTGTGGCGCAGGGTATTCATATTCTCTCCATGCACATTCCGTTTATGCAAAATTTGCTGAACGTTGAGCCGGTAAGTTTATCGGAGTGGCTGAAGTTGCTGGCAACGGCTTCAATCATATTGGTTGTTATGGAGGTGTATAAACGAGTTTATACAAACCGGTTGAAACATAGCAAGGTGACTACCTTGGTTCGGTTATAGCACACCATTCGACTATGGTTTAGGCTCCACCATAATCACTTCTTCTTTCTCAACTATTACCGCTCCGGGCGGGTCGCCTTTTCTTTTACGCACGAACTTTTTTGGAGTAAATATTACGGGGCAAAGCGTTTCGGTTTTTCTTTTAGAATAATACGCGGCTAATTCGGCAGCGCGTTCAATTACCGGTTTTGGAAAATTTTTACCTGCCTGGTACTTAATGAGTACATGCGACCCGCTCACATCTTTGGCATGAAGCCACAAGTCTTCCTTATGCGCAAGTCGTTGAGTTAGCTCATCGTTATGTTTGGCATTTTTACCAACCCATATTTTATAGCCCTGCATTTCAAACTCATAGTAGGGAAGGGGAGCTTCTTTTTTTGGTGTGTCGGCCTGCAATCCTGAAGTACGGATAAATAGTTTTAAATCGTTAGCCGAATCAATACGTTCAATATCGGCAATCCAGTTGTTTAGTTTTAGGATTTCATCTTCTTTTCGGTCAATAGCTTCTTTTAGCTTTTCAATTTCAATGTGTTGGTTTTTGGCTTTGCGATAGTAAATGGCTGCGTTTTTCTGGGCGTTTAATTCTTCCCTGAGCTTTATCTCGACAGGCTTTCCGGTAGAGAAATCTTCCAGTGCTATTTTTTTAACGCCCGGCTCAATGCGGTATAGGTTCGCCATAATCAGGTCTGCCCAAAATTTATAGTGATTGTCCGCCTCAATCTCTTTTAGTTTTGATGAAGTTTTTTTCAGATACGCTTCACCATTTTTTATTCGGGTGCGGAGCTTGGTTAATAGCGCATCTTTTTCGTACTGTAAACCGGAACGTTTGGCACGTATATTAGAGAACTGGTGAAGCGCGTCTTTTGCAGAGGTAAAAGTTTGTTGCGGTTCACCGATTTCAACAAGGCTTAATAAAAGTTCATCGTTTAGTTTGGTAATGTAAAATTCAGGATGCTCAAGTTTTTGAATAACATCATGTAGCATGCTCCATTTTTCAGGTGCAGATTTTTCTTCAAACCCCTCGTTGTGAAGATACTTCCATACAACCTTTCCAAATGTAAAATAGAACTTATTAAGTTGGTCTATGTTTTTTCTAAAAGCCTCTTCGCTCCAATCGATTGATTTATCAAGCGTATGCAGGTTTATTTCTAAGTCGGCTATGAGGTGATTTCTGAACAGGCTCACGGGCTTACCGGAAGTAAACAGCACAAGATTTGCCCGGTTGCCGTGCATTTTAAAAAGCAGTTCAGTTTCGTGGTTGAATAGCAGGGAGAAGGAGCGCTCATTGATAAATTGCCTGATGCCGGTAACACGCAACCCAATCAATTCAGAAAAAAGGTCAACGCTGTTTTTTCGTGCGCGGTTAAATTCATGCGGAAAAGAAAGGCAGCAGAAATCGGCTAACAGGCTGGCTTTGATGAAGAAAGGCGATGAGGTTGTTTCAAACCGTATAATCAGTTCGTCTTTCGATTGGCTGAAGCATTCGGACACAACCGTTCCCGTTAAGGTTGATTCCAGTTCGCTGGAAAGTAGTCGTAGCAGGTAGTAGTTGTTGTGCACACCCTTGTTAGATAATGGAGTTACAAATATAGACACCCAACCTCTAATCCCTACCCCTAAGTCCTAATCCCCAAGTCCTGATTCCTAACAATCTAAGCCCCAAGCTCCAACGAGAGTCCGTCAAAAGCAAGTTTAATATTATCGGGTAGTTGTTTACTCACTTCGGCATGTAACCCAAGTTTATGACTGATGTGTGTAAAGTAAGCTTGCTTAGGTTTGATAATCTCTACCATTTGAATGGCCTGCTCTAAGTTAAAATGCGAAATGTGCTGTTCGTGTTGCAAGGCGTTCAGCACCAGTGTTTCGGTGCCGTTAAGTTTTTCTAATGTTTGTTCAGGAATATGATTGCAGTCGGTAATGTAGCTAAACGTGCCTATGCGAAACCCAAACACTGGCATTTTAAAATGAAACACGGGCAGGGGCATGATGTGTAAAGAGCGAAAGATAAACGGGGTTTCATCAATTTCATGCAGACTTATTTGCGGCAGACCGGGGTAATCTTTCGGTCCGAAAATGTAGGCAAAATCTTTTTTAAGTTGGTTAAGCGTTTCGGTAGTTCCGTAAACGGGCATACTCATATTTTGTATAAAGTTGAAGGCGCGTATGTCATCAAGTCCGGCAGTATGGTCGCGATGAGCGTGCGTGAACAACACACCGTCAAGCCGCGTAATGTGTTCGCGCAACACCTGTTGCCGGAAATCCGGCCCAGTGTCAATCACTATACTTGTATCGGTTGTTTTTATGTGAATGGAAGAGCGCAACCGTTTATCGCGAAAATCCAACGAGATACAAACCACACAGCCACAGCCGATAACAGGAACACCCTGCGAAGTGCCGGTTCCAAGGAAGGTGATTTTCAAGCCTTAACTTCAGTTTGTGTTATTTCTTCGTATAGCTTCTGACTCTTTTCGGTAAAACGGGTGGTTTCAAGCTCAACCGTTTTAAGTATATCGAGCAGGGCGTTGATTTTGCCCTCGGTGGTATAAAATTTATTAATGATGATGATTTTCTGGTCGCGCAGCAGGCAATAGCCGGATTTAAAATTTCCCTTTTCATAACGCAGCGTGTAATCCGACTCCGCGATCATGTCTTCCAGCTTGGTTAAAAACGGAACAGTGTACTTAATCATAGTAGTTGTTTCAATGGGGCGAAGATACTTGATAAATATGAATGTCGGCAATTATTTACGGTCAGCGTGCTTATTTTTGAAGCGTGAAGTTAGCCGGCAAAAAATTAGTAGTAATAGTTGGCCCCACTGCGGTGGGCAAAACAGCGCTTTCTATTGAACTGGCCGAGGCGTTGAGAACGGAAATTATATCAGCCGATTCGCGCCAGGTTTACCGGGAGATGGCCATTGGCACGGCCAAGCCAACACCACAAGAACTCGCCAGGGTAAAGCATCATTTTATTGACTCTCATTCCATCCACGACAAGTATGACGCGGCTCAATTCGGGGAGGAGGCGTTGAAGAAGATTTATGAGTTGTTTGGCTTGTACGATACCGTGCTGGTTTGTGGAGGTTCTGGGTTGTATGTCAAAGCGCTGCTTGAAGGATTTGATGATATTCCTGAAGTTCCTGATGAAATCAGAGAAACTGTTATTGAAAAGTATAAAGTCAATGGCTTGCAGTGGTTGCAGCAAGAAGTACAAAAACTTGACCCTGAATATTTCAGTGCGGCCGATCAGCAAAACCCCGCCAGGCTTAGTCGTGCATTGGAAGTTGTGTTAGCCACAGGCAAGTCAATTACAACCTTTCAGAAAAAACAAAAGCGTGTACTTCCGTTTACAGTTGTTAAAATCGGGTTGGAATTGGAGCGCAAGGAACTTTACAGCCGCATAGATGAGCGCATGGATAAGATGATTGAAGCCGGTCTGTTTGAGGAAGCTAAAGTGTTGTATCCCTTTCGGGCACACAACGCACTTCAAACCGTAGGCTACCAGGAGGTTTTTGATTTTATGGAAGGAAAATATGATCGTGAAGAGGCCACCCGGTTATTAAAACGCAACTCGCGCAGGTACGCCAAACGGCAGTTGACGTGGTTTAAAAGGGATGAGGAGATTAGTTGGTTAACAAAACCTGACCTGTCGGAGATACTTGATGTGTTGTAGAATATTAACTCCCTTCCTAAATCTTAAACGCCAGCCCCAGCCGAATCGTGTACACATTCTCAAAAAACTGGTTATACGATTTTTTCATTACCCGCTGACCAGGTGGGATATGAGGGTTTTCAATTCGTCTTCTTTCAAATTGGTAATCGTACACTTTAAATGGAATATTTAAGTCAAGGCTAATTCTTTCACTGACGTTTAACGTAATACGGGGAATAGTGTTCAAAGAGAAACCGTACAATGAAGTTTTGGAGTAAAACACGGTTGGAACGTTGGGAGTACTTTCAACCTCAATAAAATATGGATTTAATCCGAGTCCCAAATAAAAATTAAATCGGTTGGAGCTGGACTTTATTTCTGAACTTACTTCATAGCGCAGGGCGTAAGCGCTAACAGACTCATTAAGTTCAGCCCTTTGCGAAAAGGTATAACTATATGGAAATTTTATTGAAGAAGCTGATTTTGATTTCTCAGGTATCATAAATTCAACTTCATGAGAAATTTTTTTCTTGAGACTAACAGCTATTGAAATTCTGCTAAAATTAACATTGCTTGTTTTTGTAAATACATTACCTGCTGAATAATATTCAGTTTGAAAGAAGTCTGTATTTTGATAGACTTTAATGCTGAATTGATTCTGCGAAAAGCAATTATTGATTATGAACAAGAAAACGGCAGGGAGTATAAAGGATTTCATAATCGTGGGATAAGCTGTTAATCTTTAAGTTTCAACACCGAAAACTTCCTGGTGATAACGCCATCGTCTTTTAAACTTCCTGTATGCAATTCAGTAAACTCATGTAATTTAAACTGGTTAATTTTCTCATCCCAGTCCTTATCCATTTTTTCTATATCCTGACTTTCAAAAAGAATAAGCCCGCCAGGATTTAGTAAGTTTTTTAATGTTTGAATATAGATTTTAAACTCCAGGCCAATCCAATAATGAACTGCAAATGAAAAAATAAAATCAAATTTCTTTTCAGGTATTTTCTTGCTGAAGCTCCCCGTGATAAATGTTGCGTTATGAATGCCTAAGTAAGCCTGCGTTATCCGGGATAACATAACTAAGCTGGAAGAAATTTCGATGCCGGTTATATGCTTTACATGAGGGGCTGTTTTTAATGTGATGAACCCGCAGTTTGACCCAATATCCAACACCTCTTGATGAGGCGCGAGGAAATTGGTAAGATTGTAAACAGCGAGGCGTTCTGCCGAAGGGCGTTGCCCTGAAACGTTTAACTCTTCAAAACTTTGGTAAAATGTGCCTCGCCCGAAAGTTTGTTGCTCCATGTTCAGCACTTCTTTCATCACACTACGAATGTCAATCCGTTCTATCAGTTCTTTGTACGTTGTTTCCAACAGGGCGATTTCCTCTTCATTGAAAATATTCCTGAACCAATCCAATCCATAGTAAGCCTCTGGTTGTGTAATTCTCTTAATTAAAACTTTGTCAATGTTAAAGTAAAGCGCACAGGCCAGCCTGTGCGAACCGTCAATCAGGTGAAACCCGGTATTAACTATTATAGGAAAGTTTTTATCAAATCCTTTCGTTGAAAAACTTTTAATTAGGGGCGATAGTGTATTTTGTTTTTCATCAACCCGGTCTTCTTTTCGTATGGCAATTCCATTTTCTTTCAGGTAATTCTCGCGTGCTGCCTGCATACGGTTATACAGGTTAAGCCCGATACTGTTTTTGCCTTGCAGATGTTCAATGGCCAGGTATCGAACAATAAGACTGTACCGGTTAAGCTTCCCTTCTTTGTGTTGTAACAGAAATAATAATGAAGGAGAAATGTAAAATTTATATTGTCCGCTTACCATGCGGGGTATAGCGGAAATCTTTTTATAGATTTTAAGATTTCTGATTTTTGTAAGTATAGAGCTTGGCATGGATTATTGCTTATGCTTCAGGATAAATTCGGCAAACTCGCGAAAGACTCCGGAGCCCCCTGCTGTTGATAGTTGAACAATCCCCGGTATGGATTTAATTTTAGACGCAGCATTTGCAGGGCAGGCCGCAACACCAACGTGGCTAAGAAGTTCAAAGTCGTTTATATCATCACCGATATAGGCAACTTCGTTCAGGCTAATATTCTCTTGCTGACAGATTTCTTTTGCAATGGCCAGTTTGTTGTCAATTCCCTGGTATAGAAAATCCAATTTTAATTTTTCTGCCCTGCGTTTGTTTAACTGACGGTCTTCTTGCGTAATCAAACCTGTTTTAAGTCCGCTTTGTTGTAATAGCTTAAAGCCCATTCCATCGTATGTGCTGAACTTCTTGAGTTCATCACCATTTTCACTGTAGTACATACCAGCATCAGTAAGCACGCCATCAATATCCGACAATACAATTTTGATTTGTTTTGTATTGTAAATATTTCCAGGCAGCTTTTGCATGATGTGTTCTGCAATTTTCCAATCTTCTGGTTCGTCTAATTCAGTGAACGTATATTCAGGCATTTCATAAATGCTGATTTTTCCGGATAGGCGGTTTTTACTTTCGGTTATATTCTTTACAGAACTAATATAAAAGGCTCCGTTTTCAACTAATGTTCCTGAAAAATCCTGTCTTCTTGGTCGTTGTTGATAATTATAATTCAAGGCTGTTCCGTCAGCACTCCAGAAGAAACGTTTAATGCGGCAGCATGTTAATAGTGAATCGGCATTAGTGTTTATATACTGGTCAATAGCGCGGTTAAAATCAGTAGCTTGTGTGAAGGGCGATGTTGCCTGAACAAGTATAAATAAATCGTTGTTATCGGGTTTATGTTTGCTTAAATATTCCAACATAACCGACTCGGTAGATGACTCATCTGCTGCATTCTCCGTGCTTCGGTTGTAGATTTCTGTTTTGTTGAAACCATAGTTTTTTACGGTGTCAATAATCTCATCGCAATCTGTGGCCACGACTATGCGGTCAATTTTTTCAGCCTGTTGAAGAGCCTGGAGTGTCCAGAAAACAAGCGGACGCCCGTGTAAGGGCTTGATGTTTTTAAATGGAATGGATTTGCTGCCACACCGTACCGGAACAAAAGCAATTGTTGACATTATTTCCTGTTCTTTAATTTTTCGCGTTGAACTTTCTCAATATCCAATATCTCTTCTTCCTTGTAGGTCATGGATTTAAAAGCTGCGTTAAGGTCGCGCACAAGCTTGCTCATTCCCGGAGGTTCCAACGAAGCGGCATGGTCAGTGCCTTTCCAGGTGCGGTCTTTGGTAAAATGTCTTTCTACCCAACGGGCGCCAAGTGCATAGGCAGCAATGTCGATAGCGATACCTAAATGATGACCGGAAAAACCAATTTCTTTCACGCGCCTGCCATAGGTTTCTTCCAATCGTTTAATTTCAAGTAAGCAAACATTTTCAAACGGAACAGGATAACCCGATGTGCAGGAATACACTACCAGCCGCTCTTTTGCTGTATTCTTTTCTTCAAAGAAAGAAACAACCTCTTCTTCCTCTGCATGTGTAGTCATACCAAATGAAATATGCACATCACCGTTGTAGTTATCGCGAAGTTCTTCCAGTAATGAAAAATTATTGTTACAGGCCGATGGAATTTTAATAAAGTCAGGGTTCAGTTCAATGATTTCCTTTGCGGAAGTTACGTCCCAGACTGATGTGGTGTAGTTGATTCCGATTTCTGAACAGAATTTCATCAGTTCGCGGTGCTGGTGTTTTGTCAACTCTAACTTTTCGCGATGTTCCCCATAGGTGCTTCCATACGAATGCATCGGGTTAGGGTGCGGACTGTTATACTGTTCATCCGTTAGTAGTTCTTTCGGATTCCGTTTTTGAAACTTGGCATACGAGGCCTTACACTCTTTAGCCAGCGTAATCAGTTCTTTTGCGATTTCTAAACCCCCCTTATGGTTGCATCCAATTTCTGCTACTACAACCGGAGATTTATACGTACTATCCTTCATATTCTTCCTGTTCAGGTTTTATTCTATCAAACGCATCAATAAACGAGCCTTTTGTAGCGTTCAATACGGTTACTTTTTTTCGTTCCGCATAAGCCCTTATCTCAAAATAACTTGCAAATGCGGTTGTAAATTTATGCAATAGCTCCGAAAGATTACGTTTTCCTTTCCCCCGTTTATCAAGGGGTTGACCACTACTGGATTGACTATCGTAAAAATGCTTTTGATTAATGAGTACCTCATTGCTATCCGTTACACTGATTTCGGACAGCCAGCTATGGTCTGCCCCCAACAGGTAAATTTTATTATATCCTTTCCAAATGCTAATCATCAGCGAGGGAATCATAACATTATGCGGACGGGGCATGCCTAACTTATTATTAAAACATAGGTACTTAAACCAACTCCAGCCTTCAACGGGAATATTATTATAGTATCGGATTTGAATGTGCGTGTTGTGTGATATTTGATTTAACCATCGCTTGTGTTTTCTTGCTTCAAACGGAATATAAAACTCCAACGGCCAGGTAGTTTTATTAGCGATGTTGTCGAACAGAATTTTACTTTGTATAACGAACCGTTCGTCAATGTCGTCTAACCAAAGGTCGGGTGCTGCGGTAATATATATAGAGGGTTTAAGTTCGGTATATAAACCGGTAGAAGGGAAATGATTTACACAAATTAAGTCTTTTCCAGTTAAAAAATTTGGGTGCGATTGTAAGTCGTTTGTAAGGGAAGGGCCGTTGCCAAGAATTAATACCTTTTTGGATTTACGTTCGGGAGAAATTTTATTGCTGAATTTTGAAAGCAAAAGAATTTTGGCGCATGACTCCACAACCTGGAAGGATGCTTTAATAAAATTTTGTATGAAGAGTATAAAACTCATTGCTTTAAAAATAACCCTTTAATAACCCAACACCGAAACCGAACCAGCATAATGCCCGCTGAAAACCTTCCTTGCAAAAAGTACCATAAGATAAGTATGCCTGTTCCGGCTATTTTGTATAACTCTTCAAATACCTTGTTCAACACCTTTCCGGATTCCTGTATTCGCTTGCGTTCGCTGGTGCCCACGCCAATGCCCAATCCACGAATGTATGAAAGTTCTACCCGTTTTTGCGGAATGATGTGCTGAACGATAACTGATGGTACATAAAAAATTGTTTCGTTGTTTTTCTTCAATCTGTCGAATACATCTTTTTCATCTCCGCCTTCCAATCCACTGCCTTTTCTGCCAAGATTGGTATTAAAAATTCCATATTTATCAAAGGCTTCTTTCCGAAAGGCCATGTTGGCGCCAATCGGAAATTTTCGGCCTGTGAATTTTTTTGGCTGGTTGCCCATATCCTGTGCGGCAACAAGTGGCAACAGGTGTTCCGACATCCACGCAGGCGTTTCTCCTTCGTAAACCGGAATAATTTTTCCGCCTATGGCCATTACTTCCGGGTGTGCGATAAAGAAGGTGTTCAGGTTGGAAATGTAATCAGGGTCGGTAAAAGCGTCATCGTCAAGAAAGGCAATGATGTTTCCTTTTGATTCGCTGATTCCCCGGTTGCGCGATTGCGAATGACCCTGAACAGGTTCAAAAAAATAGTGAAAAGTTGTTTCACCGTATTTCGTTACCGCAGCTTTGCAAATTTCAGTTGTTCCATCGGTGCTGTTGTTATCAATAATAATAATTTCGTACAGTTTTTTATCGGCATGTTGATTGTGCAAATGCTCTAAGCACTTGCCAATGTACCGTTCGCGATTATAGGTGCAGACAATAACCGAAATGAAATTATTCATTGTTCAGTTTTCGATTCTGCACAACACTCCAACCGAAACTTCCGGCTAATGCGATTAATAACAAGATGTTGGAAACCAGCATTACCTTATTGCCGGTGAAATAGGAATCGGGCTTAAACGTAAACTCAATCGTGTGCTTGCCCGAAGGAATGTTAAGTCCACGTAGCACATAATTAACCCGATCTATTGCAACTTCCTGGTTGTCAATTTTAGCACTCCAACCTTCAGGGTAATAAATTTCAGAAAACACAGCATAGCCATCGGTTGCTGTTGTGGCTTCGTACACTAATTTATTTGGCGCATACGCTGTAAGCGTGATGGTTGCACTGGAATCGTACGCAAATTCAGGTTTGCTGAATTTTGAAATATCAATCACAGCTTCGGTTTTTGTGTTGATGGATTCGAGTAGTTGAATTTCTTCATCAGGATTATTGGCTGTTATTACTTCCTGTACAAACCACGCATTGCCGTTGTGGTGCGGGTTGCGGATAACCGCATCGGCCGTAAGGCCTGCCAGCAAGTACCGCGTGTTCAGCATGTTCAATACGTTTGTGTTGGTAGCGGTAATATTACCCGCCTGCATAATGTCATTCATTTCATGCTGAAGGTGGTGCATGATTAAATCCTGGTACCTGCGCATTTTTGCGCCATGATACCCGCCAACGGAATGATGAAAGGCTGATGTTCGTGCTTCGTTAAATGGATTTTGAAGATTAAGCACACGGAAAGGTGTGTTTTTATCTTGTTTGATTACCTGGTCGGCTGGCGTTTCGGCAAAGAAGTTGTTGCGCTTTTTCTTGATGTAATTCTCTTCCTGAACATATCGGTAGTCAACGCCTATAATGTCAATAACCATTAACAGAATAAACAACCCGGAGAATACAAGTGAGCCAATTGATTTTCTTAAATAGAAGAAAATAACAGCCCATGCAGCGCCAATAAAGAAAATTGTTCTGAACGCATCTTTGCGTATGATTGATTTGCGCGAAGAGTCAACCGCATTCTTCAGCCATTGCGGAACTTCGCCCAGGTCAAGTGCGGGTATGTAAGCAATAATGGCAATCAATAAAGCGAGGCCGCCCGTTACGCCAAGCGCAATAAATAAATTCCTTTGGCTTCTCTTATCCCACTTTTCCTGTAAAAGTTTTTCGAGTCCGAGGCAGCCTAACAGGGGCATGGCTATCAAGGCAATTACTACCGCCATAGATACCGCCCTGAGTTTATTGTACATGGGCAGGTAATCGAACAGAAAATAATTTATCGCAGCGAAATTTTTTCCCCACGATAGTATAATCGATAACAGCGTTGCGGCAATGAGCCAGCTTGCGTAACGTTTATCGGCATACAAAATACCGAGTACAAACAGGAATACAACTACTGCACCGCCATACACCGGCCCGCTGGTAAACGGCTGCGGCCCCCAATAGCCAAGCAAGCCGCGCGTGTATTGTGCAATTTGTGTTTCGGGCACGCTGTTTTGCCTTAGGGCGATTTCAAGGTCGCTGTTCTTGCTCGAATAATTTCCAGATGCGCCCCCATAGAAATTCGGAACAAGTAATGTAAAACTTTCTGAAACGCCACTGCTCCATTCAAAAGCGTAATCGCGGTCGAGGCCGCCACTACTTTGTGTGTTGCTTGATAATTCTGATTTTCCGCGAATAGAATATTTGCCGTATTCGTAGGTTGACCAGAGTTTGCCAAGATTGGCGCCAACGGCTAACAGGGTTGCCCCTGAAATTAATGCAGATGCTATGAGAAACGATTTCAATTCTTTTTCACGCAAAGCAAAAATAAATTGAACAAGTGCATAGATAACCAGCATCAACCCTAAGTAATATGTAATTTGAATGTGGTTGCTGTTGATTTCGAGCGCCAGCGCCAATGCAGTAATGGTAAATCCCCATAAAAACTTTTTGGTGTAGGCCAGGTGCACGCCCGCCAACACCAAAGGTGCGTAGGCTATGGCGCGCATCTTCCATAAATGTCCGGCTTCAATACTCACAATAAAATAGGTGCTGAATGCGTAGGCTATTGCCCCGGCAATGGCAACGGAAGGGCGCACACCAAACACGCTCAATAATATATAGAAGCAAAGCAGCGACAGGAATGTTTCTTTGGCTGAATTAGGGAAGCCTAATGAAATCACTTTTTCGATTACGGTAAGCGCTTGCGCCCCCGACCAACGCACGCTGATGAGGTAGCCGGGCATGCCGCTAAACATGCTGTTCGTCCACAATCCTTCTTCGCCAGTTTTTGCGCGGAAGTCGGCCAGCTCGGAGCCTGAGGCAATACCCTGATTTACGTCATTCTGGTTCAGGATTTTCCCGTCAAAAAAAATGGGGAAGTAGAAAATCACCGTAAGCAAAACGAAGATTATAATGGCCAACAGGTGCGGTAATGTTTTTTGCTTGATGGTAGCGAAGTTCATGGACTATATATTAAAGGGCAAAAGTATAAAAAAGCGCTCTCATCGCTTCACTATACCAACCTTTATTAAGGCCTGCTGAACGATTGAATTGATTTCGTCAGAGCTTTTGGTGAGCAGGATTAGCGAGGAAAAAACAAGGGTGATGAGCGTGGAGCGATACAGCAAATCGAGGATTGGGTGTTTTAACACAGGCAGGTAATAAGCCAGCGCAATGGTGAGCAACGAAATCAGCGCCACGATAATTGTTTTTTGTGTAAACGGCTGTTGCCGGAATTTTATATAGATATAAATGTATTTGATGATATTGAAAATCAAAATTGAAATGCAGGTGCCGTACGCTGCACCGTCAATTCCGTAGGTAGGTATTAATACATAATTGAATGTAATGATTAGCGGAGCGAGAAAGATTAGCGCAAGGCTGTTTATCCAATAATAATTTGACATGGCCAGAATTTCAGAGTTCGGCCCAAAGGTCATGTCAATCAGTTTAGCCATGCCGATAATTACCACTACATTAAACCCGATACGATAGGTATCGCCATTAGGCATTAAGGCATAAATATTATGGAGATTAGCCCACACCCCGATAAGCAACAACGCACCGATGATAAACTGGTTGATAGAAGTTTTCCGGTAAAGCGATTGCACTTCCGATAAATCATTGTTCTCGAAAGCGCGTGCAAGCAACGTGCTGTTCACCTGGGCAATGGCTCTGCGGGGTACTTCAATGGCAGCGGCCATGTAAAAGGCTGTTGTGTAAACGGCATTGGCTTTAAAGTCGATTAGCGCACTTACCATTAGGCTGTCTAACCGGCCAATCATCATAAACACACTTGAGCTTACTAAACTCACCAAACTGAAAAGAGCAAATTCTTTGATAGTGGATTTTGGTATGTTGATTATCGAAAAAGAAAACCTGAACAACCCGATACGTGCTAAGTAAACTAATATCACAAGCAGGCTTACTATATAAATGAGTACGGAGGCGATAAGTACTTGATGAAACGTGAGTACCTTAATGAAGTACAAAGTTACTACAACACCTTGCAAAAAGCGTATCCCGATTTCGTTGACTAAGCGGGGGAAGGCAAGTTTTAGTTGCGTTCGTGCAAACGATTCTAATAAATTTGAAACGGCAATTACAAACGTAAGCCACAACGCGAGGTGAATGTATTGTGCAAGTATTTCTGCATCTTCTCCAAACCAACTGAGAAAATGTTCTTCAAACAGGAAGTAAACTGCAAGGAAAATTAAATAACTACCTGTAGATATTAACAGAACAAGATTGATGAACCCCTGACTGTTGGCAATGTCTTTAACAAAGCGCGGATAAAACCGGATGATAGAAGTTGCTAATCCCGCTTGTGCGAAAAAGGCCATGAGTATGGCGAAGTCGAGGATAGTGCGGAGCAACCCGATTTGTTCTAATTCAAGAAAGCGGGGGTAGAGGTACAGTACATTAATATAACCCAACACAATGCCTGCATAAGAAATTACGGTAGTGAAAAAACTTTGTCGGATTACGATACCCATTGCTTATCCTTTGCTCACTTTTTTAATTCGATTTGGATTTGTTTTCAGAAAACCTTCCCACGATTTTGATTTGGGTTTCATGTTTCCTTGCTGAAAATGATGACATAACGCTACCGCTAAGGCATCGGTTGCGTCCAACAGTTTAGGTACTTCCTTTATTTGAAAAACCTGCATCAGCATTCTGGCAACCTGTTCTTTCGATGCGTTTCCGTTTCCGGTTACGGATTGTTTTACTTTTTTAGGCGCGTACTCGGTAATCGGAATATCGCGCGAAAGCGCAGCCGACATAGCCACACCCTGCGCGCGCCCTAACTTTAACATCGATTGCACATTTTTTCCGAAGAAGGGCGCCTCAAGCGCAACTTCGTCAGGGTGAAACTCCTGCAACAGGTCGATTACCTTATCAAAAATCTTTTTCAGTTTCAGCGCCTGTTCACCGGTTTTACCCAACTTAATAATGCCATATTGCACCAAGGCAACCCTGTTGCCGGTAACGCAAATGATGCCGTAACCCGTAATGTTGGTTCCGGGGTCTAATCCTAATATAATTTTCTCGCGAGGCGCCTTTATCACGCCACAATATAGAGCAATGCAAATTTGTTTTCAACGTCAAGATTTATGCGGTAAAAATGACAACTTGCAACATGACCTGGTTTATGTTTGTGGCTTTTAGCGGTTACTATGTGCTGCTCGTGTTTTTATGTGTGGGATGGTGGCGTGCGCTTAAATTAATAAGAAGAGCCGACAGGCTTACTGATACTCCGTTCATTTCTGTATTGATACCCGCCCGAAACGAAGCAGCTAAAATAGAACAGTTGCTTGAGAGCATCGCCCAACAGGAGTATAACCCTAAAAATTTTGAGGCAATCGTAATCAACGACCACTCTGTTGATGATACAGAAACAATAGTGAAACGCTGGAAAGCCGCAAACCCAACTGTTTCGGTGGTGGTAATAAACCTTGCAGATGACCGGCAGGGAAAAAAGGCGGCTATTGCGCAAGGCGTTCATTACGCTCAAGGCGATATAGTGGTTACTACCGATGCGGATTGTCGTGTTCAGCCTGGTTGGCTTGCTTCGGTAGCGCATTCGTTTGATGATAATACACAACTTGTAGTGGGGGCGGTTACCCTTTTTGAAAATGGTACTGCCTTTGGTAACGTTCAGGTTGTGGAGTTTGCCTCATTGGTCGGTACGGGCGCGGCAACCTTGGGGTGGGGCATGCCAACCATGTGCAACGGTGCAAATTTAGCTTTCCGGAAATCGGCATTTCTTGAAGTGAAGGGCTATGAAGGAAGTGAACATATCGCTTCCGGTGATGATGAATTTTTGCTAAGAAAAATAGCGGGACGCTATTCAGGAGGTATTCGCTTTAATAATCAGCCCGAAGGCGTTGTAGAAGCCCGACCAGCGGCATCTTATAAAGAGTTTTTTCATCAACGCATCCGGTGGGCGGGCAAGTGGAGGGCGCACGGAGTGGGATTTTCTGCATTGCTGGCGCTTTTCATTTTTGTATTTCATGCTTCAACTATTCTGCTTGGTATTGGAGTTATAGCCGGAGTTGCTTCTCCGTTGTTGGCGTTGATGCTGTTTGGAATAAAGATAGTAGGGGAGTTTGCCTTTCTTTACCCCGTGTTAAAATTCTGTAAAGGAAAGTTTTACCCAGCATCTTTTTTAGTGCTGCAATTCCTGTATCCGTTTTATGTGGTATGCTTTGGCCTTGCTGCCAATTTTTTCGGGGCGGAGTGGAAGGGGAGAAAAATTTAACCTCACCCAAATAAAGATTCTGAAATCTGATGTAGAGTTTGTTTCCCCCTCTCCGATTCGGAGAGGGGGGAAGGGAAATTTCAGTAAAGACTCAAATCTTGGTTGGGGGTGAGGTTATGCACGACAAGTTTAATTTCAGAATTTTAACCGTAACTTTAACCCCATGTCGGAGGTATCGCTTAAAGGTCAATATGAAATCAAAGAGTTGGAACTCAACTCGTTATTAGAGGTAACGCAAGCCATTAATAATAATGTGCCCGAAGAATACCTCTATAAAATCTACAACTTCACCCTTCGTTCAAACCTTAAAATCAGGAAACTGGCGCTTTTTGTATTGGACGAAGTGTGGAACTGCAAAGTCAATTTTGGCACCGACCAATCCTTTACCAAAATGCGGCTACCCGATTGTTTTAAGGAGATAAGAACCGTGTGCAAGCTTCAGGATTTTGAAGAAACGCCTTTTAGCGAGTTTGATATTGTATTGCCGGTTGCCCACAAGGAAAAAACACTGGCGCTGGTGTTTATTGGCGACCACTCCCACGAATCGTCAAGCGATGGGTTGAAGTTTATTCAGGCGTTGAGCAATATTATTATTGTGGCTATCGAAAATAAAAAGCTGGCACGCAAGCAATTGCAACAGGAAGCACTGCGCAAAGAGCTTGAAATTGCAAGCGATGTGCAACAGTTTTTGTTTCCTGAAAAATTACCGAACACGCCTTTACTTAACGTTGAAGCAAGCTATTTACCACACGATGTAATTGGCGGAGATTATTACGATTACATCCCGATAAACAAAAATCAATTTCTGCTTTGCGTGGCCGATGTTAGCGGTAAGGGAATTCCGGCAGCGTTAATGATGTCGAATTTTCAGGCATCGCTGCGCACGTTGTTGCGGCAAACACCAAACCTGCGCGACATTGTTGAGGCGCTTAACTTCCAGGTATTGGAAAATGCAAAGGGAGAAAAGTTCATCACCTTCTTTGCCTGCATTTACGACATAAGCCTGAAAACGTTAGTGTATGTAAATTGCGGACACAATCCCCCGATTTTATGCGACCGTAAAAACGGAATGCGGCTGCTGGAAGAAGGTTCAACCGTGTTGGGCGCCATGCACCCCCTTCCTTTTTTGAATGAAGGATTTATTACCGACCTGGAACGGTTCCGGCTGTTTTGTTATACCGATGGCCTTACAGAAACCATAAACGAAGCGGGAGAAGAATTTGGAATGGAAAGGCTGATGAAATATTTCCACGAGGAGAACACGCGTGTAAAAGATATGCGCACCATTCATAACGATATTATTGTTGAACTGGATAACTTCAAAGGCCGTAATGGCTACCACGATGATATTACCATGATTTCTTGTCGGGTAGGATAGCGGCTTTTACTTTTCTTAACTATGGTTTACCGTACGCCATTTTTTCTTCCGCTGCTATACCCCAACCTTACCTGGCGAATCCCGACAAAAGAAAAATCGATTTGCCTTACTTTTGATGACGGCCCGGTACCGGGGCCAACTGATTTTGTGTTGGATATACTTAGCCGCTATAATCTTAAAGCAACTTTTTTCTGCATTGGCGATAATGTGCGTAAACATCCTGACATCTTCAGGCGAATAGTTAATGAGGGGCATATTGTGGGCAATCACACTTACAATCATTCGAATGGATGGAATACTACGCTTGAAGAATATATTGAAAATGTACACTTATGTGATACTATGGTTGCCAGTTACCAGTTGCCGGTTACCGGTAACACGCAACCGGCAACCGGTAACTATTTCCGTCCTCCCTATGGCAGAATCACGTCAAAGCAGATTAATGCACTGAAGGAAAATTACAAAATCATTATGTGGGATGTGCTTACGCAGGACTACAACCAGCGCATTACCCAACAAGCTTGCTTAAAGGGTTCAATCGGTGCAACACGCAAAGGCTCGATAACTGTTTTTCATGACAGCTATAAAGCTGACCGCAACCTTGCGTTTGTGTTGCCCCGTTACATTGAACATTTTTTGGAAAAGGGTTATTCTTTTAATGCTATACCGCAATGAAGCGTGTATTGGTAACGCCATTGGATTGGGGCCTTGGTCATGCTACAAGGTGTATTCCGGTTATTAACGAATTTCTGAAACAGAAGTGCGAGGTGCAAATTGCAGGCAGTGGCAGCGCATTGTTGCTGTTGCAGGAAGAGTTTCCCGGGTTGAAGTTTCATGAACTTGTTTCGTATAACACACAGTATTCATCGTGGCTTCCGTTTATGATGAAACTCGTGCTTCAGATGCCAAAGTTTTTACTGGTTGTGAAAAAAGAGCATCGGCAGGTTGGAAAAATCATTGAGCAAGAGAAAATTGATATTATTGTTTCCGACAGCCGGTATGGGTGTTATGCTGATAGCATACCTTCAGTATTAATTAATCATCAACTTAATATAATAGTGTCGTGCACATGGCTACAAAGCATGGTTAATTATTGGAATCATAAAACGATTAATAGATTTACCCAATGTTGGGTTCCGGATTTCTCCAACGGAATTACAGGTAAATTAACTTCGCCCTCTCCAACAAAGAAGGTGAAATATATCGGAATGCTTTCGCGCTTTGAAAAGAAACATGTTGAGAGAAAATACAACGTGTTGGCATTGATTTCCGGCCCTGAAACACAGCGAACAATCTTTGAAGAAAAATTACGCAATCAGCTAAAGCATTCATCGTTAACCTGGTTTATTGTTCGGGGAATACCGGGAAAAAGCGAGCGTAATGAAATCAATGAAGCAAATCATTTACCCGTCAATGAATTAAATGAGGTGATTGAGTCTTCTGAAATAGTAATTTGTCGGCCGGGTTATACAACCGTGATGGATTTATGGAAGTTAGAGAAGAAAGTAATTTTTATTCCCACACCTGGCCAAACCGAACAGGAATACCTGGCCGATGAATTGATGAAAAGAAAAATCGCATACGCTGTTTCGCAGGATAAGTTTTATTTGGAAGAAGTGTTGGTTTGTTCAAAAGAATATAAAGGTTTTGAACGAAAACAAGAAAATGAGGAACTTACGGAAACAATTAAACAGCTTTTGAATGAGATTGATTAAGAGTTTTGGTTATGCCTTGAATGGATTGAAAATCGCTGTTAAAGAACAGGTTAATCTTACTATTCATATTTGCGTAACGGTTATTGTAGTAATGGCAGGGATATACATTGAAATTACCACAACCGAATGGGTTTTGTTAGTGCTTACTATTGGATTGGTTATTTCGCTTGAGCTTGTGAACACGGCAATAGAGTATCTTGTTGATTTGGTTACACCCGAAAGAAATCCGCTTGCCGGAAAAGTAAAAGATATTGCGGCAGCTTCTGTTTTAGTGTCATCGGTGATGGCTGTTATAGTTGGTTTGTTTATTTTTTCAAAATATATTTTTTAATGTCTATGTTCTGGACAGACACCCACGCGCACATTTACGTAGAGGATTTTGATACTGACCGTGCCGATATGCTTGCCCGCGCGCAGCAAGCAGGTGTTGAAAAAATTTATATGCCCAATATCGACTCAACATCAATTGACAGGATGCTTGAACTGGAAGACAAAGCAGCCGGAACTTGCGTTGCCATGATAGGGCTTCATCCATGTTCTGTAAAGAAAGATTTTGAAAAGGAGTTATATATAGTTGAGTCGTGGTTGGCAAAACGACCTTTTGTAGCTATTGGCGAAATGGGCACCGACCTCTATTGGGATAAAACCTTTTGGGAACAACAAAAAGAAGCATTCAGCATACAGGCAAACTGGGCGAAACAATACGGTGTTCCTATTGTTATTCACAGTCGCGAAAGTTTAGATGAAACCATTGACATGGTAGAAGCCTTGCAGGACGGAAAGTTGAGCGGAGTGTTTCATTGCTTTACCGGAACGGCAGAACAGGCCACGCGCATCACCAAACTTGGCTTTTACCTGGGCCTTGGCGGTGTGGCCACGTTTAAAAAAGGCGGGCTGGATGATGTTATTCCTGAAATGGATATGTCCAAAATTGTATTGGAAACAGACAGCCCGTACCTCGCACCAGTTCCGCATCGCGGAAAGCGCAACGAACCGGCTTACATTCCGCTTGTTGCAGCAAAAGTTGCTCAGGTAAAAAACATACCTTTGGAAGAACTTCAGTCGGTTACAACCAAAAACGCAGCAACACTTTTTAAAGCACATGAAAGTTAAACAAATACAGGTTAGTGGAACGCAATCGGCCGAAACGGCACGCGCCCGTGTGCTCATTCTTTATACGGGCGGAACATTCGGCATGACGCACGATGCTTCCGGTGCATTAATTCCGTTTGATTTTTCTTCTATCGTAGAGCATTTGCCAACCATTCGTAATCTTGGCCTGGCCTTTACAGTTTTTTCGTTTGAAAAACCGATTGACTCATCTAATATAAGTCCTGAACATTGGAAGTTGTTGGCCGAAGTTATTCGTGATAATTATGCTGCGCACGATGGTTTTGTGATTTTGCATGGAACCGATACGATGGCGTACACGGCATCGGCTCTGAGTTTTATGCTGGAAGGGTTGAGTAAACCCGTAATTTTAACGGGTGCACAATTACCGATTATTGACCCCCGTTCGGATGCACGTGAAAACCTGATAACAGCATTGGAAATTGCTGCGGCAAAAAAAGATGACCGTGCCATTGTGCCCGAAGTGTGTATTTACTTTGATTACGAGTTGCTGCGTGGCAACCGTTCAAAAAAAGTAGAAAGCATGCAGTTCGATGCTTTCGATTCGGGGAATTACCCCGCATTGGCAAAGGCAGGGGTAAAGATTGATTATAACCATGCCGCTATCCGGCAGGCCGTTAATAATGAATTAACACTCCGCACCAACCTCGACTCGTCTATCGCTATACTAAAGTTATTCCCCGGTATTTCCGAACAGGTAGTGCTTTCCGTATTTAATAACACGTCTTTAAAAGCCGTTATCCTTGAAACCTACGGAGCCGGTAACGCGCCAACTAATTCGTGGCTGATTGAAGCGCTGCAACAGGTTATTGCCCGTGGGGTGATTGTGGTAAATGTTTCGCAATGCCCCGGAGGCATGGTTGTTCAGGGCAAGTATGCAACCAGCAAAGAGTTGATGCAAGCCGGGGTATTAAGCGGGAGAGATATGACTACCGAGGCTGCATTGACCAAGCTAATGGTGTTATTGGCGAATTATGACACCGCGCAGTGCAGGCAGTTGGTGGAGCAAAACCTTGCAGGCGAGCTTTCATCCTGATTAAACCGCAAAGGGTCAGGCCTCTGGCCAGACCCGAGTAAAGGATCATCTGATAAAGCCCCGACTTGGAAAGCGGATATTTTCTTGATTTATTTGCGTCCCAATTCAACAGGAGAGGTGTCCGAGTGGTTGAAGGAGCACGCCTGGAAAGTGTGTATACCGGAAACGGTATCGAGGGTTCGAATCCCTCTCTCTCCGCACAAAGCAATAACAACCGAGGGTTCTGCCATGGGCATCCCCTTGGGCGAATTTATCTCTCCACGTTTACATTATCTCGTGTCTCACGGGATTTTTCGTTTTAGGTGGTTTTCAATTAGTTAGGCCCGGCAATTTAAAATGTGGCTATCTGTGACTTTATTTGGCAAAAACCATTATTGACCTAAATAGAGAAAGGTTTTTACCGCCAGCATAAATTTTTTTTAAAAAATATCGATAAATCGACAAAACGTTTAATTTTGGCCTTTCCTAAATAGTATTTTAAACCTGAAACTATGAAAAAACAATTCGCTATTCTTGCATTTTTAGGGGTACTGGCGACCTCTACTCTCTTCGCTCAGGACCCTGATTCTGCTACTGTGGAACCCACTCCTGAGCCTCAAACGGAAGCTGTTCAGTCTGCTTCAACAGAAACACCTGAACCTGTTGCAAATGAAGGCTTCCACCAGGTGCTCAAGCACCAGTTTATCGAAGGTGGTGTTACATTCATGACACCAATTTTGATTTGTTTGATTCTTGGTCTTGCCTTTTCAATCGAAAGAATTATCACATTGAATTTGGCCACCACAAACACAAAGAAATTATTAGGCCAGATTGAAGATTCCCTCGCAAAGGGTGGCGTAAATGCAGCACTGGAAGTTACCCGCAACACACGCGGCCCTGTGGCTTCTATCTTTACTCAAGGTCTTCTGCGTTATTCAGAAGGAATTGATATGGTAGAAAAATCCATTGTTTCCTATGGTGGCGTTGAAATGGGTAAACTTGAAAGAGGTCTTATCTGGATTTCACTGTTCATCGCCCTTGGTCCCATGCTTGGTTTCTTCGGAACGGTTGTGGGTATGGTGCAGGCCTTTGCCGATATTGAAGCTGCCGGTGATATTTCCCCTAACATTGTGGCAGGTGGTATGAAAATAGCCCTTATCACAACAGTAGGTGGTCTTATCGTGGGTATGATACTCCAGGTATTTTATAACTACCTGGTTTCCAAGATAGACGGCATTGTAAATAACATGGAAGATGCTTCAATATCCTTAGTGGATATTTTGGTGAAACACAAGTTGGTATCTCAAAAATAACGAAGATGATAGACGCAGGATTATATTTAATGTATGTACTCTTCATTGTTGCTGTGGTGGCGGCAGTCGTGCTGCCTTTGATTAGCGCAATTAAGTCTCCCTCAACGTTTTTGAAGTCATTGTACAGCGTAATCGCTTTGGTAGTTGTTTTTGGGATTTCCTATGCACTATCAGGCTCAGACGTCACTACAATTCAGGCAGCTAAGGGTCTTACGCCTTCGGTTTCTAAATTAGTAGGTGCCGGGCTTACCATGTTTTACCTGGTAATGGCTATTGCCATTATCGGTTTGATTTATTCTGAAATAAATAAAGCTTTCAAATAATGCCAAGACCAACACCCGATATTCCTAATGCTTCCATGGCGGATATAGCGTTTCTGCTACTCACCTTTTTTCTTGTAACCACAACCGTTGCTAACGATAAAGGTTTGCAGTTAATGTTACCTCCTCCTCCAGAAGCGATTCCGCCTGATGTGGATATAAAAATCCAGGAGCGAAACCTTTTTAAAATACAGGTCAATTCATTTGATAACGTTTTGGTTGAAGGTGATCCGTTTACCGGAACGCCTGCTGAGTTATCCCGGATGATACGCGATTTTGTGCTGAATAATGGCGCTGATCAGAATTCATCAGATAGCCCCGAGAAGGCCATTGTTTCGTACAAAACCGACAGGGGTACCAGCCATAAAAAGTTCATTGAAATCCTGGATGCGGCACAATCGGCTTACTACCAGATTTATGCCGACAATGCCGGGGTAAGCGTTAAGCGCTGGCTTGATCTGTCATCTGATCTTAGCGATCCGGAAAACAGGAGATTGTATGATATCGGCCGTGGAAGGCGTCCGGATGGAACAATAACCTATCCGATGAACTTATCGATTGCAGAACCTACTAAAGTTGGAGGAAATTAATTATGTCGAAGTTTAAGAAAAAGGCGAACGTAAAACAGGAGATTCCTACGTCATCTATGCCCGATGTGGTGTTTATGCTACTGTTCTTTTTCATGGTAACAACGCAGATGCGGGAAACCAGCATCAATGTAAAGCAACAGTTGCCGGAAGCGTCTATGTTGAAGAAGTTGGCGCGTAAATCATTGGTGGCGTATATGTATATTGGTGAGCCGAGGAAAACTGAAGAATTTGGTAAGGAACCTAAAATCCAGGTTAACGATGTATTCATCGAACCAAAAGATGTGATACAATGGGTAAACCAGGAAAAATCAAAACTTCAGGAATTTGAGCGCGACCAGATGACCGTTTCAATGAAAGTTGATATTGATGCAAAGCGAGGCATCATTGCAGATGTAGAAACGGAACTCAGGAAGGCTAACGCCCGTCTGTTGCTTTATTCAACTCTGGCAAGACGTGTGGAAGATTAATTTAGTTTTTTCATAGAAAGTAAAAGCCCCATTCAAAGCGAAGAATGGGGTTTTTTATTGTATTCGACTTATGACCATTGAATTGAACAATCCTAAAACCCTTAAAGCCTGGTATATGTACGACTGGGCGAACTCGGTGTATTCGTTGGTTATTACTTCCGCAATCTTTCCTGTTTATTACCAGGCCGTGGCCGTTACAAAAACCGGTAGCGATGTTATATCGTTTTTTGGTTACCCGATAGTTAATTCGGTGTTATACTCCTGGTCGCTGTCGGCTTCCTTTTTGGTAATGGCATTGATTTTACCCCTGCTTTCGGGCATGGCCGATTATACAGGCCGTAAAAAATTCTTCATGAAGATTTTCGTGTACATAGGCGGGCTGGCCTGCATGGGGTTGTATTTTTTCAAAGACGTAGAAACCGTAGAGCTGGCCATTGTATTCAGTATGCTGGCAAGTATTGGCTATGCCGGCAGCTTAGTATTTTATGACGCTTATTTACCCGAAATCGCTTCGTCCGACCGGTATGACCGCACCAGTGCCAACGGATATTCGTGGGGGTATTACGGCAGCATTATCCTGTTGATTTTTAACTTGGTTCAGATAACCTTTTATGACTCTTTTGGATTTGCTACTGCCGGTGAAGCTACCCGGTTTTCGTTTTTGTTGGTGGGGTTGTGGTGGGTAGGGTTTTCGCAGATACCGTTTGCCGTACTTCCTGAAAATCCGTTTGGCCGAAAGCCCAAACTAAGCGCGCTTATTGGCGGCTATTGGGAAATTTTAAAGGTATGGAATGAATTAAAGACTCAAACCAATATACGGCTTTACTTAGTGGCTTATTTTTTCTTTAACATGGGCGTGCAAACGGTTATGTACCTGGCGGCAACCTTTGGCTCTAAAGAGTTAGAGCTGGCCGATGAAAAATTAATCATGACCGTGCTTATTATACAGGTAGTGGCTGCGTTTGGCGCGTATGGTTTTGCGCGTTTGTCAGAAAAGCGAGGCAACAAACTTTCACTCATGACCATGATAGCCATTTGGATAGGTGTTTGCCTGTCGGCTTATTTCGTTTACACCGAATACCAGTTTTATGCGCTTGCTTTTACCGTTGGATTGGTGATGGGTGGCATACAATCGCTTTCACGAGCCACGTATTCCAAAATTATTCCTTCCGATACAGTTGACCACGCCTCATACTTCAGCTTTTTCGATGTTACGTTCAACCTTTCGATAGTGATGGGAACGTTCAGCTATGGGTTAATTGAACAAATAACCGGAAACATGCGCAACAGCACATTGGTGCTTATGGTGTTTTTTATTATCGGCATGTTCCTGTTAAGCCGTGTTAAAATAAAAAGTATTCGTCTTGGTAATCAGTAGCGCAGGTGCTTCACCGTCATGCCGTTATTGATTAATTGCTTCAATGAATCAATGCCAATTTTCAGGTGTTGTTCAACATAATTTTTTGTTACCGACAAGTCGCTTACATCGGTTTTAACGCCTTCTGGCACCATAGGCTGATCGGAAACCAACAAAATGGCGCCTGCCGGTATTTTATTATAAAATGCGGTGGTGAAGATGGTGGCCGTTTCCATATCGATGGCCTGCGCCCGTATTTTTCTCAGGTAAGCTTTAAAGTCTTCATCCCATTCCCATACCCTGCGATTGGTTGTGTATACGGTGCCTGTCCAGTAATCCTGGTTGTAATCGCGGATGGTGGTGGAGATGGCTTTTTGCAGCGCGAATGCCGGTAATGCCGGTACTTCGGGCGGAAAATAGTCTGTTGACGTACCCTCTCCACGTATGGCGGCAATCGGAAGTATCAAATCCCCAATGTCGTTTTTCTTTTTTAGCCCCCCGCATTTACCGAGAAAAAGCGCGGCTTTTGGTTTTATGGCACTGAGGCAGTCTATAACCGTAGCAGCATTCGGGCTGCCCATTCCGAAGTTGATGATGGTTATTCCTTCTGCGGTGGCGTTTCGCATGGGTTTGTCCATACCCACTACGGGCACGTTGTGCCACTCGGCAAACATCTTCACATAATTATCAAAATTGGTAAGGAGTATGTACTCTCCGAATTTATCAAGCGGCTGACCGGTATAGCGTGGCAACCAGTTTTCTACAATTTCCTGTTTCGTTTTCATATCTTCAGTTACTTTACGGTATGATTAAGCTCAACCTTCCTGCTTTTGAGTATAAGCTTAAGAAAGCTGATGGAAAAGTATGGATTTTTGACGGTATAAGAAAAAAGTATGTGGTGCTTACCCCCGAAGAATGGGTGCGGCAACACGTTGTTCAGTATATGCTGAACGAGATGAACTATCCGAAATCATTGATTGGTGTGGAGATATCGCTCACGTATAACACCATGAACAAACGCGCGGATATTGTTGTGTTTGACCGGCAGGGAAAACCCTGGATGGTAGTGGAGTGCAAGGCCCCTGATCTTCAGCTATCTCACTCTGCGGCCTTGCAGGTGGCTACCTACAATAAATCTTTGCAAGCGCCTTATGTGGTTATTACCAACGGTATGCAGGTGTATTGTTTTGCAGTTCAGCCCGAACTTAACGCCCTGGCTGAACTGCCTGTTTTTCAGGATTAAATTTCAACCATACTATACGGGAACTGTATTATTAAGACAGCAAGTTTGCCGTAGTTTTTCGTACCCTGATTAGTCAGCCACAAACTTTAACAGTTATGACATTGAAATAACGGTTGGTGTTAAGATCAACTCCATGTAAGGTTTGGTGAAAATTCTTTACAAGAAAAGCCTCATAATATGGATTTTGGGCCTGAATGAAAGATACTGACCCTGAATGAAGGTGTAATATTTTTTGGCAGAATGATATTTTGAACTGGTGATGTAGTGCTAATTTATGCCCTTTAAATACTGTGAGTAACAAGACCCACCAGGTTAGCCCCTTGAGCATCCATGATTTTAGTTTACAAAAACAATAAATGAATGAGCAGGAATACAATAATCATCGTAACAATTTACCTGTTAATATTAGTCAACACTAATGCGCAGGATATTCAGGTCGATCACTATTCAGGTAAACCGTTGATCAGGATACCTGTTTATACAATGAATGACAGAAGTTTGTCGCACGATGTCAGCCTTTCGTATGACGCTTCCGGGCTGAAGGTCAACAGCACGTCAGGGCTTGTGGGAGTAAATTGGTCGCTTGTGGCAGGCGGAGAGGTACGAAGGGAATTGAGATCTCTCCCGGATGATTATTATTCTACGACTAATTCAAAAAGAGGGTGGCTGTTCACCAGTAATTCTAACTCCGTTACTAATGCTGTGTTGATCGGTAACCATTCTTTTCCTGCTGACGGAGCGGGCCTATCATGTTCTACTGAACCAACGCACTATAATTTCATCAATGGATTTAACAGTAATACTGATACAGAGCCGGATTTATTTCATTTCAATGCTGGCAGTTTGTCGGGAACATTTGTTTTTGACAACACTGGTAATATTGTTAACGTAAAAACCGTGCCATATGAAGAGCTAAAGATAAATGCTGTCAGGGCAACATCCACCTCGCCAATTTCTTCAATTGAGATTACAGATTCAAATGGAACGAAGTACACCTTTTCCGTACAGGAAACAACGGCCCGCTCTGGGGGGAGTGGTGCATTCTACTTTAAAAGAGAGTCCTTGCAATTTACCAACCAACTAACGTACACATCATCATGGAAACTCTCGAAAATTGAATCAGCTCGAAGTGAAGCTATTACATTCTCGTACACAAGTGTAAATTTCAATTCATCCACCCCGGTTGAGGTAGCATATCCGGATGCATCTCCTCCTGGCTATATGATAAGTAACCAGTACAATATCATTACAACCGGAAACCGGCAGATACTTACATCCATTTCAACACCCCATCAAAATTTGAATTTTGAAGTACAACTTAGTGCACTTACAGCTGATGGAAGGAGCATTAAAAAGATTTATATCAACGAAATCAATCAATATTCTTCAACGTACGTCAAGTCATATGACTTCATTTACGCATCGGTTGTTTGCAATGCAGATCCTAACGCTTCATTAAGTAAGCTGTTTTTGAAGGAAATAAAAATATCGGATGCTTGTGAGGCCTATCAACCTTACAGATTTTTTTATGATGGAATCAATGCTTCATATTCCACTATACCCCTGCCAAGTCCCGGATCAAAGCATCAGGATATATGGGGATTCTATAAAGAAAATTCCTCTGATGATCTTATCCCTACACTGTATGTTTATCCCTCCCAGGCAGGAATACACAGGGTATCCATTTTTAAGAAAACAGGAGCTTCTGACGAAATAACGATCCAAGGAGCAGACAGAACCCCTTCGACTATTTCATCAACCGGTACACTTTCGAAGATTATTTACCCATCTGGCGCTGTTAATGAATTTACATATGAACCGCATGACTTTTACAACCCGATAACAAATTCAACAACGATTGGCATCGGATTGAGGATAAAAAATGTCAGGGTTCATGATGGTATAACTTATGAGAATGATATTATTAAAACATTTGAATACAAAAAGGAGGACGGAACATCCAGCGGTAAACTGATGTCATTGCCCTCGTTCTGGCATATTGCAGGTGCACACCGGGCGCCTAACGGAACTATGACGAGTTGGGCAACGCTTGCAACACAACCTGTTTCTGAACAATGGAGAAGATTGCTTTACAGGACACCTAACAATATTAACCCGAATTTTGAAGCTACTAATGCTATCGGGTATGAAAGAGTAACTGAAAAGATCGGGACAGGAAAAGGCAAGACAGTTTACACCTTTGATGCACCAAATCCGTTAGGGGCTTCATCAAGTGGCGACTGGAACCCAACATATAGTCATGTAGCCCGAAGTAGTAGTTGCCCCGCAGTTGGGTTGAACTCACCAGGGTTTTACAATGCTCCATTTCCTTACCAAACCCCGTTTGATTATGCCCGGGGGTTGCCGGTAAGGATTTCATATTTTGCTGAGAACGATAATGCGCCTGTGAAGGAGGTTGTTTATACCTATACCGATAAGGCTATCTCAAATACAACTATTAAAGGGCTTAATTATGAATGGGTTCGCTATACAAACAACGATTATTATTTTGTGTATGGTGTGTATAAGCTTAGTGTTAATAAACTAAAGGTGCTGAACAGTTTGACTGAAAGGGTACGGGACAAACAAAACCCTGCTTTATATGTTGTAACCATTACGAACCTGGCGTATGGATCAACCGCACACCCGTTTGCCACATCAGTCACGACTGTAGAAAGCAACGGAGACCAAACCATTACACGATCGAAATATGTAAAGGATTACACATATTCTTCAACTGCCAGCAGCAACCTGCAGGTTTCCATGATTGATAAAATGTATGAGGCCGGAAGAACAGGCACATTAATAGAGCAAACAAGATCGGTTAAGCCGGTTGGCGGAAGTGAAAAGACTATTGAGGGAAAGCTTTACCTTTTTGACAATTTTTCAAGCAACCCGGATGTCATTTTACCTGCACAATCACTCGTGCTCGATGCAGGAAACGGTGTAACAGGTTTTACAATGTCAGGCTATTCGGGAAGTGGCGCCTCCCGCACTTTTCAAAAGAACCCTTTATACCGGGCTGCAGCAACATACAAACATAATTCCGGTGGAGATTTAATCCGGCTGGAAGATAACCGAAGGCAATTTGCTGGCTTTCATACAGACAACCAGACGGGTTTGCGAGTGCTTTCAGTTCAGGAAGCCGAACCCCATGAGGTCATTTATTCTTCATTCGATCACGACACTGATTTTGATTTTGACCTGGTCAATTTTACAACTGCTGATAAGAATATGCCCGGGCGAACAGGACTTCTTGGCCTGGGTGGATGGAAGGCAGGAGCAGGAAAATACCTGAAGAAAACGTTAACCAAAAAACCCGGCAAAAAATATGTTTTTTCAGCATGGTATAAACCTCCTGTATCAACAGGAACCCACAGCCTTAATGTAGTGGTAAAAAATACGTCAAATGTTCAATTGATGCAGCAATCCGTAAGCTTTACAGTAGCCGCGGCAAATGAGTGGTATTTTAAAGAAGCCGTTGTTGACCTGAGTTCGATAGGGAACACTACGGTAGTGATAGAAGTGCATTTTTCCGGCACTTATTCTTCAACAGGTTCTTCGGTGCTTGATGAGGTAATATTCTCACCCGAAGGATCGGAGATAGCCAGGAATACTTATCAGGCAGCATTTGGCATTACTTCAGCGGTATCGCCCGAAGGGCGGATTACGGAGTACGAGTACAACCCGGCCGGTAAGTTAAGATACGTACGGGATCATGACCGGAACATCGTGCAGAAAACTTCCCACACCTCCTGGACACCAGGCGCACCGCCTGTTCCCCCGATATTAATAGGCGTACCCCCCGGAACAATACATGACAACACGCAGGTGATCTTTACTGCCTTCACAGGCTGCCTGGATGTTTCGTCCATTCAATGGAAGGTTTCACCTGCGAGTGACACTGCATCAGGGTCATTTTTTACCGGATCCTACGAGCAACCCGTTACATTTACAAGCGGAGGTAGTTTTATGGTAAAGCTGAAGGTTCTTCATCCTTCTTATGGCAGCTATGAACGTTTTGTAACTGTTAATGTGCAGTTGAAGCCCCTGGAAGTATTTTTTTGCACCACCGGTGCAACTTCAATTGAAATGTGTTTTGGTACTGCTACTGGGGTTGAATCCTGTTCCGGGCCACCGCCTTCATCTGTGGATATTAACTACACCTCTTTTACAGCTTCACCTCCAACCGGTTGCGGTACAGGGGGCAGCTATTCCTACACATGGTACAAGCGTCCTTTAGGTGGGGCGTGGGTGTCAATAGGAACGGGGATATCCGTTACCGTAACCAACAATTTAGCTGCGCTGGAGTCTTATGAAATAAAATGCGCGGTAACATCAAACTGCGGCCGTACCGGTGAATCGGGCATTAAACCTGTTACAATCTATAAAATGGACCCACTATGCGAAGCGCAGGAAAACTAATGAAAAGCACCTTGTGTAGCGTAGTGCTACTGGCCTGCTGTATGGTAATGCTTCAGGGGCAAACACCAGACCCCGTGCCTTACCGCCATTCTTCAGTCAGGAGTGAACTTATCAAAGTGCCCGGTATTAAATCCGAGATTGACTATGCAACGTTAACAAACGAACAGAAAAATGCGACCGTAAAATATCTTGATGGATTGGGAAGGCCAGTTGCATATATAAGTGTGCGGGCAAGCCATAACCAGAAGGATATTGTAACACTTTTTGCATACAATGAACTTGGCTTGCGCGATACAACCTTTTTACCTTCGGCCACTGCCACAACCAATGGTAGTTTCGTTAGCCGGGCGCAGGCCGTGAACAACCAAAAGCAGTTTTACCAAAACCCCGGCAGCAAGGTTGCCGCAGATAATTACCCGTTTGGTGTAACCGTGTATGAAAATTCGCCCCTGGGGCAGGTTATTGAACAGGGTGCACCGGGGGCCGACTGGCAGACGGGCAGCAACCACACCATCCGGCAAACTATGCGCACTAATGCCTTGAATGAATTCAGGATATGGCGAAGCTCGCTTACCAGCCCCGGCTATTATGCCGCAGGAACCTTGCTGGTACAGGAAACAACCGATGAGAACAACGGAAAAGTGATAACCGTAGCAGACAAGAGCGGAAGGCTGCTTGAAAAGCATGTGCAGGCCGAAACCTCCCTCTGGCTCAAAACCCTCTATATATATGATGATGCGGGAAGACCGGTTCTGATCTTACAGCCCGAAGGCGTGCACCAGTTAGGCGCTGCCTCCACAATTTCATCATCGTTGACCGAACAATACGGCAGCCAGTTTGTGTATGACCAGCGCGGCCGCCTGGTTGAAAAGAAAATACCGGGGGCAGACGCGATATACTATGCGTACGATCCGTTAGACAGGCTTGTATTGGTGCAGGACGGAAACATTCGCGGGACGAATCAATGGCATTATATTAAATATGACAGGCGCCACCGCGCAATTATCCAGGGCATCTATACAAACACAACACACACTACCCGTGTAGCTGTTCAGCAAAACCTGCTTGATGTGCTGAACTACACAACAGGCGATACCTGGTATGAAAAAAAGCAGGCGGGCGGAACGCACGGCTACTCCAATCAAAGCTTTCCGGCAAGCGGAACGGATGTGTTTACCGTGAATTACTTTGACGATTACGACCTGGATGCCAACGGAAGTATCGACTATTCATACTCCCCGCAATCCATGGAAGGCGAAAGCCAGCAGGCGAAAACCACAGGAAGATTGACGGCCTCCAAAGTGCGGGTACTGAATACCGCCAACTGGCTTACCGGCTATATGTTTTATAACCATAACGGGCAGCTTATCCAGGTGAGGAGCAACAACCACTTGTCGGCTGCGGTTGATAACCTGGTAACCCTGGTGTATAATTTTGACGGATCGCTGAAACAAACGAAAACTTTTCACAAGGGCGCTTCGGGGCAAACCGTAACCACTCTTACCCGCCAGGTGTATGATCATGCCGGCCGCATAAGCCGCACGTACCATAAGGTGAACAGCCAGGCCGAGGTACTGGCCGTTGAGTACGAATACAATTCCCTGGGGCAGCTTGTTGACAAAAAACTTCATTCAACAAATAACGGCACAACATTCCTGCAATCGGTTGACTACCGCTATACCATACGCGGGTGGCTTCGGTCGATTAACAATGCACAGCTTGGCGCTAATGCCGATAATGATGATGCCGATAGCTACCTGGATGATTACTTTGGCATGGAGCTGCTGTACAACACCACCGAGCAGGGGCTGAACGACCAGGCCGGTGACAAGCAATACTACAACGGCAACATAAGCGCCATAAAGTGGAAAGGCCCGGGAATGGAACCGGGCCAGCAGCAGGCCCAGCGCAGCTACAAGCTTAAGTACGATATGGCCGACCGCCTGCTGCAGGCTAAGTACCAGGTAAAAGCAATAACCTCGTGGAGCGATGAGTTGAACGCGCAGAATGAACACCTTACCTACGACCGTAACGGGAACATAAAAACAGTGCAGCGCAACCAGCGAAAGCATAACCTTGTTGGCGTTGAAGCATATTATGCGTCCGAAACGATTGACGACCTTGTTTATACCTATGCCAGCGGGGCCGGCAACCGGCTTACCAAGGTAGAAGACTACGCAACCCATACTGCAGGCTTTGCCAACGGCTCAACCGCTGCTACCGAATACACCTATAACCCGGCCGGCAGCCTTACGGCCGACCTGAACAAGGGCGTGAGCAGCATAACGTACAACAAGCTGGGTAAGGTAGAAACCGTTAACTTTAATGATGGACGGAAAATAGAATATACCTACAATGCTGCAGGCGTTAAACTAACTATGAAGCTGTTACTTAATGGAAATCCGCAGCTGACAACACAATACGTGGGCGGCTTTGTGTATGAGAATGATGTGTTGAAATTTTTCGGCTCGCCCGAAGGCCGGGTGGTGAAGAACGGGAGCAATTTTGAGTACCAGTACGCCCTTGCCGACCACCAGGGCAACACGCGGGTAGTGTTCAGTTCGGTAACGCCTGAACCTGATGACCCCGATACAGGTTTTGAAACCAGCACTAATAGCAACTTTGGCAATTACATAAACCGCAGCAGCATGCCGGTAATGAACCGCACGCCATCCGGCACGTACTCGCAGTTGCTGAACGGGGGTTACAATTCACAGGTAGGCGCAACGCGCAGCATTAAAGTATACCCGGGCGATAAAGTAAAAGCCGAAGTGTATGCCAAATACTGGAACGTTACCAGCACCACAGGTAATTTGACAGGTTTTGCAGCCGCGTTAACGGGAGCTTTTGGCGTAAGTTCCTCATCAACAGGTGAGGGGGCACAGATATTTGAAGCGCTCGATGCCTTTGGAGCGTTTATAGCAGGAGGCGACCGGCCGGATGATGACGACTCACCAAAAGGATTTATTACTATCTTGTTGTTTGATAAGAACTACAACTTTTTAGATGCCGCATGGGAACAGTTGGATGAAGATTATATGCAAACCGGAATTGAAACAAACCACCCGTTTGATCATTTAATGAAAGAAGTTACGGTTAAAGAAGAAGGGTATGCATTTATTTTTGTTTCCAATGAAAATACCACGCAGGCAGATATTCATTTCGATGACATGAAAGTTACGCATACAAAAAGCAATGTTATTCAGTACAACGAATACTACCCGTTTGGTATGCAAACATCTTCCGGTTGGACAAGAGATAACCACAACAACGAATATCTCTACAATGCGGGCAGCGAGCTTAACGCCAGCACGGGCTGGTATGAAATGTTCTACCGGGGTTACGACCCTGCACTTGGTCGGATGCTGCAGGTAGACCCAATGGCTATGAAGTACAGTTCGTTAACACCTTATAACTACAGCTTTAACGACCCTGTATACTGGAACGACCCGAGCGGAGCCGACCCGACCCCGGACCAGATATGGAATTACTTGCTCAGGCTGTTCGGCAGCATGGAAAGCGGGCAGTATGTACGGATTTCAGCAGAACAGCTTCATATGCACATCACGGGCGACAGTGGCGGAGGGGGATTAGGCGGAGGATATGGCGTGGATATACAATCCATAATAGCCTATGATGCAGTAAGCCACAGCGATGGAAGCATAAGCCTGCGATTGTATTTTGTTTCATCTAATACCTCGCGGGCAGATGTAAGCAACGGGGATAATATTATGGGAAGGGTAATGATGGATTACACGGAGATTAAGATGCAGAGTGGCCCTGGAAGAATTGATTTATTTAGTGGTGCTGCAAATGCGTATGATGGTATTATTGAATGGGCTCAATATTTAAAGAATGAACAAGCGCCATTTGCTATAAGAACACCAAATGATGGTAGATCAATTAACTTCTATAATCTAAATGAAATACTATCAAGTGATTTTAGAAATCATAACGTAAGAGGTTCTGATTATTATAATATCTTTTCAAGGAAATATCGGTCTGGTAAATACAATTTTGATGTTCGAATTCCAGGAGCTGATGGAATAGGGGAAACTTCTAAGTATAACCTCTTTTATGTCACGAATGTCACTGCTAGCATCCTTAACAATAACACTCAGATGACTTTATATTTTGAAGGAAGGCGAAGCCCCTTGAATGGCCAAGTTACAACAATCATGGCGGTAACATTGTACGGCAATATGAATTTATTCAATAGTGTCGGACAGTCCATATTCACTGAAAATCAATGGAAACTAATTTTGAGTAATGCAAGATGAAATTATTAAATAACACCTTAATTGTATCACTTACTTTGATTATTGCATGTAATGGAAATACTCAAAGTAAAAGAAATTCTCGAGAAAATTATTTGGAAAAGCACTTAGGGTACTTTTCAAAGGAATATCCTTTATTTGAAAAGGAAGGTTGGTCTCTTGTTTATGGAGATGAGTTAGAAGAAATGCATGAATTTCAAATTTCCCGAACAATTGGAGATACGGTAATGGAAGCCAACCTAATACTGTTTAAAGATTCTGTAGGATCAATGACTCCCTTTATCAAGGATGTTTCTATTTCATTTCCTAGCAATTCAAACAGGATTGTTCTGTCAATTAAAAATGATTGGGATACTGTTTACTTATTTCAAGTTCCGAGGGAATTTGAATTTGGATTTGATAAACCTGATATAAATAAGATAAATTTTTATCGGGGCAAGTATTATTATTTAGCTGAAAATGGGTATTTAGATGATTGCCAGCTCGAGTATTATATTGTACATAAAGATTCCCTTAATGCCATTAAAGGTAATAACCTGAAAGATCTACCAGTATGCAATGCGATTAGGTAAGCGCTAGTGATAACGGACGACAGTGGCTGTGCAATAAAGAAGCCTTTCTAAAAACTTCTTTAGCCGTTGTTTGTGTTCGCACGCCATAGCAGAAGCCGGTTATGTGTTTGTATATTTGAGCTACGAGAACGAAAGCAACAATTGGGGTTACTTTGATGACATGAAGGTAAACGCACACAAAAAGCAACGTTACCCAGTATAATGAATACTACCCTTTTGGTATGCAAACATCCTCCGGTTGGACAAGAGATAACCACAACAACGAATATCTCTACAATGCAGGCAGCGAGCTTAACGCCAGCACGGGCTGGTATGAAATGTTCTACTGGGGTTACGACCCTGCACTTGGGCGTATGCTTCAGGTAGACCCAATGGCAAGCAAGTATGCATCATTAACTCCGTATAATTATAGCTTTAACGACCCTGTATACTGGAATGACCCGAGCGGAGCCGACCCGACCCCTGACCAGATATGGAATTACTTGCTCAGGCTGTTGGGCAGCATGGAAAGCGGTCAGTATGTACGGATTTCAGCAGAACAGCTTCATATGCACATCACGGGCGACAGTGGCGGAGGGGGATTAGGCGGAGGATATGGCGTGGACATCCAGACTATAGTAGCCCATGATGCAGTAAGCCACAGCGATGGAAGCATAAGCCTGCGGTTGTATTTTGTTTCATCGAACACCTCGCGGGCAGATATCCACAATGGGGATAACATTATGGGAAGGGTAATGATGGATTACACGGAGATTAAAATTCAACAACAAGATCAAGGGCCATTGACTTATATTGAAGTGCTACATGGCTCACCCCGACTTGATGTTTTTAGAGAAACTACGTACTATCCGTCTCCATCTTCTGTTATAATTGAAACTAATACTGTTTACGTAGAGTATGCTGCTAATGGCAGAATAAGTTCTTTCAATGGTTATAGGACAATCCAGAAAGTAACCATTTTAGAAAATAAGGCTTACTGGGGAGAAAAGGATTTTGTGCAACTTAGGGTTTCGAAAGGGATGAAAAATTTTATGTACGAAATAGAGAACTCTTTATATCATTGGTTTGGATGTCACACTACTGGTATCGATAAATGGTGGGATTTCATTCGGTCAACAAACGAAGAAAGAAAGAACAAATTGAATAACGGGGCACCACATAGATAAAAGTAAATGCAATGTTATGAGATTAAGTATAAAGGAACTTGTATTTGGTTTATTAATTGTTTGTTCTTTTTGTAAGACTAAGTCTCAAGATGTTTCGCAGAAGATCACTTTTCAACATCAAAAAACTAAAATTAAGGAGTTAGTTTTAGTTAATGCCAGAGATGCTAATCGATGCGAGATGGGTTCAATAATCCAGTTGATCTCATCATGTAATCCCAAAGTAATAGGAGTAAACTTCTTATTCATTGGTGATAAAAATGCATACTGCGATTCAATTCTTCTTGAATCGATAAAGAAAGCTGACAATGTAATGCTTATTGAGGGATTTGAAAATGGTCAACATGCTAAATCTGAAAGTAAGTTTAAGGAGGTTTCGTTTTTATCCGCACTAAATGGCTTTCTGCAAAATGATAGCGGAAAGGTTGATGGGTATTATAGTTTAATTGATCATCGAGGAAAGTGGGAAGTAAGTTTTCCATTTCTCTTGGCGCTTCAATACGATAAAAGTAAATCAGCAGAGCTTTCGTCAACATTGTCTCCTGTTAAGCATCCAATTAAAATATATCATGAGCTAAGTGAGTTTGAGATTTTTGATAACTATATAGAAACAACAAATTGCGCCATTTTTGAAAATAGAATTGTATTGATTGGTTACTTAGGCCCAAAGTATGAAGATATTTTTGAAGTCGTAGCTTCGGGTAAATCAGGAGAGAGAGTTTATGGCACAGTAATTTTAGCGAACATGCTATTAGATATCCTAATGAACGTTGAATAGGATCGATCATGCTTGCTTTATCATGTGAAGAAAAATTAGCCGTTGCTTGTGTTCGCATACCTTTGCCGTTGTTGAGTGTTAGCGCGGGCTTGTGTGTAAGCACACCAACAACGATTTGGTAACGAGAAATCTTGTCGCAGGGTTGAAGTTGAAATAAGAGAAGGGTATATTTATGAGCATGTCGGGGGTTGGAGTTATAGGAGTTGTTCACGGAAATCCTTGTTGGTGGGCCGCGCTCACGCCAGCCCGAAACACCAAGGGCAAAGCAGCAACTTTTTGTATAACGCAGGCAGCGAGTTGAACAGCACGGGCTGGTATGAAATGTTCTACCGGGGTTACGACCCTGCACTTGGTCGGATGCTGCAGGTAGACCCAATGGCTATGAAGTACAGTTCGTTAACACCTTATAACTACAGCTTTAACGACCCTGTATACTGGAATGACCCGAGCGGAGCCGACCCGACCCCTGACCAGATATGGAATTACTTGCTCAGGCTGTTGGGCAGCATGGAAAGCGGTCAGTATGTACGGATTTCAGCAGAACAGCTTCATATGCACATCACGGGCGACAGTGGCGGAGGGGGATTAGGCGGAGGATATGGCGTGGATATCCAGACTATAGTAGCCCGCGATGAAGTAAGCCACAGCGATGGGAGCATAAGCCTGTGGCTGTATTTTGTTTCATCTAATACCTCGCGGGCAGATGTTAACAATGGAGATAACATCCTGGGAAGGGTAATGATGGATTACACGGAGATTAGGATGCAAAGTTCAGTTATCATGGATTTGAATGGAGATATTACAAGATTCGATAATGGTGCAAATTTGATTTTTGTTGACACTGGATCAGGCCTTGAGCTTTTTCATGACCGCTTAGTTATTAACGGAACAATGAATTCAGAGGCTTTTAGTAACGGATTAACCAATATCCTTAGTGGAATGAGACTGCCCAAGGGAGGAGTTTTTGATACCAAGAGATTGTACAATGGAAAAATATCCATTGCACTTTTCAGAGGCGGAATAACAACTAACGGAGGTATCCTTAAAGCGGGTCTAGCAAATTACCAGGTTACTATGCCGGATGGTTCATTTAAGATTGTTTATCAAAAAATAAATGGTCCTTCGTTGACGGTTGATAGTATTCGTATTTCGCTTGGTATTCACGAATATTATGCACATGGCGTATTAGGTTGGCCAGATGAAACAGTTGTTCCTAAGTATGCACCAAAAATCGCTGAGTTAATTGCAGGATACCCATACTGACATAACAAACTGAAAACCGATGAAATATATACTGATATTACTTCTATTTGCCTATAGTGTATCTATGGTTGCTTGTCGTGGTCAATGTAAACTTAAGGGTGACTGGCGTGTTAAGAATAAGTTGATGTTCGAGAACTACGAACAAGCATCACCATATACCCATAACAGAATAATTTTCTTTGACGATAAGGTTGAACTATCTTCAGGTTTCTTTTACTTAACTGATGATTTGATAGATAATTTTCCTAAGGGAAGATTTCCATTCGTTTATTACGGAAATAAAGAAAGCTATAAGATTTCGGGCGATTCTCTTCATATCTACAATAGACCATATAAGAGTTGGAGATCGTTTTTGATAGAGTGCGAAAGAGAAGATGAGATCCGATTAGTGGGGATAAATGATACTTTAATTTTAATTAAAGAACATATTGAGGTAAAAAATAGAAGTTGTACTATAAAACAAATAAAAGTTCACGTAGATGGTGGTGGCAATGATTTGTTTCAAATCAATTATAGAGTTGTATTTTCTAATGATGACAGATTGATTGTTGAAGAATGGGATTTAGTAAGTGAAAAATTTAACCTTAAAGAATTTGAGTTAACGCGAGGAGCATTTAAAAATATTTGCGATGGATTTAATTATGTCGATTTGCTAAGTTTAAAAGAATTCTACCATAGTGAGGCTTCTGAATCAATTGGTACTAAAATTGAAATTACATTAACGAATGGAGTAATAATTAAGTCAGAATTGCGAAACCAAGATTACCCTGAAGAATTGCGCCTTGCTTTGATTCCTGTACTTTATACTCATCAGCAATTACTCTATTCACACTTACCACCAGTGAAGTAATGAAGAAGAATCGAATATTCTTTGAATACTGATCAGGTACAACGAATACTTACCCGTTTGGTATGCAAACATCTTCCGGTTGGACAAGAGATAACCACAACAACGAATATCTCTACAATGCGGGCAGCGAGCTTAACGCCAGCACGGGCTGGTATGAAATGTTCTACCGGGGTTACGACCCTGCACTTGGTCGGATGCTGCAGAAGCGTTTCTTCCTGCTTATAAAAACTTCTTCACATCCGTATACGGCAGGTTGAAAGCATCGGCCACGCCCTTATATACTACTTCACCAAACATCACGTTAAGCCCGGTGCGAAGTTCGGTGCTTTCCTGGCAGGCCTTCTGCCAGCCCTGGTTAGCCAGACGGATAGCATACGGAAGCGTTGCATTCGTTAAGGCAAGTGTAGAAGTGTAGGGTACTGCACCCGGCATGTTGGCAACACAATAATGCACAACATCATCAATAATAAACGTAGGGTTTTCGTGCGTGGTAGGGGTACAGGTTTCAATACAACCACCCTGATCCACGGCTACATCAACCAATACGGTACCGGGGCGCATGGTTTTCAGCATATCGCGTGTAACCAGCTTGGGAGCTTTTGCACCGGGAATCAACACAGCGCCAACGATCAGGTCATGATCCTGAACCATTTCGCGAATGGTATATTCATTGGAAACTACGGTGTGCACATTTTTAGGCATAACATCATCGAGGTAACGCAGGCGGTTCAGGTTAACATCAGCAATAGTAACATCAGCGCCCATACCGGCTGCAATTTTTGCAGCGTTTGTTCCTACCACACCGCCACCCAGAATCAACACTTTGGCAGGTTTAACACCCGGAACTCCGCCCAGCAAAATGCCACGCCCTTTTAAAGGTTTCTCTAAGTATTTTGCACCTTCCTGGATAGACATTCTTCCGGCTACTTCCGACATGGGAATTAACAAGGGTAAGCTGCCGTCAATGCGTTCTACGGTTTCGTAGGCTAAGCAAACAGCGCCACTGCTTATCATGGCCTTTGTGAGCGGCTCATGCGAGGCAAAGTGAAAATAAGTAAAGACTAATTGGTCTTTTTTGATGAGTTTATATTCCTGCTCAATAGGTTCTTTTACTTTAATAATCATCTCTGCGGCAGAGAAAATCTCCCCGGCAGTTTTTAACATTTTTGCACCTGCCTTTACGTAGTCTTCATCTGCAAATCCGCTTCCTGCGCCTGCAGAATTTTCAACGTAAACCGTATGTCCCCGTTTAACCAGCTCCTGAGTGCCTGCGGGTGTCAGCGCAACACGGTTTTCGTTGTTTTTAATCTCTTTCGGAACGCCAATAATCATAATTTCAATCGTTTTAACAGGCTGCAAAGATAATCGGCAATTATCAATAGTCAACTTGATATGGGCTTTAGTCAGGTTGGCATTTGCCGCCCGAATTGGCTATTTTTGGGCACGGAAAACAGAAACGTAATCCATAAAACAGATTATTGTGAGCATAGTTAAGGAATCGAAGGCGAAGTATCCGCAAGCCCGTGTTAAAGAAATTCTGGCCGACTACCAATTGGCGTGCGAAAGCCGTGAAGCAAGCCTGATTGGCCGCAAAGAGGTGTTTATGGGCAAGGCTAAATTCGGGATTTTTGGTGACGGAAAAGAACTCGCCCAGATTGCCATGGCGAAGGTATTCCGCAAGGGAGATTTTCGCTCAGGCTACTACCGCGACCAAACCTTTATGTTTGCCATTGGCGAACTTACCGTTCAGCAATATTTTGCCCAATTATATGCGCATACCGATGTAGAGGCCGACCCGGCTTCGGCAGGCAGGCTGATGAACGGACACTTTGCCACGCGCATGTTGGATGCAAACGGTAAACTGAAAAACCTGGCTGAACTGAAAAACAGCAGTGCCGATATTTCGCCTACGGCCGGGCAAATGCCGCGCTTGTTAGGATTGGCGTATGCCTCGAAACTGTTTCGAAATAATCCTGAATTGCACACCTACACAAACCTGTCGAACAAGGGTAATGAAATTGCCTTTGGTACGATTGGCAATGCGTCCACTTCGGAGGGCATGTTTTTTGAAGCCATAAACGCTGCCGGTGTGTTGCAGGTTCCTATGTTAATGTCGGTTTGGGATGATGACTATGGTATTTCCGTTCCGCAGGAATATCACACAACAAAGAAAAGTATATCAAAAGCGTTGGCAGGTTTTGCACGCGATAATGCCGATAAGGGATTTGAAATTTTAACGGTGAAAGGTTGGGACTATCCTGCCTTGCTTGCCACGTATGAAAAAGCTGAAAAAATTTGTCGCGAAGAGCATGTGCCGGTATTGGTGCATGTAGTTGAAGTTACGCAGCCGCAAGGGCACTCTACTTCCGGCTCGCACGAGCGATATAAACCAAAAGAACGGCTTGCCTGGGAGGCCGAGTTTGATTGCATCAAACAAATGAGGCGTTGGATAGAGGAGGAAGTATTAGTGCTGCCCGAAGAGATCGACATCTTAGAAAAAGAAGCGAAAGATAGTGCGAAGAAAGCACGCGAAAGAGCATGGAAGGCTTTTACGGCCGATATTCAAAAAGACCAGTCTGCATTGGTTTCCATCCTCGAAAAATTAGAAGGCGAGGAGGGAGTAACGGAAATAAAAACCGACTTGGTAAAAACAATTAACCCTTCGCGGTTAGATGCCATAAAAGCTGCCAAGAAAATATTGATTTTGCTGCGCGGAAAAGAGAGCGAAGCAAAAACCGAATTGCAGAATTGGGTTAAGCAGATTACTGAAGAAGCCAATGACCGGTACAGCTCGCATTTATATAGCGAGTCGGACGAGTCGGCTTTGAATGTTGAAACGGTTGAGCCGGTGTATGCCGAAAACTCTCCGGTTGTTGATGGGCGCGAAGTGTTGCAGGCATGTTTTACGGCAGCGCTTAGCCGCGACCCACTTGTATTTGCTTTTGGAGAAGACGTGGGCAAGATTGGTGATGTTAACCAGGGCTTTGCCGGCTTACAGGAAAGGTTTGGCGAACTGCGCGTTACCGATACGGGTATTCGCGAGTGTACGATAATCGGACAGGGGATAGGAGCGGCACTGCGCGGACTAAGGCCAATTGCTGAAATTCAGTATCTCGATTATTTCGTTTATGCGCTGCATACCCTCACGGATGATTTGGCGTGTTTGCAATACCGCACAAAAGGCGGACAAAAAGCTCCCCTCATTATTCGCACACGTGGCCATCGCCTGGAAGGTGTATGGCATGCAGGCTCTCCGATTGGCATGATGCTAAACAGTTTGCGCGGAATTTACCTGCTCGTGCCGCGCAACATGACGCAGGCCGCTGGGTTTTATAATACGTTATTAAAATCCGATGATGCTGCCGTGATTATCGAGTGTCTGAATGGGTACAGGCTTAAAGAGCAATTGCCCGAAAACATTGGTGAGTTTACAGTGCCGCTTGGTGTGCCTGAAATATTGCGTGAGGGAACAGATGTTACCATTGTAACGTATGGCTCTATGTGCCGCGTTGTGCTGGAAGCCGCAGAAATGTTGAGTGAAGTTGGTATTTCATGTGAAGTGATTGATGTGCAGACATTACTGCCATTCGACAGGTATCATAAGATTGTTGAATCCATACAAAAAACAAACCGGGTAGTTTTTGCCGATGAAGATGTGCCGGGTGGTGCGAGTGCCTATATGATGCAGCAGGTGTTGGAAGAACAGAATGCTTATCAATACATTGACTCAAAACCGGTAACCATTACGGCCAGGGAACATCGCCCTGCCTATGCTTCCGATGGCGATTATTTTTCAAAGCCTAATCCTGAAGAAATAGTTGATAAAGTGTATGCAATGATGCGCGAGGTTAACCCGGCAAAGTTTCCTGAAGTTTATTAGAGACGCCTTCAAGGCTAATTTCAATTGACCTTTATATCGGCAAGTTTAAAGGGTTGTGTTCTTATCGAATCCCGGTTACGGGCTCTGTCCTTTACGATAATATCGAGCTGCAAATCTTTAATGCTAAAGATTGGAAGAAAACCTGCTGAGGGCATTGCATACCGTATTGTTCCTTCTAATGGCCCTGATCCATTGGCTAAGATCGGAAATCTTCCGTTAAACGTCTGGCAAAGTTCATCTTCCCAGCTATACTCTGTAAAAGGCCCGCCCGGCCCGGCTGTGCTTTGATAAAAACGGACACGAATATTGTAGAAATCTAAATTCCGTGTAAAGTACAGTGTATCACGAATCACATAATATTCAGCACCGGATTGATCGCGCAACGTACCTATGACGTTAAAAGTGGAGGTGTCAATTACGTTTTTTGAAGCAGGAGAAATTAATAACTCCCTTAACTCGTAATTCCTGCATCCTAAATCAGCGCTGCTGAATGCCGGAAGAAACCCGAAACCATTATCGCGTGAGCGATTTGTAACTAATTTCCCTATCGGGTTACTAACGTGTATCATCGGTAATGATGATGGAAGCCCCGTAGCACTAACCTGCATTTGAACGGTGCCGATCGGTTCAACCTTTCCGTCAACCGTATTTTCTAAATAAAATGTTTGTTCATGGTAGGGTTCATCCCGGTAACTTTCGTTTAGTCCCATGTCGCCATCGCCATCCCTGAAATCAATATAAATAATCAGGCTGTCGGCATCGGATGGATCGGGGCTTGTCTTGAATTCAATTTTATTGAAAGAGATCGTCAGATGGTTGGAAAATTCAGGAGGGGTGAAGCACGAGCTTATCCCTGCTGCTAAAAAACAAAACAAAATCAACCCCTTTATAGCCTTCATACTGTATTTTTGATGCTGGACAAGATACGTAACGCTTGGAAATTACTAAAAGTTTTTCGTCCGATTTATATACCCTAAACGAAGCGGATTTTGAAGATATTGCCCTGGCAGTGTTCCGTCTTCAGGCAAAAAACAACGCAATTTACGCTGCCTGGCTTAATGGCCTGGGTATTGATTGGATGAGGGTACAGGCTGTTGCCGACATACCGTTTCTGCCCATTTCTTTTTTTAAATCGCAGGTTATTAAGTCGGGTGAATGGACGGAATCAACCTTGTTCAAGAGTAGCACAACTACCGGTGGCGTTCCGGGTGTTCATTATGTAAAGGATTTACAGTTTTACCTCTACCATTCACAAAAGTGTTTTGAAAGTTTTTTTGGCCTGGTTTCCAACTATCATTTTTTGGCCCTGTTGCCCTCTTATCTTGAACGTGGTGAATCTTCTCTGATAGCCATGATTGACTATTTTATTAAGAAAAGTGGCTCGGAGCTTTCGGGGTTTTATTTAACCAATACGGATAAGTTGATGCGGGATATTGCGCTTGCGCGGAAAGACAAGTCAAAAAAAATTATCCTTTGGGGAGTAACGTATGCATTGCTGGATTTGGCCGAAGGGCATACCCCTGACTTGTCGGATTGCCTGGTTTTTGAAACCGGTGGAATGAAAGGCAGGCGAAAAGAAATGACCCGCCCGGAACTTCATGAAGCCCTGAAAAAGGGTTTTGGCGTAGAGAAGATTTACTCGGAGTATGGCATGACGGAGCTTTTTTCGCAGGCTTATACACGAGGAGGTGAAACTTTTTACTGTTCGCCCTGGATGCGGGTTTTTATCCGAGAAACAGGCGATCCGTTTGTACGGCTTGGCTCAAATAAACCGGGGGGGATAAACGTTATTGACCTGGCCAACATTGATACCATCAGTTTTATTGAAACCGAGGATGCCGGCCGGCTTCTTGCTGATGGGGGATTTGAGGTTCATGGCCGGTTGGATAATACGGATATCCGGGGGTGCAACCTGATGGTTGAGTAGCCCGTTTTGCCGTTAAGGGGCATAATTATGCGGTCGGGTTTGTTTTGTTAGTAAACTATTCTATTTTTGGGAGGATGTTAAAGCCACTTCAGATGAAAAAATTAGTGATTTTCCTTCTTTTAGCCGGTTTCATTTCTGCATGTAGCCAGTATACTTGTCCAACCTATTCAAAGGTTGAAACCCCGGTCGTTGAAGAAGCTCCTGCGCAAAAAATCTGATTTTCAGAGGTATTTCTTCACATCTTCCTCCGTAATGGTGTCGGCTGACATGATTACGAGTCGCTCTACCACGTTACGCAATTCGCGAATATTCCCAGTCCATTGATGTTGCTGTAAGGCGTTTACAGCCTTTTGGTCGATTTTCTTTCGCTTAATGCCTTGCTCTTCCGCCAGCTCATCCAGGAATTTTTCAACCAATAGTTGAATATCGTCCGTTCTTTCATTTAGGGAGGGCACTTTTACCACAATCACGCTTAAGCGGTGGTATAAATCTTCCCGGAATCTTCCTTCTGCAATCTCTTTTTTGAGATCTTTATTGGTGGCGGCTAACACGCGCACGTTTACGGATATTTCCTTTTCGCCCCCCACGCGGGTAATCTTATTTTCTTGCAGCGCGCGCAATACTTTTGCCTGGGCCGACAGGCTCATGTCGCCTATTTCATCCAAGAACAGGGTGCCGCCTTCGGCCTGTTCAAACTTCCCGATGCGTTGTTTGATGGCCGAGGTAAAAGAACCCTTCTCATGCCCGAATAATTCGCTTTCTATTAACTCGGAGGGTATGGCCGCGCAGTTTACTTCAACCAGCGTTTTCTCCGATCGTTTACTTTTTTCATGAAGTTGCCGAGCTACCAGTTCCTTGCCGCTTCCATTGGGGCCAATAATCAAAACACGAGCATCAGTAGGGGCGACCTTTTCAATCATTTCCCTTACCCCGGAAATGGCAGGCGATTCGCCAACCATTTGCGAGTCTTTACTGATTTTCTTTTTCAGTGTTCGGTTTTCTTCGCGCAATGAATTTCGTTCCAGTACATTGCGCAGGTGGATGAGTATGGTTTCAATACTTTCAAAAGGTTTCTGAATGAAAAAATATGCACCGCGCTTTATGCTTTCAAGGGCAGTTTCTTTCGTGCCGTGTGCAGAAATCATAATAAAAGGCGTGCTGATGCTCTCTTTCTTTACGCGCTCTAATAATTCAATGCCGTCAATCTTTGGCATTTTTATGTCGCAAAAGGCAACATCAAAATATTCAGACTGAAGTTTTTTTAATGCTTCTTCCCCGTCTTTTGCTTCCTCTACTTCATGCTTTTCTTCTTCTAATATTTCACGAAGCGAGGTGCGGATAGCCGCCATGTCATCTACAACCAAAATTTTTCCCATACGCGATACATTCTATTAAAAATAAAACCTTCCTGGCTAAGATGCGAAGAAGGTTTATTAGTTTAAAAATTGCAAACCTGTAAGCCGGGTTCTGTCTGCCAACGCAAAGCGTCAGCATCCTTATCATTTATCTTGCCCTGATGTTGCCATCAGGGTCAATCGATCTACCCATCACGCTTGTCATTACGACAATTATCAGGCTAATTCGTTTACACGAAGCGTGACCTATTTGATCTTTCAACTCGCAAGGTTTACCATGCTGCTGATGTTACCATCAGCACGGTGGGCTCTTACCCCGCCTTTTCACTATCACCTTAGCGTTGCCGCCAGGGCTACCTGTTTTCTGTGGCACTTTCTGTTACTGACGTTTACCGTCAGCACCCCTGACTTTCTCAGGGTGCGATTCCTGAAGTTGCCCGGACTTTCCTCCCCCCGACAAAGTCGTGAGCGATAAGGCAGTTTGCAACTGCAAAGGTAATATTTTTAGTGGATATCCTTTCCCGTCAGTTTGTATTCATACTGGTCGGCCAACTGTGCAACTTCCTGCACCATGAATTTTACTTCTTCTTCTGATGCGGCCTCGGCCAGGCAGGATGCCACAACTTTCAGGTTGCCATCTTCAATAACAAATTTACTGTAATCAAAATTGGCGTGAACCTTTAGTAGTTCAGCGGTATCAATTTCATTGACCGAATCGCTAACCTTGGATACAAAAACAGCGCGTGTTCTGCCCGACACCTTACTTTTTTCGGTTAAGGCCAGCACCGTTTGAAAACGATTATCCCGTAAAGGCACTACGATGATGCACTTATGTTCGTCATACTCCGTAAATGTGCCGCCAATCTGGTCGGCATATTTGTTAATAATAGCGGTTAGGTTCATGGTATTATAATTTTAATGGACATGAAGGTATAAAAACTGCGTGGATTAGCAGTATATGAAATAGTTTTTTTTAGAATTGGAACGCGCTGAAGGATACTGACCCTGCCGAGAACTGAAGAGCAGGAGCCGGGAGTTTAACAAGATTAACAATATACAATGCAGTGTTTAGCGCCTTTGAACGTGTTTTGATATGCGAAAGGTCAATATCTATACCGAGATAAAACTGCCGGTGAGCAGTGTACCCCCCTGCAATGTTTTGCCGATTGGATGCGTAAACCATTCCATCAGCTCCGTAACCAACGGCCAGGTTTATCCACTTCGGAAATTTTATGAACTTATCCATATCAACGGATAGCCAGTATGTTTGTCCGTTGTAATCTTTCAGCAGTTCACTTACCAGGTTATTGCCTAAAGTATTATCGTTTCGCAGGATAGGATACTCTGTTCGATGAAACGAGAACTTAGGGTGTATTCTCACTTCATCCCAAAGGGCGGTTTGCCCGAAATAAAACGCAGCGCCTGCTGCATTAGCTAATAAGTCGGATGTGGATGCTCCGTAATCGGCAGAAAAGCCATCAAAAATTTCGATGGGCAACAGCATTAAAAAGCCGGTAACAGATCCCCAAAGGTTGGCTTTCTTTGTATCTACATTGCACCACTGCAAGCTACGCGAAGTTGCCTGGCTAAGATGAAAGGCGGAATAAAAATGCCCGACTTTATCCATTTGTTTCCATTCGCGACTATCATTAAAGAACCGGAACGATTGCCTGTTGCCATCGCTATACCATAACCTATCAAGACCAACTAACGTAGCGGTGTAGGCTGTGCTGCCAACAATGATGAACGACTTTAGTTTTTTTTTGTCAGGTTGTGCCGGTAGTGTATCAGGCGATTGGGGAAAAACCTGTAAGGCTGTTGACCACAACAAACAAATGAACAGTAGTCTATTCGCCATCATCTTCCTCTTTAATACCTTCTTCATTCTGATCTTCCGGGTCGTCTTCTTCAGGAAGCGGACGCCTGTTTTTATCTCGGCTTGACTTGAGAAGGTCTTTAAATTCATTAAAGCTTTGGGTATGCATTAAGCTTACGCCTGTTGTAATTATGCTTTGGTTGTTAAATGTGTTGATAAGCGGGTTAACGCTTGTGCGGCTGTACATTTTTACCCTGAACTTTCCATCGGGTGAAAGTAAATAATCTACCGTCCAGTCGCCAATAGCAGAGGCGATGTCGTTTCGTGTGTCAACCCCTGAATTTGGTTGCGCCTGGTTGCCAAATGTTCCATCGCGCGTAATGCGCAATCGTCCGTTCATAAAGGTGTACGACATGCGTAATTGAAATGTATTAAACGTCTCCTGATCCATACTTCCGAGATCTACATCAATTTCAAGATTTTCATCTACCTGGCTAAGCCAATAGCTTAGTTGATTGGAAAAAAGTTCGCTCACACTGCTCACCAACGATCCGCTGGCATTAAATGAGAATGATTCAAGTGGAGAGAACTTTCTCAACACAATTAAACTGAACACCTGGCGTTTCAATTCCTGTTCATCGAGCCTGCTTTTAAAGGCAATAAATTCTAAATCCAATGATACCGATCGTCCTCCTTCTACTGTGATAGATTTTGGCAGGTCTCTTCCGATCACATCGAAATTTATCTGGGGCGACATCATGGGGCCATCTAATTTAAGCAATACCTGTATGGGGTACTTGCGCCTGACCTGTGGTGCGCTTGCCAGTGACTGATCATTGAGGATAGGGGCGAGCGAGGCTAATTGATTATAGCTTGCATTGATTTTCATGGTGCCCTGGTACGGGTCGCCATGCCAGGCAATAGAGCTACCAGGCTGTATTTGAAACTCCTTATTAATAATGTTATACAGCGTAAAATTGTACCAGCCTTCGGTAAATTGTATTGGCCCGAACATATTGAACTCTCCTTTCGTATCAAGCTGGAGTTTTATCTTTCCGTTGCCTCTGCCCCTGATAATATCACCGGCTTTCAGGTCAAAAATTATTTCGCAATAAGCGTCAGGTGTAACATCGAGATTAAAATCAAGTGTTATGCCGGTAAGTTTCACTTTCTTATCGGCTTGTATATCCTGCGAAGCTAAATATGTGGAGTCGTTAAAACTTACAAAGTTAATGTACTCTTTTTGTTCAACAGATGAACTTCCGCTGATGGGAAAATACATGCGCGTGTTTTTTCGTGTAGTAGCCGAGGCAGTAATGGTGAGGTTATCTACCGGGCCTTTGAAGTTTACTGTTCCTGAAGCATACGCCTGACCATAGAACAATGAGTTATCTGTAGCAGTGGTGTTCAGCACCTGGAAATCATCAAACTGGCCATCAATGGAAATCTGCATGTTTTTAAAATTGTTGTGCGTTATCGCTCCGTTGAGGTTTCCCTTGTTTCGCAGCACGTCTGTGAGTTCAATATCTTTAAAGTAGATTGATTTTGGCGTAAGCCCAAGAAAACCATTAAACCGGTAAACCGTGCGCAGGTAGTTAATCATCATGGCGCCATTTTCCAATTGGCCCTCACCGTTCAACTGTGGTTCATTCAGTGTGCCTGTAACGTTATAGGATCCGGTAAGGGTGCCCTGAAACTGACTGAAGATGTCGTCAATAAAAGGTTCAAATATTCTCAGGTTCGCTTTATTGAAAGTTGCGGTTATCGCTAACGGACTGTTTTTGTCGTTAGGGTTGTAGTGGCCTTTGCAGTTCACAATCCGGGTTTGAAGCCTGTCGATAAAAAACTCAAGGTTGAATTTTTGCTGCACGGCATCCCAGATGTTATTACCGGTTATATTTCCAAACAGGAAATCATCAACCAATAAATTTCTGATAGCTATAGTGTTTTGAATATTCCGTTGCTTGTAAACGTTGTTGAGAATAACAACCGAACTCAATTCTCCTGCAAGTTTCCGGGCGGAAACAGGATTGATATTGGTGAGATCAAAATCAGATACTGAAAGAACAAGTTGTTGGGTTGAATCTTCTGAAAGCCTTCCGTCCAACGTTATAATTTGATCGGATTGGGTAAAGCCAACATTTTTGAAATGCCATTCCTTACCTGCAATTTTAATGCTGTTGCCCGGAGTTACATCCCATTTTTTCTCTAAGATACTAATGGTTGAGGGTTGCAGTTGAATTTGTGTGCTGTCGTGAAAATCAACTGTGCCAGCCAGGTCAATGCGGTTGGTAGTTTCTTGTTGTGCAATCCTAAGCGTAACGTCAATATGGTTCCTGTCCCATATCAGTTCACTAAAAAGATTTTGGGTTTTAAGTTTCCCGATGTCCTGTTTGCTGGAGTGTATGTGCAGCATGGCCAGCGCCTCCGTGCTGTCGGCATCTTTTGAAGCGTGAAGATCAATATCGACCTTGTAGAAATGATTTGCGCCATACCGTACTGTATCAATATCTGAAAACGCCTCTATGGATGACACGGGGCCATTCATAAACCTCCCCTCAATCAACGTGTTTTTGCTTATGTTAAGATCAATATTCAGTAAGGTCATAATGGGTTCTATTTCTTTTACAAGCACGTTGAAGTCTGCCGCATAGCGTTCAGGTATATCCTTTTTCTGACTGTAATAAGTTGCAATGGCTTCGCTATCGTTCTTGATGTTCAACTTTAATTCTTTTACCAATTGCGGAATATCTTTCAGCACTTGCGACAGATAGAAGTTGCCGGATACAGTTGCATCTGCCAGGTTGGAACGCAAATAGAGTTGCCTTAGGTCTGCTTCATTTTTTGCTTCGATAGAAATTTCATCCATCGACAACCGCTGGCTGTCGTATTGAACGAGCAAATTCTTCAAGTCAATAGTTCCAATAATGCTATCCAATGAAAACCCCTGCACATCCAGATCAAGACTTGTGTGCAGAAACAATTCCTTCTTGCTTAAATTCAGGTTGTGGAGGTAAGCTGTATCCAGTCTTCCGGTAAGTTTTATTTCGTTCACCCGGTTACGCAGGTCAATCGATCCTTCTGCCGAAAATTCAAGATTGGGATCATCAATAGTGATTCGTCCGCTAAAAAACTCTGACGCAAAGCGGGCATTCGTGTGTATGTTGGTGTAGGTGTAGTTCCGAAAACCCATTGCGTTAATAGCGCCATCTAATTTAAAGTCGGCAGTATTTCGCGTTAGCCCTTTTCCGCTTATTCTGCCATTCATGCTTACGGTCTGAAAATTAACGGTGTCCTCAAAATATTTTCCGAGGTTAAAATTGGTCAAGGTAAGATTACCGGCATATTGCGACAAATCGACTGAGCGTTCATCAACTTTAAAGTTAATGTCGGAGGTGATGGTGCCTATCTCACTCGAAAAAGTACCATTAGCTACAAAGTCGGCTGGGTAGCCTAAAAATTGCGCGCGAAGTTTTAACAGCCCCAACGGTTGCAGATGCTTTACGGTACTCTCATTAAGGAGAAAGGCGAGGTCGGAAAAATTTACTTGCGATTGTTTTAAGTTTAGTAAGATAAAAGTTTCGCTAATGTCCGGCAGGCCGTCCATTTCAAGCGCACCCTGAAGGTGCGTATTGCCAGCGTGTATGTTCATTTCATTTAACCTGAACCGGTTTACCCGGCCTTTGAGCACACCGCTTATTGTAATGGGTTGCGAGAGGTTTTTTGGCAGGGGAGCAAATACGGCCAGGTCTTTAGGATTAATGATAGTGTTTGATAAGGTTGCATAAATGTTCACCTGGTTTATGAAATCGCTTAAATCCTGCTGGCTGGCATATTCAAACCGGATGGTATCGGTAATAAAACTTTCGCCAGCCCGTGCTTTGATGCCAAGAAATTCCATAGACTGTTGCGAGATGCGGTAGAACGTTGACAGCTCATGAATGGTAAAATCAAGATTTTGCTCGGTAGCGGTCAGGCTTCTTACATTAAATTCGATGGTATCTCCCTGAACGAGAAAATTCTGAAGTTCAATATCAGGAGCATTAATTTTAAAATGATTCGGATCAAAACGTTGTGCTACCGTATCGCGGTCGGTATCAAATGTAAATACCGTGTTGTGCAGTATCGCTTCACCTATGGATACCCTTGCGCTGCCGCCACCCTTGCCCGAACCGATCATGTTGTTGATACCCTTTATGAAAACATTGATATTCAGGTTTCGAATGGTATCCGTTTCTGTTATGCTGTTGAATGTTACGTGCGCCCCGTCAATCAATACGGCATCGAAGCTGATATTTTTGTTACGGAAAAGATCGGAAAACCGGTAGTTAAGCCGGAGCTCGTCAATCCCAAGCATGGTGTTATCCTCAGGGTCAATAACAGTTAGCCCTTCAATATAAACCCGGTCGAACCAATTAATATCAATATGTTGGATGCTGGTTTTAAACCCGGTTGCCTCCGATACTCTTTTAAGAAAGCGGTTGGATAAGTTGCTCTGCACGGCCGGTATCTGGATGATAAAGAAAGCGGATACCACCAGGATTACAAGGATGTACAGGCCGTAAAGCGTTAAGCTTTTCAGCCAAAAGAATATCCGATTTTTGATAACTTGCAGGTTCATGCTTCAACCCGTGGGTCCTGTCATACTTGCCATTGAATCATCGTGCGATGAAACATCTGCCGCTGTGATTAGAAACGGCAAGGTACTCAATAATATTATCGCCTCACAGGCAGTACACCAGAAATATGGCGGTGTAGTGCCCGAACTGGCATCGCGCGCGCACCAGCGAAACATTGTAATGGTTGTGGAAGAAGCGTTGACATCAGCCGGGGTTCAACTTCAGGAAATGGATGCCATTGCCTTTACCCGTGGGCCGGGATTAATGGGCTCGTTATTAGTTGGGGTTTCGTTTGCCAAGGGCCTGGCGCTTGCTCTGAACAAACCGCTTATTGAAGTTAACCACATGCAGGCTCATGTATTGTCGCATTTTATTGATGACCCCAGGCCGGCTTTTCCGTTTATTTGCCTTACCGTAAGCGGAGGACATACACAATTAATTATAGTGAAGGATTACTTAGATATGGAAGTGATTGGCGAAACCCAGGATGATGCCGTGGGCGAAGCCTTCGATAAAGCTGCCAAAATTATGGGCTTGCCTTACCCTGGCGGCCCGTTAATCGATAAACATGCGCAAGCCGGAAACCCGGAAGCGTATAGCTTTTCAAAAACAAGTATGCCGGGGCTTGATTTCTCTTTCAGCGGAATTAAAACTGCATTTTTGTATTTCATTCGCGATGAGCGCAAAAAGAACCCCGCTTTTGTTGAAGAAAACCTGAACGATATTTGTGCCAGCATCCAGCGCCACCTCATTTCTATGCTTACCGATAAGGTAGTGCAGGCAAGTGAGCAAACGGGCATCAATCAGGTTGCCATAGCAGGCGGTGTTTCTGCCAATTCTGGCTTGCGGAATGCCTTGAAAACATTAGCCGGTAAGCATGGATGGGATTTATTTATTCCGGCATTTGAATATTGTACCGATAATGCAGGTATGATTGCAATGGCCGCCCATTTCAAATACCAGAAAGGATTGTTTACTAAGTTGAATGTATCACCGTTGGCCCGAATGCCTGTTTAATTATGAAACAGATTTTTAAACCTGGAGATCAGAAAACGTACGAACGTGTAATTTCGGAAAATGATGTTGCGGCATTTCATGGCGAAGTTGTGCACCCGGTATGCGCTACGTTTGCGCTTGCGCGCGATATTGAATGGTCAACCCGGTTGTTTGTGTTGGAAATGAAAGACGAAGATGAAGAGGGTATCGGAACGTTTTTGAGCATTGACCACAAAGGCCCGGCTTTTGTTAGCGAAACCTTAACGATTAATGCCACTGTTGAATCAATAACTGGACATGAATTGATTTGCTCGTATATTGCCAGGGTAGGAGACAGGACAGTAGCCACAGGAAAGACCGGGCAGAAAATTTTGAAACGAGAAAAAATAGCGCGGCTGCTCCGGCATTAACGTATGACCAAACGATTTACAAACGATATTAACATAAAAAATAAGCGGGCGGGCTTTGAGTTTGAGTTGCTCGATAAATATGTGGCCGGCTTGGTGTTGAAAGGAACGGAGATAAAATCCATTAAAGAAGGTAACGTAAATCTCCAGGACGGGTATTGCTATTTTAATAATGGCGAATTGTTTGTGAAGGCTATTAATATTACACCATACACACAGGGCACGCATTACAACCACGAGGCAGGGCGCGAGCGCAAACTGTTGCTGAAGAAACAAGAGCTTAGAAAATTGGAATCCAAAGTTTCAGAAAAGGGATTGACATTGGTGCCGGTGCGATTGTTTATTAATAACAAAGGTTTTGCTAAATTGGAGGTTGCGCTTGCCCGTGGCAAGAAAATACATGACAAGCGGGATAGCATAAAAGAGCGGGATATAAAACGTGAATTAAGTAGAGTTAAATTTTGATTTGTGAATAACGGATTGCCTGAATACGGTGTTTGTCGCCTTAGTATAGTACCGATGCGAAGCTCGCCTTCTCATAAAGCCGAGCAGATTTCGCAATTGCTGTTTGGCGATCAGTACGAAGTGCATGAAGTAAGCAACGATAAACTATGGCTCCGTATTCATATATACTACGACCAATTCGAAGGCTGGATAGATGCACGGCAGCATCACGCTATCTCAAAGGAGTATTACGATTATATAAATCGTGCTGATTTTAAAATTACACTCGACCAGACCTCTACAATTTTATATAACAAAAACCCATTGATGATTTTGATGGGAAGCATTATCCCGATTTCCGGCTCTGAGTTGTTTAAAATGGAGGAACAGTTTGCCTTTAATGGCGATTCAAAAAGTCTGGGGGTAAAGCGTGAAGCAGATTATCTCAAGGCAGTAGCGCTGAAATACCTGAACGCTCCCTGCCAATGGGGCGGTAAAACACTGTTTGGTATTGATGCTGCCGGATTTGTGCAAATGACCTACAAGATTTGCGGTTACCGGTTAGGCCGTACTATCGGTGAGCAGTTCCGGCAGGGCAAACCGGTAGCGGATTTTGCAGATACCCTGCCAGGCGATATTATGTTTTTTGGTTCTTCTGAACACCACCCCGACCACGTTGGAATATTGCTTGAGCCTGAAAAAATTATTCACGTATCAGGCAAAGTGCGTATTGACTACGTGAATGAAGAAGGCATTTTGAACATGGACACAAAGATTTATACGCACTCCCTCAAGGCGATCAGAAGGGTTTTGTCAGAGTAATTCAACTACTCAATAGCGTACCGGCTGCAATCTATCTTGCATGGTAAAAAGAATGCAGTTAAATTTCACTCATGAACAGCCGTGTGTTGGTACTCAATCAGGACTTCAGCCCGTTAATGGTTTGCTCCGTTCAGCGTGCCTTTGTACTGGTGTACCTGAACAAAAGCGAGATGATTCGTCCGGCAAACGGGCATAAACTTCACTCGGTTAGCCAGAGTTACCCCATGCCTTCCGTTATCCGGTTAAACCGGTATGTACGGGCGCCCTATAAAGGCGTTGCGCTTACCCGGCAAAACATTTTTAAGCGCGATAACTTCGAGTGTCAGTATTGTGGCACAAAAAGAGAACTTACGTTAGACCATGTCATTCCAAGTTCAAAAGGCGGGCAGCACACCTGGAGTAATTTAGTTACTGCTTGCAAGAAGTGTAACACAAAAAAAGGCGACTTCACTCCCGAAGAAGCCGGTATGCCCTTGCGTAGAAAACCGCATAAGCCTTCATACTCCCTTTTCCTTCGCGAGCTTTCAACCCACCATGGAAACGAATGGGATGAGTATTTGGGGTAGGATGCCATTACCTGGCGCAGGGCAACACTAATGGTTCTAAAACCTCAACGTAAACACCGTTCGTACATCCGGTTCGGACTCAACGCTTATTGAGCCGTTGTGCATTTGCATTATCTGGCGCGACAGGCTTAGGCCGATACCGGAGCCGGTGCGCTTGGTGGAGTAGAAGGGAACAAATATTTTTTCGATGGCTTCTTTTATGATGCCCGCTCCGTTGTCGGTTACTTCAATTTTTACAGCGCTTTCATCATATAATCCACGTAGCTCAAGTGTTGGATTGGGAGTTTCAGTAAGCGCTTCTACAGCATTTTTTAATAAGTTGATGAGCACCTGTTCAATCATCTCTTCATCACCCTGTAGGGTAAGATATTCTGATGTGCATGACCATGAAAAATTTATATTGTGCTTTTTAATGTCGGGCTTCATTAAGGTGGCTACCTTTTCAAGGAAATCTTTCAGGCGAATAGATTTCATTATTGGTTTTGGCAGGGAGGTATATTCGCGATACGCATCAATAAATTTGATTAGCCCTTTGCTTCTGTTTTCAATAGTATTCAACCCCTCTCTTAAATCTTCAGCGCCTTCTGTTTTCAGTTCATAGTGCCCGTCTTTCTTTTGCATGTCATACGCCAGCACATCTTTAAGCGTAGAGGTAAGGGATGAAATAGGCGTGATGGAATTCATGATTTCATGTCGCAACACACGGGTGAGATTTTGCCAGGCTTCGAGTTCTTGTTTTTGCAATTCAGGTTGAATGTTTTGCAACGTAATCAGGCGTACATCATTTCCGCGTATCCGAATCTCGGTAGCTTGTACGGTAAGGTATAATTCGTTACTGCCTTTATATAGCGTACTTTTACCAGACTCGGTTTCGATGATAGCCTGGTAAAGTTTAGGATTTGATTCTTTCAGGTTATGAATTTTTTTGATGGCCGGCACATTCATGAACTTTCGTGCATTGGCATTGATCAACTGAATGTTTCCTTCTGCATCATACGAAAGTATGCCGGTTCTGACCTGTTGCACAATGGTGTTCAGGTATTGCCAGTGTTCTTCTTTTTCTGATCGCGCTTTTCGGAATGCTTCCAGCACTTCATTGAAGGCAAGATTAAGGTCTTTAAAGCTTTTTCCGAGTTTATGATCGGCTGTAAAGCCCGAAATAAAATCGGAATACTTAACCGATTCTAAGAAGCGTGTAAGCTTGCGGTTGATTTGGCTTACAAAACGGAACAGTTCGGCTAATTGAAGCATGATGATTATGCCGGTAAGTATGGCGGCAAGAATCATATTCTCATTTCCGAGCATATAGATAAAGAGCGCCAGGGTTAATCCCATCAGGATTATACGAAGCAGCACACGGAAACGAAAATCACCCATACAATTTCAAGATTCAATCAAAGCCCATGTTTTTCAAGTCTTCTGTATAGCGATGAACGTGTAAGACCAAGTTCGGTTGCCGCCTGGGTAATGTTGCCGTTATATTTTTTCAATACTTTCCTGATCAGCAACTTCTCAACTTCTTCTAAATTGTATTGTTCAAGATTTAATTGCCCGTCTTCTTTCTGACTTACAGCTGAGAGATTAAAATCTTCGGGCTGAAGGATTGCATGGTTGCTAAGAATTACAGCACGTTCAATAGCATGTTGCAGTTCGCGAATGTTGCCGGGCCAGGGGTGCTTGTGCATACGCACGGCAGCCGCATCGCTTATTTTGTTTACTTGTTTGCCATACTTGTCGGCATAGTAGGCAAGAAAATGATTGGCTAATAACGGAATATCTTCTAATCGTTCGCGCAAGGGCGGAATTTCAATTTCAATGGTGTTGATCCGATAAAGCAAATCCTGCCGGAAGCGGTTTTCTTTCACCATGTCGTACAGCGGCATGTTGGTAGCGGAAATAAGCCGTATATTAATGGGTGTTTCTTTATTGGCGCCAACGCGACTTACCCTTCGGTTTTGAAGCACCGTTAATAGTTTGGCCTGTAGCGGCATGGAAAGATTTCCGATCTCATCTAAAAACAACGTTCCGTCATTCGCCAATTCAAAGCGGCCGGCACGGTCTTCTTTGGCATCGGTAAATGCGCCTTTTTTATGACCGAACAGCTCGCTCTCAAAAAGTGTTTCTGTTATGGAGCCAAGATCGACACCTACAAAATTTTCATACGACCGTGATGAGTTTCTATGTATCGCACGGGCTATTAATTCTTTTCCGGTTCCGTTCTCACCAAGAATCAGAACATTGGCATCGGTTTGTGCCACGCGATCAATGGTTTGAAAGATGCGCTGCATAGCTGTGCTTTGCCCGATGATCTCGCTGAAGCGTCTATTCAACTCCTGGTTGATTTCCTGGTTTTTTATTTTCAATGTTTCAACCTGGTCGCGCGATTCGCGCAAGCGCATAGATGAATATAATGTTGCCAGCAACTTTTCATTTTCCCAGGGCTTTAAAACAAAATCGGTTGCACCGGCTTTGATGGCTTTAACGGCCATTTGCACATCGCCATAGGCGGTAATCAACACCACTACGGCAGAGGGGTCAAGTTCTAATATTTTACCCAACCAGTAATACCCTTCGCTTCCACTGCTCACATCTTTTGTAAAATTCATGTCAAGCAGAATAACATCGTAATCTTCGTTATCCATCAGGGCCGGTATGGCTTCCGGATTTTTCTCAATATCAACCTGGGCAAAGTGCCGCTTCAAAAACATTTTCGCGGCTTTAAGCAAGTCTTCGTTATCGTCTACAATCAGAATTTTACCGTGCTTTTGTTCCATAGTCGATCAGTATTTGTCCGTTAACGGAACAGGCCTGGCAAAGTTGATACCGGATGTTGGTTTCATGCAGATTTGTGTAGTTTCGGGGAATTGCGCCTGTAAATATAGCTGATAATGTCCGCATACGGACATATCCGTTCACATCTGAACGCGAAACAGAGTGAAACAGGGTCTAAAATAGGGTTTACAAGGTGTTTAGGACACTTGGCACACTTGTTGGCAATAGGCGTTTGTATTTTAATGTTTTCCGATGGATCGCCAGTTAAAAAAGAAGAAATGGACACTTAAAAAAATTGCTACATACAGTGGCATTGCCCTTTTTGTTGTGTTTGTTGTGTATCAGTTTTGGTTTGCCGACAGGCGCTCGCGGTTGCGGGTAGATATAGATAAGATTACTATTTCTGAAGTAAAGCGAGGCCAGTTTAAAGAATACATTCCTCAAACCGGAACGGTAGAGCCAATGCGCACGGTTTATTTAGATGCCGTGGAGGGCGGAACCATCAAGCGCATTGTTGCTGAAAGTGGCGCCATGCTGAAACCCGGAGATATTGTTCTTGAATTAAGCAACCTTAACCGCGAGATAAGCGTCCTTGACCAGGAGTCGAACCTGACGCAAAGCATTAACCGCATACGCGAAACCCGTTTGCAGATAACCCAGAATGCGTTACGTCAGCAAGAGAGCTTAATTACAATTGACAATGCCTTGGCAACGTTGAAACCACAATACGAACGGCAGAAACAACTTTTTGATAAGAAGCTTATCGCGAAACAGGAGTTTGAGCGGACAGAAGCGGATTACTTAGCCAATCTGAAACGCAAGGATATTACCTACCAGGCTTACCGACTTGATTCACTCGACAGGCTCAGGCAGATTGTTCAACTTGACCAAAGCGAAAGAAAATTATTGCAAAGTTTAGAGAACGTAGGAAAGATATTAGACAACCTTGTTGTGAAAGCGCCTATTGAAGGCAGGCTCACTCGTCCGCAATTAGACGTAGGGCAGAGTGTTGCTCCCGGCCAGCGGTTGGGGCAGGTAGATGTAGTGGACAACTATAAAGTGCGCGTGGAAATTGATGAGCTTTATTTGCCGCGCATAACCGAAGGGCTTAGTTCCATTATCACCTATGCCGGCAAGGATTACGATGCGGTAATCACGTATGTGTACCCCAATGTATTGAACGGTCGCTTTCCGGTTGATATGAATTTTACAGGCGAAGTTCCGCCCGGTATAAGAAGGGGGCTTTCGCTAAGGCTTCGTATTGAATTAGGCCAGCCTTCTGAAGAAACATTGTTGCCTATGGGCGGGTTCTATAAAGATACGGGGGGTAACTGGGTGTATGTTGTGGAAGAAGGAGGCGCGCGTGCCGTAAAACGAAATAATGTTAAGCTGGGGCGTAAGATGGGCAGCGAATATTATGAAGTGCTGGAAGGCTTAAAGCCGGGCGAGCGGGTGATTACCTCATCGTATGAGAATTTCGGTGACAACGAAGTATTGGTATTTAACTAACGATTATTAAACAATCTGTAACTTTTTACAATAAAACGAGTATTAAAGAACTAAATCCTTAAAGAAAACATCCTAACATTGAAAATAACCAAGCCATGATTAAACTAAAAAGCCTTGAAAAAGTGTACACTACCGAAGAGGTAGAAACCACTGCCCTTAACAACATTAACCTGGAAATTAAAGATGGCGAGTTTGTCGCCATCATGGGCCCCTCCGGTTGCGGTAAGTCAACCTTGCTGAACATACTGGGGTTGTTAGATAACCCCTCAAACGGAGAGTACCACTTCGGTGAGCATGAAGTGGCGCAATACTCTGAACGCCAGCGCGCACAGTTGCGTAAAGGCTCAATCGGCTTCGTGTTTCAAAGCTTTAACCTGATTGATGAGTTGACTGTATTTGAAAACGTTGAGCTTCCGTTGTTGTATATGAAAGTTCCTTCTGCCGAGCGCAAACAGCGTGTGGAGGAAGTGCTTGAACGCATGGGCATTATGCACCGCAGAAATCACTTTCCGCAGCAGCTTTCGGGCGGTCAGCAACAGCGTGTGGCTATTTCGCGCGCAATTGTGGCAAAGCCTAAAGTAATCCTTGCCGATGAACCTACCGGTAACCTCGATTCGGCCAATGGCGAAGAAGTAATGAAATTACTTTCGCAATTAAATGAAGAAGGAACAACCATTATCATGGTAACGCACTCACCTTACGATGCCAACTATGCGCACCGCATTGTTAACCTGTTCGATGGCAAAGTGGTTACGGAAAACATCAAGGAGCAATTCCACATATAATCTCATAGGTTTAGGTTGTTTAGCGGAGAGTCCGGGTTTTATGCCCGGACTTTTTTTGTTAAACCGTACACTGTTTTGTACGGAACTGAACACTCTTCATTAAAGAGATGCGTGTACTATGCTTGTTTAGCCGAAATAATAATTGGCACTTTCTTTGGCATACGTGCAACCTGTTCAACCCGAATTGAGTCTAATAGCATAAACCAACCCACGCATGATCAAGAACTACCTGCTTATCACTTTCCGCAGTATGATGAAGAGCAAACTCTACATCTTCATCAATATTCTCGGAATGGCCATTGCCATCGCTTGTTGCATTACGGCTTATTATAACTGGGATTTTAACGCAAGTTTTGACAACCATCATAAAAATTCTCACGAGATATACCGGGTAAATTCTGTTCGTAGTTTCCAGGGACAAACCAAAGAATTCGGGCATGTTCCTGTTCCGTTAGGAGCCGTTGTGCGCGAAAACTTTAACGATGTTGATGCCTTAACCCGGTATTCGAGAGTGTATGCTGAATTTAAAATTGAAGACGAAATTTTTGATGCTAACCTGTCATACATCGACCCGGAATTTTTTGATTTGTTTACCTATACCTTTATCGCGGGTACCAAATCATCTGTTAATAATAAAACCAGCATACTGATTAGTGAAGAATTGGCACAACGACTGTTTGGTAGTACGGCTGTTGTTGGAAATACGCTAACACATTTACTCGGTGATGGTAAAACTAAAGAGTTTGAGGTTGGAGCCGTGTTTGAGAATTCGCCAACAAATACAAGTTTTAACGATCACGCCTTTGCATTGTATGATAATTACTGGGATGTAGCGCCAAACTTAGAACAAGGCATTAATTGGTATTACCGAAACACGTTGTTTGTACGGGTAACAGACCCGGCACGCATTCCGATAATTGAAACGCAGCTTAAACCTTTTATAGAAAATAATAATAAGGTCAGGGAGGATTTTATACTTACGGGCTTTAAACTCGATTCGTTTGTTGGTATGGCCGTGCGCGATACCTACTCTGAACGACCCGGTGCCTGGACACGCAACGCATCGCCCATTTCGGCTGTTGTTGGTGTGGCCGTTATGGGAATATTTGTATTGCTGATAGCGTGCTTTAATCTTACCAATACGTCCATTGCTATTTCTTCCAGAAGATTAAAAGAAATCGGTATCCGAAAAGTTATGGGCAGTAAGCGTGCGCAACTTATTGTGCAGTTCATTGGCGAAACACTGATGATCTGTTTTATATCCCTCATAGTGGGAATGGCCATCGCAAATTTCTTGTTAATTCCAGCGTTCAATTCTCTTTGGCCTTACATGAAACTTACTACCGATTATTTCGGTAGACCTGATTTTCTTTTCGTTATGATTGGCATATTGGCCTTCACCGGTTTGCTGGCCGGCAGTTACCCCGCATTTTATATCAGTAAGTTCCAGCCAACAACCATATTGAAAGGAAAGATGAGGTTTGGTGGCACAAATTACTTTACACGGATATTATTAACGCTTCAATTTGCTATTTCACTTATTAGTATTGTGTGCAGTATTGCCTTTACGGAGAACGCCAGGTATCAGCGCGATTTTGATCTTGGATTTCAACAAAAGGAGGTATTGTTTACGTGGATTAACGGTGAAGCGGAATTTAACGCGCTTCGCGATATTATGATGCAGCACCCTGATGTGATGGCGGTAGCCGGATCGGAGCACCATATTTTTGCCAGTATGTATAACGACCCCATCCGGCATGAGTCAACTGAAATTGAAGCGGATATTATGCACGTGGGTACGGATTACCTTAGCACGGCCGGACTTACATTGATAAGTGGTCGTGATTTTGAACGTGATTCTGAAACGGATAAAAAGGAATCGGTGATTATTACTGAAAAATTAGCCTCAACATTTGGGTGGAATCAACCCTTAGGAAAAGAAATTGTGTGGATGGATACCGTTAAGCTGTATGTTGTAGGTGTTGTTAAAGATGCTTACACCAACGGGTTATGGCGCGAACCTGAGCCGCTTATGATCCGGTACAGCGGCCCGGAAAAATATCGACATCTTTTAGTAAGTGCGCCAGCCAACAAAATTGTTGCCGTAAACGAGTACATGGAAGAACGCTGGAAGGAAGTCTATCCCAACCGAAAGTTTACCAGTCGTTTTATGGATAATGAGAATGTGGAAGCCATTACAGTGAATACCAATATTGTCAAGATGTTTGTTTTCCTCGGAGTTGTGGCGGTGTTGCTTTCTATAACAGGTTTGTTCACCCTGGTGTCGCTGAATATTATAAAACGTATGAAGGAAATTGGTGTGCGGAAAGTATTGGGCGCTTCCGTTGCCAATATATCAAGGGTTATTAATACTGAGTTTGCGATTATACTGATAATTGCTTGCGTGCTGGGGGCGGCAGGCGGATACTTTATGTCGGGTATGTTAATGAGCAGTATCTGGAAGTTTTATCAAAACGCCACTATTTCCGCTATGGTAATTTCTTCATTGATTATCCTGGTGGCCTCTAGTCTTACCGTAGCCATGAAAACCTGGAATACCGCCCGGATGAATCCTGTTAATGTGTTGCGGGATGAGTAGTGCTTACCGGAAACAGTCACCTGTAACATTAAACTTTTAAAAACGTCTGACCTGCAAAACCAAATCAGGTAAGCAACCTTTTGGCAGATTATGACATCCTGATAAAGAAACCTGTAAACTCAAATTTGAATTCTAAATCCGAAATATGCTACGCAATTACATCATCGTCTCCATTCGCAACATCCTGAAACACAAATTCTTCTCGCTGGTCAACATCACGGGGTTGGTTATTGGTATGACGTGCTGCCTGCTCATATTTATGTATATCAAAGATGAGTTGTCGTTCGACAGGTTTCATCAACAATCCGATAATATTTACCGCGTAAAACTTCACGGGCGCATTGGCGGCCAGGAAATGCTCACGTTAGCGTCAAACCCGGTGTTGGCCGATGCCATGCAAAAGGAAATACCGGGCATTGAGCAGGCGCTTCGGGCTGATCATCGGGGTGATCGTGTGATTCGCTTTGAACACAAGGTATTTAACGAAAACGATGTACTGGCGGTTGATTCAAATTTCTTTCAGGTATTTTCATTTGAGTTGTTGTATGGTGATGCCAAAACCGTGTTGACCGAACCTAACAGCATGGTAATGACATCGGCCTTAGCCGAAAAGTATTTCGGAAGTGTTCAGGAAGCAATGGGTAAAACACTTTTGGTTGATACCGAAAAACGCGCTTTTAAAATAACAGGCATCAGTGCAATGCCGCCTGCCAACTCGCACATTCAATACAATGCTTTATTGTCATGGAGTTCGTACCCGGAAAATGACCAGGGCGGGTGGACACGTAACTCGTTTTATACCTACGTGGTTAAAAATCCGAACACTAACGTAGCCGATATTAACGCCAAACTCGAAGATATGGTGGCGCGTAATGTTGGCCCTGAGTTAGAAAGCGGCCTGGGCATTTCGTTCGATAAATTCAGAGAGCAGGGTGGCATTTACAGTTATCATGTTTTCCCGATGACGGATACACATCTTCATACGAACGACTTGATGCATGATATGGAGGCTAAAGGCGATATCCGGTATGTATATATTTTCGGAGCAGTGGGGTTGTTTATTTTGGTTATTGCCTGTATCAATTTTATGAACCTCTCTACGGCACGGTCGGCTGGCCGTGCAAAAGAGGTTGGCTTACGCAAAACATTAGGCTCGCAACGCGGCCAGATGATCGGCCAGTTTTTGTCTGAGTCTTTTTTATACAGCCTCGTGTCGGTATTGATAGCCGTGGCCGCCAGTTACCTGTTGCTGCCATTTTTTAATGCACTGTCGGGAAAAACCCTAACACTGACGGTGTTACGCGAACCGGCCTTTATGTTAACCGTATTGGGTTTAATAATTTTTGTCGGGTTGATTGCCGGCAGTTACCCGGCCTTTTACCTCACTTCGTTTAATGCTGTTGAAGTATTAAAAGGTAAAGTGCGTGCTGGTATGAAAAGCAAAGGTGTACGTAGTGCATTGGTGGTAGTACAATTTATGGTTTCAACTTTTTTGATTGCCACTACAATTGTGGTGTATAACCAGTTAAGTTTTTTACAGAATAAAGACATGGGGCTTGACCATCACCATATTATTAACATAGCGGGAATGGACAGGCTTGGCAATAGTCAGCGTACATTCAGCGAAAAAGTGAAAACGCTGGCCGGTGTTGAGCAAACCAGCTTTACGAATAATTCTTTTCCGGGTGTAAACAATACAACCTTGTTTATGGAAAAGAATTCTAAAGCCGAGAAGTTGATGGGTAAATATTGGGCTGACTGGGATCATCTCGAAACCATGAGCTTTACACTAAAGGAGGGGAGATTTTTTTCGCGCGATTTTAAATCCGACACGCTGGCGTGTGTGCTCAATGAAGCGGCTGTACGCGAATTTGGCTGGGTTGATTCTGCCCTTGGAAAAGAAATATTGGATTTTAACGGGCCGGAACCAACGGTTATAAATGTGGTGGGTGTGGTGAAGGATTTTAACTTTGAATCGTTGAAAGACAAAGTCCGCCCGATGATTATCAGGTTAGGGGATGAGGGTAACCATTTGATTGCCCGGTATTCGGGCGACCCACAACAGGTGGTAGCTTCTATCGAAACTTTATGGAAGCAATATGCGGTAGACGAGCCATTGGAATACGCATTTTTAGATCAGGAGTTTGACCGTTTGTTCCGTGCAGAAATGCGCCTGCGCGATGTGTTCACTGTATTTTCGGGGTTGGCTATCCTTATTGCGTGCCTGGGTTTATTTGCGCTGGCAGCGTTTACAACCGAGCAACGCACGAAAGAAATCGGTATCCGTAAAACAATGGGCGCTTCGAGTTTTAGCCTTGCCATATTGCTGTCGAAAGAGTTTACCATACTGGTTATCATTGCTGTTGTTCCGGCCATTGCCTTAGGATGGTATGTGTCAAATCAATGGTTAAACGGTTTCGCGTATCGCATAGAAATTGGCCCGATGGTGTTTGTATTGAGCGCGTGCATCGCCTTAGGAATTGCCTGGCTTACGGTAGGGTATCAGTCGTTGAAAGCCGCAGTGTCAAACCCTGTTAATTCGTTACGGCACGAGTAACGTGTATAATCACCAGCACATAATTACTTCCGCTTCGCTTTAAAAGTTCCGTGAGGCTGTATGGCTACCATTTCGGTTACCTTGTTGTTTTCTACAACAAAGCGAAAAGTAAAACCTTCAACGGCTTTCATTTTGAATTCATGTTCCTTTACGGCAACCAGTTCATAGTCAGGTTGCCCCGGAACGTGCAGCATGAGGGTATTCTCTCCACGCAGGTAAACGTTAGCAACCTGGCCGCCAAAATCGTATTCGCCTATATACAGTTGAAGCTGCGAGGCGCTCACCTCCTTTGCTACCAACTTGCGGGTAAAAACAATATCCTTAACGGTAGATTGCAGGGCGATGTGAAGTTCGCCAATCTCGCCTGCCTTGTTGGTTACGAAGCTGATCTTTTGATCTTTAAAATATTGCGGGCCGGTTCCTTCAAAGATGTCGTAATGATAATGACGCAGCCCCGATGTCATGCCATGAAACTCCAGACCAAGAGAATCCCCGTTTGATGTTATGGTCATCACACCATAAGCCGGATGTTCAAATTCACCGGTATAATCGGCAAGCGCGTGCGAGGTTTTGGTGTCTTTTACTCTTGCTTCGTCATCTTCTTTTTTGATTTTCTCCTGGTTTTCCTTAGCTTTTTTTACCTCAGCTAATGCCCGGCCGTTCCAGTCAACCGGTGTTAACCCCAACATCCGGTCAATAATATGATTACGGATAATGGATGTTGAAGCTGTTCCGTTCATGTTAGTTAACACTACAATACCAACTGAATCTTTAGGCATGAAGGCAACGTTTGCCGAAAACCCGTCAATGTTACCGCCATGTTGCACTAATGTCTTTCCGCGATAGGGCTGGATAAACCAACCTAATCCATACGTGCCATAGCCCACTTCATCATATTGAAGCGGAACGGATGCCGGAAGAGAAATTACCGGTGTTTGCACTGCGCGAACAGTTGACTCATTCAACACTTGTTTTCCCTTGTATTTGCCTCCTTTAATCAGCATGGCTACCCAGTTCGACATATCCAGCACATTTGAATTCATCGACCCTGCCGGGCCTACGGCATCAATATTCCGGTAAGGTGCAATTTGTACGTTGTTGTTTAATTCAATATATCCAAGCGAACTGTTTCCTCCCTTTGCCATTTGCTCAACTGAAAAGTTGGTTGTGTTCATGCCAAGCGGGTCAAGAATTTTTTCTTTTGTAAAATCTTCCCAGCTTTTTCCACTCAACTCTTCAATCAGTACACCGGCTGCCAGGTACATCAGGTTTTGATATTCCCAACGCTCACGAAAGCTTTTGTTGGGCTCAAGATGGCGGAACGTGTTGAACAATTCTTTTCGCGAAAGCGTGCTGCCATACCACACAAAATCGTGTCGGGGCAAACCCGACCGGTGGGAGAGCAGGTCGCGTGGTGTCATTTTTTCGGTGGCGTAAGCATCGTAAAGTTTGAAGGTGGGCAGGTAGTTGATTACCGGTTTATCTAATTCCAATTTATTATCCTCTTGCAGCAGACAAACCCCGGCAGCCGTAAAGGCTTTTGAACTGGAGCCGATGGCGAAAAGTGTTTCGGGGGTTACAGGTAGTTTTTTATCAGCATCGCGATAGCCATAGCCTTTGGCAAAGACTACTTTATCTTTTTGAATGATGGCAACGGCAACACCCTGCACTTTCCAGTCTTTACGCACCTGTTCAATGTAGGCGTCAAGACCTTTTAATTTTTTATCAAGCTCTTTGGTTTGACTGAACGCAGGCAATACAAGAGCCGGTATAAGCAGGAGCAACAGGATGTGTTTCATAACATATTGGTTTAGCGCAATAAGTTATGCATTTACTTCAATTCTGCACAGGAATAAAGGCGTTGATTTCGGGGTGATTGATAATCAGTTTGAACCAATGGGTGAACTTACCCGGATTTTCCTGCACCTCTCGCTTTACCTGGACGATGGGTACATACCGCCAGTCGGATACTTCCTGGCGGTTTATCTGTGGTTCATCGTCATACTGCCCGATCAGTACATGATCTAATTCATGTTCAATGAGGCCGTTGTCAAGAGTTGCCTTATATATAAAGGAATAGGCAAAGCCGGGCTGTGCGTCAATGCCCATTTCTTCTTTTAACCTTCGTTGAGCCGCTTTTTCCATTTGTTCGCCAGGGCGTGGGTGGCTGCAACAGGTATTTGTCCACAAGCCTGCGCTGTGGTATTTGTTTCCCGATCTTTTTTGAATGAGCAACTCGCCTTTGCTGTTGAACAGCATTACTGAAAAGGCCCGGTGCAGCACGCCTTTGCGATGGGCTTCCATTTTTTCGAGGGTGCCCAATTCATTGTCATGCTCATCTACGAGGATAACTTTTTCCATTACTCAAAAACTTCAAGCCTGTTCCCGTCAAATGATGCAAAGACCATAGCGGGATGTGAGTCAATATGGACGATGCTCCCGTTTTTAGAGATGGCGATGGCTCCTGCAAAACCATCAAAAGGTTTTAGTTCGGCAAAGGTTCGTTCGCAAGCTTGCTGTAATGACAAGCCATCGGTTACACGTGTAACAATTTTTGCGGCAATGGCTCCGCTCACAATATCTTCTCCAACACCGGTACACGACACACCACAATTGGCATTGGCGTAATTTCCTGCAACAGTTGCCGAATCGCTGATGCGTCCCGGTATTTCAAAACCTTTTCCTCCTGTAGAGGTAGCAACGGCAATTCTTCCTTCCTTATCGAGCGCTACACAACCTACCGTGCCGGTTGTTGCGGCTTTCAGCTTACTTTCATATTCCTTTCTTCGCTGAGGTGTTTCGGTGCTGTAATAATTGAAACCCTGCTTTCGGGCAAACAGCGTTGCGCCATCGCCTCCCAGCACACTGTCCTGGGTCTGTAATAATTTTTCGGCTACGCGAACCGGGTTTTTAACGCCTTCAATGTTTATAACGCCCGAAAACTTTAGCGAAACACCATCCATGATGGAGGCGCTCATTCGTATTTTTCCATCGCTTTGAATTTGCGAACCTGTGCCTGCATTAAACAGATCGCAGTCTTCTAATTGTTCTGTTGCGTACACAACGGTTTCTAATGCCGAATGTGTTTCAAGGAATTGAAAAGCGCTTTTAACTATACGGGTTAACGCATCCTGTTTTGCTTTCTTAACTTCATCGCTGGTAAGCGATTCGCTGAAGAACCCTCCGTGAATAATAATTTTTGGGGCCATTAATCTAAGTGGGCTGTTTTTACAGATGGTTTTTGGTTTCTTTTATGGATAATCATTTCGTGGTTATCCAGGTCATAAAGATCACCCATAGACATAACGTGAACCACTAAGTTTTTAATGGAAATGGGTGCACCCAATTCCACCTCGGTAATGTTGGTGTCGTTTATCGAGCGGCCATCTACTAAGATAACGAGTCCGGAGCCAATAGCTTCAAGATTCTTTCCTTCTGTAATCAGTAACCCGGTATCTTCGCCTAAGCCAACCCCAAGCACAACGGGGTTGCTCACCACGGCTTGAAATAGCCTTCCTATCCTGCCACGATGAACAAAGTGCGTATCGAAAATAACATCATTTATTAATCCGAGTCCGCTGGTAATTTTTATTTCGCCTTTTAACAGCGCTTCGTGAGCGGAGCCCTGGTAAATCATATTGTTAGAGCATGCGGCAGCGCCTGCGGAAGTACCGGCAATAACAACGTGTTCTTCCTTATATTTTTTCAGAAGTATTTTATGACAGGCAGTTCCACCGATGATGGACGTTAGCCGCAACTGGTCGCCACCGGTAAAGATGACAATATTAGCCTGTTCAAGTCGTGTAATTACATGCGGTGTATTGGCATCTTCCCGTGCTTTAATATCCAGCACGCCTGTGTTTAACGCGCCTAAGTATGAAAATGCCTTTACGTATTCATTGCCCACCGCTTCGGGTATTTGCGAAGCGGTAGTTATCACTTCAATGCGCGAGTCATTTTTAAGTTCCGATTCGGTCAGGATGCGCTTGAGTATGCCACGCTCAAAGAAATTCAGATTCTTTTCAATCTCCTTTTCATAGTTTTTTTCAGTAAAACTGCCCTTATCAACCGCCCCCCCGATTACAATAAGCTTGCCCTTGGGTGTCATGAGTATTATATTAAGCCTTAAAAATTAGCGTAATGTTAGCCCATTCATTGATATAAACAATGAATCACGAATAATTTGAATTGATAATTGACATACTAATTTTTGTTTTGTGTAACATCAGTTGATATTTATTCTTAAACTTATCACTCCAAAAAATCAGACAGACCTTTATTTACCTATAAACCTATGAAGATTCTCAAAATACAGGCCCTTCGCGGCCCCAACATCTGGAGCGTAAACCGGAAGAAACTCATTCAGATGAGGCTTGACCTCGAAGAACTTGAAGAACGCCCCACTAATAAGATAGAGGGGTTCAGGGAACGGCTTGAAGCGTTGATTCCGACCATGTACGAGCATCGTTGTTCGGAAGGGAGGCCGGGCGGCTTCTTTTACCGTGTGGAGAAAGGCACCTGGATGGGGCATGTTATTGAGCATATCGCATTGGAAATACAAACCCTGGCCGGCATGGACACCGGTTTTGGTCGCACACGCGAAACAAAAACACCTGGTATTTATAATGTAGTGTTCAGCTATGTTGAAGAAAATGTAGGGTTGTTTGCTGCCGAAGCTTCCGTTCGGATTGCCGAGGCGCTGATTAACGGTACGGAATACGATGTGGCTGCCGATATCCAAAAGATGCGGGAGATACGCGAGGATGTGCGGCTTGGCCCAAGCACCGGCTCGTTAGTAGATGAGGCGGTGTCGCGCGATATTCCCTGGATCAGGCTGGGTTCAAATTCGTTGGTGCAGTTGGGGTATGGTGTAAACCAGGTGCGCTTTCAGGCCACCATCACACAAAACACAAGCAACATTGCCGTAGATATTGCCTGCGACAAAGAACACACCAAACGGATGCTGGATATGGCGGCCATACCGGTAGCAAAAGGTTCCATTTGTGTTGATGAAGAAGATTTGCAAAAAACCATCGACCGGATCGGTTACCCGATAGTGATAAAACCCCTTGACGGCAATCATGGAAAAGGCGCGTCAATAAACGTGAACACGTGGGACGAAGCTGTTAGCGGGTTGCACCACGCCAAAAAATATTCGCGCAGGGTAATTGTTGAAAAGTTTATAACCGGATACGATTTCCGGGTGCTGGTTATCAATAACCGCGTAGTGGCAGCCGCCCAGCGTGTGCCGGCACACGTAACAGGAGATGGCGAGCACACCATAGAGCAATTGATTGAAATTGAAAACCGCGATCCGCGAAGAGGCTACGGCCATGAAAATGTTTTAACAGAAATTTCGGTTGACCGCGATACCCTGGATTTACTTGCCCGAAAAAATTATAAACCGGACACCGTTCCGCCAAAAGATGAAATCGTTTACCTGAAATCGACCGCTAACCTGAGCACGGGCGGAACATCCATTGACGTAACCGACCTGATGCACCCCGAAAATGTTTTTGTGGCCGAGCGCATTTCGCGTGTAATCGGGTTAGACATTTGTGGTATTGATATTATGGCACCTAACCTCACACAACCCCTCAAAGAAAACGGAGGGGTAGTGTTGGAAGTAAACGCAGCCCCCGGCTTTCGTATGCACTTAGCTCCGGCAGAAGGCTTGCCGCGCAACGTGGCGGCCCCGGTTATTGATATGCTGTACCCGCCCGGTAAACCTTCGCGCATTCCTATTATTGCCGTAACAGGCACAAACGGTAAAACAACTACCACACGCCTGTTGGCGCACGTTGTAAAAAATGCAGGCTACCGCGTGGGCTTCACTACATCCGATGGTATTTATGTGCAGAACCATTTGCTGGAAAAAGGCGACACTACCGGGCCGCTTAGCACGGAATTTATTTTAAAAGACCCTACCGTTGAATTTGCCATACTTGAAACAGCGCGCGGAGGCATACTACGCGCAGGGTTGGGTTTTAGCCGGTGCGATATTGGAATCATTACAAACATAGCCGAAGACCATCTTGGCCTGAACGACATTGAAACACTCGAAGACCTTGCGCGGGTGAAATCAATTGTTGTGAAAAGTGTAAAGAAAGACGGCTGGGCCGTATTGAATGCGCAAGATGAAAGTTGTATAAGCATTGCCAAAGAACTGGATTGCAACATTGCATACTTCAGCCTGGATGAAAATCATCCTGTTATTGTAGAGCATTGCAAGGGAGGAGGCATTGCCGCCATTTTTGAAAACGGATTTGTAACCATTAAAAAAGGCGATTGGAAAATACGCATTGAGAAAGTTACCACCATTCCCCTCACCTTTGGCGGAAAAGCAAAATTCATGATCGGTAACGTGCTGGCTGCATCATTGGCCGCATACCTTTACGGCTTTAAAACAGAAAACGTCAGGCTGGCGCTTGAAACCTTTATCCCTTCTGCCGCTTTAACTCCCGGCAGGATGAATATTTTCAGCTTCAAGGATTTTAAAGTGATGATCGACTTTGCGCATAACCCGGCAGGCTACTTAGCTATTGAGGAGTTTTTGAGTACGGTTGACTCCCCGAAAAAGATCGGTATTATTGCCGGAGTAGGCGACCGCAGGGATGAGGATATTATGGAGTGTGCAAAAATTGCCGCAAGAATGTTCGATCATATCATCATCAGGCAGGAGAAGCATCTGCGCGGAAGAACCGAACAGGAATTGATAGACCTGATCCTGAAAGGCATTACCGGAACGAACAAAAAAGTTACCTACGAGATTATTCCTAAAGAAATAGAGGCTATCAAACATTCTATTTCCATAGCCGAACAGGGCACGTTTATTACAGCCCTGAGCGATGTGGTAACAAACGCCATCGAAATTGTTCAGGAATACCTCGATAAGGAATCGGGCATGTATTAGAGATGCTTTAAGGTTCGTACTGGTGAACTTAATGTAGTATTAACGTTTTGGGGCTTTGCGTTCGGGCGGGTTTCGGAGCGCAAAGTTTTAATTTTATACTAAAGTTCATTAGAAGCACAAAGCTTCAAGTTTTCACGTCAGCCCGCCTGACGCAAAACCCGTGTTATAGCCAGTGGTTCCTTGTCGTCCGTTAGTTTTCATTGTATCCAAATTGTCTGCTTTGTAAAACTTCTTTCCACCAACTTTCTCTGTCAATTATGATTTGGTCGTCAGTTGTTGATTTGTAAATGTCGAGGATTGAGTATTTGAAATTTTGTTTTATATGGTCAAAGGATAGTTTTTTAAGTCCAACGTTTCCACCGTGTCCAGTTGCGATATATGCTCTCCAACGTCCTAAAATCATATTTTCTCCGTAAGCTGAACCAACATACATTTTTCCGTTTGATTTGTCAGTCAGCAGATAAACGCCTTTTTGATTTTGTAAAGCTGTTTTCCAGTTGTCTTTCTCTAAAACTCGTTTCATCTCGTCCCAAGAGATATTTACTTTTTCATAGCCAGGGAATAAGTCGTTGTCAAAAGTGTCGGGTAAAATTTGAGAAACGTAACATTCGTCAATTACTGATTCAGCGTTACGAATCATTGTCTGAGCCTTGTTCTTAAATTTTATTATTAATCGTCCAACGTATTTTTCAAATTCGGGCAGGTCTTGGTATTCGTAACCAACTCCATTGAGTTTATTCAAATCCTTAGTTACCGTTCCTATATGAAATAGTAACCACAAATCTTCTTTCGGCTTAATCTTTACAAGTCCAACCGTGATTTGTCCTTCTTTGTATGATTTGTTTTTGTTGTAATTCCAGTATTGTCCGGCAAGCATTGTTGAAATGTCGCCATTTTTAAAAAGCTCTATTGGATTCCAATTTTGGGCAAACATTAAATTGAAACGAATTTTCACGTTTGTAAGATTGTCAAGTCGCAATATGTCGTTTAGTTTAATGCTGTTCATTTTCTAAATTTTTTCCGTTGGGAGTGTCGTCCTACCATTGGCTATAACGTTTTGTGTTTATGACGGCTGCGGCTTTTAAAGCCGTCTTTGTCCCCTGTGGACAAACGAAGTTAATAAACCAAAACTACATTTCAACCGGTCACCCGCAGCTGGCATAAACACGGTGTTGGTGGCTGGCCGCTAACTCCTCCTGTGTCCTTTCATGATTTCAACTATCATGTCGGTATTTTCATAAACAATAGGAAGAAAATTGTTAACGTAAGTTGTCACCAAAATGTTTGTCACAGCAATTTCCATCATGTTTGTGTTTGTTGTGAAATAGTCGGCTTGTTTAATTATCTCAGGCGAGGTATTGTCTCGCGTACGGTAGATGAATTCACACAAGTATTCTAATACAATAGGCAAGTAATTGTTTTTGTGCTCGCGGAGTATTTGTCCATATATGTCAAACCTACTTTGAAGGACATGGTCAATGTTTTGGCAATTCACATACTTTTTAAATGTCCCTAAGAATCCTGGGAGCATGAAATTCATAACAACATCCTTATTTGCTTTGTCCTTAACAAAAAGTCTGAAGTCAATATGGAAAATAATGAATGCTCCGATCTCGAACAATGTGGCATCGCCCATTAAACGATTTCTGAAATCATTTTTGTCTTTTACAACTTCGTCATTGAAAAGGGAAATTGCGTGTAAGTTCGATATTAGAAACGAGTCTTTGACTGTGGTGCTACCAGAAGATTTCCTTTGACTTTCAGCCCATTCTCTAAATGGTGACTTTACTTTCTTGCTTCTAAATAGTCCAAACATAGTATTTCATTATTTATTTTAGTCCCATAAAAAGGTCACCGATTCATCAATAGTCATTCTTGATTTACATTTTGGACACTCCCCTTTGTGCCAAGTCGTTAAATTACTTCCCTTACATTTTTCACAACTAATCTCTTCAGCTGTTTTAGTCCACTCATTTGTTTCAGAGTAAGTCTTTATTATTAAGTCAAATATTTCCTTACAGTCAAGACACTCAAAAGTGTCTGTCATTGTGACGAGACCTCGGTCAGGTTCTCCAGATACAATTGCTTTGTAGTCACAACTTGTACAAACAAATTTATAATGTTGACCCATTGAAACTATTTTATTTGTCTGCGGCTTGCCACCAACGGTTTGCGGCTTTGCGTTCGGGCGGGTTTTTAGCACAAAACTTCCTTACGAAGCCGTAAACTTCAAAGTTACGAAAAACTGTCATACGAAGCCGTTTCCCCCGCCTGACGCAAAACCGCTGTTAGCAGTAGTGGTTTCTTCCGTTGTCTTGTTAGTCGTCATTTTGATAGCTGTAAAATTCTGTAAGCTCCTCTCGCTACAATGACAAATACAATTGCTCCAATAATTAAGTCGGGATAACCTGAATTGAGCCAATTAACCAAAAGTCCTGCTGTAATTACTCCCGAATTTATGATTATGTCATTTGAAGTAAAAATCATACTTGCTTGCATATGAGCTTCTTTGCTTTTTCTCTTTTGCAATAAATACAGACAAATAACATTAGCTATTAACGCTACAATCGAAACGAAAATCATTGTTTGAAAGTCAGGCATTTTCTCGACTCCAATAAATCGTCTGACTACTTCTATAAAACCAATTACAGCAAGAAGGATTTGAAAGTATCCTGCAAATTTTGCGATATTCTTTTTTCTGACTACTGTTCCGCCAACAGCAATTAATGCAAGTCCATAAACAATACTGTCAGCCAGCATATCTAAACTGTCGGCAACCAAGCCCATTGAGTTTGATATAAGTCCTGTTACAATTTCAATGGCGAAAAACAAAAAATTTATTATTAAAACAGTCCATAAGGTTTTTCTTTCGTCATTTTGATTGTCAGTTGCTGTAAAATTGTCAACCGAAACAGTCGAGAGAATTGAAGTGTCAAATTTTAATGTGTCAAGTCGCTGAAAAATTTGTTCATTATTGTCTATATGAAAAACGTGTAAAAGTCGGTTGGGTATGTCAAATTCTAACGATTGAATATTTGTCAAATCGTCAAGTTTCATCCGAATCATTTGTTCTTCGGATGGACAGTCCATTTTTGTTATCTTAAATGTCGTTTTTTGCATATCACTTCATTGTCTGTTGGGTCGTCCTACCATTACTGCTAACTCGTTTATACCCCTCACAAAACTGCGCCAATCCAACCGCTTTACGTTGGCTTTGCGCCATAAGTGTGAGGCTTATTTTGGTAGCAAAAATACTTTTTTTTCACAGATTCCGTGCTCGAAGATGACTCTGCGAACTGTACTCAAAGACAAAAAATTGTGCATTTATGTATAAAATTGGATTCAATTCCAATTTTAATCGAGGATATTGGCGCCATACTACTATTTGCTGCCTCATCATCCTCATGCAAAGCAGACATTGATATTCCATGAGATTACCCCCTCAACAAAAACTGTTGTGGAATTATGTTATTACCCGCTATAATTTCAGAAACAAGTTCGCCCAGGGCCGGGCCGTGCTTAAAGCCATGCCCACTGCCGCCTCCTAAAAAGAAAAGATTAGTGGCTTCGGGGTGGTGATCGAATAGAAAATTTCCGTCAGGCGAGTTTTCATAAGGGCATACCCGGCTCTCCGCAAGCGGGGCATCTTTTAACCCGGGGAAACGGTGCGCTAAAAACTTCCGGGCTTTTTTCAATACTTCTGGATTGGAAACCCGGTCGCCATGCGTAGGGTCAAAGGCTTCGCCACGTTCATCCACGCCAATCTTAAACCCACGGTAGTTGTTGCCGGGAATGCCGTAATAAAAATCTTTGCCGTCTGCATCTATCCACACCGGAAAGTTTTCATACGGTGTTGGGTTATCGGCAGGTACACCAAAATAATACACTTCCTGTTTGGTACAGGTAATGTAGTTGCCTAACACATCAGGGAAAAGTTTACCAAGCCACGAGCCGCACGCAAAAATGTAGCGGTCGGCCTGCACTGTTTGCCCATTGGAAAGTAGCAAACCCGTAAGCCGGTGTTGTTCAATTTTTCCGGGCAGGGCGTGAGCCTGCACAACCCTTCCGCCCTCGGCAATAAAACCTTTATAAACTGCCTGGCAGGCTTCGCGCGCACGCAGGCATCCGCCATACGGATCAAGCCACGCATGGCTCAGGTCGTTTGTATTTACAATAGCATACCGGTTGGCAATATCATTGCGCGTAAGGTGTTCGTACGCCATGTTGTGCTTCTGTGCAAACGCTATGGAGTCATTTACAACAGGCGTATGTTCGTGGTAGCACATCCACAACACGCCTTTGTTCTGGAAAAGTTTTGTTTTCCATTGAGCTTCGTGTTCTTTCCACAGCGTTAGCGCCCGCGCATTCAGGTCGAAGTAAAATTCGTTGTTGCCGTAAGTGGAGCGAATCACGCGGGTTTCATCACCCGAACTGGAGCGCGAGTTGCCCGGCCCCCAGGCATCAATCAGGGTAACGTTATAGCCTTTGCGCAGCAGGTGCAGGGCTGTCCAGCCGCCAAAGGCGCCTGCACCAATAACAGCAACGGAGCTTTTTGCCGAAAGGCTCTCCACGCTTTTACCGGCAGCTTTTCCGGGGTGTGGTGCAAAGGTGTTCAGCGTCATACATCAGGGTTTCCAGTGGGCGGGGTCGTAGCGCCATGCTTTCAGGGAGGTAAGTTCTGTTGCGCCTACATATTTTTTTTCAAGGGCGCAGGTAAGCAGGTGGTCGTAGTCGCTAAGGCTCACCAACGAAACATCATCCGAATAGAAATTGCTTTGGGAAATATCAAACCCATAGGTGAAAATTGATACCATGCCCAATACCTCTGCGCCTGCCTCGCGCAGGGCACACACGGCTTTTAACGAACTTCCGCCAGTAGAAATCAGGTCTTCTACCACTACCACTTTTTGGCCTTTGGTAACGCGTCCTTCAATCAGGTTTCCCATGCCGTGATCTTTCGGCTTTGGGCGCACGTAGGCAAACGGCAGGGTAAGTTCGTGGGCAACCAGGGCGCCCTGGGCAATGCCGGCAGTGGCAACACCTGCAATGGCTTCTACGGCCCCGAAATTTTCGCGGATGGCCTCTACCAACCCGGTGGTAATTGCCATGCGTATGGTGGGGTAGGAGAGCGACAGCCGGTTGTCGCAATAGATGGGCGATTTCCAGCCGGAAGCCCAGGTAAAGGGCTTATGAGCGCTTAGTTTTATGGCTTCAATTTCCAGTAACATATTGGCCACGTTTGCAGCCGTTGATGCTTGTATTTTAATAATGGGCATAATGAATTTTTCTGTCCCTAAAATCCGGTAATCGGATGGTTTAATCAAGTTCCGGCAGTAAAACGATCAAAATTCTTTCGGGGCCTCTTGTCTGCAAGCAGAATATTTATTCTTTTGCGATCATGGCAAAACGCACCTCTTTTTCAGGATGATCATTTTTATAAATGATATCCCCGTGAGCCTGTACAGGGCTGATGACGGCCCGGCTGACGGGCACTACAATCATGTTATTGATACGGATACCGAAACCATTACTCGTGCTAAACTTAGTCAGCACATCTGGATAAAAAATGTAACGGAAGAGGTGCTGGATACCCTTCTTGGCTACCTGAACTCCAAAGTGCCTATCGGGATATTGTCCCTGCACATCAGTGCAAACAATTATCAGGCGCTTAAAGCGTATCTTATCAGTAAGTTTAAATTGGTAAAAGCAGCCGGTGGATTGGTTCGTAAGAAGGATAAGTTTTTGATGATTTACCGGTTGAAGAAATGGGATCTGCCGAAAGGCAAAAGAGAGCGAAAAGAAAAATATCCCCAAACCGCTGTACGCGAAGTAGAGGAGGAGTGCAATGTTTCGGTGAAGCTGGTAGAGAAAATCTGCACTACGTGGCACACCTATACCATGAACCGCAGGGCCATGCTCAAGAAAACAAAATGGTATGCTATGGATCTGGTGGATGATTCAAAGATGAAGCCCGCCACTGAAGAAGATATTGAAGATGTGCGCTGGATGAAAACCAAGGAGATTTATCATGCACTTGAACATTCCTATAAATCAATACAATATGTATTTGAGCGGTATTACGAATTGGTGGATGTGAAATCCTAAAGTTTGTAAGGCAGAAACGTGCTCACATCGCCCTGATAGCGATGCACTTCGCGGATAATGGATGAACTTATTGACGCAAACTGCGGGGAGGTAATCAGGAAAACGGACTCCAACTCTTCATTCAGGTAACGGTTTACCTGGGCAATGCTGTTTTCATATTCAAAGTCGGTGGTATTGCGCAAGCCGCGCAGCAGGTAGTTGGCCCCGTTTCTTCGGGCAAATTCGGCTGTCAGCTCCGAAAAGGTAACTACGCGGATGTTCGGGTAATCTTTAAACGTGGCGCTGATGCGGTCAATCATAAGGTTTACGTCAAAATACCGCACACTTTTGCCGCTGTTAAAGCCTATGGCTACAATAATCTCATCAAATAGTTTCAAACCGCGCAACACGATGTCTTCGTGCCCTTTGGTAAAAGGGTCAAACGAACCCGGAAACAGTGCAATTCGCTTCATAATGCTAAAAGGTCGGTTATATAAACAATGTTATCGGAACAGGTCAACGCTGTACAGGTCAATGAAATGGTGGTCCTGCACTTCGTCAAACATGTACCCGAATTTCAGGTTATCTGGTCGTTCGCCAAACGATACGTTTTGAATGTATTTGTAAAACTCGTGGTAGTGCGGAGAGTTTTTCCCGATATATCCCCACATCACTACTTTGCTGGTTTTCTGATCCATGTTCAGGGTTTTCATTACCAGCATAATGTAGCGTATGTAATCCTGAAAGCTAAGGATGTTGAATTGATTATAGTAAATCAGTTTGCCTTCGTTAGCGGAGATGATGTGCAGCTTAAACCGGTCAACATAAAGATACAGCGGATTATCAGTTCGCTTTTCGGCCATGCGCATAACGCCCTCAATTAAGGCAGCGGATTGATGCAGGAAGATGAATTGTTTTTGCGGATATTTTTCTTCTACCCACGTTTTAAGTTCTTTCTGGATAGCGAATACCGTTACGGCTTCACTTTTATCCATTGTAATAAAACTGGTTTCTTCGTGTGCGGAAGGCTGCGCATTCAGGTTCAGGTAATTGCGTGAGGCAGTTTCATCAAACAACGCCTGGGGCACTTGTACTAATTTCTGATTTTTAAGTGCAATTTTTATCTGTTTCCAGAAACCGGCACGAATAAACGCATGGTAATCGAAAAGTTGTTCGAGGGTATAGATGAGGTCATCGCTTGAAGAAACAGTAGGTAGAACGTAATCTTCTAAATACAATAAATGATTTTTGGTGCCGTCAACAACACCTACCTGCACATCGCGCGGGCCAACATTAATAAGCAGCGTGTACTCATGGATGTTGTCTTCTTCGAAGCGCTCATCCTTGATTTTTTTTATCAGCTTAAACGTGGCAACGCTTTGCAAGTTATTCCCAATTACCGGCAGTTGTTACATCAGTCCTTGATCCGAAGCGTAACGGTCTTCTGTTCTTCGCTTCATTTTCTTCCTTACGGTCAGGGTTAATCGAGGCAGGGTCTTTCACTTCAATAACCCACACCTTGATGTTGTTGCGTTCAATAGCAGCCGTGTAGATGTCGAACATTTTACCTGAACCTGGCACTACACCCAGATTTTTAATATCGATGTTCGGGTTAAGCTGGTAATCCCAGAAGGTAATCAGGTTTTGCCCTTTTGTAACACGGTCGCCAGCTTTTATATCAGCCTGGTTGCTGATGGTGCCCTTGTCAAGGAAAGTGTATTCTTCAACGCGGTCGGTAGACTCTTTGCGCAGTTTGTACGACTTGGTACCCTTCGCTACATAATCATCAACATTTTTGAAGAAACCAAGGAATGTTCCGTTGTCGGCAGCATTTACGGTGTAGGTTTTTCTGAATATTTTTTCTTTGGCCGAAATCTGACCAATGGTATCTATTTTAACAAGTACGCTGTCTTCACCGTAACTTTTAGGGATAATGGTTTCCGACTTTACAATGATTGGAACAACACCTGTTTCGATGAAGTTTATCAGCGAATCCCAATTGCCAGTGTAGCGGCCATGCTGTTCGAGGTACACTTTTTGGGCTTCCCGTATCACCGAAAGTTTCTCGGTAATCTGACGTTCAGTGGTTTTGATATTCTCCTTGAATTTGATAGTTGAGTTAATACTATTGTAGAGGTAGTACGCCAGCGCCAGGCTGACAACAAAAAGTACGTAGGCGAGTATCTTGGACAAGTTCATTTGTAAAGGTTTAAGGGCACAATTATACTTATTTTAAGGTGTAAAAAACAAGGTAAAATCCGTGTTTGGGCGAATTATATTCTATAAAATCCTGTAAGTAGCTGAAGGTCGTTCGGAGTGTGGCAAAGCCGTAAAAGCCCGTGTTTTTCATTATCGGGCAGGGCCTGTACTTCAGCCCAGGGCATAAACCTGACGTCTTTAATAAGTTGCTGCCCGTCTGACACTTCCGGGTCGGAACCCACCGTCAGGTTTCCACCGGTTTTTTCCACCTCAAAGAACAACTCAACCGCGTGAAACGGGGGCTTAACAAACTCGGCCACGCACCGGAATTGCTTTACAGCGATTTCAAGGCCGGTTTCTTCGCCAAATTCGCGGATTAACGCCTCGTTTGCCGGTTGCCCAAATTCAACACCCCCGCCCGGAGGAGCCCAAAAATCCTGGCCGGGGTAGAGGTTGTGGTTAACAAGCAGCAGGCTGTTGCCCTGCCGGCATAATCCGCATACCCGTATCCTTATCTTTTTTCCAAAAACCTGTTCGATATGCTTATCCATGTTGGTTACTAACGGGTATAATTCAAGATGCAGGGCTGAGTCACAATTTACCGTGAAATATTGCACTTTCCTGGTAGAATTGTTGTTTGTTGATTGTTAAATTTGAACAAAAATATACGCTATGAAGAAGACAGTTTTAATGATGGTTGCCCTGGCTTTTGTTGTGTACGGTTTTGCACAGGAAGCGAAACCCGAAGCAAAGGCAAACGGCCCGGTTTTAACCTTTGAAAAAAATACGCACGACTTTGGTGATATTTACCAGAACGATAAGGTAGAGCACATTTTTAAGTTTACGAATACCGGAAATGAGCCCTTGCTCATCTCCAACGTTTACGGAACCTGCGGTTGTACTGCCCCCGAATGGCCACGTCAGCCAATTCACCCTGGCGCAAAAGGAGAGATTAAAGTCCGGTTTGATAGCACCGGTAAAATGGGCAGGCAGAATAAAACCGTTACAGTAATATCCAACGCTTCCAATGATGACGCTACGATTTCATTCGTAACCAATATCTTGTCGAAGACACCGCAACATTAGTAATTACGTGCTGAAACATTTGAGAAAGCCATCCGGGAAACCGAATGGCTTTTTTATTTTACGGCTTTCAGAACAGCAATGAGCATAAGGAGCCATCCGGCTATAAAGCAGACACCCCCAACAGGGGTAATCATGGCAATGGCAGTAACTCCCGTAAAACACAACGCATACAAACTGCCACTGAATAACAGGATACCCACAACAAACAACAACGCACTCCAGCGAAGCAAGCCAACCGGAAACAGGTGTTGCAATATACCCGTAATCAATAGCGCACCTGCATGATAGAACTGGTAGCGCACAGCAAGCTCAAACGTTTCGAGCCGACCTGATTCCAATAGCATGGGCTTTAATGCGTGCGCTCCAAATGCACCCAGGGCAACGCCCAGTAAGCCCATAAGTGCGCCTGTAAGTAATGTGGTTTTGGTATTCATAGTTTTTTATTGCAGATTGACTGATGCATAATTCCGTTCACCAAATATAGAAGTGCCGATGCGTACCATAGTGCTGCCTTCCTTTACGGCAATTTCGTAATCACCACTCATACCCATGGATAGTTCCTGCATGACAACCTGTTTTGGTAACGGTTGGTTTTGAAGCGTTGTAAAGAACTGTTTCAGCGACCGGAATTCTTTCTGAACTTGCTCCATATTATCCGTAAAGGTAGCCATGCCCATTAGCCCGATAATGCGAATATGATTGAGGTTGCTAAGGGCATCATTGCGCAACAGCTCCTGCACTTCATGTATTGAAAAACCAAACTTGGTTTCTTCTTCGGCAATATGAACCTGCAATAGGCAGGGTATGATGCGGTTGTTTTTTCCGGCTTGTTTATCAATCTCTGTTAAAAGCTTGAGCGAATCTACACCATGTATTAAGTGAACAAACGGTGCGATGTACTTTACTTTATTGGTTTGCAGGTGCCCTATCATATGCCATTGGATGTCCTTTGGCAGTTGCTCATGTTTACGGGCCATTTCCTGAGCCTTGTTTTCGCCAAAGGCGCGTTGCCCGGCAGCGTAGGCTTCCTGTATTTTTTCGATGGGTTGCGTTTTGCTTACCGCGATAAGCGCACAACCGGGGGGCAGGCTTTGCGTATACCGGACTATGTTATTTTTGATGGTCATTCATTAATTTTGACACCTTACCGGCAAAGGTAAAACATAAACTCAACACGATGGCGATAATTGGCACATTGCTCAAAAAAGGAATTCGCATACGCGAAATGATGGAGCAGGAATACACTTCGCCTTTCGATTTGCAAAAGAAGGAATTGAAGGAGCTACTCATTGAAGCGGATGAAACAGCGTTTGGAAAGCATTATGATTTTGCGGCTATCCTGAAAGAGTTCAGGAAGGGCAGCAAGAATTTTTACGAGGTATTTACCGAACGTGTTCCGGTTCATAACTATAACAAGATTTACAACGACTGGTGGAGGTTAGCGTTGGAGGGAGGTAAAAACATCTGTTGGCCGGGGCGTGTAAAATACTTTGCGCTAAGTTCAGGAACGTCCGAAGCTTCATCCAAGCACATACCGGTAACCAAAAGCATGACGAAGGCGATTCAGAAAACGAGCATTCGTCAGATATTAACCCTATCCAAATATGATTTGTCGGATGACTTCTTTACGTCCGGTATTCTTATGCTGGGCGGAAGCACGCATTTAAACAAAATCGGGAATTATTTTGAAGGCGACCTGAGCGGTATCCAGGCGGCAAAACTTCCCTTCTGGTTTCAGCATTTTTATAAGCCGGGCAAGCGCATAGCCAAAACACGAAACTGGGATGCCAAATTAGATGAGATAACACGCAAGGCGCACGAATGGGATATTGGAATTATTGTTGGCGTGCCTGCGTGGCTGCAAATACTAATGGAAAAAATCATCGACCACTATAAGGTAAAACATATACACGAAATATGGCCCAACCTGAAAGTGTATGTTCATGGTGGTGTGTCGCTCGACCCATACCGAAAGGGTTTTGAAAGATTGTTAGGGCGCCCGATTCATTATATAGAAACCTATTTGGCGTCAGAAGGTTTTATTGCGTTTCAGGCATACCCAAACAGGCGCACGATGCGCCTGGTGTTGAACAACGGAATTTTTTATGAGTTCATTCCTTTTATCGACAGCAATTTTGATGAGAACGGTGAAGTGAAGGCCGATGTAAAACCGCTTATGATTGACGAAGTGGAAGCGGGTAAGGAGTATGCTATTTTGTTGTCAACCTGTTCGGGGGCTTGGCGCTACCTGATTGGCGATGTGGTTAAATTTGTTTCGGTTGAAGAAGCGGAGATTATTATTACCGGGCGCACCAAACATTTTTTAAGTCTTTGTGGCGAACACCTTTCGGTAGATAACATGAACAAGGCCATTGAGTTGGCATCCAACGAGCTGAATATTGATGTACCTGAATTTACGGTTGCGGGTATTCCGCACGATTCGTTATTCGCGCATCATTGGTATGTGGGTACGGATGATGCAGTAGATAAACAGGTGCTGCGCGAAAAAATTGACGCTCATCTTAAAATATTAAATGATGATTATGCCGTTGAACGCAGTGCGGCTCTTAAAGAGGTGTTTGTGGATATACTTCCGGTAGATACGTTTTACGAGTGGATGAAATCGAAAGGGAAAGTGGGCGGCCAAAATAAATTTCCAAGAGTGATGAAGCGCAGTCAGTTAGAAGATTGGCAGGCTTTTATCGAAAATCATGTAAATGGAAATCGTCCTTAAAGGTATTGTTTCCGGTTTGGTGTTGGCCTTGCTCATCGGCCCCGTTTTTTTTTCTATTATTCAAACCAGTATTGAGCGTGGTTTCTGGAGTGGCGCATGGGTGGCCGCAGGTGTTTCCATAAGTGACGCCTTCTATATTTTCCTAACCTACATGGGGCTGTCTAAAATTTTTAGCAACAGCGAAAACCAACGGTATATGGCTTATGTTGGTGGTGCAATTCTTTTTGCGTTTGGTATTTACTACCTGTTTGTTAAAAGTCGTAAGGTTCTTGATTTCAGAACGGTAAACATTAAATCAACTAATCCGTTGCGTTTAGTAGCGAAAGGTTTTATCATCAACGGACTTAGCCCAATGGTGTTGGTTTTTTGGTTAGGAACAGTAAGTGTGGCAACCGGGGAGTTTGGCTACACAACCAACGCACAAGTGGTAACGTTTTTCGGAGCTATTGTTGTAACGGTTTTTGCAACCGACCTCATCAAAGCAAAATTAGCCGATAAGTTGCGTACTGTAATGACACCACGTTTGGTAAGGGTTATGAATATTGTATTGGGTGTGGTAATGGTAATTTTTGCCGGAAGGCTGTTACTTTATGCAGATAATATCAGGATTCACTAATCCTGCAACACGTTGCTGATAAATGTTGATTTGGTGAAAAGCCATAGCAACAGCAGCACAATTCCCCACGCAAGATAATAATAGTAATAGTCGGCAGTGTCTTTAAAGCGCGTTTCCTTGATTTCCGCTTTTTCGTATTGGTCAATTTTATCGAAAACCTGTTGCAAGGCCCGGTTATCGCTTACGCGGAAAAATTCACCCTCGCCAATTTGTGCAATTTTGCGCATGGTGGTTTCATCTACCGTATTTTCAATCATGTTTGGCCTGCCAAAGAAATCTTTCCCGAACGGAACCATACCTTCTTTGCCTACAACAATGGTATAAATTTTTATTCCGTAAGCCGCAGCTAATTCGGCAGCCGTAATCGGGTCAATATTGCCGGCTGTATTATCACCATCGCTAAGTAAAATACAAACTTTCGATTGCGCTGTTGATTCGCGCATACGGTTGGTTACTACACCCAGGGCACTGCCAATGGCAGTGCCCCGGTTTTCAATCATGGAAAAATCAATATCGCTGATATACGATTTTAACAGTCCGTAATCGGTAGTGAGTGGCGCCAACGAAAACGCATCGCCCGAAAACACAACCAACCCAATGCGGTCTTGTATGCGCCCGTCAATAAAATCAATGGCTACTTCCTTTGCCGCTTCCAACCGGTTGGGTGTGAAATCTGAGATTTGCATGGATATGGAAATATCAACAGCCAACATGATATCAATCCCTTCTGTCCATTGGTCAACTTTTTCATTGGTGCGCTGCGGCCGTGCCAAGGCAACCAATAACAGGGCAAGCATGAGCAGGAAAATAACATCAGGTAGTAAACGCACTAAGTTGAGCGCAGATGATGTTAAATCTTTTTGTGTGAGTGCAACCGGAAGTTTTTGATTGAATTTATATCGCCACAACCAACGGATTACCAGCAACAGGGGCAATGCGGCTATGACATACAAAAATTGTGGCCGCTCCCAGGTAAACGATTGCAGGGTTGACCAGCTAAACCAATCCAATGAATACCACACATTCGCTATTTCTTCTGCCTTATCCATGATTGATTGCTTCTACTCTTTTTTTGAATTTCTCTTCGGCTAATTGCTGCAATTGTGTGAGCGGTTCAAGCACGCTGTTGTTGTGCCCATAAATGGCTTTGTCGAGCAGGGGCAGCGATACGCGCAGCCTTGAATCAGGTTCAAGCGCAAGTGTTTCGCGGGTGGTGAGTTTTGTATAGGGTTTGCCTTCCAGTGTTTCCAGATATTTTTTCCAATAGAAAAGTGCACGCTCCGTTTGCGGTACACTAAAGTTTGTTTGGAGTTGCTGCAAATAGCCTGAAAAAGTTTGCAAGAATTTCTGGTGGTTTGCGGTTAACTGTTTTAGTTTAAAATATTTCCGTATTCGTTTACCGAAAATCAGCCACAGCGCAAGAACCAGTATCAGTAAAACCACAACTATAATTACTGTAACGGGGTAGTTAAACAAAAAGAACACCCGCTGATACCCGGTATTGGTTTTCAGGGGGAGGTCTTGTGCATTTATGGAATCAGGAACAGATTCCGTTACCAATAAACTTAGTACAATGCTGTCGCGTGGCGGAACATGAAAGGTGCAGTCGGCTTTTTGTAATTGAAAGACCGGTAACGCAAGGTATTGCACTTCGTCAATCTCGAATGTCAGTAAGGTGTACACTGCGCTGTCATAACTCTCGCCTTGTTGTGTAACGGTGGGGAAATATTTTTTTTGTTGAAATTCAAACTCATCAAACTTCCAGGTAGAGTCAGGAAACAACACCTGGAGATTGTCATGGTAACGTGCGGTTAAATAATAATTGAATGCAACACCAATTTTAGTAGTGTCCTGTATAAAGCCCCCGGTTACAGTAACCTGCGCACGCGAAATAGTCAGGCCGGTAATGAGCACCAAAACAGTCAGGCAACCTTTTAACACACACGCACGCATCATTTTCATCAGGTTGTTTTTACAGAACGGTTCCTCACTTTAAACAGCCGGAGAAGTTTGGGCACAAAATCTTCGTCCGTATCTAACGAAATAAAATTGATTTGATGTTTTTTGCAAAAAGAAGACAGGGCCGTTTTGCGTTCATCTAACCGGTGGCTGATTTTCTCGCGGAAATCGCCAAAGGACGTATTTATCCACAAGGTTTTTCCACTCTCTTTATCCTGCACGGGTATAATGCCCAATTTCGGCAAACGTGTTTCGCGCTTATCGCTGATGTGGATAATCACGAGGTCGTGTCTGCGGGCAAGCGCTTTCAGATTTTTTTCATAATCGTCATCAATAAAATCTGAAATCAGAATAACAACACTTCTGCGCTTAATAGTGTTCAGCACAAAGGCAAGCGCTTTATTCAGGTTGGTTTTGAGCGATGCCGGTTTTAACGAAACAATGCTGTTGATAATCTGGTATGCCTGCGATACACCCTTTGTCGGCTTGATATAAAGTTCGCGCTGGTCGGAATAACAAATCAGCCCCACGTGGCTGGACTCCTTTACGGCCGAAAGCGCCAACACCCCGGTTATTTCTTTGCCAATATCCACTTTGGTTTTTCCTTCCGAGCCGATTTCCTGTGAGGCGCTTACGTCCAAAATAAAAAATACGGTTTGTTCCTTTTCTTCCCGAAAGGTTTTAACAAACGTGCCGTGCCCTTTGGCCGACACATTCCAGTCGATAGTGCGTATATCATCTCCGTATTGGTAGGGGCGCACGTCATCAAACTCCAGCCCCGTGCCTTTAAAAACCGAGCGGAAGTCACCCTGCATTTGGCTGTTTATTGCCTTGCGTATCTGTATTTCGTATTTCCGTAATTTTTTTAGAAGCGCTTTCACAATATCTGGTTACGCTGGTTCGATTTTTGAGTTTCAAAAATAGTTAAATGTGATTACTTTGCCCGCCATGCGCATACTTCAGGCCGAATTTTACTTTAAATGGATACGCCCCCGGTTGTGGCTTGTGGTGTTGGCGTTGGTTTTCAGTTGTCGGAGCGATAAACCGCCTAAAGGCATTCTTTCCGAACCCCAAATGGTACAGGTACTAAAGCAGATATACCTGGCGGAAGAAAACCTGAACAAAATATCCGTACCATACGACTCCATGTCGAGGTTAATGCCCTATGCAAAAGGCAAAATATATGAACGGGCGGGCGTGTCCGACTCGCTTTTCAGGGCTTCGATGCAATATTATATGGCGCACCCCAAGCGCCTGGAGTATATTTACACCGCATTGGTCGACTCCCTGAGTTTGGAAGAGCAGGGAAAGCCTCATGATACTCCCAAAGATGCCCAGTCTTATTGATGTTGAAGTAAAAATCGGTTTCGACCAACTCCGTGCCCGGCTAAAAACGCATTGCCTTTCAACATTGGGTACGGCAGCGGTAGATGAGATGACTTTTCTGACCGAACCCGACAGGGTACTGCAATTGCTAAAGCAAACCCTTGAGTTTAAACAGATTTTTGAGCGGGGCGATATATTTCCGTCTAATCATTATTTCGACCCATCTGATTTGTTGAACCGCATTGCATTAGAAGGTAATTATATTGACGAAGCTGATTTTCTAAAGTTAGCGTGGTCGCTGCAAACCGTTATTTCCTGCCGGGATTATCTCGTAAAAAATAAAGAACTGTGCCCTTCGCTTTTTCAGCTTACCGAACCTGTTGGCGTTTCAACCCAGCTTGTTAAGAAAATCCTTTCGGTGATTGATGACCATGCGCAGGTAAGGGATTCAGCAAGCGTTGAACTGGGCCGCATCCGAAAGAAAATCCGTGAAGAACAAAGCCGCTTGCGCAGGATAATCGACCAGGTTTACCGCCATGCCGTGCAGGAGCAGTGGATACCGGACGGATCCTTGCCCACTATTCGTGGAGGAAGATTGGTGATTCCTGTTTTGGCCGAACATAAGCGAAAAGTAAAAGGATTTATTCATGATGAGTCGGCTACGGGCCAAACCGTTTTTATGGAACCGGCCGAAGCGCTTGAAGCCAACAATGAAATGCGCGATTTGGAACATGCCGAAAAGCGCGAAGTAATCCGGCTGTTGAAAGAACTTACGGCTGCATTGCGCGAAGAATTGAATCAGCTTGACCTTGCGTATAAATTTCTTGCACGGATTGATTTCATCCGCGCAAAAGCGCGACTTGCATTAGAGCTTGAGGCAGGCATGCCCATAGTACAGCGTGCCCCGGCTCTTAACTGGATGAAGGCGCGGCATCCGTTATTGCAAATGAGTTTGAAGGGCAAACGCGAATTAATTCCGTTGGACATTAACCTTACATCTGCCGACAAATTCCTGTTGGTTTCAGGGCCGAATGCCGGGGGCAAATCGGTTTGCCTGAAAACCGTTGGCTTGCTGCAATACATGTTGCAGTGTGGTTTGCTTGTGCCCATGTCGCCCGATTCGACTGCCGGAATTTTTAAGCAGATTTTTGTTGACATTGGCGACCAGCAATCCATAGAAAATGATTTGAGCACGTACAGCAGTCACCTGAAAAATATGGCGCAGTTTACACAATCAGGTAACGACCAAACCTTGGTGTTGTTGGATGAACTTGGTTCGGGCACCGACCCGAATTTTGGTGGCGCTATTGCGCAAGCAATTCTGCAAGACTTGCTGAAGAGAAAAGTGTGGGGCGTGGCTACCACACATTATTATAACCTGAAACTGTTTGCAGGACAGGTGCAAGGCATACGCAATGCGGCTATGCGGTTTGATGAAAAAAATCTTTTGCCGCTTTACAGGCTTGATATTGGAAAACCCGGAAGCTCGTTTGCGTTAGAGATTGCACACAAAACCGGTTTACCCGAAGAGGTGCTGAACAAAGCCCGGCAATTAGCCGGAAGTGAATTGGTGGGATTTGAAACCTTAGCCCGCGAGTTGGAAAAAGAGCGAAACACGCTGACAAAAAAATCGGTATTGCTTGAACAGAAGAATAAAGAGTTAGATGTTTTGCTTAGAAAATATGAAAACCTATCGGGCGAGTTGGAAGAGAAGAAGAAAGTAATACTCACCAAAGCAAAAGAAGAAGCGCAGCAATTATTGGCGCAGACCAATCGTGAAATTGAAAAAACCATTCGCCATATACGCGAAAATCAGGCGCAGAAAACCGAAACCAAAAAAGTAAGAGAAAAACTTAAAGCAATTACGCAAAAAGTTACCGATACGCCCGTTGCTGTTAAGCCGGTATTGCCCGGAGAGATTAAAGCTGGTGACCGCGTGCGTATTATCGGGCAGGAAGGAAGCGGTGTGGTGCTTAGTGTGAAAGGAAAATCGGCTATGGTGCAGTTGGGCGAGTTAAAAACCAAAGTTGACGTAGCTAAATTAGAAAAAGCCAATCAGGCTACAGCCGATAAAGCAATAGAGAAAAAATTGCGCTCGGTGGGCATCAGCCTCCATGAAAAACGTACCGGCTATTCACCGGCATTGGATGTGCGCGGCAAGCGTGTAGATGAAGTCATACCCTTATTGGAGAGTTTTTTAGACACCTCAGTTTTATTGGCGCAGGGCGAAGTGAAAATCCTTCATGGAAAAGGTGAGGGTGTGTTGCGAAAAGTTATCCGCGATTATTTAAAGCAATACAAACAAGTAGCCTCCTTTGCCGATGAACACGTAGAACGGGGAGGAGATGGGATTACCGTGGTGGTGTTGAAATGAAAAAGGCTCCAGTGGAGCCTTTTTATGTTTTTATTGTTGAATTATTGGAAAGTAAAAACCCAGTCTCCAATAATCTGTTCAGTTCTTCCACCGGAATCACCGCCATAGAAAAAAGCAAGTGATAGATGCCCGCTGCTGTTAATGTTGTAAGTTATAGCCACTCCATCACCTCTTGCTAAGGTTCCTGTATCACCACTAACTCCAGGAAAAAGTTCAAAGTTGCCACCACTCCCAGACCATGGGCCTGGATCTGGCTTTGAGCCGCTTAAAGTATAATTATAAGGACCCTTAGGGGAGTTTTTGTTGAACGTGACACCTGATAAATTGAGCTTAAAGTTAGTGAAGTCGTTAATTCTCGTGTCATCTCCTTCAAATGATGCACCTGTAATACTCCATTCTTTTTTCAATTTGGTAAGTTGCTGTTCCTCTCTTGAAGGCTTGGGATCGCTTCCTCCACAATTACTAAAGAACACTAATACGCCTGCTACTATTAATAATGACGCTAATCGGGTTGCTGCTTTTATCATTGTTTACAGTTTAGAATTACGAATTTCATTTTTTAGGCTCACAAAATCAAATCTTATAGCCTGATTTGCAAGATTTAACCCCAAATATGCTTCAAGTATAGGGGATAAACACGGTTTTATCGGATTTATTGTGCCGTTGTAACCCATAATTGCCTTGTTCAGGCTTTATAATCGCTCAAATTAATAATCTCTGCGTCATTCGGGTATTCTTCGGGTTGGTTGGAGGCTATGCACACCAACCGGTTTGCGCACATGTTTTTCAATTGTTGCGTAAACCAATCGAACGCCTGCCGGTCGAGGTTGGTGCCGGGTTCATCTAAGAACAGGGCAGGGGTATCGGTTAAAAATGCAAGGCCGAGTTTAAGGCGTTGTTTCATGCCCGATGAGAAGTTGGAGATGTATTTATCTTTCGCCTGCTCTAAGTACATGATTTCAATTACTTCCTGTAAAGAGTAGCCGTTTATTACCGGCCTCGATTTGAAGTGAAAGGCTACTTGTTCGTGCAACGTAAATTCTTCAATCAGTTCCATGTAGGGCGTGGCAATGCTTACCTGTTTAAAAACTTCATCCATATCAACAGGCTGATTGTTCAGGGTGTAGGCGAGGTTGCCTTCGCTCATGGGTAATTGCCCCCAAAGCACCTGCATCAACGTTGATTTTCCTGAGCCGTTAGGCCCGGTAATGGCGTAGGTTTTTCCTTGTTCAAAGGTGTAGTTCAGGTTGCGGAATATCCACTCGCGGTTGTAACGCTTGCTCAGATTGTTAGCTGAAATGGAGAGTTTGCTCATTCAATACTGTTCCTATGTCATCGCGGCCTTTGAGCCGCGATCTTGAAAAGTTAAATGTTGGGATTCCGGCTCAGGGCCGGAATGACTCGATATAAAAGTAGGATTAATCCCCCAACCCGTATCCTTTCATGATGCCGCGTTCGGAAGAGCGTATAAAGTTGATGATGTAATCGCGTTCTTCGCTTTGGGGTATCATCTCGGTGATCATATCAAGGGCTTTGGTGTTGTTAACGCCTTTCATAAATATGTACCGGTAAATTTCCTGTATCTCGCCAATTTTTTCTGATGAAAAACCTCTGCGCCTCAAGCCAACCGAATTGATACCTGCGTATGCTAACGGTTCGCGTGCTGCTTTGGTGTAAGGCGGTACGTCTTTCCGCACTAACGACCCCCCCGAAATCATGACATGGGCGCCTACTTTTACAAATTGATGTAACGCGCTTGCTCCGCCAATTATCGCCCAGTCATCAATGGTAACATGGCCGGCAACCTGCACCGTATTCACTAAGATGCAATTGTTCCCGATAATGCAGTCGTGGGCTACGTGCACGTATGCCATCAATAAGCAATTACTACCGATAACGGTTTTGAATTTATCGTGCGTACCGCGACTTATGGTTACGAACTCGCGGATAACGGTGTTATCGCCAATAAAGGTTTCAGTTTTTTCACCGGCAAATTTCAAATCTTGCGGAATGGCGGAAATGGAAGCGCCCGGGTAAATCTTTACGTTTTTGCCGATGCGCGCACCGTCAAATATTACTGCGTTTGGCCCTATCCAGCTTCCATCGTCAATAACAACGTCTGCGCCAATGGTAGCAAAGGGTTCAATGGTAACATCCTTGCCAATCCTGGCATCGGGATGTACGTTGGCTAAGGGATGGTAACTCATGAGTCTTTACGGACAATGCTGGCAGTCATAGAACCTTCGCATACCAATGTGTTGCCCACATAACCACGACCAATCATTTTGGCAATGCCTCGTTTGATGGGGGCAATTAAATCGCATTGAATTACAAGCGTATCTCCGGGCAACACCATTTTACGGAAACGGAAGTTTTCAATACCCAGGAAGTATGTCCAGTAATTTTCAGGGTCGGGTACGGTATTCAACACTAAGATACCCCCGGTTTGAACCATAGCTTCAACCTGTAATACACCGGGCATTACCGGGTTGCCGGGAAAATGACCTTGAAAGAAGGGTTCGTTGTAGGTTACGTTTTTCACACACGCAACTGTTTCGTTATCGAGGTGAATAACCTTATCGATAAGCAGGAAAGGATACCGGTGCGGAAGCATTCCGGTAATCTTGTTGATGTCCATTACCGGGGGCAAACTCGGATTGTATTTTGGTCTGCCCTGTTTGTCGGCTGCGGCCATAGCTTTTTTCAACTTCTTGGCAAAGGCAACGTTGGCTGCATGGCCGGGGCGTGCCGCGAGTATCTGGGCTTTGAGTGGTCTTCCGCTCAACGCAAGGTCGCCCACAATGTCTAACAGTTTGTGTCTTGCGGGTTCGTTCTTATAACGAAGTTCAATATTGTTCAGAATGCCTTCATGCTTTACGGCAACTTGTGGTTTACCGAGCATCTTGGCAATGTTTGTGAGTTCGTCTTCCTTCACCACGCGGTCAACAATAACAATGGCATTGTTCAGGTCGCCTCCACGAATGAGGTTGTTTTTATACAGCAATTCCAGTTCATGCAGGAAACAGAATGTGCGGCATGAGGCAATTTCTTTTTCAAACTGGCTGATGTCGGTAATAGAAGCATGCTGACTGCCCAATACAGGCGAGTTGTAATCAATCATTACCGTTACGCGATAATCATCTAACGGCAGGGCAGCGATTTCAACGTTGCGAGGTATTTCCCTGTAAAAGAGCGGCTCCTGTACTTCAAAGAAATCGCGCAAAGCGTTTTGTTCATCCGTGCCTGCCGATTTTAAGGTTTCTACAAACTGGATAGAACTGCCATCCATAATGGGGCACTCGGGGCCGTCAAGTTGAATTAACACATTGTCAATTTCCAACCCGACTAATGCGGCAAGTGTGTGTTCAATGGTGCTTATACGTGCACCGCTTTGCTCGATGGTTGTTCCCCTCGATACGTCCACTACGTTATCACAATCGGCATCGATAATGGGCGACCCCGGTAAATCAACCCGTTGAAATTTTATACCGTGATTTGGTTTTGCCGGCATAAAGGTCAAGTTGGTTTTGGCGCCTGTATGAAGCCCCACACCTGAAAGGGATACCGACTTTTGAATCGTCTGTTGCTTAATGTTCTGCATGTTCACCCGTAAAAAGATGGCAAATTTAAGCCCGAATAGGGGGATAACCAAACCACTGGGAAAAGGGCCTTTTTGGGTGATTAAAGCCTGATAAGGCGCTTTTTTTATTCCGGTTGTTCTACGCCATTGCCGAGAACTTTCTTTTCAAGCTCGCGTAGGCGGTAATTCAGGTCGGGCAGGCGCTTGAAAACAGCATACGACTTGAAATAATCCTTAACATCAAACACGGGGTAACCGATAAGTTTCAGCCCTTCTTCTTTAATGGATTTGGGTATGCCCGCTTGGGCGCCAATGCTTGTTTTGTTGGCAATAACCAGGTGCCCGGCAATGCCCACTTGTCCGGCAATAACGCATTGCTCGCCAATTTTGGTTGAACCGGAAACACCCGACTGTGCAGCTATTACGGTGTTCTTCCCGATTTCAACATTGTGCGCAACCTGTATCAGGTTATCTAATTTAACACCTTGCCGGATTATGGTTGAGTCGCCATACAACGTGGCGCAGTCAATAACCGTGTTGGCTCCAATCACTACATCGTCTTCAATAACCACATTACCCATTTGAGGAATGGATTTGTAAGTGCCATCGTTTTGTGGTGCAAAGCCAAAGCCATCGCTGCCAATTACAACACCGGCATGCAGCACACAATTATTCCCGATTTTTGAATCGGCATAGAGTTTTACATTTGGATGAAGGATGACGTTGTTGCCAACCACACAATTATCGCCCACATACACATGCGGATAAATTTTTACGTTATCGCCAATCTTCACATTGTTGCCGATGTAGGAGAAAGCGCCCCGGTAAAGGTTTTGGCCTGTTGAACTATTGGCGCCTATAAAGGAAGGTTCTTCAACCCCGGATTTCTGAAAACTTACCATCCGGTGATATTCTTCCAATAAAACCGTGAAGCTACTGTACGGATTGTCCACGACTATCAGCGCAGACTGAATTGCTTTACGCGGTTTAAAATCTTTACTCACGATAACCGCAGAGGCTTGCGTGGTGTAGATGTAGTTTTCGTATTTCGGGTTGGAGAGAAAGGCAATCTGACCCCCTTTTGCATCCTGAATTTTGGCCAGCATCCGGATTTTAGCATTCCCATCTCCCTCAACTTGCCCGCCCAGCATGGCGGCTATTTGGCTAACGGTAAATTCCATAAATGTTTAGTGGCAGGAAAGTGGGTTTGACTATTTACAAAGATACATTTTTAGGCCAGCAGAGGTAGTTTTTTTTCACGATTTTACTAATGGCCTTTATACTGGGCAGGTCAGAAGCCTGGGCGATGTCCAATACCTGCCCGTTTTTCATCAGTACGTTGATTTTTTGCCCTTCGGTATAGGCTTCGTTGGAAACGGTGCCGTGCGAAAACAGGTAGGCTGTTTCTGAACGCAACGTGCCATAAGCCTGCGCAATACCTTCGCGTACTTTTTCAATGTACAATTTCTTTATCGGTTCGGTGCTTAGCATAACCCTGAAAAGTTTTCGCTGATACAACATGGTTGAAAGCGTTGACAGGATTTGGTCGTCATGATTAAGCCAAAGTTTAATAGCTCCCCAGATGTCCTGGTCGTCAAGCTTTCCAAAAAGTTCAAGCACTTCGGGCTTATCTTTAAAATCCTGGAGGCTTGCGTTGTGTTCTAAAAAGAAGTGAAGCGCTTCGCTGGCCGGAACCGCTTCCCCGGCTTTCACAAGATGCTGCGCCCGTTTTATCAGGTTCACCAGCATACGTTCAGCGCTTACGGTTGTTTTATGCAGATAAACTTGCCAATACATTAACCTACGGGCATTTAAAAAATTTTCAATGCTGTAAATGCCTTTTTCTTCTACAACGAGTTGGTCATCGTGCACGGTGAGCATGGCAATAATTCTATCAACACCAATAGTACCTTCCGGAACACCACTAAAGAAACAATCGCGCATCAGGTAATCCAACCGGTCGATGTCAAGCTGACTGGCAATTAACTGGTGAAAGAACTTTCGTTCATAACCGTTTCTGAAAATCTTCAGGGCAAGGTCAAGCGAACCGTCTGACTGTTCGTTGAGTTGCTGCATGAACAGGTAGGAGAGGCTTTCGTGCCGGATGCCCGTAAGTAACGAATCCTCAAGCGCATGCGAAAACGGCCCGTGACCGATGTCGTGCAGCAGTATGGCAATTAAAGACGCCTCATATTCTTTATCGCTGATAACAATTCCCTTGCTTTTGAGGGTGTCGAGCACGCGCCCCATGAGGTGAAGCGCACCCAAGGCGTGCTGAAAGCGGGTGTGTTGTGCTGACGGATAAACAAAATCGGTAAGGCCGAGTTGCTTGATGTGGCGCAACCGCTGAAACCAGGGGTGTTCAATAATATCAAAGACCAATTCGCCCGGAATTTTAATAAATCCGTAAACAGGGTCGTTGATAATTTTCTTTTTATTCAAGAGAGCGGTAGAGATTAGTTACCTTCGTAAAAATTTGATTATGCAAAGATACAGCATTTTATGGGCCGATGACGAGATTGATTTGCTGAAGCCCCATATTTTGTTCCTGGAACAACGGGGCTACGACATTACACCGGTTAATAACGGTTCGGATGCCGTAGAATTAGCCAATGAACGACCTTTTGATGTGGTTTTCTTAGATGAGAACATGCCGGGGCTGTCGGGACTTGAAGCGTTAGACCAGATTAAAAGCAGTAAGCCGAACTTGCCGGTTGTGATGATTACCAAAAATGAGGAAGAGCACATTATGGAAGAGGCTATTGGCTCGCAGATTGCCGATTACCTGATTAAGCCCCTCAACCCGAACCAGATTTTGCTTTCGGTAAAAAAGATTTTAGACAACAAGCGATTGATTATTGAGAAAACGAACCTGTCTTATCAACAAGAGTTCAGGAAGATTAGCATGGCCTTTATGGATGACATGAACCACGAACAGTGGGCTGATATTTATAAGAAATTGGTGCATTGGGAACTTCAACTCGACCAGTCGGATAATGAAGACATGAGCGAAGTGCTGGAAGCGCAAAAGATTGAAGCCAATGCCAACTTTGCAAAGTTCGTTATTAAAAACTACGACCGTTGGCTAAACGATGCAAATGCCGAAAAGCCGTTGCTATCGCACCAGTTGATGAAGAAAAAGGTTTTTCCGTTGCTCGGTGACGTTCCGGTTTTTTTAGTGGTGATTGACAACCTGAGGCTTGACCAATGGCGAATGATTGAACCCATTATTAATGATTACTTTACCATAACAAGTGAAGAGACCTATTACTCCATACTGCCAACCACAACCGCGTATGCGCGTAACGCGATTTTCTCCGGCATGATGCCGGCCGAAATGGCCAAGAGCCAACCCGACTTATGGGTAGGCGAGGACGAAGATGAAGGCAAAAATAATTTTGAAGATGAGTTTCTCGGAAAGCAATTGAAGCGAAACAATATCAATGTGAAGTTTTCCTATCACAAAATTAAAAACCTCGAAGAAGGGCGCTCATTGGCGGATACGGTGAACAACCTGTTTCAAAATAATTTTAATGCTATCGTGTATAATTTTGTGGATATGCTGTCGCACGCACGCACCGATATGGCCATGATTCGTGAACTCGCCCCTGACGAATCGGCTTATCGTTCTCTTACGCGGTCGTGGTTTTTGCATTCGCCTTTGTTTGATATTCTGAAAACCATATCCGAAAAGAAAGCACGGGTCGTTATCACTACCGACCACGGAACCATCCGCGTAAAGCGACCTTTTAAAATTGTTGGCGATAGGAATGTGAACACAAACCTTCGCTACAAGCAAGGTAAAAATCTAAATTACGAAGGCGGCAAGGTAATGGAAGTTGCCAAACCCGAACGGCTGTTTCTGCCGAAAATAAATGTATCAACCAGCTACGTGTTTGCCATTGAAGACCAGTTTTTCGCCTACCCGAATAACTATAACTATTATGTAAATTTCTATAAAGATACCTTTCAACATGGCGGAGTGAGCCTTGAAGAGATGATAATCCCGTTAATTTTCTTAAATTCGAAAAATGCAACCTGATGGTATAGCACCAGACCTTGTAATTGATAGGGTATCATATACAAGGCTTGACGAAGTTGCCAACACGTTGCTTACGCGGATGCGTGATGTAAAGGTTTGTGTGCTGTTGGGCGAAATGGGCGCAGGAAAAACCACACTTGTTAAAGCATTTGGCAAGGCGCTGGGCGTGGTAGATACGATGGCAAGTCCTACCTTTTCGTTGGTGAATGAGTATGCCACTGCATCCGGTACTAAACTTTATCATTTTGATTTATACCGGTTGAAATCGGCAAACGAGGTTTTTGATATTGGTGCAGAAGAATATTTGTATTCGGGTCATTTTTGTTTTGTTGAATGGCCTGAAAAAATAACCAGCCTGTTGCCCGATAACTATGCCGAGATTAGAATTTTAACAGAAGATGAACATTACCGAACAATAGAATTTTTACTTCATGGCAGAAAAGAAGAAAAGCGGGTTTGAAACGCTGGCCCGCGCCAGCCTGGCGCCCCAGGAAAAATTATTGGCAGTGAAAAAAGGAAAGTATTCTTTTTTTCTTGGCTTGCCACGCGAAATTTCCCTCCAGGAAAATCGCATTACCCTTACACCCGATGCGGTTGCTTTGCTGGTAAACAACGGGCATGAAATCTGGATAGAGACCAAGGCCGGTGCAGGGTCAAAGTTTACCGACCAGCAATACAGCGAAGCGGGCGCAAAGATTGTGTACTCACCACAAGAAGTGTATAAAGCTGATGTTATCCTGAAGATTGAACCGCCAACTCCTGAAGAGATAGAGTATATGCACCCCGGCCAAACGCTTATCTCTGCGCTTCAGCTTGGGCATCTTCCGGTAGAGTCGATTCAGGCCATGATTAAAAAGAAAATTACGGCACTCGCCTACGAATTTATTGAAGATAAAGTTGCCGGTATGCCTATCATACGGGCCATGAGTGAGATTGCCGGCAGCAGCGTTATGCTTATTGCAGCCGAATATTTAAGTACAGCAAACAACGGTAAAGGGGTAATCCTTGGCGGGATTACAGGTGTGCCCCCAACCAAGGTGTTGATTATTGGCGCAGGCACTGTTGCCGAATACTCAGCACGGGCAGCTATTGGTATGGGAGCCGAAGTTCAGATTTTTGATAACCATTTGTATAAGTTGCGCAGGATAAAGCACCTGTTGGGACACCAGATTTATACTTCTACTATTGATACGTTAACGTTGAGCGAGTCATTAAAGACTACCGATGTTGTTATTGGTGCGTTGCGTGCTGAAAAAGGTCGCGCACGCATTGTAATTACCGAAGAAATGGTGAGCAAAATGCGCCCCGACTCATTAATTATAGATTTGAGTATCGACCAGGGCGGGTGCGTTGAAACATCAGAGATTACCAGTTTAAAAAAGCCAGTGTTCAGGAAGTACGATGTTCTGCACTATTGCGTTCCCAATGTGGCATCGCGTGTAGCGCATACGGCAACTACTGCGTTAAGCAATATTTTCACGCCTACCATTTTACGTGCAGCCGAAGAAGGCGGGGTAGAAGCCATGATTTATTCGCATACCTGGTTTATGAAAGGCGTGTACACCTTTAAAGGCAGCCTCACCAACGAAGCCGTTGCCCGCAAGTTTGGTATGAAGTTTAAAGATATTGGGTTGTTAATGGCAGCAAGGTTTTAGGGAGCTTTGGGAAAAAAGAAACTGGTGCATAGCTGGTGTCGGTAGGCAATAATTAATTTATGTGAGTATCCGCTTCAAGTCCTAAAATAATAAATTACCCGTCATTGCGAGGGAGGCACGACCGAAGCAATCCCGTTTTTTAGAACGAAACAGGGATTGCTTCGCCCCATCACACAGTTCCGCGCCTCCGCTCGCAATGACGTTAGCAATTTAGGATTGGAAGCGGATACTCAGATTAATTTATTTAAGATTCGTTGATGACAAAAAAGATATTGACTAAGGGACAAGTAGATAAACTTGGAGATAAAATAAGGGAGTAAAAAGAATCATTAGATGATTCAATAATAATGTTTAATATTGCATATTGCGATATACGATATGCGACAAATACAATACACGATGAAGTCGCAGGATATTCTGATCCTGCTTAAAATTATAGCCTTAGAGGACAAGCCCTGGTTTCACCACACACTGGCAGAAGACCTTGATATAAGCCAATCTGAAGTAACGCAATCGCTTAATCGTTCGCGCTATGCGCAGTTGATCGATCAGGAAAGAAGGAAAGTGAATAGAAAAGCCCTCTACGATTTTCTTTGTTACGGCATCAGTTATGTGTTTCCGCAGCACCCGGGCGAAATCGTGCGTGGTTTTGCAACAGCACACTCTGCGCCCCCCTTAAAAGCGATGATTGAAAGCACGGAAAACTATGTTTGGCCATCAGCTAAAGGAAATATCAGAGGGCAGAGTGTTTTACCAATATATAAAAGCGTTGTAAAGGCTGTGCAAACTGATACTGTACTTTACGAATTGTTGGCGTTGATTGATGCCATCCGTGTAGGTAAAGTGCGCGAAAAAGAGATAGCTCTGGCTGAACTGAAAAAAAGGATATGTTGAAGAACAAGGTCATTAACCTGGGTGTGGTAAAGAAAGTAGCGCTTGCATTAAATGAGTTGAATAATCATGTGGTATATGTGGGCGGTGCCATAGTAAGTGTTTATGCAGACGACCCTGCGGCAGACGATGTGCGCCCCACAAAAGATATTGATATCATGCTTAGGCTGACTACATTTTCTGAACTTGCTGACTTCCAGGAGAAACTCGCCCAAAAGAAAATTTTCCCAGACGCAGGTTCAACGATTAGTTGCCGGTTTAAGTATGACGATGTTCTTATTGATGTGATGTCAACTACTGAAGTTGGTTGAGCGCCTTCCGATCCCTGGTTTGAGCCAGGATATAATAACCGGATTATATACCAGGTAGATGAACAAACTTTTATTAAAATATTTCCTCTATCGTACTTCCTGGCATCAAAATTTTCGGCCTTTAATGATCGCGGGCAGGACCCAAGAACAAGCAAAGATTTTGAAGATATTGTATATGTAGTGGACAACCGGTTGAACCTCGTTGACGATATCCTCAGTGCGCCACAGGATGTGAAAGATTTTCTAATACCCAGGTTAACACGCTTATTGGATGAAAGTATGACAGAAAGCATTTCTTGCCATTTGAGTCCTTTTGACCAAGGGAGGATTCATTCAATAAGAGAAAAAATTACCCGTATCGTACATGCTTCCCGCTAAGGCATTTTATGATTTAATCAGATTACAACCTCGACAAACTTTCTTCTAGCGCCTTTATCTTGGCTTCCGCATCAGTCTTTTTCTTTTTCTCCGCTTCAACTACATGAGCGGGGGCGCTGTTTACAAAGCGTTCGTTTTGCAACTTTTTGTTAACCGATTCAAGGAAGCCCTTCTGGTAGGCAAGTTCTTTTTGTAAGGCTTCCCTGTCGTTTTCCAAATCCGCTTTCCCGCTAAGGGGTATGAAAAATTCGGTTGATTTTACAATGAATGATGTTGCCTTTTCAGGCGCAGCATCAACTAAAGTTACTTCGTTTAAGTTGCCTAACTTTTGAACAACGGACAGGAAACGTTGTAACACCGCCCTTTCGCCCGACTTAATGAACAGGGCGAATGCTTCTTTAGGCGAAATGCCTTTCGCGTTTCGCGTATTGCGTATTTCTGTAATAACACCAAAAGCGAAATCGGCTTCTTCCAGTGTGTTGGCGGCAACGGCTCCGGCTGTTGGCCATGCGGCTGTAATGATGCAGTTGTTTTTATCTTTTTCCCCAAGCTCGTGCCAAAGCTCTTCGGTAATGAATGGCATGAATGGATGGAGCATTTTTAATACCGTTTCAAAAAATGAAATCGTTTGGTTATAGGTTCCCTGGTCAATGGACTTTCCAAACTCCGGCTTTATCATTTCGAGGTACCATGAACAGAAATCGCCCCAAACTAATTTGTACACGGTCATCAACGCATCCGACATGCGGAATTTATTGAAATGGTCGTTCAGTTCGTTTAGCGATTGATTGAGTTTGCTCTCAAACCATTCAATTGAAATGTTGTTTATTTCCGGTTGTTGAAGTGATTCATCAACCTGCCAGCCTTTCACCAACCGGAAGGCATTCCAGATTTTGTTGGCAAAATTTCTTCCCTGCTCAACTAATTTTTCATCATACAATAAATCGTTGCCTGCCGGTGAACTGAACAACATGCCTGTGCGCACGGCATCAGCGCCAAAGTTGGCAATCAGGTCAAGCGGGTCGGGCGAGTTGCCCAGCGACTTCGACATTTTTCTGCCTTGCTTGTCGCGTACAATGCCGGTGAGGTAAACATTTTTAAAGGGCATCTCCTGCTGGTACTCGTACCCGGCAATAATCATACGCGCCACCCAGAAGAATAAAATTTCGGGCGCAGTTACCAGGTCGTTGGTAGGGTAGTAGTAGTTAAGGTCTTTATTGCCTTTGTTTTTTGGGTCTTTAAATACAGTAGTATCAAAAACAGCAATCGGCCAAATCCAGCTTGAGAACCACGTATCCATTACATCTTCATCCTGCTTTATATTTCTGATTTCTAATTTCTGATTTTTGAATTGTTCCTCTGCCTCTTCGCGGGTTTTAGCTACTACAAAATTCCCATCTTCATTATACCATGCCGGAATTCTATGCCCCCACCAAAGCTGACGTGAAATACACCAGTCGCGCACATTAGCCATCCAGTGATGATACGTGTTTTTAAACTTGGGCGGAATAAGTTGGATGTCGTCATTCATTACGTGCTCAAGCGCAGGTTTGGTAATGGTATCCATTTGCAGAAACCATTGCAACGATAATCGCGGTTCGATAACGGCATCGGTACGTTCCGAAAAACCCACATTGCTTTTGTAATCTTCTACCTTGCTTAAATGATTTTGTTCTTCTAAAAGTTTTGCAATTTTTTTACGCGCAACAAAACGGTCTTCGCCAACTAATATGATGGCGTTCTCATTCAGCGTGCCGTCTTCATTCAGTATGTCAATAATATCGAGGTTGTGCTTTTTGCCCAACTCATAATCGTTGGTATCGTGCGCAGGTGTTACTTTCAAACAACCCGTTCCGAAATCCATAGTTACATACTCATCTTCAATAATGGGTATTGAACGATTAATTAAAGGAATGATGGCGCGTTTTCCTTTCAGGTGTTTGTACCGTTCATCGTTGGGATTGATACAGATGCCCGTATCGGCCATGATGGTTTCCGGTCGCACGGTGGCGATGGTTACAAATTCATTTTCACTTCCTTCAATGGCGTAGTTGATGTAATACAACTTCGACTGAACATCTTTATAATTCACTTCATCATCCGACAAAGCAGTTTTACCAAGCGGGTCCCAGTTTACCATGCGCTTGCCGCGATAAATATATCCCTTGTTGAACAGGTCAATAAACACATCAATAACCGCTTCGTAATAGGCGGGATCCATAGTGAAGGTAGTGCGTTCCCAGTCGCACGATGCGCCAAGTTTTTTTAACTGTTCGAGGATGATGCCCCCGTATTTCTCCTTCCACTCCCAGGCATATTTCAAAAACTCCTCGCGGGTGAGGTCTGATTTTTTAATGCCTTTTTCGCGAAGCATGGCCACTACTTTAGCCTCGGTTGCGATAGACGCATGGTCAGTACCCGGAACCCAGCACGCCTCTTTCCCTTCCATACGGGCTTTGCGCACCAGTACATCCTGTATGGTGTTGTTGAGCATGTGCCCCATGTGCAGCACACCGGTAACGTTGGGCGGGGGAATGACGATGGTGAAAGGTTCCTTATCTGGATTTGGCTCCGAATGGAAAAAGCCCTGTTGCATCCAGTATGTGTACCACTTTTCTTCTACCGTTGCCGGATTGTATTTTGTTGATAATGACATGCTTAATAGTAATTCGAGGTGCAAAAATACAGTTAAGCGGTGCAGCGTACAAGTTTAGAGGTTCATCCGTATGCGCCATTCTTTTGGGTAGAGGTTGTTGAGCCGGTTGTCGAGCACATTTACCCAACCCAACGATAGATTTTCATAAACTACCAGCGCAAATCCTTTCGGCAACGAGCCGGGGTCAATGGGTTCTTTCCTGAGATAGCGCAGTGCGGTTTCTTTATTTACTTCAAGTTTTTGAAAAGCCTCGTGGTTTAATTGTACAGACAGCGCAGCACCATGTTCGGGGATTAGTTTGTCGTGCTTTACGGAAGCGACCGGAGTTCCTGCATGTATAATTTTTAGTTGTCGCATCAGGTATGCAATATCGGCAGAAAGAATTGCCGGCATGGCATGGATGCGATTATGTAGCATAAAAAACTCAGGGTTGGCTTGAAACCACGTGGCAAGCTGTTCTGAAATTTTTTTAGGAGGTGCGGGCAACGGTTGCTTTTGCTTTGCGCGAACTTCGGGTTGATGCTCCGTTTTCCTCACTACCGAAATAAAAAAACCTTCGCCTTTTGTTTTGTGTGGATAGAAACGATACCCGAAAATGTTTCCGTGTGATACTGTTTCTATGTTCCATTCGGCAGGGATATTCAACTTGACAGGCTCTACGGAATGTTGCTCACTCAGCCATTGGATATTTTCTTCATTTTCCGATTCATTGTAGGTGCAGGTGCAGTATATCAGCACACCATTTGTTTTTAATGCAGGCCACACATCCGCTAAAATTCTTCGCTGTCGTTTGGTACATAAATCAACATTCGCAGCCGACCACTCCTTAACAGCTTCCGGGTCTTTCCGGAACAACCCTTCACCCGAACAGGGGGCATCCGCAACAATCATATCAAAGAATCCCGGCAATGCTGAAAAATTTTCGGGGTCGTTGTTTGACACCACAACATTTGCATGACCCCATTTCTGGATATTTTCGGAAAGAATAGATGCCCGCGATTGAATGACCTCATTGGCAACCAACAGGCTTTTCTCATTCAACAAGCTCAACAGGTGCGTTGATTTTCCGCCCGGTGCAGCGCACAGGTCGAGCACACGGAGCGGTTGTGTTAAATCTGCCGATTGAATGACAGCCTGTTCCAAAAACATGGAGCTTGCCTCTTGCGAATAGTACGCTCCTGCATGAAACACGGGGTCAAGCGTAAACACGGGTCGTTCAGTAAGGTATTTCCCGAACTTGCTCCAGGCCACCGGTTCGCCTTCAGTAGTAATTTTTTTTCGGGGGTTAATCCGTATGCTTGTGGGCGATGGTAGTTGCAGCGCCTCAACGAAATCACCGAATGTTTCGCCTAATGCGTTGCGCATCCTTTCTTCAAATTCTTTCGGTAAACTTGGGCGGTTTTTCATTTCTGCGAGAAAAATAAGGCTTATTTTTGAGTTGTATGATAAAAGCAAACAATCCGAAATTAAAAAGTTGGGTAGAAGTTCCGAAAGATTCCGATTTTCCGATTCAGAACCTTCCCTTTGGAATATTCAAAACCAGGTATCTTACACCCGTAGCCGGTGTTGCCATAGGCAATTATGTGCTTGATTTAGTATACCTGCATGAAAACGGTTATTTAGATGGTCTTGGCTTGCCACCGGGAATTTTTAATCAGCGGTATTTGAATGATTTTATCGCGTTGGGCAGAAAAAAATGCCGAACAGTGCGCGAACGAATTTCTGAATTGCTGCGCGATGACAATGACGAGCTAAAATCCAACCTCGCTGCACGCGAAATTGCGCTGATACCCATGCGCGAAGTGCAGATGCTTATGCCGGTGCGCGTGCCCAACTATACTGATTTTTACAGCAGTGAAGAACACGCCACCAATGTTGGCTCTATGTTCCGCGACCCGAAAAATGCGTTGCTGCCCAACTGGAAACACCTGCCCGTTGGGTATCATGGCCGGGCTTCTTCCATTGTTGTTTCAGGCACTTCAATCCATCGCCCGAAAGGGCAAATTAAACTTCCTGATTCGGAGCAACCCGTTTTTTCGTCTTCAAAGAAAATGGATTTTGAACTGGAGGTTGCCTTCATAAGTTGTGGTGAAACAAAACTGGGGCAGACTATAAACACAAAAGAAGCGGAAGATTATATTTTCGGTTTTGTGTTGTTTAACGATTGGTCGGCACGCGATATACAGCAATGGGAGTATGTTCCGCTTGGCCCGTTTCTGGGTAAGAATTTTGGTTCTACCATTTCCCCCTGGATTGTTACATTAGATGCGCTTGAGCCTTTTCGTGTGGATGGCCCCGAACAAAATCCTGAAGTGTTACCATATCTGAAATTTTCGGGAGCAAAGAATTTTGATATTATGCTTGAAGTAATGCTCCAGCCCGAAAACGGAGAGGCCGTTACGATATGCAGGTCGAATTTTAAATATATGTACTGGAATGTAAACCAGCAGTTGGCGCATCACACCATTAACGGGTGCAACATACAGGTAGGCGATATGTATGCTTCCGGTACAATCAGCGGCCCTTCGCCTGGGTCGTATGGCTCAATGCTGGAACTTACGTGGAACGGCCAAAAACCCCTGACCATGCCCGATGGCTCGGAACGTAAGTTTATTGAAGATGGCGATACCGTAATGATGCGTGGCTTTACCGAAAAGGACGGTGTGCGCATTGGGTTTGGAGAATGTGTTGGGAAGATAGTAAAATGATTTAAGATTTCTGATTTAAGATTTCTGATTTAATCTAAAATCCGAAATCAGAAATTTAGAAACACGATGAAGAGAAAGAAACTTCTGAATATATGACCATTGACCCGAAAGAAACCCCGGTTCCTAAAATACACGGCTATCTGTTAAGCGCAGTGGCTCCGCGCCCTATTGCTTTTGCCAGCACCATTGATAAAGCCGGAAATGTTAACCTTAGCCCGTTTAGCTTTTTTAATTGCTTTGGGGCAAACCCACCCATTGTAGTTTTTTCGCCAGCCCGAAGCGGGCGCACCAACACAACTAAAAACACACTTGAAAATGTGCTTGAGGTATCTGAAGTGGTAATCAATATCGTTTCGTACAACATGGTGCAACAGATGTCGCTTGCCAGCAGCGAATACCCTAAAGGTGTAAACGAATTTGTTAAAGCCGGTTTTACCGAAACGCCTTCTGAAAAAGTAAGGCCACCCCGTGTGGCAGAATCGCCAGTGGCGCTTGAGTGTAAGGTATTACAGGTGATTCCCACAGGCGAGCAAGGCGGAGCGGGTAACCTTGTGATATGCGAAGTAGTGCTCATGCACATTAAAGATGAGTTGATAGGGGAAGACGGAAAAATTGACCCGTTTAAATTAGATGCCGTTGCTCGTATGGGTAGCGACTGGTATTGTCGTGCAAATGGCGATAGTTTATTCAGGCTGCCGCAACCTGCTGCTAAGTTGGGTATAGGATTTGACCAGTTGCCGGATAAGATTAAGCAAAGCAAAATACTAACCGGCAACGACTTAGCCATGCTGGCAGGAGTGGAGCAGATACCCGATGTTTCTGACACTATGCTCACCCTTCACGAAAAAGAGATTATTAAAAACGGTGAGGAGGCCGTTCACCACCTTGTCAAACAATACCTGCAAAACGGAGAGGTTGAAAACGCCTGGAAAATTCTTATTTTTAATAATGCGTAGCTCTTATCTGATTCTCTTTTTCTTAATCGGGTGTTGCCTCGCGGCTTGTAAGCAAGTGCCACATCATTATGCGTACAGCAAATCTGTCGGGGCAGCCGAGCCTGTTGTGCGTCCTGCAATTCTTTTTGTGATATTCAATATGGAACAAAGAGATGGTATAACGGAAATGACCATCATGGATAAAAAAGTGGTAGAGGGTGCATTGAAATCAGCTCCGGAAAGCAGCACCGCCCACGACCGGGTTTATGTTGCTCAATTAAATAAGGATAAAATGGAGATAGCCGGTTTTTATATGGAGCATCCGTTACGCAAGAACGTTGAGTACACCAACGAAGCAAACGAACTCACAACAAAATTTGTAGAATTTAACGGAGCAGAATTTTTCATCCGGGTTTCGGTAAATCCGGATTGTGTATATCTTAGATTGGATGATGTGCGGGGGAGCGAAGTGGTAAAATCATTTTTGTTTAACCTTAATTAAATTTAACCTGACCCTATATGAACAGAACTGTACTTGTGCTTTTACTTTTAGCTGTCTTTTCCTTACAGGAAATCAAGGCGCAGAGTTTTCCGGTAGAAACCCTAATAGAAAACGGTGATAAGCAAAGCCGGATTAACCTTGTTTTTTTAAGTGATGGATACCAGGCCAACGAAATGGATAAATACATTTCGGATGTGAATGCCTTGCTTGATAATATGTTCAATCAGGTTCCGTTTAAGCACTATAAAAATTATTTTAATGCTTATGCTATAAAAGTTCCTTCCAATGAATCAGGTGCTTCACATCCTAAAACAAGCAACGATTCTGATTGCGCCCCTGTTCCGCAGGCAACCGTTGATAACTATTTCAAATCGGCTTTCGATTATGGCGGCATTCATCGTTTATTGGTACCAAATCAAGGAACGGTAGCCACCGTGCTGGCCAATAACTTTCCGCAGTTCGACCAGGCTTTTATATTGGTAAACTCCACATATTACGGAGGTTCGGGCGGGCAGTTTGCCACATCATCAACAAATGCCAGCGCACATGAAGTCAGCATCCATGAGATAGGTCATTCTTTTGCGGGGTTAGCCGATGAGTATTGGGCAGGGGCGAGCTATGCTGCCGAAAGACCAAACCTGACGCAGCAAAGCAACCCTGCAACCGTGAAGTGGGCAAGCTGGGTGGGCACAAACAGTGTGGGGGTATATCCTCATGCGGAAGCGCCCACATGGTTTCGTCCGCATCAAAATTGTAAAATGCGTTTCCTCAATGTTCCGTTTTGCAGCGTTTGTAATGAAACCTTTGTTGAACGCATACATACACTTGCCCAACCACTTGAATCATATTTGCCCGTAACAACAACTATGGAACTGGGCGATATGCCTATTGAATTTTCGTTATCGTTAATCAAGCCCGAACCCAACACCATGTCCGTTACCTGGAAGAACAACAACGTAACGTTTGCCACTAATGTTGAGTCGGTAGCCGTGCAACCTTCTGCGTTTACGGCAAACACCACCAAGATTACCGCCACCATTACCGATAACACCACCTTGAGCCGGAGCGCCTCACACGCCACCAATCACGTGTACGTAGTAGAGTGGACAGTAACCACCGATAACCCCACCGACCCGGTTACCAGCATTGAAGTGAAATCTGAAAAGTACGAATACCAGGTACAGGTTTACCCCAACCCGGTAGCCGTTGCCAATGAATTTAATTTTTCATATACGCTGCCCCGCCCGGCAAAGGTTAGTGTTATGTTGTCGGATATGTTGGGCAGACGGGTTAAATCATTAGTTACACAACACCAGCAAGCCGGTGAACATGTTTATCAGTTTAACGCGTCCAACCTTTTCCGATCTTCGGGAGAATATATCCTTACGTTTACGTTCGATGACCTGGTTATATCAAGAAAGGTTGTGAGGTAGGGTTTCTCAAGCGCAGAGTGTCCCGCAAGGCACTCTGCGAGGACAGAAATTTGAAAACCCCATACTAATATTGTAACGACTAATCCCCAAAACTAATCCCTAACCCCTTTGCTGCTTTTACAAGAAAAGAATCCTTATTTACAAAATTGTAGTTGCGTGTAGCTTCTTCGAGCGAAACGTAAGAAACGTTATTGTTTTTTAACGCTACCATTTTCCCGTACTCGCCATGAATAACAAGCTCCATAGCCTTTACGCCAAACAGCGAAGCCAGCACCCGGTCAAACGCGGTAGGCGTGCCACCCCGTTGGATATGCCCCAACACAGTTTCACGTATTTCGGCCTCGCAGCCTGCGTCTTTCAGTTGTTGCGATAGTTGAAACGCCACGCCTCCCAGTCGCACATGCTCCGACCCCTTTTCTCCTGTGCGCGAAACAATGGTGCCGTCTTTTGGTTTGGCGCCTTCGGCAATCACAATGTTCACAAAACCTTTGCCGTGTTTGTAGCGTGCTTCAATGCGTTTCACTAATTTTTCTATATCATAAGGTATTTCGGGTATCAGGCAAACTTCTGCACCACCGGCAATGGCTGTGTGCGTGGCAATCCAACCGGCATCGCGCCCCATTACTTCCATAATCATTACCCGATGATGACTTTCGGCAGTAGTTACAAGTTTATCAAAACTGTCGGTAGCGATTTGCACGGCTGTCTGAAACCCGAATGTCATATCAGTAGCCGACAAATCATTGTCGATAGTTTTCGGTACACCCACAATATTCAATCCTTTATCAAACAGAACGCGCGAAATTTTTTGCGAACCATCACCGCCAATGTTTATCACGGCATCGAAACCCAATGCCTTTATCTTTTGGATAAGTTCTGCTGAACGATCAGTTTCCTTTATAGAGCCGTCTTTCTGCACAACAGGAAATTTTAACGGGTTGGATTTATTTGTTGTTTTCAGGATAGTTCCGCCTTTCACATGAATGCCGGCCGTTATGCGTGTGCCTAACTGTATAATTTGCTGCGGTTCATTCAGCACACCGTTAAAGGCTTCAATGCTCCCGTACACTTCCCAGTTTTTTTCTTTGCGTGCACGTTTAGCTATGCCGCGTACAACGGCATTTAGTCCGGGGCAATCTCCGCCACCGGTAAGCACCAATACTTTCTTTTTGCTTTCTGTCATGTGTAATTGTTTGCTGCTAATGTTATGAGAGTGTAAAGTAACCCGACAATTACGAATTATCAACTGCTGCGGCACGTTTTAACCGATCGTTAATGGCGCGGCCAAGTCCTTCATCCGGCAGTAATTCGGCCAGGATAACATCCACCGGCATTTTGTCGAAATCGCGAAGGTATTGAAACAGGTTACGGGCTGCTTCTTCGGGGTTTCCGCTTGGCGATAAAATGCGCTGGTGCGGTGAGTGGAAATCGTGTTTGAAACTTAGAATGCCTGATGTATGCGCAGGGTATTCCTGCAACAGTTCTTCCAATGTTCCGAGTTTTAGCGACTTCCCCGGTGCATAATGACTTTTAAGCTGACCGGGCGCCAACGGGTTGGAAGTGGAGTGAACGTGTACTTTTATGTTGCCGGTAACGGCCTCAATGCGTTCAAGACTTAATCCGCCTAAGCGCAACACCACCGGGTCATTGCCTTCAAAGCCAATAATGGTCGATTCAATGCCAATGGTACAAACGCCTCCATCCAATATATAACTGATTTTGTCGCCCAATTGCTCATTTACATGCTGCGGGGTAGTGGGGCTTACATAACCGAATGGGTTTGCGCTGGGCGCAGCCACCGGAAAGGGCAGGGCGGTGAGTAATTTTCTGGTAAGCGGATGGTCAGGGCTGCGGAAGCCAACAGTTTTCAACCCGGAAGTTACCAATGCAGGGATGGTTTCATCTTTTTTTTCTAACACCAATGTGAGCGGCCCCGGCCAGAATAATTGTGCTAACCGTTCTGCTTTTTTAGGAATGGCTGTTACATAGTTCCGTGCAAGGGCGAGCGAAGGAACGTGTACAATCAGCGGGTCAAACTGTGGGCGGTTTTTCGCTGAAAATATTTTTGCTACGGCCTCAACGTTCAGGGCATTACCGGCAAGTCCGTAAACGGTTTCTGTGGGAATGGCCACTAGTTCGCCTTGCGATAACAAGGTTGCTGCTTTTTCAATGTCGGTGCCGATTTCTGCCATAGCGTGTAAAGCTAAAATTTATTTTTGTGAGTAATCCGTTTATTCCCTAAAAAGTCTGGCTATCATATTGAACCACATAGACACATAAAGCACATAGTTTTTTCCAGAGTTCTCTATGTGGCCTATGTGTCTATGTGGTTTTAGAATTAAAGAGCGGATACTTAATAATTTATTTTGTGAGTATCCGCTTCAAGTCCTAAAATAATAAATTACCCGTCATTGCGAGGGAGGCACGACCGAAGCAATCCCGTTTTTTAGAACGGAAACAGGGATTGCTTCGCCCCATCACACAGTTCTGCGCCTCCGCTCGCAATGACGTTAGCAATTTAGGATTGGAAGCGGATACTCAGAATTTATTTTATCATTTCACCTTGTGCAAATGGTTAAGAGATTAATTAAGTTTGAATGATAAAACAAAAAAGTTATGAGTAACAAAACCCGAAACATCATAAAAGGTATTGCTGTGTTGTTGGTATTGCTGGCTGTAATGATGCAGATGCAGTGGGTGTTGATACCTGCCCTGGTGGCTTACAAATTCTGGATGGTAGTAATTGCGTTTGCCCTAACGCTGATTGCTTCGCGCTAACCGGTTTGTCTTTTCCACCATACGACTGATAGATGTAGCGTGTCCTGTAAGCACTTCTACGTCATCTAAAGGTATCCATGCCAGGTCGCGCGATTCGTCCGAACATTGAAGTTCATGGTTTTTTGAAGTGGAGAAAATAAACCGCACATCGTAATGCAGGTGTTCCGGAAAATTTTTGTGCTCGGGAATAGGGTGAATATCAAGGTCAAAAATTCCCTGCTGGATTAATTTCAGGTTACTGAGGCCGGTTTCTTCTTCTGCTTCGCGTAACGCAACAGCAAAAATACTCTCATCTCCATCGGCATGACCGCCCGGCTGAAGCCACTTGTTCAGTTTTCCATGGTGCAGCAATACAACCTGTGTAAAAGTTTCATCCACAATCCAGGATGAACCCGTAAGGTGCCCCGGCAAGTAATCGCGGTAGTAACACCTTTCAGCTAAAAGAAGTTGAAGAAAATCTTCCCGGAAGGCTTTCTCTTCTTTAAATGTTGATGAATAGGAAAGTAACGCTTGTTGCAGTTGCCTGCGATTCAGTATGCTCATTGAATCACAACAGTAACCTTGTTAATACGCTTGGCTTCAAGCTTCCCGGTTTGTTCGCCTCCGCCAAAATTATTCAGGTCTTCTTTTTCTGCTAATACATAGTAGGAGATGGCTTTCAGTTCCTTAAAGCGAGCTACACCCTTGTCGTCTGTTACACCTTCAGCGGCTGGGTTTGTTTCATTTTTGTAATCGTCTTCGCGTTCATACAGCTTAATGGTAACGCCCTCTTCGGTGTTGCCCAATTCGTTGCGAATGGTAATGTGCAATTGCGTTTTAACGATTTGCTCCAGCACCGTAGAGAATGAAGGGAATACAATTATGAGTCCGAGTATAAAAAGAAACTTTTTCATGGCGATTTAATTTTAATGAAGTACGAAAATACAAAACATAAGCCCAATATTTTAACTTATTTCAGTTCATCGGGTTTTGGTTTACGGTAATTAACATTTTTTTGGTCGAGTAGCGAGAACTGGTGAGGCAGCCGTTGCACAAAATTGTTCCAGTTGCGGTTTTCTTTAGGCGACCAGGTAACTTCGGCCAATGCCAGCGCACGCGGATAAATCATATATTCTATATGGTCGGTAGTAGCAATGTATTCCGTCCATAAATTGGCCTGTGCGCCAAGTATGAAACCCGTTTCTTCCTGGTTAAGTGCAAATGGAATGGGGTCGTACTCATAAACTTTTTTCAACGTAGAGTTTCCACCAAAGGCTACAGGCTCGCCTTCCGATTCAGCCTGGTAGTGGTCAAAATAAAGCGCGAAACCCGGTGTCATTACTACGTTGTGTCCGGCTTGTGCAGCGGCAATGCCACCCGCTTCTCCGCGCCAGCTCATTACGGCAGCATTGGGCGCGAGGCCACCTTCTAATATTTCATCCCAGCCGATAATTTTTTTCCCCTTTCCGTTTAAATATTTTTCAATGCGTTTGATGAAATAGCTTTGAAGCTCATGTTCGTCATGCAATCCTTCGGCTTTCATGCGTTGCTGGCAATGCGTACATTTTTCCCAGCGGGTTTTGGGGCATTCATCACCGCCAACATGAATGTATTCACCGGGAAAGAGAGCAATCACTTCATCCAATACATCCGTTAAGAATTCAAACGTACTTTCTTTTCCGGCACAAAACACATCATCAAAAACACCCCACAAGGGCGAGGCTTCGTACGGCCCGCCTGTGCAGCCAAGGTGCGGATAGGCCGAGAGCGCAGCAAGGGCGTGCCCCGGCATTTCAATTTCGGGCACAATGGTAACATATCGTTTGGCGGCATAGTCCACTACTTCTTTTATTTCTTCCTGCGTATAGTAACCGCCATAACGTGTGCCGTCAAACTTATGGGGTTGATCGGTATAATGGCCAATTAGTGTTTCTTTACGGTAAGCGGCTATGGTAGCGAGTTTTGGATATTTTTTTATTTCGATGCGCCAACCCTGGTCTTCGGTTAAATGCCAGTGAAAGGTGTTGAACTTGTATTGTGCCATCAGGTCGATGTAACGTTTCACAAACTCAACCGGAAAGAAATGGCGACACACGTCCAAGTGCAGTCCTCTCCATGCAAACCGGGGAAAATCGGTAATGGTTACAAACGGAATTTCCGACACGTGCTGGTTTGTGTTAACAAGCTGCATAAGCGATTGCACACCATAAAACAACCCGGCTTCTGTGGTAGAAAAAATATCTACACCGGTAGCGTTAACTACCATGTGGTAATATCCTTCCGGTAATATTTCTTTCGATACGAAACTACGCAGTACAATAGAGGCTGTACTATCCTGCGTAAGGTTGGCAGGTATCTGTTGTGTTGAAAAATAATCGAGTAAGAATTGAGCAATTTCCTGTTCAGCCGGGGTAACAGCAGCAATACTTACTGTGTCAGGCAACGTAAAAACACCACCGGTTTGCGTCAGGTTTACAGGAACAGGAACAATGCTGATGTCGGGCTGACTGATTTCTTCCTGTTGTTTCGATGTGCAAAAACTTAACAGGAAAATGGCGGAGAGGATAACGGATAATCGGAACATACGTATTATGATTTTTGGGTAAGTTAAGCAGATGAGAGCAGGATAAAAAACCGGGTAAACATCATATAAAGTAAAACCCTTAACCGCTAAGGTTGCGGAGTTACGCAGAGGGTTTCTGATGATGTTAAAGCATTTGCTGTTGCTTTGCGGCTCTTTGCGTGCTCTGCGGTTAAATAAGTGATAATAAAAATGTGAATTTGTGATATGAAAACAGTAACAATATCCATACCCGATACCGTTGATTTTGACGATAAAGAGGCTCTTATGGTAATAGCGTCAAGATTGTATGAGAAGGGCAAACTTTCATTGGGGCAGGCTGCCGAATTGGTAGGGTTATCAAAAGCGGCTTTTATGGAAATCCTCGGAACTTATGGTGTTTCTGTTTTCAATCACCCGGCTTCCGAATCTCTGATACCAGTTGTTTAATCCTTCTCTTAAATCCTATCGCATCAACACCACGCCACCTCGTTTCTCCTGGACGTCCACATCATATATGCTGCGGTATTTTACCACATACGAATAGGTTCCGGCAGGTAACAGTTGTGATGGATTGTTATTGTATCCGCCATTCCATTTAAACTCACGGTTATCGGATTGGTACACCATTTCGCCCCAGCGATTGAATATAAATACCTGGAACCCGGTATCTTCAATAAAGAATGTAAGCACCCCAAATTCGCGGTTTGTATCAATCGGACTACCGGGACGGAACGCTGTGGGCGCCACAATGCGCGGCTGGCATTGTTCTATAACATCAATAATATCCGTGCTTACACAACCAAACGAGTTGGTTAAATCAACACCATACACACCGGGTTCAATTACCAACAGGGTTTGCGTGGTTACGCCTAACGGTACACCACCTTGCGACCACGCATAACTGATGAAATTCGCTCCCGGATCTAAAAGAATTTCTCTCGTATCAGGATTAGGGTTTGCCGGGTTATTACAAATCAGTGCGCGTTGCGGTAACGCGCCCGGTGTAGTGGGCAACAATGCTATTTGATTTTCAACAAAGCGTGTACAACCGGGCAGTGTTCCGGTAACGCGATACAACCCACCGGTGCTGCGTTGCAGCGTGGCGCTGGTCGCTCCTGAAATATTGCTACCGTCAACCGACCATTGGAAATTTGTGCCGGGTTGGTTGGTTGTTGCTGTTAAGGTAAACGGTGAGCCGGTGCAGGGCGTAGTGGTAGTCATGGCCAATTGAAGATTAGCCACAATTACCTGCCTTGCCGGTGAATTAAAACTACAACCTGACGCAGTGTTCTGAACGGTAACGGAATATGTTGCACCATTATCCGAAGCGTTGGCAAGGATAGTTTGGCCGCCAACCATAGGTGTGCCGTTGCGTGTCCATAGATAGGTGTAACTACCGGGAGCGGATGTGGTTGCTGTTAACGTTACCTGTGCTGCACAAGCATCGGATTGGGTGAAATCAACAGTAAGGTTATTGTTCACTTCAACAACTATATCTTGTGTTACCGGGCAGAAGCCAGCTTGTGTAACTGTAACGGTGTAGGTTTGCGGCCCCTGAGGGGGTGTTGCCGTTATGGAAGCAATGTTTGTTGCGCTGGTAATATCCGGGCCTGTCCATGAATAGGTATCTCCACCTGTTACCGTGATAGTAACCGGGTCAGTACAACCATTTGATGTAAAAGTAAAAGGCACCGGGAGATCAGGGTTTATAGTAATGTCTTCGGTAGCAATACAGCCGTCAGCGGACACTTCGATGGTATAGGTGCCGGGAGCAGCAACCGGTAAGGTTGTAAAGTTTGCCGTACCACCTAATGATGTTGATGGTACTACCACTATTCCGGTTCCTGAATCAGTAATTCTGTAAGTGGCTGATCCAATAGTAACAATGCCTGTGGTTTGAACATCGACAGCAACCGGATCACAAGTCGGGGTTTGAGCAACGGCACTGATAATGTCAATTACATTATCGCTTATGCCAACCGTTGTAATCGTAGCACAACCCGATACCTGATCGGCTACGGTAATGCCATACGTGCCTGCACCCAATGCAGTTAACCCCGCATTCACTACCGGGCCTATCGGTTGGTCGTTGCCTTGTAGTGTTGTTGACGGGCCTGTAACGAAGTAGCTGAACAAACTTCCAACAGGATTGGTAATAGTAAGCGCGATTTGACCTGTATTGGTTCCACAAGCTGCCGTGTTGGATGGCACGGCTGTAAACGCAGGCGATTCGTTGAATGTAAACGTTACGGTATCTTGTACGGTACAGGTTGTAATCGGATCGGTAACGGAAACAATGTATTCAAAAATTCCGGGTAGGCTGCTGTCAACGGGTTGCGTTTGTGCGGTTCCAACAGATACGGGTAGTCCATTGTTGACAATAAGAGACCAGTCATACACAGCACCCGGGTTGCTCGCATCAAGCGGGAGAACCGGAACATTCTGACATAATGTTTGATCAGGCCCAAGGTCAACCGGTGGCCGGTTATCAGCAACTATAATTGAGCCTGCCGAGGTACAGCCGTTTACGGTGTTGGTTATCGTTACGCCTATATTGCTTGTTCGCGATACGTTTATCTCCCGGTCTGTTTCGCCTGTTGACCACAAGAAAGTAAGATCGGCCAGGTTGGGTGTGGAGGCGGGCAGCGCTTCCAATAATAAATCTCCGTTACAGATAACCGGTTGCAGTACGCCTGACGGTAAGAAAGTAGGGTTGGGTGGAGGAGGGAATATCGTAATATCCTGAACAAAGGTTGTGTCTAAACCGCACCGGTTGAAAATATGGAGTGTAACGGTATACGTTGTGGGAATCCCTGTTTGAGGATATGTATGTTGTACCTGTGCTGAATCGGACGAGGTTCCATCTCCGAACGACCAGAAGAACTGATCAATAGGATCGGTACCGAACCCTGTAAAAAATGTGGGTTCGCCTTCGCAGAAACCTGCGATGTCCATTCCCGGTGGTTGAATGGGGTTGCCAACATTCTGAATAAAGTTTGGCAAACCCAACCGGCTTTGGCCGGAAGTCAAAGCAAATCCGTTTACATTAAAATTAGATACCTGTAACGTGTCGGGGTTAAATGTGATTGTTCCTAACGCATTCCTGTTGTTCACGGCAACGTAAATCTGCCCGTCAGGGCCAACCTGTATGGCGCCCAATTCTTCACTAATGTCGGCAAGTGGCGGGTTGATTAGTTGCGGGTTTCCTTCAAAGTCGATGTAGAACTCGCGAATAGCTGAAGGCGTACCACGCAGGGTAGCGAATATCTTATTACCCAAAAACTCCACACCATAAACCTGTCCGTTTGCGCTGTTTAAATTTGCTACGCGGAAATTTGAAACAATGCCTATGGTGTTATCAAAATCAAAAATCTCCAGAACGTTTGAAATACCGGGTTCCGACAAGGCTACGGCCAATACATTCTGTGCGCCTAATTTCATGTAGCCTTGCCCGTTTTCGGCTGCATTAAAACTATGATCGGAGCCAACACTCGAAATTACCGGACTGGAGATACCGGCCGGTGTAATTTGATATGCACGAAACGAGTTGTTTCCGTATTCATGCGCAATAAGCCAACCGGCATTGCCGGTAATGCGCTCGGTGCTTCGGCTGAAAAGCAATTGATTGAATTCAATAATACCACCATCGCCACTGTTTTCTTTCAAATCGAACAGCGTGTATCGCAATTCATACATTCCTGCTCCGTGAACTTCCTGCGTGGTAAAAATATAATAGAGTGTTTCATCGCCCGGCACGGGAATAATCAATGCCGATTGTGTTGAACCCGACTCCCCGCCAATGCCGGGAGGAATTACAATGGGTGTGCCGTCAGCGGTTTGGGTTATCTCTACGTCATTCTTGTCGTACACGTGCACGCCATCTGTTGAAAGAATTACCTGGCCGTTTCTGTCGCTGATTACCGAAACACCTTCGGGACTGTTTACCGGGCCGGGGATGGAAATGGCCGGCTGTTCATTAAAATCTATTCCGGCATTTTGCCCGAAGTACCAGATGTTCGCCCGCTGGTCTTCCAACCCATATTCGCGGATGTTTACACCGGCATAGGCGCTGCAAGTACCTAACGTTGCCACTACATAATAGTATCCGGCTGAGTCAGGTCTGAGCGTGGTTCCTGTCTGACCATTTGACCAAACAATGGAAGTTGGTGATCCGCCTTGAATTTCAACTTGTACCGAAAAATCAGTACAAGTATCACCCGGCAGTCTTCGTGCAGGCAATTCGCAACGGCAAGCGGTTGTATCTTGTACCAACTGCAACTGAAGATCAAACTGGGTAATGTCAATCGGGTTAGTGGCTGTTGCTGATTCGCCATTTAAAAAGGCCGTAACGGAAACACTAAACGTTCCGCCATTCTCGTAGGTATGCACCGGGCTCCAGGCGTTTGAACCTTGTCCATCGCCAAAATCCCACACAAGGCTATCGGCATGTGGCGTTACAGTCGGGAAAAAAGATACCGGTGAACTGGAACAGCTTCCGGCCGAAACAAAGGTTACATTCAGGTTGGGGTCGGAAGCGGGAGCGAAGGAAGGAAATTGTGTTCCGTTAATGTTCGGGTTTGATGTGAACGCAGTGGATTCATATTGTACCAACGTGCCCACACTATCTGTATCGGTTAATTTTCCTATTAAGAATGGCCCGCCACCGGTTGCCTGGTAGATGTGATAAATAGCGGTATCGGGTGCAAGTTGTAATCCGTAGCTGCTGTTTACCGGCACGGCCAGCACGGGCGTCAGGGTGTTGAGTGGATTGGTTGTATCGAACTGGAGTACCTGCGCATCAGCACCGGAGTCGTTCCTGCGGGAGATGTATAAAAATCTTCCTGACGGACTCCATTCCGTATCGTAAATGGCGCCTGCAAGTGTGCTGGCAGAATTAAGCACAAACTGGTCGAAAGAGAGTGTACCTGTGGCATCATCAAAATCAAGAATAGAGATGTTGCGGTTAACCGATAATGGCGACACGGCAATTTTTGCTGTGCCTTCGTGGTAAGCAAAGTTTGTGGCGGAGATAGCAAGATTTCCCGTAAGGTTATTAAAATTTGTATTGGCAAATACACCTGCGGGTTGCACGTGCGTTACGGTGTAGTTATCGGTTCCGTTTTCGTGTGTTATCAGCCAATAGTCGGTGCCATTATCGTGTGGCATTACAATCATGGCTTCCGAGCGATTGGTTAATCCCGCTACCGGCTGATTTTTCGTGGTAACATCTCCTGTAAAGGGCGCACCAAAACCCGAATTGCCGGGCAAGGTCATATCTACAATGCTAACGGTAACATTGCCACCGGTTACACCATTGGCGCTGTTGGCGAAAATATAATATTGATTAGGGGCGCCCGGCACGGGGCATATTGCTACCGGCTGGTTGCCCGATGTGCTGGCTAATAACCCGGTGCCGTTGGGCATGGCAGCCGGGTTGTTGGTGATGTCGTACACGCGCGAACCATCGGTATAAAAAATCAGGTCGGCATTGACAGGATTGGAGGCAACTGCGCTTCCCCCGGTACCAAACGGCAGTTTTTGATTGGTAATTAACGAAGCCGTATTGTCGCTCCGGCTAAACCGTATGGCAGTATTGCTGTTGCCGAAATACCAGTTATAGCGCGATAACTCCTGTGCCGAAACATTAACGGTTAATCCAACCAAAACGATTATCCACCACCGCATTTTCTGAATCATGTGTAACTCTTTTAAAACTCCAGACACGTCAACCTACTTTAATCCCTGCAAACGGGCAACTTAAAAACGCCCAATCATCACGAAAGTATACAATTTGACTAAAAATATCGTTAAGAATCAGAAAACACGGGCTTTTGCCGGTTCCGGGTTTTTTAAATAGTGCGAATCGCTTTAATTTGCTCCGATGCTGTTGTGCAAACCAACCCGTTATCCAGTCTTTTTGATTCTCCTTGCCGGAGTTTTAATACTTTTTTCGCCATGCGAAGTAACTGCCCAGGATCCGCAGTTCTCGCAGTTCTATGCGGCCCCGCTCTACCTTAACCCCGCGCTTGCAGGAGGCACCGGCCAGGCGCGTGCGGGCATTAACTACCGCAACCAATGGCCGGCTATTGACGCGACTTTTACTACCATGTCGGCTTACTTCGATTATTTTATTGAAGATGCCCGCAGTGGTGTGGGTATTATACTTAACCGCGATGTGGAAGGCCTTGCCGGGTTGCGGTCGTTGAACGTGGGGCTTCAGTATTCGTATGAGATTGAGTTTTCAAAAAATCTTGGTTTCCGGCCGGGTGCGCAGGTTGCGCTGTATAATCGCGATATAAATTTTAACCGCCTGACCTTTGGCGACCAGTTTGATCCCCAAACCGGTGAAATCATTTCTCCGGCTACAGCCGAACAGTTCCGTACTAATTTCAGTAAAACTTTTGTCGACCTGTCGTTGGGCGGTGTGTTGTTTACCAAATCGGCCTGGTTGGGTGTTGCCGCGTTTCACCTCAACCAACCGAACCAATCTATTATAGATGAGAACAGTCCGTTGCCGATTAAGCTTTCGGTGCATGGCGGGTTTAAATATTATATGAAGCCGGGCGTAAAAGGCAGCGGCCTGTATGCGCAGGAAGCCGAGCGAAGCATTGCCCCGGTATTTCAATACCGCCATCAGGGGCAGTTCGACCAACTTGACCTGGGCTTGTATTATACAGCCGAGCCGTTGGTGCTGGGCTTGTGGTACAGGGGTGTGCCCTTTAAGCAGGTAAATGGTTTTGTAAATAACGAATCGATTGTGTTGTTGCTGGGCTTTACCAACATAGGCGCCAAGCAGGCGTTGAATATTGGTTACAGTTACGACTTTACTATTTCCAAGCTGGGTGCAGGCAGTGGCGGTGCGCACGAGTTTAGCTTAGTATATACCTGGCCCATGCGCGACCCGCGCAAGCCCCCCCGCGACAAGCTGGTGATTCCGTGCCCGGATTTTTAAGGGGAGTTTCTTTAATCACGCACTGACGCAAGCGTCCGCTTGTGCCATGAGCATTAACGTTTAAGTTTGCTCTGAACATTAAAAGCGGTTAGCTTTATAGTATGAGTAGAAAACACGAAAGTTTTCTGTTGTTGTTTTATTGTAAGCAGTACAAACAAGCGGAGGCTTGCGCCAGAGGGGGTAACACTATTCAAGATGTTAACTCATTAAAATGGACACAGAACTTTATATAAAGACTATTAAAAAAGAATGTGCCTTTCTTGAACAAGAAGGGTACATTTTTTCTTAATTAGAAAACAATATCTATTACACAAAAGAGACAGAACCGGAAGGTTTTAGAATTAGGTTTGCTTGGTTAGAATATGGTGACAAATTTGTTACTCATGGTATAGATATTTTTTATAGGGAATTAGTGATTAAAAACAAGTCGAAAGCACACGATGAAAATGATTTTGTTAAGATGGTTATTACTGAACTATAACCAATGAAAACAAACTCAACGTTTGGTAAAATATTGGAAAATTTTAAACTTCTACAGAACAATCTTATTTCCCCTTAGCCTTGATTCGTGTCCTCACGAACCAGGGATGCCTTGAAATTTTCGATTTACGCTAAAATTTCTTCCCCTATCTTTGCCCGAAAATTTATCCAATGGTCTTTCAATACCCGCTTGAGCTTATCGGCACATTTTTCTTTGCCATTTCGGGGGCGCTTGCCATGCGCGATAAAGACCAGGATTGGTTTGCAGCCGCCTTCACCGGGTTTCTTACGGCCATCGGGGGCGGTACCATCCGCGATATTATGCTGGGCAGCTATCCATTAGTTTGGATTGGCGATATTAACTTTCTCTATGCCGTTTTGATTGGCGTGGCTGTGGCTATCCTGTTCAACCGTATTTTCATAAAGCTTCGCAGAACGTTCATCCTGTTCGATACCCTGGGGATTTCGTTCTTCACGATTATCGGGGTAGAGAAAGCTATCGGGCTTGGCGTTCAACCCGAAATTGCCGCCATCATGGGCATGTTCACTGCCGTGATGGGTGGCGTCATCCGCGATACCCTCACAAATGAAATTCCGGTAATCTTTCGCAAAGAAGTCTACGCCACTGCCTGCCTTGCGGGCGCCATCGTGTACCTCGTTCTTGATATTCATACCCCGCTTGAGCGCAATTACAACCTGATGATTTCCATTGCGGTGATAATCGTCATCCGGTTGGTGGCGCTGAAGTTTAAATTGTCGCTGCCGGGGTTCAGGAAGCCCTGATAATTTCCTGTTGATATACAGCTACCATCTGGGTGGTGTGCCTCAAGCCTTTTATTTTGAGCCTCACCCATCTGCGGTCGCGCTTACCGAAAGCCCGAATCGCCCTCTCCGGTGGAGAGGGCAGCACGACATGTGCTACCGCAGTTGCTTAGATGGGTGAGGCTACTAACCCCCGTTAGGCAGATTTTTTTATTTCCTTGAAAAAAAGTTGTCCGTTTCTAAAAATATATCGTATACATTTGCACTAAGTTTTAAACAAATAACTGCATGATTTTTATCTAACGTTTCACTTAACCGTAACGAAAGAAATTGAAAACGACCATCACCACGACAAAAGCAGCCACGGCCGCTTTTCAACCTTCCAGAACATTCTTGTTCTCTACCCCTGCCTGTATGGTGACCAGGCGATGCCGACCTACGCGCTTTGTGCGTATCTGATACCGTAAGCCCGATTTTATTGGCAAACCACATTCCTATGCAGCATAGGGTGTGTACTTGATGCAAACACTGCATCCCCCTTTTTTAAATTTTACTAACACTGTCTTGATACACGCTACGTGTATCCGGACGTAATCCATATCGTAACGATACATGGAAAATAACAACATTATCGTCAGGCTGGCCACAGCAGACGACAAACAGTACGCAACTACCATTACGCAGGAAATGGAAGAATCCGCGAAAGCGCGCGGAACCGGTATCGCTCAACGCTCGCCCGAATACATCGAAAAGAAAATGGACGAGGGCAAGGCTGTTATTGCCGTTACAACAGACGGCACATGGGTAGGCTTTTGCTACATCGAAGCGTGGCAGCACGAGAAATACGTTGCTAACTCGGGGCTTATTGTGTCGCTACAATTCCGTAAAACCGGTGTGGCTACCGACATCAAGCGAAAGATTTTTGAATTGTCGCGGAAGAAATATCCTGAAGCAAAAATTTTCGGGCTTACTACCGGCCTTGCCGTGATGAAGATAAACTCCGATTTAGGGTACGAACCGGTAACGTATTCGGAACTAACCAACGATGAGGAGTTCTGGAAAGGATGCCGGAGTTGCGTGAACTTTGAAATTTTGCAACGCAAGAACCGCACAAACTGCATGTGTACGGCCATGCTGTTCGACCCGGCCGAGGTGAAGATGCAAGCTGCACAACCGCTACCGTTCGTTAAGTTGCAAACGGTGGTAACACCGGCAGGCAAATTAAAGCGTAAACGCAGGCGCAGGTTTAAAGGCAACTTTAAATTGTTTGAACGCTGGATGAGATTTAAGCAGCATGTGCTGTTGCGTTCGCGCAATAAGAATAATGGCCTTGGTAACGGTGAGCCGAACAAACGAAATTCTATTTTAAGTTTTTTCTTTTGGTAAGATGAAAAAGAAAGTTGTTTTAGCCTTTAGCGGAGGATTGGACACCTCGTATTGTGTAAAATACCTGAGCGAAGAAAAAGGCTATGAAGTACATACCATTACCATCAACACCGGTGGGTTTAACGCGGCCGAAGTAAATGCGATTGAAACACGCGCAAAAAACTTAGGCGTGGCTTCGCACACTACGGTAGATGAAACCAAAAACTATTACGATACCGTAATCCGTTACCTCGTTTATGGTAATGTGTTGAAGAACAATACCTATCCGTTGAGCGTAAGTGCCGAACGAATGTCGCAGGCGTTGGCAACGGCCAACTATGCCAAAAAACTGAAAGCCGATGCCGTTGCGCACGGCAGTACAGGTGCGGGCAACGACCAGGTTCGGTTCGATATGATCCTGAACATCTTGTTGCCGGGTGTTGAAATTATTACACCTATCCGCGACATGAAACTTTCGCGTGAGCAGGAAATCGAATACCTGAAATCGAAAAGTGTGGTGTATGATTTCAAGAAAGCGATTTACTCTATTAATAAAGGTATTTGGGGTACATCCGTTGGTGGAAAAGAAACATTGAAGTCGTTGGGTACGTTGCCGGAAGAAGCCTGGCCTACACAAGTAACCAAAACCGGAAGCGAAACGGTAAAGTTAGTGTTTGAAAAAGGCGAGCTAAAAAAAATCAACAGTCAGTCGTTTGCGCACCCTACTGAGGCGATTCAGTATTTGCAATCCATTGCCGGAGCGTACGGTGTTGGCCGCGACATTCACGTGGGCGATACCATTATCGGTATCAAAGGCCGCGTGGGCTTTGAAGCCGCAGCGCCTGTCGTTATTATTAAGGCACATCATGCGTTGGAAAAACACGTGCTCACCAAATGGCAGTTAAGTTGGAAAGACCAGCTTGCGCAGTTTTATGGAAACTGGCTGCACGAAGGTCAGTATTTAGATCCGGTAATGCGCGACATGGAAGCGTACTTAACCAGTGCGCAGCAAAACGTGACAGGCGAAGTTACGGTTGAATTGCACCCGTACCGTTTCCATGTGGTAGGTATTGAATCGAAATATGATTTGATGTCATCGAAGTTTGGAAAATACGGTGAAGAAAATTTAGGTTGGTCGGCCGATGATGTGAAAGGCTTTACAAAAATTTTCGGAAACCAAACGGCAATTTATCATCAGGTGAAGGAAGAAGCAGATAAAAAATAAACCGCAAAGACGCAAAGGACGCTGAGTAAACTTTGTGAACTCTGTGTTCTCTGCGGTAAAAAAATAAAATGAGAAATATTAAAGCAGGAATAGTCGGAGGTGCAGGATATACAGGCGGGGAAACAATCCGGTTGCTTATCAATCACCCAAACGTTGAATTAACATTCGTGCATAGCCGCAGTAATGCAGGTAATTTGCTGTTGGATGTACATGCTGATTTGGCAGGTGAAACCGAATTGAAGTTTACCGATACGTTACAACCGGTCGATGTTATTTTCTTGTGCTTAGGACATGGCGAAAGCAAAAAGTTTTTGCTGGAAAATTCCATTGCCGACTCAACCGCAGTGATTGATCTCAGTCAGGATTTTCGGTTAGGCGACTCCTTACCCGGAAGAACATTTGTATATGGATTGCCGGAACTGAATAAAGAAGCGATTCAACAAACAAAAAACTTAGCGAACCCCGGTTGTTTTGCTACTGCGATTGAGTTGGGCTTGCTTCCGTTAGCAAAACCTGGTTTACTGAAAGAGGTTTATACTACGGGTATTACTGGCGCTACCGGTGCCGGGCAAAAATTGCAAAACACGATGCACATAAACTGGCGTGCGAATAATATCTCGGCATACAAAACGCTAACACATCAGCACATAAAAGAGATTACACAATCTGTAAAACAGATACAACCCGGTTTTTCGGGCGCGATTAACTTTGTGCCGTGGCGTGGCGATTTTACGCGCGGTATTTTTGTGAGTTCCATTGTTGAAACGGATAAGCCGTTGGATGAATTGAAAAAAATCTATCGTGATTTTTATCACGGTCAGCCGTTTACGATTGTGTCGGACGCCACGCTTGACCTGAAACAGGTAGTGAACACCAATAAGTGTATCATTAATCTTGAGAAAGAAGGAAATAAATTGGTGGTACACTCGGCCATTGATAATTTATTAAAAGGCGCAAGCGGACAGGCCGTTCAGAACATGAACATCATGTTTGGATTTGATGAGCGTGCCGGTCTTCGATTGAAAGCAACGGTATTTTAAACTTACGTTATGGCAGCAAAAAAAATAGCCGTATTGGGCGGTGGTAACCTCGGTATCGCTATCGCGAAAGGTATAGTTAATGCCGGGCAGGCTTCTGCCTCCGATATAATTATTACGCGAAGAAACATTGTAAAGATTACCCGACTGAAAAAAGAAAAATTTGTACTCACTACCGATAATGTAGCGGCTGTTCGTGAAGCCTCTATTATTATGTTGTGTGTACAACCCAAACAACTTGCCGGATTGTTGGCGGAAATTGGTTCGACACTTCAGGCGAAGAAACACATTTTGGTATCGACTATTACCGGTGTTGCAATTGATGAAATCACTTCGCAATTAGGTAAACCTGTACCGGTAGTGCGGGCAATACCCAACACCGCGATTGCCATTGGCGCTTCTATGACGTGCATCTGCACGAAAGATGCAACCGACAAACAATTAAGTGATATTAGAAAACTGTTTGATGCGCTGGGCGAAACGCTCATCATCGAAGAGCATTTGATGAAAGCAGCAACCGTGCTGGCGGCCAGCGGTATTGCATTTTTTATGCGCTACCTGCGCGCGGCTACGCAAGGCGGTATTCAGTTAGGGTTCGATGCGGAAGAGTCGCAGTTGATTGCCGCGCAAACTGCCAAAGGCGCAGCGTTGCTCTTAGCTGCAAACGATTCGCACCCCGAACTGGAAATTGATAAAGTAACAACACCGCAGGGATGCACCATTGCCGGATTAAATGAAATGGAACACCAGGGTCTTAGCTCGGCTTTGATAAAAGGCATTGTGACTTCGTTTGATAAGATTAATAGTATTAAAAAGTAATGTTTGCCTAACAACAGACAACCATTAACTAACAACTGAATCATGAAACTATTTGACGTATATCCGCTCTTCAACATCACACCGGTAAAAGCGAAAGGCTCGTGGGTGTGGAACGATAAGGGTGAAAAGTATCTCGATTTATACGGAGGTCATGCGGTAATTTCAATCGGGCACTCGCATCCTGAATATATAAGAGCATTAACGAATCAGTTGAACAACATTTCCTTTTATTCAAACAGCGTTCAAAATCCGTTACAACAGCAACTCGCTGAAAAACTTGGTGAGGTATCGGGTTATCCGGATTACCAGCTGTTCTTGTGCAACTCCGGTGCAGAGGCAAACGAGAACGCGCTGAAACTTGCTTCGTTTGAAACGAACAGAAAAAAAATTATCGCGTTTAAAAAAGCATTTCACGGTCGTACGTCAGGCGCGGTAGCGGCAACCGACAATCCTAAAATTGTGGCTCCGTTTAATACGGGTCACGAAATTGTGTTTGTACCGCTCAATGATGAAACAGCATTTACCGCTGCGCTTGATAAAGATGTTGCCGCTGTTATTATCGAAGGCATTCAGGGCGTGGGTGGCATTCAACTCCCGGACGATTCATTTTTACAATCCCTGAAAGAGAAATGCAATGCGAATGGTTCGTTGCTAATTTTAGATGAAATACAATCGGGTTACGGGCGTACCGGTAAATTTTTTGCACATCGGTATGCAGGTATTCAGCCCCACATCATTACAACAGCCAAAGGCATGGGTAACGGCTTTCCGGTGGGTGGTGTTTTAATTCATCCCGACATTAAACCGTGGAGTGGTATGCTTGGTACAACTTTTGGCGGTAATTATTTATCGAGTGTGGCGTGTTTGGCGGTGTTGGATGTGATGCAGGAAGAGAAACTGATTGACAATGCCGCTGCATTGGGTGCATACGCGATAGAAGAACTAAAAAAAATCCCTGCGATACAAAATGTTCGCGGTCGCGGATTAATGATTGGGTTTGATTTACCTGAAGATAAAAGCACGGTGCGTGCCGACCTGTTAACAAAACATCGCATTTTTACAGGCGAAGCGAAACCGAATGTAATCCGATTGTTGCCTTCGTTAGCCGTATCGAAAGATGAGATAGATATTTTTTTAACCGCATTGAAAGAGGAATTGCAATGAAGAATTTTTTATCCGTAGCGGATGTGTCGAACACCAACGAACTTGTGCAAAAAGCATTGGCATATAAAAACAATCCATTGGTTGATAAACACCTTGGTGCAGGTAAGCGCATGGGGCTTTTGTTTTTGAACCCCAGTATGCGCACGCGGCTGAGTACACAAATCGCGGCCGCTAACTTGGGCATGGAGTGTATTGTGTTTAATGTAGGGCAGGAGGGCTGGTCGCTGGAGTTTGAAGAGGAGGCCATCATGAGCGGCACTACCGTTGAGCATGTGAAAGATGCAGCACCTGTTCTCGGCAAGTATTTTGATATTCTGGGTATTCGTACATTCCCCACGCTGAAAGATAAAGCCGAAGATTACAGCGAGTTCTACATCAAACAGTTTGTAAAATATTCCGGTATTCCGGTAGTGAGTTTAGAAAGTGCAACCGTACATCCGCTTCAAAGTTTAACTGACATCATCACGATTTCTGAAACATGGAACTCCCCTCTCCCCGGGAGAGGGGCAGGGGGTGAGGTGCGCAGACCAAAAGTCGTACTCACTTGGGCGCCACACATAAAGGCATTGCCGCAATGTGTAGCCAATAGTTTTGCGCAGTGGGTAAATGCATGGGGCGAAGCCGATTTTGTGATTGCGCACCCTGAAGATTACGAATTGGATAAGAAGTTTACAGGCAATGCCACGATTACGCACGACCAAAATTATGCTTTGCGCGATGCCGATTTTGTGTATGTAAAAAACTGGAGCACCTATACCGACTACGGAAAAATTTATAACAACGACCCGAAGTGGATGTTCGACAACGCTAAGTTAGCGCTCACGAATCAGGCAAAAGTAATGCACTGTTTGCCGGTTCGCAGAAATGTTGAGTTAAGCGATGAAATTTTGGATGGCGCCAACAGCATTGTTACGCAACAGGCCGGTAACCGGGTGTGGGCAGCGCAGGCAGTGTTGAGTGAAGTTTTAGAAAATAGTAAGCGGTTTCCTGCTTTTAAAACGATATGAATAAACTATATATCATAAAGATTGGTGGGAATGTTTTGGATAATGAAACTGCACTCAACAGTTTCCTGAAAGATTTCGCGTCCATTAAAGAACCAAAAATATTAATTCACGGTGGCGGAAAAATCGCTACGAAGCTGGGCAACCAGTTGGACATTGAATCGAACTATGTAAACGGACGAAGAATTACCGATGCGGCCACACTCGATTTGGTAACAATGGTGTATGGCGGATTGGTGAATAAACAATTGGTTGCTGCCCTTCAGCAATTACATTGTAATGCCATTGGATTAACCGGGGCGGACGGCAATATGCTGAAAGCCGTAAAACGCCCGGTAAAAGACATTGATTATGGTTTTGTAGGCGATATAAAACCAGCCGGTGTAAACACGGTTTTGTTGTACGAATTGCTGAAGCAAAATACAGTTCCCGTGTTCGCACCGTTAACATACTCCGAAGGCAGTATGCTGAACACCAATGCCGACACCATTGCTTCGGTGTTGGCCGTTGCAATGAGTAAGCACTTCAATGTGCGGCTTATTTTCTGTTTCGAAAAAAAAGGCGTGTTGCAAAATGTAAACGACCCCGGTTCGGTAATTACCCATTTACCGAAAAATTTATACGATAATTATCTTGCGCAAGGTGTTTTTTCCGATGGCATTTTACCGAAATTAGAGAATGCATATTCGGCCATTGAAGCGGGTGTGAAAGAAGTGTTGATTGGCGATGCGGCAGACCTCACTCACAATATCGGACGGGAAACAAAAGGTACATTGATTACTGGGTAGTTGTCGAAAAAAAACACCAAAGAAATATTTTATAAAAATGTCCAAAACGGGAATGCCCGATTGTCTTTGAAGTAAATTAAACCTTTTAAACATGAAAAAATTCTTATTACTGCTTCACGAAGACATCGAGAGAATGAGCAACCTGTCGCCAAAAGAAATGGAAGAATTGGCAAAAGCCCACATGGCGTGGGCTGAAAAATTAGCCGAATCAGGGCATTTTATTTCGGGTGATGGACTGCAAGAAAAAGGCGTTTTGATTTCGGGGAAGAACAGCGTTATCAAAGACGGCCCGTATATGGAATCTAAAGAGATAGTTGGCGGCTATTACCTGCTGCAAGCCGACAATATCGAAACCATTATTGCATTGGCTAAAGATTGTCCTTGTCATATTTGGGGCGGCACAACCGAGATAAGACAAATTATGGAGATGGAAGATTATGAACAAGCCAACGGCTGAAACCAACTACCGGGCGTTATATGGCAAACTTTTTTCTGCTTTAACCCGTCAGTTCGGGATTCATCATTTTACCGAAATCGAAGACGCTATCCAAAACAGCTTTTTAATATCGGTAAAGAACTGGAAGGCAGACAATACACCTAAAAGTAAAGAAGATTGGCTTTTCGTAACGACAAAGAACGATTTGTTGAATCAACTAAAGCGGAATAGCAAACTATCTGCTTTAGAAGCAAATCACACAACAAGTTATTCCGAGCTAAATACAACTGATTTACGCCTTGAAACCATTTTGCTGGTTGCGTCATCAAACACTATTTCCAAACAAGCCAAAATAGTTTTCGTTTTAAAAAATATTTTCGGACTAAGTATTCAGGAAATTGCAGAAAGCACGTTGCTTGGCAATGAAGCTATTTACAAGATTATCGGTCGGTCTAAAAACTCACTTCAAAACGAATTTAAAGACCGGCTTATTTCTGAAATCATTGAAACCGTTGGGGATGATGAAATCCTGATTGTTGAAGAGATTCTCTATGCTGTTTTCAATTCGGGTTTTGATTCTTTTAGCGAGAAGCACCAATCAATCATAAACGAGGATTTGTGTTTGGAATCGTTTGCGCTTGCCAAAATCTTGCTCAACGATTTTAACCGTGAATCTACGAGTAACTTATTATCCCTGTTTTGCTTTCACATTGCGAGAATAGAAGCGAAAGTGAGTGCTGGAAAATTGATTTCCTTTTTCAATCAAGACCGAAATAATTGGAACAATGAATTGATAAACCTTGGGTTTCATTACCTGAAAAAGCCCGACAAAATCAATAAGTTCTATATCGAAGCCCTGATTGTCAGCAAGTATATGTCAACGCTTTCGTTTACAACCGATTTTTGGAATGATATTATCAAACTTTACGAAATCCTGTTACAGCTTTCCCCTTCCCCGATTATTGAAATGAATTACTGCTTCTGCCTGCACAAAGCCCAACGAAAAGAGGAAGCAATCAATTTGTTAGAAAAAATAGAAAGCAACCTGCCTTCCGAGCACATCTACCTGTCGCTTATAAAAGCCTCGTTTTTGGGTGAAACAAATCCGGCAGCATCGGAAAGAATAACGGCAAACATCATTACAAAAATGAATCAAGACATTCGTAAGAAGTATTTATTGGAAACGAGGTTTATAAACTTATAATTCATAATGTCCAAATCGAAAGTTATTGCTTTTAACTACCTTTGTGCCGCATGAACAGTAGGTTGTTCATACGCTTGACCGTTGCCGGTAACAGGCAATTGGTAACAACCCATGGAAGATAAAATTCATACATTAAAAGAAGAAGCCATTGAACTGCTGACTAAGTTAGTTCGCATTCCTTCGTTCAGTAAAGAAGAAGATAAAACAGCAACCTGCATTGCCGATTCTTTAATTGCGCACGGTGTTGCGGTAAACCGGTCGGGCAATAATGTGTGGGCTGTTAACAAATATGCTGACCCCGCAAAGCAAACCTTGTTGCTCAACTCACATCACGATACGGTAAAGCCTAATCCCGCTTATACGCGCGACCCGTTTACGCCCGAAATTACCGATGGAAAACTCTACGGGTTGGGCAGCAACGATGCAGGCGGCCCGTTGGTAACGCTTATTGCAACGTTTCTGTATTTCTACGAGCGCCATGATTTGCCGTATAATATTGTGTTGGCGGCTACGGCCGAAGAGGAAATTTCCGGAACAGGCGGCATTGAATTAATCTGGAACGAGTTGCCCAAAATTGATTTTGCCATTGTGGGCGAACCTACCTTGTGCGAAATGGCCGTTGCCGAAAAAGGATTGATGGTGCTGGATTGTATCGCGAAAGGAAAGGCAGGTCATGCTGCACGCGAAGAAGGGGTAAACGCGTTGTATGAAGCGCTGCCGGATATTGAATGGTTTCGCTCTTATTCATTTCCGAAAGTTTCTGATACATTAGGCAAAGTAAAAATGTCGGTTACGGTTATTCATGCCGGGCAGGCGCACAATCAGGTTCCGGCCGAATGCCTGTTTACCGTAGATGTTCGCGTAACGGATGCGTATACATTAGAAGAAGTGTTAGCCATTGTGAAACAACACGTTTCGTGCAAGGTTAAGCCTCGTTCGTTGCGGCTGCGTTCATCGGGCATCGAACCGAATCATCCGCTTGTGCAGGCTGCGCGTAAATTAAAAATCAATCAGTACGGGTCGCCCACGACATCCGACCAGGCGTTAATCCCCGTACCTTCCGTTAAAATCGGGCCGGGCGACTCTGTCCGCTCGCATAGTGCCGATGAGTTTATTTATGTGGATGAAATCCGAAAAGGAATAGATTTGTACATTCAATTGATTAAGAACCTGAAACCCGAATGAAACTCTGGAGCAAAGACAAAGAATCACTCAAACAAGTAACCGACTTCACTACCGGTAAAGATGGTGAGATGGATATGTACCTCGCAAAGTTCGATGTGTTAGGGTCGTTGGCGCACATTCGTATGTTGCAGTCTATTAATTTACTTACAGCCGATGAACTGAAAGTGCTTTCGGCCGAACTGAAAGAAATGTATAACCGTATTGAGTCGGGCGATTTTTCCGTAGAAGAAGGCGTAGAAGATATTCACTCACAGGTGGAACTGGAGCTAACGAAAAAATTGGGCGAAACCGGAAAGAAAATCCATAGCGGCCGCTCACGCAACGACCAGGTATTGGTGGATATTAAACTTTATTTACGGTTTGAGATTGAACAGGTTGTTGCTGAGGTTAAAAAAGTTTTCGATTTATTAATCGCGCAAAGCGAAAAACACAAAGCACATTTGTTGCCCGGCTATACGCATTTTCAATTGGCTATGCCGTCATCGTTTGGGTTGTGGTTTGGTGCGTATGCCGAAAGCTTAGTTGACGATGTAATCACACTCGAAAGCGCTTACCGGGTAACGAATAAAAACCCGTTGGGTTCTGCGGCCGGGTATGGGTCATCGTTTCCGTTAAACCGTGCACTCACAACCGAGTTGCTGGGCTTTGACGACCTGAACTATAACGTAGTGTATGCGCAGATGGGGCGTGGTAAAACCGAGCGCATTGTAGCCGGTGCGTTTTCAAATGTGGCGGCAACGTTAGCCAAATTGTCGATGGATGCCGTGTTGTTTATGAACCAGAATTTTGCGTTCATTCGTTTTCCGGATGAACTCACGACAGGCTCCAGTATTATGCCGCATAAAAAAAATCCTGATGTGTTTGAGTTGGTACGCGCGCGCTGCAATCAGTTGTTGGCGTTGCCGAACGATATAGCCATGCTTACCGCCAACCTGCCATCGGGCTATCACCGCGATATGCAGTTGTTGAAAGAAAAACTGTTCCCTGCCATTCAAAGTCTGAAAGATTGCCTGCGTATGATTCACTTAATGCTATCGAACATTGAAGTAAAAGAAAACCTGTTGAGTGATGATAAGTACAGGTTTTTATTCAGTGTGGAAGAAGTCAACAAACTTGTGTTGGCGGGTATGCCGTTCCGCGATGCGTATAAGAAAGTAGGATTAGATATTGAACAAGGAAAGTATCATCCGGCCACGACCGTAAACCATACGCACGAAGGCAGTATCGGGAATTTACAAAACGACCGCATTGGGGCCATGATGGATGCAGCAATCGATAAATTTCAATTTGCAAAAACCGAAACAGCGATACGCAAGCTTTTGGGATAAGTTTTACCACAGAGAACACTAAGAAAATTTCACAAATCGCCACAGAGTAGTAACCAATTCTCTCGGTGTTTCTCCGTGAAAACCTCTGTGCAACTCTGTGGTAGAATCAATTCACTTAAAAGTTTTATTCCAGGTAAGTATGTCTTCTATCGCAGAAATTTTTCGTATTGAACCGGACAATACAATTTCTTTCTTCCATGAAGCCCTGAGTTTTTCCGAGCCGCCCCATGCGTTAAACAAATTGAAGAATCGGTTTACGGGGCGGTACAGGGTTTCGTCAGGTGTTTCAGTTTCAATAACCATGTTTTCTTTCCTGATTAATTCCTCAAGTAATTTCCTGAAGTCAGTAACAGCCTCATAATCATTAATGTACAGCGTGCCCGTCCGGTATGATGTAGATCCAATTGCAGCCAGCAACACCGGGTACAGGATGCAGAACATGAGAATATAATTCGTGTTCATTTGGTTCAGGGCATTGTCTAACCAGGCCGTTAGCAGATAAAAGGTATTGAAAATAATAAGCAGGATAACCGCTATTTTTAAAAAAGTTTTTACACTCCACTTTGATGTCTCCTTTCGTATGCGCATAAATTGAATTAATTTTCCACAAAATAAGAATTTACACGTTATGACGTTCACACCCGAAATGCTTTTATGGATTATTGTCGGCATTGTAGCGATAAGTTTTTTAGTTGGCCAGGGGCTGGAGTACCTGAACCTGAAATTCATGCGCACCGATGTTCATGCCGAGGTTGCTTCATTTTATGATGCGGATAAATACGCGAAGTCGCAGCGGTATCATAAGGAAGCTACGCGGTTTTCATTTCTTACCTCAACGTTCAGCTTTGTATTGTCTATTAGTATGTTATTATTAGGTGGCTTTGGTTGGGTTGATGCCCTGTTGCGCACGATAACTGAAAATCCGGTTTTATTAGCGTTGTTGTTCTTTGGTGTGTTGGGGGTTGCGTCCGACCTGATTACGATTCCGTTTCAATGGTACAGCACATTTGTTATTGAAGAAAAATATGGATTCAATAAAACCACTGTGAAAACATTTATTATCGATAAACTGAAAGGCTATATACTGGGTGCGGTCATTGGCGGAGGCTTGTTGGCTGCGTTGATTTATCTTGTGGAAACCATTGGCCCGGATTTTTGGATATGGTTTGCGCTCATTGCCTGCACGTTTATGTTGTTTATGAATATGTTTTATACGTCATTGATTTTGCCATTGTTTAATAAACTCACTCCGTTGCCAGATGGCGAATTAAAAAGTGCCATTGAGGCATTTGCGCAGAAAATCAATTTTCCGCTTACTAATATTTTTGTGATTGACGGCTCAAAGCGGTCGAACAAAGCCAATGCCTTCTTTTCGGGAATCGGGAAGAAGAAAAAAATTGTGTTGTACGATACGCTTATAAACAATCACACAACAGATGAGTTGGTAGCGGTGTTGGCGCACGAAGTGGGGCATTATAAGAAAAAACACATTGTATGGAGTTATGGGTTGTCGGTAGTGCAGATTGTGTTTATGCTCTTTGTGCTTTCGCAGATGATATTCAATAAAGAACTTTCTCTTGCATTGGGGGGTACGCAACACGCCATTCATTTAAACCTGTTGGCGTTCACTATTTTATTTTCGCCTATCTCGGCCATTACCGGGTTATTTATGAATATGTACAGCCGCAAAAATGAATTTGAAGCTGATGCCTATGCAAAAGAAAACTTTAGCGGCACAGCGTTGGCTAATGCACTCAAAAAACTTTCGGTTGATAATTTAAGCAACCTGTATCCACATCCGTTATATGTATTTTTTAATTATTCACATCCGCCTTTGTTGAAAAGGTTGGAGAGGATTAGTTAACAACCATCACGCAAGAGCGCGTTTCGTAAGTCTACCTACGGTAAGCCCCTGCACGATTACGGAAAAGACAACGACAAAGTAAGTCATCTCCAATATTAATTCTTTATGCGCACCGCTTCCAACCGAAAGTGCAAGCGCAATCGATACACCACCACGTAATCCTCCCCACACCAGGATGGCAATCGTGCCGCGACTGAATTTTTCTTTGAATGGAATAATGATTGACGGTAGCCAGATGGAAAGGAGCCGCGCAAACAACACAATGAAAATGGTTACGGTTGAAATAGCCCAGTAGCTTTCTATGTTGGGGATGAGCAAAAGTTCAAACCCGATGAAGAGGAACAGTATGGCGTTTAGAATTTCATCAATTAACTCCCAGAATTTGTTGAGGTAGTCTTTCGTAATGGGCGACATCGCCACCTTTTTCCCATAGTTCCCGATAAGTATACCGGCTGCCACCATCGTTAGCGGCCCTGATATGTGCATGGCTTGGGCAATCAGGTGTCCGCCCATCACTACCGATATCGTAATCAGTACCGATATAATGTAGTCGTCTATTTTTTTTATTGCTTTCGAGGCGGTGAACCCCAACACGACACCCAACAACAACCCGCCAATGGCTTCTTCCGCTAATAACCAGGCAACGGTGCCTGCGGTAAATTCTGTTGAAGGTGACTGCGCTAATTGCAGGATAACGGCAAACAGCACTACGGCAACACCGTCATTAAACAGGGATTCTCCGGCTATTTTTGTTTCGAGCGATTTCGGCACATTGGTCTTTTTTAAAATTCCGAGCACCGCTATGGGGTCGGTAGGCGAAATCAGCGCCCCGAACAACAGGCAGTATATAAATGTAATTTCGATACCGAACAGGCCGGAAACGTAGTACACGATGCCGGCAATCACAAACGTAGAAATGACCACACTGATGGTTGAAAACGTGATAACCGGTAGGTATTGCTCCTTCAGGTTGGCGAAGTTAATGTGTATGGCTCCTGCAAACAGCAGGAAGTTGAGCATGGCGTTCATTAATACTTCCGTAAAATCAAACCCCGAAATAAGGCTGATGAGTTCTTCTGAAGTTTCAGGGAAAATCCGGTTGCCGGCCACGCGCACAATAATTGATGCGATGATGGCGATGAGCATAATGCCGATGGTAGGGGGCAGCTTTAAAAACCGGTGATTGATGTAGGCGAACAGCGAGGCGAGTACAATGAGTACAGAAAACGAATAGTATAATTCCATTGCGCAATATTACTAACGGATGTTACGCAAGGCAAATGGAGAGAAAGTTTATCAGCGTCTGTTCGATTGCTATTGGTCAGGAAGACGAACAACGGCTAAGTCAGTCCGCCAATAGAATTGTCCTTTGTCGATTGTCCGCAAGAACAAAGTATCGAGCAAAAAGTAATAATTATGATTAGGTATTTTGTCATCTGTGTCGTTGTCTAAGGTTGCCTATAACGGTTCACGGCTTGGCGTTTGTGGCGGCAATCGAAGAACGTCAGCTCAAATTTAGCACAAAAGTATAATAGTAGCACTAAGCTCAAATTATGCACGTCAGCCGCCATAACGCCAAACCGATGTTAGCGGTTCGGCATTTATTGTCATTCGTTGATGTCAAGTTCGTTTTGTTGTTCTGTTACTTGTTGTCCGCAATAAGGGCAAAACTTATGAAGTTTTTCTAATTGGCTAAAACAACTGTCACATAGAATTACTTTGTCAACCACTTGCTTAATTGCGTTTGTTGTCCTAACTGTAAATGCTTCTGGAATTTCTTTTAAAAAACTTGATTCGTTGCCTTTTTGAGTGATTAAAAAAAGTTTGTCTTTTGCTCTTGTAATGGCAACGTAAAACAAACGTCTTTCCTCTTCCATTAGCAAGTCGTGATTTGCTTTTTTAATCACTTGAAAAATTCTGTCTTCAAGCCAAATGTCAGGGAAACCGCCATTTCCTTCTGTCAAACCAATGATGAAAACAACTTTTGCTTCAAGTCCTTTTGAAGCGTGAATTGTCTTGCCCTGAACACGAATGTTTTCGTTTTTAAATCTATAAAAATATGGCGTGTACATTTTACTTCGCCTATACAAAAACAAAATTTCGTCATTGCCAATTCCGTCTTCTAACAATTCTTTTACTTTGTCAAAACAGAATTGTAAATTTTCATCTTCGGTGTTGCCTGCATAAACGACAATTTTATGTTCTGATTTTTTTGATGCTTGGACGTCTTTATCAACTTTGAATTTATTGTGTTTAATAACTTCGTTGCTTGCTCCAACAATGTTTTGAGTGCTACGATAATTCAAGTTGAGTTTAATTGTTTTTGCGTTTTCAAAGTGTTTTTCAAATTCAACAATATAACTCACATTTGAACCTCTGAAACCGTAAATACTTTGCCAATCATCGCCAACACAAAAAAGCTGTGTATTGTCAGTAAGCAATAATTTGATAAGCTCAACTTGCAAGTTGTTTACGTCTTGAAACTCGTCAACTAAAATGTATTGGAATTTCCCTTTGTACTTGTTAACAATATCTTCGTGATTTTGGAACAACGAAGTTGTTCGTGAAATTAAATCATTAAAATCAAGGTAAGATTTGTCTGTGCAGTAATGGATATATTTTTTAACGATTGGAATGGCTAATTCGTAAAAATTGCGAACCCGTTCGTGTTGGTCTTTTCTTGCTTTTGCTAAAACTGTGTCAATACTGATATTTTCAACTTTAATCATATCCGTAATACGCAAGATTTGCTGAACAAAATCTTTTACGTCTTCGTGATAACCGTGAAATTCTTCTTTAAAGTTGATAGAAACTGTTTTGTGATAGTCAGCCGGTAAACGATTTTTTACAATCTTGTCAAGTGTGTGATTGAACAATGCAGAGTCTTTTGTCATACTTTCAAAAGTTTTCACTAACAAAAGATTTCCTTTTTTGAATTGTTCTTCTTTGTCTTTTGTTGAATAACTTTTGTCGCTGATGTGTTCAATGTAAAGATTTACGTCAGGAATATAAAAGTCAGGATTGAACGAAAAGTCTTTTACGTTTAATAAAGGCTCGTATTCAAATTTGATACTATGACGATAAAACCAATCCGCAATAAATTGTTCAGATTTGGAACGAACTTTTGTTCCGTTAAGTGTGGTAAAGTATTTTCCGTCTTTCGGTAAAAATCTTGGGCCTGCTTGCTTTAAATGGATTTTGTCAATGATGTAATCAAGAATGTAACGTTTGAGTTTTAACAGATATTCTGTGTCCTCACATTCTTCAATTAATAGTTTGTGCATTACTTCAAATGCAGTTTCGGGTGCAACGTGTTTTGATAGTTCATCATCTTCGCTTCGTTTCTCGTCCCCGATAATTTTAAATTTATTGTCAAATTCATTTACGCCATAGTTACGCAAAACACTGTAACAAAAGCTGTGAAAGGTTTTGACCGTAAGACCGTCAATCCAAGTGTATTTCTTTTGTTGCAAAAATCTTTCTTTGTCTGCAATACTTTTTCGCTTGTCAAAAAGTTGTTTTTCGTATTGTCCGCTTTCGTCTGCTGAAATGATTAGTCGGTCAATCATTTCGTTTGTTGCGTTTTTTGTGAACGTGATTGCAAGGATACTTGAAGGACTTACGCCTTTTTCTTCAATGAGATAAATGAGTTTTTGTAAAAGCGTTTTTGTCTTGCCTGAGCCTGCACCCGCAAGAACTAAAAGTCGCTTGTCTTCACTAACAACAGCGTCTTGTTGTTTGTCATTTAACGCACTTAAATCTACCCTCGTGTTAGTTTCCAAATTCAATCAGATTATTATGACAAAAGTACAATTATTTTCTTCCAAAATCGGCAGGGTTTTCGCCCCAAGCTCTTGTTTCCCATTTTAGAATTTCATTGTCATACTCGTTTTCATTAAGCCATTTAATGGCTCTGTCAATAAGTTCAAATAGTTTTTTGTTTTTATCGCTCTTGTCGTGATTAGTTCTTGCTTGTTTATCTCTTACCCAACCAATGGCATTTCTGCTGTCAGAATAAATTGGAAGTTTAATGTTGTTTTGTTTACAATAAGCCAAAGCGTGAACTATGGCTAAAAACTCAACAATGTTGTTTGTTCCGTCTTCATACGGTCCAACTTTAAACAAATTTTTTCCTGTTTCTGTATGAACACCTTGATACTCTACGATACCTGTTGCTGTGTTCCAAGCTCCGTCAACAGAAATACTATCTTTAATTGGCTCGCCAATTAAAGCAATTTGTTCTGGTGTTAATTCCGTTTCAAAAATGTCTTTTCCTATGAAGTCTTTACTTGAACTTTTAAACGCTTGTTCAGCTAATTCTTTTGTCTTGAACGATTTGTAAACAGCTTTTGGAAAGCCCGAAATTTGTTCGCTACACTCTTCCCAAGTGTCAAATATTCCTGTTTGTCGTCCAACCCAAACGACATAATACTTTTTCTTTGCCATTCGCTATTTCTGTCTTTGTTAGCACGCTGTCACTTTGCCTGACCGCTAACTCCTAAATATACGCACCTCATCCGCTTTTACAAGTCTGATTTTCAAGTGAATGGGTAAAATACCCAAAATGCGCAACTGTTTTTTAGTTCAGAATGTGTGAAATGCAAGGCTTGCCCTACCCCCCAATAGTCGCCATTGATTCCGTTACGGGTTGATGTTTGCTGCGGTGTTGTTCGGCTTCAAAGCCGTCTTTCGGGCGGTGATTGAAAGCCTTTAGTAAATGTTGTTTTAACGTGTCGTCATTTGCTTCGTTGCGCATCAGGTCGCGGATGTTCAGTACGCCATCATCATACAAACAGGTTTTTAGTGTGCCTTGCGCGGTTAGCCGTATGCGGTTACACGTACCGCAAAACGTTCGGGTAAAGGCGGCAATAACGCCAATGTTTCCCGCATAGCCCGGCACCTGGTAATGATAAGCCGTAGCATGGTCGGGGTCGGCAATTTTTTGCAGCAATGGGTAGTGTTGTTTAAGATGTTCTACTATACGTTTGTGCGTCCAGGTTAATTGCGCGTAGTGCATACCTTCGCCATTAAACGGCATCTCTTCTATAAAGCGAACAGAAACAGGTTGTTTCCGCGTAAGCTCAACCATAGGAATAATGTCGTCAATGTTTTTATCTTCCATCACCACTGCGTTAAGTTTTACCGGTATGTTATAGTGCAACAGTTGTTCGTAGGTGCGCCAAACACTGTTAAACTCATCTCTTCGTGTAATGAGTTTAAATCGTTCTTTGTCTAACGTATCAAGGCTAAGGTTTACAGAGGCAATGCCAAGCGCTTTCAGTTCGGGGATGTGCGGAGCGGTAAGCACGCCATTGGTAGTAAGGTGTACATCGTTAATTCCGGGCACTTCGGTTATTCTTCCAATTAGCTTCAGCAGGTCGGTGCGAACAAATGGTTCGCCTCCGGTAAGGCGCACTTTGGTAATGCCCATTGTGGCCATAATGCGTATTAAGCGTTCAATTTCTTCAAAGGTTAGCAGTTCTTTTTTTGGCAGATAGGTTATGCCGGTTTCGGGCATACAGTAAAAGCAGCGCAGGTTGCACCGGTCAGTAACGGCCAGGCGCAGGTAATTTATTCTGCGGCCGTGATTGTCGTATAGTCTGGCGGTGCTCATGGCTGAAAGTTAGGAATTTGACGGGGGATTTTATTTGTTTTATTTGCACCCCATGAAATGCACTGTAAAAGCCTTTGGCATTACCCGCGATATTGTTGGTGCGCGCGAAGTGGAAATGGAGTTGGCCGATGGGATAACCGTTTATCAATTTAAGCAACTACTGTTTAAGCAATATCCAGCGCTTTCAACCCTCCGCTCGTTGTTCATTGCCATAAATCATTCGTATGCCGAAGGCGACCAAATCATGCAAACCGGTGATGAAATTGCCCTTATTCCGCCCGTTGCAGGGGGGTAAAAATATTATCCTTGCTTTTTGATAAGCAAAGCGTTACTTTCAAATCACCCTTTTGGTTTTTTCATTTCTTAACAAAGCCATTAAACCGCATGATTAAGATTACACCAAAGCCCATCGACATTCAAAAAGTGATTGACACCGCCTCCAGCCTGGGTGCCGGAGCCGTGAATGTTTTTATCGGAACTGTTCGCAACACGGCTCATGGCAAAAATGTGCTGTGGCTTGAATACGAAGCCTACGAGGCTATGGCCGTTGCAGAAATCCGCAAGATTATTGATGAAGCATCGTACCGATGGCCGTTATTAGGATGGGCCGTTAGTCATCGGATTGGTACGCTGAAACCCGGTGAAGTATCCGTAGCCATTGCGGTATCTTCTCCGCACCGAAAGGATTCATTTGAAGCCTGCCAGTTTATTATTGACAAACTCAAGGAAAAGGCGCCCATCTGGAAGAAAGAAATCTTTCAGGATGGCGAAGAATGGATTTCAGCCCAGCCTAACGTAGCGAGCGTTTACAACTGACTCGCCAACAGGATACCGGTTGTTACCAAAGCAATAGCCATTATCAGCCCGGCCACAAAAATTATGGCCAGGTCGCGGTTAATGGGATTGATGTGTTGTTTAGTGGTTGTTTTCATAAGCCAAAACAATTTACAGACAAGTGCAAATGTACTACACGTGTCAGAGCATTTTTATTTTTTTATTTAAGATAATGTTCTATGAACGTTATCACTGCTCGTAAAACAAGAATAATGCTAAAAGCCTGCCCGCCCCTGATAGCATTTTTTATTTCGCTGTTTCTTAATGGATTACCGAGTGTGTGTTGAATTAAATCATCAATCGTTGCCGTGATTTAATTCCCATAACAAAAACCGGAAGTGTGGAAAAAATCCCTGCATTGTGTCAAAACCGACCAGGTAAGGAATCAACATATTGATTCATTTCCTGTACTGAATTAAAGTTTTTGAGCCAGTTTGAATTGGGAGAGGCTATGCAGTGTGCCTGGTGTGTAACTAAAAATTCGCGCGGACTGAAACCATTGTTGATATAGAAGCCTGATAATAAACCGCTTGCGTGAGGTTCCCAAAGTGTGAGTAACGGTTCGGGCAGCTTACCGTCTGAATCCCAAAAGCAAGTGGCTATTTTTTTTGGATTACGGTGATGCAACAAATATTTAATTGTGTCGGCATTAACGAAAGGCATATCAACCGGCACGGTTAACCAGGCGTTAGCCGGATTGAAGTTAAACGCAGATAATATTCCGTTCAGGGGCGTGTCAATACCAAATGTATCGGGCAGCGGGTTGAACTGTTGTGGAATGGTTTCCGTGCTTTTGCAGGATAGGTAAACCGTTTTGCAAAACGGGGTAAGTAAATCAAACAGGTGTTCCCGTTGAGGTTTTCCGTGATACGCGATTAACGATTTATCACGCCCCATGCGCGAACTTTTTCCTCCGGCCAATATCAATCCGTTGATGGCAGTCATGTATAATATTATCCCGCAGAGGCGTTGTGCTTAAAATCTTTTTTGCCCCCTGTTTTTTCGAGCAGCCTTATTTCTTTAATGATAAGGTTGTGCGATAAAGCCTTACACATATCATACACCGTGAGCGCGGCAATGCTTACGGCCGTGAGCGCCTCCATTTCTACACCCGTTTTTGAACGAATTGAAACAGCGCTCTCAATGATAATGGAGTCAGCGGTGTTGCGTATGATGAGTTTACAATCTTCAATGCCTATCGGGTGCGCCAACGGAATAAGGTCAGCCGTTTTTTTGGCGCCCATTACGCCCGCTAAAATAGCCGTCTGGAATACCGGGCCTTTTTTTGTGGCGAGTTCCTCGTTTTTGATAAGTTGAACTATTTCTTTACCAACCCAAACAATCGCCTGCGCGCGTGCAGTACGTTTGGTAGCTGTTTTTGCCGATACATCGACCATTTGCGGATTTCCGGATGTATCTATATGTGTTAATTTTTTACCTTTCTTCACATTTTCAAAGTTAGCAGAATTCATGATTAGCGTAACGGAAGCAACCCGGATTATTCAGCAGGTGCCTGCGCCACTTTCGATAACGAAGGTTACATTGGCGGAAGCCATTGGCCGCGTTTTGGCTGAAACTATATCTGCCGACCGTAATCTGCCTCCATTTAATCGTGTAACTATGGATGGCATTGCCATCAGCAGTAATACATTCGCCACACAAAAATCATTTACGATAGAAGGTATTCAACCGGCTGGTGCTCCGTGTATTTCGTTAACGGATAGCCGAAACTGCCTTGAAGTGATGACGGGCGCTATGCTGCCAACCGAAACCGATGCTGTAATCCGGTATGAAGATGTGGAGATTCAAAACGGTATCGCAACCATAAAAATTGAAAATATTAAAGCTGGCATGAATGTGCATGCTCAAGGCGCTGATGCCCAGGCAGGCGATGAACTGTTAAGCGCAGGGCAACTTATTTCTCCGGCCGAAATGGCATTGCTTGCGTCAGTCGGCAAGTCAGAAGTTTTGGTTTATCAATTTCCGCGCACGGCCGTTATTTCATCTGGTGATGAACTGGTAGAAGTAACTGTTGTTCCCGAACCGCATCAAATCAGGCGATCAAATGTGTATGCATTGCAGGCCGCTATGCGCGAATGTGGTTGGCAGGCCGAAGCATTTCATTTGAATGATATGCGGGAAGATGTGTTGCGCAACTTGAAAACGCTGATACAGGATTACGATGTATTGATACTTTCCGGAGGTGTTTCAAAAGGCAAGTTCGATTTTATTCCTGGTGCGCTGAACGAATTGGGCGTGAACAAACTTTTTCACCAGGTTAGTCAGCGTCCCGGCAAACCATTTTGGTTCGGCACGGCAGGCACAAAAGTAGTGTTCGCATTGCCGGGTAACCCGGTTTCTACTTTTTTGTGTTTTTATCGCTACATAAAGCCCTGGATTTTTGCCGCTATGGGTGTGAAGGGTATTGAGCAAACTGCGGTGCTTACTTTTTCAGTTGAATTTAAACCATCGCTTACCTATTTTTTGCAAGTGCAATCCCGCTATGTTAACGGTAGGCATGAAGCCGTGCCCGTTCCCGGAAGTGGTTCAGGCGATTTTGCCAACCTGAAAGAAGTGTCTGGGTTTTTAGAGTTACCGGATGACCGAACGAATTTCAACATGGGTGAAGCGTACCCGTATATCCCGTTTCGCTAAACGAACGACTGTTTCATATTCAGCGCTTCGTAAATTTTTGGAATAGACTCTTTATTATCTGCCAGTATGGCGAGTTTATCTCCGCCTTCCAAAACGGTTGAGCCGCCAGGCCGGATGAATTTTCCGTTTCGGTTAACCATAATGATGATGGCCGTTTTCGGAAAATCGAGTTGAACGATTGATTTTCCTACCACCGGATTTTTGGCATTTAATTCAACCTCTAATAATTCCGATTTAAACGAATCTACTAACTCTAATTCTAATGGCGACCGTTTTTTGATTTTTTCGGGCACGGCTAACCCTAACCATTTGGCTACTAACGGTATGGTTGTTCCTTGAATCAAAACAGAAGAAACCGTGAGTAGAAAAACAATATTGAAAATGAGTCCGGCTTTTTCAATACCTTCCACCAACGGGTAAGTGGCAAACACAATGGGAACAGCGCCACGCAATCCTACCCACGAAAGAAAAAGTTTTTCGCGGAAACGCATACGGAAAAACGCAAGACTTACGAATACACTAATCGGGCGCGCGGCAAATATCAGGAATACCGAAAGCAGGATGCCCGGCCCTACGATGGGCGGAATTTCGGAAGGAAAAACGAGCAGCCCCAGGGTAAGGAATATGATAATTTGCATTAGCCACGAAACGCCATCGTAAAAACGTATTAAGCTTTTTTTATGAATGAAATTAGAGTTACCCAATATTACAGAACTGATGTACACGGCAAGAAACCCGTTGCCGCCTGCAAAATCCGTTACCGAAAAAGTAAACAACACCATAGCGGTAATTAACACCGGGTAAAGTCCGTCAACGTCAAGTTTAATTTTATTGATAACCCACGGCATAGCCTTACCCATAAGGTATCCAACACCGCCACCAATAATCATTTGTTTTATAAAGAAGGGAATCAGCACGGTAATGCCACTGTCGGGTTGCTTGATAAGCATGATAAACGTAAGCACTAAGAAATACGCCATCGGGTCATTACTTCCGCTTTCAAGTTCTAAGGTGGGGCCAAGGTTTTTCTTCAGCCCGATATTGTTTCCACGTAAAATAGAGAAAACAGCAGCGGCATCGGTAGATGAAACCGTTGCGGCCAACAGCAGGCCTTCAAGAATGGTAAAATCCATCACATAGTAAGCAAACAATCCCAGCGCTATGGCTGTTATCAGCACGCCTAAGGTAGATAGAATAACACCCTTAGCCAGTACCGGCCTTACGCTTTCCCATTTTGTATCTAACCCACCCGAAAACAGGATAAAATTAAGGGCAATAACACCAATGAATTGAGTGAGATTGGGGTCGTTGAACGTAATTTTTCCGATACCCTCAGAACCGGCCAACATGCCCATAAGCAGGAACATGAGCAGAGCCGGCACACCCAGCTTGTACGATGTTTTACTCGCCAGAATGCTCAAAAACAACAGGATGGAGGTAAGGAGTAAGATATTTTCGGCAGTCAGTTGCATGTATCAGTATGGGTGCATTTTATTGAACCTAAATATACTAAATTACTCCTGTTTCACTTATTTCTGCGATAATTTCCTGTTTATAAAATTTAGGGTTTTATTTTTGCTGCCTGTTTGACAGATAATTTATTCAGAATACAAATTTTATGTTCGATAATTTAAGTACCCGGTTAGATAAAGCCTTTCAAACGCTGAAAGGCCAGGGCAGGATAACCGAAATCAACGTAGCGGGCACCATAAAGGAAATCCGCAAGGCGCTGATTGATGCCGATGTTAACTATAAAGTTGCCAAGGAAGTTACCGATGAAATAAAACAAAAGGCGCTGGGGCAGAACGTGCTCACGGCCATTTCTCCGGGGCAGTTGTTGGTGAAAATCACCAACGATGAGCTTACCACGTTGATGGGCACCGAAAGCGTTGACATTAACATAACCGGAAGCCCGGCCATAATTCTTATTGCAGGTTTACAGGGTTCGGGTAAAACTACTTTTTCAGGCAAGTTGGCCAACTACCTGAAAAAGCAGGGGCGCCAGGTGTTACTAACAGCGTGCGATATTTATCGTCCGGCTGCGATAGACCAGTTGAAAGTATTGGGCGAGCAAATTGGTGTGGAGGTATATGCCGAACCCGAAAACAAAGACGCTGTAAAGATTGCGCGTGCAGCTATCGACCACGCAAAGAAAAACAATCACCGCATTGTTATTGTCGATACGGCCGGCCGTTTGGCGGTAGATGAAGAAATGATGAATGAGATTGCGCGGTTGAAAGAAGCGCTCAATCCATCTGAAACATTATTTGTTGTTGACTCCATGACAGGTCAGGATGCGGTAAACACCGCCAAGACTTTTAACGACAGGTTGAATTTTGATGGCGTAGTGCTTACCAAACTCGATGGCGATTCGCGGGGCGGTGCAGCGCTTTCGGTGAGAAGGGTAGTAGAGAAGCCTATTAAATTTATCAGCACGGGCGAGAAGATGGAAGCGATTGACCGCTTTTATCCCGACCGTATGGCAGGCCGTATTCTCGGTATGGGCGATGTGGTTTCGCTTGTTGAAAAAGCACAGCAGACTTTCGATGAAGAAGAAGCAAAACGCCTGAACGCCAGGTTGCGTAAAAATCAATTTGACCTTAGCGATTTTTTAACGCAGTTGGAGCAGATAAAGAAGATGGGGAACATGAAAGACCTGTTGGGTATGATACCCGGAGTGGGCAAAGCCATGAAAGGTGTGGATATTGACGATAATGCATTTAAACCTATTGAGTCTATTATCCGCTCCATGACTCCCGTTGAGCGTCAGAATCCAGATATGATTAACGGCAGCCGCAAAAATCGTATTGCCAAAGGTAGCGGCACTTCGGTGCAGCAGGTTAACCAGTTGTTGAAGCAATTTGGCGACATGCGAAAAATGATGAAAACCATGAACAAAATGGGAGGCGGCAAACGGGCGTTGTCGGCCATTAGCCCGTTTGGCAGGTAGTTAAAAAATGTTGTGTAAGTTACATTAGCGGTAAAACCAAATTCCCCGATTTGTCGTTTTATCCGTAGTTTACAGGTTTGAAATAAAGTGCTCCGGTTTTTTCGGGGCACTTTTTCTGTTATCTATTTATAACCAAAACATAATCACCATGAAAACACGTACACTACTTGCATTTGTTGTCCTGTTGCTGTTTGCATTACCCGAAGAAGCAACGGCCCAAAGATTTCCGGGTGTTGACGCCAGTCCTGCAGACATTTCTTATTTCCGGCCTGATGGCCGCAATGCCGACCCAATCATAAAAGTTATTTATGGTCGCCCTTCCAAAAAAGGCAGAACCATGCTGGGCGAAACAGAGGCCTACGGAAAAGTGTGGCGCACCGGTGCCAACGAAACTACCGAAATCAAATTGTTTAAAGATGTAACCTTTGGGGATAAGACCCTAAAAGCAGGAACGTACTCCTTATATACTATCCCCGATAAAAATGAGTGGACTATCATTTTCAATTCCAAGTTAGATACCTGGGGCGCTTATGCGTATGACGAAAGCAAAGACGTAGCCCGAATTAAGGTAGCGGCCGGCAAAACAGAATCGGAAGTGGAAACATTCAGTATTGTATTTGATGGTAAAGATGATAATGCTACCATGAACCTGGCATGGGAGAATACCTTGGTTAAGATACCCCTTAAATACTGATTTGGTATTGTTGAGGAACATATAAAGGCGCTTTTCAAATTTTGGGAAGCGCCTCTTTTTTTATTGCTTTGAAAATCCGTAGCTTACTCATCGCAACAGGTATTAGTATGCACACATTAGGCCGCTCCGACCGGGTAGATTTGCCCGCACTTGGATTGAAGAACATACACGCCAAAATTGACACAGGCGCTTATACCAGCAGCCTGCATTGCTCGCGGGCGGAAGTAAAAGATGGTATATTGGAATTTGTGCTGTTGGATGATGAGCATCCTGAATTTACCGGTATGGTGTTTTCCTTTACGGAATTTGAAACACGCCTCATTAAAAACTCCTTTGGTGTTGCTGAAAACCGGTATGTTATACGCACAACAATTAAGATTTTTGATGAAGAAATACAGACCGAATTTTCACTTAGCGACCGCGATGCCCTGCGTTTCCCTATTTTATTGGGACGCAAAATTTTACGCAACCGTTTTGTGATAGATGTAGCAAAAAAAAATCTATCTTACCGAAATAAGAAAAGCCGCATTTCAAAACGTTAACGACATAGGTTACATGAACATTGCTATCCTTTCCCGCGACTCAAAACTCTACTCTACCAGGCGACTGAAAGAAGCCGGGGAGGAGCGCGGACACAGTGTGGAGATAATCGACCACATGAAGTGCGTGTTGTTTATCGAAAAGAAAAACCCGGTGGTGTTGTACCAGGGGCGCAGGCTTGATTATTTCGATGCTATCATTCCACGTATCGGGGCATCCGTAACATTTTACGGTGCGGCCGTAGTACGCCAGTTTGAAATGATGAAAGTTTTTTCGGCCATTGAATCGCAGGCGCTTATCCGCTCACGCGATAAGCTAAGAAGTTTGCAAATTCTTTCCCGTGCCGGTCTTGATTTGCCAAAAACCATTTTCATGGACTACTCCCGCGATACGGAAGGAATTATTGAAGCCGTAGGAGGTGCGCCCGTAGTGATTAAGCTATTAGAGGGCACGCAGGGACTTGGCGTTGTGTTGGCCGAAAATAAAAAAGCCGCGCAATCTGTTATTGAGGCTTTTCACGGATTACATGCCCGCATTATTGTGCAGGAATTTATAAAGGAAGCGAAAGCTACGGATATTCGTGCGTTTGTGGTAGATGGCGAAGTGGTGGGCGCCATGAAGCGCGAAGCCACGCGCGATGGAGAGTTCAGATCAAACCTGCATCGTGGCGGAAAAGCTACCGTAGTCAAACTTTCGCGTGCTGAAAAATCGGCAGCTATGGCGGCAGCGAAAAAAATGGGGTTGGGCATTGCCGGGGTTGACTTGCTGCCGTCAAGACGTGGCCCGCTTATTATTGAAGTAAATTCATCTCCGGGGCTGGAGGGCATAGAGGGCGCTACTAAGGTAGATATAGCCGGAAAAATTATTCAGTATTTAGAGAAGAATGCCGGTAAAAAGAAAATCCAGAAAGATAAAGTGAACGCATGAAACTTGTTCGCATTGCACATCAGGAAATCCGTCCGGGAGAATTCAAGGAAATTAAAATCAACGTAGCCCGGCTTCCTTCCCAAACATTAATTGACACACCTATTTATGTTTCGCGTGGTGTGGAAGACGGCCCTGTATTGGCGTTGATGGCCGGTATGCATGGCGATGAGATTAACGGGCTGGAAATTGTTAGAAGAATTTTAGATGGCGGTTTGCACCGGCCCAAGCGAGGCACGGTAGTATGTATGCCTATCATTAACGTGTATGGTTTTTTAAACTTCTCGCGCGAAGTGCCGGATGGTAAAGATGTGAACCGCTCCTTTCCCGGAAGCAAAAACGGTTCGTTGGCCAGCCGTGTGGCGTGGCACGTTACACATGATATTATTCCCTTTATTGATTACGGTATTGATTTTCATACCGGAGGCGCCATGCGCACCAACTATCCGCAGGTGCGCGCCATGCTGAATAATGAAAAAAACCAGGAGCTTGCCAATGCCTTTCGGGCGCCCTTCACATTGGATGCGCCCTTCAGACCAAACTCGTTACGCAAAGAGGCGGCAAAAAAAGGAAAGAATATTATTGTGTATGAAGGCGGTGAGTCGTTACGGTTTGACCAACAGGCGATAGAAGAAGGCATTGCAGGAACACTTCGTTTGATGCACTATTTAAAAATGATTGACTGGTCGCCTGAGCCTAAAGAAGAAACCCGTGTAATATGGAGTTCGGGTTGGGTGCGGGCAAAACACGCAGGCTTGTTTCATGCCAATGTTTCAAGCGGACAATTGGTGCACAAAGGCGAATGGGTTGGCACCATTACCGACCCGTTTGGCACAACAAAAGAAAAAGTAATAGCCGGAGATACCGGCTATATTATCGGGCTGAACAATATACCTGTTGTGAATGCCGGAGATGCACTGATGCACCTCGGCATGGATAATTATTGCAAGGTGAGTTCAAAGAATAAAGAAGAGGAATAAACTCCTTAATGATGATGACCGCCCGGGCCGTGCACATGCCCGTGTGACAGTTCATCGGAAGTAGCCTCGCGCACGCTCATCACTTCCACATTAAAGTTAAGCTCAACACCGGCTAAAGGATGGTTGCCATCTACGGTTATGTTTTCCAAACCTACTTCAGTAACAGTAACAACCTGGGTGCCGCCACCTGTTTGTGCCTGAAACTGCATACCCGGCCTTACCTCCTGACTGCCAAAAGCTGTGCGCGGCACTTTTTGAATAAACGCCTCGTTGCGTTCGCCATATCCTTTTTCGGGGCTAACTTTAATATCAAACTTATCGCCCTTCAGTTTTCCTTCTAATCCTTCTTCCATACCCGGAATCAGATTGCCGATACCCTGAATGTAGTGCAGGGGGTCTTTTCCGATGCTGGAGTCAAGAACGTTTCCCTCGTTATCGCGCAGGGTGTAATGAATGGAAACAACAGTGTTTTTAGCGATTTGCATGATGTTTGATTTTTTAGTGAGAATACATTTAGTGGGCAGAAGGCGTTCAAAAGAGCGGCAAACTGCCTGAGTGGTTTAATGAGTCAAAAGTAAACAATTTCAACGGCTATTGCCTGATGCGGGCAATGTCTTTTTCAACAGAAAGTAACCAATAGTGCCCGCGATAATAGATGCTGAAAGCACCCCGATTTTTGCTTCTACGATATTATCCGGTGAGTTAAAAGCGAGGTTGGTAATGAACAGCGACATGGTAAAACCAATGCCCGCAAGCATACCTACGCCATACAGAATTTTAAACGACATATCGGATGGTAGTTGTGCCCACCCCATTTTAATGGCAAGCCAACTTGTGCCCACCACGCCCACGAACTTACCGACAAGCAAACCAAAAAATACACCCAGGCTTACCGGTGTAATAGCGTCAGAGAATGAAATTCCTTTTAAAGAAATACCTGCATTTGCTAATGCGAATATTGGCATAACGACAAACAATACAATGGGATGCAGGGCATGTTCAAGGCGTTGCAGTGGAGTAGAAGCTGCCTTGGTCAATTTTGATATTTTATCAATAATATGAAGCTGTTCAGGTTCCAGTAAGGTAACATCGTTAGGCGGTATGTTCTCAAATTCTTTTACATAATTTTTAAGACGTGTGCTAAAACCAACTTCATCAATCTTTGTCCGGGCCGGAATAGCCAACGCTGCAAGTACACCTGCAATTGTGGCGTGTACACCCGACATGAGGAAGGCGAGCCATAACCCCCCGATACCAACAATGCCATAAAACACCGTGTTGCGAACACCCATGTAATTGGCAGTTAGCAGGGTAATCATAAATACCGCACCGGTAGCAAGGTTAAGCAACGAAATATCAGAGGTATAGAAAATGGCAATAACCAGCACGGCACCAAGGTCATCGGCAATAGCTAATGCGGTTAAAAATATCTTTACAGAGATGGGCACACGATTGCCCAATAACGATAAAATGCCGAGGGCAAAGGCTATGTCGGTTGCCATAGGAATGCCCCACCCACTTGACGAAGGCTTATCGTAATTAAAGAGGGCAAAGATGAGAGCCGGGAAGAGCATACCGCCAACAGCAGCCGTTAGTGGCAGAATAGCATTGCGTGGCGATGATAACTCTCCTGCCATAATTTCGCGTTTCAGTTCAAGGCCCACAACGAAGAAGAACATGGCCATAAGCCCGTCATTAATCCAGTGATGCAGGGTGTTGGAGATAGCGTACCCGGCAATGCCGATGGTGAACTCATGTTCCCAGAAATGGTGAAACTCATCTTGCCAGGGTGAGTTTGAAAGAATCAACGCTGCAACTGAACAGATTAGTAAAAAAACTCCTGCCGATGATTCATTTCTGACGAAACTATTAAACGGTTTTAGTAAATGGTCGATAGCTTCTGGTTTCATACAGATAAAATCAGGTTGCGTTTACGTTGTCAGCTCATTTTATGGTTGCCCACCAGTGTGTAAAAGATTGGTGTTCATCATCCAGCCTTACTATTTCTCCGATTATTGGTGTAACCAACGGAATGTTGTGCTGTGCATTCAGTTCAGTTATTTTCTTGAGCGGCTCATCCCACGCATGGTGCGCTAATTTGAATTTTGATGAGTGAACCGGAAACAGGCGCTTTGCTTTTAGGTCTTGCGCAGCTTTCAATCCTTCTTCCGGCAGCATGTGGATGGCCTGCCAGGCAACATTGTATTGTCCGTTGTCGAGAATAGCGAGGTCAAACGGCCCGAATTTTTCTCCGATTTCGGCAAAGTGCGTAGCATAACCGCTGTCGCCACCAAGATAAAGTTTACGATGCGGGGTTTCGATAATAAACGATAGCCACAACGTGTTATTTCGTGAAAAAAGCCTGCCCGAAAAATGACGCGCGGTAGCGGTATAAAGGTTCAGCGAATCGGCAAGATTGATTTCTTCATCCCAATCTTTTTCATGGATAATTCCTGCATCGTATCCCCAATATTCAAAGTGCTCGCCAACACCAAGTCCGCAGATTACCGTTTTTACTTTTTTCTGTAATGAAAGAATGGTTTTATAATCTAAGTGGTCGTAATGGTCGTGGGTAATCAACAGGAAATCAATTTCGGGTATATCGTCAACAGTATAAATATCGGTGCCTTTAAATGATGGAGTGCTGCCCGGAAGGGGCGAGGCATTTCCGCTAAACACCGGGTCAACCAAAAAACGTTTGCCACTCACTTGGATGTAGTAGGAAGAATGCCCAAACCAAACCAATATATCCTCATCGGCAGGAAGCGTGTGCAGGTTTGTTTTGATGGAGGGTATTGAATCGGCAGGTTCTGTGCGCGGATGTTTCTTGAATAAAAAATTATAAAAAACACTGAATGCAGAGTAACCCTCTGTTAAGTAGGGTGTGAAGTGAACATTCTGAAAAGTGCCGTTTTTATAATGAGGTGATTGCTGAATCCGCTTCAGTCGCTCACCGGCAGGCGCTTTACCAAATTTAGGATGTTGGATAAACAGGAGGGTAGCGGCTACAACCACTAATAACAAACTAACAAGAATAACGGCCATTCGCTTTAACAGGTTAAGAAAATGTTTCATAAGTATGAAAACCGGTACGTGTGCAATTTCAAAACATAAACTTAGAAAAAAATGCTGTTTTTACTGTTTGAAACTAGCCGGCCTTGTGCCTTCTGCTATTTTCAGGGGGCCAACAGATACGCATATAAAATATTTTTTCACCATTTTTGACATGAAAAAATACCACTATATTTACCGATATGATGACCCATAAAACGCTTGAAAAGAGTTCCGATGAGCAGCGCATAGGGCATATCCGGGACTTGCGTAATAGCCTGATTAAAGATTTTCTGATTGATGATAACCTGGTAGCTTATTTTGAAAAGCAATACAACCACAAGCAACTGAATACCCGCAGATTAGAGTTCATAAAAAAGGAACTTCGCGAATTGCTTATCGCCCCGGTTGACTTGGTGCATTATGCGCCTCTTCTTCTTGAAATGAAGCAGGAAGGTACAGCGTCCATAACCTCAAACCATGAGGGTCTTTTCTATGTTGAATTAGACCGGATTTTTTCAAAATACACGTTCTGAACAGGCCGGAAAATAAAATCAATTATGACCTGCATAAACCCTAAGCACTATCGGGGTATAGGTTTTGCAAGAGAATCCCAATTATAGGCTGTCGCTATCCTCGCTTCCAGTTCGGTAATAACACCCCAGCCGTTTTCGCTGTTGGTCATAATAACTACACCATATCCGTTTCGAAAATGTGCCACCAAATCTGCACGAAAATTCCAGTTTGAACCACTATGCGTAAAATACCAGCCTTCGCCTCTTCGCTCAATACTTTTGCGTTAGTTCTTGTAGCGTTAATCCATCATAGCCACCCCTATTAGGAATTTGTGCAGCTTCAATCTGAGCAAGTATATCTACCGGATTACTGTATTGAGCCTGGCAAAGAACGCCAGACAAACAAGGGTAGAACAATCAGGAATGTGGCCTTGAAGCGGTTGAAATGCCTCAAGGAGTGAATAATGTTGTGCTTGAACATGTAGGTGAATTTTTTGTTATACTACCGTCAAGCCGGAAAAAGGTTACAACCAAATAGTTTCAATGTGGTAAAAGGGCGCCCTTGGTTAACAGCTATGTACAAAAAACATAAACTGTCCACATAAGCAGGAAATAATAAAAGCCCCGGAGTTTTCCGAGGCTTTGTACCCGAGGCCGGGGTCGAACCGGCACGGTATTGCTACCATTGGTGTTTGAGACCAACGCGTCTACCAATTCCGCCACCCGGGCGTTTTTAAGAACAACTGGCCGTTATCCGGCCAATTTGTTGGGCTGCAAATATGGGTAAAGTTTAACGTTCGCACAATTTACAGTTCAATAAATTTCTGCAACGAAAAGGCTTGTGTGCGCTCGGCAAACAGGGTTTTAACCCGCCCCCATACGTTACCGAAAAGTTCGGATTTACGATAGCGCTCTAAGCTCTCCGCATCTTTCCAGTGGCTTAATGTTGTGTAGGTGTTCGGGTTGTCAGCGTCCTTTAATAATTGCAGGTGGGTGCATCCGTCAAAATTCCGGATGGCTTCTTTGTTGGTATTGAAAATCTGTAAAAATTCATCTACCCCGGCATCAGTAAAGTGCATGCGTACAATCCGTATCAGCATAATGGTTAGTCTTCAAAAATAATATTTACAACACTGTCGTATTCCAGCCCCAATAACTCGGATGCGTTGCCCTTGTAAATACCAATTTCCAGGAACCCCAGGTTATTGAACACAATAAAACATTCTCCTTCTTCGGCCTGGTAGTAATGGGTATGGATCTTCCTGAATTTTTCTCCGCCAAACTGAATGGTAAACACTTTTCCTTCGCTAAGCACGTCAAAGGCATCTTTGGTAATGTTGGTAAGCAGGTTGCCGAAACTGTCAACACGAAGTACGTGCCCGGTAATTTGTTTTCGGGTGGCCTTCATTTGCCGGTCAATCATTTTTTTGAATGTTTGCATCGGCTTGCCCAGGGTGGTTATGCTTACGCCACTGGCCAACTTTGCGGCAGCGGGTGCAAATATTTCTTTTTCCGGAAAGGTGGACTCTATCGATGTCAGGGTGTTCAGCTCAACTAAGTTTTGATGCACCTTGTCGGTTACTAATCCAAACAACCCGTTATCTGCGCCAACAAAATAATGGTCTTCAACCTGCAAGGCAATGGCGGCATCGTTGCGGTTGCCGGTGGCATGAACGCCTGCAAGGTGAACCGTGCCTTTCGGGAAATCGCGAAATACCGCGCGCAGCACAAAAGCAGCATGGGCGAGGTCGCACGAAGCGATGGCGTGGGTAATATCAACCATGCGTATGCCCGGGTTTACCGACAAGATTTTAGCCTTGATGGCCGCCACATAGTGGTCGCTTGTTCCCGAATCTGTAAGCAGGGTAATAATGGCCATGTGTTGATGCTCCCCGTGTTCTTTTGTAAGTTTACGGGGCAAAAATAATCACTTTTGCACCATATTATTTACAGGCCAAACCACACACCTTATTTTGACAGAAAAAGTAATTACCCTGGACGACATTTCCCTGGTTGATTTCCTGGGGATTGAAAACCGAAATGTAACTGCCTTGGCTGCGGCTTTTCCGAAAAGCCGTATTGTGGCACGCGGTAACCAGATTACCGTAAAGGGTGCAGCCGATGAACTTGACCGGATTGAGGATATTCTTCAATCCTTATTAAGTCATTATCACCGGTATGGTGCGGTTACGGAAGAAAATGTAAAAGATTATATATCGCAGGAAGAGGAAATTGACCAGGCGCATGTGGCAGGCGATGAGTTGATTTTACACGGTACAAAGGGCGCACCCATTAAGGCAAAAACACCGAATCAGCAACGGCTGGTTCAGTTGGTTAAAGATAATGACCTCGTGTTTGCGCTTGGGCCTGCCGGAACGGGCAAAACATACATATCGGTAGCACTGGCGGTGCGTGCCCTTAAAAACAAACAGATAAAGAAAATTATTATTACGCGCCCTGCCGTAGAGGCTGGCGAAAACCTGGGCTTTTTGCCAGGCGATTTGAAAGAAAAAATTGACCCATACCTGCGCCCGATTTATGACGGGCTGAATGACATGATACCGTATGAAAAATTGCAGTATTATATGGAGCGCGAAATCATAGAGATTGCCCCGTTGGCCTACATGCGTGGCCGAACATTAAATAATGCTTTTATTCTGTTGGATGAAGCGCAAAACACCACACCCATGCAGATGAAAATGTTTCTTACCCGCATGGGCCCCGATTCAAAAATGATTGTTACGGGCGATACTTCGCAGGTTGACCTGCCGAAGAAACAAAGCTCCGGTTTAAACGAAGCCATTGCTATTTTAAAAGATGTGAAAGGTATTGGTGTTATTGAGCTTACCGAGAAAGATGTTGTCCGGCATAAACTGGTGCGCGATATTATCGATGCGTATGCCCGCAAACAAAAAAGCGATGCGGGTAATGATAGGTAAGTATTGCCTGCCGTATTGAATTCTCTTTTCCTTTTACTTACTTTCCCTGCATGTTTTACTGGGTGCCATACACATTTGTACGGATTGTGTGCTTCCTTATTGCCGGCATACTATTAGGCATATATCAGCCCGATAGTATCCCGGAACGCCTTGCCTTGCTTTTGTTTGTTGGTTGCGTGGTGTTGTTTTTTATTCTGGCAATATGGAAAAGAAAAATAAACCCCGGTGTAATTGGTTTAATCGCGATATTCTTAGCCGGATACTTAAATACATTGTATCATACCGATTCGCGTAAGCAAAACCATATTCTTCATGCGCCCTCTGTTGAAAAGTATGTTGCCGTTATTTCGGGTTATGGGGAGGAGAAGGAAAAATCGTGGAAAGTTGAAGCCGATGTGCAACAGGTTTTTGACGGAGCTGAATGGAAGCCTGCATCGGGCAAAGTAATGTGGTATTTCTCAAAGAAAGATTTTCATCAACCATATTCCTATGGCGATGAGTTAATGATTCATGGCGCCCCGCCCGAATTATCTGTTCCTGCAAATCCGGGTGAGTTTGATTACAAAAAATTTCTATCGTACAGAAAAATCTATCACCAGCAATTTTTAAGAAGGGAAGATGTTCGGTTTGTTTCTGTTAATCCGCCAAGCCGGGTAATGGCCTATTCAATAGCCGCCCGTAATTGGGCTGAAAAAGTATTTACTAAACATATTGAAGGCAGGCAGGAGCGGGGCGTAATATTGGCATTGGTGCTTGGCGTAAGCGATGAACTTGACAATGACCTTATGCAGGCGTATGCAGCTTCGGGCGCTATTCATGTGTTGGCGGTTTCGGGTTTGCATATTGCTATTATCTACATAATTCTTGTTGCAATACTCAAACCGTTAAACCGTTGGAAGCACGGTAAATGGATGTTGGCGTGTATAAGTATTGTTTTTCTTTGGGGTTATGCGTTCATAACCGGTCTTTCGCCCTCGGTGTTGCGGGCAGTGGCTATGTTCACGGTCATGGCGTTGTCGCGACCGTTTAATTACGGCACTAACATTTATAACACATTGGCCGTTGCGGCTTTTGGTTTGCTGATGTGGGAACCATTCATGATTATGTCGGTTGGTTTTCAGCTTTCTTTTTTGGCCGTAATCGGTATAGTGTACATACACCCGAAGTTAATAGTGCTATGGAAACCAAAAAACTGGGTACTCCAAAAAACGTGGGATGTAACATGTGTTTCCATTGCTGCGCAACTGGCTACCTTTTCGTTGGGGTTGTTGTATTTTCATCAGTTTCCGGTGTACTTCCTGGTTTCCAACCTACTTGTTATACCGGGCACCTCGGTTGCCCTTGTTGCCGGAATGGTTTTATTGGCGATAAGCCCCATTGCCTGGCTGGCAGATTGGCTGGGGAGCGCCATTGAATTGTTGCTTTGGGTAATCAACTACTTTGTGTTTGCCGTTGAGCGTTTGCCGTTTAGCCTGGTAAACGATGTTTATATTACTACATTTCAAAACTGGTTGATTATCGGCATGGTTGTATCAGCACTTGCACTTTGGCAATTCCGTAAATTTTCTTTCGCAGTTTTAGTTGCCGGTTGTACTGTTTTATATGGCGGTACACAATGGCATCATTATGCCGATGCTGTTGACCAGGAAAAATTTGTTGTGTATCGTGTGGCAGGGCATCATGCTATGGAGTGGCTCGACAGAGGCTCATCGTATTTCTTTACCGATTCGGTACTGCTGAACAACCACGACCGCATCCGTTTTCATATCCGGCCCAACCGGCTGATAGGGGGAATTCACAATATCCGAATCAACAACAATTCATTCACTACCAATTTGCAGGGGTGCAGGTTGTTCACCTGGAAGTCGTATACATTCCTTCATATTACCTCTCCTGAATTTTTACTTCCCAGCGCACTGGAAGTTGACTATATTGTGGTCAGTCATAACAGCATCCGCAATATGCAGCAATTAGCACAAGTAAGATTTAAAAAGTTAGTTATAGATAGTAGTAATTCGTGGTACACAGCCAACAGGATAGTGAATGAATCTGGTAATGCGGATGTTCGTATTCATTCGGTTTTGCATCATGGCGCTTTTGAAACGAAATTGTGATTTTTATGAAGAGTGTAGAATACAATAGTAAGGAACGGGTTGCAGTGATTACCTTGAACAGGCCGGATAAGCGTAACGCATTGAATCATGAACTTATCGCTGAACTGAAAAAAGCATTTGACGCTGCCGCGCAGGATGAAAATGTAAAAGCTGTTATTCTTTCGGCTAAGGGCGAAGCGTTTTGTGCGGGCGCAGACCTCGCGTATCTTCAACAGTTGCAACATTTTTCGTATGAAGAAAATCTTCAGGATTCCAATCACCTGAAAGAACTTTTTGTAAAGATGTACACGCATCCTAAAATAATTATTGCCCAGGTGCAAGGCCATGCGCTGGCCGGTGGGTGCGGACTGGCAACGGTTTGCGATTGGGTGTTTGCCGTGCCCGAAGCAAAGTTTGGTTATACCGAAGTGAAAATCGGGTTTATACCAGCATTGGTGTCAGTTTTTCTGCTTCGTAAAATCGGAGAGGGTGCAGCACGCGAACTGTTGTTGGGTGGCGATTTAATTTCTGCCGAACGGGCTTTAGCATCACACTTAATCAACCGGGTTGTGTCGGCAGAAAACTTAGAAAAAGAAGTGTGGGATTTCACCACGCAACTGATTAGCAAGAACTCTGCCGACAGCATGAGGCTTACCAAAAGACTCATAGCCGATGTTTATGGTAAATCGTTGGAAGACGCCCTGAACCACGCAGCCGCAAGCAACGCACATGCCCGCAGCACGCAAGATTGCAAACGCGGCATTGAAGCGTTTTTGAATAAGGAGAAAATTATATGGTAAGATTCATTGCATAAACCAATTTTTCTTATCCGGTAAAACGATTACCTTGGGCGATGCAATCTTCATCACCTCATCCTATCACACGGTGGCTTTCACAAACCAGTGGATTTTGGTTTTCAGTATATGCTACCGTTGCTGCCTTTTGTTTATACACCTGCATATTTGCTTTCCGCAAAACCTATACGGTAGGCACCTACGAAGGATTGGTGTACCTCGGCATTAATTACAAAGTGTGGCTCGTTATCGCACAAATGGTTGGTTATGGTCTGGCAAAATTTATTGGTATTAAAACCATTTCAGAACTAAAGGCGAACGCGCGTGTAAGAGGTATTCTTATTATGATTACCATAGCGGGGTTGTCGTGGTTATTTTTTGCGATAGTACCTGCTCCGTATAACATTATCTTTTTATTTACTAATGGTCTGCCATTAGGCATGGGTTGGGGGTTGGTTTTTGCTTACCTCGAAGGCAGACGCTTTACCGAAGTGCTGGGCGCAGGTGTTTCAGTAAGTTTTATTTTCGGGTCGGGATTTTCAAAATCGGTAGGCGGCTTTGTTATGAAGTTGTGGGGAGTTTCCGAATACTGGATGCCCTTTGTATCTACCTGCTTGTTTATAGTGCCGTTGCTTTGTTTTTTATGGATGCTCGATAAGTTGCCCGCTCCTTCGCAGCTTGATGAGTCACTCCGCACCAAACGGCAGCCCATGAACAGCCTCGAACGAAAAAAATTCATACTCACCTTTGCACCTGGTCTTATTCTTTTAATCGTAACCTACATGCTGTTAACTGCCTTTCGCGATTTCAGAGATAATTTTTCGGCAGAGGTATGGCAATCGCTCGGCTATGGCAACTCGCCCGAAATTTTTACCGGAACGGAAATACCTATCACTATTGCCATATTAGTCATTATAGGCAGTATCATGTTTATCCGTAACAACCGCACAGCGTTTATCATCAACCACATTTTAATACTGATTGGTATGGTTTCGGTTGGTTTGGCTACCTGGTTTTTCGACAGGGGCGTTATCAGTGCACCGGTTTGGATGGTCTTCCTCGGTTTTGGTTTGTACATGGGCTATGTGCCGTTTAACAGCATCCTGTTCGACAGGATGATAGCGACCTTCAAATACGTGGGCACGGTAGGCTTCCTGATTTACTTAGCGGATGCTTTTGGTTATCTCGGTAGCATTGGCGTAATGCTGTTTAAGGAATGGGGGCGAGCACAATTAAGCTGGGCTGAATTTTTTGTAGATGCTGGCTACGTTATGGCCATAGCGGGAAGCGTACTCGTGATTGCTTCAATGCTATACTTTTACAGGAAACACAAAAACTGGGTTTATCCTGCGTAGCGTCACTTTCAAATAAAACGGAAATGAAAATGCGGGCTTCGGCCCGTTTTCTTTTATATATTTAAGGCATCTCTAAAAAACGTGCCGTCATTGCGAGCGACCGCGAAGCAATCCCGCTTTGTACACTATAAACGGGATTGCTTCGGTCGTTCCTCCCTCGCAATGACGTTCCTTTGTTAGGTTTTTAGAGATGCCTTTTAATCAGGTTTGGAAACACCACTGTCCATATTAAAGCGCTACTGGAAACACACGGCATTTCGGCCGATGCAGGAGGAGATTATCACGTCCGTTCTTAATGGTAAAGATACATTGGCTTTGTTGCCCACAGGCGGAGGGAAATCGGTTTGCTTCCAGGTGCCCGCCATGCTGATGGACGGCTTGTGTATTGTGGTGTCGCCCCTCATTGCGTTGATGAAAGACCAGGTGGAGGGCTTGAAGAAACGCAATATACCGGCTGTTGCGCTGCACTCCGGCATGATGCACAGCCAGATTGACACAACACTCGACAATTGTATTCATGGTTCTGTTAAGTTCCTGTATGTTTCTCCTGAGCGATTGAAAACCGAAATGTTTACTGCGCGTGTTACCCAAATGAATGTATCGTTAATTGTTGTGGATGAAGCGCACTGCATTTCGCAATGGGGATATGATTTCAGGCCGCCTTACCTTGAAATAGCTGCCCTGCGCGAGTTGATACCGGATGCACCCGTAATAGCATTAACCGCCACAGCAACAAAATTAGTAAAGCAAGATATTTGCGAAAGGCTTGCCTTCAGGAAAGGATATGAAACCTTTCAGCGAACATTTGCACGCGATAACATTTCATTTGTTATCAGGAAAACAGAGAACAAGGAAAAGAAACTGTTGGAGATATTACAGAAGGTAGAAGGTTCGGCCATCGTATATGTCCGGTCGCGAAAAGCAACAGTTGAGTTAGCTAATTTGCTGAACCAACGGAGTATTCCGGCATTACCCTACCATGCCGGGTTGCATTTTCAACAGCGCACACAACATCAGGACGATTGGCTGAAAGGGCATTACCGTGTAATGGTAGCTACCAATGCATTTGGTATGGGCATCGATAAACCCGATGTGCGCGTAGTGGTGCATGTTGATTTACCCGAAAATCTTGAGTCGTATTATCAGGAAGCCGGACGTGCAGGCCGTGATAGTGTTCGTTCCTATGCTGTCATCATCTATCACGACTCCGATGTGGAGTCGTTGCAAACAAAAGTGAAGTTATCGCACCCTGATGTTTCGTTTCTTAAAACCATTTACCAGGCGTTGGCTAATTATTTTCAGCTTGCAGAAGGAAGCGGAGCAGGCGAGAGTTTTGATTTTGAATTGCACAACTTTTGCGAGCGTTTCGGTTTTCAGGTAACGGAAGTATATGGCGCATTGAAAAAACTGGAAGAGGAGGGATTAGTTGAGTTTAACGAGAGTTTTTACAGCCCGTCACAATTACATATACAGAAGGATAGAGCTGCTTTGTATGAATTCCAGGTAGCCAATGAAAAGTTTGACCCTGTAATTAAAATGCTGTTGCGTTTGTATGGCGCCCAGTTGTTTACCGACTTTGTAAAAATATCGGAAGCACAACTCGCAACAGGATTAAAGATTGAATTATCAGAACTGAAAAGTTTATTGAAGCACCTGCACGAACTTCGGGTGGTGGCGTATCAGCCAACAATTGATAATCCGCAACTTACCTACGTGCTTGCCCGGCAGGATGCCGAACGTTTGCCGGTAAATCATGCACGCCTTGCGGCACGGAAAAAACTGGCGGAAGAAAAGATGCAGGCCATGATTGATTATGCGGCCACGAATCACCGTTGCCGTATGCAGTGCATACTTGAATATTTTGATGAACAAAGCTGGGAGGATTGCGGGCTATGCGATGTGTGTATTGCCAACCAAAAGAAAGAGAGCCTGGAAGAAGCACGGGAATTGCACGCGGAAATCCTGAACCTGCTGACCAAAACGGCCATGACCAGCGAAGAACTGGAACAAAAAATAAACCCCACCGACAGCGAATTGTTTATTGAGGTAATCCGCGACCTGGTTGATAGCGGAGAAATTGAATATGATGAGGTGTGGAGGTTGCGGTTAGCCGGAAAAGGGTAAAACCCCGTTTTACGCCAGGAAATCCACGAAAAAAAGCTAATGATGTGTATTTTTACACTAAAAAAAGTGTATATTGCGGTATGAAAAAATATAAAACCAGCGAAACAGAGCCTGACGTGTTAAACGAGCCATTAGCCGTTTATGGCTCTGCCAATTATTTTGTGTTGGCGGGGCGAAGCGTTTCCAAAAGCTATGTGCAGCGCATTATGTCGCTGTCGGGGCTTACGTTAGCCGAGCTTATTACTATCCTGCCTATCTCCATTGATACCTATAAACGCAAAACCATGTTTCAGCCTGCCGTTACCGAAAAAATTTTAGAGATAGAAGAAGTATATCGCGCGGGCATTGAGGCTTTTGGCGAGGGCTTCCACGCCTGGATGGATACTCAAAACATTGCCTTAGGCGGCATTAAGCCCAAACAGTTGCTTTCCAACAGTTTTGGCATTCGCACGTTGCTCAATCAAATTGGCCGTATGCAACACGGTGTGCTTGCCTGATGTTTGTTTATCGGTTGTGCAGGCGGCCATACGCCCGCGATTTATCGGGCACGGGTGCAGGGTTATACGGTGGCCGTTGGAACCCTGAGGGTGTGCGGTTGCTTTACACGGCAGGTAGTATTTCGTTGGCTTGTTTGGAATACCTGGCGCACAATTTTCATGTTCTCGCAACGCAGGATATTTGCTTAGTAAAAATCAGGATAGACGTTTCCTCTATAACAGAATTAACTGTAAGCGATTTGCCAACGGGCTGGAACGAAAAAACGTACACCCCTGTCGCTACTCAAAAAACAGGAGCCGACTTTGCAAACAAAGCCCAACACTATGTGTTGAAAGTGCCCTCGGCCATTGTGCCTGACGAGCACAATTTTTTACTTAACCCGCTGCATCCTCTCCATGCCCAAGCGGTTATTGAGGCCGTAACAGACCCGTTTGTTTTTGATAGTAGGTTGATGGGTGGTTAGTATGCTACCCTCTTTCATCTTACACGTTGTTGAATAACACCAACGTGGGCAAACAACTAAACTACAAATTTACACTGAACCCCGCCATTGCAAATAGCTATTGTGCTTGTTGCACAACTATCATTTCAAGGTGTTTCATTCACTTTCACCCTTAAAATCACTCAAATTTCAAAGATTATTTTTTTGGAAATGAACAGTTTCTTAGTTGTGTAACAGCTACTATTGTTGGCAGTAGTGCTCATCTACAAATTTCTAGTTTTCTCTTTCAAATTTAAAGTCCCAGATCCCTGTCACAATGGGCAAACATATCCCCGTCTCTGGGTCACATGTTGACTGAGCAGTCCACGGTAATCTCTTAATAATGTTAAGCCTTTTACTGTCCGAACTAAAGTCGACCGCTAATGTGTCGTCAATTATTAATTGAAATTCTTCAGTTGATTTTTTCCATGTGCCATTTGTACTCCAGATGGAGTCGTATTTTGTGTCTTCCATTGAATAGAGTCCACCGTCAATTTTATTTTGTTCAATAGTCAGATGAATCCCTGACCACTCAGTCTTTAATTCATTGTCATGTAAAACCTGAGTAACTGTCCAGTTGCCAACAAATTGCTCAGTTTGAATTGAGTCGTTGTCAGAACAATTAGTTATCAGAAGTACCAAAGTCAAGAATGTCAACCTTTTTATCATGTTGTTCTTTTTTGAGCATTACTGCTAACGGTTTGGGTATTGCCACAGTGGGGGATTTTGAAAACCGTCAGCCCAAATTTAGCACTAAAGTTTCATAGTAGCACAACTGTTGATGCTTGCTCGTCAGCCCCCATTGCGGCAATACCTTGTGCCTGCTGGCCTTCTTCCGATGTGTCATTGTCTGTTGTGTTTGTCGGGCTGTGTGTCGGTGTATTTTTATTTTTTTGAAGCGTTGGGAGATTTATTAAAAACAATTTTGTCTGCGTTGAGAAAGTAAGCTCTTTTGCAATTTTTGGTCTGTGCGTTGGCTTGTGCGAATTGCAAATGTGTTTGTTTTTGCGTTGACTATTTCTTTTTCCCTTTATTCAATTGCTTGGTCTTTTTTTCGGGTAAATAGTTGTCCTTTGAAACTACTTTTTCACCAGTCTTTATTTCTAATGCTTTTCTTGCGTCACCTGCAATTGTCCCACCTTGTTTGGCTGCAACTTTATTTTGAACAAACCCTTTTGGATTTTTGGTCTTAACAATTGCAGTTGTCGAAGCCTCTCCAAGCATTGAAAAAATCAGTTCAAGGTCGGTCATATGGTCTCGTAAGTTTTGACTTTTTAGTCCTTTTACCTTTTTATATTCGGACGGTGTCAATCCAAATGTTGCTTTTGAAATTTCTGCTGTAAGTATTGCATACTCTTTTTGTTCTTTTACGCCTCTGTTTTTCCATTCGTCTGTTAATTCTTCACGAATGGCAATACTTCTCATTCGTTTTTCAATCCAATCGTCAGGATAACCTTTGAGTTTGTATAATTCTCGTGTTCGTTGGGTCGCCAATTCAGGATTTTCAATTTCATCTAATCTGTCTGAACCCACTTGTGCCAACCAAAGCTTGAACGGTTCAGCCTTAGCAGAGGGGATAGATTGGATAATTCTTAAAAGCCCTTTTGTATCGGCAGCCTGTACCTTTCGTCTTTTGCCGTCTGCTGCTTCCATTTCAACCAGGGTACAAATTGTACCCCAGTTGCTTTTAAGCAATTCATCACGGCTTAACATTCTTTTTATGTATTGCTTTACATCTGCACTGTCGGTAAGCACTTCAACAACGTCCTGAACCGAAAAAAACCATTTCTGCTCTTTCTCATCCCAAGTCGAACGTATCTGCTTACTTTCAAATAGTTTAATATTGCCCATACTGCAAAATTAATTAATAAATGTAAGGTTGACCGTGCTTGCTTGTTATAAAATAACGACCCGATTAGAGCAATTCCTACAACGACATCTACAATATTCCAAAGCTCTCGTCCAAGTGCAATCTTAAAGAACGGTTGAAAAAGTAAGGCAAGTCCACCGTAAATTATCATTTCTGTTTGTCTGCTTTGTTCGTGAGCTTGATATGCTAAAATTGCAAAGCCAATTAGTCCTGCAAACCTTACAAATTGATAGTAGCCATAGGGCATATCTGCCAAACAGAGGAAGAATAGAATAGCTAAAATGGCTTTTATTGTCTTGTTCATTAGCGATAATATTTAATGTAATACAGTCCTGTTCTGGGTATTCCAAAACCCCAAAATTTTCTTCCGTCAGGGCTAACACCAAAACGAAAGCCAAGAAACCCAAAACTACTCCCAACGTGCCGCGTATTGGCGATGGGCGGGATTTTTAGCGCTGAACTTGATACGAAGAACGAAAGTTGAATTTTGCACTTCCGATGATACGAAGCCGTTCAGCCCGCCTATTGCCGATACGATGTTGGCGGTTCGTTGTTTCTATTTTTTGTCGTTGTCAAATTTGTGTTTTAATAATTGCTTTTCTCGTTCTATTTCTGCAATCAATTCTTTTTCTGTCGGTAAATACGGCATGTACTTAGTAGCAAAAAGTTGTTTGTGTTCTTTAAGCATTGAATACTGAACAACTGTTTCATCTCTTTCGGCACAAAGTATAATTCCGATTGTTGGGTTGTCATTGGGTTGTTTTTTCAAGTCGTCATACATTCGGATATACATATCCATTTGTCCTGTGTCTTGATGTGAAAGTTTTGTCGTTTTCAAGTCAAACAGCACAAAGCATTTTAGAATGTAATTGTAAAATACAAGGTCAATGTAAAAGTGAGATGTTTCGGTGCTTATGCGGACTTGTCTGCCAACGAACGAAAATCCTTTTCCTAACTCCAATAAAAAATGTTGTAAGTTTTCAATCAGCGCTGTTTCAATTTCGCTTTCTGTTGCGTTGATTGGTTGCGGTAAGTTTAAAAATTCAAAAACATAAGGGTCTTTTATGAAATCTGTTTTTGTATGTTTTTCTAACGTTGAACTGTGTTCTAATGCTTCTTTTTTGTCTTGCGAAGAAAGCAAACGTTGATAATACGATGTATTGATGTTGCGTTCCAAAACTCTGGAACTCCAATTTTGTTCTTCGGTTTCCTGCAAATAATAGTTTCGTGCTTCGGGATTTTCCACTCGCATTATTAGGCGATGATGTGTCCAAGTCAATTTGCTACGCAGTGCGTAGCAATTCTCTTTGTCTGGATAAGTTAGGAAAAACTGTCTAAAATTGCGAAGATTTGCATAAGAAAAACCTTTTCCAAATTCCGAAGTAAGAGCAACGGACAAATTTTTCAAAACAGCTTCGCCATATTCTGCTTTTTCTTTTCCGTTTTGTTCTTCTTCTACAATTCTTTTTCCAATTAACCAATAAGCCTCAACCATTGCTGTATTTACAGCTTGATAGGCTTTTTGGCGTGCTTGTTCTAAAATTAACTTTATTTCGGCTATGTATGTGTCAGACTTTTGGAAACTCATATTTCTTGTAAATTACAATGCCACAAATTTACAAAAAACTTATTGGCGGTTCGTTGTTTTTCACGATTTATACTCTTTCAGTTTACCGGTTAGCAATTGATATAAATCGTCAAAGTTTGTCTGTAATGAATTTGATGAAATACTAATTGGCGAACCATAACTTCTATAATTCATTTCCATTCCTTTTCTTTTTAGAGGATTTGTTACTTTGTTCAAATAATCTTGTGGATTTTTCACGATAAGCATTAGGAATTTTTGGTTCATCACTTGGGAAACTTTAATTTCTTCGATGTCTGTCCATAACACAAGCCCTGCTGAAACCCCGCTTGAATTATCAATTATTCCTTGTCGGCTTATGATAAGTCCTGCTTTTTTGTCGGAAAGTTTCCGAATAATTGTTATTGCTACAAGTCCAAAAAATATAATTGAAGCAAGTCCTGCAATAAAAATTACTGTCGGATTGCCAAAAATTGGATTGTTGATTTTCGGTGGATTGATTAAAAACCAAATACCAAGTCCTACGAAAATAATTGAGCCTAAAAGTGTCAATGTCATTTTCTTTTTACTCAATGGAATTTCTATTTGTCCGTCTTGTGCTATAATTTTTTTTTGATTTCGTTCTTTTGTGCGGTGTCTTTCGTTACAATGACCGCCAACGGTTGGGTTTGTGCAGTGGCGGGTATAGGAGCGCTAATAAATGGAGCGTAGCGGAATGTTTAGCGCGACCTTCACGTCACTGTCAACCCTTACAAAACGTTGTTTGAAAACTAAAGCTACAAATTTACACCAAACCCTGCCATTGCATAAGCATTTTGTTAGCGGTTTGTTGCCCTTAGTCCTCACTTTTTTAGTCCCCGAATAAATCGTCTAAGTATAAAGAAGTCCACAGTCATCATTGCAACTACAATAAACCCAAACAAAATAAAATCGTTGGTGTCCATATTCTTAAATGTCGGTCTTTTGATTTTATCATACAGAAACCAAAAGTAAGTCAGAATGAAAAATGTCGAGAAGGTAAAGAATAGGAATAGTCCAACGTTTATAAAGAATTTCGTCATTGTCGATTTTTAGATTCCTAATTCCTTTTTTTTCTTTTTTATCAGTTGTCCCATGTCGCTCCAGTCCCAAGTGAAAACCATAAACTGCGCTCCCCATCTTGTCGTGTTAAATAGAAAATAGTCTCCGTAGTTTTTAAGTCTTAGTTTATAAAGAGGTGGGAAAATTGTCGGCAACATTTTTACAGTCTCAACGTCCAGCCAATTTACCTCAATCACATTGTCCCCCTTTATGATTTTAATGTTTTGATTACTTAACTCAACTACCACAAGCTTGTCCATGTAAAGAAACGGTATGAGTCCAACGAGAACTCCAACTAAAATGAATATCACAGTTGTCCAAATGTCTGGTGGCCCAGGTTCTCCGTTAAAGGTAGCGTTCTCCGGGTCTAAATTTGCGATTAAGGGAATCGCTATAAAAAAAAGTCCCACGACAAATGGGAGGTATTTAAATGTATAAAAAACTGTCCTGTCGCTCTCCATATTTGTAGTCCAATTTGTCCGAGGGCAACGGTTTGGGGCTTTGCGTTCGGGCGGGATTTTTAGCACTAAACTTGATACGAAGCCGAAAGCTCAAATTTAGCACAAATGTTCATACGAGGAATGTCACCCCGCCTGACGCAAAACCGGTGTTGGCTGTTCGTTATTTTTTGTCCGCTATGTTTATGAGTTTAAAGCAAAGGTCGTCAATATTTTCGTTGATGTCTGAAACATTGGACAAAACAATAACTGCTGTTTTTTCTTGAACGTTGACGGTCATTGATGAAGAATATCCACCTGTTCCTCCGTTGTGCCAAATTAAATCTTTACCGTTTTCAGATTTTAAGATGTGCCAACCTAAACCGATTTTCATATTTTCGTTAATACTGAAAGTGGATTTTTGTGTCAAGGCGAGTTCTTTGTTTTTCGAGTCGAATTGTGCATTGGCAAATTTTGCCAAATCTTCTGTTGTCGATAAAATTCCTCCACCTCCAAACAAAACGTCAAAATCCCAATTTGAAACAGTTTTGCCGTTTTCATCTAACCCCTTTACAAGTCTATTTCCTAAATTTTGAGAGCTTACAAACGAGTTTTTCATTTTGTATTTGGCAAAGACTTTCTTTTGTAACAATTCTTGAAAAGTTGTTTTTTGTGATAAACCAAGTGTGTAGCCCAACAATCCTGCACCTAAATTTGAATAGGCATAGGTTTTTGAATTAAGTTTCATCAAATTCCGCAGATACTCGTCAATGTCATTTTTGTCATAATCTTTGTATGGATTATCTTCATCTGTTGGCTTTAAATTTTCAGGCAATCGAGGCAAACCCGAAGTGTGATTGGCTAAACTTTCAAAACTTATTTTGATATTGTCTTTGAAAGCAAAAGGATAAAAAGTATTGATTTCGTCTGTTAATTTGATTTTTTTATCCTCAACAAGTGAAGCCAAAACAGTCGAAGTAAAAACTTTTGTAATAGAACCGATTTCAAAAATTTTGTTTTGATTTTCGATGGATTTTATGGTGTCATTTGTTTTTATAATTCCGTAATAATTTATTTTTCCACCTTGGGTTAAGGCGATTGAAACTTGTGCGTTATTCGGAATGTTTTTTATTTTCTCAAAGATGATTTCAGCAATTTCTTTTGGGTAGTTGTTTAGTGCATTTACTACATTATTTGTTTGTTTTGGTTCTTCATAAGGCTTGATGAAAAGTCCGTTTATTTGATTTTCGTTGTCAAGTGAAATATTTACGGCTAAAACCATTTTCTCGAACTTCGTTTTATAAGTTGCGTAAGTTCCTTGTTGATAGGTTACAAACTCTTTGTTTTCAATATTACCGACTTGTATTTTCAGCCCTGTTAAAAATTCTTTGGTTTTTTCAAGAGGTAATGCCTGTTTCATCTCGGGCGAAAAATCGTTGAAAATTTTGTCATACTTTTCAGCGTTGTAGTTCGCTTGAAAATTGTCAATCACAGTTTTATAATTGTCAGTTTGAGCAAACAATAAATTTGTCGTAAATGTTATGATTAAAGCTAAAATTGATTTTTTCATACGGTTCGTTTTATAATGACAGCCAACGGGTTCGGGCTTTGCGTTCGGGCGGGTTTCGGAGCACAAAAATTTCAACCAGCACTGAACTTGAATAGAAGCACAAAGCTCCAAGTTTGCACGTCAGCCCGCCTGACGCAAAACCCGTGTTAGCGGTTCGGGTTATTTTTTTCGTTGTTCGCAATGTAATCTTTTATTTTGTCGTGAATATTTTTCTCAATCCAAAGTCCATAATCAGATTTTTCGTCTTTGGGAATATGTCCTTTGTAATTAGTCCCTTTTTCCGCCCAAATATTTTGAGAAGCCCAATCGTTCCAAGGGCAACAGTTATTAAAAGTGTCTTTTTCTAATTTTAGGTCATAAAGTCCAAACATATAACCGCCACGAGAAAAAACTAAAAACCGTTTGTCTATGATTTCAATTTTGGGGTTGCTACAATATTCAGCGGCTTCGTCATAGTTTGATAGAACAGTTCTGTCGCCAATCCATTCTGCATCGTCTCCCGTAATTCCGTTTTTAATGCTGTAATTGATTTTAAGGTCTTTTGGATTTGTTTTTTTGTCAAGTTTCAAAACTAAAAAACCGGGGTCGCCAATACTAAAATCAGAATACAAACCATAATAAAATTGTCCGTCTGGCGATTCTATATGTTGGTAATAGTCTAAATAATTCAAGTTGCAAGAAGACAAAGTCAGAATTAAAAATAGTGACGTTATGAAGTGTCCTTTGGTCATTAAATTACTTCTGTTTTGTTCAGTTTCTATATTTTCGGTGTCGTTCGCAACCTGACCGCTAACTCGTTTATACCCCTCACAAAACTGCGCCAATCCAACCGCTTTACGTTGGCTTTGCGCCATAAGTGTGAGGTTTATTTTAATAACAAAAATAGCTTTTCCTGTCACAAATCATCAAAAGGGCTTTTAATGTTTTGAAGACTTTTGGTGCTTACATGGGTGTATATTTCGGTAGTTCGACTGCTATTGTGCCCTAAAAGTTCCTGTATATACCGCAAGTCTGTGCCGCTTTCTAAAAGATGAGTGGCGTAACTGTGCCGCAACCAATGCAAACTTACGGGCTTCTTAATGTTAGCTTTTTGCAGCGCCTGTTTCAGCACATTTTCAAGACTTTTTTCACTATACTGTTCGCTTTTGGTTTGCCCTTCAAACAACCATACTTCTGGTTTATGTGCTTTGTAGTATTGCCTCAATAATTCGATTATTTTTTCTGAAATCGGTGCAATACGGTCTTTCTTACCTTTGGCTTGCTTGATGAGTAACACGCCTCGTTTGCTGTCAATGTCTGTTGGCTTCAAATTCAGCAACTCACTCCTCCGTAATCCGCAGGCATAAATTAAACTCAACATTGCCCTGTGTTTTATGTTGTTGTGTGCTTCTAATATAGCTTTTATTTCTTCTTTGCTTAACACATTCGGCAGTGTTTTTGGCTTTTTCGGACGGTGTATTTGCTCAATGTTCAGCTTTCTGTTTTGTACGGTTTGAAAAAACAGCTTCACAGCATTTACTATTTGGTTTTGGTACGAAGCAGATAGTTTGTTTTTCAGGATGTATTCATTATTGAAAACAATAAGGTCTTCGTTTCCGGTTTCACCCAAAGCCTTTTCCGAGAAGAACAACAAGAAAACCCGGATGGCCCCGGCATAAGTTTTTACGGTGCTTTCGCTGTATCGTTTGCTTCGAAGCCACTGCACAAATCTTTCGGTTTGTTGTTGTGCTTCGGGTGATAAATGTTTTTCGGGCGGGAGTTTAAATTTCTGGCGGTATTCTTCCGTATCGGGCAAATGCCATGTCTTCAAACTGCTGCTCCACCTTGCGCCTGCCAATTTTTTGAAACGTTCAATAAGTTCCTTTTTCTTTTCAAAGTAAACGGCAATACGGTTTTCGCCTCGATGTGTAATTGGTTTTGCGGAGTACATGATATTTCAAATATACTTGAACTAATTAACCCGGGAATGAGCGTAATCTAACCGGTCGAAGTGAGTATTCTTGTTTGCTATAGTGTAAGTTAAGAATTATCAATGGCCTTCAACATTACCCTGCACGATTCTTCAATCTGTTCGTTTGTGATTGTGAGGGGTGGGGCTATGCGGAAACTGTTCGGGTGTGAGAGGAACCAATAGCAAATTACACCTTGTGTTTTGGCTTCTTCAACAATAGCATTAACACGTTCTGCCGAATCAAAATCAATCGCAAACATCAGCCCGATGCGCCTTATCTCCTTAATGGCCGGATGTGTGAGGAGGCTCTCTAATAATTTTCCTTTTGCTTCAACGGTAGCCAACAGGTTCTCTTCTTCAATAACCGTAAGTGTTGCCAATGCCGAAGCGCAGCAAACCGGGTTTCCGCCAAAAGTGGTAATGTGGCCAAGCGGTGGATTGTGCGTGAGGCATTGCATTTTTTTTTTGTCGGCAATAAAGGCCCCGATAGGCAGCCCGCCCCCAAAGGCTTTTCCGATAGTCAGTATATCAGGAATGATATTAAACTGTTCAAACGCAAACAGCGTACCGGTGCGCCCCATGCCGCATTGAATTTCATCTAAGATTAACAGCGTGCCGGTTTCATTGCATCGTTTACGCAGAGCTTTCATATATGCCTTGCCGGGTATGCGCACGCCCGCATCGCCCTGGATGGTTTCCATAATAACGCAGGCTGTTTCGGTGGTGATTAAGTTCAGATCATCCGCATTATTAAACTCAATAAACCGCACATCGGGCAGCAACGGACGAAAGGCTTGCTTTTTTACTTCGTTACCCGAAACACTCAACGAACCATGTGTGCTGCCGTGATAGGATTTTTTGCACGATATGATTTCCATTCGTCCGGTATATCGTTTGGCGAGTTTTAACGCACCTTCGTTGGCTTCGGTGCCGGAGTTAACAAAGTAGCAACAGTTTAACGCTGCCGGTAACAGGCTCGTAAGTTTTTGCGCCAATGCGTTGGGCGTGTGTTGTATAAACTCCCCGTAAACCATAACATGAAGGTGCCTGTCGAGTTGCTGCTTAATAGCCTCAACAACTTTTGGGTGGCGATGCCCGATGTTACTTACCCCGATACCAGAGATCATATCAATATAGCGCTTGCCATCGGGTGCGTACAGGTAAACGCCTTCGGCTTTCTCTACGGTAATCAGGTAGGGGGTATCCGTAGTTTGCGCCAGGTTGTTCAGGAAAATATCGGGGCTGTAATTCATAGCCTAAAGCTATGGAGAGGTTTAAAAACAAAAAAGTCCTGGTAATACTACCCGGACTTTTTTGTAACGTTTGTGGGGTTGATTGTGCGGGTTAAGGATTCGTCATTACCGCATATAATATACTTACTGCAATTGCTGTTACCAGAAAGAATACGCGCCTTATGCGGTGCATTATTCTCGATTCTACTCCTACTTCCTGTACTGTTATCATGGCGTTTTAGAGTTAGGTTACAGGTATAAAAGTCTGGAATTTCTAAGTTGGGCCTGGGCGTGGTTCAAGTGAAATCTTACATCTGTATTGCTTTTTAGTGAGATTGCCTGATTTCGATAGATTACCCTTGTATAGTCATACGGCTTATCCGTATTATCAGCGATTTGACCCCCGGTTTTCGCGTTCATTCCTTGAATTTGCCCTTGCGGAGGCAGGTGCTTCCATTTCGGCCATGGGCTTGTGTTTCTTCTTTTGGGCGGCTGCAATCACCCTTATGTTGGTGGTTTTTGTGCGCTTTTTCTCCAAAATATTACATGCTGCGCGATCGTGGTAAACCTTATGCCGGGGTTGTTGCGCCTGAACAGCATGAGAAATCAATATTCCGATCAGTATGATCAGGATAAGTACGACTACCTGCTTTATGCGTGAAGAAATTTTCACGTTCGCCATATCCTTAAAACCCATCTCTTTCATCATACTGCATTTAACCAGAACTATAGCACAAAGATGGCTCACCTCTGAATAGCAGAGCGGTAAAGAAAAAGCAAAATCATACACTTGTTTTATTGAAAGGAGGAATGTGCCGGAGGGTATATTTCAGGATGAAAAGGGCAAAAGGATTAGAAATTCAATGATTTAAGGCTGATTTACTTTTATCTGCGGCAAATTGCCATACGGATTGCCGTCAGGATGTTTTAAATACTGCGCAATACTTACATCAGTTACTTAAAACTTTGCTGGATTTTCATAAAGTCTTCTATCTCCTTCTTCAAATCCCTGGGCTTGTCCTGATCGAACGAAGCGGTGGCGATTGACTTGAATAATTCACTGACAACTTCCGGTGCATAGCCCAATCGCTCGGCATATAACGTGGCTACTTCCAGCTCAATGTCTTCAACCACATTGTCTAAATAGATCATATATACAAGGTGATAGAGCGACTCAATTTTTTCGCGTGGTTCCTGGAACGCCAGCTTATCGAAATCGAGGTTGATGTTGGTTAAATCGGATGTGGTAAGCTGTAATTGTATGCTCCACTTTATCAGGCAACGTAAAAACCGGCTTTCAATATTTTCCTGTTGCAGAAAAAATCCAAGCACATTAAAATAGCTACGCTTTACAGATTCAAGCTGTTCGGTAGTAAGCACATTAGTAGGTGTGGCCATAATAGTTGGTAATTAATTTGGACAGTATTTCTTTTTGAGTTCTGCTGTTTCCGTTGCGCCCGATTCGATAGCTTTTGCAAGATCTGAACACACGCCCCGGTAGTTGCGTTGGTTTACTTTGGCAAGTGCGCGAAGCTTAAACCCCTCTCCATGCATCGGGCGCAAAAAAGTTGCCCAGTTACAATCGGTTTCGGCTTCGTGAAAGTTGCCTAAGTTAAGATTTGCTTTTGCACGACCGATAAAAAGTTGGTAATAAATTTCGGGGGCGTCTTTCGGATCCATCACTATCTCAAAAGCGCGTCCGTAAATGCTGGTTTGATTTTTCTTGAACATGTCTTTACCAAGCGAAAAGTATTTTAACGCTTCGCGGTTATCCTGTAGGTTTTCAAGGTTGATGGTGGCAATCTGGAAAAGCGCTTCGAGGTTCCAGGGCTGTTGGTTGTAAATATGTTTGAGCGCCTGCAACGCTTGTGGAAAATCGCCAACGCGGTATTCGCAGATGGCACGTTTTTGAAGTGTTTCCATGCGCACAGGCATTTCCTGTTTCTCTAAAATCTTCAGGTAATGAAGCGAGTTGGAATAATTATCGGTGCGAAATTCTTCATTCGCGCGAAAGCGAATAAAATTCAGAAGGCTATCGCGTGCAGCATAAAACTTGTATTCAACGGGTTGTTCCTTGCGGAGTTTGTCGATTAGTGAAAAGGCTTGGTCAACCTGGCCGCTGTTGAACAACGAAAATACTTCCACAATTTTAAGCCGATTGAGTTGGTCGAGTTCGGCCTGTTTCTTTTCGTGGAAATAATTGATGGTATGCACAATGCCAAAGCAAAACCCGGCAATCACTACGAAGGTAAGAAAGGCTAATCCCTGAACTCTGAAATATTCCTTGTCGAATGTGTAGCGTGTTTCTTTTTGAGCGGCCTTCCAGCGGGCATAGCGTTGCCGTTGTGCTTCGCGCCAATAGGTATCGGTAGTATCGGCATACGATTGAAAAGAATTGAGACGCGCGTCATACCGCATTTTTTTTAACGGGTCGGAAAGCGTGTGGTAGGCTTCGTTGATGGCCTTGAACATTTCTTCTGCCTGCGGATCACCCGGGTGGAGGTCGGGGTGGTAGGTAAAGGCCAATCGCTTATAGGCTGCGCGGATTTGAGTGGAATCGGCAGAACGATCTAATCCGAGAAGCTGGTAAAAATCGGCCATAGCATGAAGTTAAGCTATTTTCAGGTAAAACGTAAGAAATAGTTGTTTAGTCCCCGAAAGGGCAAAGAAAAAGGCCCCGGTCAGGAGGCCTTTTCGTATTTTGCTTAGTAATTATAGAGTTGAGTTTACTTCACTTTGGCAACTTCCTGCACAAGGTCAATCAGTTTGTTTGAATAACCCCACTCATTGTCGTACCAGGTTACCACTTTTACAAAGTGGTCGTTGAGGGCAATACCCGCTTTGGCATCGAAAATGGAGGTGCGTGCATCGCCAATAAAATCCTGCGACACTACGTCATCTTCAGTATATCCTAAAATTCCTTTCAGCTCGCCTGCGGCAGCTTCTTTCATAGCATTTTTTATGTCTTCGTAAGAAGCGGGTTTCTCCAACCGCACGGTGAAGTCAACTACGGATACGTTCGCTACCGGCACACGGAACGACATGCCCGTTAATTTTCCTTTTAATGCAGGAATAACCAACGCAACGGCTTTTGCTGCACCGGTAGAAGAGGGGATAATGTTTTGGTATGCACCACGACCCCCGCGCCAATCTTTGGCAGAAGGCCCGTCAACGGTTTTTTGAGTGGCGGTAACTGCGTGTACTGTGCTCATCAAACCTTCAACAATTCCGAACTTATCGTTCAATACTTTTGCAACAGGGGCAATGCAGTTAGTAGTACACGAAGCATTGGAAACAATGGTGTGTTGTGCGGTTAGGCTCTTGTGGTTAACGCCCATCACAAACGTGGCGGTATCGTCTTTGGCTGGTGCCGACAATACCACTTTTTTTGCCCCGGCCTGTATGTGCTTTTGTGCATCGGTCTGGGTAAGGAATAAACCGGTTGACTCGATAATAATTTCAGCGCCTACGTCCGACCATTTCAGGTTGGCCGGATCTCTTTCAGCGGTAACGCGGATTTTCTTTCCGTTTACTACCAGGCTGCCGTCCTGAACTTCTACTGTGCCGTCAAAACGGCCATGCGTAGAATCGTACTTCAGCATATAGGCCATATAGCTGGGTTCAAGCAGGTCGTTAATTCCTACAATTTCAATATCGGGGCGATTAATGGCTGCCCGAAAGGCCATCCGGCCGATGCGTCCGAATCCGTTTATTCCAACTTTTGTCATGGTATTGTAAAGATTAAATGTTCGTTTTTGGAGCCGACAAAATTACAGGATGACGGGTTAAAACCAATTTTTGACCCTAATAATTCCGGGTTTTGGGTTGAGCCGGACGACCTGCTTCTCGCAATCGATTTAACCGAATAAAAAACTTTTAATGATTTAACAGGTTTATTTAAGACAAATTTGTCCGAAATAAAAATCTACCCTACATTTACATCTCGAAAGTCATTCCGATGTTTTCAAAAGCATGTGAGTACGGTATAAAAGCGGTCATCTACATCGCTACGCAATCCTTGGAGGGCAGGAGGGTGAAAATAGGCGATGTAGTGGAAAACTCTGGTTCGCCCGAAGCCTTTACAGGTAAGGTGTTGAGTATGCTCACCCGCCACAACATTGTTAACTCCCTTACCGGGCCGTATGGTGGTTTTGAAATCAACCCAAAGCGAATGAAAGAAATCAAAGTCAGTGATATTGTATTTGCGATAGACGGTGACACTGTTTACAAAGGTTGCGGCTTGGGCCTGAGCGAATGTAGCAACACGCAGCCGTGCCCCATGCACGACAAATTTGTTAAAGTAAGGGGCGAGCTTAAAAAGATGCTGGAGAACACCAGCATCTACGATTTAGCTATCGGCCTTAAAGCAGGTAAAACAATGCTGGTGCGATGAGAAAAGATTATGAAAGAGTTGAAAGATATAGAGAACATCGATGACATTAAATTAATGGTGGACACCTTTTACGGTAAGGTACGCCAGGATGATTTATTGAAAGACATCTTTAACAATGTTATCCAGGACAGGTGGCCCGAACACCTTGAAAAGATGTATCGGTTTTGGCAAACCGTGTTATTAGAGCAACATACCTATCACGGCAGCCCGTTTTTGCCACATGCCAACCTTCCGGTAGATAAGGAACATTTCGATCGGTGGATAAAATTGTTTTATGAAACTATTGACGAACATTTTGTTGGCGGAAAGGCAGAACGCGCCAAGTGGCAGGGTGAGCGCATGGCCGAAATGTTTCTCTATAAGATTCAATATTATCGCGATAGTGCCGCAACACCACTAAAATAAACGAGTATGAAAAAAATCATAAACGATATTACACAGAAGTATCAGCAGTTAGACGAAAACCCTGAAACGTACCTAAAAGGATTATTGCAGGCCAAACCCATCAACTATTGGGATTACATCCAGGTGGATACGCTGTTGTCGTTGCAAAAAACACGCACCGATTTTAAAGATGAGGCCATATTTGTTATGTATCACCAGGTTACGGAACTGGTGTTGAAAATGATGATTCACGAAATACAGCAATTGGTTTTTGAAAATCTTAGCGAAACAACGTGGATAGACAAACTCAATCGCCTGAACCGGTACACGTCCATGCTCATTACATCGTTTGATGTAATGAAATACGGAATGAATTATGACGATTACAACACCTTCCGCAGTACGCTCACCCCTGCAAGCGGTTTTCAGTCGGCACAGTTTCGCTACTTAGAAATCTACTGTACGCCTTTGGAGAATTTAATTAATGAAGAAGGTAAGAAGCGGTTACCGGCCAACCCGGTAACAGTCGAATGGTTTGAACACATTTACTGGAAAGATGCCGGAACCAACCGGAAAACCGGTAAGAAATCTCTCACACTCCGTCAGTTTGAAGAAAAATATTTAGACAGCTTTATTGCATTGGCCAATAAGGTGAAAGGCAATACGGTTGCTGAAAAAGCAAAACGATTTTCTAACCCTTCCGGTGAGCTGATTCAAAAACTCAAAGAGTTTGATTATATGTACAATGTTAAGTGGCCCTTGGTGCATTTAGAAACCGCTCAACATTATTTAGACAGCAAAGGCGAAACCAAGGCCGCTACCGGGGGCAGCGAATGGAAAAAGTATTTACACCCGAAATTTCAGCAACGTAAATTTTTTCCTGAATGGTGGGCAAATGATGAGTTGAAACAATGGGGAAATGAAACAAATAAGTAATACACATAAAGCAATTAATCATGAATATAACATCTGAAACTATTGTAGGAGAGTTGGTAGCGAAAGATTACCGCACCGCATCTGTGTTTAAAAGTTACGGAATTGATTTTTGTTGCAACGGAAACCGCAGCATTGCCGAAGCCTGCGAACGAAAGAATATCGACCACAGCGCCTTAGTGGAGAAGTTGCAACAGGCTATTCAGCAAAACGGAAATGAAGCAACCGACTACAACAGTTGGCCATTAGATTTATTGGCCGATTACATTGAGAAGAAACATCACCGCTATGTGGATGCGAAAATCCAGGAGATAAAACCGTTTCTGCATAAGGTTGTAAAAGTGCACGGAGGCCAACACCCTGAACTGCAAGAAGTAGAACAGCTATTTAACGAGTCGGCCGGAGAGCTAACCGCGCACATGAAGAAAGAAGAGTTTATCCTTTTTCCTTTCATCCGTAAAATGGTACAACTGAATGATGGTCATGAGCCATTGCCCGCACCGCATTTTGGCACAGTTGAAAATCCCATCGCGATGATGCACCACGAGCATGATGTAGAGGGCGAACGCTTCCGTAAAATTGCAGCCCTTACCGGCAGCTACACGCCCCCGGCTGATGCCTGTAATACATACCGCGTTACGTTTTCGTTGCTGAAAGAGTTCGAGGAAGATCTGCACCTGCACATTCATCTCGAAAACAATATCCTGTTTCCGAAAGCCATTGAAATGGAAAAATCTTTCGCCACAGCATGAAACAATTGCTAATGATAAACATAAAAACCATACACATTAAAAGACATGAAATGTTACAGCCCCTGAGCCGCGACCACCACTACGGTTTGTTGTTGTGTTGGAAAATACGGCAGGGCTTTAAAAAAAATATAGCGCCCGAACGCATTAAAGCCTATACCGATTGGTTTTGGGAGAATCACCTGAAGCAGCATTTTGAGGCAGAAGAAAAATACTGTTTCACTGTACTGCCTGCAAATCATGGAAACGTAAAGCGGGCGTTGGCCGAACACAGAAGAATTCAGCGTTTATTTTCGGCCAGTACGGAATTGGTGAAAAACCTGAACTTTATTGAAGAAGAATTGGAAAAGCACATACGCTTTGAAGAACGCATGTTGTTTAACCAGATACAGGAAATAGCTACCGATGAGCAGTTACAGGCCATCGAAGCCGCCCATACCGAAAAATTTGAGGATAATACGGCAGACGAATTTTGGCGATAAATCGGGATTACTTTGTATAGTTAGGAATCCTTACTATATTTGTTCCGGCAATATAGCCGTAGAACAATTTAATCCTTTAAACACATGGAAAAATCAATTTTCTATCACGCAGGATGCCCCGTATGCATCAGTGCCGAACACGACATCGTAAACTTAGTTGGCACCAACAACGTAGAAATCGTTCATCTCGGTGAAAACCGAAGCCGCATCGCGGAAGCAGAAAAGGCAGGTGTAAAATCCGTGCCGGCACTGATTACACCCAACAAAAGTGTACTGCACATCAACTACGGTGCATCGATGGCCGATGTAAAAGGTTGAACATGACAATCGTTGTGTAGTTATTTTATCAACATCAAAACTTAATTATCATGAAACAAATCATTCTATCCGTAATGGCAGTGGTATGGGTTAATGCCGCCTTTGCCTGCGATAAATGCAAGTCTTTTGCAGAGTCGCCCGATTTTAAAATCAAATCCGCAAGCGTAGTTCACAACAAGAAGTTCGGCACGCTTGAATTTGAAATTGTAGTAGAAGGTAAAGCCGGTAAAACCACACCCAAACCGGTTGGGAAGTTAGACATGGCCCCGGTACTGGCGTATGTATTTCCAACAACCTTAAAGCCGGAAGACATCGGGTTTAGTACAACACCCGGTATAGTAGCCCTGGCGCTGACATCGCACCCCGATTTTGACGACAGCCCTTTATGGGATGAAAACGGAGACGGCAACTATGACAATGACGGCCTTACCTGGCACCCGCACTGGGTTGTGCTGGTTGAAGATAAGCGCGTGGCCGGTGGCCTTGCCGTAAAGGAACACATGAAAGCCGACAAGACCAGGAAGCCCGCTACCGCTCCCGACATGCCCATGTACATGGACTCGCCCGGGTTTCCGGTTGTAACGCAGGATAATGCGATCCGGGTTTCGGTGCCTGTTTATCGGGTTAACAGCAAAACGGACTTCAGCTACGATGCCGTTACCTGCTACCTCGAAGTTTCTGCGCCAGAAGGCGGTATGTCGATGGATAAACCAATGCTGGGTGTGTATAACGTGTTTAGCGTGCTGTCGAAAAGCCTTTCGCTGCCCTATAAAGTGAAGTAAAAATTTTTGCTCCATAAAGTTAGGAATCCTATCTTTATGGAGCAATTTCACAAAGCCACTGGAGATTAGTTAAGAACAAGTAAAGCAGTATCAGTATGAAAGTAGCAGTTTGGGATACTTATGTAACGAAGAAAGACGGAAGCGTAATGCACTTCGATATTATTGCGCCTGTTGAAACAAAAGATGAAGCCGTGATTTACGGCTATGGAAAAACGTACCTTGAAAACAAAGGACAGGCCGGTCAGCCGCTCACCTCAGAAGAATGCAGGTTTTGTCACATTGAAACAATTAAACCGCAATGGGAAGAGGCCATCCGGCAAAAAGGATATTACATTTACGAAATGGAAAATTGTCAATAACATGGCTTCATCGTTCAGCCTGGCGGAGCAGGAAAGAAAAATAGAAAGCAAAATCGTGGTAGCCCTTGAACGTGTTTCGGAAGCGTTCAGGGTGCTGTTGTGGAACGAAAGCAAGGAATTTGCGCTCAGTCCCATACAGGTTCAGATTTTGATTTTCCTTCTTTTTCACACACAGGAAAAATGCAAGGTAGGCTACTTAGCCGATGAGTTTAATATGACCAAGGCCACCATCAGCGACAGCGTAAAAGTTTTGCTGCAAAAAAAATTAGTCGATAAAATACAGGATGAATACGATACCCGCAGCTTTACAATCCGGCTCACACCGAAAGGGAAGGAGATTGCAAAAAAATCATCGCTGTTTACCGGCCAGTTTGAAAAACCGCTCAACCAGCTCACCCTTTCACAAAAAGAAGTTATGCTCAACGGCTTGCTTCGATTGATTTACGACCTGAACCGCGCGGGCGTTATCACCGTGCAGCGTATGTGCTTTACGTGCAACCATTACGAGGTTACCGGCAGTAAACAGTATTGCACATTGCTGCAAGCCACCTTACACGATAAAGACCTTCGCGTTGATTGCCCCGAACATGAAATGCTGGCATGAACACGATAGTCGATAATCTTGCTTTCATAAAGAAAAGAATAGCGCTGGCGTGCGATAAATCCGGCAGAAACCTGTCAGCCGTAAAGCTGCTCTTAGCCACAAAAACCGTTTCGGCAGAGAACATAAAAATCGTGCTCGAAGCCGGTAAATCCGATAACGATCGGATGTTGATAGGCGAAAACAAAGTGCAGGAAATGAAAGAAAAATTTGAAGACTTAAAATCAGTTCCGCATCACACCCATTTTATCGGGCATTTGCAAACCAACAAAATCAAAGAAGTTACCCGGTATGCCGATTGCATCCAGTCGGTTGACCGTTGGGATCTGGCCGAAAAACTTCAAAAGCATCTTGAATTTGAAAACAAAACCCTTGATGTTTTTCTACAAATAAATACATCGTACGAAGAGAGCAAGTTTGGCATAGCGCCTGAAAAAGCCGTTGGCTTTGCCTTGCGCGTTCACACATTAGACAGACTCCATATTAAAGGACTGATGACCATCGGGCTATTTTCTGCCCAAACCGAACAGGTACGCAAATGCTTTCGGCTGCTCAAAAACCTGCAACAGCAAATGCTCGAAAAAAACATTCCCGTTCACGAGCTTTCCATGGGCATGAGTGGCGACCTCGAAACGGCCATCGAAGAAGGCTCAACCATGGTGCGGGTAGGAACTGCCATATTCGGTAAAAGAATATATTCCGACAGCTATTATTGGAACGAAGGGAGCAAACCGACCCAAATTTTGAGCTAACCTGGATAGTATTAAGTACGGTATGCTTCTCTAATGGAAGGGAAGCCGTTTTTTTTCAGTGGGAATTTGAAAATAAAAAGCCTGAAGCTATCTTTGCGACTCTTTTAGCAGAACGGTCCGTTCGTCTAGGGGTTAGGACACCAGATTTTCATTCTGGTAACACGGGTTCGATTCCCGTACGGACTACTTATTTAGTTAGAAATCCCTTAATTCATGCGAATTTAAGGGATTTTTTGTTTGAAGGATTAAGTTTTTTCTTCTGATTTCCGCCATGCAGGTGCTGGCACCCGGATTGCACCGGTCTGGTTTGTGAACTGCGTTAGCGTTACTTGTTGGTGTTGTGAGGAGGGTGTGTGTTGAGGTTCATCAACTACCTATGTCATATTTAGTTGTTTTTTAATTGAGGATAGGGAACAAAATCGGTTTCATCGGGAACTTTCGGAAATTTTTGATTTATCCAATCATCTTTTGCTTGTTGCAGTCTTTCTTTGCTTGACGAAACAAAGTTCCAGTCTATAAATCGTTCTTCGGGAAAAGGCTCACCACCAAAAATGTAAACGGTTGTATTTTCTCCTATTTCAAATTCACACAACTTACTGTCTTTTGCTATCAGTATTTGTTTTGGATGATATGTATTTTCGTCACTATTTATGCTACCCTGCAAAATGTATAAAGCACTTTCGCCAAATAAATCGTTGCCGATGCTCAGTTTTTGGGCTGATGTGCTTTTGATTTCTATAAAGTATAATGCGCTGTGAACCGGCACGGGAGATTTTCTTCCAAAGGCCTCTCCTGCAATGAGCTTAATGCTTACACCATTTTGCTGCCAGTGTGGAATATCGTTGGCTTCAATATGAGTAAACGAAGGCTCTATTTCTTCCAACTTTTTGGGGAGAGCAACCCATATTTGAAGCCCGTGAAGCCTTTTGCCTGATTGCCTTAAATACGAGGGTGTTCTCTCAGAATGGACTACTCCTTTACCTGCCGTCATCCAATTGACTGCTCCGGGTTGTATTTCCAATTCGGAACCTATACTGTCCCGGTGCATAATTGCTCCCTCAAACAAATAAGTAAGCGTTGAAAGTCCGATATGCGGATGTGGAGGCACATCCAGATTTTCGTAATCTTTCAGTTGGGCAGGTCCCATGTGGTCTATAAAAACGAATGGGCCCACTGCTCTTTTTTGCCTGAACGGTAACAAACGACCTACCATAAAATTGCCAATGTCTGCTGCCCGCTCCTCAATAATTAATGAAATGTTTGACATATTTTCTGATTTATTATGAAACATTAGCGTCCTCTTCTAACAAGTGACGCTGATGGGGAGAAATTTGTTTTAGGCTAATACATCTCTTATTGCTTCGGTTTTGTCAAATACGCTTTTGGCAAAGGGACAAAGCGGAATAATTTTAATATTGTTTCCCCTTGCATAATCTACGGCAGCCATTACCATTTTATTTCCCACGCCTTTTCCTTTAAATTCAGGATTTACATCTGTATGGTCAATAATTATTTTCTCTTTCCCTGCCCAAGAATAGGTCATTATCCCTGCTTCTTTTCCGTCTTCTACCACTTTAAAATGCCCTTTGGTTTCGCGGTTAAATTGCTGTATTTCCATTGTTTTTAATTTAGATTGTCATTGACACTTGTCGTTACACTTGCTGACAACGGTTCGGGTATTGCGTTCGGGCGGGGCTTAGAAGCACTAACCTGTCAACAAGCACAAATGTAAGTAGAAAGCACAAAAGCTCAATTTACCACTGTCGCCCCGCTTGTCGGCAAACCGCTGTTATAGCCAGCGATTCTCATTTCTTCTTGATTATTGATTTTGTGTCAGGTTCGTAATTTCCCTTTAAAATTTCCTTTATGTCCGCCTGAAGTTTGGTATAGTCAATTTTCTTGTTGTATGTATAAGCATATAATGTCCCGCTAACTTCGTCTGTTGCCGTTTCAAGTCGCTTAGTCATTACATAATCAAACTTTACGGAGTTGTCAAACTTATGAAATTTTAAAACGTGAAGTCTATATAGTTGGTCTTTGTCTGAACCGTCAGGTTTTGTGCTGTAAACGTAATATACAATTTTGGAAAAACTTCCTTGTGTTTCAGGGTCGCCAAGTTCTGGATACCATTCATAACCCCAAACATTCTTATCTTCCCATTTGAAGAATGTAAAGTTGAAATACTTGTCAATTCCGTCCGGTAATTTTTTCTCTTTATATGCTTTGTAAAGAATGTCTTTATGTTTTTGGACTTTGTCAAGATGTCCAAGTCCGAAATACGAAACGATTAAATTTTTGTGCATCCAAAATTCTCTTGAAGCAAATTTTTCGTCAAAACGACTTTTCCCTTTCTCTATTAGTTCAAGAGCTTCAAGTCCATATTTTAGAGAGGTTTCAAATTGTTCTTTCGTTCGGTTCTGGCTTTCAAGTTCCGAAGTCGCACCCACATAATACCAAAGTATATAGTCGTAAAGAGTATCTTTCATGTCGCACTTTGGTTCTATTTCTTTTAAAATGTTGTATGCTTCCAAGTAATTGTCAGCTTGCAATAAACTGTCTGCTGTCTGATACTTAATTGAAATTTCTGCCTGACCGAAAGTGAATGTCGTAACTGTTAGTAAAATTAATGTCGTTAGTTCTTTCATTGTTGTGTCGTTTTTTAGCATTGGCTATAACTCTCAAATATATGCACCCCATCTGCTTCTACAAACCTGATTTTCAAATGAATGCTACCGATGGGGAAGAAATAAGCACGCAAGCCTTAAGTCATGCTAACCTTTAAAATATTGCTTTATGGGTGCTAATCTTATATACATTGATCCTTACCTGCCGAATCTCATCGTTCGGAGAGCAAGTAGTTTATACATGCGGGCCGGCATTAAATCGATAAGCATGGATGATGTGACTGATGAATGCGGCATATCAAAAAAGACACTTTACAGATGTTTTGATAAAGAAGGTCTGATAAACGAAGTGATTAAACAACATACCCAGGTATTCGAAGCCAGGATCAAAAAGCTATAAGATCAATCCACAAGCTACAAATTATGTATATTGCTTGGGAAGGACACAGCCCCTCGACATGTGCGTCCTGATGCAATGAGGTGCCCTGCAAGTTCCTGTGCAACGACAAGGCGGTGAAAGGCTCTAAACCAAAAAATAACTACATTTGATTACAATTTAGTGCAGTTGATTACTTTGAAACAAGTACTGATATGAGGGGGATAACACTTTTAATTTCATCTGTTCTTTTTCTCGCATTTAGCTGCGATAAGGAGGGTGAGCCTCGGGTTTTTGAGGTTGCTGAAATAGGTAAGGGAAATCTAACCGGCATTGAAACTGAGTGGACTCCCGGAAAAAATATGATCATTACCAATCAACAAGATTGGGCGGCTTTGATAAATGTTATGAATGCGGTCAACGATGTTTCCTCAACGTTTACTGAAACCAATATTGATTTTAAACGGTTTCAGGTTATTGCCGTGTTTGAAGAAATAAGGTACCGCGATGGACACAGTATAGATATAACAGAAGTGGTGGAAGCAGAGAGCAGTATTGAGGTAAAGGTGGAAAACCTGGAAAAAGGAAATTCTACTCCATCTGTTATCCAACCGTTTCATATTATAAAAATTCCAAAATCCTCAAGGTCGGTCGTGTTTATCTCCTCTGGTGATTTCGTTACGATAGGAAAAGAAGACTTGTGTTGTAACGGAGTCCAAAATATCTCCAAGCAAAATATTGTTATCACAAATCAGGCTGACTGGACTGATTTAATGAATGCCATGAATACAGTCAATGATGAATCTGGTAGATTCACTGAAACAGATATTGATTTTAACCAGTTTCAGATTATTGCTGCCTTTGATGAAATCAGACTTTATAAAGGGGCCACAATCGATATCACTGAGGTGACTGAAGTCGAAAACAGTATCCAGGTGAGAGTGGAAAACATATATCCGATGGGTTACGGTGCGATGATTGCCCAGCCATTTCACATTGTGAAGATTCCGAAATCCGATAAGCCGGTCGTGTTTATCTGATTATGTATGGAGTAAATCAAAAAAATGAATATCTTTAAATACAGTTCGCTACGATGACACATATCTAATAGTTAAACAGATACAGATATGAAAAAGATGGCGCTTTTAGTTTTATCCATTCTTTTTCTCACGTTTAGCTGCGAGAAAGAAGACGATTCGCAACCTTTTGAGGTTGCCCTGATAGGCAAAGGAAATTTGCAGGGCAACGGTGCTGAAAATATTCCCAGGCAAAATATTGTCATTGCCAATCAAGGGGATTGGACGGCCTTACTAAATGCCATGAATGCAGCCAACGATGTTTCCTCAACCTTTACCGAAACCAATGTTGATTTTAAGCGGTTTCAGATTATTGCAGCGTTTGAGGAAATAAGGTATCGTGATGGGCATAGTATAGATATAACGGAGGTGGTGAAAACAGCAGGCAGCATTGAGGTAAAGGTGGAAAACCTGGAAAAAGGAAATTCTACTCCAATTGTTATCCAGCCCTTTCACCTTGTAAAAGTTACAAAATCAAATAAGCAGGTTGTTTTCAGCTCATTTGGTGAATTTGTGACGATAGGCAAAGGAGCTTTGCCTGGTGCTGGTACAGGTGTTGAATATATCTCCAAGCAAAATATTGTTATCACAAATCAGGCTGACTGGGTAGAATTGATAGATGTTATGAATACCGTAACTAATATATCTTATGGGTTTAGTGAAACAGACATCGACTTTGATAAATATCAACTTGTTGCAGCCTTTGATGAACTTAAACCATTTACTGGCTCCACAATTGATATCACTGAGGTGGCGGAAATGGAAAACAGTATCCGTGTGAATGTGGAAAGCATACATCCAATCGGTTTCGGATCGGCATCTTCCCAACCTTTTCATATTGTGAAAATTCCGAAATCAGATTTATCGGTTGTATTTTTTTGACTTCTAATAATTCATCTAACCCTCATGGAAATGACTTTGCGTATGCTTCATAATTTTACTGATGTGTACAGCAGATATTTCTTCTTTTTAGCCGTAGCAATGACATTTTGTTTGATGACCCAGGCACAAGACAATTATTGCTACTACTATGACGGAAAAATGATTGCCCTTAAGGTAGAGAGGAAATTTTTGAACATTATAACCCACGATGGCTTTGAAAAATCCTCTGTTGCTAACCTGGACATCAGGGATTTTGCCCTGAAAACAGTTGATCAGGGGATTACTGAAATTGAGTTTCGATCGGAACCTAAGGAAGCGGATTTTTTTAAAGCTATCCAATCGCTGAAGCAAAATCCAGGAATTGCGCACGTTGCCCTTTATTTCAAAAGGGGCGAGCATAGTTCGATAGGGACATCAAATGTGTTTTATGTAAAACTGAAAACCAACGATGACTTTAAGAAGCTGCAACAAGTAGCCGGTGAAAGAAATGTAAAAATTGAAAGGCAGGTTCCTTATATGCCGCTTTGGTATATTTTGTCGATGCTGCCAGATACAGACGAGTATTCTTTTGAAGCTGCCAATTTCTTTTACGAAACCGGTTTTATGACAGCGCTGGAAGGGTTGTTTGCCACGCATCCGCCCATTGAAAAGCGGATAAAAATCCTGGGAGAGTTTTAACCGACAAGTATAAACTTGATTCCGGCTGAAAGCAACACCACAAACAGAAAGGTAGTGATGAGCTTGGTGTTGAACTTACCCGAACCTAAGTGCGCGCCAGTATAGCCGCCAATAATAACAACGGGAATGAAAAACAGAATCTCGCGGGGCAGGGTAGAGAGATGTGTGTAGTGTCCGGCCAATCCTAACAACGAGTTGCATAGAATAAACAACGCAGCAATGCCCGATGCCGTGCGCAACTGTGCAAGTCCTAACAAAATGATGATGGGAGAAAGAAAAATACCACCACCAACACCTAACAACCCCGATAGAAAACCGATAAGTGCGCCAATGCCAAGTGCAAGCGGGAGCGAAATGGTTTTCAGTTGTTCGGCAGGTTTCAGGTGTTGCCGCACCAATAGCATAGTGGCCGAACCAAGCAAGAAAAGCCCTGCGAGTTTTTTAAACCAATAGGGGTCGAGTTGCAGGTATCCGCCTAAGAAAGCCATAGGAATGGAGGTAAATGCAAAAACGAGGAAAAGCTTTTTATCAAAATATCCGGCCCGGATGAATTTGTACGATGCGATTAACGAAACAACAATGTTGAGCGTGAGCGAAATGGGTTTCATGGAGGCCACCGGGAAGGAGAGGAGCGCCATAATGGCGAGGTAGCCCGATGCCCCCGCATGACCTACCGAAGAATAGAGGAACGAAACGACCAGAAAGAGTGCGCCACACAAAAGAATGATTTCTGTTTCCATGCCGTAAGATAAGGTTTAACCAGTTTGTAATGTAAAACCGCTAAGGATAACGAAGCGAAAAGGCGCCCAAATTACAAGCGGTTTTTCCTGAATTTTCGTCATTAAAGCGTACCTTTGTGCGTCTATCTCTTCGGGCATCTCGATTTGAGTCTTCATTTCATCTGCGTAAGGAAATAGCAAGTTAAACTAAACCGGTATTTAAGGTAAACTATGGCGAAATCACAAGAAACATTCAACAAAAAGGAAGCGGAGAAGAGAAAACTTCAAAAACGCAAAGAAAAGGAACAGCGCAGGGAAGAGCGTAAGGCTAATGCCAAAGAAGGTAAAAGCTTAGAAGAAATGTTTGCGTATGTAGATGAAAACGGAAACCTGTCAAGCACCCCACCCGACCCCACCAAGAAGAAAGAAATCAAAGAAGAAAATATTTTATTAGGCGCCCGAAAAGAAGAGCCTGTTGACCCTTCGGAGTTGATTCGTACCGGCAAGGTTACATTTTTCAACCAGGGTAAGGGTTTCGGGTTTATCCGCGACCTGAAAAGTCAGGATAGTGTGTTTGTTCACATTAACAGTCTGCAATCGCCCATAGCCGAAAACGATACCGTTACCTTTGAAGTAGAACGCGGCCCGAAAGGACTTAATGCCGTGCGGGTTAAACGTAAGGTGTAGTTTACTGTCTTTTGTCCAGTCTTGAAAGCTTCCGGCAGGAGGCTTTTTTTATGTTTTTAAGAATCCGTGAATATTTCTTTTACAAAATAGTAACTAATTAGGGAGTAACACGTATATTTGTTTTACAAAACATATAGATATGAGTAAGGAATACCTTGGCGAGTTTGAAGAACTTGTACTTACGATGGTTGGCATATTAGGGGAGGAGGCTTACGGAAACGCCATTGTTAATGAAATCAAAGACCGGCTTGGGCGTGATGTAAACCTGAGCGCGGTGCACGTTACGCTGTACCGGCTGGAAGACAAAGGCCATGTGAAATCGCGCATGGGCGGAGCTACCAATGCCCGGGGCGGAAGAAGGAAGCGCATTTTTACCATTACCAATGCCGGGCTGGCCATGCTGAAAGCGATGAAGGAAGCACGGGTTGATTTGTGGAAGCTGATACCGCAGTTGAAAATTTCAGGAACCTAAATATGATGCATCATCCGCCACGGTTTGCTTTAAAATTCCTCAAATGGTTTTCACCGCCCGAATTGTACGAAGGTATTGAAGGCGATTTGCTGGAACAGTTTGAAAGCGATATAAAGGAGTTAGGAGAGAAGAAAGCAAAGAGAAGGTTTGCCTGGAATGTGCTAAAATTTTTCAGGCCCGGTATTTTTTTACGGAACAGGTTTTCAACAGAGATAATTAATACTATTATGATTGGAAATTATTTTAAAGTTGCCACGCGCAACATCGCCAAAAGAAAATTATACTCCTTTATCAATGCCATTGGTCTCAGCATCGGCATCGCCTTTTGCGTACTGATTTACCTGTATATAGAAGATGAAAAAAGCTTTGACCGGTTTCATATCAACAAAGACCATATCTATCGTTTAAACGAAGCAAGTTACAGTGTATATGCCGAACAACGCGGTGAAGACCCGGTACGCAAATCAGCATACCTGCCACTTCCATTGGGCAATGTATTAAAAGATGAAGTCCCGGAGGTGCAGCACCTCACCCGGTTCAGGGGCGGACAGGCTGTTTTTCGTTACGGAGAAAAAGTTTTTAACGAAGGGCTGACTTATGTCGAAGCCGATTTTTTTCGTATGTTTTCCTTTCCCTTGTTGGCTGGTTCAGCCGAACACCTCTTTAATGATAAGCATGAAATTGTACTGACACCGGAAATTGCTGAAAAATATTTTGGACAGGAGGACCCTGTCGGGAAAGTAGTAACGCTTGATTTGGAAGGCGAGAAGCAATTTACGGTTACCGGTATTATTGAATCTCCTCCTGCAAACTCAAGCCTTTCTTTCAAAATACTTGTCCCGCTGGAAAACAGCCGTGGATATGAACGTAGCCGCGAACAGTGGAGTAATTTTTCCTGGCCTACATTTATTCAGCTATATCCTGATGCTGGCATTGCTAATCTGAAAGTAAAAGCCGATACCCTGGTTAAAAAGCACATGGGCGAAACGCTGGAAAGCTGGCGTAAAGAAGCAAATATCCCGGCTGAGTTCCCGGTGTTTGAACTGACCTATACCAATCTTGTTGATATTCATTTAGATACTGAAGTAGGATGGGATAAGCGGAGCGACCCGAAATATTCATGGATTTTAGGCGGCATTGCCTTGCTGATTATCGTGATAGCCTGCATCAACTATATTTCGCTTGCCCTTACCACATCGGCCTCGCGTAAAATTGAAGTAGGCATACGCAAGGTAGTGGGCGCGCACCGCAAGCAGCTTGTGTGGCAATTCGGGCTGGAGTCGCTCATGTTAGCGGTTATCTCCATGTTTACAGGCTTGGTGCTGGCCGTGTTCTTCCTTCCTGCATTTAATGAATTTACCGGGAAAGGAATTGCGCTTACCTCGTTTAATATGGCACAGGTAGCAGGCGCATCGCTTGGTATTACGTTAGTGGTTGGCCTGTTAGCCGGGAGCTATCCTGCCTTATTCCTTTCGGGATTTTTACCCGTAACCGTATTGAAGGGCGGCTTTACTTCAAAGTTGAAGGCAGGCTTTACAAAACCCCTCGTAGTCTTTCAGTTTTTCCTGTCCGCTTCTATGATAATTTGTTCAATCATCATGTACCGGCAGATGGAATTTATTGCTACCAAAGATTTGGGTTACGACAAGGAGCATGTGCTTGTTATCTCAACGCAAACCGGCTGGAGCGAGGAAGCCGACAGGGTAGTGGAGCAGTTCAGGAATAAGATGAGTAGTGAGCCTTCGGTGGTTAGCGTGGCTGGCACAAGTTCATCGTTCAGCAGGGGATGGTCGCATTATGGCTATAAAATCAAAGACGAAAACAAATCAGCTTACGTTTATCGTGTTGACCCGGAGTATATAAGCCTGTTGTCGCTTACATTAAAAGAAGGAAGAAATTTTGATGAACGAATGGCCACTGATAGCACAACTGTCATCATTAATGAGGCGCTTGCCCGCGATATGGGTTGGGATAATCCGCTGGAAGAACACCTGAACTGGCGTGAAGACACCGTTGGTCTGGGAGCGCAGGTAATCGGTGTTCTTAGCGATTATCATTTTCTTTCGCTGAATAACAACATAGAGCCGATGTTTTTATCTATGGATAAAAAGAACACGGGCTATCTGACTACTATGCTGGTAAAGCTTTCGCCCGGTGATATTCCTCAAAAAATCGAAAAAGTAAAAAGTGCATGGGCGGAGCTTTATCCCGACAAGCCTTTTGATTATTCGTTTATGGATGAAGACGTAGCCAAACAATATAACTCCTACAAACGCTGGATGAGCATTACCGCTTTATCCACTGGCTTTGCCATTTTCATTGCCTGCCTCGGGCTGTTTGGATTAGCCGGTATCAATGCCGTGAACCGCACGAAAGAGATCGGCATCCGCAAAGTAATGGGTGCAGAGTTGTCGCACATATTTGTGCTGCTCAACAAGCAATTTGTGTGGCTGGCTATTATTGCCTTTTTATTAGCTGCGCCATTATCGTGGTATTTTATGAATAAATGGCTGGCGAGTTTCAAGTATGCGATTCATGTCGGTTGGGAGTTGTTTGCCGGTAGTATGCTGTTAGGGTTAGCACTGGCGTTGCTTACAGTGAGTTATCACGCTATTAAAGCGGCACTCATCAATCCGGCTGATACGTTGAAGTATGAATGAATTAATTAATTGACAGTCGACAACCTTCAGTTGACAATGGCAACCTTGTCAATTGCATTTTGTCAACTGTCAGCTTTTTTTGTTGACCTTCCGTTTTTCTTACATTTACCTGATGAAAGTTTTTGAACAACCTATCACGGTTCAACAGCACGACATTGATGAGCTTAATCACGTTAACAATGTGGTGTATGTGCAATGGGTGCAGGATGCGGCATCTGCGCATTGGTTGGCGCTCACAACACCGGAAATGAGGAGTAAATACTCATGGGTAGTGATAAAACATGAGATTGAATATTTCGCCCCGGCTTTATTGAATGATGTTTTAACGGTAAAAACATGGGTTGAAAAATCTGAAGGCGTTCGCTCGGAGCGTCATGTTGAATTTTACAGGCAATCGAACCAGAAGCCGGTTGTGCGCGCCAAAACAACCTGGTGTTTATTGGATACCGCCACCATGCGGCCACGAAGAATTGAAGCGGATATTCTTAATCTCTTTCATCGCCACTAAGGCATAACGAAGAATATTATCTATTTCTTGCAGGTAGTAATCAAACAAAAACTTAGTGCCTAATCCCTAAGTCCTGATGTTACGCCAATTCACGTAAATCAACAGGCACTACTTTCGATACGCCTTTTTCTACCATGGTTATTCCATAGATTACGTCCGTAGAGGTCATGGTGCGTTTGTTGTGTGTAACAATCACAAACTGCGAATCCTTGCTAAAGCTGCGGATGATATTGTTGAACTTGTCAATGTTGGCATCATCCAACGGGGCGTCCACTTCATCGAAAATACAGAAGGGTGCGGGCTTTAATAAATACATGGAGAACAACAACGCGGTAGCGGTAAGGGTTTTTTCACCACCCGAAAGCTGATTGATTGTTAACGGTCGTTTACCTTTCGGCTTGGCCATAATATCAATTTCTGATTCAAGTGGGTTGTCAGGCTCTGCTAATTTTAAATCGCAATCATCTTCTTCGTTAAACAACGAGCGGAATACACGCTTGAAGTGGTCGCGGATTTGATTGAAGGCATCCATAAACGTTACGCTGGCGGCTGCCTCAATTTCGCTTATGGTGTTCAGCAACGATTCCTTCGCTTTTGCAAGGTCTTCTTTTTGCGCGTTGATGAAATCGTTACGTTCCTTAATCTCCGTGTACGCTTCCATGGCCATGGGGTTGATAGGCCCCATGTTATCTAACCGTTGGCGTATGCGGGTAACTACGTTACGCAATTCTTCCTCATTCAGTTCGGAAAGCTGTTGCATTTCTTCAGGTGTGGCCTGTTGTGTAACAGAATCCAGGTCAACCTGGAATTCAACCGAGAGGCGCTCTTTTACCGAGTTGAGGTGAAGTTTACTTTCATTCAACTGATTCTGGAGTTCCATTAACAGGTTATCGATAGTGTTGCGGGCGTGTTGCACTTCGCGCAATTCTTTCTCCACCTGGTCGATGTTGCCACGCGCTTCGTAATATTCTTTTTCAGCTTCGTTTACGCCTTGCTCCATATTTTCCTTTTCGGTGTACATGGCAATAAGGTCGGTATCGTTAGCTTGCGTGGTTTCAATAATCTGTTTTATCTCTTCCTCATTCTTTTTCAGTTCTTCGGCATTCAACTCAATGCGCTGCCCGCTTTGTTGCATAGACTCTTCCTTGAACCGCACTTCCTGTTCAATACTCTTAACGCGGTTCTCCTGTTGGTGATAGGAGATGTTCTGCTCATTGTAGGCCGCTGACTTCTGAGTGAGTAAATCGTTCTCAGTGGTTAGCTTTTCCTTGAGTTCGTTGAGTTGTTCTTCGTGCCGCTGCACTTCAAGATTAAGCTGAGTTGCTTTCGGTTTTAACTCATCAAGTTCTTTTAGTAACGTGTCAATCTTTTCGAGGATGTCTTCTCTGCGCAAGTCGGAGTTACTAAGCATTTGCGAAAACTGTTCGCGCTTGGTGCGGAAGGAAACATATTCTTCATTTACCTGGTTAATGCCGTCCAGCATTTCTTCAATCTGCACACGGATTTTATTGTTGCGCAACTTCTCCAAATCGGTTTGACGCTGCACTAAACTCTCGCGTGTTTCATTGAGTTTGCCGGTAAGCTCCCTGATTTCTTTCTCTAACTTTTCTAAATTCTTTGCGCGCCCAATTTTCTTTCCTTCAAACAAGCCGACCGATCCACCGGAAAGGCTGAACCTGCGCTTGGTAAGTTTACCGCTTTTGGTAATGAATGTATTATCGTCATTAACCGGAATGTTGCGGATGTCGCCTTCATAAATATAAACCCGGTCAAGAATATGCGACATGAGTTTGCGGTATTTCGGGTCGAACTCAATGATTTGTGTTGCCGGAAACGCATTGTCGTATATGCGGGTAGGGGTAGGTTCAAATTTTTCAAACGAGTCAAGAATGAAGAAGTTTGCTTTCCCTTTTGACGCATCACTTAAAATATTGATGGCCTCGTAGGCCTCGGCTTCATGCTCAACTATATAATAATTGAGATAGCTCTCTAAGTAATTTTCAATCGGCACACGGTATTCTTCCGGGCAGGTTAAAATATCCGAAAGGAGCGGAGCATTTTTCGCAATTTTCTTTTTCAAAAACTTAATGGCTTCCGGGAAACCTTCAAGATTTTCTACCAACGATTTGGTAAGATTGTATTCGTTTTGCCGGGCATCTAATTTACGACTGATGGAAGTCATTTCTTCGCGTATCATCTCAATGGTTTTTTCCATAGAGGCAATCCGCGAAAGCGTATCTTCTTCTTCTTTTTTCAGTTCTTCCAGTGCAGCGTTTTTCTTGCCGATCTCGCCCTGAAGTTCCACCAATTTATTTTCAAACTCTGCAAGGCTTTCGCTTTGCTTGCTGGTGTCCGTTGCGGTGCGATCAAGTTCCTGTTTAAACGAAGAAACTTGTATCTCGCGGATTTCAACAGCTTTGTTAACCTGGTAGCTTTCTTCCTGTTTTTCGCGCTGTGTCTGGCGGAACGCATCGGCCTCGGCTTGCAGGGTTGCTGTTGTTGTTTTCTGCTCTTCGTATTCGGCTTTAAGCGATTCCAGTTTCTGGCTTATCTCGGTAAGAATTTGAAGCGCGGCTTCCTTTTCCGTTTCTAAGCTTTGAATGCTGAAGCGGGCACGTTCGTTACTTTTTTTATCTTGCTCAATCTGGTCGCGCAGGTTGTTGGTGCGGTCGGTCAGGTATTTGAGCCGTTCATTTTTTATTTGCTTTTCGCTTTCGTACTGACGGATTTTCGCCACAAATTCGTTGATGGATTTCTGGCGTGACGAGAGTGTTTTCTCTTTTGTTAACAAATCCACCTTGGCCTGCTCAATCATGGCTTCTTTTTCAGCCGTATCGGTAGTCAGGGTAATCTTGCGGTCGTTCTCTTCCTGAATTTTCTGATTGATACTATCGAATTTCTGTTTTTGCTGGCTCACCACCACTTTGGCAAGCGTAATGCTCTTTTCTTTGTATTCGTCTTTAATTCTGTAATAGTTCTCCGTTTGTTTGGCCTGCTTCTCCAGGCTTTTCATGTTTTTCTCTATCTCAAACAACAGGTCTTCAACACGCTCAAGGTCGGCATCGGTATCTTCAAGTTTACGCAGGGTTTCTTTTTTGCGTTTTTTGAATTTTGAAATACCGGCAGCTTCTTCAAACAACATTCTGCGCGAATGGTCTTTGTCGTTCAACAGGTCATCCACCATGCCTAACTCAATGATAGCGTAGCTGTTAGAAGCTATGCCCGTGTCCATAAACAGGTTGGTGATGTCTTTCAGCCGGCAGGTAACACCATTTAATAAGTATTCGCTTTCGCCAGATCGATAAAGCCTGCGGGTAATAGTAACCTGCGAATATTCAGTAGGCAGGATGTTTTTTGTATTGTTGATGGTGAGCGATACCTCGGCCATTTGCAGGGGCGAACGTCCACTGGTTCCGTTAAAGATCACATTCTCCATTTTTTCCGAGCGCAGCGCACTGGTTTTTTGCTCTCCCAGCACCCACCGGATGGAGTCAACAACGTTGGATTTACCGCAGCCGTTCGGCCCCACAATCCCGGTAATACCCTCGTCAAAATTAATTACGATTTTATCGGCAAAACTCTTAAAACCTTTGATCTCAAGCTTGGCTAACTGCATGAATACTGTTGCTAAATAGTGGTTGTTTAAAAAATGAAGGCAGCAAAGATAAACTGAAAAATACAGATGCCAAATGTGCTGCAAACCGATCTGTTGTAATGGATTTAAACCCGTTCAAAAGCGTTATTTTTAATTGAAATTCCGTATTTTTAGATACTTTTGTCTGGTATGGATAGTCTTCAATTTTGGCTTTATATAATTATTGGGGCGATTTACGTGATCAGCCAGATACGTAAGAAAGCGCGCGAAGCCCAATCAGGGCAAAAGCCTGCCTCAAAACCGGTGCAAAAAGCAGAAACGACTACCACTACCACTACCTGGAAACAGCATCCCCCTACTACTGCCGAGCCGGTAACCACTCAAAAACCCATGACTTTTGAAGAGTTGTTGCGTGAGATTACGCAGGCAAAGGCGCCAGCCGAAACCACTTACGAGCCATACCAGGAAACTGAATACGCTGATTATGAGGTTGAAGGAACGGAAGTGCTTCAGGAAAAACCTGTTACATCCTACCAGCAAGACCCTGTTTATAAGCAGTTTCAGGAAGCCAAACAGTACGATTATGCAGCCAATCCGCTGGAGGATACCTTGAAATTAGAGGATGTGGATATGAAGTATGGCAAATTCAGGGAGTTTGAAGCGGAGGCTCGGGGTAGCCTATTGGATGAATATACACGGGATTTACGCGATCCCGATGGCTTTAAAAAGGCGGTAATTCTTTCAGAAATACTGAACAGGAGACATTTCTGATGTTGGGAAAATGTATTTTTTGAGAAAAATATTACATGGCTTGGGGATGGACTTCTTTAGTGCCGTTACTTTTTTGTAGAGGAACTTAATAGATCTGATCTTTACACATTGATTGTAAAGGCACTTTTTGGTTACAATAATTTTTTGGAAGCGATATATATTATCTTAAATTTTTTTACCTTGACTTGAGATGAGCCATACTAAATCATTCTTAATCAGTTGTTTGTTAGTCTTACTGTTTGCCGTTCAGGGATTTTCTCAATCGGCCGAATGTGAAATACAGGTAGAAACCAAGATAACTACCCCCGCCAGGGGCAGAAATAATGGTAAAGTTCGTTTTGAATTTTCAGATAAGGCCAAGACCTACAAAATATTTTTAGTGAACAGAAATCCTTCTGATGCCCGCGTGCCATTAAGAAACAATGAAGCGGCAGAGCTGAAAGAAGGTTTTTATGACTTTGTAATCGTTGACGGAAACGGCTGCTCAAAGCAACTTACCGTAACCATTAAGGAAAATCAAAACTGATTCGGATGCACAAGGTTAGAAATTTAGCCCTCGCCCTTCTTTTTCTCTCAGCCCTGGGCGCATACGCCCAACCTGCGGTTGTGATAGTTGACGAAATAAAGGATGCATGTGGCGCCTCCTTTAATGGCTCTGTTCAAGTTACGGTTACAAGCGGTGCAGCACCGCTATCGTATTTTATGTTCGGGCTTGGTTTCAGTCAAATTGAATCAGGCCCGCTTACTGTTGGTGTGCCGGTTGTTATATCGGGGCTTCAGCCTGATACTTATCTGCTGTCTGTTTCTGATGGGGATCCTGCTCCAAACTTCAGCACGTTTGTCCCGATTGGCAGTTCAACACCCATTACCGGGTCTGTTGACCCCGGATTTCCTGTAAATAACAACAGTTGTTCAACGCCCGATGGTCAGATTCAGGTAACTATATCAGGAGGATCAGGAACACTAACCTATTCATGGACAGGCCCGGGCGGTTTTACAGCCAGCACGGAAGATATCAGTGGACTTGCCGGCGGAAACTATACACTTAATGTAACGGATGATGGATCGAACTGTACATTCCAGTTAGGCCCTATTTCAATAACCGATCCGCAACCAACACTCCAGAATGTAAGTAATGCTGGCACACAGTTTATTTGTGTTGGTGACGATGCTGTAGTTAACCTGTCTGGTTCAGATTTAGGAGTTACCTACGAAGTTCTTGTAAATGGAGTTTCAGTTGGAATACCAACGGTCGTAGGTACAGGCGGACCGATCAGTATCCCCGTTGCATCAGGTAATTTTACCGATGGCGATGTTCTCGCAGTTGAAGCGCGCCTCGGAGTTTGTACTCCACGTATTATGAATGGTGCCGTCACAACAGATATAGTTGCACTTGTTCTGAATGCCAACATCACCAACAATACCAGTTGCGTAACGTTTAACGGAGCGATTGATTTAACGGTAACCGGTAGTGCGGGTGGCTTTCTGTATAGCTGGACAGGCCCTAACGGGTTTACTGCTTCTACCCAGGATATTTCAGGCCTTGAACATGGAACCTATACCGTAGAAGTTACAGACCAACCAAGTAATTGTATTGAGACGGCTATTTTTGTTGTGGGCGATGATACGCCTGCGTTGTCGGCCACTGCGGTAGTTACTGATAACTCAAGTTGTATTACGCCTTTCAATGGCGCTATCAATTTAACCGTTGCCGGTTCAGCCGGGCCGTTTACATTTGCCTGGACAGGCCCAAATGGATTTGCCGCCACTACAGAAGATATAACAGCACTTGAATCAGGAACGTACCAGGTAACCATTACCGATACCAATAGCCAATGTTTTATAGTTGAGAATTTCAATGTGGGCGATGCCGCGCCTACACTTACCTTAACACATGTTGCTACGGATAACTCGCGTTGTGTTGCTCCGTTTAATGGCGCAATTGATCTGACAGTTGCAGGCTCTGCCGGGCCTTTTACTTTTTTGTGGAACGGGCCGGGCGGATTTTCGGCAAGCACTGAAGATATTTCAACGCTGGTTGATGGCGACTATGATGTGCTGGTAACGGATACGAACAGTGGTTGTACAGCGGTTGCTAATATTACCATTAATAATACTGCACCAACTTTAGTGTTGAGCACGATTACTACCGATAACAGCCGTTGCGAAGCGCCTTTTAATGGTGCTATTGATTTAACGGTATCGGGCTCAGCCGGTCCGTTTACGTATGCGTGGTCAGGCCCCGGAGGCCCTTACACAACAGAAGATTTAGCCAACCTTCAGGATGGTACTTATAATGTGTTGGTAACAGATGTTAACAGCGACTGTACAGCATCTACCTCAGTTATAATTAACAACACAGCGCCAACGCTTGCATTAAGCGTAGTTACCATTGATAACAGCCGTTGCGAAGCGCCTTTTAATGGTGCTATTGATTTAACGGTATCGGGCTCAGCCGGTCCGTTTACGTATGCGTGGTCAGGCCCCGGAGGCCCTTACACAACAGAAGATTTAGCCAACCTTCAGGATGGTACTTATAATGTGTTGGTAACAGATGTTAACAGCGACTGTACAGCATCTACCTCAGTTATAATTAACAACACAGCGCCAACGCTTGCATTAAGCGTAGTTACCATTGATAACAGCCGTTGCGAAGCGCCTTTTAATGGTGCTATTGATTTAACAGTATCGGGCTCAGCCGGTCCGTTTACGTATGCGTGGTCAGGCCCCGGAGGCCCTTACACAACAGAAGATTTATCCAACCTTCAGGATGGTACTTATAATGTATTGGTAACAGATGTTAACAGCGACTGTACAGCATCTACCTCAGTTATAATTAACAATACAGCGCCAACGCTTGCATTAAGCGTAGTTACCATTGATAACAGCCGTTGCGAAGCGCCTTTTAATGGTGCTATTGATTTAACAGTATCGGGTTCAGCCGGGCCGTTTACGTTTGATTGGTCAGGGCCAAACGGGCCATTCAGTACGGAAGACTTGGTTAACTTACAAGATGGTACATACATCGTGACTGTTACGGATGATATAAGCGGATGTACCGCTACACTTAATGTAGCTGTTAATAACGTTGCACCGGTATTATCGCTTAACCATATTGCAGTTGCCAATTCACAATGCGATACTCCAAATGGCTCTATTGATCTGACCGTATCAGGTTCAGCCGGGCCGTTTACTTTTAACTGGTCAGGCCCATCAGGGTTTACAGCCAGCACTGAGGATATCTCCGGTTTGATTGGCGGAAGCTATACGGTAACTGTAAGGGATAATATAAGCGGATGCGAGATAGTGGAAACAATCATTGTTCCGGATGCCACAACTACCATGACGATAACATCTGTTGTAACAGATAATGACCAGTGCACAGCGCCATTTAACGGGGCTATTGATATTACCATATCCGGTTCAGCCGGACCATTTACATTTTTATGGAATGGCCCGAATGGTTTTTCGGCAACAACAGAAGACATTACCGTGTTGGAGAATGGTGATTATGATGTTACCGTAACGGAAACTTCTTCAGGATGTGCGGCAAGCACAACGATTACTGTCGGTGATATTCGCCCGGTATTTACGCTTTCAACTACATCAACAGATAACATTCAGTGTAATGCTCCTTTTGATGGCGCTATTGATCTTACCGTGAGTGGTTCAGCCGGGCCGTTTCAATTTGCCTGGACAGGCCCGAATGGGTTTGTTGCAAACACAGAAGATGTAACAGCATTAGAGCCAGGCACCTATGATGTGGTTGTAACACACACGGCCTCTCAATGTGTTCAAACAACAAGTGTTGTTATCTTAGATAACGCACCGACTCTTTCCCTGACCTCCGTAGTAACGGATAACAGCAGTTGCGTGGTTCCGTTTACAGGTGAAATTGACATAACAGTATCCGGTTCAGCCGGGCCGTTCACGTTTGCGTGGTCAGGCCCTAACAGTTTCGCAGCATCAACAGAAGATATTACAGCGTTGCAGGATGGAACCTATACAATTGTAGTTACGGATGTTCCTTCAGGTTGTACTGTCAGTGCCGACATTGTGGTTGGAAGTACAACAGTTCCTCCAATCATCAGCGCGTCAACAGTAATTGATAACGATCATTGCAACGCTCCGTTCAATGGCGCTATTTTTATAACTGTTTCCCCTGCGGGTTCTTATACATATCAGTGGAACGGCCCGAATGGTTTTAGTTCAACTGTAGAAGACATTTTAGCGCTTGAATCGGGTGCTTATAGCGTAACGGTAACCAGTACCGCTTCCGGTTGCTCTGTTACAGGCGACTTTACAGTGGGTAATACTGCCCCGGTTGTTACGGTCGTTGCCGATGGCATTACCGACAACGCATCTTGCACGGCTCCGTTTGAGGGTGCAATATCAATCACCGCTTCACCTGCCGGAAACTATACGTACTCCTGGACAGGGCCAAACGGTTTTGCGTCAAGCAGCGAAGACATAACAGCACTTGAACATGGCGATTACATGATAACGGCCACGAACACGGATTTAAACTGTTCCGTTAACGCTGTGTTTACAGTAGGCGATAACACACCAACCATCACCATAACATCACAAACTATTGTAGCTAATTCAAATTGCCAGCCTCCATTTGATGGTTCAATTGATATTACTGCCGGTGGAACTCCCGGCCCATATTCGTTTGACTGGATTGGCCCGTTTGGTTTTATCGGAACAGGCTCAACAATTACTGACCTTCGTTCTGGCGATTACACGGTAACTATCGAAGATCTGACCAACGGCTGTACTGACTCTTATATATTAACAGTAGGAGATAACACACCTCCGATCACGGTAATGTTGGATTCTTCCGATCCGAATACAACCTGCAGTGCTCCATTTACAGGATCATTGAATATAACCGTTACCGGTACACCTGGTCCGTTTACGTTTGATTGGGATGGGCCAAATGGATTTAACGCTACTGATGAAGATATTACTGCGCTTATTCATGGCGATTATGAAGTAACGGTAACAGATACAGGATTGGGCTGTCAGACAACAGTAACATTCACTGTAGCGGATAATACACCTGCCGTAACAGTAAGTGTAGATGATGTAACCGGTAATTCAAATTGTATCGCTCCGTTTAACGGTTCAATAACTGTTAGCGGAGGTGGAACACCCGGCCCGTTTGATTTCTCATGGATTGGCCCGAATAGTTTTGGAGGAACAGGAGCAACGATTACTGATCTGGAACCTGGCGATTATGAAGTAACCGTAGAAGATCAGCTATTGGGTTGCTCATCAACTCTAATCATCACAGTACCTGATGTTGCTCCGGTAATTTTCATCACACAAAACACCACACCAAACTCGAACTGTCTTGCGCCTTTCAATGGAGCGATTGAAATAACATCGGTAAGTGGAACAGCCGGCCCGTATGATTTTGAGTGGATTGGCCCGAATGGTTTTGCATCCACTTCGCAGGATATTACTGATCTTGAACCGGGTGATTATACCGTAACGGTAAGAGATACCAACATAGGTTGCTCGAATAGTTTTGTGTTGACTGTTCCGCAAAATGCAACAACAGTTTCCATTAGCTTAGTGAACGCCATTGCAAACGACAGGTGTACCGGCCCGTTCAATGGTGCGTTAGATGTCACCATAAGCGGAACACCCGGCCCTTACACCATCACCTGGTCAGGCCCTTCAGGATTTTCTGCTTCAACGGAAGACATCAGTTCCGTTGTTCATGGCAACTATATTATTGTTGTTGAAGACGATCTGTTAGGCTGCATTAGTACAGCAACTTTTACTGTACCGAATGCAACAGTAGGTTGTGGCGGCCTGAATTGCTTTGCTTATACGATTACCGTAGTTGATGCCCAAACTCAACGGCCTTCATGCAGTAATCAGAATGATGGTGTTATTACATTAGATATTGTTGGATTAACGGCAGGTAATTATATTATACAACTTATCGGAACATCGGGTACGCAAACGCAGGTAGGGCCTTCAGGTGTGTACACCTTCACCGGGCTTTCGCCTGATACTTATGAATACCGTATTGAAGATGCAGTAGGTAATGTTTGCCAGCAGCCGTATAACTTATCTGTTCAAACTACTGTTCAGGCTATTGCCTCCGATTTTGTAGATGCCCTGTGCTTCGGTCAGCCAACCGGTCAGGCAATATTTACCGTAACCGATGGCGGCAACTCGCCTTTTGAATATTCAATTGATGGTTCAACCTGGGTTACTTTTCTTTCCGGTGCAACCATTACTACACTTCCGCCAAACGGAACATACCCGGTGCTGATACGCGATGACGCATCCGATCAATGCCCGGCAACAGTAATGGTAACTATAAACAATACCAATCCGCAGATTACGGCAAGCCTTACAGCTTCGCCTGCAACCTGTAATAATAATGATGGCGCTATAACCATTGATGCACTTCCGGCAGGTGGTGATGGCGGGCCTTATACGTTCCAGTTTGGATTGGCAGGTTCGGAAGTTCCTGTTGGGTTGCCTGCTGGAAATGTGTTTAGCAATCTCGCTGCCGGTAATTATAATTTTATTGTAACCGATAATGCCGGTTGCCAACAGGTGTTTGCGCGCACGGTAACATTCCCCGGTTTTGTAAATACTGCTCCTCCGGTAATCAATGGCCCGGATTGTACTTCTGGCGGAACAAATGGAAACATCATTCTTACTTTATTGGATGTTGGCACGTATGAATATGCCATAAGCACTGACCCGTTATTTATCCCTTCACCTGGCGATTATGATCCAGTAGGTGGGTTAACACTTATTATCCCGAACCTTACCAATGGAGATTATTTTGTATGGTTACGATCCTTAGGATCGCAATGCCCTACCAAACTTGGACCGCTTACGGTTAGCGGAGTGTTTGAAGTAAGCTTTGCCGCTACTTCTACCAATGAAGTTTGTTTTGGTGATGGCGGAGCGATTACACTCACCGGCATTACGGGCGCACCTGCGTTGGATTATACCTATACACTTGTATTGAATGGTGTGCCGGAAACAAATACCATTACCTTCCTGGAAGCGCTTGGTTCCTTTACGCGTAACAACTTAGCCATTGGCAGCTACCAACTGCAAATCAGTCAGGATCAGACTTCGCTGAACGGATGTGTGGTATCAACTAACTTCCAGTCGTTTACTATTACCGGCCCTTCTTCGGCTTTGGGTATTTCAGGTGTGGAGAACGTTATGGAATCTTATCCTGATTTGCCGACCGGTTCCGTGCGTGTGGTGCTGAACGAGAGCGGAGAAGAAGACTACGAGATTAAAATAGAACTTACGCAGCCGATATTTGGCGGCCAGTTCTTCTTCCACGATTTCGCTTTAGTGAATCGCGACCCTTCATCCTTGCGTATGCAGACTCAATTTACTAATCTGTATGCCGGCATTTATGAAGTAACCGTTCGTGATGCGTTAGGTTGTGAGGTGGTTGTTGAAATAGAGATACCGTTGGATACGGATATTTTCATCCCGAACATTTTTACACCAAACGGTGATGGGCATAACGACACCTTTACCATTCGTAATTTACCAGATAACGGTGCGCGACTGATTGTGTCTAACCGTTGGGGTAAGCAGGTGTATTCATCCAATAACTATACTAACGATAGCGCCTGGGATGGTGGCAACGAATCGGATGGTGTGTACTATTACCGCTTGCAGGCCGATGGCCAGGTGTTTACCGGTTGGGTTGAAATTCTCAGAGGAGTAAAACCTTAACGCAACGAAGTCAGAAATTTCAAGGTATCAACGTTATCGGCATAATCTGATAGGGTAGGGTGTTGCGCCTTGCCAAACGGAATGATTGCCGGTGGTGTATCGCCAACGACACATTGGATTTTTTCTTCCATCGGATTGAGTAAGTTATTTAGCTCATTAGTAGAAGTGTAGCGCTGGTAGTAGAGCACCGCAATTGGTGATACTAATTTTTCGGATTCTTGCAGCAGAACAAAACCGTTATCCAAGAAGGGTTCTTTGTTTACTAACAGTATCGACTTTTGGTAATCGTAGTTGTTGGCATATTTGTGATGATGAATAACCGTTTCAAATTTTTTCCAGGCCGGAAAAATTTTTGTAATGTCATAGCTTGCGGGCACAAACAGCTTCGAAACGTTTCTGCATCCTAATCCAAAATAACTAAAAACATCTTCGCCAAGTTTTTCGAGCTCTTGTTCGGTTTCTTTTCCCGTAAGGATGGCGCACGAAGTTCTGTTTCTGCGAATGATATTCGGTACGTTTCTGAAATAGTATTCAAAATGGCGGGCGGTATTATCGCTGCCGGTAGCAATAACCGCGTCAAAATCTTTTAATGCCTGTTGTTGAATTTGTACAGATGATTGAAACTGGGGTTCGATTTCAAAAAGTTTGTGCAGCAAAAATGTTATCAACACCGAATCTTTTGAACTTAGTTTAATCACCGTCTTGTGCCCTGCAACGAGCACGGCCAGCAAATCATGAAAGCCAACCATAGGAATATTTCCAGCCATTACCAGCCCTATTGCTTTGGGTGCGATAAGATTGAAATCATAGTGTGAAGTCCACTGCGCCAGGCTTTCTTTAGTAAGATTTTGCTGAATCCCCGAAAGGGCCAACCGTACACTATCGGGTGTAAACCAGGGGTTTTCGTTGGCGGCTTGCTGTGCCAGGTGTTCAAGCGTTTGGGCATCGAGCGCGCGAATAAAATCGCCTGATTGTGCAATGGCAGAAAGTCGGTTTTCTAAGGTCATGCTTCTAAACTTTTGAAAGGCCGTTTATGTTTGATGATTAGCAAATTGAAGATTACTTTTGCACCCTGATTTTAACGCGCGAAATTACTCAATCATGGCTATTAAAATTACAGATGAATGTATCAATTGTGGGGCTTGCGAACCGGAATGCCCCAATACGGCAATATATGAAGGCGGCCGGGAGTGGAATTGGGCGGGTGGCACTAAACTAACCGAAGTAAAGCAGGATGATGGCTCAATGGTTGACGCCAAAACCCTGCAAGAACCGGTTTCGGATGAGTTTTACTTTATCGTATCGGGTAAGTGTACGGAATGTACCGGCTTTCACGAGGAGCCACAATGCGCGGCCGTATGCCCGGTAGATTGCTGTGTACCTGACCCCGACCATGTTGAGTCCAAAGAGGTACTTGCAGCCCGCAAGGCGTACCTTCATGATGAGGGATAATCTTACCGCATTTTTGCCCGTTTAATCAGGTAGGTTTGCAGAATGTTGTTTACATCTTCGCGAACATCGGCCTTTACAAAGTCAATTTTATATTGATGACAACGCATTTTTAACTCTTCATAAAAGCGGTTCGCTTCCTGTTGATAGGTTTCGCGGACATCGGCAGGGTTAAGTTTTAATTTCTGGTTGCTTTCCAGGTCAACAAACTCAATCGGCCTGTCGTCAAATGTGAAGGCCAACTCGGTTTCATAATCCAGCACATGAAATACGATTACTTCGTGTTTGTTGTGTTTCAGGTGTTGCAGCGCTTTAAATATCTCACCTGTGTTATGCTGGTCACCGTCAAACATATCGCTGAAAAGAATAACCAATGAACGCTTGTGTATTTTTTCGGCCACTTCGTGCAGCACACGGGCCACGTTGGTAGATTGCTTGCCCGGTTTTTGATTAAGAGGCCCGTTTAGCTGGATGAGGATTTTATCTAAATGCGAAGGAGTAGATTTTATCGGGGTTAACGTTTCGATGGTATCCGAAAACAAGCACAACCCAACGGCATCGCGTTGCATATTCAGCATATAGGCCAGGGCCGATGCAGCCACAACACTAAACCGGATTTTGGCAAAGGTTTCGGCCGGGTAAAACATAGAGGGGGAGGTGTCTATCGCAATCAGGCACCTTAGGTTTGTCTCTTCCTCGTATTGCTTGGTAAACAGCCTGTCGGTGCGGGCGTAGGCTTTCCAGTCGATATGGCGCGTACTTTCTCCTTCATTATATAACCGGTGTTCGGCAAATTCAACAGAAAACCCGTGGTAGGGCGATTTGTGCAGGCCGGTTATAAAGCCCTCTACCAATTGCCGGGCAAGCAGCTCAAGGTTGGCAGAAGGGCGTATTTCATTCAGATTCAGCTTCATTTCAGGTATTTCGGGGTGTTTATGTACCAACAAAAACAGGCAATTCCGGTTCAGGTAAGTGGCTTATAAATTATCAGTTAAGTCGCTTAGTTTGCAATAACCATCCAAAATACTATATTAACACGATAAAAAACACCTAAACCAAACTATAACCCTGCAGGATTGTGGAAGAGAACAAGACCAATGGCAGAGATGAGATTTACTCTGCGAAAGTAAAAGCCGGTAAAAGGACTTATTTTTTTGATGTGAAATCAACGCGCTCCAATGATTTCTACCTGACCATCACCGAAAGTAAGAAACGATTTAAGGAGGATGGGTTTACCTACGAAAAACACAAGATTTTTCTGTATAAAGAAGATTTCGGGAAGTTTATGGAAGCCCTTAACGACACCGTTAACCATGTAAAACATGAGCTTTTGCCTGATGTGGATTTTGACCAGTTTGACCATGTGCACGAGCACCATGATGGCGAGGAGGCTACGGCCAAAGCCGATGATAGTGGCGAATTGAAGTGGGATTAAATCAATAACCTATACCTATCTGAAAGCCTTCGGAGAACCCGGGGGCTTTTTTTGCTACCCCGATACCGTTTTGCGGGCTACCTGTTATATTTGCGGCTTAATTTTTTAAACCGTTTTTACCATGAGTTTGCAGTGTGGAATTGTAGGATTGCCGAATGTTGGAAAATCAACCTTATTTAATGCGCTTTCCAATAACAAGGCCGAAGCCGCAAATTTCCCGTTTTGTACTATTGAGCCAAACGTAGGGGTAATTTCAGTACCCGACCCCCGCTTGAAAGTTCTGGAAGGATTGGTGAACCCGCAACGTATTCTACCAACCACCATCGAGTTTGTTGATATTGCCGGTTTGGTGAAAGGCGCCAGCAAAGGCGAGGGGCTGGGCAACCAGTTCTTAGCCAACATCCGCGAGGTAGATGCCATTGTGCACGTGGTGCGTTGCTTCGATAACGACAACATTGTACATGTTGATGGAAGAGTTAATCCTGTGGCAGATAAAGAAATCATTGACACGGAGTTACAGCTTAAAGATTTAGAATCGGTTGAAAAGAAAATAACCCGCTTAGAGAAAATTGCGAAAAGTGGAGATGCCAAAGCGAAGAAGGAATTGGCTACACTTATTATATATAAAGAAGCATTATTGGCAGGTAAAAATGCCCGTGCGGCAGAGGTGAGCGAGGACGATAAAAAGGCTATTGAAGACCTTCAGTTGCTTACTGCCAAACCCGTGCTTTATGTGGCTAATGTGGATGAGGGGTCTGTACTTACCGGCAATAAGCATGTTGACGCGCTACGCGAATTGGTAAAAACCGAGGGTGCAGAAGTAGTCATTATCTCTGCCGCCATTGAAGCGCAGATTGCCGAGTTGGAAAGTGAAGAAGACCGTGAGACCTTTTTAAAGGAGTACGGCCTGGACGAGTCTGGCCTGCATAAACTCATCCGGGCTTCGTACAGCCTGCTTAACCTGATAACCTACTTTACGGCCGGTGAGAAGGAAGTAAGGGCCTGGACGATAAAACGGGGCTGGAAAGCACCTCAGGCAGCCGGGGTAATCCATACCGACTTTGAAAAAGGCTTCATAAAAGCCGAGGTTATCAAATTAGCTGATTATCAGCAGTATAAAACAGAAGCTGGCTGTCGGGAGGCCGGAAAAATGGCCATTGAAGGCAAAGAATACGTGGTAGCTGATGGCGATATCATGCATTTTCGCTTTAATGTGTAAATATTCCTTACATCGGGCTTTCCTGATTTTTTACTTTTTCGTAGTTTTATAACCCGCTCATTATCAGGTTTAAGCGGTGCTTTAGGTTTTGTATTTTTTAACCTCATTTTTTAAACGTCTTGAGAGCCAGGATTATTTTTTCGCTGAAGAACAGGGGGGCTTATGTTCCTTTTCACCACCAGTATTTGTTGGCGCAATTCATTAAAGGACTGTTAATATTTGGCCCTGATAAATCGTATCAGACCTACACACAGTTTAATTTCTCAGGGCTTAAAGGTCAGACCAAAATCAGCCGTAAGGGATTACACTTTTACTCATCTAAAGTAACACTGGTGTTTGCTTGCAGCGACCGCGAGTTTATGAGCTACTTTACGGCCCAGTTGTTTGAGCAAAAAGACATTATGATTGGCAGCCTGCACTTAGTGCCCGATTCCATTGAAGAAGAAATGCCGGTGATCATTGATGCGGAAGCCCGGTTTTTGTGCATATCGCCAATTGTTCCGGTTACTACCTCTTTTAATACCGAACACGGCAAGAAATTCATTTCCCCCGAAAGCGATGAGTTCTCCGATTTGTTGTACGACTCCACCCTTGCACGCATGGAGCAAACCGGTAAGTTTACTACCGAGCAATTAGCTTCGTTTTATAAATTTCAGCTTGTGCCCGACCCCGGTTATTTGCAACGCTTGCAGGCAGCCGGTAAGAAATTTGCGCGCATCTACCCGCTTTATGATAACGATGTAAAATTTGAAGTGCGCGGATATACCTTTCCCTTCACCTTATATGCCGCCCCGGAAGTGCAACGCTTTGTGTATGAAAACGGCCTGGGCTACTTCTGCCACAAAGGCTTTGGCATGTTGGATATAGCCGGGGGTGATGCTTCTCTGAAACAGAACTCGCAGCGCGATGCGGTGTATGCGTAGTAACTATGAACAACGGCACGGAAGACTTTGTGGCAACGAAATTTTCGATTATCGTACCGGTGTTCAACAGACCCAATGAGGTTGATGAACTCTTAGAAAGCCTCACCCACCAGACCTACACGGATTTTGAAGTAGTAATTGTAGAAGATGGCTCTGCACAAAGCAGCGATAAGGTAGTAGAAAAGTTTTCGGATACCTTGTCTATAAGCTATTATTTTAAGCCTAATACCGGTCCGGGAGATTCCAGGAATTATGGAATGCGAAAGGCAAAGGGCAATTATTTTATTATTCTCGATTCTGACTGCATTCTTCCGCCCAACTATATGCAAGAGGTGCACACGGCACTTAGTAACGATTATGTAGATTGTTTTGGAGGAGAGGACGCGGCTTCAGACAGTTTTACGGATGTGCAGAAAGCTATAAATTTTACCATGACTTCAGTGCTGACAACCGGAGGTGTGCGTGGATCTTCCGAAAAACTGGGCAAGTTTCAGCCCCGTAGTTTTAATATGGGCATCTCGAAGAAGGCTTTTGAAGCATCTGCAGGATTTGGAAAGATACACCCCGGTGAAGACCCGGATTTGTCGATGCGTTTGTGGAAATTAGGTTTTCAAACCCGGCTCTTTAATAACGTGTATGTGTTTCATAAAAGACGCATAGACTGGAGCAAGTTTAAAACGCAGGTTAATAAGTTTGGCAAAGCGCGGCCGATACTGGATAGTTGGCATCCGGAGTATCGCAGAATTACGTTTTGGTTTCCCACGTTGTTTTTAGCCGGATTTATTTTTTCGGTTTGCGTAGCGCTGACGGGGTATCCGCACGTGTTGTGGATGTATTTCCTTTATTTCCTCATGTGTTTTTTAATCAGCACCTTTCAGAACAAGAGTGTTAGCATTGGGTTTCTTTCGGTGTATGCAGTAGCCATTCAGTTTTGGGGATACGGAACCGGTTTTTTGCTTTCCTTCTGGAATATTTCAGTTCTAAATAAGAAACCCCAGGAGGCATTCCCGGAGCTTTTTTTTCGGTAGTGAAGGCTGTATGAATGCTTTGCAGTGTGGTGTTTTCGGATTATTCCCTGCGTTACAGATGATAATCTACATATTTTTACCGCTGATTTTCACTAAAAACCTGGTACCCAATCAGCAAATCGGCCATGGGTTGAAATGACCGGTAGTACACAAATACTTCATACAGGTTTTCGGTTTGGAAGTGGGTGCCTTCAAAATGGTGAGGCGTTAATGTTTTTGATTTTACTACATACTGGTAATCGTACCAGCCTTGTTTAAGAAGGGCGGATGCACGGTACTCCCGGCTTGCCGAATCGTAAAGCATTTTGTTTTCACGGCCTAAGTTCCAATGCGTAAAGGCACCGGTAACATACACCTCGCCATCAACCGGTGGCGATGAAAGCGTAAAGGCTACGTTTACATAGTTGGCGGCATTTACCCTTCGGTAATCATAGTTGTCTATCAGGTAGTTTCCGTTGTAGTCGGGGTATTGCGAGTAGGCTTCATCCGAACGATTTTTGTCTTTTATGATATAGGCTGTCCAGGGCGATCGGTTCCTGTCCATGTAGGCCACATTTCTGCCGGGGTAGTTCAGTGAACGTAAATCGAAGAAGCGAAATTCGTTACCGCCTTTAAACATAGTTGCATCATCAAAAAAACGGTACTCTAATTCGCGGATGTTTTCACGAACAAAAGCCGGTTTAATTTCCTGAACTACGTTATCCCAGCGTTGGTTTTGCCGAACAGAAACGTTTACCGTTTCAATGGGGTTTATCAGGTCAATGTTTTTGTAATTCAACGTGAAATTGATTTGCTGATTGCGCACTGCCGATGCACCCGAACTCATAATGCTTCCATCTCGAAGAAACGTAACGTGTGGTTCGTACACCATAAAGCGTTTCGTGAGGATAATATCTTCCTTATCAGAACCGCGATACACTACGACCACATAATTGCCCGGTAATTTTACCGAGGGCATGGGTGTCCAGTAGTGCACATAAGGTATCCACGTATCCAACGAAAACTCAAAATTGTTGATGGGGAACTCGTTATAATCCGCAAGGAAATCAAGGTCCATCAGCGATGATTTTGCCCAGTCGCGGTTGCAGTGTATAAGTTTAAAAGTGTAGTTGTCGCGCTCGGTATGCAGGTCGTCAAATTCTAAGATAAGATTAGGTTGGCCCAACCGTGCAACGGCAGGAAATTGTTGGGTCATTGGGTCGTTTTCGGCACGGAAAAGCCGCACGGTTTTAATGTTAGCTTCGTACACGTAATCGGTTAATACAAGGCGTTTTGGGCCTGTGCCGGTGCTTCCGTATTGAAGGGGAGTGCAGGCGCTGAACAGGAGCAGAATAAAAGCGATTTTTTTCATTGGGTAAAACTAAGGGAATCTCTAAAATTCTTCCATAATCCCTCTTTCAGAGATTCCCCTAAAATAATAATCTTTACCCATTCCAACCTTTTACCACCAAAGGGTGTCTAATAGTGCAAAACGGTCGTTACATAGGGAGCATGCTCGATGAAAAGGAGCTTATTGAACGTTGCCGCAAGGGAAGCAGGGCTGCCCAACGGGCTTTGTACGACCTTTTTAGTAAGAAAATGATGGTGGTTTGTCTTCGGTATGCGCGTTCTACAGTGGAGGCCGAGGACATGTTGCAAGAGGGCTTTGTTAGGGTTTTTCAAAGTTTAGACGGTTTTAGGCAAGACGCTAAACTTGAAACGTGGATGACGAGGATAATGGTGAACATAGCCCTCACCCACCATCGAAAAAAACTTTACCTGTTTCCGATGGTGGATATAGAAAAAATTGACCACCAGGAGGCCCCCGAAGGGTTAGCCCGGTTGCATTTTACGGAACTAATCGCCATGATTCAATCGCTGCCACAGGGTTGCCAGATTGTATTCAACCTGTTTGCCATTGAAGGTTACAGTCATAAAGAAATTTCAGACATGCTGGGTATATCGGTAGGAACATCCAAATCGCAATATGCCCGTGCGAGAGTCATCTTGCAAGAAAAATTAAAAGCAGAATCAAAACAATACAAAGCGTATGGAGAAGGGAGAATTTGAGAAGAAGTGGGGAGATGCCTTTGAGGGAGCGGAAGTAAGCCCGTCCGATTCGGTATGGACAAACATTGAACTTGACCTTGAGCGCGCAGCCGGAAGCAAGATGAAAAGGCGCATGTTGTTCTATAAACTACTTGCGGCTGCATCGTTGGTGTTTGCTATGGGGATTGGCGCGGTTTATTATTTACAGGTAACCCCTGAAGGAAACAAAAACAGCCTGGCAACACAACACGAAACACAAGGCGTGGAGGAATCACCTGAAAAGCCTGTTGCCGCAAATACAGAAAGCAACCCTTTCGGGGATTCAGAAATATCATCCGCTGCTCCCGGCTTATCTGCAACAATTGATAATTTTCAGGCAGATAATGAACCTCTATTGGCAGATGCTAACCGTTCGGATAGGGTGCGGATAGAGCATCAGAGCAGTACAGAGAGTCAAAGCAGAACAGAGCATAAAAGCCCTGGTTTACAAGCCGCCAATCACCAACAAAACAAAACACCAGGTAATGAAAATGACCGGGGTAATAACGCATTGGCAGAGCAGAACATAGCATCAACACTTGACGATTCCGGTGTTCGGAACGACCAAACCATCGGAAAAGCAAATCAGGAATTGGTTGCTATGGATGATAATAAAATTTTGGATAACAGGAAGTTACCGCCACTCACTTTACTAAAAAATCCGGAGTTGATTATTGCTAAAAAAGAAAACGAATCAACCGCTGACCCGGGCATGGTGCTGTTAGCCAAACTGCGCGATGAGGAAATGAAGTACGAGAAGGAAGAAAAGAAAAAGTCGCAGCGCGAAGAACTTTGGACTTCCGTTGCTTTTGGTGCGGGTACATTTAGTCCGAATGCAGGAAGCAGTTCGATGATTCAGGCGAGTGATATTCATGGCTTATCAAGTAGTCACGTCAATAGCCCTTCTTCCGGAAGCAGCTATTCCTTCGGAGTTCAGTTGGGCGGTAAAATTGCCAACCGGGTAGTATTGGTGGGGGGTGTTAGCTATCTCACACAAAATGCTTCCTATATGTCCAATATCGCTTCTATGGAGTCGATGAATTTAAAGGCGGAGCTGAACGATATGGCCTATTTTAGCACAAATAACCGGGCGGTAACAACCAGTCCGTATAACGTAAGCAGCAATTTGCAGTACATAAGTGTGCCTACCCAAATTGGTTATGTAGTGGTTGACAGGAAATTTGCTATACAGTTAAATGGTGGTGTTTCGTCCGATATTTTTATTCTGAACACCCTGACCCCTGATGCCGCTGATGTATCGAAGTCTTCGCAAGGGCCGGGCAACGACTCGCCCTACCGCCCGGTGCTGTTCAGTGGCTTGGCCGGCACCGAATTTAGTTATCGCTTTTCCGACAAGTACAGGGTTGCGCTTAACCCAGGGGTTCGGTATGCTTTAAATTCCATGTATAAGGACGGAGTTTCAACGGAGGCATCGCCCATTACTTATGACGTGGCGATCCGGTTTAGATATATTTTTAAATAGTGTTCCAACCTTTTTGCTGAAAACCGGGTCTAACCATTAAAACCCATAAAACCTATGACCGCTACCATACGAACCAACCGATTATTGGCCTTGCTCATTCTTTCTGCCTTGCTTGGCTTGAGTGTGCTGCTGGAAAGTTGTACCGACCGTTGTACCGAAACGTATTCTTACACGTATTTTGAACCGGTTTATACGCCTTTGGCTGTTGTTCGTGCTGGTGTAAAACAGGAGGCTCCGCGTCAGCTTCAGGGTGTTGGAAAAATCTATTTTAAAGATGGCTACCTGTTTGTGAATCAGCCGGGTGAAGGCATTCACGTAATCGACAACCGGAACCCCGGAAGCCCTTCCATAAAAAGTTTTATCACCATACCGGGTAATTATGACCTGGCCATTCGTAACTCAACTTTATATGCCGATAGTTATATTGACCTTGTAGCACTTGATATTTCTAACCTCGACAATGTAAATGAAGTTGCCCGATTAGAAAACATTTTCAGCACCTACAACAGCCTTGGCTATGGTGTAAGCGCTGAACATGGCGTTGTTACCGATTGGGTTGAGAAGAAAATTACGTTTGATGAATCAAACTGCGAGGGTTTAACATGGCAAACCTGGGGCGGTGCTATATGGGGAAGGGGTGTAGTCATGTTCGATGCGAGTTCGTTCAGCGCTGCGAAAGCGATTGCTCCGAGCAACTCAACAGGCATTGGCGGGTCGATGGCGCGGTTTACTATCAACAACAATTATTTGTATATGCTTGATGGTGGCAATATTCATGCGGCAGATATTAGTATTAATGCTGCTCCTGAAAAGAAATCGTCACAATATGTTATGTGGGATATTGAAACCATTTTTCCGTATGCAGACAAACTCTTTATCGGGGCACGCAGCGGTATGCATATTTATGATTTATCAACTCCCGAAAACCCGGAGAAGCTATCTACTTATTCGCACATTAACAGTTGCGACCCGGTGGTAGTAAGCGGCAACTATGCCTATGTTACCCTTCGTTCAGGAACGCAATGCGATGGATTTACCAATCAGTTAGAGGTGCTGGATATTTCCAACCTCACCTCACCATCTTTAATAAAAACATACCCCATGCACAACCCGCACGGGCTGGGCGTTGACGACCCGCTATTGTTTATTTGCGATGGCGATGCCGGATTGAAAATTTACAATGCAACCGATAAAAAGAATATCGATAAAAACCTGATTAAACACTATAAAAACATTCACGCCTACGATGCAATTCCGTTCAACGATGTGCTGATGCTAATCGGTGAAAATGGAATTTTTCAATACGATTACAGCGACCTGAATGATATTAAATTGTTAAGTCGTATTCAGGTTAAATAATGATAAAACAAGTAGTTGGTTTTTTGGTCGTGTTTGTTATAGCTCACACGACAAATGCCGGGGAGTTGAAGACGGACTCGATACCCGTTCAGACTTCCCGGTATTATAATTCTTTTTATGCCGGTGCAATGGTTGGGTGTGGCCTTTGTTACGAGGGTAAAGATTTTACCTTGAGTTTACTGACAATGCACGGCCTACGGGTATCGCCTGGCGTAAAGCTTGGGCTTGGCGTGGGCATGGATGTATACACCGATTGGCGGTTGTTTCCGTTAGTGGCTGGTGTAACGTTCGATAAAGAGCGCAGGAGAAACGCTATGTACCTGAGCATTAACGGAGGCCATGCGTGGGGCCGGTATTTGTTACCGGATACCTCGTGGTGGGTGAGTGATTTTACAGGACGAGGAGGTTTTGTATTTAACCCGATGCTTGGATACCGCATAGGAAATGAACGGATGCGTATTTATGTACAGGCGGGTTATAAACATCAACTAGCTTATACAAAGTCGGAGAATATCGGGGCGTGGGGAGGGAACACCTTTACCCGTGAATACGAATTAAACCGGTTTGTGTTTCAAATGGGTTTTGGGTTTAGGTAGCACCCTTTTCCAACTCATCAATTTTCTCTGCCAATTCTTCCCAACGTTGATTGACTTCATCTAATTTCAAACATACGTTGTCAAATGCGTGTTGTGCTTCCTGCAACTTTTCGTAATGGCCGAATACTTCCGGTAAAGTCATTCGTTCTTCCAATGTTGTTTTCTCCTGCGTCAGTAATTCAATCTGTTTTTCTGTTTGCTCTAATTCGCGCTGAAGTGGTTTAAGCGCCTGCCCGTTTTGTGGTTTGCTTTTTTCTTTCGGGGCTGAAGGGGTAATGGTTTTTGTTACACTGGTTGTGATTTTTTCAGGTTGAGTTTTGAGTTCGGCATCTCTTTTCTTTTTCCAGTAGTCAAACTCTTCGTAGGTTCCCGGATATTCCTTTATCTGGTAATCTTCAATATACCAGATTTTATTAGCTACCTGGCTGATGAAATGCCGGTTGTGCGAAACAACAACAAAACTTCCCTGGTATTGTTGTAATGCCTGTATCAGGATATTCTCGGAAATGAAATCAAGGTGGTTGGTAGGTTCATCCAACAATAAAAAATTTGCTTCTGAAATCAATGTTTTAGCAAGCGCTACCCGCGATTTCTCACCTCCTGAAAGCACTTTTATTTTTTTGAATACGTCTTCATCTGAAAAAAGAAAGCAACCCAATACATTTCGTAGCTGTTGCTCTGTCTTGCCGGAGCCGGCTTGCTTTAATTCGTCTAATATTTCATTTTCAACATGAAGCGACTCCAACTGATGTTGCGCAAAAAATCCCTGAATAACGTTATAGCCCAATGTCCGTTTTCCTTCAATGGGTTCGTTGCCTGAAATGATACGCAGCAAGGTTGACTTACCTTTTCCGTTGGCGCCTATCAGCGCAATTTTATCTCCGCGCTCAATGGTGGCAGAAGTATGCTTGAGTATCTGCAACTCGCTATATGCTTTTGAAATATCTTCAAGCGTAACGATATATCGGCCTGGTTGCTGGTTAAAGGTGAACTTGAAATTTACGGCTGCCGTATCTTGCACTACTTCATCAATGCGTTCCATGCGGTCGAGCGCTTTTACGCGCGACTGCACCTGCCTTGCTTTTGTTGCCTTCGCTCTGAAGCGTTCAATAAACCGTTCGGTCTGCCGTATTTTTTGCTGTTGATTTTCAAACGCATTCTGTTGTATCTCTTCCCGTAAGGATTTTTCTTCTAAATAAAATGAATAATTGCCTTCGTAGCTGATAAGCTGTTGCTGCGTAACATCAACAATCTTGGTAACAACGTTATCTAAAAATGTTCTGTCGTGCGAAACAATCATCACTGCGCCCTCATAGCTTCTCAGGTAATTCTCAACCCATTCAATAGAGGGCAGGTCGAGGTGGTTGGTGGGCTCATCCAACATTAACAAGGAAGGTTTTTCCAACAACAACTTGGCAAGCATTACCCGCATACGCCAACCCCCCGAAAACTCTTTTAGCGGACGATGAAGGTCGGAAGTAGCAAAGCCTATCCCTTCCAGCACCTCTTCGGCTTTCGACTGCAAGCCATACCCGCCCAGGTGGTCGTATTTTTCCTGGAGCTTTGAAAGTTTTTCAACCCAGTCCTCGCGGTATTCTTTTTCGAGTTTATAAATAAGCGCTTCGATGTCGCGTTCAATATCCACTACTTCCCTGAACGCCTGCATGGCTACCGTAAGGATGGAGTCATCTGTTTGGTAAGAAAGTAAGTCCTGGTTTAAAAAACCAAGCGTGCAATCGTTGCTTTTGCTAATGCTGCCCGTATCGGGGGTTAGTTCGCCATTAATCAGTTTAAGCAGGGTTGATTTCCCGCGTCCGTTCAACCCAATCAGGCCGATTTTATCCTTTGGCTTAATGAACATGCTGGCGTTTTCATACAATGCGCGACCGCCAATGAAGTAGGAGAGATTGGTAATGGAAATCATTTGGGCGCAAAGATAATAGTTGCGCTATCGTTACCCAATAAACCGCGCCATACAACCGTTACGGAATACAGGTTTTTATTAATGCTGATTTCGAGTATTTTGCCTGACTAAAAATTAAAAGTTATGCGCATATTAAAATTTGGCTTCCCCGCTGTTTTACTCATCACCGCCTTGTTGCAATGCAATAATGGCACAAAGCCGGTTGTTGAACTGCCTCTGGGCGAAGACGGCAGCGTTGCTGCGTTAACGGAGTATTCAAAATCGTTGCCGTTAGAGAAGATTAAGTTGCCTGCCGGATTTTCCATTGAAGTTTTTGCAGAAGTGGAAAACGCCCGCTCTATGGTAATGAGTCCTTCAGGTGTGTTGTATGTGGGCAATCGCAATGGCGATAAGGTATTTGCTGTGAAAGATACCGATGGCGATTTTAAAGCCGATAAAAAATGGGTGATTGCCTCCGGGCTTAATATGCCCAATGGTGTTGCGTTTAAAGATGGCGATTTATACGTGGCTGAAGTTAACCGCATTTTAAAATATGCTGGCATTGAGTCGAAATTAGCAAATCCGCCCGCACCCACTATTATAAATGATGCCTATCCAAAAGACACGCATCACGGTTGGAAGTACATTGCCTTTGGGCCTGACGGAAAATTGTATGTTCCGGTAGGGGCGCCCTGCAATATATGCGAATCGAAAGATGAAATTTATGCAAGCATTACACGTATTAATGCTGATGGCAGCGGCCGCGAAATTTTTGCACGCGGTGTGCGCAATACGGTAGGCTTTACCTGGCACCCGGTAACTAAGGAGCTTTGGTTTACTGATAACGGCAGAGATATGTTGGGCGATGATATTCCGCCTTGCGAATTGAATTATGCACCGAAGGCCGGGATGCACTTTGGTTACCCGTATTGTCATGGTGGTACTATTAAAGACCCTGAATTTGGTAACAAGCGCCCTTGCGATGATTTTGTAGATCCGGCTCAAAACCTGGGGCCGCATACTGCACCGTTGGGAATAAAATTTTATACAGGCGATATGTTTCCGTCAGCGTATAAGAACCAGGCCTTTATTGCTGAGCATGGTTCGTGGAACCGGACGCAGAAAATCGGGTATCGAGTTAGCCTTGTTAAAATTCAAAACAACACGAAAGCTACCGCTTATGAAACGTTTGCTGATGGTTGGTTAGATGATGCAACTCAAAAGTATTGGGGGCGCCCGGTTGATGTTTTGGTGCTGAACGATGGTTCCATGCTGGTATCAGACGACCATGCAAATGTGGTGTATAGAATTTCGTACAAGGGATGATGAGTTACAAGCAATGAGCCTCAAGTTGCAAACAATAAGTCTCAAAGCTACATAACTCGAAACTCATAATTCATAACCTGAAACTTGTAACCCGTAACTTGTACCTCGCAACCCGAACCCCGTATGTATCCTGTACTTTTTAAACTTGGCAGTGTAACCATTTACAGTTATGGCTTTTTAATTGCCATTGGTGTGGTATGCGCAGTAGCGTACATGACTATTCGCGGAAAGAAGGAAGTGGGGCTTACGTTCGACCAGGCCAATACGTTGTTTCTGCTTGTTTTTATTGCTGCGGTAGTGGGTGGCAAAGTGTTCCTGTTTTTTGAAAACCCGTCATGGTATATGGAAAGCCCGAAGCGGTTGTTTACCGGAAGTGGCTTTGTGTTTTATGGTTCGTTTTTGTTTGCCGTGCCTACCATGTTGTGGTTCTTTAAAAAGAACAAGCTGCCGGTTTACCAAATGCTGGATATTATGGCCATAGTTACTTGCTTAGTACACATGTTTGGCAGATTGGGGTGCTTTATGGCGGGCTGTTGTTATGGCAAACCTACCACGTCTGCGTTTGGTGTTGTGTTTACCGACCCCGCTTGTCAGGCCAAACCGCTTAACACCCCGCTTTACCCCACGCAGTTAATGGAATCGGGATTTATTTTTTTAGTGATGCTATTCCTGTTGTTCATCCGGCAGAAAAAGAAATTTCACGGGCAGTTGTTTTTGCTGTACCTCATGCTGTATGCCGTTGGAAGGTTTGTGTTGGAATATTTTCGGGGCGATGAAGTGCGCGGCTTTGTGGTTGATGGCTATGTATCGCACTCGCAGTTTATTGCGCTGGCTATTTTTGGCGTAGCGGCATTGATTTACGGAAGGTGGTCGAAGCGGAATAGGGTTGTTGGTGGGAAGAAATGAACAAGAAAAGAGTCAAGCGCTTCGCTGAAAATAAAAAAGCCGTAGAAAAACTTCCACGGCTTTGTGGGCCCAGCAGGGCACGATCCTGCGACCCCCTGATTATGAGTCAGGTGCTCTAACCAGCTGAGCTATGGGCCCTGATTTGATCAAAAATCAGGTCGCAATGTTAGCATTTTGACAGCTAAAATCCCAATCCGTTTGCGCTATTTCATTAGTTAAACTTTTTAATTCAGGCAACATTTGCATATTTGAGGTTAATACGGAAGCCTGATTTTTAGACGGCATTTATAGATTTTTTAAACAGGTTATGAGCAAGGAAACAAAGCGGATTATTCTCCAGGTTGGTTTATTCATACTCACGTTTATCACTACCACATTGGCCGGGGCCTCCTGGTGTTATGGCAAAACGTATATCGCAATCGTTCCGTTTAATATTCTGGTTGACGACACCTTTACGTTGAATGACTTTTGGAGCGGATTGCATTTCTCCGTTCCTTTTTTACTTATTCTCACGGTGCATGAATTTGGGCATTACCTCACGGCTAAACATAACCGCATAAAATCCAGCTTACCGTATTATATACCCATGCCGCCAATTCCGTTTTCTATCGGAACAATGGGCGCCATTATACGGTTGCGTCAGCGTGTTAGCTCGCTTAAAGTAAATTTTGATATTGGTATTGCCGGCCCGTTGGCGGGTTTTGTTATGGCATTAATCATTTTGTTTTACGGATTTATCAATCTTCCCCCGGCAGAGTACATTTTTGAAATTCATCCGGAGTATGAACAATACGGATTTGATTATGCAGCGCATGTATATGGAAATCAGGAGGGAGTTATTGATGTGGTGATCGGCAAAAATCTACTCTTTCTTTTCTTTGAAAAGTTTGTTGCCGATCCGCAGCGTATGCCAAACCCACACGAGATCATGCACTATCCCTACCTGTTTTCCGGTTTCTTAGCGCTTATCTTTACGGCATTGAACCTGCTACCCATCGGACAATTGGATGGCGGCCATGTGTTGTACGGATTGGTTGGCTATAAAAACCATAAGCTGATCGCATCAGGTGTTTTTATCGCATTTATTTTTTATGCCGGGTTGGGATTAGTACATCCGTTGCAACCTATGGGCGACCTGATTTTTTACGCACCGGCCTATGTGATATTTCTTGTACTTTGCTTACGCGGATTGAAATTCTCAAATCAGAGCACAATAATGATTGCCTTACTGATTTTTGCCGGGCAGTTTGTGTGGGCGTGGCTTCAGCCATCGGTAAACGGTTTTACCGGATGGCTGTTGTTTGCGTTTATAATTGGAAGATTGGCAGGAGTCGATCATCCGCCCGCAGAAATTGAAGAGAAACTTGATACAAACCGCCAGGTATTAGGTTGGATCGCCCTGATAATTTTTGTGATCTGCTTCAGTCCTTACCCCATTGAAATGACTGCCGCTATTCCTGAATAATAATTTTTTGGGATTGATACGTGTGCCCGTCAAAGTACCGCACAATGTACAGGCCGGGCAGGGGCGATACAAGCTTTATGCGTTTCTTGTTTTCTTCTTCCGTTTCTTCAATCCTTACAGGCCGCCCCGATGGTGAAAGAACTTGCAGTTGATGAGCCCTTCCTTCCAAAAAGAACTCGCCTTTCGTTGGATTTGGATAAAGCGCTACCGGTTTTTTAATACGCCCTTCTGTTGAGGTTACAGGCGCTACCGTGCCGGGGCCGAAGCGCGGCCGTATCATCAGGCTGCCGGTAAGCACCGTGTTTTGTAGCCACGTGTTCGGGTTGTTGATGCCGCCAGTATTCACATACAAATGCTCGCCCGAATCGTTACTCGCATCCAGGCCGATCAACACCCGGCCAGATGCCTGGCGCCAGCCGATAAAAAAAGTATCCTGAACAATAGCAGATGGAGTAAACTCCCGCAAAACAAATTGATTGTTACTGTTTCGCTGAACAGGCACAAGTTCTTCTAAAAGTATAGTACCGGGTTTGCCGTTGTCATTATCCCAGACGTAAAACATAACTGTTGAAGCAAACGTGCCGTAGGAAGTCGGGAAGTACACATACACACCGTTTATCGTATCCGGGTCGGGCGTTTGCATTACAAACCGGTAGGCGGCAACATTACCAGGTTGCGTAAGGCCAACAGCATATTCGGCAATGCCGTCATCGTAGGCGTAAAAATCTTTCAATATAGAAACAGTGCTTATGGTATCGTTCACTCTGAAATCTATATTTCCAAAATCAGGGCGAATGGTATCATCGGCCTGTAACGTAATGGTGTTGCTAACAACTACTGAATCGGCAGCGGGATCGATGTTGGATATGGAGGGCAACGTGTCTGTTTCGATCACCCGTTGTTCATAGGCCAACATCGTTGGCAGTATGGCTAAGTAATCTCTAAGCTGTATGCTCACCTCCTGGAGTAACGAGTTATTTTTATACGATTCAACCCTGGCGGAATAATTATAGTTTGATGGTTGTGTGATTCCTTCAAGGTTACTCAATCCAAACCTGGGATATAATGATTGATCTGGCTGGGTGAGCAGGTGCGTAACCGGAACGGCATAATAGCTACCAAACGCTGGTGAAAGCAAGGTATAAAGTGAACGATCAGGAATTGATCTGCTCCCTTCAGTTCTGCCTTTGTTCATATAAACATAATCAATATGCCAGGCGTCAAACCGTCCTGACTGCCTTCCATAAGCCTGAAAGCGAAACTGAAAATCGTCATGGAAATATTGATTTTGGTTGATGCGCAATTCAGCGTAATAGAATTGATCGGGTTCCTGCGCATCGGTAGGACGAAGCGTGAAAGCTTCTATCCAGTTGCCGGTATCGTTTAACAATTCAAGACGCAGGTAGTCATTAGGATCAGGCGCTTCGCCAAATCCGCCCCATTGGTAATAGAAGCTAAGGAACACCGAGTTTTGTTCGGCTATGCTAACTTCCGTCATTTTAATCTTGCGCGAAACCATTATATCGGTTGGCCCTGTATCGAGGTTTTGGTTGGGGTTGGGTGCATAAGGTGTGCCGTTTCCATCAAGGCCGTCAAACGTGGCTACGTTTATGGTTGGCGGGTTAATGGCCGAGCCGGAGTTAATCCATATATGGGCTTTATCCTCCCACAATGTATCGGTATGTGCCAATGAAGAAAAGTCATCCCAGAAGGGAAGGGAAAGCGGCTCAAACGCTTTTTGCCGTGCTGATGAAGTGTGCGGGTTGCTATGGGCAATCGGGTACACGGTCAGCTGGGCAAAGGCCACAACCGGTAATAAAAACAATACTGCCGAATACAATGAGTAAGCGCGCACTTAATTCAATGGATTATCCTCGTCTTCGTCAATTTCTTCTTCATCGGGTAGAGGCGTACCTTTTTTACCTACCCATACTTCAACGACATCGCCTACCTTAATATTTTGGCCGGGCATGGGGTTTTGTTTCAACACAACAACGGGTTCCGTGCCCAACGTATCGCCAACTACCTCAATGGAAATATTCAGGTGCGAGCCGAAAATCGGGATTTTGGCATCTTCCAGTGTATATCCGCGAACATCCGGTGCAGGAAAGCTATTGTTTCCGCCATCTTCAACAACGAGGTCGATAACGGAACCTTTCGGAATGCGCGTGCCCGGTTCAATTTTCTCGCCCTCATAGCGCATTTCTTTTACTAAGTTCAGAAATGGCCCGCGCACTAATTGAATGCGGCCGCGTTTTAATTCGTTGCCGCGCAAAATAGCTTCGGCATTAATCAACGACCCGTCAACGAGGTTGGGCATCGGCAGGGTGGGAGGTGTAACCCGGTTAAGCGAAATATAAATTACCCTGTCCTTTTTTACTTTTGAACCGGCTGCCGGAAACTGCCGCAATACGGTAAGGGGCGGGTATTCTTCTGTGTAAGATGAATCGTTGACTTCATAACGAAGGTTACGCTTCACTAAAAAATCTTCAAGCTCTGTAACATTCAGCCCTTCAATACTGGGTACAGTAATGGTTTCGCCATGATTGGTAGAAGCAGGCAGGTACATATAAAAATAAAATAACGCCAGCAGCATCACGATTACTACCGATGCCAGCAGGCTTACTAAAACTCCGCCTAATGTTGATGTGTATTTTTTAAGATTCAGTTTCATGTGCTGAAAAGTTAATACGTTAACGCAGATTCATATCCGCGTTCAATACGTTTGCCGGATTCATAACGCTCCGAAGCGAGGTCAATTATCCGGCTGATGAGTTCGGTAAAGCTTATTCCGCGTTCTTTCCACATCATCGGAAACATGGAAGAATTGGTAAAGCCCGGTATGGTGTTTATTTCGTTCACATATACCTTTCCTTTTTTTGTAAGAAACAGGTCAACACGGGCGAAGTCCTCGCACCGCAATGTTTCATACGCTTTAACAGAGGTTTCGCGTATTAATTTTATACTCGTCTCGTCTAATGCGGCAGGAACTTCAATCGATACGGCATCCGGGTCAACGTACTTGGCATCAAACGTATAGAAATCATATTTCTTTTTAACTACAATTTCGCCCGGGTTCGATGCCTGCACGGGATAGTTGCCGATTATGGCACATTCAATTTCCCTGCCGGTTATAAATTCTTCAAAAATCACTTCGTCATCATACTTAAATGCTTCCTCTACCGCTTTTTTAAATTCTGATTTTTTGGAAACTTTTGAAACACCAACGGACGAACCGAGGCTTGCGGATTTCACCATGAATGGAAGTTTGAGGCTCTTTTCTATTTCGTCAAAATTGATTTTTTCTTTTTCGTAATAACGATAGGCCACGTATTTTGAAACAGGAACACCTGCCTCTTTTAAAAAACGTTTGGCCACTACTTTGTTCATCGACAGGGCAGAGCCCAACACGCCTGTTCCTACCATCGGCAGTTCCATTGCCTTTATCATACCCTGAATGCTGCCGTCTTCGCCATTGGTGCCATGCAGCACCGGAAAGATAAGGTCAACTTTTATGCGGTCGCCACTGGCCAATAAAATCAGTCCGGCATTTTTCGGGTCAAGTAGCAGCCCAAGCGCTTTGCCCTGTTCAATGTCCGCAGTAACGGTTTGTGTTAAAAACCACTGGCCGGAATTACTGATGCCAATGGGCAGGGGTTCAAACCGGTCTTTATCGATAAATTCCAGGATATTGCGGGCGGAGTTAACGGAAACGCCATGTTCAACGGAACGCCCGCCATACAGCAAGGCTACTTTCTTTTTTCCTGACATTTAAAAAATTTTAATAGTTCAAAGATAGTCAATTCTACCGCAATGAACGGATGCTTTTTACCGGGAAAGATAAAACTTAGACGCGTAAAAACGGTTGCCTGCCCGTATGCGCATAATGTAAATACCCGTAGCGGCTGCGCCCAAATCAATCGTAAAGGTCTGGTTAAGAATATCGGTGGCGGTGGTGTTGACAAATTCGCGACCTATCGCATCCACAATGTAAATGCCTACAGGTTGGCGTTCGGGCAAATTAAAGGTAATGGTTGCTTCGTTGTTGTTCCAGTAAATGGAATACGGTTCATCTGCCTTCACGCGGGTGGGGCTGTCGTCAAGAAAAAACTCAATGTTATCAAGGTAAACGTTGTTGCCCCTTGCATTGGTAAACACAAAAGCAAACCGCACCTGTTGTTCGCCAATTACATCAGTAAGGTTTACGAATCTGTCGATTAACCAATTACCGGTAGTGGAAGGCTTCCAATTGGTTGCCGAAAGTTCACTATAAAACTGGTTGGCATATTCGCTTATCAAGGTTACCGGCCAGGTTGCGCCACAATCTGTTGAAGCTAAAATTTTAAACTGGTCGTTGTCTGTTTGATTAAAAGCATAAGCAATGTCGTAGAACATGCTGGCTTTGGTTGTGAAACTAAAATCTAATATCGGGGTTGCCAGCCAGACTTCTTCGCCCACAACACCCTGGGTGAAAGCCTGAACGGTGGCTGAATTACCGAAGTTAGTTGGTATAAGTTGCCAGTTGGTTCCGTTAGGTGTGCTGACGGTTGACCAGTTCAACACATCAAATCGTTGCCGCAGTGGTATATAATCGGTTGATTGGTCAACCAACACGGTGGCATTCATAAAACTGTTGGCAGGGTTATCATCCGGTTCGCCATTGGCTTCTTCAACTTCAACCAATATGGTGTTAAGTCCGGCATTCAGGTTTACTGTTGGTGCGAGTGTTAACGTGCGCGATAAGCCGGTTTCTAATGCCGGTGTAATCGGTACAACAAGGGTAGTGGTAGCGCTGCCGTTTACCGAGTAACGAAACGTTACTGTGTTCAGTGGTGCATCGCTGAGGTTTGCAATGCTAACGACAAGCGGTGCGGAAGTGGCGCACGATATGGGTGAAGGAGAATCTATCCTGTTAATGGCCACATCAATCCTATCACAATTTACGGGTGCGGTTAGTCCGGGGGAAGTAAGCAAGCTGTTCCTTCTGGGAATTGTCGGCTCGTTCAAAATAAATTCCATCCGTTCAACTTGCCCTGCGGTAAACAAGTTCATGCAGACATCATTCGTATAGTCCATGTAATTCTGGAACATTTTAATGATAGGTTCTCCGCATACCGTTGTTTGCGGATGCGAGGGGCAACCCGATGTGTTGCCGGTTTGTCGAGGCGTATCAGCTACATAATCTGTACCGCAGGTTGCGTCACCCCAGATGTGGCGTAAACCAAAAAAATGACCTATCTCGTGTGTGGCGGTGCGGCCTTTGTTGTATTGCGGTTCGAGGTTGAACGGCCCGTAATCATTACTGCCAAATGCTTCGTAGTCAATCACTACGCCATCTGTTTGTGCCAGGCCGTTCTGATATGCTTCCAATCCTTCAAGCGTTGATACCGGGAATTGTGCAGCCCCTAATGTATTTCCTGAAAGATTCGTAACCCAAATGTTCAGGTAGTGTTGCGAAGGCCAGTAGCTATGCGATTTCAATGTAATATTATCTAATAAGGTCGACCATGAGGATTTGCTGCCCTGCACCCGTACAATGCCGGTAGTGCATAAGCCGTTCGGGTCGCTTTTCGCCAATACAAACTCAATGTCGATACTGCCTGCTACCGGTTGAAACAGTGCAGGGGTATTTGAAGCATCGGCATTCAGTCGCTTGAAATCGTTATTGATAACTTCAAGTTGGGAGTAGATTTGCGCGTCTGAAATATTGGTGCCCGTACCAATGGGTTCGCCATTATGAATGACATGCACCACTACGGGTATCTGGTAGGTATCGCCTTGCTGCCGGTGTGTTTCGCCCTGTTGCTGACGCATCCGCTTTTGCAGTTCCTGTTTCCGGCTTAGCCATTCTTCAAACTGTAAATCGGATTGCGGCAATTTACCCTCATTGCGAAGTTGCTGCATGTACTGCACGGTTCCGCATCGCTCTTGCGCGTATGCGTTTACCCCTAAATGAGATAAAACAACAAAAATGAATACACTTACAACAAATTGGCGCACCGGTAATACATTAAACCAAACTATATCAGCCAAATATAGTAATCGTAACCATAATTTTAGGACTTAGGTGTTAGGACTTAGGACCTGGAAGCTCATCTGCCGAAGCTCTTGCCTGCCGTATCCCGCAGGGAGCAGGCTGGTAGCGTAGGCAGGTTAGTTTACTCTTGTCACTGACTGCACTGTTGGTTCGCACGGTTACTGTAACGGTTCGGGGCTTGGCGTAGTGGCGGATTTTTAGTACTGCCGTTGATTAGAATTACTATCGTTCAATTTAGCACAAATGTTCAATAGAAATCCGTCACCCGCCATTAAGCCTTGTTATCGGCTGTTATTTTTCTTCCAATATTTTCAGTAGTCGTTGGTTAAGATACAATTTTTCCTTTCCAACTTTTACCGATTTCAAAAATCCATTTTCTTCCAATGTCTGTAAATAGTTACCGACTGTTTTCGGGTTTCCAATGTTTTTGTCAGTCAAGTGTTGGCGTTTGGTGTATGGCAAACGAAACAAAATCTCAACCAAGTCCTTTGAATATACTTTTGGCAATTTAGTTTTAATCTCATTTGCTGTTTTGTCCATTGTTGTTGTGATTTTATTTAGTCGTGTCAAACCTTTGGTTGATGTTTCTTCAATCATATCCAACATATACAAAATGTAGCTTTCCCAATCGTTATTTTCGGTTACGCCACGCAAACACTTGTAATAGTCAACTTTGTTTTTGATGATGTATTCACTCAAATAAATTGCAGGTGTGTCAAGCAAGCCCGAAAGTTTGAGATACAGTAACAATAAAATTCTTCCTGTTCTTCCGTTACCGTCTGCAAAAGGGTGGATTGCTTCAAATTGATAGTGCATTAACGCCATTTTGATAAGTGGGTCAATGCTTTCATCTTCGTTAATGAACTTTTCCAAATTCGCCAACTTCTCACGAATTATTGGTTCGCCACTTGGCGGTGTGTAAATCACTTCACCTTGTGTGTTGCTTAATGTAGTTCCGGGTGTAACCCGAATTGAAGCTGTATTTTGTTTAATGCACTGAACAATGCTGATACAAAGATTTGTTGTGATGAATGGTTTCTTCTTTAATTGTTCTAAGCCCAACCAAAGTGCTTCTTTGTAACTCAACACTTCTTTGGTAGCTGAATTTTCTACTTTTCTATCAGCAACCAAAGATTTATAAAGTTCATCGTTTGTTGTTATGATGTTTTCAACTTCCGAACTCGCTTTTGCTTCCTGCAAATAAATCGTGTCCAAAAACAAAGTTGGGTTAGGTAGGTTGAGCAAAGTTCCATTCAGTTGAGCCAATGCTCTGCCTGCCGAAATAGCTTTCCGCAGTATTTCTTTTGTTTCAATGTCTGCCTTTGGTGGTAGCAACGGCAAGTCATTATACGGTATTTTTCGGTCAAATTTGCTCATTTTGTTCAAGTGTAAGCTTTACTCTCGCCTCTAATACAAGGGCAAAAATACTAAAAATTTACTCTCGTTCAAAACATAAGGGTAAAATTTGCCCTCGTTCGTTTCGGGCTGTTAGTTACTAATGTTGTAAGTTTTCTTTACCAATTCCAAGAGTTTTAGCGTTTCAACAAAACCGCCTTTAAATCGCTTGTCAAACGGATTGGTTGTGTCAAAATGCCAACAGTCAAAAATTGCAGGAAGTAGTTTGGTAACTGGCTAAAACTTTTAAGAAAATTCAATACGTCTTCTAATCCGTCTTCAATGTTGTTTATAATAATATCTTCCGAAATCAATTCAGCAATTTTGTGTCGTTTATATCGTGGGTTTCAATTTTCATTTTGTCTGTCCGTTGTTTTTTGCAGGGTCGTCCGTTACAATGCCCGCTAACCTTTTTGCAGCTACCCGAAGGTAGCGATTTAGAAGCACTTCACTGTCAGTAAAGCACAAACTTTGACAGAAGAACAAAGCTTGATTTAACCACTGAACCGCCACTCTTGGGCAGGTGCTGTTATAGGGCGTTTATTGATAAATTAAAATCTTAAACTAATATTCATAGACCAAGCAATTTATTATTCAGCCATAATCAGTGATTATGATGCTTACATGGCACCATCGCGGCCAAAAAATCAGGTTCTTTCCTTTTGTATTTCTGTCCAAATGCCACCGGTTCATCCTGCTCCTTTATCTTGCGTTCTATAATATTATAACAAGGGTAGATTTCAAGGGCCTTTTGATAAGTTGCCCGTGCCATTTCCTTTTCACCGCAATACTTGTAAATATCAGCCGCACCTTCAATAGCATATACAAAATCCGGATACAACTCCTCTGTGAGTTCAGCTATGGCCATGGCTTCTACTTTCTTATTCTCTTTATGAAATTTCCTGCCTGTAGAAATTAACATATTCCAGCGAATGGGATATTCTTGGTCAACGTCTTCCTGATTTTCCATAAATGCCTGAATAGTAGCATCAATGCCATCCTCTTCAAAACGCGGAGCAAACCATTCGTACTAGTTGTTAACTTAACGGTTCATGGTGAAAAAAAAGTGAAAGCAATAGATGCCCACATGGGGCAAAAGTTATAATTTCTTCCTATAGGAATGGGTTAAATGCCATTCAACAGTTTTTTATATTGATTAGAGTTGGATAGAATTTCGGTTGACTTCTTAATATCCTCGTCATTTTTAAGCCCAGCCTGTATGCTGCCGCGCTCAAGGTGAAAACGCGAAATAATATCTTCTTCCAGCAGCGTTTTAATCTGGTCTTTATAAAGCATCAACTCGTTTTTCTTACTTTCCGAGATCTTTGCATTGATTTGGTCAAGTTGCGATTTTAATTCGTTGTAGTACCGTTCACGTTTGGCCTCATCGCTCAACTGGCTAAGTTGCTGGTCAAGCCTGGAGTTGTACTGGTAGTCTTTATCCTTCATCCATGTTACAAATTGCTGGTATTCGTCTGACGAAAGTGAAAAATTTTTCGGGTCAGGCTGATTCTTCAGAGCGTGTGCGTAGCGCGTGGCATAATCGAAAATGTAACCCATAGCAAATAATGTATGCGTAACCGGGTGCGTATCGTCATGCTCTACTGTAATGTCGGGTTCGATGCCGCCACCATCATACACGGTGCGTCCGTTTGTGGTTTTGAAGGCCACTTTTAACGAATCGGGAATTGAGGCTACGCTGCCATCATCCCTGCGATGCGAGTAATCCATCACTTGTATGCAGCGGCCTGTTGGTGTGTAGTATTTCGCTGTGGTAATTTTTACCTGCGCGTTGTACGACAACGGGCGGGGTATTTGCACCAACCCTTTTCCGAAAGAACGCTCGCCAATAATTACTGCGCGGTCATAATCCTGTAATGTACCGGCAACAATTTCAGAAGCTGAAGCGCTTGAGCGATTAATCAGCACCACCAACGGAATTTCAAGATCAAGCGGGTTGTCGAGCGTAGAATAGGTTGCGTTTTGGTCTGCAATTTTTCCTTTTGTGCTCACTACCGGTTTTCCTTTTGGCAGGAAGATGTTACAAACATTAACAGCTTCCATCAGTAGCCCGCCAAGATTGTCGCGCAGGTCAAGCACCAATCCTTTCGGGTTATGCTCTTTCAGTTTAAGGAAAGCGTTGCGCACATTCTTTCCGGCATCGGGTGTAAATTCGCTTAAACAGATGTAGGCGTAGCCCTGATCGAGCATGCCATAATACGGTACGTTATTCAGCTTTATTTTTTCGCGCTTAAAGTCAAGCTTTAGCGGTTCATCACGACCGAAACGTTTTACCGTAAGTGATACAGGCTCACCCACCTGCCCCTTCATCAAATCACCGGCTTCTTTCCGGCTTACTTTTGAAAGGTCAACCTGGTCGATTTTCAGAATTTCATCGCCAATTTTCAGTCCGCCTTTCTGTGCAGCAAAGCCTTCCATAATCATGGTTACTACTGTGCGGTCGCCAAACTCGCGTGTAATGGCGCCAATGCCACCATACTGCCCGGTGTTCATGGTTCTGAAATTTTCAATCTGATCTTCGGGGATGTAGTTGGTGTACGGATCAAGCGACTCCAGCATGGCATCAATGCCGGTTTTTACAAGGTGATTGGGATTCACTTCATCTACATAATGCGCGTTTACCTCTTTGAAGAGGGTAGCGAAAATGTCTAAGTTCTTGGCTATTTCAAAGTAGCGGTCGGCTGGGGGGGTAAATGAAAAAGCCACGATACCCAACAGGGTAATGGCTATTATAAAATTCAATCTCTTTTTCATGTGCTGCATAGTTCAATTAACGTAGCGCAGGGCAGATTTGGTACGCCCCATATCGTAACCGGAAAATTACGGATTTGAAAGGTGTATTTTCCCCTCAAAACTTATCCGGTATCTGGATAATCCGAATCACCACTTCGTGCGGATCGCCATCTTTATCCAGCAAGCTGAATTTTACCGAAGGGTTATCCCGGTTCAGTTGGGTTTCCACATTTACCACCTGGTTGTCTTGCAGGTGCTTCTGAATTTCTTCCTGAAGTATAAATAACGCATTGGCGAAATCAACTTCAATGGGGCTGGGGTTGTAGGTTGATGTTTTCATCGGGTCTATAATCAACAGGTTGCAGGCTTGCTTTTTGAGCCTTACCCTTGAGCTAAAAAAATGTTACCACCGGATAAGCGCAGAGGCCCACGTAAAGCCACTGCCGAATGCGGCTAAACAAAGTACGTCATTTTCTTTGATTTTACCTTCAGCCCAGGCCTCGCTCATGGCAATGGGTATGGAGGCTGCGGTAGTATTGCCATACCGCATAATGTTGTTGTACACCTGCTCATCCGATAACCCCATTTTTTCCTGTATATACTGGCTGATGCGCAAATTGGCCTGGTGCGGAACCAACAGGTTAATATCGTCTTTGGTCATGTTGTTGGCGGCAAGCGCTTCTTTAATTACCTCCATAAAGCGCACTACGGCATGTTTGAAAACCTGGTTGCCGTTCATCACCACTTTAAAATGCGTGGTATCAAGTATCTGTTCGGGCTGGCGTTCTTCTCTTGGCCGGCTGCTGCCAGGATCGCGCACATAGAGTTCTTCGGCAAAGCGGCCATCAGAATGTAAATGTGTGGAAAGCACTCCGGGCTTTTCTGAACGTTGAAGAATTGCAGCTCCGGCACCATCGGCAAAAATTACGGCCGTATTGCGGCCACGGGTTGAAACATCAATGGCGGTAGATTGAATTTCGGCACCTACCACCAATACAGTTTTATACATGCCCGATTTTATAAACTGATCGGCTACTGAAAGTGCATAGATAAACCCCGAACAGGCATTGCGTATATCAAGTGCGCCAATGCTTTCCAAGCCTAATTCGCGTTGAAGCAAAACGCCCGATCCCGGAAAAAAATAATCGGGGGTAATGGTAGCGAATACAATAAAATCGATGTCTTTTTCAGTAAGATTTGCCCGTTGCAACGCCATGCGGGCAGCCTTGGCAGCCATGTTGGCTACGGTATCGGTTTCAGGATTTATCCACCTGCGTTCTTTTATGCCGGTACGTTCTACAATCCATTCGTTGTTGGTGTCCATTAAACCGGACAGGTGCTCATTGGTAATGATGTTTTCGGGAACGTGGTGTCCAAGGCCCGCAATTTTAGAATAGTGCATGACGCAAACGTTTGTAAAACGCCCGAAGATAAACAAATGTTATTGAAACCTAATGGATGTTAGGGATTTGTTAACTAAGCCCTAAGTCCTTTGGTTTAGGGCTTAGGACTTAGGTATTAGGGCTTGCGATAGCCGAAAACAGAACTTAGTATAGATTACTTCTTCTCCACCGTTTTAACATTGTCATCCGGTATTCTGTCAATGAGTTTATTATAGGGATCAATACCTGCCTTAACGGGTTTTGTGTCCACTATAAATTCCAATGTGTGTTCGCCCGGTACGAGCCAGTGTTTTTTCAGGTAGAGCGGAGTTTTTTGCGTCATGCCTTTGTCATTCTTTCCGTCTTCTGCAAAAATCCCGATTTCAATCAGGTCTTTAGTCTTACCTTCACCAATATCGCGGCCTGTACTGTCGTAATAAATCTTTTTGGTTTGTACTGTTAAGCTCACCTGGCAATGTGGTCAAGCATGGTTTGTGCCGTTACCTTGGGGTAAACGCCAAACTCCTGTGGCAGATACCCCAGAACTTTTCTTACATCGTGCTTGTCTTTCAGCACGTCAAGATTGCCTAAGGTTATCGAACCGGTGTCTGCGTCTTGCAGGGTAGCTATGGTTCGCATCAGCGATGATTTACCCGCGCCATTCGGCCCAAGTAAACCGTACATGCCCTGGTTGATAGTTAACGAAACATTTTTAAGCGCCTGCACACCATTAGCGTATGTTTTGCTTAGGTCTTTGATAATTAATTGCATGGGATTATGTGGGGATTGGTTATTGAAATAAAGAACGATAAACCCTAAGTAACAAAAAATCCATCGGATTAGGATGGATTTTTGAAGTTAAATAATTTCAGAGGCAGGGTATCAGAGCACCACATTCACAATTTTGCCGGGTACTACTATTACCTTTTTGGGCGGCTTGCCTTCCGTCCATTTGCTTATGATTTCGGAAGCCAGTACAGTTTTTTCGATGTCTTCTTTAGGCATATCCAGTGCAAACTCCATTTTGGTGCGTACCCTTCCGTTGATGGAGATGGGGTACTCAAACGAGCTTTCCTTCAGGTACTCTTCGTTGTATTGCGGGAACGATGCTTTTAAAATCGTTTCGGCATGGCCGAGCTTTTGCCATAACTCCTCGGCCGTGTGCGGGGCGTAAGGGGAGAGGGCGATAACTAACGGTTCAAGCACTGCGCGTTTATTGCACTTCAGCGAAGTCAATTCGTTTACGCAAATCATAAATTCGCTTATCGTTGTATTGAAAGAGAAGTTATTGATGTCCTGCTCAACTTTCTTTAACGTTTTATGAAGAATTTTCAATTCATCGCGTGTAGGCTCGGCATCGCTTACGATAATATTACCTTGCGCATCGTGAAACAGGTTCCAGAATTTGCGTAAGAATTTAAACACACCATCAATGCCGTTTGTGTTCCAGGGCTTGCTTAGTTCTAACGGGCCGAGAAACATTTCGTATAAACGCAGGGTGTCGGCTCCGTAGTTGCTCACAATGTCATCGGGGTTAACAACATTGTGCTTGGATTTTGACATTTTTTCAACCTCGCTTCCGCAGATATATTTTCCGTTTTCGAGAATAAATTCTGCGTCAGCAAAATCAGGTCGCCATTTTTTAAACGCTTCAATGTTTAATGTGTCATTATCCACAAGGTTCACATCTGCATGAAGGGCAGTAACGTCATAATCTTTTTTAAGATTAGAAGATACAAATTTGTTTGTCCCGTTAATACGGTAAACGAATTTACTCATTCCCTGAATATGCCCCTGATTAATCAGCTTCTTAAATGGTTCTTCGGCCTGCACATAGCCCAAATCTTTCAATGCTTTACACCAGAAACGCGAATACAGCAAGTGGCCGGTGGCATGTTCGCTGCCGCCCATATATAAATCAACATCTTTCCAGTATTGTTCGGCTTCTTTGCCAACAAACTCGCTGTTATTCTTTGAATCCATATACCGAAACCAGTACCAGCTTGAGCCTGCCCAGCCGGGCATGGTGGTCAATTCAAATGGATAAACGGGTTCCGGGTTCCGGGTTCCGGGCTGGGGGTGAGGCCTATACCCCCAATCTTTCGCTCTTGCCAAAGGTGGTTCACCACTTTCTGTTGGCTTGTACTCATCAATTTCAGGAAGTGTGATTGGTAAATCTTTCTCTTCAACAAGTTTCGGAATGCCGTCTTTATAATAAACAGGAAAAGGCTCACCCCAATACCGTTGCCTGCCGAAGATGGCATCGCGCATACGGAAGTTTACTTTGCGTTGGCCAATGCCAAGCTGTTCAACTTTTTCTAAGGCTTTTTCAATCGCTGTTTTCCAATCCAGGCCATTCAGGAAATCAGAATTAATCATCGAACCTGATTTTGGCTCGAAGTTGTCTTTTGTAATATCCGATGTTGGGCCTTCCAGCACATTGATGATTGGCAGGTTAAAATGTTTCGCGAAAGCGTAGTCGCGTGTATCGCTGCTGGGCACGGCCATTACGGCTCCGGTTCCGTAACCGGCCAATACGTAATCAGCAATCCATACCGGAATTTTTGCACCGTTAAACGGATTGATGGCATACGCTCCGGTAAACGCACCACTGATGCGTTTTACTTCGCTCATGCGCTCGCGCTCACTGCGGTTTTTGGCTACTTCAACATATTTTTCAACTTCCTCTTTTTGCTCAGCGGTTGTAATTTGTGAAACCAATTCGTGTTCGGGTGCCAGCACCATAAACGTTACGCCAAAAATGGTATCGATGCGGGTTGTGAATACATCAATTGTTAATTGTGAATTGTTAATTGTAAATTGTAATTCACACCCAACAGATTTTCCAATCCAGTTCCGTTGCATTTCTTTTACCGGTTCAGGCCAGTGAATAGTATCTAACCCGTTGAGTAAACGTTCTGCGTAAGCAGAAATGCGCATACTCCATTGCAACATTTTTATTCTTTCAACCGGGTAGCCTCCGCGCTCGCTTACGCCATCTTTCACTTCATCGTTGGAAAGCACCGTGCCCAATGCTGCGCACCAGTTCACCATAGTTTCGCTTTGGTAGGCAATGCGGTAATGCTGCAAGAAAATTTCTTTTTCTTTTTCGTTAAAAGCTTTCCACTGTTCAGCAGTAATTACCGGAGTGTCTTCGTTACAGGCAGCTTTAACGTTTTTGTTTCCTTCTTTTTCCAAAACATCAATTAATGTTTGGATAGGCTCGGTCTTCCCAACTATGGAGTTTTTACTATTATCAACTACGGACAGATTATACCACGCATTAAACAACTGCATAAAAATCCACTGCGTCCATTTGTAGTATTGTGGGTCGCAGGTTTGCACTTCACGGCTCCAGTCGTAAGAAAAGCCTATTTGCCTGAGTTGTCGCTTATACGTTTCAATATTTTTTGCTGTAGTAATGGCAGGGTGCTGACCGGTTTGTATGGCATACTGTTCTGCCGGAAGGCCAAACGCATCAAACCCCATAGGGTGCAATACATTAAAACCTTTCAGGCGTTTGTAGCGGGCAACAATGTCGGAGGCAATATAACCCAACGGATGCCCCACGTGCAGCCCTGCCCCCGAAGGATAGGGGAACATATCCAGTACATAATATTTTGGCCGGGAAGGGTCGGTTTCAACTTTATAAACGCCATCTTTTTCCCATTTCTCCTGCCATTTTTGCTCAATTCGTCTGATTTCTTCTTTGCTGTACTCTGCCATTTGTCTGCTATGCTTTCAATATAACCCGCAAAAATAGTCTAATCCTTCAAAACCCCCATCGTCCGGGTTAAACAACTCATCCGGCTTATTCCACAGTTCGGTAACTCATTTTAGAATAGCCCGGTTGCTGCGCTAATCTTTACCATACAATTCACCAACGATGATAAAAAACATACTCATTCTCTGCCTCGCCATATTAACCGTGCCGGTAGCCGGACAGGTAACGCTATCTGGAATCGTAACGGATGCTAAAGGCGAGCCTGTTCCGGGGGCAAATGTTTTATTGTTGGATACGTATGACGGAACCACATCAGGTAATGACGGTAAATTTTCATTCACCACAACCGAACAAGGCATACAAACCCTGCTTGTGAGGTTTATTGGTTTTAAGGAATTTAGGCAGGCAATAGATTTAAGTAAACCCCAGGTTGGGCTGGTGATTATCCTGAAAGAAGAAATCAACCAGCTTGAGGCTGTTACCATAACAGCCGGGGCATTTGCCGCCAGTGATGAATCGCGCAGAACAATTTTTAAAGCCCTTGATATTGCCACGACTGCCGGGGCTACTGCCGATATAGCCGGAGCATTGAACACGTTGCCCGGAACACAGAAAGTGGGAGAGAGCGGAAGACTGTTTGTGCGTGGAGGCGATGGCAACGAAGCGCGCACCTTTATTGATGGCATGGTGGTGCTGGATGCCTATGGCCCGGCAGCCTCCAACACGCCTTCGCGTGGAAGATTTTTACCGTTCATGTTCAAAGGCACAAGTTTTAGTACAGGTGGTTACTCTGCCGAGTACGGACAGGCGCTTTCATCTGCGCTTGTACTTGATTCAAAAGATGAAGAACAACTTACCCGCACGGATATAGGAGTTCTTTCCGTTGGTGCAGATGTGGCGCACACGCACGCATGGGAAAAGGCATCGTGGGCGGGTAAGATTGGTTATACGAACATCAGGCCGTATTTTAATTTAATTAACCAGGAGATTGATTGGGAGAAGGCTCCTGTATCTGTTGAAGGAAGTTCGGCATACCGTCAGCGGGTTGGCGATACCGGCATGTTTAAGGTGTATGGAAATTTTAATCACACCAACTTTTCCTTGTATCACCACGACATTGATGATGCTGATAGTAAAACCCACATTGACCTGACTAATAATTTTCGCTACCTGAATGGTTCGTATAAATCGGCCTTAAACGATACATGGTCAGTGCGTACCGGCATATCGTACACGCTTACGGAAAACAAGATGAAGCAAGGCGTATTAAATCTTACTGACAAAGATGAAGGCGTTCATGCCAAAGTAGTTTTTGACGGTTCATTATCCGATAAAGTAGAGCTAAGAACGGGAACAGAGGTTATTACACGCCACTACCGCGCAGCCGTAGATACCTCTTCTTTTACGCCTGGATTTGATGAAGTTATCGTTTCAGGATTTGCCGAGGCGGATATTTACACCAGCAATAAATTTGTAGCAAGGGCAGGCGGCCGGATGGAATACAATAACCTGTTAAACCGTGCATATGTTGACCCGCGCATTTCATTAGCCTATAAAACAGGAAAGAGCGGACAGGTTTCGTTGGCTTATGGCAAGTTCAGGCAATCACCAAATAACGAATGGTTAAGATGGGATAATGAACTTGATGCTGAGAAAGCCGACCACTACATTTTAAATTACCAGTTGATTGAAAACAACCGCACATTCAGGGTAGAAACGTATTATAAAACGTATAATGAGCTGATAAAATTTGAAAACGGAAACTCTGCAGCACTCACCAACAACGGTTCGGGTTATGCAAGGGGTGTTGAATTGTTCTACCGCGATAACAAAACCATTCGCAATGCCGATTATTGGGTGTCGTATTCTTTTCTTGATACCGAGCGCGATTACCTGAACACACCGTATGCTGTAACGCCCTCGTTTGCCTCGGCACATAACTTTTCGGTGGTGTACAAACATTTTTTCTCAAAACTTAAATCGCAGGTTGGTGCAACGTATTCCTATACAAGCGGCCGGCCGTACAACAATCCGAATGAAGGTCGCTTTAACAACAGTCGCACAAAAAGTTACCAGGATTTAAGTGTTAATATCAGCTATCTACCCAAGCCATACCTGATTGTATATTTCTCTTGCACTAATCTGCTTGGCCGCGATAATATTTTTGGCTATGAGTTTAGTAATACGCTAAACAGTGAGGGTGTGTATAACAGCCGTGCTATCCGGCAGGCTGCGCCCCGGTTTGTATTTCTCGGAATGTTTATAACGCTGTCTAAAAATAAATCAATTAACCAATTACCAAGTCTTTAATTGTAAACTTTAAACCATAACTAATATGAAAAAGCTAAACATTATCCCCCTCATTCTTGCAGCAATCGGACTTATTGCATGGAAAGCTACTGCAAACGATAAGTACACGGAAAATATGCAGAAAAACATTAATGCTGTTTACAGCGCAAAGTCTGTTGAAGAAATACAAACTATCGTTAATGCGTTTGAGCGCATCGGTGAAGCCGAAAAAACAAAATGGGAGCCGTTCTATTATGCTTCGTATGGTTATTTGATGATGGCCGTACAGGAAAAAGAGTCGTCAAAAAAAGATGCACCGCTCGACCTTGCCTTGAAAGCGTTGGAAAAAGCAAAAGCTGTTAACCCTGCCGAGTCGGAGATTGTGGCGTTGGAAGGATTCATTCACATGATCCGGGTTTCGGTTGATCCCGCCTCGCGTGGTCAGCAATACTCAGGGTTGGCTATGCAGAATTTTGGTAAAGCATTAGGGTTAAACCCCAATAACCCACGCGCCTTATATCTGATGGCGCAAATGCAGTATGGTACAGCGCAGTTTTTTGGATCACCAACTGATGAAGCCTGTGGTACATTGGCAAAAGCAATTGCAGCTTTTGATAATACTAAACCCGAAAATCCGTTAAGCCCGGCCTGGGGAAAGAACATGGCGCTGGGAATGAAGGAGAATATGTGTAAGTGAGAACCCGGAATCTGAATGATTCGGATAAGTAAATATACAACCATAGCCCTGCTGGTTTCGCTTGTCGTGTACCCGGCTTTGTATTGCTCCGGCATCAGGGGAAAAATTATTGTTCCGATATTTGAACAAAACAGCAGGCTACATTGGTGGTATTTCTGGCTTACCAACATGGCTTTTCATTGGATACCATTTGCTGTAATTGTATTTGCTATGAGAAAAATTGATGTGAGTATGGTTTTGCTCCATAAAAGATTCTCATTTGTTAAAACTTGAATACAGAATCAGGATGATTTAATATCTTGTGGAATGATTAACATAGACCGTAAAACATTATTGCGCGAACTTCGTGATCTGCTGCTGCTGATTTTGTTCGGACTTTTCATTGTCATTGCCCTTGGTTATACAAAATCCACTAAGCAATTTTTGGTAGTTGGATCATTTAACGCATTGATGTGGGTTTTCTTATGGAAAGGCAACGCGCTGATCAGTCACCTTATCTCTGCCCGTGTCAACTGGCTGAAATCTCCTGGTAAGAGTTTGATTTTACTGTCTGCCGGAAGCATAGCCTATACGGTAGGCAGTGTTGTTTTGCTGATGAAACTCTACGGGCTTTTTTGGGATATTGACTTTGGCCGTTCGTCTGTAATGATTTACGGTGTTATTGTTGTTACAATAATCATAAGCCTGTTTTTGCATGGCCGTTCGTTTTTGCAGAACTGGAAGCAAAGCGTAATTGATGCAGAGAAATTAAAACGCGAAAGTGTTACGGCACGTTATGAAAGTTTAAAGAGCCAGGTAAACCCACATTTTTTGTTCAACAGCTTAAACGCACTCACCAACTTGGTGTATGAAGATCAAAACTTGGCCGCTAAGTTTATCAAACAGTTATCGGAAGTGTACCGGTACGTGCTGGATACCCGCAACCGCGAGTTGGTAGGAAAGGAAGAAGAACTGAAATTCCTTGAATCATATATCTTTTTGCAGAAAATCCGCTTTGGCGATAATCTTAACATTGATATTCAGTTAAACGGAGTAAAAACTTTTTTTCCTCCATTGGTTTTGCAAATGCTGATTGAGAACGCCATCAAGCACAATGTTATTTCAACCGATATGCCACTAACCATCCGCATTTATGCAGAAAAAGAGTATGTGATAATTGAAAACAACTTACAGAAAAAGAAGGTGCTGACAGAAGAATCGGTTGGAATAGGGTTGAGTAATATTAAGTCGCGGTATGAATTTTTAACCGGAAAAGAAACGAAAGTGGAAGAGATGGATGAAGTATTTCGCGTAAAGCTACCCGTAATTGAGCATATTGATTCGCTATGAATGTTTTGATTATTGAAGATGAGGCCCAGGCGGCAAGACTTTTAGAGAGCCTGATAACAGAACTGGTTCCCCATGCCCATGTTATGGGGCGTACGGATTCGGTAAAAAATTCTGTGAAATGGCTTGAATCAAACCCTGCTCCCGATCTTATTTTTATGGATATACAGTTAGGCGATGGCCTGAGTTTTGAAATTTTTGAGAAAACAGAAGTTAAATCGCCAGTAGTATTTACCACCGCATACGATGAATACGCACTCAAGGCATTTAAAGTGAACAGTATTGACTACATACTGAAGCCTATTGATAAGGAAGAACTTCAGGCAGCGTTAAAGAAATACAGCAATCTTTCAGGAAGCCTGACTACTTCATCGGCTTTAACCGGCAGCATTAATAAAGTAGTCGAACTACTGTCGAGAAAATACAAAGAACGGTTTGTAGTTAAAGTGGGCGAGCATTTGCGCACCATTGAGGTGAAGGACATTTATTATTTTTATAGTGCCGACAAGGCTACATTCTGCCAAACGCGAGATAACCGCAGGCAGGTTCTTGATTTACCCCTCGACCAGTTGGAAGATGTAGTTGACCCGTTGTTGTTTTTCAGGATTAACCGCAAATACTTAGTGAGTGCTTCTTCTTTGCAGGATATTATCAACTATACCAACAGTCGGTTGAAACTTGTGTTGGCCGGATCGGAAGATAATGATATAATAGTATCCCGTGAGCGGGTGCAGGCATTCAGGCAGTGGCTTGACCGGTAATTAACCCGGCTTTTGACTCAACACTTCCTTCAAATCGTCAATATCGCTTTGTTTGAACGGTTTGGTAATATAATGGACTACATTGCTGTATTTGAGGGCCTCATCCTTGTCTTTCTTGTTATTTGAGCTGGTCAGCACAACTATTTTGCAATGCTCCCGAACGGCAGGGGCAAACGAGTCAAAGTTTTGCAGAAACCCAAACCCATCAATATTTGGCATATTCAGGTCGAGGAAGATAATATCCGGTACTCTGGCATCGGGTTGCTGAAGGGCTTCAATAGCCTCCTGTGCTGATTTATAGGCAGTTATGTTATTGGTAAAGGCGTACACTTCCAGAAACCTTCTTTGGATGAAAAGATCAATTTCGCTGTCGTCTATCAGTATGGTATTGTCCACTTTTCCTTCCATAATAGTTGGGAGAATTATAACCTGCCAAAGTAAACATACCACAAATAGGCTGTAATGCCGAAAGAAATGTATCAAAAAATGTTTTTTTTACGGTTTTATAGCACCAAAAAATGTGTTAAAATTGGCCTTCTAAACCCAACCGAAATTATGAATTCTAAAAATGCCCTTTATTTTTTGTTCGCCATCTGCCTGGTGTTTGGTCTGAACTCGTGTGGATCATCCGGAGAGAAAAATGCCAATGCGGATGAGTTTAAGGAAGCAGAGGAGAGCCTGCGTTCAACTATTGAGGATGTTGTGTACAACATTCCTTCGCCTACAGAAATTCCATATCTGATTGAGCAAACCGGTGCCGAATTTAATCAGGGCCTTGTAAATCCACGCTCAAAAGCAGATTCTTATATTAACCGTTCCGATAAAGCCGCCCTTAACCTGGGCGTGTACACTGCTGATGTTGGCTACCTTACCTCCTACGAAAAAACCCAGGAGGCTATTGATTACTTAGGCGCCTGTAAAAGCCTGGCCGACCATTTGGGGGTTATTGGCGCGTTTGATATTGATATATTGAAGCGTTTTGAAGCTCACATTTCCAATAGGGACTCTTTAGCCAACCTGTTGGATGAGTCCATCAGGCAGGCTGAGAGATTTTTAAAGGACGATGCCCGAAACAAGCAATCAGCTTTGATTGTAACCGGCAGTTTTATTGAAGGACTGCATATTTCAACCGGGCTGGTAAACACCTACCCGAAAGATTTACTGCCTACGGATGCCCGTAACGTAATCCTTACCCCGGTTATCCAGGTTATTCTTAACCAGAAGAAATCCGTGTCTGAATTGCTGAAAATGTTGTCGGCCATTGAGCAAACCGATCCGGTAAGCGGCATAGTATCCAACCTGAAAGAACTTGAGGCAGCGTATGATTCGTTGAATATTGAAGACCAGATCAAGAATAACCGCGCTGATCTTGTGTTGAGCGATAAAAACCTTGAAAAAATATCAGAGGTTGTTTCCAGGATGCGCTCATCAATCGTTGAATAGATCAACCCTACATTGCTATAAAAATAAGGGCCGTGTTTGCGGCCTTTATTTTTTTATCATAACCGCAGTTCTTTACTATCTTTAATAAAAAAATCCCGACCCAATATGAGTGAGGAAATCCTTAAAGCGCTCCTAAGACTTTTTGCTGTAGTAGCCCGCCAGGATGAAGTAACCCGGCAGGAACGTGAACAGGTCAGAACCTTTCTTCGCGAGCACCTCAACGAAGTTAAGGTTGAATCTTACCTGGTGGTGTTTGACGATTTTGTAAATACTACCGGAAAATTAGAAGGGACTGAGGATTCTTTTAACATCAAACGTATTTGTGCGGAGATCAACCAGGGGCTTACACAAAAGCAAAAATATGTGGTGGTGCTGGAATTGGTGAGGCTAATCCTGGCCGATTCTGTAATAACAGAGCGGGAGCAGGAATTAGTGTTGCTGATCTGCCAATCATTTAAAATCAGTAAAGCCGACCTTGAGTCGATTAAAACATTTTTAGCAGGGCAGGAGTCATCTCATCTTGACCTCCCCGGTCTTCTCATCATCGACCCGAATGAAGATGTGAATTTCAGGCATGCACTACATATCCGAAGAAAAAACCTGAAAGGATTTATAGAAATACTTTACCTGCAGCAAGCTGAGTTATACCTGGTGAAATACATCGGTAAGTCGGATGTTTACCTTAATGGCGTACCATTTCGCTCTGGCTCCATACAAGTGTTTAGCGTAGGAAGCACGCTGCGTTGGGATAAAGATGAGCCTGTTTATTATGGCGATATATTGAGCCGTTTTAAACAACTTGATAAAGGTGAACGGATTTCGTTTGAAGCTACAGATATTCATTTCAAATTTAAAAACGGTGGAATTGGTTTGCAACGGGTAAACCTGGCCGAAGAATCGGGTAACTTAGTGGCGTTGATGGGTGCAAGCGGTTCGGGTAAATCCACCTTGCTGCATGTGTTAAACGGTTCTGAAAAACCTACAAGCGGCCAGGTGCTGGTTAACGGTATCAATATCCATAAAGAACCCGAAAAAATTGAAGGTGTAATAGGCTTTGTTCCCCAGGATGATTTACTTATTGAAGACCTTACCGTATATCAAAACCTGTACTATGCTGCCAAACTTTGCTTCAGCGACCTGAGCGAAGAGAGAATAAACGCGCTGGTGATGGAAACATTAGAAGACCTCGGGCTTGCCGAACGCAAAGACCTGAAGGTAGGATCGCCACTTCAAAAAACAATTAGTGGTGGTCAACGCAAGCGACTTAATATTGGCCTGGAGTTGTTACGCGAGCCGGCCATCTTGTTTTGCGATGAACCCACCAGCGGTCTTTCATCACGCGATTCGGAGAATATTATTGATTTGCTGAAAGAACTTTCCTTAAAAGGAAAACTTGTCTTTGCCGTAATACACCAACCATCATCCGATATTTTTAAGAAATTCGACCGGCTGCTCATATTGGATACAGGCGGGTACCAGATTTATTATGGAAACCCTGTAGATGCCATCGTATATTTCAAACGCGCCACCGACATGATTAACAGCGATGTGGGCGAATGCTATGAATGTGGTAACGTTAACCCTGAACAGATATTTAATATTATCGAAACAAAGGTTATTAATGAATACGGACAATTTACCAATGAACGAAAGGTATTACCCGAGCAATGGTTTGGTATGTACCGGCAATCGGGCGGCCATGCGTTAGCGCGTGCTTCTGAAAAGCCCGTTAAATCAACACTACGCATACCGGGCAGGTTAAAACAAATAAAACTTTTTTCCCTGCGCGATATACAGGCCAAGATTCACAACCGCCAATACATGATTATTAACCTGCTGGAGGCTCCCCTGCTGGCTTTTATCCTTGCCTTTATTGTGCGGTATTATAACGTTGACGATAAACTGCATGTAGGTTACGTGTTTTCCAAAAACCTGAACCTGCCCGCTTACCTGTTCATGAGCATTATTGTGGCGTTGTTTATGGGGCTTACTGTTAGTGCGGAAGAGATCATACGCGACAGAAAGATACTCAAGCGCGAGGCATTTCTGCATTTGAGCCGAAGCAGTTACCTGCTTTCTAAAATCGGTATTTTATTCTTGTTATCGGCTATTCAAACACTCACCTTTGTATTGGTGGGAAACTATATTCTTGAAATAAAAGGAATGTTGTTTGAACATTGGCTGATTTTATTTGCTGTTTCCTGTTTTGCAAATACACTGGGGCTTAATATTTCTTCAGCCTTTAATTCAGCAGTTACCATTTACATTTTAATTCCGTTGCTGATCATCCCGCAACTTATTCTTAGCGGAGTAGTGGTGAAGTTTGACAAATTAAACCCAACAATCGGCAACACGGCAACGGTACCGCTTGTGGGCGATGTTATGGCTTCGCGATGGGCGTTTGAAGCGGCAATGGTAACGCAATTCAAAGACAACAAGTATGAACAGGAGTTTTACCTGTACGATAAAATCATGGCCGATGCTGATTATCGCAAAATCTATTTTATCCCTGAACTGGAGAGTAAACTTCAATTCTGTTTGGCGAACCGTGTTACCAATGATCCGGAACTAAAACGCAAATACAACTCAGATATTAACTTAGTTCGCATGGAAATCAGGCGCGAAGCTAAAGAAGCCGGAAGAGAGCACTACGAATGGCTTGATAACTTAGATGTAAACCATTTCGACTCGACAACTTATAACGAGGCTATAAGTTTTTTAGGTAATCTGCGCAGATTGTATATAAACCGGTACAACAAGGCCGATGGTGAAAAGGAAAAGAAAATTACACAGATGACGGAAACCATGGAGGGGACACGCGCATACGAAAAGCTTCGTAATGAATACCGCAACGAAGCCATAGTAGAGTTTGTTAAGAACCTGACAGAAACGCACCGGATTATTGAAAAAGATGGTAAACTGATTCAAAAGATTTACCCGATCTACAAAGACCCAGACCCTGACCACGTTATTGATTTTGATGCCCAGTTTTACATGCCTAAAAAGCACTTTCTTAACTCGAATATGGACACCCTGTTTTTCAATACTGGTGTAATCTGGTCGATGACACTGGTACTGGCTATTGCGCTGTATTTTGATGTGCTGCGCAGAATCATTGATGGTTTTGGTAATCTTTCTAACCCCCTGAATCGCAGGGTTTAATCGTTACTGTTCAGTGAAGTAACACTGCACGTTTTTCATTCCGGTGAATTCCATTAATTTTGCAGTGAAATTTTCGGCCACCATGATTGTATTATTGTTTATCCTGTTAATCCTGATCTTCGTAAGGATATTCTGACATGTTTTTTACACTCTCCAAAATCCTTGGATACCTCACCTCTCCGCTTGTTTGGGTTTGCGGACTGTTAGTTGCCTCCCTTATTGTAAAGAGCAAACGTTGGAAAACCAGGTTACAGTATTCATCAATTGTAATACTGTTGTTCTTCTCAAACGATTTTATCGCCAATGAAGTAATGCGATTGTGGGAAGTTTCGCCAACACCCTATTCAAAAATAGACAAGGTGTACAGCTATGGCATATTGCTTACGGGCGTTACCAGTACAGATAACCAACCGGAAGACAGGGTATATTTTCAGCGCGGTGCCGACCGGGTAGTGCATACAGTTGATTTGTACAAACGTGGCATCATAAAGAAAATTTTAGTGGCCGGTGGCAGCGGCCGGTTGCTGACAACCGGCAGGAGGGAAGCGGACGATATTGTAAAAGCGCTTTCGCTGATGGGCGTGCCACGCGAGGATATTCTTATTGAAAACGAATCGCGTAATACGACTGAATCAGCACACAATGTAAAGGCTATGCTTGCCGGGCCGGATTCGGTTAACTTATTATTGATTACCTCAGCTTTTCACATGCGCAGGTCGGAAGGGTGCTTCCGAAAGGCAGGGATGACTCCCGATACCTTTAGTACAGATTTTTATACGCACCCGCGTTACTTTACACCTGATGTTTTATTAGTGCCAAAAATTGAGGCACTTAAAATCTGGCAGAAATTATTCAGGGAATGGACAGGCATTATAGCCTATCGGTTGGCCGGGTATATCTGAAAACAGTTTACAATACACTGTCCTTTCGCCATCCTTCCCGTGCCTCCTGGTTGAGGTAAGAAGTAAGGCTGTCTAAGTTTGAGAACACCTGTATTTTTTGAGGCTCACTTTCTGGTTCAGCAGAAGGAAACATCACTTCCACAAAAAAGCCTTTTACCATGTACAGTGAATAGTGGCAACTGTTACGTACCTGTTTTCCGATAAGCGTTCCTTTTTGACGCAGGTAGGAGAGTTGCTGCTCGTGTGAAAAACGTTGGAAGAAGAATTTAGTGAACATATAGCTACTGGTATATGGCCCATTTATGCAAAGTACATTCCATAGCCGAATAGGCTTGTTTCGAGCAGATTTAAGGAACCTGGTTGGTTGTCGTGTCCTAAAATGGGATTTTTCTTCTAAAAATGAGGCTTGGAACTGGGAGTAAATAAAAAAGCAGCCGGGTTATTCCGGCTGCTTTCAGGTTTAGGTTATGTAAATCGGTTAATACGAATTGCCTGGTGAAATAGGAGTTCTTGTTCCCCTGTATTTGGTAATATCAGCTTTCGGTATGGTTGAACCGAACTTGGCATTAATGGCATCTATAAAGATGTTAGCCAAAAATGCGTATCCTCTTCCGTTAGGATGGACACCATCTTCCGAGAACCCCGCATAAGGAGGCGTGATGCTTGGAGTCAGCAAAATGCCATTTACCATTGTTCCCTGTGTAGCTACAAGATTATTTAAACCTGCGTTTACGTCAGCCAGCGCCAGACGGTCACCACTGCCAGCAACAATATTGGCAATAATTTGATTGAAGGCATCAACCCGATCTCTTATCTCAACAATCTCTGATGGGACAAGTACGTATTGATCACCCAGCGGTACAGTTATACCGTTAATTGCCTGCGGGTTTCCGCCCACGCACGTACCTAAAACCGACCCTGCTGTTAATGTTATCAGGTCTGTTGACGTGGTTTGCCGGGCTTGCCTGTAAGGTTCCAATGCTGCACGTTGTTCCGGAGTTATCATCCCCAGTCCGGTAAGTGCATCAAATCCTGGTCCCAGGTCTGTTAGGGTTTTATCATGTATCAAAATAGGGTTGTTGGCAGAAGCTGAAAATGAAACTTTGCGTGCGTCTAATTGTGCTGCCGTTCCGAAAGCACCGCCAAAAGCAGGGTCTTTTAAACCGTCTAATACCTGGTTATATCCTGCGAATCCTGCATTGACTGCACCAGCCGTACCGGCATCCATCGGTATGTTATTCCATCTTACGGTGAAAAAGAACGGAATTGAAGTTACATACGGGATGTTAGCCACAACACCTTTGGCGTCCGGGAGGTTGCCCAGCAATGTGGCTATGACTCCACCATATCGGGTTTGAAAATCAGCAGCAGATGTTAAAATTGCCGGGTTAGAACCTCCGCCCGTAGCGTAGCCCAACACATCGTTGTTGCCTACTTCAACTAAGAAAAACGTTGGCTGCGCAGCAACAGCATCACCTAAAATTGTTGATGTGCCGGGGTTTGATGCAAATCGTGATGCGTAGTATAAACCGAATGCCGGGTTTGGTGATGATGGCACCAATAGTTCGCCAACGGTAATTCCGGGAACACCAAAATTATTGAGCTTGGTTTTGTCTCCACTGTAAGCCCATGCCGGTGATTGCGGACTTAATGCAGTATTATAAGGCGCAGGCAATGCCTCGGTAGCAGGCCCTGGAGAAGGGCAGGTTGTAGCAGGCAATGCCGGTCTTCCTGCCGGTGCAGGACCAGCCGCACGCGGACCAGCTCCATCCGGATCAAACAAAACCAACCGGCCAAGCGGAATGTCTGTTGATGGGATGAATGATGAAAAACCATTCTCGGAATTTATATCAGGCTGGTTAAACTCACCGGTTGCACCGGCATACACCATCTGCTGATGAATAATTTTACCGATGGATTCATTTTGCCCTGCCGTAAAAAGCGCATTCGATTGTAAACCTGCGGCAAGTGAGTTTCCGATGGTTACAAACTTTGACACGTTTATGTTGGCGCCAATGCTACCGGTAGGTTGACTTGGGACATTTGGATCTTTAAGTTCTGCAACCTCTTGCGTACAGCCAAAAATCAAAGCTGCCGAAAAGAGTATGGATAGTTTATTATATTTTTTCATAGGACGATATTTTTATCTCTTGTGTTATTTAAAAAACTCATCAAATACAATGGAAACATAATACATCTGGCCTACGAATGGCCCGCCAATGTTGGTTCTGTAATCTCCCTGTCCCAGGTTTGTTCCACCAAGTTTAACAACAGATTTGATTGAGGGTACACGACAACTGACTGCGGCATCAAGCACACCGAATTCGGGTACTTCCCATGTTCCGTAAGAAGAGAACCACTCAAAGCCTTGCTGCCAACGGTAGTTAACATTGAAGCCTATGTTTTTGGTGAGTTTCCTGTTGCCAATACCAACGTTGAATTTGTTGTTAGGTGTGTTAAACCCTGCATTATAAACACGACCTGGAACTTCATCCATAGAGAAGTTGGCATAGTTGTAATTTGCGTTCAGCGTATATCCTTTTGGCAAGTTATAGGTTATACCCACTCCAATACCAAATGATGTTATCTGTTCAGGTGAGTTTGAATACAGACTGAATATAGTTCCCGGAGCAAGTGTCTGCCCGTGGTGAGTGGTGGCTGTTTTACTGGCCACAAAGTCAGTACCGATAAAATCGTTGTATATATTATAATACATATTCAAATCAACCAACACATTATTGCTGAACAGCCCCTTGTATCCTACTTCAAGAGCCTTGAGTTGTTCGGGCTGTACATACGGCACATTGGTTTCTGCTAACAAAGCAGGGTTACCGCCTACAGGATTTCCTTGAGCGTCAAGTGATCCTCCGGTAGCCTGGTAGGCCCTGTATGAATCGCGGGTGTACGATCCGCCATTGTGCACGCCATAACGTGCTGCATTTGCTTCTGTGCTTCCAAGCAGGATGGCATCAGATGCGGGGAAGTAAATAAACTGTGCCTGTGTTTGCGGGTTTCTGAAACCGGTCTGGAAAGAAGCGCGAATGTTATGATTCTCAGAGAACGTGTACACACCAGAAATACGGGGTGTTACTTGTCCGTCAAAGTTTTCATTTTTATCATACCGGATAGAACCTGTTAGTTTTAATCCGCCAAAGGTTTTGGCTATCTGGGTGTAAGCCCCGAATTCATTAATCTTGATTCTTTCAAAATTTGCTTCGGCACGGCTTGGTGCATCCGGATCTTCATTCAGGATGGTGCCATCTGTTGACAAATCATATTGTCTTACATTTCCTCCTACCATTACTTCAGCAAACTTTATTTCGTTTTTGAAGTTGTAATTGAATTCACCATGCCATATCCGTGAGTTGTCTTTAAAAGTGGCCCCCGGAGGGCTTCCCTGGAAAAAGGCATTGCGAACATTATTAACAAGTGTGTTGAACTGAGGTGTACCTACAGGGGGTCTGTTACGGTCTGCCCATGCACGTGCCGCAGCATGATTACCGGCCGGTACATCAGGAGCGTTTCCGCTGAAAGCATTCAGGTAATCTGGTACCCATGATGCAGCAGAGGGGCTGTAGGTTTCGTTCATGTACGAACCCAACGCCAACAGATTGTATGAATCGCCTGCATCAGTTTGTGTCAGGTATCCGCGCACAAAGAAGTTATCAGATTTAAGTTCTAATTTTTGAAATACCTGTGTAAAGTTTCGCAGGGCGTATTTTGCATCTCCCTGGTAAACCGCATCGCCAGAACCAAAACGGTAGTTGTATGAAAGTTCCATACGGTCCGTAATACGATAGTGCAACGCTACATCAGCTTTTATACTTCTTGCTGAATAGTCGTCAATAATGTCTTCTTCTCTGAAGCCTGTTCTTCTGAGTGTTGTAGGGAAACCGGGAATTGAAATAACCGCTTCATCACCATACAAATTCACACCGTCAAAATCAGGCGATCCCGAAAGATCTGTTTCTGAATTGGCTCTCAAACGATCTTGCCTGTAGTCGTTTGCTTTCCAGTCTTGGGCATCCTGAAAAGAGAAATTTACTTTGAAGGCAAACTTGTTGTTGAATGCTTTTGCGTAGCGTACACCGAAGTTGTACATCGGGAATGCTTCTCCCTGTGCGTCAGAGGTTGTAATGCCCGCTTTAAACAACGCGCTTAATCCCTGAAACTCAAAGGGGCTTTTACTGTTCATAATTAAAATACCGTTGAACGCATTGGGGCCGTACAGGGCAGATGCGGCACCGGGTATTAATTCCATGCTTTCGGCATCCAGTTCGCCAATACCTACAATATTACCAGTAGGGAAATTAAGTATAGGTGCAGATCCGTCAATGCCGTCAATCCATTGTACAAAGCGTTCGTTTGATATAGTCGCAAAACCGCGTGTGTTAATGGCCGGAAAGTTTAAGCTACTGGATGTTACCTGTACGCCTTTCACATTTGCCAAGGCGTCAAAGTAATCGGGTACGGGCGCTTGCTGAATGGCTATCAAGTCCATCTTTTCAATAGTTACAGGCGACTGAAGAATGCTTTCTTCCATGCGCGAAGCCGATACTACAATTTCCTGCCCCAGAATACTCTGCTCTTCCAGGTTAATAGCCAGCCCGGTAGTGTTGGCATTGGTAATGTCTATTTCCTGTACCCGGTAACCTATAAACGAGATTATCAGCGTGAGGGGAGGCTCCTGGTTTACCCTTAGGCTGAATTCGCCACTTGTGTTGGTGGTTGTTCCAATCACTTTACCTTTAACAATGATGTTTACACCGCCCAAAGGTTCGCCAGTGCTGCTGTCTTTCACTGTTCCGGAAATGTTGGTTTGGGCAAAGGCTGTCGTGATGCATAACAACATGACGAGCGATGTCCCCAGCAAACGTTTGTAAAACTTCTCCATACGATAGTTTTTTTTAATGGTTGGTTTTGGAATTAAATAATTGTGTTTATTGAAAATGACAAATACGACTGTTCGTATTTCCCTGAAAAGTACAAAATTTATTCAAAACCCAAAGAAAACGGTTGCGGTTTCGGTAAAGTAGAACCGGGTAAAAGGAGGTTGAAAGAAGGAGTTTGAAATTAGTATGCTATGCAGCATATTTTTAAATCCCCTGAATCCCCTAACCCATAGTAGGTGGTGGGATTACTTTCCCTTTTCGCTGCTGATATGTTTTACTAACCGGTCGCATAGGGCATTGGTTTCCTGCACCATATACTCATCACCGGTGGCCGACAAAATGCTTTGGGCAAGCCCGCCCAGGCAATCAATATAGAATCGTTTCATTTCATCTACGGGCATGTCTTTCGTCCAGAGGTCGATGCGGAGTGTATTTTTCTGAGCTTCATCCCATAAGGAAATACTAATGCTCTTTGTTTCGGAAGGGGCGGCATCGGGTTTGTCGGAGGCATCCCACAGAATTTTATCGGGTATGTTGTTTTTGTCTAATTCTACAGTGAAGTTTATGGTGGTTTTGCGCATGACTTTAATAATTTGAAGATTTTTTAATTTGAAGATTTGAAAATGAATTGAGTTGAAAATTAGTTCTGTGGCAAGATAGGCTATTTTCAAATGAGCACATCTTCAAATTAACATCTCGGGAATATCGCCTTCAATTACCAGCTTGCCTGCTGTGGCATTTTTAATTTGCTCTACGGAAACTCCCGGGGCACGTTCCAACAGTTTAAAGCCGCCTTCGGGCAATACGTCAAGCACGGCCATATCGGTTACGATTTTCTTTACGCACTTAATACCGGTTATGGGCAGCGTACAATCTGGCAATAGTTTCGATGCGCCATCTTTACTGCAATGTTGCATGGCTACAATAATGTTGTTGGCCGATGCTACCAAATCCATAGCGCCCCCCATACCTTTCACCATTTTGCCTGGAACTTTCCAGTTGGCGATGTCGCCATTTTCAGAAACCTCCATAGCGCCAAGGATGGTGAGGTGAACGTGGCCGCCCCGTATCATACCAAAACTTTCGGCAGAACTGAACAAAGCCGAGCCGGGCATCATGGTAATGGTTTGCTTGCCGGCATTAATCAGGTCGGGGTCAATGTTATCTTCTGTTGGAAAAGGCCCAATACCCAACAACCCGTTTTCTGATTGTAGTACAACATTTAGATTAGCCGGGATGTAATTGGCTACCAACGTAGGAATGCCGATACCAAGATTGATGTACATACCATCTTTAACTTCTTTTGCAATGCGTTTTGCGATACCGTTTTTATCCAGCATAATTTTTAATTCGTTGATGAGTTAATTCGGTTATTTTTTGATGTGGCAATAATTTTTGAGAGCACTTTTTTAATGCTCAGGATTTTCTCTAACAGTATTTTGCAATCAGGATAATTTTCGGATTGATCACAGATTTCCAACCAATACTCGGTTTCGTCAGCTTCCTTTGCTGCAATTTTTATTTTGTGAATAAAGTCTGCTCTGGACTCAGCATTTTGAGCCTCACGTACATTTGCGCCAATGGACGTTCCAGACTTAATTAACTGTCGGGCAACGAGAAATTTTCGTTCAATCTCTAAGTTCTCTGTGAATGTTACGATGTCAAGCGCAAATTGAAATGTCAGGTTAACAATCAGGTTGTCTTTTAAATCAGGGTTATATTTCTTTTTAATACTATCCATTTTTTTGCATCATCAATGAATTAAAAAATCAACGAATTACCGAATTGTTTTCTGCTCAATCCTTTTCTCATAATTTTCTCCTTCAAAAATCCGTTGCACATAAATACCGGGTGTATGAATCTGATTGGGGTCAAGTTCTCCTAAAGGAACAAGTTCTTCTACTTCGGCAATGGTAATTTTTCCGGCTGCCGCCATCATGGGGTTAAAATTTTGCGAAGTGCCACGATACACTAAGTTGCCGGCTGTGTCGCCTTTCCAGGCTTTTACCAACGAAAAGTCGGCACGAAGCCAATGCTCCATTAAATACATTTTGCCGTGAAACTCGCGCACTTCTTTTCCTTCGGCAACTTCAGTTCCGTAGCCTGCGGGTGTAAAGAAGGCGGGGATGCCCGCCCCTCCGGCACGTATTCTTTCGGCAAGTGTTCCCTGTGGTATCAGGTCAACTTCCAGTTCGCCCGACAAAAGCTGTCGTTCAAATTCTGCATTTTCGCCAACATAAGACGATATCATTTTTTTTACCTGACGGGTTTTCAGTAAAAGCCCGATTCCGAAATCATCAACACCGGCATTATTTGAAATACAGGTAAGTCCGCTTATGCCTTTTCGTAACAATGCCTGGATGCAATTTTCAGGAATGCCCGAAAGCCCGAAGCCCCCCAGCATTAACGTTGCGTTGTCGGGTATGTCGCGAATGGCCTCATCGGCATGGGCTACAACTTTATTAATCATAATACAGTAATTGGTTGAGTGCAAATCTCCGTATTCAATCGGCAATTCACAATACCTTAGTTCAGGCGTTTGAGGGCTTCTTCCTTATCCCGATGGAGTTGTGCTTTCATATCCTCCAGGTCGTTGAATTTCATATCGCTGCGAATCATGCTTAGAAATTTTATAGTAAGCGCTTCGCCATAAATATCCTTATCGAAATCAAAAATATTTACTTCAATTGATTTGTGTGCACCCCCTACGGTTGGCCTGTACCCGATATACAGCATGCCCTGATAAGTTTGCCCTTCGTAGGTTGCAGTAACCGCATAAATTCCATCCATCGGAATAAGTTTGTACTGTGTGTCAATGTCGATGTTGGCAGTAGGAAACCCAATCAATCTCCCAAGACGGTCTCCTTTAATCACACGCCCGCTTATGCTATACGGTTTTCCTGATAAATGATAGGCAGTTTCAACGTCACCGGTTTCAAGCGCTTTGCGGATTTTTGTAGAGCTAACGGTAATGCTGTCCACATCCTGCCGGGAGATTTCTTCTACTTCAAATCCATAACGAGGCCCGTTGGCTTTCAACTCATCAAAACTTCCTTCGCGGTTATGCCCGAAACGATGGTCGTACCCGATAACTAATTTTTTTGTGCCGATAGTGTTTACCAAAATTTTTGTGATGAACTCTTCTGACGAAAGATTGGAAAACTCTTTTGTGAAGGGTATCCTGATAAGATGATGAATGCCTTGTTCTTTCAGCAATTCGGCCTTTTCTTCAAAGGTGTTAAGCAATTTAAGTGTAGTGTCATCGGGGTATAACACTAAGCGCGGGTGTGGCCAGAAGGTAATCACTACGGTTTCGCCTTTTGATTTTTCGGCTACTTCTTTAAGTCGTGTAAGAATTTTCTGATGCCCCACATGCACGCCATCAAAGGTGCCGCTGGTAACAACTGCGTTGTCAAGTTTTATAAAATCATCGGGTGTATGATAGATTTTCATACTGTAACTTCTTCCAGCCCTAAGCTGTCGTCAAGTTTGTAGGGGCCAATTCGTGTGCGACAAAGTTGTGAAAGATAGGCGCCAACACCAAGTATTTCGCCCAGATCGCGCACTAAGCTGCGAATGTACGTGCCCTTGGAGCAAACAATTCTGAATTCAATAACAGGTTGGTTATACGATACAATATCGAAAACGCTCACCTCTACATCGCGGGGTTTCAGTTCAGGGTCTTTGCCTTTGCGTGCAAGGGCGTAAGCCCGTTTGCCTCCTATTTTAATGGCCGAATGTGCAGGCGGCACCTGTTGAATTTTTCCTGTCAGTTGCCGCGCTGCTGATTGAATATGCTCCGGTGCAATATGGCTAACGTCAACTGGTGTTGATACTTCAGTTTCCAGGTCGTGCGAAGGGGTAGTTTGACCGATAACAATCTTTCCGGTGTATTCTTTCTCAAGCCCCATAAACTCTTCTATGCGCTTGGTCATTTTTCCGGTGCAGATAATAAGCAAGCCTGTGGCAAGCGGGTCGAGCGTGCCGGCATGCCCGATTTTTTTCATTTTTAGCTTGTATCGTAATTTGTTTACAACATCAAACGATGTCCACTCAAGCGGTTTATTTATGAGTAATACCCTATCGGTAGAGATGCTTTCCATTAAACAATAGCCAGGTCAACACCGAGGTAATACAAGATTAACAACACTAACCCGGCAACAATGCGGTAATACCCGAATACTTTAAAGCCGTGTTTGGTTAAAAAACTGATAAACGATTTGATAGCAATCAAGGCTACGATGAAGGCTACGATGTTGCCAATAATCAACAGGTTTACTTCGTGCGAAGTAAACCCCGGACCATCTTTATAGAAAACAAGCATTTTGTATGCTGTTGCGGCAAACATGGTAGGCACGGCAAGAAAAAAAGAAAATTCGGCTGCGGTTTTTTTGTTCAACTTTTGTGTGAGGCCGCCAATAATAGTGGCGGCTGATCGTGAAACCCCCGGAATCATAGCGATACACTGAAAGAAACCTATTTTTAAGGCAGTGGGGTAAGAAATTTCCTGATCAGGTTTGCTTTCATTTTTTTCAAAGATTTTATCAATAAATAAAAAGATAATACCGCCAATAATCAGCATAAACCCCACTACTTCAATACGCTCAAGCAAGGCATCGATGTAATCGTTAAATAAAAAACCAATAGCTGCTGCCGGGGCAAAGGCAATAATAAGTTTGAAATAGAAATCGAGCGACTGAAGAAATCTTTTCCAGTACAATACAATTACGGAAAGAATAGCACCAAATTGAATAGCAACGGTAAATACTTTTGTGAAGGGATCCTGCGCAATACCCATTACTGACGAGCCGATAATCATGTGCCCGGTTGACGAAACAGGAAGAAACTCGGTTAACCCTTCAATAATCGCCAGGATTATAGATTGCAGTACAGACATGAAATAAATTATGTGAAACTGCTATTTTTTTTCATCAGGCCGGTAGAGTACAGCCACTACTTCAATGGCAAAACCTGCCAGCACAATAAGCGGGCCGAGGGTTAATCCTAAAAAACCAAAACCATAATCTTCTTTATCAAGCGACATAACGGTGAAGCCAACAACTAATGTTACCAACCCCAACACCATAATTTGATAATTCTTTTTTGTAAACGGCAGTTTATTTTCCATAATGCTAATAGAGTTCGTCAAGCGACATTTTTAAATACCGGCCTATTGAGAAGAATGTACTGGTAGCCGCTACGAGCATACCCAACGCCATGAGCGCTACGGCCAATAGCATAACATGGTCTTTGTTCATCAGTAATACAAGGTCTTCAATTTCGCCATGCGCGTAGTTCACCAACCCGGCAATGCAGGCCGAAGCAAACAAGGCCGCAATCAATCCGTATAGAAGTGAGCGAACAATAAACGGACGCTGAATAAACCAGCGTTTGGCGCCTACTAACTGCATGCTCCTGATAAGAAAACGTTGCGAAAAAAGCGCAAGGCGTATGGTATTATTAATCAGCAATACTACGGTAATCAGCAGGAGCGCGGCAAGTCCAAATAGAATGAGTGTAATGCTGGTAATGTTTTTGTTTACAGTTTCAATCAATCCTTCTTTGGGTACAACCTGGAATACACCACTCATGGCTTCAATTTCTTTCTTGATGTCCTGCATGGCGGCAGCTTCGTGATAAGCCGGGTCAATGCTTATGAGGTAGGCGTCATGCAAGGGGTTTTCGCCAAGAAGTTTGGTAAAGTCTTCCCCGGTTTCTTCGATAAATTTCTTTGCCGCATCCTCTTTAGATATAAACTGAAGCGCAGAGCCGAGGGTTTGCTTGCTGATATAGGGGAGGGCTTCTAATTTTTTCTCGATTTGTGTACGTTGTGTTTCCGTAAGGTTCGTGTTTAGGTACACTTCCATACGGATATTATCGCGCACAAGTTTTTCAAGCTGGTTTGAATAAATGAGGGCAACTCCAAACAAGCCGATTACAATCAAAGCCAGCGTAATGCTGATAATAACCCCGATGGAGGGATAGCTACCTAATTTCTTCCTGGTGTACCCTTTTTGCATAGCGGCCAAATTTAGGAAATAAAAAAGCCTCTGGAAATTAACCAGAGGCTTTTTATTGGCTCCCTCTCAATCATTCTACACGATTCGTTCTTAATTTCTGGATCAACTTGGCATCGCGGATGGCAACCAGTTCTGTCGGGGTGTCTTTCTGCGTATCCAACAGGTAGTAGCTTGATTTGTAATACAGGAATACAGTACGCTTGTCTTTGGCGATAAATTCCAGTATCTCATATAAATTCTCTTCAAACGAGCCGAACAGGATAAGCTTGCCGTTTCTGAACAGGTAGTGGAAGTTGTGTTTTTTGCTTCCGGCTTCTGTTACTACTTCAATGCTTGAGGTAACAAAAGCTTCTGAAATAATAGCAAGTTGTTCCCGCTCGTGCTGAAGTACCGGGTCATTTCCAGGTTCTTCATCCGGAACGAACAATTGAAGCGCTGGTTGCTGACCGGCTGGTTCAACCGCTTTTGTTTTTTCAACATTCTTTTCTGCTGTTTTGGTGTTGTCTGCCAATGTAATTTCCTGTGCAGTTTCGGGTTGATCTTCCGGTTCCGGTGTTGTTTCTGTTTCCGGTGTTGCGGATGGCTCAATCTGTTCCGAAATAATCAGGGCTTCCTGTTCAGACGTATTCGTTTCATCGCTGAAATAGTAGTAAACAGCCGTGGAGACAAGACCAACCACTACTACGGAAGAAATCACTTTTGTAAGCAATGTGGTTTGCCCGGCAGGAATAGAAGAAACCGGAATATTTTTCAGCATCGTTTTCAACTCGGCAGCACGCGCCTGGCGGATACTTTCTACCATCGACTGCTGAAACTGCATTTCTTTGTTTAATTCCGGATCAGCTTCGAGCTTTTGCTCAAAAGCCTGCCTGTCCTGCTCGCTCATGCGGTGCGACAGGTAATCATCCAATAATTCAAAATCCTTTTCTAAGGCCATGTTCTTAATCTAAAAAATCCCGCTCAGAATACTGAGCCTTCACTAATTCATCTAATTTCTTTTTACACTTATATTTTTTTGTCTTTGCAGTGTCGGTATTGGCAAACCCCAATTTTTCGGCAATGTCCTGCATCGACATTTCTTCAAAGTAATAATACATCAAAACCTTCTTGCAGGTTTCGCCAAGTTGCTCAATGCACTGGGCTATAATCCTGTTCCGCTCCTCAGTTTCCGTATCTATCGTTACGGCAACGTCTTTCTCTTCATTGGAAAGGCGCTTTTTACGATCCAGTTCTTTTCTCCATAAATTCTGGCATATACTGTAAATGTATGTGCTGATTTTGGAGGTCATTACTAACTTTCCGGAGGTTGCCTTTTGCCAGAAAACCACTAAGGCATCCTGGTAAATGTCACGGGCCTCTTCTTCTGTTCCACTATTGGTGATAACTAACTTGGTCATCATCCTGTAATACTTCTTATACAGGGTTTCAAGAGCCTTCTCATCGCCTCGGCAGATGCGGTCAAAGATCTCTTTTTCTTCCATCACTGAATTCGACTTGTATACCATAGGGTATGTACCATGTAACCCGCGAACGGGATTTCTTTTAGACTTATCGATTAATTGTTTTTTCAGTGGTTAAGATACTCTTTTCCACGTTTGGGTACGCCATACCGGGCCCCAATATCCCCGAACTTTAAGGTCTTTGCCATCAAGCCAGATTTTACACCGGTAAATTTTCCCGGCTTCTGGGTCAAGAATATCTCCCCCCGAGTATTCATTTCCTTGCTTTTTAAGCTGGCGGATGATTTCCATGCCTATTATCTTTTTATTGTACCGGTCATCATCCTGCGGGCATTTGTCGCATACAGGATCAGGCTCTCTGCCCGGTTTTGGAAAGGTTTTGATCACTTTTCCATAGATGAATCCGTTACGTTCAAAAATCTCTACAACGGATTTGGCCTCTCCAGTCTTGTCGTCAATGGATTTCCATTGACCCAGGATTGAATCCTGGCTAAAGGCGCTTATGCTCGTAAAAAGCAGCAATATCAGGCATTGAATTTTAGGCATATAGATGGTCTTTTGTGCAAAAATAAAAACCCTGACGGTTAAATCAGGGTTTTTCAAAACTACTCAAAAAAAGAAGATTATTCTACTTCACTCTGATCGGCTGAAGCAGTGCTTGTAACTTCAATAGTTGGTTTAGGTTGTTCTACCTTAGCTTCCAGATCTGATGACGGAGCCAACAGGGGAGCAATAACTAAGGCCACAACCGACATCAGTTTTAACAAAATGTTCAGCGAAGGCCCGGAAGTATCTTTAAACGGATCGCCAACAGTATCGCCAACTACGGCAGCTTTGTGTGGCTCAGACTTTTTATAGAATTTCTCACCGTTAATCTCAACGCCTTCTTCAAAGCTTTTCTTTGCGTTATCCCACGCGCCACCGGCATTCGATTGGAAAATAGCCATTAACACACCCGATACGGTTACACCGGCCAACATTCCGCCTAACGCTTCTACACCAAATCCGGGCAGGAAGGCAATCAACACTGGAGCGATAACAGCCATTAAACCGGGCAATACCATTTGACGAATAGCAGCCTGGGTAGAAATTTCTACACACTTACCGTACTCGGCTTTACCGTCTGCATCGTGGAATATTTTCTTGTCTTCTTCAGTCCATTCATCTATTGCTTTATCGCCATTGCGTTTCATAGCATCAAGGGCGGCTTTCAATTGCGGGATGGAAGAGAACTGTCTTCTTACTTCTTCAATCATCGACATGGCCGCGCGACCTACCGCACCCATTGCCATTGCCGAGAACACAAACGGCAGCATACCGCCAATGAATAACCCGGCAATAACATTAGCTTTTGATACATCAATGGTGCTCAGTTTGGCAGTAGTCATGAAGGCGCCAAATAACGCCAATGCCGTAAGAGCAGCAGAGGCAATAGCGAAACCTTTACCAATAGCAGCAGTAGTATTTCCTACCGCATCCAATTTATCAGTACGTGAACGCACTTCTTTAGGCAACTCCGACATTTCGGCAATACCACCAGCATTGTCTGAAATAGGGCCGTAAGCATCAACAGCTAATTGAATACCCAAGTTTGAAAGCATACCCACAGCAGCAATGGCTATACCGTATAATCCGCCAAAGTAAAAAGCGCCAATGATAGATAATGCAATGATGATGACAGGAAGTGCAGTGGACATCATACCCACGCCTAACCCGGCAATAATGTTAGTGGCAGCGCCTGTTGACGACTGACGCACAATTGAGATTACGGGCTTCTTACCCATACCGGTATAGTATTCGGTGATAAGGCCAACTAATAAACCGGCAACCAAACCAATAACAGTTGCCCAGAATACACCCAAAGCCGTCATAGTACGAATATACGGAGTGCCGTCATCGTTGGTGTACAACGGATCTGTAAACGACCATTGTTCGGGCAGCATGTAAACAATTATGAAATAAGAAGCGGCAATCATCAAACCGGATGAAATAAACTCACCCATGTTCAGCGCTTTTTGCGGATCTCCGCCTTCTTTAACGCGAACAAAAAATGTTCCGAGGAATGACATTACAATGCCAACACCTGATAATACAAGTGGTAGCAATACGGCTGATAGTCCGTTGAAGTTATCGACAAATCCGGGCACCATAAAGGCTGCGCCCAATACCATAGTTCCAACAATAGAGCCAACATACGATTCAAAAAGGTCAGCACCCATACCGGCAACATCACCTACGTTATCACCTACGTTATCGGCAATGGTAGCTGGGTTTAACGGGTGATCTTCCGGAATACCGGCTTCTACTTTACCTACAAGGTCAGCGCCAACATCAGCCGCTTTGGTGTAAATACCACCGCCAACACGAGCGAAGAGTGCGATTGAAGACGCGCCAAAAGAAAACCCGGTAATGATTGTAATTACCTGGTTCAGGTTGGCCTGATTGTCAACTCCAAACATGTTGGAATAGATAATAAACAATCCGCTAAGCCCCAGAACACCAAGACCTACCACACCCATACCCATTACCGAACCACCGGCAAAGGCAACCTCTAACGCGCGGCCAAGACTTGTGCGGGCAGCCTGGGTAGTGCGAACATTTGCTTTAGTAGCTACACGCATACCGATAAAACCGGCAAGGGCAGAGCAAAACGCACCCACTATAAATGAAACCGCCACCAAGGGAGATGACGTTTCTGAATTGGCGGTAACGCCCAACAGAACAGCCACACACAAAACAAAAACGGCAAGAATTTTATATTCTGCCTTTAGAAACGCCATAGCGCCATCAGCGATGTGGCTGGCAATTCTTTTCATTTTGTCGTTGCCCTCATCCTGTTTGTTTACCCAGGCGCTTTTCCAAAGAACAAAGATGATTCCCAATACACCGAATGCAGGGAGGTAATAGAGTAGATTTTCCATATAAGTTTTAGTTCAGTTTGTGTTCCAAAAGGTTGTTTAATGCCAACTTGTTATGGGCTATGAACAGGTTGATTTTACCACATTCGGCAATAGCCCTTAAAAAGCAGCCGCAAAGATAGAATAACTGGTAAATCCTGCAAAAATCATCCGTATTGGGGATTGAGGATATTTTCAGGAGAGTAGGGCCTGTTTAAGAGCCTGCCAGAGCAATTTCTTTTTGGTGTCATTCAATGCCTTCAGGTCATCGGCAACGAGCACCACTACGTCATCAAGGGTTGTAGTTGTAGCTTGGTAAGGTGTATTTACCTGCTGAATTTTAGTGCCGAAGGATAGTACGGCTGCCGGCTTGAATTCCTTCAGGGTATTCAAATCGGCTTCGGTCTGCACTAATAAAATTATTCCTTCAAGTTTAAGTTTTACAGCGTTGAGAATTTTCGACAGCAATTCCTTTTCAGTTTCCGTGTAGGCTTCCCAATGTTGCGGAATGAGTACAATGGTCTTTCCTCGGATAGCGTAGAGTTCTTCCGGGAATGTTTGCACGGCAAGGTCGGGCGGAAATGTCATTCTTCAATATTGAAAATGGATTTCAACTCGTGCGCGTCATGTGGTTTCATTCTTCCGGCAAGAATTAACCGAAGCTGCCGCCTGCGCAAGGCGCCATTATAAAATTCCTTGTCCTCATCGGTTTCCGGTTCAATTTCCGGTACGTCAATCGGCCGGCCACTTTGGTCAACGGCTACAAAGGTCAGGAAGGCGCTGTTGCTTTCCATTTTTTTCCCGGAAGGAATATCTTCTGCATCCACATCGATACGCACTTCCATGGAGGAATTGAACGCGCGGGTTACTTTGGCTTTTAATGTAACGACATTGCCCAATAAAATCGGGTGCTTGAAAGAAATATTATCTACCGAAGCCGTTACTACAATCCGGTTGGAGTGTTTTTGTGCGGCTATTGCCGAAACAATGTCCATCCAGTGCATGAGCCTGCCGCCCATTAAATTGTTAAGTGTATTGGTGTCGTTTGGCAGCACAAGTTCGGTCATGCTTACAAACGATTCACTTGGAAACTTTTTCTTTCTACGCATCCTGTTTTTGTTATTAGCTGTTACTTACCCCAACCTTGCTCTCCCAACAACGGTACAAAGCTAAAATAATCGAATTCTTCTTTAATCAACTCCCCGTTCTTTTTGGTAATCTTCAGCATCACTTGTTTGTTACGATTACCAACTGGTATTACTAAAATTCCGCCTTCGGCTAATTGCTCAATAAGGGCATCAGGCACAACAGGTGCGCCAGCCGTTACAATAATTTTATCGAACGGGGCTTTTGCCGGAATACCTTTCGAGCCATCGCCATAATAGAAGTAAGGTTTATAGCCGAGCTTAGGCAGAAACGCTTTGGCTTTTTCGCAGAGGTTTTTATTGTATTCGATGGTGAACACCTTAGCGCCCAGTTCCAATAATATACAGGCCTGGTAGCCCGACCCGGTGCCGATTTCCAATACCTTATCGCCCGGCTTTATTTCCAGTTTTTCAGTCTGGAGGGCTACCGTATAGGGCTGGGAGATAGTTTGCCCTTCCCCGATAGGGAAGGCCTTGTCCTGGTAGGCGTGTTCTAAGAAGGCATTTTCAAAAAAAACATGCCTCGGAACCTTGCCGATTGCCGCCAAAACCCGCTCGTCTTTAATACCCTTGTTTTGCAGGACTTTTACCAGCTTATTCCGGAGTCCGCGTTGCCTGTAATTATCTTCCAACATTTCAATTTGGCGCAAAAAAGGGCATTTTTTATTGATGAACAAAGTTTCGGAAAATCTTTAGGAAAATTGAAACCAACCCCCGTAATTTAGAGTTCTATCATGCACAGTGAATAAGCTTTTTGCCATAGCGTTCACGTGTATTTACCTGCTCCTGACAGTAGGCGTGGTGAAAACCACTCACTACTGCATGGGGCGGGCAAAATCCACGGAAATATTCAGTTTTGAGGCTAAAAAATGCCTTTGCTCCCAATTTCTTCCCGAAAGTAATGATTGCTGCCACGATGAGCACGAAGTTATAAAAGTTGATGATAATCAGGCGTTTACCACATTTTCGGTTTCCATAGCACCCGTTCTGGTTGAGCTGGGTGAAATATTCAACACAACAGAAGAAATTGCATTAGCGGATATTAACAGCATAAATATTTGTTTATACGATTATTTAATACCCCCCGAACCAATCTTCAAACTGAACTGCTCCTTTATCTTTTATGATGATAGGGCTTGATTAACGCCCGGAAAGGGTAGCGTGCCCGCAAAGGGGTACATTTTTTATTTAATCAAGTAGTACAATTAAAAACAATCATCATTATGAAAACCAATTCATTTTTAATCCTGATTATATTCCTGGCACTGTCTGTTTCTGCGCAGGCACAGGAAAAAGTAGTAACAGCCAATATTAAAGTTTACGGTAACTGCGGCATGTGTAAAAACCGCATTGAAAAAGCGCTCGATCACAAGGGTATAAAAAAGGCCACGTGGAATACGAAGGCCAAAAGCCTTGAAGTGATTTATGTTCCATCTAAAATTACTGAGAATAAGATTCACGAACTGGTTGCCGCTGTGGGCCATGATACCGATAAGGTAAAGGCAAAAGAAGAGGTGTACTCAAAATTACCGTATTGCTGTTTGTATCGCGATCACGATCATTCTGGTATAGTCGATTGATTTACGGGTTGTGAAAACATTATTTGCAGCATGCACCGCCTTACTGGCGGTGCTGACTATGCCTGTTGTTCAGGCGCAGAAAATTACGGGACTGGTTGTAGAGAAAAATGCCAACGGTACTGAAGAACCATTGGCCGGTGCGCATGTAGTGTGGCTTGGTACTACGCATGGAGTTTCTACCGGTACAAATGGTGTGTTTATGATTGACTCTATTCCGGGTGTAACGCATTTGGTGATCAGTCATGTTGGGTATAGAAGCGATACGATTGCGATTGACCCGCAAGTCAGGATTAAGGTTTTGCTCTTGCCCGATGAGTTGCTGGATGAAGTAACTGTGGTAGGGTGGAAACCTTCTGCAGGAATTGATCATTTGCGCGGTATTAATACCGTTGTTATGACAGAGAAGGAATTGTTTAAGGCCGCGTGTTGCAACCTGTCAGAAAGTTTTGAGACAAATCCTTCAGTTGATGTAGCCTTTACAGACGCCATTACAGGCACACGACAAATCCAGATGCTTGGCCTTGCCGGGCCGAATACTATGATCTCCATAGAGAACATGCCCGGAGTACGTGGTCTTGCTTCCAGTCAGGGCATTCAGTTTATTCCCGGTACATGGATAAACTCCATACAGGTTACAAAGGGTATCGGCTCTGTGGTGAACGGGTATGAGAGCATTGCCGGGCAAATAAATGTTGAATTGAAAAAGCCTGAAGAAAGCGAGCGACTTTATATTAATGGTTATGTTAATAATGCAGCCCGTTCAGAACTCAATGTTAACTACACGGTACATGCTGGCGAAAAGTGGGCTACTACTTTTTTACTTCATGGCAGTGCAAGGCCGTTTGAAATGGACAGCAACGATGACTCGTTTCTTGATTTCCCTACGGGAACGCAGCTTAACGCAATCAACCGTTGGGTGTATAATAACGGCAAGGGGTTGTTGGGACAATTCGGTGTGAAAGTGTTGAGCGATGTTAAACAAGGCGGTCAGACTGATTTTGATGCAGAAGATAAATTCACCACAAATCGCTATGGCTTTGAAATTAATACCAAACGGTATGAGGCGTGGGGAAAGTTAGGTTATCAGTTTGAAGGTAAGCCGTACAAAAGTATTGGCCTTCAGTTGTCGGGTGTGCGGTATGAGAATGAAAGTTTTTTCGGGTTTAATGTTCACGATGCTGAAGAAAAATCCTTTTATGCCAACCTGATATACCAGTCTATCATTGGCTCAACATTCCATAAGATTAAAATGGGAACGAGCTTTTTGTATGATGATTTCGATGAACGCTTTGCTAACGCAGAACAGGTCATCAATTACAATAGCGATTTGACTCATGCGATAAACTTTAATCGTACGGAGATTGTGCCGGGCGCTTTTGTTGAATACAATTATGATGGATTGGGTAAGTTTTCTGCCATAGCCGGTGCGCGTGTTGATTACCACAACCTGTTTGGTATGTTGTTCACTCCACGACTTCATCTAAAATATAATGCTACCGAAACAACTACCGTGCGTGCATCGGCAGGGCGCGGTATTCGTGTGGCTAATCTTTTGGCTGAAAGCACGGGTGTACTGGCTTCCATGCGGCAATTTGTTTTTATCGGACTGCAAACCGACAAAGCTTATGGTTATAAACCGGACAAGGCATGGAACTACGGGATTAATATTGTGCAGGATTTTACACTTGATTACCGGCCTGGCGCTATTACGATTGATTACTTCTTTACGGATTTTGAAAACCAGGTAGTGTTAGACATGGATTACAGCGCCCGCGAAGCAAGGTTTTTTGGGCTAACCGGAAGATCATTTTCGCAGAGTTTTCAATTCCAGGTTGATTATGAACTTATGCGCAGGTTTGATTTGCGTATGGCCTATCGTTGGCTTGATGTACAAACCGATTACACCTCAGGTCGTTTGCAGCGTCCGTTAATACCGCAGCATCGTGCCTTTGTTAACCTGGCGTATGAAACCAAAAATACGTGGAAGTTTGATTACACGGTTCAGGTAATGAGTAAACAGCGTATGCCCGGCACAACTGAGAACTTGCCGCAATATCAACGCGACACGTATTCAACAGCATACATGCTGATGAATGCGCAGATCACAAAAGATATAAAGGATAAGTGGAGCGTTTATGTTGGGGTTGAAAACCTGAATAACTTCACGTTAGATAACCCGATTATCGCAGCCGATGATCCGTTTGGCGCGCATAATAATTTTGATTCCTCACTTGTGTGGGGGCCGATCTTTGGTAGGATGGTTTATGCCGGTTTCCGGTTCAGGATAAAATGATGTAAATGAACAAGCGCCCGAAGACCCGGTGGTCTTCGGGTGCTTGTTTTTAAAACCTAAGCGCAAAATTTTTGTGTAAGGCAGATATGTGTTTACAGTATATCGAAAGTTAAATCGTGGACAAGAGCGTAGTCATGCTGACATGAGCTACTCCAAGTTTTTGAAAAATTCTTCGAGCGTAATCTTGTGAATTTTTAAGATACTCAATAAAGACGTCATCATAAAATTCTTTCCCGTTTCCAATCTCCAATATTGTTTGGGTGTCATGTCATGGTAATCTGCAAAACTATCATAGCTTGAATAGCCCGCCTTAATTCTTAAATCCCGCACTCGCTCACCGATTGCTTTAAGCTGACTGTCAGGATTTGGTTTCTTACCCATGACTGCCAAACTCAATAATTTGGTAAAAAATTAGTACGTCAAGTATGACGTAATACGTATATTTTTATATCTTAGTGCGTCATTTTTGACAGGTGTCATTTTTGACGTGGACTTTAAACGCTCAGAACAATTACCAAACCTTTGTGTAAGACAGGTATGTGTTTAAAACCTGCACAAAGTCAACAAAATATGGTGTATTTGCTTAGATTTGGTACATATATAAATGAGTTGGTGGTAAGGCTTGTAGACAATCGAACAAATTATGGGGACAGTATTTGTAAATCTTGGACGATTGGAGGGAAAACCTACGACATTCAAATTTCCTTATTCCCGTTCCAGAGTATACTTAGAGCCAGAATTTATTCCCAAAGACAAAAGAAAAGCTGAATTAATTATCGGCATGTATTTCTGCCAAATTCAGTTAATCAACTTGAGCAAGAATATAGATGGAGTAAGACTAAATGATGATGATTCAAATAAACAAGGTGATATTATATACTATGATAATGGCGAATTAAAATATGTTCAATTGACTCGGTTGACCTTTACAGATTTTGAAACCAGAAAATCAATGGTCAAACACAAAAGTATTGACTTCGCAAAGAGAATTGGAGAAAAAATTAAGCTTGACTATCCACTTATAATAACAATCTTTCCAAAGAATAAACATAAAGTGCCTCTTAAGAATTTTAAAAGAAAAGGAAGGATTGAAATTGAAGAGCGACTTATTGAAATGATTTTTAAATCAATAACTAATAACTCGGAAAAATTAAAAAATGGGGCAACACACATTGAAATAAACATTGGTGATGAGTTATTAAAGAAATACTATTATTCACTTGACTTAGTGCCAGTTCCAAAAGGGTTTTACCCTAATGTTTGGGGGAGTGATAATATTTTTATCAACTACAACTTTTATGGCTCAACTTATGACAACATAGATGCTGACAAAGCAATCAATGAACTATTCTTAAAAAAGAATTTAGGACATTCTGACACATTACTAATTTGGGCTAATTCATTTGAGTTACATAACTTGAAAGGAATTGTTGAAAAACTTATAGAAAAATTTTCAAATTCGACTTTTAAATTTGTGTACTTAATGACGTTCAATGACAACGTAGCTCTATTTAGAGAAACTCTTAATTTGTGGACAATCAAAACATCACAAAATTGAAAACTTATGAAAAAGTATGCGACTCTTTTACTTATTCTAACGCCTCATCTTCAATTGCTTGCTCAAGTAATTGACCTATCAAAAGCGGCTTCTGAAAGAAAGATTGAAGCCGTTGAATATGATGGTAGTTATTATGTGCTACCATATAATGCAACAAAAGAAATGAGAGCTGGCCTTGTTGGTCAGGAAATAACTATCGCTAAACTATCATCGTCTGTTAAAGATAAAAATGGGAGGAATGTTCTTTACAAAGAAAAAGAAATTGAAGGAAAAGTATGGGTAATAAAACAATTTATTAATGATGAATTCGATGGAAAATTTTTGATTGAAGGAAACGGTGAACAGTGGATAGTTGAATTAGGAATAACAACAGATGACTGGTATATTAATAAAGGTTTAGAGAATTTTAAATCTAAATTCATAGGAAAGAAATACAATGCTTTTATTATTGGTCTTGAGGTAGAATCAATTGATCAATCCAAAATACAACTGGACGGCAAAACACCAATTACAGTTAAAGACATTCAATACGCAAAAACGAGCTATACAAAATACTCTATTGTATTATTTTTCGACAATGGTTTAATAACACAATATGACCCAACAGATATTTTTCAGCCGAAAGAAGATGGGTGGATAATTATTGGTAAATATGAATCAGACCTTTTAGTGGAAGAAAGCATCTTAAATAAATACATTGCTGCAAATCCAAGATTTATTAAGCAAATGAGAGAAGGGAACGTGGAGGTGGGAATGACTGAACATCAGACACGTTTATCATGGGGAATGCCACAAAGAACACTATATATACCTGGCTATGACAAGGTGAATGACTACGGTTATAAGAAACTATACTTTAAAAAGAATATTCTTCAATTAATTAAATGATAACAGTGAAGCCCTGCCGCCAACAAAGTGTATAAAACATGGCTGGGGTGCAGTGTAAATTCGTAGTTTAGTTTTCAAATTACGTTTGGTTACGTGAGACAGAACACTTGCCTTTGCGGGTGTTATTGACCCGCAAAACTGCGTATGAGGATAACAAGGTTAGTGATAAAGAATTAATGGTAAGTAAGGCTCAAAGATTCAGTGCAACGATTGATGTAATAGCATTAACCCATTTGTGTTTGTGCCTGAAGAAATTCTTATCGGTCTTTTTAAACAGTCGGGTAAAGACAGGGGGCATATTCCCATTAAAGGGACTGTAAACGGGAAAGAATACATACAGACTTTGGTGAAGTTTAAAGGTTCGTGGAGGCTTTATATAAACACTGAGATAGTTGAAAATTCACCAAAGAGAATTGGAGAAACGATTGAAGTAACAGTGGAGTTTGACCCGGCAGACAGGACAATTGAACCACACCCCAAATTGATAAAGGCGCTTAATAAAAACCCAAACGCAAAGGCTGTATTCGACAACTTGTCAAGATCGAGAAAGCACGAGATTGTAAGGTATATATCATACTTAAAAACAGAACAAAGCATTGAGCGAAATATAATCCGGGCAATTGATTTTTTACAAGGGAAAGGCAGGTTCGTTGGAAGAAATAAACCTTAGGTTATTATATCATGCCAACCGAAATGGAACAACGAATTAGCCGTTGATTGTATTCGCACGCCAACCGCCTTTACGCCAACACCAACCGCAGAAAAATACATTTCTGGAATCAGAGCCGAAGATGAACAATAAATGTCCGGTTTTTTAGTGAGTAAACTGGACGTTTTCATTGTTAAATGTCAAGTTTATAGAGCTAAAAACTTGACATTTAACATGTATGATTATCTTTGTGCAATGGCTTTGACAACACAAATACGCAACAGAATAAAGCAATTTTCCGAAGGCAAAACCTTTGGGTATGATGATTTGCGTATTGCCAAAGAAGATTATGCCACAGCCGCCAAAGCATTGGAGCGTTTGCAAAAAGCAGGGGTTATTAAAAAAATTTCCAAAGGCGTGTTTTATAAACCCAAGCAAACGGTATTCGGGGAGTTAATGCCTGATTACAGCGAACAGCTTCGCCCTTATTTGTTTGAAAACGGCAAACGCATTGCCTATGAAACAGGAGCTTCTCTTTACAGACGTTTGGGGCTTACCACGCAAATGGCTTTCCGTATCAAAATTGCCAGCCGAAGCAAACGCATTAACATCAACAGAGGTTCGCTTAAAGCCGATGCAGTAAAAAGTTATGCAGAAGTAACCGAAAATAATTATGAGATATTGGGGCTTTTAGATGCATTTAAAGACGTCAAACGTATTCCTGATAGTTCAGTAGTTCAGGCAGTCCGCAGGTTAAGTGCCATTTTGAAAGAACTTGATGACAAACAAACCGAAATACTGATAAAATATGCCTTGCTCTATCCGTCCAGAGTAAGGGCTTTGGTGGGTGGAGTTCTGCAAAACATTGGTTACACAGGCAAAACATTGGAAAAACTGAAACAAAGCTTGAATCCACTTTCCTCCATCAAATTAGAAATAAAAGAAAACGAATTGCCCACCAAAGACAACTGGTACATAAAATGAAATTACACGAAAATATATCGTTATACACTGACGCTATTCGGTTTACTGCACAGCAAATGAATTTGCTACCGGAATACGTTGAAAAAGATTACTGGGTAACATTCGCTTTGTATAGCATTTTCAAAAATGAAATCGGTAAAGAAACTGTTTTCAAAGGCGGAACGGCTTTATCTAAATGTTTCGGCCTGATACAACGCTTTTCGGAAGATATTGACTTGGTTGTGTTAAGACGTGAAGGCGAAAGTAACAACAAACTGACGACCAAAATCAGGCAAATCAGCAGCGTGGTAAGTGCGGTTTTGCCCGAAGTGGAAATACCCGAAATAACGCAAAAAATGGGAATGAACAGAAAAACGGCTCATACCTACGCAAAAGAATTTAGTGGCGATTATGGACAGGTAAGAGATGTGATAATTGTGGAAGCTACCTGGTTGGGTTATTACGAACCATATACAACAAAAACAGTGGGTTCATTCATCTACGAAATGATGATGAAATCAAGCCAGGAAACATTGGCAGTAGAATATGGTTTACAACCTTTTGAAGTAAAAGTGTTAGAACCCAAACGGACTTTGTGCGAAAAAATAATGAGTTTGGTAAGGTTTTCCTACACCGAAAAACCTTGGGAAGATTTAATGGCAAAAATCCGACATACCTATGACTTACACCAGTTGCTAAAAGACAAAGAACTTTCGGACTTCTTTAATTCGCCTGTATTTGACGAAATGCTTTTGAAAGTAGCCAACGATGATGTTGCAAGTTTCAAGAACAACAACGACTGGTTAATTCATCACCCGAGCGAAGCATTAATGTTTCGTGAATTGGAAACAGTTTGGAATAATTTGCAAGCAGCCTACAATGGTGATTTCAGGAAATTAGTATTTGCCAACTTTCCAAATGACACAGACATTTTGACGACTTTCCAACGAATAAAACAACGTCTATCTTCTATTGAGTGGACAATAAAAATAGAATAACCAATGCTTGATCAAAACCCGATCAATATAAAAGGCGCCCAATAATAAGGAGCAGCATAATTTGAATTGATCATGTTCAACTTGGCGCGTTGCAGGTTTTCGGCATAATTAACCGAGGGTTTGTCTAACAACAGGCGGTAAAAATCGGTCATTAAAATGGCTGTGGATTCATCGGCCACACTCCAGAAAGACACGATAATGTTTTTTGCACCGGCATAAACCAGCGCCCGCGAAAGGCCGATAACGCCTTCGCCCCTCGATATTTTTCCCAGGCCGGTCTGGCAGGCCGAAAGCGTAACCAAATCGGCATTGAGGTGCAGGTTGTAAATCTCGCCCGAAAACAAATTCCCGTCTTCAGCATCTGAGTCGCTTTGTAAAAATATCCGCGACAGATCAGGGTTGTTTTCATCTACAATGCCGTGCGTGGCCAAGTGTACAAGCGAGTAATCTTTAAGGTTACCTGATTTTATCGCTACCTCGCTGGCCTTGTCGTGCACAAGCACTTCCGTGCGTATGTTTTTGCCCGTAAAAAGATTATTGATGGTGTTTACCTCCTGCTGTGTGCCGGGCAGGGCCGCAAGGTTGTCTTTTTCGGGAAAGCTGACCGGGGCGCAAAGCATGGCAGAGGTAACGGCAGCGGCCGGACGGCTTTTCTTTTGCAGCAGCAAACCGGCAGAAAATTCGTAGCGGATGGCAAAGTCCTTCACTAAGTAAGGCAATGCCGAATAAGGTGTTTGCGGCTCTTTCACCTCTTTTGTCAACAGCGTTTCAAAGGGTATGACGCTCATCCTCCCGGTGGGAAGAATAACGAGGTCTTTGATGGATTGAGGGATAGCAGTTGGGATAAGCAGCCGGTACAGTTTCCTGGCGGATGTGATGTAGGCATCTTCGCCCATGTAGTAAAGCCCGTTCCGCAATCCCGTGATGCTCCTGTTATAATCTTCGGGTAATGCCTTGTCGGTTATCCTGAACGATTTTGCCGTGATAATATAGGTGTACAACCGGTGCGAGGCATCCTGTTTGCTGTCGTCAATAAAGTAGCTGACGACAGCCGTTTTCGGGTCGAGCAGGCTTTGAATTTCCGAAATAGACGGTGAAGTAGAATTGTATTTCAGGTTGAAATACTCCGGGTACTGCTTCTCTAAGTTTTGAATAAATGACCGGTAGCTTTGATTCAGGTGAAAAGCGGTTTCGCGCAGGTACTTTTCTTCTTCTTCGGAAGGCTTTTGCGCCAACTTCTGCGACACTAAGGCTAATGCTGATTTCAGACTTTTTTCTTCCTGCAAAAGATCATCGGGCACACCGGCAAACGATTTGGCATTGGTATCGGATATGGCATCCAGCAAAACAGCCGATTTACTTTTTTCGGCAAAATAAAAGCTCAGTTCGCGATAATGCTTCCTGTTTTTAAACGCCACATCACTGAGCAGGAAAGCAACCCTTACCCCATCGGCATATACTTCATTGGCAATTGCGCCTAAGGCAATTTTATCCGATTCGTTGGTGGCCTGCTGCCTCAGGCGGTCAATCAGCTTGTCACATTCTGCCAATGTTTCCAGGCTGAGGTTAAGGTCTTTTTGCTTTAAGGTTTTGTTCAGGTGCTGCGCCTCAAGCGTTTGCGCCTTGTACATCATGGAATAAAGCAATTGGTTACCGTTGTAGAAGTTTGTCCCTGAAGGATTGGCTTCAATGTTTTCTGAATCAAAATCGCTCACGTTTGCAGTCAACGCGGCCTGATAGTTTTTCAAGGCATCTGCATAATTGTCGTTTGCCTGGTGAATATTCCCAATCCGGTTGTGCAATGCGGCAATATCGGGATGCTTTTTTCCATAAGAAGCCACGTACATGGACATCGCTTTGTTATAAAATTCAAGCGCGGTCTTATTGTCGTTTAGCCAGGTATAGGTGTACCCCAAACTGGACAACACAAAAGCTTTTGACGGGTTGGGCTGCGGGTTGATTTTTTCCCAAATGACAAGGGCGGTTTCGTAGTAATTAATGGCATCCCCGTACAATTCAATCTGCGAATAGGCAAACCCCAGGTTGGTGTTGGCAATGGCCATCTTGGCGTGCTCCCTTCCGTGCAGCTTCTCATAAATTTCAGCAGCCTTTTCGTAGTATTCAATGGCTTTATCTGCATCAACCTGGTTATACACAAGCCCCAGGTTATTGTATGAATTGGCAATGGCTTCATGCGTGTCGGGCAATTTGCTTTGCCGAAGGTTCAGCGCCATTTGAAATTGTTCTTCGGCCTGTAAATATTTGCCGGTGGTATTATAGACAAGCCCAAGGTAAGTAAGGGCTTTTGCGGTTTCCAGCGTATTATCGGTTTGTTGAAGTATGGTTACAGCTTCCGTTAATTGTTCAAGCGCCAGGTCGAATCGCGCCTGGTTCAGGTACAGGTAACCGATGTTGGATTGCGTAATGGCGCTGAGTAAGGCAGGGTTCTTTGCCCGGCTGGTTTTCGTGAGCACTTCGCGCAACGCAAGGTAAGCGTCATCAAATTTTCCCAAGCCCATCAGGGCCTCTGTTTTTTTGTTGACCAGCAGGATAATGAGATCAATATTATCAGCCGGGTACAGATCAATTTTTCGGATGGCTTCGGCATAGCGCGAATCAAAGAGCAGCGTATCTACCTGGTTCAGAATGTCATCCTGACCCTTTGTCTGGCCGAAAGCAGGCAAACATGACATGATAAACAGTGCAGAAAGAATAAGCTTGCTCATAATCAAAACCGATAAAAATAGCTGACCGTCATAACATCATCCCGTGTAAGCCCGTCAGGGTTTACTTTGCGCTGTACAATGCCCACTCCAAACAACAGGCGCACGCCTGATTTTACATTGAAGCTGTACCCGGCTGTTACAATTCCCGATAAAGCCAGGCCGGTTGTTCCATCCAGCTTAATGCGTTCAAATGTATTGTTGTCGAATATCTCGTCTTTGGTGACCCGCCATATTGGCAATAGCCCGACAGAAAAATTATACCGGGAGTAGCGAAAGTTTCGTTCGGCCCGAAGCATAACATCCGTACCGCGTTTTAACTCAAAGGCTAACATATTATCCATCACGTAGTCCTGCCCGCCTCCATATACCGGAATCCATTCGCCCCACCTGAATTGATTTCCATTCGTATTGAATGGATGCTGGATGCCTGTGGCAAAAAGCCATTTACGATTAACAAGGGAAATCCCTGCAATGGCATCATACGTGCCCAGGCTGGTTTGATAATACATGGGGAGCGGGAGATTATGTTCACTGTCTTTTAAGTTGGAATTGTTTGATGGTAACTTACTGCCAAGGGAAATCCCGATATCAAATTTCTCGGAAGAATATATGTTTCTTGTTAAGCATAATGAAATATCCCCCAGGCCGCCTGTGTTCCCAAAATTTCCTGAAACAGCCTGATAGGGGAGCTTCACCTGAAAAAAAGTTTTGCTGTCGAATACGTTAAAGCTCGCATCGACTGTGGCTACGTAAACTGTAGGCGAAAGGGTAGTAGAGCCACGGTAAAAGCTGATTTCAAGCGAGCGCAATTTGAGTGGCACTTTTTTGTTGAAAGGCTGGTCGGGCTTCATGGCTCCCATTGTACAGAAACCGGCATCGCTGCACCCCTGGCCATTGACCCGGATAAAGATCACCGTTATCAGCACAATAAGTAGTTTTCCTTTTAGGGACATAATTTAAAAATTGTTAATCCTGTTTACTTCGTTGCCCGGTAATGGCCACTGCATCAATTTCATTCCAGCCTTCCACTGCCGGACTATTGATGGCTAACCGAATGGCATCTGCTAAATAAGTTGTTTCTAATGGCAGGAAGAACCTGAAAACTCTGGCTGTGTCGGGCAAGTCGGTTGATGCCGGCTTGGAATAGACGATTTCCCATTTTTGGGTTTGCGTGTTTCTTATGTAAACCGTATCAATCGCCCCGGGATACCAGGTTTCATACACTTCAACAATCTGCACGGTTTGCAGTGTGTCAAATCCCAATACGAGGTATTCGCGTTGTCCGTCTGCCGTTAGCGAGGACCAGGCATTGATGTTATCACCGTACCCATTTTTGTGCTTCGATTCATCATACACATCTTCTTTTCCAAGTGCCTTGGCTGCTGACCAGTCTCCGGTAGTGTACTGTGAACTGAAATCAATTACAGAACCGGCATATTGGCGTATCGGTACACCGTTGAATTCTTCGTATTCAGAACACGTGAACAACAAGGGTATGATGAAAAAAAAGATTGCGACCTTTTTCACCGGGGTGAGGGCTTTTGATTATCTGGTCAAGGTACAAATCCGAAAAGAAAAATCCTATAAAAGAAAAAGCCCGGAAACTTACTTCCAGGCTTAGATAACAGGAATAGTTGCAGTTTACATGCCTAACGACTGGTTTTCAATGGAGGCAAGTTCAATGATTTTCTCATAGTCGGCCGGAGAAAGATCGCTGTAAAAGTAGTGTACCGGGTTAATCATCACGCCATTGAGTAAAACTTCATAATGTAAATGTGGTGCTGTTGAAAGACCGGTGTTGCCAACATATCCAATCAGGTCGCCACGTTTTACCTTTTGGTTCTGGCGAACAGCAAAATCGTGCATGTGTGCGTAACGGGTTTTGTAGCCAAAGCCATGATCGATGATAATCATTTTTCCATAACCGCTAAATTTTACACTTACCTCAGCAACAGTTCCGTCAGCGGTAGCATAAATAGGTGTGCCGATTGGTGCGGCAAAGTCAATGCCGGTGTGCATTTTCTTTACTTTATATATTGGGTGTGTGCGCAGGCCAAATCCTGATGCAAGCGCTATCAGTTGTTTATTGGCAATAGGCTGAATGGCAGGAATGGCTGCAAAAAGTTTTTCTTTGTTTTCGGCTAACTGCACAACTTCATCCTGCGATTTGGATTCGATATAAATTTTACGTTTCAGTTTGTCGATTTTTTCGTGAAGCTCAACAATGGCATCCTTATTCAACAGGTTTTTCTCTTTTATATCGGCATACCGTTCGGCACCACCAACACCGGCATTACGCACTGCTTTATCAATAGGTTCTGCGCCAAGCACCACACGGTAAATATTGTCATCGCGGTGCTCCAGGTTGTTCATGGCCTGGTTGAGTTGATCTACTTCTTCGTTTAATTTTCCATAGTAATACAACAGTTCCTTATTTTCATTTTTCAGAAGAAGCTCTTTGGGCGATTCAAAGTAATAACTGAACATGGCGTAAATTCCGGCTGCCATAATGAGCGTAAGAAAAAACAATCCGAGTGCATTAAGAATAATGTCGCTGGTGCGGGTTCTTACACGTTCGTACTTACAGGTTTCGGTGTCGTAGTAATACTTGATTTTCATAAACTTGCAAATTATTATGAATGCGGCCTGAATGGTTTAATGACCTCTTCATTGCATTCGATGAAAGGCCCTTCCAGCAGATCAATACAGTAGGGAACTGCCGGGAAAATAACATTCAGGCACTGCCGGATGGCCTTAGGCTTCCCCGGAAGGTTCAAAATTAGGCATTTTTTACGAATTCCGGCTGTTTGCCTCGAAAGGATGGCCGTAGGCACGTATTTCAGGCTTTCCATTCGCATCAGCTCGCCAAAACCGGGCATCATTTTATCGCAAACAGCTTCAGTGGCTTCGGGGGTAACATCGCGTTTTGCAGGGCCGGTTCCGCCACAGGTTACGATCAGGCAGCAACCTTTTTCGTCAACCATGTTGATTAATGTTTGTTCAATCAAGGGTTGCTCATCGGGGATTATCGCGTACTCTTTTTCCCACGTACTTTTTATGTATTCATTCAGCACTGTTACGATTTCCTTGCCCGGCAAGTCTTCATAAACACCCTGACTTGCCCGGTCGCTGATGTTTACAATCCCGATACGAATTACATCGCTGCTCATTAAGCCGAAACGGTTTTAACTTTCAGGCCAAGTTTTTCGGAACGGCCTTTTTTGAAAACCTGTCTGCCTTTGTTAATGCCTTTACGGATGGCTTTTTGTTTTTCTTCAGGGAGTGTTAAAATTTCAGCACATTCGGTTGAGCAACATTCATTATACTTTTCAGCGCAGGCCTTGCATTGAATAAACAGAAGATGACAGCCGTCATTTTTACAATTGGTGTGGTCATCGCAAGGCGCACCACACTGATGGCACGTACTTATAATGTCGTCTGAAATGCGTTCGCCCAGACGTTCGTCAAATACAAAGTTTTTCCCGATGAATTTGTTTTCGAGGTTTTGCGCTTTTGCGTCCTGCGCGTATTTGATAATGCCGCCCTCTAACTGAAATACATTTTTAAAGCCAATGTGTTTCATCCACGCGCTTGCTTTCTCGCAGCGAATACCGCCCGTGCAGTACATCAACAGGTTTTTGTCTTTCTGATCGGCCATCAGGTTTTCAACTACCTGGAGTTCTTCCCGAAAGGTATCTACATCGGGGCATATTGCATTTTTAAAATGCCCGACTTCGCTTTCGTAATGGTTGCGCATATCAACGATTACCGTGTTCGGGTCATCGGCCAGCTTGTTAAACGCTTCGGCATTTACGTGCGTGCCGCAGTTGGTTACATCAAACGAGCTATCGTCAAGTCCATCGGCTACAATTTTTTTACGAACCAATATCTTGAGTTTAAAGAACGATTTGCCGTTATCGTCCACGGCAATATTCAGCCTCACGTTGTTCAAAAATGAAATGCTGTATAATTCTTTCCTAAACGCCTCAAGGTTTTCGGTAGGTACGCTGATTTGTGCATTGATGCCCTCGTTCGCCACGTAAATGCGCCCTAAAATGCCCAGGTTATCTAACTGCCTGTACAAATCATTGCGGAACTGCGTGGGGTCTGAAATGTGATGATATTTGTAAAATGAGATAGTAGTGCGGGCTAATTTCCCGGTTTGAGCAAGTTTCTCCTTGAGCACCTTGCCCTCAATTTTGTTGAATAATTGCATGTGTATTACCGTCTTTTACAGGAAAACGTAATATGGCTGCAAATATACGGCAATTTTAGAAATGTGGGGTAGGGCTATTGACTACTCCGGACGAGGCTTGAGTTCTCCGCGTACAAGCTGGTTATACTGATCGCAGGTAAGTAAGCCGTGCTTGTCGCAATAGCTGCACGTTTTGTATTCGTTGCCAAAGGCGCCTTTTTTAACGATTACCGTTGTGCCTTTGCACACCGGGCATATTACTTTGCCGGTAGGCCCGCAATCAATATCGTAATTTTGTGATAGTACCTGCTGGGCTTTTGCTGCTTCGCGCGATCGTTCGTTCAGCACTTCAACCTCTGCCCGTTTTAGTAAGCTAACGGCTTCTTCATAGTGTTGTCCGGTTGTTCCTTTTAGCTGAATGTATTTGTTCAGCCAGTCGGTACTTTGTTTGAATTTATTAAGATAGAATGAGTTTTTTCCAAAATAAAAAGTGAGATCGGACGGAACGCCTTTTATGTTGTTCAGCACATGGATAAATTTTTCATCTGCTTCGGCATACATACCCTCATCCATTTCTTTCACGGCTTCATCCATAGTGCGCAGCAAGGCCGCTCTACGCGATTGCTCCTGTTCTACCCGATACTGTTGTGCTGCTTCGCGGTCGCCTTGTGCAACTGCTGTAATACATAGTATTGAAAAGAGAAAAGTGAAAAATTGTTTCATGCCCTTACTTAAATCGTTCTTCAGACACGCCCAACCATTCGAGCGCGGCCTTGTAAAATATATCTTCTTTAACGGAAGTGTCTAACGTCATGTCTTCAATAAACCTGCCAATTTCCAAATCGCCAAGCGGAAAAGGATAATCGGAACCTAACACAACTTTTTTTGACCCAACCATCTTCAACACATATTCCAACATAACCGGATCGTGTGTTATGCTGTCAACCCAAAACTTGCCTAAATAGTTGCGCGGGTTTACAGGGTTATCCATCGCAACCAAATCGGGCCGGCAGTTAAAGCCGTGTTCAATCCGCCCCAGCGTGGCGAGGAACGAACCGCCCGCATGCGAGAACATAACGCGCAGGTTGGGAAGTTTTTCAAAAATGCCACTGAACAGCATGGAACAAATCGCGCGGGTTGTTTCGGCAGGCATGCCTACTAACCACGGAAGCCAATAGCGCTGCATATCTTTTTGCCCCATCATATTCCAGGGGTGCACCATAACGGCCATGCCCAATTTTTCGCACGCTTCAAAAATCGGAAAGAAGCGGTCTTCATTCAGGTTCAAATCGTTAATGTTCGAGCCGATTTGTATGCCTTGCAATCCTATTTTTTTACAGCGTTCAAGTTCCTGCACGGCCAATTCGGTATCCTGCATGGGCAATGTGGCAAGACCGAGATAATGTTTAGGATGTGTTTCTATTAATTCGGCAATGTGGTCATTCAGGAATTGCGATAAGTCGAGGCAATCTAACGGCTTGGCCCAGTAAGAAAACATAACCGGAATGGTGCAGACTACCTGAACCTGCGTGTTGAACGTGGCGTATTCATCGATGCGTAATTTCGGGTTCCAGGCGTTTTCTTTTATTTCGCGGAAAAACTGATTGCCCCGCATCATTTTAGCAAAGCCTTTTTTGTGGTGCTGCAAATAAATAAAGTCGCCATACCCGAATTTTTCACTCCAGTTGGGGAGTTTTTTTGGGATGATGTGGGTATGGGTATCGATTTTCAGCATGGATTGTTTCAGCAATCCTGCAATATCGGGGATTTTTGAGTTAGTGTGAAGAATAAGGAGCGAAGATTATTATTCTTCATCCCATTGCACACTCTCGCGTAGTGTTCGCTCATCATAGCTTACCCCATACTGATCCAGCACCTCCTGGGGCACACCGTCCCAGCGATTGGGTGTGTTACCGGCATAGCCTAAGTCTTTTAATCCCATTTTACTGGTAAAGAACCCGGTGGCGGTTAAATCGCGCAATAAGTTGAAAAAGGTTACTCCTTGTTTCATTTCGGGTTTGGCTGTTGAAGGATAGGCGATAGCCTCTACCAAAGCCAGTTGCTCCTGTTCAGAACAAGTAATAAAAGTTTTGTTGTGTTGTTTCAGACAATGAACATCTACCCATTTTAACCCGCCCCTAAGCGGAAGTTGATGGCGCGGCATATCTTTTACAATAAATTCGATGAAGTCGTGCACACCTGCTTCGGTAGCGCTACCGCTTACGTCATCTTTGGGTATGATAATATCTATTAATACTTTGATGGTATTCATTTCATGCTCATCAAAGAATCTATCGGCCATTAGCTTTTCATCGCGAACCTGTTCAAATGGATGCCGGTCAATTGAACTCACTCCCGGAGAGGAAGTTGTAGTAGCTTCTGTTTTTTTATCTGTATCGCATGATTGCAACAGTACGCCTGATGAAATAGCGGTTAGTGCAATGGCTTTTAGTGAATCTCTTCTTTTCATTTTTTTATGTATTTATTGTATTTGGATGCAAAATTTTGCATCCGTTACAAGTTTTGTGATTTAAACTGCTCAATAATATAATCAGATGCCCGCCACGATAGCGCCAATATCGTCCATGTCGGGTTTTTATCTGCCTGCGATACAAACGGCCCGCCATCTACTACAAAAACATTTTTACAATCGTGTGCCTGGTTGAATTTGTTAACAACAGAGCGTTTCGGGTCGTTGCCCATGCGGGTTGTGCCTACCTCGTGAATAATTCTTCCGGGCGCTTCAAGCCCGTAATTCGTTTCCGGGCCTGCAATTCCCCAGGTAATTACAGCACCCATGTTGTGCATCATCTCCTGGAAAGTTTCCTGCATGTGTTTGGCCTGTTTGATTTCGTAATCGCTCCATTTATAATTGAAGCGAAGCACCGGTATTCCATATTTATCCACCACGCCATTGGGGTCGATTTCGCAATAGTTGCTTTCTAATGCAATGGCTTCACCGCGTCCGGCCATGCCAACATTGGCGCCCCAATAATACCGGTAATCGTCTTTCAACGCTGCGCCATAGCCCCCGCCTGTTTTTTGATTTCCATTCCTGTCGGGGAAACGCCCGTTCAAACCTTGTATGCCAAAACCAAAACCATAGCCCGGCATACCCATGCCGCCCCAGTATTCAATGTGATAGCCTCTGGGGAAATTGAGTTTTTTATTATCCAACCACCAGGGCGTGTACACGTGCATACCGCCAACGCCATCTTCATTGTAACGTTTGCGACCAAAAAGTTTTGGAAGAACACCACCAATAGCGGCTCCTGTTGAATCGTGCAGGTATTTTCCTACCACGTTGCTTGAGTTGCCCAACCCGTTCGGGTGTGCTTTCGATTTAGAGTTCAGCATTAACCTTGCCGACTCGCACGCACTCGCTGCCAACACAACAACTTTTGCTTTTATTTGGTATTCCTGCATATCGCCTGTTGCCACATACGATACGCCCGTAGCTTTCCCGCGTTCATCGGTCAGAACTTCACGCACCATAGCGTTAACGATTACATCGAGGTTGTTGGTTTTTGTGGCAGGTTTAATCAGGCATGATGAGGATGAGAAATCGCCATACACCGTACAACCGCGATTACATTGTGCGCAGTAAAAGCATTCGCCCCTGTCTTCGTTAATTTTTTTTGTAAGAATAGATAATCGCGAAGGTATTACCGGGATGCGTTGTTTTGTTGCCGCCTCTTTAATGAATAGCTCATGAAGCCGGGGCTTTGGGGGCGGAAGAAATTTTCCATCGGGTTCGTTAGGTATGCCTTCCTTGCTTCCGAACACGCCAATGAGTTCATCAACTTTATCGTAATAAGGTGCAACATCATCATAACCGATAGGCCAGTCATCGCCTAAGCCATCATGACTTTTGCCTTTAAAATCTTTCGGGCCGAAGCGCAACGAAATTCTGCCCCAGTGGTTTGTTCTTCCGCCAAGCATACGCGAACGAAACCAGTCGAATTGTGTTCCCGGAACTTTCGTGTAAGGCTCGCCCTCCATTTCCCAGCCTCCATAGGCGGCATCAAAATCCCCGAAAGGGCGAAAGGTTGTGCCCGCGCCTCTTCGTGGCGATTCCCACGGCCATTTTAATTGTGTTACGTTCTTTGCCGGGTCGTACCAGGGACCAGCCTCTAATACCACAACTTTTAACCCGGCTTGCGTGAGCACATACGCAGCCATACCCCCACCTGCACCGGAGCCCACAATGCAGACATCGTACTGGTTACTGCTCTCTTTAATCTGAAAAGGCATAAATTGATTTTTTATGATTCGATAAATGTAGAATTTTCTTTTAAGTTTAAAAACCGATTATTGCAGAATTACACGATACTATGACAAGATACATTTACGCGCTGATTTTCCTCGCCTCATGTGTTGCTTCGCCTACGCAGCCCGAACCCTACGGAGCCACACCCACGCAAAGTCAGTTAACTTGGCATGAGCTGGAGTATTATATGTTTATTCACTTCGGCCCCAATACGTTTACCAACGTGGAGTGGGGGCTTGGCAATGAAGACCCGCAAATTTTTAACCCAACACAATTAGACTGCCGGCAATGGGCGGCCACCGCAAGACAGGCCGGCATGAAAGGAATAATCATTACGGCCAAACACCATGACGGCTTTTGTTTGTGGCCGAGTACATACAGTACGCATACCGTTCGCGAAAGCGCCTGGAAAAACGGAGAAGGCGATGTGCTAAAAGAATTATCTGAAGCATGTCGCGAATACGGATTGAAGTTTGGCGTTTATCTTTCTCCGTGGGATAGAAACCACCCCGAATACGGAACACCGCAATACAACGAGGTGTTTGTAAATACGCTTGAAGAAGTGTTAACCAATTATGGTGAAATTTTTGAACAGTGGTTTGATGGAGCGAACGGAGAAGGGTCAAATGGAAAAAAGCAAGAATACGATTGGCAACTTTTCAACAACACGGTTTACAAGCATCAGCCGAATGCCATTATCTTCAGCGATGCCGGCCCCGGATGCCGTTGGGTTGGTAATGAAAATGGTTTTGTAGGATTAACCAACTGGAATACACTTAATATTGAAAACCTTTATCCCGGTTTCCCGGATTATCACGAACTCACCGAAGGGCATGAAGACGGCACGCATTGGGTTCCGGGCGAGTGCGATGTGTCCATCCGCCCCGGTTGGTTTTACAGCCCCGATACAGACGACAAAGTGAAAAGCGTGGAACAGTTGCGGGAGATATATTTTAGCTCCATTGGTCGTGGAGCTAATTTATTGCTGAATGTGCCGGTTGACAGGAGAGGGCTGATACCGGCAGGGGATTCGCTGCGGCTGATGGAGTTCAGGCAGGAGATAGAGAACACGTTTAAAAACAAGCTGGATAAACCTTCGCGCATCACTGCCTCTTCTCAATTAAAAAATTACCCGGTTGAAAATTTACTTGATGAGGAGTTGAGCACCCTATGGGCGGCAACTGAAAATCAGTCGTGGGTTGTATTGGAATATGACGAAGCGGTAACGTTCAATTTGTTGGTGTTGCAGGAAGGCATTGCCTACGGCCAGCGCATAAAAGAATTTGCTGTTGAGGTGTGGGATGATAACGCTTACCGCGAAATAGCCCGGCAAACTACCATTGGCTATAAACGCATACTGGAACTTGACGAAACCACCACTACAAAAATCCGCATCAGCATATTAAACAGCAAAGCACCTGCGGTGTTAGCGGGGGTTGGGGTGTATTAAGTGGACTGCAAGTCAACAACTGTCTATTGATTATTTTTCAAGTAGCCATTTTATAGCATTCCTGCATACAATACCATCATAAACAGGTTCTTCGGGATCAAGACTGATAATGGTTTTAGGATTGTGGTCTTTAATGGAATTAAGCGCGGCAAGTTCGCGATTACGTGTGTTTTCATCGCGCATACTTACGGTTACCTGGTAGTATTGTATGTAGCCTTGTTTATTTTTTACAACAAAATCAATTTCGTTTTTGTTACTTTTTCCAATCCAAACGGTATTTCCTCTTCTTAAAAGTTCAAAATAAACAATATTCTCAAGCAGATGACCGGTATCCTGCAATTGTGTGCGTCCCAGTAAAACATTTCTAAACCCGGTATCCGCGATATATTGTTTTCCATTGGTTTTAAGTATGTTTTTGCCTTTAATATCAAAACGCTGAACGGGATAAAATACAAAACTGTCGTTCAAAACCGAGATATAGCGGGTAATGGTTTTATCATCAATTTCGACTTTTAAATTTTTAAATGCTTTGGCAATACTGTTTGAAGAAACAGAACTGCCTATACTGTCTGCCAAAAAACGGGTTACGTCATTAAACGATTTATCGTTGTAAATTTTATTTCTTGTTTTGATGTCTTTTTCAATAATCGTGGTCAATAGTCCGTTCAGATAATTGACATAGGAATTAAAATCTATCTTTTTTAATTCTAATGCTTGGGGTAGTCCGCCTGTTTGAATGTAATCGGCAAGATTTATTTCGTTTGCATTTGTTATGCCGAGGTATTCAACGTATTCGGCAAACGAAAATGGATACATGTTGATAGCAATAGAACGCCCCGTAAGGATAGTGGCCAGTTCACCCGATAGCAAATATGCGTTTGAACCCGTTACATACACATCGGTGTTTTTGAGCAAATGCAATCCGTCTAATAGTCGCTCAAAATTATCTATCATTTGGATTTCGTCTAAAAACACATAATTCATTGTGTTGCTAACCAGTTTTCGCTTGATATGGTCGTAAAACTTTTTCCAGTCGTCAAAGCCCGAGTAATCGGGGTTTTCGAGATTATATGTTTGTGTGCATTTGCCTGGAATGCCTACGTTTAGCAATTCCTGTCGAAATTGTTCGAGCAAGGTTGACTTACCACTTCTCCGTAGCCCCGTAACCACTTTTATGAGCTGAACGTCTTTCAGTAATTGCAACTGTCGTAAATATGTTTCTCGCTGTATCACAATAATTTATGAAATTTAACATTTCCGAAAACTTTGTAAAAATATGATTTTTTCGGAAATTTAAAAGCTATCTGAACTTTTATAATGACTGCGAAACCCATCAGGATATTGGACAGCAAAGCGCCTGTGGTGTTAGCGGGGGTTGGAGTGTATTAATTGTAGATCCTTAATTGCTATTTAGCCCAAAAGAATTAGTTCCAAGTTTGTTTTTGAAAAGCCGTTCCTTTTCAATCGCTTGGTCAGTTGTTATTGTCTTTGGTAAAATCATTAGAATTGAAAACTGGAAGTTCGTTGCATAATCTTTTTTGCTGGCTATCAGTTCTCTCAATTGCTTATTGCCTCCGTGTCCGTTTGTTGATACATAAGAGTTCCACCGTCCCCAAAATCCGTCTTCTCCGTAAGCCGAACCTACATAGAGTTTACCTGTCTTTGTGTCGCTTATCAGATATACTCCTTTCGCTGCTGAAAGCATTCTTTTCCAATCACTATACCCATTCGTTATAATTTCCTTTAATTCACTAAAATCTAATATGAAGTCGGTATAGTCTGTGAAATGTTTATAATGAAGCCCCGGATGAATTTCAATAACCTCCATTTCGTTTTTAATCCATTGATGCCATGAAATCGCGTTACTCCATTTTATGATAACTCTTTCTTTTAAGTCATCGAAATTTTTCATTTCTTCAAAGTCATATTCGATGTCATGTGGATTACCTATAACACTTATTTGAGTCTTAGGTAGTTTTCTGCAACGTAAAACTTTGTAAACCCCAACAAATCTTGACAGAAGTCCTTCTTCCCCAATAAATGAAACAATGAAATCAACACCACTAAAAACTTCTTTAGCTTGCTGCTGCTGGTATTTTAAGAATAACTCCTTGTTAGTTCGGTAAGCATTGTAGAGGTCTATTCTTGAGTCTTTATGTCTAACAAGCTTTACTTTTGATTGTTTGTCAAGTCCGCGATTGAATAATAATTCTTGTATTGTTATCATTAGAAATCAGTTTGCCTTTCTCTATTGAGGGCAGTTTATCCAGATTATTTTTCCTTTTTCGGCACCGGATCATACCCACTTGTTCCCCACGGATGGCAACGCGCAATGCGTTTCATGCCAAGCCATGTTCCTTTTATAATGCCCCATTCATTTATTGCCTCAATGGTGTATTGCGAACACGATGGCGTATGCCGACAATGCGCACCCAACAACGGAGAAATGCTAAGTTGGTAGAAGCGGATGGGGAGGATGAAAATCTTTTTTAACATTTCGGGTTACGAGATACGAGGTTCGAGGTACGCCTTTCGGGTTGCGTGCCGCGAACCTCGTATCCTGGAACACGGAACCCGTATTTATTCAATAGTATAATCAATCTCTCCATCTTTCCCATCCATTAAGTGTACACCAAGCGCTTTCAGGTCATCGCGGATTTTGTCTGAAAGGGCGTAGTTTCTATCGGTGCGTGCTTTTTTTCTAAGCTCAATCATCACACGGATAACACCATCCAATACGTCATGGTTCTGACTGCCCTCTTCCTGCAATCCCAACACATCTTCCATGAAGGTAATGTAGGCCGACCTGAATTTTTGGAAAGTATCTGCATCAATATCGGTTAGCTTATAATTACCTGACTTTATATCGTTGATACGTGAAGCCATTTCAAACAATACGGCAAGTGTTTTTGCAGTATTGAAATCATCACTCATGTTGCGGTAGGCTTCGTCAATGAGTTTCAGTAACGCTGATTCAGTATCGTGTTCGGCCTGTCCACCCGGGTGTTCAAGTTTTTTTATCGCGCTAAGCGCATTGCTTAATTTTTTGTAACCTTTTTCGGCTGCCTGCAAGGCTTCGTTTGAAAAATCGAGTGTACTTGAATAATGCGATTGCAACATAAAAAACCGAACGGCCATCGGGCTGTACGCTTTGCTCAACAACGGATGCGAACCGGTAAACAACTCGCGTGGTAAAAACGAGTTGCCTTTCGATTTACTCATTTTCTCACCATTAACGGTAAGCATGTTGGCGTGCATCCAGTAGCGCACCGGTGTTTTACCATACGCACCAACACTTTGCGCTATTTCACATTCGTGGTGCGGAAACTTTAAGTCCATTCCACCACCGTGAATATCAAATTCTTCACCAAGATATTTTGTGCCCATTGCCGAGCACTCTAAGTGCCAGCCGGGTATGCCCTCGCCCCAGGGTGACGGCCAGCGCTGAATGTGGTTTGGTGAAACAGCTTTCCAGATAGCGAAGTCAACCGCATTACGTTTTTCATCCTGCCGGTCAAGTTCGCGCGTGCCTTCCAATAGTTCATCAACGTTGCGGCCGCTTAGTTCTCCATATTTATAGTTCTCCATGAACTTGCGCACATCAAAATACACGGAGCCGTTTACTTCATAAGCATATCCGTTAGCCAGGATTTTTTTCACCATTTCAATTTGCTCAACAATATGACCGGTAGCTGTCGGCTCAATAGATGGCGGCAGAATGTTGAATATCCGGCACACATCATGGAAGCTGAATGTGTATTTCTGAACAATTTCCATTGGCTCAAGCCGTTCAAGCCGGGCGCTTTCTTCAATGCGGTCAACACCCTCACCGGCATCGTTGGTCAAGTGGCCGGCATCGGTAATGTTGCGCACATAGCGTACTTTATAGCCAATGTGTGTAAGGTACCGGTACACCACATCAAATGCGGTGAAAGTGCGCAGGTTGCCTAAGTGCACTTCGTTATACACGGTTGGGCCGCATGAATACAACCCCACGAAAGGAGGGTTCAACGGTTTGAAAAGTTCTTTTTTACCGGATAACGAATTGGTAATGGAAACAGGGTATTGTTCGTAAAGCGCCATAAATGTGTAAACGGAGCGAAGGTAGAAAAAAGCCACAAGCCACAAAATTTTTGGGTGCAAAATGGCAACAAGCTTTAAGCTACAAGCTACAAAGATAGTAAGTGCCCGATAGCTTGTAGCTTTTAGTTAGTTGAATAATGTACCCTCTGTTGGAAGTTGTTTTATAAATTTCGGAACAGGAATAGTTGTGCCAAGCTGTTCATTCATGTTTGGAATGAGATACCGGCACAATTCTGGTGAGTGCAGTTCTTCATGCTGGTGCATAAAAAAGTAAATGGTTTCAATGCCTTGATTGCTCCAGGTTTTCATACGCTGTACCCACGCATCGCACCGGGTATAATCCGTGGGGTGAAGGCCGTTGCCCACAAAACGAATGAAAGCGGAAGGGGTTGTCAGGCGCATGTGCACACAATCTCTTCTTCCGGAGGCATCGGTAATAACAGAGCCGGATTTATTTCGTTCAAGCATGGCGAATACAGCCCGAAAAACTTCCGGGTTTGCAAACCAATCTTTATGTCGTAGTTCGGTGTAAAGTTCAATGTCTTTCGGCAACGATTGGATAAAGGCTTCTAACGTTTCTAATGTTTTTGACCCCATGCCGGGGTGAGGCATCAGGAAAACCGGGCCGAGATTTTTTTCAAAACCGGAAATGCCTTCCAGGAACCGGTCGGTGAGTTCATCTACATCTTTTAATCGCTTGATATGCGTTATCTGGTCAACAAACTTGGGGCAGAATTTAAAATCATCACCCACTTTGCTTTTCCACACGCTGGTTTGTTTGTGCGTTGGCATCCGGTAAAATGTGGCATTCAATTCAATGCAATTAAACTGTTGCGCGTAGTGTTCAAGAAAATTTCCGGCTTTTGTTCCTTTCGGATAGATTTTTCCTACCCAATCGGGGCGACCCCATTTGGCGCAACCAACAAATACAGTGGGCTTGTTTTTTTTCTTTTGCTTGTTGAGCAATGCGGTTGTTTCCGGCTTGTCGGGCGGAAGGGAGAAGTCTGTTTTTTCTAATTCTTCCGGGGTAACTTTTCCAAATTCCATAAAGCTGATTTGAAGATTTGAAAATTAACTAATTTGAAAATGTAAGACACCTTTCGGTTAGAAATTTCCAAATCCTCAAACAGGCGTACATTACGATCTTTTCATCCGCTCTATTTCTTCTTTGATTTTGCGTTCTTCCCAGTCATCGCTGAACAGGATATTTTTTCTGTACAGGCTCAAGCCATGAAAGAATACGCCAATGCCCCAGCCAATCCATACCCACTTTACCCACCAGTGCCCGGGGCTTGTCCACCAGTTAATGAATGTAAGAAAAGCGCCAATGGCAAAGTAGGCTAAGATGTTACTGTAAAAATCTCTTGTCCGTTTAACTTTTTTCTTTGCGGCTTTATAAAGTTTTTCGTCTTCGGGTATCATGTTTATAAGATTAGGTTATGTTAAAGTTAGTCAAGTTTGGTCAATTTCATTTCCATGAACGGATACCAGGTGTTACCATCCGGTGAATATTCACCTTTCTCCACCCACGATTTGTTTTCGGGTTTTAGCACAATGTTATACCTGATTTTTGCTTTTTGCGGGGTTTCAAAGCCCCACTCAACATGATTTTCTTCGATAATTTTAAAATACGCCTCAGTTGAGTTGCCGTCCATTACGTGCGATTTCATTTTAAACTCTTTCGTGTACTGATTGTACGATACAACGGCCAGCGCATTAAATACCACTGCATTGTTTTCGGGATTCCGGCCTGTGCCTTCAATCAGCAACACGGTTCCATCCAATTTGTATTGGATGTCCTCTTCCTGATTTATGTTAAGCAACGTTCCGTTTTGCTGACGTATGGAGGCTTCGCCTTTCCATTTGCCAGCCATGTAAGCTAATTTTTGCATTTCCTGTTTCAGGTTTTCGGGGGCGGTGCCTTGCGCCTTGGCAAGGGTAAGCCCGAGCAGCGAAACCAACGTGAGGATGGCGCAAACTACACGGCCAACGGCCAGACAGAGTATTTTAGTTGTGTTTCTCATAAGTATAAACTGGTTTATTTTATAAACTAACTATTTAAAAAAATTTTATGTGCCTATATATCCTTTCAGCGCGTTCACATAATCTTCAAATGCTTTCAATCCCTGTTTGGTAATCATACAGGTAGTAAGCGGCTTCTTTCCTTTGAATGACTTTTCAACGGTTATGTAGCCTGCTTCCGAAAGTTTGTCTAATTGCACACTCAGGTTGCCAGCGGTTGAGTTTGTTTTTTCTTTCAGAAAGGTAAACTCTGCCGAGTCAACACTCATGAGCAACGACATGATGCCGAGGCGTAATTGCGAATGAAGCAATGGGTCAAGTTCTTTCAGCATGGCATCATTGTTTTTTATTACGCAGCATATAACCGGGCACGAGGTACCCCAGAATCATGGCGACACCGCCTACAATAAATTGGTCAAGAGGCGAAACTATGTAACAGAGTACCCCTGAAATCCAAAAAATTATACCGCCAACCAACAAGGGTTTAAACCGCAACACAATTCCTGAAACAAATGTGGCTGTTCCGATAGGCATGAGCACAATGGCATTGACCATCCAGTTGATTTTATCTCCGAACATCCACGTTGGAAATATGGAGATCATCATGCCAATCCAAAGCCACATCATGATTTTATCCAGATGCGTTATCGCGCCTTTCGATTTTTCCTGTCGCATACTGTAAATCACTGTAATAATAGAGGCAGGTATGCCAAGCAACCACACGTAATGCGCATAGGCGGCATAGTTAGTGAACTTATGAAAGTAATACATTCCGAAATTACAGAACGCGATTACCCAACCCCACAACAGAAAATAAAAACTACTGCTGCTCATGTTGCCCTGTGCCTGGCTAATCATCGAGGCAATCAGGTCAAGGCTTTGGCGGGGGTCTAATGGTTGATTTTTGTTTTCCATATCGTTGTTTACGGTACAAATGTAAAATAGTTTATAATATAAACAAATTTATAGATATTTTTTTAAAGAACCTTATTTTCGGGCATGTTTACAGGTATTATTGAAGCATTGGGCAGGGTAGAGCGGGTAGTGGAAGACCAGGCCAACCGGCATTTTCTGGTTTCCAGCCCCATAAGCGAAGCGTTAAAAACAGACCAGAGCGTGGCGCACAATGGCGTATGCCTTACTGTTACTAACGTGGAGGGGGGCAGGCATTGGGTTACGGCTGTGGATGAAACCTTAAAGAAAACAACCCTTCAAAACTGGAAAGAAGGCAGCTTAGTAAACCTTGAGCGGTGTATGGTTGCCAACGGGCGGTTCGATGGGCACATCGTTCAGGGGCATGTTGACCAGGTGGGGGTTTGCACTAATGTAAAAGAAGTTGACGGCAGTTGGCTGTTTGATTTTGAATACGACAACTCGCTGGGTAACATTACTGTCGAGAAGGGTTCCATTACAATTGACGGGGTAAGCCTTACCTGTTTCAATTCGCGCGATAACGGTTTTACGGTTACTATTATTCCCTATACGTTCGGGCATACCAATTTCAATACTATAAAGGAAGGGGATAAGGTAAACCTGGAGTTTGATATTATTGGGAAGTATGTTAAGCGTATATTGGCGGGGTAATAGAAATCCCCACGCTTCTTTAACAAATTACTTCGCAGTGTAATCGTAAATATCCCAAAGACCTTTCAGCACGTTGGCAAAATCAATTTTTAAATCGATGATTTTGCCGGTTTTAATATCAAAAACCCAACCGTGAATACTGATACCGTATTCGCGATAAGCTTGCTGCACTTCAATGGTTTTAAGAATATTTACACATTGCTCCTGTACGTTGAGTTCAACAAGTCGTTTGTAACGCAACTCTTCATCTTTGATGGCTTTAAGTTCTTCTTTATGAAGCCGGTACACATCACGAATGTTACGAAGCCATAAATTTAAAATGCCCAGGTCGGTGGCTTGCATGGCAGCCTTAACACCCCCACAATAATAATGGCCACACACCACAATGTGCTTCACCTTCAGATGCACAACTGCGTAGTTTATAACCGACATAACATTCACATCACTGTTGGTAACAATGTTGGCAATGTTGCGGTGCACAAACACTTCACCGGGCCGGGCGCCTATTATTTCCTCGGCTGTAACGCGGCTGTCGGAACAGCCTATGTATAAAACTTCGGGCGACTGGCCTTTGGAGAGATTGGTAAAATAGTCGGGGTCGAGTTTCAGGTGATCTTCAATCCACTTCTGATTGTTTTCTATTATTTTTTTGAATTTCATAGCTGGAAGTTAGTGTTTTTTTGAACCATATAGGCACATAGAACACATAGTTTTTGCAGAGCTTGCTATGTGATAATTAAAAGAGGAGATGTAATTCAAATCATCTTTCAACGCTCTGGCCGAGCCAACCGTCCTTGAATATACTCATGCAGCCTGAACGCGAGCCATCCGAAAAGCAATCCTATCAGTAAGCCTACTATAATATCTGCGGGGTAATGCAGGCCCATGTAAATGCGGGTATAGCTAACCACACCCGACCATAAAAACAAAAGCCCCATAAACCGGTAGTGTTTCCTTAGCAATAAAAAAACCAGCATAGCCAGGCCAAACGTGTTGGCAGCATGCCCGGAAGCAAAACTGAATTTACCTCCTTTATATCCATTAACCTTGTGCACCTTTTCAGCGATGGATACCTCGTGGGTTGGCCTCAGGCGACCAAAGCCCTTCTTCATTTTATTGGTAGTTCCATCGGCTAAGGCAATGCAAATACCCACACACAACAGCGGAACCCATATTTTTTTACCGTAGGTTTTAGCTAACAGGTAAATGAGGAAAATAAACAACGGAATAGAAGTGAGCGTATTTGTCAGGTAAAACATAACCGGGTCGAGCCACGGAGTATGCAATCCGTTTAAAAAGAAAAAAAGTTCGGTATCTATTTGTTTGATGTATTCCATAATTTTAGAAGTCGCATAAAAATAACTAAATATGTTGTGAATATTAATTATGACAACACAAGCTCCCACAAGTATTTTTATGGTTCGCCCGGCAGCGTTTGGGTTTAACACCCAAACGGCCAATTCAAATGCGTTTCAAATTAATGAAGTGGACGACCCGCAATGGGTGAATCAAACAGCGCTGCACGAGTTCGACAGGATGACGGATTTGCTGCGTGCGCATGATATTGACGTGCATGTACTTGACGATACGCCCATACCCGTTAAGCCTGATGCAGTATTCCCCAACAACTGGATTTCGTTTCACGAAGATGGCCGCGTGATACTATACCCCATGCTTGCCGACAACAGGCGACTTGAACGAAGAGCAACCATTATTGAAACATTGGCAAAAGAGTTTGAGATTATAGAGGTAACCGATTGGTCGGGTGAAGAACAGGGCGACCGTTTCTTAGAAGGTACCGGCAGCGTTGTGTTTGATTATGTAAATAAAATTGCTTTCGCTAACCGGTCACCCCGAACAGATGAGAACTTAGCTATTAAACTTTGTAAGTTGTTGGGTTATAAACCGATTATTTTCGATGCGGTTGATGCTGATGGGAAGCCCATCTATCACACTAATGTTCTGATGTGCATAGGGTCGAAGTTTGCGGTTATTTGTCTTGATGCTATTCACAAGGATGACGACCAGGAGAAAATTCTGGTAGCTTTTGCAGAAACCGGGCACAAGGTTATAGCCATCAGTTATGCGCAGATGAACGCCTTTGCGGGCAACATGATAGAAGTATCAGGTAAAAACGGAGAGCCGTTTGTAGTGCTGTCCGGGCAAGCATTCAATTCACTTTTGCCGGGGCAGGTTGATGCCATCTCACGTCATGCCGAAATGATACCGGTATCCATACCTGTTATAGAGAAAGTTGGCGGAGGCAGCGTGCGTTGTATGATGGCAGGTATATTTAATGTAAAGCGTTAAGCGTTTTTCTCTTTTCGTATTTCTTCTTCAATCCACGCTTCAGCTTCTTTTGTGGAGGTAGTAAACTCAACCTTGCTTCCGGCCTGTTCTATGGCCATCCTGATTCGTTCAAGGTAACCTTCATTATGTTGAACCGGGTCGTAAACCCCAACAATATGGATCAGTCCGTTTCTAACAGCATCGGGTATAATGGTTGATATCATCCAAAGCTGATCTTCAGGAAGAACTTGCCCTTGCTTGCGCAGATCGGATATCCAGTGAGGTGTATTATAAATGCGCAACACTTCAAGGCACTTTTCAAAAAGTGTACGGTAGGCTTCACTTGTTACTTGTTTTTTCCAACTGATACCTGCCGTGTTTGTTCGTGCATTGTAATAGATCTGTCCATACTCACTATCGAAGCAGATTTGTCCATCAACCGCATCAATATGCTTAAAGAATATGGTAAAGGTAGTGCCGCCATTTAATTCGCTCTTCACGGAAATCGTACCGTTCAGCGTTTCCACTTGCGATTTGACTAAATACAATCCCAATCCTTTTCCATCAGTGTGCGTGTGAAACCGTTTGTACATCCCGAAAAGGTCTTTACCGAATTGATCGAGATTCATTCCAAGTCCGTTATCGGCAAACGTAAACCGGATGCCATCAGTTGTTTGTTTTGTCGATACCGAAATAACCAACTTACGATTGTGCGAACGATACTTGATGGCATTACTCAGGAGGTTAAAAAGTATGCTGTTCAGCAACGGCCGAATGGCATACATAAACGGAACATGAGAGAAATCAACTAAGAACTCGGCATCTTCCGGTAGCTGATGCTCTAAACTTTGGTGTGCCCGGTCAAACTCCTGTTGAAAGAATACTTTTTCCTTGATCCGATAAAGATCACTACGGATGTCGATAATTTTATTCAGATCCTGGATAATGGTATCTAAATCTTTGGCGGATTGCCTGAGGAGCGCCATCAGTTGCAGTTGATTTTCGGAAAGCCCCTCGCTATCCATAGTGAGGAGGTTCTCTAAACCGATAAGTCGAGCTACCGGTGCCCTAAGGTTGTGCGAAATAGTATGCGAAAACTGGCGTAACTCGCTGTTGTATTTTGAAAGCTCTTCGTTAGCGTCAATAAGCGCCTTGTTTTTTTGTGCCACTAAGTCTTCGAGGTGTTCATTATGAATATGAAGCTGTTCTTTTTGTTTTTGGATGAGTTCGTAGGCATCGGCAAGTTTTTCCTGGTTGGCGCGCAATTCTTCTGCCTGTGCAACCATCTCTTCATTCTGCGTTTCAATTTCCTGGTTTAATTGCGAAAGCTGATAATTTTGCCTGACCAACTCCTGGTTGTTGATTTCCTGTGTGCGTAATAATTCAAAATTCTTGTTATCCGATCGGTCAACCATTCGCTTCAACATGAACGCTGCCGAAACCAACGCAACAAACTCAATGAAGAAAACGGTATTGTAGTAGATGAATGTATAGGAAGTTTTATAAACTTCGACTGTGTGCCCGAAAATTTCTATCGCAAAATCATAGCCCACCGTACAAGCCATACAGACCAATATGCCGGCAATCATCCATTTCTTCTCCCGGAAGGTGTCGAATACTATTACGGGTATGATGCACGTAATCATGGTAAGCATGCGGGGCGGGAAATACGAAGAGCTGGTTAATAACGGTAAGGTAGACTGTGTGCTGACTCCAACCACCCAGATAATGTACAGGGGTATAATGGTTGAAACCAACAGACGGCTAACGATATTTAATCCGTAATAATTTAGCAATGGGATGAACGTATAAATGACCAGGATGTAACTGGTACGCTGAATGCCGGGGGTGAATCCGGTAAAACTTAAAAGGATGGCGAGCAGCAGAGTGCTGAGCAAGAAGATAATAAATGCTGTCCTGTTGGTCAGAATGATACTCCTGAACAGGTAGGGTTCAGTGCCTTCCGAAATACCAAGTGTAGAATACCGCTGCCAGAACTCCATTTACCGAAATTAACGACCTTAATATTAAACCTTTCTTTTAATAGAATATGTGTATTTTCACCCTTATTTGTCTGTAGTATGGAAAAATATGATTTAGTGGTAATTGGTGCCGGGCCATCCGGGTATGCTGCCGCCATGCGGGCTATCGATTTTAAGAAAAAAGTTTTATTAATTGAAAAAAACAGGGTTGGCGGAGCAGGGGTCACCAATGGGGCGCTGTCGTCCAAAACCTGGTGGGAGCTTTCGCGCGAAACGGCCTCTTTCCGCAAAAATCTGAAACGCTACAATATTCAGGCGCCCAGTGTCGATTATAAGGAAATTCAGGCAGAGGTGCAGCGTGCCGTTCAGGAAAGAAAAACCCTGTTGCTTGAGCACATGGAGCTTCTCAAAACTTCAGGATATTTTACCTTTCAGCGTGGCACTGCAAAACTATTGAGCCAAAACGAAGTAGAGATTACCGGTGAATTTGAAAAAACAATCGTAACGACAGATCATGTAATCCTGGCAACAGGAAGTCGCCCGCGTTATTTACCCGAATTACCCATTGATGAGAAAATTATCATGACCAGTGAGGGGATTGAACTGATGGAAGATTTTCCTGAAAGTATGGTGATTGTAGGGGCGGGGGTAATCGGCTGCGAATATGCTACGATTTTTTCGGGCTTTGGAAAAACAAAAGTACACCTGATTGATAAAGGCGACCGCATTTTACCGTTTGAAGATGAAGATGTAGTGCGCGTAATTGAGCGCAACATGGAGAACAACGGTGTGCTCATTCACCGGAAGTCGCAGCTTGTGCGAATGGAAATCAAAAGCGGCAGGGTAGAGTACGAATTGGAATACACCGATGGCAGTAAAGAAGTCTTTAATGTAGAGAAAGCATTGGTTTCGGTAGGTCGTATTCCTAATTACGAGTTGTTATGGGATACAAAAGAAGTTGACATCCATATTTCAAAACGCGGCATTGAAGATAACGATACGCAAACCAATGTATCGAACATTTATGCCGTAGGCGATATTACAGCAGATATTTCGTTGGTGAATGTTGGTGAATTAGAAGGCCGGTATGCGGTAGAAAGAATTTTTGGCAACCCGCAACGTAAGTTGGTGTATGAAAACATCAGCACCATTATGTTTTTAAGCCCTGAAGTGGCCGGTGTAGGCTTAAACGAAACGCAGGCACGCGAAAAAGAAATTGATTACCGTGTAGTAACGCTGGATTATAGCTGCATACCGCGCGCCATTGCAAAACGCAACACACAAGGTTTTATTAAGCTGATGGTTACCAACGATGATGAAATGAAAATTCTTGGGATGAAGGTAGTAGGCAATCATGCGTCCAGCGCGATACAGGCTGTTGCGTTGCTGATAAGTATGAATAAAGGAATTGAGGAATTGGCCGAGTGTGTTCATCCGCACCCTTCCATTACGGAAGGAATACAGGAATGTGTAAGAATGTTATTGGGCAAATCCATGTTCAAGCCGGGCGTGCTGCGCAACAGGCTGTCGTGCCGCACGTGTGCCAAAGGTGTGTATGAAGATTTATTGTTTTAAAAAATCAGAACCAGTTGCTCTTTATTGATGACGGCTTTTCAACACCTGCTCTACATTAGCCAGGGTTTTATTTTTTGCTGCTAATAACACAAGGAAGTGGTACAACAAGTCGGCAGCCTCGCCTAAAAATAATTCTTCGTTCTGATCTTTCGATTCAATAACCAATTCAACCGCTTCTTCACCAACTTTCTGCGCTATTTTATTGATACCCAACTGGAACAAAGACGTTGTGTATGAACCCTCTTTCGGATTTGCTTTTCGCGATTGGATGATAGCCTCAAGTTCTTTCAGGCTGAATGTGCTGTTGTTCTCACCAAAACACGTGTCAGCCCCGGTATGACATACCGGCCCGGTAGGTTTGACTTTAATTAATAACGTGTCGGCATCGCAATCGGGAATGATGTCCGCAACTTCCAGAAAATTGCCAGATGTTTCTCCTTTTGTCCAAAGCCGTTTTTTTGTGCGACTGAAAAAAGTTACCCGTTTTTCTGATTGTGTTTTCGCCAGCGCTTCTTCATTCATGTATCCCAGCATTAATACATTCTGCGTAGAGTCATCCTGGATGATGCAGGGAACAAGTCCGTTGTTTTTCGTGAAATCAGGTTTCATAAGCGTACAGGGATAGCGTGATTCTTTAAAAATGTTTTAAGATCGGGAATGCGAATCTCACCAAAGTGAAATACGCTCGCGGCTAATGCGGCATCAGCTTTGCCAAGCGTAAACACATCGGCAAAGTGGCCCATGCTTCCGGCACCGCCTGAGGCAATCACCGGTATAGTAAGCAGTTCATGAAGTTTGACGAGCGGGTCAATCGCAAAACCGTTTTTAGTTCCATCGTGATTCATGCTGGTAAATAAAATCTCTCCAACACCACGTTCCTGACCTTCCTTTGCCCAGGCAAAAAGTTTTTTTTCGGTTAGATTTTTTCCGCCATGTGTATGGACGATCCATGTATTGTGAAATTTCCGCGCATCAATGGCCAGTACAATACATTGCGAACCGAATGCTTTTGCCAGGTCGTCAATAAGTGTTGGATTTCTGACTGCCGAAGAATTTACACTTACTTTATCAGCACCGGCCTCAAGCAGGGGCGCTACATCGGCAACGGAACTTATGCCGCCTCCAACAGTAAACGGTATGTTAATGTGCCGGGCAATTTCTTTTACTAAGTGTGCAAAGGTTTTGCGTTGCTCCTGTGTTGCCGATATATCTAAGAACACCAGTTCATCGGCACCCTGATCGGCATAAGCAGAGGCTAACGCTACCGGGTCACCGGCATCACGAAGGTTAACAAAGTTCACACCTTTTACGGTGCGGCCATCTTTTATATCCAGGCAGGGTATGATCCGTTTTGTCAGCATCGTTGTTGATTAGTCATAAGTGTAATTCTTGTAAAGATATTCTTCCTTCGTAGATGGCTTTGCCCACTATGGCACCGTGTAATCCTGCCGATTTTAATTGTATCAGATCATCAACTGAGCGCACACCGCCACTCGCAATGAGTTTAAGTGACGGAAATTGCCGGATAAGATTTTTGTATAACGCAAGGTTAGGCCCGGCAAGCATTCCATCTTTGCTGATATCGGTACAGGTAACGTATGTAATACCAATATCTAAATAGCGCGAAATAAAATCCTGGATAGTCAGGAGTGAAGTTTCCGTCCATCCGTTGATGGCGATACGCTCATCGCGAACATCGGCACTGAGAATGATTTTGTCGGCACCAAATTCACTTACCCATCCCGATACTTTTTTAAAATCATTCACGGCAATGCTACCGAGGTTAACCTGACTCACACCGAGGTTAAGAAGTTGTGTGATTTCCTGGTTGGTTTTTATTCCTCCGCCAACATCTATGTTTAATGATGTGTTCGAGCATATTTCTTCAATTACTTTCCAATTGATGACTTTACCCTGCCTCGCACCATCCAGGTCAACAAGGTGTAGATGTTCAATCTTAGCTTCTTCAATTGTTTTCGCAATGGCAACAGGATTTTCGGCATATACTTTTTTTTGCGCATAATCGCCCTGCGACAAGCGTACGCATTGTCCGCCAATAATATCTATAGCAGGTATGACTTTCATAGGCTTAAAAAACTTTTCAAAATATTCTCTCCTGCCTGTGCCGATTTTTCGGGGTGGAACTGTACTGCGTAAAAGTTGCCTTTTTTCATGGCTGCGCTGAAAGGTATAGTATACTCACACAAAGCCGTAGTAAATTTGTTTACCGGCACATAATAACTGTGAACAAAATACACATAACTTCTTTCAGGTACAGACTTAAACCATCCATCCGTTGATATAAGTTGGTTCCAGCCCATGTGCGGAACTTTGTAATCTTTAGCGGCTTCAAATCTTTTTACTGTTTCGTCAAAAATTCCCAGGCAGGGTGTGTTGTTTTCTTCCGAGTATCGGCACATTAACTGCATACCCAGGCAAATGCCTAATACCGGTTGTTTTAATTCACGGATTACACTATCCAGTTTTTTTTCCTTCAGGTATGCCATCGTTGTGCTGGCTTCGCCTACACCGGGAAAAATCACCTTATCAGCCGACTGAATATTTTCAATGTCATCCGTTATTTCAAAGGCAACTCCTAATCGTGCTAATGCGTACGACACCGATTGTATGTTGCCTGCGTTGTATTTTAATAATATTGTTTTCATTTATAATAACTGGCCTTACGCAAAACAATACCCGTCATTGCGAGCGGCAGCGAAGCAATCCCCATTTCCGTGCTGAAAAACGGGATTGCTTCGGTCGTTCCTCCCTCGCAATGACGTACTAATTTTTGTTTTGCGTAACATCAGATAATAAGTATAATCTCTTATAACCCCGAACCCCGAATCTTGTAGCCCGTAACCCGTATCTCACAACATTCCTTTTGTGCTCGGTAACTCACTTCCATTTTTCTTCACCGCCATTTTTACTGCCTTTGCAAAAGCTTTGAAAATGGCTTCAATCTTATGATGTTCATTAGTTCCTTCTGCCTTAATGTTCAGGTTGCACTTTGCTGTATCTGAAAAGGATTTGAAAAAATGTAAAAACATCTCCGTAGGCATTTCACCGATTTTTTCCCGTTTGAATTCAGCTTTCCATACGAGCCAGGGACGCCCACCAAAATCAATGGCTACCTGGGCGAGACAATCATCCATCGGTAAAGTAAAGCCGTAACGCTCAATGCCGCGTTTGTTGCCCAATGCTTTGTGGAAAGCTTCACCAAGGGCAAGAGCCGTATCTTCAATGGTGTGATGTTCATCAATGTGCAGATCGCCTTTGGTGTTGATGGTCAGGTCTATGTTTCCATGACGGGCCAACTGCTCCAGCATGTGATCAAAAAATGCAAGCCCGGTGCTGATAGATGATTGACCGCTGCCATCGAGATTTACTGAAATGGAAATGTCGGTTTCCTTTGTTTTGCGTGTTACACTTCCTGTGCGTGGCGTTTTTGTGAGGAACTCGTAGACAACTTTCCAATTTGTTGTAGTCAGGCTATTCGTTTCGGCAAACGATGATGCTTTTAGTTTTTCTGTAAGTGATCCATCATTAATGAGTATAGCCTTGCATCCGAGATTTTTCGCCAGCTCAATGTCTGTAAGCCGGTCGCCAATGACATACGAATTGTTCAGATCATAATTCCCCAAGAGAAATTCTGTAAGCATACCAATGCCCGGTTTGCGTGTAGGTTTGTTTTCGTGTGGGAAAGACCGGTCAATCAGTATTTTTGAAAACCTGATTCCTTCTCCGGAAAAGGTTTGCAACATTTTTTCATGCGCAGGCCAGAATGTGTTCTCCGGAAATTTTTCTGTGCCGAGTCCGTCCTGGTTGGTAACCATAACGAGTTCGTAATCGGTTTCAGCGGCAAGCTGACTGAACCAACGGATAACGCCTGGATAAAATTCTAATTTTTCGAGGCTGTCAATTTGTTCATTTGGCGGCTCGATGATCAGGGTTCCGTCACGGTCGATAAATAGTACACGTTTCATAAAGTGTTCAGGGTTTCAATCAGTTTTTTATTTTCTTCAGGTGTGCCAACGGTAATCCGCAAGCAATTCTCACATAATTCAATCGCAGAACGATCGCGTACAATAATGCCACGCTTAATCAGTTGATTGTAAGTATTTTTTGCATCAGCAATTTTTACCAGCACAAAGTTGGCATCGGTAGGGTAAACCTTTTGCACGTTAGGCATGGCCTGAAGCAATTGGATGAGATTTGTGCGTTGTTGAAGAATTGCGCCCACTTGCTTGTTCTTTATCTCAACTGTGGAGAGTTTTTCTAATGCAGCCTGTTGTGTGAGTATGTTAATGTTGTATGGGTATTTGATTTTATTCAATACAGAAATAATCGCTTCGGATGCAAAGGCCATGCCCAGCCGCAAGCCTGCCAGTCCCCATGCCTTGGAAAAAGTTTGTAGTATAATGAGATTGGAATAGTTGTTTAGTGTAGGGAGAAAGCCTTCATCATCAGCAAAGTCGATGTAGGCTTCATCGATTACAACAATACCGTTGAAGTCTGTAATGAGCTGTGTAATCTTTTCTTTTGATAACAAGTTTCCGGAAGGGTTGTTAGGGGAGCAAAGAAAAATAACTTTTACGGATTGATTCACGGCTTGTTTTATTGCATCAATATTAATATTGAAGTCATGCGTGAGAGGAACACGTTTTACGGCCACATTATTTATGCCTGCACAAACAGCATACATGCCGTAAGTAGGTTCTGTAATTAAGATTGAGTCTTGTCCGGGTTCACAAAAAGCACGGATAACCAAATCGACAGGCTCATCACTTCCATTGCCCAAAAATATTTTTTCAGGTGCGATGCCCTTGAGTTCGCTTATTCTTTGCTTTAGTTTTTTCTGCAACGGGTCAGGATACCGGTTATACGCTGACGGAAAGGGATTTTCATTTGCGTCTAAATACACTTCTGCTATTCCCTGAAACTCGTCCCGTGCGGTAGAGTAGGGCTTTAGCTTTTTTATATTTTCACGGATGAATGCGTTGATATTCATAACAAGTTAAGTGGTCAGAGTTTTAAGTCGTATGCTAATGGCATTCTTGTGTGCGATCAGTTCTTCCGCTTCGGCCATAACTTCTACAACCGGGCCAATCTGTTTTATTCCTTCTTCCGAAATTTTCTGAAAGGTGATGTATTTTAAAAAACTCTCAACCGAAACCCCGGTATATGCGGTAGCGTACCCGTTGGTCGGCAACGTGTGGTTTGTTCCGGAGGCATAATCACCGGCTGCTTCGGGTGTGTAATTGCCAATAAAAACCGAACCTGCATTAATGATTTGCTCGGCAAGCTCATCTGAATTTTTAGTATTGATGATAAGATGCTCGGCAGCATACGTGTTTACAAAATCCAGCGCATCGGTTTCTTTTTCAAGTACAATCACACGACTGTTTCGTAATGCCTGTACAGCAATTTCTTTTCTTGGTAGTGTTGTTACTTGCTGCTGTACTTCTTGTTGGATTTTTTCAGCAAGCCCGGTGCTGTTTACTACCAACATAACCTGGCTGTCAGCGCCATGTTCGGCTTGCGACAGCAGGTCGGCTGCTACGAAAGTTGGCGTGGCCGATTCATCAGCCCAAACCAATACTTCGCTTGGCCCTGCCGGAAGATCAATAGCTACACCCTGTTGATTAACTAATTGTTTGGCTTTGGTAACATATTGGTTTCCCGGCCCGAAAATCTTATTCACTTTCGGAATACTTTCGGTGCCGTAAGCCAATGCAGCAATGGCTTGCGCTCCGCCTGCTTTGAATATGTTGGCTACGCCTGTGAGGTGCGCGGTAAAGAGAATAGCCGGATGAATATTGCCTTGTTTATCAGGAGGAGAAACCAGCACAACCTCGCGACAACCAGCAAGCTTGGCCGGAATAGCCAGCATCAGCACTGTTGAGAACAAAGGGGCAGTTCCGCCTGGGATGTAAATGCCAACTTTTTCAACCGGCATGCCTTTGCGCCAGCACGAAACACCTGTCATCGTTTCAACCTTCATTACATCGCGAAGTTGCGCCCGGTGAAATTTTTCAATATTGGATGCTGCGGTTTGAATGGCTGACTTCAATTGCGGCTCAATCGTGTTTACAGCGTGTTGAATTTCTGCTGTATTCAAGGCAAGTTCGCTCAGCTCAACCTTGTCGAATTGCCTGGTAAGCTCTTTCAATGCGTAATCGCCACCTTGCTGCACCCGCGCCAGAATATTTTTTACTGAACCTTCCAGGAACTCTAATTGAAGTTGCGGTCGTTCACACAACTCGCTCCAGGTGTTTCGCGATGGATTGTTGAATATAGTCATGCTTTTTATGATTGGTTTTTACTTGGAATCGATTATTAGTTTTCTATTAATAAGTTCGCTTCAGTTAGTTTGTTCTTGTATCATACCTCAAACCCAAAACCTGTAACTCGCAACCCGTAACCCGTAACCCGTAACCCGTAACCCGTACCCCGTAACTCATCTTATCATCTTCTCAATCGGTATTACTAAAATTCCTTCTGCGCCAAGCTTTTTAAGCTGATCAATCTTTTCCCAGAAATCATTTTCATCTACAACCGAATGCAACGAACTCCAGCCTGGTTTGCCAAGAGGCAGTATCGTTGGACTTTTCATGCCGGGTATTACATCAGTAATAGGTTTAATGGCTTCATTAGGGCAGTTCAGTAAAATGTATTTATTGCTACGCGCTTGCTGCACAGCTTCCATACGGAAGACCAGCTTGTTGAGAATTTGTTTCTTACGTGTATCTAATGTGCGTGCAACCAACACGGCTTCAGATTTCATCACCAATTCTACTTCTTTCAACCCGTTGCTGAAGAGTGTGCTACCGGTACTCACAATGTCGCAGATGGCGTCAGCCAACCCGATGCCCGGTGCAATTTCAACAGAGCCGCTTATTTCGTGTATGCCTGCGTGGATGCTTTTCTGCTTCAGGAAATCGCGCACGATGTTAGGGTAAGTGGTGGCGATGTTCTTTCCTTCAAGCCAGCTTACTCCCGTATATTGTTCTGTGCGGGGTACAGCCAATACTAACCGGCATTTCGCAAAATCAAGTCGCCTGATGATTTCACCTTGCTTCTGTTTCTCTGTAAAAATGTTCTCACCGATAATCCCTGCATCGGCCACGCTATCTTCAATGTATTGCGGTATGTCATCATCGCGCAGAAAGAGCACTTCTACCGGAAAGTTTGATGCCTGCGTTTTTAACTGATCCTTGCCGTTGCTGATGTTCAGTCCGCAATCCTTCAACAACTTCAGCGACCCTTCCTGCAACCGCCCTGATTTCTGAATCGCAATTCGTAATACTTCGTTCATTTTGTTTTTGTTTATCTTTTAGCTCACCCTTCTCCCCCGGAGAGGGGAAGGGGTGAGGCACATAAAAAAAGGCTTGCCGTATCGCGGCAAGCCTTTTTTAAAAAGTCTTATAGTTTAGTTAAAACATAAACCTGCCACGCATCGTGTTGTTAGCATGATGATGGTGATGATTGTTTATGTTGGCTGTGTAAGTCATTTCGGGTATAAAGAAAGTGATCTAAGGCAACTTCTCAAAATTTCTGTTTATTTTTTTTCTGAATAGCCCATAATTAATTGGCTATGTTATTTCCTCTTCACCCAATACGTTGTCTCCATGTTGGGTTTCAAAATCAAGGTGTCGCCCCTTATTTCGTATTCTACAGTATTGCTCTTAAAATCATTTGTAGTGGTTAGTTTCGAGCCATTGGTGCTCCACTTACTTTTAGGCGGAGAGAAATTAGAGTTCCGAGATATGTAAGGGATATGAACATAGTACGACCCATCCGAATAAATTTTATACACTGCCCCTCTTATTTTTTCATCAATCGCCTTGGGCGAACCATCAGGATTCTCTATTCTTTTTAAAGCCCATTCACCAATCAATTTTTCATCTCCCGAAGCCGCATCTCTCGTAGCCGGATCTAATAATTTGGATGTGTTTTTACTTGGATTTGACGATATTTTTTTAAGAAGAGCCTGCTTCGTTTCCTTGCCGGAAGTCATGGAGATTAGCAATGAATCACCAATCAACGCTCCTTTAAAAGCCCATGCCTTTGCTGCATAGTCCATTGTACCTGTAAGTTCCGAACCCTTTATCTCCCCGAAGAAAATAAATTTATCCTGTCTGTTAATTAAAACAGTGCCGGCAACCAGACTGCCCGTAGCACGCATCGTGACTGCATTTCTTTCTGAGAAAAGCGCACCCGTATAAACTCCTTCAAAATTTTGTGCAATAACTGGAGGGCATAATAAAGTAAGAAGAATAAATAATTTAATGTGTTTCATTTTACGTATATAAAGAACCTATCCTAAGCAGACTTCTCAAAACTTCTTTTCATTTTTCTTGCAACATATCCCAGCGTAAGCGCAAAAACTAAGAAGAAACAGGCTATTCCGCCAAAAACTATGCTTATCAGATACCGATCGCTGAAGGAGTCGATGATCACTTCTTCGGGATTTTCAGGGTTGAGTAACAACGGCACCTGCTGGCCAACCTCATAGTCTGGCGGACTTGTGTAAAAATTGCTCTGGTGTTGCCGAAGGGTATCCTGCCAGGCGTATTCAATCAGGGGTGCGAGCGAGCCGGTATCGTTTTCAGTAAGACTTATTACGATTCCTTCAACCGCGATGCCCTCACCGGCAAACCGGTTCTCGTAGAAGTAGATGCCAATGGCAAAGGCGGCAAAGATGAACGTTATCAGGAAGAAGAAAATCATCAGCCCTTTCAGGATTAAGGGCACACAACCGCCCGTACCCTGCGAAACGCGCTTGCCTAATTGTGGCACAATAACATTGGCTACCGGTTTTTCCTTTTCAATGGTCAGCACCAATTGCTCGGCTTGTTCTTCCGATACCTGGAATTTGGTTTTCAGCAAAGCTTTTGCCTCTGCCCGTTGGCCGCTTCGGATGAGGGCTGTAACTTGTTGCCGGATTTCCTGTTGTATGCTCATGGAATTTATTCAAACGAAGATAATAAAAATTTTAAGCCTGTTGTTGATTGTATTGGCAACAGCTTGTTCCGATAGTGTGGAAACGCGCAAGCAGCGTTTTTTATTAAAAGGAAATGAATTGTTGGCCAAGCAGAATTTTTCGCTGGCGATCAAAAATTATAATGAAGCCCTGAAGTTAGATTCGTGCTATGCCGATGCACACAATAACCTGGGCACTGCGTATTTCAGGCAAAAGCAATTCGCGGAAGCGCTGCAACATTATCAAACTGCCATAGGCTGTAAGCCGGGTTTCTTAGATGCTATTTTTAATAGGGCCAATACATATTATGAGTTGGAGAAGTTGGAAGAAGCCCTGGAAAACATTAATACTATCCGTGCTATAAAACCTGACACAATACCGGTTCATTTTTTGGAAGGATTAGTCCATACCAAAAAGCGGGATTATACGTCTGCGCTTCAGGCGTTTAATCGCGGACTGAAAATTGACTCTGTAAATACTGAACTATGGGTGAATATCGGCACGGTGTATTATTATGCACACGCTTTCGCGGATGCGAAACGAGCACTCGAACGCGCCATTGCCCTGAACGATAAGGAAGCCAACGCCTGGAATACACTGGCCCTTGTGCTGGCGGCTGAAGATAATTTGTCGGGAGCGCATACGCAATTGAAAAAAGCGCTTGCGTTGAAACCGCGCGATGCCTACTACCTGAACAACCGGGGATATTTGTATTTGTTAGAAGACAATCTTGAAAAAGCCTTAGAAGACATTAACCAAAGCATTGCCCTCGACCCGTACAATGGTTGGGCCTACCGCAACAAGGGTATCTATTATATAAGGAGTGCCGATTATGTGCAGGCGGTCAGGTTGCTTAATCAGGCTGTTTCGTTAGACCCATTTATTGAAGAAGTGTACTATTATCTGGCGCAGGCGTATATCGGCAGTGGCGATACCGCAAAAGGTTGCGAAGCCTGGGCGGAGTCGGTGAAACGTAACGAGCGTGTGGATGATGCTTTTCCGGTGTGTAAATAAAATATTAGTTGAGTGTCAGTTTTATGTGATTTAAAAACCTTTTCGTAATATTGATATAATCTTAAAACAATTCGGTTATGTCAAAATCAATGGATCGTAAAAAGGAGACCAAGAAAGCTCCTAAGAAAAGTTTAAAAGAAAAGCGTGCCGAGAAGCGCGCCAAGAAAAACGGCTAACGGTAAAGCCCATCATTATTGGTGGGCTTTCTTGCCTCATTTCTTTAACCTCACAACCCCACATCCATGAAACACATTTCTTTTGTCATCATCCTGCTTGTATCAATTGCAGCCTGTACTGCAAAAAAAGAAACCACAACCGAAGAAACCTGGATACAACTTTTCAATGGAAAAGACCTTACCGGCTGGACACCCAAAATATCGGGCTATGAAGCCGGGGTAAATTTCAACAATACCTTTAGTGTGGAAGACGGCCTGTTGAAAGTATCGTACAGCGAGTACGACTCCTTTCGCGGGGAGTTCGGGCACTTGTTTTATAAAGATGAATTTTCGCACTACCGCCTGCGCATTGAATACCGCTTTGCCGGTGAACGCGCCCCCGGTGCGCCCCAATGGGCCACCATGAACAGCGGTGTAATGGTACACGGCCAGCGAGTAGAAACTATGGGCATCGACCAGGACTTTCCTGTTTCGTTGGAAGCACAATTCCTTGCGGGCACGCCAGAGTGGCAACGCTCTACCGGTAATTTGTGCACGCCCGGTATGCACGTATATATGGCCGACACACTTAATACAACACACTGCATCAGTGCGCCAACCAAAACTTTTATGGAGGGCGAGTGGGTAACGGTAGAAGTCATTGCCTATGGCGACAGCCTATTGCACCATGTAGTGCAGGGCGACACCGTGCTTACCTACACCAGACCCATTATCGGGGGTGGCTTCCTGCCTGAAAATTATCCGCAGCCAGCGGGCACACCGGTAAAGGGCGGAACACTTTCCTTACAAAGCGAAAGCGCCCCGATTGAATTCAGGAAAGTGGAATTGATGGTGTTGAGGGAGAGGTAAGGATCAAAGAGGCTATATGCAATTGCATATAGCCGGGAGTTGGTGGTAATTCAACTAATGAAGATTGCACAATTCTAAATTCATATTGATTGGAGTGGTTTTAAGGATCGCCTTTTGTTGTACTGACAAGCGGGACAAATGCGAGTTTATCGATGCAAAGTATGACGGACTTTGGGCAGAAACAATGTGGACATATGAGTTCAAGCCGAATGGGCAATTCACTTTCAGAGCGACTGGACACTATGGCAATGCCGTTGACTCAGGCTTCTACATGATAAGGGATAGTATAATATTATTAAGCCCGAGATCTGATTGGCAGGTCATAGCAGGAGTGCTAAAAACAAAACTCAAGATCATTAACTCAGGATGCTTGCGTGACTTTAATAGCAACTTTTATTGCACATCAATAGATGACATCAATGAATTTAATAACAACGAATTCAGTTACCAGGATGGTGTTGAGGCAATTCTCGACACTATGCACATGGTAAGATTTGAGAAAGAAAGGATTGAATCGAAGTATCAGGAGCCTTACATTGACATTGTGTACAATGGTATTATCGTCATCGAAAACAAGGAGTTCCATGAATTTAACCTGACGAGTTACACCACTAGCGCAGGACTAGAAGTTTATTTGTCGTTCTTTGCTACGAAGAAACCGTTTGATATTTTTGAGCATGACCCTATGACTAATAGAATGAATTCAATACTCAAGAGAGTCGAGTGAAGTTGAACTACCGACAAACTACATTGATTTCTACGACTTTGACAGAGGTGCTGAAATCAAACACAGTTACGACTGGCCTGTTTAAAGAATAGAACTCAGGAATTAAGGCCAACTAAAGTTTTTATATACCAACCCATATTACTACTTTTAACCCACGCTAAATCCAAAAGAAATGACCACAGGAATTATTATTGCCATTGTAGCCGTTGTGCTGGTAATTTATGTTATCAGTATCTACAACAACCTTGTAAAACTCAGAAACAGAAGGGAAAACGCTTTCGCGGATATTGACGTGCAACTTAAACAACGCCACGACCTTATACCGCAATTGGTAAACACCGTAAAAGGATACATGAAGCACGAAGAAGGTGTGCTTACCAAAGTAACCCAAGCCCGCAGTCAGGCTATGAGCGCTACCACTATTGATGGCAAAATTGCAGCCGAACAACAACTGTCGGGTGCATTGGCAGGCTTGCGCATTCAGCTCGAAGCCTATCCTGATTTAAAAGCCAACACCAACTTTATGCACCTGCAAGGCGAAATTTCTGATGTGGAAAATAAACTTGCTGCCGTGCGCAGGTTCTTTAACTCGGCTACCAAAGAGTTGAACACCGCTATACAGGTTTTTCCGAGTGTGTTGTTTGCCGGCATGTTTGGTTTCAAAACTGCGCCCATGTTCGATTTGGGTGAAGAACGTGCCGCTGCTACCAAGGCTCCTGATATTAATTTCAATTAACCGATGGCCGGTTATGTTGGGATTCATACCCAGATAAGCCGTAACAACCGGATGTCTGTGTTATACCTGCTCGCATTTCCAATGCTGGTGCTGGGGGGTGTGTATGTTTTTTTGTTTTTCATGTCGGGTAATGAAGAATACGGAACGGATATCAATCTTGTAAACGATTCGTTTCTGTATGTTGCGCCCTGGGTTACCGGCATAGTGCTGATTTGGTTTCTAATTGCCTTTGCCTTTCACAACAGGATTATCAACTCGGCTACCGGTGCAAAAACATTGGAGCGAAAAGATAACATGCGGGTATATAACTTAGTGGAAAACCTGTGCATGACTGAGGGCATGACCATGCCGAAAGTTCGCATTATTGAAGACCCCGGACTGAATGCGTTTGCCAGCGGGCTGTCGGAAAAAAGTTATACGGTTACGCTCACACGCGGCATTATCAATAGCCTTACCGATGAAGAATTGGAAGGCGTAATTGCGCATGAGCTTATGCACATACGCAACCGCGATGTGCGTTTGCTGGTAATCACCATAATTTTTGTAGGTATATTTTCTTTTGTTGTGCAGATTCTCTTTCGCAACGTGTTGTATGGCGGGGGCAGAAGCAGTAACAAGAAGGACGGCAACAAAATGGTTATCGTGGCGCTGGTTATTGCAGCAGTAGCGTATTTCCTTGCCTTGCTTTTTAAATTCGGCTTATCGCGTAAGCGCGAATACATGGCCGATGCCGGTGCAGCCGACATGACAAAGAACCCGCGTGCGTTAGCCTCGGCCTTGCGAAAAGTTTCGGGCAATCATGAAATAAGCGCAGTGAAGAATGACGAGGTGAAAGAAATGTTTATCGAAAACCGCCCCGATAAATCAGCCGGTTTTATGACAGCGCTGGAAGGATTGTTTGCCACGCATCCGCCTATCGAAAAACGGATTAAAGTGCTGGAAGAGTTTTAGGGGGTAAACTTCCGCACAACATTGATAAAGGCTAAGTCGGTGATGGTAGTAGTAGTTGTTCTTATTTCTTCGTCAGTTTGTATCTCAAGTGTGTTGTTAAGTCCGAAGATATTACTTCCACAATTTGAATATCATATTTGTCTTTGTCAATGCCATCAAACAACCGGATACCACTTCCTAAAAAAACAGGGGCAACGTGAATAAAAAATTCGTCCACAAGTCCTGCATTGAGAAATTGTTGAATAGTATTGGCTCCACCTTGTATTCTTATGTCTTTTCCTTTGGCTGATTGTCTTGCTTTTTCCAATGCACTGTGTATTCCATCATTGATGAAATAAAAAGTTGTTGTTCCCTTTTGAACCCAAGGTTCCCGTTTTTCGTGTGTCAGCACATAAACATCTGCTTCGTATAAATCTTCTGCCCAAACGGCTTCGCCTTCTTCAAACATCCGTTTTCCCATAATGTATGAACCTGTTCTTGCAAACACATCATCAATTAATTTACTGTCTGCACCATATTCCTCACCGCCTTCCATTTTGATGTGTTTCCAAAATGCTTTTTGTTTAAACATCCACTTGTGAATTTTTCCTGAAACGCCACCCATTGGGTTGTCTGGGCTTCTGTTATCGCCTGCGAAAAAACCATCCAGTGATATTCCGCTGTCAAAGATAATTTTACTCATATTTATTGTTCTTCAAAGTTAATTTTGTCCGCTGGTTTGATTGTTAGAACTGTTGCTTTACAATTACAGCTAACGTGCCGCGTATTGGCGATGGGCGGGATTTTTAGCACTACTGTTAATAAAAAGCACTAATGTTCAATTTACCACGTCAGCCCGCCATTAAGCAAACCCGTTGTTGGCGCTCATTGCTCTATCATCATTTTTTTTCCTCTAGCAGTTTTTGGAGTCTTCTTGCTTCTAAGAAGCTAAGTCCAGCTTCTTTCTTGAGCTTATCAGCAAGTTCTTTTTGCTCCTTTAACTCGTTGTTACATGTTTCAATTGCCTTTTGGTATTTGGATACTTCCTCACGAAGGCTTTTTACCTTACCATACTCGATAACACCAAAAGCAATTGAAATTACAGTAATTATTATCAGAACTAACTTAATTATTACAGAGTTTTTCATTTTAAATATAATTGTAGTTAACAGATTATTACATTATTCCAAGTATAATTTCCTCCAGACCCACACAACCAGTCGTTTTCGATACAGCCCTCATGAGTACAACCTGAGCCATATTCAATGACAAAAACCCAACATTCGGGAGCCAGTGAGCTGTTGGTTATTAAAGTAACGTCTACTTCACAATAATCTTCTGTCCTTGCTGAACCATAAATTCCGCGAGAATTATGAACGTATTCAGAAAGTTTCTTTGTGTACATGTCTGAATCTTTTTCAATTACTTGATAGTTGAATTTTGTCTCCATAAAGTTGATTATTTCAGGAGTCAATTTTTCATTAGTCGATTGTTTTTGTTTTAATTCGTTTTTAATAAATAAACTCAACTCTTCTCTAATCCTGTCAGTGCTTGTCTGAGGGATAGTTGAAAAGTCATCGTAACATGAGACTGTAAGTGCGATTAGGGTTAGAAATAATAAAATGTTCTTCATAGTTAAATTTGGTTTAGTTTAGCTTTACTGTACAATTTATGCAATGAGCGCCAACTCTCAAATATACGCACCCCATATGCTTCTACAAACCTGATTTTCAAATGAATAATATAGAGATACCCAAAATACGCAATACCTGAAATACCCGAAATGCGCAACTGTTTTAAAAACTATCCAACGGGCTTTTGATTTTTTTAAATCCTTTTTCCTTACTTAATTCTTCGCAGAGTCTCTGCGAGAACAGAATCCGGATTATCGCTTCCTCGGAGGGTTAGGCTTTTTCTTCTGCTTTCCGCCATGCAGGTGCTGGTACTTGGATTGCACCGGCCCGGTTTGCGAACCGGTGTGCTTCTGCTTTTTCTTTTGCTTTTCGCGACCGTCAATCTCAACGATTTTAGAGAAACCAAGTGTGAGATATACAAACATTTCTCTTCGCTGGCCGGGCAGGTCGTAGATGGCTGTATTGTTATTTACACGATCTATGTAATCTTGTTTACGAGTATCAAATATTCCGTAGTAACCACGCAAGTCAAATGATACCCGGTAGTTTTCATTTATATCCCAATCCGACCGAAAGCCGATAGCGCCATAAAATTGCAGGCTGTTAAAATCCTTTTTTTCAAGAAGCACATGATCGCGCAGGTTAGGAACAATCACGCCATCATACTCAACAACATAACCTGACGGTAAAGCCGGGTAAACAGAAGAAGAAAACCGCAGCTTACTGTCTGCGTGCGATATTGTTTCTTCGCCTGCCATTAAGTAGGCTGCGCTGGCCGAAGCAACAAAACTCACCTTGAAAAACGACATATCGATCAGGTGTAGCTTAAACCCTACAGGCACGTGGAAGTACGTTAAGTTAATGTTGCGTTCGCCCACATCGCCTCCTTGAATGTTAATGATGTTGAAGGTTTGTCCCGCTTTAAAAATGCTTGGATCGAACGTAAAGCCGAACCCGCGCCTGTCAACCCCGTAATGAACGCCAATAGGAGAAAATTTTGCATTGTATTTAACCCGGTAGCGTGGGTCTTTGGCAAAGCCTTCATCCCAGGTATAGGGAACGGTAAAACCTGTGAATACTCCCAATGAGTGAACTTCCTGGCTATCAGCCGAATAGTACATTCCTGACAGAAGGAGTAAAAAGATGCCGGTTTTAACAGGGTTCAGGGTCATTTGAGTGGCAATAATCCGGGCAAAATAACAATTAATCCCGATATGCGGGAAGCCAATACCGTCCAACAGCCGGTTATAGCCATAGGTTTATTACCAAAGCAATATACCGAGTTGCACCATGAACATGTTGGTGCGGGTGTAGCCGCTTTCGTATGTAACCGTTCCGTTGTCAACTTCAAGCGACCCGCGTTTTACATACTTCGACCTGTCGCCCCAATGGTACATAGCCCGTAAGGTAAAGGATGGGTCGTGCCCGCCATTTTCGTTTGTAGATTTTCGGGTATAAAACCCAATCCCGATTCCGTAGTTTAACCCGGCATCGTTGGTAGTGTTGATTACCTCCGGTTGGTCGTCATTAAAAACGAGGTGCAGTACGTTTTTGTCGATTTTGGTGCGGGTGTTAAATATCTGTGCGCCCAACTGGCCGTCAATAAAAGGCACAAACCCTTCGGCCTTACTGCTCAGGAATAAACGTGAGATGCCGCTGATGCCATAATAGTTAAACGATGTTTTGTAAGGCGGCGATGTTGCTGTGGAAGGTTGCTTATCGCGACCGAAGGTAACGTAGGAGAAGTCGGCCCCGATAAACACGGGCGAATAGCCTTTCTTTCCTTTAGGGTTGAAGAGTGCGTTGAACCCAAAGCCGACTGCCGTACCGCCAATGGGATTATCTACTGCATCTTTCAGTTCTTTGGAAGGAATACCGACATTCCCAAACAACGACACCTGGTATAGTTCGTGTTCTTGTGCCAGTACCAAACCGGTAACGAACACAAAGAAAAAAGTTGCAGCGCGGGTTTTCATTTATGCAAGGTTATGGTAAACATTCTGAACATCATCATCGCCCTCTAATGCTTCCACGCATTTTAAAACTTCGTCCTGCTGCTCTTCGGTCAGTTCTTTGGTAGTAGCGGGTATGTAATGCAGTTCCGAACTTTTGGGTTCTAAGTTTTTTGATTCTAAGTATTTTTGCATGTGGCCAAACTCTGTGAATTTGGTGTACACGATGGTTTCTTCTTCACCCCGCTCAATTTCATCTGCACCGGCATCAATCAGGTCAAGCTCAAGTTCATCTAAATTTAGTTTATCCAAATCGAATTTAAAAACACCCTTTCGTTCAAACATAAACGATACCGAACCGGAATTGCCCATGCTGCCCCCGTTTTTGGAAAAATGCAGCCTGATATTGGCTACAGTGCGGGTAGGGTTATCAGTGGCGCACTCTACTAATATAGGCACGCCATGCGGCCCGTAACCTTCGTAGGTTACTTCCTGGTAGTCTTTATCCTCTTTAGAAGAAGCACGCTTGATGGCTGCTTCCACGCGGTCTTTAGGCATATTAACGCCTTTCGCGTTTTGAATGGCCATGCGCAGCTTAGGGTTGTTTTCCGGTAACGGCCCGGCTTGTTTTACGGCAATGGCTATATCTTTTCCGATTCGGGTAAAGGCTTTTGCCATCTTATCGAACCGGGCAAACATTTTGTGTTTTCGCTTTTCAAAAATCCGTCCCATAGTAGTAGTGCAATTAAGAAGTTAAAAATAATTTTTTCATGTCTATTCTTCCAACACCGGTCAGGCTCTTTCTGCTTTCTCCCATACCACAGACTGACGACCTTTCAATATTCTTATCAAGCCAAAAAAAACGCTCAAGTTCATTAATGTAAAGTAGTAGGGTACAAAAAATCCTTTGATTGGAATTTTTTTGTTTCGGAAGATATGACCAATCAGCGCAAGCGCATAAAAGGCAAGTTGCGCATATAGTGTTAACGCAAAGAAACATCCGTAAGAAAATAAAAACGCATTGCTGATAAGCAAAACCAAAAGCGATAACGGAGCGAGTGTCCATCGCAATACGCGATGGGAGATATACTGAAAAGAGGTAACGCCATACCGGAATGGGTTGAGTAAGTTTGTTAACCGCGCAATGGCCTGCAATCCCCCGGCTGATATACGCACTTTTCGTTTCCATTCATCTTCGGTTGTGGCCGAGGGGCCTTCCATGGCGTAGGCTTCAGGTTCATACACAAAGCGATAGCCTTGCGCAACAATTTTCATGGAGAGAAAAAAATCTTCAATAATCGTATCGGGTGGGGGACTTTGATATAACGTTGTTCGGATAGAAAATAATTCACCGGCTGCACCTACTACTGTGTTTAAGTCAGAGTCGGCTTTTTTCAGCATGGATTCATACTTCCAGTACAATCCTTCCCCGGCCCCTGAAGCGCTGTCGGCTTCTTTGCTGATAACCCGTTTTTCACCGGCCACACCGCCAACCTTTTCATCCTCGTAATGGCGCACTATGTTTTTAAGGGCTTCGGTGTTGAGCAATGTATTGGCATCTGTAAACACAACAACCGGAGTTTGGATATGCTTCATAATCCGGTCAACAGCATGGATTTTACCCCTCCTTTCCGGTTCATGAAAATGCTGCACCTGGTCAAATTCTTTAATAATGGTCATGGTGCCATCCGTTGAACCATCCGTAACGACCAGCACGGTGAGTTTTTCGGGGGGATAATCCAATGCTAAGGAGTTTTGGAGCTTTTCAGCGATGAAGCGTTCTTCGTTATAAGCGGCAATTATCAGGGTAATGGGCGGCCAATCTGTTATTTCAGTGGTTTTTGGGGGTTTTCGGGCGGAGAATTTAGCTAAGATTACCGCTATCAGGAAATACAACAGGTAGGTATAGAGGACAATGCCTGCGCTGATCCAGAATAAAAACAGGAAAAAATCAGTCATGGGTCGCTAAAATGGGGCTAAAAATGGTGAAAAAATACGTTTCCGAACGAAAATACACCGGTAAATAGCCGATATTTGTTACCCTTTTCACGTTGAGAATATTCAGGTAATGATGAGGGTTGGTTTAGATTTGCTTTAGGCTTGCTTTCTGCTTGTTATCTGTTGTCTATATCAAGTTGGCTTTAACATGAGGAACAGTATTTTCTATATCGTTTTTCGATCTGGTTTCGTTTGCCTGTTTTCGGGATTGGCAGTTGCTTTAGCTTCTGCGAAAGAGCCTGATCCTAACCTTAAAAAGAGTTTTGTACAGGAAATCCGGGTTTTAATCGGGGGGTCGGCCATTTCAGATGGCCACTTGTATGATTTTGGCAATACCGACCTGTTATCAACATCATCGACCATTACCGTTACAATCGAGAATAGCGGCACCGATGACGACCTTACCGTAAATAACATAAAACTTGGTGGTACGCATGAGGATGAGTTTAACCTAACCATACCCGGTTTACCGCTTACTATTGCCCCGGCTTCGTCAGCTACGTTTACCATTTCATTTGCACCGGTTTTAAGTGGTGTTCGGGTTGCCGCCATAGAAATAGAATCCGATGACCCGGATACCAATCCTTTTGTTATTAACCTCCAGGGCACGGGAGTAAAATTAGATCAAACCATCACGTTCGCCCCGTTAAGTTCAAGAACGTATGGCGATGGAACGTTTACAGTAAGTGCAACGTCCTCATCCGGTTTACCAGTAAGCTATACAAGTGATGACCCATCGGTGGCTACCGTTAGTGGCAATATAGTAACCATAGTAGGGGTGGGAACAACCACTATTACGGCCTCTCAAGCCGGAGATGATACCTATAATCCGGCATCGGTAGTAAATCAAAACTTAATAGTGAACAAGGCCACGCTAACCGTTACTGCCGATAACAAAAGCAAATCGTATGGCGCGGCTGTTCCAGCCTTAACGATTAGCTATTCGGGTTTTGTAAATGGCGAAAATGCTTCGGTGTTAGATACTGCGCCCATAGCCACTACTACGGCTATGGCTGCCAGCAATGTGGGCAATTACCCGATTACCGTTGCAGGTGGTGTTGCAGACAACTATACATTTAGCTATGTACCGGGTACACTCACGATAAACAAGGCAATACTTTCGGCTACAGCCGAGAATAAAACACGGACGTATGGCGCTGCCAACCCGGTGTTTACAATTTTGTATGTGGGTTTTGAACTTGGCGAAACACCTGCCGTACTTACTACAGAACCTGTTGCTTCTTCGGCAGTTACGGCTACCACACCGGTAGGAACGTACCCCATTTCATTAACGGGTGGAACGGCTGATAATTACGAGATTGTCAATACTGCCGGCACCATCGCCATTACCAAAGCAATGCTTACGGCTGCAGTACAAGATGCAAGCCGTGTGTATGGCGCTGCCAACCCAACGTTTACCATCAGCTATTCGGGGTTTGTAAATAGTGAAACCGCTGCGGTGCTTACCTCAACACCAACCGCTTCAACTGTTGCTTCACAAACAAGTGACGTAGGCACTTACCCGATAACGGTTTCCGGTGGAACTGCTGCTAATTATGATTTTGTTTATACTTCTGGCACGCTCACAATAAACAAAGCAACGATAACAGCTACTGCGGCAAATGCAAACCGCGAATACCAGACTGCCAACCCGGTGTTCATCATTACCTATACAGGCTTTGCGAACGGTGAAGATTTTACCGTGTTAAATTCATTGCCTGTCGGAAGCACGACCGCTACACTTTCAAGTTCGGTGGGAACATATCCCATTACCGTATCGGGTGGAAATGATGATAACTATACATTCAGTTATGTAAGTGGCACCTTAACCATTACCAAAGCTACGCCAACAGTTACGTGGAATACGCCTGTGTCTATCGTGTACGGCACTCCTTTATCAGCAACCCAACTAAATGCTACTGCCAGCACAGCGGGTACATTTACCTATACGCCAGCGGCAGGTACTGTATTGAGTGCAGGCGCCAACCAGGTGTTGTCAGTAAATTTTACACCCACAGATGCAATAAACTACAATACGGTAAATGGCACCACAGTAGTATTGGAAGTAACAAAAGCCACGCTCACGGCCACAGCCAATAATCAGAGCCGGGCGTATGGCGCTGCCAATCCTCCATTTACAATCAGCTACACTGGCTTTGTAAATGGCGACACGCCTTCCGTAATTGATGTTGCACCTTCGGCTGGAAGTACGGCTACAACAACTTCATCAGCAGGTACGTATCCGATAACAATTTCAGGCGGGAGTGATAACAACTATACCTTCACTTACGTGGATGGTACCCTTACGGTGAACAAAGCCGTGTTGACAGCAACAGCCAATAATCAAAGCCGTGTGTATGGCGCTGCCAACCCGGTGTTCACTATCAGTTACACAGGTTTTGTTAATGGAGAGGATGCTTCCGTAATAGACAGTGCGCCTGTTGCTACTACTGCGGCTACCGTTACCAGCAATGTGGGCACGTATCCCATTACCGTATCGGGGGGTAGCGATAACAATTACAGCTTTACATATTCTGCCGGAACACTAACCGTTACGAAAGCAACCGTTACGGCAACAGCATCGGATGCAACCCGTACTTTCGGAGCGGCCAACCCGGTGTTTACCATTACCTATTCAGGATTTGTGAATGGTGAAAATTCATCCGTATTGAATGTGTTACCAACCGCCAGCAGCACAGCGAATGCTGTAACTCCGGTAGGTACATACCCTATAACGGTATCGGGCGGTACAGATGATAATTATAACTTTAGCTATGTAAGCGGAGTGCTCACCATTACCAAAGCTACGCCCGTTGTTACCTGGAATAGTCCCTCAGCTATTACTTATGGAACGCCATTGAGTGCAACGCAATTAAATGCAACGGCTAATGTAGCCGGAACATTTACCTATACTCCGGCATTGGGAACCATACTTAACGCAGGTGCGAACCAGGTTCTCAGTGTAAATTTTTCTCCTTCCGATGCTGCGAATTATAATGTTGTAAACGGAACTACCGTTCTGATAACCGTGAATAAGGCCGACCCGGTAATTACCTGGGCAAATCCTTCTGCCATTACTTACGGCACACCGCTTAGCGCTACACAACTAAACGCAACAGCCAATGTGCCCGGAACATTTACCTATACCCCGGCATCAGGAACCGTGTTAAATGCCGGTGCAAACCAGACGTTATCTGTTAATTTTGTTCCTACGGATGGTGCAAACTATAATTCGGTTACCGGGGCAACCGCGTTGATTACGGTGAATAAGGCTACACCAATTGTAACATGGTCAAATCCGGCAACTATCACCTACGGCACACCGCTATCCGCTACACAACTTAACGCTACGGCCAGCGTACCCGGAACGTTTGTTTATGCACCCGGTCTGGGTACCATATTAAACGCGGGCGCGAACCAGGCATTAGCCGTTAATTTTACACCTACTAATACAGCCAATTACAATTCAGTAAATGGCACTACGGTATTTATTACCGTAACTAAAGCAACGCCAACCGTTACGTGGAATAATCCTTCCGCTATTGCATACGGCACGCCCTTGAGTGCTACGCAACTAAATGCAACGGCCAGCGTGCCCGGAACATTTACCTACACACCGGCATCAGGCACTATACTTAACGCAGGCGCTGACCAGGTTTTGTCTGTTAATTTTTCCCCGACTGATCTTACTAACTACAATCCGGTAAACGGAACTACCGTATTGATTACAGTTAATAAGGCAACTCCGGTAATTACCTGGAACAACCCTTCTGCCATTACCTATGGCACACCGCTTAGTGCAACGCAATTAAATGCCACAGCCAACGTACCCGGAACATTTGTCTATACACCTTCATTGGGTACAGTTTTAAACGCAGGTGTCAACCAAATCCTATCGGTTAATTTTACACCAACCGATGCTGCTAATTATAACCCTGTAACCAATTTTCAGCGCACGATTACTGTAAATAAGGCCAACCCGGTAATTACCTGGCCTAATCCCGCAAACATTGTTTACGGTACGCCCCTGAGTTCAACTCAGTTGAATGCCTCGGCCAGCGTACCCGGAACATTTGTCTATACACCTTCAAGCGGAACAATATTGAATGTGGGCGCCAACCAGGTGTTGTCGTTGAATTTTACGCCTACCGATGGGTTGAATTATAATACCATTACCGGGCGCACAGTGCTAATAACCGTAACGAAGGCAACACCCGTTGTAACGTGGGCTACGCCACTGCCTATTAAAATAAATGAGCCGTTAACATCCACACAACTTAACGCTACGGCTAATGTACCGGGTACTTTCACTTACACACCGGCACTTGGGTCTTCGTTTGCAACAGCCGGTAACTATATGCTTTCGGTATCCTTTACACCTACGGATGCATTGAATTATAATCCGGTACCCAATACACAAGTTCAGATTACCGTTAATGATAAGGATAACCCAACCGTAACCTGGGCGAATCCTGCAGCTATTACGTATGGCACGTTGCTTAGCGCCACACAGTTGAACGCAACTGCCAGTGTGCCGGGTACGTTTACCTACACACCCGCTATCGGAACGTTATTGAATGCAGGCGCAAATCAAACACTCTCAGTAACGTTTGTTCCTACCAACACGATTGATTATAACACCGTAGTGCGCAACGTACAGATTACGGTAAACAAAGCCCAGGTTACGGCAACAGCAGAAAGTACATCCCGGGTTTACGGTGCGCCTAACCCTGCGTTTACCATTTCCTATACCGGATTTGTAAATGGTGAAACAGCAAGCGTGATTGACACCCCGCCTGTTGCCAACTGCGCGGCAATCGTATCTGATAATGCAGGAAGCACGTTCCCTGTCATTCCTTCAGGCGGTACAGATAATAACTATACGTTCATCTATGTGAACGGTACACTCACCATCACAAAGGCAACATTAACTGCCCGTGCCGATGATAAGTCGAGATCGTATGGATTGCCTAACCCGGTATTTACTATCAGTTATACCGGCTTTTTGAATAATGATACGGAAAATTCAATCACTGCGCCAACAGCCGCTTCAACCGCTACCGTGCTTAGTAATGTTGGAAATTACCCCATCACATTAAGCGGAGGTTCATCTACCAATTACAATTTTGTATTACAAAACGGAACACTAACCGTAAACCCTGCACCACTTATTGCAAGGCCTGCCGATGTAAGCAGACTATATGGCCAGGCTAACCCGACATTTACAATAACATATAGTGGTTTTTTGAATGGCGATAATGCAGGCACCATCACACAACCAACAGTAAGCACTACGGCAACTACTACCAGCGCGGTAGGCGCCTATCCGATTACACTTACAGGCGGTAGTGCGGCTAATTACAGCATCATATTGCAAGCAGGGGTGTTAACGGTAAATAAAGCCCAACTTACAGTAACCGCCAATAATCAATCGCGTGTGTATGGGGCGGCAAACCCTGCATTAACGTTTGCTTATTCAGGATTTGTGAATGGAGAGAACGCATCCGTGATTGATGCAGCCCCGGTTGCCTCTACTCCTGCAACGGTGCTGAGCGCAGTAGGGAATTATCCTATCAATCTGTCGGGCGGTTCCGATAATAATTATAACCTGAATTATGTTTCGGGTACATTAACCATCACCAAGAAAGTATTAACAGCAACGGCCGCGAATGCTATCCGCGCTTATGGCGCAACAAACCCGACTTTTTCGATTACATACACCGGGTTTGTCAATTCAGAAGATGCAACTGTAATTGATGTGTTGCCGGTTGCTTCCACCACGGCAACGGTTACCAGTTCAGTGGGCACATATCCTATTACGATAAGCGGAGGCTCTGATAATAATTATAGTTTCAACTTTGTACCCGGCACATTAACCATCACCAAAGCAATACTTACGGCAACTGCGGTAAATGTGAGCCGCGAATTTGGTGTGGCGAATCCTGCCTTTACAATTTCATATACCGGTTTCCGCAATGGCGAAACTGCGGCTGTTCTGGATACGCCACCAACGGCATCTACCACCGCAACCATATCAAGTCCGGTAGGTACTTATGCCATTACTGTTACAGGAGGCACTGATAATAATTACTCGTTTACGTATGTGAGTGGCACGCTTACCATCGTGAAAGCCACACCGGTTATTACCTGGAATAATCCTGCTGCTATAACATACGGAACACCGTTAAGCGCAACGCAATTGAATGCTACGGCAAGTGTAGCGGGCACGTTTACCTACACTCCCGCAGGGGGCACTATTTTAAATGCCGGGCCTAACCAGGTACTGAGCGCAACCTTTAACCCGACTAATTCCAACAATTATAATTCAGTTACCGGTATTACGGTATTGATTACCGTAAACAAGGCCACGCCAACAATCACGTGGACTAACCCGGCAGCCATCACGTATGGCACGCCACTTTCGTCAACACAACTGAATGCAACAGCCAGTGTACCCGGAAGTTTTGTGTACAACCCGGCAGCCGGAACTATATTAAATGCAGGAGCAAATCAAACCTTGTCGGTTAATTTTACACCAACCAATACGAATAATTACAATACCGTTATTGGCAGAACGGTACAGATCACCGTAAATAAGGCAAATCCGGTAGTTACCTGGAACACACCTGCACCCATAACGTTTGGTACTCCGCTTTCGGCAACACAATTGAATGCATCTGCAAACGTAGCGGGTACATTTGTTTACACACCCGCCACAGGAACGATATTAAATGCCGGTGCAAATCAAACCTTGTCGGTGAATTTTACGCCATCAAATACAACTAACTATAATCCGGTAAACGGAACTACGGTAAACATTACCGTAAACAAAGCAACCCCGGTAATTACGTGGGCTAATCCTGCACCTATTACCTATGGCACGGCACTAAGCGCTACACAACTGAATGCAACAGCCAATACGGCAGGTACGTTTACCTACACACCGGCCATTGGCACCGTGTTGAATGCCGGAGCGAACCAGCAACTTTCAGCGAATTTCGTTCCGTCAAACACCAATAATTATAATAGCGTGAACGGTGTTACTGCTTTAATTACCGTAAACAAAGCTAACCCGGTCGTTACCTGGAATAACCCATCAGCGATAAGCTATGGTACGCTCCTGAGTGCAACGCAGCTTAACGCAACCGCTTCAGTAGCCGGAACCTTTACCTACACACCGGCTTCAGGCACGTTGCTTAACGCGGGTACAAACCAAAAATTAGCCGTGCGGTTTGTGCCAACCAATACCAATAATTATAACATCATTGCAGAAACAGCCGTGTCCATCAATGTTAGTAAGGTTAACCTGACGGCACGTGCCAATAACATCAGCCGGGTTTATGGGTTGGATAACCCTTCATTGACTATTTCCTATACAGGTTTTGTAAATAGCGAAACTGAATCGGTAATAGATAGTAAACCGGTAGCCAACACGGCCGCTTCAAAAACTTCTTCGGTTGGCAACTACCCGATTACGGTTTCAGGCGGTTCGGATAATAACTATAATTTTGTTTACGCCTCCGGCACACTCACCATCACCAAGGCAACATTAACCGCTGCTGCGGATAATAAAACTAAATTATTCAGCACGCCAAACCCTGAATTGACAGTCAGCTATTCCGGATTTGCCAATACGGATAACGTGAATGATATTGACGTGCAACCACAATTGGCCACCACCGCCACCTTGTCTTCGCCACCGGGCGGATACCCGATTACCGTTTCGGGCGGCAGCGACAATAATTACAACTTTAGTTATGTGCAGGGCACGTTAACGGTTGCGCCAAATTTCCCGCCTGAGCTAACCGATTTTTCAATTGAAACTCCGGAAGACATACCCTTTACGTTTACGTACACTACTTTTGGAGATAATTTTTCAAGTTTCTCCGGAAGCCCGATTCAGTATGTAAAAGTAATTTCGCTGCCTGTGCAGGGTACACTCTTCTGGAAGGGAACAACAGTCAGTGCAGGAACTGAAATTGCAGTTGAGGCGGGCGCTATCAATAATTTTACCTATCAGCCAAGAGCGGAATTTAGCGGCTCGGATTCTTTTGTATGGAATGCGTTTGATGGAACATTTTCCGCCACGCAGAATGCCAGTGTATTTATTTCTGTACTTAACGTGAATGATCCCCCTGTATTAAGCAATATAGAAACGACTCCGGTTTTATACAGCCTTGGCGATCCGGCCATAGCCGTATCAACATCTATATTGATAAGTGATATTGATAATGCGAATATGTTTTCAGCAACAATTTCCATTACAGAAAACTTTACCAACGGTGATCAACTTTCGTATAGACCGGAAACCGGATCACCCATTACGGCTACTTATAATGCAGCAACCGGTGTGTTAGAGTTAAGTGGAAAAGACACACGCGCTAACTACGAAGCCGCATTGAAGAAAGTATTATTCAACAGCCCGGTTACAGGCGATGCTGAAATATCCGATAAGCGGGTAGCGTTTGTGGTGCGCGATAGCCTTGATGATAGCAATGTAGTGAGCAGGATTGTTTCCATCACTGCGGTGTTTCCTGATGTAAGCATTGTAAACGCCTTTACGCCTAATGGTGATGGCGTTAACGATTACTGGGATTTTGAGGGTCTGGATTTCTACTCTGAAATTGAAATACGGGTGTACGACAGAAACAGTGCATTGGTATTTCATTGTCAGACGGTTGATTGCACGTGGGATGGTAAGAAAAATGGTATAGCGTTACCGCCTGGCCCGTATTTCTATACTATCTTTTTGAACGGAGGGAAACGAAAATACCAGGGCACTGTAACGATATTAAAATGAGGCAACTACAAGCTATCTCAAAAATCGAATTAGTCATCGCGGACTTGATCCGCGATCCCCTAAAAATGTCGATAAACCAGATTCCGGCTCAAGGCCGGAATGACACGGTTTGTTTTATACGATTTTTGAGATGGCTTTTAACCAAACTATATCGAAGCCTGTTGCTTTGTGCATGTGCGTTTATTGCAATACAAGCTGTTGCGCAAGAAGACGACTTTACGCAATACTACTTGAATTTGCCGGCTGTCAATCCTGCCTTTACCGGTATGGACGATTTTTTTAGTCTGAATGCAGGCGTGAGGGAAGGATGGAATAATTATGGAATTCAAAACGATAACTCATATTTCAGTTTCTTTGGGGCGTTAAACAATGGAAGCCGTTCGGGGCGGAGAAACAATGCGTTACGCACTTCCGATCCTACAATATTTGAAACCATCCAGCAGGAGAATAAATTCAGAAGACGTCATGGATTGGGGGGTGTCATTACCAGCAGGAAGGTAGATCCGTATAAAGCTTTCGGTGCTTTTGTACACTACTCGTATCACCTGCCCGTATCCGCTAAGGTAAATATTGCGTTAGGCACTCGACTTGGCTATACCAATCAACGAATTGATTTTACCGGCTTGCAGGTGCGCGATGATGTAAACGATTTGTTCTATCAAAGCTTATTGGCAGCAGGGCAGGGCAGTCAGAATACTTTCCTGGTTGATTTTGGTGCGGTTATCTATTCAAATAAATTCTTCTTCGGATTGTCATCGGATAATTTGGTTGCCAGCAAACTGGATGGCGATCAATTATTTAATTTGAACTCAGGTTTGCGTTACAAGGCTCAAGTAGGCGTGTTCTTACCCATCAACCCCGAATGGATTATAGCACCGGGTATTACTTCGAGTTATAGGGAAGGTTACGATATGCGATGGGCAGTTAACCTCCGGTTGAGATATAAAGACCTCATTTATGTAGGATCGGCATTTGAACCTAATTTAAAAACTTCCTTACTTGTTGGATTAGTAACCAAAAAATTGTCCATCAATTATGCCTATGATATGTTCATGGGCGACTTAAATAATTTTGATGTAAATACGCACGAAGTGGTATTGGGTCTTACATTATTTAACTCCTATAAATTACAACCCCGGTTTTGGTAATCATGCGTATGAAGAGCGTGCTTTTATATATTCTTGTTTTTGTTGCTTCGCTGGAAGCACTCGCCCAGGAACTTCAGTTCAGTCAGCCGGTAACGCTTGGCGCTGCCATAAACTCTGACGATGAGGAGTTGGCGCCCATGCTTTCACCGGACGGACAGACGCTTTATTTTTCAAGAGCATTTCACAGCAAGAACACAGGCGGAAAATATACAGGCTCCGATATATGGATTTCCAGAAAGGATGAAAATGGCAACTGGACGCCCGCTGTCAATGCCGGCAAACCCTGGAACAACAAACGTTCCAACGCGGTGATCGGTATCAGCGCAGACGGCTCAACTGTGTATTTATTGAACGCCTATAATAACAAAAGCGGAATTGCCTTTTCAAGATTAGTAGCCGGAAAATGGACAAAGCCTGAATTTATTGCAGTGCCGGGCATCAACCGCGATGACTTTGTGAGCGTTTACGTGCACCCTTCTTTTGATGTGATGGTGCTGTCCATGAAAGGTAAAGATGGTTATGGCGAAGAGGATTTATATGTAAGCCTGAGGGATTCATTAAATAGCTGGAACAAACCACAGAAGTTGGGCTCTTCCATCAATACTCCAGGCTTTGAGATTTCTCCGTTTCTTAGTTATGATAAATCAAAACTGTACTTCACCAGTAACGGACATAGCGGTTATGGTGATGCTGATATTTTTGTTAGTGAACGCCAGTATGGTACATGGGACATCTGGTCAGTTCCACGAAATTTGGGTAGCATGGTCAATTCACCTGGTTTTGATGCTTATTTTTCTATCTATGCCGATACAGTAGCGTACTATATCCGGGGCGATGCAGAAAAGCAATCGCTGATTCATAATTTACAGGTTGCCTATGTTAGCAATGTTTTGCCAGAAGGCTCAACGTTCCTCACAGAGGAAGAGCTAAACGCTGTTTACCCGAAACGTATATCCACACGTATGGATTACAATAAAGGTGTATCTTTGTTATCGAGTGATCAGAATGAGATTATTTGGTTTGTAGCTAACCGGGTGCTTCAGCGTGAAGGTATTCAGATATTGGTTTGGGTGCGTGAAGAGGAGGATAGTAAAACCACATTGGAACGCACTTCTGAAATTGTGCGGGCATTACGACTGACGGGGTTGACAGAAGACCGAATTTCAGTATCTACACAACGAGTTAAACCTGAACAAAGTAAAAGTGGAGGAGGTGTTATTGAGATACTTTTGTTTCATTAGCAGGAAAGTACCTGTAATAATGCTTTGTTGACAGCCCGAATATTTCCTTATCGCCTCGCGAATCACCATAGGCGATAATTTCGGAAAACTCTTTAAGATTGAATAAGGCCTTTATGCGTCTTGCTTTTTCCGGGCCATAGCAATTTTCTCCTTCAAATTTTCCGGTTAAACTATTATTGTGCACGTTGAGCCGGGTGCCAATACATGAAATGTTTAATTGGTCACACCATGGTGCAACCCAATTTTCAGGAGATGCGGTTACTACAACCACGGTATCACCATTCGCTATGTGAAAATTTATGCAATCTATTGCTTCCTTGCGAAGAATTTTGGGTATCTCATTTTGCGCAAACTGATTACATTTCGTATTAAACGTGTGCAGGGATTCACTTTTGAAAAACCATTGCAGTAGAATTTGTTTAGCTGTATTATTTGAGATGATTTTAAGAAGATAGCTTATCAAGGCAGGCGATAAGATAATTAAGCCGATTATAACTTTAGGCAAGCTGTGATAATACAGTAAGAATTTTTTCAGGGAGTCTTGAGTCGTGATGGTGCCATCGAAATCAAAAAGTGCCAGCCTGTTCACGCTAATTGTAAATAATGATATAAAATGAGATAATCCAAAGAATGATCGTAAACAGGATAAACTTATCTTTTACCAAAATACTGGTTGGTGAGCCGCTATTTTGCTCCACCAGCGTAATTTGAAGGTACCGCATAATTCCGGCAACTACAAAAAGTGTGGTAATGAACAGGTATGAGCTGTTGAAGTGCTGAACAACTTCAGCAGAAACTGTGTACATAATATATGCCACCACGATTACGGCAGCAAAGATAGTCAGGCAGGCGTTGATGAATTCCAGGTTATAACTGGAGGATGCTTTTCGAATAACCGAATGTGAGGACGCCTGAAGCACCAGGTCGTCCCTTCTCTTCGCCAACACAAGAAAGAGAGCCAGCAGCATAATCATGATGGAAAGCCAATGGGACACTTCTATTCCTAAGAGTACGCCTCCGCTATGTGTTCGTATTAAAAAACCTAATGAAACAATGAACAGGTCAACAATTGGTATGTTCTTCAGCCCAAATGAATAGCCTATATTGAGAATCAAATAGACTCCCAGTAATATCAGGAAAGTGGTATTAAGAAATGCTGCTAATGTAAGCCCGCTTATCAGAAGAATGGCTAAAATAACAAAGGCGGTTGATTTGGATATTGCTCCCGATGGTAACGGACGGGCTTTTTTTCGGGGGTGGAGCTTATCGACTTCTATATCCTTTAAATCATTAATAATATAGATACCGGAAGCCACCAAACTGAAGGCCACAATGCCAGCCAATATTATTTCAACCTGTTCAAGTTGAAAGAGTCTTCCTGCAAAGAAAACAGGAATGAGGAGAAATAAATTCTTAATCCAATGAGTGGGCCGTATCAGTTGTAGAACAGGCCGCATAAACTACCAGATATTCTCCAGGTCTTCTTTTGTATACAGATGGTTACGCTCGCTGTATAGAGTTTTCAGTTGGCGGCCATTTAGCCGAAGCGGATCCTTGGTAAATAAGCGCGATAGCCAAGCGATCGGGAGAAGAAAAACAAAGAAAATTAATCCTAAAAGGATTTTTGAATTGATCCAACCTAAAATATGGGCAAACTTGAGCCATATCCATTCAATCCCCTTTGCTACAATAGGGATAAATACAGAAACCAGACCAATGCCAATGGCTATTTTGGTAAGGGTTTCTAATTTAAAAATCCAGGCAATAACCAAAAATCCGGTAACGATGACCAGTATGGTTTTATATCTGTCTTGCTTTTGCACAATAAACTCCTTAGAAAAGTGTATAAATGAATGGCGCTACTGCGGACCCTCCACCAATTACCAATAAAACTCCGATAAAAATAAGCAAAAGGATGATAGGCGTTAACCACCATTTTTTCCGGGCCGCCATGAACTTGAGGACGTCTTTAAGAAATTCCATAACCAACTGATATTTAGACGGTCAAATATACCTTAATCCAATGTAAATTCTTCTTTCCAATTGTCTTTTTCTTGCCATTCCGGCTGGACTTTTTTGTCAAAAACATAGCTTCCGACCACCAGAAAATCCATCTCAGTTCGCATAAAGCACCGGTAGGCGTCTTCGGGTGTACAAATGATGGGTTCGCCCCGAACGTTGAAGCTTGTATTTACAATTACACCATAGCCAGTTAGCTTTTTAAAAGCCTCAATGAGTTGGTAATACCGGGGATTGGTTTCCTTATGCACAGTTTGTATGCGTGCCGAGAAATCAATATGGGTAATGGCCGGCATGTCTGAGCGGAGGTGGTATAATTTATCCTTCAACGAGAATGAATTGTAGCCTTCCGGTAACGGCTTGCGCCTGGATTCATGCACAGGCTGAACCAGCAACATATATGGGGAAATCGATTTATGGTCGAAATATTGCGTACAGTCTTCGGCCAACACAGAGGGTGCAAACGGCCTGAAAGACTCCCGGTATTTGATTTTTACGTTGAGTTTTCGTTGCATTTCAGCACTCCTTGGGTCACCTAAAATACTTCGCCCTCCTAGCGCTCTTGGGCCAAATTCCATTCGTCCCTGCATCCAGCCCACTACATTATCTTCGGCAATCCGTTGAGCCACATACGCACAGAGTTCCTCATGGCTTTCGAAATGCTGCCCGTTGGCCGAATATTTCCGGATGACATGTTCTGCATCCAGATCGGAGAATTCAGGTCCCAGGTAGGAGCCTTTCATGCCATCCATTGCTTTAGGCACTATGCGTTCCTCACCAAAATAGATGTGGTAGGCTGCCTGGGCTGCTCCCAACGCCCCTCCGGCATCGCCCGCTGCGGGCTGGATAAAGACGTCATCAAAAATGCCGGTATTCAAGAGTTTGCCATTTGCTACACAGTTCAGGGCTACACCCCCTGCAAGACAAAGGTGTTTTGAGCCAGTTAAGCGTTGCGCCTCCCTACCCATCAGTATGACGGCTTCTTCGGTTACATGCTGTATCGCCAACCCCAGATTACAGTGATGTGCCTCTAATTCGTCCTCCGGTTTCCGGGCTTTGAAGCCAAAAAGCTTTGCCCATTTGTCCTCGTGCACCATCCTAAGCCCTGTGGCATAGTTAAAGTACTCCTGATTCAACCAAATAGAGCCATCTTCCTTGAGTGAAACAAGCTTTTCTTTTATGATGGCTATATATTGGTTCACTTGTTCACTGCCGGGCACGCCATAGGGGGCAAGTCCCATAAGTTTGTACTCGCCAGAGTTAACCTTGAAACCCAGGAAATACGTAAAGGCAGAATACAAAAGCCCAAGTGAATGGGGAAATTTAAGCTCTTTCAAAATTTTTATGTCTTTGCCTGTTCCGTGGCAAATGGAAGCAGTAGCCCATTCGCCCACGCCATCGATGGTCATGATGGCCGAATCCTCAAAAGGCGAGGAATAATATGCACTTGCGGCATGTGATAGGTGGTGTTCGGGGAAAAGGAGTTTGAGTTTCTTTTTGTCAAAATCCCCCACCTTTTTAAGTTCTTCAAGAATCAGTCTTTTCAAGAACATTTTCTCCCGTAGCCATACGGGTATGGCTGTTACAAATGAGGAAACGCCCTTTGGGGCGAAGGCATAGTATGTTTCAAGAAGGCGCTCAAATTTCAGGAGAGGCTTGTCGTAAAAGGCGATAGCGTCCAGTTTATCGATAGAGGTGCCACAGTAATCCAGGCAAAATTTTACCGCGTTGGCAGGGAAGCCGGGGTCATGTTTCTTACGGGTAAAGCGTTCTTCCTGGGCTGCGGCTATGATTTCACCGTTTTCAATAATGGCAGCTGCGGAGTCGTGATAAAAAGCGGAGATTCCAAGGATTTTCATGGGCGATTAATAGCTCAAAACTGTTAAAATATAGACCTCAGGGTGTTAAAAAACGCGGAAATTTAGAGATTTTAAAGGGTTTTAGCGAGTGCATTGGCAACTTTTTTGTAATACTTTGACGTTGTGCTGCCAAAACGTCTACTCTTCCCCTAACAGTGGATTTAAAACAGTCATGTAGCTTTAGGGTTAAGTTCTTGCTGAGGCATATTTAATAGCCTGAAAATTTAATACCTTTGCACATTAAGTAACAGTTGGATAATATGGATATTCTTTTTCTCTTAAAAGTCATTTGGAGAAGGAAATGGTTGTGGATTAGTGTTCCTATTCTGGCGAGTGGTGCAGCATACATCTTCACCCTTAATCAAGTTGCCAGGTACAAAGCGTCTACTCAATTGTCCACAGGGTTTACGATGAATGATCAGGTTCATTTAAAAGAGGAATGGTTCAATCCCAGGGATGCAGATATAAAGTTTAGTAACCTATTTAGTTCTATGAACTCCGGTGCAGCTACAAATTTTCTATCTTATAGATTACTGCTGCATGACTTAGATGAAAACGAGATTCCGTTTCATAAGCCTGACCCTGAGAAATTCCGAACAACTGTAGAAGAAGTAAATCATGTAAGGAATCTTGTTAGTGAAATGTTGAGGAGTCATGCTCCCCTGTCAACTTCATCCCCTGGCTATGCAGAAATTAGAAAATTTCTGATGGCCTATGATTATGATTACATGGCGATTAAATCAAATTTAACGATTTACCGTATTCCGAATACCGACTTCATTCAGGTGGATTATGTTTCTGATCATTCTCAATTATCAGCGTTAGCTGCCAATGCTTTCTGTGAAGAATTTATTCGGTTCAGTAGATCTTTGACAACAGAACGAGCTGGTGAGTCAGTTGATTTCTTGAATCAGCTTGTTACAAAAAAGAAAGCTGAATTGGATGAAAAACTGGAAACACAGAGGTTATTCAAGACAAGTAATAATCTATTTAGTATCGATAAGGAGGGGGAAAATAAGTTAGTTCAATTGTCTGATTTCGAAAAGCAGCGAGATGAAATCAGGAGCTCATTACACCGTATTGAACTTACAAAGGATAATTTACTAAGACAACTAAATGGCATATCCGGAAATAGTTCTAACACTGGAGACAATCAAAAGATAATTGAATTGCGAAATGAAATCAACAGACTGAATGATCGGTATATAACGGGAGGTCAAGTAGACAGCAGACTAAGGGATTCTATAAGTTATTTGCGCGAACAGTTGAGAATACAAACCATGAGAGACAATAGCCAAACGACTGCACCTGCTCTAACAAAGGCCGAAATTCAAAATAAACTAAATGAGTTAAATGTTGAACAACAAGTAGAAAGGTCTAATTTAAACACAGTTGAAGCAAAGATTAGAAATTTGCAATATAATTTCTCAGGTTATGCATCTAAAGAAGCAAGGCTTGCTGCAATTCAACAAGAAGTAGACCTTGCTTCGCAGGAATATTTAGAAGCGGTTGCAAAATTTAATGAAGCTAAAAACAGACTGCTGGCATCAAATAATCTAAAGCAGATCTCTATTGCTTTCCCCCCTCAAAATCCATTATCTACGAAGCGGATGATAATTGTGGGTTTGGCTGGATTTAGCAGTTTCTCAATTTGTATCTTTATTATAGGGTTATTTGAATTCCTGGATCAATCAATCCGTTCGATTGACAAGTTTAATTCAATTGTTAATTTACCATTGATTGGCTCTGTAATTAACATGGGTGTTGGTAGTTATAATATCCCTCAAATTTTTAATCAGTCGGGAGGTGACCAGGGCGATTTTTTTAAATCAATTTTGCGAAAACTCAGACATGAGATAGTCTCTCTTAATTCTTCTGTGCTCTTGGTAACGAGCCTTCGCAAAAATGAAGGGAAGACTTTTATTATTATTGCACTATCTTATATTCTGAGTTTAGTTAATAAGCGTGTTTTGATTGTAGACACTAATTTTCGGAGCAATATCCTTTCTCAGGTATTGCCCAAAGGAAGATCAAAATTTAAATCAATTGAAGATCGTCAGTTTGTTGCAGGACTTTTGACTTCTTCATCTCGGAGCAGGGTGGAAGAAGAACCTGAAGACAACGAGATGGCGTATGAACTTATAACGCCTACCATATATAAGAATGTGTTTATTGTTACAAATGCAGGCGGTGATGCCGCTTCGCCAGCTGAGATATTAAGCGGCAGGAATTTTAAAAGTTTGATTGATGGTTTTAAGGCTAATTTTGATTTCATTATTTTGGAAGGTGGGGCATTAAATGATTATGCGGATACTAAAGAACTGGTTCAGTATGTAGATAAAGTCGTCACAATTTTTTCTGCACAATCAGTTATTTCTCAACAAGACAGAGAGTCAATCCATTACCTTAACTCAATAGGTAGCAAATTTGGAGGTTGTGTTCTTAATAGAATTGATCCTAAGGACTATAAGTTATAACCCTGTTAGTTTAGTTTGTTTCAATGTGTTTGTTGAACTCCTTTTCTTTCTCTATTAGTATGCGCTTAATAATGGCCTTGACTGATTCGAAGTTGATTAAATTATTATTCCGGTATTCGTTTGCTTTTTGTATTAATGTTTGAAGTTTTTGTACGTCTGCTTTGTCACGAAAGGGCTCTCGGAGAGATTCAATGTCATAGTCAGCCGGAAAATGTTTTTTGATCAAATCAAAAACCTGATCTGATGATTTAAGTTGGCCTAAGTTGTTGATTTCATACAATAGTAAATCGGCCTTATCTTCTGTAACTTCATCTAAAGACTTTAGAATCTGATCAAGCGTAATATTCGATTTGTGAATATCCTTAATAATACCCACAGATAAGTGATTCGTTTGAACTTTTACCTCCTTTATTTTTTCTGTAACCTTCTTTGGTAGAAAAGCAGGCTCGGTTTCTTTAAGAAGCTCATTAGCAATTATTTCAGGGGCGTACCGTTTGTAAACGATGTAGCTAATCACCAGAGCTGATATAAGAATTATGAGTAATGCTGCTACTTTTTTAATCATGATTGCTATGTTTTACTTTAAGGAGTCATATAACGTTGTTCTTCTTAGAAAGAAGTATTAAGTAATTCTGATCTAAAATACTGATTAAATATTAAGTTAATTTGTAACAAAGATATTGAATCGTGGGCTATCTTTACAGTAAATCTACTACTGTTGGCAACAAGTAAGAACTCTGTTCAATGGATAAACCATGGGGCGTATTCCCTGATAAATCAGGCCTCGGTAGTTTTGTTCGGATTTGCATCTATTTTTTTCCTGGTACGAATGCTTCCGCCTTCGGAAATTGGGATTTGGGTTTTGTTTACAAGCGTTGGCGGCATACTGGAGACATTGCGAGTTGGCTTTATCCGAATTCCCTTCATTAGTATGTTGGTAGTATCTACGGATGAGGAGCGTGTTAAAATCATTCAAAGTTCACTTATTCTTCATGTATTGCTAACCTGTATAGTTGTTGCTGTGTTAGTAATTTGTGCCGGACTGCTGGCTGAATTTTGGTATGCCGAACAACTTGAGCAGCTGTTTTATATTTACTCTGTAAATTCTTTTGTTTTAGTCGTATTTCTCCATTTTGAGTATTTTTTACAATCAATACTTGAGTTCAAAGCAATTTTTATTGCCAATTTTATTCGATTATTTGTTTTTTTTGCTTACATTATAGGTTATTATGTAGTCGGGGGTAGTCCCTCGTTGAGCGAATTAGCTGTTGTGCAACTTGGCGCAACGGGGATAGCTTCTTTGTTTTCATACCTGTTAGTTAAGAACAAAATTCCTGTTTTTAATATGGGTTTAGTGGATATTAAAATTCTCAAGAAGTTGTTTAATTTGGGTAAGTACACTTTCGGTACAAACATTAGCGCAATACTTATTAGGAATACTGATAGCTGGATGATAGGTAGGCTTATTTCTACCGCTGGAGTAGCCATGTACAATCCAGCGCTGAGAATTACCAATATAGTAGAAGTGCCCACGATGGCCATTGCAAATGTTGTATTTCCGCAAGTTGGGAGTAAAATGAGAGAGTCTGGTGTTGAAGGGGTTCAGTCAATATATTATAAATCTGTTAGTTTAATACTGGCAGCGGTAATTCCAGTAGTGCTTCCTGTATATTTTATGGCAGATTTTATTATCCTGGTTATCTTTGGAAATGAATACAGTGAGGCTGTTCCAATCTTACAGGTGACGGTTTTTTATACAATTCTTATGCCCTTTAGTAGACAGTTTGGAACGATTATGGACGCATTACAAATGCCTAAGTTGAACTTTTACTTATCATTATTGATGGCGCTTCTTAATATTGTTTTAAATTACTTTCTGCTTCAGTCATTTGGTGTTATCGGAGCTGCTTATGGAACTGTTATTTCGTTTGGCATTATTTTTATCGTTAATCAATTAATTCTTTACTCTAAATTTAAAATTAATACGTGGCTGGTTTTTGTTGAGCTGGCCGGTTGGTATGTTTATGGCTGGCGACTCATTAGAAATTATGTAAAGAATTGGATTCGGGGTCGTAGCAATTAACTTGGTAGCTCTTAAATACTTTTAAATAATTAATTCTGTTTTGAAAGCGAAATTTACTGAGAGACACCTGATTAAGGTAACGGTACTTGTATTCGTTATTTCCGTCTACCTCTTTATGGTACTTAAAATTCTATTTCTTGAATGAAAGCGCGTGTTAACTCTTTCCTTATTGTGGGTTTAGTAACGCTTGCTTCGTTAGCGGTTTCTTATTCTATTGCTACAACTCATTTAATAATTGGCCCCTTGGTAATCCTTGGGGTTGTTGGATTCTTTGTCGTTAGTGCAATTGTATATGACTTTAGCATTGGTGTGTATGTGCTTTTTTTGATGGGCTCGTTTATGTTTTATGTTTCACGAATTATTAGTGTGCCCATTCCACTAGGAATTGTTTACGATGCATTAGTGGCTGTTACTTTTATTTGTGTTTTCTTGAACCCGAAGAGACCAAAAGACTGGACGTCATTTAGCAACACATTTACTTTCTTCTTCGTAATCATAACTGTATATCAACTACTCCAACTTTTTAACCCAAATGCGGTTTCGATAACAGGTTGGCTGGTTTCGATGCGGAACAACACCTCATTATTATCATACATTATTTTTTTTCAACTCTTTATAACCATTAAAAGCATAAAGCAATTCACCATGCTTTGGTTAGGTGTAGCCTTAGCGGTTGCTCTTTATGGAATTTATCAGGAGAGTTTTGGGTTAACGAGTTTTGAATGGCGCTGGATTTATGAAACTCCCGGCCGGTACGAATTATACTATCAATGGGGTAGTATGCGGAAGTTCTCATTCCTTTCCGACCCTTCAATTTATGGTTTATTCCTTGCGTTCAGTGGCTTAGCTTTTATTACCTTAGCCTTTGGTCCATATAAGACATTATGGAGAGTTGGTTTTGTTATATTTGGATTGATTTCGTTTATGGCCATGGCTTATTCAGGTACCCGTACCGCAACGGCTATGGTGGCTGTGGGTCTGGTTTTTCTGATCTTATTGAATATTAATAATTCGAAAGTGATCATGTTTGCTATGGCGATGGTCTTTGCCGGTGGGATTGTTTTCTTTGGCCCGTTTTATAGCGGTACGGTGATCAGGCTTCGCTCTACATTTACTCCCTCTGAGGATGCTTCAATGGGCGTGCGGGATTATAAGCGCCTTCTCAACCAGGAATACATTCTCAAGCACCCTATAGGAGGGGGGGTAATGACCACCGGAACAAGTGGGGTCATTTATTCGCCCGGTCACCCCTTAGCGGGGGGGTGGGATCCCGATAGCGGATATCTTGCAACGGCATTAGAGTTGGGATGGATTGGATTGCTTATATTTGTATCTTTCTTTGCGGTGGTCATGATAAAAGGTATAAATAACCATTTTTCGATGACCGACCCATTGCTTTTAAATTTGAATTTAACGTATATCGTCCCATTTTTTGCTCTAACTGTAGGGCATTTTACGCAACATGCCATGTTTTCAAAACCTGTAAACTTAATTGTTATTGCAACGTATGCGTTGCTAATTCGCTTACCTCAATTTGATAAACTTAAATCGGATTCAATTACCTGAAACATGAAAACCACAAGACTACTCGCCATTTTAGTATTATTTGGGTGGCTTCCTTTACAAGCCCAAATAATTGATTACAACAAAATCGTTTTACCCGATCGGGCTCAAAGTTCAGATTTCGGAGAGAAATTGGTTCAACTGGCATGGAAAAATCACCCTACAAACGAAATATTAAGACGTGAACTGATGATTGCAGAATACCAGGTTGGCCGTTCGGCTGCTGATTGGTTAGATTTAATAACGATACAAGGAAACATTAATGAGTTTAACATTAAAGCTCAAGATGCTACTGTTCCTGTGTTTTTGCCGCGATATAACTTCGGTATATCAATACCACTTGGTGTTTTTGTAGGTAATCCTAATGAAACAAAACAGAACAAGCAACGACTGGCTATAGCTCAGGAAGAAATAAATGCTCAGAAGCTTGAGGTTAGAAGAGTAGTGCTTAAATCCTACAATGAATATCAATTGCAAGAGAAAATTTTTAAAATTCAATCTCAACAATTTTCAGATATCGAAAGCAATTTTAAGTTGATTGAGCAACGTTTCAAAAATGGAGAACTTACCTTTGAAGCATATACAGCAAGTCAGGCCGATCTCAATAGGGCATCAATTCAACTGTTACAAACTGACCGGGATTTAAGAAATGCAAAATTAGATTTGGAGCAGTTGGTAGGTGTAAAACTCGAAGATGTGATGTAATTTTTATTGTTGATCTATTCAATGAGTTCTACTGTTGCAGGCAAGACTAAAAATCATAGGCGAGGTTGGATTGATTACGCCAGAGGTTTTGTTATTATTTATGTTGTGTACAGGCACGCATTAACCGGCTTACTGGGCGCTGGGGTAGATATAAAAAATGCTATTTATCTGGTTCAAGAGTCCAGCATGCCGGTCTTTTTTATTGTGTCAGGTGTTTTCATCTCTTCAAGTGCCTTAAAGAGAGGCTTTGGTACATTTGTCCGGTTTAAGATAGAGTCTCTGATGTATCCATACTTTGTATGGGCAACCATTCATCTCACAATTCAAATACTGTTTAGTCAGTATTCAAATTTTAGTAAAGATATAAGCTATTATATTTATTTGTTTACCTATCCACGAGCAATTGACCAGTTTTGGTATTTGTATGCATTGTTTGCAGTTATGGTAGTTTTTGCATCATTGAATTTTAAGCTGGTAAAATTCAATGTATGGCTTAATGTATTGATAGCACTTGGATTTTATTTTGCTTCATACTATATCAAGACTGATCTGTTTTCGCTTCATGATATAATGTTTTATTATATATTTCTGGTCTTTGGTTTTTTAATGGCCGGTAATTTATTGCCAGTTGAAAGTAGCTTTTTTCGGGGCAGATGGTTGCTTTATACGTTGCCTGTGTTTATTGCAATCCAGATTTTGTGGCGAATGTGGTATCCTGATATAAATAAGCTCGATGATCTGGATTACATTGGCTTTATATTGTTTGTACCAACAACCATTATTGGTGCATTATTGATATTTTTTATTTCTTATAAGCTTGACGAATGGGGTTTGATAAAAATATTACGATTTATTGGCAGCCATTCATTGTACATATATATAATGCACCTGATTTTTACAAGCGCAATTCGGATAGTTATGTTGAAGATTTACCCCGAAGCTCCTCCGATACTGATGTTAATTGTTATAATGGTTGGCGGTGTTTTTATACCTATTGTTTGCTACAGAATACTTATTAAACTTGGACTTAACGGTTTGTTTGTGCCTCCTCAACGAATAAAGAATTTGATTTATTGGCCGAGTAAACCTCAATAGTTCCCGGATATACAATTCTGGGTGCTTCAAATGAATTTATCAATACATAGTGCTCCTTTAACGTATCTCTGATGGAAAAGGGATAGAAGTTATTTAACGTTGGAATGTATTCAAAAATAACCATGTCATAATACTGGTCTTCAATGCGTGCTGAAAATAGCTTAAGTTCCCTGTCAAACATCCCTACACCAAGGTGAAACCATAGAGGACCCTTTTCAAGTTTGAAGTTTGCTTCCTTAGCCAATGGTGTTAACTCAGACATATTTAAAATTACCGGTTCCTTTTCTTTTTTAATTTCTTCTATATAATGCAGGCAACGGTTTAGACCATCAACGGTACTTTCGGGCATCCGGATGCCTTCAAAGGAATATAGAGAGGACTTTTTCCATGTCGATAGGTCAGAGTAAAAATTGCATTCTGCGGGTTGGAGAATGTAAGTATTTATAGAGACTACATCCTGCGAGGTGCTTGAAGGTATGACCTTTGCCAGGATTTTTTCAGCGTATTTCCAATGCTTCTCAGACCACCAAAGGCTAACAAATATAATGAGCGAGGCAAATGTTACGCGAGATTGAAACCATTTTGCTTCTTGTAATTGTATTAGAATATAGGCGCAAGAAAAAGAGTGAAAAAAGAAATTATTATCCTTGGGCACATAACTGGTTACCTGGTAAATCATGGCCTGGCAGAGTACGCCAACCACCAGAAGTGTAAATAAAAAATTCAACCGGGTGATTGCTCCATTCTTCCATCGGATATAAAATAATAGCAGTACGATCAGCAAATAGAACTTTTCCCACCTGGATTCTTCCATATTAACGCTGACAATATCCTGGATCGATATTCTCGTGTAGTGAGGTGGTTGGCCGTAATTGAACCAGTAACCGAAGTCGTATTGTAGAAAGGGTAAGATAAACAGCATGAAAAAAATTACGACCGAGGTAGTAAATACAATGATTGGTTTAATACTGGTAGTTTGGTAGGTATGAACGGCTACGATAATCAGGCCAATAAGTAAGCCTAACCCTCCGCCATCTTGTTTCGTGAAAAAGGCTACTGTAAAGAAAAAACCTGAAGCTGTTAACAAAAGCCAGGAGGTTCTTTGTTGTGTATTTTTTAAATAATGAAACAGAAAGCCAATGGCAATAAGCTGAAAGATTATAACGGTATGATTGTATTGTGGCCAGTATAGCCCCAGAATAAATGTTAGGGAAAAGATAAGTATGCCAAGAAATCTTGTATATAAGGTGGCACCGTTGTTTATAAGTATCCATCGAAAAGCCAGTCCAGAGATGATATTCATAAATGCTTGCGCCTTAGCCAGCGTGAATAATGTTGGCCCAAATAGTTTAAAAAACAGAGCGGGTATCACCCATGAACATACCCCCATGGGAATACCAAAGTCTTTATAGGGTAATTCACCCAGGTAAAGCCGATAAGCACCTTCCCATATCATGTACAGGTTGATCTGGTAAGACAAATCAAAGAACAATGGAAATATTGAGCAACCAATTATTGGAAGTAACTCAACGGTAAGCGTTATCCGTTTCTTCATGTTATTTTATACTGTGGATAATATAACTTAAACAATTCAATGCTATGGAATAAGCAATAAAAGAATGGAACAACCATTTTGGTATTACTGTATAGCTACGGGCAATAAGAATAATGAGTGCCGGAAAAAAATCAAGTGAAAATCGTTGTGTGTTAACCTGCATCCAACCATTATTATGGTAAAGTAAAATGCTCAGCACTATCAGTAGTATGGTACTCCATAATGCAATTTTAAACCTGAGATCTTCCTGTGCTTTATAGGAGAAGATAACATAGGGTGAAGCCGCAAGAATAGAAGTGCCATATTGATCCATGCCGATTGCCTGTAAATTCATAACACCAGAAATGATTATGTTATGGCCTTTTAATACGAGATGGTAAAAGTTGAATAGAAAGTATTTCGTGCTAAACAGACCGTATTGATTGATCCTTTCCTGAATAGGAGCCGAATAGATCAGATATTGATACCCGGTGTCAAGAAAATGGTGGAATCGCAGGTAATTGAATATAAAGTACGGAGTTACACAAACAAAGGCCACTATAAATGAAGAAGCAATGGTCTTGAATGCAACTTTTTTATTGGGTTGATCAATATATAGGGAATAGATGATGAGAATCCCGTAGAAGATGGTCATTTGCCTTGTCAAAAATGCGATCGCCCAAAGTACACCAACAAGTATGGGTCTTTTTTTTCCACATAGTTCAAGCAGTAGCATCAGTAGAAGACAGGTGCAAATTACGTGGGCAAAACCATTGATGTAGTCGCTGGTAAGAACTACCCACCAATACCCGCTCCCAAAAAAGAATGCCAGGAATACCCAAAGCTTGCCTGGCGAATCGCCCATAAATCTTTTTAACAGATGGTACAGTAGAAACATGCTTAAACATGAAATCAGGAGACTTATAAGGATCGTATTAACATTGTTACCAAGTATGGCTACAAGCGGGGTTAATACCACGGAAGGAAAGGGGGGGAAACATACATAGAACTTATCTTCAAAGACAGAAGCATCCCAAAAGTAGTTGTCAATATCAAGCTTGCCGTCAAGGAATGCTTGCGCCTGAAATGCAGCGAGATTAGAGCTATAAGAGTTTTTAAGTATTACCGGAACATGAACAACCAGATACAAAGAGAATATAAGAACCCAATGGTACCATTTTAAATCCCTGAAGGATATAATTTCCTGGAGAAATTTCTTCATAAACAAAAAATTAAAGCGTAACTATCGGTGCTAAAGTTATAAGATTTTGATAGAATGGTTGCAGGTTTTACTACAATTTGGAATAATTATCCCAAGAATGAACCCCACAGCACTAACGAATATACGCAATGAAAAGAATTCTTATATTAGGTTCTTCATCTGAAGTAGCCATAGCCCTGGCATATCAGTTGGCCGAAAAATCGTGCGAGTTGATTTTAGCAGCTAGAAATTGTGAGAGGCTGGCTGCTCTAAAAAGTGATATGGAAATACGGTTTGGGGTCAAGGTATCACTCGCTGAATTTAATGCACTATACCCCGAAACTCACAATAGTTTTTATGAAAGCCTTGAAGCCAAACCAGATACGGTCATCTGTGTGTTTGGCTACCTTGGTGATCAACTAAGGGCTATGGCTCACTGGGAAGAGAGCCATGCCATAGTTATGTCGAATTATGTTGGGGCAGTTTCAATTCTAAATGTGATTGCCAACGATTTTGAGAAGAGAAAAGAAGGTATAATAGTGGGCATCAGCTCTGTGGCAGGTGAGCGAGGCCGTCAAAGCAATTATTTATATGGGAGTGCAAAAGCCGGATTTACAGCCTATTTATCAGGGTTGAGAAACCGACTTTTCAAAAGTGGTGTTCAGGTACTGACGGTTAAGCCTGGTTTTATGCAAACGCGAATGCTTGATGGGATGAAGACTCCTAAGTTTCTGACAGCCCAACCTGATAAAGCTGCCGCGCTGATCATCAGGGCTATTCACCGAAGGAAAGACCTGATATATATTCTGCCTGTATGGAGATGGGTCATGCTTATTATAAGGAATATCCCTGAGTTTGTGTTTAAAAGACTTAAGCTTTGAGATTACCTCTCCGTATTTAATTCCAGTGCACCCGTAATCTTATCAGCAATTATTTTGTTGCCTGTTTTTGTAACATGGCAAAAATCGATGTAAATGTATTCCTCCCCGTTAAAGGCTTGTGAGAAATCATATATCCAGCTATGCTCTTTTTCCGTAATAAGCTTCTGTAATTCATGATATACGAATTGAAAATTATCTCCGAGTTCCTCATTGAGTTTAAGGTGATCAAGTTGTGGTGAGCCGATGTAGGCTACAGGTTGCAAGACAGCAATAAACTTGCCGCCACGACTAGTAACAAGTTCATTGGCCATTTCCCAATTTTGCATAAGTATTTTAGCCACAGTAACGCCTTTATCAGACTGAAGGCAGTCGTAGTGTGAAGTTTTTTCAGCACCCGTATCCCGATAGTATTGAACTACCAGAAGAATATTTTCAGTAAATAGATTATTAAGTACGGTTAAAGCAAACTGCCTGGCGCCACCATAAATCTTTTTTTGAAATAACGGAATCAGACGGTGACCGGGAAGTTCCTGAATTTCCTTAGGACAAAGAAAAGCAGCATCATTCACCCCATCGTAAAAGACAACGATGTCAGCTTTTTCGCCTTTGGAGTAAAGTGAGATTAGAGCATCCAGGTTTTGCCTGGAGTTATAGGCAAGCTGTCCATGATTAATTACTGTGCCTGTATTTATTTTTTGATGCACGAGTGCCGGAATTGTGTTGGCATCGTCTGAGCCCTCACCCCACATGGTAGAACCACCAAAAAAGCGAATGATGGGTTCATCTGTTGAGCCTGGCGGTGGAGTATGCACGCGAAGTCCTTGCTCGTTTGTATGTAACGTTTTTCCCTCATAGGGTAGCATTTGCCATTCCGAAAACGGCTTGTAACGGTGAGCTATACTGTGATAATCTTTAAATATATCCTCAGCATATCGGTGATCATCGTTGTAGGCAGGCAGTAAATGTCTTTTTTCTCCACCAATTTTTGCTAAATAAATTCCGCAAGCCCAATTTAGAACGATTAACAGAACTAAGAACACAACAGCACTAATGGAGAAACTTTTGAGATAGGAGAGTATGTTTTTCATGTACAGAACTTACCGGTAAAGTTAACAGGATAGAAGTGAATATAAAATCAACACGCACGTTACTTCTTTATAATTAGTTTATATCGTTGAACTCCTGATTCCAACTCAAGCGAAAGAATGTATAAACCCGAAGCAGTTTGGTGTAGTTCAATTTCCGTTTGGCCGACTGACAAACTGCCGGCTTGTATTGTTTGACCCCACATATTTTGAAGAGTATAGTGTGCGGGTGCTGAAAGCCCCGTTACCATAATATGCTGTTGAGCAGGATTTGGGTAAATCTTTATTTGATTTTGTGGCTCAGTGCCTGTAATCAAATAAATGAAGGGTGGAGATACTTTAGAACATAGTGATGCCACAACTCTAACCTGATAATCACCGCTTTCAAGCGGAACATAAGTTTGTTCTGTAGCACCCTCAATGTCTTTGCCATTCAGCAGCCATTGATTGCCTGAGGCTACGTTTGAAATTAGTTTAGTTTCATCTGCGGTAATCACCGGATCGGGCAATTCTGTTATGGCCATCAACCGGAATCGGTTAGTTCCGTATGACTGCGGCTGATCGGTAACATGAAAAGTATAATCCTGATCAGCATTCACCTGAACAAGGGAGTCAAGAAATATATCGTTCAGGAAGAACACCCGTTCTCCGTCAAGGGCCGACCCCGATACCTGTAAGGAATAAGCCCCTGCTTTCACACCGGTAACAGCCAGTGCAACGTTGGTATAACACGAATCGGGAAGATTTTTTATGGATACCGAAACCAAATCGGAGGAAAGGGAAGAAAGATTGTAGTAACTGTTTTGTTGCTTCAAGCCATCGTGTTGCGGATCGAATTTCAAACCTGATCGATCATTAAATTTCAAAAACGTTCGATCAGTTAAGTCGTTGTGGTTTAAAGAAATTATCAGATTTGAATTTGATTCTTCTTTTGTCCTGTACAAGGTGGCTTGTGTATTGGCTTTGGCGGTTTCTTGCACAGTAAGTGAGGGAGTTAGATTCGGATCAAATGCCTTTACCCAAAATGATTGTCCTTGAGCAATCAGTCCGGCAAATTCTTCATCTCCTTCCTCGCCATCCCATACGAGGAAACGACCATTCTCATACTCATTGTCTCGTAAATATGCCGTTGCATTAATTCCACTGCTTATCCAGCCTGCATTGCCCCATTGAATGGGTGCAGCATATGGATTACCCAAAAGACTCCACCCACTTTGGTCATTGACAGCCCCATCGTTAAGTTGAAACGAAAAATCTCCTATGTGAATTTCTCCTGCCAATTTAACCAAGGTAGGGTCTGTACTCTTTCGAATATATGCCGCGTATCCCTTTCCTAACGCGAAGTTTTCGGTGTGGGATGTTGTCGGGTAGGGGATCCACCCTGCAGGTTCCTGGTAATGGAAAAGCGATGGATTAGTTGTTCCAGGAGAATTTCCTTCAAAGGTGCCCGTCACGGGTATGTAGTTCTGAAGGTCGCTCACGGTAGCGTTTTGCACAGGAAAACTGAGGTAACGATACATTCTTCCCGGACGAATAAAGCGTTGAAAACGAATATCACCGGTTATGTTTCCTGTGCCTTCAACACGGCCGATGCTGGCGGTTTTGTTGGCGGATGAAACAAGAGTAAGTAAGCCATTTGCATGGAGTATTCCGTTGTAATTTTTTACAGAGTCAAGCACAAATAATGAATCGCGAAGAAATAATGCACCGCTGCCGGTTAGGTTAGTAACCAACGCAGCAACGGTGTCGCGGGTAGGTTGGGTGTATAAATTGGAATTAAACGCACTGCCCGATGTTACTGCTAATGTACTTTGATCAAATGAAATCTTGCCGGTTTGGTTTTGACTGTTAATGGTTCCGGCTCCGGTTATTGTTAAGTGATTTTTTCCAAGATTCAACTCGCTTCCAGCTTCAACTAGTAATCCGCCACCCGTACTGGTACCAAACTCAAACGTTTTTGGAACGGTGCCTTCGGCTACCGTTACTTCAGACGATCCTAAAATAGTGAGGTGACTAAAAACGGCTTTGGCACCCGCTAAGGTGATGGCATGAGGCTGACCCCCCGAAAAGGTTAACCCAAATTTATGAGCAGGATTAAATTCGCTATCTTCTTGTAAGATAAGATTTCCCGTAAGTTGAATTACACTGGTGTTATTGGCCGCTCCGTTTACAACAACATTGTTACCGATTACGAGGTTGCCTGTAATGATGGTGGCTCCACTACTTAACGTTTTGGTGCCGGCACCCATTATTTCCACATTACCATACGTATGCGCAGGTATTGCCGTAGCATCGGTTCCAAAACGAACAGTGGAGGTAGGGGAAACTGATCCGAACGCAACCGGCTGGGTTGTGTTTACATTCACAATGCCATTTCCTTCTACATTAATCACTCCGGTAAACGTGTCATTCACTGTCATCTCTCCACCGTTCCGTACCCACAAGGCGGATTCGTTACCGCCAATGGATAACGGTCCGCTTTGAGTGGCTGCCTTGTTTACATTAAACACCTGAAAGTTGCTGCCAGTGCTGTGGTTAAAGTAAGCAGGAGAACTACCACTGCCATCAGGTGGATTGGCTCCCCAAGAGAGTAGCGCACTTAAATCTAACCCAGGCCTGGGATAGTAGTTTTGGATTATGGGATTGATAACAGAAAATTTTATGCATTTAGATATGCCCTCCGTTCCAGAGCCGTTACCGCCTGTATAAGGAGTGACACATACCACATGGTCGCCTGTTAAAATGTTCCATCCAAATGCGGGTGCATAGGTTTGGTTGTACACATAAACATTATCATAATGAGGGGGACTCCATGGATTTTCATCAATCAACCTTGTATTTTGATTACTGTTAACCTTGAACACGATGCTTCCACTCGGGTTGGTCAAAACAGCCCGCACGTTAAGTTTGTTTGTGTTCAATGTATTTTTATTAATGACTTGATCATTTACCAGGATTCCGATGTCGGCATTATTGTTTGTAGTATTGATAAGCCTGAGGCTCGTTACACTGTTTAACGCAGATGTATCAAACAATTGAACCGTTACATCATCGGTACTAATGCCACCGAGGTTATCCGTTACAGTAAGCCTGAATTGAAATGTGCCAGCCTGCAGGTTTGTGATTTTTAAAATGTGCGTATTGGTTTGTTGCAGCGTAAGGGCTGTGCCTTGTGTTTGCGTCCAGGCAACAGAAGCAATGGAACCATCCGGATCGAAATATTCAGCGAAAAGGTAAATGGTACTATCACTAACGAGAAATTTTTTATCCGTGCCTACGTTTACATAAGGTAGCACGTTAGCAGTAGAATTTTTCGTGAATTTCAACAACCAGTCGTACACGGGGTAACCACACGCAAGATTATAAATCGGGTTCCACACGCTAATGCCAGTATGTTCACCAGCATCCAGCAAAGTTACGTGCGGCTTAATGCTTCCCGGGTTGGGGCAGGCATTAATGGCAGCCTCCATATTAATGGCGTTGGTATAGTTCAAGGTAATGTCTTCCGTGCCATGGAAAATCCACATAGGAATGTTGACCAGCGAACAGGCCATTCCATCTTGAATAATATCATCGGTGCGGCCGCAAATGGGTACCATAGCCGCTACTTTGTTAGGATAGGCCGCGCTGTAAATCATGCAGCCCTGGCCACCCAGGCTTAACCCCATGATATAAATCTTATCCGGATTAATGGTGCGAATGGTTTTTACATATTCGATTACCTCATCAATGTATGGAGCAGACCAATCCTGGTCAGCGATGTTAGGGGTAGCATCGCGTTTCAGTTGAGGCGATACAACAATAAAAGGCCTTGTGGTCGGCCATTGCCCTTGATGAATCAGGTATGCTGGGGTTGCATCATTTGCTTGACTTCTTAAGCATTCAATGGAAAAGCATCCTGGCCATTGTGGATTTGGATTGATTTGTCCTTGACCGTGAAGATTAATCAATAATGGGGAAGGAGTCCCTTCCACGTAACCCGGAGGGGTGTAGATTAGAAATTCGGTATTGCCCGGACTTGTCATGATCCCCTGTCCGTTTACAACCTGGGTTTGTGCAAATGATAAAACCGGAACACCACCCAGCAAGGTGAGTAGAAATAAGAGTCCGTATATTTTAGTATTCTTATTCACTTCCTTCGTGGGGTTTAAGGAATTGAAATTAATAAATTAAATATTGTCATCAAATAAGTTGAGCCGGTTGATGACCGGCTCAACTTTATCATTGTGTTAAATCCGCATTACTTAAAAATCAGCATCACTTTACGTTGAAGCACAACGCTGCCTTGCCGTATGTGCATGATGTAAAGTCCCGGAGTGGTATCCTGAGAAACATTTAATCTATGCACACCATTTACTTCTGTTCTATTTAGGATAACATCAAACACGTTGCGCCCGGTCAGGTCAATCAACGAAATCTCAGCATCCAGCATTGAGGTTGTTTCAATTTTTACATATAGCTGGTCATAGGTTGCCGGATTCGGGTAAACGTAGGCATTGAATCCGTCACCACCGGAATTTTCGGCACTTGTTATCAGGTATTGGAATGGGTCTGAAATTTTTGAGCAACCACCTTGCGAAACCAATACCGAATAGGCGCCATCGTCAATAAGCTTAATACCCCGGTCATACGCATCCATAGGTTCATTGTCTTTATACCATTGCATGAAAGTTCCGGCAGGAATTTCATTTACTATCTCCAGCACTTCACCATCAAACTCAATCAGGGGAACAGGTACGTGATTGATTTCCACGTATGTTGAAACTTTCTCTCCTTCGCATCCATTGATTACGGCTGCTACCTGGAAAAGGGTTGTTTGTTCAATAGGGCCGGAAACCCAGTTGGTACTGGTTTGGTTAGCGATTAACTGCCCGTCCTTGTACCAGCGCAAACTGTTTCCTGCAGCGGTTTCTGCCTTTAACGTTACCTGAGCATTTTCGCAAAGTGAATAGTAGGGTTTAATTACCGAAACCTGGGGTGCAGGTGTGTAGGTAAACTCAAGCGGTGCGGCAGACAGCATTTCATTGCTGCAGCCTTTAAAGCCTGTGCGGATAACGAGGCTGTTTGCACCGGTGTTCAGTGCATGTACGGGCACATTCAGGGTAAAGCTACCGGCATCACCCGATATCATTTCCGATAGAGGAGTTTCGTCATTTACGTGCGAGGCATAATAAAATACACCAGGCTGCGTGTTGGTAAGTTGAATAGCAGCCATTTCGCCACCACAGACGTCAGCTATTGTTGCAGCAGCATTATTTTCCAATTGCGGCCGATGGAATGTAAGGGTAAACCTGCCGGCACCATAACTTGCAGTATTTGAAGTAACGGCAAAACTATACGGTTCGCTACCTGTAACGGTTAGTGTGTTGCCGGTAAAATGATCAGAGAGTTCAACCGCGCCTACACCTACCAGGTTTTCAATGTTATCGAACGAAAGGAAATACGTTCCCGGTGTAACATCTTCAATGGTCAACGGTACAATTTTTTCACAGAAGCTATCGGACAGCATGTTAAACACAAGGTTTACATTTTCTGCCGAACGGGTACTCAGGTTGAGCTTTTCATTTTTGAGTTTCATGCCGTCTGCTTCGGGTTCGTAAGTGTCGCTATATGCTTCGCCCAGGATAACATAAGCCTCGTCTTCTGATGAACCGCCCGACAATCTTACCGTAATGCTGTTAATATGGTTTTCGCTTTCGCGGAAGAACGTGGAGGTGTTTGTACGCTTGGCTTTTTCGTGTATAGCCATCGTTGGATTTGCCGTTACAGTCTGCACCCAAAAAGCCTGGCCGGGTGCAATAATGCCATCGGTTTGGCCATTAGTACCTTGTTGTGTGAGGGCATTCCAGGTTCTGAATACCAATGTGCCACTGGTATTGTCCGGTATATGCACAACGGGTGAAACACCCGAACGCGACCAGTCTGAAGCCAGGTTATTCCACTGAATAGCAGAAGCGTAAGGATTACCCAACAGGTTCCAGCCTGTGTCACCTCCGCTGCCGGGAGTAAGCGTAAACGGAACACTTCCCTGGTAAGGATTACCGGTCATAGTGAGCGTAAGCGGATTGTTGCCGAGATAGTTAAAAATGGAATACCCGCGACCCCTTTCAAAAGTTACTGAGTTGTTGCTTCCTGTGTGCGGGTAATGTTTATATCCGCCATCATTTTCTACATAGTAAAACATAGAAGGATTAGGCGAATTCGGGCTGCTACCCGTAAAATCACCGGTAATGGGCATGTGAACCTGCCAGTTGGCCACGGTCATATCGGCCACTGCCGAGGACATATACCGGTACTTCCTGGCTGTGCTCACCCAGCGTTCCACATATACTTCACCGGTAATACTTCCGTTGCCTTCAATCTCCTGCAGGTAAGCGGTTGTGCTTGGCGTAGAGGCCAATGTAATGTTTCCGGCCGAGTTCACTTCTCCGGCTTTTATTTTTAACCCATCGGTAATACTTACCGGAGATTGTACCATCAGCTTACCGGTGCCGGTAAAGGCTGAGGTAACCATGCCTGCCGTTTTATTGGTAGCATCAAAATACAAATTGGAGTTTTGGGTGTTGCTGCTGGTAAGGTTAAGGTTACTGCCGTTAATAGCCAGCTTGCCGGTTTCTCCTCCTGCATTAATGCTGGCCGCATTCTTCATTACCAAATGGTTGTTGCCTAAGTTCAGGGTGGTGCCGTTCGCTAACAAAAGCCCGCCACCGTTGGGCGAGCCTACATTGATAGTTACCGCGCTGCCCCCGTTCACAACATTTACGTTTGTGCCCGAAGCGGTTGAAATTTTATACAGATCCAGCATGCCGTTAACGGTTACGGTTTGCGTGCCTGCTTTTGCAAACGTTAAATCTAATGCATTATCAGTGGCCACTACAGCGGGTGTTCCGGCTAGTGTTATATCACCATGCACGGTTACCCGCGAAGCATTACCAGGCACACCTTTTAAGGCAATGCCATTGGTTGCGGTAAGGTTACCCATAATGGTAATGTCACCGGCTTCAAAATTTTTATTACCCGTTCCGGTAAGGTTTACATTGCCGTACGTGCCGGCAGGGATGTAGTTATAGGTATTGAAGTTAACCGTGCTGGTGGGTGACACACTTAAGAACTCTGGTGCCGTGGCATGGTTTAAGTTAACTACTGCATTGCCCTGAACTTCTAATTTGGCTGAGATAGTATTATCTACGTTTAGCGTTGTACCTGCTGGTACAATTAGTTTAGAAATACTACCTCCAATAGTAAGTGATCCACCAAGACCGGTGGTATTACCCGGCCGGTTTGCCACGGTGTAGTATTGCCCATTGTAGGTTAAGTTAGGTTCAGTGCCTGTTCCATTAGTATTAGTTCCCCAGGTACTAGCACTGCTAAGTGCTCCAGTAGGTTTTGAATAATACATAACCCCACTGTTGGTAGTAACTTGCAATACAGGACTGGAAGCTGCTGACTTATTACCGGTAGCATCAAAGGCTTTTACAGTTATGTTATACAGGGTTCCTGGCTCCAGACCAGTAGCCATGTAACTGGTAACTGTTGAATTACCCACGGGGTTATCGTTGATCAGAATTTCATAGCCGGTAACACCTACATTGTCTGTAGAGGCTGTCCAACTGAACGCCACATTGGTAAATGTTTTACTGATTAGCACAACGTCTGTTGGCACTGAAGGTGCGATTGCATCTGATGCTGTGGTGGCAGTGGCAATGGTACTAAAAGGAGAGGAGGCCCCAGTAGTAACACTGATCGTTTTAAGTTTGTAATAATAGGTAGTGCTGGGATGTGCGGTGGTATCCGAAAAGGCAAGGCCAGTGCCGCGGCCCACAATCGTATAATCGCCATCAACCACAGTAGCGCGGTACACCTCAAACTGATGAGCGGGTGACCCACCGTACGCCCACGTTAAATCAACGCTTGTCATACCTGTTGCTGTTGCTGCTACAGAGGTAGGGGCAGCAAGTGGTGCGGGTGGAGTATAATTACCAGAGCGTAGCATGGCATCAGGTATGGGAGCCCAAGCTGTCCAGGTAGGTGTATTAGTTAACCGCCTGCGATATTCTACTGTTAATGATTGCCCTCCGGTATATTCATTGAACAATACTACAATCCGGTGGTAGCCCGGAGCAAGAGTCACGTTTCCACTCTCAACAGTTACAGGCCCATGTAAGCCATCATTATTTACCCTTCGGTTTGTTGTAAACTGCCCTTGAGTTGACGGAGTTGTATTAAAACCTCCCGTATAGAGCATACTTCCATCATCGGAAGTTGTTCGGAATTGCCAGACATTGCCCGAGGTAGCTGGTGAAAAAGTTGGTATGAGGATATACCCATCAAATTTGATCTTGTAAAAGTCTTCTTGTGTAGCAATTCCAGGGGGTTCGCCATAATGCGTTACCATCGGATTCACATTAAAGTTGTTGATCTTGCCGGTAAACTCAGCTGAAAACCAATCAATAGGTGGGGTATCCGTGTTAGCTGTTGATATAAACGGATCGAGCGAAGTCCAGGCTCCGGTAGAGTGTTCATAGTACAACCCCTCCACTACGGTGGTACCAATTACCTGGTTGCTTGGGGCCGATAAGTTGCCGCCAAAATCTTCTGCCTGCACAGTAATGGGGTAGGCAGTGTTGGCAGGTAGGCTCGTAAGGGTAAAAGTAGTCTCATTGCCTGGCGTGTACACGGGTTGATTGTTACCATACGTGATGACATACTGGTTTATACCCCCATTATCCGTACTGGCATCCCATGCTAATGAAATAGAGTTGATTGAATTGAGAGTTACACGCAGGTTTTGGGGCGGGGTAGGTGCAACCTCGTCCCACGGGGTCTCTATCTCTAAGTTTATGTTTGGATCTTCACTGGGAACATGCAGCGACCGGGCCGTATTGCTTACTGCCCGGAGTTTATATTCGTAAAGAGTGCCGGGGATTAGGTTGGTATCAAGGAAAGAAACTATATCTTCTGCCGTGACCCCCACATAGGTAAATGTATTTTCGCCTGCTGCTCTCCGCCAGATTTCAAACCCGGTTTCATTCGGTGAATTATCAGCCCACGTTAAAAAAATGCTGGTGGGGGACTGAGCCGTGCCGCTAAAATTACCGGGAATAGAAATAGAAGTCGGAGTATTATAGGTAACGAATAAAGGAGCCGAAGGCAAACTCGGGCAGGTACTCACGTCCGCAGTTCGTAAGGTATAACTTCCCGGATGCTCGTAACTCCGGTAAATCATGGACAAAGTATCCTGAACAGATGTGTTCTGATTATTATAGGTTTTTGCATTGCTAACTAATACACCATCGCGGTACCAATAATACTTCTCATTCTTTTCGCTGGACATTAGCACCAGATCCGGCACAACCGGCCACACGGCAGGGTTTATAGTAGGCATTACGGGCGACCCTATTGTTTTAATAACAGGTGTAGCCGGGGCGCTCTCGGTAATTACCATCGGGTCGGACCACCGGTTCCAGTCGCTTTCGGTAGGGTTTGCTTTGCGGCTAAAGCGCGCCCGGTACGTACCGGGTAAAGTAGCAGAGTAACTAAATGCATTCGCACCCGGAATAATTACGCCATCCTTCTCCCATTGATAAGCTAAAAAACCCTGGCTTAGCAGCAGTTCTGCTGCTGCTCCTGTTGTACCGCATACAGTTTGGTTTCCAAATTTTACAAAGATGTTGGACTTATCTTTTTTTCGCATCCAGCTAAAGAATTCAGACTCGTTGTAGGCATTGTTCCAAACACCATGCCCCAGGTTGGGGTAAAGCGTATAGCGTACTTCTATACCGTTGTTTCTAAAATCCTGAATCCGGGTTTGGGTTTGCGCAGGGGTTGGATTCCCATCGGTACCGCCCTGAAATATCCATTGTGGTATCGTTACCATATAGGGATACAGATTATAACTTCGGATATCCGCATCGTTAACTGCCGACATAGGCAGAATGGCACTGAATAACCATGGGGCAGTACGCATTACCCTGTATGCACCAGCCCCACCATCGGAGAGCCCGTGAATGTATATTTTGTTAGGGTTGATGTTGTATTTTTTAATCAACAAGCGGATGATGCGCACTACGTTTTCAGCTCCATCGGGTTCCTGCCAACCCACTAAATTCTGCGGAAACAGTACAAAGCCAGGAAATGCACGTGCGGGCATGGCCGGATTATCTGGCACCATACCAGCAGGAGTGGTGGTCATTACGGCCGTTTGGTGTATAGAGCCTCCATGCAATAGGTTATGGTCATTATTCAACAACTGCAACATACCGGGGCGATATACATCGGCTGTAGCGGTATTTGAATAAGTTACATTAGCCGTAAATTGAGTTGCGGTAACATTTGAAATAGTTCGGGTTCCATTGTAGGCGGAAACGGATGAGCCAGAAATAACTACTTGCTGACCATTAGCAAAACCGTGAGCCTCTTGAGTTGTAAATCTTGCGCTACCACTGGCATTTTGAGCGGAAATAATTCTATAGGTACCGGCCTGCGGATTATTATCGTTAGGATTCCAGTTGTTGTTACTCCAATAGCCTGCATTTCCGCGTTCACCAATTCCGTGTATCATTACAATTAATGGATAGCCGCCTTCTACATTCGGGTTGGTAGGGTAGTTGCGGGGCTTTATAAGGCGGTAATTCATTGAAAACTTGTCGTGCCAGGCTGTAAGGGCTCTTAACTGGCCTTGTGTATAATTGGTGGAGGTAAAACCGGCCATACCAAAATAGGTATCGGTTGGTACTCCGCCACTTTTGCGGAAACTGAAGGTCTTGTTTTCTAACAGGTAATAATCGCGTTGGGTACCAATATCAGAGTCGCGCAGGCGAATGTCTACATTAAAGCATGTTAGGCCTGGAGGACAAGGATTTGTAGCAGGGGGAGGCAGAAGTACAGCTCTTGTTCCATTGTTCCTGTATTGAAAAAAAGTCCAGGTAGTATCAATCTGTGCATAGGAAAGGGTGCAAAAAGAGTTAAAAATGGCAAAGAATAGGGCAATTTTAGCCGATAATTTCATAGAGTGATATTGATTAAAGCTACCTACTAATATCCTACAAAAGTCGTAAAAGTGACAAGCTAAGATGTAATATTTAGCATTAAATTTTACGAAAAGGCCGGCCATCTTAACCTGGATATTCCATTTTAGCACTAAACTCAATACAATCAGGCTTTTAAGCCTTATAAAACCCCGTGTACCTTTCAGGCTATAAACCCCGGTGGTTTGTGCAAAGCCTTGTTTTCGGCTTGTATAACCTGTTTGTGGCTCCTGCACACATATTTCGACTTTGTGGGCCGTATGGGCGAAATTTCCTGCAAATGGCGCTAAACCGATTGAAAAAATCTACCTTAGCAACCCAATTTAAGCAGTTTGGTCTTTATTTAGTCTTGTCTATGTCTTTTTTTAAGAACCCCTCCTGGATTAACCCTGAGATGTTAGCCTTTAACACTTTGGATGAGGTGCCGCAATCGGTGCTTGATAACATAAAAGAGAAGCTGAACCAACTGGTGAGCAAGGAGCCTGAGGTTTCCATTGTTATTCCGGTGTGGAACGAGGAATTGAATATCGTGAAAGCGCTTTCTACGTTGGTGCAAGCCAAAACCAATGTGCCGTTCGAGATTATTGTAGTCAATAATAACTCAACGGATAGAACACAGCAGGTGCTTGATAGCCTGAATGTAACCTCGTACCTGGAAAAAGCGCAGGGTATTGGCCCGGCCCGCCAATTAGGGCAGGTGAACGCGAAAGGAAAGTATATTCTGATGGCCGATGCCGATTGTTTTTATCCCACGGGATGGGTAGAAAATATGACCCGGATATTGCGGAAGAAGAATGTAGCCTGTGTTTACGGCAGGCACTCTTTTCTGGGCACAAAAAAGAACTCGCGTTGGCAATTTTTTATGTATGAACGCCTGCGCGATATGCTGGTTGAGTTCAGGCATATTAAACGGCCCTACTTAAATTCATTGGGCATGTCTATGGGGTACGTGAAAGAATACGGCCTTAACGCTGGCTTTATCGATCACAATAATGCCTGGGGTGAGGACGGCCGGTTTTGTTTTGAGCTGATGCGCTATGGAAAAGTTAACATGTTAAGAGGCTTTAAAAACCGGGTATGGACAACCACGCGAACGTTAGATAAGGAGGGTAGTTTTGTGCGGTCGCTTATTGTAAGGGTTTTGCTTGAGTTAACACGTTTTACCGGATATTTTACTAAGATGAAGCCCCACGATACCAAGTCATCAAAAAACCCGCCCTCCTTCCTGTTCCGGTTTAAATTTTTTAAAAGCTATAAGGAAACGCACAAGTATTGAGCGTTCAAGCCTGATAGCGGCAGCGTATAAGTTTTACTAAACGAATTAACTGATGTTACGCAAATCTTTAAAAATTAACCATATAGTTTTGTTCTAATAATTCAGGTATATCCATGTTATCGCAGCAACCCATAATAAGTGTTTTCATGTTGGCCTATAATCATGAACACTATATTGCACAGGCTATACAAAGCATACTTGATCAAAAAACCGATTTGGATTATGAATTGGTTATTGGCGAGGATTGCTCTACCGATAACACGCGGGTAATTATTAATGATTTTAAAGATCGGTATCCTGATAAAATCAACGTAATAGAAAATACCACCAATGTTGGTATGCACGAAAATTTTCTCAGAACACTTTTTAGCTGCCGCGGAAAATACCTGTGTTTATGTGAGGGCGATGATTATTGGATAAACCCCGATAAATTAAATCTTCAGTATCAATTCCTGGAGTCGAACCCTGGCTATGCGTTGGTGTGTGGCAATCATAAAAAGTTTATCCAACAGATCAATCAGTTTGATAAAGGGAATCCGCCTTCTGTAAAAGATCATGATATTGAATTTGCAAAATTGATCAGGTTTAATTGCATAACCACAGCCACCATCATGTTTCGGAATGTATTGAAACGTGAAGACTTTACGCCCGATTTTTTTTCGATTATAAGCTGCGACTGGTATATGTACATGAAGCTGCTTAATCATGGTAAGATAAGATACCTGAGCCATACGTTTGCCGTGTACAGAATCAATGAAGGGAGTATAAACGGGCGAAGCACCCGGTTGGCCATTGCTCAAAAAGAGATGAAGTTTATGGAGTTGGTAAAAACCGGGGCGCTGGTTAGGCTTGATGACAGTAAAATGGAGCACCTTAATAAATCCATCCAACTGAAGTATTATGATATTGCGCAAGGCGAGGCTCTGAATGGTAACAGGAAGGCGGCATTCAGGTTAACCGCCCGGACGTTTAGAAATAATCCGTTGAGTGTCGCAGGTCTTACTGATTTTTTTAAAACAACCCTGCGTATTATAAGCCCTGATTTTTTTCAAACGCTTAGGGGTATAAAGCGGGCTGTTAGAAATGCGTGGTAAGGCGGTTGCCGTTACTGCAAGTATATAGAGTTTTAAAAGAGTAAAAAGTTATCTAATTTCGGATTGTAATATGATTCCCGTAACCAAACCCTTTCTTCCGCCAAAAGAAGAATATGAAAAATACCTGGATGGGATTTGGCAGCGCAACTGGCTGACCAATAACGGCCCATTGGTAAATGAGCTGGAATTAAAGTTAAAGGAATATTTACAGGTTAAGCATTTACTTTTTCTTACCAACGGAACCATTGCCATACAAATAGCTATTAAAGCGCTTGGGTTAAAGGGTGAAATTATTACTACGCCATTTTCTTATGTGGCTACGTCAAGTAGTATTGTGTGGGAAGGATGTACCCCCGTGTTTGCTGATATTGACAAGCGCACACTAAACATAGACCCGGCAAAAGTTGAGGCAGCAATAACACCTGACACCACGGCAATCCTGGCAACGCACGTGTATGGCAACCCGTGCGATATTGATGCGCTGCATACCATTGCTGCGAAACATAATATAAAAGTAATTTATGATGCCGCACATGCGTTTGGAACGCTTTACAAGGGCAAATCGGTTTTTGAATTTGGCGATATCAGCACCGCGAGCTTCCATTCCACCAAACTTTTCCATACCATAGAAGGCGGAGCAGTAATCGCTAACTCTTCTGAGTTGCTGAGGCGTATGGCTTATATGAGAAACTTTGGGCATGATGGCCCGGAAAAATTTGCAGAAGTGGGGATCAATGGCAAAAATTCTGAATTTCACGCTGCTATGGGTTTGGTTAATCTTTCGCATATAGATGTTATCCGCAGTACAAGAAAAGCGCAAAGTGATTATTATGATAAAGCGCTAAAAAACCTGGAGTTTCAAAAACCTGCGATTACACCCGGAGCTGCTTTTAACTACGCCTATTATGCTGTGGTTTTGCCTACTGAAGATATTACCCTTAGGATGATTGAGGAGTTAAATCGAAACTGGATTTACCCGCGAAGGTACTTTTATCCTTCCTTAGATGAATTGCCTTATTTGAAAAAAGTGGAATTACCGGTAGCGCGATCAGTATCCAGCAGGGTATTATGCCTTCCCCTGTATCACACACTCACGTTTGAGGAGATAGACTTTGTAGCCCGGATCATGTTAAGAGTTCAAAATAATTAATTGTGTTAGTAGCCGGAGCAAGTCGTCATGCCAAGGAAATACTGGAATTACTGCATCAGCAGAACCAGTTGGATAACCTTCAATTTTTTGATGACATCAATAGAGAGGCTCCCGATTTGTTTTACGAGCGCTTTCCGATAGTCAAGAGCATAGATGATCTTCACAATATCTTCAAAACCGACAATCGGTTTGTTTTAGGATTGGGAGGAACGAAGGCAAGAGCAGTGGTAGCTGAAAAACTGATTAAGGCAGGTGGGCATCCTCATTCGGTAATTGCCGAATCTGCCCGTGTGGGCCATTATCATGTATCGATAGGGAAGGGCGTTAATATTATGGAATTAGTGTTGATAACGAACAGCGTCACCCTTGGCGAAGGGTGTTTGATTAATGCATTTTCTGCCATCCACCACGATGTAACGGTTGGTTGCTATTGCGAGATTTCGCCCAGGGCTACGCTACTGGGAGGCGCATCAATAGGTAACTTCAGTAGCGTAGGTAGCGGTGCCATTATTCTTCCCAACGTAAAAGTTGGCAGTCATGTAATAATTGGTGCAGGCAGCGTGGTAACACGCGATGTTCCGGATAACTGTACGGTGGTTGGGGTGCCGGGCAAGGTTATCAGGAAGGCGCCTTCATCTGTTTCTTAACGTACATCAGTAACCTGTAACATCAATCTCCAGGCATAATCATTAAAATTTTCAAACCGGTTATATGAAAAATTCAAAGGGCATTCTTTTATTCTTTATTACTTTACTTATTCTCTTGTGGAACCCGCTCACGTTCTACCTCTATTATTCAAACTACGATATATACGAATCGGGGATATTGAAAATGATTTTTTGGTTGATACCCATTCTTGGAATTTTCGCGTTCATTTATATCAGACGACTGAAAAGCGTGTCAGAACGATTGGAGAATTTGGTTTTTAATAGTTCGTTTATCGTTATCGCACTTGGCTTTCTGGTGTTTATTAATTTTTTAATCGGATTGTTTGCGGGTTCGGAAGATAATGAGCATGATGGTTTGATTTTTAAACCCAACTCTGCAGCAGTTTACTCAACTGTAGAATTTAACTACCGGGCAGAAATCAACACGTTAGGGTTGCGTAACAAAGAGATACAAATTGAAAAAGATAAGGATACGTTTAGAGTTTTGTGTTTTGGAGATAGCTGGACTTTTGGTTGGGGGGTTGATCTGGAGTTTAGCTGGCCCATGCAATTGGAGCGTTACCTGAAAGAGAATGGGTATGAAAAAATCGAGGTGATTAATTGCGGGCAGGGAGGCCAGTATACATCAACCTATAAGGAATATGTGGCAAAGTCGGTACCGCTATTGAAACCAGATTTGGTGTTGGTTGGCGTGCTTCAACTCGATGATCTGGCGCAATTGTTTGAACATAAACTAACAGAGTCTGGAGGAAATATTAGTAGTTTTAAATACGTACTAAAATCTTTTCTATTTGCCTCTTTTGGTAACTACCTTACGTTGCTTGGCAAGAAAAGCAATCAGGTAGTGGATATTAAAGCTGAATGGGAGCGAAGCAACAGCGGATTGATTGATAACTTTAGTGGCCTTCGTCAATTGCGTTTTGGAACGTTGTCAGACACTGTTCAGGCATTGTTTAAAACCGGAAATCTGAACCCTGGCTTGCTGAACAACTATATCGATTTTCCTGACCGGGTAACTATTTTTAATAACCCCAATCATCCGGTTACACAAGAGGCAATTCGTCAAATGACTTCAGACTTTGAAAAAATGAAAGCAGTATGTGAAGCCAATGAAGCCGGGTTAATGTTTGTTAATTTACCCATGAATTACTTTACCGGTCACATCGTTGAGCGAATGCCTTCGGATATTCTGAATACATATTTTATGGAGAACAATCGTATTGATTCTGTTTATTCCTCCGTTGCTAAAATTAACCAGATTTCCTACGTTGAACTTACCGGGCATTTTATAGACCTGCCAGAGAAGGATAAATACTTTTTTAAGTTTGATGGGCACCCTAATGAAAGTGGTTATCGTGAAATTGCCGTTCAACTGGGCAAACACCTTATTGAACACGAGTATATCAGATAACGTCTTTGCAAGAAATGTAATTACTCCTTCACTAAAAGAATCCAGGTGTCTCTAAAGTAATACCTGCTTTTAGCCCGATACTCATCCCGAACTTTTCTGGCCTCTGCCATGGTTGCAAATTTACCCACGTGCACGTAATTAAAATTTCTCAGAGCCGAGTATGAAACGATAGCGGAGAAGCCGTCAGCTTTTAACTGATTTGCAAACTTATTTGCATTGGGGCTGTACTTAAATGTTCCGACAACCACATAATACCCTGGCGGTAAATCTGATTTTTCTTCTACTGCCTTTGGCTCTTCTTTTATCGGTTCTGGAGTGACTTTAGGCTGCTCAGTTGGCGTTTCTTGCCTGGGTTGCTCAACTGGTGCTTCCTGCTTAGGTTGTTCAACAGGAGCTTCTTGCTCAGGTTGTTCCTGCATCACAGGTTCTTGTATATCTGGCTTTTCGGTCTTCTCAGTTTTTTCTTCTTGTGTGGAAGGTTCTTCTTTAGTTTTGGCAGATCGTGTTGGCCGGCTTACCTGTTTTTTACCTAACCTAAGGCTTACATGAAACTCATGAGATCCGGTACCAAAACCGTCTACAACATCAGGTGCAAATTCGTAAGCATAACCCACTTTGATTTTCTCCATAAGAAAAAAGCCAAGAAAAGCAGAAGGTCCGTAGTCTTGCCGATAAGAACCGCCTGCCCATAACAGGTTATCGATTTTTAAAACGCCCAATACTTCAAATTGATTTTCTTTTATTTCGTTAGTCCTGTACAAAAAATAGGGTTCAAAGGTGAGTCGTTCACCGAGACTGAAATTGTAACTAATAGACGAGAAGGTGTTTTTCAAGGCATCAAACTCGGGTGAATTGAATGTATTTTCTGAAATGGCTTTGTTGGCAAATAAACTTGGTAGTGCAAATCCTATTTTCAGATTGTTAAACTGATAGTGAAGACCAAACTGGCCATTCAGGTTTGAGGTATTTGAGTTGGTTAGTGACGGGTCTGTAGGGTCATCAACTTTACTTAAGTCAACCCGGCTCATGGAGTAGCCCATAGATAGGCCAAAACCGATTTTGTGATTTGCTTCCATGCTCTGACCTAAATAGACCTGATAGGCAAAGGATGCAATTCCGGTATTTGTTTGAAGAACACCAATCCTGTCGTTGTACGCATTAAGTGCCCACCCCATTTTGTGATTTATCGGAACCTGAAGGTTGGCCGTGATGGTAGTAGGTGCACCTTCAAACTGTGCCCATTGTTTTCGGAAATTCAGATTCAGTTCACTAAAACCACTTGGGGCAATAAAGGAGGGATTTAGTAAGTAAGGGTTTACAAAATAGTGATTATAGATCAGATTTTGCTGAGCCTCTGAACGGTTTGCCAAAACCTGAAGAATAATTAGAATGATGAGGGGTCTTAGAAAGGTCATGCGAAATTTATCGTATTAAGGTCACAGATCCATTAATTGGTTTTTTGTCGGGACAACGAATTACGTAAAAATAAACTCCCTGCGGAAGTAAAGAGCCATTAAAAGTTCCATTCCATTGGGTGGAATAACCTTTCGAGGAGTACACTTTTTGACCCTGGCGGTTAAAAACGTCCACCGTACAATTATCAATCAGGTCTGCATTATTAATAGTCCAGGTTTCGGTACTAACATCACCCTTCCCGTCAGGCGAAAATGTGTTATTGGGTTTCACAATCGGGTCCTCTTCCAGTACGGTCAGGTTAGCGACATCACTGGCTTCAACTCCTTCGCCATCCGTTACGGTTATGTTAAACTGGTACAACCCGGGCGTGAGGTTACTGAGTGATAAAACGTTAGTATCATCCGGATTCAAGGAAACCGGAGTCCCTAAGGTTTGTGTCCATTTGTAGGATGCAATAATTCCATCAGGGTCTGAGGCTACAGCGGTAATTTCAATAGTATTTACAGGTAATTGAATAGTTAGATCACCGCCAGCATCCACAACAGGGGGGAGGTTGGCGGGTTGAGCCGGGAAAACGCTTACGGTTGCATCATCAAAATTGGTTTCGTTTTCATCATCGGTAGCTGTAAAGCGAAATACATAATTGCCTTCAAGTAAATTACTAAGCGATAACGTAGTTGTTGCACTTCCAGTCATGGTTACATCAGGCCCTGACAGCTTTGTCCAAAGAACAGATGCAATGGTTCCGTCATCGGTAGCTGTTCCGGTTAACACGGCTGTATTTGTTGGCATAACAACATTCTTATTACCTCCGGCACTAACATTTGGAGGAAGGTTAGCTGTGGCAGGTAAAACAATTACCATAACCTGGCTCGATCCGGTTGCTCCCAAATTGTCTGTAACGGTTAACCTGAATTGATAAGACCCCTCCAGCATGTTAGTAACAGATAATGAGGGAGTATTTTCATTAGTGAGTGTGCAAGCAGGCCCGCTCAGTTTTATCCAGTCGTATGCTTCAATAGTGCCATCAGGATCATTTCCGGTTCCATTGAGTATTACACTATTAGTCGGAAGTTTTATGGTTTGATTTGTGCCTGCATTGGCAAATGGTGCCTGATTAGCTGTTGCGGCATTTACAGTCACCTGGGCTTCATCTGACCCTGTTGCGGCTTGATCATCAGTTGCTGTAAACCTGAACCTATACACTCCTTCCACAAGGTTGTTTATGGTAAGCAAGGTTGAAGTTGCATTAACTAATGTAGCAGTTGAAGGCCCGCTTACTTGTGTCCAAACGCGGCTAACAATAGTTCCGTCCGGATCGCTGGCGCTACCGGTAAGTTGAACTGTACTGACAGGTAGAAAAATTGTTCTGTCAGGCCCTGCATTAACAATAGGAGCCTGGTTGGTCGTTGCAGGGTTTACTGTAATCGTCATGTCATTGGTGGCAGTGGCCCCATCGTTATCAGTTACCTGTAATCTGAATGTATAAATACCTTCCACCAGATTAGAAACGGAAAGGGTAGCATTAGTTATTGTTCCCAGCGTAACAGTTGGTCCTGAAACTTTTGCCCATAGATAGGAAGCGATGAAGCCATCAGCGTCACTACCTGAACCATTGATAGTTGCACCGTTTGTGGGTAGTGTAATGATTAAATCAGGGCCCGCATTTGCAATAGGTGCCTGATTGACAGACGCTGCATTTACAGTAACCATGACATCGTCATTGTCGGTTGCATCTTTGTCATCTGTCACAGTTAACCTGAAAACATAGACACCCTCAACCATATCAGAAATAGAGAGCGAAGCATTATTAGTATTGGTAAGCGTTGCTGCAGGGCCACTTAGTTTTGACCATTGATAGGAAACGACCACTCCATCGGCATCACTACCGGAACCAAACAACGTTATGCTATTGGTGGGCAGTGTTAATACTTGATCAGCCCCTGCAAACGCCACTGGCGGTTGATTAACTTCAGCCGGTAATACGGTTACGGTAGTCTGTGCAAATGCTGTTAGTCCCTGGTTATCAGTCACGGTTAATCTAAACACATAGACACCCTCAATAAGGTTGCTGATGGATGCAGTTGGAAAATTTTCATTGGTTATAGTAGCAGTTGGCCCGCTAACTTTTGTCCATAAGTAGGATGCAATTGAGCCATCAGGATCATTTCCTGAACCAATAAGATTTGTTGAGTTTACTGGCAGTGTAAGGGTTTGATTTATCCCAGCGTTAGCCACAGGAGGTTGATTGGTTGCCTCAGGATTAACAGTAAGAGTTACAGTAGCTGACCCGGTTGCCCCATCATTGTCAGTAACTGTTAATCTGAAGGAATAGCTTCCGGCAGCAGGAACTACAACGGTAAGGGTGGCCGTATTAGCATTAGAAAGAGTGGCTGCCGTACCGCTGATTTGCACCCAGGTGTAACTCTCAATTGTTCCATCCGGATCAACACCTGAACCCACGAAATTCGTTGAGTTAGTAGGTAAGGTAATTGATTTATTTGGTCCTGCATTTGCGATAGGCGATTGATTCGTGGCCGATTGTACTACAACGTCCACTTCATCAAATGCTGTAGCTCCCTCATTATCGGTAACCGTTATTCTAAAGGTATATGTTCCCTGAATCAGGTTACTTGCGGTTAAAGAAGTGGTTGTTGCTCCGCTTAACGTTGGACTTGCCGGGCCGGAAATATATGTCCATAAGTAGAAATCTATTGTACCATCGGCATCTATTGCTACGGCATTCAGGTTAATCGTTGATGTTGGTAATGTTATGATCTGGTCTGCAGGAGCATTTACAACAGGCGCCTGATTGGCAGCAAACACAAATACACTGACGTCATCACTTGCAGTGGCCCCGAGGTTATCGGTTACAGTAACACGAAATGCGTACGTTCCTACTTGCAAGTCAGTTAACGAGAAGTTTGCTGTAGTATTTCCTGTTCCTGAAAACGATGGTCCGCTGATCTGCTGCCATTGATAGGAGGAAATTGATCCGTCAGGATCACTGGCGACTGCCTGAAGGGTAGTGCTGTTATTTGGCAACGTCAGACTTACATCTGCTCCGGCATTTACAATTGGAGATTGATTTATAGCAGCAGGCAAAACCGTTAACGTCATTAAATCCGACCCTGTTGCACCCTGGTTGTCAGTAACGGTTAATCTGAAAACGTAACTGCCTTCTATAAGTCCGGAAGCTGTCAGATTTTGGGTGCTCTCATTTGAGAGTGTGGCTAATGGTCCACTCTGTTTTGTCCAGGAATATGCAGAGATAGTACCATCAGAATCAGTACCGGTTCCATTAATAACAATTGAATTAGTTGGTAAAGTAATTGATCGGTCTGGCCCTGCATTTGCCACAGGAGGAACATTAACAGGAGCTGAGTTAACCGTAACCGTAACATTAGCAAAACCCGTTGCTCCTTCATTATCCGTAACGGTAAGCCTGAACGTATAGACACCCTGTATCAAATTACTTACACTTACAGTTGCAGAGGAAGCATTTGTTAGTGTTGCAGAGTTAGGGCCTGTAACCTGTGTCCACATATATCCAGCTATAGAGCCATCTGGATCAGAGCCTGATCCTACAATATTTGTCGAGTTGGTTGGGAGCGTAAGGGTAATGTTAGGCCCTGCATTAGCAGTGGGCGATTGGTTTGAACCAATAACTGTCACGATTGCCTCCTGGCTTCCTGATGCACCGTTATTGTCAGTGGCAGTGAGACGCACTACATAAACACCTGCAACAAGGTTTGAAAGTGTTAGATTTTGTGTATTGGCATTTGTAAGGGTAGCTGCAGGACCGCTTACTTTTTCCCATAAGAACGTAGCAACCCATCCATCCACATCACTACCCCAACCATTTAGGGTTACCGTGTTCGTTGGCAGGTATACAGTTTTGTTTCCACCTGTTTCTGCTGTTGGAGGTTGATTAACTGCTACTGTAACGTTGACATCATCAGATCCAGTGGCTCCTACATTATCAGTAACAGTTAACCGGAAAACATAATTTCCTTGAACAAGATTGCTCAAGCTTAATGTAGCCGTAGTTGTGCCTGTCATAGTGGCAAACGGGCCACTGACCTTTGTCCAAAGATAAGAAGCAATAGAGCCATCAGGATCAGATCCGCTTCCTGTAAGGTTAAGAGAGGTTGTTGGTAGCGTTATCGTTCTATCTGGGCCAGCATTAGCAACAGGGCTTTGGTTGCCACCCAATACCGTTACTTTTACATCGTCTGAAGCACTTTGTCCTACGCTGCTGGTGGCTGTAAGCCTGAAGGTGTAAACACCTACAACCATATCCGAAAGCGATAGGTTAGGGGTGTTCGCGTTAGCCATTGTTGCGTTAGGGCCACTAACCTTCGTCCAAACATACGATGTGATTGACCCCGAAGTTGTAGAGGCTAATCCATTTATAGTAGTTGAAGTTGTGGGGAGTGCAATTGTTTTATCAGCACCAGCACTAACAGATATTCCTTGTTTTACTTGCTGCATCATCCATTCGTATACGTTAGGTGTGTGCAGTGAATTATCTGTGCGATAAGCAAAATTCCACGCATCATGCCACACACCCTGGTATATAGAGTAAATGGGAGCAGGTATAATGGCGGGGTTACATGCGTTTATTGCGTTAATCATATTTGTTGTCCTTGAAATGGGTACAACGGTATCAGTATCCCCGTGCGAGGCCCAGATGGGAATATTATTCTGGGCGTATGTACAGGCCCATGATGTGCTGTTATATCCTCCGCAAACCGGTACTAAGGCAGCAACTTTTTGAGGAAAGTTGTACGTATATTCCCAGGCACCACCGCCACCTAAACTTAAGCCAGTGATATAAATTCGTGAAGGATCAACACGTAAGTAACTTCTGACGTGTTCAACGACTTCATCCATATACCACACTGGCCAGGTTCCAAAATTGCTCTTCAATTGAGGTGATATTAGAATGAAGGGAAATTGGTATCCTTCAACAACATATTTCGGAGGCCCATTATAGGCTACCATAGGAAGATCAGTGGTGCCGTTACCTCTTTCACCAATGCCATGGAAGAAAATTACAATAGGGTAATTGTCGGAGTTAGAATTGTAATCAGGGGGAAGGTATTCATAATACCCGATCTGGCTGGTTGGGGTTAGTTTTGCGGTTTGATTCTGGCTATAAGCCTTTGTGAATGGCAGGATCAATGCGAGGCAAAGTATCCAGGTTATCGGGGTAGTACTGCTCTGACTCATAATTTAGGTCGGTTTTAATATAGCTGTATACCAAAATGGGTAAGTAGGTAATACTATGGGTTTAAGCATAAATCTACCTTTTTTACAGAAAACAAACCAATTTAGCTTAGAAATGTTAGTGTTTTCGGGCTTTTTTATAAATTTCACCCAGGTTAAGGTAATAAATTTTCCCCCCTAAAATCCCCATTTCATTCTCATCTACAATGTAAAGTTGACTATCAGACTCAAAGGCTATCCCGGCCTTATGTGTATAATGGTCAAGCTCCAGTTTTGTTATTTTACCTGTTGAAAATTGGTTCCCTGCGAAATCTGAAATTAACCATATACAGGTATGGCCAAGTAGGGCCAGCATGGATTGATCTGGACTCAGGTCTGCCCCGGTAACCCAATAATCCATCATCGTATTTCCGCCAAGTTGGATACTATCAACCAGGACTGCTGTGTGATTTCCAGGTGAGTTTGGCAAGCGATATATTTTAGTGAATCCTGTAAAAGGAATAGTTCTGTTTTTTGTAAAAATATATAGTGAAGAATCCATTGCAATCATAGCATCGGCATCAAAATTCCTTAAGCCAGGTGGTGGCGGAAATAAGTGCTGGTCTTCATATTTGAAATGGATTACTTCAGGTTGAATTACCTGTGTTTCTGTTGCTTCAGGGTTATTGATTTTTAGAATCCTAAGATCATTTCTGTCGTTCTTATTATTACCAAATGCACCAATGTAAAGATTTTTATATTCGTCTAACGCAAGTGCTTCCCAACCTTTATTTATGCTATTGATGTGCACGCTTCGTATCAATTTCCCAGTGATATCAAGACAAAAAAGGGCTGGAATACCATCGTCATTGTGTGTCCATAATTTTCCGGGAGATATAATAGCCAGTCCGGAAGCCTCATTTATATGAGAGGGTAATTTGCCGGTTTCTTTAAAAATATTAGGAGGCAATTGCTGGATGTGAATAGAACTGTTAAGTGGTCGCGTCTGATTTTGACAATAAACAGACACCGGACAAAACCAAATAAGAAGACCTAAAACTTTGATAGACAAATTCATCGTGAACGTTAGTAAGTGATATAATCAGTTCTTAAAATGAGCACGTTCGTAAATTTCCATTGTTTTCTCGGCAACTTTATTCCACCGGAATTTCTCGGCTTGCAGCACACCACCCAAAGAAAGATCTGACATTAATTGAGGATTTTCAATAAGTTCTATTAAGACGTCAGCTATTGCTTCGGTATTATAGGGGTCTATTAATTTGGCGGAGCGACCAGCAATTTCAGGAATTGAGGAGGTGTTGGAGGTTATTACAGGCACACCACATGCCATAGCTTCTAACACAGGCATTCCAAATCCTTCCGATAACGATGGGAATAAGAATATAGTACTGCAAGAATAAAGTAAAGGCAGGTCATCCGAGTCAATATATCCGGGAGTGTAGATGTGGTTCCGTAAGTGTTCTTGTTTAAGTGTTCTTAGACTCTGATCTACAAAATCACGAGAAAGTCCAGGAGTTACCAATGCTAAGGTATTGGATTTGTTCCTATTGTAGTATTGCGTGTATGCTTGAAGTACTCTTTCAGGGTTTTTTCTATACGAATTGTTTCCTATAAACAGAATATATTTCTCAGGTAGACTATATTTTTGAATAAAGCTTTCGAGGATAAACTTGTCATTGTTCTTTTTAAATCGGGAGTTTATTCCATTATGAATAACATGGACTTTGCTTTCAGGGATATTTAATCTTTTTACAATGCGATCCTTTTCGTACTGCGATACTGTTATTATTGTATGACTTTTCTTTGAAACAATAGGTACAATAAATCGTCTGTAATAATTTCCAAAACGTTGATATAAAGAATCGGTTTTTGGAATGGGATCCATGAATATTATATCATGGAGGGTTTGAATGATCGGAACAGGCGAGAAGATGGGGGTTGTATTTCCGGTGCAGTGGAGAATATCAATTTTTTCCTTTCTTGCGGCAATAGGTAAAAACACTTGCTCAAGATCGACAAATAATTTCCCTGCAACTTGTCTGAAATCGAACTCTTCGCAGCCAGTAAAAAGATCGTGATTTGAACCTTTTTTGGTAAACACAACAATAGCGTGCTTTGACTTTAATTTATAGAGCTCGTTAATAAGCTCCAAGGCAGAGGTTTCAATACCAAAGCGCTCTTTCCTGAATAGTCGCTGAACCTCAATCCCTATTTTCATTTATTAATATTGTTGAAGAGTGAGATTTTTGCTCCGCTTTTCAGATGTTGAAGGTTCCAGATAACAGCCTTCCAAAAGGCTTGTAAGTGATCTAATTTTCCCGAAACAAAAAACTGTATTGAATTCTTGGGTATTGAAAAGAGAATAAGAAACAGTGGCCAAATCAGTTTATAAACTCCGTCTATATTTCTTCGCATGAATAAAATACGGTTGCGTGTAAGATAATATGTTTTGAGTGTTGAAGTCTTGCCAACAGAAATGGATTCCTTATGATAGATAACTGCGCTGGGTTGATAGTAGATACGGAAACCGGCTCGTTGAATTCGCGCAGACCAGTCCAGTTCTTCATAGTACAAGAAAAAGATGTCGGCAAACATTCCTGTTTTTTCAACAACCTCCTTCTTTAAAAACATAGCGGCTCCATGCGCATAAGAGGTATAGCCTGGGGTGTCATGTTGTCCCTGATCGTTCTCCTTATCTCCAATGGTTTTATTTCTCCCGGTAATCGGGTTAATTTCTGTAAACCCCGCATATTGGATAATGTTGGGGTGAGCAAAGTATTTAATTTTAGGGCTGACCACACCAATTGATGCATCCTTATGGAAGGGCTTCAAAAGCTCGTCCAGTAAATTGTCAGTAACTTCAGTATCATTGTTTACAATAAAGAAGTAGTCCCCTTTGGCTATTGCCATGCCTGTGTTATTTCCACCTGTAAAGCCAAGATTTTTACTGTTGACAATAAGATTGACTTCAGGAAATCGGCTGGAGATTACTTCAGTGGGATCTTCTTGAGAAGCATTATCGATAACGATAATTTCAAAATTGTCATATTGAAGTCTTTTAGTAGACTCAAGAAACTCACACGTTACCTTTAGGCTATTGTAATTTATAGTAATGATTGATATAAGAGGAGTTACGGTCATTATTACTTTGGTAGATAGGAGTTATCTGTGTTACTGTTTTTATGTTCAGTATGTATAAATGTTTTGTTGGCATTCCTGGAAAGAAATATAGCCTGAATTGTTTTAATAACAACTACGGGCATCAGCGAAAGTGCTTTAACCAATTTTAGTGAGTAATAGTGGCGGGGGGTTGCCAGCGCTAAAGCAATAAAGTACAGTGATGTTATCCCCCACCATCGTGCCAGTATGTCTTCGTTTTCCGGATAAATTAATGTAAAGGAAATGGAGAGTATGAAAAGAGATATTATACTGTTAATTCTTGACGGAAAGATGTTCTGGCAAACTGCAATATTGAAGTAGTTTATATTACCAGTAAACAATAGCCTAAATCCCTTAGCGAAATTCTTTCTGAGTATATCATACTGCCCTGCTATCCATCGTCTTCGCTGGTTCTTGTAGGCATCGGGCGAATCGACTTTCTCGTCAAATACTAATGTGCCTTTTTGGTACAAAATTTTATACCCCTTCTCAACAAGGGCTACTTGCAGGACTTTGTCTTCAACAGCTGAGTCAATTTTCGATAACTCCTCCTTTAATAGGGAAAATGGGAACGCCATTCCTGATCCAATTAAGGCAGAAGAAAGACCTAAAGCATTAGGTCCTTGTCGAAACAAATGATTGTTGATGGCTTCACTTAAACCGTCTAAAACTGCCATGGGTGTGTTTAGATTTTTTGCAACACGTTGGGCTTGAATTATATGAAAGCCTTGGTGGAATAGGGAATTAATATCCTGAAGGAATTTTCGTTCGAGGATATTATCAGCATCAGCAATTATTGCAATATCATATTCTTTATGGATAGCATTAAAAGCAAAATTAAGCGATCGGCTCTTCATGCTTTTCTCAAACTTTACAGGAATTACAATTGCCCTGGTTTCTTTCAATTGTTTCAATGTCTCCTCTTTAAGTGAGTCAGCAATAACGATCACATCAAAAGAAGGTTCAGGGTACTCAACTTTTAATAATTCTGTTGCTGTATGAACAATTACATTATCCTCTTTGTAGCTTGGAACGAAGACAGCTATTTTGTTATAAGAATTTTGCTTGATGGGGGTAGTCCTATGGTAGAAATGACCAGCCACTGAAAGAATTAACACATATACAGTATTAGCAAAAAAGAAGACAAAGAATATCAGCTCAATCATTTCAGGTCAGGGAGGATATCTTAAACTTTTTCCTTTTGCAACAACGCAGGAAACGTTTTCAGAATAATTTTAATATCCCCAAAAAACGAATTGGTCATAGCATACTCCATATCAAGTTGAATCCGTTCTTCGGGCGACATGTCGTCTTTGCCGCGTTTGGTGATTTGCCACAGGCCGGTAAGGCCGGCAGGGGCAAGGAAACGCCAGGCAATCTGGTCTTTTGTTAATTTTTCGGCTTCGTATAACGGCAAGGGGCGGTTTCCTACCAATGACATATCGCCTTTCAACACATTGAGTAATTGAGGAATTTCATCCAAACTGGTTTTGCGCAGGAACATACCGAATTTCGTTATCCTGGGGTCGTCTTTGATTTTGAAGAATACCGTATCGCTTTCGTCAGTTCCGTATTGGTTTAAGGCAGCGAATTTTTTCAGTTCGGCATCAGCGCCAACACGCATAGAGCGGAATTTATAAAAGTCAAAAATTTTGTATCCCGAACCGGCTCGCTTTGAAATATAAAATACCGGCCCGCGCGATTCGAGTTTGATAATCAAAACGATAAGAAGAAGCACAGGCGACAGAATCAGTAGCGCGCCTGATGCAACTAAGATATCCACCGTACGTTTCAGTTTCCAAAATTTAACTCTGGGCACGGGCTTTGCTTGTTGTGTTTTAAGAATGCTCTCGCGGTTTGTTTTGTAAACTTTGAGCTTTCTTAAAACATCAATACGTTTTAGTAAGCTATAATTTATGGCACCAAACAGGTAATCATCAACCTGGAGTTTAACAGCTTTGTTCCGGGCATCATCATCAAATTTCCCGGTGAACAATATATACGGAATACAATAGGCTGTTAACAACCTGTGTAATTCTTCTAAGGATTCCCTATCAGCATCGGCATCTACAAATATGGCAGAAGGCTTTATAGTACGTTCAGAAACCTGCCTGATGACTTCTTCTTTGGATAGGAACGAGATGAACATATCATCCAACTGATAATCATCTAACTGGCGGCTATGTTCGGTTTTGATTTTAATGATATGGTCGGTAACCATAGCTTTCGATACAGCCGGGGTAACAGACTCCTGTTCGGGTATGGAAGCGACAGATGATATATTAAGTGTGTCTGCGCTCATCTCCTAACAGTCATGTTCGTTGAAAATAACTCGTTCACCCTGCTTACTAATTGCTGGGGTTCAAAGGGTTTTATAACGTAATCAGTTGCTCCGAGGTCCATACATTCTTTGCGTTTGCGCGGGTCTTCAAAACTCGACAGGATAATCACAGGAATATCTTTGTAAAGCCCGCTTTGCTTCAGATTTCCCAGTAGTTGCACCCCGTCTAAAGACGGCATGCGAATATCGGAAATTATCAGGTCGGGTGTATTACCCGATGACAGCCACGATAATGCTTCCATTCCGTCATGCAACACAAAAACCTCGTACGAGGGGCCAAGGATCTTTTCCAACAGCCAGCACAAAGGTTCGTCATCTTCGATGACTAATACCTTTTTCATGATCCACATTTAAGTAAAACAAAAGTGCTTTAAAGCCCTGGATTAAATGGCGGGGATTTAAAGCCAACACCTATAGACAAACAAACTTACTAAAATTTCTTAATAGTAAAGCCATTGCTGAATGCTAATTCCTTTTAAAAGGTAATCTTACACAGGATGGCTTTTATGGCAATAAAGATAATACTATAGTTTGGATTGGGGATTAACCCTGTTTTACGAAAGTGTCAATAATTCGGCAGCAGAACCGGAAACGGTTGAAATAATACGTTTTCGGTCAGTTTTACCGGTTTCAGTGAGCCTCCAATTACGTGCTAAGGCTATTTTTTTGGGTTTTTCGGGAGAGGAGGGCAAGGAATTTATTTTCGCAAGTATGCTGTCAATATTTTCAGGCAATAGTTCATTTTTATCTATAAAAAGTGTCACAATCTGCCCAAATCTGTCATCGGGCAGGGGGCCGACAAAGTAATTTAGAGTGAATTTAAATTGAGACAGCAGTTCTTCTAAAACTTGCTCGATTTTTTCGGGATGAACTTTAATGCCCCCGGTATTGATTACGTTGTCGAATCGTCCAAGCCAGGTAAAAGTGCCATTTGAATGAACCTCGCCTATATCGTTGGTAATCAATGGCTCTTTCTGGATGCTGTCATGAATAACCAGGCAACTCCGTTGATCGGTCCTAACCTGCACGTGTTCAAGTGGTGTAAACCTGTGGCTTTTGGATGGGGTATTAATGAGCCGGATGGCTATGTTGGAAAGCGTTTCCGTCATGCCATAGGTTTCATAAATTGGGCATTTCAACTCTTGCAGCTTGTTTACGGTCGACAGGCTTACCGGGGCGCCCCCAACCAAAATGGCTTTCATCTGGTTAAGGCGGGGATGGTTTTCAGGGTTTTCTGACAGCGTGGCTAACTGCAATGGAACAACGGCCATGAAATCGGGTTGGTAGCCGGTTGGAAGCGTTTCAAACGGATTTGCGGTAGGGTCGATTATGGTTAACCCGAGGTTATGCTTCAGTGCGCGCACCAACATCATTTTGCCGGCAACATAGCGGGTGTTCAGACAAACCAATGCCTGGTCGCCTGCGGTTAAACCGAGCGCCTTGACGGTACGTGCAGCACTTTGTTGTAATTGCCATCGTGCAAAGGTGAATTGTTTTGGTGTGCCGGTAGAGCCGCTGGTTTGGAAAGCGAACATTTCTTTTCCCGAAATCCAATCCTTTATAAACTCAACTGCCGGTTGTTCAGTATCGTTTTTGAATTGTATGCTCTGCCTAAGGATGGCATCTAATAATACCTCGCGGTGATTGAGCTGAATGGAGGGAAAGGAATACACGCGAACAAAATTAAAGCGCTTCGAGGTCGCGTTCAAATTTAAGATTTAAGAAGTTGTAAACATCTGAAATCGGTATTCGGCAATCGTAATTTTCTCGTTGATGATTTAAGAAGTGGTTCAGGATTTCCACTTCTACGGAAACTTAGGAAACTTATCCCAATCGGGTGCGCGTTTTTCGAGGAAGGCGTTTTTACCTTCTTTGGCTTCATCGCTTAAATAGTAAAGCAACGTAGCGTTTCCGGCTAATTCCTGTATGCCGGCTTGTCCGTCAAGTTCGGCATTAAACGATGCCTTGAGCATCCGTAACGCCAACGGACTTTTGGTTATGATTTTCTTACACCAGGCCACATAGGTTTCTTCCAATTGTTCTAACGGAACAACTTTATTCACCAATCCCATATCCAATGCTTCCTGTGCATCGTATTGGTCGCATAAATACCAGATTTCACGGGCTTTCTTTTGGCCAACTACCCGTGCTAAATAAGAAGCGCCAAAACCGCCATCGAAGCTGCCAACTTTTGGCCCGGTTTGCCCGAACCGTGCGTTCTCGGCTGCAATAGATAAATCGCAAACCACGTGCAACACATGGCCGCCACCGATGGCCCATCCCGCAACAGCGGCAATAACAGGTTTGGGAATGGAGCGTATCATCTTCTGCAAGTCGAGTACATTTAAACGTGGTGTTGCATCGGTTCCTACATAGCCACCATGCCCGCGCACACTTTGGTCGCCACCGCTGCAAAAGGCTTTGCCGCCCTCACCGGTAAGCACCACTACACGAATGTTGGCATCTTCGCGACAAATGTGCATGGCGTCAATCATCTCCTGCACGGTGAGCGGAGTAAACGCATTGTGTACGTGCGGCCGGTTAATGCTGATGCGTGCAATGCCTTCGTATTGCTGAAACAAAATTTCTTTATACTCTTTAATGGCTTTCCAGGGATACTTAAGATTCATATTGCTGTTTTATTTTCTTTTTTAACGATTCAAAAATAGTCTTGTTCAGGTTATGCGATGTTTCCAACTCCAGAATTTTTGTGCTGCCGTCAAAGTCTAAGAAATCTTTCAGGATGTTCGCTACCTTTCTTCGGTTGTCGATTTTCAGGTAATCAAACCCAAACTCTTCGCACAATTTTTTAGCCGACAGGTTTTGTCTGGTTACAAAAAATTCACCCGATTCAGGCAAAGACGAAGGCCCGTCAATCATATTAAAAATAGTGCCGCCATGATTGTTGAGTACCACTACCCGCAAGTTGGGTGTTGGGTAGTTGTTCCAGAAAGCATTTCTGTCGTAGAAAAATGCCATGTCGCCTGTAATGAGGATTGCCGGTTTATTGTTGGCAAGTGCATGACCAACAGCCGTACTCGTGCAACCGTCAATGCCGCTTGTGCCACGATTGCTGAACACCAAAACATTTTTTTTGTTGGCGGTTAGCCCGATAAAATTGGTATATCGTACACTCATGGAATTGGCTAAGTGCAGGGTACAATCTTCCGGCAACGATTTTATGAGCTCACTAACCAATTCAAGTTCTGCAAATTCGGGTTGCGGAAAAAATTCTTCGAGGCACCGGAGCGCTTTGCGTTCTTCTATTTCCCAGAGTTTTTGATAGTTGCTTTGTTTCTGATGTTCAAAATTTTCCGGTGTTTCTGATTTATCAAGAAAATCAAAAAACTCCGCAGGTTCGGTATGGATTGTTCGCGTTAATCCCTGGAAGGTATCTGCCGGTGTGCCAGCCGGCTGAATGTGCCAATGTGCTTTTGCCGGAAACTGACGCAAAAAAAGTTTTATGTTTTTTGAGATGACGGATTCGCCAAACGTAATGAGTAAATCGGGTTGCAGCGATTTTTTTACTTCTTCGTTAGCCTGACTAAGAAACAGGTCGGCATGACGAACAAGATTGTTTATGTCGTGAAGATTAGAGATTACATCGCCAACAAGCGGGAGGTTATGTTTTTGGATAACCTGTTCTATAAATTGCGTTACAGCCGCCTCGTGTTGTTGCTGCCCGCCAACCAATAGTATTTTATGATAGCCTGATAACTCCTTTGCTAATTGTTTTCGTGTTGATGCGGATAACGTTTTTTCGGCAGGGATAATATCCTGAACAGAAACAACTTCGCTGTACGCGAATGAATTCGTTGCTTCGGGATAAAGCGGATCGCGAAACGGTGCATTAATATGAACCGGCCCTTGCGGATATTGCAGGGAAAGATTAATAGCATCATTAACCATGCGGTTGATAGCCCAAACGGCATCGGGGTGTTCATAATCCTGCGGAAGCTGAAAGAACCCTTTAACATGATTGCCAAAAATGCCTTGCTGAAAAATAGTTTGCCCGTCTTGTTGCGCTACCCACTCTGCCGGTCGGTCGGCAGTGAAAACAACAAGCGGAGTTTTTGAGAAAAAAGCTTCGGCTATGGCAGGCGCATAATTATAAACGGCTGTACCGGATGTGCACACCAATGCAGTAGCCTTGCGCGTTTGTTGAGCAATGCCTAAACCAATGAAGGCTGCGCTGCGTTCATCGCTTATTGTACGGCACGTGAGTTTGTTGTGGCGTGTAAAGGCAACTGTTAGCGGGGCACAACGCGACCCTGGCGAAAGCACTACGTTTGTAATACCTTTCCCGGCACACAATGCGGCTATATCGTATATTGGTTGATAGCGACTCATTGCAGGTTAATAACGTTGAGCAAGGTGTTCATTTTCATTTCCGTTTCTTCCCATTCTTTTTCAGGAATGGAATCGGCCGTAACACCAGCGCCCGCATAAAGCCACGCCTGGTCGGCAAAAAGTTGCATACACCGTAAGTTAACAAACAGATGGCTTGCGTTACTTATATTAACCGGCCCAAGAAAGCCGGAGTAAAACCCGCGTGGGTAGCCTTCATGATCCTCTAAAAATTTTCTTGCGGCTTCCAACGGTGTGCCGCACACCGCTGAAGTAGGATGGAGCAAGCGCAGCATTACCGAACCCAATTGCGGAAAGTTGGTTGCCTTCATATCAACAGAAAAATCTGTTTTCAGGTGCATTACATTTCCGGCCACAATGGTTTTCGGGCCGTGTTCTTCAAACTCACGAAGCCTTATTTTTTTGAAACAGTTGATAATGTACCGGCTCACGAATGCCTGCTCTTCAATTTCTTTCTGTGTCCAGGCAACGTGCTTGAGATTTGTACCGTCCGCATAAACTTGTGTTCCCGCTAAGGCTACCGTGCGAAAAATATTTTTTTCTACGGATACTAATGTTTCGGGTGTTGCGCCTAACCAGGCTCCGTGTTGTGGTGTAAACACAAACGAAACCAAAGCGTTCGGGTATGTGCGCTCCAGCCGGGTAAAGGCATCCGCTACATCAAATGATGACGAAAGTGCAACTTGTTTCACCCTTGACGGAACAATTTTTTCGGCATACCCGTGTTCAATGTGCCGGATAGATTGCTGCACCAACTCTTTGTAATCAACCGGAGTATTCAATTTGCTTGCAGCGGCAAATGCAGGTTGGCTGGTTGTATTACCTGTTTCAGTAATGTGTGCGTTAAGCCACTCAAGTGCTTTACTATTTTTCTGTTCGTCTGCCTGTAATGCACCTTCATGAAAACTAAATTGAACATCGGCTTTTATAAAGATGCCTGGCTGCGTTACATCAAACGGATGAAAAATAAATCCGGCCCCAACATCTTCAAAAGAATCTGCTAACAGAAAGGGTTCGGGTTTGATTGTGAGAATAATGTGTGTGATGCCTGACTCCGGCACACGCCATGCGGCAAGTGCATAGTTATGTTCAGTAGAAAACGCGATGAGCTTTCCTAACAAATCTTCCGTAGTAACGGGGAACTCTGCAACTTCTGTTAATGGTTGTGTGTGGCTCATCGTTATCGCTTGTCAAGTATGGCCATAGTAAGGCGGCTAATGCAAATCAGTTCATGTTGTTCGTTGGTAATGCGAATTTCCCAAACGTGCGTACGCTTGCCAAGGTGTATCGGTTTTGTAGTGCCGGTAACAATTCCCTGTTTTATTCCTTTTACGTGGTTGGCGTTAATGTCGAGGCCAACACAATATTGAGTGTTGATGTCAATACAACAATGAGCGGCCACACTACCCAGCGTTTCAGCTAAAGCAACTGAAGCTCCCCCGTGCAGTAGCCCATAAGGTTGATGCGTGCGATGGTCAACCGGCATAGTGGCCTGGAGGTAGTCATCACCAACAGCCGTGAACACAATGCCAAGGTGCTCAACCATAGTATTGACAGACATCTTGTTCAGGATTTCGGGCGTAACGTTTGGATTGAATAGTGACATTTGGAACGAACCAATGGTAAGGTGAATACTTTTTCTATTTTTGCGGCAGTTTTGCCGGTTTTCCTTAAAACGGGCTCAAAATAGCCACAAATTGAACACGAAAAAAATATACATCGTCCGGCACGGACAAACCGATTTTAACCTTCGTGGCATTGTTCAGGGCAGCGGGGTTGACAGCAGCCTGAATGACCTTGGACGCGCGCAGACGAGAGCATTTTTTGAGGCTTACCGCACGGTTCCGTTCGATAAAGTATATACCTCGGTGCTGAAACGGACAATCGAATCAGCCCGGTCGTTTATTGATGCCGGCTTACCGCACGAGTCATTGGCCGGTTTGAATGAAATATCGTGGGGAAAGAAAGAAGGGCAGCCCATTACGCCCGAAGAAGATGCGTACTATCATTACATGCTGGCCGAATGGAGAAAAGGCGAAACGCAGTTGCGCATTGAAGGCGGTGAAAGTCCGCAGGATGTGGTAAACCGTATGCAGCCTGCCATTGAGCATATCATGAAGCAACCGGATGAAAAGACTGTACTTATTTATATGCACGGTCGCGCCATACGCATATTGTTATGCCAATTGCTTAACTATCCGTTAAGAAGTATGGATATGTTTGAACACGAAAACGCCTGCCTGTATGTGTTGAACTATTCCGGTTCGATGTTCAGCGTTGAGCGACACAACGACACAGCCCATCTTAGAGAATTGAAAGAGCAGGCCGTTCGGTGATTTCGTAAGGTAACACCGTAATCGGTATAAGCGACTTTTTTATTTGGGCGTGTCACCGATTGCATTTTCCTAACGCGCCAAAGCCCAACGTAAAAATGCAATCGCTGTCGGGCTATCCGCTACAATCTTTTGCTCGTTCCTCACAAAAGGATTTCCGCTTCTATCCCTCACGCAAAGCGAACGGCAAAACTATTTTTGTAGATTTGTCATCTGAACGTATTGGATATGGCAAAAAGCAAAAAAAATACAAGTTGACGGGAAAGCAATCCCGACCAAAAGGGAAACATCAGAGATTATGCAACGTTGGAACAATTAGTAGTTAGCACCAATTTTAGAACGACCAGCAAAACAGAAAATAAAAGAACTTGCTAAATATTAAAACAAAATTCATTATGAAACTTATAGCCAAAGCAACAATACAAATTCAAAAACCGATTGAAGAAGTTTTTGAAGGAATTGTAAATCCAGAAAAAATGACGAAGTATTTCATTTCGGAAAGTAGCGGACGCTTGGAAACAGGAAAAGAACTGATTTGGAAATTTCCCGAATTTCCTGACGAGTATCCCGTGAAAGAAATTAAGATTGAAACCAATCGTTCAGTTTCATTTGTTTGGGACGAAGAAGAAGAGACTAAAGTAAGCATTACATTAGAAGGACAACCCGACAAAAGCACAATAGTAAAAGTAACTACAGACGGAAAAACAAACAACGAAGATAACCTGAAATGGGTTATAGGAAATACCGAAGGTTGGGCAAATTTTCTTGCTTGTATGAAAGCCTATCTGGAATATGGAATACAACTTCGCAAAGGAGCATTTGATTTTATGAGAAAAAATTGAAGATAACTGACAAAGAAAAAACTGGTACTAACAAGGGTTTGGTAAAAGAGCGGAATTTTAACCGATAACAAAAAGAAATCACAGCCCTGAAAATCGGGGCTTTTTCTTTTGCTTAAATCCCAATCAGTGATTTTAGTAAGTAATACCGTAATCGGTATAAGCATGGCCTTACTTCTTCCTTAACTGCGCCAACGCAGATTTAGCTTTGCTGTCGATGCTGTTTTTGTAGGCGTGCTTTTTATAGGTAAGCGCTTTGGTAAAATATTTTCGGGCATCTTCTATGTTGTCTTCATCGCGGTAGATGTACCCTAATTGCAGGCAGGAGTTTGGGGCAAAGTACCAGGTTTCTGTTCCGCTCAACTCAACAGTTTTATTGTAATATTTTTTTGCGTCCGCAAGCATATTGGTTTTATGATACAATCGCGCAAAGCGATAATGATACTCGGCCATGTCGTGCGTGGAGATGAGTTCTTCTTGCTTAATGCTTTTCAATAGTCGGACGGCTTCATCATAATAACCGCCATCAATGGCATAGCGTGCTTTGGTAATCGCAATGTTGAGAAAATCATTTTCGGTAATGCTGCGGGCAGCATACTTATCAGCCTCGGTAGCTTCCTTTCCTTTTAACCTCGCCATTTCAAAATAAACTTTTGCGCGGTCGGGCTGATGCTGCAACCAATATGCAAGCCCTGTTTTATAATGAGCGTCTTTGATATAATTGTCGCCTTTATACTGGCGGATAAAATTCCGGTATGCCGAAATGGATTTTGCGTAGTCGCCCTGGTGCAGGTACACTTCGCCCAACAGGTAATCGGCATAGTAAAGCGGAAAACCCGATTGAAGCAGGTTGAGTTTTTCGAGCATAACCATAGCGATTTCGCTGGAAGAGTTTTTGATTGCAAGCGATGCGCCTAAGAAAAGAATCAACCTGTTTTGTGGCTGTTCGCGATGAAGCAATTCTAAATGCAACAGCGCGGAATCGGTTTGTTGCAAAACAAACCCGTCAATTAACGGATGGAGCAGTGCTGCCTCTAACGCTGCCGGGCCTTGTGCAGCCTGCACCTCTGTTAGCATATCTAATCCTTTCGTCCACGAGCCGCGCATACCCAACAGGTTAAGCGCCCACTGGTATTTTTCGGGCACGGCTCCCAACAGAATTTCCAACATACCGGCAGTTTTTTTTATGGGCACAAAATCAGGATGCTTGCGCAAACATTCCTGTGCTGCGAGGTGCGCCTGTCGTATACTCCAGGCGGCTGTAAAGTCGTGGCCGAACTTTAGGTACACAAACGCCCATTGCAGGCGGAGTTCGGCCAACACAAGCAACTCCTTTTCGGTTTGAGGTGATGTTTTTTTCAGCGCTTCAATTCTTTTTTCATACACCTGTTCAAGTTCATTGAATCGGCTGGCATCTTCGGATATTAATAGTTCAAGAGCATCCGAAAGGGAGTTGATATAGATAGCCTCGGTAGAAGCAGAGGAGGAGAGGAGTTCCCGACTTTTATCGAGTTGCAGGCTAAGGGCTAATGCGTGTGCGTGTTGGTATGGCTCCCCGGCAAGCCAGGCCGTGTGCTGACTGAATGCCGGCAGCATACAAAAAAAAAGGCAGGTAAACTGCCCTGCCTTCTTCCACAATATCGTTGTGCGGTTATCCAACGGCTTTTCTTCTCCTGACAGGCGTGGCAGGAGCACCGGCTTTTTTAGGCTTATCGCTGTCATCCAGTGAATCCATATCCACATCGGCTAAGATACGACCGGAATGTTCATCTATTACTATTTTTTTCTTCTCCCTGATTTCGGCAATTTTTTGCGGAGGGATAACAATGTTACAGCCTTCGGCTGCCCCGCGCACTACGCGCACCACGGCAAGGCCATTGGTAAGGCTACCCCGCAGGCGCTCGTAATATTTCAGCAGAGCTTTATCTTCAACTTTCTTTACGGCTTTTTCGCGTTCGGCAAGCAGCTTCTTTTCTTCTTCCTGGCTTTCGGCAAGTATGCCGTCTAATTCTTTCTTTTTGATGTCGAGGTGTTCGCCTCTTTCTTTGATGAGTACCTCTGTTTTTTCGATTTCGTCTTTCTTGGCTTGGGTGAGGTCTTTGCCTTCTTTGATGCGCTTTTCGCAGATTTGGATTTCGAGTTCCTGGAGTTCTACTTCTTTGGTGATAGCGTCAAATTCGCGGTTGTTTCTTACATTTTTTTGTTGCTCGCTGTATTTCTTGATGAGCTTTTCCGCCTCTTTGATTCCTTCCTTGCTCTTTTTAATGTTCTCTTCAATTTCCTTTAGCTCGTCTTCGTGGCGTTGCAGGCGGGTTTTATACCCTTCCATTTCGTCTTCTAAGTCCTGCACCTCATCGGGCAGGTCGCCCCTTAGTTTAATGAGTTCGTCTAATTTGCTGTCGATTGATTGTAGTTTTACAAGGGCTTCGAGTTTCTGTGCTACGGTTTGAGTTTCCATTCAGTAATTTAAAATCTATGTGTAGTAACGTACTGGATTTGTGATAGTTCCCGAAAAATCGACTGCAAAAGTAGGAAATTTTTCTTTCAAAATATCGCCCAGCAACTCTTTCGTGAATACTTCACTTTCATAATGGCCTATATCGGCTATAACAATCTGATTATCAGCATCAAAGAACTCGTGATATTTAAAATCGGCAGTAACAAATGCCTGCGCACCGGCCCGTATGGCGGCAGCAAGCAGAAAACTACCCGAACCCCCGCAAACCGCAACCTTTTTAATCGGTTTGTTCAAAAGCTCGGTATGGCGGATGACCTGCAAGTTCATAGAGGTTTTAAGGTGTTTGAGAAACTCATCCGGCTCAAGGGCGGTTTCCAACTCGCCTACCATGCCCGCCCCAACTTCTTGATTTTCATTGTTTAACGAAGTGAGGTAATAGGCGGCTTCTTCGTAGGGATGCGCCTTCTTTAACACCTTTATTATGGAGTTTTCTAAGAAGGATGGAAAAATTACTTCCGCCCGAACTTCATCTACCCGTTCCTGTTGCAGCGCCCGGCCAATATGGGGGTTGGCGTTTTCATTCGGCATAAAGGTGCCGGTTCCGCTTACGCTGAAACTGCAATTTTTATAGTTGCCAACCTGGCCGGCTCCGGCTTTGTATAAGGCGTTTAACACCTCATCCGCATTAGCGGCAGGAATAAACGTAACCAACTTAGTGAGGGTATTGTTTTTAGGCGATAAGATGTTCAGGTTTATTAGCCCCAGTTTCCCGGCTATTTTCCGGTTTACCCCGGTATGCACATTGTCTAAATTGGTGTGAATGGCATATATGGCGATGTCGTTTTTAATGGCTTTCAATACCGTGCGCTCCACGTAGTTGCTTCCGGTAATCTTTTTTAGTCCTTTAAAAATAATGGGGTGATGCGCGATAATCAGGTTGCATTTTTTTTGTATGGCTTCATCAATAACCGGCTCAATGCAATCCAGTGTAACCAATATGCCGGTAACGTCCATGGCGGGGTTTCCGGTAAGCAGGCCGGAGTTATCGTACGGCTCCTGGTAAACACGCGGTGCAACAGACTCTAAGTATTGGGTAACTTCAGAAACTTTCATGAATCAATGCGTTAATTGTACCTTTGGCGTTTAGCTTTCAAACCGACATGAATTTTTTCATGCGAAAAATACACAACTTCGCATGAAAAAATTCATCAAAGGTTCCTTATGACCTTATTATTACATTTTTTTACAGAAGAAAGGTAGAATTATTCATGGCTGTTTTAAAGTTTTTGCTGTGGCCGTTTGCGATGGTCTATGACGTGGTTATGAACATCCGCAACAAGTTGTATGATTTGAAGCTAAAGCCTTCCGTTTCTTTCGATATTCCGGTTATTGGCGTGGGCAACCTGGCAGTGGGCGGAACCGGCAAAACGCCTATGGTGGAATACCTGATTCGCTTATTGGGCGACCAGGTTAAGCTGGCGGCCCTGAGCCGGGGCTATGGCCGCAAGACAAAAGGTTTTTTATTGGCAACAACTTCCGCTACGGCCCGCACGATTGGCGATGAACCCTTTCAACTCTATACCAAATACGGAAACAATGTAGTAGTGGCCGTAGGCGAAGAACGTGCATTGGCTATTCCGCAAATATTAGACAGTTGCCCGGAGGTGGAGGTTGTTTTGTTGGATGATGCCTTTCAGCACCGAAAGGTTATTCCCGGATTCTCTATTTTATTATCCGAGTACAGTAAACCTTTTTATGATGATCATGTGCTGCCTATGGGCAGGCTGCGCGAAGGCGCTGAAGGAGCAGACCGTGCCGATGTGATTGTGATTACAAAGTGCCCGGCCACATTAAGCGAAAATGATATGATGCACATCATGCGCGAAGTACACACGTTTACACAAAAGCCGGTGTTCTTTTCAACCATCCGGTATGGCGAACCCGTACCCATGTCGGGTAAACATACTTTCTCCAAACAGGTTATATTACTAACAGGCATTGCCCGCCCCGAACCGTTAAAAGAATACATTGCCCGTAACTTTAAATTGGTGCAACACCTTGAATACCGCGACCACTACAACTATACAAAGCGCGATGTGCAAAGCATGGCCGCTCTTGTTTCTTCAAACCCCGATGTTTGTATAGTAACAACCGAAAAAGACCGGGTGAAACTTATGAGCGAAGAGTTACAACCGTTGATTGAGGATATTCCGCTTTTTTATTTACCGATTGAGATGAAATTTATCGGGAATGGTAAGGATTTTGATATGCTTGTGCAGGATTTTGTAAAACGTGGTTAACCTGGTAGTAACATATACTTCCCGCCTCACCCTGATGGGCTTGCTTTTGCTTGGCGTTACCGTGTATGCCCAGGAGCCTTCCGAAGAAACCCGTTCACGTTCTTCAATAATTGACGACAGCACCAAGCAGATTTACGGCCCCACTACTTCGCAATTCTTTTTAGAAGATGACCTGTTCAGAAACAAATGGGTTTCGTATCCTATCGATACGGTTATACGCAACTTTCATTTTTTTTCTTTTGAACAGCGCGGGCAAAACCTCTACCAGGATTTGGGCAATATCGGCACCGCCATACGCCCCGTATATGAATACGTGCCCGATGTGATTGGCGCATCATCGGGCTTTAATGCGTATAACCTGTATTGGAATTCCTTGCCGCATCAGTTTTTTAATACACGTTCGCCTTATACCAACCTTAATGTTATCCTTGGCGGGAAGGGGAGGTCGCTCACCAACATTATTTACAGCCGCAATATCAATCCGCGCTGGAATATCGGCTTTCATTACAACGGTATTTTTATCGATAAGCAAATACAACGGCAAGGCAAAGGCGACCGCAATGCACGGGCTGAGTCGTATGGACTATTTACAAGCTATCATAATAAAGACAGTTCGTACACGGCACTTGTTCGCTTTAAGCGGATGTATCATCGTGTGTTTGAGTATGGTGGTGTGCGCGTGGCAGACCAGACCGGTCTATTCGATATAGATAGAGGATATGTTGGTATTCGGACGACACTCCCAACATCTGTTTTATTTTCCGATTTGTTTGAAGATAACGCGCAGCCGTGGTTAACACAGGCGCAAAGCAATGACCTGCGCAGAAATTATCACCTGTATCATCAATACAAAGTTGGCGAGGCGCTTCAGGTCTATCATCGGCTTGATGGCGACCGGCAGCAGAACAGATTTGAAGGCAATTTTCGTTCAGAGCCTTTTGGTTCAACTTTTTTTGATGCCGTTGTAATAGATAGCGCCCTTATACGCGACCAGACAAAATTCAACACCCTTAGAAACGAAGCCGGCATAAAAGGCAACCTGTTGAAATTGTTTTACAATGGTTACGTAGCCTTTCGTAACTACAACATGGACTATAAGTATTTTTTAAGCGATGGCTTTTACAGAAAAACACGCGGCACCGAGTTTTATGTTGGCGGCCGCATGGAATTGCAACTTGACTCGCTTATACAAGTGCGCGGACATTTAGAGTCTATGTTAGACGCCCGATACCGGTTATCCGGGAGCATTGATACAAAATGGTTTTCAGCTTACTTAAAGCGGTCTGTTTCTTCGCCCTCATTTTTACAACAGGCATATCGAGGAAGCCACGATATATGGATGAATTATTTCAGCCCGGTTGAATCAAGTGAGGTTGGCGGAAACTTAGTTTATAATTCGGATTGGTTAAAGGTGTATCCCGGTGTGCGGTTATCAACATTCCGAAACCTGGTGTTTTTCAAAAAGGGAAATTACAGTATCGACCAGACCGTGCTACCCATTCAGTCAACGGGTTTTCAAACCGTAGCCTCACCGGAATTGGCGCTTCATGTAAGGCCATTTAAAAATACATGGCTTACAACGCGCACTATTTATACGCGCGTGCTTGAAAATGCTGACAATGCATTGCAGATACCTGAGTTATTAGTCAATGCGCAATTATCGTATGCTAATATTTGGTTTGGCGGAAATTTCGATTTCCATGTGGGCGTTGATCTGCATTGGAAATCTTCATACCATGCTTATGGTTACGACCCGGCAATTCAGCAGTTCTACACACAACAGCAATATAAAAGCCCCTCGTTCCCGATGATAGATGTGTTTCTAAGCGCAAAGATTATTCGCGGAAGAATTTTGTTGAAGTATAATAATATAGCGGCTGCATTTTCAAAACATGCACAAGTGCCTACACCCTTTTATCCGGGCGTGGTTAATGTGTTTGATTTTGGTTTTGATTGGTCGTTTTATGATTGAGTGCCGATTATTTTAAACCATTAAGGAATTAAGACAATTAAGTTTTTATTTAGGAAACTTAATGCTTCTTAACCTAAGTCCTAAGTCCTAATACCTGATAAGATGAAAGACAAATTCACCCTCGGCCTTGAGCTTCCAACCGACCCACGCTGGGTAAACATTGCCGAAAAAAACATTGAAGATATTTTGGTAGACCATGCTTATTGCGAACAGAAAGCGGCTTCATCTTGCATTTCGCTGATTGTACTGTATCCTGAAAGGGAAGAATTAGTGGAGATGCTCACACCAGTTGTGGCAGAAGAGTGGGGGCATTTTGAGCGTGTTATTGAACAACTGAAAAAGCGGGGCTACAAGTTAGGCAGGCAACGAAAAGATGCTTACGTGGAGGCGTTGAATAAAACGATAAAGAAAGGCGGCAACCGCGAAGAGCAATTAGTTGAAAGGTTATTAATGAATGCGCTGATTGAAGCCCGCAGTGCAGAACGTTTTAAACAGTTGTGGAAAAATATTGCGGATAAAGAACTTTCTGTTTTTTACTATGAGTTGATGGTTTCGGAAGCCGGGCACTACAAGAATTTTCTGCAATTAGCCAAAACCTACATGCCGGAAGAATATGTTGAGACACGCTGGCGCGAACTATTAGAAGCGGAAGCGACAATCATGGCAACCCTTGAAGTGCGTGGGGACAGGATGCATTGAGTCTTCAATTATCAATTACCTCAAGCAGATAATAAAGCAGAAAAATCCGCTAAGGTCATCACACGTATAGGTGGAAATTTCAATTTATTAAGAGCGACTACTTTTTTATCATTGGAGACCAAGATGTCTGCGTTTGCGGAAAGGTATGTGTCTGCAAATTTATTATCATCAACATCGCCTTGTATCAAATGGAAAAAATAGAAAATGTCGTGAAGTGTAGCATTATCGGCTGTAAGGATTACTCCCAATAAATTGTGCGTCACCTCTTCGCCCCAAAACTCGGTGAATTTTTCTTCGTACTCCAGTAATATTTCGGTGGAAACGCACAAATTATAGCGTTGTTCTAAAAATGCGTCAAACACGTTGCGGAACGTAGAACGCTTGCCAATACAACTTATCAGGCAATTGGTATCAATGACTACTTTCACATTGCAAAACTATTTATTGACAGTATCAAGCCATTTCTGATAGACCGAAGCTGTGTAGTTTCGGCTGTTTTCTTCTTTCAAAATAGCAGTATCTAATTTTTCACGGAAGTAAAAATTCAGTAATGATTTCACCTCTTTCAATTGTTTTTCATCAGTGATAAAACGAAAACTCTTGAGAAGTTCCAATTGAAGTTCGGTCAATTTATCGGTAGTGGTAATCATAGTAATTCGCTTTGTAACAAAAATATAAAAAATTAGCTAACTATTAATAATCATCATTAAGGTCAACCCTTTACGTCTTTTGCTTCTTCTTCTTTGCAGCCGGAAATAAAACGTTGTTTAGAATCAACCGGTAGCCGGGCGAGTTTGGGTGCTGGTTAAGGTCGGTGGGTTCTTCACCAACCTGGTGTTGGTAATCTTCCGGGTCGTGGCCGCCATAAAATGTCCAGAAGCCTTTGCCCATCACGCCATGTAAGTATTTTGCTTCTTTAATGTCTTTGTTTTCTCCCATTATCACTACATCGGGTTTGATGAGGTGTTTTTTAAACCCGGTTGTCTGGCCAAAGAAACCTTTAATAACACGCGCATGATTTTGTGTGAGCATGGTGGGAATAGGGTCCCACTTGGCCGAAAACTCAAAAATGGAAAAGTAATCGTTTGCCGGGATCAGGCCGCGCTGGTTTGGTTGATTATCAATGTCTGAAAATTCATACATGTATGGGTCTTTCACCAACTTGAAATTGGTAAAGGCAAATGTTTTTTCGTAATCAATTTTTTCCTGGGCGTTTGGGTCGGCACCATCGCCATCAAACATCCGCTCGCAGATGTCAATTCCTTCGGCAGCAAGTGCAATATCATAACTATCGGTGGCCGAACACATGGCAAACATAAATCCGCCCCCGGCCACAAATTCTTTAATGCGTTTTGCTACTGCAAGTTTTAGCTGCGATACTTTATTAAAGCCATTTCTCTTAGCTGTTTCTTCGGCAGCTTTTTGCGCTTCAATATACCAGGGCATGTTGCTGAAGGAACCGTAAAACTTTCCGTATTGCCCGGTAAAATCTTCATGGTGCAGGTGAAGCCAATCGTAACGGGGGAGGGTATTGGCAAGAATTTCATCATCGTAAACAACATCGTAGGGTATTTCGGCATAGTTAAGCACCAACGTTACGGCATCATCCCATGGCTGCGCGGTTTTGGGCGAGTACACGGCAATGCGCGGGTACTTCTCTAATTTCATAATGTCGTAATTCACGGCAGGGCTGGATATTTCTGAAATAACCTGGTTGGCCTGTGCATCAGAAATCACCTCATAGCTAACCCCCCGGATAACCAGTTCGTTTTGAATGGCCGGGTGATATTTAATCATAAAACTGCCGCCCCGGTAGTTAAGCAGCCAATCTACCTCAGTTTCGCTGCGCAACACCCAGTAGGCAATGCCATAGGCTTTCAGGTGGTTGGCCTGTTTTTCATCCATCGGGATAAACAGGTAGTTCCCTTTGGCCCAGGTTGACAGTAGCAGTACGGCAAACAATAAAATCCCCCTCATCATATCGAAATCAATGACGGGCATCTCTAAAACCTTGTTTTTATTACCTCATCCCGCCCTTCTCCTACAATGGAGAAGGTGGGGGAGTTTTAGAAATGCCCTGAATTATAATATACGGACACGTTTCAAAGTTAGGGAAATGCCTGTATGAATAAAAAAATGACAGATATTGTAACATTTTCGCTCGTTAATCAACGTATTGGCATAGTAAACCGGTTTCATGGATGTTTTAGAAAATATGCGGGAAGGGTTGCGGTCGGTGCAGGCAAACCTGCTCCGTTCTGTACTTACCGCGCTTATTGTGGCTATTGGCATTACCGCTTTGGTGGGCGCGCTTACGGCTGTTGATGGTGTTGAACGCTCTATTAATGAGAGTCTGTCATCGCTTGGCGCGAATACATTTGATATCACATCAAAAACCAATCGGGGTGGCCGAACCGAAGGCGTTTCTGAAAAGCGCTACCCGAACCTTACGTTTCGCGAAGTATCCCAGTTTACAAGCCAGTATAATTTCCCGGCTACGGTAAGCCTTTCGGCATCCTTAACGGGAATAGCCGAAGTTAAACGCCTTTCAAAAAAGACTAACCCAAATGTTTGGGTGAATGGCTCAAACGAAAGTTACTTACCGATAAAAGGACTTAATCTTCTTTCGGGCAGGAGCTTCTCCAGCATGGAAGTGGAATACGGCACGCACGTGGCCGTGATTGGTTATAAGATTTATACCAGTTTGTTTGGTGCAAATGAAAATGCAATCGGGGAGAAGATTTCTTTTCTCGGTGTTCAGTTTAAAGTGATTGGTGTAATAGAAGAGAAAGGCCAGTCGCTTGAAGGGAATTATGATAATATGGTGCTCATCCCGATAAGGGTGGCCAATCAGATGGCAAAAGGAAGGAGCCTATGGTACCGGCTCACGGTTGGTATTGACGACATCAACGATGTTGATGATGCTATGGGTGAAGCAACCGGGCTGATGCGCAGAATCCGGCAAGACAGGGCAGGTAACCCAACTTCATTTGAACTTGAGCGCAGCGTTTCATTGGCAGAGCGCACTGCGCAAATGGCGGGCTATGTGCGCATAGCAGGATTTCTGATTGGTTTTGTAACGTTGCTGGGTTCGTCTATTGCGTTGATGAATATTATGCTGGTTTCCGTAACAGAACGAACCCGCGAGATAGGTGTGCGTAAAGCGTTGGGTGCAACTCCACTTCGTATCCGCCAGCAGTTTGTAATCGAGGCTATTGTTGTTTGCCTGTTGGGCGGGGCATTGGGTGTTGTGCTGGGTGTGGCTATCGGTAACTTAGGCGCCCGGTTTATGAACATGGACGGCTTTATTATTCCCTGGGCGTGGATATTACTTGGCTTGTTTGTTTGTGTTTTTGTTGGATTGCTTTCAGGTTACTATCCTGCGCATAAGGCTTCCAAACTTGACCCCATTGAATCGCTTCGGTTTGAGTAAGTACATACTTTTTACGCCAGCTCTGCTTTCAGCGAGATATTGGTATTAAGGTAATGTACTGAAAAATAGTTGGTGACTTTTTTCTGAATAATGATTAGTATTCCCGCGTCAGCTTATACGGTCAATTTATCTAAGGTTGGAAGGTGGTTTAACGGTAATTAACAGGGTTATATATGCAAGTAAAGCTTTTATTTTTATTGATAATCATCTTTGTGGGACTCAACAGTTGTATTAGATCGTACTGTCGTGCTGTGCAAGATTTTAAAAAGCGAAAATCTTGCAGCGTTATTACAAAAAAAGCAGGGTTACGTGGAATCGTAACGAACCAAGATTGAATGTAGCAGATTACTGTAGTAGTATAAGTGGGTTTAAGGTTACCGGTGACGATAGCGGTTTGTTTGAATATGTTCAGGTAGGAGATTCACTTTATAAAGAAGCTAATTCATTTAAGGTTTATGTTTACCGGAATGGATTGGAAGAACCAAAAATTTTTAATATGGATTTTGGCTGCAAATGAACTTGATGTCGGAGTGCGTCTCCAAACTGGTGCAAGCGTTCACTTGTGCCAGGGGGGAAATTATGATAAAGATGTGCAGATTGCCTGGATTATGTTTTGTTGAGGGAAGGCACAAGCGGATGCTTGCGCCAGAGGGGGGCGTTAAGGTTATTACGTTTATTGCTGTCAATAATAAATTTTGTATCTTTGCAGTCAGATATGAAGTTTTACGAAAAATATCCGCAACTGAAAGAAAAAGGGTTCTTGGCTCAACTGCTAACGAATACGGTTTTCTCAACAATGTCGTTGGAAAATCAGCAAGTGTCAATGTCAAGAGTTCGGGAGATTGTATTGTCTTTATTGAAAGAACAAGAGTTAAAAGGCGGTCAGTTCTTTTCTAACCAAAGTCGCTAATGGCTCAAAATTGCCTTTGTCAGCCGACTTCATTGCATTAATGTAAACTTTTCTACTGTCGCCTTCACGGTGATAAAGGTCAAGTGGTTTGTAACCGAATTTCAAAGCTACAAGGTTCATTACAATTCGTCCTGTTCTACCGTTACCATTATTGAAAGGGTGAATACGAATGAACTCGTAATGGGCATAAGTCAGGCAGTCTAAATGGTCTTCTGTTGTTTTAGCGTTACCGATTTTGAAATTTAGATTGTCAACAAACTGATACATCAGTTGTATAATCTGATGTGGTTGTGGTGGTTCAAGTTGCCCTACTGTAACTTGTGTCGTCCGCCATTTACCTGCCCAATCATAAAGTTCTGAAAATGCAATGTGGTGGATTTCTAAAATCAGTTGGGTTGAAAAAAGCGTGTCGCTGTCTAAGCCAAAAACAAAAAGTTCGACTGTAGCAAGTCCTTTTGCTTCATATTCGTTAATCAGATTTTTGTCTGTAATTTCGAGTTTATTATCGTCAGGCGAGGGTGTCCAATTCGTATTATCTTCCATTTGTCAAAGGTAAAGATTTGTATTTGTCAGTCTTGCTTTTCAATACCTATTTGTTCGTCAGTTGATTAATGTCGCCAATCATAAACGTATGTTATCCACAGGGTTATGCACAATGCGGCTTCACGAAAAGCTTTTTAGCAGAACGGCTTCTTATGTGGGGTTGTGCAACAGCTACCGGTGTTGTGGGCCGTTTAATAGTCCAATTTGAATAATATAGGAAGGTACATTGATTGGGTTTTTTTTATTGAAATTGTTTGTCCTCTTTCTTTACCAAATCTCCATTTACCATCATATTTAGTAACTACTCGCAGAGCTTCAGTATCACACGAGCTTTCCAGACCCTTTGCTATTCTTGACCTAATGATTTTTCCTTGTGAATCAATAACTATATGTACAACCACTTTTCCCTGTATGAGACTGTTTCTCGCAGCAGGTGGGTATTTTAAATTTTTTGCTATTGAATTGTAAAATGATTCCATTGATTGTCTATCGTCCTCAAATACTTTATCATATTTGTATTCTTTCCTTAGTGAATCATAACTCACCCCTTTGACAAGCTTACCATTCAAATAATCTTCCTCAAAAGCTACTTCTCCATTAGTAAAATACCCTATCCATTTTCCGGTTTTAAGGTCGTTCTCAAGTTGCCCCTTGGCGTAGTTTAAAGGTTCGTCCTCATCAGTGATGTATACTCCATTTCCATCTGTTACCAATTTATTCCCTAAGCTATCATAGAAATTGTTAACCTTGAATCTTTGAGTACGGTCTTTGGAGTCATTGTAAAAACCTTCTTCTTTCAACCTTCCATTCTTGTACCATTTAATCCATTTACCGACTTTCGAATTGTCCTTATAAAAGCCTTCTTCCTTTTTTTGGCCATTAGAATGGAATAGTGTGAAAAATCCATCTCTCGTATATATCTCGTTGTCTGAATATGTTCCTATTTGTTTCACAACGTCATTTATTCCAAAAACTTTGACTAATAACTTATTGGGTTCGGTAGGATGGAGGACTACAACCCGATAAGATTTTGCATTGGCTTTATCGCTTTCGAAACCAAATCCATCTAAATAAACTTTTTGATTCTCTTGAACTACAAACTCGGATGATGAATAGGAAGACTTAACTAATTCAATTTTAAAGGAATTTACATTTGGGATTCTTACATCCACACTGTCGTAATCAGGACTTTTGATAGTAATCACATCAACACTGTCTATCTGCAATTGAAAAAAGCCAAGGGCATTGACTACAGTTTCAATTTTTGTACCTTTTAATATTATCGATGCTTCTTTAATCGGTTTGCCTGTCTCCTTTTCAACTACTCTTCCTGTTACAACTCTTTGTCCGAAAGATGAGTCTGTAATTGACCCAAGTAGAATAAATGTGAATAATAATTGATTTACTTTTTTCATGTCTCTAAACTAATTATTTAAATGGCCCACAACGTTGGTGCTTGTGACGGGCGGGGTTTAGGAGGCCTTAGTAATGCGCAGCATGCTAAGGCCGACCAAGTTGTAAAGTGTCCCCGTGCCGACACTGCGAAAGATAACGGAAAGTTATGAGGACACCGAACCCCCGCCTGGCACAAGCACATTGTGCTTGTTGCACAACTACCATTTTGATACTGTATGCACTTTTTGACCTTTAAATTCACTCAAATTTCAAAGATTATTTTTCTGTAAAAGGGAAGTTTCTTGATTGTGCAACAGCCACCATTGTTGTGCGCAGTTTTTGTGTCCCTCCGTTTTAATTTAGTCTGAATAGCACCGGCACCTGAAATGTTACACTAACATTTTTTCCTTGGTGTCGGGCTGGTGTCCAGTCGTTTTTTAATTCATTCATCAGGCGCAATGCTTCTTCATCAATGTCCGTAGCAATGGTTCTAAATATTTGAGTTGTTAATACTTCGCCCTCGTTTGATAAGGAGATGATAACGAGTTGTCTCCCTTCTGTCCCCATGGATTTTGACTTTTTAGGGTATTTTAAATTCTCCTGTAAATATCTGTAGTACCTTGATGTCCCGCCTATGAACATGGGAATTGTGTCGGGTTTGATATCTGTCGGTTTGTTGTCAATTGTAATTTTATATCCCCCAAATTGCCTTGTCTCTTTGTTAAACACTATTTGCTTTAACGTGTAGTCGTATTTCTGTTCAATATTTCCTTCGTTGTCATAAAACTCCCAAATTCCTACCTTCTTGTCATTGTAGTATTGCCCTTTCTCGACAAGTCCTTTCTTAGTCGAGTATTGAAAAGTCCCGTGTTTAATTTTCGGGTCGTCCTTTAGTACATAGTATGATTCTCCTTTTTTTTCTTTTAATACAGTCTCTTGTCCAAGTGCATAAAAGCTTGTCAAGATGAAGATTGTCAGAAGTTTTAATTTCATGGTCTAATGTTTTTTAAAAATTGCGCACAACGTTTCTCAGCTATACGCAGGCAGGGATTTTAACCACTGAACTTCCTACGAAGGACTGAACTTCAAATTTACGAAAAACTGTCATACGAAGCTCGAAACCCCTGCTTGCGTATAGGTGATGTTGGCAGTAGTTGTTTTTCTATTCGCTTAATTTTTTGTCCAACTTTCTTGAATTTTTACGCCCAACCAAAGACAAGGAATTGTCATTACTGCAAGTGTGTAGCCAAACCACAACTTTGATTTTTGAGCAAATTCGGGATTGCTGACAGCTAACAATGTGATAATTGTTCCAATTATGCCAAGAATTAAAGCGTGAAGCATTGGTTTATTTGGTGCAAAACGTGCAATGATAAAACCCGTAAACACAGTATAAATAGCTCGGTAAGACAACACAAGCAAAATTGCCCACGTTTCAAACAATCCTTTTTCGGGATTAGGCAATACGCCAATTTGTTCAAGTAAAAAATCTGTCAGCACCGGCAATAAAGCGTTTACCATAAACGCAAGAAGAATGACACCAATACTTTTTAAAATGTTCATACGATTTACTTTTTAGATTGATGCTTGAACAAGTTTTTCAATGTCAAATTTTCGCATTTGCATAAATGCTTGTGCCGCTTTTCCTGCTTTGTTTGGGTCGCTCATTATTTTGCTCAAAATTGTCGGGATAACTTGCCACGATACGCCAAACTTATCTTTGAGCCAACCACACATACTTTCTTCTCCGCTTTCTGTTAGCTTTTCCCAATAGAAATCTATTTCGTCTTGTGTTTCACAATGAATAGTAAATGAAACACCTTCACTAAAAGTAAAGTTGTGCGGTTTACTATCCATAAACATAATTTTTTGTCCGTTGAGTGCAATTTGGGCGTGTTTTACTTTGCCTGCCTGTTCCGGTGCTTCATTGTCGCCAAAGCGAAGAATACCGTCTTGTTTCGGATTTTTGAAGATTGCAGAATAATGGTTGATTGCTTCTTCGGCACGACCGTATTGTTTGCCTGTAAACAATAAACAAGGGGTTATACGTTGTCCAACTTCTTCAATTTTTCCTAATGCAAACTGCCACGAAACCCCATATTTGTCATCAAGCCAACCGTATCTTTCGCTCCATTCGTATTTGTCCAAAGGCATTAAAACCGAACCGTCTTTTGTAAATGCTTCCCAAATACGATTAATTTCATCTTCAGTTTCGCAAATGTAGAATAGAGAAATAGAAGCGTTGGGCTGATACATTGGACCACCGTCAAGCAATGTTATGTGCTGTCCCGAAACTTCAATTTCCGTTACAACAGGCGACTGTGCCACAATTTTAGCGTTTGCAAATTGTGAGCAATAAAATGCTCCTGCTTCTTTTGCCTTATTGTCAAACCAAAGGCACGGTGTTATTTGTTCTTTCATTTTTTTTAATTTTTCTTGGAGCAAAATTATTTTTCGGTCAAGAAACAACATTGTATAAAACCGACAAAATTCATTTTCCCTTATCTAACCCCGATTGCAGGTATTCATTTGGGGTTGTGTTTGTAAACTCTTTGAACGAGCGTATGTAGTGGCTTTGGTCAAAATAACCGTTTGTAAATGCAACATCTGTCAACTTTTCAAAATGTCCGCTTTTTAAATGCGAAAAGGCAAAATAATGTTGGCAAATTCTTCTGTATTCGTTAGCTGTGATGCCAACGTACTTTTTGAATATCCGTTGGAAAGTTCTTTCGGTTAGATGTAAGTGTTCCAATAATTGCGAAAGTACATCTGTGTTTGAATTATGCATTATCGTATCGGTAGCATAGCGTATCATTTCACAATCCCTTTTGTTGCTTTCTATTTGCGTGAAAATAAAATGGGATAAAATTTCAACTTTTTCCTGCGTTGATTTGGAATGATAAAGTTGAATGTTCAAAGCCAGAGCTTTTTGAGCGTTCCAAAGATTGAGTTCAATGGGTTTCGCTTTCAAGTCCTGTGCAGATAATTTGAAAATTGTCGCTAACGAAAAAGGCTTGAAGAAAAAAGCGATTGTTGTATCGTTCCATTCTTCAACAGGAACAGATTGTCCGAAAAGTGTAATGCGGTTGTCTGCCTTGTAAAGCAAAGCGGACATTCCGTTTGTAAACAAAGGTAATTCTGAACTTTCGCTATCATTGTCAAACACCAAAACTGTCCGAACATAATCGGATAATTGTGGATTTGTTTTATGGTAGTTGTAGCTCATTTTATTTTGTCTTTGTCTGCTGTCTGTTATTGGGTTGTGGGGTCGTCATTACAATGCCCGCTAACGTCTATGTTTATGCAGTGCGGGGAATAGGAGCATTAAAAAATGAAGCGCAGCGAAATGTTTAATGCGACCATCTCCGAAACTGTCAGCCGTTGCCGAACTAATTTAAGAAATTACTTTTAATACCTACACCAAACCCCCGCATTGCATAAACATTTTGTTAGGCACAGTGCTACACGTTTCTATAATTGGAGGGCTTTAAATAGTCCTCTATGAATAACAATGTTCTCTGTCCGATTAAAGGTCATGTTTGAGTGCATGTATTTGAAATAGAACAGTTCCTTTCTGTGCTTATTCTGATTTCCGATTACGCTAAAATTGTACAAGGTGTCTAAAACATAGTCTATATTTTTTTCCTTTATAGTCCCAGCTTTTAAGTACTTATTATATTCATTTGTAAATTCTTGCAGTGTAAAATTCCACTTTCGGATATTGGCGAATATTTGCAAATATTCTTCAATTTCTGGTAGCACCGGAAAAACCTCATCAACTATCTCATCACGTAAATAGTTGGAAAATGCTCTGTCAACAAATTTGATATTCCCCTCACGAATAAATGGGAATCCCTTGTTGAACGTTTCTTCAGCACATCCCTGAATGTACTGAATAAAGTCCCTTGGTCTTAATTGAGTACTTCTTGCAATGAAGTCAAATGAATGAATTTTTTTCTCTTGCTTATTTCCGAAACCAATTTGTTCGCGGAAAAATATCTTATCCCATGCTCTCTGGAATTGCAAAGATGTATCGTTATTCTCTACGTCCTTTGAAATTCTAAAGGCCAGTAAGTCCTTTAGTTTCTTTTCATTCCATTCAACATCGATTTTATAATCTCGCCATTTGTTTTTATCAGAGTCTTTAATCAACGTGTAGATGTCGTCTCTTAAGAAAATGACTGGTTTCATTTTCTTATCGCTATCAATAAAAGTAGATTTAATGTCCTGAACCGCCTTGAAAAGGCTTGTCAAGAGGAAAACATACTGTTGTGATTCTTGCTCATTCGAAATTTGCCTATAATCTTCGTCCAATTCATCAAACACAATGTAGTATTCTGAATTGTCACAATAGTTTAGAATTATGTCCTCTAATATGTTTACCTTATCTATCCACGGGATTGTGTTTTTATTTTCTTCTTTCGAAAATTTGAATGACCCTCCATTACCCAAAACGGTCGCTCCAAATTCTGCACTTGTCCAGTTACTAATAGTTCTTGCTAAAGATTTTGCATCGTTTTTAGGATAGAGTTTTGTCAGTTCGTTTCTAATTGATGAATCTATCATCTCATTAGATGTCATGAGTTTACAGACATTTGAGTAGATTAAGTATTTCCAAAGTGTTATATACTGGTTTGGAGGAGTGTACTTTTGGTTATCTAGACCATAGAGTTCATTAAACGGAAAGTTCTTAAAACTCAACTTTGTCGAAAAAATATTGTGCTCTTTTCGCTTTATAAGGTATTCACAAATTGCGGACTTGCCTGAACCCTTCCGTCCGATGACGTAACATTTTTCTTTTTTGATAATATTGTCTACTTCTGTTGAGTAGTAAAAATATTTCTCAGTGTCCTCCAATTTTGCTTCCAGTTTCCAATTGTCAGCAATGTTTTTTAGTGTCGGATTCGGTGTCATTGTCGTTTGTTCATTGTCCTATTTTAGCATTGTGCCTAACGGTAAGTATATGCAAAGTAGGCGATTGCGGGCTTCAAACCTATCAAACCGAGATGAAGTTGAAGCGGGCTACAACCGTTGAATTTACTACTATTTCGCCTATTTTGTATATACATTGTTAGGGCACGTTAATCTATCCTTCATATGTCGCTTGATGTATTTTTAAACTAGTTCCAACAATATTATTTGCTTTTAATGTGGTAGCTGGTAATCTTGTCGAATTATATAAGTTATTTGTATATATCCTAGAAAACCAATACACTTGTTTTGTCAATTTTTCCATGCTATCAACACCGATTTTATGCTTAACAATTATCGGATTAATAATTGCGTTTTTCTCATCTGCTTGAATGTTTGTGATTAATATTGCATAATTCTTATATAAGAAACAATCACCTGATTTTAGGTTCATATATGCGCCCAAGTCAAAACATGCAAATACTGGGTAACCATGTTTAATTATCTCTAAAACCTCTACATTGTCAACATTTAGCTGTTTTTTTGATTGCTTTACAATGCTTTTTATATCATCTAAATGCAATTTTCCATCCCTATGGATAACTAATTTTTCAGGAAAAGGTAAGTTGTTTTCTTTTAAATATTTTCGGAAACTTGCGAAACATGACCATATTACTTCTGATGAAATGGCTTCATTCCTATCGAGATTTTTATTAATTGCTGAATGAATAAAATTGCCTTTGTTATCAAAGAATACTAATGCCAAATTTGAGAATTTACCCCTATCATTCTGAGAATGTCCTAAATCTATACCTACAAAATATGTATTTTCATTTTCTGCCGTGTCATTAATTATACTTAGTTGTCCTCCAAGTTTTTCAAGGCACTTAACTGTAAAATTTGATAATTTAAAATTATCAATTGCTCCTAAATATAGCTGAAATGATGTTTTTGATTTTTTTAAAGGTTCAACAAAATCGTTGGGTTGTTGATACTCAGTAAATATTGCTGCAAGAAACTTTTTTTTACTTTTCCGTTTTATTGAAATCAATTCGTCAAATCTTGAATCTAATTTTGAATCAACTCTAATAGGTTCTAATAACTCAAACAGTTCTGAATTTTTATTAAATCGATTTATTAGTTCTGAAAAATTAGAATCTCTATAATTATCAACAAGTACTGGAATAATTACACAATTATTTGCAGGTCTGAACATGCCACTATAATAAGCGGCACTTTGCTTATTTACAAATTTATTATCACCAATTACCAAGTTATTTTCATTACCAAAGTGATGAATATTTATTCTATGAAATGGTTTTTCTTGAAAGTTAAAAAATCCTTCAAAATTAATATATGAAAGTTTATCTTGAAGATAGAATATTGACTTATCAATATCTTTAATTGTTTCTTTTACGACCTTACCAAATATTTCGGGTGAATATGAAGCAATAAAATGGTAATTAAATGTAGCAAGAACATTTTCATGTTCGTTGATAAATTTTTGTGATTTTTCTAATTCCTCTTGTGAAAATAAATCAACCTTTAGTCTCCTATATCTTTGACTTTCAATTAGTGATATTTCAATATCTTCAACTGGTCTAATAAATTTACTCTTTAATCCTTGTAAATAGCTATAAGAAATATTATTTGGACTGGTAATTTTTGTCGTAGGTAAAAAATGTACGAAAAGTTCTCCATCATTGAATAACTCTACATTATATTCTATTGCTTTCTTCAATACAAATGGAGATAAGTCAATAGTATCAGTTACATGTACATTCTCGATTAGAAATCTTTGATATTTTTTTTCAAGTGCATTTCTAATCAAAAATGATATATAACTTGATATTTGTTGTGTGTTTTCAAATGGAGCAAATATTTCTATCGATGATTCAAAATTATATTGCCATGTAGATTCGTCTTTCATTGCTTGAAAAGTTTTGAATCCATTACTGTTAAGGTCATATAATTTTATATCATCATATTTTATAAGCCAATTTTTAAATTTTTCACATTGTTCGGTTTGACGAATAACATCTTCTGTCAACTTATATTTGAATAAAGTTAACTTCTCTAATTTTCCTTTTTTAGATGTTATAAATGGTGTCAAAGTGTGTTTTTTTTAATGTGCCCTAACTCGTTTATACCCCTCACAAAACTGCGCCAATCCAACCGCTTTACGTTGGCTTTGCGCCATAAGCGTGAGGCTTATTTTGATAACAAAAATAGTTTTTTCTGTCACAAATCATCAAAAGGGCTTTTAATGTTTTGAAGACTTTTGGTGCTTACATGGGTGTATATTTCGGTAGTTTTGCTGCTATTGTGCCCTAAAAGTTCCTGTATATACCGCAAGTCTGTCGCAGGTGTGTGGCATAGCCAATAATCCGTATTCCATTTTGATTCACCCTGCCAATAGTGTTTTTTTTGATAGATAATTGAAATGCTTATGAAAACGCTGATTTTAACTTTATTGGCTATGGCAGTAAACCCGGTAACCTCGGTGTATGATTTTAAAATGAACCCCAAACTGGCGCAAGCATCCGCTTGTGCCGGAGATAAAAAAACAATAGTCTGGAGTTGGAACCAGGAGATTATGATAAAGATGTGCAGATTGCTTGGATTATGTTTGTTGAGGGAAGGCACAAGCGGATGCTTGCGCCAGGGGCATCACAAGAAGCAATGTCCAATTTTATATTTTTACAACCATAACAAAGAACAGGAATGAGTAAAGCACTAATGATCACAGATGAAACAGTAATCAGCAAGATATACCTTATACGCGGGAAAAAAGTAATGCTCGACAGAGATCTGGCTGAAATGTATGGAGTGGAAACAAGCCAACTCAAGCGTCAGGTGAGAAGAAACATTGAGCGTTTTCCTGAGGATTTTATGTTTGAAATGAGCAAAGCGGAAATGCAAAATTGGAGGAGCCAATTTGGCACCTCCAATGAAGATAAAATGGGATTACGCTACGCACCGTTTTGTTTTACCGAGCAAGGTGTAGCGATGTTATCAAGCGTATTGAACAGTAAGATTGCCATTGAGGTGAATATCAGGATCATCAGAGTATTTACCCGAATACGGGAAATGCTAATCACCCACAAGGACATTTTGTTAAAATTGGAGAGAATAGAACAGAAGATACTGAAACAAGATGGTCAGCTTAAAAAGCACGAGAAAGACCTTCAAATGATCTTTACAGCATTGAGAGAATTACTGAATCCCAAGACCGAACCCCTTCGCAAGATCGGGTTCAAGCGTAAAGAAGAAGATTAGACCAAACCGAAAGCTCCTGCGCCAGGGGGAGACTCCGCGAAGGCCAAATTCTGTACTCAGGATTTTTGCGAAGAAATCAGTTTCTCCATTTCAACGACTACCAGGTCTGTCAACCCGTTGATTTTTGTTAAGTCCTGATCCCAAAAAGAAATGTTCGATAAAAATTTTGTAGCAATTTCCTGTATTGAAGAACTGCTCCAGGTTTCTTTTGCAAAGTTTAACACTTCTGGCGAATCGTTAAGCGGTATGGAAACATTATTCCAGGTTCCTTTGTAGAAGCAGATCAAGGCAGCCAACGAGTGAACCAATCTTTTCGGAAGTGTTTTCTTACGGTTGATGTATTCCAGCACGGAAGGCAAAACCCGCACCTTATATTTTGATATGGAGTTTAACGCTATTGTGATCAGTTCGTGTTTAATGAACGGATTCTGAAATCGTTCAATTACATCATTTGCAAATTGTTTTAACTCATCATCGGGCAGGTCAAGTGTTGGTATAATTTCTTCAGCGATTGTTTCGCGAATAAACCTGCCAATATAGGTATCGTCAACTGCTTCGCGCACGGTGCGCACGCCATGCAGGTAGGCAACGGGCACCATAGCGGTATGTGCGCCATTCAAAATCCGCACTTTACGGGTACGGTAAGGCGATTGATCAGAAACAAATTTTACATCGAGGCCGGCTTTATGTGCAGGGAGTAATTCGCGCAGCCGTTCAGGGGCTTCAATTACCCATAAGTGGAAAGGCTCTGCTGTTACTATCAGGTTATCTTCATACCCAAGTTGTTGCTGAATTTCACCAATAGTTTCTTTCGGAAAGCCCGGAACAATGCGGTCAACCAATGTATTGCAAAAGGTAGTATGGTTTTCTATCCATTGCCTGAAATCGCCAGGTAAATTCCAAAGCTGAATGTATTGAAGGATTACTTTTTTTAGTTCCGTTCCGTTTTTGTCGATCAGCTCGCATGGAATAAGGGTAAGCGCTTTTTGCGGATCACCGTTGAAGAACTGAAACCTGTGATGCAACAATAGGGTTAATTTTCCGGGAAAACTCCTGGGCAGCACTTCAACCGACTTATCATTTTCATCAAATGCAATACCTGCTTCTGTTGTGTTGGAGATCACAAATTTCAAGTCGGGGTTTTCTGCTGTTTTTAAAAAGCCCCGGAAATCCTCATAAGGATTGACGACACCGGTAACACACGTGATTAATCTTGTTTCTGAAAATGATTTACCATTTCTTATTCCATTCAATATAACATGATACAGGCCATCCTGCTCATTGATCAGGCTGCCCATGCCGCCTGCCAGCGGTTGAATGATCTGAACAGATCCGTTAAACCCTGCATGCTCATTCATTACATCAACCATCCAATCTACAAATGCGCGAAGGAAATTCCCTTCACCGAATTGTAAAATTTTAACCGGGTGCTGTTGTGTAATGCCTGCGTTTTGCCTGTTTAATTTTTTCAATGTCTTGCCTGTTAAAAATTAAAATACTCCTTAGCATTATAATGACAAATGTCAGAAACAATTTTACCCAACCATTTTTCGTCTTTAGGCAGTTCACCGTTCTCTACATCACGCCCGATAAGGTTGCAGAGTATTCTGCGAAAGTATTCATGACGCGGGTAGGAGAGGAAACTTCTTGAGTCGGTGAGCATACCAATGAAACAACTAAGCAACCCCAGGTTGGATAGTGCGTTGATTTGTTTTTCCATACCATCTTTCTGATCGAGAAACCACCAGGCCGAACCGAACTGAATTTTTCCTTTTGATGATCCGTCATTAAAGTTCCCGATCATAGTGCCCATCACCTCATTATCGGATGGATTGAGGTTATACAGAATGGTTTTGGCTAACTGGTTGGTTGAATCCAATTCATTAAGAAATTTTGAAAGTGCAACGCTTTGTGAAAAATCTCCAATGGAATCAAAACCGGTATCTGGGCCGAGTTCGCGCAACATGCGTTCGTTGGTGTTGCGCAATGCGCCTAAGTGAAACTGTTGTGTCCAGCCTTGCTTGTGATATAATCGGCAGAGTTCCAGCAAGGTCTTGTATTTAAAGAAGCGAACTTCGTCAATGGTTAATGTTTCCAGCTTTTTTAATTTTTTGAAAATGACCTCGATGTCAAATGTATCTTCGTTGAAATGATAAAGCTGCTCTAATCCGTGATCAGCAAGTTTACACCCTGCGCTTACAAAAAACTCAATTCTTTTTTCGAGTGCTTTCAATAAATCAGGGTAGCGGTTAATTTCTACACTGGCTGCACTGCTTAGTTGACTAAGGTAGGTGACATAGGTTGCCGGGTTTTCAACAGCGTATGCTTTATCGGGTCTGAAGGTTGGCAGAATTTTTATCCCGAAGTTTTCCTGTTTCAATTGAATATGATCTTCCAACGAGTCCGCGGGGTCATCGGTAGTACACACTACCTGCACGTTCATTTTTGTTAACAATGAGCGTGTTGAGTATTCAGGCGTATTTAATTTTTCGGTACACGTTGTATATATAGTGTCTGTGCCGTCAGGGTTCAACAATTGGTTAATATCAAAGTACCGTTTCAATTCTAAGTGTGTCCAGTGATATAATGGATTTCGCACGGTGTATGGAACGGTGTACGCCCACTTTTCAAATTTATCTTTATCGGTGGCGTTACCGGTAATGTATTTTTCATTGATGCCCAACGTGCGCATGGCGCGCCACTTGTAATGATCTCCTGCCAACCAGATCTGCGATAAATTTTCAAACTGCCGGTTGATGGCAATGTCGCGTTGCGGAAGATGGCAATGGTAATCGATAATGGGAAGATCTTTGGCGTAATCGTGGTATAAAATCTTCGCAAATTTATTTTGCAGTAAAAAATCTTCCGTTAAAAATGAGGTGTTTGCAATGGTTTCACTCATGATGTTTATAGGGATTTATTTTCGCTGTGATGATTTCCGGACAATTAATTCGGGTTTAAGTACGGTTTTTTTTGGGACAAATGGTTTGTTTTTGGCCCCGATTTGTTCCAGGAATATCTCGGCCGTTGCATTGCCCATCTGTTTGCTCCGTTGATCGATGGTAGTGAGTTGTGGTTCAGAGAACCACGTAAAGGGCTCATTTCCAAATCCTACAAGGGCTATATCCTGGGGTATGCGGATGTTTCTTTCCTTTAAAACCTGCATGGCGCCCATAGCGCTATAATCACTGGCCGAGAATACCGCATCGGGAGGCGCTGATAGTGACAGGAGTTTTAACATTGACTCGCGGCCGTCATCTAATTGCATATTACTGCCGATAACAAGCGATTCGTCATACGGAATACCATGATCCTGCAACGCTTCACGGTATCCGCGAAAGCGTTCGCGATAAATACTTATTTTTTTAATGCCGGTAAAATGTGCAATTCGCTTGCAGCCCTGGTTGATTAAATGCTTAACAGCATTGTACGCTCCCTGGTAGTCGTCAATAATTACCGAACTTACTTCTAATTCTTCACTTGAACGGTCGAACATGATAAGGGGAATGCCCTTGTTTTTGACTTTAAGAAAGTGATCGAAGTCTTCCGTACCTTTTGCATACGATGCAATGATGCCATCTACACGCGCGTTGAGGAGTGCCTCAACAGTGGCCACTTCTTTCTCATAGTTATCATACGATTGGCAGATCATTACATTGTATTGCGCGGTGTTGGCTATTTCTTCAATACCACGCACTACTGAAGAGAAAAAACTCCGGTCGGCTGTGGGTACTATAATGCCGATGATTTTGCTTCGGCCATTGCGCAATGCTGCTGCAATGTGATTCGGCTGATAGTTTAGCTTTTCGGCAACTTTTAATACAGCTTTCTTGGTTTCATCACTTATGCGTGGGTGATTTTTCAGCGCACGCGAAACGGTTGAAGCCGTGATATTCAGTTTTTTTGCGATATCATGTATGGTTGCGCGCTCTCTTCTCATGCTTCATTGGCTGGTTTGCCGATAGTGGCCAACAGGCCGCCATCAACATAAATAATTTGTCCGTTTACAAAGTTGCTGGCCGGTGATGATAGAAAAATGGTCGTACCGGCTAAATCTTCGGGGTCGCCCCAACGGCCTGCCGGAGTTCGGTTGATGATAAACTCATTAAAAGGATGGCCTTCTGTGCGAATCGGTGCCGTTTGGGTTGTAGCAAAATAGCCCGGCCCTATTCCGTTAACCTGTATGTTGTATTTAGCCCATTCGGTTGCCATGTTTTTGGTTAGCATTTTTAGTCCGCCTTTTGCGGCAGCGTAAGCGGATACCGTGTTTCGGCCAAGCTCGCTCATCATCGAACAGATGTTGATGATTTTTCCTGCCTTGCGGTTAATCATATATTTCCCTACGTGTTTGGAAACAATAAAAGGGCCTACCAAATCAATGTCAATCACTTTTCGGAAATCAGAAGCTTCCATTTCCAACATAGGCGTGCGCATAATAATTCCGGCATTGTTGATCAGTATGTCTATAGGCCCAACCTGTTGTTCAATGTTGTCAATAGATGCGGCAACAGATGCCTCATCCGTAACATCGAATAAAAATCCATGCGCATCAAAACCGGCTGCTTTGTATTCGGCAAGGGCAGCGTTCATTTTTTCTTCTGTATGCCCGTTGATGATTAACGTTGCGCCAGCGCTGCCAAGTCCCTTGGCCATAGCCATGCCTAATCCGTGTGTTCCTCCGGTAATGAGCGCTCGTTTGTTTTTCAGACTAAAAAGTTCGGACATCATCATTATTGCAAGTTAACAGGCTGTACTACATCCATGTCATTATAGTCCAGATTTTCTCCGGCCATTCCCCAAATAAAAGAGTAGTTGCTCGTTCCTGCACCGGAGTGAATTGACCAGGGAGGCGATATAACAGCCTGGTTGTTTTTTATCCACAACGGCCGGGTTTCCTGCGGTTCGCCCATGAAATGGCAAACAGCATGGTTATCGGGTATGTTGAAGTACAAATAAATCTCCATTCGCCTGTCGTGTGTGTGTGGCGGCATGGTATTCCATACGCTTCCGGGTTTCAGTTCGGTCAGGCCCATTTGGAGTTGGCACGTTTCAATCACGCCATTGATGAGCAATTTCCGGATGGTACGTTGATTGGCTGTTTCCGGGGCGCCCAGTTCCACTGTTTCGGCCTGATTGAGCGATACTTTTTTAGTGGGGTAGGCATGGTGCGCGGGTGCGGAGTTATAATAGAAGAGGGGAGTACCGTTTTTTCCCGGAAGGAAGACAACCTTTTTTGTTCCCATACCTATATATAAGGCTTCTTTAGGCTGAAGTTCAAATTCCTGGTCATCTATCTGAATGGAGCCTGCTGCACCAACGTTGATAATTCCCAGCTCTCTTCGCTGAAGGAAGAAATCGGCTTTTAGTATATCCGGTGCCTGGAGGGTAAGCGCTTTTGTAACCGGCATGGCCCCACCGGCCATGTAGCGGTCATATAAAGTATAGTGTGCTGTTATTGTATCGGCAGCAAATACGGTGTCAATAAGGTAATGCTCGCGCAGTTCGGCTGTTGTGAAATGCTTGCTTTGCGAAGGGTGTACGGCATGACGAACGGAATCGGGTGTGTTTGTACTCATAATGTGTAATCGTTTGCGCAATATAATGTTAAAATAAGTGATTCAAGCGAAAGGGCACGGAACAGCGAATCTGTACTCAACCGTTTAAAATTTTATAAAAACATTAAAATTCAATCTAAATGGCCATTTTTAGTTAAAAACTTAAAATTTATTTTGGTAAATATAATAAGACTTTCTAATATGCAATCGATTGCGCACAAAATTGCTAAAAAACGATTGCAAGAAGCAATTCGCGGGCGTAATGGAAAACGGAACTTAACTACTATTAACAACCCTTAATAATCCTTTATGAATAGAATTGTACAATCAGGAATGCGGACAATTGCTATGGCAATTGTGTTATTGCTGCTGTACGCCCCCGATCTCATGGCCCAGTCGCGCACCATTACCGGAACGGTGAAGTCGGATGGGGAGGTCTTGCCGGGTGTATCGGTAATGGAAAAAGGAACTACTAACGGAACGGTAACGGACAGTGATGGAAAGTTCACCATCTCTGTTTCGGCCAATGCCACATTGGTATTCAGTTTTGTTGGCATGACACCCCAGGAGGTGATTGTTGGAAACCAGACCAGTATTGATGTAAACATGATAACGGATATTTCTCAATTAGAGGAAGTTGTTGTTATTGGCTACGGTACGGTAAAGAAATCTGACTTAACCGGCTCAGTTGTGTCGGTAGGAGGGGATGATCTGAAAAAAATGCCGGTGGCTACTGTCACCGAAACACTGACCGGTCGCATGGCGGGTGTTCATGTATCCTCTTCTGAAGGTTCGCCCGATGCGGAAATACGCATTCGTGTACGCGGTGGTACTTCCCTGTCGCAGGATAATAACCCACTCTATATTGTAGATGGTTTCCCTATCGAAAGCATCAACGACATTTCTCCATCTGATATCGAATCTATTACTATCCTGAAAGATGCCTCTTCAACGGCTATTTATGGTTCGCGTGGCGCTAATGGTGTGGTGATTATTACTACCAAAGGTGGCACAAGCGATGGCAAAGTAGCGGTGAGTTATAATGCTTTTGCAGGCTTTAAAAGAATTGCCAAAACACTGGATGTACTTGCACCTGACGACTATGTAAAATGGCAATATGAATATGCCATGTTGCGCGACAACCTCGATTCGTACGAAAGGTATTTCGGAACGTATGAAGATATTGGCTTGTACAATGGTCTGAAAGGAAATGATTGGCAACGGCAGGTGTATGGCCGCACAGGTACGGTGTTCAGCAACGACCTGAGCGTGCGCGGTGGCGATAGTAAGTTCAACTATTCGTTAAACTATGCACGCTTCCAGGAAAAGGCTATTATGATTGGTTCAGACTTTAAACGCGATAACATTACCGTAAAACTGAACAATAAGCCGAATAATAAAATTGATATTGGTTTCTCATTACGTTACTCAGCTACAGAAGTAAACGGGGGTGGCGCCAATGAGCAAAATGAAAGATCGTCAACTGATTCGCGCCTGAAGCACAGTGTTAGCTATGCACCGTTGCATATTCCCGGCTTGGTGGTCGATTCGGACGACACAAACGAACAATTAGCGGGCGATTTAACAAACCCTATTCGTGCTACGTGGGATAACAACCGCTACCAGGAGCGCAACAACTTCAACATAGGTGGAAGTTTCGGTTGGAAGATTATCGACAACCTGAGACTGAAAGTAGAGGGTGGTATAGATACATACAACACCCTGGATTATCGCTTCTATGGCCTTACGACATACTACTCTAAAAACCAGGGGGAGAATGCTCCTGCCGTAGTTATGGCAGATGGAAAAAGTACCCGCCTTCGCAATACCAACACTTTAGGTTATGATTTTAAAGATATTATCCAGAACAGCGATCATCGCCTGAATGTACTGTTGGGTCATGAAGTGTTAGTCAACCGATTTAATAGGTTAACATCAACCATTCATGGTTTTGATGAGTTTTATGATTCGGATGCGGCCTTCAGGCTTACCGCGCAAGGTTCGCCTGTTTCAGTTGATAACTTTTATGCTCCCGATGATAAGCTGCTTTCGTTTTTCGCCCGTGTTAACTACGATTTTAAAGGCCGCTACCTGTTAGATGCCGTGTATCGTGCCGATGGTTCCAGTAAGTTTCTGGGCAATAACATCTGGGGTTACTTTCCTTCCATATCTGCAGGATGGAAAGTATCAGAAGAAGGATTTATGCAAGATGCAGGAGGCTGGCTGAACAGTTTAAAACTGCGTGCCAGCATTGGGGCAGTGGGTAACAACAACATTCCTACCGGGCAAACCTTTCAGTTCTTCGAGTCGGGCACAGGGGCTTCGCTCACGTGGGTAAACGGGGTTAATACTTTCTGGGCTGCTTCCAGAACAATGGCCAACCCCGATTTGAAATGGGAAACAACTGTTACAACCAACATTGGTTTAGATTTCGGCCTGTTGCAAAACCGCATAACAGGTACATTGGAGCTTTACAAAAATCTCACAAAGGATTTGCTCGTTCGTTTCCCTACTACCGGCACAGGGTATATTGATCAGTTCCGCAATATGGGTGAAACCGAGAACAAGGGTGTAGAGTTGTCTCTTACCTATGCTGCTATTGACCGCGAAAAATATGGTTTGAATTTCACGTTCAATACCGCTGTTAACCGCAATGTAATTTTGTCGTTAGGTTCGCTGGATGAAATTATAGCAGGAACTAATTCAAACTGGGCATCTACTCAAATTGGTAGTGACTACCAGGTAAGAGTAGGTAATTCGATTGGCGCCATGTACGGTTATGTGAATGACGGTCGCTATGAAGTGTCGGATTTTGACGGATACAATGCGGGCACTGACCGATGGATATTGAAAGAAGGCGTGGCCGATGCTTCAGGTGTTTCAGGTACTGTCGGCACCGCACGACCCGGTATGATGAAACTAAAAGATATCAGCGGACCGGATGGTGTACCCGATGGAATTGTGGATGCGTATGACCAAAAAGTGATTGGTAATTTCCAGCCGAAACACACTGGTGGTTTTGTTATCAACGGCTATGCGTACGGGTTTGATCTTACGGCTGCCTTCAACTACAGCTATGGCAACGATGTGTACAATGCCAACAAAATAGAGTACACCACAGCCAATCAAAATAACCAATACAGAAACCTGGTTGATATTATGGCCGATGGTAATCGCTGGACAAACATCAATGCTGCCGGAGAACTTGTAACCGATATGAGCGAGTTAACCGCGCTGAACGCCAACACCACCATGTGGTCGCCTTACATGAACCGCTATGTGTTTAGCGACTGGGCGGTGGAAGACGGCTCGTTCCTGCGCCTGAACACACTCACCTTAGGCTACACGTTTCCTTCCGACCTTACTTCAAAAGCAAGGATTAAAAACTTCAGGGTGTATGCCACTGGTTATAATGTGTTTCTGTGGACGAATTCAAATTATACTGGTTTCGACCCCGAAGTTTCTACACGCAGAAACACACCCTATACACCGGGCGTAGATTATTCTGCTTACCCGCGTAGCAGGCAGATTGTGTTTGGCTTAAACTTTAACTTTTAACCAGAGAAGCACTTGACTATGAAAACGAAATATTTAATCGGACTCTTCTTTGCCAGTGTGTTAGCATCATGCAGCGACTTCTTTGAAGCGCCAAGCAAATCTTCACTGGATGAATCGGTTATCTTTTCAACACCCGGCCTGGCGCGTGGCGCTGTTGATGGGATTTTAATCCCGATGATGGAAACCAACTCGTATCGCGGACGCTACCTGCCCATGTATGGTATGAACACCGATGCGGAATGGCATAATAGTTCACAGAATCAAAACGGAACAACAGATCTGGCAACGTACAATGCCCAACCCAACAACGATCAGATGAACCTGGCTAATGCTGCATGGGCTATGATGTATTCCGGTATTGAGCGCGCCAACTTATGTATTCGCGGGTTGCGAACTCACGGAAGCCCGGCAACCAATCCCGAAATGGGTGAGTTGCTGGCAGCAGCGCTTACCTATCGTGCCATCTACTATGCCGATTTGATAAAAGCCTGGGGCGATGTGCCCGCTCGTTTTGAACCGATCACATCTGAAACGCTTTATCAGCCTAAAGCTGATCGTGATGTAATTTATAATCAGCTTATTAAAGATTTGGAGGAAGCGGCAACCCTGGCTCCCTGGCCAAACGGGTCAGCGCTTACCAGCTCAGTTGAAAAAGTAAACAAAGCATTTGTGAAAGGGTTGCGGGCGCGCCTGGCGTTGGTGGCTGCCGGGTACTCGCAACGCCCGGATGGAATCCGCAAAGGCCAATTAGCCGATTTTACTGAGCAACAGTTGTATCAAATTGCATTGCAGGAATGTAAAGACGTAATCGAAAGCGGCAGGGCGCATCTTGAGCCTTCTTTTGAAACCTTGTGGAGAAAATACAACCAGGAGAATAGTGCTGCAGGAGGCGAATCGCTTTGGGAAATTCCGTTCTCTCCAATCCGTGGCCGTATGTTGTTTACGTTTGCCGTACGCCACGATGCAGCCGACCAATGGCATAACAACGGAGCAAACCGTGGTGGTGTAGCAGGCCCCTTGCCAAATTTGTTTTATGACTACGATGCAAAAGATACCAGGCGTGATGTTACATGCGTGCCTTATAAATATGGGGCGGCATCTGGAACAACTACCAGCCCAATAAACGGTGCTACACGCCCCTTCGCCAGACAGGAATTGGTGGGGTTGAATACATGGTACTTTGGTAAATTCCGTTACGAATGGATGACACGCTTCGTGGACAACTCCAATGACGATGGTGTTAATAAAATCTATATGCGCTATGCCGAAATATTACTGATGGCTGTCGAAGCGGCCAACGAGTTGGGCGATATAGGTACGGCTAAAAATTACCTGAAAGAAATACGAAGAAGAGCATTTGCCGCTGCCGACCATGCAACTAAAGTAGATACTTATGTAGATGCATTGGGTGGCAAAGAGGCCGTGTTTAACGCTATTGTAGATGAGCATAAGTTTGAGTTTACCGGTGAAATGGAACGCAAGCAGGCGCTCATCCGATGGAACTTGTTGGGAACAAAATTAGATGAAGCTAAAGTTAAGATGAACAACCTTAGGAATCAGAGTGGCGAATATGCAGATGTTCCTGCTAACGTGTATTACCGCTATGCTGCCGATGATGAAACCCTGGAGATATACGGCCTTAACAGGGGAGAAACAACCAACCCCGGTGCGGGCTGGACAGAAACAGCCCAGGTTTGGGTACGACCAGGCGCAATAGCCGATGCCAAAATTGATAACATCTACAGGAGAAACCCAGACAACTACCAGTTCTGGCCTATCTTCCAGGTTTTTATTGATGGAAGCAATGGTACGTTGGTAAATGATTATGGATATTAATGAATCAAACAACTATGAAATGGCCACGCACAACGTATGCTAAAAGTGTAACAGTAAGAAGGTCATTCCATGTGTCCGAAATAAAAAAAATAAATAGTAACGCATGAAAATAAAAAATATTTACACCGGCTTCATGGCCATAGCGCTCATGGCTTTTGTTGGATGCGAAGATAAGATCGATCCGTTGATAACTGATTTGAATATTAACCGTGTGCTAACACCTACCGAACTTAGTGTACAGGTACAAAATCTTACTACAGTTAGACTTAACTGGCATACCCGGCCGGATGTAGATCGTTACGTAGTGGAATTCAGTGAAGACAGTCTTCAGTTCAACACCATTATCCGCACCGTTGAGGTTTTACCAGCCAACCTTCCCATAGAGGAAGTATTGGAAGGCAGCACACGGTATTCGGCACGAGTGAAGGGCGTAGCCAGTGGAAAGACGGACTCGCATTGGGGTGATATTACATTTGTAACAGGAGATGAAAATATTTTCCTCGAAATCCAGCCGGGCGATGTCAGTTTTACAGAAGCGACCTTACGGTGGCCGGCAGGTAGCGAGGTAACACATATCACACTGAACCCCGGTGCTATCCAACATACCATTACAACCGGTGAAAAAGCAGCAGGTGTGGCATTAGTTACGGGCCTTAGCTCCAATACGTCTTACACAGCGAGGCTTTACAATAACACCAAGCCAAAAGGGCTCAAGGAATTTACTACATTAAGTGCCGATGGTACTGTGATTGATGCGGCAAGTGATCTTGTTGAAGTGATCGCAGCCGCAAGTCCGGGCGATGTACTGTTGTTACTGCCGGGCAATTACACCGTGAATGCCGGTGAAACAATAACGCTCAATAAGTCCATTACCATTAAAGGAATGTATCCGTACGACAGACCTAAACTTAACGTGAAATTTGAGATTTCAGGAGGAGTTGATAATATCGAAATAGCTGATGTTGAATTGGATGGCGGGGGTACACTCAACGATGTTTTCCGTTACATCACAGCAACCCACTACGGTACACTAAAGATTATCGGTTGTAGTATAAGCGACTATTCCCGTTCGTTGATAGCAGGTAATGCTAACGGTCGGGTTTCATCCGTAATTATTGATAATGTGGTGGGAACAAATATTCTTACCAGTGGAGGTGATTTTATCGATTTTAGAAATACCCATGTATTAGACCTGAAGGTTACCAACAGCACCTTTAACAATTGTTCACCCGCCAGGGATTTTATCAGGATGGATAATACGGGTGATGATATTGACGGCACCTATACGGCTACGGTTTTGGTAAATCAATGTACGATTATCGGTGCATCGCATCCTTCCAGCAGGTTGTTATATATCAGGTTTAATAATCACGATGTAACGTTTAGTAAAAATATTGTAGCCAACACCACGGGTTACTTTATTAACCATGGCGGTCAAGGTGGCTCAACCATCAATACGCCAACTTTTGCGGGTAATAATTATTATGAAGCTCTGCACCTGCATGAGGTCCCTTCCGGAGGGGCGCCATCAGGAAACTTCAGGTACGATCAATCCGGTACGCACACTGCGCTGAACCCTGTATTTGCAGATGCGGCTAACGGTAATTTTACTATAAGCAACCAAACATTGATTGATAATCAGGTTGGCGACCCGCGCTGGAGACCATAAAAGAAATGAAATAACAGGTTTAGGTTTAATGCAACAAAGGGTGTGAATTCGCACCCTTTGTTTTACAGATGAGCAGGAGTGGAGATGAGAACCAGAATATATTTACAACAATATTTTTGTTTGGCTGTTGTGTGCATGTTGGCAAGCTGCTCATCACAACCCGATCCGGAACCGAAAGTAGAGGGGCCTACTCCGGTAGAGGAGGAAGCCTTTGCGTTTCCGGGTGCAGAAGGTTTTGGTAATAAAACAACAGGCGGAAGAGGAGGTCAGGTAATTAAAGTAACAAACCTGAATGATTCCGGTGCGGGAAGTTTACGGGCTGCCATCAACGCATCGGGTGCGCGCATTGTGGTGTTTGAAATTTCGGGCACGATTGAGTTGCTAAGTAATCTGAACATCACAAACCCGAATATTACCATTGCGGGGCAAACCGCTCCGGGCGATGGTATCACCTTGAAGAACTATCCCGTCTTTATCGGGGCCGATAATGTGATTATCCGCTTTTTGCGTTTTCGTTTGGGCAATGAAAAACAGGTGGAAGGCGATGCTATCTGGGGGCGTTACAAAAAAAACATCATCATCGACCATTGTTCTATGAGTTGGTGTACCGATGAAACTGCTTCGTTTTATGCCAACCAGGATTTTACACTGCAATGGTGCATCATTTCCGAAAGCCTTAATAACTCATTGCACGATAAAGGCGAACATGGTTACGGTGGCATCTGGGGTGGCGACAAGGCAAGTTTTCATCATAACTTAATTGCACATCATAAAAGTCGCACTCCGCGATTTAACGGTTTCCGTTCGGGCACATACAGTGCCGGTAATCCCTATCCAAATGAGCATGTAGATTACCGTAATAATGTAGTGTACAATTGGGTAGGCGAGGGCACCTACGGAGGTGAAAACGGAAACTATAATATTGTTAACAACTACTATAAGCCCGGCCCTGCTACTACATCCAACCAGTCGCGTATTTTGGTTGCGTATAAAGAAGTATTCCAGGATCGTCCGGGAGATGGGAAGTTTTTTATCGAGGGTAATTATGTGCATGGCAGCACGGCAGTTACAAACAATAACTGGAGCGGAGTAACCTATAAAAACGGAGCAAGCGAAGTTGCTTCCAAACTGACAAGCCCATTAGAGTTTAGTATAACGACCAATCACACCGGGCAACAGGCTTACGAAGCCGTACTTGATTTTGCCGGTGCAAGTTTTAAACGCGATGCCGTTGATGTTCGTGTTGTAAACGAAGTGCGAACAGGAACAGCCACTTATTCCGGTTCGGTAACCAATCTTCCGGGTATTATTGATACGCAGGAAGATGTGGGCGGATGGCCGGAGCTAATCAGCTTGCCTGCGCCTGTTGATAGCGATGGCGATGGCATGCCCGATGACTGGGAGATTGAAATGAAGCTTGATCCGAATAAGGCCAACGCAAACGGTAGGGAGTTGAGCACGGCTTACGATAATATTGAAGTATATTTTAATAGCCTGGTTAAACAAATTATTCAGGAGCAGGTGAAGTAGTAATTTATACAGATGAATATACGCAGGTTTCTTATCGGCTTGAGTGCGTTGATGATGGCATCTTTTGTATCACCACAGCGTAAAATTACGGTTTACCTTGTTGGCGATTCAACCATGTCGGATAAAGAAACAAGTGCATATCCTGAAACGGGATGGGGAATGCCGTTTACATATTTTTTTGATTCAACGGTAGAAGTGCAAAACCATGCAAAGAACGGAAGGAGTACCCGCACCTTTATTTCGGAAGGGCGGTGGCAGGCTGTTGCTGATAATGTAAAGGAAGGCGATTATGTGTTTATCCAGTTCGGGCATAACGATGAATCGAAAGAAAAAACTGACCGCTATACACCGCCCGCAGACTATAAGGCAAACCTTATTAAATTCATCAACGAATCACGGGCGAAGAAGGCAATGCCTGTATTGATTACGCCTGTGGCGCGCAGACGCTTTGACGAACATGGAAAAGTAAAGGAAAGTCATGCCGGGTACTCACCATTGGTGCGTGAGGTAGCGGCATCGTTGAGTGTTCCGTTGATTGATCTGGATAAGCAAAGCATGGAGTTATATCAGCAGCTTGGCAAAGAAAACTCAAAACTGTTGTTCCTTCAGTTAAAACCGGGCGAACACCCCAACTACCCGGAAGGAAAAGACGATAACACGCATTTCAATGAATTGGGTGCAAGGCTTATCGCACAACTTGTTTTGAAAGAAATACGAGATATAAAACTTGAACTTGCAAACCGCATTACTAAAAGAAAGTAGTATGATGAATAAAAAATTACTTGTACTGGCAGCGTTTATTTTTGCGCTGAACTCGTGTTCCAATAAATCCGCGCCAATAGTTGCTGACCCCTGGCAAGAGGCGGAAGCTATTCTTGCGCGTATCGTTGCACCAGCATTTCCCGATAAGGATTTTAATGTTCTTGATTTTGGCGCGAAAGGCGACAGCATAACAGACTGCACGGATGCTTTTGCGAAAGCTATTTTGGCGTGTTATGAAGCGGGGGGTGGCCGTGTGGTTGTGCCCGAAGGGAAATTCTCTACCGGTGCAATTCATCTGAAAAGTAACGTGAACCTGCATGTTTCCAAGGGTGCAAAGATTTTATTCAGTCGCGATCCGTCAAAATATCTTCCACAGGTTTATACGCGCTTTGAAGCGGTTGAGCTTATGAATTATTCGCCCCTGATTTATGCGTATGAACAGGAGAACATTGCCATTACCGGTGAAGGTGAATTGGACGGCCAGGCCGATGACGATCACTGGTGGTACTGGAAAGGTAAATGGGGACATGCGGGCGTAACACGGCAGGCAAGAGAGAATCATCAAAAAGCTGCCAATGAACGCCTGAAGAAAATGGCGGAAGACGGTGTGCCGGTAAGTGAACGGATTTTTGGTGAGGGCGATTATTTACGCCCAAGTTTTGTGCAGCCATACAAGTGTAAAAATGTTTTGATTGAAGGCGTAACCATTAAGGATTCGCCCATGTGGGTGATTCACCCGGTGCTGAGCGAAAATGTTACGATACGCAACGTAACGGTGATCAGTCATGGCCCCAACAGTGACGGGTGCGATCCTGAATCGAGTAAAGATGTATTGATAGAAGGCTGTGTGTTCGATACCGGTGATGATTGCATTGCCATCAAATCAGGCCGCGACCATGACGGCAGGCGGGTAAACGTTCCCAGCGAGAATATTATCGTTCGCAACTGCACCATGAAAGACGGTCATGGCGGTGTGGTGATCGGGAGCGAAATTTCGGGCAATGTGCGCAATGTGTTTGCTGAAAATTGTGAAATGAGTAGCCCGTATTTAGACAGAGCATTGCGTCTTAAATCGAACTCCCGCAGGGGCGGGATAATAGAAAATGTATTTATGCGCAATGTAACCGTTGGCGATGTGGCCGATGCCGTTGTTCATGTGTATATGTTCTATGCGAATGAAACCGGAGATAACTACCCGGTTGTCAGGAACATACAGGTTAAGAATGTAACGAGTAAAAAATCGGATTACGGAATTTATATTGAAGCCGATGAAGAATATCCGGTTGAAGGTATTTATATTGAGGACTGTTCGTTTGATAATGTTGCAAAAGGAAACCAGTTGAAAGGGTATAAAGACCTGGCGCTGAAAAATGTCAAAGTGAATGGCGAACAGGTTGAAAGCTCTGAAAACCGTTGATGATTAAATTATGAGTATCTCTAAAAACCCAAAAGTAACGTCATTGCGAGGGAGGAACGACCGAAGCAATCCCGTTGTACAGTACAGAAACAGGGATTGCTTCGTCCCGCCTTGTGGCGGGACTCGCAATGACGGCAAGTTTTTTAGAAATGCTCTTATACACTGACATTAAAACCTGATTGGCCTATGAAAAACTGGTATAAATTTTTATTCGTGTTGTTGGCGGCAGGCGTGTCGTGTGCTTCCCCTGAAGAAAAAGAGTTCCCTGAATCCTTCACCGTTACGGTTACCAACCCCGCGTCTTTTGACCGGAACGATGTAATGGTTTTTATTCCAGCCAATGAATTAAGCGATGGTTTTAACGCAAAAGCATTTATCGTGTTAGACGGAAAAACCGAAATAGCAAGTCAGTATAATCTTAATGATAAGGATTACCCGGGCATCGTGCTGGTGCTGGACGGTTTGCAGGCAGGCCAGTCAAAGGATTTAACCGTTCGTTATAATAAGGCAGGCGAATCAAAACGGAATTACACAAAGCGTACCCAGGCCGAGCTTTCGCATAAGTTTGGCGGTGAATGGAAGGAGCGTGAGTATATCGGGGGTGAGTTTAAAAATGTAGAGTATTTGCGTGTTCCGCCTGAGCACAAAGACCACTCATGGTTTATTCGCTATGAAGGCCCCGGTTGGGAGTCTGACAAAGTGGGTTATCGTTTTTATTTAGACCAGCGCAATGCAGTGGATGTTTTCGGGAAAAAAGTACCGGAGCCTGCCCTTCAAAAAGCAGGGCTTGACGGATTCGATTCGTATCACGAAATGCAGGAGTGGGGCATGGATGTGCTGAAAGTGGCGAAATCGCTGGGCGTGGGTTCCATTGGCTATTTCAACGGTCAGTCTGCCCTGCGTGTAGAGATCACGGACAGTGTTGATTGCCGCATTGTTGAAAACGGGGATGTGTATTCCTCCATCCTCACCAATTATTATGGCTGGAATATTGGCGACAGTAAAACGGATGTCGCATCGCGCCTGTCAATTTATGCGGGTTCCCGTTTAACGCAAAACCTGCTGACCCTCTCTGACGAAACGGATAATATCTGTTCAGGATTGATTAAAGACCCGAAAGGAAATCTTTTTACGAAAGAAGGCGGTGCGGAAAGCTTTGGCTATATCGCCACGTATGGCAAACAAAGCCTTAACGATGATAACCTCGGCATAGCCGTGCTGTTTAGCGCACCGGATTTTATTGAATTTACGGAAGATGAATTCAGTCATATTGTTAAGATGAAGCCATCGGGCGGTAAGCTCACGTATTATTTTGTGGCGGCATGGGAAGGGGAGCCGGGTGGGATAAAAAATGAAGAAGAATTTATTTCCTATTTAGATCAGACAGCAAAAGAATTGGCTAACCCGGTTAAAGTAGAGGTTAAGTAGGAAAGGTGTCTTATATCTGCAAGTTGGCTGCAAGCTAACGGGACAACAAACAAATAATTATGGCAACAAAACAGACACCATTGACAATTGACGGTATTGACGAAAGTATTTATGCAGGTTTTTGGACAAGACTTGGTTCATTACTTCTTGACTTTGTAATTCTTCTTCCATACACATTTCTAATTCTGTATCTCAACGGACTTAGTAAAAACGCATATTATTTCACTTTTATTCCGTCTTTGTTATTTCATTTTTGGTTTAGTATTTACTTAGTCAAAAAATACGGTGGGACACCGGGCAAACTAATTGTTGGAATTAAAATATTGAAACTTGACGGCACAGACGTAACTTGGAAAGAAGCAATACTCAGACAAATTGTAGATTTCGTTTTGGTAATTTTCGGGGCATCAATGACACTTTACGCATTATCATTAGCAGACAGCGAGTATTACGAAAGTTTGACGTGGATGACTAAACAACAATATTTATTTGCCTTGACACCGTTGTTACTCCAAATTAACACTTGGATAAATAACATTTGGGTTTACAGTGAACTAATCATTTTGTTGTTCAATAAAAGAAAAAGAGCATTGCACGACTTCATCGCAAACACTGTAATCGTTAAGACAAAATACATTGACAAGATTAGAGAAGTAATGAACGAAAATAATTTACAAACAGACACGACAACTGAATAGAAAGCCAGCAACCAACAAGGATTTGGCGTCAGGCGGACTGACGTTCAACCGTGAAAGTTCCTGCGGACTTTCCCGCCCGAACGCCAAGCCGCGAACCGTTGGGAGCAAGTTTTCGGAATCACCCATAACGTTTTGACTTTATCCAACAAAAACTTTCACAGAAGCATGTATTGTAGTAAGATACATTTGTAAAAGATAAAAAATTGATGATGTATAGAATATTTACCCCTTTACTTATTATGCTCCTTTCCTGCGATAGCAAAATTGCAGAACATGATCGTTTGTTGATTACAGTGAAGCGTAATTATGCAGTGCCTAAGAGTGCCGAGCCGGTAACCATAAGCATTGACTGGAAGGAACTGACAACACGATTGCCACGATTGAAGGATTTCTCCTTTACGGTTATTGATCAGAATTTTGGGAAGGAAGTTTCGGCAAGGCTTATCAATACGGGTAATGATAAAACTCCCGATTATCTTGTTCTTGATTATACCTTCAATTCAAACGAACCGGTATTTACTTTTTTGATAAAGCCATCAGGTAAAAGGCACGAAGTTGTTTCAGAAGAGATTAAAACAGATGAACGTCTTGAAATTTCATTTCTCACCCCGCTTCCTGTTTATGAGAAGCAAAATGGAAAATTAAACAATGTGGCTTCAACGTTGGTTGAGAGCACTATGAACATTTACCCCGATGTGAAAACCTTTCCCGTTTATGCCCCTCACCGGTGGAATTACGAGTACAGCTTTTTTATGGCAGGGGCTTTTAAGCAGGGGAAGAAGACCGGCAACCAAAGCTTTATAGACTATTCGCGGGAATGGTTGGATAATTTTATTACTGAAGAAGGCGCTTTTGTTCCCGGAGTATATAAAGTGGATGAGTACCAGCTTGATAATATTCTTCCCGGCAGGTTAGTGATCTATATGCACGAAGAAACAGGTTTAACAAAATATAAATCCATTGCCGATACATTAATCCATTATCTCGCAAACCAACCCAAGACAAGCGATGGCGGTTACTGGCACAAGCAGGTTTACCCTTACCAGATGTGGCTTGACGGTATTTTTATGGCCGATGTGTTTTCGATGCAGTATGCGCAGGCTTACAACCGGCCGGAGTGGTTTGATGAAGCCGTGCACCAGGTCAAGCTGATATACAAGCACACACTTGATCCCACTACGGGACTTTTATATCACGGGTGGGATGAATCCAAAAACCCGGTGTGGGCGCATCCTGAAAAAGGAACTTCACCGGAGTTTTGGGGACGTGCCGTAGGCTGGTACGCTATGGCGTTGGTTGAATGTCTTGAGTATTTACCGGAAACCCATCCCGAAAGGAAAGACGTGGTAGAGATACTTCAAAACCTTTCATCCGCTGTTATTAAATACCAGGACGAGCAATCAGGCTTATGGTACCAGGTGCTTGATAAAGGCAATCAATCAGGTAACTGGATTGAAACGTCATGCTCGGCTATGTTTGCTTATGCTTTTGCTAAAGCACACCGGCAGGGATTTTTGGATGATGCTTTTTTGAAAGCGGCTGAGAAAGCATACAACACTTTGCTTAATCAATATGTATATGTTGATGATGCCGGTAATCTCCATTTCGATGAAACTGTAAAGATTGGTACGCTTAACCCGAAAACTTCTAAAGGCGATTATGAGTATTACATAACCACAGAAAAAAGAATTAATGATTACAAAGGGCTTGCTTCGTTGTTGTATGTGAGCATTGAACTCAATTAATTTCAGGTTTCAAATTTAAAATTTCAGATTTTGAATGATGAACTTGTAAAATTTGAAATCAGAAATTAGAAATTTTGGTATTATGAGATTATTCGGCATTTTATTCCTGATAGCTATTACGAGTTGCGCTCAGCAAATTTCCTCGCAACAGGAGTTGAGCGAGCCGGTTGCATTTCCTGGTGCGGAAGGCTTTGGAAAATATACTACGGGTGGGCGTGGGGGCAAAGTTTATACGGTAACCAATTTGAATGATGACGGGCCGGGTAGTTTTCGCGAGGCTGTTAAAAAGAAAGAGTCGCGTATTATTGTGTTTGCTGTTTCAGGAACCATAACGTTGAAATCGCCACTCTATATTAATAGTGATAACCTTACAATTGCCGGGCAAACCGCTCCTGGCGATGGTATTTGCATCAGGGATTATCCCGTAAAGGTAAACGCCAGTAATGTTATTATTCGTTACCTGCGTTTCCGTCTGGGCGATGAAACTGCCGTTGAAGACGATGCCATTAGCGGAACCCGCCAGAAAAACGTAATCATTGATCATTGTTCTATGAGTTGGGCTACTGATGAATGTGCGTCTTTTTATTACAATGAAAACTTTACGATGCAATGGTGTATTATTTCCGAAAGCCTGAACCAATCGGTACACGCAAAAGGCGAGCATGGTTACGGGGGAATTTGGGGAGGAAAAAAAGCAACGTTTCATCATAATCTGATTGCCAGTCATAGCAGCCGCCTGCCGCGTTTCAGTGGCTCGGCAACCGTGCCGAACCCGCCTGATGAACTTGTGGATTTCAGAAATAATGTAATTTACAACTGGATGAACAACAACACGTATGGAGGTGAAACAGGTCGTTATAATGTGGTGAATAATTATTACAAGCCCGGCCTTGCAACTAAGCAGAACAGGAAAGACCGGATACTTAATCCGAGCGAACCGTATGGTAAGTTTTTTGTGAACGGGAATTATTTAGAAGGAAACGAAACCATCAGCACGGATAACAGTCGTGGTATTATTGCCGATGATGTTGACCCAACGTTGATTAATATTCCTTTTACTGTTGAACCGATTACTGAACACAACGCAAAAGACGCTTACAAACTTGTGTTGGAATATGCAGGAGCCAGCCTGAAAAGAGATGTTGTAGATACGCGCATTATCAGGGAAGCGGAAACCGGTACAGCTTCTTTCGGAAAAAATAAAGATGGTATTATTGACTCGCAAAAGGATGTTGGCGGATGGCCTGAACTAAAATCGTCACCAGCCCTGTTAGATACAGACGGGGATGGTATGCCTGACGGATGGGAGATCAGTAACAAACTTAATCCGAATGATGCTTCTGACGGAACAGCCTATACGTTGAGTAAAACCTATACGAATGTTGAAGTGTATATCAATAGCCTGGTTAAACAATAGCGGATTGTTTTCGTTGCGTCTGTTGCCTGTTGCTTATTGCCTACTGGCAGTTATAAGCACTACAGACGCTCAAAAGATAATCGTAGCAAAAGACGGAAGCGGTGATTTCACCTCTATACAGGCTGCCGTAAACTCGCTTCCCGATCATTCTCCTTCACGACTCACCATACATATAAAGAGTGGAGTGTATAAGGAGAAGCTCGTTATTCCTTCATGGAAAACAAACATATCGTTCATTGGCGAGAATAAGGAGAATACCATTATTACCTGGGACGATCATTCCGGGAAAGGCTTGATCAATACGTTTACCTCATACACGGTTTTGGTGCGGGGAAATGATTTCATTGCCGAGAACATAACCTTTGAAAATTCTGCCGGACGCGATGTGGGGCAGGCGGTAGCGCTGCACGTTGAGGCCGACCGGTGTGTCTTTAATAATTGCAGGATCATCGCCAACCAGGATACGCTCTATACAGGTGTTGATAACAGCAGGCAGTATTATAAAAACTGCTATATAGAAGGCACAACCGATTTTATTTTTGGTCCGGCAACAGCCGTGTTTGAAGACTGCGTGATTCATTGTAAGAAAAATTCCTATATCACGGCAGCATCCACACCACAGCACCAACTTTATGGCTATGTATTTTTTAACTGTACAATCACGGCCTCTCCCGATGCCGAAAGGGTTTATTTGGGGCGCCCGTGGAGACCGTTTGCCAAAACCGTTTTTATTCAATGCGATTTAGGCGAACACATTCTGCCTGAAGGTTGGCACAACTGGAACAAACCGGATGCCGAGAAAACTTCTTTCTATGCCGAATACCAATCAAAAGGCAATGGTGCAAACCCCAATGGGCGGGTTTCATGGTCGCACCAACTGACCGAAGAGCAGGCAAAGGAATATACACTTAAAAATATTTTTGGAAGCTGGAACCCAAGTAATGAGCAATGAACAAGTATCAATTAATAATATTGCCTGCCGTCTTTTCCCTGCTGCTTACTATTCATTCCTATTCACAAGTATGGATTTCCGATCAGGGAAACGGAACATACAAAAGCCCTGTTCTTCATGCCGATTATTCCGACCCTGATGTGTGCAGAGCGGGGAATGACTTTTACATGACGGCCTCATCTTTTAATTGTGTTCCGGGGCTTCCTGTTTTGCATTCAAAAGATTTGATGAACTGGACGCTGATCAACTATGCACTTCCCAAACTTTCGTATGCCGAGGGTTTTGATAAACCCCAACATGGAAAAGGTGTGTGGGCGCCTTGCATCCGGTATCACAAAGGCGAGTTCTATATTTATTTCCCTGATCCCGATCATGGTATCTATATGATAAAAACAAACGACCCTGCCGGTGTGTGGTCGGAGCCTGTTTTAGTGAAAGGAGGGAAGGGACTGATTGACCCTTCACCACTTTGGGATGATGATGGCAAAGTTTATCTCACGTATGCCTTTGCGGGAAGTCGGGCGGGCATAAAAAGCCTGCTGATGGTGTGCTCCATGAACGAAGAAGGAACAAGAACTTTAGACGATGATGTAATTGTATTTGACGGGCACGATGAGCATCCTACCATTGAAGGCCCTAAGTTTCACAAGCGCAATGGCTACTATTATATTTTTGCTCCTGCCGGTGGCGTTTCAACCGGATGGCAGCTTGTGTTGCGTTCTAAAAATGTATTCGGGCCTTACGAGCACCGCGTTGTGATGGATCAAGGCACTACAAAAATAAATGGGCCGCACCAGGGTGCGTGGGTCGAACTGGATAATGGCGAGAACTGGTTCTTTCATTTTCAGGATAAGGGCGCTTATGGTCGGATTGTACATTTGCAACCAATGGTTTGGAAAAATGATTGGCCGGTGATTGGCGAGGATAAAAAAAACACCGGTAAAGGCGAGCCGGTGAGCGTGCATAAAAAACCGAATGTTGGCAAAACGTATCCCAAATCATCACCGCCTGAATCCGATGAATTTAATGATAATACAGTAGGTCTTCAATGGCAATGGCACGCCAATCCGCAACCCTATTGGGCGTACCCGATGCCGCTACGCGGACAGTTGCGATTGTTTGCTTACCCGTTGCCGGAAGGGTTTAAAAATTTTTGGGATGCCCCGAACCTGTTGCTGCAAAAATTACCTGCTCCTGCATTTCAGGCAACAACCAAAATCACCTTTACCCCACGATTTGAAGGCGAGAAAACAGGGCTGATTGTTATGGGGCGCGATTATGCGTATGTATCAGTAAGGAATAAAGACGGGAAGCTGAGGATCAGCCAGGTTGTTTGTGCGAATGCAGACAAAGCCGGTGAAGAAGCTGAGTATGGCGAAATGGTTTTGAAAACCTCAACTTTCTATCTGCGTATAAAAGTTGTTGGCGATGCTCTGTGTGAATTCAGTTATAGTGAAGACGGGAAAAATTTTAAGAACATCGGTCAGCCGTTTAAAGCAAGGGAAGGAATGTGGATTGGAGCCAAGGTTGGACTATTCTGCACCAGCGAAAAAAAGACCAATGATGCCGGTAATGCGGATGTGGATTGGTTCAGAGTTGAAAAAATTAATTAGAAAGCAAAGCCCGTTTTTATTTCTCGGCAAGTATCAGTGTTGAAGGGGCGTTTGGTAGCCATTGACTTTTCATAACCACAAGTTTTTTCCAGCTCTCAAGGCTAATCAGCATCAGGCTCTGCTGTTTCAAAAACTCTTTATCGATTACTTTTTCATCTAACAGGCTGATGTGATTGGGAGTTGCTTGCCCGATAACGGTGATGATTTCATTGATTGCCGGGTTAGCTTTTATCTGCCCGGCTGTATCGAGAATGGTAACCTGCGACCCGGTATTGCTAATGAACTTTTGTGAATATTGGATAAGGAAAGTATCGTCCTGCGAAAGAAACGGGATAAACACATTATCTGTGTTGTGTAAACCCTTATCAATCAGTATCCCAACGGGTACTTTGGTTTTGCTAAGAATCATTTTTGTTCGCTCATCGAAGGGCGAATCCTCAATCATGTCTTTCTTTCCGGTTACCGTGTTTAACAGTTTTCCGGGGTTGATGATGCGCGTAGTGAAGCCTAAAACTTTTCCCAGCAAACTGCCTTCAAAAATAGATTGCCCGACTCCGATAAGCAGCAAGTCGTAATCTCCGTTGTTAGCTACTTCTGCAATGTCGGAGTCAATATCGTTAGAGGTTTTGAATAAAGTGGTTATTTTTTGATTTAAACCTTGCGCTTCGCTGATTAATGGAGCAAAACTCTCTCTTTCATATTCGGCTTCGTTGTAGTGGTGCAGCTCATTGCTTGCCGTAAGGTGAAGGGCTGTTACAGAAACGTTTTCATTTAATTTACGGATGAAGCTGTTCGCTAATCGCAATAACGACCTTCCGCGTTCGGGATGCCCGAATGAAATCAGTATTTTGAATTTGTCTGGTTGACCGACTTCTTCCGGTGTTTCTTCCTTTCTTGATTTAAAAATCCAGTTAATTAAATCCAGCGCAGGGCCTGTCATAAATGTTGTAACCAATGCCATAATTACCATCATGGCAAAAATTTCGGGCGACAGTACTCCCAGGTCATAGCCTATATTTAAAACCACTAATTCCATCAACCCTCTCGTGTTCATTAACGCGCCAAGCGTTAAGCTGTCTTTCCAACTTTGCCCGACAAACTTTGCTGCTAATGCGCTTCCCAGAAATTTTCCGGTAACGGCTACAAGAATAATTGCCCCGGCTATTTTCCATAGATATATATCATTGAGCAACCCGATTTGTGTTCGCAGCCCCGTAAACACAAAAAACAACGGAAGCAAAAGCACCATGGCTACATCTTCTACTTTTTCAATAAAGATGTTTCTGAACTTTACGTTTTCAGGCATAATAGCACCTGCCATAAATGCCCCGAACAAAGCGTGGATACCTATTACCTCCGTTATATAAGAAGAGATGATTAACGTGAGGAAAAAAATGCCAACAATAGGCTTGCTCATGTGTTCTCTTGATGTGTGCAGATCGCCAACTTGTTTTAAAAACGGGCGAACTACTTTTATCATAAGAAAAACATATCCTACCGCTAACAGGATAACATACAATGAACTGGTAAATGAACCTGCCTTTACGATGGCAATTACGGCTGCCAGCAAACACCAGGCGGTTATATCATCTGCGGCTGCGCAGGTAATAGCAATTGTTCCGAGGCGTGTTTTGTGAATGCCTCTTTCCTGGACAATGCGTGCCAGAACAGGAAATGCGGTAATGCTCATGGCAATACCAATAAACAATCCGAATGAAGAGAATTGTATATTTTGTGGTGCGAAGGATTCGTACAGGAAGTAGGCTAACCCTAACCCCAACGTAAACGGAAAAATAATGCTGGCGTGGCTAACTACTATGGCATCCTGTGCTTTGTTTCGTAACACGTTCAGGTCTAATTCCATACCGACCACGTACATAAAAAGAATTAAACCAATCTGGCTCAGGAACTGCAAGTTGCCAAGCGATTGTGTAGGGAATAATGCTGCCGAGAATTCAGGAAAATATAACCCGATAAGCGAGGGGCCGAGAACGATACCCGCAATCATTTCGCCTATTACTGTGGGTTGACCAATTTTTCTTGCAGCCCAGCCAAAAACGCGCGCCACAAGAATAATGGTTACAATCTGTGCCAGCAAAATGGCTAACGGGTGCTCCAGGTTGTGAACCAGCGCATCAATAAATTCTGCCCACTGACTTTTTCCAGATTCGTGAACAGCGATATTTCTTCCTTGTTCTAATTTTGCCCCTAATAAAATAGTCCAGTACATCAGGGCGGAAAACCCTCCAATGGTAGTTATATAAAAAATGCTGTTCCTGTATTTTTTCATAGCGACATGCGCAGGAGTATAACTCTCATCGTTTGCTTTAATCGAAGCGGTAATATAAGACCAAAAAATTAAACGGGGTAGTTGTTAACTGAAAAATGAAACAGCGTGTAAAAATTATTTATGAGCAGGCGTTTTAAGCCGTGATTAGGACGTTTTTACCAAGCGAGGTATTGCAAATCAGTTTCCTTCAGGGAGAAGTGAAACTTACCCATGCACTTTCCGCTTTTTCTTTCGTCATTTTCCCGTTGAATACCACCAGCCTGTATTTCAGTGTATAGATATTTCCAGGTTGCAATAACCAGTCCTTGTCTTTTGTGGGAGCGAAATTGACAAACACATCGCCTCTGCCGCCAGTTGATTTTTTATCCCATACCCGCAAAGGTTCGGGATGGTTGTAATTGGATGTATGCGACAGCATCACGATGCCGCCTTCGTCATCTTCCGGCAACTCGCCATATACGATAATCCATTTTGCCTTTGTGTTGTCTGTATTATCTCTTGTGTTTCCTTCGGAAGTGAGCATCTCGGAATTACCCTTGTGCCAGTATTCAGTAGCCCGCCATCCCAAACCGCCATAACGATAGGCGATAATTAATAAAGGACTTTCCGAAGCGCAACTGAGGTTTGAAGTGATGTCAACAATGTAGTAATCATTGCTTGTGCCGGGTTTGTAAACCCTTACGGTTTGTAGTTCATTCAAGGCAATTTTTTCGGTGCTGTCTTTTTTAAAGACCACGTGCTCGTGCAGGGCAGTGTATTCGGCAAACACCGGCCCATCGGCTTGCGAAACAAATTCTGCAAACCGGACAGTGCCTTGCCCGCCCCGGATATTCCAGAAATCAACGGTATCCTGTTCAAACAGGGTGCGTGTCCAGGGATTCCAGATGCCATAGTGATGGTAATGGTCGGGGGGCTGTATGCGGGTAAGTGTTTGCCCGTTTAGTGTTTGCAACGGATGAATAAAACCGCTGCGTTTGTAATGGCTGTCCTGCCCGGCTGGCGGATAAACCGTTTCGTACTGGTAGCTCAGTAAATCTTTGTCGCCCGAACGAATGACCAATGCGCCATTGTCGTTTACAACTTTAATATCATCGAATTTTTCCGGAGCAGCTTTGGAAATTTTGTATGTTCTTTTCGTAAGCCCGTCCTGCGGCCGGATAGTCCAATACAACCTTCTCGGATTGGTTTCCGATACCTGGAAGGGGATGGCTGTGTCCTCGCCTCCGCTTGTTTCCCAAAGTGATAAAGAATTTTCCGGAAGCGCAGTGAGGCTGTCGAGATTAATACTGAAAGGAATATCTAACTCCGAAGCGGGTAATTCAACGCTGAAGGTTGTTGCCTGCTGGCAGGACATACTCATGAAGGCCGAGAGTGATGTTAGTAATATAAATACTTTGTTCATGACAATGTATTAAGTGTTTGCTCTGCTAACGGTTTAATCTCAATATCATTTGCCCTTGTTGCCGGTGAAGAACACCGGCAACGGCTGGAGTCAAAAAATCGGGTGATAGGAGGGCTTGGTACTTGCAATTTTCTGCTGTCCGTTAATGTTAGCACGGTCGTCAAATGGGGTTGCCACCTACTCGTTTATATATGTAACAAATCTACATAAATACTCCACCAAATTGATGGGTTGTGTGGTTTCGTTTGCTGTTGTGCTGATGGTTTTTGCTATTTCTTCAGGCTGGGAAATCCAGCACACTTGCAATACCTTGTTCAACTCCCCGCAATTCTGCCAATCCTTTTAACCGGCCAATGGCCGAGTAGCCAGGATAGGTTTTCTTTTTTAAATCATCCAGCATTTGATGGCCGTGGTCGGGGCGCATGGGTATGGATTGCCCTGTGCGGTTCATTAACAATAATACTTCTTTTACCACTTCAGCCATGTTGGTGTCGCCTTCGAGATGGTTGGCTTCGTAAAAGTTTCCTTCGCTGTCGCGTTTGGTGTTTCGTAAATGTAAAAAGTGAACACGTTCACCAAATTTTTTGAGCATCGCTACAATGTCGTTGTCAGGCCGTGCGCCATACGAGCCGGTACAAAAGCATAAACCATTTGCCGTAATGGGTACAGTGTCTAACAGTTCTTGTGCATCACGCTCCGTGCTCATCACCCTCGGCAAACCCAGAACAGAATAAGGCGGATCATCAGGATGGATAGCTAATTTCAACCCAATTTCTTCAGCTACTGGGGCAACCTCCTGTAAAAAATTAAACAGGTGTTGTTTGAGTTTAGCAGCATCAATATGTTCGTATTGTTTCAATGCGGTTAAAACCTGTTCAGGAGTAAAACTTTCATCGCTGCCGGGTAACCCCAGCATGGTGTTTTGAAAAAGAAATTTCCTTTCTTCTTCGCTCATGCTGCTGAAGCGGTCAGTAGCTTTTTTTATTTCTTCAGGTGAATAATCTTTTTCTGCATGGGGTCGTTTTAATAAGAATAAATCGAACGCAACAAAAGCCGCCCGCTCGAAATAGAGCGCCTTGCTTCCGTTGGGCAGGGTATAGGCAACATTTGTGCGAAGCCAATCAAGAATGGGCATGAAGTTGTAGGTTACAACTTTCAACCCGCATTGTGCTACGTTTCGTAAACTGGTTTTGTATTGGTCAATGTATTTTTCGTATTCACCGGTTTGCTTTTTAATGTCTTCGTGCACCGGCAGACTTTCAATCACTGTCCACGTTAAGCCTGCCTCTTCAATTGTTTTTTTTCGTTTGTTGATTTCTTCAACAGTCCACACATCCCCGACAGGGATGTGGTGCAAGGCTGTAACTACACCGGTACAACCGGCCTGACGAATATCGCTGAGGCTCACAACATCGTTGGGCCCATACCATCGCATGGTTTGTTCCATTAAAATCATAGCTGCAAATCTACAACTCAAAATCCAATTGAGTTCCCGCCATCAACAGGAATTACAGTACCGGTCATAAATGTTGAGTCATCGGAAGCAAGAAAATAAGCGGTGTTGGCAATATCGCCCGGGTCGCCCAGCCGCCCCATAGGTGTGCGCGAAAGCACTTTTTGTTTTCTCTCCGGGTCGCCATTCAATGCCGTTGACGACATTTTTGTGGCGATAAAACCCGGTGCGATACTATTTACACGCACGCCATGTGGAGAAAGCTCAACAGCAAGAGTTCGTGTAATGCCTTCAATAGCTGTTTTTGAGGCTGCGTAGGCCACTACGAACGGCAAACCGTATTGTGCTGCCATGGAACTGATGTTGATAATACTTCCTGATTTTCTTTCCACCATGTTTTTTGCTACTTCGCGTGTAATGGCAAACACGCTGGTGAGGTTGGTGAGTATTATCTGCTGGAATTCCTGGTCGGTAACTTCCAATGCGCTTTTCTTTAAGTTTATACCGGCATTGTTTACGAGAATGTCAATATGGCCGTGCTTTTTTATAATTCCAGTAATGAGTTCGGGTAAGCCGCCTAAGTTGGTTACATCAAAGGCAATCGCTTCACAATTGGCGCCAAGAAGTGAAGCGGCTTCATTTAATTTTTCCTGGCCTCTGCCGAGGATGATGGTATGAATGTTTTGTTCGGTAAATTTCTTTGCAATAGCAAGGCCGATTCCTGATGAGCCTCCGGTAACGATAGCAATCTTTTTTTTCATATTGTATATCAATTAAACCTTTTCACCACTGTGGCCTGATGCCGGGTGCATAAGGGAATTCCAAATTCATATAATACTGTAATGCTTTATCCGGCTTTTCCATTCCTGCCGGTATTTCCATGCCCGAAAATGTCTGGAAATACAACACACAAGCATTGCGCCACCAGATGGCTTCTTTGTATTGGATATCCAATAACATTTTTACCTGTTCAAAACGTTCACGGTCAATTTTTCCTTCCAGGGTATTCCATTTTTGCTGAACAGCTTTCATCGCATCTGCCCCGGCATAATACTGATGGCAGAGTTCTTCCCACAATGTTCTTCCCGATTTCAGTTTTTCGCTCCAGCCTACATGATGAAACCACAACAAAAATTTCTCCGGACATTGTTCACGCGAACCAAAAACTTCGGCAACCGGCCCTGCATACTGTGCAACAGCGTTGCTTCCGGTTGCAGAACGATTAAAACCGATGCCATCTTTATTTGCCTGATGATAATATACTGAAGTCCAGTCGGCACGGTGCCTATCTTTAATCCACGGTGCCGGCCCGAAATGATGACTCCACCCCATGATATGATGCAGACCCAATGGTGTCATGTATGAAACAGTGGTTTCCCACGAGTTATCCATAATCTCTTTAACAGGATTAACAAAGTCGGGTGCATTGGTGAACGTCATGCGTAGCCATTCTTCTGCTATGCTTTGCGCAGAAAGTTGGTGATCCCACGCCAATCGCCCGAAGGCATACCAGTTTGCCTGTGCGAAAGGATGTCCCGTCCAGTTTCTGTCGGTGCCAATGTTGGCAACACCGGCAATACCTGAGAGCTGATGATTATCCAGCGAGCCATCAATCACATTGGCAACAGTTGAGCCTTTACCTTTTGCGTAAGTATCATCATCAAGACATTCTTTAAACTGATTGGCTAAGTAAACCAGGTGCGTGCTGAACCCGGTGTATTCCTGCGTGAGTTGAAACTCCATCATTAAAGGAGTTTGAGGCATAGCGCCAAACATTGGGTGAAAAGGTTCGCGCGGCTGAAAATCGATAGCCCCGTTTTTTACCTGTATCAGAATATTTTTTCTGAATGTTCCGTCAAGCGGTTTGAATTCGTTGTAGGCCTGCTTGGCGCGATCATCGGGAACATTTTCATCATACACAAACGCACGCCACATCACTACACCGTTAAATGGCGCTACGGCATCGGCTAACATATTGGCGCCATCAGCATGATGACGGTCGTAGTTTTGCGGGCCTGGCTGACCTTCAGAATTTGCTTTCACCAAAAAGCCCCCGAAGTCGGGTATGAGCGAGTAGATTTCTTTTACCTTGTCTTTCCACCATTGCTGAACGGTTGGGTCTAACGGATCGGCCGTTTTTAATCCTCCTGCTTCGATAGGGGCGCTGAAGCGCGCAGTGAGGTAAATCTTTACACCATAAGGACGGAAAACATCGGCAAGCGCAGCAACCTTTTCTAAGTAATACGGTGAGAGTATGCGGGCATTTGCATTAACATTGGTTACAACCGTTCCGTTTATACCGATGGAGGCATTGGCCCGTGCATAATCGTGGTAACGCGGATCGATATAGTCGGGTAACTTGTGCCAATCCCATAATGAAAAACCGGCATAGCCGCGTTCAACAGTGCGATCAAGATTATCCCAATGGTTCAACACCCGCAGGTTGATGCGTGGCGAACTTTCAATATCGAGTTTATTAATGGGTTGATGTGTTTGCAGCAGTTTAAGAAAATGAAAAGTGCCGTACAGTACACCAACATCTTCCTGTGCGGTAATGATGGTTAACTTCTTGCCCTGATACGTTGTTGTAAGAATCAAAAATCCTTCGCGGCCAAGTTTTTGTAATCGTGTATCGAGATTGAGGTTACGGATGATTTCGGAAGACTGAGGTGTTCCGGCAAGAATAACAGATGCTTTTACCGCTTTTACTTCAGGAATATTTCCGAGCAATCCCGTAAGGCCCGAATGAATTTCTTTCTTTACCAACGAAAGTGTAGGGGAGTTGCCCTGCACCATCCATCCCGAAATATTTTTTTTATACGTTGCCGCTACCGACTTGTCGTTTATGCGATCATACCGTAACCATAGCCGGTATCCGTCTTCGCTATGAACGGCAGGCATAAACGAAACAAGCAATATGAAGAGTAGTGGCAGTTTTTTCATAAGGCAGAATTAGTGTTATCCTTTTTTCAGGGAAGATTGCCGGACAATCAACTCATGGCGCAGTACAATCGTATTGAGGTTAGCCGTGTTGCTTTTGTTTAGTTTGTTCAAGAGTGTAGCTGCTGCAATTTCTCCCATTTCCTGCCCGGGATAGTTTAGTGTGGTCAGGTTAGGCTCAATTACATTTGATATAGGATCGTTGTTAAAACCCACTACCGCAATATCATCCGGTATTTTAATTCCGGAAAGTTTGAGTTCGCGCATACAGGCTACGGCAGATGTATCGTTTGAAGCAAATATTCCATCCGGGCGAATTTTCATGTTGAGAATCTGTTGAGCGGCCTCTACACCTCCGGTATCGCTCAGGTTATTGCTGATTACCAACTCCGGGTCGAAAGCGATTCCTTTCTCCTGAAGCGCTTGTTTATAGCCATCTAAGCGATCGACATATACATTTCTGTTCAAGCTTCCCGAAAGGTGAACAATTCGTTTACAGCCCTGGTCTAAAAGGTGTTTGGTGGCATCGTAACCTGCCTGGTGGTTATCAATAACAATGCTGGTACAGCCGGGGTGTTCAATAATACGGTCGAAGAAGATGATCGGGATATTCTTCTTTAATAATGATTCAAAATGATCGGTGTCTTTTGTGTCATAAGCAAGCGAAACCATCAGGCCGTCAATGCGGCTGTTAAACATGGTGTTCACACCGGCAACTTCTTTTTTGTATGATTCCTGCGACTGGCTGATGATGAGGTTATACCCGTTTTCATTCACTAATTTTTCCATACCGGCAATAACGGTTGCCATAAAATAGCTGTTCAGGCGCGGAACGATAACCCCGATCGTATTGGTTTTTTTTCGTCTGAGGTTACTTGCAAAGGTGTTGTACTGGTACCCCATTTTTTTTGCGGTATCCAGAATTCTCCTTTTTGTATCCTTTCTGATGCCAGGGTGGTCTTTGAGGCCGCGGCTTACGGTGGCAGGGGAAACACTGAGGGCCTCTGCTATATCGTAAATGGTGACTTCTTTATGGTGAGTCATTTCAATCGATTACATGACAAATTAACACTAAAAAAGGCAAAAAAATCGGGTTATAAAATAATTAAATGCAATCGGTTGCATAATAATTGATAATTTAGTCTATTCAAAGGTCAATTTCGGAACTCAAAAACCACTCAAACCGCATGGAAATGACTAAATTTTACTGGAAACCACGATTTTGTGTTATGCAACAAAAATACATTATTTCTTTGATTGCGTTTTTATGCTTTTCCGGTGCCTGGGCGCAACCCGGGGCCCCTTACCTCGACCCGGAACAGCCTTTGGAAACCCGCGTAAACGACCTGCTGGGGCGGTTAACGCTCCAGGAAAAGGTTTCGCAGATGATGCACGCCAGCCCTGCTATTGAAAGGCTGAACATACCGGCCTACAACTGGTGGAATGAAGCCCTGCACGGTGTTGGCCGGGGCGGAATTGCCACTGTTTTTCCGCAAGCCATTGGCATGGGCGCCACGTTTGATGAACACCTTATATATAGAGTGTCGTCCGCCATCTCCGATGAGGCGCGCGCCATGTATAACGCGGCTGTCGCAAAAGGCTACCATCAGCAATATGGCGGGCTTACTTTCTGGACACCCAATATTAATATCTTTCGTGACCCTCGTTGGGGACGTGGGCAGGAAACTTATGGCGAAGACCCTTATCTGATGTCGAGGTTAGGCGTTGCTTTTGTAAAAGGATTGCAAGGCGATAACCCGAACTATTTAAAAACTGCGGCTTGTGCCAAGCACTTTGCCGTGCATAGCGGGCCGGAAAAACTCAGACATGAATTTAATGCAGTATCATCGCAAAAAGATTTACGCGAAACATATTTGCCGGCATTCAAAGCGCTTGTAGATGCCAATGTTGAATCGGTAATGTGTGCATACAACAGCACAAACGGTGAGCCGTGTTGCTCCAATAATTTTTTGTTGAATGATGTTCTCCGTAAGGAATGGGGCTTTACAGGACACATTGTTACGGATTGCTGGGCTATTGCCGATTTTTATAACGGGCACAATGTTGTAGAAACCCAGGCTGAAGCTGCTGCTATGGTAGTAAAGCAAGGCGTGAGTTTGAATTGTGGTGTGGAGTACGCAGCCTTGATTGAAGCCGTTGAAAAGAAACTTGTTTCAGAAAAAGAAATTGATGATGCGCTGGCCATTTTGTTGCGCACCCGCTTTAAACTTGGATTACTCGATCCGAAAGAACGAAATCCGTACAACGCCATTTCTACCGAAGTTATCAATAGCCCGCAACATCGTGCACTGGCGCGTGAAACCGCGCAGAAATCTATCGTGTTGCTGAAGAACAATGGTGTGTTGCCTTTGCGCAACGACCTGAATAAATATTTTATTACAGGCCCGAATGCAGCGAATGTAGAAGTGCTGCTTGGAAATTATTATGGTGTTAACCCGCAAATGGTTACGGTGCTTGAAGGAATCGCTGCGGCTATAAAACCGGGCAGTCAACTTCAGTATCGCCAGGGAATTATGTTAGACAGGCCCAATGCCAATCCGCAAGACTGGTCGACAACGAATGCAAGGAACAGCAATGCAACTTTTTTTGTAATGGGAATAAGCGGCTTGCTGGAAGGCGAAGAAGGTGAGTCTATTGCATCGCCTACGTTTGGCGACCGGTTGGATTACAATCTTCCGCAACATCAGATTGAGTATTTGAGGAAATTAAAGGAGGGTCATAACAATCCGGTAATCGCTATTGTTACCGGTGGCAGCCCCATGAACCTTGCTGAAGTACATGAACTTGCCGATGCCGTGTTGTTGATCTGGTATCCCGGGCAGGAGGGAGGTAATGCTGTTGCTGATATTATTTTTGGTAATGCTTCTCCTTCGGGAAGATTGCCCATAACGTTTCCGAAATCGCTCAATCAACTTCCGGCATACGAAGATTATTCTATGAAAGGCCGTACTTATCGTTACATGGAAGAAGAGCCTCTTTACCCGTTTGGGTTTGGATTGAGTTATACGCAGTTTTCTTATTCCGATATTAAACTGTCTGCTACATCAATTAAAAAGAATCAATCAGTAGAAGTGCAAGTAACGATTACCAATTCGGGTAAGCAAGAGGGGGAAGAAGTTGTGCAACTATACATTACCAACGATAACCCGAAAACGAAAGCCCCGTTATATTCTCTCTATGGTGTTCAGCGGGTGAAGCTTGCTCCCGGAAGTTCAACAACAGTTAAGTTCGCCATTAGCCCGGATATGTATTCCATAGTTAATGATAAAGGAAATAAAATTATTGAATCAGGCAAGGTGAAAGTTTCCGTTGGCGGATCGCTTCCCGGAAATCGAAGCGAGCAATTAGGTGCGACAAAATCTATCCAGGCTATATTCACTGTTAAATAATCAGCTTTCTATATGGAACTTTTTACAACGATTGATTGGGTAGTAATTATACTGTACTTCTTAGTCATTGCCGGCATTTCGGTTTGGTCAATGCGCAAGAAAAAAGATTCGCCCCAGGATTATTTCCTGGCGGGGCGTAACATCGGTTGGTTTGTGGTAGGGGCATCCATACTCGCATCCAATGTCGGCTCTGAACACGTAGTGGGTCTTGCAGGAACGGCCGCTAACTCCGGGCTGGTGATGGGGCATTACGAACTACATTCCTGGATATGCCTTTTGTTAGGATGGGTGTTTGTTCCTTTCTATCTGCGGAGCAATGTGTTTACCATGCCCGAGTTTCTCGAACGAAGGTACAACTCAACAGCCCGATGGTTCTTGTCTATTGTGTCGTTGTTAAGTTATGTACTCACCAAAGTATCGGTAACAGTATTTGCCGGAGCAATTGTGATTGCAGAATTTATGGGCTTTGATTTCTGGACGAGTGCGCTCGTACTGGTTATACTTACGGGTATTTACACGGTTTTAGGTGGTATGCACGCAGTGGCTTACACTGAGGCTGTGCAGGCTGTTGTGCTGTTGGCCGGTGCAATTATCCTTACGTTTCTGGGATTAAAAGAATTAGGCGGATGGGATGCTATGATTGCCGCTGCACCTAAAGAAAAACTCAACATGTTTCCGCCTTTAAGTGATCCTGATTTTCCCTGGGCGGGGATTTTGTTTGCTTCGCCTATTGTTGGTATCTGGTACTGGTGCACCGATCAGTACATCGTTCAGCGATGCCTCACTGCTCGTAACGAAAGAGAAGCGAGAAGAGGAACTATCTTCGCTGCTTACCTGAAACTTTTACCGTTCTTTATTTTCCTTATACCAGGACTTATCGCTATGGCCTTAGCCAGTTCAGGAAAGTTAGAGCTGGCAGGAGCTAACCAGGCATTCCCTGCGTTAGTAAAAAATTTATTACCCACCGGACTAAAAGGTTTGATTGCAGGTGGGTTGTTGGCGGCTTTGATGAGTTCGCTGGCTTCGGTATTTAATTCGTGCTCAACACTTTTTACGATGGATATTTATCAGAAGGTAAGACCTCAAACATCTGAAAAGAAACTTGTGCTTGTAGGCAGAATTGCCACCGGGGTAGTGGTGGTGTTAGGCATACTTTGGATACCCGTGATGAGCGGAATTTCAGGAGTGCTGTACGAGTATCTTCAAAAAGTTCAGTCTTATCTGGCTCCCCCTATTGCCGCAGTTTTCCTGTTGGGTGTTTTTTATAAGCGGATCAATTCAACAGGAGCATTGGCTGCATTGATTGGCGGGTTTGTTATTGGTGCGTTAAGGATAGCACTTGAGTTAACGAGAGATTCACTTTCTGGATTTCTGTATGAATTTGCTACGCTTAACTTCCTTTACTTCTGCATCATTCTTTTTGTAGTAAGCATTCTCGTGCTGATTGTGGTTAGCCTGTTGAGCGAAAAGCCTTCGGACGAGCAATTAAACGGACTTACTTATGCTACTACTGTTGCTGAAGACAGAGCAAAGTCGAGAGCAAGTTGGACAACATCTGATTTAGTGCTGTCGGTGCTGGTGGTTGTTATCATCGTTGGCATATTCATGTACTTCTCACCTTTGGGTGTGGGCGGATAAAATTGATTGGAATATGAGAGCGTTATCGTTCATAATTATTGTTACAACTCTTCTTTGCTCATGTGTTGAAAAACAAAAGCAACAAGAATATTTCACCAACCCCATTCTTGCAGGCTTTTACCCCGACCCGAGTATCTGTAAAGTTGATGATGACTTTTATCTTGTTACATCAACGTTTGCTTATTATCCCGGCATACCTGTTTTTCATAGCAAAGATTTGGTCGACTGGAAGCTGATCAGTCACGTAATCAACAAACCGGAGAATTTTAATGTAGAAGGCTCACGAGTTTCAAGAGGTCTTTTTGCGCCTTCTATCCGTTATCACGATGGATTATTTTATGTTACCTGTACCCTGGTTGATCGTGGCGGAAATTTTGTATCAACAGCCTCCGACCCGGCAGGCCCCTGGTCAGACCCCGTTTGGGTGCCTGAAGTTAATGGCATTGATCCTTCCATGTATTTTGATGATGATAAAGCCTATATAATTTATAACAGCATACCGCCTGATGATAAACCGCTGTACGGTGGACATCGCACCATACGGATGTATGAATTTGATATTGACAATATGAAAGTAACGGGCGAAGAACATTTGCTTGTGAACGGTGGTGTGGATATTTCAAAGAATCCGGTATGGATTGAAGCGCCTCACATCTTTAAGAAAGACGGCTTCTATTATTTGATTTGTGCCGAAGGCGGAACAGCTTATCAGCACTCGGAAGTGGTATTCAGGAGTGAATCGGTAACGGGGCCGTACATTCCGTACGATAAAAATCCGATACTGACGCAACGCCATCTCGACCCGGAAAGAGAGAACCCGATCACGACTGCCGGTCATGCCGATTTTGTGGAATTGGATAATGGAGAATGGTGGGCTGTGTTTTTGGCTTGCCGTCCGTATACCGGTAAGGAGTATTTTAATACGGGAAGGGAAACGTTTCTTGCCCCGGTAAAATGGATTGACGGCTGGCCGGTAATCAATCCCGATTTTGAAGAAGTGCAATATACCTACCCGCTGCCGCTTGCGCGTTCAAATGAAGTAACACGACCATACAGTGGTAATTTTACATTCAGGGATGAGTTTGATTCGGATGCGCTTGCTATTGACTGGATGTTTCTGCGTGCCCCAAAAGAAAAATGGTATAACCTTACCGATAAACCGGGATGGCTTTCCATACAGGCACGGCCTGAAACCTGCATGGAAAAAGTTAATGCGAGTTTTATCGGTCATCGCCAGCAACACCTTACGGGCAGCGCGCGTGTTTCATTACAGTTTGATGCGCAGGCCGAAAACGAAAAAGCCGGTTTGCTGATCTTCCAGAATGAAGACCATTTTTATTACCTCTGCAAATCGGTGGATAATGAAAAACCGGTTGTGCAGTTGTACCAGTCCGTAGCCGGAGATTCAACGATGGCGCTGATGGTATCAGAAGAAATTAAACAGCGTTCGGAAACCATACAGTTAAAGATTTCATCTGACCGCGATCAGTATTCATTTTACTACGCACTTCCGGGCGGGGAGTGGGTGAGCCTGAAATCAGGACTTGATGCCAGATTTCTCAGCACACAATCAGCCGGTGGATTTGTAGGCTGCGTATATGCGATGTATGCCACTTCATCAGGGCAGGAGAGTACGACCAAAGCCTACTTCGACTGGTTTGACTACCGGGGCGAGGATGAGGTGTATAGGGAGTTGAGGGATAATTGACAGTTATGCGAACAACTTTTTATGTTTTGAGTTGAGTAGCTCAATGTAATTCTTCTGCATTTTTTTTGATAGAAAACTTTGTTGAATAACGGCAATCCAGTTGACTAAAATTTTGTCAAACCGATTGTAAATAGCTTGTAGCGACTTTTCATTTATTTTTAAAGATGCCGCTAAAGCATTAAAATCACTTAATTTCAGGTTGCTCCTTTTTCCGTTAATAGTTAATGCCGACTCTTCTTTATCGTTTGGAATTACCAAAGCCGTGCTCAGTAAATCATACGCAGGAGAAAATTCATATTCGCCTAATACATTCTCCATTAAAGAGAAATTTTTAAGGTGCATATCGGCATTGCCTGTCAGGTAGCTGAATATAACCAACTCAAACAAGCGTTGTACTTCAAAGCCTTTATTGCTTGTAAATTGATGAGTCAGTTTACCGATTTTTTCTATTGAACCCCTGTATTTGTGCTCGGTTAGATTTTCACTTAACTGACAGAAATCTTCAACAGCAATCTTTTGAACCCGGACTGAGTTTGCCGAAGTGTTTCGGTCAAAACGTTTGGTTAAATAAGCTAATTCTCCGGAGCTTAACCGAATCAAAGAATGACTGGCTGTTTTAATTTTTACCAAGTCAGCGAGGTGCATGGTTACGTCTTCATTTTCCGGTAATTCGGAATACTGAGAAGATGGCGGTTTCAAAATATAATCGCCTTGTAAACCCACGATTGTTAACCGGGATGTGCCTTTATGTTTTTCTAAATTCAATGATAATTTGGGCTGAACTCCTGTTACCGCTACACGTTTAATCACGATTTGCTTCGCTAATTCTTCTAATTGCGTTAAACCGAAATCAATTACTGGTGGTATGGTTGTGCCAAACATTTTTTTTACACAAGATGAATGAAAGTCCTGCTCTTGCCTGCCCCTGCTAAGGCGGGGCAGGCTGGCAGATACAGTGTTTTTATTTAGTGGTTGATAACAATACAGGCACTTTCTCATACTTCATCTTCTTTAGGCGAAACAGATACACACCCTATACAATCTTTACACAACGTAAGCAATAATCCGAACCGGTCGCTTTGATTAATCTTCCAATTAGTTACAGCAATATTCAACAACCAGCCTTCAGGAATCAGTCCGTCAAAAAATGGGAACAGCACTTTACTTTCATAAGGTTGTTTTTGCAATGGCAGCGTTAGGCTAACGGGTTTTGATTGGGCGTTGTTGAAATATTTTTCATCATATTGAAAAGCATATCCATCATCACTTTCGGTAATAATTCCCGCTAATATGTCTTTATAGAAAACCTGCGCTTGTCTCATACTTCAATTTTTTTATTAACCCCCAACTCACAACCAAATAATGCCAACACCTGGTTTACTTTATCTACACGAACCGATTGTTTTCCCTGTTCCAGTTCACGCAGAAACCGAAGTCCAACACCTGTACGCTCTGCTAATTCGGGCTGAGTGAGTTTAAGCTGTTTTCTTTTCTCTTTAATGAAGCCTGAAAGTGAAGTATTCATATTTGTACCCTTTAGGGTATAAATATATGAATTATAATAAAATTATACCTTATCGGGTATAAAATTTATTATTTACAATAAATTATACCCGGAAGGGTATAATGCTATTGACTGGTTTGAATATCAGGGTGATGACGATATATATATAAGGAGTTGAGTAAAAATAAAAGCATTAGTGAAGGGAGCGGAACTTTCAACTCTGACGACCATGAACAAGACCTTAAACGAGGTAATTTTTTTCATACAATAGACTTTCTTCTCCCTGTTATCATCATTATCTTAAAAAAGATATTTATGAGAACCGTTTTACTGTTTTTCACATGGACGTTCGTGTATAACGCTGTGTGGTCGCAATCCTGCACTATACCTCAGCCGTTGACAAAAGAACAAAAGGAAATGGTAAGGGGCGAGTGGCATGGGCACTACGAGCTTAATGCTGTAAAGACGGCATTTACCGTTTCAATAGATTTTGACGATGATTCAAATTTAGCTGAAATCTCAAACCCGCCACTCAAGGGAAATGTTTCACATGAGGAATACCGCTTCTGCGGAGCAGGGGCATTTCATTTTAAAAAAGTTGTGCCCGGTGGTTTCTTTGAATTTGATGGCGTACCCCAGGGAAGTTCTATGGATGGTACGCTGGTTGTGTTGGTTGGAGATGTCAAAAAGACCGGCAAATTTTCCCTTGAAAAGAAGGGGGCAAGTCATTGAAGTATGGAGTTAAACTTCAGTTGCTAATCGGGAGATTATTTGGATTTCAGATTTTTGATTCTTTCTCTCGAAGACGTGAACTCCTTCCCATTGTTCAGCCGGAGAATGTATTTGTTGTTTTCCCAGTACGAATAGTTTTTCAGGTAATTCAGGTTAATGATTACTCCCCGATTTACCCTGAAAAATGCTTTTCTCGACTGGGCATCTGCCGAACAATCTTGAGCAGGGAATCCCACTGGCTCAAATACTATTAAACCGGGCGATTGATTCGACATTGGTTTTTGATGTCGGGATTACGTTTTAAAGCCTATATATCACCGAATCATATATCTTGTATGACTTAATTCCGCCCAATCAACAAAATCATATTCAGTGAAATTTGTTTCCCACTGTTCTCCTGTTCCCTCTGGAATATAGAACACAATAGTATGTTTAGCCCCGTTAACGTAGTTTTCAAATTGGTATTCATTCATTGTTTCTATCCAATCTGCCTGATAGTTCTTATTTTCCATGTCATACAACCTAATAAAAACAACGATATTGGCGTTATACCAATGCAAATGACCTGTAACCCACGAATCAGTGGTGTATGATTTGGCTTTCAGGTTAGTTATGATGGATTGAAGGACATCAGTATCTGCTGCGAGAGAAGATAAATATGTTCCGTTTTCAATTTGCTTTACACCAAACTCAAGCGAGTTAATAAAATCAAACACTTCGTTTATGTCAGTGTACTTTGTTTTTACATGAATGGCGTCTTGTTTATAATAAACGTAGCCTGTTATTTGCGAATAGGCAATCATATTATCAACTACCGCAAAATCAAGCGTAAGCTCTCTGATTACTTCTTTATCATTAACATGAATAGCAATTCCATTCATCTGTTCATGCCCCGATGTTAAATCTAGCGCATACAAAATCGTGGCATTAACGTTACAAGGAAATGAGTTTAACCATGCTTTTAATGATTCAAATGTTTGTTCCTTGCTTGTGCCATCAGGAAGTTTAGCTAAAAATTGATTGATAACGGGGATTGATTTATCGATATTCTCCAGGTTGAGATTCGAACAAAAATCTACATCATCAGTAAATTCCATTTCGCGGTCTATGCTGCATGAGGAAACACCTATCGCTAACACCAGCAGGATTAATGCGTTTTTCCAAGTGTTTTTCATACCAGTCAATTTTTGCGTTGTCGGCTCGGTTGACGATAACTTGTTCAGATACCAAACAAAAATAAATAGATCCTCCAAAAATACCAACTTTGTAATAAGCCTTACTCCCTGATCAATGCCGTTGCGCACCACAACACCGGAGCCTGCCCGTGGAAATCGCCTGCTATTCTTTGCCGGTCGTAATAATGCTGCCGGTCGTTTTTTGCACCTGTGCCCTCGCAGACTTCCTGCACTTCACCCTTTTTATTAATGAACGACACCAGCGCAAGCCAGCCTTTTCGCGCGGCTTCTTCATAGTCCGCTTTATCCAGCCAGCCGTTTTTCACACCGGTAATCATGGCATAGGTGAACATGCCCGTGCAGGAAGATTCCTTCCATGATTCAGCGTCATCCACAAGCTGCCGCCATGCTCCGTCTTCGGTTTGGTACTGAAGAAGCGTTTCCATCATTTTGTTATAGCCCTCCATAATTTTCGGACGGTCAGGGTTATCGGTCGGCAGCGCATGAAGTAATTCCGTCATACCGGCAGCCATCCAGCCGTTGCCGCGTCCCCAGAAGAAAGGAGCTCCGGGCGCATGATAGAACAACCCGTTGGACTGTTGTAACGTGTCAAGATAAAACACCATTTCCTTCGCTGCCCGGTCGATGTATTTTCTATCACCCGTAACCCTGTACGCCTGCGACTGAATCATGGTAATCATATACATATCGTCAATCCACAGCCGGGTTTGCCATGAATAACCCTGCTCATAATAGTTCAGGGCGCGTTCGGTAAGCGTTGAATCACCGGGTATATCCCATTGCTTGTCTGCATAAGGCATCCCCAATTCTAAATATTTTTCATCTTGGGTTTGCAGGTAAAATTCAAGCGCAAGCGCACCAAACACATTGTAATCAACATGGTTGGCGGCAGGTATCAGTTCCCACTCTTCGTTGAAGAGCGGCTCAAAGCGTTGTTCAAGCTTCTTTACCAAATCCGTATTACCGGTTACTTCGGCAAAAGTCAACGCGCCATACCACGTACAAACTTCAAAGTAGGGGATATGCGGCTTTACACCCGGACTGTTGTAATACCCGTGCGGTGATTGCAGGAATAATTCAGATAATTTTTTCCCGATTACTTTCGGTGATGCTTCTTCAGGCCACAGGTCTAAGCTGTTTGATTTGTCAGTGCACTGACTAAAAATGAAGACAAAAGTGAGTGCTATAAAAACATTTGACAAGAATTTTATCTTTTGCATATATAATTTGCTATTAGGTGATAAATAATATTCTAACAAAGAGTAAGCAGTCAGTAATAATTGTCTTAGAAAGCGACTGCTTACTGCCAATTGCCTGCTTATTAAATTATAACGTAATACGTTTCCCCGTCTGCATAGCCTCATAAATCGCCTGCAACAGCTTCACGTCCCTTCTACCCATTTCACCCGGTACGGGTGAGGGGCGGTTGTTTTTAATGGCCAAAGCGAAATCATCCATCTGTCTTGCCTGTTGGTTCACCTGCGGGAAATTAATCTTGCCTTTTGAGGTTTCTCCTTTCAGGCCGCCATAATAATATGCCGGTTCTAACTGAAACCAACCCTGCTCTGCCTCCGCCCTGAGGTTGCATATACTTTCAGAATAGCTGCACATCCCTTCGGCAACAAGGCTGTTGGGAAATTCAAACTGCCACGTCAGAGATTCTTCTACTTCTTTAAATTTTTCGAGGTCGGTCTTAGGCCCTTCTTTCGCGGTAACGGCCAAAGGTTCCATGCCGCTTACATAACAGAAAGCCTGTACGCAATATATGCCCACGTCCATCAGCGGCCCGCCACCAGCAAGTTCCTTGTTAAGCCTCCATATTCCCGGTGATGTATGAATGCCGAAAGCAGACGACATCTTTTTCAGCGCGCCAAATTCTTTTTCTTGAGCAAGCCTTACCATTTCTAAATTGTAAGGCTCGAAGTGCAAACGGTAGCCGATGGAAAGCATTTTACCAGCTTTGTTGCACGCATCAATCATGCGGTTGCAGTCCTCAACGGTAATCGCCATCGGCTTTTCGCAGATAACGTGTTTGCCAGCCTGCGCTGCGCGAATAGTATATTCGGCATGCATGGAGTTGGGCAGCACCACATACACAATGTCAATGTCCTTGTTATCCCTGATGCTGTCAAAATTTTCGTAGCTGTAAATATTCTTATCGGGGATGGAATATTTTTCCTGCCATTCGGGAATCTTAGAAGGTGTTCCCGTAACGATACCGGCTAAGTAACAATGTTCGGTTTGCTGAAGGGCAGGCGCTAACTGCCCACCTGCATAAGAGCCTAAGCCGACTAAGGCAATGCCCAGCTTGTCTTTTTTACCATCGTTTACCGATTGTTCTTTCTTACCCGAAGGTTTCCCCGAACAGGCGTACAAAGACGACAGCGCAGGCAGACTTAATGTTGTCAGCCCTAAGTTGTACAGAAATTTTCTTCTTGTACTTTTTGATGAACTGTGATATTTCATATCTGTAGCTTTTATTATTGAATGAATAATTGTAAGACCAAAACTCCGATTAGCCCTAACACCGACATCAGCGTTTCCATGACTGTCCACGACATAAATGTTTCTTTAAGCGACAGGTTGAAAAATTCCTTGAACATCCAGAAGCCGGTATCGTTAATGTGCGAACCAAAAATGCTGCCTGCCCCGACAGACAGCACCATCAGTTCGGGCGAAACCTGCCCGCTAATAACAAGCGGAGCAACGATACCGGCAGCCGTCAGCCCGGCAACGGTTGCCGAGCCAAGCGTTACACGCAGCAGGGCGGTGATAACCCAGGCAAACAAAATAGGGTTTACTTTCCACTGGCTGCTGAACGCAGTGATGTAATCGCCCGTGCCGCTGTCAATCAATACTTGTTTCAACACGCCACCGGCTGTAATGATGAGCAGTATCATGGCAATGCCGGTTATGCCTTCGCTTAACCACCGCATGATGGTGGTCATGTTTTCTCCCCGCTTCAAGCCGAAAAAATAAATGGCAAAAAGCACGGAAAGCAGCAGCGCAATATTCGGGTCGCCAAGAAACCGGACGATTTTTTTCCACCCGCTTTCATCTTTGAAAAAAGTTTCAACCACTACGGAAAAGCTTATCAGCAGCACAGGCATCAGGGCAATCATAAAGCTTGAGAAAACAGCCGGGGGTTCTTTTGATTCCGTTTGCTCCTTATGGTGAGTTGTATCGTTAGCTTGGCTGCCAATGTTTTTTATCAGCCGTCCGAGAAAAGGCCCGGAAATAATTACCGTGGGAATAACAATGAGGATTCCGTAAACAAGTGTAAGTCCGAGATCGGCATGAAAGGCATTGACTAACACCACCGGGCCGGGGTGAGGCGGAAGGAAACAATGTGTAGCCGAAAGTGAAGCGGCCGTTGGGATGGCAATGTAGAGCAACGGCAAGCCTGTTCTTTTTGCAACGGAAAATACAAGCGGCACAAGGATGACAAAGCCCGCATTGTAATACAAAGGCAGCCCGACAAGAAAACCTGTGAGCAGCACCGCCCACTGGACATGCTTCTCACCAAAACGTTTGATAAGACTTGACGTGATTTGCCCGATAGCGCCACTGCTTTCCAATAATTTTCCTAATACTGCTCCAAGACAAATGATGAGTGCCAGTCCGCCAAGTGTACTGCCCACACCTTTTTCAATGGAGCCTAACAGTACAACAGGGTTCATGCCCAACAACAAGCCGACAACAATAGCCACGATAAGCAGCGACAGGAAGGGGCTTACCTTTTTGTAGGTCAGGAAAACCTGCAAGGCCACTCCGAATGTGATGATGAGTAAAGGCATAATTGTGTTGTTATTTTTTATCATCATAGGCCGGGATTTAAACCCCGACCTATTTTAGCGCACAATGTTTATAAGTGTACCGATAGTATCAATGCTTATTTGTATTTCGTCCCCGGAATGCAGGGTGAAATCATTGGGCGGAACGATGCCCGTGCCGGTCATGATGAGGCACCCGTGCGGAAAGGAACACTCCCTATACACAAACGACACCAATTCTTCCGGTGTTCTTTTCATCTGGCTGATGGCCACGCTGTCGCGGAACACGTTTTTTCCCTGCCTGAAAATTTCGAGGCGGATAGTTGTACTCTTGTCAAGCGGTTTATCGGTTACATAAATGCAAGGGCCAACAGCGGCACAACCATCATAAGTTTTGGCTTGCGGAAGGTACAACGGGTTTTCACCTTCAATGCTGCGACTGCTCATGTCGTTGCCAACGGTATAGCCCACGATTTTACCGGACGAAGTAACCACAAGCGTCAGCTCCGGTTCAGGAACGTCCCATGTAGAATCTTTGCGGGTGCGGACTTTCGCCCCGTGTCCAACAATACGATTTGATGTTGCCTTAAAGAAAACCTCTGGCCGTTCGGCCTCGTAAACTTTTGCGTAAAAATCGCCACCGCCCGAAGCCTTTGATTCTTCCTGCCGTCCTACCTTGCTGCGCAAATACGTTACCCCGCAAGCCCAAAGTTCCTGGCTACCGACAGGAGCGAGCAACTCGCGAGGTAATTCGTTGACACTTGAAGAAGATTGCACGAGTTTTTGCGTTTTAAAAAAAAGGTTATCATCGTTGATGAAAGTGTCCCAGTCTTCTTTGTGAAGAAAGAATTTTCCTTCGTGTTCCAATACGATGTCGGATTTTGTTTTGTATATTTTCATGTTCTTGTTTTTGAAACCGTTAAAACGGTTTTGTGTTATTCGTTTATATTTCCATAGCCACGGGTTTAAACCCGTGGCTATGGAAATATAACAATGTTTATAAAATGGTATTTCATAGCCCAGGGTTTAAACCCTGGGCTATGAAATACATGAATATATTTACAAAATGGTTTTAACCATTTTGTTCTCTGTTTATTTCATCATTTGAAAATCCATATAATTTCAGGAACTCATCATATTCCTGTTGAAACGTCTTTTTCGCATGATGTTGTTTTTGATTCCTGATATAAATAAAAACCTTTTCTAATACGGATTCGCTTACCGAATAAGCTGCATATCCTGTTTGCCACGCAAATTTTTCAGGGATAATGTTTTGTTCATTAATATGATGCGAGGTGCTGCCTTTTATCTGCTTGATTACCCCAGCTATTGATTTTTGCGGATTCAATAAAAACAGACAATGCACATGGTCGGGCATACCGTTGATTATCCTTACCGGGCAGCCAACTTCAATGAATTGTTCGCGCATATAATCATGGATTTGTTTTTCGGATCTTGGTAAAATCAATGGCACTCTGTATTTGGTTGCCCAAATCGCGTGAATCCATATTTTATTAAATGAATGTGGCATAACGTTTTTTGTTCGTTATTGAAACCGTTAAAACGGTTTCGTTGTGTTTGTTTGTATTTCCATAGCCCAGGGTTTAAACCCTGGGCTATGGAAAACGTATGACATATTTACAAAATGGTTATAACCATTTTACATGTTTGCATTCCATAACCCACGGTTTAAACCGTGGGTTTGTGGATAATTAATGCAAATCCCCCTTCACCTCTGCGCCCGAACCACCCCGTAATAAATCAAGGTCGCAACCCAAATCAGCCTGCTGAACATGGTCAATGTAAAATTTAACATAGCCCCGGTCGGTTGCACGGGGCGGGGGAGTCCAAGCTGCTTTTCGTTTTTGCAACTCTTCATCGCTCACATCGAGGTGCAGTCTTCTCTTTTCAATATCCAATTCAATCATGTCGCCATCTTTCACTAAGGCAAGCGTGCCGCCAATGGCCGACTCCGGTGAAATGTGTAACACCACCGTTCCGCCTGCTGTTCCACTCATGCGCCCGTCAGAAATCCTTACCATATCGCGGATGCCTTTTTGCAAAAGTTTTTCGGGAAGGTCAACATTGCCTACTTCGGGCATACCCGGATAACCCACCGGGCCAACCTGCTTCAATACAATTACGCAGGTTTCATCAATGTCAAGGTTGGGATCATCAATGCGTGCGTGATAGTCGTCCATGCTTTCAAATACCACCGCACGACCGCGATGCTTCATCAGTTCTTTTGATGCAGCCGATGGCTTTATGATAGCGCCTTTCTCACAAAGATTTCCTTTCAGCACCGCAATGCCTGCTTCGTGCTGAAGCGGATTATCCGCAGAGGCAATTACTTCGCGGTTGTAACAAGGCGGGTTTATATTATTGTCACCGATGGTTTTGCCGTTTACGGTAATGGCATCCGTATGTAAATATTTTTTTAGTTCGTGGATAACCACCGGCAGTCCGCCTGCGTAATAGAAATCTTCCATCAAATATTTGCCGGATGGTTTCAGGTTAGCCAGCAACGGAATTTTACTTCCTATCGTATCGAAATCTTCAAGATTCAGTTCCACACCGATACGTCCTGCAATCGCCAGCATGTGAATCAAAAAATTGGTAGAGCCGCCCACACCCGCGTTAATGACAGTGGCATTTTCAAACGCTTTGCGCGTGAGAATTTTCGAGAGTTTCAAATCTTCGTTTACCATTTCGACAATCCGCCTGCCGGAAAGATGTGCCATTACTTTTTTGCGGGCATCTACTGCCGGAATCGCGGCAGCGCCCGGTAATGTTAATCCCAATGCTTCCACCATGCAGGCCATCGTTGAAGCCGTACCCATCGACATGCAATGTCCCTGGCTGCGGGCAGAGCCAATTTCTGCTTCGCGGATATCTTCATCGGTATAATTTTCCACCGACCGTTTTTCTTTTATCATCCAGTTGAACGAGCCTGAACCGAGGCACTCCCCGCGAAAGCGTCCGTTTAGCATCGGGCCGCCCGGAACAACAATAGTAGGCAGATCAACACTGCACGCACCCATTACAGTGGATGGTGTGGTTTTATCGCAACCGGTCAGCAACACCACTCCATCAATCGGGTTGGCGCGGATGGATTCTTCCACATCCATGCTGGCTAAGTTGCGGAACAGCATGGTAGTGGGGCGCATGATGGTTTCGCCAAGTGAAGTTACCGGAAACTCTAATGGAAAGCCTCCGGCTTCGCGTACACCGCGTTTTACAATTTCTGCGAAATCGCGCAAGTGGCCGTTGCAGGGCGTGAGTTCCGACCAGGTGTTGCAAATACCGATAACGGGTTTTCCCTGAAAGTAATCATCGGGGTAACCCTGGTTGCGCAACCATGAACGGTGTACGAATCCCATTTTGTCGGACTTGCCGAACCAATCGTAGCTTCTGAGTTTTTTAGTCATAATGATTCTTATTTTTCTGTTGTAAACGGTGAGGCCGGCAGCCCTTCTTTGTTATACAGGTTCACATCCGGGTTATCGGCCCATGCGTATCGCACATAAACAGGATTGGGAATATTTTCGCTCCAGACGATTACTTTATCTCCCTCAATTTTTGCTTTTGCCCATTCAAATTTCTTGTCAGCACCGGCAATGGCAAATTCACGCAGCGCTTCACCATCATTTGTTATCAAACCGCTTCCGGTATGCTTAAATGATAGTATGATTTTATCTCCTTCGATACTTGCTTCCTGAAAAAGCGGACCCGAATAAACGATGTTTTCCTTGTAAGCAATTTTCAATGCAGCTAATGCCATTCTTTCACCTACATCTTTTTTATTGTCGGGGTGAATGTCATTCCATTCGCCAAGGTCAATATTTACGGTCATGACGGTATTGGGCACAGCCATAGCTTTTCGTTGCGATTCCCTTAGTGTTGCCCAGTTGCTTTCCACGGGCAGGTAGGTGTAGTCCATAAACCCCGGAAGCTGCGCATATATAAAAGGAGTATTGGGTTGTTTCCATTTCTGCCGCCAGTCGGCTATCAGTGTCGGTAGCAGTTTAGCATACTCTTCCGCCCGGCTTGCATTGCTTTCGCCCTGGTACCAAAGTATTCCTTTGATGGTGTAGTTGGTGAGCGGAGCAACCATAGCGTTATACAACGCTGTAGGTTGGTTTTGTGTGGCAATGGAAGGAGGCCCCGGTGGGCGGGGAGCAAACACATCGCCCACTTTGTATTGCCAGTAACCTTTCAGGTCAATCGTATCCTTGTCAGCAAACAAATAGTAAGGTTTATCAGGAACAAAGCCTCCTTTGCCTGCATGGTTGGTAACTTTTATTACAAAAATATTTTTGCCCGGCTTCAGTACATCTGCGGGAACATTGTAACGTCTTTGCGGGTATTGGTAAGTGGTGTTGCCTACCTGCCTGCCATTGATATACAAAACATCGGCATCCACGATTCTTCCCAGAAAAACTTTTGCCGGTTTACCGGTCATGGATACAGGCACATCTATTTCCTTCCTGTACCATACCACACCGTTCAGGTCTTTGAGGCCCTGGTCTTCCCAATAGCCGGGTATATTGATGTTGCGCCAGCCTTTGGGCTGATAGTTGGGGTCATACCATTTTGGATTGGCTAATAATCCTAAATCCGTTTCGCGTTTTGTGATATTTACTGCTGCGGTTGCGGCTTTGTTCACGCGGTTTACATAGGCCGTGTCTTTGTTTTGTTGAATGGTTTTTATCAACGCTTCAAAATCTTTTAACCCTTCTTCGCTGGTCCATGCTTCGATGGGCGTGCCGCCTACACTGGCGTTGATCAAACCGATGGGCACACGGTATTTTTCATAGATTTTCAGGGCAAAGAAATAGGCCACGGCAGAAAACGGCCGCACGTTATCGCCAATGGCCGGTTCCCAGGAACCGGAAGGCAAATCGGTTTCGGGGCGTTGAAGATTGTTACGGTTCGGAACAAGAAATTGCCGTATCTCAGGATAATCAGCTTCTTCAATATCTTTCGCATAGGTTACATCGTGGATATTCATTTGATGCACCATGTTGCTTTGCCCGCTGCAAAACCACACATCACCAAAGAGAATATTTTTTATGGTTATTTCATTCTTTCCTTTAAAGGTCATTTCATAAGGGCCACCGGCACGCTGGGAGGGAAGCTTGATTGCCCAGTTACCGGAAGCATCGGCTCTTGCCTTGAATTTCTTTTTCCGAAAATTCAACTCAACCGTTTCACCAGCCGAAGCCCATCCCCAAAGTTGTAATTCGGTATCGCGTTGCAAAACAGCGCCATCGCTTATTAAGCGGGGAAGTTTTATTTGAGCAGTAAGATTGCTTACGTTGAAAATGAGAAGCAGGAGTAGAAGAGGCAGGCGATAGTTCATAGTTGAAGAAGTAAAAAAGTTATTTCAATTTTTTTCGTTTCGGTTTTCCTTCTACAATATTCCGGGCATTCAGCTTACTTACGATTTTCTTTCCTGTCTTGGCTTCAATTTGCCTTCGGGTATTTCCGGCAATAACTCCGCCTTGTTTAGCTACCAATTTATTTTCGTCAATAGTTGCGGGCTTTTTCTCTTTTGAAATTTCCGTGGTGGTAGCTTCTGCCAGCATATTTAAAACCAATTCCAGGTTGGTCATGTGGTCGCGTAGATTTTCCTTTTTTAAGCTCTTGTATTTCTTGTACTGCTTAACAGTCTTTCCACTCCACGCTTTGGTGATAATGTCTGTAAGAATCGCAAAGTCCATTCCTCTTTTTACGCCCCGTTTTTCCCATTCGTCTGTCAGTTCCTTTCTTACCTCAATGCTTTTTAGTCTTTGGTTAATCCATTCTTTGGAATAACCTTTCGCTATGTAGGTTTCCATTGCCCGGTCAAAGCTCAATTCGGGGTCTTCGGTTTCTTCAATTCTCTCATAACCAACCCGTGCTAACCATTGTTTGAAGGGTTCTGCTTTGGGGGATGGGATGGACTGTATTAACCTTAGAAGTTGTTCAGTATCAGCTACATCGGTCATATAAAATTTGCCGTCTGCTGCCTCCATTTTCAGTTGACTACAATTTGTAGCCAACTCACTCCCCTCTTGTTTTAGCCTTGTTTTCAGTACACTCCAATACTTTCTTGGATTCGGGCTGTCTGTTAAGACACCCACCACATCCACAATGGAGAAATACCATTTTTCTTTTTCCTCATTCCACGCGGAACGAATTTTCCGGGTTTGAAATAATTTGATATTACTCATAACTCATAGGCAGCTTTACGAATATCAGTGTTGTCTAACCTGCCACCGAAATTCCTTACTGTTAATTCCTTTGCTTTTGTTTCTTTTTTCGATACTAATTTCTTCAACAGCGTATAGACTTCCTGCAACAAATTTTCAGGCAGATTATTCACTTCTTTTTTTAATTCTTCCTTGTAATGATTGCGAACAATTTAAACATTTTGCTTAAATAAAGTGCGAAGACTGAGGGCTTAAAATTTACATTTATTTCATTTTTTTCCTTTTGTGGATTACTTCGGAAGGTGTGCTATCAATTCAACTTCCAGCTTCGCCTCTGGCATATACAACCTCGAAACCTGCACCCATGTTGCTGCCGGAAAATTGTTTTTGTAAAACACCTTTCTTGCCGCGTTGTGTTTTTTCATGGCTTCTATGTCAGTGGTGTATAAATTTTCTTTCACCACGTTCTGAAAGGTTGCGCCAAAAGTATTTAGCGACCTTTCTAAAGCGCGATAGAGATTAGTGATTCCTTCGGGTGTAATTTCTGTTGAAACTGTTCCTGAAATATACAGTACGTTGTCAATCTTTACTACCTGTGCATAGCCCGCAGTGGTGTCTTGTTTAAGCTGGTTATCCCAATGCCATTTTTCTGTTACAATTTTTTTCTCTTGTGCCAGAGCTGTTACGCTTATCAGCGTTAGAAAGAGCAGGGTAAAGTGCTTCATAATAGTATTATTTATTCAAAACTGTTATCTCAGAGCATTCAGTTATTAATCTCCAATGCTTCTATCCAACGCTCTGCTTTTTCAGGGTCAGTGAAAAAATGCTCCTTAGCGCTGCTGAACTGTGTTTCATAATGCTCCATTTTAGTTTCGTCCTGATGGGAGTGAGCCGCAGTAACACATTTAATTCCTCCTGTGTTTTTAAATATCATGGTCTTTGCCTCATCTTCAAATAAATCCACATAGCCAACTTTCCAGCCGTATTCAGCAAGTGTCAAAGGAATAACAGCCCGAAATCTTTTGTGAGCATCTATATCAATCGCCTTGAATCCGTGCATGTTTACAAAAATCTTGAAATTGTCATTGCTTTGAATTTGCTCAAGCGACTGCTTCAAAGAGTTTTCCCAATGTTCAATGTCGCCTTTGTTTACATCTCCACTAATATGGGTTACCAGCATTTTCTTGTCAGCAAACCATTTTGATTCCATAATTTTTTGAGTGGTCATGCCTGATTATTTTTAGTTATGCAATTATAAATATGTTTATTCATAAGGAAATATCTCCTTAATCGTTCCGTCATCATTGTGGTGCAGTTCCGTAACCTTGATGCTGCGCAAATGCGTTACGCCTTTCGATAAGCTTGAATCGTGGTAAAACAAATACCATTTTCCGTTGAACTCCACAATGGAATGATGCGAAGTCCAGCCCACCACGGGATGCAGTATTCTGCCCGCATACCGGAAAGGCCCGTAAGGATTATCGCCAATGGCATAACAGATATAGTGCGTGTCGCCTGTTGAGTAGGAGAAGTAATACTTGCCGTTGTATTTGTGCATCCAGCTTGCTTCAAAAAACCTTCTTTCGTTATCACCGGCCAAAAACGGCTTACCGTTTTCATCGGTTATGACCACATCTTTCGGGGCTTCCGCAAATTCCAGCAAGTCATCGGTCAGGCGTGCCACTTTTGCGCATAAAGCAGGCTCATCATCATCCGGCAGGTGAACCAGCGGGCCTTCGCCTTCTGCCTTAAATGTTCCGGTTCTCCAGCGTTGCAACTGCCCGCCCCAGATGCCTCCGAAATACATATAGTATTTTCCGTCATCATCTTTGAACACGGCAGGGTCAATGGAGAAGCTGTTTTTTATTGCCTGTGGTTGTGGCGTAAACGGCCCGGCAGGCGACTTGCTTGTCGCTACACCAATCCTGAAAATCCCGTCATAGTCTTTTGCGGGAAAGAATAAATAGTAGGCCCCGTTTTTTTCAGCCGCATCGGGCGCCCACAGTTGCTTTTCAGCCCAGGGAACATCTTTAACATCCAGCGCAAGGCCATGGTCGGTTACTGCCCCGTTGATTGAATCCATGGAAAACACATGGTAATCGCGCATATCGAAATGGCTGCCCAGGTCATCAAACGGAATGTTGGCATCTATGTCGTGCGAAGGGTAGATATAAATTTTTCCGTTAAACACATGGGCCGAAGGGTCTGCTGTGTAGAGATGCGTAACCAAAGGCTGTGAAATAGCTTTGCTGTTTAACTTATCGAAATCAATGTGGTCTATGCTGTCTTCTGGCATAAGTGTTTTTTTATTTATTGTTTAGTTCTTTACAGAGAAGTAGGCAGTAAGCAATAAGCAGTTGGCAGTTGTTTGCTAAACAGAGTATTGCCTACTGCTGACTGCCTACTGTCAACTGGTTTCTCTTCTTGCTTTCAAATCTGTTTCAATCTGCACTTCCATATTTTTATTTATTTCATAAAAGAACAACAACGCTGCCCCTATGATAAAAGGTATTGAAGGAAAAACGCTTACAAGCAATTTTGTACCCTGTATGGCAGAAGCCGGTTGCACGGCATCGCTGTTGGGAACATAGTGAAACAAATTCAGTATCCATGTCAGTAATGAACTGCCAACAGTTAAGCCGACTTTTAATCCTACCATCATGGCAGAGAAAATTATGGCGGTTGCCCTGCGGTTGCTTTTCCATTCGCTGTAATCGGCCACATCGGCAATCATCGCCCAAAGCAAGGGAATGGTAACCCCGTAAGAAAACCCGTGCAGTATTTGTGAAACATACATCAACGAAACGGACTTGGGAGAGAAGAAATAAAAGAACAGGATGAACAATGTGGAAATGAATAGCCAAACGCCAAACACATTTCGTTTGCCGTATTTATCCGCAAGCGGTTTTGAGAGGCCGATGCCGATAATCATAAAAATAATGCCGCCCGCGTTAAACAAACCAAACCCGGCAGACACAGGGTCTTCACCGAAGAAATTAATACCAACATTGGAAAAGCCGTTCAGTATCGGGCTGACAAAGCTTGTCAGGCTTTCTTTGTCCACGTAATTTTCAAAATAGTAAACATAAGCCCCGCCTTTCATCGCCAGTGTAATGAACACCAGGGTTGTAAGCACCAGCATGATAATCCACGGTTTGTTTTTCGTTAAGTCGCTTAAGTCTTCTTTTAGACTTGATTTTTGTTCGGGCTTGGGAACAATCCGTTCTCTTGTCGTGAAGAATGTAATCAACAGCATCACCGTGCCGATAACGGCTAACCATGTCATTACTTTTTCCATGCCCACTGCCTTATCGCCTCCTCCGGCATTGATGATAATTGAATACATAAACACCTGCACAAAAAACTGTGCAAACATTACGGCAACAAAACGATAAGAGGAAAGGCTGTTTCGTTCTTTCATATCACCGGTGAGCACACCGCTTAATGCAGCGTAAGGCAAATTGTTTGCGGCATACAGTAACAGCAACAAGGTATAAGTAACTACGGCATAAATCACTTTTCCTTTGTAGGCAAAATCGGGTGTACTGAATGCTACTAAGGCAATCACACCAAGCGGAACGGCTGTCCATAATATCCACGGCCGGAACTTACCCCATTTAGATTGCGTCCGGTCGGCCAGCGCAGCAACAAGCGGGTTGAACACAAAGGCTGCTGCAAGCCCTACGGCAAATATAATTTTGGAAGCATCGTTGGTAGCAAGACCGAAAATGTCTGTATAGAAGTAGGCAAGGTATGTGATGAGGGTTTGAAATACCAGGTTGGCGGCAAGGTCGCCTAAGCTGTAACCTACTTTTTCAAGTACGGATAGTTTTTGGGAAGTTGTATTCATAGTTTTTTTATTTGAACCATTATTTAGTTGACAATTGACAAGAAACAATTGACAAAATGTTGTCTAAGGATTTGTCAATTGTTTCCCGATTTATCGGGATTGTCAACTGTCAATTTTTAAAAATAATGACAATTTATCCTTACTATAACATTAGTTCTTTTTTGCTTCAATCACTTTATAAAACGCAGGCTTGGGTTTAAACTCCCTGTCGAACAATAAAGGGTGATTCGTTCTGCCGGGAACAGGCCAGCCGTTCAGCCAGCTTTGCCCATCGTTCACACCCCAGAACGTAACACGGGTGATTTTGTCTTTATGTTTTAAAAACAATTCAAACAGCGCGGCATAATCATCCGCTAATTGCTGCTGCACACTGTCGGGCAGGCCATCCACATAAGGATTGAATGCCGGGTCGTCTTTCATGGTCATGCGCTGGTTTACGTCTGCTCCCTGGAAATTGCGGGGCAGCACTTCCACATCTAATTCGGTAATCATTACTTTCAACCCCAATGCCGAATATTCCAGTATGCTTTCTTCAATTTCTTTTAGCGGGATTCTTCCCACATGCCAGTGTCCCTGAATGCCCACACCGTCAATGCGCACTCCGGCATCCTGTATTTTCTTTATCAATTCAATGCAGCCTGCGCGTTTTGACGGTTGTTCATTGTTGTAATCATTATAATATAATTCCGTATTGGGCGCTGCTTCCTGCGTTAGACGAAATGCCTCAGTAACGTAGCCTTCGCCCAACAGCTTGTAAAAAATAGATTCCCGCATCGTGCCGTCTTCGTTCAACGCTTCGTTGACAACATCCCAGCCCTGTATTTTTCTATCATAGCGGGAGGCAACAGTGTTGATATGATTGGTAAAAAATTCTGCCAATGAATCTTTGCTCGTTATGTTTCGCGCAAACTGTGGCAACTGACTATGCCAGATAAGCGTATGGCCAACAACCGACATCCCATGCTTTTGGCTGTATTCAACTAATTTATCAGCCGGTGTAAAATCATACGTACCCCATTCGGGCTGTATGTGCATGCTTTTCATGATATTTTCGGGCGTGAGCGAATTGAAGTTTCTGCGTATCACTTCATCAGCGATTGAGTCTTTCTCTTCAATCTGGTCTGCGCTTAATGCCGTACCTATATCAAAATCATCTTTGAAAATCTCTTTTAATGATGGCTCGGTTGTAGTTGCTTTTTTATTATCAGCACAAGCGGCCAACAATACGGTAAGTGTAATTGTGGTTAGGATAGAATTTATTTTTTTCATATTAACAGTTGGTTTAGTCATTAAAGCATAAATGCTTATTTATTGTTATTCAGTGGCCTTACGCAAAACAATACCCGTCATTGCGAGTCCCGATGATAATCAGGACGAAGCAATTCCCATTTCCGTGCTGAAAAACGGGATTGCTTCGGTCGTTCCTCCCTCGCAATGACGTACTAATTTTTGTTTTGCGTAACATCAGTTATTCATAGTTATATAATGCTATACGTTGTATTGAATAATCGCCATGAAAAATACGGACATGCCGCCCCTGATGTGTCTGGTCGCCATTCATGTGCCGGATGATTTTCCATTCATTGTTTTCAAAGCGTCCTTCTTCATTTTTCAATATGCCTACGTGCAGCGATGGATTCTGCAAGTTCTTAAAGGTAGCAGTGATTCCCGCACCCGCCATGTAAAACTCGTTTTCATCCGTCTGGATGAAAATAGCGCCTGCCGGTTTCCATATTTCATTTTTTGCAGCAATTTCCCAGGCGAGTGTGTGGCTGTGTTTTGCTGTAAACTCATAGTTGCCTAATACAAATTTGGTTTCAGTATTTTCCTTGTCAAGCAAAACACCTTCGATTTTTCCATAACCCTGGTTGGCGGCAATTAACGGTGTGAGTTGTGCGATAAGATGGTACATTTTTCCAAGGTCTTCTTCTTCAGGATCGGGCACAGATTCTATAGAGAAAGGAGAGAAGCCGATGGCTTCGTAATGCCCGATAGCAAAGGCTGCTTTTGCGGCTACGGTGTTGTCGAATTTATGTTCAGGAATAAACAGGGTGTTACCACGTCTTGTATATAAATCATTCCAATGCTGAAAGTCAGGGTTGTAAAAATCGGGCGACAGGAAGTCGATTGATGGCGCAGCGGCTATCCATACATCCATCACATGCGGGAGAGGCCCTGCGCTGGGGTATTCACCTGGTTTTTTACCCGGTGCATTCAGCGCGGCATTGACAAACATAGGAAGCTGGTAAATGGCCTTTCCTGCTGCTGTAACTTTTTCCGTGAATTGTGCAAAGTACCAGGCCATAAACAATTCATCAGTATGCAATCCTTTGCCAAACACAGTTTCCCAGTTGCCGTTTGTTTTAAATCCGTTCTTTTCCCAAACAGCATAAAATTCGGGTGTCAGTTCATCTTTGTGAGCGACCATGTATTGAATAAGCTCTTGCGGTACATCACTGTAAAATTTTTCATTCGCCAGCGGATGATAGTCGCGGGCTGTTGGCAACATGCCGATTTCGTTTTCAGGCTGAACCATAATCACCGTGTGCTCATGGCTGTCGGTTTCTTTGAGGTGACTCATTAATGCACTGAAAGCGCTCACATCGGCCTGTAAATTTTCTTCACTGAACGGAGTCAGTATTTCGTGGCTGATACCGTTATCGTCTTTTACGCGGGGATATGTTTTCTGATTGGTTTTTACCCAGGCCGGTGCGTGGCTCGACATGCTGTTTTTCCATGAGCCAAACCATAGCAGCACGAGCTTCATGTTGTGTTTGCGGGCTTCGCCTATCAAAGTATCAAGCAAGTCGAAATTGTACACGCCTTTTTCGGGTTCAATAAGCTCCCAGTACACCGGGGCTAAAACCGTGTTGAGGTTCATGGCTTTTAACCTGGGCCACACAGGCTCCATGTATTCAACACTGGTGAAAGACGAATTACCTAATTCGCCACCCAGTATAATAAAAGGTTTATCTTCAACAATCAGCCGGGTAACGTTACCCTGTTTTTGTAAATGTGGGATTTGATGGTGTGTATTTTCTGCTATTGATGACTGCTGATTCAGGTTGCAGGCGGCAGTAAAACAGGCAACACAGAGGAGCAATATCAATTTTTTTGAATGGCGCATGATTATAATAATCCTATTGATATATCATGTATAGAAATACTCTTAATATAAATTCATTTGGTTAAATATTTCGATTCAGGCGGGCCAAGATAGCTCGGTTTAACACCGCCCATATCAATCACAATTTTTTGAAGCACTACTCCGGGGTCTGTCATCCATATTTTCAACGTATGGTTTCCTGCTTTCAATTTTCCATGACCGGAAGTTTTTATAATGATGTTATCAGCTACCCATTTTTCCCATACACGCCCGCTGCCGATAACTCCGCTTGTGTTATCTCCATGCAGGTTGATGACCTGCGGTGTTTCGTTATCAATAGAAACGGCATAACGCAAACCATCGCTTCCGTTAAAATTCAGAGTGGGAGAGAAGTACGCCTGTACGTTTACTTCACCATCGTTCAATACTTTACCATCATTCAACGGGTAGAAATCATTCAATAGGTAGAAGTTATATTCCAGCACAGGACTATTGTGGTGAGGCTGCCGACTTTCGGCAGTAACCGGCAAAATGGTTACGGCAGAAGATGTTCGGCCATGGTCGGGCAGGACTTCCCATCTTACAGTTTCAGTATGGACATCTCTTGTGAAATTCTCGGCATGGATAGAAACAGCCCCGTTGTTTTCAACAAAGCCGGTTGGTTTGTTTTTATCCTCCGGCCTCATATTATTTATAATTGCCATCACAGTAATTGTATTCCCATATTTATCCGTTATGTAAACGGGAACAAGAGGCATTCCTGTTGGCATCTTATTCCAATCCACACTTACATAAATACGTTGCTCTTTATCTACCGTGCCGTGTGCAGGTTCAATTTTAATAAAAGGCTTACCGGGCTTTGCGGTATAAGTGAACGAAGCATTGCCCCGGTTGAATAATTCGATATAATACGTTTGCCGATTATACGCATCAAACACCGGCAGGCTTAATTCTTTTTTATCGGAAGGCGTGCGCCATTCATCCGAGTTTTCAACGGCAACACCCATTTCTGCCTTGACAGGTATTTCAATTTCTTTCACTTCCGGCATCACATCTTTGGGCGGTTGCTGCCAGTAGGTGTAGCTGATATGCGTTTGGTCCATGATATGATTCCATTTGCCACCGGCCATTATTTTGTTGTAATAATGGGAGAGGGCGGAATCTTTATCGAACAGTTTTCTTCCGTGTTCGGCCAAATCGTTGGTAGATGCACGGCCTTGCGTGGCGTACAACCTGTTCTTTCCAACGGTAACCCATAGCTCGTTCAGGTTGGCGCAGGCTTTTACAGGATGCAAAACTAATTGATAGTAGGCGTCTTTATATTCTTCAGGGATTTCGTTGTAAATTTTTTCAGCCCGTTCCGCTAAAGCGTTGTATTCGGATACAATTCTTTCCGCTTCGCGGTAGTTGTGCAGGCTGTACACATCAGGCGATAACAGTTCAGGCTTTCTTCGCCCGTTGTACTTGGTGTATTTGTCTATTATATCCGCTATTTCTTCCGCATATTTTTTCCCGAATTGCTGTTCCGCCCACTGCCGGGTGTATTCATCCAGTTTGTCATGCGACCATTGTTCGGGATTCCAGGCATAGTCAAGGAAAAATTCAATAGGAAATTCCATCGGCTTGATGTCGCCCACGTTCACAACCCATATTTGCGTAGCGCCATAGCGGTAAGCTAAGTGCATCTGTTCACATGTTCGCTGAATCGGGCTGGTGTTCAGCCATTTGTAATTGCGTGGGCCACCCACGTAATCGAAATGATAATAAATTCCGTAACCGCCCGCACGCGGCTTGTCTTTCAAATCGGGAAGCCTGCGAATATTGCCCCAGTTATCATCGCATAACAATAGCGTAACATCATCGGGTACGCGCATGCCTTCATCGTAATAATCTTGCACCTCTTTGTAGAGCGCCCATACCTGTGGCGTTTGTGTTATGTCTTTGCCGGTTACTTCTTCAATAATTTTTCGCTGGTCGCTGACAATTTTTTCTAACAAGGCAGTATTTGTTTCCCGCGACATAGCCATATCGCCATCGCCACGCATACCTAAGGTAACAACGCTTTCGTTGCTGCCCATGCGTTCAATTCCTTTTCGCCAGAATTCTTGTAACGTCTTTTCATTCTTATCGTAGTTCCATTCGCCTTTTCCATAACGCTGCCACTCTACGTGCGCGCGCATCATCGGCTCATGATGAGAAGTGCTGATGACCACACCATATTCATTAGCTAATGGTGCACTGAGCGAATCATCATCATACAGGGAGCGCCCCCACATGGCAGGCCACAAAAAATTTCCTTTCATGCGCAGGATGAGTTCATAGACATGTGCATAAAATTTGTGATTGAACCCACCGAACTTTTCAAAAGCCCAGCCTGATAACGCGGGCGCTTCATCGTTGATAAAAATACCGCGATATTTAACCGGAGGCTCGCCCTGCACGTACCTACCGTGCTTTATATAAAGTGTTTTACTTTTTTTAGGCGGAACATCCGCCCACCAGTACCAGGGAGAAACACCTATTTGCTTGGATATATCATAAATGCCGAATATCGTTCCGCGCTTATCGCTTCCTGCAATGACCAATGCTCTCTCAACATTAGGGAAAGGATTATCAACAGTCTGGATAAGAAAAGTTTCCCATTTTCCTTTGACGTCATGTACTTCTATTTTCTTATCGCGGATAAGCCGGTCAATCAGTTCGCTCTTCCCGATAGTACCGATTACAACAATTTCTTTCCCGGAAGGAGAGGAGCCAATATGCAAATCCGGTTTTGTATCAGTAACCCGCTCAATATCTGCCAGAAGATCATTGGCGGCACGGATTACTCCGGGGAAATCTTCTGCATTGATAAATAAAGAAGCTGACTTACCGGAAGATGAAAGTGTGAATGCTTTGTCTTTAGGTTCAGATAATACAAAAGTGTCTTGCGCGGAAAGGTTGAATATCGAAATATAAAAAATAAAGAAAAGCGTAATGTGCTTTATGTGTTCCCTATCAATTTTTAACAGACCTTTAACCATATATTTTAAATATCTAAAACCACTGTTGTTATGGTTTGTGAAGGAAGTACAAGCGGCCCGGTTGGCGATGTGCCTTCCACGGTTTGATAGTAGCTATTTTGCGCGCTTCGGTAGGCGCTTACATTGGTGATGGTTTTGCCTGTTACAGCAAGACCTGTTTCCACCTGTCCCGGCCCGGTGTTGATAATAATCAAAGTCAGCTTATTATTGGCAGGGTTTACAAAAGCAGAAACACTCAGGTTGGCATTAGACGATGAAGCATCTACACGTTTATGCCCGGCATCAATATGTTTGGAGAAGTGCTTGATCACATGGTAAAATGGTGTAACGGTGAATGTGCTGCTGCTGGCCGACCCGGCTATGCTGACCATCGCGTTGTCAGGGTTACCGGCAGACGGGGCTGCCCAAACGAGCTTCCAGTAGATATACCCCGATGAATTTGCGTGAAGCAAAGTGTTTTGAATAAACACTGCGGTATTGAACCACGTAAAACCGTTGTCCGAAAATTCAGTCATCAGGTTTGGCTTGGTGGTAAAGTTGCCAATGGTTTGTAATGACGAAATAACCTGGGTGTTGGACGTAGCGGAAGTTATATTATAAGGATGATACGCCAACACTCCACAATGCGGTTTGTCTTTTAATATGCTTGCAAAGGGTGCAAACGTGGGAACGTCCTGCGATTCCGGGCCGATCATCACGGGGGGATTTTCTTTATCTTTTATTTTATCATAGACTTTGTCAAAGGCTATTGAATAGGCCGGAAAATTTGGTGTTTCGTTAATAGTCCACTGGCTGGTTGTCCACCCGGAATTTGTATAAGTCGGTTCATTTTGTATGCTAAGATAATCGGGGTTGAAGGGGAGGTGATCCAATGTGTGTTCCCAGTAATCCGCGTAAGCATCATACATAAAATTTCCGTCTTCATCTTTTTTCAGTGTGCCTTGCCGTGAAGAGTTATTGCTTTTAAGACCAGCCGGAGGCCCCCATGAACTGAGCAGAATTTTTACATTGGGATTGCGGCTTTTTGCCATTTGATAAAGCTCGTTGGTGGCATCCCAATGAGCCTTGGAACCATCGTCTGACATGGTTGCTGTACTGGTATTGTCCGGGTATCCGTCAGGATAGTACCAGGTTTTAAACCGGATGATGTCAATGCCGAGGTCATCGAAAATCAAATCAGCAATTTGTGCCTTGTTAACATTATTGGTCAGCCAAGTGCTGTACCAGGTCAACGCCCCGCCAAACCCGATCATTTCCTGTTGGGTGTTGGCCGGGTTAACGGTTATCGTAAAAGGGTCGGGGCCGGTTGGCCCGGGGTCTGGTTCGGGGTCGTCTTTGCAGGACGAAAAAAGCAAAGAACACATCAACAAAAAACAAAGCAGGGTATTTTTCAGCACATCAGACAACCCCTTGTTCACTAATTCCTTCATAACTAATATTTATTTACTTACTTACTTACTTATACGTGGACGGAGGGTCGATAAAGTTTTTAAAAATATGTTTCAAACAAGCTGCCTTTCCATTCGCCATTCCAACGACCAAAAGTATGATCAGTTGACCAGCACTTTTTTATACGTGGCTTTTTGATTTTGCCGGACTTCTATGATGTAAATCCCGCGGGCAGCGTCAAGCTGAACCGGCATCATTTCGCGTTCGGGAATTACGACTGTTTCCACAACCCGACCAAGCGGGTCGCGGATAATTGCCGTAGTCTGCGGGCCTTCCGATTCCAGCATGATCCTTCCGCCTGGTGCAGGGTTGGGGTATATGTTCAGCGCAGGCTGGGTTTCTTCAACGCTTGTGGTAAGGCAAAACGAACCACCCGGCACGGTGGGCACGTAGTTTTTAAGCCAGGTTAAAGCCGGGCGTTCAGTACCATCACCGCGAAGCAGGTACGCTGTGGATTGCCATGTCTGTCCCTGAATGTACCCCCAGATTGTTATGCCCTGAACAGCCGGATGATTCCAAAGCTCAGGAAAAACCCGTTGCATAATTTCAAGTTGCTGCGCATCGTTTGGTGTGCCTTCGTTGTTCAGGTTGCCGATGTCGAACTCTGTTATATGAATGGGCAGCCCGGTAGCCGCAAGTTTGTCTAAGTTAGCTTTCAATGTAGCAGAAGGAGCGCTTTCTGTCTCGAACCTGTGGCATTGCACGCCAATGATGTCAACAAGTTCTTCTGCTTTCAGGATGTTTATGAGAGATACGTAGGAATCTGTGGCGGAATTACTATTGATGATATTGTAATCATTCAGTAGGAGTTTTGCGTTCGGGCAATATTCGCGTGCTTTTTCAAAAGCCCACTTCACCCAGTTCCAGCCGCTTCCTAATGCAAGATCGTAAGACGGTGTAGCATGAAAAGGTTCGTTTACTACATCAATATAATCAGTGTCTGGATAACGCTCGCAATAAAGCCGTATCCATTCTTCTACTTCACCACGCACTTCTTCATATCGTTCTTCAATGGGTTTAGATGAATCGTTCATCAGGGTAGTGATCCATGCAGGTTGTTGCTGACCCCATACAAAGGTGTGTTGTCTAAAAGGGAGGCCGTTGTTTTTGGCGTGATTATAAGCAAGATCAAGTGCTCCCCAGTTCATCACATTTCTGGTGCCTTCTACGGAACCCCACTTGCCGCTGTTTTCGGGTGTTACCTGGTTCCAATAATTGTTAAAGGTAGCCGGTACGCTGTTGGCGATAACGTTTCCTAAAAATTTACATTTGCCGTCAGCGATTTGGGCGTTTACCTGAACCGAGAGGAAAATAAAAACCGCAGTGAAGGCCTGGATTAAAATTTTAACATTCGGCAGCACAATTCTTTTCATAACAGTATAGTTAATTTAATCGACCTGATTGAGTTTATAATTTAGCAATAAATATTCATTCCTGTAATACACTGCTTCATTTTTTTTTAAGCAGTAAATACTTTTACAACCACTTTAAAAAATCAATCGCGCCAAAGACGCGATTGATTTTGAATGGTTATTTAACCTGATTGACTTTGTTATGAAAACAAGATTATGGCGTTTTCACAATTTTTATATCGTCAAGAAAGAAGTTAATGGCAGGAGAACAGCAAGTATTCGTGCCATTCAGATCCAGCACAAAACGGGTTGCCGGGTCTTCTATGCGCTCGGCCGGAACAACAAAGCTATACCGTTGCCATGTTGTTGTTAAGGCTACATCGCCAGGGTAGAAGCCTGTATCACGGTTAAGCGATACACGAAATCCTGCACCGGCAGCAGAAGCCCTGGCCCATACATGCAGGGTATAAGATACACCTACTTCGGTATCTACCGGATCAGAAACAAACTGAATCCGCCACTGACCACTGCCCAACGATCCGTCACGAACTACTTTGAGTGCTCTTTCTCCTCTGTAATATTCACCGGGCACGGTAGTAGCAAACATAAATCCTCCTCCGTTCCATTTGCCCCAGTTTGAGAAATCGTCACCAGCTCCGGCTTCAAGGCCAAAGTTCAGATTAAGCCCTGGTGCGCAATCTGCTACGCCATCACCTGTGCAGGCAACGAGGTCGTTTGCGCTGGTAGCATTTACTACCGGCCCAACCAATACTACTTTACCCGTAGTATTGAATCCTGCCGGAGCAGTAAACTTGAGTACGGAGGGAGTCTTCGATATAATGGTTGCGTCTGCATCACCTACTTTCACGGCAGTAACTACATCAAGCGTAACACCAAATACAGTTATTACTTCGCCTGGCGCTGCTGATAGAGGAGCGAAACCGCTGATGGCTTGTAACGGTACTATTTCTATTTCGGTAAACGCACGTTCCGAACCGGAGAAGACAATCAATACTTTTGTTTTTGTGCCGGGTGCGTTCACACCAACAGTAGTGGGTACATTAAACGTTACGGCCGATTCTGTATGGCTTGTAAAATTTCTGGCCAACACGGCTTCATTGCCTATAAATACACGTTGTACATTTCCCAATTGAGAGCCATTGATGGTAAGCTCGGCACCGGGGCCTGATTGTGTGGTGCTAAGCCCCGAAATTCTTGAGCTTACATCTTTCATCGAATAGGTAATGCCCTCGTCATTATTGCATCGAATAGTCAGCAGCACAAAGGCTGCCGACACAAACAGAATGGATAATAATCTTTTTGCTTTCATATCACGAATAGTTTTCATCTCGTAAATTTTAATACCCTGGATTTTGATACTTCTGTTTATCCGTATCGCTTATCGCATCTAACTGTGATTGCGGTATGGGGCGAAGCCTGTGTTTGGCTTCAACCTTGCCATTGGCATCCTCATTCAAATTGACACGGCTAATGAATTTGGTAGGATCTGAACCGCCACGCAAGGCGAGGTCAGTCCAGCGTCCGCCTTCACCGGCTAATTCACGTGCACGTTCATCCATAATAAAATTGAACGTAACATCGCCCGAAGTAATTTGCATGTTTGCTACCCGGTTAGTCAACTCTGCCGGAGACAGGCCTGTTCTGTAAGCAGCACGTGTGCGGATTACATTAATCAACTCAGCGGCTCTGCCTGCATTACCAGTTTCAAAAGCAGCTTCGGCAGCCAGTAAGTACGTTTCGGCCAACCGGAAGATAGGCATCGGTCTGCCTGATGATCCGTTGGGGCTGGCACGCAATACATCATTAAACTTTTTAAGTGAAGGATAAACCAAAATCACGTTTGACGGGGCAGGTGGGCCAGCATAAAGTTGGTTGCTGTACCAGTTATGCGAAGAATACACCCTGTAATACTTGGTGCCAAACGATGCCGGATTGGATAAGTCAACGCCCATAGCAACAGCTTCGGCAGGGCTATCCGCTAAGTAAAAGGCAGTGTCGCCAAGCGCAAAATTGTTGGTCGTTAATGTGTTTATAAAAGTATTATAGCCAGCAGTACCGGATTCGTTTTGTGTGTCGGCTGTCCATAACGTGCGGAAAGAACCATGATACCGGCTGTCGTTTACTTTATCGGCAAAAGCTGTTTCGGTAAGCCAACGGGTAGGGGCAAGCTTCCTTAGTGGCCGCTGAAAAGCAAAAGGCCTTCCGTCTATAATATCTAAGTTTGCAGGGGTTTGCAATAATGGCTGTTCGTAGTTGCTGGTAAAGCAGTTGGCTGCCATGTTCTCACCATCACCAATTCCATCGGCATTAATATTCAAATACCCGTTATTGATATAGTCACCGGGTATACGTTCTGCTGCCAAAAGTATTTCACTATTATAATCATTACCTTGTCGGAATACATCCTCAAAATTCTGCTGAAGCGCTACTCCGTATTTGCCAGGATTGCTTACCACTTCATTGGCGGCATTGTATGCGTTCTGTGCATCACTGGTTTGGGATATGGCCGAATAATGCCTGGCTAAGTAAACTTTTGCCAGCAGGTGAAATGCTACTGCTTTAGACAGCCTGAACTCGCCAGGAAGGCGTTGGTCGGGAAGGTTTTCGGAAGCATACGTCAGGTCATCTATCATTACCTGGTAATTCTGGGTCAGCAATTGTTGACGCTCCGCTTCACTGTTTCCACGGTTAAAGCCTGTATAAGGTATTGTGTTAAAGGCTAACTCACCGCTACCCAAATCTAAGGGTACTGCGCCAAAATGACCTACCAGCAGGTAATAGTAATGCGCCCTCAGGTAGCGGGCCTGTGCAACTGATTCCCTGTACTGTTGGTCAGTAAACGTAGGAACCTGGTTGGCCAGGGCTACCAGACCGTTGAGTGTATTAATAACCGGGAAAGTCCGGTTAAAGGTAACTCCAAGATAACCTGCTTGCGGGGTAACATCATACGTGCCTAACAACTTGTGTGGCTGGTTATCTCCCGAACTGTTGTAGTTGGGTTCAGGGCCAAACGTGAATTCGTCAGTACCGGTAATGTTGAGGCCAAGGGCCGGGTTCGACCCGTACTGGAAACGAAGGTACGAATAGGCTGCGTTAAGCCCGTCTTGAAAACCTTGCGCAGTCTTATAATAGTCTGTGGTAAAAGCTGTCTTGGGGCTTTCATTGAGAAGATCGTTACATGCCGGAGCAATGGCCAACAGGGCAACTATCGTCAAAATAAATGATCTATGTTTTTTCATAACTGTCATAATTTGTTATTAGTTAAAACGTCAGGTTCAAACCAAAAATGAAAGACCTGGTAGGTGGTGTTGAAGCCGCTATCACAAGTGCCGGGTTAGCACCACCTGTTCTAAGGCTACCACCTGTAGCAACAATGCCGGTGGCTCCCTGTCCGGTTGGTTCAGGATCTACACCATTGTGTTTAGACACGTACGGGCTCCATAACAGGAACGGGTTTTGCGCAGTAAAGTAAACGCGGGCATTTTGTGCCTTAATTCTGCTTGTAACAGACTTAGGCAGGTTATACCCTAAGTTTATACTTCTTACTCTCGCAAACGATGCATCATAATACGCTAACGTTGTCCAACCTGTTGATGCTCCTCCGGGAAGCGCAGCGCCAGGTGCAGGGAATTCGTTTGTCGGGTTATCGGGTGTCCAGTAATCAACTTTTAACCCGCTTCGCTGACCCGTCATGTTTGTCAGGTATGCGCCATTGGGTGCGTGCAGGTAGCTTAACAGCGTACCGCCCTGCCGGATGTAAGTCACAAATGACAAATCAAATCCTTTATAGTTAAACCGGTTGGTGATACCTCCCTGCCAGTCCGCCTGTTGGCTTCCGATAATATGCCTGTCATCGGCATCAATTACTCCGTCAGGATTTACATCCCTGAATTTAATCTGACCGGGAGCCTGGCCGTAAGAGAGCGCAGCATCAGCTTCATGAGCTTGCCAGATACCTATTTTTTCATAATCGAAAATGGCGGTTATCGGATGTCCGACAAACAAACCATTGGCAATATCCTGATCTACACCCGGCAGGTATTTTAGTAACTTGTTACGGTTGTAGTACCAGTTCACATCAGCGTTCCAGGTGAAACCGTTTGATAGTTTTAATATTGTTCCGCTAAGCACTACTTCAAGCCCTTTGTTTTCCATTCCGCCTATGTTGGTCAAGTATAGACCTTCATAACCCGCAGTAATGGGTAGCCTCAGACTAAAGAGCAAATCGGTTGTTTGAGCGTTATAATAATCAACACTACCGGTAATCCGGTCATTCAGGAAACCAAAATCAACACCTATGTTGGATGTTGTGGTGTATTCCCAACCCAATGTCTTGTCAGGTATACGGTTCGCCAAAAATCCCTGCACCTGTTGCGAACCATAGTTATAGCGCAGCGGTACAGTGCCACCGGCTATGCCTACGGTATTAACAACTCCTCCTAAGGTGGTATAAGGTGGTACAGCCTGGTTTGAGGTCCGGCCATAGCCAACACGTATTTTCAGATTACTTACTACATCAACATCCTGCATGAACGATTCATTGATAACATTCCATCCAACAGCAAAGGCAGGGTAGTTGTGCCATTGATCGGCCAACACAGAAGAACCGTCTCTGCGAAAGGTTGCCGTTAACAGGTAACGGTCTTTATACGCATAGTTCAGTCTTCCCATATAAGACAAGAGCCCACGGGTTTGTTCCCCGCCACTCAGCACTGGCGCCAGGGCAGGGTCAGCAATGGACATATCATAGAACTCAACAAAATTTGCTGTTATCCCGTCTTTATTAGCCTGGGTGGCAAAGCTGCGGGTTTGCTGGGCGCTGTAAAGGCCGGTAAAGGTAACGCGGTGGTCATCAGCGAAAGTTTTCTCGTAAATAAGTAGATTCTCTGCTGTCCACGAGAAGTTCTCGCTGTTTCTCACTGCGGCCCGGCTGTCAACCAACTTCCGGAAGTAAGTGCCTTCCCCCTGGAATTGCGCAGCGTTTGTCTGGCCATATTCAAGCCCCAGGTTAAAGCGGTAGGTAAGGCCATCAATTATTTTTATTTCGGCAAACGCACTGTTGAACGTGCGCAGCCTTCTTACCCGGTCAGTCCAGTCGTTGTTATTACTCTTAATATAGAGCGGGTTCAGGTTGGCAGAAGCATCGTCAAGGTTTCCAAACGGTTCACGGAAAATTTCCCCGTTCTCAGTATATGGCGGCATGAGTGGGCTGGTGGCCAAAATGTTATACATGATACCTCCGCCAAAGCTACCGGGGTTGCCGGGCTGCGGGTTTACGAATTGTGTGCCATTTGCATAGTTTACGGTATTCAAACTGGTTAACCCTATTTTTATCCGTTCGCCAATTTTTGAATCGGTCGAAACCCTCAGTGAAAAGCGTTCAAAATCCTGGCCGGGCAGAATGGTTGTTTCTTTAAAGTATCCTGCGCCTACCGAATAAGATCCCTGCTCGGTGCCGCCTGTAAGTGTAAGGTTATGATTAGTGATATATCCGTTCTCATACATCAGGTCTTGCCAGTCAACATTCCTGCCGAGGGCTATACCCTCAACTTCTTCCGGGCGGTAAGGCCACACCCCGGTGTAGTCGCGCATGGCCTGGTATTCTTCTGCATTAAGTAAGGGGTACTTTTTGGCTACCGTAGTAACGCCCACATAGCTGCTAAAGGACAGAGTGGTTTCACCGGCCTGGCCTCTTTTGGTGGTGATCAGCATAACGCCATTGGCTCCCCTTGAACCATAAATAGCGGTGGCGGATGCATCTTTCAATACGTTTATAGAAGCAATTTCATCGGGGTTGATGTCGTTCAGGTTTCCTTCGTAGGGGATACCATCCAAAACGATCAATGGGTCATTAGAACCCAAAACAGAACGCTCGCCCCTGATCCTGATCCGTGCAGTTGCTCCTGGCGCTGTACCGATTCGCTGAACTTCAACACCGGCCATTCTTCCCTGGAGAGCCTGCTGAAGGTTAGCTACGGGTACTTCCTGGAGATCGGTGTTGCGCATGGAAACAAGCGAGCCGGTTACGTCTGCTTTACGCTGCGTTCCATACCCAACCACAACCACTTCGCTTAATGTTTGGGCGTTTACGGTCATGTTTACATTAACTATTGAGCGACCATTGACAGCAACCTCCTGCGTTTCATAACCTATAAATGAAAAGACAAGTGTAGCCTGATCTGCCCCGGAGGGTAGCTCTAAGCTATAATCGCCATTTGCATCAGAGGTGGTTCCGGAAGTGGTTCCCCTTATCAGGATATTTACCCCAGGTAATCCTGAACCGGACTCATCAGTAACTTTTCCTCTTACAGTTGATTGGGCGAATGCCGTAACCGTAAGGAGAAGAGCAAAGCACAAGAATGACAAAAACCTGATCATGCCGGGTGCTTTTCCGCGATCAGGCAACATGTGTAGAATTTTTTGCTTCATAGCGTTGGGTTTTAGTGATTGTTTGTGTCGTGTACTTATATGGTGCTCCTGGATAGATTCCCGAGTGCCATCACTAAGGTCAGGGATTAATTCTAATTATGCAACCGATTGCATAATTTTTTTTATTTAAAACGTTATTTTAGCCAAATAATCGTTTGTTTTGTATGCAACCGATTTATAAAAATTGGCTTATTTTGCCTGTTGGAAGCCTTAAATTCAATGAACTCCTATATTTTTAGAAGTAATTAATTCTGCATTCAATGTCGCGTTACCTGTTAGGAATTGACCTGGGGAGTTCATCTGTAAAAGCATCCCTTATAGAAGCCGAAAGCGGTATGCTCAAGGCTTCAGCCTCATATCCGGAGATTGAAATGGAAATAGCCAGCCCCCAACACGGATGGGCCGAACAAAACCCCGAAACGTGGTGGAAAAACGCAGTTCAGGCTGTTAATACTGCTTTGAAATCGGCCGGAGCCAAAGCTGATGAGGTGCTGGCCATAGGAATTGCCTACCAGATGCATGGATTGGTGGTGGTTGATAAGAACCATAAGGTGCTGCGCCCCTCTATAATATGGTGTGATAGCCGTGCGGTAGCAATCGGTGAAGATGCCTATAACCAGCTTGGTGAATTGTATTGCATGGACAGGCTGCTCAATTCTCCGGGAAACTTTACCGCCTCAAAGTTGAAATGGGTAAAAGACAATGAGCCCCATATATATAAGGAGATATATAAAGTCATGCTTCCCGGTGATTACTTAGCCATGCGCCTTACGGGCGATATCTGCACAACCATTTCTGGGCTATCGGAAGGTATCATGTGGGATTATCAAAAAGCAGCCATCCCCGAACGACTCTTTAATTATTATGGATTAGATCAACAGCTTACCGCGAACGTAGTTCCCACTTTTTCAAGACAGGGTGAATTGACACAAGAAGCAGCCACTCAATTAGGATTAAAGGCTGGAATACCCGTTGCCTATCGGGCAGGCGATCAACCCAACAATGCCTTTTCCCTTAACACGCTTAATCCAGGAGAGATTGCCTCTACTGCCGGTACTTCGGGTGTTATTTATGGTATTGTTGATGAGCCTGTTGCTGATACACTTTCGCGTGTCAATACGTTTGTGCATGTAAACCACACTGCGGGTAATCCAAGGTACGGTGTTTTACTTTGTGTAAACGGAACGGGTATAATGAACAGTTGGTTGCGCAAGTTGCTTACAGTTGAAGGAATCCTGTCTTACGAAAAACTGAATAGTCTTGCAGCGCAGGCGCCTGTTGGTGCCGACCAGTTGTATATTCTCCCGTTTGGAAATGGTGCCGAGCGTGTATTACAAAATGAAAACATTGGCGCAAGTTTTCATGGACTTGACCTGAACCGTCATCATGTTTCGCACGTTTGCCGTGCTGCGCAGGAAGGAATAGTGTTCGCGTTAGGCTATGGATTTGAAATCATGAATAACCTGGGTATCAAATCCAACATTATCCGTGCAGGATATGCCAATATGTTTCTTAGCGATTTGTTCTGTAAAACATTCGTGAATACAACCGGTGCGCGCCTTGAATTGTACAATACTGATGGAGCGCAGGGCGCTGCACGGGGAGCGGGAGTAGGAATTGGATTTTACGGTAATTACACTGAAGCCTTTACAAGCCTGGCCTGTATAAAAAGTTATGAACCCGATACCGAACAACATGCCGTGCAAGACGTTTTCGGGAAATGGAAAAATAAATTAAATCAGCAATTGAAAATTAAATCGTAAATAAAAAACTGTATGAAAGATAAAAATCAAACCTTTTTTAAAGGAGTTCCTGTCATTAAATATGAAGGGCGCGAATCTAAAAATCCTTTTGCCTTTAAATTTTATGATGCAAAGAAAAAAGTAGGGAAGAAGACAATGGCCGAACATCTTCGTTTTGCTATTGCGTATTGGCATACCTTCTGTGGAACGGGCGGAGATCCTTTCGGGGCAGCAACAAAAAAATTTCCGTGGCTGCAAAACCCCGACCCCATACAACGCGCGAAAGATAAAATGGACGCTGCCTTTGAGTTTGCCGTTAAAATGGGCATAAACTTTTATTGCTTTCACGATTACGACCTGGTGGATGAAGCGCCAACATTAAAAGAATCGGAAACACGTTTACAGACTATTGTAAAGTATGCCAAACAAAAGCAGAAGGAAACCGGTGTTAAATTATTGTGGGGAACAGCAAACTTGTTTTCCAATCCGCGTTACATGAATGGGGCGGCTACCAACCCGGACTATAACGTTGTTACCTGGGCAGGAGCACAAGTAAAAAATGCGCTTGATGCTACCATTGAATTAGGCGGAAGCAATTATGTATTTTGGGGCGGTCGTGAAGGATATATGTCGTTATTAAATACGAACATGAAACGCGAGCAGGAGCACCTGGCGCGCTTTCTGCATACAGCCCGCGACTATGGAAGAAAGAATGGTTTTAAGGGAACATTTCTGATTGAGCCTAAACCTATGGAGCCATCCAAACATCAGTATGATTTTGATTCGGCTACGGTAATTTCTTTTCTTCGTCAGTATGACCTGATGGATGATTTCAAACTGAACATTGAAGTCAATCATGCTACATTAGCGTTGCACACATTTCAGCACGAATTACAGGTAGCGACTGATGCAGGTGTGTTGGGCAGCATCGATGCTAACCGGGGCGATTACCAGAACGGTTGGGATACCGACCAGTTTCCGAATAACATTAATGAATTAACGGAAGCTATGTTGGTTATCCTTGAAGCCGGTGGATTTAAAACCGGTGGGATTAACTTTGACGCCAAAACAAGAAGAAACTCTACTGACCTTGAGGATATAGTACACGCACACATTGGCGGGATGGATACATTTGCCCGTGCGTTGCTTACGGCACAAGCTATATTAGATGACGGTGAGTATAAGAACCTTCGCAAAAAGCGCTATTCAAGTTTTGATTCAGGTCGCGGAAAGCAATTTGAGCAAGGTAAACTTTCACTCGAGAACCTTCATGCCGATGCGTTGAAAAATGGCGAGCCGGAAGTGATTAGCGGTAAGCAGGAGTACTTTGAGAATTTACTAAACAGATTTATTTAGGGATTTAAAAAACGTTTATCAGGATTGTGCTCTGTTATTGGCAGTGACCTCCTCCCATTTTCAATGCAAAGGTTTGCGGAAGTCCCGGATTTATACCCGGACGGGTGTTACAGGAACCGGGTAATTTTGTTACCTAACGGGTAATTTTGGTTCAGAGATAGGAGGTTTTCCTAAAAAATCAGCTTTTGATTTAAGCGCGTTCTGAATGATTGTTACAACGATACCCCTCGTTTCCACGGAATAAAATCATCCTGGTGTAACAGTTGGGCTTTTGTTTGTTGTCTGCCGCTGGCTACTTCAATAATGTAATCAAAAATTTCCTCGCCAACCGTTTCTATGGATTTCTTCCCTTCTATAATAGTTCCGGCATTCACATCAATAATGTCGGGCATTTTTTCTGCCAGTTTTGTATTGGATGATACCTTTATTACAGGAGAAATCGGGTTTCCGGTTGGCGTGCCAAGTCCGGTAGTAAAAAGCATGATGGTAGCGCCCGATCCCGCCATAGCGGTTGTACTCTCAACATCATTTCCGGGTGTGCAAAGTAAATTTAGCCCAGGTTTGGTTACATACTCCCCATAGTCCAGTACGTCAACCACTGGCGAGGTGCCTCCCTTTTTAGCTGCACCAGCCGATTTCATGGCATCGGTAATGAGACCGTCTTTAATGTTTCCCGGAGAAGGGTTCATATCAAAGCCCGAACCCACCGCTTCAGCCGATTGCGCATAAGCGCGCATAAGCTGCACAAATTTAGTGGCGCTTTCATCGGTAGTGCAGCGGTTAATCAATTCCTGTTCAACGCCACATAGTTCCGGAAATTCCGAAAGGATGGAAGCCCCGTTAAGCGCAGCCAGTAAATCCGATACATGACCAACGGCCGGGTTGGCCGATATTCCTGAAAACCCATCCGAGCCGCCACATTCTAATCCAACCTTAAGTTTACTCAAGGGGGCAGGGCTTCGTTCAAGTTTGTTGGCTTCAACCAATGCTACAAATGTTTCGCGGATAGCACGTGTAAGCATATCTTGCTCGGTACCTTCTTTTTGTTGTTCTACTATAATGAGTGGTTTTAAGAGCATTGGGTTGATAGCTTTTAACTTTTGCATAAGGATGTCAACCTGCGCATTCTGACAACCAAGACTCAATACTGTTGCACCTGCCACGTTAGGGTTATTTATATATCCTGCCAGGAGTGCACACAATGCCTCAGAATCCTGACGAATACCACCACAACCGCCATCGTGTGTAAGAAATTTTATGCCGTCAATATTTTTAAATAAACGTGATCGCTCGCTTGCCTCGTGGTGTTGAAAAGTGTGTGATGTAATGGAGTCCTGACGGTTTGCTTTATAGAGTTCAGCAAGCTCATGCACATAGTTTTTAAAGATATTCTGTTTTGCAAACCCCAACTCTTCTTCAAAAGCATCGCGGATTACGTTTACGTTTCTGTTTTCACAAAACACAAGCGGCACAACGAGCCAATGATTGGCAACCCCCACCTGTCCGTCAGCCCGGTGGTAACCGTCAAAAGTTTTGTTCTTCCAGCGCGATACATCCGGGGCGTTCCAGTTAAGTGTATCGGATTTGCCCGAATAAGATGAGGCCTGGTGTTTTACATTTTGTGTGGTGATAACGCCACCTGCCGGAATGGAATGCAACGCTTTGCCAACCAGTATGCCGTACATTTTGATTTCATCCTGCGGATTCAGATCCTTCAAGGCAAACTTGTGCTTGGCGGGTATATCCTGTGGCAGTGTAAAGGCACTTCCATTGTATTGGATATTCTCACCAGCTTTCAGATCGGATAATGCCACCAGCACATTATCGTCAGGATGTATCTTTAAGAACTTGTTTGACATTTCAATAAAACTGTTAACTTGCGCAATCGATTGCACAATTTAGTAAAAAATTTGGCTCTCAAACAATAAACTAAAGAAATCCTTTAAAAACCTCTTAAATTGATGTTTTTAGATGGATTTTTACTGACTAAACTTGTTGAACAATAAAACAATTATCCTTATGAGCAAGGTCGTAACCTTTGGAGAAATTATGCTGCGGCTGGCCACTCCTGGCTTTCTCCGTTTTTCGCAAGCAACAGAACTGGAAGCCACCTATGGTGGAGGTGAAGCTAACGTGGCCGTGTCGCTGGCCAATTATGGAATTGATGCGCGCTTCGTTACCAGTTTACCAAACAACGATATTGGCGATGCCGCCATTACTTCGCTGCGTGCCCGCAATGTTGACACCGCTTTTATTAACCGCAGTGGCGACAGAATCGGGATTTACTTTTTGGAATCGGGTGCGGTGAGCCGGGGTAGCAAGGTAATTTACGATAGGGCAAACAGTTCTTTTGCAAAACTAAAAAAAGGCGTAATTGATTGGGATAAAGCTTTTGAAGGGGCAACCTGGTTTCACTGGACGGGCATTACACCGGCAGTATCGGAAGGTGCCGCAGAAGTTTGCAAAGAAGCGTGTGAAGTTGCCGCAAAGAAAGGCATCACCATTTCTACCGACTTAAACTTCAGGAATAAATTATGGAAGTGGGGAAAACCGGCAGGCGAGGTGATGGAGGAATTGGTACAGCATTGCGATGTTATCTTAGGCAATGAAGAAGATGCCGACATGGTATTTGGTATTAAGCCCGAAGGTGTAGACGTTACCTCCGGCCATGTGGAAGGTGCGGCCTACGAATCGGTGGGCAGGCAACTAATGGCAAAGTTTCCGAAAGCAAAGAAAGTAATTATTACGTTGCGCGGTTCAATCAGCGCAAGTCATAACAGTTGGTCGGGGGTGTTGTGGAACGGCAAGAAACTTATTGAAGCGCCAACCTACCAGATTACACATATTGTAGATAGAGTAGGAGGAGGCGATTCGTTTATGGGTGGTTTGATTTATGGCTTGCTGACCTATACGGATGATGACCAGAAAGCATTGAACTTCGCTGTTGCGGCATCGTGCCTCAAGCACACCATCAAAGGTGATTTTAATTTGGTTACTGTTGATGAAGTGGAGAAACTGATGAAAGGCGATGCTTCCGGTCGTGTATCGCGCTAACTAAAAATCGTAAATCCAAAATCATAAATCTAAAATAACCAGATGTCAGTTTTCTCAAGTCGAACCATACTGGAAACAATGCGTTCCACCGGGATGATACCCGTGTTTTATCATGCCGATATTGAAATAGCCAAAGCGGTTATGGATGCTTCCTACCGGGGAGGTGTTCGCGTTTTCGAATTTACCAATCGCGGAGGAAATGCATTTGATGTATTTACGCAACTGTTAACCCATGCACAACAATACCCAGATATGGTGTTGGGCATCGGCACCATTATGAATGCCGAAACCACAAAGAAATTTATTGAAGCCGGTGCTCACTTTATTGTTTCGCCTATTCTAAAACCCGAAATGGCCGATGTGTGCAAACAACATGATGTTCCGTGGATACCCGGTTGTGCAACGTTAACGGAAATTGTTACGGCAAAAGAACATGGAGCATCTGTAATAAAAATTTTTCCTGGCTCTGTTCTCGGCCCTGGGTTTGTTTCTTCTGTATTGCCGGTTATACCGGGCTATCAGCTTATGCCCACTGGTGGCGTTGAGCCAACAAAGGAAAATCTTTCGGCCTGGTTTAAAGCGGGTGTGATGTGCGTGGGCATGGGCTCGCAATTGTTTAAGAAAGATATTATGGAGAAGAAAGATTGGCCTGCGCTTGAGAAGAGCGTGGCAGATGCCATGTCCATCATCCGCGAAATCAAAAAATAATCAGTATCACCTAACCGCATACCAATGGAAAATCTGACAACTTCAAAAATGACCAACTACCGGTGGACGATTTGTGCGCTTGTGTTTTTTGCCACAACGGTTAACTACCTCGACCGGAACGTGTTGGGGTTGTTAAAAACCACGTTGTCGGATATTGGCATGTTTGGTGAAGATAAGGCTAACCAGGAACTCTATTATTCGTATGTGATTATGTCGTTTCAGATAGCCTATGCGTTGGGGATGTTGGGCATTGGTCGTGTTATCGATAAAATCGGAACAAAACATGGCTATGGCATAGCGTTGTTTGGTTGGAGTCTGGCTGCCATCGGTCATGCGTTTGCAAAAACTACTTTCGGATTCGGCTTCTGGCGTGCAGCGTTAGGTGTTACCGAAGCTGGAAATTTTCCTGCCGCCAATAAAACAATAGCAAACTGGTTTCCGAAAAAAGAAAGAGCATTTGCAACCGGTATCTACAATTCAGGTGCGAATGTCGGTGCCATAGTAGCTCCGTTAACTGTTCCTTACATTGCAAAATCTATGGGCTGGGAGTGGGCCTTTATTCTTACAGGCGCTGTAGGATTGATCTGGTTGTTTTTCTGGTACAGGAGTTACAAAAGCCCCCTGGAGAAACTTAAAGAGGGAAAACTCTCGCAAGCCGAGTACGACTACATTCACAGCGACCAGGATGAAGCCATTGTTGAGGATGAGACACAGGAAAAAGTTTCGTGGTTCAGGTTGTTGGGTTATCGTCAAACGTGGGCATTCTTTTTCGGTAAATTCCTTACCGACCCTATCTGGTGGTTCTTCCTCTTCTGGTTGCCCGCTTTTCTTTCCGGTGAAAACGCGCGCCATCTTGCTGACGGCCATCCTGAAAAAGTAATTGAATGGCCGTTGGCGGTAGCTGTTGTGTACATGGTAGCTACTGTTGGCAGTGTGTTGGGCGGCTGGTTGCCCAAGCGACTGATTAACAGTGGCATGGATGCCAACAAGGCGCGAAAAACTTCCATGTTTATTTATGCTGTAATTCCATTATGCGTGTTGTTTGCCTCAACATTGGGTGAGATCAATACCTGGTATGCCGTTGCCATGATCGCTATGGCGTGTGCGGCTCACCAGGCATGGTCGGCCAATATTTTTACTACCGTTTCCGATATGTTTCCCAAGAAGGCTGTTGCTTCCGTTACCGGTATAGGGGGTATGTCGGGTGCGTTTGGTGGTATTTTAATTGCTTGGGCTGCCGGATTGTTGCTGAAACACTTCACTGAATTAGGAACCGTAGAGAAAGGTTACAGCATATTGTTTGTTGTTTGTGGTTCGGCCTATCTCATAGCGTGGGTAGTAATGCACCTGTTCGTGCCGAAGTTCAGGAAGATTACTGACCTTTGAGTGAGATGGAATTAGGATGATTGGGGAATAATAACTACCTTTATCAGAATCGAAAACGTAAACCCATGAGAAAGAGATTCATAACCCCCGTATTGATCTTTGTTCCGATCCTGTTTGTCCTTTTTGAATTTGGTTCCTGCATGAGAGGATCAATGCCATACCGAAACTATACGGTTGAGAAAGAATTTTTGGTAGACCGTATGGATAATTCCGATCCCGTATTTGCTTTCTATCCGGAAAATAGCCGCGAGAGATTTGTGTTTAAAGGCTGGTATGGTGAGTTTAACGGTAACAAACTTGACTCGTTGATAGGCAGGAAGGTTAAGATCAATTATGTAAAAACAAATTCGCTTTACCTGGATAAATTGTTGAAGAATTTCAGGGTAGCCAGGCTTGAGGCTGATGGCATTGTTATCTTCGACAATATCATTGACCGGAGAGAGGCGAATAAATATGACTTGCAATAAATCTAACTCGCTTCTGTTTGCTGTTACAACAACCCCCGATAACCTTAACAAGATTGCCGACTATTCCGGAAACGCCTTCCGGTAAAGAATATCTCAACCGTTAACGGAACAGAGTCATTCAGTCTTAAAATCTATACCCAATCCGTAAATGTAAATTCACGGCAACATCGCCCTCATTCTCTAAATATCTAGCGTTCTTTGCAAAGAAGTAGGAATATCCAATTCCAATTCCGGCTTCGTATGTAAAATGGTTTCCAATATTACGTCTGATTCCCCAGGTTGGAACGATTGAAATATCGGGTGCAACTCTCAGGTTGTCATAATTTGAAATCACGAACCAGTCGGGATGATAACTTGTTTTTAATGAGATGAAATTTCCGCTGTTCCCTTCAATTCGCCTGCCTTTCTTTACTCGTTTGTTTACATTATAATACCATCGGGGCTCTACTGTAATTACAGGCATTAACACAAATCCGGTTTTTTCATAAAAACTTCCGCCCCAAAGTCCTGTATCAAACCCGATTTCGCTTCGTAGTGTGGTTTGGTTTGATAATTTCTTTTCGTTATGTACCCAAATTCCTAAAAAACCGGTTTGAATTCCATAAGTTGATTTTTCGACACTTGCCGTTTGGGATTTTGCGATTATGGATAGTCCGCAGAAGATTAGAATCAATAATTTTTTCATCATTGGTTCAGTTTTGTTTTTTAGCATTTCTTAAAATGTTGCCTTAGCTGTTTGTGCCCTCTTTGTTTTTATGCGGTTGATATTGTTTAGCCGTTGTCGAGTGAATGATTAAGACGTACTATAAAAGTCCGTTTTCAATCCACGGTATTTGTTGAAATGCTTTTCGTTATTGGTTACCAGCGTAATACCATGACTCATGGCTGTGCAGGCAATTAAAAAGTCGCAGTTTTGAGTTTTGGGTACTTCGTATAGGAACGATTGTTTTTTAACCGTTTCGGATACACGGTCATCTATCGGTAATATGGTATATGAGCGTAATGTTTTTCTGGCTTCTTTTTTTCTATTGGCATTTGCAACAAACTCAACATACGTTACAATGCTGATACACATTTCCTGGTTCTTATATTTATTGAGTATGTGGAATGCTTCCTTTTTCTTACGATAAAGGTGGACGATTAGTGTAGTGTCAAATAAAACCCGAGGCATTTATTTGATGAATTCAATTTTTTCTCCACTCTCCCAAACCTCTTTGAGGTCTTTAAGTATTGCTTCATAGTTTTTTCTGGTTTTTGCAGAAGCAGCCTTTTTAGCGGTTTTCTTTTTCATGGTTACTTTGGCCCTTTTTACAGCAGGTTTACTTTTCGTACTCATGGTCAGTTAGTTTACTGTCAAATTTAATAAATACCCCTCACCCTCACAACAACGCCCCGATAACCTTAACAAGATTACTTGCAATAATCCTATGCCCATCCGGGTTTGGGTGTATGCCATCAGGCAGATTTAGTTTTTCATTTCCGGCTACGCCTTCCAATAAAAATGGGATTAACGTGGCGTTGTTCTTCTTCGCTATTTCAGGAAACAGGTTGCGGAAAGCTGTGCCGTAATCGTTGCCCATATTCGGGGGAACCATCATGCCGGCAACCACAATTTTTACATTCGGATTTTTGGCTTTCACTTTCTCAATAATAGCCTGGAGGTTGGCTTTGGTCTGTTCAATCGGAAGCCCGCGCAACCCATCGTTTGCGCCAAGCTCAAGCACAAAAATATCTATGGGCTGACGCAACACCCAATCAATGCGCCCCAGGCCGCCAGCGGTAGTTTCGCCACTAAGGCCGGCATTGATTACCTTACAATTTTTACCCTGTTGCCTGAGGTTCTGTTCCAATAAGGCAGGAAAGGCTTCTTCGGGTGTAAGGCCGTAACCGGCCGTGAGGCTATCGCCATAAAACATAATGGTTTTTGTGGTGGGCGCTCCCTGCACAATCAACAAGGCAACAATAATTCCCAATAACTTTCCGACCATGTAATTAGTTATTTGTTTGTTTAAATAAACTTTAAAGTTACGTTTACACACTTATGTAACGCTCAACACCTCAAAAAAGATGCCTGGGCGTAAAAAATACAACACCATGAGTCAATATGTTCTGCAAGCCGAAGCATTAACCAAAACCTACCGGTCTGGGTCGGGTTCTTTAACGGTGCTTGATACTGTAAGTTTCTCCGTTCAACAGGGAAACACTATATCTATTGTAGGGCCAAGCGGTAGCGGCAAAACAACATTGCTGGGCTTATGTGCCGGATTAGACGTGCCAACAAGCGGAATAATTTCGCTAATGGGCTTTAAGCTAAACGCCATGAGCGAAGACGACCGCGCCTATATCCGCAATCAGTATGTGGGTTTTGTGTTTCAGAATTTTCAATTGCTGCCAACACTCACGGCATTGGAAAACGTAATGGTGCCGCTTGAACTACGTGGCGAAAAACACGTTCGCCAAAAGGCTGTTGAATTGTTGGTCAGGGTAGGGCTGGAAAAACGGGTTGACCATTATCCTTCGCAACTGTCGGGTGGGGAACAGCAGCGTGTGGCTATGGCGCGCGCCTTTATTACCGAGCCGAAAATTTTGTTTGCCGATGAACCAACCGGAAACTTAGATGATGAAAACGCATTGCACGTTACCGAGCTTTTGTTTTCGTTAAACAAGCAACAGGGCACTACGTTGGTAATGGTAACACACAACCTGGAGTTGGCCAGAAAAACCGAACGCATTTTACGCATGAAGGGCGGCAAGTTGGTTGAGGAAGAACTTGTAGGCGCATGATTGAGTACATCATTAAGCTGAAGCGTAAAACACGCAACATGCTGCAAGACGGTTGGGTGTGGAAAATGGCATGGCGTGACGCGCGACATAATTTCTCGCGATTGTTTTTGTTCGTTGCTTCACTCATTACCGGTATTGCTGCGGTTGTTTCATTGGATTCGCTTAACAATTCACTTCAACAGGATATTGACCGCAACGCCAAAGAGTTGCTTGGCGCAGATATGGTTATCAACAGCGGCAGAAAATTAGAACCCGAACTTGAAGCACTATTTGATTCATTAAAACACGCGCAAGCCAACGAAGCGGATATGGCTTCTATGGTGTTGTTTAAACGAAGTGGTCAGTCGCGGTTGATACGGTTGGTTGCGCTGCAAGGCGATTTTCCTTTTTACGGTGCAGTAGAAACATTGCCGCCCAACGGGTATTCGCTTATGCGCGAACAGGGTTATGCCTTATTAGATGAAACATTAGCCAGCCAGTATGAAGTCAGCTCAGGTGATACAATTAAAATCGGAAATTCATTTTTTGAGGTAGCCGGTGTGGTTACTAAAATTCCGGGTGGCGGAGGTATCCTGTCAACGTTCACGCCCTCGGTTTACATTGCCATGTCGCAGTTGGATTCAACAGGCTTGGTTCAGTTTGGTAGTCGTGTGAGTTACAGGAAGTATCTTAAAACAGAAAGCGATGCCGAAACGGAGGCGTTGGAAAAAACCATAAGGCCGGAAGTGCGAAAATATGGTCATCGGTACGACACCGTTCAGGAACGCAAGGAAGAGTTGGGCGAAGCCTTCCAATCGGTTTATAGATTTTTTTCATTGCTTGCTTTTCTTGCATTGATATTGGGGTGTATTGGTGTAGCCAGTTCGGTTCATATCTATGCACGCGAGAAACGCGATGAAGTAGCCATATTGCGTTGCGTTGGCTCTTCGGGTTGGCAGGCGTTTAATATTTATTTTATCCAGATTTTTTTACTCGGCATTGTGGGCAGTGTGGTGGGTGCTGCATTGGGGTTGGGCATTCAGCAATTAATACCACTTGTGTTTAAAGATATGTTGCCGGTAGAAGTAAGTTTCGCGGTATCGTGGAAGTCTTTTGCTATGGGTATCGCTATCGGTACAGTAGTGTCAGTTTTGTTTTCTATGCTTCCGCTTATGGCGGTGCGGTTTGTTCCGCCCTTAGCCGTTTTGCGTGCCGATTTTGAACCCGCCCGTATTTTCTCAAAGGCGCGCATTGCCGTAGTGGCGCTGATTGTTTTATTCCCGATGTTTTTTGCAGCCGTTCAAACGCGAAGTGTATTAATCGGGTTAGCTTTTTTTGGCGGATTGGCCGTAGCCCTCGGGTTGCTTGCGCTTGTGGCAACGCTACTTTTGTTTTTGGTCAGGAAATATTTTCCTACAAACTCTTCTTTCATTTGGCGCCATGCGTTGTCAAACCTGTTCAGGCCAAACAATCAAACCCGAATGCTTATGGTGGCGATTGGATTGGGCGCATTCATCATCACCACATTGAGTGTAGTAGAAAAAAGTTTGTTGAGCCAGGTGGAGTTTAGCGGGCAGGAAAATCAATCGAATACGGTTTTGTTTGATATTCAACCTTCGCAGAAGGATGGCGTAGTAAAGTTGATGGAAGAAAATAACCTGCCGGTTAACCAGGTTGTGCCGATTGTAACCTGCCGGTTGAGAGAATTGAAGGGGAGAAGCGTGGAAGAAGTGCAACGCGATACAACTGACCGCGTGCCTAACTGGGCGCTTACGCGCGAATACCGTGTAACGTATCGCGATAGCCTGCATCTTTCTGAAGAACTGATTAAAGGTGAACTTCAAAAGAAAACATTGGGGCAGGATTCGGTTTGGGTTACTATATCCGAAGGGTTGCAGGAAGAATTGGATGTTAACATAGGCGACTCCTTAGTGTTTGATGTGCAGGGCATTCCTGTAAAGGTGCATATCAGCGGCATCCGCAAAGTACAATGGTCGAAAGACCCGCCTAATTTTATTTTTGTGTTTCCAACCGGAGTGCTGGAACCTGCACCACAAGTTTATGTTACCGCCACGCGCGTTGACGACCAGCAGACGGCCAATAAATTTCAACAGGAGCTAATCATGTCATACCCGAATGTTTCGCTTATCGACCTCAGGCTGATATTAAGTACGGTAAATAACCTGTTTAACAAATTGAGTTCTGTTGTTCGGTTCCTGGCGTTGTTCAGCATCATCACCGGTTTGGTGGTGTTAAGCGGTGCAGTTATCAACAGTAAGTTTGTGCGCATGAAAGAAAATGTTTTACTTCGAACAATTGGCGCACGCACGCGGCAAATCACGCGCATCACACTTATAGAATACGCTTACCTCGGTATTTTTTCAGCGCTTACCGGTATGATATTGTCCATTGGCGGAGGGTATTTGCTCACCACGTTTTTCTTTAAAATACAATTCGCATTCAATCCGCTCGAACTGGTTACCATTACCGTTGGCCTGGTATTGTTAACGATGCTTATCGGGTGGTGGAATTCGCGCGAAATTATTGCCACACCTCCGTTGCAGGTACTTAGGAAAGAGAGTTAAGAATTTACTATTTTGCTCTCCAAAGTGGAATTAAGAACGGGCATGATAATTCGTAGCGTATTTCTTCTGGTTTTCACCTGTTGTGTATTGCCTGTATGGGCACAGAGCCCTGCCTTGAAATTTATTGAGAATAAAAATCAATGGTCGGGTAATGTTGATTTTGCTGCACGTACTCCCGGTGGCAAAGTAACATTTTCGCCTGGTCAGTTCTCAGTTTACCTGTTTGAGGAATCCGGTCACGAACATGGAAACGACCATGCGCACGGTAGTATTGACGAGGCAGTGGGCAAGGAAGTAATTCACGAAGAAACTAATGCGCATCTTGTGCGTATTAACTTCCCCGGAGCAAACACGTCTTCAAAACCAATCGGTTCAATAAAGGCAAACGAATACTATAATTTCTTTATTGGTAACGACCGCTTGAAATGGGCATCGCGCGCAAGCGCATATTATAATATAGTGTACCCCGATATTTATGAAGGCATTGATTTACGGGTAAGCTCGGTTGATAAAAATCTTAAATATGATTTTATAGTTAAACCCGATGCGTATGCAGATGCCGTGCGTATTGAAATTGAAGGCGCGGATAATTTGTATTTAGATAACGGTAATTTATTCATCGAAACGTCAGTCGGGCACTTGATTGAGAAGAAACCGTTTACCTACCAGGTAATTGAAGGTGTGATGTGCGAAGTGAAAAGCCATTATGTATTGGAAAATAATCGTATTCGTTTTTTCTTTCCGGAAGGATACGATGCCTGTTACGAATTAGTAATCGACCCGCTCCTGATATTTTCAACGTATTCCGGTTCCACTGCCGATAACTGGGGCAGCACCGCTACACCCGGTGAAGGCGGAACGCTCTATTCGGCAGGAATAATGCGTGGTGCATTGGGTGGCACGTTTCCGGCAACACCGGGCGCTTTTCAAACCACGTATGGCGGTGGTTACGATGTAGCCATCCTCAAATACGATTCAACCGGTAGTCAATTGTTATATGCCAGTCATTTGGGTGGTTCAAGTAACGACACACCGCATAGCTTGGTAATGGATTATAATGGCGATCTTATCGTGTTGGGCACAACAAGCTCGCTTGATTTTCCTGTAACACAAAACGCATTCAGTCAAACTTTTTCGGGTGGCCCGTTCACCTCATCAAATGTAATTGAAGCTTATCCAAACGGGTCAGATATTTTTGTTTCGCGCATCAGCGCTTCGGGCGATGAGTTGAAAGCCTCTACGTTTCTCGGAGGGTCGGGCAATGACGGTATTAATCCAATATCAGGGCCGCTTACGCGCAACTATGGCGATGAAATGCGTGGCGATATTATCACTGACTCGCTTGGTTATGTGTATATCAGCTCGGTTACTTCTTCTGCCGATTTCCCCGCGCTTAGCAGTTTTAGTACAACCTATCGTGGTGGTGCTACCGATGCCGTGTTGGTTAAACTTGACCCGTTGCTGGAGAATATAGCCTGGTCGGCATTTTTGGGTGGAAGTGGTGTTGACGCTTCGCACACATTGAAGATTGACAGCCTGAAATCCGTTTACATTGCCGGGGGTACAACAAGTTCAAATTTTTCTGTTACGGACAACACCTATCAACCGGCACTGGTTGGCGGTGCCGATGGCTGGATTGCCCGCATTGCCCCGAATGGCGACTCCATTATGGCGGCAACCTTTACAGGAACAACCAATTTCGACCAGGTTTACTTTATCGACCTCGACCGCAATGGTGCGGTATATGTTTACGGACAAACCAATGGAAGTTTTCCGGTAACAGCAGGTGTTTACAGCAACCCTAACAGTGGCCAGTTTGTACAAAAATTTTCTGGCGATTTGAAAACGCTGGAGTTTTCAACCGTATTCGGGTCGGGTATTGGTATCCCGAATATTTCGCCTACGGCCTTTTTGGTAAACGATTGTAACAACCTGTATATGTCGGGCTGGGGTGGTGTGATAAACCAGGGATTTAATTTCTGGAATGGCAGCACTACTTCCGGTATGCCGGTAACAAACGATGCCTTGCAGCAAACAACCAGCGGCTCTGATTTTTATTTTATCGTGCTCACTGCCGATGCAAGTGAATTGCTGTACGCAACATTTCTGGGCGGAACGCAATCGCGCACGCATGTTGATGGCGGAACCAGCCGCTTTGATAAGAGTGGTATAGTTTATCATGCGGTATGTTCCGGGTGTGCGGCCGCGAACCCAACCAATGGGCCAACGTCAGATTTTCCCACTACGCCCGGTGCCTGGTCGCGCACAAATAACAGTGCTAATTGCAATAATGCCGCATTCAAATTCGATTTGTCTTCGCTACGCGCACGGCTCCAAACCAACTCTGTTGCGTTTGATGCTCCCGGACTTGATGAACTTTGCTTTCCCGATTCCATCCGCTTTCAGAATTTTAGTACAGGTGGCGAGTTTTATGAATGGGATTTAGGTGACGGAACCAAACTTACGAAACCAGACACTACATCGTTTGTTCATCAGTACCAGGACGAAGGTGTATATATTGTTAAGCTAAAGGCAATTGATTTGAATACGTGTATTGGTGTTGATTCGGTTTTCAAAACCATTCGGGTGTTCCGGAATTTATTAAATGTACAGGATGATGATGAAATTTGTTTCGGCACTACTTACACGTTGACAGGAACCGGTGGAACCACTTACGAATGGAGCACGGAAGAAGGGCCGCTTGCCTCACCGGTTATAAAACCAGAAGAAAGTACAACCTATTTTGTATCGGTAACAGATGCCAACGGATGTAAACTGAAAGATACCGTAAACATTGAAGTGATTCCGTTTATTGATGTTAAATGGGAGTACGAATTTATTACCGATTGCATTACCCGGCCGGAAGTGTTTGTGCGAAACCTTACCGAAGTAAATGCTGATGAACAGTTTCTGTTTGATTTTGGCGATGGCGTTACTACCGACCTGACCGAAGTAAAGCACACGTACCAACAAGATGGTACATTTACCATGCGGTTAACTGGTGTAAAGGAGTTTTGTGTGTATGAGAAACAGGTTACGCTTCCTATCTATTCCATGATTATTCCCAATGTCATCACACCCGAAATAAAGGATGGCCGCAATGATGTATTCACTATACAATATGGCAACACGGAAACCTACCCCGGCCAAACCCCAGCCGATGTTGGTTTAAAAGTATCGCTCAATGTGTACAACCGGTGGGGTAAGAAGGTTTTTGAGTCATCAGATTACCAATATAATTGGGCTGCCAAAGACCTCGATGCAGGTGTTTACTATTATACCATAAGCATTGGCGACCAGGCAGTGTGCAAAAGCTGGCTGCATGTGGTGAAATGATGGCCGAAGCGGAATTTGGTTGTTGGTGAGAGTATTAACGGTTTGGCGTTCGGGCGGGAATTTTATCGCTAATGTTTTAATCACATGTTTGTTAATAATCCATTCGTTTAAATTTATATTTTTGCCCGCATTATGCTTATAAATTGTTGTGGGTTGTCATTATTCAAGTTCTTTCCTTTGTTAAATTTAAGCCAGTATTGATATTATCCACACTATATAAAACCACACAAACCCCATCCAACTGATTTTATGTATTCTTTTCAATGTAATCCAGTCATATACAAACAGAGAAATAAACAGTCCATTCCAAACAATAGCGATAAATGCTTCGACATTTTCAATATGTAAATTTTCTGTAACCCTGCTCAATATGGGTTCGAGAATCAACAGAGAAGCCATATAAATAAACCGTTTGTGTTTGATTGCGTTTTGTCTATATAAATATCCGAGTACTACTAAAACGGCAAAACTTAGCATAAAAAAGCGATTGGCTTTTACAAAATATGGCATAGCACCCCAGTCTTTATACACGGCAATAAATACATACACTGTACTTAGAAAAACTCCAAAGGCTACTATCGTACCTGCAATTCCCCATTTCATATGGGTCTTGTAATCTCCTTTTCGAATAAAATTGGTTTGGACGACAAATATTATGAACCAAGCAAACATTAACAGTCCGTGGATTATGAACTTTGGGTCGCTGTTGCTTTCTTGTTCTACGTCAGTAATTAAATTGTCGGAAAAAGCGATTAACGACAGAATAAGTAACAATATGCTGGTAATTTGGAAATAATGCTTTCTCATTCCAATTTTTGCCTATTGATAATTTGGTTGCGCGTTCTTTATGGTTGCCACTAACTCATTTATCCCTAAAAATCATCCGCAATATCATCAATCTTCTTGCGCTTGTCTTCTTCCATCATTTTCCTTACCGGGTAGGAGGAGTATAAGAGCTGGAGTGATTTCTTTTTCGCTTTGCTGAATTTAAGGGAGAGGTTTTTTCCCAGCCAGGTGTAGGTTTCATCGCGCACGTCATACTTTGCCTGGCCCAGGGCGCTCTCCATGCCCTTCATCAGGCGTGTGTCCTGTGCGGTGTTTACTTTGATTTCATAAATGAAGTCTTTGTATGTTTTTACTTCAATTTTATTTACGACTACCTCACCAATGGTGGCATTTTCAGGGTCGATAACCTCATACAGTTTGGCAGGGTATTGCCCTTTTTCTTTGATGTCCTTTTTGAAAACAGCACCCGCAACCGAGTCGATGTGCATTTCCATTTTAATGTTCTTAAAGCCGTTGCGTTTATCTAATTCGGTCAGGTCGTGTTGGGCAAAAACCGTAGTGGATAATAGACAGGAAAAAAATACAAGTGCGGGTAACTTCATAATTTGGGTTCTATAAACTGAATAGGGATTACGATTTTGGTTTTATCCCAAACAAGCAGCAGGTCGGCCACATTGTTTCGGTGGTCGAGGGTAATGGTAAAGGCCTCGTAGGCTACTGTGTTTTCAGTAACGGGTATATCAAAGCGCACCAGGTCTAATTTAGGATTATAATTATACGAACCCCACAAGCCGTTTTCCTTGTTTATGATAATCGTCCATTTTTCGGGGGTTGGAATTGTAAAAAGCGAGTACGTGCCTGCCGGAACGAGGTTCCCCCCGATATAGGCGTCCTTTGTTATCGTAAATTCGGTAGCTTCATTTGCCCCGGTTCGCCACACCTCGTTAAAGGGCACTAACTTGCCAAATACTTCGCGGCCACGCTTGTGCGGCTGACTGTAAGTAAGTTTCAGGTAGGTGTCTTTATAGCGTACCGTAACTATTGCGGTGGGGCTTGGCCTGGGCTTTACGGCCTGTTGCGCTTCGGCCACTCCGGCAGAAGCGAGGAGAACAAAAAGAATTAAAAACCGATACATTGCTTGAACCATTCTACACTATTAACTTGGCGAATATATACAGGTTGGCACTGAATTGTAAATTTTAATGTAAAACTCCGCATGACACGCCCGGCTTTTGACGATATTTTTATGGAACTGGCAGTAAATCTTGCCAGGCGGTCGCATTGTATTAAGCGCCATGTTGGCGCTGTGCTCACCAAAGATACCCGCATTATATCCATCGGTTATAACGGCCCGCCTTCGGGTACGCACAATTGTGATGAGGAGTGGCCCGATGCCGGTTGCCCCCGCGACTCAAAGGGTGGCTGTTCGTTGGCTATCCATGCGGAACAAAATGCTATTCTTTATGCAGTTAAAAACAAGACTTCGGTAGAAGACTCAACCCTGTATGTTACCCTCTCGCCATGCTTAGCCTGCGCCCGCATTATTTATTCTATGGGGATTTCGCGCGTTATTTACCTCAATTCCTATGCTGAACACAAAGGCCTTGATTCTGATGAAGGGGTTGATTTCTTAGTACGGTTTGGCGTAAAGGCAGAGAAATACTCCGGTCAGTTAGCCAATATAACGCACATGATTTAGAGCTACTTCAGGGCTTTCTCCAGGTCGCTGATAAGTTTTGCAGGAACAGCTTTCGGGCTTTTTTTCTTTAATGCCTTGAGCAGGGCAAGGGCTTCCGTGCCTTTCTGAATCAAACCAACCGGATTTTTATCGTAGCGATAACTGCCCAGGCACCATGCAATGTCGGCTTGGAGTTGGGGTTCGGCATTAAGCGCTTGTAGTTTTTCAAGAACCTGTTCGCTGATTTTGTCAATAGAAACAGGTGCGGCTTTTGATGTGCTGCGCGGAGCGGCAACTTTTTTTGCGGGCGCTGATTTCTTTTCAGTTGTTTTAGCCATGATTGGTAGCTTTTTGGTTTTCAGAATCTGAATTATTTGTCAAAATTACTACCTCCCGAAAGGGTGTTGCAAGTTTGCAGGCCATTAAATTTCCGCAACCGTGTGAAAGGCAGGTTAAACGAATGAACAATCCGGCATAAAAAACGAAAGGGAAGTAATTCTGAATTACTTCCCTTCGCAAAGTCTTTAGGGGTTACCTAATTACTTCTTCTTCTTGGCAGTTTTCTTAGCTGCCTTCTTAGCAACTTTTTTCTTAGCTGCCTTTTTCGCTTTCTTTGCCATAGCGTTTTATGTTTAAAGGTTAAAAAGTTGTGAAAAGTTATAACAAAAAATTAATCTGCAAAAATTTTTACAAAAAATTTTTGGGGGTCTGAACTTTTTAACAGTTGAAGATTACGCAAACAGGTTCGTAACTTTTCAATCAGATGATGTTGACTTCGGGTGTTAATGTGATGTCAAATCTTTCTTTAACCGAAGCGCGCACTTGCATGGCAAGCGATAAAATTTCTTCACCGGTTGCGTGTTCATAATTCACAATCACTAACGGTTGATGTTGATGAACACCTGCACCGGCCAGTCGTTTTCCTTTCCATCCGCATTGTTCTATAAGCCACGCAGCAGGCACTTTAACTGATTGATTTTCAGAAGAATACCCAGGCATTGTTGGCCACTCGCTTTTAAGCGAAACATAGTGCTGTTGTGTAATGGTTGGGTTCTTGAAGAAGCTCCCTGCATTGCCAAGTACACGCGGGTCGGGTAATTTTTTACTGCGTATGTGTATTACTGCTTCACTCACCGATTGAATGGTTGGTGCAGTAACATTCATCTCGCGAAGTGTGTCTTGTATGGCACCGTAACCCGTGCGCAAAAGATGATTTTTTTTGGTCAGGGTTAAAGTAACACTTGAGATAAAATTTTTTTCTTTAAGCTCCTGTTTAAAGATACTTTCGCGGTACCCGAACCGGCAACCGGCCTTGTCGAACACCTGAACCGACCCGCTTAAAAGTTCAATACCTTCTACCTTTTCTATCACTTCCTGCACCTCAACTCCATAAGCGCCTATGTTTTGCATGGGGGCTGCGCCCACTGTACCCGGTATCAACGAAAGGTTTTCAATTCCACCCCAATTGTGTTGCACACAATGCATCACGAAGGTGTGCCACACTTCGCCTGAGGCGACTTTAAGCGTTATGGTTTCGTCTGTTTCGTGTGATACCTGTATTCCTTTCAGGTTGTTGTGGATAACGAGGCCGTCAATATCGTGTGTGAAGAGTACGTTACTGCCTCCGCCAAGTATCAATCGCACTTCGTTTTTAAAAATATCGGCTTGTTGGAGTTCAAAGAGGTCATCAACAGCCTGAATAGAAACAAAATACCGGGCATTAGCCGGTATACCAAAGGTATTGAAGGGTTTTAGCTGTACGTTTTCCTGAATCCGAATCATGGCACGCGACTATCGCACGAAAGTGCATAAAAATTTTTAATGACGCGAACCGGTGTTAAAGCTCAATGTGTCACTTAACCTTTTCTAAATCATCCGGATGGAGTTTAATCAGGCAGATGCGCGGAAAACGCCCGGCTACGTAGGTAGTTCCGCATACAGCCAGGCCGCCATCGTCTGTACTAATCACCTGCGCGATTTCAAACGGATTGGAAAAGCCGAGGTATTTGCTGGTTATAAAGATTCCGGTCGCTTCATCATAAAAATACAACCCGATTTGCTTCGAGCGGGTATTGCTTCCGTACACCAGCACATTTTTATTGTTGATAGTGGTACGGAGAATTTTTACATGTGCGTCAGGCTCCAGTTCGGGTAGCGTATTACCGGCCAGGTCAACACTGGAGGATATGCCATTGGGATTTAACGTTACGTTCGGAAGTAAATAATTGTCGCCAAAGTTAAAGCGTGCAGCCGCGAACTTTGTGGCGGATAAAGGCCGCACGGCACTTAGCCCGCCATCATCCTGTATGCCCTGAACAACACCGCTGGGGTCATCCTGGTTAAAGTTGGTGAACACCAGCGAAAAAGTATAGTTATAAAACCCGTTGAAATAGTACAGTCCGCCAGGAATACGCCCGGCTTCAAACGGATATTGCCGGCCTGTACGGATGAAATGATTAATTAAAGGTTCCTCAACCTGTTCTCCTGCGCCTATGGAAAAGGCCTGCGATTGCGATACGGTTCCGTTGGCATTCAACACGGCTAATACCGAGCGTTTATCTACATGATTGTAAGAAAGCAATACAAATGAATTGCCGTCAACCTGTGCGGCACACGGGTAAAATAATTCGCCATTAACAGGAGCAATGTTTACGGCCTCAAGGTTGGCATCGGTTTGCGCTAAGTGAACCTGAAGGGTAAGCGGATCCATGCAGAAAAACTGGTAGGTATTGTTTATGAAAGCCAATTGAGCAATGGGGTTGACAAAGCCTTCCTCTACTTCAACATCCGAAACAAAATTTCCATCTTTATCCGCCTTCATCAGGTAAATGCCTGTGAAGTTTGAATTTTCTAACCTGCGCCCACCCAATATCAGGTAGCCGCCATCTGCGGTTTGCACCATATCTATGGGGAAGTAGTTGATGCTAAACAGGTTGTTATCGTAAATTTTGGTAAATGATTTCTGATCAAATTCCGGGTTGGTTTCTTCAAGGCACGAAGCCATCAGCATAACGCTGATACACAAAATAAAAAGTCGCTTCATTATCGTTGATCTAAGGTTTTAAATCCGCTGGCTAAGTAACGCATCGGGAAAAGACACCCGAATGAAAACACGAGGTTGTTGAGTTTCATGTCGTCCATAGCCTCGCCAATCCCCGAAAGGCGGTCGCTGCCAAAACGATTTTCGGTTGAATTAACAAGGCTCATGCCTTTCCGGTATTGTATATCAAGGTTTAGCCGCACATTACCAAGGTTGTAGTTGGCGCCAATACCACCCAACAGACCCCAATGATTTTTGGCAAATAAATCTTTCGCACCAATAATAACCGGGTCGTTTCTGAATTCATTTACACCGCCAGAGGCATAATCGGTTCCTGAAACCTCAACAGTCTTATTTGCATTGATAAGAAAACCATAATAGACACCCACCTGAACGTAGGGGCGAAGCTTGTTGCCGATTATATCATACTTGAAGATGAGCGGTATTTCAGCATGGTCTATCTTTTGTTCATTCTGGTAGTTCAACTCTAACCGATTATCGGCATTGCCGGGGTCTGTCCATTCATAGTTGTTTGAATAGGTAAATGCAGATTGCCGGAAACCCGGTTGCAGACTAAAAGAGAAGCCCTTGTAATAAAACGTTACCTCTAATGTTGCCTGGCTACCAAGATTGGAGAAGTCGTTATATGCTTTATCGGTTAAAGAAGCATCGTAGTTTCCGGGTGAAAGCGCAGAGTACCGTTTTTCTACCGCAACCTGCGAAAGATTGATTCCCGCTTTAAAGCCAAGCCACCATTGTTTATCGAGGAAAGAGTTTTTTTTCGCTTGCGCGGGATTAGTGAACGATGCACCGCTTTTTTTTGGCGCCTGCCCGAATGTTAAACCTGCCAGCAACAGCAGGCAGGGGAGTAGATAGAGTTTTTTCATTTACTGCGTTACAATGAGTTTTTTCGATTGCTCAAACGAACCGACATTGAGCTTATAAATATACAATCCTGCCGGAATTCCCGTAAGGTCAACCTGAATTTGATGTTCGCCCGGCTCATAATTCCGGTTAACAAGTTGTTTAACGGCCTTGCCGGTTTGGTCGTAAAGCATTACACGAACCAGCCCCTCGGCATTAATCATAAACGAAAGGGCTGTGTGCGTTTTAGCCGGGTTGGGGTAGCAGTCATTCAGCCTGAACCGTTGGTTGATAAATGAATCAACGTTAGTAATTACCTGCACGGCCAACGGTAGCGGCTCGTAGTTGCCACCATCTTCTTTAGGCCCGTTAATGAAATTACCAAAGAAGATGTCGTTGTTGATTTTATCTTCATCTACCAGCATCCAGTCTTTGAGCAGGTTTGCATAAATCTGCCGGTAATCATACTGCATTTCAATGTTGTTGCGTGTCATGTCAGGCACCTTGCCCACAACACCGGGGCTTACCCCACGCCCGAAAATATAAATCGGGCCACCTGTACCGTGGTCGGTACCGTAACTTCCGTTTGAATGCACCCTTCGGCCAAATTCAGATGTTGTAACCGTAAGCACACGGTCTTCTAATCCACGCGCTTTCAGGTCGTCCTGGAAGGCTTTCATGGCGGTAGCAATGTGATACATGAGCGCGGCATGAATACCCATTGTGGAGTCGTAGCTTTCAACCTGGTCGGCATGTGTATCAAACCCGCCAATCTTCACCATAAATACTTTTGTCTTGCATCCGCCTGCAAGCAAACGGGCTATAAGTCTTAATTGTGGCGATAGATGGTTTCGTTTGCTGCCCGTAGGCGCGTTGAAAGGATAAACCTCAGGATAGGTAACAGAGGTGTTTCCTCCTGCCTGGAAAACTTCATACAGGCGCTTGGCGTAGTCATCCGATTTTTTTTCAAGACCAAGTATCCAGTTCATTTCCCTTCCGTAAGGAGAGTTGTCAAGGAAATCGGGCACTTTGCCGCGCGGGTCAATGTCTTTATCCTGAAAACCTTCTAATTCTTCAACCAAGTTGGCAAACGCAACCGGGTCGTTCAGCGAAAGCGAAGTAGGGATGTTACCTTCCTGGTGAAAGATGAGGGAAACATCGCTGCCCATTTCTATCCCAAGCGGGTCGAGCATGTCAATATCTTCATTCGGAAAATCCTGCGGGTATTGAAGCGGGGCGTACTCCTCTTTCAGGTAACGTCCAACCCATCCCGAAGAGAAGTAATCATCGGAGCCGCCTCCCATAAACCAGATGTCGCGGCCACGGAAATGTGACCCGTTGTTGTTCTTGTATGAAACGCCTTGAACAAATGCCATCTTGCCCTGGTCATACATGCCTTTCATGGCTTGCATGTCGGGGTGCAGACCAACCTGCGCATCGGGCGGCAGGGTGCTATCAAGCGGAATGTACCTACGCAACGAATTACTTTTCGGAATAGCGATGTTGGCCCTGCGGCTATAATACAAGTCGTAATCATCTACCGGTATCAATGAGTTCAACCCATCGTTGCCGCCATGAAGTTGCAGGATGATTAACACCCGGTCGCTGTCGCCCTGTTGGGCTAATCGCGAAAGCGGGTTACTGCCCATTACCTTTAACGGGATGCCGTTAATAGCAAAAGGCAGGCTTAGTGCTAACGGTATTTTTTTAAGGAAATTTCTGCGCTTCATGCTTAGTGGAGTTGGTATTCAGGTGTTTGTAACATGGCATTAAAAAGATTTTCGAGCTGGCGCCTTACAGTTTCGGGGTCAAAGCCGTTTGTCCAGCGAATATTCCAGGCCGCTTCGGGGTCGTCATCAATTTTAGGGTTCTCTAAGAAAGCCACTAAGAAGTAATTAAGCCGCTCGGCAGTTATCGTTGCCGTATCATCAGCGTCCGGGTCGAAGGTAAGGTTATTGCTTACCGGCAGCAGGTTGCGTGCAAGTTCAATGATGAGGTTGCGTGCATTTGGCGCAGCGGCAGCAAAGTTTGCCTGTACGAAAGCCACTACATCAACTTTCAACATGCCACCTTCCATTTCGCTTACCAACCTTCGGATAAATTGATACCGCCTGGTAAGATAATTCACGGTAATCCAGCTACGATGATAAACAGGAAACTGATGATAGGCATCATACCCGGCAACATCAAAAGGCTGGTAGAATGTCATGCCCTGGTCATCGGCCAGGTTTATAATCTCACGGGTAATTGCATAGAAGTCGGCAGGCGATGTGGTCATATCGGGAGCCGGGTAATTGAAAAACCGGAGTGTGCCCACAATCAGGTCGAGTGGTGATTTAATAATGCTTCCAAACTGGTCATCGTCATAACCGGCAGCCGCTTCGTAAAAATGCTGGCTGCGCAACAGATTTTCTACTACGGGCTGAAGTTTGAATCCACTCAACCGGAATGTGTTTGCCATTTCGGCAATAATAGTGTTGTGCAGCGACTCGGGGATATCGTGGTAAACGTAGTACCGGTAAATTTTTCTGCAAATGTGTCGAAGGGTTTCATCCTGTTCGTAAATCATGTCAATTAACTGACTGATTTCATCCAAGGCGCTTTCTAACGTAGCGTTTGATCCGTTGAGTAAAAGCGGGTCGGGTTGAATAACATAAGGCAAACCGGTGTTGATGTCAATAAAGCTGTCGCTGAATTGCTTTACACCATTATCATGGCTGGAAGCATTGGTATCGCTTCCGCGAACCCGTCCGCGCGGAATGCCCGTGTCAGGGTCATCATTAGAAAAATCACCATCGAAATTAAAACCTGATAACACACGCGCTGCCGACTGTACATCTTGTTCTTTGAAGAGTACATAGTCACCAGGCGCAGGTGTTGGCGGCAAGGAGCCTTCCAGCCCGCGACCTATCGAGTAAAGTTCGAGTAATTCGCGTGCGTAGTTTTCATTCGGGCTGCCTTTTACATTCTGGTTTCCATCCAACAGGCGCAACATGGCATTATCCACGCTTACTTTTTTTGTCAGTTCCCTGAAATTCACTTCCGGCAAGGCGTCTTCATCCAGCGCGAACAAGCGGTATAACTTGTTCTGGAAGTAGAGTGCGCGGCTACTGTTTATTTTTTCCTCTATTGCTGTAAAGTGTGTATGCAGGAACAGCACCAGTTTTTCGCGAACCGAGTAGGCGAGTGTTGACGTTGGGGCAACACCTGCGCTTAACATCTGCCCCACAAACCAGCACTTGAAATATCCCTGGTAATCCGAATCCATTTTTTCGGGATCGGTAATACCGGACTCCGCCCATTCCTGGTTCGTATCCGGGTCAACCGGCAGAACAGGGTCGGGCAGCGTTTGATTGAACAAAAGATTAGTGGCCTGTTGCGGGGTAAGCGAAGCGAACGCTTCAATCTGTTGGCGCGTTGGGCCGAATGACGCACGCCTTAACAAATGGGCAGCGCGGTTAAATCCAAGTGTGCCGGAGTATTCAGGTAATGGCATAGTGTAAAAATCAGGTCACAAGATGAATTACTTAATCATTTAAAAGTTCAAAATAGTCGCATTTTGCGGATAAAGCGCATATATACCCGACTATTGCAGTTATTTTTCTACAATTTAGGTTTACCGATGGTTTATCTGCGGTATTTTCTTCTTTCTTGTAAGAATCCATTCCTTTACCGGTACTAATGAGGTAAACAAATTCGGTATCGTGCAGCAAAAAGAACAACAGCACATTTTTGAAACGTGGCTTGCCGGGCATAAGGCATTAATCTTTAAAGTAGTGCGCGCTTATGCCTTTACGTATATGGACAGGGATGACCTTTTCCAGGAGATTATCGTACAGGTATGGCGTTCTGTTCCGGCATTCCGGCAAGAATCTTCAGTTGCTACATGGCTGTACCGCATTGCACTCAACACGGCTATTAAGTGGACACGAAAGGAACAAAAGCATAGTCAGTCAGAAACGCTGGACAGTGTACAACACATTTTGCATGATACAGATCTGCGGGTAGATGAGCGGCTGACGTGGCTCTACGAAGAAATTCATAAGCTCGATGAAATTGACCGCTCTCTTGCTTTGCTCTTGCTGGATGATTTCAGCTATAAAGAAATGGCTGCCATATTAGGTATTACCGAATCAAACGTAGGGGTGAAGATTAACCGCATTAAAAAACATCTTATCAATAAATCAAAAGAAATATGATGACTATGGAATTTGAGGAAATGAAAAAAATCTGGGATGAGCAAAACAACCAACCGCTCTATGCTATAAATGAAGAAGTCTTGTACAATCGTGTTCTTGCTAAGAAGAAGCAGGCAGGACACACGCTAAACTTTAGCGAATGGCTGACTATTTTAGTAAACGTTGTCAGCGGATGCTTTGTTTTTGGAATCAATTTGTTCAGACAAAACGATTATGTATTCCTGTATGTGTTGGCTGCGTGGATGCTTATCGTTGCTGCGTATATTATAGTAAGCCGTATTCGCAGGATAAGGGGAGAGAATACATTTGATCGCTCCCTGTATGGCGACCTGAACCATGCTGTTGCTATGGCTGCATACCAGGTACGTTTTTCGCAACTTATGCGTTGGAATATTCTTCCTATTGTACTGTTTGTGCTTTTCGGTGTTTGGGAAAGCGGAAAACCGGTTTGGCTAATGGTGGGCGTACTGGTCTTTTTTATACTTACCCATTATGCAGCCAGATGGGAGCATAGTATATACAAAACGCGGAAACGCGAATTGGAGACGCTGCAAAAAAAGCTGCAACAGGAGTGAGATCAGTGATGGTCATTCAATTCTGAGAGTCAACTACTTTAAAAAATCAATCAACAGAATCTGTTTAACAGGATTAGTATATCCCAATGGAGGAAGTACGTGTAAACCTCAATAAAATTAATCAACATAAAACCTTTAGAGATGAAAACAATCGTGCAACTAATCTTTCTATTCCTGGTTTCATTCACTGTATCTGGCCAGGATATTACCGGGGAATGGAGTGGCTCTTTCAGGCAGGTGACATTTGTATTCCATATTGAAAAGAAGGAAAACAACTATGTGTCTACTATGGACTTGCCCGACAGGAATTTAATGGGCATCCAAACGAAGTCCACTACCTTTCAAAATGGCAGTTTGCATATTGATGGCACAAACTTCGGTTTTGAATACAAGGGCGAATTCAGGAATAACAATAATGTTATTGAAGGCAAATTTATGGAAGGAGTCAATGCTATTCCGCTGGATTTGAAACGGGAAAAAATAGTACTTGCACAACGCCCCAACCGTCCGCAAGAACCTGTAAAGCCCTATCCTTATTATGAAGAGGAAGTTTTTTTTGAAAACAAAGAAGATGGTATCACCCTTGCCGGAACGCTGACCTTACTCGATAAAAACGGAAGCTACCCGGCTGTGATATTGATTACGGGAAGCGGCCCGCAAAACAGGGACGAAGAAATCTTTGGGCATAAACCTTTTCTTGTACTTGCCGATCACCTTACCCGCCAGGGAATTGCTGTGCTGCGTTACGATGACCGGGGAGTCAATAAATCTACCGGTGTATTTGCCGATGCCACCACCAGTGATTTTGCTACCGATGTGTTAAGTGCAGTAAAGTACCTGGAAAGCCGAACAGAGATTGATAACCGAAATATCGGGTTAATCGGACATAGCGAGGGCGGTATCATTGCCCCGATGGCAGCTAATCAAAGTGAAGATATTGCATTTATTATTTTGCTGGCAGGCACAGGTATTCCCGGCAGCGAAGTATCGGCAATTCAAGCCCGGACATTAAGGTCGTTTGATGTGCCTGATGAAGATGCTTATGAACAATATGTGCGTCAGGCAATAGCTATTGCTTCTACCGATAAAGATGTTGCCGAAGTAAGAAAAGAACTGAAGGATTTTTACCAGAATTCTTCCATGCTGAAAGGTTTACTTCCGGCAGGAGTTGACAGGGATGTTTTTATTAATGATCTCGTGAATACCAGAACAACCCCCTGGATAAGGTATTTCTATACCTATAATCCGGCCAATGAGCTTGAGAAAGTTACCTGCCCTGTACTGTCGTTAAATGGAAGTAACGATGTACAAGTGCCGGCAGAGATCAATCAGGCCGCCATCAGGAAAGCACTGGAAAAAGGAGGCAATACTGATTTCCTTGTAAAAGAATTTCCCGGCCTGAACCATTTCTTCCAGGAAAGTAAAACAGGCTTACTGAATGAATATGCAACCATCGAACAAACCATTTCACCCGTTGTGTTGGAAGAAATCGCTGATTGGATCAGGAAACATATCCGGTGAAAGGTATCATAAAATTTTTTATTAGCTTCGGACACCTGAATTTTATTTTATATGAACATTAACCTCGAACAGAAATTTACTAAATTTTCAGAGCACTGGCATCCATACATTGTCGGAGAACTGAATGAGAACTATGTTAAACTTGCAAAGTTGAAAGGAGAATTGGTTTGGCATAGCCATGAGCATGAAGATGAGTTGTTTATTGTGTTAAGCGGAACATTGATAATGGATTTCAGGGATAAGACTGTTGTTACCAAACAAGGAGAGATACTGATTGTTCCCAAAGGCGTTGAACATCGGCCAAGAACGAACGGAGAAGAAGTTCAAATCATACTGATTGAACCGAAAAGCACGAAGCACACGGGGAACATTACAGTTGAACAAACAGTTAAAGAACTGGAATGGATTTAAATCAGCTAAATCAACATAAATGAAAATCATTGAATGTCCGCGCGATGCCATGCAGGGGTTAACGGATTTTATCCCAACAGAGAAAAAGATACGGTATATCAACCAGTTGCTTGAAGTTGGTTTTGATACCATTGATTTCGGCAGCTTTGTTTCGCCTAAGGCCATACCACAAATGCGCGATACCGGTGAAGTATTGAATGCCCTGAACTGGCACACCAGTTCATCAAAATTGCTGGCTATTGTGGCTAACATGCGCGGGGCAGAAACGGCCTGCGAACAGGAAGGTGTGCATTATCTGGGTTTTCCGCTTTCCATTTCCGAAACCTTTCAGCAACGCAACACCAATAAGTCGGTTGCAGAGGCGTTGAATACGGTTTCAGAAATTCAAAGCCTTTGCGAACAGGCCGGCAAAACGCTTGTGTGCTATATCAGCATGGGTTTTGGCAACCCGTATGGCGACCCGTATGATGTGAAGATTGTTGAACAATTTGTTGATATTCTGAACACCTTAGGCGTAGGCGTAATCTCGCTGGCTGATACAATTGGTGCAGCAACACCCGAAAATATTACATATCTCTTTACCCGCTTAACGGAGCGCTTCCCTGCGCTCGAACTTGGGGTGCACCTTCACTCAACACCCCACACCGCGCTTGAAAAAATTGAGGCGGCCTACAAAGCCGGTTGTAAACGGTTTGACGGGGCTATAAAAGGGTTTGGGGGGTGTCCTATGGCTAAGGATGATTTGGTAGGCAATCTGGCTACCGAAAAAATACTTGAATACCTGTCTTCGCAGGACGCCTTACCGGCCATAAATCATGAAGCTTTTCAAAAAAGCTTAGTCTTGGCAGACGAAATATTTCCAAAGCACTGAAAATATTACGTTGAACCACTTTTGGTTTGTATGTACCGTACCTTTGTGCCATTAACAAAGACAAGTTAGCAGTATGAGAACGTTTATGTTGGCCCTTTTTATTCTTTCCGGTACAATAGCCCTGGCGCAGGATGCCAAAGCCTATACCCAAAAGGGTAGGGAATTGTTAGAGAAACAGGAATACGTTGAAGCATTATTAAACCTGAACAAAGCAATCGAAAAGGATGCTAACCATGCGGCTGCCTATTATTTGCGCGGCAACATAAAAGCCCAGTTTGACGATCGTCATGGCGCTATGAAGGATTACAACACAGCCCTTGAGAAAAACCCCAAACTTACGGAAGCGTTCTATTCGCGTGGTAACATTAAAATGAAACTCCAGGATTATTATGGCGCCATTGATGATTACACGGCTGCCATTGCATTGAACGAAAATTACATTGATGCGTACTACAACAGGGGCAAGGCCAAGCAATTTTTGCAGGCTTATGAAGATGCCATCAACGACTGCACTAAAATTATCGCCATCAACAAAAAGAATGTGGATGCCTACTACATGCGCGGTTTGTTGCGCATTGAATTTGGCGACATGAAGAACGGCTGCCTTGATTTAAGCAAAGCAGGAGAGTTGGGCGACCTGAAAGCCTATGAGCTTATCAAGGAAAAATGCAACCAAAACGGGCAGGATTAAGGAGTGATGGCTTTCCGGGGAAGGAGATGAACGGCTAAGTACAGGCTCAGCAATACAGAGAATTTTTTTACTTTATCCAGGGTATATATTAAAGTGACTCTGGCTGACGACATAATCAAACCTGCCGTACGAAACTTCAATGGTGCCGCAATCTTCGTCTTCTATAACAAACCCGAATGTTCCTGAAAAAATCATACTCCCGCTTTCTCGAACAGTAATATCGCGTGCATAAAACTGCCCTATGCCACCCGATACTTCCTGGCAGGATTCGCTATAGGTGGAGAGCGAGGCTGTGCCGGTTGTTCCGTTTAACGGAATTTTAATTCCCTTGAGTTTAGTCAGGTTATTAAATTCATCAATCTCTAACCCCGTTATGCTGAAATGAATTGAAACTTTATGCTCTGATTTTAGTGTACCGTAAAAGGTTATGACTAAGCTGTCGTTTGGATAACGTATGAACGAGGGTTTGTGTGAGGGGGCACCAAACAGATGCCACTCCACAACAGACTTCCATTGTTCGTTGTTGATGAGCGCACCGGCCGTGCTATTTCCGGCATGGGTATATTTGGGTAGCCTCGGGTCAATCGGGTCGAGAATAAACAGCCCCTCGCACGATGAAAACGAAAGGAGGATGATATAAGCCGCTATTTTAAAATGATAACTTTTCATGATAAATATTTATGCGTACACCAACTTGTATGCAGGTGTTTTTCAGGTCTTTTATTTCTCCCGTAAAATTTCCCATTTCATCAATGGCGTGGTATTCAAGCATAGGTGTAAGCCCGTAAATTATTCTTGAATAAAGGCTGATTCGCTTATGCCTGAAAGCGGAAACTCCGAAAACAACTCCTGCGTCAGTCAGGTTATACGTATCAGCCCACTTTATAACATTTGCATTGATAAGCCCGCTAATATCAATCCCGGCATCAACGGATAACTGTTTAACAGGAGAATAGTTAATGGTAGGCTGCACCGATAGATAATCAAAATGAAACGTGTACCATTTATCGGCATATTGGCGGTAGCCTTTTTGGATAAACATTATCCGGGTTTCAATCGAAAATTTCTTCCACGTTTTCGGAGATAACTCCACATTGGCTCCCAAATTCCAGGTATAGGCAGGTTCATCGTTTTCGAGCACACTGTTTCTCATGAAACTATAATTCACTCCGCCAACTATTCCTACCTGACTATAGGCAAGAGGCGCCCGGCAGATGATAAAGCCAACTGTTAATATAAGGGCTACCGTTACTTTTTTTGCATTGAAAGTCATCGCCTTTCACTTTTTTAGAGTTGCCTTAAAGATAACGAATTAAGAAACATTCAAGTATGCTCTGGTAAGATATAAACTGGTGTTTTTATTTTGGAAATAAGTACAGATAGGAAAATGCTTAACGGCTAAGCGCATACATTTTTCCCGGCAGGGATTTTACTATGCCGTTAAATTCAAGCCCTAATAAAACAGACGCTAATTGACTTACCGGCAGGTTTGATTTCCAGCTTAGCTCATCAAGTATCAACGGACTTTTTTCGAGCAATAGCAGCAGCACGGTTTTCTCATTATCCGTAAAGCTATCTAACGAGAAGGGCGTTACTTTTTTCTTTACGGTATCGTTATCCGCAGCCCAGTTCATAATATACTCAATGTCTTTTATGCCGGTGAGCAGGTGCGCTTTATTGGTTTTGATAAGGTTGTTGCACCCCGCAGAATAAGTTTCGCCTATGCTGCCGGGAAACGCGAAAACATCTTTGTTATAGCTGTTCGCTATCTCGGCAGTAATTAAAGCGCCTCCTTTTTCGGCTGCCTCAACAACAATCAGCGCATCGGCTAACCCGGCTATAATTCGGTTGCGTTGCGGAAAGTTAAACGCATCGGGTTTTGTTCCGAACGGGTTTTCAGTAATCAGCCCGCCATGCGCCTGCATTTTAGTGGCGGTTTCCTTGTGTGTGGCAGGGTAGATTACGTCTATACCACTGCCCATAATGCCAACAGTGGGCAGGTTGTGTTTCAGCGCTTGCTTGTGCGCCTGTATGTCAATGCCATAGGCAAGTCCGCTAACGATGAGTGTTCCGTGCGCAACCAATCCTTGTATTATTTTTTCAACCTGATCTTTTCCGTAAGCCGTGGCCTGGCGTGTGCCAACAATGCCAACGGTCTTCGGGTTTTCCAGGTCGATGTTGCCTTTCAGGTAAAGCATGGAAGGCGCATCGGGAATATGTTTTAAACGGGAAGGATATTTTTTATCGGTATAAAAAAGGATTTCCACGCCTTCGCGTTCTGCCCGACTGATTTCTTTTTCGGCCTTTTCAACCGGTTTTCCCTTAATGATGGTTTCGGCAATTACCGGCCCTATGCCCGGTATTTTTGTTAATTTTCCTTTTGGGGTTTTAAAAACTTTTTCGGCCGAGCCGCAATAGCTTATTAGTTGACGCACAGTAGTATCGCCAATACCGGAAATAAAATGTAACGCCACTAAAGCCAGCCTTTCTTGTTCCATGATGGTGTTAAAATGCAAAAAACTTCCAAAACCCTGAGGGGGAGGAGATTTATTTTTAATAAAAAATCAGGGTAATTATTGAATGCGGTCGCGCAGTTCCACCAGGAATTTGCGCACGTCTTTTAAAGAATCAATCAGGTCAATTTTATCCTTAACGGAATCCGAATCGTTGCGCAGCATTTCTTTTGCCCCTTGCAGCGTAAAGCCCTTTTCCTTTACCAAGTGATAAATGGTGCGGACATTGTCAATATCTTCCCTTGTAAATTGACGATTTCCCTTGCGGTTTTTCTTGGGCTTAATCAAGTCAAACTCAGTTTCCCAAAAACGGATAAGAGAGGGGGCAACGTTGAAAATTTCGGCTACTTCTCCGATGGAGTAGTAGAGTTTCTCGATTTCTTTTTCTTTATACGCCATGTTACGAAGCAAAGTAAACAATTAATCCTTTTCGGACAAATACATTCCGGCAGGAAAATCTTTTGTTAGTTCTGGGTTATTTTATACACCATAACTGAGTGACCGCCACCCTGTTTGGCTTTTCCTTGTGCGGTAACTATTAAATACTGGTCATCATCGGTAATTTCCATCCCAACAGGAAAAGAATCCGCAGGAATTTCGGCTACGCGCTTCATGGTTTGGCTCTCTACTACCACAATTTTGCTCTGGTTGTTTACGCAGGCAAAAATGTATTTGCCGGTAGAGGAGGCCACAATAGTGCGTGCCCCGCCACCCACATAGCTACTTTCCCAGGCGGTGTTGTCGCGGGTATTTTTACCGGCATTGACCACACGGTTTTCGATAAATTCCTTCCAGTTTGTTTTTTGAACCTGCCCCAGCGAGTTGCTACTGATAATCAGGTCATCGCCTGTTATAATCAAATGGCGGATGTTGTAATAAGGGCTGTACGTAACGCCCAGGTACTTGAAACTATCTTCGAGGTCGAAAACGGCAATACCGCCATCGCCCCCCATCCTGCCTACCAGCAGGTATTTTGAATCGGGGGTGAACACCGTTCCGCGAAGGCAATAACCGCAATTACTGTCGCGGTCGACTTTTACACCGGGTTCAAACTTTACGCTAAGGCGCTTATCTACAATGGCATGATTCACGTATTTGAATTGCATGGGGTCATCGCCCTGGGTATCAATAATGCCGAGGGTATTATCGCCCCAATGCGTTACTGCCACATACCGGCTGTCGGGCGAGGCGGCAATCATCTTGGGTAAAATACCGGTAGGCATAACCCGCACAATCTCATCGGTGTTGGTATCAATAATGGCAAGTGCCGATGGGCTTTCTGCATTGGCATCATAGCTTCTGCGGTAATAGGTTACCCACAAGTATTTTCCGTTATGCGAGAAGCAACTTTCAACAGGCTTTCCGCTAAAGATATTGAAATCGCTTTTACGATAGCGGTACTGGTAATCAAAAACGGTATGCTCGCCATCTTTAAATAAATGCTGATTGGTTGCATTGAAGGTATGACGTATCACCTTCAGCTTTTCAAATGTTTCAATGCTGTACACTACGGTTTCCAGCCCTTCCAAAGATTGTACATAAAATTTTTTCTTTTCGGGCAGGTAGTTTACCGATTTGGGCGAATTAATATCCCGGTCGTATTTATCTTGTGGATGTTTGGTGTTTACCACACGGTGTTGGTATCGTGCTACCAGCTCAAGCGAAACGGGAGCCTGGGCAGGAACAGAAGTTACACCTATGGAATTATAGACAAGTTTTTCATCATCCTGAGCTTGGAGTGCAGATACGATGAAGATAAACAGTAAGCAGAAGTATAGTTTTGCAGGATTCATTGCAGCAGAATTTCAGGCGCCAAAACTACAAAAACTTTTATTGAGCAGGGGCTTTGTATGTAGGATGCTCCACTAACTTTTGATATTCCTTGTGATCGAGATCGCGCTGGAAGAAATAAATGGGGTTTACCTGCGTGCCGTTAAACAACACTTCATAATGCAGGTGATAGGCATCACTTTGGCCGGTTGTGCCCACATAGCCAACCAATTGCCCGCGTTTTACCTCCTGCCTTAGTTTGAGTTCGTACTTGAGCAGGTGCGCATAACGGGTTTCGTACCCAAATCCGTGGTCGATGTAAATAACCAAGCCATAAGTATCAGAATAATCAGCACGCGATACAATACCATCGCCTGTTGCAAAAACAGGTGTTCCTTTAGCAGCCGTCATATCTAAACCACGATGATCGCGCCATATCCGCAACAGCGGATGAAAACGGTTTCCGAATGTGGTATGCAACCTTATCAATTCCTTTTCGTGAAGGGGAAGAATAGCAGGGCGCGTTGCGCGTTTGCTTAATTGTATGTCGGTTTTAAGGCTTAGTTCATCAAACGACTGTTGCTCTACCTGCACCTGGTGTTTTAATTTTTCAACACGCTCATAGCCAAGGTTCACCCTGGGGTAATGGGTTACGGCTTCGAGTTTCCGGTCAACACCCCCCACACCGGCTTCGCGAATGCTTTGCGGCAGGGGTTTCAGATCCAGCAAGGTGCGGTAAAAGCCATCGTCTTTTTCGGCAAACTGGTTGAGTGTTGCATAGGCTTCGTCAATTTCCTGTTCAAGTTCCGACCAATCTGCATACAGTTCGTTATTTTGATGGATCAGGTATTGCTCTTCAAGCGAAGCGAATTTCTGTATATACCAGTATGTTAATGGTAATGCAGTAATCAGTGCGATGAAGAAAAGAATGGTAGTGCGTTTTAAGAACTTTTTACCGGACGGATGTACGCGCTCGTATTGAAAGGTTTTAGGGTTATATCGGTAGTACAAATTAGCCATACCTAATCGAGCGCCTGGTTCTTTTGTTTTGCCAATAGTTTGAGTGCCGCGTATTGCGTGCTGGTAAGTCCTTCAAAAAGATAATCAACCGGGTTTACATGCTTATTATCTTTTAATACTTCAAAATGAAGGTGTGGCGAAACGGCTCCGCCTGTCATGCCTACTGTTCCGATTTCATTTCCTTTGGAAACCTTCTGGCCTTGCTTCACACTAATTTTATCTAAATGATGGTAGCGTGTTTTATACCCGTTGCCGTGATCGATTTCAATAATGTTTCCCTTGCCCATTTGCAGGTCGCTGAACAACACAAGGTTTACCGTGCCCGATGCACTGGCATAGACAGGAGTTCCGCGCGGAGCAACAAAATCAACACCCTGGTGAAAATAATTCGCGCCATGAAACGGGTGCATACGCTCGCCATATCCCGAAGCAAGTTTTGTGAGTTCTGTATTCTCAACCGGCTGAAGCGAGGGTATATTGGCAAGCAGGTCAATGCTTTCTTTAGTAAAGTTTAGATTGTTAGCGAGAATAAAATTTGTGTAGCGCGCCTTGTTCAACAAGTTGGCGGATTCGGTTTGGGTTTCTGTTACCTGTTTTTTAAAGTTGGTTACTTCCTGTTGTGCGGGGGTATAGGAAAACTGATTGAGCAATTGCGGATTGGTAAGGTTGCCCGCAAGTTTTTCAAATACGGTTTCTTCGGTTTGCTTCAAGCCGTGCAGCGATGCCCGCACGGTCTGTAATTCGCGCGATAGCTCTTTATGATGAACCTTCAGGATGCTGTTTTCGTGTGTGAGCTTCTTTTCGGTTTCGGTTGTAAAGAGTGTGCTGTGCAGAAATAACAGCCCTACAAACAAACCGCAGGTAAGGCAGATGTACGACAATGCTATGCCGAGAACAGTTCTGCCCTGCACGGGCACGGGTTCGTACCGGCAGGTTGCGGGGTTGTATCGGTATTTCAGTTGACGCATCTGAGGGTTAAAAAAATCACTGAAATAAGCGTGTTGTCATGTATTGCCTCTTAATTTTGTGGCCTTGCAGCCCAAAGTGGGCAAATATAGTAAAATAACCATATTTTCAGACACGCTTTAACGAGATGGACTCAGCAACAATCAGACGCCAGTTTTTGGAATTTTTTAAGAAGAAGAATCACCTGATTGTGCCTTCCGCACCGCTTGTGCTCAAAAACGACCCTACCTTATTATTTACTAACTCCGGTATGGTGCAGTTTAAGGATTATTTCCTTGGGCACGGCACCCCAAAAAGCAAGCGCATTGCCGACACCCAAAAGTGCCTCCGCGTAAGCGGCAAGCATAACGACCTGGAAGAGGTTGGTATTGATACCTATCATCACACTATGTTTGAGATGCTGGGCAACTGGTCGTTTGGCGATTATTTCAAGAAAGAGGCAATCGAGTGGGCGTGGGAGTTGCTCACCGAAGTTTACAAGCTGCCGAAAGATAAATTGTACGTTACTGTTTTTGGGGGCGATAAGGGCGATAACCTGCCGGTAGATACCGATGCGATTGGTTACTGGAAAACCATAGTGCCGGAAGACAGGATTATTCACGGCAAAAAGAAAGATAATTTTTGGGAGATGGGTGAAACCGGCCCGTGCGGCCCGTGCTCTGAAATTCACATTGACATGCGCCCGAATGAAGAGATAAAAAAAATCAGTGGTAAAGATTTGGTAAACAACGATCACCCGCAGGTGATCGAGATATGGAACCTCGTGTTCATGGAATTCAATCGCAAAGCTGATGGTTCGCTGGAAAAGCTTCCGGCACAGCACGTGGATACCGGTATGGGCTTTGAACGGTTGTGCATGGCCATACAAGGCAAGACTTCCACGTATGATACGGATGTATTTCTCCCGTTGATTGAATTCATTGAAAAAGAATCCGGCTTTAAATATGGTGGAACCTCCACCTCTCTGGAGGAGAAGGGGGCAGGGGGTGAGGTTGATATTGCCATCCGCGTGTTAGCCGATCACATTCGCGCAGTAGCTTTTGCCATAGCCGATGGTCAGTTGCCTTCCAATACCGGTGCTGGTTATGTGATACGCAGGATATTGCGTAGGGCTGTTCGCTATGGATATACTTTCCTCAATTTTAAAGATCCGTTCCTCTATAAGCTGGCGCCCATTTTAGCCGGGCAGTTGAAAGATGTATTTCCTGAACTGGAAGCGCAGAAGGATTATGTGGGCAGGGTAATACAGGAAGAAGAAATTTCTTTTCTCAAAACCCTTGAGCGGGGATTGAAACGCTTTGATGCCATTGAAAGTGAGTTGAAGAATAAAGTTGTGCCCGGTGAACTTGCCTTTGAACTGTACGATACCTTTGGTTTTCCTTTCGATCTCACGTCATTAATTGCAAGAGAAAAAGGTTTCTCTGTTGATGAAAAAGGTTTCCAGGCTGAAATGCAGAAGCAGAAAGAACGTTCAAAAGCCAGTGCTGCGAAAGAAACAGGTGACTGGATTTTGGTTGGCGAAGATGAAAAAACTGAATTTATCGGCTATGATTTCTTAGAAGCAGATCTGCGCATTGTAAAATACCGGAAACTTGTTCAGAAGAATAAAGAACTCTATCAGCTTGTGTTTGACCGCACACCGTTCTATGCCGAAAGCGGTGGTCAGGTGGGCGATACCGGGTATATTCAACACGGAAATGAAAAGATTTCTGTTATCGATACAAAAAAAGAAAACGAACTGATTGTTCATTTTACAGATAAACTACCGGCTGATGTAACGGCTGTATTTCGTGCCGTGGTGAATGCGCGTAAACGTAAGCTCACCATGAATAACCATTCGGTTACGCATTTGCTTCATGCCGCATTGCGCGAGGTGCTGGGCAAGCATGTGGAACAGAAAGGCTCGCTGGTAAATGAAAAAGTTACCCGTTTTGATTTCTCGCACTTTACCGCTATGACTTCTGAAGAAATTCAGAAAGTAGAAGACCGGGTGAATGCAAAAATCCGTGAAGATATTCATGCCGATATTAAGCTGAACGTTCCTATTGACGAAGCAAAAACGCTTGGCGCGATGGCATTGTTTGGCGAAAAGTATGGCGACTTTGTGCGCGTGGTAACATTCGACCCGCAGTTTTCGGTAGAACTTTGTGGCGGCACGCACGTGCCCACAACCGGCAACATTGGTTTGTTTAAAATTATTTCCGAAAGTTCGGTGGCAGCCGGTGTGCGCAGGATAGAAGGCATTACTGCCGAAACAGCCGAGCAGTATGTTCGGGAAGAATTGAATCTGCTGGAAAGTGTGCGGGCATTATTAAAGAACCCGAAAGATTTGGTAACTGCCGTTAAAAACTTAGCAGAAGAAAAGCACACGCTGGAGAAAAAATTAGAAGCCGTTAACCAGGAGCGTACCAACTCATTAAAAGATGAATTGGCAAAGAAAGCGGTGGCAGGTAAGGACTCACATCTTATCATTGAAAAAGTATCCGTGCCCAATGCCGATGCGCTGAAAAACATTGCGTATGCCTTGCGCAACCAGTTTAGTGATTTATTGCTCGTGCTGGCTGCCGATGTGGACAGCAAACCACAAGTAGCCGTAATGATTGGCGAGAAGCTGATGGAAACGAAAAAGTATCACGCGGGTGAAATGGTGAAGGTGTTGGCTAAAGAGATTGAAGGCGGTGGTGGCGGTCAGCCGTTCTTTGCAACAGCAGGGGGTAAGAATATTGCCGGCCTTGATGCCGTTATCACGAAAGCAAAAGAATTGATTCGTTAGTTTATAAGTCACAAGCCTTATCGCAGCACTTGAAAAATATCAGGCCGTAATCGGATTGGAAGTACACGCACAGTTGCTGACGGCCAGTAAAATATTTGCCTCAGATTCTGTTGCTTATGGTAATGAACCCAACACACAAATCAGTGCGATTACACTGGCGCATCCGGGTACATTACCCAAACTCAACCGCAAGGCCATTGAACTTGCTGCCCGCATGGGTATTGCCTGTCGTTCGGAGATTTCCCGAAACATGATCTTTGACCGGAAAAATTATTTCTATCCTGATCTGCCGAAAGGCTACCAGATCACACAGGACAGAACACCCATCTGCAAAGGCGGGTACATTACTATTGGTGAAGGAGAAACTCAACAGCAGGTTATACTGAATCGCATTCACCTTGAAGAAGATGCGGGTAAATCAACACACCCGGAAAATGAACCCGGCACGTGGGTTGATTTTAACCGTGCCGGAACTGCATTGATTGAAATTGTAACGGAGCCTGTTATTCATTCATCAACCGATGCGTCTGCATTTTTAGCAGAGGTGCGAAAGCTCGTTCGTTATCTTGATGTGTGCGATGGAAATATGGAAGAAGGGTCGTTGCGCTGTGATGCCAACGTGTCGATCAGGCCGGTGAGATCAAACCAGCTTGGAAAGAAGGTGGAGATCAAGAACATGAACTCCATCCGTAATGTGCAGCGCGCCATTGATTCAGAGATTGCACGACAGATTGAGTTAACGGAGAGAGGAGAGGAGATCATTTCCGAAACCCGGTTGTTTGATGCCGCTTCCGGAAAAACATTCGGTATGCGTACTAAAGAAGAACTGAACGACTACCGGTATTTTCCCGACCCTGATTTAAGTCCGGTTATCATATCCGAACAATGGTTTACCGAAATCAAATCGGCTATGCCTGCACTTCCGTGGGAACTGGAACAAAAATTTATAGAAGAATTTAAACTGCCGGCTTACGATGCGCAGGTGCTTACCGAGACTAAAGAACTTGCCCAATACTTTCTTGACGTATGCAATCATACCAAAAACTACAAGGCCGCCTCTAACTGGATTATGGGCCCGGTAAAATCGGCTTTGAATGAACTTACACTAACGGCAAACCATTTTCCGGTTACGCCTGTTACATTGGCTGAATTGATTAAGCTGGTAGATTCCGGTATGGTGAGTTTTTCGGTTGCTTCGCAAAGAATATTTCCGGAGTTACTGAAAAATTCAGCCCTGTCGCCAATGGAAGTGGCACAGCAATTGAATGTTGTGCAAACAAGCGATGAAGATTCCATTCAGCCCGTTGTTGAGTCGGTTCTAACCGATTTCCCTGATAAGGTAGCCGAATACAGGAAGGGCAAGAAAGGAATTATTGCTATGTTTATGGGCGAAGTGATGAAGCGCAGCAAGGGTAAAGCCGACCCGAAAGTGGCCAACAAATTGTTAGTTAAGAAATTAGAAGAAAAATGAACTATATGAAATTGAGTGCAAGTGTTGTATTGGTAAGCGTGTTGATGTTGTTAGGATGTTCATCCAACGGACAACAAGCCAAAAAAGACGGAAGTTGGGAGGTGACTATTCGTGGTAAAGTTGGGTTTCCGCAGCAGGGCGGTACCATATCCATTATGGAGATAACCAAAGCGGGTGCAGGCTGGCAGGATACCATTAACCTGAAAAGCGATTATACATTTAAAAAGAAAATCAACATAAAAGAGCCTGGCTACTACAAGCTGAATTTTTACAACCGGCAGGCAGTTGATGTTATTTTATATAAGAATGACCTTGAAATTAATGTGGACGGGCGCGAAGCTTCCGGATTTTTTGAAGTGAAAGGCTCACCCGAAATTGAATTTATTAAAGAAGCGCAGACTACTATTAACGGTGTTCAAAACACACCAGAGGCGCAAAAGTTGATTGCAGATTTCAATAAGGCACAGTCCGCCAACGACCAGAAAACCGTTTTGGCTATTCAGAAAGACTATCAGAAATTACTTACCGATGCCTACAATAAAGTAGCCGAACAAATCAAGCAAAGTCCGCCTTCGCTTGGTGTAATCAACGTGTTACAAAGCCAGATGATAGACAAAGATGATTATTACGATGCGTATCTGGTTACCGCAGAGAAGCTTCGTAAGGAGTGGCCTGATGTTTCGCATGCCAAAGATTTTATCGACATGGTAGATAAAATGAAAACACTTGCCATTGGTCAGGTAGCCCCTGAAATTTCGTTGCCCGACCCGGATGGTAAGGTAGTGCCGCTTTCTTCGTTGCGGGGTCAGTATGTGCTGGTAGATTTTTGGGCGAAGTGGTGCGGGCCTTGCCGGAGAGAAAACCCGAATATTGTGCGGGCCTACAATGAATTTAAAGACAAAGGTTTTACTGTGTATGGCGTGTCGCTTGACCGCACCAAAGCCGATTGGTTACAGGGCATTCAGGAAGATGGTTTAACCTGGACGCATGTTTCTGATTTGAAATACTGGCAATCGGAAGCAGCAAAGACCTATAATATTACCGCTATTCCATTCTCCTTATTGCTTGACCCCAATGGCGTAATCATCGCCAAAAACCTGCGCGGGCAAGCGTTAGATGATAAGTTGGAAGAGGTATTTAAGGGGAAGTAAAAAGCTTTCCTACATATTGAAGATGTAGGAAAGCTGAATAGTTTAATTGTTTGCGAACGTTACAGGAAGCACGAACTTCTGCCTGACAACTTTACCTCCTTGCTTTGCCGGATGCCATTTTGTTGAAGCCTGAGACAGTACGCGCAGCGCCTCTTCATCGCATCCGTAGCCGATTCCTTTTATTATCTGGTGATTGGATGTTGAGCCATCAGGTTCAATAATCATTTCAATGTATACTTTTCCTGAAACGCTGCTTCTTCGTGCTTCGGCAGGCATTTTTATGTTAGTATTGATTTCATTGTAAAGAGCCTCCATACCTCCAACAGGGCCTGCTGATTCTTCAGTCTGTAAGTAGATGCCGTTTGCATCTTGAGTAACAGGCGCTTCACCAAACCAAATCGGAACCACATATTTCTGACGTACCGGTACGTTTTTCTGTTTTCCAGGATTCCAACGGATATTAGTGGCGAGCATTGCTCTTAAAGCTTCCTCATCACATCCGGAGCCAATTCCTTTAATGACTCTATGGTTTGATGTACTACCATCAGGTTCAATGATGAATTCAATAAATACCTTTCCTGCAATTCCTTTTGCTTTGGCTTCACCTGGAAAAACAAGTTGATTTTGGATGGCTTCATTAAGTGCAGTCATACCCCCAATTGGGGATGCACTTTCTTCAACTACAAGAAACACATCATCTTGCGACTTGGTTACTTCAGCAAGTTGCGAGATAGCGCCATCTGACCTGATAATGAAACCTACCCGTTCGGAAGTGAGATTACCATCTTTGTCATGGTACTTATCGTAATGTGTAAATAGGATGTCTTCGGTACTTATGTTTTTAATTTTCTCAGAATTTGCCGATTCAGCCTCCACATAGATAAGTTTGATACCCGGATTTTCATTCCTGATCTTTTCCACAACGGGCAATAAATGGTCGGGGAAATCACCGGCAATGGTTGTTGTTTGCGAAAGTTCTTCCATTTGTTCAACTATCTGATCCTGGCAGGCAATGCCCAGGAACACTACACTGACAAACAGGAAAACAATTAAGGTTTTCCATTGCTTTACTTTTCGTTTTAAGGTTCTGATCATGGTAATTCGTTTTAAGGTTAAGGAATTATTAAAATGATTGGCCAATGCGTAGCTAGATGATTCAAGTGCCGATCGTGCCAGCAGATTGCAGTATTGCTCCTGTTGTTCACTGCCTGAAGAAGCCACTTCATCGGCTTCAAACTCATGCACCATGCTCATTTCCTTTTTATAGTAGCGGAGCAGCGGATTGAACCAGAACAGGATTCTTACGAGTTCTATCAATACAATATCAAGCGAATGCCAGTTGTTGATGTGCACCCGTTCGTGTTGGAGAATGCGTTGTTTGTCACTTTCGTTTAATGTAAAGGCTTTGCTGATGAAAATCAGGTTGAAAAATGAAAACGCAACAAAAGAGGGTTGCTCAACTTCAATTACCCGATTGTTATTTCTTGATTTCCTTGCTTCACGCACAAGACTCACAACATAGTATGCAAACCGAATGAGTAATAGTGTAACAACGAATATGTACAACCTAACAACAATCTCCCAAAAAGTCAGGGTAGGAACTGAACTATATTGCTGCACTTGTTCTGCACTTTGTGGCAACCAGTAAGCAGGTAGCGTTTCGCTTAGTGTAGGTATTACTTCTACCGGACTACTTACCGTTAACCATGGAAATACCAATGAGAGTATCACACCGCCCAGCAAGTAAAATCTCCGGTAGCTGAATTGGGTTTCTTTGCTCAGCAATATCTTATAGAGCAGCAGAAACAGCAACAGTCCGATGTTGGCTTCTACGATATAGTTTAGCCAGGTATTCATAGGTTTATTTTTTGGTGTTGATTTCTTTCAGTAATGCTTCTACCTCTTTAGCGCTTAGGTTATTTTCTTTTGCAAAAAAGGAAACTAAGTTTTGAAACGACCCTCCGAAATACCCTTTCAGCATGGTGTTGAGATAAAACCTGGTGTATTTCTCTTTTGCGATGATTGGAAAATACTCATGTGTTTTTCCGTACGCTTTATGATTTACAAACCCTTTGGTTTCCAAAATCCTGATGATGGTAGATACCGTGTTATAGGCAGGTTTAGGATTGGGAAGATGATCGATAATGTCTTTTACAAATGCCTTTTCAAGTTTCCATAAAACCTGCATAATCTGATCTTCGGCTTTGGTTAATTCTCTCATGGTGTATTTTTTTATGGTTTATCTGCGTAACGCACCGGGCTGCATTGTGCGAAATTTGTAGTGTTGGTGAGCGGAAACCGATAGTTCTTGATAAACTCGCTTAATAGTCTTTCAAACTCTTGTTCTTTTTCCTGTTCAATTTCTCCGGGACTGAAATTGAACAGGAAGTAATCTATTTTACCTGTCTTATTTATATAAATCCTGTTGAAGCAACGTGTTTGTTTTTGCCATTTGAAATTGCTGTTGTGCAGAAAATCCCCTAACTCCTTTAGCAGGGAAATGTATGCGCCCTGAAATTCTTTTTCCTTTCCGGCAAAAGCCGCAAGCAATGTATCTGCATGCAGGGCGCTTTTATATAAGGAGTCCAATACCGCTATTGATACACCGCTATTTTCGGCCTTTTGAAATGCTGTTGCCATTCCCTGACCAAAGGAAAGCAGGGGAAACAGTACAGCGAACACAAATAAATATTGTATATGAGGTATTCTCATAGCTGACGGGTTTAATTACTATATATTTAGGTATAAAACTAAATACTTAGTTATAAAAAACAAATTTTATGAGAGTTTTTTTATGGGGAGCGTTCAGCAGAGTTGATAAACTGTATCCAAGTGAATACATTTGTGTATATATTCAATAGTTGGCAGCAAGCGGCAAATAGACATGAGAGTTTCAACAACAAACGCAAAATGTAAATCATGCGGACAGCATTTTGAGACTCCGTTTCTTTCGGACTTCTCATATGGAGAATTTGTTTACTCAAATCAAAGTGGACAGAAATACAGGTATCTGTTCGGACTAAATAATAAAACTTGGGACTTCGTTCAATCAATTGTAGACGATAACGACAAATTAAAAACTAAGGACAAAGGAGAAATAATTCAAAAGGTATTGGGACACATTGCCGACAACGACAGCAAAGCGGACTTTTACCAAAACAAAAAATTGATATGCCCAAACTGTGGACAAGATTCTAAAATCGTGGACAGGGACGTAGTGACCGGCTCCATTGACATTGATGAAATGACTTTTGACAGATTTGAAAAGTCAACTCCGACTGAAAAGGAAAATGAAATTAAGTTACTTATAAAGTGACGACCAAGCCGCCAGCTGCCAACAAAATGTTTATGCAATGCGGGGGTTTGGTGTAGGTATTAAAAGTATTTTCTTAAGTCACGGTGGACAGTTCGGAGATGGTCGCGCTAAACATTCCGCTTCGCTTCATTTTTTAGCGCTCCTATTCCCCGCACTGCATAAACACCAACGATAAAACCGATGAATTTGACAAATGGTTAAGAAAACTGAAAGATTTGCGGGCTAAGGCGTCAATACTCTTGAGAATTCAGCGAATAGAAGAACAGGGAAACTTTGGAGATTGTGAACCAGTCGGTCAGGGAATTAGCGAATTGCGGATTCATTATGCAAAAGGATACAGGGTATATTTAAAGGAACACGGTAACCGGATTGTACTGTTGCTGAACGGAGGCGATAAATCTTCGCAACAAAAAGACATTGAAAAGGCTAAACAATTATGGTTGAACTACAAAAAGCACTACATAAAATGAAAACAAAGCGAACAAGCAAATTTGATATTGCCGATTACTTAGAAGATGACACCATGATTGCAGAATACATAAATACTGTTTTGCAAGAAGGAGATGCAGATGATATTATTGCTGCACTTGGCCATGTGGCAAAAGCCCGTGGGCTGTCGAAAATAGCACAAGAAACCGGCCTTAGCAGACCAAGTTTATACAAAGCACTTTCGCAGGGTTCTAAACCTCAGTTTGATACCATATTAAAAGTGTTGCGTGCGGTGGGAGGAAATCTAAACGTGGTGACAGGATAATTTCTGAGTGTATTCAGCGAGATGATACTTACTCATTGCAATCTCAATAAAATCAATAAGAACGTAAGAGGGCTATCTCACTTTTGAGGTAGCCTCCTTTTTATTTCAGGATACTACAACGAATTAGTAAAACAATACGCAATTATATTAGCGCCCATCTGCAAAGCCTGTTTGTGCTTTTCGGCAGGGGTGTTGTGTATGCGCCTGTCTTCCCAACCATTGCCCAGGTCGCTTTCGTATGAATAATACACCACCAACCGGCCTTCGTAAATCAGTCCAAAGCCTTGTGCGGGCTTGCCATCATGTTCATGAATTTTCGGCAAACCTTTCGGGAAATTGAATTTCTGGTGATAGATGGGATGGTCAAAGACAAGTTCTTTTAATTCAAGTTCAGGAAAAACTTTTTTGAGTTCTATCCGGATGTATTTATCTAATCCGTAGTTATCATCAATATGCAGAAAGCCACCGCCAATTAAATAATTGCGTAGGTTGGTTGCCTCTGTATCAGAGAACACCACATTGCCGTGCCCCGTCATGTACACATACGGATAGAGATAAATATCTTTATTACCTACTTCAACAATATCTTCTTCGGGCGATATTGCCGTACCCAACTCACTATTGCAAAAGCTGATGAGGTTGGGCAACGCGGTTTTGTTGGCATACCAATCGCCCCCGCCATTGTATTTAAGTTTGGCAATTTTTAAGTTCTGACCAATGGAAGGTAACGAACCGGCTAAGAAAAGGAGAAGAAAAATGTATTGCATTAGTGTTTTGATTTTTATAAGCTGCAAACCAGACTTAAAAACTCATCTATTACAAAAGTATTATATGAGAGGCCAAAAAATGCGGCTATCGCTATTTTCTTTTTTTGGAAATTACTTATCATCCATCACAAAATAAAAAAAGGCAGCCGAGCAGGCTGCCTTTGTATTTACAACTTGCTTAACGTATTAGAATTGGAAACCGAAGTTGATGCCGGTGCGCACACCAAAGCCATCAAAAACGCCTGTATCCCAATTGTCATTACCTGATTGACCGGATAGTTTACCGGAATAATAAGCGGGGCCAAGGAAGATGTCTAACGTAATTTTCTCTTTGAAAACCCATTGCTTTCCAATAACCACACCGCCACCGAAAGTAGAGAAATCGGCTTTTGAACTACTGTCATCACTGTCTTCTAAACCAAAACTCTGGTAGCGCAAAAACGGTGCAACATAAACACCTTCGGGTGCTGACGTTTGAGATAAGTAAAAACGGTATTCCGGAGTTATTCCAAAACCGTTGAATTTGGTCACATCATTAGACCAAAAAGAATAAAAAAATCCGAGTTGAAAACTACTGTTTTCGTTGATTGCACGCTCATACGAAACATTGAGAGTCTTCACTACCGGGCTTAAAATGTTGATTTTGACAACATTCTGCGCGTGTACCGCATTGGCAGCAACCATCAGGCACACAACAAGGGCGATAAAAGTAACTTTTTTCATCATTATTAGAATTTGGTTTTTAGTATTGTAAATGTAAGCTTTTCTTTACCAAAAGAATGCCAAAATGGGGTTAAACCTTACATGGGGTAGCCCGTCTGATAGGAAATTTTGATTTAATCGCTAACCTTTAGCTTATGAAAACAACCTCTTTTTTTGGTAGAACGCTGGCTCTGGCAGCAATCGTTTTGTTAGGCGCCACGATTTCGTGTGAGGAAGATAATGCAGTGTTGCAGGAAGAAGCAGCCGATATAACGGAAGATGTTATTACCGATTATTTCTTTGAAGATGCCGATGACATAATTAACCTGGTGCTGTTGGCGTATGACCGCCCCGATACGGGCGACACCACTTCCATACCCCGGACTATCGTGATGGCCGACCCGCGCCTTACTTGTAACGAGGTTGTAGTTACGATAACGATGGATGAGGAGTCATCGTCCGAAACTCCCAAAGGCAGAATTGTTATCAACTTTGGTGAAGCCGGTTGCACGGATGCTTCAAACAATGTGCGAAAAGGAAAACTCATAGTCGATTTTACAGGTCGCAGGTTTTTGCCTGGGTCAACAATTGTTACCTCGTTCGACAAATACACGATCAACGACATAAAACTGGAGGGTGTGCGCACACTCACCAATATTTCAACAAGCAATCTTGATTTTCCCAGGTTCGGAGTTGAACTGGAGTCGGGAAAAATAACCTGGCCGGATGGCACGGAAGCCATGCGCACGCATTGCTTTATACGCGAATGGATTCGTGCCGCTAACCCGTTAAATGATGCAGTGGTAGTTGACCGGTGTACCGGTGCTAATGTGGCGGCTTTGGGTATAAATCGCAGAGGCAGAGCTTACACCATGTTAATTCTTGAACAGTTGATGTATAAGCGCGGTTGCCCGATAGCGGTAAAAGGAGTAAAACAATTTGTTGATGTGGCTACCGGCAAAGTGATTATGGTTGATTACGGAGATGGCAATTGCGACAGCGTTATAACCGTTTCGGTTGATGGCTACTCGCGCTCGGTGAATGTAGGAAGAAGGGGATAACGTGGGTTGGTTTTTTGGTGAAAAGTCCCGGTGCAGGTCAATATGGGTCAGGACTTTTTCTTTTATTTGCCGTTGAAAACCACTGCCATGCGAAACTACCTTGATTTGATGAAAGACATCCTGGAAACAGGAGCAATGAAGACGGACAGAACAGGAACAGGTACTTACTCCGTGTTTGGCCGCCAGTTGCGGTTCGATTTAAGCGAGGGGTTTCCGTTGGTTACTACCAAAAAACTGCATCTGCGTTCTATTATATATGAGTTGCTCTGGTTCCTGAATGGCGATACAAACATTAAGTACCTGAACGACAATGGCGTAACTATATGGGATGAATGGGCTGATGAAAACGGAAATCTTGGCCCGGTGTACGGTCACCAGTGGCGAAGTTGGCCTGCACCGGATGGAACCACTATCGACCAGGTTTCAAATGTTATCAACCAGATTAAAAACAAACCCGACTCGCGCAGGCATATTGTTTCGGCATGGAACCCGGCCGAAGTTGATAAGATGGCGCTACCCCCATGCCATGCCCTGTTCCAGTTTTATGTAGCCGGTGGCAAATTATCCTGCCAGCTCTACCAACGCTCGGCTGATTATTTCCTGGGTGTTCCGTTTAATATTGCCTCGTATGCGTTGCTTACCTGTATGTTCGCGCAGCAATGCAACCTCGAAGCCGGGGAGTTTGTGTGGACGGGGGGAGATGTTCATCTATATACTAACCATATTGAGCAGGCAAAGCTTCAGCTAACCCGCGAGCCACATCCGCTGCCCAAACTTGTTATCAGGCGAAAGCCAGCCAGTGTTTTCGATTACGCTTTTGAAGATTTTGAGATTGTCGATTACCAGTCGCACCCGGGCATTAAGGCGCCTATTGCTGTTTAATGAGAGATACCCTTATTTGTTTTTAAAAATACCCCTGCCTGTAATAATTGTATAGTCAGTGCGACAAATGCCGTATTCAAACCCATTATGCACGAGAAAAGCAGCATTTTTGATATGATAGGCCCTGTAATGATAGGCCCTTCCAGTTCGCATACTGCGGGGGTGGTGCGCATAGCCCGTACGGCCGTCCGGTTGCTGGGGGGGATACCCGATGAAGCCGAGGTTATTTTTTACAACTCTTTCGCCCGCACATACGAAGGTCACGGAAGCGACCGTGCCATTATAGCCGGCTTGCAGGATTTCAAAACGGACGATAAACGTATTAAAGAGTCGCTGGAACTGGCTAAGGAAAGAGGATTGAAATACCAGTTTAAATCTGTTGGCAATGCGTCAACCATGCACCCCAACACCATTCGGCTAACCCTTAAAAAAGGCAACCGCGAAATTGAGGTATTGGGAGAGAGCAAGGGGGGAGGCATTATTAATATTGCCGAAGTAGATGGCTTCAAAGCCGATTTCAACGCCAGCCTGCATACCATAGTGATTTTTGCTGATGATGTGAAAGGAAGTATAGCTTTCATCGCCAACATTTTGGCGCATGACGACTGCAACATTGCTACTATGTCGGTTTCCCGTAAGGGCAAGCACGATGAAGCCTGTTTGGTAATTGAAATGGATTCGGGCATTAAGACTGTAACATTAGATTACCTGCGGAGTCTAAGATGGGTTAAGGAAGTAATTTATATACCGGATATTGATCTTTAAAAATATTATGAGGGGATTTTTCTTTACCGTATGTGTACTTATCAGCGTGCTTTCGTATGGTCAGCAGGCTAAGAAAGTCTGGACGTTACGCGAACTGGTTGACTACGCCATTTCAAGTAACTTAACCGTTAAGCGTAGCAACTACAACGTGCGGTCGGGTGAGATAAACTATCTGCAATCGAAGATGGCCATGCTGCCTTCGTTAAACGCATCAACGAATTATGGTTATAATTGGGGTCGTAACATTGACCCTACCACAAACTTGTTCGTAGAGCAACGCATTAATTCTATCAATGCCAATGCGAGTAGTTCGTTGTTGTTGTGGAATGGTTTCAGGCTGTTCTATGCCATGAAGCAAAGCGAAGCCGAATTAGACGCCATTAACAAGGATATGATTAAGGCAAGGAACGATGTTATTCTGAATGTGATAACCCTCTACCTGAATGTTGTATTTAATAAAGAGCTTTATGCCAATGCCGAGTACCAGTTAAATTCAACACGCCAGCAACTTGACCGTACAAATAAGTTAGTAGAAGCCGGGGCTTTGCCGCGTGCCGATGCGTTGAACCTCGAAGCTCAGTTTGCTACCAATGAATTGAACCTGATTCAGCGCGAGAATGCCTTGAATTTATCGTTACTGCAATTGAAGCAGGCGCTTCAGCTTCCGGCATCAACCGAAATGGATGTAGAGTTACTGAATGTTGACCTCACCGACCCGGCTATCAACAAATCATCTGAAGAAATTTATGAAATAGCCGTAATGTCTATGCCCGAAATTGAGGCAGCACGTCTGCGTCAAAAAAGCTCCGTATTGGCGTTACGTTCTACAAGAGGAAACTATTACCCGCGACTTTCAGTAAACGGTTCGCTTTCAACGCTGTATTCTTCCGCACGGCAGGAAGCACTTTTGCAAGGTACTACTATTGTTCCGAGAGAGATCGGCTATTTACAAAACAATCCGGGAGAGTTGGTATATACCAATGTTGAAGTAAATCAATTTTCATTTCAAACCGTAAGCCATCAGGAACAATTCAGAAACAACCTCGGTAAAGGGTTAGGCTTTAATTTGCAAATCCCTATTTTCAATGGATTTCAGGCGCGATCTGCCGTTCAACGCGCAGCCATCAACCGCGAGTTGGCAGACATTTCATTAATTGAAAATGAAAACATGCTAAGGCAATCCGTTGAAACAGCTTACAACGATGCGGTTGCAGCATCAAAAACATACCAATCGGCACAAAAACAAGTGGGTGCGCGCGATGAAGCATTTCGCATGACAAAACAGCGGTTTGAATCAGGCGCTGCAAACTTTGTTGAATACCAGGTAGCCGAGAATGACCTTTTCCAGTCGCAGTCGGATTTGCTTCGTGCAAAGTATGATTTTATTTTCAGGAAAAAAGTTCTTGATTTCTACCAGGGTTTACCGTTAGATTTTTAATTCCACTACGTTAACGCATAAAGTACATGGCCAAACAGAAAAAAAAATCGAATAAGCTGATTTATATCCTTATAGGAGCAGTAGTAGTATTGTTATTATTTGTCGTTATCGGCAGGTCGCAAGGATGGATAGGCAAACCGAAAGATCTTGAAGTTGAATTAGCCAAGGTTGGCCGGGCCACTATTGTTGAAAAGGTAAGCGCTTCAGGCACGGTTCAGCCGGTTACGGAAGTAAAACTTGCGCCAGAAGTTTCCGGTGAAATTCGTGAGCTGCACATTGAAGATGGCGACTCCGTTACCCGTGGCGATATGCTTGTTAAAATTCGCCCCGATACCTGGTTATCTCAACTTGAACGTGCCGAAGCATCACTAAATCAGCAACGTGCCAATTTAGTAGCGTCCGAGGCATCGTTGTCGAGAGCCGAGGCAACGTATATTCGTGCCGAACAGGATTTTGAACGCCAGAAAAAATTATGGAATGAAAAAGTAATTTCCGAAGCCGATTGGCAGTTAGCGCAGCAAAATTTCAAAGTAGCCGAAAATGATTTGAAGTCGGCTAAGCAATCGGTACAAGCCGCGAAGTATGTTGTAAGAAGCAGCGAGGCAACCGTAAACGAAGCCCGCGAAAATGTAAGGCTTACCAGTGTGGTAGCGCCCATGAACGGCCACGTTTCAAAACTTAATGTGAAGAAAGGTGAGCGCGTAGTAGGTACAGCACAAATGCAGGGTACTGAAATGCTTCGTATTGCCGACTTGAGTGTGATGGAAGTGCGGGTTGATGTAAATGAAAATGATATTATCCGTGTGCACATTGGCGATACCGCCCTGATTGATGTTGATGCCTATGCCAATACCGCCCGGCAGTTCAAGGGATTGGTAACGCACATTGCCAACACCGCTCGCGACAAGGTTTCGGCTGATGCCATTACCGAATTTGAGGTGCGAATTCTTATCCTGAATTCTTCCTATAAAGATTTGATTGATTCCGGTAAGCGTTACCCGTTCCGTCCGGGAATGACGGCCAGCGTTGAAATTCTGGCTAACCGCAAAGAGGATGTTATTTCAGTTCCGTTAGCAGCCGTAACTACCCGCGCTGATGATGGAAAACGCGCTTCAGGACAGGCAGCCGGAACGGAAACTAAAAAACCGGCAGAGAAGAAGGATAAGGTTGTGGTGTTTGTTAATGATAACGGTGTGGCTAAAATGATTGAAGTAAAAACCGGCATAAGCGATTACGATAATATTGAGATACTGGAAGGCGTGAGCGATAGCACCGAAGTTGTTACCGGCCCGTTCCTGGTAGTGTCTAAACGCCTGAAAGAAGGAGATAAAATCCGTTCGGCTCAAAAAACTTCTCCAAAGAAAAAAGAAGAGCAACCTGAAAAATCTGAAGAGTAAAAAGCCCTGATAGTATTTGTTAAACTCCCGGTTGGTTAATCAGTCGGGAGTTTTTTTATACCTTGCCGAAAAAAAAGAAAATGGTACAGCATCCCTGGCATGAAGTTTCAATAGGCGTTGACCCGCCCGAACAGGTAAACGCTATTATTGAAATCCCGAAAGGTTCGCGGGCGAAATATGAAATTGATAAAGACAGCGGCCTGATTAAACTTGACCGTGTATTGTATCCGTCCATGTACTACCCGCTCAATTATGGTTTTATTCCTCAAACCTATGGCGAAGACCACGACCCGTTGGATATTGTTGTGTTGACGCAAGTTTCGGTAGTGCCGCGTTGTATGATTCCTTCCAAAGTGATAGGCGTTATGCGCATGATTGACCAGGGCGAAGCCGATGATAAGATTATTGCCGTTGCCGAGCAGGATGCCAGCGTGAGCCATATACGTGATGTGAGCGAACTGCCGGATTTTTTTCGGGTTGAGTTAAAACACTTTTTTGAGAATTATAAAGCCCTTGAAAACAAAAAAGTAATTATTGACGAATTTCTGGGCAAGGCACACGCCCTACCGATTATAGATAGGAGTATAGTTCATTATAAAGAAGTGTTCAGGAAATAGGTCAATGCTGATAATTGCGTACAACGCTTTGCATAAACGCGGCAATTTCCATTAACCACGCAATGCCCACATGAACAAAAATGCCACCCCATATACTTCGGGTTTCAAGTGCGATTACACCTAATATATATCCGCCAAAAATTGAACTTACGGCTTCGGGCATGGGCTTGCCAAAGTGAAGAAAGCAGTACAAACTTGCCATAGGCAATATAGCCGACCGGCCTAAGGCTGCGGCCATGCCAATTACTAAAAACCCCCGATAGAAAAATTCTACACTGATAAAATTACTGGCGTACGCCAACTCATAACTCAGCACGGTAACCCATTCGGGCACGCCTAAAAATTCGTGTGCTGTTGTTACTTTATACATGGGGTATTGCTGTTGAAAGCCCGGCAGAAACGAGGCCATAACAATTATCGGCAGCATAATCAGCAACAGCATAATGTATGGTTTAATGTCGGGTGTTTTTGATGCAAGCCCGTAGAAACCGTTGCGCGGTTTTTCGTAAATAAGATAGAATAGAAAAACAGGAAGAATGATATACAGAATGCCAGCGAGATTGTGCGCTATCTTATATGCCAGGTACGAAATTTCATAATGGGTGTTGTTAAGCGCCCACGGCTCAACAAACAAACCGCTTCTGTCGAAGCTGATGACGGCTACTAAGAATAGCGCCCTGACCCAGAAATCGCGTGTGAGGTTGAGTTTTTTGTTTGCGAAAAGCTGAATCAGCAATACAGGTATAAAGTAAGCAACGGCATGTGTAAGCGCATAGAACGCAAACTTTGTAACCCCTGATTGCTGGTCAAGGAAGCTGTCTTCAAAATCATATTTATAATTGAAGATAATACAGATAGTGAGGAACACGGCAATGGATGCGTACTCACCCAAGTTAAAATCTTGTTGAATGTGTTGGCGCAGGTATTGCCAAAGTTTTTTCATGACCAGTTTTTGAGATGCTCGTAAACCTTATGGATGGGTAGCCCCATCACGTTAAAGTAAGAACCTTCAATGCGTTCAATGGCAATCATGCCGATAAAATCCTGCGCGCCATAAGCGCCCGCCTTGTCGTAAGGTTTGTATTGGTGAACGTAAAACTCAATTTCTTGCTGCGTAAGCTTTCGGAAAGTTACAGTTGTGGTGTCGTCAAAACTTTCTTCTTTCCCTGCCGATAGTATGCAAACACCGGTCATTACCGTGTGTGTTTTTCCGTTCAATCGCGAGAGCATGGAGATAGCCTCATTCCGGTCGGCCGGTTTATTTAAAATTTCCCCATCAAGAATAACAACCGTATCGGCTGTAACGATTATTTCATTATGAATTTCAGTTCTGAAATATTCGGCTTTCTTATTTGCAAGGTATCGGGCTACCTGCTCAACCGGCAATTCGGCCGGGAACGATTCGTCCACGTCAGGCTTTTCAATAGTAAACTCAAAACCCGCTTCGCGCATCAGAAATTGCCTGCGTGGAGAACTGGAAGCGAGGATGAGAGGTCTGTTGAAGTTCATGCTTCGTGTGTTTTCACAACACATAGACTTCTTATATTTTTATTAGCAGTCATTACTCTATTTTTACATTGTTCTGATTTACCTTATACTCTACTCCATTAAAAATCAGGAGTGATGTCCATGTGATATCTGTTTCAGGAAGCCCGCAAAATGTCAGAAGAATAGGTTTTCCGTTTATTTCTTTAGAAACAATAGATAAATCATAGATGAATTCACTTGATTCACTTTTGTAAAGTAAATTCACTTTATTACCCAGTGTTTCAATTATGAAGGCTGTTGTGTCGGCAGATATTATTGAATATACATTCCCGTGTTCAGATAGCTTATAATGAGTTTGTCTCCACACCCGTTCGTTGTTTACACCTATGTGCTTTATAAGCTTGGAGGTTAAGGTATCACTATCGATGACGGAGTATTCAAGTGTGCTTAAATTTTCTCTTATATTTCCAATGCAAAATTGGTAGTCAGATATACCAGGATTTTCAAGCTTAAATACTGCTACAAACCTGCTCTCGATCACATCCTCTACATATTCAACGCCAGTTAATTCTCCAGTAGTAATTAACTCGTTATTCCTATTGTAGATGTTGATTTTATTTAACCCATCCAATATAAAGTATTGCTTGACTTTTTCGGTTGGAATCCTTACTCTTTTCAGTTCTTCGTTTCGAAAGATTATTGAATCACCCAGACTTCTCACTTTATCGTAATCTGCATAATTAAAACCCTCAATGAAATAGATGTCAGTGTAAAAATCATCACTGTTTTCAAATTTGTTGATAAACCCAATGTAGCTTAACGAGTCTGTTGCCTGAATGTTTGAAATGATTTCCTGTTGAGCAATTGTAATGCTTTCTGTATTGCTGTCAGACTTTGAATTATCACTTGCCCCAGGCGTTGTGCAGGCAATTAAAAGTGTCAGAGCGAACAATTTGTATAGAGGTTTCATCATTAATAGGGAGAATATTCCGGAACATTGAATTCATCTTCACGGATAGAGCTAAACAAAAAACCGCAGATTACTTTCGGGTAAAAATAGGTTGATTTCTGGGGCATAGTAGCGCCACTGGCACATACTTTTTTTACATCGTCAATGGATACTTCGTTGGTGATAATAGCAAGTTGTGCTTCCTGTTTTAACACCTTTTGCAAACAATCCGAAAAACTCCTGTCGAATTGAATGTGCTCACTTTGCCGTTGCTCCTTACCGGGAATGCCTAACGCTTTTTCTATAATGAAATAGTGCATCACGGTAAGGTCTAATTTCTTCACGTCTTCAGGAAACGACCACTGCAACGTAGATAATGCTTCAGGTTTTAACCGCACTTTATAAGTATTTTCTGCAAACATCAACCCAAATGCCCAGGGCTTTCCGAGAATGATTTCATTTAACGTATCCGCATCTTCAACAGGTTTGATGATAAAATCTTCTTCCAGTTTTTTAAGAATTGTACGTTCATCTATGTTCTTCAATCCGCTAATCAGGCGATGCGTGGGGAGTATTCTCAAATCATCCGACTCGGTATTGGTGAGGTACATGAGATGAAAATTGTGTCCTTCGTTACCGGTGTGATGAGGGGTAATGCGTTTCATGTTGTTCTTCAGCACCAGCGAACTTTCATAACGATGATGCCCGTCTGCCAATATAATTTTCTTATCGCGGATAACGCCCATAAATTTTTCAATAACGGCAGCATCGTGAATAACAGCCAATACATCGCGCACGCCCTGGTAGTCTTCCGTTTCGTAGATAGGAAACTGAACGGCTTCGTCCATTAGCTTTTCAAGCTGATGTTGTTCATCGGTATATAATCCATGCGTAGGGCTTACATGAAGTTGTGTTTTCTCCAGCAACTCCACGCGGTCGTTCACCGCTTTTGGAATTGTATTTTCATGACGAAGAATTACACCTTCGTCCCAATCGTATGTGCGAATGTGGCAAACAAAACCTTTGCGGCAATACTCACGTGTTGAACCGGCCAACTTAAAGTATTGGTAATACACATAAATGGCAGGCAGGTTATCCTGCACAAGTACGCCTTCGGCTTTCCATTGGTTGAGCAATTTGTGTGCATCTTCTGCCGGGCCGCGCGGAACGGAAAGATGAATGCTGTTTAGCTCATTTTGGTAAAGTTTCTTTCGTTGCTTTTCTGAAACTACGTCAAACAGGGGCGAGGTAAGCGACTCAATATCCTTTGATAATTCGTTGTTATAGCGCCACGCACGAATGGGTTTTATTTCTGCCACGTTAATTGAAACTTGTTGATTTAACTTATTTACGCACCAGCCGGTTTTGTTTCCATTTGCTTACAACCGGTTCGGATACACCCGTTTCAGCAGTTGATTTTTTTGTTCCTGTCATTACCGTACTTAATACAGCCGCAAGCAATTCGTCTTCCGGCTCCGGTGCGGTGATTAATACTTCCGGTGTAAAATATTTTTCTACAAATTTTGTATCGAAGTTGCCGCTGCGAAAAGCATTGTGCTGCATTACAAATTTGCAGAAGCCCAGCGTGGTTTCCACGCCTGTAATTTCATACTCTTCAATTGCGCGTATTGTTTTAGCGATAGCCATTTCGCGTGTTTCGGCATGGCAAATCAACTTGGCAATCATCGGGTCGTAATAAAACGGAATACTCATGCCTTGTTCAAATCCATCATCCACACGAATGCCATTGCCTTGCGGCCGTTGATAGGTTTTTAATGTTCCGATGTCGGGAAGAAAATTATTGGCCGGGTCTTCGGCATAAACACGTGCTTCAATGGCATGGCCATGTAAACTAAGTTCATGTTGCGCGAACGGAAGTTTTTCGCCTTCGGCAATTTTTAGCTGAAGTTTCACCAAGTCAACGCCTGTTACCATTTCCGTAACCGGGTGCTCCACTTGCAGGCGTGTATTCATTTCTAAGAAATAGAAATTCAGGTTTTCATCTAAAATAAATTCAACTGTACCTGCGCCATAGTAATTACAGGCACGCGCCACGTTTACGGCCGCTTCGCCCATAGCGTTTCGCAATTCGGGCGTAAGCACCGATGAGGGCGCTTCTTCAATGACTTTCTGATGCCTGCGCTGAACGGAACACTCGCGCTCAAATAAATGAATTACGTTGCCGTGCTTGTCGCCAAAAATCTGGAATTCGATATGGCGCGGTTGCGTAACATACTTTTCAATAAATACCGACCCATCGCCAAAAGCAGATGTAGCCTCACTAACAGCACGTTCCATTTGTTCAATGAACTGTTCTTCGCTCTCCACAACACGCATTCCTTTTCCGCCACCGCCTGCGCTGGCTTTTATAAGAATGGGGTAGCCGATTTCTTTGGCAATCTTTTGCGCATTTGTTACGTCTTGTATTGGCTCCGATGTGCCGGGCACAAGCGGAACATTAAATTTGGCAACGGCTTCCTTGGCTGCCAGTTTACTGCCCATTAGTTTAATAGATTGAGCAGACGGCCCAACAAAAACCAACCCGGCCTTTTCAACGCGGCTGGCAAAGTCTTCATTTTCGGATAGAAACCCGTAGCCGGGATGAATGGCGTCTGCCTGCGTTTGCTTTGCTACTTCTATGAGGGTGTCCATCTTCAGGTACGACTCGCCCGAAGGCGGAGGGCCAATGCACACGGCTTCATCAGCAAACCTTACATGCAGGGCATTCCGGTCGGCTTCGCTGTAAACCGCTACGGTTTTAATGCCCATTTCGCGTGCGCTGCGCATAATGCGCAAGGCTATTTCGCCCCGGTTGGCGATGAGTAACTTCTTTATTTTCCCCATGAAATCGCTAAAAATGCAATGCTAATCAATAAATAGCGTTAGGCCAACCCCTAACAATAATTGGAGGTCTTGCCGGGTTTCAACTTGAAAATGCGCTTTTTTCGTTACTTTTGCCGCAATTTTTAACAAGAAACAACGCAATGGTCGATTTATTTGAAAAGCTGAAAATGGAAGCCGGTCCGCTGGCAAAATATTCGCATTTACCCGATGATTACTTCTTTTTCCCCAAGTTGGAGGGCGACATAGGCCCGCACATGAAGTTTAACGGCAAGGAAGTGCTGAACTGGAGTTTGAACAACTACCTCGGCCTGGCCAACCATCCCGAAGTGCGTAAGGTAGATGCCGAATCAGCCGGCCAATACGGCCTCGGACACCCCATGGGCGCCCGCATGATGTCGGGTAACTCCGTGCACCACATTACGCTTGAAAAGCAATTAGCAGAGTTTATAGGTAAGCAGGAGGTAATGCTGTTGAACTACGGCTACCAGGGCGTTGTATCTATTATCGACTCTATTGTTGACCGTAAAGATATTATCGTGTACGATGCCGAATCGCATGCCTGTATTATTGACGGTGTGCGGTTGCACATGGGTAAACGGTTTGTATATCAGCATAACGATATGAACAGTTTAGACAAGCAGTTACAACGTGCCACGCGCCTGGCTAACGAAACCGGTGGAGGTATTCTTGTAATAACCGAAGGCGTTTTTGGTATGTCGGGTAAGCAGGGCGACCTGAAAGGCGTTGTTGAACTGAAGAAGAAATACAATTTCCGTCTGTTTGTGGACGATGCACACGGCTTCGGAACCGTAGGTAAAACCGGTGCCGGAACAGGCGAGGAGCAGGGCGTTCAGGATGAGATAGACTTGTACTTCTCAACGTTTGCCAAATCAATGGCAAGTATTGGTGCCTTTGTAGGTGGCGATGCCCGTATTATCAAATTTTTGCGCTACACCATGCGCTCGCAGATATATGCCAAGAGCCTGCCCATGCCGTTGGTTTTGGGGGCTATCAAGCGCCTTGAGCTATTGCGCACCCGCCCCGAGCTGAAAGAAAACCTCTGGAAGATTGTAAACGCCATGCAGAACGGGTTGCGGGAACGCGGCTTTAATATTGGTGGCACCAGTTCGCCCGTTACGCCCGTGCTGTTTAAAGGAGGGGTTGGCGAGGCGGCCAATATGGCTATGGACTTGCGCGAGAACTTCAATATATTTTGCTCTGTAGTTATCTATCCCGTTGTGCCTAAGGATGTTATCATGTTCAGGATAATCCCTACTGCGGTACATACCTTAGAGGACGTAGAACGTACATTAACAGCGTTTTCGGTGCTGAAAGAGAAGTTGGATAGCGGGTTTTACCGCAACGAGGTGTTGGTGAATGTTACCAAGGCAGTATAAAAAAAATGGCTTTTCGGCTTGATTTTTAAGGTTTTTAGCTAAATTGGCCATAGAATTTTAACCCGTAACTACTAAACACATAGAAAATGCAAAAATTCAATGACCTCAAAAACCTCATTGCTTCGTTAGAAGGAGATGCTGACAAGTTCTACGCCAAGGGCAATAGCGCAGCCGGTACCCGCCTTAGAAAAGGTATGCAGGAGCTTAAAAACATGGCCCAGCTAATCAGGTCTGAGGTTCAGGACCTGAAGAATAAGGCTTCTTAAAGGAGTTACTCCTTTATAGAATTAACATGGAAAAGGATAGCCTTTTGGGTTATCCTTTTTGTTTTTTGGGTGGGGGTGTCAATACTGACAATAGGCAAAATGATTAGAAGATGTTTTTAGGCTCATATATATTTGAATTTGTTGGGGTGCTATTCAAATGGTTGATACAGTTTCCTGTTTCATTATTCTTAAAAAAAAAGGATAAAGTCTTTTACTGAAATCTGGAATGGCCCTGAGGAAGGTGAAGCAGCCGATCAATTAATGTATGGGTTCTCAAATATTTTTGTTGGTGCATTGATAATTGGCTTGTTAATTTATTTCATATTAAGGATGAGGTGGTGAAATGTTTTAACGCTCTGATAAAGGTGGGATTCGGGAATTTCTTGCAACAATAGTCTTTTATATCTCTTAAAGCTGTATTTACCGCAAATTTGCGGTGATTATTTCATTTTTCACCGCGGGCATATTCCGGGTTTATTTATCCCAGTTTGCAATTGTCTGTTCCAATGCCGGGTGTGTTTCTTTTCCAAAAGTCATTGTTTTCAGAAGCTACGACTTAGCTTTTGAAGGCCGTCAAATGTTTGAGCGAAACTCATTTTTGTCAAAAGCAAAAACAGGATAAGAATGATTTTGTGTTTCATAATATTCGGTTATAATTTTTTCTTGAGATAAATCATGTCAATTAGTTGTATTCCGTTTTCAAAAATCGGGTGGTTATAATTATCAGTAAAAAAATTCCTGACAACATGAGATTTTTCAAACCCGCAACTTTCATAAAATAACACTGTTGCCGGAGTTTCACCTGTTCCGACAAGCATTGTTTTATAATTGTTTTTGTAATAACCTGAAACAAACTTAACTAAAGCCTTGGCATATCCCTTGCCTTGATATTGTTTATAGGTTGCTATGTTTTTCAATTCGCAGATTTCTTTATCTATTGCCACAACAACGCAAACAGTCTTCAAGCCGTCATCGTATAGTGCAAACATATCACCACTTTCCAAATATCTGTCAATCATATCCTCTTGCTCATCTGCCAATAGCAATAAATCAAGGTATTGCTTTTTGTTATTGGTGATTTTTTCAATTCTCATTTTTTGAATGATACTCGTTAAAAAGACATTTGAGCAAACTGATTTTATCGTCCGGGTTTACTCGTCAGCCTGCCTGACGAAAAAGCAGTGTTAGTGGCTGTAATTTTTTAGTCGTAGATGTAATACTTCCAATTATTTCTTCCTGCGTCATATAAAGTTTTGCTTTCTCCTTCTGCCTCATGTTCTCCTGTTGGGTTATAAATAACAACTTCAAAGTTGAAACTCATGAATACATTTTGTGCAAATATCAAATTATAACTATCGTTCTTTTGTTTATAGTCATAGCCTGATATTCCCATTACCCAAGGCTCAGGGATACTTTTTAGATAGGTTGGTGTCAGAGCTGTTATGTCTTTTGGATATTCTTTGTTTAGGCTCTTATATTTCTCAATAGCTTCAATTAGTTTGCCAGCATTGTTAATTGCAAATGTCCTGCTAAAATTTCTTGCAGGCTCTGAATACCAAATAGAAAGAATGAAAGCCAAAGTAGGAACTGTCCAAAGCAGAATTGGTAATGCTTTCTTATCAATATTTTTTACTGCTTGTTTGATAGTCCAAAATATTCCGATTGGTATTAAAAGAAGCCCCAGAATACTTCCTTGTTGAATCAGGTTGAAAACTATGTTAGTCGGCTTGCTCAACAAACTTGGCCCAGGTAGAAATGGAGACAGAGCCAACAGAATGATCAGCAAATTAATTCCAATTACTATTTTCCATTCTTTTCTTGCCATTTGTGATCAGTGTCGGTTTGTTATAATTGCTAACTCATTTACACTCCATTGACTTGTAACCTCAAACCTTTTTTACAGAGAAGCGACAGTGATGTGGCTTAAATAATATCGAGGCCTGTACTTAACATGCAAAAGGATAATCGAAAGATTATCTTTTTTGTTTTTTATAATTGCGGTAAGCGCTTTCAATTTTCTGTTTCAGCCCTGCCGATGCAGGCAGTAACGGCAGCCGTACATAATTTTCGCACACGCCAAGTTGATTGAGTAATTGCTTTACTCCAACCGGGTTTGACTCTTCATACATAAGTCCGTTAATATCCAACAATGAAAACTGGTATTGACTTGCTTTTGCAAAGTTGTTCGCAAAAGAAAATTCCTTCATCTTTTTGAAGGCTTGCGGAAGGGCATTGGCCAATACGGAAATAACACCTTTGCCGCCAATGGCATAGATGGGCACGGTAAGCAAATCATCTCCCGAAATAAGAAGAAAATCTTTTGGCTTCGAGCGGGCAATGCGCATACACTGTTCCAGGTTTCCTGAAGCTTCCTTTATTCCAATAATATTTTTATGAGCCGCAAGGCGCAGCGTGGTTTCTGCCGTGAGGTTTGATGCTGTGCGTCCGGGTACGTTATACAATATAATGGGAAGAGGAGAAGTATTTGCTATCGTTTTGAAATGTTGGTAAATGCCTTCCTGCGATGGCTTGTTATAATACGGACTTACCGATAAAATAGCATCAACGCCTGTTAAGTCGGTGGTGCGGATGGCGTCTAATACGGCTTGCGTGTTATTGCCGCCAATGCCATATACAATGGGTAGTTTGGCGGTGTTGTTTTTCTTTACAAAGTTTAGCACTTCCTGTTTTTCGGCAGGTGAAATCGTTACCGATTCACCGGTTGTTCCCATAACTACATAATAGTCCACGCCATACTTTGCTGTAAAGGATAACAGTTTTTTAAGCGATTTATAATCTACCGCACCGGCTAAATCGAAAGGTGTTACTAAGGCAACACCGGTTCCGTAAAACTTTTTCATAGTTACTTCAGTTGGGTTGAGTATTTATACATGCCGTCAATCAGGTTGCGGGTGGTGGAGGTTTCGCTAAGCATAAATTCAAAGAAGGGTTTTCCGCTTTCCCAATATCCGCCCATACGGCAATGGGCTTTACTCCGTGCAAGAATATTCAGCATAAGCGGATTGGGTTTGGTATCGAGGTAATACAGGTAATCGAACGGAGTGTTGAAAAATTTTACGGCAGTTTCAGAAGTAAACCCGCCCCAAAAAGAAATCTCTTTCAAGGTAAAAAAATCAAACAAGAACTCGTAGTTATCTTTATTGGGAGGCAGGTATGCGATAACCTTTACTTTTTTTCCATCGCGCTCAAGGCGATGGATAAAGCCTTTTATCTCATCGTGTTTTTTCTTGTCTTCAATGCTGAATAGTATGCCTACCGACTGAACCTGGGCGTAAGGAACGGATGCCCGAACGGTTTTATTCCTTTTAAGTTGTGATTTTGTGCGGATGTTCAGAAAACTCATTTTCATTGTTCCTTACAATTTTTCGCCCGAAAGTAAAACATTAAAGTCAGCTTCTGAAATAATAGGCACACCAAGCTTTTCAGCTTTTTCGCGCTTGGCCGGCCCCATGTTATCGCCCGCCAGCAGATAATCTAATTTACCCGAAATGGAGGATAATACTTTTCCGCCATTTTCCAGGATAATGTCTTTCAACTCATCGCGTTCGTACTTTTCAAACACGCCTGAAACCACAAAGGATTTTCCTTCCAACACATTGCTGTTCAGCACAACCTCTTTAATTACGGCTTCAAGCTGAAGTCCGGCCTGCCTTAACCGCTCAATTTCTTCGCGGTTTTCGGGGTTGCTGAAAAACAGCAATATGCTTTGCGCGATTTTTTCGCCCACTTCAGGCGCTTCTAATAGTTGTTCGTAGGATGCAGCCATAAGGTTGTCAACGTTTTTAAAATGCCGGGCTAATTTTTCGGCTACGGTTTTGCCTACATAGCGTATACCAATGGCAAACAGCACACTTTCAAATGCAACCTGTTTCGATTCCTGTATTCCTTTCAGAATGTTCTCAGCCGTCTTGTCTTTTACTTTATCTAATAACAAAAGATTTTCTTTGGTAAGAAAATACAAATCGGATGGCCTGCGCACTAAGTTTAGTTCAAACAACTGCCGAATGGTTTGTTCGCCAAGCGAGTCAATATCCATTGCCTTGCGCTGGATGAAATGTTCAATCCGCCCTTTTATTTGCGGAGCGCAACCGTTTATGTTCGGGCAATAGTGCGCGGCTTCGCCTTCCTGCCTCACAAGCGAGGTGTTACATTCGGGGCAATGTGTTATATAATGTATGGGTTGAGTTTTACTGCTTCGTTTAGCGTGGTCAACTCCGGTTACTTTCGGAATAATCTCACCGCCTTTTTCTACAAAAACATAATCGCCAATATGTAAATCAAGCCGGCTGATTTCATTGGCATTATGAAGCGAAGCCCTTTTAACAGTTGTGCCCGAAAGAAACACCGGCTCTAACTCGGCTACGGGTGTTATGGCGCCCGTGCGGCCTACCTGGTAGGTAACGCTGTTGAGCCGCGTGCTCATGCTTTGCGCTTTGTATTTGTAGGCAATGGCCCATCTCGGACTTTTGGCCGTAAACCCTAAGCGTTCCTGTTGTTCGAGGCTGTTTATTTTAATAACAACGCCATCTGTCTCTAACGGTAATTCTTCCCTGCGATTTTCCCAGTGTGTAATGTATTCAAATACTTCTTTTAGTGATTTGCATTTTTTATACGTGTCGGAAACGTTGAACCCCCATTTTTCGAGGTTATGGATTCCATCTTCATGCGTTTCAATGCCAAGATCTTCACCCAGCAGGTAATACATGAAACAGTTGAGCTTTCGTTGCGCTACTACGGATGAGTCCTGCATTTTCATTGTGCCCGATGCCGTGTTGCGTGCATTGGCGTAACGCTCTTCGCCAACGTCTTCGCGCTCTTTATTAAGTTGGATGAATACATCCTTTGGAAGAAAGACTTCGCCCCGCACTTCAAATCGTTTCGGAACGTTCTTTCCGTTTACTTTAAGCGGAATACTGCGAATGGTTTTAACATTGGCGGTAACATCATCGCCCCGAACACCATCACCTCGCGTTACTCCGCGCACAAGTATTCCATTTTCATAAATGAGGCTAATGGATACGCCATCAAATTTCAGTTCGCAGAAATATTCATACGCATCGCCATCTAACCCTTTTGCCACGCGCGTGTCAAAATCGGTAAGCTCCTCTTGCGAGTATGTATTCCCCAGTGAAAGCATGGGGTATTGATGGTAAACGGTTTGAAATTCTTTCGTGATAGTGCCGCCAACCCGCTGCGTAGGGGAGTCGGGTTGTTTTAGTTCCGGAAACTGTTGCTCAAGTTTTATTAACGTATCAAGCAATTGGTCAAATTCAAAATCGCTTATCTTGGATTTATGCTTCTGATAGTATAAATCGTTGTGATAGTTAATCTCGTTTGTGAGTTTCTCTATTTCTTTCCGGGCCTGTTCGGGTGTCATACACGTATCAATCCGTAGCTTCAGTTTTATTTCCGGGTTGGGTCTTCATACGGCTTTAAATTTTCAGCCGGTTTAAACGTATTATTCTTCCGGTTTATGTCGGCCATGCGTTTAGAAGGGTCAATCTCTAACTTTGTAACGCTCTTTACCGGTTTATTAATTTTTAGCGTGTAGGTAGGATTAACCCAGGGCCAGGTTTCCAGTTCGGTGCGTGTTTGTGTTGTACTTTCTGCGGGTTTGTTACCAAGCGTTTCGTTCATCGGTATGTAAAACAGTTCCTCTGTTCCATCAGCATAGGTAACAACCAGGTCAATAGGCATAGGAAACTCACCGATTCGTTCAAGCGTTACAAACGTAGCGCCATTATCGCTCACTACATTTTTTATTCCGTAGTCGATGCGTTTTGTGGTGTTAGCCCAATAGCTTAAATACCATTTTAATTGCATGCCCGAAGTTTTTTCCATCACCCTGATAAAATCAATTGGTTCAGGATGCCGAAATTTCCATGTGTTGTAGTAGCGCAACATGCCTTTGTAAAAATTATCGTTACCGATAATGTATTTCAATTGGTGAAGAAATACCGAACCCATACTGTAAGCGGCAGTTGAGTAAGCCCTGTTTGTTGTAAAGTGATCGGAGTGTTGATTGATAGATTCCTGCAAGCCGCTGTTTACAAGATTAAAATATCCGTTATAACTTCCTTCGTGTGATACAGGCCTGTTGAACAGTTGCGCCATTGACTCATCGGTGGCAAAAACCGTGTAGCCTTCATCCATCCATCCGTACAGCGATTCGTTACTTGCCAGCACGGCCTGAAACCAACTATGCGAAACTTCGTGCGCCATAACACCCACAAGACTTGGCAACGAGCGCTCGCCTGTAATTAGCGTACACATAGGGTATTCCATACCGCCATCGCCTCCCTGTATTACCGAGTAAACATCATACGGATATTTACCGAATGTTTTATTCATAAACTGAAAATGCTTTACGGTATAATCTTGAAGCGCTTTCCAGTTTTCGGTTGTTTTTTCGCCTGGCTGATAAAAGAAATGCACTTCAGGGCCATTGGGAACCTGAGCTGTTTCATGAACGTAATCCGGGTCGGCAGCCCAGGCAAAATCAATTACGTTTTTTGCAACAAAATGCCAGGTAAGTTCTCCTGACGGTCGCGATACTTTTGTGCCGGGCTTTTCATATCCGTACCCGATTTTTTCGGGGTTTTGCAGTTTGCCTGTTCCGCCAATAATATAGGTGGGGTCGATAGTGATTTTTACATCAAAATCTCCCCATATTCCGTGAAACTCGCGCGCAATGTATTGATACGCATGCCACCCCTGGAAATCGTACTCGGCCAGTTTCGGATACCACTGCGTCATGGAGTAGGCAATACCTTCGCGGCTATTGCGCCCCGACCGCCTTATCTGAGCCGGCACCTGCGATTCAAACTTCATATCGAATGTAGTTTTTGTTTTGGGAAGCACCGGCTTTGCCAGGGTTACTTCAAGAATGGTGCCTTCTACATGATAGGTAATGTCTTTGCCGTCTTGTTTTAAATTTTGAATGCGCTGATACCCGATTTCATCATCTTTAAGTTTGGCAATGCGGTCGGTAACGCGGGCATCAGCATCCATTATGGTTCGGGAGCGCACATCCATCATGCTGCCAGGTTGAAAAGCATTAAAGTACAGGTGATAGTATACCTTGTGCAGCGTATCGGGCGAGTTGTTGTAATACACAAGTTTTTGAGTTCCGGTAACGTTGTGCGTTTTTACATCAAGCCGTACATCCATGGTGTATTCGGCACGTTGTTGCCAGCGGTAGTCCTGGGCGAAAATTACGGTAGCAAACAGGAAGGTGATGCAGGATAAAATCAGTCGATACATGATAAAAGTGGTTTGATGGCAAAATATTCAAACTCGTTGATTTTACAAAGGCTATTTTTTCCGGTTAACCCGGGTATGATGCTAATGTATCCACAAGAAACTCATATTGTTCTTTCGAGTGTGTGGGAAAATTGGCAAAGCGAAGCTGTTCGCTTTTAAATTTGCCATATCCGCCACCGGGGTGAAGGCCCTTATCGTTAAGAAACTTAGCAAGCGAGCCGGTATGTGTTCCGGTATCAGCTACAATAACAGTTTTAGATTGAAACGCTTTTGTAGAAACAAATGGTTTTAATACCGGATGCTGTTCAAGTGCCTGGTACAAGATGGCGGCTTTATATTCCGTTTCTTTCCGTATGGTGTTGATGCCCCTGCGCAATACGTCTTGCACAACGTGGCCCAACAGGTAAATGGCCAGCATGTTAGGGGTTTCCTGTGTTTGATTCTTTTTTGCAAACGCCACCATGTCGGGCAGGTTGTGGTATGCGCCTATGGGCAACCCGTTGGCGCGAAGCCGTTCAGCTTTTTCTACACACTTTTCGTTTACAATCCAAACGCCTAACCCAGGCGGCAGGCCAAAGCATTTCTGTACGGAAAAATATATTGAATCAATTTTACTGAAATCGAAAACCGGGTAGGGCAGTGAAGAAACAGCGTCAACCGCGATGAGCGAATCGGGGTACATTTCACGGAAGCCATGAATAAAATCAACCGGTAACGATACCCCGGTGCTGGTTTCGTTGTGTGTAAGGGCAATAAGTTCGGCCGGCTCTGCAATGGTTTGCGATGTAAAACCATGCCCTTCTTCCACTTCAATCTTTTCGGCCCTGCGGTTTAATAGCGTAGCTACTTCGTGAAAACGTTTTGAGAAAGCACCGTTTACAAAATGACAGGTTTTTTCTTCCGTAAGATTTTGAATGTGCCGCTCCCATACTTCCGTGGCCGATGCGGTGAATACGATATGAAACCCTTCGGGGATATTCAGAAGTTCTTTCAGGCCGTTTGTGGCGAGGCTAAAGGCGGCTTCAAACGTTTTACTGCGGTGCGATATGGACGGAAAGCCTTTGCGCAGCGCCTTGCGTATATGGTCTTCAACGGTAAAGTACAATTCAGAAGGGCCTGGAGCGAAAGTAACGGCTGGTTTCATACAATAGTTTGTGGCTGCTGATTAGCAAAAAATAATATGTTTTTCAATACAGAAGCGCGTTAAACTTTTTCTTTATTTTGAAACACAATCCACCGTGATTTGGGACACGTTTGCTGAACCTAACAATATTACAATACCGGGTGAAGCCCTTATCCAAAATCAGGCCTCATCTCGCCTAAGGCGAGCCCTCGCCCAAAAAGCAGGATAACAGAGGAAGGTTGCGGTTAATGGCAGCCCAAAACTTGTCTTTTATGGGGTTCAGTAACACCTCACCAAATCCGGTGGGTTTTTTATTTGTGTTTGCACCATTAGAAAAATACTTAACTGTGGAATACTATTCGGCTGTACATGCGCGGTGCAAGTGTATTATAACCGAAGATCCCCGCGATTTTCACTTCTCAACTATTGAAGTTTTAAAAGCACAGGATTTTTTTGAGAAATATCTAACGAGGTGAATAGAATTTAATTCTTGGTTTTCTTAATACAGGCCAGAATATCTTTCTCTTCCGGCATTGGCCAGGCGTTAAGAAGATTTTCGGTTGTTTCTCCCGCAGCTAAAAAATCCAATATCGTTTTAACAGTAATTCTCATGCCCCGGATTGCAGGCTTGCCATTACACACTTCGGAGTTTATGGTTATTCTCTCCAATAAATTTTCCATACCCCGGAGATAGTGAATATGATGGAAATACTGAATCAATACAACACCCTGAACTTAATGGTATGCTCAATACTCCTAAGTTCTTTGATAACGTCTTTGTTGTATTTCTTGTCGATGTCGGTAATAACGTAACCAATCAATTCATTTGTCTTCAGGTATTGTCCGGCAATGTTAATGTTGTGGTCGGCCAATACTTTATTGATTTTAGCCAAAATACCCGGAACGTTCTCATGGATGTGTATTAACCGGTGTGCATTCTCCAATGTAGGTAATACTAAGTTCGGAAAATTTACGCTGTTGGATGTGCTGCCCGTATTGATGTAATCCATAAACTTACCCGGCACAAAGTTGCCAATGTTTTGCTGGGCTTCAACGGTGCTTCCGCCAATGTGTGGGGTTAAAATTGTGTTCGGTAATCCGCGTAGTTCTGAAACAAATTCTTCGAGGTTGTTGGGTTCGTGCGGAAAGACATCAAGAGCACAACCGGCAACTTTCTCATTCAGGATGTTGGCTTTCAGTGCGGCAATATCCACAATGTGCCCGCGACTAAGATTAATAAAGATAACGCCTTTTTTCATCAGGTTAAATTCGCGTTCGCTGATGATGTTTTTGTTCGCTGCACGTCCGTCAATATGCAATGAAATCACATCAGCTTGTTGGAGCACTTCTTTCATGGTTTTGCACCGTGTAGCATTGCCCAGCGAAAGTTTTTCTTCTATATCATAATAAAGCACCTTCATCCCCAGCGACTCGGCCAATACTGATAGTTGTGCCCCGATATTGCCATACCCGATAATGCCTAATTTTTTTCCGCGTATTTCAAAACTTCCCGCAGCCGATTTATCCCACATGCCCGCGTGCATCTTGTTGGACTTCTCCACAACCTTGCGCATCAGGATAATCATTTCGGCTACAACCAACTCAACAACCGAACGCGTATTGCTGAACGGTGCATTAAATACTGCAATGCCTTTTTTTGTGGCGGCCTGTAAATCAATCTGGTTGGTGCCAATACAAAATGCGCCAATCGCCATAAGTTTGTTGGCGTGCTCAAGAACTTTTTCGGTTACTTGTGTTTTGGAACGAATACCCAGCACGGAAACATTTTTGATTTTTTTAATCAGTTCTTCTTCTGATAGTGCAGCAGTTTGAATTTCAACCGAGAACCCTTCGGCTTTCATTAATTCAATGGCAACCGGGTGCACGTTTTCCAATAATAAAACATGAATACGGTTTTTAGGGTAGGAGATAGCCGTGTTCAGTTTGTTGAGGTATAAAAACTCATCGAGGCTTGGCGTGATGTGGTCGGCTTTTTCCATAATGTTTTCGCGTTCCACGTTTTCCGTAAAGGCAAAAAATTTATTGGCTAACCCGGCATGTTTAATTTCGTAGTCGGTGTACCCGTCACCAATTACATATACGTCACCTGGCAGGTTTAGCCGTTTCAGTTGTTCTACTTTGCCATTGTTGGCAGAAAGCGGGTTGTCTTCATCAAAGCCCGTTACGTTGCCCTGTTCATCGAAATGAAAACGGTTGGCAAAGATGTTCGTGGCTTTAATACCAAATTCAGTAACTACCGGGTCAATAAATACATGAAAACCATTGCTGATGACATAAATGTTATCAGCGTATTTCTGAAAAAATTCGCGGTTGCGTTTAAACGATTCGGATACCTGCGATTTTAACTTTTCGGCAAGTTGCAACAGGTGTGTTTTGTTCGGGGCGAGCAGCTCTACACGCTTCTCTAACGATTCGCGGAAGGAGATAGAGCCATCCATGCCCAGGTTGGTGATTTCCCAAATCTTTTTTTTGCGTTCTTCCGCCTGTGGGTGCCCGTTCAGGCTAATCTCTGCCAACAAATCAAAGGCTTCAATCTTGGTAAATGTGCTATCGAAATCGATTACGATGTACTTATTCAGTTTCATTTGAGGATAAAGCAATCCCAAATGTACATGATTTAAACTTTTGAATGATTGTTACCGGTTAACGTTGATGCGCTTTTATTTCTTCCTGCCGATAACCTTCTCCACTGCACTCACAATGTTTTCGGGTGCAAGGCCGTATTTTTTCAATAGTTGTGTGGGTGTACCGCTTTCGCCAAACGAGTCGTTTACAGCTACCATTTCAACCGGGGCCGGATAATGCCGTGAAAGCACCTGCGCGATGCTATCGCCAAGGCCACCATTTATTTGATGTTCTTCACAGGTAACGGCACAACCTGTTTTTTGTACAGATTCAAGCACGGCCTCAACATCCAGCGGTTTTATGGTGTGTATGTTGATAACCTCTGCGCTTATTCCTTTTTCGGCTAATGCGGCTTCTGCTTCTATGGCCTGCCACACCATGTGGCCGCAGGCAAAAATACTTACGTCTTTTCCGTCAATCAGTTTATCAGCCTTGCCAATGGTAAAAGGCCTGTCGGGCGCCATAAAAATTGGCCATGAAGGCCGACCAAAGCGCAGATAAGCCGGCCCATGATGATTGCCGAGAGCAACAGTAGCGGCTTTGGTTTGGTTATAATCGCACGGAACAATAACGGTCATGCCGGGCAGCATTTTCATCATGCCAATGTCTTCCAGTATCTGGTGTGTGGCGCCATCTTCGCCCAGGGTTACGCCAGCGTGCGAGGCACATATTTTTACGTTTTTATGTGAATAGGCTATCGATTGGCGTATCTGGTCATACACCCTTCCTGTTGAGAAGTTGGCAAAGGTTCCGGTAAACGGAATTTTGCCGCCAATGGTCAAGCCGGCAGCAAGCCCCATCATGTTGGCTTCGGCAATACCTACCTGGAAAAACCTGTCGGGAAATTCTTTTTTAAAGTCGCCCATTTTAAGCGAGCCGATAAGGTCGGCACAAAGCGCTACTACATTGGGGTTGGATTTTCCGAGCTCGTGTAAGCCTACTCCGAAGCCGGAGCGGGTATCTTTCTTTTCAGTGAAGGTAAATTTAGTCATGATGATGATAAGGCTTGTGAAAAATGAAAGCACAAGTATACAATTCCTTTTGAAAAGCCAAAATGTTTTGATTGTATTCCGGTTTGCGCCAAGTAGGTACTCGTTATGATTACAAAAAAAACACTGCCGTCAGGCAGTGTTTTTAAACGATTTGTTCTGTAAAGAAAGACTAAACCTTCATTGACTCTTTGAGTGTGTCAATTCCGGCTTTACCGTTACCGGCCAATGAGTCTAATTGTTTGTTGTAGGTTTTCTTCATGTCGCCATACGTTTTGGAAACACGGTCAGTTAACTCTTTCGATTTGCTCATTAGCTTTTTGCGGGTTTTCTTGCCACTGTTAGGGGCTAATAAAATACCGGCTGCTACACCAATGGCTATTCCACCTAAAATTCCGATAGCTACTTTTCCTGCGGTATTCATAATCATTTGAATTTTAACGTTATACCACCCTGAAACTTTCAGGGCCTTCCAGGTAGTTGTGATTTCAACTACATGGTTAAAACGTGTAACCCGCGTTTATTGTTATGGTGTCTGCAGGTATTTCCGATAATTGTCGGAGTAAACCGATAAATAGTTTTGGTTTTCTGTCAGGCAAGGTATTAATAATCCCCCAATGTTTCTTCCAACTGGGCCAGGGCTTTTTCTAACTGTTCATCGTTGGGCGCTACGCCATGCCATTTGTGCGAGTGCATCATAAAATCAACACCATAGCCCATTTCGGTGCGCATGAGGTTTACAACCGGCTTACCCCTGCCGGTAAAGGTTTTTGCACGCTCAAGTCCGGCAACTACTTCTTTCATGTTGTTGCCATTAAACTCCAGCACTTCCCAGCCGAAGGCTTCCCACTTGGCTTTCAAATCCCGTAAATCCATAATGTCTTTTACGGGGCCGTCAATTTGCTGACCGTTGTAATCAATAGTAGCGATGAGGTTATCAACTTTATGATGTGGAGCGTACATGGCGGCTTCCCATACCTGGCCTTCCTGCTGTTCGCCATCGCCCATCAGCACATATACTAAACTGTTATCATTATTAAGTTTTTTGGCCTGGGCTGCACCGATGGCAACCGATAATCCTTGCCCTAATGACCCTGAAGCTACCCGTATGCCCGGCAGACCTTCGTGTGTGGCGGGATGACCTTGCAGGCGCGAGTTCAACTGGCGGAATGTGGCCAATTCTTTCTCATCAAAATATCCGGCACGGGCTAACGTGGCATACCAAACCGGTGAAATATGGCCGTTTGACAGAAAGAAGATGTCTTCTCCGGTGCCATCCATCGAAAAACCGGGGTTGCGTTTGAGTATATGAAAATATAGGGCAACAAAATAATCAGCACAACCCAATGAGCCACCGGGGTGCCCCGACTGGCAGGCGTGAACCATGCGAACAATATCTCTGCGGATTTGGGAAGCAAGTTTTTCGAGTTGGTTAAGATTGGGTTGCGACATTTTTATCAGATTTTTTTGAAGTCAATATTGCGTTTGGGCTCAAAGAAAGAAAAAATCAGCTACATTTCTGATATAAAATTCCTTCACTATGAAAAGATTTGGGGCAATCATTATTGCATGCCTTGTTGCATTGACTGTTGCAGCACAACCCGACCTGAAAAAACTGGATGCCTACTATGCCAAAGCACTCTCCGACTGGGGTGTGCCGGGTATGAGTATAGCCATTGTTAAAGATGGTAAAGTTGTTTTCAGCAAGGGGTATGGTGTAAAAGAAGCGGGTAAACCGGAAAAAACGGATGAACATACGTTGTACGCCATTGCGTCAAACTCAAAGGCATTTACAACTGCGGCCATAGCCATGATGGCGAAAGAAGGTAAGCTGTCGTTAGATGATAAGGTGCGGAAGTTTCTTCCGTATTTTGAATTGTATGACCCATACATATCGCAGGATGTTACCGTTCGTGATTTGCTTTGTCACCGCATCGGGCATGGCACCTTTAGCGGAGATGCCATCTGGTATCTTTCCGATAATCTTACTTCAGAACAAATTATCAGGCGGGCAAAATACATTCCGCAGGCGTATAATTTCAGGGCGGGTTATGGTTACACCAATGTAATGTATATCGCTGCCGGAGAGTTAATGAAAGAAGTAGCCGGTAAACCCTGGGGCAATATTATTGAAGAGAAAATATTTACCCCGCTCGGCATGAGCCACTCGCTTACTTCATCCCGCTATCTTTCGCAAAAAAGTAACTATGCCTCGCCTCATGCGCTTGCTGGCGAAAAGCACACGCCTATACCCTGGGAAGACTGGGATGCCATTGCCGCAACGGGAGGAATTGTTTCGAGCGTAAGCGATATGGCGAAGTGGATGATTTTTAATTTGAACAACGGCATTAACGGAAAAGACACGTTGCTTACACCGCAACTTCGCAACACGCTATGGACACCGCATAATATGTTTACGGTTGACCACACCGATAAGGATTTTGATACACACTTTCGTGGATATGGACTTGGTTGGGGTCTGTCGGACTACAAAGGAAAAATGCGGGTAGGGCATACGGGCGGATATTCCGGCATGGTATCTATTGTTGCCCTTATACCCGATGAAAAACTTGGCGTGGTAGTGCTTACCAATGGAATGAAGGGCGGACTGATGAACGCAATTGCCAACTACACCATTGATGCTTACCTGAAAGCGCCTGTTCGCGATTGGTCTGCCGAACTTTTAGCCCTTGCAAAAAAACGACAGGCCGGTAACGATGCCCGCATCAGCGACAGGGTGAAGGCGCATGTGGAAGGAACGAAACCGTCCGTTGCAATTGAAAAATATACAGGTACTTACTATGCTGATATGTATGGCAACATTGAAGTGAAGAAAGAAGGCGATAAGCTGCGCCTGTATTTTGAACATTCGAAACGATTTAACGCTACACTTACGCATTGGCATTACGATGTCTGGAAAATTGAATGGGACGAAGCCGAGGCGTTATCGTGGTTTACGTTTGGAACAGTTCAGTTTAAGCTCGACAATAATCTTACTGTTACCGAACTGGAGTTTGATGTGCCGAATGACGATATCTGGTTTTATGAGTTGAAACCGAAGAAGGTGAAATAGGCTTGCGCGTACGTTAGCGCTCATTTCTTTTTCTTCGCCACTTTTTTCTTTACTGCCACTTTCTTCTTCACCGCTTTTTTAACGGCACGTTTGGCAGGAGTGGTTTTCTTTGCTGCCGGTTGTTTTTTAAGAATCTGGTCGGTGTGATTTTTAGTATCTACTTTTTCAATTATTTCATCAATCACACCTTGCTCATTAATAATAAAAGTAACACGTGCAGTGCCCATGTATTTTCTTCCGTACATGGATTTCTCAACCCATGTGTTGTATTTCTTGTGAATTACTTTGTCCACGTCCGCTAACAGCCTGAACGGAAGTTTTTCTTTAGCGATAAACTTCTGGTGCGATTTTTCCGAATCGGTGCTCACGCCCAACACTTCATACCCTTGCTTTTGCAACGCCTTGTAGTTGTCGCGCAGGTTACAGGCTTCTGCCGTGCAGCCGGGTGTCTGGTCTTTCGGATAAAAATAAAGCACAACTTTTTTTCCTCTCAACTCCGACAGCGTTACAGGTTTTCCGTCCTGGTCGTTTACGGTAAAGTCGGGGGCTTTTAATCCGGGTTTGAGCACCATAGCTATTGAATTTTTTGTGTGAATGTTTTTCTGTTTCCTGCCTGGTCAGTAACAATGAGTTTAAAATCACCGGCAAGGGAAGCCTTAGGGTCAGCTTTTTCAGAAACCAATATGCCGGTTTTGGCATCGTAATTCATCAACAACCACTTCCCGTTTAGCGTTGCTTCAAAGGAGGCAATACCCGAAAGGTTGTCGCCAATTCTGAAACGTGCCGTGTTTGTGTTAGCATAAATGCGCGTAATAACAGGAGGAACAGTATCGGTTAAAATAGTAAAGTTGCCAAACTCGCGCGGGTTAAACGTAATCTTTCCGTTTGTCCATTCGCCACCTTCGTAGCTGTATGCCCGCCCCAATACCCTATACACACCGGTTGCCTTATTCATGGTGTAAGGTTGTGTGGGTTTTAAGGTTACGGAAACACTGCGGCTGAAAGGTTGTTGCGGACCGCCTAATGAAAAAATTTCTAAACTATCGGCATTGCGGCTATGTGTTGTTGAAAGATATAAGGTATCGTACAGGGCATTATTCGGAAAACGAATATCAACCAGGTCGCTGTAATATTTATATTCCACTCCTGAAGGAACCATAGCTTTCAGGTTGGTAACGACTGACTGCCCGCAAATCACCACGGAGTCGGGAAGCGTTTTGCGCAGGTCAACTAAATAAACATTTTGTGCAGCGCTGAAATAGGCCGATTCAAGTTCTGTCGGTTCGCCTTTTACATAAGCCTGCGCACCGTATTCTTCGCCTTCGCAATTGCGCGATGCGATTACAAGGGTGTTGTCCTGTATATCCGAAGTAATATCTGCCTTTGGCAGTTGCAGTGTAAACACTTCGCGTGTGGGTTCGCTTGGTTTTAACCTGAACCGCACCGTGCTGGTGTTGCCATGAAAATCCTTCATTACAATGCGCACGGTTGATGTATTATTATTTTTTATGTTGAGTTTGCCCTTTCCGGGCGATTGCGAATAAAATTTCAGTGTGTTGCCGTCATCCTGGTAAAGTTTGTAAAACCGGTTTCCGTCCGCTATCATTTTTTTAAAGTCGATTACGGTGTAAATGCTTCTGCCTTGCGTCAGGTTCAGGCGTTCAATGTTTTGTTTGAACAGCAACACGCTATCCACATACACCTCAATGTGATTTACACCACATTTAAAACGTGCGTTGTCAACCACATCGTGCGCAAGCAATTCAATACCAATAGTGCCGTGAGCCAATACGGGTTGCGATAGTATATAATCGTTGCCGGAGCGTTGTAAATAAAACTCAAATCGCCCGAAGCGGTCGTTGATGCGCGAATTTTTGTCGAGTGTTTTTAAGGCTATTTTTTGTGCGATAGGCGGAACGTTGTCGCGCACTTCGGCAAATCCAAACGTTAGCGGATTAAGCGCAAGGTTGTTGGGGTCGCGAATATCAAAATGAAGGTGCGGCCCGCCCGAAGAACCCGAATTTCCTGAAAAAGCAATGGTATCGCCTTTGTTTACCGGAAACTGATTTTCGCGAAAGTATAAATCAACACTCGAAGTTTTTCGTCTGTATCGTTCATTCAGCACATATTGGTGCAGCGCGTCATTAAATTTATTCAGGTGCGCGTAAACCGTTGTGTTTCCGTCAGGGTGTTTAACATACACCACGTTGCCGTAACCCGTAGGGCTTACACCGGCACGTATGATGTAACCCTTTTGCGCGGCTACTATCGGCCAGTTTAGTTCGTTGTTGGTGCGGATGTCCAAGCCGGTATGAAAATGCGTGCTGCGCAGTTCGCCCATTGTTCCCGAAAGGGAAGCCGGGTTGCCCGGTCGTATCGGGAAGATGTAGGAATTCTCCTTTACTACGTTCGCATCGGGTTTGCTTAATTGCGCTGTTGCTACATGGGCAAGGAGAAAAAATAAAACTCCTGCCTTACTTGATTTCAAATTCCAATAGTTTCTCATTTTCAATACAGGCCGTTAACACATTGCCAACCGAAACGGGGCCAACACCTTTTGGGGTTCCGCTAAAAATTAAATCTCCGGTTCGCAGGGTAAAAAATTTCGATAAGTAAGCGATAATGTAATCGAACGGGAACAACATTAAACTTGTGTTGCCCTGTTGTTTAAGCTCGCCATTTACAGATAAACTGAAGTTGATGTTTTTTAGATCCTTAAACTCGCTTACCGGAATAAATTTATCTGAAATGGGAGCTGAGCCATTAAAGCCTTTGGCAATATCCCACGGCAATCCTTTTTCTTTTGCTTTTTGCTGAAGGTCGCGGGCGGTAAAATCTATGCCAATGCCAATGGCGTCATAATATTTGTATGCAAATTTTTCCTGCACGTTTTTGCCTTCTTTGCAGATGCGCAACACCAACTCAACTTCGTGGTGAATATCAGTTGAAAAATCGGGGTAATAAAACGGGGCGTTGTTGCGGATAATGGCCGTATCGGGCTTGGTGAAAATAACGGGTTCATCGGGGCGCTCGTTGTTCAGTTCCTTGATGTGTTCGGCATAATTACGGCCTATCGCAAAAATCCTCATGTCAACTTCTTTAGATGACAAAGCTATTAACAATCTGCCATCGAATTTGTATTTTTGTTAAAATTTATAACGTATGATACGAAATGTAATTATTCTTTTGATAGGTGGTTTAGTGGTGTATGCCTGTGCTACCGTGCCCGTAACGGGCCGCAATCAACTTAGCCTGATTTCCAATGCCGAACTTATGCCGATGGCGTATGAGCAATACCGCGAGGTGGTTGCCACGGGGCCGCTCTCTACAAATGCGCAGCAAACCGCTATGATTAAGCGGGTGGGTGCTAACATTCAGAAAGCCGTTGAGCAGTACATGGCCGATAAAAATCTTTCCTCGCAACTTGATGGGTTTGCGTGGGAATTTAACCTGATAGACGACCCGACCGTGAACGCGTGGTGTATGCCCGGTGGCAAGGTGGCTTTTTATACCGGCATTTTGCCAATCTGTAAGGATGAGTTGGGTGTTGCTGTGGTGATGGGGCACGAGGTAGCCCATGCCATTGCCAACCATGGCCGCGAGCGCATGAGTCAGCAGATGGCTGTGCAGGGAGTTTTGGGTACATTTGGTGCGTTGATGGGGCAAAACCCGACTTTGGGCAAGGAGTTGCTTTTACAAGGCATTGGCGCGGGCAGCAACCTGGGTATGCTCAAGTTCAGCCGTCAACACGAGTCGGAAGCCGATAAGATGGGGTTGATATTTATGGCGATGGCGGGGTACGACCCTAACGAGGCGCCAAAATTTTGGGAGCGCATGAGCGCTGCCAGTGGCGGACAGGAGCCCCCGGAGTTTTTATCTACACACCCCTCGCACGATACCCGTGTGCGCGACCTGAACAACTGGATACCGGAAGCGATGCAGTATTATAAGAAGTGAGGTGATTGGGGTGTTAACGTGCGTGTGTGTTGATGTGCGGACGTTGGTTGTTAATGGTAACTGGTGGTATGCAAACTTTAAAATTTTGCGATTTTCTTAGCGTTCTTTGCGCCTTTGCGTGAAAATATTAAAAAACGCGTGTAACATTAGTTTAGTAAAATGAACTACTCAAACTTCAGTAACCTTAAAAAGAAATGAATAACAAAAATAACGAGCGGGTTTATAGAATGTCATTTACGAGTGTCTATCCGCACTATGTAGCCAAAGCAGAGAAAAAAGGGCGGACAAAAGCAGAGGTAGATGAAATTATATTCTGGTTGACGGGATATGATAAGAAAGCCTTGCAGAAACACCTTGATGATAAAACCGATTTTCAGAACTTCTTTGCCAAGGCAAAAATCAACGCCAACGCTTCAAAAATTACAGGCGTAATCTGTGGCTATCGTATTGAAGAGATTGAAGACAAACTTATGCGGCAAATTCGCTATTTGGATAAGATGGTTGATGAACTGGCAAAGGGGAGAGCAATGGAGAAGATTTTGAGAACATAAAATAACCTGACCTATGAAAGCAAAAGTATTTCTTACCGCCATTCTGTTGTTAACTATGGTAACGGCCTATTCGCAAAACCTGAATGGCGCCTGGAAACTGGTAAGCCAAAACGGAAAACCGTTCACTGACGAGTGTATCAAGATTTACAGCGATACTTATTTCATGTTTGCCATCCACAAAGCCGATGGCTCATTTGTGAAAGCCGGTGGCGGAAACTATACCACAACCGGAAAACAATACACCGAAACACTCGACTTCTATACAACCGACAGCACACAAGTGCGCAAGCCGGTTACCTATTCGTTTTCGCTGAAGAAAGATGAGCTTACCATTGAGGCTAAGATGCACGGTGGTGTGTTAAAAGAAACGTGGAAGAAAACGGATGATGCTTCTTCTTCATTAAGCGGTGCGTGGCGCTTTGGCGCGCGTGTTAATGACGATGGTGCGGCCGGTGAGCGCAGGGGCGGAGTGTCACCCCGGCAAACAATAAAAATTCTTTCAGGAAATCATTTTCAGTGGGCGGCCTTCAACTACGAAACCAAACAGTTTATGGGCAGCGGTGGCGGAACCTATAAACTTGAAAACGGTAAGTACACTGAAAACATACGTTTTTTCTCCCGCGACAACTCCCGTGCGGGCATGTTGCTTACATTTGAATGCCGGCTTGACGGCACAGACTGGTATCACAAAGGAAAAGGCACAACCGGAAACCCGGTGAGTGAGGTGTGGGAGAAGGTTAAGTGATTTATGATTTGGGTACGAACAAATAGTTTATTCCCCATACTTGTTCAGGAGTTCCAGTATTTCTTTGTCAGAAATAGAATCCTTACTGCCTTTGTTGTATATGGATAGCAACAAAACAGTTTCATCGTCAATCTGAACGTAGGTAATCACCCTTGCTCCACCACTTTTTCCTTTACCTTTGGAAGCGATGGCTAAGCGAATCTTAAAAATTCCGTTACCGAGAGGAGTGCCCAACGTGGGGTTTTCTTCCAATTGTGCTACCAGGTCGGCATACTCATTTTTTAATGATGGATATTTTTTTGCGAGCTTTTTAAGTTCCTTTTCAAACTGGTCGGAAGTTTTGACCTTAAAGCTCATTGATTAAATCTTTAGCGTCCCGAAACTTCTTTTTCCTTTCCTTATAAAGCTTCAGTTCTTTAAAGCCTTCTTTCAGATTAGCGATAATTTCTTCTTTAGAGTCGCCTTTGATTTCTTCTACCTGCACAAAGTCAAGATTTTTTATCAGTTCCAGAAAGAAACGATATTTCTCGTCTTTGATATTTAAAACAACCTGTTTCATAAATGCTTTTTTACCGTATGATTATCAGCTTGATTGTTTGAGTAAGTAAAGATACATCATATTTTAATAAAAAGTTCAGATTAACTTACTTCTTAAACCCCCTCAACTTAATCTCTGTCAACTTACGTTTCGTATCCAATGGAAAATCTCCGTTCATCATCCAGTCGTAGTAGGATGGCTCCTGTTTCAGCACGTCAAGCACTTTTTTGTTTTTGTGTTTGCCGAAGTTAAACACTTCTTCGCCTTTATCATTTTTTATCATGCGGCCGGCAAGGTCAACGAGGTTGGAAGCGGTGAGGTTGGAGAGTATCTCCATATCATTTTTAATCTCGCCAATGGTGTTGCCAAGCCCGTCCACAACAGGTTGGCCGTCATACTTTGCTACCTGTGCCAATAATACGTCTAACGTTGCCTGTGTGTCGGCTTCGGCAGTGTGCGAGTTTTGCAATTCTTTGCCGAGATAAAAACGATACGCTGCGGAGAGGGTACGTTTTTCCATTAAATGAAAGATACGTTGCGCGTCAATAACTTTTTTACGTGTATGGTCAAATTCAACATCAGCCCTTAAAAACTCTTCTACCAAAATAGGAATATCGAATTTTAAAATATTAAAGCCTGCAAGGTCGGCACCTTCAAAAAAACGTGCGTATTCTTTGGCAACATCTTTAAACGTGGGTTTGTCTTTAACGTCTTCATCTGTAAGTCCATGAAACTTAGTTGACTCGGCAGGAATGGGAACGGTAGGATTAACCTGGTCGGTTTTGCGAATGGTTTCGCCATTTGGCATAACTTTAATTATGGCAATTTCAATTATGCGGTCTTGTGTAATGTTGGTGCCGGTAGTTTCCAGGTCGAAAAAGCAAAGTGGATTACGAAGGTTGAGTTTCATGGGAAAATATTAATCGGGCATTACCCTGCGTGAATAGTTTATTAAAGCGGAAACGTTGAAAGCGCTTTATAGAACTGGTCGGCTGTTATGCCGATGCGTTTTAAAAGTTCTTTAGCTCCGCTTATGTTCTGAAAATTCTGACTTCCGAAAATGTTTACGGGTATTTTTTCTTTCCCGGAAGTGATGAAGTGATTTCCTACCTCAGAGGTATGCGGGTGAATTTTATAGCCAACACCCAATACATCGGTTCGGGGTTTGGCGCCAACCAACAAGGCTAACGGGTCGTTCTCGCAATAAAAAAGCAACCCGGCTTTGGGGGTACTGTCGGCAAACTGGTCGAAACGTTTTACATATTCTTCGGCATTGGGAAACTCCGGTGATTCTGCCCACATAATATTGGTAATCAACCCAATGTGATGCCCGAACTCTATCATGGAATGTTCATCGGCCTCAATTATAATGAGCGGTGCATTAGCCGAAAACCGATTAGTTTCTGAAATACCATGACCGGCCGCACTTATAGAATAATCGAAAGGGCGTTTGTAATAATTCAGCACATGAATGAGCATAGCGGCCAATGTTGTCGTTCCACGGCTTCCGGTTACTACAATGCGTTGTTTATCAGCAGCTTGCTTTAGTATGGTTTCGGTAGAGCTGTTCATTCCAGTTTAATCAGGTCTAATATCCGTCTAAAGTAAACGAAAATGTTTATTCTGTAAAAATCAGATTTTTAACCTGTTGACTGTCACGGGCTGTCAGTTACCCGTGCTTACCATTGCAACTATTAAATGTGCATAACTTGTTAATGAAGGTAAAATGATTGTGGATTGTGTATTGAACGAATGTTATTAACCGGAATACGTGTTTGCTTACGTTTGTCGTCTTATAAAAAAGCAACACGTCCAACAACCACAGTATGGAGCAAAGCCGATCAACGCCAATGCGAACAGGAAGTAAAACCATGATGCCTTCCGGAAAGGGAGGTAAACTTTTGGCACGCGATATTTCCGAAAGTTTGGGAAAACTTCCGCCACAAGCGCTTGATTTGGAAGAGGCTGTGTTAGGCGCACTTATGTTAGAAAAGGGTGCGCTTAACGCAGTTGTTGAATTTTTAAAGCCCGAGCATTTTTATGCTGAGGCGCATCAGGAAATTTATCGCGCCATTATTGAACTGTTTAAAGATTCCGAGCCGGTAGATATGCGCACGGTAGTAAACCAGTTGCGCAAAAATGCCAAACTGGAATTAGTAGGTGGCGCTTACTACATTGCCGAGCTTACCTCTAAAGTAAGTTCAGCCGCCAACATTGAATACCATGCACGTGTGGTAATTGAGCTGGCCATCAAGCGTAACCTGATACACATCGCATCGCAAATTCACCACGATGCGTACGAGGACACTACGGATGTGTTTGAACTGTTGGACAAAACCGAGCAGTCCATTTTTGAAATATCCGACTCGAACCTGCGTAAGAATTACGATAACATGAAAAACCTGATGTACCGTGCCATTACGGAACTTCAGAAACTGAAAGAACATAAAGACGGACTCACCGGTGTGCCTTCAGGCTTTACCGCACTCGATCGGATGACATCGGGCTGGCAAAACTCCGACCTCGTGATTATTGCCGCACGGCCGGGTATGGGAAAAACTGCGTTTGTTGTTTCGGCTATGCGTAACGCAGCCGTTGATTTCAAAAGACCGGTAGCTATTTTTTCGTTGGAGATGGCCTCCGTTCAGTTAGTGAATCGTATGATCTCTGCGGAAGCTGAATTGGAAGGCGAGAAAATCCGTAAAGGGCAGTTGGCTGAATTTGAATGGCAGCAGTTAGTACACAAAACAAACCGGCTTTCTTCGGCTCCTATATTTATTGACGATACCCCGGCACTTTCTATACTTGAACTGCGCGCCAAGTGCCGCAGGCTAAAGGCAGAACACGGTATTCAGTTGATTATTGTCGATTACCTGCAACTGATGCGTGGCGATAGCGGTGGTAACCGCGAACAGGAAATTGCATCTATCTCGCGTGCATTGAAGGGCATTGCAAAAGAACTCAACGTTCCGGTGCTGGCGTTATCTCAATTAAGCCGGGGTGTGGAAACCCGTGGAGGCGATAAGCGTCCGCAACTTTCCGACTTGCGCGAATCCGGTTCTATCGAACAGGATGCCGATATGGTAATGTTTCTCTACCGACCGGAGTATTATAAGATTACTGTGGATGAAGACGGTATGCCCACACAGGGCATGGGTGAGGTGATTATAGCCAAGCACCGTAACGGACAAACCGGGTCGGTGAAACTTAAATTTATCGGCAAGTACACCAAGTTTGCCGATTTTGATTCTCCCGGCCCTTCTGATAATCCGTTTAGCGGCATGATAACCCGCGAAAGCCGGATTAATCAAATCCCCCCACAAAATGAACCGCCTGCATCAGGTAATGATGAGGATATGCCCTTCTGATGGTGTAAAAACCTGGAAAGCAGTTAAGGTAACTAAGAGGAATATATGCAATTTCGTATATTCGGGTGTTGGCGTGCATTTGTTCGGACAGATTTTTCAATGCTAAAAAATTACAGACTTCCCCTTCTTTATTTAATCTTATCACTTGGGACTCATTTCCTCTTTAGAACCCTGAACCTAAAGGGATCAATGACAGTATTGATTGTTGTATCAATTGTATTCGCAGCTTTTTGCTTTGGGAAAGTGCTCTTGACAAAGGACAAGGACAAAAAGTTGGTTTTCATATTGGCAACCTTGTGTTTTGTTACAATCGCAGCCAAGATAGACTATGTGTATTATAACAGATTCGTTTCATTCGCACTGTTACTAACAATAGCTTACCTGCTTGCAAAAAAGAACTTTAATCGCTTAGACAAAGGGACGATACTTGGCGTTTCAATTTTAACCCTAGTTGTGGTACTTATACCGGACAAACAAATCATGTCCTACAAGTATTACGGACTTCGGACAAATGGAGAACAGGTGACATGGGACGACTTTAAAGCAATTCCTAGTCGAGAGAAAGGAAACTCAGCCCGCATAAGGGCAAATCTACTTTATGAGATCAATGAGGCCTTTGATTATCCACCTGCAATTGTACTTTCATATGTTGACCCTTACAAGTCTTGGGTAAAGGACAGGACAGACGAGCCAATGTTTGATTTATTATTGGCCCATGAGCAAGGTCACTTTTATATTGCAGAGTATTATGCTCGTTTGGCAAATGATAGCTTGCGGACAACATGGGCGAGGCGAGAAAAAACAGCATACATCATAAATGCCTTTTATGCCAAGACGGACAGTTTGCATATTTTATATGACTCCTTGACTAATCATGGAGTGCTTGTGGATAAGCAATTTGAGTGGACTAAATATCTGAAAAGCAAATTAAGGATTCCTTCATTGCCGACAGACATAGAAAATATTCCATATAATTTAAATCGGGACACGACAAACGCACGCTAACAAAAGGTATGTGCCATTGCGGGATGTAGTGTAAAGTTGTAGTTTAGTTTTCAAAACAACGTTCGGTTTCGTGGGACAGTTTCGGAGTAGTCGGGCAAATCAGTCGTTCCTCCTTCATTTGCCCTCCAAGCCCGCAACGTCACATACCTAAACGTTGCCAACAATTGCCAATGACTGACAGATAAATGAAACAACAAAACCGACTTTTGGCATTTATTCTTTCGACAGTTTTGCTTTCATGCGCGACAACCAAGTCGACATCGATTGTATACTCTGACTATGGACAGGAACAAGCCATCCTCCGAAAATCAACATCACACTATTGCATCAATGATAGTACAATGGTTGCTGATTCCATGTTTGTAACATTGACGTATTATGATAAAAACGGAGAACGCCAAAAAGAGGAAGAAACTCACTATTTGATGGGAAAGGCGCACCTGCTGATAAAGCCTCAAATCAAATTCGCACCGCTTGTAATACTCCATTGTTACCCGTAAGTTCGGCTGTTAACTTTACAGCTATTAACTACGGAATATGAAGTATAGAATTTTAACAGGCTTGTTTCTTCTGGCTTGTGCCCAGGTTGGGTTCGGTCAGCAATACAGTAATCATGTCCAGGTAAGCCAGCGCGTCAAGAGCCTTGAGTCGGCACATGGTTCATTGGTGAAATTACGGTCGCTCGCTAAAACAGCAGGGGGTAAAGATATTTGGGTGCTTGAAATTGGTTCGGGCAACCGCGATAACAACCCTGCCGTAGTCGTGGCGGGTGGTGTTGAAGGTTCACTTATTCTTAGCCAGGAACTTGCCCTCGGCTTTGCCGAACGGTTATTGGCCGGTGCTTCAACCGATAGCGTAAAAGCCTTGTTGGCATCGACAGCGTTTTATGTGTTCCCAAATGTAAGCCCCGATGCAACCGAACAATACTTTGCCAAGGTACGATATGAGCGTAGCGGCAATGCGTCAGCTACTGATGATGATCGCGATGGAAAAATAAATGAAGACCCGTTTGAGGATTTAAACAATGACGGGCTGATTACTATGGTGCGGGTGGAAGATGCTACCGGTCGGTGGAAAACACACCCGGCCGATGCACGCATTATGGTGCAGGCAAATACCGAAAAGGGCGAGCAGGGCAAGTACATCCTCATCAGCGAAGGCACCGATACGGATAAAGACGGTAAGTTTAATGAAGATGGAGAAGGAGGTGTTCACTTTAACAAGAACCTCACCTTCGACCCGCCTTATTTTGAAAAAGGAGCAGGCGAGCACCCCGTTTCGGAAGTAGAAACACGCGCAGTATTGGATTATTTATACGACCGTTTTAATGTGTTCGCGGTAATTGCGTTTGGGCCTGCCAACAACCTGTCCGAGCCCTGGAAGTATGACCGTTCAAAGGCAGGCCGTATAGCTACCGGAATACTGGAGCAAGATGTGAAGTATAATAAATTGGCAAGTGAGTTGTATAAACAGCACGTAAAACAAAAAGATGCTCCTGCTGCCTCACCGCAAAAAGGCGATTTTGTGCAGTGGGCATACTTCCATTACGGAAGGCAGAGTTTCAGCACTCCGGGCTGGTGGGCGCCTAAGTTTGAAGTTCCCAAAGACTCCGCCTCGGCAGCGAAATACAAACCCAACGCAGATAAAAATGTTGATGTTGACTTTATCCGTTGGGCCGAGCGCGAAGGTCAGGATGTTTTTGTGAATTGGCAGAAAATCAATCACCCCGATTTTCCGGGTAAAGTGGCAGAAGCAGGCGGCTTTAAGCCGTTTGTAAAAACAACGCCCCCGGCAAGCGCCATAACAAAACTAACCGATGAGCACACGAAGTTTATCATTGCCCTTGCGCAAAACAAGCCACAGGTTGACTTGGTAAACCTGAAAACCGAATCGCTCGATAATGGTGTGAGCCGCGTTACGGTAACGCTGCAAAACAAAGGCGGTTTTCCGGCCATAGCTCAGGTTGCACGCAATAATAATTTCGTAAAATTAGTGAAGGTGAATCTTGTTCTGTCTAAAGACCAAACCATTTTTGGTGGTAATAAGATAACCTTACTGAATGAACTTGATGCCGGTGAGAGTAAAGAACTTACCTGGCTCATAAAAGGTAAAGGAAAAATTACCCTCGAAGCCGGAGCGCCTCAATCGGGCGTGAAAAAAGTTGACGTAAACCTTTGATTGGAAGCCTTATGAAAAAATCAATATTAATATTATCCATTGTTCTTGTTTCGGTTGTAACCCAAGCGCAGGATGCCGCAAGCGTTTTCCGCGCGGCAGGCACACCCGAAAATCCTAAAGTGCAGGTATCGTGGAACCGGTATTACACACATTCCGGCATTACCGAAATCTGTAAGAAACTGGCAGCGGCACACCCCGACCTGGTTAAGCTAAGTTCAATCGGCAAGAGTTACCAGGGGCGCGAAATGTGGTTACTTACCGTAACGGATTTCAAAAAAGGTAAACCGGAAGAGAAGCCCGGATTTTATATTGATGGTAACATCCACTCCAATGAAATTCAGGGATCGGAAATGGCGTTGTACACCGCGTGGTATTTAGCCGAAACATTTAAAGACGTAGCCTTTATAAAAGAATTATTAGCCGATAAGGTTTTCTATATCGTGCCTACTATCAACCCCGATGCACGCGACCATTATATGAAAGAACCTAATTCCCCGCATAGTCCGCGCTCAGGCGTTATCCCCGTTGATAACGACCGCGATGGACTGATTGATGAAGACGGGTTTGACGATTTGAATGGCGATGGGCACATCACCATGATGATACGGAAAAGCCCAACGGGAAGAATGAAAAAAGACCCGAACGATTCGCGAAGGTTAATTCCTGCAAAGCCCGATGAACAAGGTGAGTATGAAATGTTGGGTTTTGAAGGATTAGATAACGATGGTGACGGACGGGTTAATGAAGATGGAACAGGTTTTTACGACCCCAACCGCGACTGGGGCTGGAAGTGGCAGCCCAACCATATTCAGGGAGGGGCATACAAGTACCCGTTCTCCATTCCTGAAAACAGGAATGTGCGCGATTTTGTAATGGCGCATCCCAACATTGCCGGTGCGCAGAGCTTTCATAACTCTGGCGGTATGTTGTTGCGCGGCCCCGGTGCTGCCGAAGATGCCGACTCATACAACAATGATGACGTGCGCATTTATGATGCTATTGGTAAGAAAGGCGAATTGTTGATACCCGGGTATCGCTACCTGGTTGTGCATAAGGATTTATATACCGCATGGGGTGGTGAGTTGGATTGGTTCAACAGTGGCCGGGGCATCTTTACATTTTCAAACGAACTGTTTACATCCTATATGTATTTTAACCGGCAAGGCTCCGGGCAGGAAGATATGTATGCATTTGACCAATCGTTGTTGTTTGGCGATGCTATTGTGCCCTGGCAGGAATACGACCATCCGCAGTTTGGTAAAATTGAGATTGGCGGAGTAAAGAAAAACTTTACCCGTGCCGACCCGGGCTTTTTATTGGAAAGCGATGCACATCGCAACATGGCATTTTGTATCTATCATGCTTACCACATGCCTAAGCTTGTTGTTGAAGAAATGACGGAGAAGAGTCTTGGAGGTGGCCTTACTGAAATCACAGTAGTGATTACCAACAAGCGTATGATTCCTACACACTCCAGTATTGATTTGCGTTATAAAATAGAACGCCCTGATTACATCAGCATACAAGGCCCTAAGGTTATTGCGGGCATGGTGGTTGAAAACCGCGACCACAACATTGCCCGCGAGCAAAAGAACAACCCGAATGTGTTGGAGGTGAACAACATTCCCGGCATGGGTTCAGTTACCGTTCGTTGGATTGTAAGCGGAGCGAAAAACTATACTATAAAAGTGGACAGCCGTAAGGGAGGAGTTGTTACAAGGGGTAAATAAGGGGGGTATTATAAATGTAAGAAACAGGTAGATTTTACCTGTCCCTGTGTTGAATTTTAAATCCTACGGGAGGTCGATCCTTAACGGCAGGCTCTAATAGTTCTTTAATGATTTTGTATATAGAAACAATGTCTTCATTATTTTCCATTTTTATTCTGAAAGAGATGTGCAGTCAGTTCGCTTACAATCTCTAAGGTGAATTGAGATATTAGAGATTGCTATTCTTCGTTTAGATAGCTGAAATATACAAAACTCACCCTTCCGCCAACAAATCATAAGCCGCCTTTAATTCCCTGAGTGTGGCCTGGTTGTTTTGCTGTTTGGCAAGGTCAATGCCGGTTGCGTATAATTTCAGGGCTTTATCAACCTGACCGGTGGTTTCCATCAGTTGTGCGGCCTGGTAATAGGTGGGCAGGTAGTCGGGGTGCGCGGCAAGCAGTTGGCTAAATAACCGTTCGGCCTCGGCTGGCTTATCGTCCTTGTATTCAAGCGCAAGGGCATAAAGCGAAAAAGCATCGTTCGGATCTTCTTCCAGGTACTTTAAAAGATGCTCAATTCGGGTCAAATTCATTTTATTTTGGTTTTTTGGCCTTCCAAATGTCGGATTTTATGCTTTATCTTGAAGCCCGTTTGATAAAGAGTAGTTTAATTAATTTTTGTTGCTGAAAAGATGAAAATCCTTGTTTGTATTTCGCACGTACCCGATACGACATCCAAAATCAATTTTGTAGAGAATAACACCCGTTTAGATACGAATGGCGTTCAATTTATCATTGGCCCGTACGATGATTATGCACTCGCCCGCGCTGTTGAATTGAAAGAAACTTCGGGCGCAACCATTACGGTTTTAAATGTAGGGCAGGCCGATACGGAACCCACTATCCGCAAGGCGTTGGCCATTGGTGCCGATGATGCTATCCGTGTAAACGCAGAACCAACCGATTCTTTCTTTGTGGCTTCGCAGATTGCCGCCCAGGCAAAAGAAGGTGGTTATGACCTTATCCTGATGGGAAGAGAGTCCATTGATTATAACAGTGGCGCTGTTCATGGCATTGTGGGCGAGATGTTGGGCATTCCGTCCATATCGCCTGTTATGACATTAGATATTGAAGGCACTACGGCCAAACTTGCCCGCGAAATTGAAGGTGGAAAAGAATACCTCGAAGTTAACCTGCCGTTTGTAGCGGGCTGCCAGGAACCGATTGCCGAATGGAAAATTCCGAATATGCGCGGCATCATGTCGGCACGAACAAAACCTTTGAAAGTGGTTGAGCCTGTTTCTACCGATAGCGGTGTTAAACTTGAGACGTATGAACTGCCCCCTGCGAAAGGTGCGGTAAAAATGATTTCTGCCGATAACGTGCAGGAGTTGGTTAGCCTGCTTAAAAATGAAGCGAAGGTGATTTAGATTTACGATTTTTGATTTTAGACTTTTGAATTATGAATAGTTTAGTTTTTGTAGAAAGTGCTGAAGGAAAAATAAAGAAGACTTCACTCGAAGCCGTTGCTTTTGCACACGCAATGGGCGGAAATGTTACGGCTATCGCTATCGGGCAAACCGAACAGGCCGAGTTGGAGAATTTAGGTAAGTATGGCGCCAAAAAGGTGCTTCATGTTGCTGATGATAAATTAAACCAGGGAGTTATACAGGCGTATGCTGCGGTGCTGGCAAAGGCATTTCAGGATGAACAGGCCGATGTGCTGGTGCTTGCCGATTCGTCATTAGGTACACCCGTAGGCGCGCGCGTTGCTGCTAAGTTAGATGCAAGCCTGGCGTCAAATGTTGTTCAGTTGCCGGATACGTCATCGGGCTTTGTTGTAAAGCGAAGCATTTATACAGGTAAGGCGTTTGCCAATGTATCGTTAACCAAACCGAAAAAAGTAATCGGCATTAAAAAAAATGCTGCCGAAGTAAAAGAAGTAGGCTCATCTGCTTCTGTAACACCATTCCAGGTTTCATTATCGGATGCCGATTTCTCTACGAAAATCACATCATCCGAAAAGGCAACAGGAGAGGTATTGCTTCCTGAAGCAAACATTGTTGTATCGGGTGGTCGTGGCATGAAAGGCCCCGAACATTGGGGAAGTATTGAAGAGTTGGCAAAAACATTGGGTGCAGCTACCGGATGCAGCAAACCGGTTTCGGATATGGGCTGGAGGCCGCACCACGAGCACGTAGGGCAAACGGGTGTAAAGGTAGCGCCTCAATTATATATAGCCGTTGGCATTTCGGGGGCTATTCAGCACTTAGCCGGTGTAAATTCTTCTAAATGTATTGTGGTTGTTAATAAAGACCCCGAAGCGCCATTTTTTAAAGCTGCAGATTACGGAATTGTAGGCGATGCTTTCGATATTTTGCCTAAATTGAATGACGCAATAAAAGCCGCGAAGTAATTGTGAAGAAAATTAAGTTAGAAATTCTCGGTCTTTCCTCAAGCCAATCGCAAACCGGCTCGTTTGCATTGGTGCTTGGCGAAACGGAAGGTAACAGGCGCCTGCCAATCATTATCGGAATGTTTGAAGCGCAGGCTATTGCCATTGAAATTGAAAAGATAATTCCTAACCGTCCTATGACACACGACTTGTTTAAGTCGTTTGCCAATAATTTTCATTTTACGGTTGAAGAGATTGTTATATCCGACCTTAAAGAAGGTGTTTTCTTTGCCAAGATTGTTTGTTCCGATGGGTTGAAGCGCTCTGAAATTGATGCACGCCCTTCTGATGCCATAGCCATAGGGTTACGATTTGATTCGCCTATTTTCACGTATGAAAATATTCTGGCGGAAGCCGGTATTGTACTTACTGATGAACAGGAAGAAGATGAACCCAGGGCCGAGCCGAAAAGCCGCGCTAAGAAAGAATCGGTTTACAAGAAAGTTGAGGATTTGAAAAATTATTCTGTAGATAAGCTCAACGAAATTTTGAAAGAGGCTATCGATAAAGAGGATTACGAACGGGCTGCAAAAGTCCGCGATGAGTTGAGTAAACGGAATTAATTTAAACCTGTAACCCCTGCTTTCTCCGCTAACTGGCGGATTCGGCCGGCAAGCGTAACTGAAACCTGAAACTTGTAACCTGAAACCCGTAACTTGAATGGAGTACCTTCGCGGAATAATTGGTATTGCGGTTATCATCCTGATAGCCTTCGCCTTTTCAATGCACCGTAAAAAAATCGACTGGCGACTTGTTATTACCGGTGTTCTTCTTCAAATCGTTATCGCCCTTCTTATTTCCAAAGTCCCGATAGTTCAGAAAGGATTCAGCATTCTGGGCGATGGCTTCGTTACATTTTTAAGTTTTGCCTCGCGCGGTGCGGAGTTCTTGTTTGGCGACCTGGCCTTTAACAGCGACAGCAACCAGGGTACACGTCATGGGCTTGGGTTTCTGTTTGCTTTTCAGGCGCTGCCAATGGTTATTTTCTTTTCATCTGTTACGGCAGGGCTGTACTACTTAGGCGTGCTTCAAAAAATTGTATATGTATTCGCCTGGCTGATGAGCAAAACCATGCGGTTATCGGGCGCTGAAAGTCTTTCTGCAGCCGGTAATGTTTTTCTTGGGCAAACAGAATCCCCGCTATTGGTGCGCCCGTTCATCAGCCGGATGACGCAATCAGAACTAAACTGCCTGATGACGGTAGGAATGGCCACTATTGCTGGCAGTGTTATGGGTGCTTACATTACCTTTCTGGGTGGTGGCGACCCATCACAGTACGGCAAGTTTGCCACGTATCTGCTTTCGGCATCACTTATGAATGTGCCTGCTGCCATTGTTATGGCAAAGATTTTCTTACCTGAAAATGAACCTGAAAAAATTGACCGCGAACTGAAAGTGAATAAAGAATCAGTCGGGGCAAATGTTATTGACGCGTTTGCTTCAGGCGCGGCAGATGGTATAAAGCTGGCGCTAAACATTGGCGGTATGCTGTTGGCGTTCATTGCTATTATTTATGCCATTAACTGGATATTGGTAGATGGCATTGGTGCATGGACGGGGCTGAATGAATGGGTAAGGCAATCTACCAACGGGTCGTTCTCAGGTTTTTCGTTGCAGTATATCTTCGGGCAGGTGTTTCGTTTACTGGCGTTTGTTATGGGTGTTGAATGGTCGGAAACCATCCACGTAGGCAGTTTGCTTGGTCAGAAGTTGGTCATCAACGAATTTGTTGCTTACCTCGGGTTGGCTGAAATGAAATCCATGTCACTGCTTAGTGAAAAGTCGATTATCATATCCACGTATGCGTTGTGTGGTTTTGCAAACTTCAGTTCCATTGCCATACAGATAGGCGGTATTGGCAGTATGGCGCCCGGTCGTCAGGCAGATTTATCGCGCCTGGGGCTTAGGGCGGTAATGGCTGGTACAATGGCAACGATGATGTCGGGAACAATTGCAGGGGCATTGTTTAGCTGATGATGCCGTTAACCAACCAGGAACAATTGCTGCTGGAGCATTTCGCTCAATATATCTCCGACCATAAAAAGCAATTTACTGAAAAGGTGTTGGCTGCCCGCACCAGGCAGGTTACCGTAGTGCTGGAAGATATTTACCAATCGCAAAATGCGAGTGCCGCATTGCGTACCTGCGAATGCATGGGCATCCAGGATATTCACATTATAGAGAATACTACAAAGTATGAAGTGAACAAATATGTGCTGAAGGGGTCGTACAAATGGTTAAGCCTGAATCGTTACAAACAGAAAAGAATAAACAATACCGAGGCTTGTTTCAGGAAACTGAAAGAGAACGGTTATACCTTGTATGCTACCGCTCCGGGCGATGATAATATGTCGGTTTACGATGTTGACCCGTGCACAACCAAAGCCGCCTTTATTTTTGGTAACGAACTGAACGGCCTTTCAGCGTATGCGTTGGCACATGCCGACCATCGGATAAAAATCCCTATGTACGGTTTTACCGAAAGCCTGAATATTTCTGCCAGCGTGGCAATTTGCCTTAGCGCAGCTATTGAGCGATTGAAACACGAGCAGGAAAAATTCGGGTTGAGCGTTGAAGAAAAAGACCGGCTAAGATTGGACTGGTACAGGAAGATGGTAAAACGCTCTGAAATAATTGAGAAAGAGTTTTTGCGTACAAATCCGTAACTTGCGCCCGGTTGGTTTTAATTTCCTCTCCATGAAGCGGGTAAAGCGCGTATTGTATATCTTGTCGGGTACGGTTATTCTGTTTTTTATAAGTTCAAATATTTGGGTTGTTACCAGTACCGAAAACCGTGTGTTGTATGATGCCGGGCAACTTGAAGATCACCGCGTAGCCTTAGTGCTGGGCACCAGCCATAAACTTGTGGGGGGCGAGTCGAACCCGTTTTTTGAACACCGTATGGATAGGGCGGCAGAGTTGTACCGGCTCGGTAAAATCGACCATTTTATTTTAAGTGGCGATAACCGCACACGTTACTATAACGAACCATCGGAGATGCGCAAAGCCCTTTTGACTCGTGGCGTAAAGGCCGATGCCATTACCCTTGACTATGCCGGCCTTCGCACGCTGGATTCGGTAGTTCGCAGCAAGGAGATTTTCGGCCAGGATAAGATTATTATCATTACCCAGACCTTTCACAGTTACCGGGCCGTGTTTATCAGTAATTATTATGGTATTGATGCCGTTGCTATGGTAGCGGAAGAACCGGAGTTTGAGTCTTCGCTGAAAGTGCGTGTGCGCGAATACTTTGCGCGTAGCAAAGCCGTTTTGGATTTGTACGTTTTTAAAACTACCCCCCGGTTTTTAGGCGAAAAGGAAGAAATTATTATTTCCTGAACATAGAAACCAAAACCGGTTGCGATCAGTTTAATTGATTATTTTTGTGGTTTGCCACTACACGTGTATCGAAATATTGTGCGTCTGATAGTCCGTTTAAAGGTCTTGGTTTGGCTTTCGTTTCCGTTAACCTCTTTTGCGCAGGAAACTGTCGTTAGAGGTAAAATCACAGATGCTTTTTCCGGTGATCCAATTCCTTTTGTTAATGTGGTATTTAAGGGAACCAGCATAGGCACCACTACCGACTTTGACGGGAATTATTTATTGCGTACCAATTCCCCGACTGATTCCTTACACGCAAGCTATATCGGGTATAAAGCACGTACAAAAGCTGTTCAAAAAGGCGTTTCGCAAACCATTCATTTCCAACTTGAAGAAGAAGTTACGCGTCTGCGCGATGTTGTAATTTTGGCAGGAGAAAACCCTGCCTTTGCCGTTCTTCGCAATGTTGTAAAAAACAAAAGTATCAACGACAAGCGTAAACTCAGTGCGTATGAATACGACACATATTCAAAAATTGAAATTGACGTTGATAACATTACCGATAAATTCAGGCAGAAGAAAATTGTTTCGCGGATAACGCAAGTGTTAGACAGCATTCAACAGATTGCGGGCGAAGACGGAAAACCCGTACTCCCGATTTTTATTTCAGAAAGCGTTTCAAAATTTTATTACCGCAACAACCCGGAAATGAAATTTGAGAACATCAAGGAAACAAAGATCAGTGGCATTGGCTTTGAAGATGGTTCGCTTATGGCGCAATTAGTGGGCGCTTCCTTCCAGGAATATAATTTCTATAAAAACTGGTTAAACATTCTCGATAAGGATTTTGTATCGCCCATAGCCGATGGCTGGCGATTGTATTATGAATACGACCTTACCGACAGCTTGTATGTTGAAGATGATTATTGTTACCGGCTGGATTTCTTTCCGAAAAGTCAGCAGGCCCTTGCCTTTACCGGAACCATGTGGATTACCAAAAGCGAGTACGCTGTTAAGCAAATTGAAGTAACGGTAGGCAAAGAAGCGAACCTGAACTTTATTGAAAAGATTAAAATTCAGCAAGAGCTTACCAAAACAGACGGAGGCGCCTGGATACCTGTAAAAAACCGTGTGCTGATAGATGCCGGTGAAGTGCACGACCAATGGGCCGGGCTATTGGCTAAATTCTATACTTCTAACAGAAATATTGTGGTTAATGAACCCAAGCCTCCTAAATTTTATGAGAAGCAAATCCTGTTGGATGAAGGCTATATCCTCAACATGCACGATGAAGAGCACTGGAACAAACTTCGGCATGATCCGCTTACAGAAACAGAAAAGAATGTTTACCGGATGATCGACACCCTTCAGCACATACCGGTTGTGCGCACCTATATGGATTTAGTTAAGATATTGGTTAACGGATATAAGAAAGTTGGTAAAATAGATGTAGGGCCATACTTGAGTTTGGTGGCCTTTAATGATATTGAAGGTGTGCGTATCCAATCCGGGTTTAAAACGAATCATTTATTTAGTAAAAAGATAAGTTTTGGCGCGCAGTTAGGCTATGGCTTTGACGATGAAAAAATAAAATATTCCGCCTTTGTTCAGCATATTATGGATCGCGAACGCTGGACGACCATGAGCCTGCGTGTGCGAAGTGATTTAGGCCGGGTGGGCATTGACGATGAAAACCTGGCGGATGATTATCTCTTTCTTGCCGCTACACGTTTCGGCAGATTCAGAAGAGGATATTACTTCGATGAAACACGATTCAATTTCCAACGCGAATTGGTAAAAGGTTTTTCGCAACGTGTTGCCGTGCGCTATAATACCTTCAGGCCACATTTTGATTTTGCGTATTATCCCAACCCTGGCGACTTGACCAGGCTTCATCGTAATTTTCAAACGGCAGAAATTATTCTCGAATCGCGGTTCGCCCGCGATGAGATGTTCCTGCAATACGACAACGAGCGGGTAAGCCTGGGCGCGCGAAAGTGGCCTATTATTACTCTACGTTATACACGCGGTTTGAAAGGAATAATCGGCAGTGATTTTGAGTACGACAAATTCCGGTTTACGTTTTTAAAGAAACTTCCTATGGGGCCGCTGGGCACAGGCAAAGCCACTATTACCGGTGAATACATTAACGGAACATTACCTTACCCGCTTTTGTCTTTCCATATCGGAAACGAAACTCCTTTTTACACCGATGTGATTTACAGCCTTATGAATTTCGGGGAATTCTTCAGCGACCGGTTTGTATCGCTGCAATACCGCCAGTATTTTGAAGGATTTTTATTGAACCGCGTTCCGTTAATGCGCAAGCTCAACTGGCGCTTAACCGGCCTGGCCAACGTAATCTATGGCGATTTGCGCAACGAAAACCTGGCCGTGAGCGAACCCCTTCCGTTTCCGATAGGGAATAACAACCTGTCAATCGACCGGCCTTATCTTGAATTAGGCTATGGTGTTGAAAACATATTCAGGTTTCTTCGGGTAGATTTTGTGCACCGCCTCAGCTACCTTGAAAACGACCGCGCCCGAAAATTCGGGGTGTTGTTTACCGCCCAGTTTAAACTTTAGTGCTCTTGCCTGCCTATATTTGCACGTATTTTATCTAAAGAAAAGAAATGAGTATTAACATCAGTTTACCGGACGGGAGCATTCGTGAGTTTCCGTCAGGTGTAAAAGGAATCGACATTGCAAAAAGTATCAGCGAAGGCCTGGCACGCAACGCCCTCGGCATTGAAGTGAATGGCGAGATATGGGATCTTTCGCGGAGCATCGACAGTAACGCATCTGTTAAAATATTAACATGGAACGATGCCGGTGGCAAATATGCCTTCTGGCATTCGTCCGCTCACCTTCTGGCCGAAGCACTGGAAGCCCTTCATCCGGGCGTGAAGTTTGGTATTGGCCCCCCGATAGAAAATGGTTTCTATTACGACATCGACCTGGGAGATAAACCTTTCGGTGATGATGACCTTGCTGCGTTGGAAAGCAAGATGAAGGAACTGGCAAAGAAGGATAGCATTTTTACCAGACGCGAAGTGAGCAAGGCAGAGGCGTTGGATTTTTTCAAATCAAAAAATGACCCGTACAAACTTGAATTGATAAGTGAGCTTGCTGACGGAACCATAACTTTTTATGAACAAGGCAACTTTACCGATTTGTGTAAAGGCCCTCATATCCCGAATACGGGTTTTATTAAAGCTATAAAGCTGCTGAACGTTGCCGGAGCATATTGGCGCGGCAATGAAAACAATAAAATGCTCACCCGCATCTACGGTATAACATTCCCTAAACAAAAAGAACTTGAAGAATATCTTCATCTTTTAGAAGAAGCCAAGAAGCGCGACCATCGTAAACTGGGTAAAGAACTTGAGTTGTTTACGTTCTCTGAAAAAGTAGGCATGGGGTTGCCGTTGTGGTTGCCGAAAGGAACTATTCTGCGCGAACGCCTCGAACAATTTATGCGAAAGGCACAGGTTAAGGCAGGGTACGACCCGGTAGTAACGCCACACATTGGCGGGAAGAGCCTGTATGTTACTTCCGGGCATTATGAAAAGTATGGTAAAGATTCTTTCCAGCCCATCCACACACCCGATGAAGGGGAGGAGTTCCTGCTCAAGCCCATGAACTGCCCGCACCATTGCGAGATATATAAATCAAAACCCCGGTCGTATAAAGACCTTCCTATCCGCCTCGCGGAATTTGGTACCGTGTATCGATATGAGCAAAGCGGTGAGTTACATGGCCTTACCCGCGTTCGCGGATTTACGCAGGATGACGCCCACATATTTTGCCGCCCCGACCAGGTTAAGAATGAGTTCATCAAGGTAATTGACCTCGTGTTTCATGTGTTTAATTCGCTGGGTTTTGATAATTACACTGCCCAGGTATCGCTTCGCGACCCCGAAAACAAGGAGAAGTATATCGGGGATGATGAATTGTGGGACCGTGCCGAACGGGAGATACAGGAAGCTGCCGATGAGCGCGGCCTCAAAACAATTGCTGTAAAAGGCGAGGCGGCTTTTTATGGCCCCAAACTCGACTTTATGGTAAAAGATGCCCTCGGCCGCAGTTGGCAGTTAGGAACCATACAGGTCGATTACCAGTTGCCCCAGCGTTTTGAGCTGGAGTACGTTGGTTCCGATAACCAGCGCCACACACCCGTAATGATTCACCGGGCGCCTTTCGGCTCGTTAGAGCGCTTTGTTGCTGTTTTGATTGAGCATTGCGGAGGTAATTTCCCGCTTTGGCTTTCGCCCGACCAGGTGGCGGTGTTGCCGATTTCCGAGCGTTTTAATGCTTACGCAGAAGAAGTCTATAACACCCTTAAAGAAATGGATATCAGGGGTTTATTGGATAATCGTGATGAAAAGATTGGGCGTAAAATCCGAGATGCGGAGGTGAAGAAAATACCCTATATGCTGATTGTGGGAGAGAAGGAAGTGGCCGAGCGCAAGGTGTCAATCCGTGTGCATGGCAAGGGCGATGCCGGTTCGGTTTCGTTTGAGCAGTTTGTGGAGGAATTTAAAGCCCGTGCCGCCTCTCCGGTGAACTAAGTTTGGAGTATATCCGGGATTTTGAAATCTGAATAATATGCCGATATTTGCACCCTATTTTTAGGGAAAATAGGCTCACATTGAGTTTTAATGTTGGATTTAAAAACGAGAACGTATCATTAGCCAGACAAACAGACCTTTTAGAAGGGGGCCATTCAGACCAGAAGAGCCCTATCGCATAAACGAAAGGATTACCGCACCCAGGGTACGGTTAGTAGGAGAGAACGTCACGGTAGATGTATATCCCGTAAGGGAGGCATTGAAAATTGCCCAGGAACAGGGGCTTGATTTGGTGGAGATTTCACCCAATGCCGACCCCCCGGTTTGTAAGGTTACGGATTACTCGAAGTTTAAATACGAACAGAAGAAGAAGCAGAAGGAAATAAAGGCCAAGGCCATTAAGGTGGTGGTGAAGGAGATTCGTTTTGGCCCGAATACTGATGAGCATGATTTTAATTTTAAACTGAAACATGCCATTAACTTTTTGCAGGAGGGGTCGAAGGTAAAAGCTACCGTATTTTTTCCCGGACGTACCATCGTCTATAAAGAACGCGGTGAGATTTTGCTATTGAAGTTTGCCCAGGGGCTGGAAGAGCACGGAAAAGTAGAGCAGATGCCCAAGCTGGAAGGAAAACGCATGTCGTTGCTGGTACAGCCAAAAGCCAAAGGAAAATAAAGTTTTGATTTAATAACTTGATACAATGCCTAAAGTAAAAACCAAGTCGGGTGCAAAGAAGCGTTTCAAAGTTACCGGAACCGGTAAAGTGAAGCGCAAGAGTGCGTTTAAAAACCACATCCTGACAAAAAAGGAAACCAAACAAAAAAGGAGATTAGGTAACAAACCTATTGTGCGCGCAGAAGACATGAAGAACGTTAAGTTCATGATTCCTTACGCACTGTAAGCCTTGTTGACCTAATCGGTTTAGTCCCGAAAAATTCGGGATACATGTTTAACCCGGTTTTTGGCGCCTAAGCAATCCTGAAACAGAGGATTCGCCAGCAACCAAAAATGTAAAGTAAAATGCCAAGATCAGTAAACAACGTAGCATCGCGCGCCAAGCGCAAACGCATTCTTAAATTGGCCAAAGGTTTTTTCGGCCGTAAAAAGAATGTATGGACGGTAGCCAAGAATGCCGTAGAAAAAGGACTTGTGTACGCTTACCGCGACCGCAAGCAAAAGAAAAGAGAGTATCGTGCCATTTGGATTACCCGTATCAATGCCGGTGTTCGTACGCACGGTATGTCGTATTCGCAGTTTATGGGTAAGCTTAAAACTGCCGGTATTGACCTGAACCGTAAAGTATTGGCCGATTTGGCTATGAACCATCGCGAGGCTTTTGACGCAGTGGTGAATAAGGTAAAGTAAGTAATGCTATACTTTATCAGGTGGGGTTATTTTATCGAGTTAAGTAATTGATAATCAGTATGGCTATATAATATAGCAGCAAAAAATGGCAGGATATTTACCCCCGCCATTTTTATTTTATGGGCATACCGTTGAAATTACGAGCCTTTTTCAACCTTCGTGCAGTACGTTATCAGATGGAGTGTAAATATTGTAAAGGGCGGTGCATCAAGGCAGGCTTTCAGAAGAATGGAGTTCAAAAGTTTTATTGCAAAGCCTGTAAGAAATACCAACAAGCTGTTTATACCAGCGAAGCGTATCATCCGCAGAGCAACTACCGGATAGCGGCTTTGTTGAGAGAGGGTATTGGTTTACGGAGTATGGCGCGGGTGCTTCGTATCTCACTGAAAACGATCATTCAGCGTATCCGTCAAATAGCAGGGACAATCCGTAAACCTTTTCATTACAGGAAGCGCGGGGTTTATGAAATGGATGAGCTATGGAGCTATGTCGGAAAAAAGAGCAACGAAGTGTGGATCATGTATGCGCTTGACCGGGCAACAAAAGCCGTGATTGATTTCCGGGTTGGCTCAAGGACAAAGAAGAATATTCAAACCCTGACCGGTCAGGTGCTGCACCGGGAACCGAAAACCATCTGCACCGATGGCCTGAACATTTATAAGAGCCTTGTTCCTAAGAAGACACATTGCACAGAGCCGATGAGCACGCGACATATTGAGCGGAACAACTTAACCATAAGAACACACTTAAAAAGATTAAGCCGCAGGACAATCTGTTTTTCCAAAAGCATGGAAATGCTGGAAGCGTGTTTGAAGATATATTTTTGGAAAGGTGAGAGGTTATGGTGAGAAGTTATTATCTTGAAAAGCAGCAAGGCTATCTCCTGGTGCTTCTGTAACAAAAACTGAAGGGGGAGAATGAGAGAAGGACAATGGGGAGCCGTATGGAGAATAAACAGGTTTGATGACGCGATCAAAGAGAATATTTACGGGGATTGCCGCCCTCTTTCTTGTACTGCTTTTTTACGCCAGTTACGACATCGCTACGCGCACGACCTTTCCGGGGTCAAAACCCCAATTAAAGGAGCGGATAGAAGAGAACTTCCTGAAACAGGATTCGGTAAAGAATAACCGGGCACAACCCGATAGCCTGAATAAAGCAGAAAAAAACTGAACCTAAGTTGCATTTCTGAAAATAAGGTGTACCTTTACCCTCGATTAAAGCCAACTGTAGACTTTGAAAATCCCCCTTGTCGTGTACATGCCGGGGATTTTCAATTTTTTAGCCACTGCTTATCCAGCCGGGGGGCATTCTATCCCGCTTTTTAACCGATTGACGATTTGCAATAAGCAGAAAAGAAAGCTCCTGTTACCTTTGTTTCAGATTAAAGCCAACTATAGACAAGATTAACCCCCGTGGTCAAGGACTACGGGGGTTTTTCGTTTTTAAGCGCCTCTGTTTCTCCTGCACAAACCCAAACTCAAACCTTCGTAACTTTCTTAACCGGTGGCAACCCTTCCCTGAAATTATCCGTACTGAGTAAGATTTTCAAAACCCGAACCCATCACCCATGCATACCCTGATTGAAGGATGCAAACGACACGATCGCGAAAGCCAGCGCCAGTTGTACAATCAGTACTATGGCTATTGCTTTAGCATTTGCTTGCGTTACTGCAGAATAACAGAGGAGGCAAAGGAGGTAACAAATGATGGCTTTATGAAAATTTTTCAAAAGATAGACCAGTATAAACCCGATACATCTTTTAAAGCATGGATAAGAAGAATTATGATCAACGCTTCTATTGATCACTATCGGAAAGAGAATAAGCACTATTACCAACAGGCGATAGAGGATGCTTCAGACCGGTTTATTGTGAGTGCTATTGCAGTTGAAGAGTTATCGCATAAAGAGTTGATGGCTATGGTGCAATGCCTTACCCCGGCTTACCGGATGGTGTTTAACCTGTATGCTATTGATGGGTATACGCATGAAGAAATTGGTGTGATCCTCGGTATATCAGAGGGCACATCAAAATCGAACCTTTCAAAGGCAAGAGAACGATTAAGAAATATGTTGGAAAAAATGAATGAAGAAACGTATGCAAAATCAGTCTAATCAGGAATTGGATAACCTGTTTAAGCGTGCGGCTGAAAAATCAGAAGATGATACCGCTATGCCCGACTGGACGGATATGAATAGCCGGTTGAATGAGGCTGAACGTGCAGGTGCATTCTGGCGAACAGGAAATGTGATAACCGGATCTGTACTTGTTCTCACAGTAGCAGTTTTGGTATGGTGGGGAATTGATACAACGGATACTCACCAGGATAAAGCCCGCGCAGAGGTATTGAATGAGAATAGTATTGATAAAAATAATACTGTGACTGCCCCGGAGGAGATCAACAAAAACAAGAGTACGGAACCGACAATTTCAATTGCAACCCTGCAACCTGATAGCGATGAGGGAATCACATCTGATAAGAATGAGTTTATAACGACTCCTGTTTCTTTAGCGAAACCTCAATCTGTTTTGCAGACAGGAACAATAAGCAGTAAAGCAGAAAGAGAAAAAGAATCAATTGATCAGTTTTATAGGAATAATGACGATATATCACTACCTGTAGAACGGGAAAAGCGTGCCGGTAATGAAGTTTTTGAAAAGAAAACAATAACTACAAATGATAATCAGCATGTTCTTCAGCAAGAAGTTATCCCCATTGTCAAGAGTGATAATGAACCGGTGATGAGTGTACTTGATTCAGTTCGAGTTGAAAGAGAAAGTATAGCTGAAGATGTTGGAAAGGATGGACAGGTTAATTCAGATGATAAGGAACAACAGAAATCCTACCCCGGATTTTCTGTAAAACTGGCAGTTTCACCCGATTATTCAACGGTAAAATCTATACAGCCGGATAGAATTGGGGTGAACTACGGTTTTCTTATTGAGTACGGCATAAACAAAAACCTTTCTGTTGCCACAGGTTTGATCCGGTCAAATAAATTTTACTCAGCCCGTGATATTGAATACTATGGTCAGGTAAGCGATAGGGTAGATGGAGATTGCAGAATGTGGGATATTCCTGTAATGCTGTATTACAATTTTTCGCCTGAACGAACCTGGTCGCTTTATGCAGGTTTGGGGGTATCCTCATACCTGATGAGCCGGGAGAAATACGTGTACTATGTGGAAGGAGGTTATGGAAATACCTATACATACTACCAGACAATAAATGGAAAAAATAATGGATGGTTCAGCATGTTGAACCTTTCGGTTGGCTTGAGCAAGCAGTTGAACACCCGCTGGGCTATTCAACTTGAGCCGTTTTATAAAGCCCCGCTGGCCGGTGTGGGTGAAGGTGATGTTTCACTGGCCAGTTTTGGGGCTTTTTTTAACGTGAAGCATACTTTTTTAAAGAACAAATAAATCCGATTACTTATGCGATTGACATTTAGATTGTTGAGTGTTGTGGCAACCATTAGTTTAACATTATACATGAGTTGCTCAAGTAGTGATGAACCGGAACCGTTTGATTGCGGTACTTCTGATTTAGCTATTCAATTGGTTGCTGATAATGATCCTACGGGATGTGGTTCGGACGATGGTTCCATTCAGGTTTCGGCAACTGGCGGACAGGGACCATACCAATTTAAAATCGGTACGGGTGCTTATGGTAGTACTGCAACGTTCACTAATCTTGGCGGTGGTTCATTTAATATCAGTGTAAAGGATAATCGTGGATGCGAAAAACAACTTGCTGCTGTTGTGTTAACAGCTCCTTCCGGACCGGTTGCTGGTACTCCAGCTATTGATGCACAAACAAATTGCTTGTCACCTAACGGATCGGTTACGGCTAATGTAACGGGCGGCACACCTCCTTATCAATATAAATTAGGTAGTGGTGCACTTGGGTCAGTTGCAACATTTAATGGCCTCAGTGCCGGAAACTATGTTATCACAGTTGAGGATGATGCAGGTTGTTCAATAAACATTAATGCTACTGTGGCCAGTAACACAGGCATTACATATACCGGAGAGATACTGGCCATTTTCCAGGCGAAGTGTCAGTTTAGTGGTTGCCACCCTGATAATGGTAACTGGTTTGATTATAACACTGCAAAAGGCAGTGCTGCTGCTATAAAGGCCCATACGGCCAACGGTACAATGCCCAAGGGCGGTGAGGCTGCGCCTGGCGGAGCGTTGTCGGCAGATCAGATAATGCTGATTGCCTGCTGGGTGGATAGTGGCGCTAATTGATGCAGTGTTGAACAAGGTTTTTCTCTTGATTTGGTTGGGAGTGGTGGCATTTTCAGCTCAGGCGCAAAAATTTGCACTGAGCGAAGGTGACATCACTTTTTTTTCTGAGGCTGCTTTAGAAAACATAAAAGCTGAGAACAAAAGCATAACCAGTGTGTTTGATGCCTCCACAGGCGAAATCGCCTTTGCTGTACCCAATAACCAGTTTCAATTTGAAAAGAAGTTGATGCAACAGCACTTCAACGAAAAATACATGGAATCGGAAAAATATCCGCGCTCAACGTTTTCGGGGAAACTTTATGGTTTCGATCCATCATATTCCGGTCAGCAACAAGTGAAGGCAGTTGGTAAAATGTTTATTCATGGAGTAACGCAGTCTGTTGAAATTCCGGGCGTAATAGAAGTGGGTTCACAAGGAATTGTAGTGAAGTCCACATTTACGATCAAACTGGCCGACTATAAAATCAAAATCCCTCAGATACTCTGGCAGAATATTGCCGAACAGGTTGAGGTAACAGTAAATCTTGCGTATAAACCCCTGTAACTACAATGAAGATTTTTAGCAAGCAGCTTATTTCAGTTATCGATCAATCGAAAACTCAAAACCAGAAAGGTAAGATTGAGCGTAATAGTAAACCGGATTCTACCATCAATAAGGATACGAAGCACGAACGGAAACTGAGCAGGTCAATCCTGAGTTTGATTTTTATTCTGACCGCAACATTGTTATCAGCCCAGGATGATTTGCTGAAGGAACTAACCGATGAGCCTGTTGAAAGCGAAACGATCGCTACTTTTAAAGGAAGTCGCGTTATTAATCTTCAATCGGTTGAGACAAGGCCAAAAGGAACGCTGGAGTTCATTTTCTCACATCGGTTTGGCAGGATAAACGAGGGTGCTTATACGTTATGGGGGCTTGATGATGCCTATGTCAGGCTTGGACTTGAATACGGTATTACCGATAGGTTAGGGGCGGGAATTGGCCGCAATTCAGTGGACAAATCTTTTGATGCCTATGCACGGTATAAGCTGCTTGCGCAGCATCCGGGTAAAATGCCCGTAACAGTAACTGCTTTAGGTACGATTAACTATAGATCATCGCCAAAAAAGGGCGAAGGCATTGTGCCGGTTACGACCAGAGACCGCATTTCATTTGTAGGCCAATTGTTGATTGCCCGGAAATTTACTCCCGGACTTTCTCTTCAGGTCAATCCGTTGATCGTCCACCGGAATACGGTTAATCAGCAATATGAAAACAATGATGATGTTGCACTGGGTTTTGCCGGAAGGCAAAAGATCTCACGCAGTATTGCATTTACCGCAGAGTACCTTATCCGGTTAACATCAAATGAAAATAATCCACCCGCATACGAACGATACAATGCCATAGGTTTCGGAATAGATATAGAAACGGGCGGGCATGTGTTTCAGCTTGTCTTTACCAACTCCCTTGGCCTGATTGAGCGCGCAGTTGTTGCAGAAACCAATGGAAATTTCTGGGATGGCGACATTCATTTTGGGTTTAACATCACACGCACTTTTCAGTTGAGTGGAAAAAAGTAATCTTGGCAACTAAACCCGCTGGCTATACTGCCTGGCACTCTGCTGTGGCCGGGTAAACCTACTGGTTAACCTACATCCAACGAAGTATCAATTTCGTTTGCCCAGGCAATAATTCCGCCTTTCAGGTTATAGAGGTTTTCAAGACTGTGATTTTTCTCCAACCATTGAATGATGTTTCCGCTGCGCCCGCCACTGCGGCAATGTACCACAACCCGTTTATCGGTTTGAATGCGATCAATGTTATGCGGCACTTCGGCCATAGGAATATGCTCACCGCCAATATTGGCCTGTTCATATTCATGGATTTCCCTCACATCGATCAACTGAAAGTCGCTTTTTGTGTCAATCAGTTGCTTGAGTTCCTGTACAGTAATTTCTTTCATATTCAAAGATTTATCTTTCTCCTGATTTATGCCACAAAAATCTTCATAATCGATTAGTTTTTTAATGTTGGCACGCGAATTTCTGTCTGGAATTTTTACTGTGGTCATTTCCAGCGAAAGGCTATCGACAATAACCAGGCCGTTGATTAACGGTTTTGCAATGCCTGTAATCAGTTTGATAGCTTCATTGGCCATCATGCTACCCAACATTCCCGGCAATACACCAAGCACACCGGCCTGCTCGCAATTGGGTACTTCGTGCGGGAGGGGCGGTTCGGGAAACAAGTCGCGGTAGTTAGCCGACCGGCTTCCATCATTATTGGGAATATTAAAGACGGCCAACTGACCTTCGTACTGAAGTATGGAACCATACACGAGTGTTTTTCCTGTTAATACGCAGGCATCATTCACTAAGTAGCGCGTTGGAAAATTATCGGAGCCGTCAAGCACGATGTCGTATTGTTCTATGATGTTTAGTGCGTTGTTGCCGGTTAGTTTTTCCTGTATGGCAATAGCCGTACTAAACGGGTTGAGCTTGTTCAGATGCTGTACGGCAGCAAGAGCCTTGTTTTTGCCGATATCGTCAGTTGTAAAGAGCACCTGGCGTTGCAGGTTTGATTCCTGAACTACATCAAAATCGGCAATACCTATTTTACCAATCCCTGCGGCAGCAAGGTAGAGCAAAACAGGGCTTCCTAATCCGCCAGCGCCAACTACCAGCACCGAGGCTTGTTTTAGCTTTTCCTGGTTTTTTAAGCCAAAATCTTTTAAAACCAGGTGTCGGCTGTAGCGGGTTAATTCTTCCGGTGTTAACTTGTTCACAAATCAAAAATACAAAACGTATGAGAAAGAATTTTTCAACCGGTGCCAAATGGGAAGATATTGTCGGGTATTCGCGGGCCGTGCAGGTGGGTAATCAATTAGAGGTTACCGGTACGGTTGCGGTTAATGAACAGGGCTTGTTAGTGGGTAAGGATGATATGTATGAGCAAACCCGTTTCATTCTTCAAAAAATAGAGAAAGTAATTATTGAAGCCGGTTTTACATTAAACGATGTAGTGCGTACCCGTATTTTTGTTACCGATATTTCGCGTTGGGAAGAAGTGGGACGTGCTCATAGAGAATTTTTTCATTCGATTAAACCTGCCACTACGATGGTAGAAGTAAAATCGCTGATTTCCCCGGAATATCTGGTAGAGATTGAGGCGAGTTTGATTAAGGCTTAGGCTACTAATCTTCAAGCAACCACTTCCAGGCAGGAATGATTTTTATGTTTTTATCTTCAACAACAAGCTCATCTTCGGTATCATCAGTAATGATTAGACCTGACTGCAGGTTGTAAGTATTTAAGGCATCAAGCAAACCGTTTATTTCTCGTTTTTTGGTTTTCTCTGCTGAAAAAGCATAACAAACCTGTATCGCTGAAACAACCGATTTACCCACTGCAATTGCAAAATCGCATTCGTTGTTTTTATGGTGGTAGTATACTTCTTTACCACGCCTTAACAATTCTATGAAAATCAGATTCTCAAGTAAATGACCAGAATTATCCGAAAAGCTGAAACCTACTCTCGTAACCATTCCGTTATCAATAAAATATGATTTTTTAGGATTCAGGATTTGCTTTGATAATGAATAGTCATACTTACTCGTTTGAAAAACAAGATAACTGTCAGCTAAAAATCCAATATATTTTTTTACTGTTGTCGGGTTTTTAACACCTATGATTTCAGCTAATTCGCTATTGGTAGAAAGACGAGCGAAATTTCCGGCAAGATAGGACACTAACAACTTTATTTCTTTCTCGTTAGTGATATTGTTCCGTACCATAATATCGCGGTAAAGAATGTTTTCAAAAAGTGTTTTCAATACCAACTCATCATTTGTTTTTATGAAGCCGGGAAAACCACCATTACGAAGATAACTATGGAAAAGGGAGAGGTACTCCGCTTTTACTTTTGTTTCAGAACTGTTTTGCGTGACTAACCCTGGATTTTTAAACAAAATAAATTCTTTATATGAAAACGGATAAAGCTCAACGGACAGATAACGCCCCGTAAGGTGTGTTCCTAATTCACGGCTCAACATTCGGGCATTTGAACCTGTAACGTAAACTTTATTTCCCATATCGTGCAAACGCCTGATAAAGCGCTCCCACTGGTCGATATTCTGGATTTCGTCAAAATAATAGGTTTTCTGTTCTCCAAATAGCTCATGAAAGACTTCCGTAAGAACCTGAAAATCTTCTACTTTAAAATTCACCAAACGCTCATCATCAAAATTGAGATAATAATCTTTTTCAGTTAGCCTTGCGCGGATTTGTTGCAATAAGGTAGATTTTCCACAACGCCTGATGCCCGAAATAATTACTATTTGCGAAGATTGACAAAGTGTATCAGGAAACTCCCGCCTCATACTTCCTTTTGCCTGTTCAAAATAATATTCCTGTTCCGCTATAACCGTTTTCAGCAAATCCTTATTCATGGCATTTCTTTTCAGTAAAGATACAACTTCTATTTAAAATAGAGGTTATGGTATTAAATATTCTATTCTGAATAGAGTGTTTATTCGCTTGTGATTGGTTTTTCAGCGGAATTGCTCGGTTTTCGTTTTTTTTAAGGCTTATAACTTCTTTATTGCCCTTCCAGAGATTGTCTCTCCTATGGAAAGCGAAGATGTGGCAGCCGGAGAGGGAGCATTGCATACATTAATCACCTGTTTCTCTTCCAATATCAGGAAATCATCAACAAGCCCCCCGTTGCGGTCGCATGCCTGTGCGCGTACACCTGCGCCTCCATCGGTAAGGTCGTGCTGCTGGATTTCAGGAATAAGTTGCTGCAATGCTTTTGTAAATGCGGCTTTAGAAAACGAACGATACATTTCTCCGAAGCCTGTTTTCCAATATTTAAGGGCAACTTTCTGAAAGCCGGGCCAGGCCAACGATTCGGCAAGCTCGCCCAACTGAATTTGTGATTTGCTGTATCCTTCGCGCCTGAAAGCCAGCACGGCATTCGGGCCTGCCTCCACACCTCCGCGCATCATGCGTGTGAAATGCACACCGAGGAAGGGAAAATTTGGGTCGGGTACCGGGTAAATCAGGTTTTTAACGAGATACTCTTTCTCCTTTACCAACTTATAATACTCTCCCCGAAAGGGGATGATTTTTACATTGACTGATGATGTAAGCCGCGCGATTTTATCTGAATACAATCCGGCACAATTAATCAGCAACCTGCTGTGGTGCGATTTCTTATTGGTTTCAATGTGTATGTGCGAGGTTTCAGGGTTTATTTCCAGAACCTTTTCATTAAGACAAATTTCACCGCCTGCTTCCTGTATGAGTTGCCCCAGTTTTTCAGCAACAATTTTATAATCGACAATTCCTGTTTGCGGCACTAACAATCCGGCTACACCGTTCACGTGCGGTTCGTGTTCTTTAAGTTGTTCAGCTTTAAGCCAGTTGAGATTGGTCAGTCCGTTTTGCTGCCCGCGCTTGTGTAAATTTTCGAGTAGCGGAATTTCTTCTTTCCGGGTGGCTACCACAATTTTTCCGCATAAGTCAAAAGGTATGTCGTATGTTCTGCAAAACTCAATCAACAGGTTGTAGCCGTGTATGCAGTTGGTGGCTTTGAGGCTACCCGGTTTGTAGTATAACCCCGAATGGATAACGCCACTGTTATTGCCGGTTTGGTGTTTGGCTAACGCATTCTCTTTTTCAAGAACGGTAATGTTCAGGCCGGGATTTTTCTGCAACAATTGCCACGCAGTGGCTAACCCTACAATGCCTCCGCCTACAACAACTATGTCTTTTTTCACACCCGAAGTTTTGGCGAAACTACTATACGGGCAGGTTTCGTCAAAATGCGCTTACAGGCAAATATCAGCCTTTTATGGCACCCTATGTTTATAGCTCTTTATGGCTTTCGGGCATTTTATGTTGGGTAAGGCAGGAACATCAGCCGGGGGGTAAAATTTTGCAAGTTGGCTCAATAGCACATTGATGTCAGAAATTAGTAGGATTTTGAGATTTCTACCTTAGATAATAATCCTATTTTTGGGCTTCGTTAGGGTAAAATCAGCATTTTTGATAAAGTTTACCCTTACGGGATTAATTTTTATAATCGTTTAGATTTCAAAATGGAAAATAAAAAAAGACGCTTCGCTATTCGGTTTACCATCGGGAATAAGATATTGGCAGGCTTCCTGGCCCTTATCGTTTTGTTCGTTATTAACGCTACGATCATTTTTCTTACCGGAAACCAGATCAACAACGTGGTAAGTAAATCGGCCGAGATTGTACGGCCTTCAAAGGATGCCATCAACGAGTTTGTACTGGCTGTTGAACGGTATCAGAAATTAATAACCAGTTGGGTTTATCTTCAGGCAAATGATGAAAACAAGAATGCCTTGCTGTTTCTTGTTTCAAATGAGTATCCAAAAATCAAAGAAGATATCGATAAGCTTAAAGTAACCTGGGAGGTAGACAGCCAGCGCGTGTTGGTTGATTCTGTATTCCTCCGGTTTGAAGAAGTTCAGGAGTATGCCAAAAACGAGATTTTAGAACAGTTGAATTCTTTTGAAAGCTATGAGGATGGTATTACTAAACTGTTAGCGGAAGATGCGCTCGCCAGCTCCATTAACCCGGAATTGGAAGAAATTCTGGAAGACCTGAAAGAACTTGCCCAGGCACAAACCAATGCCAATACCCTTGCGGATAGTGAACTGATCAGTTCATCGAAACAATTAAGAAACGTTACGCTCATATTGGCTGCCATAACCATATTAATTGGTTTGGTTAGCGCCTTCCTCCTGATGCGCTCCATCACCCGTCCGGTTAACTTCCTGAAAGATGTTGTAACCAAGCTTGGCCGTGGGGAGTTGGTGGAAGATAAGCAAACAAAATTCAGCAATGATGAAATTGGTGAAATGGCCTTAGCTATGGATAACTTAGTTACGGGTCTTAAAGGTACCACGTTTTTTGCTGAAAATATCGGTAAAGGAAATTATGCTTCTGAGTTCAAGCCGTTGAGCGAACACGATGTGTTGGGTAACGCCCTTATCAATATGCGTAATAATCTGGCCGCTGTTGCGGAAGATGATAAGAAGCGGAACTGGGCAACTGAAGGCCTGGCGAAGTTTGGTGAAATTCTGCGAAGCAATACCAACGATCTTGAAAAGCTTTCGGATGAGATTATTTCAAACTTAGTGAAATACCTGAAGGCTAACCAGGGCGCTTTGTATATCATGGATGATGAGGGGGGCGAAGAACAGGCTATGTCCATGCGTGCTTGTTATGCGTGGGATAAAAAGAAATACCTGAATCACCAAATTCATAAAGGCGAAGGGTTGGCAGGCCAGGCCTGGCAGGAGGGAGATATTATTTACCTGACAGAAGTACCTCAAAACTATATCAAGATTTCTTCTGGCTTAGGCGATGCAAATCCTACTTCGGTACTCATTGTGCCATTGAAAGTAAACGACCAGATTTTTGGTGTGGTTGAGATTGCCTCATTCAACACGTTTGCAGATTATGAAATGGAATTTGTGCAGAAGATAGCCGAGAGCATTGCCTCAACTATTTCGTCTGTTAAGATAAACGCCCGCACGCAACGCTTGCTGGAAGAATCGCAGGAGATGACTGAACAGATGCGCGCGCAGGAAGAAGAGATGCGCCAGAATATGGAGGAACTCCAGGCCACACAGGAGGAAATGGAGCGGAAATCAAAACAGGTGCAGGAAACCATGGAGCAAATGCGCGCGCAGGAAGAAGAACTGAGGCAGAACATGGAGGAGATGCAGGCTACACAGGAGGAGATGGAGCGGCAGAGCAATGAATTGAATACAGCATCGGCTGATATGACGGGAATGTTGGAGGGGATTAACGCTACCATGGGTATGGTTGAGTTTTCCCCTGACGGAACCATACTTACGGCCAACGATAATTTCCTGAAGTCGGTGAAATATGGATTGGATGAGATAAAAGGGAAACACCACAAGATATTCGTTCCGCATGAAATAGCCGAAACGTCTGATTACAAAGCGTTTTGGAAAAATCTTGCCGCAGGTAAAACCAATTCAGGAGTATTCAAAAGGACTTCTTCATCGGGTGATACTATCTGGCTAAACGGCATTTACAGCCCGATCAGGAATACTAATGGAGATGTTGTGAAAGTTGTCAAATTTGCCACAGACGTTACAGCTATTCACGGTAAGACTGACTGAAGATGAGAAGCTAATAGTGGCTTTTTAAAGGTCATTTTCTCCGGATATGGAAACACGATAAAAGCAAAAAAGTCCCGCGCCCCGGGACTTTTTTGTTTACCTAAACCTAAACCTATGAGAAGAATTACTCTACTCACTTGGCTTAACGATTTGTTAGCATCAAAGGTTACAATGTTTTTTAATGAAAGTGTAAATTTTCGGATAAGTGGCAGTATTACTGTTTAAGCTTTTCACTGAACACTTTTTTGAACTTTTCGAGCTTGGGCTGTATAACGTATGTGCAGTATGGTGCATTGCCATTCAGGTTAAAATAATTTTGGTGATAGTCTTCGGCCGGGTAAAATTCGGGTGCAGGGCTTATTTCCGTTACAATAGGCCGGTCGAAAGCCCCGGAGGCGTCTAATTTTTGTTTGTAGGCAACAGCCAGTTCTTTTTGTTGGTCAGAATGGTAAAAAATTACCGAGCGATATTGAGTGCCTACATCTGCACCCTGCCGGTTAAGGGTGGTGGGGTCGTGGGTGCCCCAGAAAACCTCCAGCAGTTCGGTGTATGAAACTTCAGCAGGGTTATAGGTAAGCTGCACTACCTCGGCATGGCCGGTAAGGCCGGAGGTTACCTCCTTGTAGGTAGGGTTTTTGACTTTTCCGCCTGCGTAGCCCGAAACCACTTTTTCTACGCCCTTCATGCGCTGAAATACCGCTTCCGTGCACCAAAAGCATCCGCTGCCAAACGTGGCCAATGCTGTATCCTGTTCCATAATTACTGAATTTGGTTGTTCTGCCAGTGGCTTGTCTGCCTGGGCAGGTGCGCAGGCTGTACCCGCAGTTAGTAGTATGAGATAGAGGGTAAAGGATTTCATTTCTCTTTTAACCAACCGGGGTGGAGGTAAAATAGTTTATTGACAATATTTTGTGAAACAGCCACCGCTGTTGTATGCTGTTTAATGTCTTCTTTATAAATTTTTCAAAATAGTAATCTTTGCATCTGTTTCATTTATTAACTCTGAGTCAGTAGTAAAACCTTCTGAACGACTTTTGCACAAGTAATACTTCAATATCGCTGATAAAACGACCGTATAGCCGGAGTTAATTGGTCGTATATCGGGCCGGCAAAAGCTAAGAACATAGCTTGTGGGTCGGGCGGTTGAATTTCTCTACGCTTGCAAAGCTCTGCCTGTTGGTCGGTCAGTGCGCGTTCATCACCGTTAAACCGTCCCCACGTGGTAAACCACTCGTACCTTCCGGGGAACTTGCGATGTATCAGCACACCTCCGGTTTGGGCGTCAACAATGACCATGCTCAACAAGCCTTCTGATACAACTTCTTTTCTTACAGTAGTTAATTTGGCCGTTACGGTATTATAAACCGGCACGGTTTTACCGTCAATTTTTGCTTCGCCAACTTTCACGCTGTCTTTCTTAACGGTTTCCTCTTTTTCGCGCACGGTTGTATTGCCTACGCTGAAATCATCAAATTGCAAGCGCATGATCTGGTCTACACGGGGCAATTGAATGTTTTGTGCTGCCTGAGGTGTGTAGAATTTAACAAATCCCTGGTCGGGGTAATTACGGTTTACATACTCTTCAATTCTATCCTGGAAGAATCCGCCACTAAGGTTGTAGCGTGTAGGAATAGCCACCTGTTCAAGAACCACAAAGGTAGTTGCCTCAAACTTTGATTTTTCAAGATACTCTACCACATCTTTGTAGCCCGGTACATAAGCATTCGTTTCGTTGAAATTAAAGAAGGCACGTTTGGCATCTTCCCGAGTGCCTTTCATAAGCAAATCAATGCCTGAATTGTAAAGTTCTTCTGCCGCTTTTTCTTTTAGCGGGGCAATTTCACTGTAATAGTTTTTCGGATTGGGAATTACCTTGAGCGCCCCCGGTGATTGACGTATAGCTTCATACATGCTGTTTATTTGTTCATACGAGTTAAGCGCATCTTTAAATTTTGTATTGGAGTTGGAGGCTATTTTGTTTTTTGCGTCCGATTCTAACCAATCGACTGCAAGCGGGTAACTGTTTCGTAAGGTTTCTTTTGATTTTTTATGGTCGGGATTTTGCCGCAATCGCCCGATGGCTTGCATTACAGCTTCATAATAATTGCCACGCTCATAGGCTTTTTTTCCTGATGAACATGCCGACAAAATCAATACGGATAGGATGAGGAAGTACAGGTGTCGCATACGCTAAGTTTTTTTGCAATCTACAAAGTGCATCTCTAAAAACCTTGTCTTTTATAACCTCATCCCGTCACCCTTCTCCTAAATGAAGAAGGGTACAATGAGTTTTTAGAGATGCCTCAACTGGTGTGCCTTAATTACGACCCTGCCGGGAAGAAATACATCAATATATCATCAATCGTATCGCGGAAGTTGCCCCAGGAGTGCCCCTGGTTTGTTTCGGTGTAGCGATAAATGCAGGTGTTCTTTTCGAGAATGGTTTTCATTTTCCTGGCGCCTTCTTCGGCATCTTTGATGGTGCCGGTTGTCATAAATATTTTTACAGGCGGATTTTCAGGATTATCACACAGGTTATAAATCTCGGGCTTAAACCAGAAGGCTGGCGATTGAATACCGGCAAGCCCGAAGACTTCAGGGCGCGAAAAAGCAAAATAGGCTGCCGTTAGCCCGCCCATCGAGCTGCCCATAATGCCCCGGTCTGCGCGGTCTTTTGAAATGTTGAATTGTTTTTCAAGGGCCGGTATAAATTCATCGGCAACAAAATTGAGGTAGCGACTGTTCATGGCCAACTCCATCATTCTTCTGTTGTTTGAACGGTTAACCGGTTCGCGATGGTCGATAAATACAACCAGCACGGGTTTAATTTTTTTGTCGGCAACTAAGTTGTCGAGAATATCTTTCATGTTGCCCAACCGTTCGTGCAGGTATTCGTATCCATCGGTAACATACAGCACAGGGTAGGTGTTATGTTGATTAAAATTTGCCGGGTAATAGATTGAATACGTTACCTGGTACCCGAGCGTAACGCTGTTGAAGAGCAGGTCTTTGTCTAACTTTCCTCTCGAAATATTTTCGCGAAATACAGTAGCCGGGTCGGGTTGCCATTCGGGCATACGCAACTCGGAGTTGGGGCTACCGCCACCTACGCCCGACCATTGCTGATGTGGATTGTTGGGGTCAACAATCCAGTCGTTACCGTTGATGAGTATTTTATAATCGAGACGGGCAGTTGATGGAAAAGAAGTTTTCAGAAACCAGATGTCGGTACCGTTAACTTTTATGCCGGTGCTTTCAAAATTCTTGTCATAACCCCAGCCATTGAAATCGCCCATCCAGGCCACTGATGTTGCATTGCCTTTGTACAGAAATAGAACAGAATCGTGTTGAGTTAAGGGTATCAGGTTCTTTTGCCTGAGTTCGTTCCACCAATCATCGATTTTTTCTGTAGTGAACTTGCCTGCAATAAGTTGATTGGCCTCAGTCCATTCCTGTTGTGAATAAGCCAGGCTGCTGATAAGCAAACAGTATACAAAACAAGTTAAGGTTTTCATTTTGCAAATTTACAAACAGATGATGTTACGCAAAAACCTGTCTGTCCAGGCAGGTGCAAAATTAAAATTATGGTTATGTTCCAGGTTATCCAAAGTATTCCTTTGGAGAGCCTGCCTAAAAATGGCAAACAGGCTTGTTGGAACCTGGTTTCCTGGACTAAAAAGTCCGACTTTCAAGCTATTAAAAAATTTTGGTATTTTTGTACACTATGGAATCAATACTGATTCATCCTAAAAGTAAAGAGCAGTTGGCGGCAGTAAAGGCCTTTGCCAAAGCATTAAATATGAATTTTGAAACGAAGGTTGCCAAAAGCCCATACAACCCTGATTTTGTTAAAAAAATCCTGAAAGGAAGAGAAGATGTCAAACGTGGAAAGGGGGTAAAAATCCCTGTATCGGATTTATGGAAGTAATTTATACTCCTCAAGCCGTAGCAGATTTAAAGTTTTGGAGAAAGTCGGGAAATAAGTCTATTCAAAGAAAAATTCAGCAACTTATTCTTGCCATTATGGAAAACCCTTTTGAGGGAATAGGCAAGCCGAGCCTTTGAAATATGATTTGGCCGGTTCATGGTCAAGAAGGATTAATCAGGAGCATCGGATTGTATATGAAGTTTATGAAGACAATGGAGTTGTGGTTTTGGAGATACAATCCCTGCGAGGTCATTATCTGAAATAGAAATTCTTAGGCAGTGTTCAACTAACAGGGTCATCCTGGTCGTTAACAAAACGCACACAAAAGGCGGCAATAAGCAGAAACACACCGGCCATTACAATGGCATAAATGGATTGCGAGTTGTAAAAATATTTTACAACAGGCCCACCAATAATACCATTTACAATCTGCGGAAGCGTGATGAAAAAATTAAACACGCCCATGTAAATACCCATTTTCTTTGGAGGTATGGAACCTGCCAGCATAGCATACGGCATGGCCAATATACTGGCCCATGCAATGCCTACGCCTATCATAGAAAATATGAGCAGGTTAGGGTTGTGAATGAAGTAAATGGAAATCAACCCGATGCCACCGGCTGTTAGCGAAATGGCATGCGTGGTTTTACGACCTACTTTTGCTGCTATTACCGGAAGTGAGAGCGCATACAGTGCAGACACACCATTGTAAATACCGAAGATGATACCCACCCAATTTGCTGCGGTATTGTATTCGTCAGATGAGGTATCGGATTGCGGCAGGCCATATACATGAGTTGCTACTGCCGAAGTAGTGAACACCCACATGGAAAACAAGGCAAACCAGGAGAAGAACTGCACTAATCCCAATTGCTTCATCGTTTTCGGCATGCGTGCAAAATCACTAACGATTTGCGCCAGTCCGGTTTTTCTTTTTGGTGATAGCGATTCTTCTTTACTGTATTCAGTATCGGGCGGAAATTCTTTTGTTGTAACTACTGTCCATAGAATGGCTATGAGAAATACAAACGCTCCCACATAGAAAGAGAGTGTAACACTAAAAGGAACCACGCCTTCTCCGGCTGTTTTTTCAACCCCAAAAAACTCGGCAAAGATGTAGGGAAGCCACGAACCGATTACCGCGCCAAGCCCGATGAGAAAAGTCTGGATGGAAAATCCAAGCGTGCGTTGGTCGGTTGGAAGCAGGTCGGCCACCAATGCGCGGAACGGCTCCATAGCAACGTTGAAAGAAGCGTCCATAATCATGAGTACACCAGCCCCGATGTAAAGAGGGGGCAGTATGCCTGCCAGCAAGTGGGCGTTGGGCATGAAGATGAGTGCTATAGATGCCAGTATGGAGCCTGCCAGAAAATACGGTCTTCTTCTGCCGAGTGATGTCCATGTGCGGTCACTGTAATACCCGATAACGGGCTGAACAAGCATACCAGTTAACGGTGCAGCAAGCCAGAACCACGACAGGTGCTCAACGTCAGCGCCAAAAGTGGTGAGGATGCGCGATGCGTTTCCGTTCTGGAGCGCAAAACCAAATTGAATGCCCATAAATCCGAAACTCATGTTCCAGATTTGCCAGAAGCTAAGGCGGGGGCGTGTTGTGGGTGTTGACGACATAAAATCAGTTAAGCGAAATTAATTATAAAGCATCTCTAAAAAATCTATCATGCGGAAGCCTGGATTGCTTCGCCCCGCTTTTTTGCGGGACTCGCAATGACGTTCCTTTTTTACCATTCAATAACTACGTTGTTTGTGGTTTGAGGAATTGAAATATACGGCAATTCCCGGATTATCGGCCCTTCAGGTGGTGTGCCTACCGGGTCGTAGTGTGCCATTGGCTGAACAAACCGGTAATCTGTATGCTCAACCTGATGCACAGCCTCATTTACACGAACGTTGTTGAGGTTATCAAATCCATGAAAATAAATATTGATAGTGGTGTAGGGCGATTGGTATGCTCCTTCATTTTTCCCGATGATAAATTGGTGTGGGTGATATTCCAATGTACGCTGGCTGAACGCGCCCTGTTGGTAACGGAAGGTTTCGCCATCATCTTCATACAATACAAAACTGTTTCCTGTTTCACCTTTATATATATGAAGTTCAAGAACATCACCGCTATCGTTAACTGTACTTCCGGCTTTGGCACGCATCGGAATTATGGATGAACCCTTTACATAAACAGGAAGTTTATCCAGCGGGCAGTCCGCTACGTGTATGGAGCTGCCGGGGTGAGCATCATCCGTATAAAAATCATACCAGTTGCCTTGCGGCAGATATACTTTTACTAAGTCTTTAGAGCTTTCAACCGGAGCTATCAGCAAGGCAGGGCCAAACAAATACTGGTTGTGAAAGCGATGGTCGTAAACAGTATCATCAAACGAATAATCAATAGCTAACGACCGGCAAACCGGCATACCGGTTTTGGAGGCATCGTAAAACAAAGAGTATAAGTAGGGGAGAAGCCGATAACGAAGTTTGATATAGTTGCGCGAAATTTCCTCTACGCGCTCCCCGAATGTCCAGGGCTCCGAATCGCGGGTGTTTATCATGGTGTGCCCACGAAAGAAAGGTGAGAACGCCCCGATAGAAACCCATCGGGCAAAAAGTTTTTCATCGGTATTGCCTACAAACCCGCCCACATCGTAGCCTGCAAAAGCAATTCCCGACAGCCCCATACTGTTTACTAAGCGCACACCCAACAGCATGTGCTCATCGTACGCCACGTTATCGCCTGTCCACACGGCTGAGTAACGTTGAATACCAGAGAATGCAGAGCGCGTAAGATTAAACGGACGTTTACCTTTTAACAGTTCTTTAGTGCCTTCGTAGGTGCTTCGCGCCATCTGGAAACCGTAAATGTTTCTGCCCCTGCGCATGGTAGCGCGGTTGCCTTCAAAATCCAGTTCAAGGGTTTCGGGCAGGCTGTGCCCCCAGGTAGCAATTTCGTTCATGTCATTCCAGAAACCTTCCACGCCAAGCGCCACGTAATCTTTAAATTGCTCCTTCCACCACGTTCTTGTTTTCGGGTTGGTAAAATCGGGGAAGCGGCACCAGCCCGGCCACACCTGCCCGGTGTAGTTTTCTCCGTCAGGATATTTAATGAATACATCATTGGCCTTTCCGTCTTCGTATGTGTGATATCCGTCTTCAACCTTTATGCCCGGGTCGCACATAACCACAACGTTAAACTCAAGTTCTTTCAGGCGGTTTATTAACTGTTTCGGGTCTGGGAAATCTTTTTTGCTCCATGTAAAGATTTTGTAGCCTTCCATGTAGTGAATATCAAGCACGATTACATCGGCAGGAATATCCTTTTCGCGAAACGTATTGGCAACGCTTAACACTTCCTTATCGGGATAGTAGCTGTACCGGCATTGCTGGTAGCCAATACTCCATAGTGGGGGCAATTCCATTCTTCCCGTAAGGTGTGTATAGTGTTTTATCACCTGCCCAACGGTAGTATCGTGCATGAAGTAATAGTTCATCTCACCCGTATCGGCACCAAAACTTGAAAAACGGTTGTTGGATGCGCCAAAGTTGAAATATGATTTATGTGTGTTATCGAGATAGATGCCATAAGCAAGGCTATTGTGCAGCCCCATATAAAAAGGAATGGAACAATACAGCGGGTCAGCGCCCGTATGATAGGCGTAGGCGTCCGTATTCCAGTTGGTATAGCCTTGCCCTTTGCGGTCGAGTGCCCCTGTTTTTTCGCCCAGCCCGATAAAGCGCTCACCTTGTTGCAGTTTTTTGTGTGTTGTTACCTGTTCGCCAATCCAGGTTGTGCCTAAGGCGTCATCTTCATTAATGATTTGGCCGCTGTCGGTAAGAAAGGTTATGCGCAGTGAAGATTTCAGAACACGCACCTGCAACGATGCCGATTGCAGGAGCAGGGCATCGCCTTCATCGCGCACAGTAATATTGAGTGTTTCGGGTGTGGCTACTACGCTATACGAAAACTCTTCGATGAAGTGTGCACGGGTAAACGTAACGCGAACAATGCTATCCGTGTAAAAAAATACCGAGAAAACAGCCTGTTCACTTTTGCCGTGTATTCCGTTGGGGGTTTGCTCCCACGAGGTGAGGGTGCCGGCAGGGGTGCTTATTGCTGAGTTGAATTTAGTCATGTAAATAAAGGGGTCAGAATTTGTGCTTAAAGTAACAGCAAATTCATTTACCTGTCATTCAGGAAGCACGTGAATTTGCCTTTGCGTTAATGAATATCTGAAAAAAACGCCCAAAAAATTCCGTAATCGTTTGCGGTCACGATTCCGATAAAATTATTAGGTATTATTCTGATTTTCGGACGCACTTTATCGCTAACTTGTCCGCGTTGTTTTATACAAATTTTGTACACCTAAAACTTTCTACTTATGATAAAATTTTACCTGAGGGGGTATGTACTCGTTCTCTTACTGGTCGGAGCCATGACGGCCTGGGGCCAGAGCAGAACGATAACAGGAACGGTAACGTCATCGGATGACGGCACAGGTCTGCCGGGCGTTAACATTCTTGAGAAGGGCACCAATAACGGTGCGGTAACAGATGCAAACGGAAGTTATACGATTTCGGTTTCCGGGGCTAATTCTGTTTTGGTATTTTCTTTTGTGGGTTACGGCACAAGCGAAGTAACAGTTGGTTCGCAATCAACCATTAATGTTTCGCTTCAAGCTGATGTAACATCGCTATCGGAAATTGTTGTGATTGGGTATGGCTCCATAGAGAAGAAAGATGTAACAGGGGCAATTGCCGACATTTCAAAGGAAGATTTTAATAGGGGAGTTTTGTCATCGCCCCAGGATCTTATTGTTGGAAAACTTGCAGGTGTTAATGTTACAACAAACAGTGGTGCGCCTGGCGCTGGTGCAACTATTCGTATTCGTGGGGGTTCATCATTAAATGCGAGCAATGACCCGCTAATTATTATTGACGGTTTTCCGGTTGATAACGGTGGTCTTTCAGGCGTTGCAAACGTGTTGTCAACTATTAACCCGAATGATATTGAAACATTCACGGTATTGAAGGATGCTTCTGCAACGGCAATTTATGGTTCACGCGCATCAAACGGTGTTATCATCATTACCACGAAAAAGGGAGTTGCCGGCAAACCGAAAATCAGTTTTAATACTACATTTTCAGCCAGCACACCGATTAAATATTTTGATGTTCTGAATGCTGATGAGTATCGTGACCTGGTGCAGGATCTTGTTAGTCAGGGACGAATTAATGCTGCTGATGTTACTGCCAAATTAGGTAATGAGGACACAGACTGGCAAAAAGAGATTTTCAGAACAGCACTTTCAAGCGATAACAATTTAAGCATTACTGGCTCTGTTAAAAACGTTCCCTATCGTGCTTCGTACGGTTATACAGATCAGCAAGGTATTCTGAAAAATACAGACATTGCCCGTCATACATTAAACCTTAGTGTTTCTCCTTCGTTTCTGGACGATCATCTTAAAGTTACGGTGAATGCAAAGGGTAGTAATGTGAAGAGTAATTTTGGCGATGCCGGTGCAGTAGGTGCTGCTATTTCCTATGACCCAACAAAGCCCGTGCGTGATGGGAATGAACTTTATGGAGGCTATTTCTCGTGGTTAAGCGTTCCTGGGGTACCCGCCAATAATATTACGTTTAACCCGGTAGCAATGGCTGAACTGACCGACAACGTTGGTACTGCCAACCGGTTAATCGGAAATGTGGAATTGGAATACAAGGTTCACGCAATTTCTGGCTTAAAGGCTCACTTAAATGTGGGCTTGGACTACCATAAAGAGTGATGGGTATAACAAAGCTCCGATTACGGCAGATTTTACCCGTGTAGTAACGGATGGAGGAACTGTACTTGATGGAAGAAATAACATCTATTCGGCAGAAAACAAATCACGCCTGTTGGATTTTTACCTTAACTATTCTAAGAACCTGGGAGATCATAAAGTAGATGTTACCGCTGGTTACGGCTGGCAATATTTCTATAGACAAAATGAGTCAGTAAATCGCAGAGCGGATAAATCGATTGTAAATGTTCCGGCTCCGTTCATCGGTGAGAATTGGCTTGTTTCGTTTTTTGGTAGAGCGAATTATTCATTCATGGATAAATACTTACTTACTGCAACTCTACGCTATGATGGATCATCCCGTTTTCCAGCCAATCCCTGGGGTTTGTTCCCTGCTGTTTCAGCAGCCTGGAGAATTAAGGACGAGGCCTTTCTTTCTGGCGTAGATAAATTGAGTGAACTGAAACTGAGGGTGGGATATGGTGAAACCGGTCAGCAGGATATAGGTAACTTCTATCCAGGTTTAGCCATTTACAGAACATCCACAGCTACGGCTCAATATCAACTTGGCGATACGTTTTATCCAACACTTCGCCCTGATGCTTACGATGGTGGTATAAGATGGGAAACAACCAGTACACTTAATTTAGGTGTTGATTTTGGATTGTTTAATAACCGACTTACAGGTACAGTAGAGGTTTATAACCGGAAGACTTTTGATTTATTAAATTATGTGCAAGTTGCCAGCGGTACCGGGTTTTCAAACTTCTTAGATACAAACGTTGGTAATTTAGAGAATAATGGAATTGAAGTAACCTTGAATGCCATTCCGGTAAGTACAGGAGATTTTACCTGGAATCTTGGAGTTAACTTTGCACGTAACGTTAACAAGTTGACAAAACTATTGTTGGTTGACGATCCGACCTACAATGGTGTACCGGCAGGTGGCATAGGGGTTGGTCAGTATATACAGAATCAACAGGTGGGTTACCCGATTAATTCGTTCTGGGTGCTGCAACAAGTTTACGGGGCTGACGGAATGCCAATTGAAGGTTTATATGTGAATCGCTCAGATGAGAGTTCGGCAGTTTCTTCAAACAACAACAACAAATACAGGCCTGAACACCCGGTAGCTGATTATTTGATTGGTATCAATTCACGGTTCAATTATAAAAAGTTTGACTTTGCGTTTTCAAGCCGTTTAAGCTTAGGTAACCATGTCTATAATAATGCTGTTGCAGGTCGCGCTTTTCTGAACAACGTTTATGCAAACGGATTTTTCAGCAATGTGCCTAATGCCGTTTTTGAAACAGGATTTTTCAGCCAGCAACAGTTGTCTGATTTTTATTTGCAGGATGCGTCCTTCTTTAAAATGGATAACATGAGTGTTGGGTATTCTATGGACAATCTTCTGTCCAATAAGCTGAAGGCGAGAATCAACTTTACTGTTCAGAATGCATTTATCATTACCAAGTATGATGGTATTGATCCTGAAGTAAATGGTGGTATTGATAATACGATTTATCCAAGACCACGTGTATTCTTGCTTGGATTAAGTCTTGATTTTTAATTATTAATGAAGCGATTGATTATGAAAATAAAAATATATCAACTGTTCATTACAAGCCTTGTTCTTGTGATGGCATCGTGTATAGGCGATTTGGATGTTATTCCTAAAGATCCAAACCTCGTTACCAGTAAAACGGTATATAACAGCCCTGCTGCTTACAAGCAAGGCCTGGCAAAACTGTATGCCTTGTTTATTCTAACAGGTCAGCAAGGCCCGGCAGGTCAGCCAGATGTATCAGGTGTTGATGAAGGGTTTAGCTGCTTTACCCGGTCTATGTGGAATATGGAAGAGTTGACTACAGATGAAGCTATCTGGTCATACCCGAATGATGCGGAAGGAACTATTTCCAACCTGTATTTCAATTCGTGGTTACCTTCTGATGGGATACCAACCGCTTTGTTTGGCCGCTTAATGGCTTCAATGGCTATTATCAACGAATATATTCGTGCAGTAAATAATTCAAATGACCCTGACCTTGTTCGCTATCATGCTGAAGCCAGGTTCCTGCGCGCACTTGGGTATTATTATGGCATTAACTTATATGGAAATATGCCTTTTGTAACAGAAGCTGATTTGCCTGGTGCATTTCTACCGAAGCAAAAACCACGGGCAGAAGTTTTCCAGTATATTGAGGAAGAATTGTTAGCTATCTACCCTGATTTGGGTAACCCACGATTTGAATATGGAAGGGCTGATAAGGCTGCTGCCTCTATGTTGTTGGCAAAATTGTATTTGAATGCAGAAGTATTCCTGGCGCCCACTATTCCTCCTCAGTATGCAGGTCGTAATTTCTATAATGATGTTATAACTGAGCTAAATAAGGTTTTTGAAGGAGGCTACACGCTTGCACCAAAATATCTGAATAACTTCCTGGCTGATAACAACACAAGCCCGGAAATGATTTTTACGTTTAATAATGATGGTGCCAATTCTCAGGCGTATGACGGAGTATGGACTATGATTCGCGGAAATAGCGGCAATGGCGGATGGGGCGGTTTGCGTACCCGCTCTGCATTTGTTGATTTGTTTGATTCAAACCCAAGTGATCACAGGGGTATTTTTGCAAAAGAAGACAAGGGACAGGAAAGAGGAATTACTGATCCAAATAACTCCACTCACGGTTACGGGATTTTCAAGTTCCGTAATGTACGGAAAGACGGTTCAACTCCTCCTAATGATGGCACCGGTTTTATTGACACGGATTTTCCTTTGTTCAGATTAGCTGATGCATACCTGATGTATGCTGAAGCGGTACTCAGAGGGGCAACAAATGGTTCTACGGCAACTGCTGTGAACTATATTAACGCATTGCGTAATCGTGCAGAAGATACTCCTATAGGTGATGTTGTAACTATTGACCTTGATTTTATTCTTGATGAAAGAGGAAGAGAATTATACTGGGAAGGGCACAGGCGCACAGATTTGATCCGCTTTGGAAAATTTACAGGCAGTGCATATATCTGGGATTGGAAGGGGGGTACACCCGAAGGCAGAAGTATTCCGGATCACATGAAAATTTTCCCGATTCCGGCTGCTGACCTTGCCACTAATCCAACATTGGTGCAAAATCCTGGGTATTAACATAAACATTGATAACACTAACGAATATGAAAAATCGAATAGTAATATGGCTTATACTTTTACTGGCAGGCTTTGCACATATAGCGTGCGAAGAACTTGAAACAGTACGGATAAACGAAAATGTAGAACCGAATACGCTGCAACCTCTTTCCAGCACTGATATAGTGCTTACGTTTGAGGAAGCAGATGAAAATGCTGTAACGTTCACTTGGACAGCTACTGATTTTGGATTTCAGGCTGGCACAGTGTACACAATCGAAATGGATGTTGCAGGAAATAATTTTGCCAACGCTTTTGAGTTGGAGGAAACCAGAAATTTGACTGCTTCAGTTTCAGTAAGAACGATGAATAACGGCATGCTGGCCTTAGGTCAAAATCCTTTTGAGCCTGCTAATATGGAGTTCAGAGTGATTTCAGTGGTGAGCAATAATGTTGCCCCGGTATTCTCCACCACCCGAACGGCTTCTGTTACACCTTTTGCAACCAGTTTCCCCTCTATTTGGGGAATGGGATCGGGTTTAAAAGGCTGGGGCCCCTGGCCCGATAATGCAGTGGAATGGTCAAGTCAGCAATTTAAGAAGTACGAGCAGATTGCGTATTTTACGAATGGTGAAGCATTCCGGTTCTTTGAACAATTGGATTGGGGACCTGTTTCCTATAACTACCCATATTTTACATCTGTTTCACCGGTTTTTGAAAATGCCAATGATGGTGATAGTAATCTCCGTGTTGCTGGTGCAACCGGCTGGTATCTCGTAAAAGTTGATTTGATCGCAAAAACCGTCACTGCGGAAGCGACTCAAGAGCCACTTATGTACATGACAGGTGCAGGTATTGGTGGTTGGGATACACCGGGTACTGGAGCCAGTATTAAAATGACGTATGTACGCCCTGGGGTATTTTTTGCAACGGCTAATTTTGTAAGTGGAGAAGCGTTCCGTTTTTTTGCCCAGGCCGACTGGGGGCCAACTTCATATAATTATCCTTACTTCACAACGGTTAGCTCTTTGTTCGAAAATGCATCGGATGGTGACTCAAACCTTCGTTATACGGGTACAACTGGACCGCAAACTGTTATTGTAGATATAAATGAAGGTACTGTTGTTGTTGTTCCTCCTTTATACATGACAGGCGCAGGTATTGGCGGCTGGGATCAACCTGGTACTGGTGTCAGTATAAAAATGGCATACGTGGCCATTGACACCTACGAGGCAACGGCAACATTTTATAACGGTGAAACATTCCGGTTTTTTGCCCAGGATAACTGGGGGCCAACCTCTTACAATTATCCATACTTTACTACAGTAGCTTCAGATTTTGAGCATGCAGAAGATGGCGATAGCAACCTGAGGTATATCGGAGAAACAGGTTCGCGTACTGTTAAAGTAAACCTTGCTACCAAAGTTGTAACATTGAATTAATAGAGTTGTAGTGTAAAAAATCAGGAGCAGAATACGCTCCTGATTTTTTTATTTATTCTTTAAACGTATCCGGTAATTAGTTTTAGCTATGAGGAGAATATTTTTTTACTTGGTTTGCATAAGCTCATTTAACCTGTTTGCGCAAGGAAATGTAAATCTTAACCCAACTATTACACCGGCTTTGTTTGGGCCAACGGATGAGATAGCTGTTGAATATGATGTTACGGGCACTCCGCTTGCATCATTAACAAACGCCTGGGCGTGGGTATGGATACCCGGTAAAAGCATTGATGCGAAGTATAACATTAACCCGGCCACGGCTGCTGCCGATCCGGCCAAATTCACTAAGGTAACAGAAGCCGGAAAAACGTTATTCAGGCTAACATTTAAGCCTGCCGATTTTTTTAATCAGAGTATAAGCGCTGAAACCCAGATGGGTATTTTGCTGAAAGGTAATAACTGGACAGGCTGTGGCACCTCCAGTTGCCAAACTACCGACTACATTGCCAACTTCGGCTTTAAGATAACCTTGGTTTCGCCATTGGCAAACCCCGTCTTTACCGATCAATCTTCTACAATATCCATACAAGCAACAGCGCCTGTTGATGCCACATTTCAAACGTTGGTAGATGATGTAGTGGTGAACACGTCCGGGTCGGAAACTACATCTTATACTTACGTGCACACCGTAACCGAGCCTACCGGGCTGTATCACGTTAAAGTGGTGGGCACTTCTGCCAATGGAACAAGCGAGGTGGCGTTCAGCTACTTAGTGCGTGGAGCAACGGCAACTGAATCATTGCCTTCGGGAATAATACCCGGTATTAACTATGATGCTGACCCAACCAAAGTAACGCTTTGCCTTTGGGCGCCCGATAAAAATTCGGTGTATGTGCGTGGCGATTTCAGTGATTGGGATGTGCTGCCGCAATACCAGATGAAACGCGATGGTGAATATTTCTGGACGGAGCTAACCGGTCTTACTTCCGGTGAGGAGTACGCTTTTCAATACTTAGTAGATGAAAGTATTTGGGTTGCTGATCCGTATGCCGATAAAATTCTTGATCCTGACGATCAGTACATTCCGGCCACTACCTATCCAAACCTGAAACTCTATCCGCAAAAAGCATTACTAAATCATTGGTATTTCAACCGGCTGTCGGTATTTCAAACCAATCAAACACCGTATCAATGGCAGGCTACAAATTATCAACGCCCGGAAAAGGAAAAGTTGGTAGTATATGAATTGCTTATTCGCGATTTCTTTGACGCAAACAACCGAAACTATCAAAACCTGATTGATACACTATCATACCTGAAACGTTTGGGTGTTAACGCTATTGAACTGATGCCCATTATGGAGTTTAACGGCAACGAAGGTTGGGGGTATAACCCCACGTTCATGTTTGCTGTTGATAAATATTACGGCACCAAGAACAAGCTCAAGGAATTTATCGATGTGTGCCATCAGAACGATATGGCCGTTATCTTGGACATTGCCATGAATCACCAGGATATTCCGAACTCGTATGCGATGATGGATTTTGACTTTTCTGCATTTAAACCCACTGCAGGCAATAAGTGGTTCAATGTTGATCCAAAGCATCCGTACAATGTTTTTTTTGACATGAATCATGAAAGCCAGTATACAAAAAATTATATCGACACGGTTAACTACTATTGGTTGAACGAATATAAAATTGATGGGTATCGCTTTGATTTGTCGAAGGGATTTACACAAAATACCAGTTGTGGAGGAAGTACTACAAATGAAAATTGTTTCAATAGTACTGTTGATGCCTCGCGAATTGCAATTCTCAAACGCATGGCTGATAAAATATGGGAACACTCTCCGGAGGCGTATGTAATCCTGGAGCATTTTGCGGCCAATGCAGAAGAAAAGGAGTTGGCTGAGTATAGGGCAGGAGAGGGCAAAGGCATGTTATTCTGGGGCAATCTGAACCACGCATACATGGAAAATGCTATGGGATATTTTCCGCAATCAAATATAAACTGGGTATATCATGGCTCAAGGGGCTGGTCGGTGCCGCATGTGATCGGCTACATGGAAAGCCACGATGAAGAGCGCATGATGTTCAAGAACCTGCAATACGGAAACAGTTCGGGTAGTTATTCGGTGAAGAATTTACCTACTGCGTTAGATCGTGTGAAGGCCGCAGCTACGATGTTTTACACGATACCCGGCCCCAAGATGTTGTGGCAGTTTGGCGAACTGGGCTATGATATTTCTATTGATGATGGAGGAAGGCTTTCGCCCAAGCCGGTAAAGTGGGATTACCTGAGTGATCCTTCCCGTTACCGGTTGTATCAACACACTGCCGACCTGATTCGTCTGCGACACACGTATGATGTGTTTGCTTCAGGTGCGGCTACATTGGCTACCGGTAGCACTGCAGGTAAGCAATTAACGTTGAAGAATTCTCCATACACAACAACACCGGTTACTGCCGACCAGATGAATGTTCAGGTAGTGGTAAATTTTGATGTAACGCAGCAGTTGATGCAGGTTTCTTTTCCGCATACAGGCACGTGGTACGACTATTATGCTTATGGAACCCCGGTTACGGTATCAACAACACCGTTTTCAATTATGCTAAAGCCCGGTGAGTATAAAATTTTTACAGATGTGGAAATTACTAATCCATTGGAATTGGTTACTTCTACTGAAAATATTTTTGCTGAAACGCAGATTTCAGTTTACCCGAATCCTGCCGCTGAGGTGTTGTTTGTTGATTCCGAAAAGCCTGTAAGGAATTTGCAATTGGTTACGACCAATGGTGCAAGAATTTCTCCGAAACGGATTGATTCAACTTCGTGGGATTTACGCGATGTAAGCGATGGCTTTTACATTGTGGTAGTTGAGCAACCTGGTGTAACCCAACGGTTGAAGTTGATTAAGCGGTAAAGTTGGTGATACTGATTTAAGATTTCTGATTTCTGATTTCTGATTTGGGATTTCTGATTCAGGAAGTTGTGTACATCAGAAATCAGCAATTGGAAATCAGAAATCTTTCATTCATCTTCAAACACCTCTATAGCGTCAAGCGCCTTAAACTCAAAATCGAACAACGCCATATTTTCCCACGATGAGCCATCGGTGGCTTGTTCGCCTTTGTAGGCTACCCATTCCGGTGCCCAGTAGGCAAGGCCAAGCCCCCGGTTTGTTTCGGCCATGATTTTACGCAACTGCATCATAAAATCACGCTGACCTTTTTCTGTTGCCGGGTAATCACTAACAAGGTGGTCGGATAGACCAACGAGGTTATTCGTCCAGTCGTTCCAGTCTAACGTAAACGGATAACCAGTTTCGGCCAGGATAATGTCTTTATTGTGGTTGTTCACTAATTGCGTCAGTGTATTCTTTACAACCGAAAGCGATTTCTCATGCCAACGCGGGTAGTAGGAGAGCGCGATAATATCATAATCAACAGCATGAGTTTTTGCCAACGAATAAAACCAGTCGGCTCCGTTAATGCCTGCAAAGTGAAGCATTATTTTAGTATTTGCGGAGGCATCGCGCACACCCCGCACGCCTTCTTGCAGTAGTGTAATGTATGTTGCCTGGTTTGTGGAAATTTTTCCCTCAGGCCATAGAAAGCCGTCATTGATTTCGTTACCTACCTGTATAAAGTCGGGCGCTAACAGCGTAGTTACTTTTTTAGTGTAGTTGTAAACACTGTCGGTAAGGTTGCCCAATGACAGTGAATTCCAAAGAGCAGGTTTGGTTTGGCTACCAGGGTCTGCCCATGTGTCGGAATAATGCAGTGTAACCCATAGCTTAAAGCCCTTCGTTTTAATTTCAGAGGCAAATTCTGAAACCTCTTCAAGTCCTGACCGTCCGCTTTCAGGTGTGTGCCACAAACGCAACCGGATGGTATTGCAGCCGGCAGCTTTTAAAATCGTCAGAACATCCTGCACTTCCCCCGATTTGTTTTTAAATGGCACATTGGCTTCCCGTATTTCGGGGAGAAAGGAAACATCGGCTGCACGAATTTCTATAAAAGTAGATTCAGGTTCTTTGGGCTTGTTTTCGGGCGAATTGTCGCATCCTGTAAAGACAGTTATCGCAACCAAAAAAAGCCATACCCACTTGTCATATTTCATATTAAATCCTTCGCTAATTGATATTGATTGAGTAAAATTAACACCTAAAGCATCATATAAAAATGAAAATATTTTCAAAAGCCGGATTATTACTTATCGCTGCCCTGACTTGCAGCATAGTGTATGCTCAAAAAAGCACAGATGTTTATGTTGATAAAAACGGCATCATGCGCTGGGGAAATACCCGCGAAGAAGTGAAGGGATTTGGTGTAAACTACTCTGTTCCATTTGCCCATGCGTATCGCACGGCAAAGAAACAGGGCATTGATATTGAAAAAGCCATTAACCAGGACGTGTATCATTTTGCACGGCTTGGCTTTGACCTTTACCGCGTGCATGTGTGGGATACGGAAATCAGCGACACGCTCGGCAACCTGTTGGAAAATGAAAACCTCAGGCTGTTTGATTACATGGTAAAGAAAATGAAGGAGCGGGGGATGAAGTTTGTGATTACCCCCATAGCGTTTTGGGGTAATGGCTGGCCTGAACCCGATGAATCTACTCTCGGATTTTCGCACAAATATGGTAAAGACGCCTGCCTCACCAACCCTGATGCAATCAAAGCGCAGGAAAACTACCTCGCGCAATTTGTAAACCATGTTAACCCATACACCGGCATTGCCTACAAACACGACCCCGATGTTATTGCGTTTGAAGTTTCAAACGAACCGCATCATCGCGAAGCGCCCGAAAAGGTAACAGCGTTTATCAGCCGTATGGTGAAAGCTGTTCGTAGCACGGGTTGTAAAAAACCTGTTCTTTATAATATCTCGCACAGTATTCATTTAGCAGATGCATACTATAAGGCGGGCATCCAGGGCGGAACGTTTCAATGGTACCCAACCGGGTTAGGCGCGCGCCACGAATTAGGCGGCAATTTGTTGCCCAATGTTGACCGGTATGTGATTCCGTTTGCTAATCACACTGGTTTTAAGAAGTCGGCTAAAATTGTGTATGAGTTTGATGCTGCCGATGTTGGGCGGTCGTATATCTATCCCGCTATGGCGCGTTCTTTCCGCGAAGCAGGCATACAAATAGCTACCTATTTTTCTTACGACCCAACCTATATGGCGTATGCCAATACCGAATACGGTACGCATTATATGAATCTGGCATACACACCGCAAAAAGCCTTGAGTTTGATGTTGTCGTCAGAAGTTTTTCATAACGTACCGATGTACAAAAGTTTTGGCAGGTACCCACAAAATACTGCATTCAATGGCTTTCGTATAGATTATGAGAACGACCTTGCAGAGTTGGTAACAGAGAAAAAATTTATTTACACCAACTCAACTGATACAAAAATTTCATCTCCCGAAAAATTAGAGCAGGTTGCGGGTAGTGAAAACTCAACAATAGTAAAGTATGAAGGAACCGGTGCATATTTTTTAGACCGCATCAAAGAGGGTGTCTGGCGATTGGAAGTAATGCCGGATGCTATCTGGATTGAAGACCCGTTTGAGCGCACCAGCCTGAAAAGGGAAGTGGCGGTTATAAACTGGCGGTCGTGGCCGATGCAAATTAACCTGCCCGACCTGGGCAGCGATTACCAGGCGGTTGGTGTGAACGAAGGGAACCGGGTATCGCTTAATGCGAACAATGGAATGATTACAGTTAAACCGGGCACATACCTGTTGGAGCGGAAAGACATTACAACAGATATGAGCGCATCCTCAACCTGGAAAAACTTAGTGATAAATGAATTTGCTGCACTGCCATCAACAATAAAAGAAACTAAGGTGCTGCATAAGCCTGCCGGGGAACTGACTGCCGGTAACGCATATACCGTTACGGCAACCATTGTTTCTAAAGATGAACCCGAAAAAGTTGAACTTCATGCGTGGACGGGCTTCCGCCCTCAAACGCTAACCATGACGCGCCAACATGGCTATACCTACGCGGCTACAGTTCAGGCTGAACATATCCAACCGGGATTTCTAAGGTATTTTATCAGTGTAAAAGAAAATGGAAATTCGTACACATATCCTTCCGGTAACCAAACGCACCCGGCTGATTGGGATTTTTATGGCGATGAAGGTTATCGCGTAGCGGTTGTGCCAGAAAAATCACCGGTTTATTTGTTCAATGCCGCAACGGATTCGGATAAGTTGCTTCGCCAATGGGTGAGAAGTTCGGCAGTTATTCCGACAGGCGAACCGGGCAAAGCTGAAGTTGTGGTGAACATTGAACAGTTGTTCAGGGAAGACCCTGAGGATAAAAATAAAAGACCGGTTTATGATTATTCCATGAAATATTTCTTTGGTAGTAAGATTTCCGGTCGGTTGCCGGATTTTGTACAGGCCAATGAGTTAGTCGTTCGGGGCAGGTCGCTGAATGATAAGCCTTGCTTGATGCAGGTTGCATTGGTGATGAAAGATGGTTCGGCTTACGGTACAATCATTGAATTGAAACCTGAAAGCGAGGAGCATATCATTCCTGTTTCGGAGTTGAAGAAAGTGAGGACGGTAACCTTGCCCAGGCCATACCCGACATTCTTATCCTATTATTTTGAACCCGATGCTGCCGAAAACTTTTCTCTTGAAAATGCAGAGAGCATACAACTTTCCATTGGCCCCGGCATTCCTCAAGACCAGCTAACGGACAAGCATGGTGTTGCGTTGGAGAGTATCAGGGTTAAGTAGTAGGACTTACTACTTTCCTTTTTTCATGGATGACTCCCGGATAACCAGCCGTGTTTTCAACACTTTTGTTTCCGGTGTAAAGTCGGGGTCGTTTTTATCCTGTTTTTCAATCTGGCGGATAAGCAGCTTGGCGGCCTCCTGGCCCATTTCAAAACCGGGTTGGTCAACAGATGAAAGGGGCGGGTCCATAAGCGAACTGAAAAACCAGTTACTAAACCCGACAAGCGCAACATCCGTTGGCATTTTTAACCCGCTTGCCTTGATGGCCTGCATGGCGCCCATAGCGGCAGGATCGTTTGTGGCAAAAATTCCATCAGGCGGATTTTTAAGACTAAGCAATTTTTCCGTAGCCTTTCTTCCTTCTTCAATAGTACCCGAAGGACAAACCGCCACAAGTTCTTTGTTAAACGGAATGTTGTGTTCGGCTAATGCTTGCTTGTAACCTTCAAGACGTTGCTTACTGATATCGAGATTGGGAGGCCCTTCAATGTGCGCGATGCGTTTACAGCCCTGGTCAATCAGGTGCAGCGTTGCTTCTTTTGAACCTGTAAAGTCATCCACAATAATTTTGCTGGCCTGGTTGGTATCATACACCCGGTCGAAGAATACTATCGGAACACCTTTCGACAACATCGATTCAATGTGGTCGAAGTTGGTTGTTTCGCGCGAAAGCGAAATAAGCATACCGTCAACGCGGCTGTTGAACAGCGCTTTGGTATCAAGCACTTCGCGCGCCTGCGATTCGTTTGACTGGGCAAGGATAACATTATACCCGGCACTATATGCAACATCTTCAATACCGCTTATAATGGTTGAAAAGAAAAAGTGTACAATCTCCGGTATAACAACACCGATGGTGTTGGTTTTGCTTTGCCGCAGACTAAGTGCAACGATATTCGGTTGGTAGTTGAGCTTTTCAGCCAGTTCATTCACGGCCTTTTTAGTGTCAGGGCTAATGTCGGGGTGATCTTTTAATGCCCTTGAAACAGTGGAAGGAGATATGCCTAATTCGCGTGCAATGTCCTTAATGGTTACCTGATTGTATCTCATAATTTTGTTATCAACAATGTGCTATTCACTTTTTAGTCAGTTGCAAGGTACAATAAATTTTCTGCAATCGTTTGCGTTAGTGCCTTACCCGGCATAATCATTCCGATTAGCCCAATTACACAACTTTAAACCTAAAACATTTAAAAACTAAAGCTATGTTTAGGGACAAATTTATTTCAGATTTTTAAAACATATATGATTGCCTGCATTTTTGATTTGGATGGTGTACTTGTTGACACAGCCCAATATCACTTTTTAGCCTGGAAGAAGCTTGCTGCCGAACTGGGCATCGACCTGACCTTACAGAATAATGAACGGTTAAAAGGTGTAGGCAGAATGGACTCCCTAAACATAATACTCTCCATTAATGGTATTTCACTTCCGGAAGAGGAGAAGGAGCGACTGGCAACAAAAAAGAATACCTGGTTTACCGGGTATATTGATGCTATGAAGAAGGAGGAAATACTTCCCGGAGCAGTGGCGTTGCTTGATGCCTTACAACAAAGTGGAATAAAGATAGCCTTAGCTTCGAGCAGTAAAAACGCACAGACGGTTATTGATAAACTTGACATCAGGAAATACTTTGATGCGATTGTAGATGGCAACATGATTTCGCGCTCCAAACCCGACCCTGAAATTTTTATCACCGCTGCAATGCAGTTGAACGTCAGCCCTGTCGATTGTATTGTAATAGAAGATGCCGAAGCGGGTGTTGAAGCCGCAAAAGCAGCCGGTATGAAATGCGTGGGCATTGGTAGCGCTGCAACTCTTTCAAAAGCCGATTGCGTAGTGGACGGGATTGGTATGTTAAACATTGATATTTTAAACAAGCTCTGATTACCATGAAGGATTATTTTAAGCATCATCCCTGGCATATCATTGAAGAAGGATTTGACCCGCAATACAATAAAATTGCGGAAAGTGTTTTTAGTATTGGCAACGGCCGTATGGGGCAGCGCGCCAATTTTGAAGAGTTGTATAGCGGTGAAACCCTGCAAGGCAGTTATGTAGCCGGTGTTTACTATCCCGATAAAACACGGGTAGGGTGGTGGAAGAATGGTTACCCTGAATACTTTGCAAAAGTGCTGAATGCACCTAACTGGATTAGCGTACACCTCACTGTCGATAATCAACCGCTTGACCTGGCCGTGTGCAAGGTTGAAAATTTCAGACGTGTGCTGGATATGAAAACAGGATTGCTTTCGCGGCAGTTCATCGCCACGTTTGCCGATGGTAAGCGGGTGAAAATTCATGCGCAGCGTTTTTGTAGTATGGCTAAGGGCGAAGCAGGCGCTATCCGCTATGCCATTACTCCGTTAAATTTTTCATCAGCGGCAACGCTGTCTTTGTTTATTGATGCAGATATAATAAACACAGATTCTAACTATGATGAGAAATTCTGGAATGAAGTGTATAAACATGCAGACGAAGGGCAATGTGTTGTTACTGCCGAAACCAAAAAGACGTTCTTTCATGTGTGTACCGGTATGCGGTATAAAATTTATGAAGGAGGAAAAGAAATTAATGGTAGTGTTAACACCGAGCTTCGCGATAAGTTTGCCGGTCATGTAATCTCGGTGAACCTGAATGAAGGCGCGGAATTGGTTGTGTATAAATATGCAGCAATACTGTCTTCCGAAAATCATCCGAAAGATAAATTAGTGGAGAATTGTAAAAACCTGTTGAAAGATTTACAGAATAACGGATTTGATAAACTACTGGCGGAGCATGAAGCAGTGTGGGAACACAAATGGAAAGACTGCGATATTACTATTGACGGAGATATTGCAGCGCAGCAGGGTATCCGGTTTACTATTTTTCAATTAACACAAACCTACACCGGTGAGGATGAGCGACTGAACATCGGGCCTAAGGGTTTTACCGGTGAAAAATACGGAGGCAGTACCTATTGGGATACCGAAGCGTATTGCCTGCCGTTCTACCTCGGCACTGCCGAACAAAAAGTTGCGCGAAATCTTTTAGTGTATCGGTATAAGCATTTGCAGAAAGCTATTGAAAACGCAACGAAGCTTGGCTTTACTGACGGAGCTGCACTCTACCCGATGGTAACGATTAACGGTGAGGAGTGCCATAACGAATGGGAGATAACGTTTGAAGAAATTCACCGGAACGGAGCTATTGCGTATGCTATCTACGACTATATCCGCTATACGGACGATAAGGCATACCTCGCTGAATACGGATTGGAAGTGTTGGTTGGTATATCGCGCTTCTGGGCGCAGCGTGTCAATTGGTCGGAGGATAAGAAGAAGTTTGTGATGCTTGGCGTTACCGGCCCGAATGAATATGAAAACAATGTTAACAATAACTGGTACACCAATTACATTGCTACGTGGACACTTCGTTACACCATGGAAGCGCTTGCTTATGTAAAAGATACGGATGGTAATGCCTATGCGAAAATTATTTCGCAGACGGGTTTTAACGAAAGTGAAATAAAGGCGTGGCAATCGATTATAGAGCAAATGTATTTTCCTGAAGACAGAAATAGAAATGTTTTTCTTCAGCAAGATGGCTTTCTGGATAAGGAACTTATCGCGGTAAGCGCAATTAAGAAAAACGAACGACCTATAAATCAAAACTGGTCGTGGGACAGGATATTGCGCTCATGCTTTATAAAGCAAGCTGACGTATTGCAAGGCTTGTATTTTTTTGAAGATGAGTTTGATACGGAAGCGACCAAACGCAATTTTGATTTCTATGAACCGATGACAGTCCACGAATCATCGCTCTCGCCTTGCGTACATTCAATACTTGCCGCCAAGTTGGGCTATACGGAAAAAGCATACGAGATGTATCTTCGTACAGCCCGGCTCGACCTCGATGATTATAACAACGATACGGAAGATGGCTGTCATATCACCAGCATGGCCGGTACGTGGCTAAGTGTAATAAAAGGTTTTGGCGGTATGCGTGTCCGCGATGGTAAATTGCAGTTTCAACCTTTTATACCTACTCAATGGAACAGCTATGCGTTTAAGATACGGTTCCGCAACAGCGTGGTAAGGGTAGAGGTTGATAAAACCAGGGTTACGGCAACATTAGATTCCGGTGAACCGTTGGAAGTAATAATAAACGGGTCAGGTGTTATGTTGCGTTGATGCTGAACGTTATGAATAAAGCGAACCATCATCTTTGGGGAATTGATTTGGGCGGCACAAAAATAGAAGGTGTTGTGATGGAATCGGCATACGGAACGGATTGCCTGTTTCGTGACCGGGTCGCTACGGAAGCCAATCGCGGGTATGAACATATTCTGAACCAGGTTGCTACGTTAGTTGATAGCATGGAGGCTAAGGCAGGGTATCGTGCAGAAAAAATTGGTATCGGTACACCCGGAACGATGGACAAACACACGGGTTTATTCAAGAATTGTAATTCTACACAACTTAATTCCAAACCGTTGCAAGTTGACCTGGAGAAAAAATTAGGCATGAAGGTTATCACGGCAAATGATGCCAACTGTTTTGCACTTGCCGAAACCCGGTTGGGTATTGTGAAAAAGAAATTCGCGGAAGCGCGTGTAGTTTTTGGTGTGATAATGGGCACCGGTTGCGGGGGCGGTATAGTGATTGATAACAACGTTATTAGCGGATTGCATGGCGTGGCAGGAGAGTGGGGGCATAATTTTTTAGATGAATCGGGTGGCGTGTGTTACTGCGGTAAGAAAGGATGCGTTGAAAATATTATTTCCGGCCCTGCGCTTGAGCGATTTTATACCGAGCAAACCGGGCAAACGCTGGCGCTGAAGGAAATTCATGCACGCTATCGTGAGGGCCGCGACCCGTCTGCCATTAAAACCGTAAACCGGTTGCATGAAATGTTTGGCAGGGCGCTTAGTGTGGTGGTAAACATTCTTGACCCTGATGTTATTGTTATTGGCGGTGGCGTGGGTAACATCTCCACGCTATACGACATGGGTATTGAACGCCTTAAAAGTTATGTGTTTAACGACCGGTTCGATACACCAGTGGTAATGCCACTACTTGGCGACAGTGCCGGTGTTTTTGGCGCAGCCTTGCTGGTCGAGGAATAATGACTACAAGCTATCTCAAAAATCGAATTAGTCATCGCGGACTTGATCCGCGATCCCCTAAAAATGTCGAAAAACCGGATTCCGGCTCAAGGCCGGAATGACACGGTTTGTTTTATACGATTTTTGAGATGGCTTTTAATGACTAATGACTTTTCTAAGGAAGACGCCAAAAGTTTTAATGAACACACCCAGGCAATGCGAGGAGTAGTGAAGTAATAATGGATACTCAAAAATTTAATTCCCCTTTGGCGGGTCAACCTCCGTTTCCAAAGTGTTCAGATGAACAACCGTTCCTTTTTTGCGCAATACTTCTGCGATGCGCACAATCTCATCATTCCGTTCCCAGGTGTTTCCGGTAAGTGCAAAAATTTGCAGCTTTTCAAAAGTGGTTAACTCCTCAGGAATACCATAAAGATTAGTGCGCGAAATGTCTAAGTTTTCCAGGTTGGTTAACGAAAGAATTTCGTACGGAAACGAAGTGAGTGAATTGTTGTTTACCCGCAACACTTTTAATTGGTTAAGATTGGCAAGACTTTTCGGCAGGTAGTTGAGTTTGTTGTGCGAAAGATACAACTCCCTCAGGTTGCTCAAACTGCCAATGCTTTCTGTAAGCGATGTAAGCTCGTTGTTGGAAAGATAGAGTATTTCGAGGTTTTTCAATTTACTTAAATCGATAGAAATGTTCGTAAGTTGATTGTAGTACAAATCAATCTGACGAAGATTTTCAAGCTCTTCCAACCCCTTGCTTAATTCGATGAGCTTGCAATTATAAAAGGCGAGTTCTTCTAAGTTTTTAAGTTGGCCAAGGGCCGGGTCAACGTGATTTACGGGGTTGTTACTGAATACAAGTTTTTTTAAGGATGGGAAGTTGGTGATGCCTGCCGGAACGCGCGCGATTTTATTGTTCAACAGGTTTAACTCCTCAAGGGTATTGTGTTTAATCCTGCCAATATCATCCAACGTAAGTTGATTGTTCAGCAGATTTAATTTGTGAAGTTTTGTATTTTGGGTTATGTCGGGGAAAGCATTCAGTCCAATGTTTGAACTTAAATCAAGTTCGCGCAACGCGGTAAACGGCTTATAGCTTTTGGGGAGTTTGTTGGCGTATGTTCCGCGTATCAATAATGCTTCAGTGGTTTGATTTTTAGCAAGGCGTAGTTGCTTTTTAGGAGTGTGGTTATAAACGTAAACCTTTTTCAGGTTGCTTAGTTTGCTTAATTTTTTGGGGAGTTTTTTTACACGAGTGTTTACTAACTCAAGCTCGTTGAGATTTGTGCAGGCATAAAGCTCTTTCGGAAACTTTTTAAGTGTGTTGTCAGAAAAACTAAGTTGTGTTACCAGGGCGGGGTCAATCTTGCCGCTTAATACCTCATGGTAGGGAGTAAACTTGTCGTGCGGCTTATAAATTGTTTTAAAACCTATAATCTTCCCTCTCAAGACACTGAATAGTGTGACTAAGCTGTCATACTTTTTCCTATTTTCTATCCGTTGAACACTGTCTAAAAGGTGTTGGTTTTGCATTGTAAACTCCCGCATGGCGCTCTGCACGTTTGCATATTGTACCGAGTCCGATTTGTCTTTAAAAACAGGTATAGAAATCTGCGCCTCAGCAATTAAAACTGTGGCTATAAGGAGGGCGAAGGTTAGGGTATTTTTCATGCAAATCGGGTTTAAAATTAATGTAATGCCCATCAGCTTTTTTAGTCACCGGGCAACCGGAAATAAAGTTAACTTTTTGCCTTTTAAATGCCTCATTTTCTTACGAAATCACCTATAAAAACCGTATTTTTGAAGGTTTTAATCCATACTCATGAGTGATACAAAGAAGAAAGCTCCTGCCGATTATTCGGCTAATAATATTCAGGTTTTGGAAGGTCTGGAGGCCGTTCGTAAGCGCCCTGCCATGTACATTGGCGATGTAAGCGTTAAAGGGCTTCACCACCTTATCTGGGAGGTTGTAGATAATTCAATTGACGAGTCACTGGCGGGCTATTGCGATACTATCCGGGTAACCATAAATGAAGATAACTCCATTCTTGTAGAAGATAACGGGCGGGGTATTCCTACGGATATACACACCAAAGAGAAACGCTCTGCGCTGGAAGTGGTGATGACGGTGCTCCATGCCGGAGGAAAGTTTGATAAAAACACCTATAAAGTTTCGGGCGGATTGCACGGTGTGGGGGTTTCGTGTGTTAATGCCCTCTCGGAAGTGTTGCAGGTAACCGTATATCGCGAAGGAAAGATTTTTGAACAGGAATATCAACGCGGTGTGCCGCAATATGCGGTTCGTGTTGTTGGTGAAACCGAGAGGCGCGGAACGTCAGTAAAATTTCTTCCCGATAAGGAGATTTTTACAGTAACAGAATACAACTATGTAACGGTTGCTTCGCGTCTTCGCGAATTAGCCTACCTCAACCCCGGCATACATATTTTCCTTACCGACCTTCGCGAGAAGGACGAAGAAGGAAATCCCCGTCAGGATGAGTTTTTCTCTGAAGGCGGCCTTCGCGAATTTGTGAGCTACATTGACGCTACCCGCGAAAAACTCATTCCGCAGCCAATCTATATCGAAAATGATAAAGGCTCTATACCCGTACAGGTTGCCTTGAGTTACAATACTTCGTTTAGCGAAAACTTAGTGTCGTATGTGAACAACATCAACACACATGAAGGCGGTACGCACGTTGCCGGTTTCAGAAGGGCGCTTACACGAACGCTAAAAAACTACGCTGATAAATCGGGTTTGCTGGATAAGGTGAAGATTGAAATCAATGGAGATGATTTTCGCGAAGGACTTACTGCCGTTATTTCAGTAAAGGTTGCCGAGCCGCAGTTTGAAGGCCAGACAAAAACCAAGTTGGGCAACTCTGATGCTATGGGTGCAGTTGACCAGTCGGTAGGCGAAGTGTTGCAATACTATCTTGAGGAGCATCCCAAAGAAGCCAAACTTATTGTAAGCAAAGTAATACTTGCTGCGCAGGCACGTCATGCGGCACGCAAGGCGCGCGAAATGGTGCAGCGTAAAAATGTATTAACCGGCACCGGGCTTCCCGGCAAGTTAGCCGATTGTTCCAGCGCTGACCCTGGTATTTGCGAATTGTACCTGGTAGAAGGTGATTCGGCCGGAGGGTCGGCCAAGCAGGGCAGGGACAGAAATTTCCAGGCTATACTTCCGCTTAGGGGTAAGATATTAAATGTAGAAAAAGCACAAGAGCATAAAATTTACGACAACGAGGAAATCAAGAACATGATTACCGCATTGGGTGTTTCGTTTGGAACTGCCGAAGACGGAAAGGCGTTGAACCTAACGAAGCTCCGGTATCATAAAATAATAATTATGACGGATGCCGATGTGGACGGAAGCCACATTCGCACACTAATACTAACGTTCTTCTTTCGCTATATGAAAGAGTTGATTGAAAATGGGTATGTGTATATCGCGCTTCCGCCTTTATATCTTGTTAAGAAAGGCAGGGAAGAACGCTATTGCTGGACAGAAGAAGAGCGAGATGCACTTGTGAAGGAATTGGGCGGAGGTAAAGACGACTCTGTAACCTTGCAGCGCTACAAGGGGTTGGGCGAAATGAACCCCGAACAGTTGTGGTCAACTACAATGGATCCGGCACGCAGAACCTTAAAGCAGGTGAGTATTGAATCGGCAGCAGAAGCCGACCACCTGTTCTCTATGCTGATGGGCGATGAAGTAGCGCCACGCAGGGATTTTATTGAGCAGAATGCGAAATACGCCCGCATAGATATTTAAAGATTTCGTAACACGTATTTTTCTTAAGGCAAGGGCTGAACATTCAACTTTGCCATAACACATTGCCATGAGCGATAACGTAGCTGGACATAGTCAGGTATATAACCAAATTGAAGAAAGCCGGTACATCAGCCGTGACCTTAACTGGATTCAATTCAACTATCGTGTGCTCGACCAGGCCAAACACATTAACAGGAGTATTTTCGATAGGTTAAAATTTTTAGCCATTACCGCGTCTAACCTCGATGAGTTTTGCACTATCAGGCTTGGAAGTTTGTATAACTACATTGATTACGGCAAGGAGCGGTTCGATTACAGCGGACTCCGGGAAGAACCTTTCCGTAAATTGTTGTTAAACGCCATTCGGAATTTTGTTCAAGACCAGCACGAATACTTTATCTACAAATTCAAACCCCTGTTTAAAGATAATGGATTTTTGATTTGCCCGTATGAGGAACTGTCGGGGGAGCAGATAGTGCGTGTAAATGATTATTTCTATCAGACCATATTCCCGATGCTCACGCCTATGGCGTTCGATACCTATCACACCTTTCCGGTATTGAAAAACAACCGGTTGTTGTTCGGTGTAGTAACAAAGGTTGTTGGCGATAGTCAGAATCAAAACCGTGTTTCTTTTATACAGGTGCCAAGCAACATTCCGCGCTTTTTTGAATTGCAGGGCGATGACGTAATCCGGTTTGTACCGATTGAGGAGATTATCCGTCATAATATTCATCACCTTTTCAGAAATGTAGAGATACAAAGCATAAACCTGTTTCGTATAAACCGCAATGGCGACTTTACACTTGACGAAAGCGATGATATTGAATCGAATTTCTTAGAAGACCTGAAACAGAAACTAAAAAGCAGGCGAAGTGGCAGGGTAGTGCGCATGGAAATTCAGGGGCCTGCCGACCCGTGGATGATGCGTCTATTAAAAATTCAATGGGATATTGATGATAATAATATTTTCACCATTCCAGGCAAAAGCCTGTTGGATTTAGGCGGCTTAACACAAATCATTGGTCATACAGAATTTAAAGGCAGGCGTGCGCAATATCCTAACCCGATACCGCCATTGAATTATCCCGATGAGGGAACACACGAGTGGTTTGATGTACTGAAAGAGCGCGACATTTTATTGCATCATCCCTACAATTCTATGGAGCCGGTACTCGAATTGCTTGAACGTGCCGCAGATGACCCGTATGTACTGTCCATAAAGATAACTATCTATCGCGTTTCGCGCGATTCAAGAGTTACGCGAGCGTTGTTGCGTGCGGCCGAAAATGGCAAGCACGTTGCCGTGTTGTTTGAAGTAAAAGCACGATTTGACGAAGAAAATAATATGCGCGAAGCGCTACGATTACAAAAGGCGGGTTGCTTTGTGATTTATGGTGTAAGTAGTTTAAAAACGCACACCAAGCTGATGCTGATTGTGCGGAAGGAGCCAGACGAAAAAGTATACCGCTACGTGCACTTGTCAAGTGGTAATTACAATGAATCAACTTCGCGATTGTACACCGATATTGGGTTACTTACCACAAAAGAGATTTATGCCAACGATGTATCGGAGTTTTTTAATGTTATTACCGGTCATTCCTATCCGGCCAACTATCGTAACCTGATTACCTCTCCGCGCGATATGCGCATACAGTTGTGCAACTTAGTGAAGCAGGAAGCTGAAAATGCAAGGCAGGGCTTACCTTCCGGTATTGCTATTAAAATGAACTCGCTCCAGGATAAGCAACTTATTGATGAGCTGTATGCGGCTTCGCAGGCCGGTGTTCCTATCCGGCTTGTAGTGCGCGGTATGTGTTGCCTGCGTCCTGGCCGGGCGGGGTTGAGCGAGAACATTGAAGTTATTTCCATTGTAGGCGAGTATCTTGAACATTCGCGTATTTACTATTTTCATAACCAGGGCGACCCCAAGGTGTATATTGGTAGTGCCGATGCGATGATGCGAAGCTTTGACCGCAGAATTGAATCGCTCTTTTTGTTAGACGAAGTCATCCTTAAAAAGCAGGCTATGAACATCATCCGGTTCAACCTGAAAGATAACGTGAACACCTACATTATGCAGGAAGACGGCACCTACCTGTTGAAAGAACTTAACAACGACCCTCCGTTTAACGTACATAAAGAATTCTACAACGTTTCAAAAGAATTGGTGAAGGACGTGCAGTTGTTTTGATTTAAAACACTACATCCAAATAAACCTCCTGTAACGGTACGTCCACCGACAGGCATTCAAGAGTAACGGTGTCGTTTATATTTACGGTTTCTGACAATAGCCATGTGTTGTTGGATTGCTTTACAAATTTTTGCAAGCGGTATTCTAATGAAGAGATAACCCAGTATTCTTTTAGAGATTCAATGGAGCGGTATAGCGTAAATTTTCCACCGGTGTCGTAATCGGCAGTAGAGCGGGAAAGCACTTCGCAGATAAAAACAGGGTTTAGCAGGGTGTCAAATTCATTATCAATAAATACTTCTTTACCACACACCACGCTCAAATCGGGGTAGGTGTAAAGCGAATTGATAGGAATATGAATACGCATATCCGAACCGTAAGGCCGACAGGATTTGCCTTTTAATTTTTGTGCCAATAAGGCTATCAGATTTATGGTAATAACATTATGTTGATGCGATGCGCCTGACATAGCGAATATTTCACCCCGGAAGAACTCGCTCTTGTATTCAACCTTGCGCTCCAACGCGAGGTATTCTTCGGGTGTGTATTTCCTCTTTTGTTCGGTGATGGCCATAATGAGAGTAAAGATAACGAACTTTTTGTTTACAGGCTAAATACAACCATCCGTATTATTGGGGCGCGTTTGTGTTGGTAGGGGAGTGATTCACTTTCCTACTTCACCACCTTATGATGCGTAACCCCTGCATGAGTTTGAATGGTAACAATGTAACTTCCTGCCGATAGAGCCGAGGTGTCAAACGTGCGTTCATGCTTTCCTTGTTCCATGAGTTCGTTTGCCACGAGGAATTGCGTGCGCCCCATCATATCCGTCAGGGTTATTTTAACATTGCTTTCGCGTGCTAAGGTGAGTTGTACAATTGCCCGTTCTGATACAGGGTTGGGATAAATGCTGCGGCCTTCGGCTTCTATGGGGCCGTCAATTGAAACAACAGTTTGTTTGCCTGCTATAGTGATGTTGTCTAATCTTAATTGTGCACGCGGCCCGCTGGTTACGCTGATATGGTGATACCGCCACAAAAGTTGCACATACGTATGTCCTACGAGCGCAGCCGGCAACTGAACATCGGTAAAGGATCGGATATGCCCGTCAGAGCCGGAAACATAAGCTGCACCGGCATCAGGGATGTTGCTGAAGTTGCCCTGTGTGCCTACCCGGTACTGTAAGTTTATGCCATATATACGTGAATTTTGTAAAAGCGTCTGGCACAACCAGTCAGCGTGAACGGCATCTAATCCTTCCGTATTGATGGCTAATAAAAGTCCGCCCAGGTCGCGACCGCGTCCGGTGTTGATAAACGAAATACCGTCTTCGCCAAGGCCGTTGAGCCTGCTTCTGCCGGTGCTTTTGTACGGAAACCCGATAGTGGCAGCATCATCAATATGGTAATCGTCATGGGCTACATAGTAAGGGAACAACAGCGGATAATTTAAGTTAGGATCGTCCACATCACTTTGTAAAAAGAGTATATGTTCTGGATATGTACGTTCAGGATATTCGCTGTCCCATGCACTGAAGGTAAAATCATTGTCTTGTAACACAAATGCTTTCGGGTAAACCAATACGCGAAACGTATGCGATACAGGTGTTGCGTGGCCATCATCGGCTGTTATGGTTATGGCGGCATCGCCTCGTTTTAACGCGAATATGGTCAATGTATTATCAGTTAAGGAAAATCCTGCAAAACCTGAAACATCTTCAATCGCGGTAAAAGTAAGCGGGTCGTCATTGATGTCGGTAAACACAGTATTCAAATCAACAACATGATTTGTTCCTTCTTCAATTAAAGTGATAAGGCCAACAGGCTGGGCTATAATGGGCGGAACATTGGTTCCCGAAAGGGGAGTAGCGTCAACCGTTACGTTGTCGAAACGGTTGTTGCCTACAACTCCACCCGAACCTTGTTCAAAGGTTATCCTGATTTTGAAATTACTGTTATCATTCACTGCCGTGATGGATGAAAAATCGAACGTGGCAACAGTAGGGTTTCCATCAGCCGGACTAAATGTTCCAAAACTTGTAAACGTATTGCCATCGGTTGAATACTCAATCAATTGCGTGCCTGCACCGGAGCCTGACCTTCTTGTGCCATACTTAAAGACAACATCTTTATAACCGATTGTTGGTAAAGAAAAAATCAGGGTTGCACTTGCCGTGCCATTGAAAGGGTTGTTAAGTCTAAGGTGTGCACCTGCTGCATCGCCATTGCGGGCATTGGGGTTAGTTATTTCAAAACCCTGGCCGGTAGTGTTGCTGGTAATCTGGATTTCGCTTGAGCCACCTGCGCCCACTTCATGCTCAATTGTGGGTGTGCCAACTATCGATGATGTAACGGCTAATAACGTATTGACGTCAGTCGAGTTATTAAAATTCCAGTAGTGTATCAGTTGTGTTGATTCACCTTCAACAAAATGAGCAACAAGCGAAATATTTCCTTGTGGTGTTACCTGAATTTTTGCTGTATTGTTGTTGGCAATGCCTGTCCATCCTGCAAACTGGTATCCGGGGGCGGGTATAGCTTCCAGTTCAACCGGTATGCCTCGCGAGTACACCCCGGTAAACGGATAAGGGTTTTCGTTTATGCCGGGTGTGGAGCCTTTTACTTCGATGGTATTTACCCGCACATGCCCGTGTTGCGGATTGGAAACATCTACCGTAAGGTTTATATCGTTCCCCAGAACGAAGAAGCTTCGTAAATGCTGACGCTGATGGGCCGGGCGTTTCTGCGCAAAGTCAATCATTACGTCAACACGGTTGTTCCACGTATTCATATTCTGTGGCACTTTCCATCGGGCTATATGTTCGGCCATTTCCGGGATGTACGCCTGTTTCATTTCGTTAATAATGGTAGTGGTGCGTTCAGGCCGGAAGGCGGTGTTCAGCAAATCATCAAAACGATTGATAAAAGCAATTTTGAACTTTTCATTTTTCAGGAACTCGCGGAACAGAAAAGTTGACCAGGGCGGATTAGGCCAGCCCGGCCCGTTGGGTTGGGCGGCAAAAGCCAGGGTATTGTGCGTGTATGTGTTATCCCACAGCCCGAAACCAAAGTCGGTATCGTAAAGCATCCAGCGCCACCTGCCGTCATGGCCTTGAGGTGCATTGGGTTGATACTCGTTTGTTTTCAGTCGCCAGAATTTTATGTTATTGCCCGGCCAGTCGGTGTTGCGTGCAAATATTTGCATGATCTGGTAATCGATGTAGTTTTCAACATCAATGCGTGTTTTAATATACTCGTAGTGTTCGTCTTGCACTAATCCGTTGGCTTGTATGTAACTGATGGTAGCATTGTAATGATTAGGATCACCTTCATCAACAATGGCATTGGCTTCGAGGATGTCTAAGTTTTCTGCATCAACACCATACATGCGATTAAAGTAATGTTTGTCAAACCGCTCGCGCATGTTGTGTAACCCCCAGTATTCGCCATTAAAAAATACAACAGCAGGACGATACGCCTGCCTGTCTATCTTTAAAGGAGAAGCAATTGCCTGTGTGGCGGCATCGCGGAAATAAGTATGATCCCAGTCGTTGCCGGAGTTGCGTAGCATAATCCGTTTGTATTCGGTTGATGATCGTTCAGCGAATATCGGGTATTCAAAATATGATTTACCATATTCACCCCGTGCGTAAAGCCTAAGACTTTTAATCGGGAAGGAGCGGCTGTATCCTCCGTGTATGCGCATGCCCATTCGCTGATCGATGATTGCTCCTTCCTGCGGATGGAATATCTGTATATGCCCCTGGTATTCATACTCATCGCCACCAAACTGGTAGTTGGCAGGTACACCGCCATTGGCTTCTCCTCCGGGGTTTTGTGTACGCCAGTCGTCAAAGGCTTTTCCGGCAGTATAGATTCCCTCTTCATAGCCGAACAGCAAATTTTCGGGCATTGTTAAGGATATAACGGGTAGTGTATAGCGCGTTTGTGCAAGCGGTGAAATAAAATAGGTTTGTGTTGCCGTTTCGCTGGGCATGTGCCCTTCCTTAAAAGCTTTGGCGCGTACAACAGTGCCTTTATATATTGGAGATGTTGGCGCATACCAGGGCGATTGATCGTATGTGGATGAGCGACCTGCAATGCGGTTGGGTTGTGCCGACCGGTCTGTTATCTGTATGGGTTCGGTATATGTATAGGTGTTGATAGGTGCATTTATTAACAATGTGCCGAATGGATTACCCGGATTGTGTGGGTATTGATTCTTGTAGGAATATGTCGTGCCACCCAGATTGGCTTCGTCTGGTTCGGAACCATCAAGCGTATAAAGAATAATTGCCTCCGGGTCGGCTGTGATGTTTATGGAAAAAGCGGAACTATAAAATCCACCGGGATGTGAAATTAAGGGTGCATCAAGAAGCGCTTCATATCCCGTAGCTGTTGAGTTGGTCGCTCCAGGCGTAGGCTGATTGAAGTAATGCCAGCTTCCGTTTCCATCGGGCTGGCGGCCATACGATAGATTTGAAGGAATGGCTACGGCATCCACCATATCAACAAGCGTTCCGTCAGGGTGAGTAAGCAGAATGGCTTCTCCGTCTGCGCTTATGCTGAAGTTGGTATGCAGTTCACCTTCGCCATTCCAGAATAAACGTTCACCGGGAATCGGCTCCTCCATCGTTCCGCTGGGCAGCCGCCATCTCACCGCAAGGTTATCACCGCCTGTTCCTTCTTTCATCAGGGCAGCGATGTAATAGTATTGTTCCGCTTGTAGCGGAATAGACACGGATACCTGCGAAGGGTATTTTCCCCACTCTCTTGAATTTGTCCAACCGTTTACTTCTGCAATCATTACGACATTGGCCGGATTGTCATCTGTACTTAAATACAAATGACCACTATCATCGCTGGAAATCCAGAATGTATAGTTGCCCGTAACAGGCGGTTTGATGAATCCGTGTATGCGCTGACCATAATTGTCGGCAATATCGCGTGGCGCTTCAAAGTATTGTTTAACAAGGTTTCGTGATGTTGGATTATCAGGATAACTCGCATGATTAGTAAGATTTGAAATGCTTGTACCCCCGATATTGGTGAAGACTTCACGCATCAGCCCATTATTCCATTCGCCCGGAACAGGCTTACGATTTTTGCCTGATGCCCATACCAAAAGGTATTCGCCCGGCTGAATGGTTACATCCGGAAACGTCCATTTGAAAGGTTGGCTTGCATTATCGGTAAGACCATAACCTGTCAGGTTAACGGGAGAGGCTCCGGAGTTGTACAACTCAACCCAATCGCTGAAATCGCCATCTTCATCAGCAATGATGGAAGCATTTGACGAAATGACTTCGTTAATACGAACGCTTTGCGCTGATACATGTAATGATGCATACAGGAAAAGCAGCGATAAAACGGAAAAATAGAATTGCTTGCGGAAGAATAACATCAGTTAGCCTGTTTTATATTATTATATATGAACTTGTAATGTAAGGTAATCTGACCTTATCTCAAATACTTGTAGTACAAACGGTAGCCCGTTATCGTTATCCTGTTTTGTGTATCGATAGATAGGGGTCAGAGTTCTAAAATCTAACCACTTTTCTTCCTTTTGATTGGTCGGACAGGTTTGCAAATTCAATCTTTTTCCGGTTAGCATTTTTACGGAAGAGGTGAAGCATAATGCCATCTTTTAGTCCCACCTCCGGCACTTGTATATATTTTGCATTAGCCCAGTCCATTACCTTTATGTAAATATCGCTGGCCGGTACAATAACATCAGCGCGGTCGGGGTTCATTTGTAATTGATAGATACGCTCTTCAAGAGAATGTTTCTCAACCATCTCTTTTATTTCGCGTATTTTCTTTAATGACATCAGCCGGTGTGGCTTGAGTTGTGCAAGGTCGAATATTTTACTGATGTTACCACCCGTACCAATGGCCGTAACTTTTCCGTAACCGGGTTGAACGTGTTGCTTAACCCATTTTTCCATTTCGGCCCAAATAGCAGGGGAGTCGTTGCGCTCAAGAATGCGTACGGAACCGACTTTGAATGAACGGGTCTTTACTTTTTTCCCATGCACATAAATATTCAATTCCGTGCTGCCACCACCCACATCAATGTGCAGGTATGTAGCATCATTCAGGTATGATATAATGGCATCGTTAATGTATTCGGCTTCCTGTTTGCCGTCAATAATGTTGATATCAAGCCCTATTTCTTTCTTAACCTGGTTTGCCAGTTCCATTCCGTTTTCCGATTCGCGCATGGCCGATGTGGCGCAAGCCATGTAATCATCTACCTCATAGAGTTCAATCAGGCTTTTAAAAACCTGCATCAGTTTTTTAAACTTTTCAATACTCTTGTCGCTTATGCGATTCATGGTAAATACATCGTGCCCCAGCCGCAGCGGGAAACGAACGTATTCCATTTTTTTGAAGACGACCCGTTCAGGAGAGTTGAGAACAGATGAGACCTGGAAGCGAATGGCGTTTGAGCCAATATCAACGGCAGCTAATTTCATGCTGAGGCAAAAATAAGGTATTGACTTTTCTTTTTAAGCAACTTCTTTTGTTTCTTTGTAGCACTTATCCAGAAAGACCGAGGGATTGGGCCCTATGACGTCTTAGCATCCTGTTCAAACGATTGTTGAACGTTGTGCTAAATCCCATTCCGATACCTGTCGGGAGAAGATAAGTAACCCACCTTACCGGGCTCTCTGGATAATAACGCGGTATATCCGCTCAGCAGAGCTTATGAAAATTGAAGATATTTTAAAAGAACGCATACTGGTACTTGACGGAGCAATGGGTACCATGATTCAACGTTATGCGTTGGAAGAAGCCGATTTTCGCGGTGATCGGTTTAGCAACCATGCGCATCCGTTAAAAGGCAACAACGATTTATTATCCATCACCCGACCTGATATTATCAGGGAAATTCATAACAAATACTTAGCAGCAGGAGCGGATATAATAGAAACAAATACATTCAGCAGCACCAGCATCGCCCAGGCGGATTATCATTTAGAGTCGCTTGCATACGAACTAAATTTTCAATCGGCCAAAATTGCTAAAGAAGTAGCGGTTGAGCTTACAAATACTAATTCGGATAAACCCCGGTTTGTGGCCGGGGCGCTGGGGCCTACAAACAAAACAGCCTCCATATCCCCACAGGTAAACGACCCGGGTTATCGGGCTATTACATTCGACCAATTGGTTGATGCTTATTATGAACAAACAAAAGGGCTTGTTGAGGGCGGTTCAGACTTGTTGCTGGTTGAAACAATTTTCGATACGCTCAATGCCAAGGCTGCGTTGTTCGCCATTCAAAAATATTTTGATGATTCGGGAAAGGCTATACCCATTATGGTATCAGGCACTATAACCGATGCCAGTGGAAGAACACTTTCCGGCCAGACAACTGAAGCCTTTTTGATTTCGGTTTCGCATGTTCCATTGCTTAGTGTGGGGTTGAATTGTGCGCTGGGCGCTAATCAACTACGTCCTTACCTCCAGGTAATGGCACGCGAGTCTGAAACTTTCGTAAGTGCCTACCCGAATGCCGGTTTGCCTAATGAATTCGGACACTATGACCAGACACCTGAAGAAATGGCCGCACAGGTTGAAGAATACCTGAAAGAAGGGTTAGTGAATATCGTAGGAGGATGTTGCGGGACTACGCCTGACCACATTAAAAAAATTGCTGAGGTGGCGAAGAAGTATAAGCCTCGTGTTATTGATTTATTGGTCGTTGGTTAATAGTCCATAGTCGATAGTTGACAGAATAATATAAATCAAGAGTTATATGGCGTTCAAATTTGAAAACCTAAAAGTCTGGCAAAGGTCAATAGAACTCTCAGGCGAAATTTTTGAGCTAACTGAAAAATTCCCTAAGAGAGAAATGTTTGTTCTGACTTCCCAGAGTCAACGGGCATCAGATTCTATTGCATTAAACATAGCTGAGGGGTCAACCGGTCAGACTAATCCTGAATTCAGGAGATTTTTAGCAATTGCACTTCGTTCTGCGATTGAAGTGGTCTGTTGTCTTCATATCGGAAAGAGGAGAAAGTTGATTAATGAAAGCGAGTTCAGCTATTTCTACAATTTTTTGACCGAGATAGTAAAAAGTATTCAAGCTCTGCGAAATTCAATTAAAATAAAGTGAGCCATCGACCATTAACTATGGACTATCGTCTGAAATTGAGCGGACTCGAACCGGTAACGGTAACTCCTGCTTCTAATTTTATTAACATAGGAGAGCGGACAAACGTAACCGGCTCGGCAAAATTTTTAAAACTAATCAAGGAAGATAAGTTTGACGAAGCCCTTGATGTAGCGCTTGACCAGGTGCGTGGTGGCGCCCAGGTGATTGATGTGAACATGGATGAGGGTATGCTTGATTCCCAGGCTGCAATGGTGCGCTTTCTTAATTTGATGGCATCCGAACCGGAAATTGCGCGTGTACCCGTTATGATTGATTCATCCAAATGGGAAGTGATTGAAGCAGGTTTAAAGTGTTTGCAGGGCAAGGGCATTGTAAACTCCATCAGCTTGAAAGTCGGTGAAGAAGAATTTATTCGCCAGGCAAAATTAGTCAGGCGTTACGGTGCAGCCGTTGTGGTCATGGCCTTTGATGAGCATGGCCAGGCCGATACGTTTGAGAGAAGAACGACTATATGTAAACGAGCCTACGAGATATTAGTAAACGAAATTAAATTTCCTCCCCAGGATATCATCTTCGACCCGAATATTTTCCCGGTGGCTACCGGAATAGAGGAGCATAGAAATTACGCGCTCGATTTTTTCCAAGCAACGAAATGGATTCGCGAAAATCTTCCCCATGCTCACGTGAGTGGGGGAGTGAGTAATGTTTCCTTTAGTTTTCGTGGAAATCAGAAAGTTCGCGAGGCCATGCACGCGGCTTTTCTTTATCATGGTATTCAGCACGGAATGGATATGGGTATTGTGAACCCTACTATGTTGGAAGTGTATGATGAGGTTGATAAGGAATTACTGGAACGGGTTGAGGATGTTTTGCTGAACAGGAGAGATGATGCGACTGAACGATTGCTGGAGTTTGCTGAAACCGTTAAAGGTTCTGCAAAGAAGAAAGAAACAGATGATTCGTGGCGAAGCGGTGACGTAGAGGAGCGTATCACACATGCATTAGTAAAAGGTATAGTCGATTTTATTGATGAGGATACGGAAGAGGCAAGACAGAAATACGATAAACCACTTGACGTGATTGAAGGCCCGTTAATGACAGGAATGAATGTGGTGGGCGACCTTTTCGGCTCGGGAAAAATGTTTTTGCCGCAAGTAGTGAAGAGCGCACGGGTTATGAAGAAAGCGGTGGCCTATCTTGAGCCATTTCTGCAAGAAGAAAAAATAAGAAGTGGCCAGGTGGGTAAACCGGCTGCAAAGATTTTGTTAGCTACGGTGAAAGGAGATGTGCACGACATCGGAAAAAATATAGTGGGTGTAGTGTTGGCCTGCAATAATTACGAGGTGGTTGATTTGGGTGTTATGGTTCCTGCCGATAAAATTCTTGATGCTGCAAAGAAGGAGAACGTGGATATTATCGGGTTGAGCGGATTGATTACGCCTTCGCTGGATGAAATGGTGTATGTGGCGAAGGAGATGCAGCGCGAAAAATTTGAACTGCCCTTGCTGATAGGCGGAGCGACCACTTCGCGTATTCATACGGCCGTGAAAATTGACCCGGTGTACGAAGGGCCGGTTGTGTATGTGCTTGATGCTTCACGCAGTGTGCCGGTGGCAAGTGAATTAATTAGTGATTTAGCGCGCGAGAGTTTTAAAAGAAAAACCAAAGAAGAGTACATCAAACTTCGTAAAGACCACGAAAGCAAAAAGGAACTAAAAAGCTATATTTCTTTGCAAGATGCCAGAAAGAATAAAACTGCAATCGACTGGAATGCTTTTGTGCCGGTGAAGCCTTCTTTTTATGGTAAGAAAGTGTTGCTTAGTTATCCATTGGAAGAATTGCGCAACTATATCGACTGGACACCCTTCTTTCAAACCTGGATGTTGGCCGGACGATACCCCGGTATCTTGAATGATTCTGTTGTTGGCGCTGAAGCGAAAAAACTTTTTGATGATGCGCAAACAATGCTCGATTCTATTATTAAAGAAAAGAGTTTGCAGGCAAATGGTGTTATTGCTTTTTATCGTGCAAGTCGCACACACGCAGAAGATGTGAAATTGTATAATAACGATACTGACGAAATACCTTTCGCTACGTTGCATTTCCTTCGTCAGCAAAACAAGAAGGCTCAGGGGTTGCCCAATTTTTCATTGGCTGATTTTATCGCACCTGCCGATTCTGGTAAAGCTGATTATATCGGCATGTTTGCGGTTACGGCCGGTATCGGACTGGAAAAATTGATTGAGAAATATAAGGCTGCACACGATGACTATTCTGAAATTATGGCAAAAGCACTTGCCGACAGGCTTGCTGAGGCATTTGCTGAATGCCTGCACGAACGTGTGCGCAAAGAGTTTTGGGGCTATGCAGGTAGCGAACACCTTTCCAGTGATGAGCTGATTTCTGAAAAGTATCAGGGCATACGTCCTGCCCCGGGTTACCCGGCTTGCCCCGACCACACAGAGAAGCGTACCATTTTTGAAATACTCGAAGCCGAGAAAGAAGCGGGTATCAAACTGACGGAATCGTGTGCTATGTATCCGGCTGCCGCAGTAAGCGGGTATTATTTTTCAAATCCGTCATCAAAATATTTTGGTTTGGGTAAAATTGAAAAAGACCAGGTTGAGGATTACGCTGAACGCAAGAGTATGAGTGTAGAAGTAGTTGAGAAATGGTTAGCACCGAATCTGAGTTATGATGTTTGAAGTGTTGGTGTGTTAATGTGTTAATGTGTTGATGTGCTGATGTGTTAAAATTTTGTTCTGTAAATATATGACGAAAGTTACCCATTTTGAGGATTTAAGATGCTGGCAATTGGCAAGGGAGTTAGTCAGGCTTGTATTTAAAGCATGTGAAGAAGGAAAGCTGACTAAAGATTTTGAAACTAAAGCGCAAATAAAAAAGGCTGCTGTGTCTGTAATGAATAATATCGCTGAGGGATTTGGCAGGTTTAGCAATAAGGAGTTTATCCGGTTTCTTGACTTCTCTCAAAGCTCTTGTATCGAAGTAAAGAGCATGACTTATATACTAGAGGACATGGATTATTTATCAAAAGATAAAATAAACGTAATAAGGGATAAAGCTGAAGAAACGAAAAACTCTGTTTTATCTTTTATTCGGTATCTTAGAAAAAAGGAAAGTAAATAGAAAAATGAAATGATGCTACACCGGCACATCAACACCTTAACACATTAGTACAATTAAAAAATGAAAGTAACAGAACATTTAAAAAACGCCACAGGTAAAACATTATTTACCATTGAAGTTTTGCCTCCGCTGAAAGGCGAGAATATCCGCTCCTTGTTTGATCACATGGACCCGCTGATGGAATTCAAACCAAGCTTTGTTGATGTAACCTATCATCGCGAGGAGTATGTTTATAAAAAACGTGAGAATGGGTTGCTGGAAAAAAAGTCAACACGAAAACGCCCCGGCACAGTGGCATTATGCGCAGCCATTCAGAACCATTATAAGGTAGATACTGTGCCACACATTATTTGTGGTGGATTTTCTAAAGACGAAACCGAAAATGCGTTGATTGACTTGCATTTTCTTGGAATAGAAAACGTGTTGGTATTGCAAGGTGATGGTATTAAGAACGAAGGCCGGTTTGTGCCCGAACCGGACGGACACAAGTTTGCTTCGGAGTTGTTGCAACAAGTAGCGGATATGAATAAGGGTATTTACCTTGACGAAGAATTGCTGAACACTACACCAACTAATTTTTGCGCAGGCGTAGCAGGTTATCCTGAAAAGCACTTTGCTGCGCCTAACCTCAAAACAGATTTGAAATATTTGAAATTAAAAGTTGAGTTGGGGGCGGAATATATTGTTACACAAATGTTCTTTGATAACGAGAAATACTTTGACTTTGTAAAGAAGTGTCGCGAGATTGGTATTACTGTTCCAATCATTCCCGGAATAAAACCCATTACTACAAAAAGTCAGGTTAGCGTACTCCCTACAATTTTTCATATCGATTTACCCGAAGCGCTTGCAGACGAAGTAGAAAAGTGTAAGGACAATACTGCCGTTCGCCAGGTTGGCGTTGAGTGGGCTGTTAAGCAATCCAAAGAATTAATAAAGGCCGGAGTGCCTACGCTCCATTTTTATTCTATGGGTAAGTCAGACCCGATTTATAAAATAGCAAGGGAGTTGTTTTAAAAGAGGTGTCTGTTATCAGACGGTTTTTCTCGTAATCGAACACTACTTTTTTCAAAATGCTTTCGTTTCGCTGAATCGGGCTGTTGGCATATATATTGTAATTCAGGGTTTACTGTTTAACCTAAATACCAGAGGCCTTATGATAAAAAATTACATACTCATTGCCTGGAGAAATTTTGCAAGACAGAAGGGATATTCGTTGCTGAATATTTCAGGCTTGTCTGTCGGCCTTGCCTGTTGCATAGTGATTTTGCTGTTTGTAAGCAGGGAATTATCCTATGATTCGTTTCATGAAAAGGCGACCGGATATTCCGCGCCTACCAGCAGCTTACGGACGATAGTGATTGGGCATGGACTGGCGGGATAACTCCGGTATGGTATTTTTTATTGCTGGCCTCACAATTATACTCCTGGCAATAGCAACTGTTTTTATAAAGGCTGCCCAAGCGGCTATGGCCGACCCGGTGAAGTCGTTGCGGTATGAATAGTTTTATTCAGTGGAAAGTTGAAAGCAACCCGTAAAAGGTTGCTTTTTTCTTTTCCCAAAAAACTGTACTTTAAAAGCGTTAAACAGAAATTCAATTCCTATGACACCACTCAAAACCACACGCAGAAAATTTATTCAACAGGCAGGCATTGCGGCTGCCGCTTTTACCATTGTGCCCAGGCATGTGTTGGGAGGAAAGGGTTTTTTAGCCCCAAGCGATACCTTGTCGGTGGCCGGAATTGGCGTTGGGGGCCAGGGTGGGCATGACATTAACGGAATTGCCGGCACGAACAAAGCTGTTATTTCTTTTTTATGCGATGTGGACGGCCGCAGGGCGGCCAATGCCATTACAAATTTCCCGAAAGCAAAATATTATAGAGATTTCCGGGTAATGTTGGAAAAGGAACACAGGAGCATTGATGCTGTTACCATTTCAACCCCCGACCACAATCATGCCGTTCAGGCAATGGCAGCCATGAAGTTGGGCAAGCATGTGTACGTGCAAAAACCGTTGACACACGATATTTATGAAGCGCGTATGCTCACCGAGGCCGCTAAAAAGTATAAGGTAGTAACACAAATGGGTAATCAGGGGTCATCAGGCGATGGCGTGCGGCAGTTGGTTGAGTGGTATCAGGCCGGACTTATCGGTGAAGTGCATACCGTGTATTGCTGGACGAACCGCCCCGTGTGGCCGCAGGGCATACCCTGGCCAGCTCAACAGGCAGACGTGCCCAAAGAACTTGATTGGGATTTGTGGCTCGGCACCGCTCCTTATAAAGATTACATAGACAAACTTGTTCCTTTTAACTGGCGTGGCTGGTGGGATTACGGAACCGGTGCATTGGGCGATATGGCATGCCATATTGTAGAACCCCCGTTCCGTGTACTCGAATTAGGCTACCCTATTGATGTGCAGGCCAGTGTAGGCAGTGTGTATGTTGATGAATTCCGAAGAGGCTATTTCCCTGAAAGTTGCCCGCCTTCTTCGCATATTATTATGACCTTCCCCGAACGTGGCACAAAACCAAAAGTGAAAGTGCATTGGATGGATGGCGGTATTAAACCCGAACGCCCGGAAGAATTAGGCCCGAACGAACAATTTGGCGATGGTGGTAATGGTGTGTTGTTTATTGGTACAAAAGGCAAGATGATGTGCGGAACGTATGGCATACTTCCAAAACTGTTACCCACGTCAAGAACGCAAGAGGTAAACGTGCCCCAAACCATTAAGCGAGTACCAAATGGCGATAAAGGCCATTATGCAAACTGGGTTGAAGGCTGTTTGGCAGGATATGGCAAAACCGAATTGAGTTCACCGTTTGAAATTGCGGGGCCACTTACCGAAATGGTATTGATGGGTAACCTCGCTATCCGCAGTCATGATATACGAATCCCTGGAAAAGATAACCCGAACCAATTCAGCTACCCTGGACGGGATATTAAATTATTGTGGGATGGTAACAATATGAAAATCACCAACTTTGATGAAGCCAACCAGTTTGTTAAGCGTGAGTATCGTGCAGGCTGGAAATTATAAAAGGGTTGTTGTTTCTTTAGCGATAACGTTGTTTGTCGGGATAATGTATAAACAAAATTTTCGTTGAGGATATGATGGATATGTTGGCGTTGGTTGACAAGCTACAACACCGGCTAAAGGAAGAATTACCGGGCGCGAAAGCGCATGAGTTGCTTCGTGCAATACCTGTTGATACTACTATTCCGAAATTTGAACACAAAGCTCCGCCAAAGCCCGGCAGTGTTTTAATTCTTCTATACCCCGAAGCTAATGAAATTTACTTTCCATTAATTAAGCGCCCCGATTACCTTGGTGCCCATAGTGGCCAGGTTAGTCTGCCGGGTGGTAAAGCTGAGGCAGGGGAGAGTGTTTATGAAACTGCTTTGCGCGAAGCCGAAGAAGAAATAGGAGTGAAGTCGACTTCTGTAAAAGTTATCGGAAGGCTGTCTGATTTTTTTGTTATCCCCAGCAATTTTATGGTTACGCCAGTATTAGGTATTGCAGAAGGTAAACCAACATGGGTTCCTGACAAACACGAAGTTGCCCGTGTGCTTCACGGCAGGTTGGATAGTATAGTAAACGAAAACGCAATAAAAACGCAGGAGATATTAGCCGCAGGCCGGTATAGAATGCTCGCCCCGCATTTTGAAGTAGAGGGAGAGATTGTATGGGGTGCTACCGCTATGATGTTGAATGAGTTGAGGTGGGTGTTGCGGGAAGTTGTTTAGCCCACTTTCGCAGCAAAAGCCTCAAGCTTCCCGATTTCCTGGTCAATCATCCATAAGCCAACGCCTTCTTCACCAATAAGGTCGAATAGTTCAACGGCTCTGCGGGCTAAGGTTTCTTCTTCGCGTTGCTCCATCACATACCATTGCAGGAAGTTAAACGTGGCGAAGTCCTTAATCTGGAAGCAATGGTCAACAATGCTGTTAATGGATTTGGTTACTTCCAGTTCGTGGTGCAGAACGGTTTCAAATACTTCGCGTAGTGAAGTGAAGGTATGCTTGATGCCGGTTACTTCGGGCTGTATGGCATGACCGCCTGCTGTATTTACATAATGAATCAGCTTGAGCATGTGCATCCGCTCTTCTTCCGAGTGTTTGTAAAGAAATTGTGCTGAGGTTTCGTAGCCTTTTGTTTCGCACCATGAGGCCATCGACAGGTATGCTGCCGATGACGTACCTTCCATAACGATTTGCTTGTTGAGCTTATCTTCCGTTTCGGTTGTTAGCGAACGGGCAGGGGTTACGATTTGCTGCTTCATGGTTTTTGCTTTTTTAACGTCTTCTTTTTTTGGTAGCTACCTTTTTCTTAACCGGCTTTTTCTTAACTGCTTTTTTTGCTTTCGGTTTAACCGCCTTTACTGTCCTTTTTGCTTTTGTAATTTTTTTCTTCGCTGCTTTTTTGGCGGAAGCTTTTTTGCCAACTTTCTTCACGACCTTTTTCGCAGAAGCCTTTTTAGCGATTTTCTTTTTGGCTGCCTTCTTTACAGTCTTCTTAGCGGAAGCTTTCTTAGTTGCCTTCTTTTTGGCTGATTTCTTTGCAGCTTTTTTAGTGGCTGCCTTCTTAACAGGTTTCTTTTTAGCTGCCGGCTTTTTCTTAGCCGCAGGCTTATTGGTTTTTCCTGCCATCAGGTTCAGTGCCGAACCGGCCTTAAACCATTCTATCTGCCCGGCATTGTAAGTATGGTTTACCTTAATGGTATCGGATGTGCCATCGGTATGGCGAAACACAAGGGTAAGCTGCTTGTCGGGGGCGAAGGCTGTCAGGTCAATGATATCAATGGTATCATCTTCCTGTATTTTATCGTAATCAGATTCGTTAGCAAATGTTAATGCCAGCATACCTTGTTTTTTAAGGTTGGTTTCGTGAATGCGGGCGAATGATTTCACCAAAATCACGCGCATACCCAGGTGGCGTGGCTGCATGGCGGCATGTTCGCGCGAGGAGCCTTCGCCATAGTTATGGTCGCCCACAACAATAGTCGGTACTCCGGCTGCCTTATAAGCACGTTGTGTAGCCGGTACGGGGCCGTATTCGCCAGTGAGTTGATTTTTAACGTTATCGGTTTTTTCATTGAAAAAGTTAACAGCACCGGTTAATGTATTATTGGCGATGTTGTCTAAATGTCCGCGAAAGCGAAGCCAGGGACCGGCCATTGAAATATGGTCAGTTGTACATTTTCCTTTAGCCTTTATCAATAACTTCATGCCAATCAGGTTTTTACCATCCCAGGGTGCAAACGGACTTAATGCCTGCAAACGGTTCGATTGGGGAGAGATATTTACCTGCACTTTGCTTCCGTCCTTAGCGGGTGCAATGTACCCGGCATCTTCTACGTCAAATCCCCTTGGCGGAAATTCAGCGCCTTTCGGTTCATCTAATTTCACCTGCTGACCGTCTTCGTTGGTAAGGGTATCAGTGAGCGGATTAAAGGTAAGGTCACCGGCAATGGCAAAAGCCGTAGTTATTTCGGGAGAAGCCACAAATGCGTGGGTGTTCGGGTTGCCGTCATTGCGCTTGGCAAAATTCCGGTTAAATGATGTGATAATTGAATTCTTGCGGTTAGGGTCGTTGGTGTGTCTTGCCCATTGGCCGATACATGGCCCGCAGGCATTTGCCAATACCACGCCTCCCATTTTTTCAAATACACCTAAGTATCCGTCACGGTCAACCGTGTAACGCACTAATTCTGAGCCGGGAGTAATGGTAAATTCCGCTTTGGCCTTCAGTTTTTTGTCAACGGCCTGTTTTGCTAATGAAGCCGAGCGCGAAATGTCTTCATACGATGAGTTCGTACACGAGCCAATCAGCCCTACCTCCAGTTGTTGCGGCCAGCCATTGTTGCGTACTTCTTCAGCAAATTTCGAGATTGGTATAGCCCTATCGGGGGTGAAGGGGCCGTTTACGTGAGGCTCAAGGGTAGAGAGGTCAATTTCAATAACCTCATCAAAATACTTTTCAGGATTGGCATATACCTCGGCATCACCGGTAAGGTGTTCTTTTATTTTATCGGCTAAATCGGCAACTTCTTTACGGCCTGTACCACGCAGATAATCACCCATTTTATCGTCATAACCGAAAGTAGAGGTTGTAGCCCCGATTTCAGCGCCCATGTTACAAATGGTGCCTTTTCCCGTGCAGGAGAGCGTAAGCGCACCCGGCCCGAAGTATTCAACAATAGCACCGGTTCCGCCTTTTACGGTAAGAATACCGGCTACTTTTAGTATAACGTCTTTGGATGATGTCCATCCGCTTAACCTGCCGGTGAGTTTTACACCAATAAGCTTAGGCCATTTTAGTTCCCAGGGCATACCGGCCATTACGTCAACGGCATCTGCACCGCCAACACCTATGGCTACCATGCCCAGACCGCCTGCGTTTACAGTGTGGGAGTCGGTTCCTATCATCATACCGCCTGGAAAAGCGTAGTTCTCTAATACTACCTGGTGGATAATACCGGCTCCCGGCCTCCAGAAACCGATACCGAATTTGTTGGAAACGGATTCAAGGAAATTGAAGACCTCGCCACTTGCGGTTATTGATTCTTTTAAATCTTGCGTGGCACCGTTCTTTGCCAGGATAAGGTGGTCGCAGTGTACGGTTGACGGAACCCTTACTTTGGGTATTCCGGCAGACATGAATTGGAGCAAGGCCATTTGGGCGGTGGCATCCTGCATGGCTACCCGGTCGGGCGAAAAGTTTACATACGATTTTCCCCGTTCAAAATTCTCAACCGGCTGGTCGGTATGAAGGTGGGCGTAAAGGATTTTCTCCGAAAGGGTGAGCGGCCTGCCCACTGCTTTACGGACTTTGGCGATGCGTTCGGGTAGTGCCTTATAGGCAGCTTTAATCATGTCTAAATCAAAAACCATAAGTATTAATTTAAGAGTGCTAAACTACGAAATATTTGATTTTTAGCACGGGTTTAAACAGTTTGGAAGGAGTAAAAATAGGGCAAGCCCGGTTTCATCTACTTCGCGTTGATATAGTTTAAAAATTCACGTTTAATGTTTTCGTCATTGAATTTTCCGGAAAAGTGTGCAGTACCCGTTTTGCTGTTGGTATCGCCAACACCCCGCGAGGCTACGCACAAGTGCGTGGCGTCAAGCACTACGGCTACATCTTCCGTATGCAATACACGTTGCAGTTCTTTGGCTATCTGAACGGTTAACCTTTCCTGAACTTGTGGCCGCTTAGAGTAATATTGAACAATACGGTTAATCTTGGATAACCCGATTACTTTACCGCTTGAAAAGTAGGCCACATGGGCTTTGCCGAATATGGGTACAAAGTGATGCTCGCAATGCGAGTAAAAGGTAATCTCCTTTTCAACCAACATCTGATCATACTTGTACTTGTTTTCAAACAGGCGTGCGTGCGGCCTGTTTTTGGGGTTTAAGCCGCTGAACACTTCCTTGACAAACATTTTGGCAACACGTTTTGGGGTTCCGTTCAGGCTGTCATCGGTAAGGTCAAGCCCAAGGATGGTCATAATCTCACGAAAGTGCTTTTCAATGCGCACTATTTTTTCGTCATCGTCAAGCTCAAACGCATCGGGGCGAAGCGGGGTATTGTGCGAGGATGAAGCGTGGTCATCGCCAACTTCATCGGGGTCGTTAAGGGGCTGGATATTCAACATAATTTCTTTCTGTCTCATACAAGGTAATTTTTAAGTCAAGGGACGAATCTATTTTCTCCCGCAAAATCTTCCAGATGACAACGGCTATGTTTTCAGCGGTGGGATTAAGGGTTTTAAAATATTTGGTATCCAAGTTAAGATTTTTATGGTCAAATTTCTTTGTTACATAATCGCGTACTAAGTCGCTTAAAACTTTCATATCGAAAACATACCCGGTTTGTGGGTCAGGGGTTCCGGTAACGGATACAACTAATTCGTAATTATGACCGTGATAATTGGGGTTGCTGCACTTCCCGAATATGCGGGCATTTTCTTCATCACTCCAGGCCGGGTTGTACAACCGGTGCGCTGCATTGAAATGTTCCTTACGCGATACTTTAATTTTCATCCCGGATAATTGTTAAACACGTATGCTGATAAAAGGTTCTTGGAATACCGTTATGCGCGAAAATACTTATTTCTAACGGCCTTCGGCAGCAAACGATTGCATAACGGATATTTTATCGGTTGCCCCGATATTGTCGCGTCTTTTTGTTTTCTTTGAATCTATATGGATTTTAACGGAATCAGCAGGAAAATTGAGCACTACAAGGCCGAAGGCAAAAGAATGTTCACCAGTTCATCTTTTCAGTCGCATAGCCTGGTTTTGCTCCATATCCTTAGTCGGATAGACAAATCTATCCCCATTTATTTTATCAATACAGGCTATCATTTCCCTGAAACTATTCGCTTTCGCGATGAGATTACAGAACGTTTTGGGCTGAATACCATCGACCTCCAATCGGAAGTGCCCAAATATATGCAGCGTGATGGCGAGGGCAAGCTTTTGTTTACCTCCGACCCCGACCATTGTTGCTACCTGAACAAAACACAACCAATGGACGGCATTCTGCGCACCTTTGATGTGTGGATTAATGGCGTTCGTGCCGACCAAAGTGCAGTGCGTGCGGCTATGAAGGAAGAGCAGCCGGCACCCCATGGCGCTATCCGGTTTCATCCCATGCTCGACTGGTCTGCCAAAATGATTTGGGAATACCAGCGTGAACATAACCTTCCCAAGCATCCGCTTGAAGAGAAGGGGTATGTAAGTATTGGTTGTGAACCGTGTACACGCAGACTCGACCCGGCCATGCAAGAGCGTGAAGCCCGCTGGTACGGATTAAAGAAGGTAGAATGTGGCTTGCATACCGAGTTGGTTTCTAAGTAGGACTTAGGGGTTAGGGGTTAGTTAGGTATTTTGAGTAATGAAAATAATGCTATGAATATTTTAGTAACAGGTGGTGCGGGGTATATTGGTACAGAACTTATCCGGGTACTTGTTCAGGATAAAACTGTTGACAGGATTGTTGTATATGATAACCTGAGCAGGCAGAACTATAACCTGTTTTCAGGAGCAAAACTCCAGGATAGTTCCAGGATTCAGTTTGTAAAAGGTGAATTGCTCGACTCGCGTAACCTGAAAAAGGCGTTAAAAGGTATTGATGTTGTGTATCATCTTGCAGCACGGGTTACTACGCCTTTTGCTAATGCCGATGCACACCTTTATGAGCAAATCAACCATTGGGGTACGGCCGAGTTGGTTTATGCAGTCGAAGAAAGCGATGTTAAAAAATTTATCTACGCCAGCAGTGTCGGTGTTTATGGTTCTTCCGATATGGCAGTAGATGAACAAACCTCTCCCGACCCGAAAACATTTTATGCCATTTCCAAGTTGCGTGGCGAAGAGCATGTAAGGCGTTTGTTTACAAAAATGGATACCTACATTTTCCGGTGCGGTAATGTGTATGGGTACAGTCCGAGTATGCGCTTTGATGCTGTAATCAACAAGTTTGTTTTCGAGGCTAATTTTGAAAAGCGAATAACCATTCACGGTAGCGGAGAGCAGGCCCGTACCTTTATTCATATTGATTTGATTGCCCGCGCATTGGCTAATGTGCTATCCGAAAATCCGGCAGGCGGTACGTATAATCTTGTGGAGCGCACACTCAAGGTTATGGACATTGTAGATGAGTTGAAACAACTTATACCTGAACTGGAATTTATCCTGATTAACCAACATATTAAACTGAACCAGTTGGTAATCAAACCCAACGAAGCCATTAACCGGCAACTTGACATCAGCAACCCAAAGAGTTTACGGGAAGAGATTGAAGAATTTATTTCTAAGCTTTCTTTCTGATTCTTAGAAATCGCTTATCTGCGCCAGGTCGTGGAAATTAAATACGCTAAGGTTTATTCCAAGTGTAATTTCGTGCGATGTAAACCTGGTTCCTACCGATTTATTTGTTGGTAATTCAAAAACGTATCCGAAGCGGAGTTCATTAATCTTCATCTGCGCCAGCAACCCGAATGTATTGAAGTTGCGTGTAAGTGCGCCAACCGCATAGCGTTCATCAATGTTAAACTGAAAATTAAGGTCGGCAGAAAGGGGAGACCCACTTACGGTACGAATCAGCACGGCAGGCTTTAACTTCACCCTGTCAGTAAGCAGGAAAACATAAGAAGCAAAACCATAGATGTGCTGCGTGTACAGCGATGCGGTGATGTCCTCAAAGTTTTCCTTAACCTTCAGCATACGCGGCACGGAAAGCCCGATAAATAACTGATCGGTACGGAAGATAGCGCCAGCGCCAAACGAAGGCTTGGTGATGTTGAGCGGATTGGCAAATGTCGGGTCGGTAGGGTCTGCAATATTCAGTCTGGAATTGTCATTTTTAAAGTTCATGAAACCGGCCTGTAACCCAAAAGAGATATACCGGTAATCATCAAACCGAACCTTATAGGAGTATGTAGCCTGAACGAACGAGTTCGTGTACTCTCCAACCCTGTCTTGCGAAATAATTAAGCCGGCTCCCATACGGTTGTCGAACAAGCTGGAGTGCCCGGTAGCCGAAATGGTTGTAGGGCTTCCGTCAAAACCAGCCCATTGATTGCGGTAACCGGCTGTTACGTTCAGGGATTTGTTCATCCCCCCATAAGCCGGGTTGATCAGAAATGGGTTGTTAAGATATTGGGAATACAGTGGGTCAACCTGCGCCTGTACTGATGAAGCCAGGCTAACACACACGATAATAGAAGCAAGGATTTTTTTCACGTGATTGAGAGTTTGGGATTAAATATACAACACCGGACGATAGGGTAAAAATTTGAAGAGAAATAAAGATTTGCCACTTTGAGCCCGGTATAGGCAATAGCTATTGCCAAAGGTGTTTTATCTGCTCAATTTATAAGTATCTTACCGGATGATTACTTGGCGATCAGGATTTGTATTGCTTCTGCTTCTTTTTTGCGGGGCATTAAATGCCCAGCAATCATTTCAAAATAAAATAGACAGTCTGAACAATGCTTTACAGCAAAGCACGGATACTGCCAGGGTGCTTGTTTTGATACAGCTTGCCCGGCAGTATATGGGTATAGAGAATAACAAGACTCTTGATCTGTTAAATCAGGCGCAGGCCCTTACCGGCAAGCTGAATTTTGTAGACGGATCGCTGAAATTATACACTACAAAAGCTGCATTATATACCTTCTATTTGAACGATTTTGAAACTGCAAAACAATACGTTGATTCTATTCTCTTGTCGATTGACTTTGTAAGTGATACGAATGTCAGAATTAATGGGTACTACACAGTTGGTGCATATTTTACCCGTGCCGGAGATTTGTTGGAGAGCTATCATTGGCTTTTAAAAGGGCAACGCGAGCTTAGCGGCAACATAACCCGCGAAGTGTTGGGTGTATATGGTTTGCTTGGCTACAACACGAAGTTATTAGGCCGATACGAAGAGGCCAAAACCTTTTTCAGAATGGCTCATGAATATGCAGTGAGAATACATGAAGTTCATTATGGTGGATCAATGTTGTTCAACCTGGCTACTGTTTATCAAACGCAACAGCAGTATGATTCTGCTCTTGTGTATCTTCGGCAGGTTTATACGTTTGAAGTAGAACACGGAAGCCCAAACCATAATGTGCTATTATTATCCACGTTAGGGACAACCTTTCTCAAACTTAATGAGCGCGATTCTTCTATTCATTATTTACATCGCGCGTTAAAAGCTGCGCGAGGACTTTCCTTACGGGAAGGATTGGATGAAGTTTACCTGGCATTAGCCGAACATCACCTCGGTACACGAACCGACAGTACGTTGTATTATATAAGAAAAATCAGGGATAATAATGTGGGTAAGGATATTCACCTGCTTACAAAGGTGGCACAACTGCAATATGAAACATTTGCAAAACTTAACCGGTTTGATTCGGCCTTTTATTACCTGAAACAGCACAAGACATATAGTGATTCTGTTCAAAGTGAATCGAAAGCGCGGCAAATTGCCCTGTTGGAGTATGAGTTTGACTTAGAGAAAAAGGAAAAACAAATCGAAGATTTAAAACAGGCCGAGCAATGGCATCATACGCGAAGAACACTGCTTACAATAGCCCTTGTGCTTGCCTTGCTGCTTCTTATTGGCTCTGTATTTTATTCTTACAGAATAATCCGCGATAAGCAAAAAAGACTTGAGTCTGCTAACCGACAACTAAACGATTACTTAGAGCGATTATTGGAAAAATCAGAGTTAGTGGAAGAGCTGAATATTCAGCTTGAAAAACTACGACAAAATAATTTTTCAGGAACGGAACAATTTGAAGACCTGGAAAAGATTGTGAATCTGACCATTCTTACGGATGAGGATTGGAAAGAATTTAAAACATTGTTTGAACGTGTTCATAAAGGGTTTATAAAAGAACTTGTCAGCAAGTTCCCTGATCTTACCAATGCCGAAATCAGGTTAGCTGCGCTTCTCAAATTAAAACTATCCACACGCGAAATAGCCGGTATACTGGGCATATCTCCCGAAAGTGTAAGCAAGACACGGCATCGGTTACGCAAAAAATTAAACCTTCCTGTCGAAGAGGGCCTGGACGAATTCATTAGACAGGTTACTGAAAAGCAGGTGCAACCCCCCTTGTAACTATCTATAATTCAGACTTCTGGTTTTTTGTCAGGGCGTTTGTCCAGCCCTTAGTTTCTGTACCATCATCAATATTTTGGAGATTTAGTTGTGTTAAACTAATCCCATCATATTATGAAACTTAATATCACCTCGTTTACTCTTATTGCACTGATTGTTTGCAGTAGTCTTCAACTGAATGCACAACTTACACCGGCCTGGAGCACAAAAATCAGCCAGGTAGATTGGATGCGCATAACCTCATTAGGCTACCCGATTGTAAGTTCGGCTGGTGCGTTAAGCGCCTTAGACCCCGAAACAGGTGCCATACTTTGGCAGGCCAGGAATTTATTAGGCAACCCGCGCGAAGAGGAAGTGGAGGAGCTATGGGGCACACGGTATTTAAAGGTAAGCTACGGTACCGAACGTGGTGATGACACTATGCCCATGATTGCGCTGGTAGATATTATTACCGGTGCGGTTATGTTCGACTCACGAAAAGAAAGGCTTGGTGTATTAGGAAGTTATCCACTTGCCCAATCGGGTAAATTTATGGTAGTAGGTGTTGAACCCGGTAAATTTTCAGCAAAGCTATTGATGTACGATATGGAAACCGGCAACAAACTTTGGGAGAATGATGAAATATTTAAAGGCAGCCAAGGCAAGGGCGGCTTGATGGGAAAAATGGCCGGGGCTATTCAAAGTGTTATGAATATGTCTTCGCTTACGTCCGATCCGGTTGAGATTGATAAAGAAAACATTATCATAACACATCCGAGCTATGTAATAAAATTAAAGTCAGCGGATGGAAGTACGGTTTGGTGTGCAAAGATCAATGAATCAACGTCTGCACGATTATTATTTACCGATACAAAACCTAACATAGTTTTTGTGGGTGCTGAAACAGAAAGCGAATCCATGATGTCATCAGGAAGTGGCCCGCCAAAAAATGTATATTCAACCAGCTATTATGCTTTTGATTTGAACTCCGGTCAATCCGTGTGGAAATCACCGGTGAAAAACAGCAACGAACGTATAAACTACATGCTTCCAACGGCAAAAGGTTTTGTAATTCTTCCGGGCTTTAGCACCAATCAACAAAAATCAACACTTAACCTGCTCGACTACAACAATGGTTCCGGTCTTTGGGGAAGTAAAGGAAATGGTATTAAAGCCGATGGAGAGGTGATTGATATTTTACCGACAGAGAATGGGTTGGTTATCAGCACATCGGCAACGCCTTTTAATCAAAATAAGAGCGAGAACTATTTTTTAAATGTGCTTAATGTAGAGAATGGCTCGCTTCGTTTTAGTAAATCCGTTAAGGTAAAGGGCAGGTTAGTGCGCACGGATGTTGTTGCGAAGGGTATTCTGTACACAACCACGCACGAGGTGAATATTGTTGATGCCAATACCGGGGCAACATTGTTGTCTAATTCAATTGAATCAGGCGGCCCCAAACGATTGGATAAAATTCTGCCATTCCCAACGGCTTTACGCGATAACAAGTTTTATGTGTTTGCTACTAAGGAAGGAATAGTTAAGGAGTTAGATACTGAAACCGGTGTTGTCAGGAATCTGAATTCAGTAAAACTTGAACTTGGCGGAAAAGAAATTCCAAAATCATTAGATGCATTTGACGATGGAGTAGTGCTTTGTTCCGATCAAAATGTGGTGATGATTGGTTATGACGGCCTGTTGAAATTTTCAAACTACTTCACTCCGCCAAAGCAAAGCGGTTTAATGCGGGCGCTCGCGCTTGCCGAAGTATCCAAAGGCGCGCTGTTAACGGTAGCCCTGGCTTCTGCCTCGGTTACGTATGCGGGTATAGTGTCTTCATCCGTTGATGCAGGTGTAAAGCAAGCCGGTTCAGCGGCTGCTGCGTTAACCGGAGGCATGGCTGCATATTCGTTAGCCTATACCGGTAAGGCTTTAGCTGATTTTAACAAACGATTTAAAGCCACGACTATGGCGGATGATTACCTCATTGTGTTATCAGAAGTAGCGGCTAAAGATTTCAGGTTGCTAAAAGTTGATAAGCGAACCGGTAAAACATTGGTTACACTTGACCTTGGCAAAGACAGGGATCCGCTTTACCTGGTTGATTTCATCGATCAACACGTTTATCATCAGTCTAAGCCCAATGAAATTTCCTGTTTTAAACTTAAATGATTTTTAAACTGATAGGAATACAGACTTTTTAAACACATTTAGTGCTTTAATCTAAAAACAAAAGGCGACTCTTTTCGGTCGCCTTTCTTCATTAAAAGCATCTTAGCAATACTCTTCAAATACTTCCAGTAAATGATTGCCAATCATCTCTGCGTTACGTCCTTCAATATGATGACGTTCAACAAAGTGCACTAATTCGCCATCTTTAAATAAAGCAATTGAAGGAGAAGAAGGCGGATACGGCAACGTGTACTCGCGCGCTTTCGCTACGGCCTCCTTATCTACCCCTGCAAAAACAGTAGCAAGGTTATCAGGCTTTTTAGCAGTCTGCTCAATAGCCCAACGCACACCGGGGCGGGCTGCACCAGCCGCGCAACCGCACACGCTGTTAATAACCAATAGCGTAGTGCCTTTGTGGCTTTTTAAATGATTATCTACTTCCTCTGCGGTTTTAAACTCAGTAAAGCCGGCAGAAGTTAAATCAGCCCGCATGGGGGCTACAAGTGGTTCGGGATACATGTTTTATTATTTTAGATTTATGAATTACGATTTAAGATTTAAGAATTGTGATTTTAGATTTATAGCTACAAACAACATTACAAAAAGCCAAGTTCCAGCTTAGCGGCTTCACTCATCATATCCTGCGAATAGGGCGGATCGAAAGTAATTTCAACTTTTACATCGTTAACGCCTTCAATCGCTTTTACTTTTTGCTCTACCTCGCCCGGTATTACTTCTGCGGCAGGGCAGGAAGGCGAAGTAAGCGTCATTAAAATATATACATTGTTAATAGGGTAAACATTGATTTCATAAATCAACCCCAACTCATAAACATCTACCGGTATTTCAGGGTCGTAAACTGTTTTGATGGCGCTGACAATCCTGTTTTTTAAATCGGGGATATCAACGGTATTGCTTGTAACCGTGTTACCTGTATCGGGCAGTTGTTCGTTCATGATTGAATTTCCTGTTTTGATTTAAACGCCAGGGCGTACATTTTCATTTGCTTTATCATGGCAGCAAAACCATTAGAACGTTGCGTGCCGATAAAGCGTTCCATGCCAATCTTATTCATAAAGTACAGGTCGGCATTCAGAATGGCATCCGGTGTTTGTCCATTGAAAATGCGTATTAATAAACTCACCAGCCCTTTTGTAATAGCCGTATTGCTGTCGGCTGTAAAATAGATTGTATCATTCTCAACATTGGCTGTCAGCCAAACTTTAGATTGGCAACCTTTCACAATATTATCATCGGTTTTATCTTCTTCCTTCATGTCAGGAAGTTTTTGCCCCAACTCCATAACATAGAATACGGTCATTTCCATATCGCCATCGAGTAGGGAAAATTCGTTGATAATTTCGTCCTGTATGGTGCTGATTGATTGCACTACTTATAACATGAATTTAATGATTCTATCCAACCCCTCTACAAGACTATCAACTTCATTTCTTGTATTATAAACCGCAAATGAGGCGCGTACAGTTCCTTCAATTCCAAAATGTTCCATTAATGGTTGCGTGCAATGGTGCCCCGTGCGAACAGCAACCCCACGTGCGTCTAACATCTGACCAATATCGAAAGGGTGAACACCATCAATAATAAAAGAAAGAACACCTACTTTATTTTTTGCTGTACCTATCAACTTTACATCTTTCAGGGTCGATATTCTTTCGGTTGCGTAGGAGAGAAGTTCGTGCTCGTGTGCTGCAATGTTTTCCTTGCCAAGTTGGTTGATGAACCGGATAGCGTAATTGAAGGCTACAACATCGGCAATGTTGGGCGTGCCTGCTTCAAATTTATAGGGCAGGTTGTTGTAAGTAGTCTTCTCAAACGTTACCTCTTTAATCATTTCACCGCCTCCCTGGTAGGGCGGCATTTTTTCAAGAAGCTCTTTTTTTCCGTACAAAATACCTGCACCTGTCGGGCCGTACATTTTGTGTGCGGACAGGCAATAAAAATCGCAGTTCAGCGATTGTACGTCAATTTCAAGGTGAGCACCTGCCTGCGCCCCGTCAATTACCGCAACGGCCCCAACACTATGAGCAACTTCAATAATTTCCTTCACGGGATTAATCGTACCCAGGCTATTAGAAGCGTGATTAACCGAAACGATTTTTGTTTTTTCTGATACTAATTTCTTAAAAACTTCTAAATCCAGTTCTCCATTTTCCAATACAGGAATGACTTTTAAAACGGCTTGCTTCTCTTCGCAAAGCATTTGCCAGGGCACAATGTTAGAGTGATGCTCCAGCCCGGAAATAATAATTTCATCTCCAGCCTTTATAAAAGCTCTTCCATACGTGGCAGCGACTAAGTTGATGGCTTCGGTTACACCGCGAACGAAAATAACCTCCTCTTCGGAAGATGCATTGATAAAGGCTTTAACCGATTGGCGGGTATCTTCAAATGCCCTGGTTGCTTTTTCAGCTAATGTGTGAATACCACGATGAATGTTTGCGTTGTAACCGGTGTAGTAATCTACCAGAGCATTAATTACGCTCAATGGTTTCTGATTAGTAGCGGCATTATCAAAGTAAACCAACGGTTTGCCATTCACCTGCTGGTTCAGCACCGGAAATTGCTCCCGTATTTGTTCAATATTCAAAATACCGGTAACGGGAGCATTCATAAATTAAAAATTTTTGTGAAGACGTTCACTGATAAGAGCGTCAACATAATTTTTCAGTGGTTCAATAGCGATGGTGTTCAGCACTTCGCCTGCAAATGCGTACAGCATCATGGCTCTTGCGGTTTCCTTCCGTATGCCTCGGGTTTGTAAATAGAAAAGCGCTTCTTCATCTAACTGGCCGGTAGTGCAGCCGTGCGAACATTTTACGTCATCCGCCCATATTTCCAATTGAGGTTTGGTGTTCACCGTTGCGCCATCCGATAAAAGTATGTTTCGGTTCGACTGAAAGGCATTTGTCTTTTGCGCATCAGGGCGCACATAAATTTTCCCGTTGAAGATACCTTTGGAGTTATCTTCCATTACGCCCTTATACAGTTCGTTGCTGTTTGAATTTGGTTTTCTGTGGTCAACAACGGTGTGGTTATCGGCTATCGTATCGCCATGCAATATATAGAGTCCGTTCATGTGCGACTCAATGCCTTCGCCATCTAAAATAAGCTGGAGGTTGTTGCGTATTAGCTTTCCATCTAACGTAAGTGTAAACGAATTTACCCGGCTGCTATGTGCCTGCATGATTGCAGTTTGTCCGAAGTGAAAACGTTTTCCATTATCCGCCTGTAAGCTGAACAGGCTCAGCGCTGCATTCTCTTCAACAAACCCTTCTGTAACAATGTTTGAAAAACCGGGTTGTTCACCAACCGTATCTTGTTTTTCTATTATGGTAAGATTGCTGCTTTTGCCTACGCGGATGATATTGCGGATAAAAGACTTTACCTCTGCCTTAGTGGTATCGTGTATGTAATGAAATACAACCGGTTTGTTTACAGTTGTATTGGGGTTAACTTCTATCGAAAAGCCGCTGCTCCACGCTGCGGTATTCCAGGCTACCAACGCATCGGTTTTGTAATCGGCAAGCGTACCGAAACCCGGCTCCAAACCGGTTATGGGCTTTATTTGCAGGTCGGTTTGGTTGTAGCGCGAAAGTGTTTCGGAAAAGATACCGTTAACAAATACAAGTGTATGCGCATCAACATCAGCGATAGCGAATTTATCAATAGTGTTCAATTCACTTTGCGGATTGCTGTTCGCAAAATTGAAATTCTTTTCGAGCGCACGGGTTATTGGCGTGAACTTGTATTCTTCACTTTTGTTTGAAGGCAAGCCCATTTTTTCCAATGAGTTGAAAGCATCGGTTTTCAACCCGGGTTCTGGTTTCAATGAGCCGAGAATATCTGAAAGGATGGGAGTTGTTTCTACTACGGTGTTCATGCCAATGGATTATGCTAATGCTACTTCGTCTTTAATCCAATCATATCCTTTGGCCTCAAGCTCCAAGGCAAGCTCTTTGGTTCCTGATTTTACGATTTTACCTTTGTAGAGCACATGCACAAAATCTGGTACAATGTATTCTAATAAACGCTGGTAGTGTGTTACTACTATTATCGAATTGTTTTTGTTGCGTAGCTTGTTTACGCCATTCGCAACAATCCGCAACGCATCTATATCAAGGCCCGAATCGGTTTCATCTAAAATAGCAAGCTTAGGCTCAAGCATCGCCATCTGGAAAATTTCGTTACGCTTTTTCTCACCCCCCGAAAACCCTTCGTTTAATGACCGGTTCAATAACGACTGGTCGATTTCAACCAACTTCATTTTTTCCTTCATCACGCCAAGAAAAGAAACGGCATCTAATGGTTCCTGCCCGCGTGCTTCGCGCACCTGGTTTACGGCAGTTTTCATAAAGTTAATAGTGCTTACTCCGGGAATTTCAACGGGGTATTGAAAGGCAAGAAATATACCTTCGCGTGCACGTTCCTCAGGATCCAGCTCAAGCAAATTTTTGCCTAAGTAATCAACTGTTCCATCGGTAACTTCAAATTCTTCGCGACCAGCCAATACAGAGGCAAGCGTACTTTTTCCTGAACCGTTAGGGCCCATAATGGCGTGTACTTCTCCCGGCCTTACTTCCAGGTTTAAGCCATTAAGGATTTGATTGTCTTCGATTTTAGCGTGTAAATTTTTTATAGATAACATTTTCTGATTTACGATTTTAAGATTTTTGATTTACGAATTTTAATTACTCGTTATGACCTGATTACCCAACACTACCTTCCAATGTCAATGCAAGTAACTTCTGTGCCTCTACAGCAAACTCCATCGGCAATTGGTTCAGCACTTCTTTTGCATAACCATTTACAATCAGGGCAACAGCCGACTCTTCATCAATGCCGCGTTGCAAACAGTAGAATATCTGGTCTTCGCCAATTTTTGAAGTAGTAGCTTCGTGTTCTACTTTGGCAGAATTATTTTCGACATCAATGTAGGGGAACGTGTGCGCACCACATTGATCACCCATCAACAGCGAATCGCATTGCGAGAAGTTGCGTGCGCTTTCGGCACGTTTTAAAACGTGTACCTGTCCGCGATAACTGTTTTGCGAACGTCCGGCTGAAATTCCTTTCGATACAATTCTTGATTTGGTGTGCTTGCCAATGTGAATCATTTTTGTTCCTGTATCGGCTTGCTGATAGTTGTTGGTAACAGCAACAGAATAGAACTCTCCACTTGAATAATCTCCTTTCAAAATACAACTTGGATATTTCCACGTAATGGATGACCCGGTTTCAACCTGCGTCCACGATACTTTTGAATGATTACCCGCGCATAAAGCACGTTTCGTTACAAAATTATAGATGCCGCCTTTGCCGTCTTTATCTCCCGGATACCAGTTTTGCACCGTTGAGTATTTTACATGCGCATCTTTCATGGCGTAGATTTCAACCACGGCTGCGTGTAACTGATTCTCGTCACGCTGCGGTGCCGTGCAACCCTCCAGGTAGCTAACATAAGAACCTTCATCGGCAACGATTAAGGTGCGTTCAAACTGGCCGGTGTTTGCCGCGTTAATGCGAAAGTAGGTTGATAATTCCATCGGGCAACGCACACCTTTCGGGATATAGCAAAATGACCCATCGCTAAATACAGCCGAGTTGAGGGCTGCGAAATAATTATCGTTCATGGGCACTACCGAGCCAAGATATTTTTTTACCAGTTCGGGGTGTTCCTGAACGGCTTCACTGAATGAACAGAAGATGATACCCAGTTCGCCAAGTTTTTCCTTGAACGTGGTTGCTACTGAAACACTATCCAGCACGGCATCTACGGCAATGCCGGTAAGCCGCTTTTGTTCGGTAAGGCTTATGCCGAGTTTTTCAAAAGTCTTGAGTAACTCCGGGTCAACTTCTTCTAAACTTTTTGGCTTTGCCTTTTGCTTGGGCGCGGCATAGTAGATTACGTCCTGGTAATTGATTTCCGGGTAGGTAACGTTAGGCCATTTAGGCTCCTTCATGGTAGTCCAGTGGCGGTATGCTTTCAGGCGCCACTCCAGCAACCAATCGGGCTCATTTTTTTTGGCAGATATAAACCTGACAATATCCTCGTTCAGCCCCTTGGGGGCCGACTCCATCTCAATGTTTGAAGTCCAGCCGTGCTCGTATTCTTTCGAGGTGATTTCTTCCAGAACCTGATTGTCTTTGCTCATCCCGGTCTATTTAGACTAATTTTAAATACTCCGCAAAGATATAACAGAAAGGCCATTTTTTGGTTCAAAATGCAAATAAGTTTGGCTTTTTAAACTAATAGGTTAGGGGCGTGCGGCTGGTATGCCGGAGCCTTACAATGCGGATTTCAGCAGGCATTATCCTGTACGATACTCGGTAATGGTACATTTCAAGTGCTCTCCATTTCCCGTCATTTTCCTTCTTGTACTTATCCGGGGGATATTTTTCCGGATTTTCGGGAAGTTCGAGGGTAGTATCAATTATTTCATTTATTACCCGTGCTGCGTTTTTAGGCGATTCTTGTGCAATGTATTCATGGACTTTTCGAAGTGCTGCCCTTGCTCGTTTACTCCAGACAACTACCATTTATTTGCCTCCTGTTTCAGCTTTTTAGCAGTTATAAAATCGCCATTTTCAATCTCCTCGTTACCAGCCTCCAGTTCGCGGTTATATTCTTCCAGTGTTTGAGGTTTTTCGGCAGCACGAAAATTTATACCCATTAGCGTCAGCGTATTGATGAGCCATTCTTTTTTGGAATTGTCTTTAATACTGTCGAAATCAATGATGAGTTCCATCTGTTTGCTTTTGATACGAAGGTAGCTATTTCTATGCACTTTGTATGAGGTTCAGATTTCTGTCTAAGCTCTCCTCCAGCGAAATCATCGTTTCCGTTCGCTCTATGCCGTTTACCTGCTGAATTTTGTCGTGAAGGACTTCTTTCAGATGGTTGGTGTCGCGGCAATGAATTTTACAGAACATGCTGTAATTGCCCGTTGTGTAATGGATGCTGGTGATTTCGGGAATAGATTTAAGTTTTGCGAGAACTTTGTCGTATAACGCACTCTTTTCCAGGAAGATACCAAGAAAGGCCGTTATGTCGTAACCCAGTTTGGCGTAATTTACTTTCAGGGTTGTTTTCTCTACAATGCCGGCTTCTTCCAGTTTGTTCATGCGCACATGCACCGTTCCGCCCGAAACAAAAACCTTTTTGGCTACTTCGGTATAGGGCCTTTTGGCATCCTGCATGAGGATTTCTAAGATTTTCAGGTCGGTATTGTCAAGTTGATAATTATCGGGCATATTTTATGGTTTGTTTTAATAAATTTTCAGCAAATGTATTAAATTTTAAAAATTATATAAAGTTTATATCAATGTGTTGTAATTTATTCAGTATAACCGTTGTTTTGTTGCATCAATACAATGTAGGGTGTTGAAATTGGCAGACAAGCCCTCCTGTCTCGGGGGTGGGGAGCCAAGGATAAACGCAGGATAATGGGTTGACCACTAAATGTTCTCTCTGTATGTCCTGTAGCTAACTTCCCTTTGTAGGTTCGAGTCCTACTCCTACAGCTCTCTTCATGGTTATTTTAAGTTTAAGCAAATCCCGGTCAAAGGCCGGGATTTTGTTTTTATATCTCTGGTCGTTCAGGTTCGGTTCATGTGCTTATATTTGAATCAAACAATCGTTTGTTATAAGATTTTAAACCGCGCACCATGAAAGATTTTCCCTGGATTAAAAATTACCCTGAAGGAGTTCCTGCCGATATCAATTTATACGACCATCAATCATTAGTTGATTTGTTTGAAAAGTCATGCAGGCAATTTGCCGGCCGTGTAGCCTTTGAAAACATGGGCGTAACCCTAACCTACGCCCAGGTAGATAAATTGTCGCAGGATTTTGCCGCTTATTTACAGAGCATTGGTTTACAGAAAGGAGACAGGATAGCGATACAAATGCCAAACGTATTGCAGTTTCCGGTTGCGTTTTTTGGTGCGCTGCGTGCCGGGTTAATTGTGGTGAATACCAACCCGCTATATACCCCGCGCGAAATGGAGCATCAGTTTAAAGATTCCCAGGCAAAAGCCATTGTAATTGTCGCCAACTTTGCGCACAGCCTCGAAAAAATTCTTTCAAATACATCCATTAAGCACATTATAGTTACCCAATTGGGCGATATGCTGGGTGGCTTGAAAGGCATGCTTGTCAATTTTGTAGTGAAGCGCATCAAAAAAATGGTACCGCCTTTCAATCTTCCTGCTGCGGTTAACTTTATGGACGCACTGAAGAAAGGCGCAGGTTGTTCTTTTTCCAAACCTATTATCACAAATGAAGATATAGCCGTACTGCAATATACTGGCGGTACAACGGGCGTGGCAAAAGGTGCACAACTGTCGCACGGAAATATTGTGGCGCACAATTCTATGATAGCGCACTGGTTTTATCCTTACTTAAAGCAAACACCGGGCGTTCAGGAGGTAATCATTACGGCAATTCCCATGTATCACATTTTTGCGCTTACCGTAAACGGTGTGTTGATGTTCAGCGCAGGGGCAAAGAGTATTCTCATTACCAATCCGCGCGATATACCGGGGTTCGTTAAAGAATTGAAGAAGCATAAGTTCTCAATCGTTACAGGGGTGAACACATTATTTAACGGTCTTCTTAATAATCCCGATTTTGCTAATCTTGATTTCTCGTTTCTGAAAGGAGCGGTAGGTGGTGGTATGGCCGTACAGGACGTTGTAGCAAAAAAATGGCAGGAGGCTACAGGTAAGCCGTTGGTTGAAGGATATGGATTAAGTGAAACATCACCCGTGTTGTGTTGTAATCCGTTAGACGGTACGCACCAAATGGGCACAATTGGTTTGCCGGTGCCCAGCACCGAGGTTGCCATATTTGACGATGACGGGAATCAACTTCCGCAAGGTGAAACAGGGGAGATATGCGCACGAGGCCCACAAGTTATGACGGGCTATTGGGAGAAGGATAACGAAGGTGTATTCTTTCCGGGCGGGTGGTTTCGCACGGGCGATATTGGCCTGATGACCGAACAGGGTTTCTTTAAGATTGTTGACCGTAAGAAAGACATGATTAAGGTTTCGGGCTTCAATGTGTTTCCAAATGAAATTGAAAATGTATTGGCTGCGCATCCTAAAATTCTTGAGTTGGCAGCCATAGGGGTTCCTGATGAAAAATCGGGTGAGGCCATTAAAGCATTTGTAGTAAAGCGCGACCCGTCATTAACGGCTGATGAAGTGCTTGCCTACGCACGCGAAAATTTGACTAATTACAAAGTGCCGCGCCACATTGAGTTCCGCACGGAGTTGCCCAAGACTAATGTTGGTAAAATTTTAAGACGGGCGTTGAAAGAGGAGAGTGCGGCTTCTTGATTAAAGTCCAGTTGTTTTATAGCTATAAGTTAGCTCTATCGTTGGTGCTTGAGCGCAGGCTCACCAACAACGATTTTCGTGAAATATCCTTATCTATCAAAACAATTTTGTGTTGTTTCCGCCATTAATTTGCGAAGGGTAACAACCCATAAGGATGTGGTTTTTTGGCAAACCTGTATTTACTTATGCGGGTATTATATGAAGAAAACCGCGTCTTCCTGATTAAAATCAGCATTCTAAGGGTATTTTCTTTTCCTGTGCGGGTATTATTCCTCCGGCAAGAGTTATACTTTTGCGCCTTCATAAAATTGACTAAAATGATGATATCCCGATTTACGTTTGCTATTACTTCATTATTGATAATTGCTTCCTGCACTACCAGGAAGGAAGAACAGGCCGAAGTTGTGTATGATGAAGCCGCAGACACACTGAAGTATGCCAATGAAAAGCACATCCGCAACCTGCGTCAGCTTACGTTTGGTGGCGACAATGCCGAAGCCTACTGGAGTTTCGATAACACAAAACTTGTGTTTCAATCCAACAACAAGGCCTGGGGTATTGAGTGCGACCATATTTTTTACACTACCGTTGGCGTTGATAACCTGAAGGATAACAAACCCACTATGTTGAGTAACGGGTTGGGCAGAACAACGTGTTCGTATTTTTTAAAAGGCGACACAACGGTTGTGTTTGCTTCTACACACCTCGGTGGTAATGCATGTCCTGAAGACCCTGAACGCGTTCCGGGTGGTAAATACCTTTGGCCTATTTTTCCCACGTATGATATTTTTGTTGCCGACCTGAACGGCAATATCCTGAAACAGTTAACCACTGAAACCGGCTACGATGCAGAAGCCACTGTATCTCCGAAAGGAGATAAGATTGTATTCACCTCTACACGCAATGGCGACCTTGATCTCTACACCATGAACATTGACGGCAGCGATGTGAAACAAATCACCTTTGACCTTGGCTATGATGGCGGTGCGTTCTTTTCACCCGATGGAAGTAAAATTGTTTTCCGCGCTTCGCGCCCCAAAACTGAAGAAGAGATTGCCGAATACAAAGGTTATTTATCGAAAGGCTTAGTAGCACCTGCCAATATGGAGATCTACATCTGCAATGCCGATGGTTCAGACCTTCGCCAGGTTACAAATCTTGGCAAAGCCAACTGGGCGCCTTTTTACCATCCTTCCGGTGAAAAAATAGTATTCTCTTCCAATCATCATGGCGAGCGTGGCTTCCAGTTTAACCTGTTTATGATTAATGAAGATGGCAGCGGGTTAGAGCAACTAACATACGATACGGTGTTCGATTCCTTCCCCATGTTTTCGTATGACGGAAAGCACCTCGTATTTTCCTCAAATCGCCATAATGGCGGCACCCGCGACACCAACCTGTTCGTGGCCGAATGGGTTGATTAATCTTACATAGGTCAGGTTACAGTAAACGGGGCGTTTGACCAAACGCCCCGTTTGTTTAATTTGCAGGCTCAAATCTTTAACACATACTGCCATGAAAGGCTTTTTTGAGCATCAATACCTCTCCTTTAAAAAGAATCACCTCAAGCACTTGCTGGCATTGGCTAATGCCGATGGAAACATCCACGAAAAGGAATTGGTGCTTTTGTTTAAAATAGGGAAGAAGTACGGTCTTAAAGACTGGCAGGTACAAAACTTAGTGGACAGTAAGGAGAAATTTGAACTGAATATCCCCGATAACTTCAACGACAGGATGAACCTGTTGTATGATTTAATCCTGATGGTTTATGCCGATGGCGTGGTTGAGAAAAGGGAAATAGCTTTCTGCGAAGATGTGGCCATCCGGTTCAGCATGAAGAAAGGCGTTGTAAAATGGTTGCTCGAAAATTTTGAGAAAGGCACACCACCGCCTCCCGATGAATGGGAGGAAATTAAAGAACAGGCGCTTGAAAAGTTTTCAGTTGCTTAGTGAACGGATTTTTCAATCAGTTCGCTGCGATACTTATTGAAGATAGATGATTTTGAAATGAACCCCACGTATTTGCCCAGACGTGTAACGGGTAAATTCCAGGAGTCGGTAGAGTCAAATTTTTTCATTACTTCATCCATCGATTCACCCTCCTCGATAATGGCGGGTGGTTTTCGCATGAGTTCTTTTACAACAATTTTATCGTACAGTTCCGTGTTGAACATAATCTCCCGGATGGCGTTGAGTTCAATTACACCGGTTAGTTTACCTTCTTCATTTATTACCGGAAAAATATTCCGGGTGGTTTTTTCAATAATACCTATCAGGTCGCGCAACTGCGCTGTTTCTACTACGGGCTGAAAATTTGTTTCAGTCAGTTTTGACAGGGATAAATCAGACAGGATTTTTTTATCACGGTCATGAATAATTGCAGCGCCCCTTTGTGCAAGTTTTATGCTCTCAATGGATTCAGGCTCAATAAACCTGGACACCGTATAACTGATGGAAGCAACAATCATCAGCGGAATCATTAGTCCGTAACCACCGGTAACTTCTGCGATAAGGAATATAGCCGTTAGAGGTGCGTGCATAACCCCGCTCATAACTCCGGCCATAGCTACGAGGGTAAAATTACTTTCGGGTAATTTTCCAAAACCTGAAAGATTAACGAAACGCGAAAATAAAAAACCAAGAAAAGCTCCCGTCATCAATGATGGCGCAAAGTTACCACCATTGCCACCGCTACTAATGGTTGCCGCTACCGCAAAAGTTTTAATCAGCATAATGCTGCCAATAAACAAGAGTACCAACCACTCATTTGTGATAAAGTCTTTGAGAATACTCGCATTCAACAGACTTTGTGTGTCATTCTGCGAAAGCGCAATTACGCTGGTGTATCCTTCGCCAAAAAGAGGTGGGAAAAGAAGAATGAGTACTGCCAATATTCCACCAGCTATACATACTTTTAAATAAGGATTTTTGCGCTGAGCAAACCAGGTATCCACCTTTAAAAATGTGCGTGAGTGATAAGTGGCAAGTAAGCCGGCTGCTATTCCCAGGAGAATGTAAAACGGAGTGTTGTAAAAGTTAAAGGGTATCTGCGTTTTGAACGATAGCAGGATGCCGTCTTGTAAAATTATATTGGAGCATAGTGCGCCAACGGCCGAGGCAATAATGAGCGGTATGAACGCAGTGGCGCTGATATCAAGCAGCAGGATTTCAATCGCAAAAAGAACTCCGGCAATGGGTGCATTAAATGCTGCCGCAATGCCGGCTGCCGCTCCGCAGGAAAGTAACAGTGTGCGTTGCCGGTAGTTCAGGCGGTAGGTGCGGGCGTAGTTTGAGCCGATGGCCGAGCCGGTTGTGGCAATGGGTGCTTCCAAACCGGACGATCCGCCAAAGCCAATAGTAATTGCACTGGTAATGAGGTGAGCTACCATGTGGAATGGAGCCATTAAACTTGATTTCCGCGTAATAGCAAAGAGTATGTACGATGTGCCTTTGTCGAAGGTGCCTTTATGGAAACGCTGCACATAAAGAACAGTAATCAGCAATCCTGTAAACGGAAGAAACAAGTACAACCAGAGTTGAAAAGGCAGGTTATAATCGCGGGTAATCAGCTCATAAATGAGGTGTACAAGCGATTTCAGTAACACCGCAGCAAGACCTGCAGTAAGCCCCACCAATATGCTGGACAGGATAAAAAACTGCCGTTCGCTCAACCGACTTTGAAGCCAGTTAAGCAGCAAGGTATGCTTGCTAATCCATGTGTTTGTCATCCTGATTTATCTTGCAATAGCCAATAAACCTGCCTGTATGTTTCTAAAGTGGTATAACTCGAAAAATAGACCATCCATGTTAATAATCAAAAAAACGTATAACCCTTGAGTGGTTCGCTCAAGGTTGTTTAACTTTGATAGAATTTTTACACAAGGCTTTAATCAACGTGGGTATGAACGATGAATTCAGAAAACTTACTACGCAGGAGAAGGCCCTGCGTATTAACCTGAGCAGAGATGTGTACGGTTCTTTTGCTGAAATAGGCGCAGGGCAGGAGGTAGCGGCAAACTTCTTTAAGGCGGGTGGCGCCTCTGGCACAATAGCCAAAACCATGTCTGCCTACGATATGAAGTTTAGCGATGCCATCTACGGGCATTGTGAACGATACGTTTGCGAGCCGCGCCTGATGAAAATGCTCGACCACGAATACCCGTTATTAGCCGAACGGCTTCCGCACCGAATAGAAACAACTAAATTCTTTGCCTTTGCCAACACCGTTGAGGTGTTGAATTTCGAGCGCACCAACCAGGCGCATGGCTGGATAGGGGTGCGTTTTCAATTGCAACCGAAAGCCGATTACAACGATTGTGTGATACATGTTAAAATGTATGACAACGACCCCCTGCAACAGCAATATGCGTTAGGTATTGTTGGCGTAAACCTGATTTATGCGTGTACATACTTTACTGATCCCGAACAGATACTTATGTCGCTGTTGGATGGGTTGCATGGCAAGCGTATTGAAATTGATATGTTCCGGCTTACCGGCCCTGATTTTAAGCATGTGGATAACCGGTTGATGGCGCTGAAATTAGTGAAGAATGGGTTTACACGCGCGGCCATGTTTGGCCCGGATGGCGAAGTAATGCAACCCTCTGACGAATTGTATAAAAAGAATATCCTTGTACTGCGTGGCCGTTTTCGCCCGCCTACACACGTTAATGTTGACATGCTGTTGGCCGCACGGAGGAAATTCAAGCACGAACCGGACGTTGACCGATCCAATATTGTAGTGTTAACGGAATTGACGCTGAATGACCTGAGCACGGACGGCACCATTGATGAAACAGATTTTCTGCACCGTGCCGATATTATATGCTCGTTAGGGCAGAACGTGCTGATCTCAAATTACTTTGAATACTATCGCTTAGTGGATTACCTGTCGCGTATTACGCGAGGGAAAAAGATCGGGATTATCATGGGGATTAATGCACTTCAGAAAGTTTTTGACGAGAAAACGTATGTAAATACCCGTGGCGGTATTTTAGAGTGTTTTGCTTCTTTATTCGGAACAAACGTAAAACTTTACATCTATCCCGCCCTTATCCGCGACACGGCTGATATTATGACACTTGAAGATTTTGAAGAAGATTTACCCGTTAACCTGATAAACCTGTTCAGGTACCTTATGGATAACAATAAGCTGGAAGATATTAAGAACGCAAACACCAAAAACCTGCATATTATTTCTGACCATGTGTTAGCCATGATTAAGAATGGACAAACCGGTTGGGAAAAATATGTTCCACACAAGGTAGAGGAAGCTATCAAAGAGCGCGGACTGTTTGATTACCAGTCATCTGCGGGAGTAACAGTTTCTTAACCTTCTTTCGCTTTCAGGTCGCTAAAGTATCGTCTTGCTTCCTTCATTACTTTTGGCGCCAGCATAAAGCCCGATAGCATAGTGGGTATGGCCATTAAGGCAAAAGCAATATCAATTACGCCCACCACATCGGCTAATGAGGCTACCGCTCCCCAAACAATGGTGAGTAAATAAATGTAGATATACATTTTGCTGGCTTTTACCCCAACCAAAAATGACAACGCCTTGCTTCCATAATAGTTATAAGAGAACAGGGAGGTAACAGCAAAGAAGAACGCGCAGGTTAATAAGATATAATTACCAATTCCCGGCAAGGAGCTTTCAAAGGCAACAGACGTTAACGTTACGCCATTTGCTTCTGACGTTTGCCAAACACCGGTAACAATAATAATCAGCGCGGTAAGTGTACAAACAAGCAAGGTATCAATAGCCGGGCTTAGCATAGAAACCAATCCTTCGCGTACAGGCTCCGTACTTTTTGATGCACCGAGCGCCATAGGTGCAGTGCCAATGCCGGCTTCATTTGAAAACGAAGCTCTGCGAACACCTATTACAATCAATCCGCCTATTATGCCGCCCAATGCAGATTCTCCCCTGAAATTGTTTGCAGTGAAAGCATCCGTAATAATCAGCCATAAACTTGACGGAACCTTTTCAATATGCACGGCCAGTATAAACATAGCCGTTATAAAATAGAGGATAGTCATTAACGGAACCATTTTACCTGCCCAACTGCCTATGCGCTGAATACCGCCAAGCACTACAATGGCAGTTATAGTCATCATCACTAACCCGATTGTAAATTTTAATGTGTTTACCGTTATACCGGCAAATGCAATAGTTGAATCTTTGAATGTGGCTTCGCTAAAACCAATATCAACAATTACTTGTGTAAGTTGATTGGCCTGGAAAATTGGCAGGCAGCCAATCATACAACAAAAACTAAACAAGGCAGCCAGCGGATACCACTTCTTGCCTAACCCTTCGCGGATAACATACATGGGGCCGCCTTGTATTTCGCCAGCCGAATCTTTGCCACGAAACATAACAGCCAATGTGCTGGTAAAAAAATTTGACGACATGCCCACAATAGCCGTAACCCACATCCAGAAAAGCGCTCCGGGGCCGCCCATATAAATGGCAAGCGCAACACCTGAAATATTACCCATACCAACTGTTGAAGCAAGGTTGGTAGACAGCGCCTCATAAGGTTTTATCTGTCCGGGATCGTTGGGGTTACTGTACTTGCCACGAAGTATCTGGATGGCATGTACAAAATATTTGTACTGAATGAAACGGGAATAAATCAGGAACCCTACACCCCCAAAAATTATCAGGAAGAGTACCGGTGTCCATATAAAAGTGGCGAGCCAGGCAATAAATTCACTCATCGAACAAATTTTAAGCGCTCAAAATAAGCAAATAATGTTACATGCATCTAAAAAGTATATAAAGTGTGCATACATAGCCGTTTTAGTGGTTTTTGCCGGAGCACTTAAAAAAAACTCTATGAATAATATAGAGCCCGAAAATTTATGTGCCTATCGTTGTTAAAAAATAAGAATCAAACACCTTCTAACAGTATTGTTTATCAATGCGTTAAACCATGTTTACCCTGTTATGTTCAGACGCATAAATTACTCGGTTGAGATGCCCGTGTTTATGATACTGAACAGCTCGCGTGCTTCATCTCAAATTTGATTTTTTAAAAAATTGCAGATATTTGGAGCTTTTGATTTAAGGCAGACATGGGAAAGAACCTTGTAATAGTAGAATCTCCGGCAAAAGCAAAGACGATTGAAGGCTATCTTGGAAAAGATTTCAAAGTAGCTTCCAGCATGGGACATGTGCGCGATTTGCCAAAGGGTAGTGGTGCAATTGATGTTGAAAATGGATTTGAACCAACGTATGAAATCAGCCCGGATAAAAAGGATGTTATCAAAACGTTGAAGAAGTTAGCCGAAGATGCCGAGATGGTTTACCTCGCAAGCGATGAAGACCGAGAAGGAGAGGCCATTGCATGGCATTTAAAAGAATCACTCGACCTGAGCGATAAGAAAACCCGCAGAATAGTTTTTACTGAAATTACCAAGAAGGCGATATTGAACGCACTCGAAAATCCGCGTGGCATTGATGTTGATTTGGTTAACGCTCAACAAGCGCGCAGGGTACTCGATAGGTTAGTAGGCTACGAACTTTCGCCTATACTTTGGAAAAAAGTAAAAACCGGTTTGTCGGCAGGGCGTGTGCAATCCGTTGCAGTACGACTTGTAGTTGAACGCGAACGCGAAATCACCGACTTCAAAGCTAAATCTGCCTTTCGTGTTACTGCGCAATTTGATTTAGGAAAAGGCAAACAATTACAGGCCGAGTTGCCCGAACGTTTTGATACCGAAGAGGAAGCACTTGAGTTTCTTGAAGCGTGCAAGGGCGCTGCATTTACAATAGGCGATTTACAAACCAAGCCTTTAAAGCGTTCGCCTGCACCTCCGTTTACTACGTCTACCTTGCAGCAAGAGGCTTCGCGCAAACTTAGCTTTTCAGTTACACAAACTATGGTGGTAGCGCAAAAGCTGTACGAAGCTGGTAAGATAAGCTACATGCGTACCGACTCCGTAAACCTTTCGGATGAGGCGCGACAAGGTGCAAAGAAACAAATTGAAGGAGCCTACGGAACTGAGTTTGTAAATCTGCGTCAGTACAAAACAAAGTCGTCAGGTGCTCAAGAGGCACACGAAGCCATTCGCCCTACCGATTTTTCGGTTCTTAATCCCGGAATGGACCGTAACGCCCAGCGCTTGTATGAATTAATCTGGAAACGTGCCCTTGCTTCGCAGATGGCCGATGCTGAATTGGAGAAGACAACCGCCACGATTGATATTTCTACCAATCCGCGAAAGCTTATAGCAACCGGTGAGGTTATAAAATTTCAGGGTTTTCTGTCTGTATATATGGAGTCGGGCGATGATGAAGATGATGAGCAGAATGGAAAAGTATTGCCGCCTTTAACCGTTGGCCAAAAGTTAACATTAGAGGAACTTGTTGCCCGTCAGACATTTTCAAGAAATCCGCCACGCTATACGGAAGCAAGTTTGGTGAAGAAATTAGAAGAATTGGGAATCGGTCGGCCGTCAACTTATGCGCCAACTATTTCGACTATCCAAAAGCGCGGCTATGTAGTGAAAGAAAGCAGGGAAGGTGTTGAGCGTGCGTATAAAGTTTTCAAGTTAGCTAATGATGCTGTTTCCAAAAATGAAGAAACAGAAATAACCGGTGCAGAGAAGAACAAGTTGTTCCCTACCAATATCGCTATGGTGGTTACTGATTTTTTGGTTGACCATTTTCCTGATGTTACCGATTACTCCTTTACTTCGGAAATTGAACAGGAGTTTGACGAGATTGCTATGGGCAAACTTGAGTGGCATAAGATGTTGGATAATTTCTATTTGCCATTCCATAAAAAAGTTAAGAAGACCGAGCAGGTTGAGCGTTCATCAGTAAGTAAAAACAAAGAACTTGGTGTTGACCCGAAAACCGGTAAGAATGTTTATGTGAAGTTGGGTAAGTTTGGTGCCTACGTGCAGGTAGGCGAAAACCCGGATGATAACGGGGGGGAGAAACCAAAATTCGCGAGCCTTCGTCCGGGGCAGTTTATTGAGAACATTACCCTTGAAGATGCGCTTGAGTTATTGAAAATGCCACGCCAGATGGGCGAGTTTGAAGAAGGCCCGGTGGTGGTAAATATTGGTCGTTTTGGCCCCTATGTATTGCACGATAAAAAGTTTGTGTCTATTCCGAAAGAAGAAGACCCCTATACCATTACACTTGACCGCGCTATTGAGCTGATTAAAAACAAGCGCATAGCGGATGCCAACAAACTGATAAAAGCATTTGATGAGAATCCGGATATACAGGTGCTTAACGGGCGGTTTGGGCCGTACATCAAGGCAGGAAAAAAGAATGTAAAAATTCCGAAAGATAAAGTTCCGGCAGAGTTGACATTGGAAGAATGTGTTGCCCTTGCAGATGCTACACCAGAGAAGAAGGGGAGATGGGGACGTTTTGCTGCAAAGAAAACCGAAGAAACTCCGACTGCAACTGCAACCCCCGTTGCGAAGAAAGCCCCGGCCAGGAAAACAGCTACAAAAAAGCCCTCTGCAAAGAAAACAGCAGCGAAAAAAACGGCTGCAAAGAAGACGACTGCAAAAAAAGTAGCAACCCGGAGGAAGAAGTCATAAGCTTTTATGAATTAATCTTTAACTTTATTTTATGAATAGAGTTTTTCAGTTTACTGCCGTGATTGAACAAGAACGTGATGGGCATGTTTCTTTGTGCCCTGAATTAGATATTGCCTCCCAGGGTCAGACAATTGAGGAAACGAAGGATAATTTGAAAGAAGCTGTGGGGCTTTTTTTTGAACACGCTTCTAAAGATGAGATAGGGAGCCGGTATCGTAATGAAATTTTTGTTACCCGTTTAGAGGTTTCTGTTCTAAACTCAAGATACTTCGAGGTACCGGGGTTTGTAAAATCCTGACAGGGCATGGATTTATTATGGTTTGTCAGCGGGGAAGTCATATCGTAATGCAAAAGAAATCCGGTAATTCTACAATTACTGTTCCTGTTCCGAATCACAAAGAAGTCAGGTTGGGAACATTGCTTTCAATAATTCGTCAATCGGGTCTATCAAAATCTTTATTTGAATATTAGGTTTTCGCTAATTGAATAATGAGAAATCTCATCGTCCTTACCGGTGCAGGCATTAGCGCAGAAAGTGGCATTCCAACGTTTCGCGATGCAGGTGGTTTGTGGGAAGGCTTTCGTGTGGAAGATGTTGCCTCGCCTGAAGGCTGGGCACGTAACCCGGAGATTGTTCTTGATTTTTACAACCAACGAAGAAAAAAAGCTCTTGAAGTAAAGCCCAATCGGGGGCACGAAATATTAGCCGGTTTGGAAGAACACTTTAATGTTACCGTTGTAACCCAAAACGTTGACAACCTGCACGAACGTGCCGGGTCATCGCATGTTATTCACCTTCACGGCAGTCTGTTTGAATCACGAAGCACATTAGATGAGTCTTTGGTTTACCCGATTGCGGGCTGGGAGTTGAACAAGGGCGACTTGTGTGAGAAAGGCTCGCAGTTACGCCCGAACATTGTCTGGTTTGGTGAATTAGTGCCGATGATGGAAACGGCCGTTCGATATGCTGCCGGTGCTGACCTCTTTTTGGTGGTGGGCACTTCGTTGGTGGTGTATCCCGCTGCCGGACTTATCAATTATGTAGGATATGATGTTCCTAAATTTTTGGTTGACCCTAACATTCCCGACCTTTCGTTTACAGGACACGTTGAGGTTGTGCAGGATAAGGCCGGAGCCGGATTGGAAAAATTGAAACCACGTTTACTTGAACTCGCATAATATGGTATTGGTACTCGACATCGGTAATTCAGACATCACCATTGGATTATTTAACCGCGAAGAGTTGCGCCACACATGGCGAATCCCTTCAACAGCACAACGACCCGAATTGTTTTATGGAATAAAATTCCGCGATTATTTTCAGGAAGCCGGGCTGCCCATAACAGCCGTTGAAAAGATTGTGTTGAGTAGCGTGGTTCCGAATCTTACAGGAACAATTATTAACGTTACGGTTTCGCTGTTTAAAAAGAACCCGATTGTGTTGGGGCCTGAGGTTTACCCGAAGTTGCCGATTGAAGTGTTGAACCCTTATGAAATCGGTTCCGACCTCGTAGCCAATGCTGTTTCTGCTCATAGTCTTTTCAACAAGACCTGTATTATTGTCGATTTTGGAACAGCACTTACGTTTACAACTATTTCGGGTGAAGGGAAAATGTTGGGTGTGGCCATTGCACCAGGATTGAAAACCGCTATCAGGGCGTTATCGCAAAACACGGCAAAGCTTTTTGATGTTCCGCTTGAACAACCCGAAACCGCACTTGGCAAAAACACAGTGCAAGCCATACAAGCAGGAATTTTATTGGGCTATGAGGGATTGGTAAAATCCATGTTGGAACGGATAAAAATTGAATTGAACGACCCTGAAATCTCTACCGTAGCAACGGGTGGGCTTTCGTCTATAATCACTCCTTCAAGCGGAACATTTACGCGCGTTGAACCAAACCTTACATTAAACGGACTTCGTTTGGTAGCGGAGTGTGTTTGATATTTATTGAGCAGCCAGGTCTTGTAACATCTTCCGGTACTTTTCAGTATCGTAGTTAGTCGTTCCGATTTTTTGATGCACTATTTTTCCTTCTTTGCTGATGATGAATGTTGTTGGAATGGTTGGCACATTGAGTTGCGCTGACAGGCCGCCCGAAGGCATCACAACCGGAAAAGTAAAATTATTCTTTTCAATATAGTTTCTGATTTTAGGTTCCTCGCCATCTTTATCCAGCGCAAGCATTACAAACACAATATCTTCCGACTGCGTTTTTTCATATAGCTTTTGAATACTAGGCATTTCTACACGGCAGGGGCCGCACCAGGTTGCCCACAGGTTCAGGAAAATAACCTTGTCCTTATAGGTGGTAAAATCTACCCTGTTTCCTTCAAGGCCTTTTACCGTAAAGGAGTAGTTGAAGGCTTTATCCTTCATATCCGCATCCGATTTTCTATTGAAGCCGGTTATGTAAAAAACAACAAGGACTGTTAACGCAACAATGGGTAATACCTGTTTAATTGACTTCATTTTCAATAATTTGGCCCGGTAATTGACTTTATAATTTGGTTTACAGAGATTTTAACTAATTTCGAAGATAACAAGTTCAACAGTAATGGCAAAAATGCAACTTATCAGGATTCTTATTCTTGCTATGCTTCCGGTAATGGCAAGCGCCCAAAAAATAAAATACAAGGAAGTATTTGGTTTGCTGAGTACAAAGCAGTACGAATTGGCAGAACCGTTTTTGCGCAAGTACATTGTGGAAAACGGAAGTAAGGCAGAAGCGAGTTCCTATTTGTTTATGGGCATCATCTATCAGGAAAAAGCGGATAAGGGTGATGTGCTGAAGAATACAGAAACTTCAATTATGTATGCCGATTCCGCACTTTATTTTCTGGACCTGGCCTATAAGAATATCAATGATAAAGAGTTTCGTGGAAGCAGCAAGGAATACTATGCCATGTATAATAAGCGTGATTTGCGCACGGGCGAGTATGGCGCCAAGTTGTCGGATGTGCAGTTTGATATTGATAAGCGGATTACTTCTTTAAAAGAGCGGAAGGATGTAGTGGTACGAACAAAGCGTTACTTTTCGCAGGCTGAAGACCTGTACAAACGCTCACACGAACTTTATATGGCGCTTCATAAGGCATTTGCCGGAGAACGTGAGTTGTATTTCCGGGCAGATGAAGGAATACTGAATAAATTAACGTTTTTATCTGTACGATTTGATTCGTGCGCCAAAGCGTTTGAGAATTATAAAATCAGTGCGGGTAACCTGGGAATGAAAGGATATAACCAAACCTGGAAACCTGTTGAGATAAAAAACTTTAAGCAGGATGGTGTAACCCCTGCAGATTTCTACAGCAACGACCTCCAGGTTTGGGATTACAAAAAATTTGCTGACGAGGCTATTCTCACCATTAATAATGAGATAAAACCCCTCCAGGAGAACTTAGTTAAATACGATATCGAGATTAATAAGCTTCGAGAAAAACTTAAAACGGATTCGGTATCGGTTAAGAACGACCTGACAAAACTTATTGATAATTTGTTAGGTGAAAAACTGAAGAAGTTTGATCCGACTCCTATGCCTATGAATGTAATGGCCGTTAAAGTTGCCGATCTTGAATATAAATCGACTCTGATAGAACATGAAAAGGGCGGAGTAATACATGATGTATTTGAACGGTTGCAACAAACCGAACTGGAGTTGAAAGCGCTTCGTAAACTTGACAGCCTCACTTCGCGATTAATGACAATTAATATTGATGAGGAGTCAATAAACTACAAGCACTTTATCAGCAATACCTATAACAACGTGGTAATTCTTAAAACCTTTATAAAGGCGGAGAAGGAGTATGCAGATCGCGAAAAGCGCATAAAGGAAACTGAACTACAGAACCGTAAAAGTGCGTTGAACTGGTTGCTTGTGGGCAGCGACTCTGTTCCGGCTTCTTTTGAGATTTCGTCTGACCGGTTTACAACCCTTGCCGCTGAAAAGGAGAAGTATGTTGCCGGGTTGGATGCTAAGGACTCGCTTGCGTTGACAGGTTATTTCTATACGATCACACCTTCACGAGTTCCCGATGTTCGTGTGCCTTTCCAGGTAGATAAATCATGGGCAAAGGCTTCCGAACTGGGTACTATAAAGGGTATTGCTGCAAGTGATGAAGGAGAACATATCTATTTTGTACTTGTATTTCAGTCAGAAGCTGTTACCGGAAAATATAAAGCCTCGCTGGCAAAAATCTATCGCTCCGATGGCTTGTCGTGGAGCCATAATTTCAGCTTTGATTTTGAACCGGAGCAATTAGAATACAGGCAGGATACCGGTGAGTTGATGATAAAATCAACCAATAATACTGTAACAATAGATAAATCCGGAAAGATGAAGTAGTCCTGATAGATCAGGCGTCAACTAATTTCTGCCAATCCTGAAAACGCATTTCTATACGGGCTGCCATCATATCATAGTTTTCCCAACTATCAGCAACATGGTAGATTGACGGCAATTTTTTTACCAGCAGTTCATCGTAATCTCTGCGATACAACCCGCCCCCATAGTAGTAATAGGTAAACATGTTGCCCTGGCGGTTAAAGAGTTCATAGCCTAAATAGCCATCCCATATTTCACTGAGAATGGTGCATGAAATTTCGCGCCTTTTAAAGCGAAAAATCTGAATGGAGGCTTCTTCTTCAAAAAAATCGGAGTAGAGTCCTTTATCTATAACCCAACCGAGGTACATACCAATATGCACATAGGCTTGCTCGATGGGTAATGAATCGGGAAAATTTCCGAGAAAATGCGACTTGGCATTGTCGTAAATGGTTTTTTGAATTTCAGCTTTGCGTTCCATACTACAATGTTAATGAAATTTGTGAATACACGGATAAACCGGCTATACTAATGCAGTGCAGGTGTTACGCATGTAAGATTGTACGCTTTAAGAATTAACCAGGTTGAGAACCGTACAGGCAAAAAGCCCGGCTGTTTCGGTTCTTAAACGATTCTTCCCGAGGCTAACCTTCAGGAAATCAAATTGTTGAGAATATTCCAGTTCAGACGGGGAAAAATCACCTTCCGGCCCCACCAACACGATGTAGTTATGCCCTTTTCCGACTTTTCTAACCAAATGATCGGGGTTTGAAGCGTCAACATGAGCTATGAAACGCTGCGTATTTCCCGGTAAGGATTTAAAAAACTCCTGAAGGGGAACTAATTCACTCAATACCGGAAGCGTTGCCCGTTGCGATTGTTTCATGGCGCTTAGCGCAACCTTTTTTAAGCGTTCCGTTTTCAACCAGGGGCGTTCGGTGTTTTCGCAGTGTATGAAGGTAATAGCATCAATACCTACCTCCACGCATTTTTCCACCATCCATTCAAGCCGGTCGGGATTTTTGGTAGGAGAGATGGCTAAGTGAATGTTGAAGTCGTGAACAGGCTCAGGGTATTTCCGGTTAACAAGAAATGTACACCGTTTCGGGTTAGCCTCTTTAATGGTTGCTTCGTAGTAATACCCTTTGCCGTCAGTCAATAAAAAAGGTTCTCCGCTTTTTTTGCGCAGAACCTTTATGCAATGTTTGGATTCTTCTTCGCCTAAGTAATCAATACCGGTAGCGAGATTGGGCTGATAAAACAACTGCTCCATTTGTTGGGGAGCGTTTTATTTATACTGTTCATAAAGATTATCCATAAAACCGATGTACTCGTTCATGGCATCTGTTTTGGATTTTCCCTTTTGTTCGGCCCAGGCATCGTATTTGGCTATGGCTTTAAAATCGAAGCCACCTGGCCTTTCACCGGTTACATCGCCTTCGCTGGCCTGTTTGAACAGCGCGTAAAGCCGAAGCAACTCTTCATTGGAAGGCCGCTTAGTCAGTTCTTTGGAACGTGCCACGGCCGCATCAAATTGCTGTTGAATGTCCATGCTGTTATCTTATCGCTTATTCACGTCCACATAAGGCCGGGCTACATTGCCGGTGTAAATCTGGCGCGGGCGACCAATAGGTTCATTGTTTTTACGCAATTCAAGCCATTGAGCAATCCAGCCGGGCAGCCGGCCCATAGCGAACATTACGGTAAACATATCAACCGGAATGCCCAGCGCACGGTAGATGATACCGGAGTAGAAATCTACGTTAGGGTATAGCTTACGTTCAACAAAATACGGGTCTTTAAGAGCAATCTCTTCCAGTTGCTTGGCAATGTCAAGCACGGGATCGTTAACACCTAATTTACCCAATACATCATCGGCAGCTTTTTTGATAATCTTTGCTCTTGGGTCAAAATTCTTGTAAACCCTATGGCCGAAGCCCATCAGGCGAAACGGGTCGTTTTTATCTTTAGCCTTTGCTATCCATTTGTCAATGTTTCCGCCATCGTTGCGGATGCTCTCCAGCATTACAATCACTTCCTGGTTAGCACCTCCATGCAGTGGTCCCCATAGTGCGTTGATGCCTGATGAAATAGCGGAGTAGATGCTTGCCCTTGATGAACCAACAATGCGAACCGTTGAAGTTGAGCAGTTTTGCTCATGGTCGGCATGGAGGATAAAGAGTTTGTCTAATGCATTTGCCACAACCGGGTCAACTTCAAACTCTTCGCCTGGTAAGGCAAACATCATTTTAAGGAACCGGCTGCAATAATCAAGATTATTGCTGGGGTAATTAACGGGATGCCCTACGGCATTTTTGTAGGCCCAGGCTGCAAAGGTTGGCATTTTACCTAACGACCGGATAATGCTCAGGTACACGCCATCAGCCGGGCGATTTGGGTTTAAGGATTCGGGATAAAAAGCGGTTTGCGAACAAAACAGAGAAGACAGCACGCCCATTGGGTGCGAAGTTGACGGAAAGCCGTCTAATATCTTCTTGATGTCTTCATGCACAAGTGTGCGCTTGGTAATATCATCGTTCCATTTTTCAAATTCTGCCTTGGTGGGTAGCTCACCGAAAATCAACAGGTAGGCTACTTCAAGGAAATTGGATTTTTCGGCAAGTTCTTCAATGGCATAGCCCCGGTAATGCAACACGCCTTTTTCTCCGTCAAGGAAGGTAATGGCGCTTTTCGTGGCCCCGGTGTTTTTGTAGCCAACGTCCAGGGTTACGTACCCCGTTTTATCGCGAAGGTCGCTGATATCAATGGCTAATTCGTTCTCAGTTCCTTCAATTACCGGGAAGGTATATGACTTGCCGTCAAGGATTAATTCTGCTGTTTTAGACATAGGAAAGCGTTGCGTTTAAATGCTCATTTTGAAGCCTAAATATAGTGTGTTGGGGTGGTTCTATGAAGCACCCCGGAATATTTATAGCGGTTAATTATTGCCTAAAATCAACGGCATACCGTCTTTTCCGCTACCCACAACAACAATTTTCGAGTTGGGCGATTTGGCAAGCTCAAGGGTGGCTTCAATACCGCGCATTTTTAACAATTTATCGGTTAAGCTGTTGTTGATAATGTTGTTTGCACGGGCTTCCCCTTCAGCCTGTATGCGCTTGCGTTCGGCTTCGCTCTTTTCCTTATCTAACCTAAACTGGTAGGCGAGGGCCTCCTGTTCCTGTTGCAGCTTGTTCTGAATGGCTACTTTGATTTGTTCGGGCAGTTGAATGGATTTGATAAGCAGGGCAACCATAGTAACGTTGTTCTGCCCCAGAATTTTTTCCGATTCTACCTTGATGGTTGCCTCTACTTCGGCACGTTTGGTAGAGTAAATCTCTTCTGCGGAGTAGCGCCCCATAATCTGCCTCACCACAGAACGCATTTCGGGGATAACCAAAACACCCACATACCCACGATTGAACTTTTCGTGGATATACCCGATTTTTTCCGGTTCGGGATGAAAACGTACCGAAACCTCTACGTGGATGGACAGACCGTTCCGGTCGAGCACGTCCATATTTTCATCGGCTGAAGTTTCGCGCACAGCATAAATGTACACTTCATTCCAGGGGGCTTTCATGTGGAAGCCGGGCTGTACAATGTGATCTTTATCAAGGCCGTCCCCGAATTTGTAAAAGATTACAGCGCGCTCATCGGCCTGCACGGTAAAAAACAGGCTGGATGAAATACCCAGGACAACAAACAAGGCGATAACGCCAAGGATAATGAAGGGTAGTAGTTTTCGATTGTTCATAATGTATAGTTTTAATGTGGTTTAATATTCAGCTTTAAGCTTAGTCGTAAAAACCCGAAAGATAGTCTGAATTTCAGGAATTGACAGATTAATTATCTTTTGCAATTCAGCAGAATTTAGTTTACTATTACTTTTAGGTATTACTTTATAAGTATTTGATAAACAAAGTATTATATCGATTTTGCGTAATTTGTTTCAAGGTTACGGCTTTGTTGCTGGTGTATTCCCCGGCATTGGGGCAGTCGCCTGAGATGGATAGCCTGAAAACTGCATTGAAAGAAACTAAGGATCCGGTTAAACGGATTGAAATACTCAATTCTCTATCTTACAAATTCATTGATTATAACGATAGCCTTGCGCTTGATTATGCCCATCAGGCATTGGAACAGGCCGTTCGTATAAAGTATTTACGCGGACAGAAGTATGCCCATACCCTGCTTGGGCTGGGGTATTACAGGCTCACGAAATTTGACGAGGCTTTCCTTCATTTAAGGCTTTCTGAAAAAATGGAGGTTACGGATGCAACAGAGCTAACAGCCTTCAACTTGTCCATTATAGGATCTGTATACCGCGAACTGGCCAACTACGATTCTGCACGGTATTATTATATGAAGGTAGTCGAGCTTGGAGAAGATAAAGTTTCGAATGGAAGAATAGGTATCGTGTATAAAAACCTGGGCCAACTTGATGTTATTTTATGGAATAATGCGGATGCGATTACCTGGCTTCGTAAAGCTGAACGATTAGCTGTTGAGGATAAGGATTTGTATTTGCAGGCCGAAGTTTACAGCTACCTCGGTGCTGTGTATGAGAATTTATTGGATTATACCCTCGCAGAACAATATTTCAACAAGCTGTGCGACCTGGCCTCTCAGCAGGTGTTCTATTATCATCTTATAAAATGTGAATTAAGAAAGGCAGAGTTGCTGCACAACAGGGGGCTTTATGCCGAGGCGCTGAGTACCTGCATGTACGCACTGGAACTAACCGATAAGTATGATCATGCACCACACCTTGCAGAAGTGTACCAGGCTATTGGCGATGTGTATACTGAATTAGGGGAGTATGATTTGGCCTTACAATATTACTTCAAGGGACTTCAGATTACCGAACGTATTGGCTTGCGCCTGAATTCGGCCAGAATTGATGCACAGATTGCGTGGGTATATAAACAGCAATCCAATTTTGACCTGGCGCTTCGGTATTGTAATCGTTCACTTGAAATAAGAATGCAGATTGGCGACAGGCATGGTATTTCAAATTCCTATAATTACAGGGGGCTGATCTATTATCAGATGAAGCGGTATCACGAAGCAGCAGCCGATCTGAAAGCTTCCCGTACACTGAGAGAAAAAATAGGTCATGTGGATGGGATAGCCTCTGCTACTTTTAATCTTTCGCTGGTGTATGAGGATCTGGCAGAATACCAGAAATCATACGAATTGCTAAAAGAAGTAATTGAGCTTGAAACCAGGATGTCAAAGCCCGACAACCTGGGTATAACCTATAACCAGATGGGAAAGCTCCTTACCAAAATGAATCGCATGGCAGAAGCCCGCGAGTTTCTGGATAAGGCCGCTGCAAAAGCAATCGAAGCGCAATCTATCCTTCTGAGACACAACAACAGCTTGTTTTATGCACAGTGGTATGCGGCTTCCGGTAATTATAAGCGCGCCTACGAAAACCAGGTTCTGTATCAGCAATTAAATGACTCGATATATAATCGGAGTGTAGCTACAAAACTTGCCGAAATGGAAGCCATGTATCGCGTTGAGCAGAAGGAACAACAAATTAAATTATTGAACCAGGAGAACGAATTACAGCATAATAAATTAGCCCTGCAGCAATCGCGCATCCGGTCGCAAGGTATTAGTATTGTTTTATCGCTCATCGGGCTTGGCCTGATTACCGTGCTGGCTGTTTTCATTTATATGTATAACAGGCGCATACGAAGGGCAAACTTTGAAATATTAGAACAGAAGGAAGAGATACAGACACAGGCCGAAGAATTGGTTGATGCCAATGAAGTGCTCGTGCAATTAAACCGTGAGGTAACGGAAAAGAACGAAGAAATACAGGCTCAGTCGGAAGAATTGATTGAGGCTAATCAAACCATCTATGAAATTAATAAAGGGCTTGAAGAAAAAATAAATGAACGCACTAATCGGTTAAAAGAAGCCTACAAGGAATTAGATACCTTTTTTTATCGCGCATCGCATGATTTCAGAAGACCATTAACCACATTTATGGGCCTGGCTGAAGTGGCGCGGATAACCATTAAAGATAACGCTGCCCTGGGGCTGTTTGAAAAGGTTGATGAAACCGCTCACACACTTGACCGTATGCTGGTAAAACTTCAGTCGATAAGCGATGTGGGAGCGCAGCAGTTGGTGTACAAAGAAGTATTTATATCAGAATTGATAAATGATATCCTCGACAATTTCAGGGAAGAAATACAGTCGAAAAATGTCAAAGTGAACACTAAGATTAATCTTAAAGATTCGTTTTACTCATACCCGGCTATGGTTAAAATTGTGTTGGATAACTTAGTAGAAAATGCCACCCAGTTCGGTTCGCCCGATAACCCGATTATTACCATAACGGTTGAGCAGGAGGGGCCCCAGGTGTTTATACGGGTAACCGATAATGGCCAGGGTGTTGAGGAAGAGGTACAAGATAAAATCTTCGACATGTACTTTCGGGGCAGCGATAGATCCAAAGGCAATGGATTAGGGTTGTACATTGCTAAAAAGGCTGTTGAGAAACTAAGCGGAACCATTAGCGTTTCCAGTAAGGTTTATGCCGGGTCAACCTTTACGGTTATGTTGCCTGTTGGTAATTCAACCGGAATGTGACATCAATCATTTTTTTATCCGGTTTTAACCTCTAATTTTCGGCAATGATGAGGATGTTTAAGAACAGAAGCTTTTCAATAGACCTGGGTAACAGCAACACCCTTGTGGCCGACTCTACCCGTATGTTGCTTGCCCAGCCATCCTATATTGTGTTTAATGCAAACCATTCCGTTAAGGCTGTTGGCGAACAGGCTTATGAAATGTTTGAGAAGACGCACGAAGAACTTACCCCCGTAAAGCCCTTACGTGGGGGCGTTATTGCCGATTTCAATTCGGCCAGCCTGATGATTAAAGAATTAGTGAACCGGGCTTATACGCAAAAGGCTTCGTTCCTTTCCGGTTACGACCATATTATTTCCGGTGTTCCGTATTATACTACCGAAGTGGAACGCAGGGCGCTGCGCGATGCCATTGACCAATTCAATCCGCGTAAGCGTTCATTGTTGTTTGAGCCGTTAGCCGCTGCCATTGGTATGGGGCTTAACGTTCAGGAGCCTGACGGAAAAATGGTAATTGATATTGGCGGGGGTATAACCGAAATTGTTATCATTTCCCTTTCGGGGATTGCAGCGTTTCAATCCATAAAAGTAGCGGGCGATACCTTTGACATGAACATCCAGGATTATTTCCGAAGAAACTTTAACATGTCGATTGGGTTGAAGACAGCCGAGCAAGTGAAAATTTTGGCCGGTTCAGCATTAGATGAAATTAACCCGATACCCGATACCCTTGCGGTGAAAGGAAAAGATTTGATGACGGGCATACCCGTTACACGCAAAATCGACCATCGCGAAATAGCCTTTATCCTTGAGAAATCGGTAGCGTCAATTGAACGTAGTATTGTTCAAACATTAGAAACCTGCCCGCCAGAGCTTGCTGCTGATATTTATCAAAACGGTATGCACATTACCGGTGGCAGTTCATTATTGCGCGGGCTGAAGCAGCGTTTTGAAAAGAATATGAAGTTGCCGGTTCACCTCGATGAGCAACCGTTGTCTTCCGTTAGCCGGGGCATTGCCCGCGTGTTGGCTAACCCAAAGAAGTTTACAGGTGTGCTTATCGATTAAGTCAACACTTGTGTTCAAGGGTATAGCCAGGTTCATCTTACGCCTGATGGGTTGGAAGACCCAACCTGCCGGAGTTTTTCCTATTCAACCCAAAAAATATGTGATGATTGTTGCCCCGCATACCAGTGGTTGGGATTTTATAATTGGCGTGTTATACCGCAGTGCGCTGCAATTAACCCATGCCCGTTATTTGGGTAAGATGGAGTTGTTCCGGCCGCCATTCGGATTTATTTTCAAGTGGTTGGGCGGCACGCCCGTAAATCGTAGCTCAAGTCAGAATATGGTTGATGAAGTGGTGAAGATATTTAATCAACACGACAGGTTTGCTTTGGCGCTTTCACCCGAAGGAACGCGGAAGCGGGTGGAGCGGCTGCGCACCGGCTTTTATAACATTGCCAAAAACGCGGGCGTGCCCATAGTTATGGTTGGCCTCGACTTTAAGAATAAGCGGGTTATTTTTTCCAAACCCTTCATGCCTTCCGATAATCAGCAGCATGATTTTGACCATATTCTGAAATTCTTTGGCCCGATTAAAGGCAAATACCCGGATAATGGGTTGGGGCATTTGTTATTACCTTAACCTTTCGGGGCATTGCTGATAAATTATTTTGATAGATAGAGATATTTCACGAAAATCGTTGTTGGTGAGCTTACGCGCAAGCCTTCGCTCAAACACCAACAACGACAGAAAAATTAAGTAATTAAACAATAGTTAGTATGAAATTTCTTAAAGTTATATCACTTTTTGTTTTTATTAGTATGTTCTCATGTACTTGGAAGAGAGGAATTAGAGGAGAGGAGCTAATCAAAAATTTAAAAGAAGTTGAAAGTATAAACGGGCCTGTGATTTACAGCTATGACCTATCATCGGGTGAATTGCAAGCAGTATATAAGTACGAGTATATGAAATTGCCGGAATATAGAATTTCTATCAATAAGGACTCATTACAAATTGGTGACACATTTATTGGATGGATAATTGTTTCTTCTTCATCTTATGTGAGAGCAAAGGTCTATTCTCCTGAAACTTTTGAAATGGTAGGAGAAGAGGGTGAAATTAGAAAAATAATAAAATACAAAACTGATAAGCTTGGTGTCCAAGAATTCAGAGGTGAGATTTGGATGGACTCCATTCGTATTCCATTCATTTACAAATTTCTTGTTAGGTAGAGTAGTGTATCAAAGTGAGTAGTGTACTCAAAAGTATGATGGCTTGTAAATAATTGAAAATCAATACCAATTAACAGATTTACTTTGATGACATGAAAGTAACGCATACCAAAAGCAACGTTATTCAGTACAACGAGTATTACCCGTTTGGCTTGCAAACCAATACAAGCTGGACAAGAGAAAACACGTATGGCAATGCTTACTTATATAATGAAGGCAGCGAGCTGAACAGCACAACCGGCTGGTACGAAATGTTTTACCGGGGCTATGATGCCGCGTTGGGCAGGATGTTTGAAGTAGACCCGTTTGCTTCCGACTTTATGTCGTTAAGTCCATACCATTATGTTGGCAACAACCCTGCATTATTAACCGACCCGAGTGGAGGCTCCACGCCTGAACTGCGCGAGTTAACAGCCATGATAAATACCCCGGGCTTCTTTGATGTTTGGATACCGGGCAATGGAATTTTCGGGCATGTGGGGCCGGGTTCGAGACATCATTGGAGTGACAATATTTACAGAAGCCCCGAAGCCCAGCAACTACGCGATTATTTTTTAATGCCCAGTAGTGGCTTTGTGTCAAAGTATAATCAGAGTATTGAAAGTTACCAAATAGAACAAGGCAGCGAGAGAGTAAGGAATAGGTTTTTAAGATACTATAATAGATTAATACCTTCGCCTGGTACTACTTTTGAGTCTTGGTTAAAGAAACAGGCACAAGGATGGCCTACAAGAAGAGAACTCCATGAAATGTTTGATGAATCCTTTGAAATGTATTCTAAAAGCCTTCAGCAGAAAATTTTAGATCAGGGATGGAATGGTAGGTATGGACAACTTATGGCTTTTAATGAGGTTTACAAGAGTGGTTACTATAATGTTTTGGAAGCAAAGTTAAAAGAGGGTCAGGCCTATCAATGGCAAATTGACTTGACGCGTGTTAATGTTGCTGTCGGTCGAGTGGACTTACAGACTCCTTCGAATCCGTTCGGGTTTGTTTCAGGAATTGATTCTCGTTTTGGAGAAACAGGATTTGATATTGGCAACTATTATCATCAGGTTAGTTGGATTAAAATATTTGATGCAGGTAATGGGGATACAATTATTGTTGGATGGACATTTTCACCACTTGCTCCTAAATAATTTTACAATGAGGGTATTACTTCTATTTATATTGTGTTTTCAAGACCTTGCTTTAAGGGAAATTCGGCCACAAACTGAACCTGACGATTTAAAGAAATTTATTGAGCGGATAGTTACTGATGATGAGTTGAAGACAATGCTATTTTCATACGATTATCATGGTGATCATCCGCTATTCATTGCATATAACAAGGTTGTAAAGGAAGTGATGGATACGGCTGCATATAATCATGGTTGGAATTGGGAGTATGAAATCGACCTTAAATTTGGTGACAAGTATGTTTACCTTAGGGAGCATGATTTTCTATTTATTGAGGCAGTGAGTTATTATCTTCAATTTGACTCAATTTTTTTTAAGAATGACCGCGCTTTTTTGCATCTGAGAACAAACACAATGAACACTAAACTTCAGGAATTGTTTTATTTCGAAGGTTTAATCGAATTTAGGAAAGAAGGTAATACATGGTTTATTAGTAATAAAAAATTACGAGAAAAGAATAAAGAGAGTAAATGGTGAATTTTTTTAGTCATGCTGTAATTTATCAGGTGGAGTTATTTTAAAGAGCTAAGTAATTTTAAGCTACGAGAACGAAAGCAACAACTGGGTTTACTTTGATGATATGAAAGTAACGCATACCAAAAGCAACGTTATACAGTACAACGAATATTACCCGTTTGGCTTGCAAAGCAATACAAGCTGGACGAGAGAAAACCACAGCAATAATTATTTGTACAATGAAGGCAGCGAACTAAACAGCACAACGGGCTGGTATGAAATGTTTTACCGGGGCTATGATGCTGCCTTGGGAAGAATGTTTGAAATAGACCCGTTTGCTTCCGACTTTGTGTCGTTAAGTCCATACCATTATGTTGGCAACAACCCCGCGTTACTAACCGACCCGAGCGGAGGCTCCACGCCTGAACTACGGGAGTTAACAGCGCAAATAAATACCCCGGGTTTCTTTGATGTTTGGATACCAGGCAATGGAAACTTCGGGCCGATAGGGCCGGGTTCGGGCAACCATTGGAGTGATGGAATCGGGCGGTCTGATTGGAGTGCCAACGGAGGAAGTGAGTCTTACAGAATGGAGTTAGCATTTACTAACAGATATGGAGGCTACCAGGTTGGTGGTTCATTTTACAATTTAGATGGAGGCCGCCTTGGATTTGAAAACGGGCAAATGAGGGTATGGAATCCTGTGGGTGGAGCGTTAGCGTATAGTGTTTCTTATGAAGAGGATGGCAAACTTTATGTTGATCAGTATTACTATGGGGAATGGCAAACGCAAAATTATAGTAGTTCTAATGATGGCTTAGAAAAAATGAGTCTTTTAATAGGGAGCGCATCATTAGGAGTTGATTTTTATAGAGACGTAATGTTTGATGGAGAAACTTATATCGATATGCATGGTAATCGTAGAAACGTATTCAAGCATAATAAAAATGGACAGTTGATCATTGGGAAAGAAGGGAAACCAGGGCCAAATTCGTCTAAAGCAGCTAATGTAATTAGTAAAGCTAAAGGAATAAAAGGATTTGGATTTTTACTTAATGGTGCTGGAATTTTTGTTACTCTCGTTAAAATAAATAATGAAGGATTCAACCGTAAAAATGGTACTGATTTGGCTATGGGTCTATGGGCCTATACTCCGGGGGGATGGGTATTGTCCGGTGGATATTTTTTAAACAGTTTAGCCCCTGATGAAATCAAGTTTAAAAGTGACCCCACGATTGCTTGGAAGGTTGGAAACCCTAATTGGTAAAAATGTATTTTTTTAAATATATGTATTTTAGAATATATTCCTTTTATGTCAAGGAATGGGAAACTGATATACCAGGTATTTATTCTTTGTCAATAGTCACGATTTTTCAAGCATTGAATTTGTACACGCTGTTTAAGTTATTTAGTTATTTTTTTCCTAATGTTCTCAATTACCTCTCTAACACCATTAATCTTTTGCTGTTATATTTTTTAATTGCTATAATTAATTGGTATCTCCTTAGCTTTAACTCAATTTCGATAGAATCTATTAAAGAGGATGATGTTCAGAAGAATAAACGAGGAAAATACATTGTTGTTTATATCGTTTTATCTCTATTATTTTTCTTTATAACCTGAGTGGTAGTGTTACAGAAGTATGATGGGTTAAGTAATGCTGTACTTTATCAGGTAGAGCTATTTTAAAGAGCTAAGTAATTTTAAGCTACGAAAACCAGAGCGACAACCCGGTATACTTTGATGACATGAAAGTAACGCATACCAAAAGCAACGTTATACAATACAACGAATACTACCCGTTTGGCTTGCAAACCAATACAAGCTGGACGAGAGAAAACGTTTATGGCAATGCTTATCTGTACAATGGCCCCGGTGAATTGAACAACACCACAAAGTGGTACGAAACCATGTTCCGGGGTTATGATGCAGCGTTGGGCAGGTTTATGCAGGTTGACCCGATGGCTTCAGCGTATGCAATGTGGTCGCCTTATAATTACGGTGCGAACAATCCTGTGACATTTAACGATCCTACGGGCTTGTACCCCCAGTGGTACCCGGAATTTCCAGCCCCAGTAGGGTCTATTGAGGGAAGACTTTTCAAAGACCCTACCGATTATGGGTGGTACAATAGAGGTTCGGGGCATGGCCATAGCGGAGGAATGGGGCAAAGCATGAGCGCAGGAGATTTTATAGGGCAGGCTCTTTATGGTAATAATTCAGGGGGTACATGGAGCGATGGCTATGGCTACTTTTTTCAAAGTGATGCAGAAGCGGTAGGGTGGGCAGCGAATAATTTCAGCAGTTTCCAGGGAACCGAACCCAATGCTTATGCTATGCTTATGGGTATAGTACATAATAGATCTTGGGTACACGATAAGTATGAGTTCAATGTAACGAGCAGGAATGGGAGTAATGTTAGGTTTAAATATTTGGGTTATGGGCAAACAGGGCCTGATCCTTTCCGGAAAGTATTTGGTGTAATGTCCATAAACGGAAGGAATCAATTTGCATTTAGTTACAATACTACTGACGAGTCAGGAAAGTATGTTGCAAATCTTGGAGGCGTACCGATTGGCTATGATTATAATCCAAGGACATTTGCAAAAACGAATCCCGTTATCCTTACAAAATCGTTAGACCTTTCAAGGTTTAACAATACAAGTGGAAAGCTTTACCCGAATTATTTGGTCGAAGCATTTAAGTGGGGTGATTTAACTGCGGCCTTTGGGCAGTATACTAAACAAGTTTGGGACTCATTTAAAAATGGACGCGGGCAAGTATGGGAGTTAAGACCAACCTACACAATTATTGGTAGTACTACCTATGATATTACTACTTACAGATTTATAGCAACGATACCTTTCCAGCGTTCTAACATTACTTTTTTCGTTGACGTAATGGACTATACACCTAGATAATGAAAAAGACAGTATTATTCCTTCTGTTGAGTTTAGCTGTTTCTTGCAAGGAAACTAAAAAGTCTGTTGATCTATACCTAGTATTTGATAATTGTGATAGATTGAGTGCCCAAGTTAAAGTGCTGAACAATGATTCAGAAATAGGATTTGTTCGAAATGTCCATTGGGGTGGAACAAAAATTGTAGCGGAACTCGAGCTGAATGATAAGATCAAAATTCCGATAGGATCCACGTTCGGTTTGAAGGAAGATTTTTTAGGGAGCCAACGCATTGAGGCTACTTTTTCCGATAAGACCGATTACTATCAAACCGGAGACACCGTTGCAAGCCAAGTTATAAGTGAAGTGCTGATTGATAAAACAATGAATGTGGATTCGGTACTTAAAGCGAACAATGTGGATTCACTGTTGCGATTGTACTAATGAGTGATAATTTGAAAAGGGTAATAATCATTTTCATCACATTACTGTCCTTTTTGTTGTTGATGAATGCTTTTCAATCAATACTCATTCAAATTGTTATTGAGCTAAGCAAGCCGAAAAGGGATGATCTCGCTTTAGCGATGTACCTTCACTCCAGATACTGGTTTTTAATAACCTATGTTTTGAGTGTTACCTTTTCTGTAGTTGCCATGTCCATTTTATCTAAGGGAGGTTCATCTCACCGAAATATTTCCTTTATAGTAGGGTCTGTGTTATTTTTCATCCTTATCAACTTGCCAGTATATTATTCTTTAAAGCACTGGGGGCTTTGGGAGAAAGCCTACCTAAATGGGATAAGAGATATACTTGTTAGTGTAGTGCTATTCAAAGGCACAGAGAAACTGTTTAGAGTGTAGAGCTAAGAGTCAAATTAAGTAATGCATTACTTTATCAGGTGGAGTTGTTTTAAAGAGCTAAGTGATTGATGATTGAGAAAAGAAGTTACGAGAACGAAAGCAACAACTGGGTGTATTTTGATGATATGAAAGTAACGCATACCAAGAGCAACGTTATACAATACAACGAATACTACCCTTTTGGTTTGCAAACCTCAGCCAGTTGGACGAGAGAAAACCACAGCAATAATTATTTGTATAATGAAGGCAGCGAACTGAACAGCACCACGGGCTGGTATGAAATGTTTTACAGGGGCTACGATGCCGCGCTGGGCAGGATGTTCGAGGTTGACCCATTTGCTTCCGACTTTGTTTCATTAAGTCCTTACCATTATGTAGGCAACAACCCTGCTTTACTAACCGACCCGAGCGGAGGTTCCACGCCTGAACTGCGTGAGTTAACAGCCATGATAAATACTCCGGGCTTCTTTGATGTTTGGATACCGGGCAATGGAATTTTCGGGCATGTGGGGCCGGGATCGGGGCATCATTGGAGTGACAATATAGCCCGAGGTGATGAGGCTCAGCAGCAGCGTGATTATTTCTTACTAAGTGGTTCGGCTTTTGAGGCAAAGTATGGCGTTTATAGAGGAGATGTAATGTTTCGAAATGGACAAGCAGGCTATTACCAGTCGGCCAATACCGCAACTTACGGTGGATACACAACAGATAAAGACGGTACCAGGAATTTTAATAACGATATAGTTGTTGGAATGAGATTTGTTCCTTTGCAACAAACCGGAGGATGCCCTCCGAACGTTGATTGCGATTATATTAATAGAGCAGCGAAGGATGGGTTATTGGCCAATATAGTTGGGACTGCTGAAATTGGGTATGGTCTGTGGGAATCAGATTACAATCATGCTAGAGTTACACTAATGTATTCTAAGTCAATAAAAGGTGTGGGGTTAGGGCTATCGGCTGCAAACTCAGCGATAGGAGGTGCGCAGATTTATAACCAAAGGAAAAATGGCCAACCAGTTAACCCTATTGATGTAGCGCAGCTTAGTGTTGGATCAGTGGGATTGTTTGCATCTGCTTTGAATTATGTAGGAATCGGTACTAGGTTAACGGGAACAATCGCTGCTTCTGCCGGAATCTTTGGTATGGTTTTATCTATTCCAAGTAGTTGGTACAATGTCTATAAGGGTGCATATGAAATGCAATATATGTCAACTCCATATTATCCAAGTGATTCTGAAATTTTTGGAGGAAACTAAGTTATGCGATTGTATTATTTGATTTGGGTTGACTGTCTTTTAAGGTTAAAGAGCCAACCTGATAATAAGAGTAATTGGCAAGTGCTGGGAATGATATTTATGACAATAACAATGGCTGTTGATTTTCTGTTCATAATGATGATTTTACAAGAGGTTATACTGGATTATTATTTTTATGAACTCGATATTCCAATAATTCCGCGAGAGATTGGCAACCCAATAAGTTTTATCATTCTCTTTGCGGGGCCACCTTTACTAATAAACTATTTTCTGATTTTTAGAAATCGCAGGTATGAAAAATTGATTGAAAAGTACAAGTATTATGAAGGTAAATTGTTCGTAGCCTTTATGGCAATTGGAGTCATGCTGTAATTTATCAGGTAGAGCTAATTTAAAGAACTAAATAATTGATAACCAGAGATATTATAAAAGGCAGTGGCACAAAAAGGCAAGTATAATACCCCGGTCATTTTTATTTTAAGGGCTTACCGTTGAAATTACAAGGTATTTTCAACCTTCGTGCTGTAAGTTATCAGATGGAATGTAAGTGTAACGTGCTGGACATGGGCTGGCAGCCCGTAACCACAGCCAGCAGCTGGAACAAGGCCAAAGTAAGCTTTGCGCCCATACCCATAAAGGAAGAAGGCTACATGTTTGTATATTTGAGTTACGAGAACGAAAGCAACAACTGGGTGTATTTTGATGACATGAAAGTAACGCATACCAAAAGCAACGTTATACAGTACAACGAATATTACCCGTTTGGCTTGCAAACCAATACAAACTGGACAAGAGAAAACACGTATGGGAATGCTTACTTATATAATGAAAAGGCAGCGAGCTGAACAGTACAACCGGCTGGTATGAAATGTTCTACCGGGGCTATGATGCCGCGTTGGGCAGGATGTTTGAAGTAGATCCGTTTGCTTCCGATTTTGTTTCATTAAGTCCTTACCATTATGTAGGCAACAACCCTGCATTATTAACCGACCCGAGCGGAGGCTCAACGCCTGAATTGCGCGAGTTAACAGCCATGATAAATACCCCGGGCTTCTTTGATGTTTGGATACCGGGCAATGGAGTTTTTGGGCATGTGGGGCCGGGTTCGGGCAACCATTGGAGTGATCAGTACCGAATTATGGAAGGAAATTTTGCTTTAATGTCGCGCAATACATTTCAAAACTATTATGGTGTTAATTTAAATAGTACTGAAGGCAGGTGGGCCATGGCACAGGCGTTATCTGTTGCACCTACCGAAAATGAGTTTCAGCAGATAGCCGGTGCGATGGGTTTGAGTGTTGCAGGAATGAGTAATGGCACTGCCTGGCTTAATGTGGTTTATGAACCCGCTCTTTATGCGGGTGGCCTGGAAGCAGAAAATCAAATTGCCATGGGTACGTATGGGATAATTGAAGTGGCGTTGGGTGGGAGAAATGGGTACGATGTAATACAAGCAGGAATGGGCACAGATGTGTCTTTATATTTGTTATCTGTCGCCTCGTATGCTGGCGGGGTGTATGAAGATGTGAGAGCAGGCCAAATTGCCAAACAGACTAAATCTATGCTTGATGAATATCAATCGATCAGGAATTTTAACAAAGGCTATAAAACAGGCCGACAAGCAACCTTAGCAAGCAATATAATCAAGAATGTGAACACTCTTGATGCAATGAAACTGGCTTCTAAAAGAATGATTGGTGTTGGAACTGTTATAGGTTTGTTAGACGTAGCGAATTCAAGACCAGAAGAACGAATGGGAAAATTGGGATGGGTTGCAGCGGACGCAGTAATGGCTGGTATAGGCTTAACAGGGTGGGGAGCTCCAATTGCAGGCGTTTATTTTCTTGGAAGATTTGCTTATGGTATCTACGAAATGACAAGTGAATAATTATGAGTAAGATCAAATATTTCTATTACTATATTTTCTTTAATGCCTATTGGTCGAGTTTTGATATGGGTGAAAGATCAGTACCCCGACAGAATGCTGTATTATATATGATGATTATTAAAGTTTTCTTTATAAGTGGAATTTTATTCTTAGTTGAAAAATTGGGAGTGCCATTTAATATAATGTATGCTTTAATTATTGGTGTCACACTTATCCTGATTTTGAATCGACTTTTGCTAAGTGAAAATTCTTTTAATGAAAAATTTGATGAATACTCATTTTTAAAGGGTGTAAGTAAGGCAAAAAGAATGATGCTCTTTTGGGGACTATTCGGAATCTCCACAATGCTAAACATCGTTGGGGTTTACCTTTCTTCAAAATGAGGAAGTTTTATTATTACGTTTTTACGTGTGCGTATTGGGTTTTCATAAAGGATTTAAAAGAGAATTCAGCGCCTCAAGAGTATGCATTTTTGTTTGTATCTATTATTAGTGCGCTCTTGCTTTAGCCGTTGTTTGTGTTCGCACACCAGCCGCCCACGTTGGTGTTTTTTCACCAACGTGCGAGACGGAAGAAGATAACAGGTTAAAAAATAAAAATGGAGGTGAATTATTATTTTAATCAGGGAGCAGGAGTGAACCCTCCGATATGGCGCAAGCATCCGCTTGTGCCAATGAAAGCAGATGAGGTTTTTGTTTGTAGCACAAGAGATTATGCCGGCAGAAAAGGATTGCTCGAAATATATTTTATTGGATAAGGGGTACAAGCGGACGCTTGCGCCAGTAGGGGTAGTTGCGTCACACGTCTCTTTATCCTTGCTCTACCCAAAAGTCAGTCACCGTGCTGTCTTGTCCGAGTTTAATTATTAAGAAGTTCGGGTCAATTGTCGACCAACCAACAGGATATCTCATTATTGTGTCGGGCTGGCTAAACTTACTGTGCCATGCATTGAACTTCTCTATTCCAATTGAGTCTATCTTTGAAACTGAGTCGGGAACTTGAAGTTCTTTTGGTAGTCTGTACTCAATTTTCTCCATGTATGGTTGGCCTAACAATATTATTATTGAGTCCCTTTGCATTCCAGGTCTCAAGTAGTTTTTTATCAAGTCCTTGGTCATTCTCGACCGTGGGTTGTATTGGTCCGAAATGTCGTTGTTAGATAACCAAACGTCTTTGTCGAATGTGTCCGAGTTATAGTTAGTCGAACAACTGTCCAGCGTTAATGTAAAACCAAGTATTAAAATTATAAGTCTCATTGTTCACTTGTCGATCGATAGCAATTACCCACAACTAGTGGCTATGTCTGACAAATCTACACAAATCCCCCATTTTTGGGCGTATATGTCTGTATTTGTGAGACCTATTTCTGCCGTTGCCGGTGTTGTGTGCAGGGTTAGTGCGCAGGATCACCGGCAACAATTGCTCACGCTTTCTCTTTCTATCAAAGGGCTATCGGGTAAAGAGGCGAGCCCAGTTGAGGTCTGGCCAAAGGCCTGACCCTTCAGCCAGAGTTTTCATGAAGCCCATAAAAAAACCCTGATACATACCAGGGTCTTTTTTCCTTTTGATGGTTTTTCGGGAGATTAATTTCCTGAACCACTGTTGTCCGTGTCGAACAAGGAAGGAGTGGATGAAGGAGCCGGTGCAGGCTCTGGAGCCAGTACAGGCTTAACAGCTTCAACAACTTTCTTCTTTGCCTTTACCGCTTTTTTCTTAACGGTAGTTGCCGCTTTCTTCGCTTTGGAAACTGTCTTCCGGGCAACCTTCTTGGCTTTGGAAGCCGTTTTACGGGCAACTTTCTTCGCTTTAGAGGCCGTTCTTTTAACGGCTTTCTTCACCTTTTTAGCAGCCTTCTTTGTTTTTTTGGCAACTTTTCTGGCGGCTTTTTTCACCGACTTCTTAGCTGCTTTTACTTTTTTCTTAGCAGCCCTTTTCACTTGTTTTACTTTCTTTTTAGCCATAGCAATTTTGAATTTGTGTTTAACTCCGAAAAGTTAAGTATTCTTTATGATTCAAAAGTTCACAAGCACAAAAAATTTTTAACGCCTGCGTCCGGCACCCCTCCGGCTGCTGCCGCCCTCATACGACCGGCTGCGTCCTTTGCTTTTTTTACTGCTGCTCTCCCTTCTTCCTTCGGTCAGTTCAACCCGCACCGGGCGGCCTTCAAACTCAACACCCTGAAGCCCGGAAACGATAGCATCGCTCTTTTCTTTCTCTACTTCAAAGAAGGAGTAGGCTCCTTTAATATCGATTTTGCCTATGTGCTTTTTGCCCACGTTGCAGCAATCGTCTAACATTTCCAGCAGGTCGGCCTTCTCTAAGTTGTCCATTTTACCGAGGTTAATGAAAAACCTGTCGCCTGTGCTGTAACGCTCCGCACCCCTGTCGGATGATGAGGCGTTTACGTTCAGGTCGGGGGCATTACGGTAGTAATCGAGAAAACGATTGAATTCTATGGAAGCAAAGCGCTTAATCAGTTCGTTCTTTGTCAGGTCTTTCAGTTCGTCATATACAGCCGGCAAAAACGCCTCTATTTCGGCTTCATTTACCTTAACGTCATGCACCTTTTTCATTAGTGCCAATAGTTGCTTCTGGCATACTTCCGGCCCTGCCGGAACCTGAATGCGTACAAAAGTTGTTTTTACAGTCTTTTCAATCTGCCTGATTTTACCGGTTTCTTTCGGGCTTACCAGTGCAATGGAAACACCCTTCCTTCCGGCACGGGCTGTACGGCCACTCCGGTGTGTGTAGAACTCCATTTCATCGGGTATGTTCATGTGTATTACGTGGGTGATGTTGTCCACGTCAATGCCCCGCGCGGCCACGTCTGTAGCTACCAAAATCTGTACAGAGCGGTTGCGGAATTTCATCATTACCTTATCGCGTTGCGCCTGGTTAAGGTCGCCATGCAGCGAGTCGGCATTGTAGCCGTCCTTCATCAGCATTTCGGCTACCCGTTGGGTGTCGATGCGGGTGCGGCAAAAGATTAACCCGAAAATATCGGGGTGGAAGTCGAGCAGGCGTTTCAGGGCGCTGTATTTATCGCGCTCGTGAACAACTACGTATTGGTGTTCAATGTTGGCATTGCCCGTGTTCTTATCGCCAACGGTCAGTTCAACCGGCTCGGTCATATAATTGTTGGCAATGGCCCGCACTTCCTTAGGCATGGTAGCCGAGAAGAGCCATGTGATTTTGGTTTCGGGAGTTTTGGAGAGTATCTCATCAATATCTTCCTTAAACCCCATGTTCAGCATCTCATCGGCTTCGTCTAATACCACGTATTGGATGGTGCTTAGGTTAACAGCTTTACGGCCCAGCATATCGATAAGGCGACCGGGAGTAGCCACTACGATTTGTGCGCCACGTTTTACTTTGCGTATCTGTTCGCTGATACTCGCCCCGCCATAAATGGCTACGATGTTCAGCTTCTTGAATTTTTCAGAGAAGTTTTCGAGGTCGCTTACAATCTGTAAGCCGAGTTCGCGTGTAGGAGCTAACACCAATGCTTGTGTGGCGGATGAGTCCTCATCTACCAGTTCGAGCAGGGGCAAACCAAAGGCGGCTGTTTTGCCGGTGCCGGTTTGTGCCAGCCCGATGAAGTCGCGGTTGCCGGTTAATAAAAGTGGAATAGCCTTTTCCTGGATAGGGGTAGGCGTTTCGAAGCCAATAAGTTGCACAGCTTCAGCCAACCCGGCCGACAAGCCGAGTGCTTGAAAGTTTTTCATGAATGTTTGTTATGTGAATAAAAAAATTACCTGTTACAACGTCATTGCGAAGATATCCCGGGAATTTCCGATGCCAATCGGTAAGGGGATGACGTTGCAACCGCGTAGAACGCTGCAAAGGTACACTTAATATTTGGGATAACCGCATGTCTTTGCAAATCAGCAGGCGATTGGGCAGTAAGCGTAATCTACCCTGTTAGAAGGTTGGAGAAGGTGATAAATAACAAAGGATATTTGGTTAATTCGGTATAGAGTTCAGTTACGATTGTTGATTTTTGTACATTGGAAAATAAAACATGAAGAAGAAATTGAGGTATGAAATATTTCCTGTTTCATTTTATCGGACTTGCCGTACTTATGATAGCCTGTTCGGGCAGCCGTACCAACGAACGCATTGACCATATTATTCTGGCGGTGAACGACCTCGAAAGAGGGATGCAGCAGTTTGAGGAATTAACAGGCGTAAAACCTGTTGTGGGGGGCAAGCACCCCGATAGCTTCACACAGAATGCGTTGGTTGCCCTTGAAGGCGGTGCTTATATTGAAATTCTTGCGCCCCGTGCTGATGCAGATTCGGTGCCCGAATGGATAAGACAGTTCAGAAGCATTACGCCAATGGGCTGGGCGGTTTATACAGAGAATATTGAGAGCACCCGAAAGAAACTTATCAGCATGGGCTTTCCTGTTTCGGATATAAAGCCGGGCGCCCGCACCAAACCGGATGGTGAAATACTTTCGTGGTCAACTATGGAGTTTGCTGAAAAGGATATACAGGTGTTTCCCTTTTTTATTGAATGGGGAGAGGATGTTGTTCACCCCTCGGCAAGTTCGCCAACCGGTTGCAGCCTTATTAAATTTGAAATCGCGACTACGGATAAAGACATGCAAACACTCAACGAAAATTTTAAACTTGGCCTGTCAACCACAAGCGGAGAAACGAAACTAACACTCAGGTTACGCACACCGAAAGGCGTAGTAACATTTCCGGCTTATTAACGGAACTATCTCAACTTGGCGTTGGTTATCTTCCGATAAACAATTCATACATCATACAGCAAATGAGCAACGCATCTATTAAATCAATAAAGCCGCTTGGCTTTCCGTGGCAAACGCAAGACCCTTTTTTATTTTGTGTGCATCACTTAGATTTTTATCCTAACGGAAACGAACACCTTGGCCCGGATGCCTCGCTGGAAGGCAGGGTACTGGGGCAGGACTTTGCACCTAACAAGGAAGGTTGGCGCATGTATCATGGTCAGAAAGTTCCGGGGTTTCCAGCGCATCCGCATTGCGGATTTGAAACCGTTAGCATTGTTACAAATGGATTGGTTGACCATTCCGATTCGTTAGGGGCAGCCGGTAGATTTGGCTTTGGCGATGTGCAATGGATGACAGCCGGAAAAGGTGTGCAGCATTGCGAAATGTTTCCGTTGCTGAAACAAGATGAAGATAATCCGTTAGAGTTGTTTCAGATATGGCTTAACCTGCCGCGTTCATCAAAAAAAGCAGAACCGTATTTTGCTATGTTGTGGAATGATACCATTCCCGAATATGAAGCTGTTGACGAGCATGGAAAGAAAACAAACGTTCGGGTGATTGCCGGTAAAATTGATGCCGTTGTGGCTCCGCCACCAGCACCCGATTCATGGGCGGCAAATGCTGATAACGAAGTAGCAATCTGGACTATCCGCATGGAAGCCGGTGCTCACTTTAAATTGCCTTGTGCTTCGGCATTTGTTAACCGGTCGTTATATTTCTATTCGGGCGAAACAATTTCAATAGCGGGTCAGCAAGTAACCAAACCACAAGCAGTTGAGTTATATGCCGATCAGGACGTTGAATTGATTTCGGGAAATACCGACTGTTATCTTTTATTGTTGCAGGGTAAGCCTATCGGTGAGCCTGTTGTTCAGCATGGGCCGTTTGTGGGCAATACGCAGGAAGATATTCAGCAAGCCTTTCGCGATTATCAGCAAACACAATTTGGCGGATGGCCCTGGTCAACTTACGAACACGTACACCCACGCGAGAAAGGAAGGTTTGCACGTTACCCGGATGGACGCGAAGAGGTGAGAATGTAGTATTTCTGTAAACCGATGTCATTAATCAGGTACTATCCTAACAAACGTCATGTGTAAAGTTAGATAATCGCGGTAAAATCGTATCGGTAAACATTAACCACCAAATCAACTTAAGTTATGAAACGCATACTTGTTCCTACCGATTTTTCAGAAAACGCTTCGCACGCCATTGAATATGCTGCCGAAACAGCCAGGGCTATGGGCGCTGAACTCATGTTACTGAATGTATATATTCCAAAGGTATCAGCTCAAAGTTCTATTCATGCGTTGATGGCCGATGAAGTGAGGCGCGAAACGGCAGCAGCCAAAGAGCGGTTGAAAGCGATAGCCGATACAATCCAGGAAGAGTATAAAGAGCTAACGTGCTCGTATGAGGTTGTTGTGGGTGAACCCGTGCCGGGGATTTTATCGTATGCAGATGAAAAGCAGGCCGGCCTGATTGTGATGGGTACACAAGGCGCCAGTAAAATTGCCAATGTATTGTTTGGCAGCAATACGGCTTCTGTTATTGAAAAAGCAAGCTGCCCGGTGTTGTGTATTCCGTTTAAGTTGGCCTATAAAAAACCTGAAAAAATTCTTTTCGCCACCACCTTTGCTTACAGCGATATTGAAGGAGCAAGTACATTAACTGGTTTGGCAAAAGCGTTTAACGCTACACTTATCCTCGCGCATGTTGCTGTTGGCGTTGAAGAAACCGATGAAGAGCAGGCTGTAATTGAGAAATTTACTTCTGAAATAAAATTACTAACAGGTTATACACCGGTTACCGGAACGGTTATCAGCGATGCCACCATCAACACCGGCTTAGACGCCCTGGTTGAGAAGCATGGCGCTGATATGATTGCCCTCTCTACCCGTAAGCGAAATGCTTTTCAAAAGCTGTTTAACCCGAGTATCACAAAGAAATATTCCTATCATACGGCTATTCCGTTGCTGGCCTTTCATAGCCCGGCTGACGAGGAGCAAACTGATAAGGATTTCTAAAACGCTGCAGGCCAAAGAAAAGGGTGTAAAACCGCTCACGTAATTTGCAGCGTTAAAATGCTGGCCGGCATGGGTTTATCTGCTCATATACATATTTTGCGCATTGATTAAAACCCAAATTGTTTATGAAGATAAAACTACTGCTAAGCTTTGCAGTCATCGCTATGGCTGTTTTCACAGGCATACATCCTGCTGAAGCACAGAAAAAAACCAAATCAAAACAGGCGACAACTCCTGCAACCACTCCCGTTCCTAAGGCGGATACTACAAAAGCCCGGAGCGCAGGCGGCATGAAACCCTATAACCAGGTTATCACAGCCAAAGCCAAAACCCAAAAGGGATTATTTACGGTTCACAAAGTAAACGAAGATTATTTCCTCGAAATCCCCGACTCGATACTTGGCCGTGAATTTATGTCGGTAACACGCTATTCCAAAACCCCTGCCGGTGGCGGATATGGTGGTGAGCAAGTAAACCGCCAGGTATTGCGCTGGGAAAAGGGCAATAACAACAAACTTTTCCTGAGAGCGGTATTATACATTAGCGCCAGCGGTGATACTACTAAACCTATTATAGAAGCAGTGCGCAACTCCAACGTTGACCCTATTGCCCATGCGTTTGATATTAAAGCGATAAAGGATGGAAAGAATTATGTAATCAATGTCAATGATTTCTTTAACAGCGATAATCAATTAGTATCGTTAAGCCCTGCCGGTAAAAGAAGGTTTAGCTTAGGTGCGTTACAAAAAGATCGCTCCTATATCAGCAGCATGAAGTCGTTTCCAATCAATACCGAAGTGCGTTCAGTAAAAACATTTGCGTCAAACCTGCCGCCTGCAGGAGGATCGGCCGCTGTAACGCAACTACCGGCCGGAGCAAGTACAGGTTTTGTTACTATGGAGATGAACGTTTCCATGATACTGTTGCCTGAAAAGCCTATGCGTAAGCGGTTGTTCGATAACCGTGTTGGTTATTTTGCCAACGGATATACCGTGTACGGTGAAGAATCGCAGCGTGCCGAGCGGGAAGTATTTGCCGTTCGCTGGAGATTGGAACCCAAACCGGAAGATGTAGAGAAGATGAAAAGAGGAGAGTTGGTAGAACCCATCAAACCCATTGTGTTTTATATCGATCCGGCAACGCCAATAAAATGGAGAAAGTACCTCAGGCAAGGTGTTGAAGATTGGCAGGTAGCATTTGAACAGGCCGGTTTTAAAAATGCCATTCTCGCTAAGGAAGTTCCGGAAGGAGATACCACCATCAGTACAGAAGATGCACGTTATTCTTTCATCCGGTATTTCGCATCCGATATTCAAAATGCCTACGGCCCCAATGTACACGATCCGCGTACAGGAGAAATATTGGAAAGCCATATTGGCTGGTACCATAACGTAATGAACCTGTTGAACAACTGGTACACCATTCAGGCTGCTGCTGTTGATCCGCGTGCCCGCTCTAAAAAATTTGATGATGATCTGATGGGAGAGTTAGTGCGCTTTGTTGCGGCACACGAAGTAGGACACACCATCGGGTTACGCCATAATTTTGGTTCGAGCTATGGAACACCTGTTGAAAAGCTTCGCGATAAGGAGTTTTTACAGAAGTATCGCCATACTGCTTCAATTATGGATTATGCCCGGTTTAACTATGTAGCGCAGCCGGAAGACAACATTCCTGCGGAATTATTATTCCCTGGTGTAGGTGTTTACGATCGTTGGGCTATTGAGTGGGGCTATAAACCTATTTTCGATACAACAGATCCGCAAGAGGATAAGAAGGTGTTGAACAAATGGGTGCTTAGCCATGCTAACGACCCGATGTACTGGTTTGGAACAGAAAGTAACCCGTATGATCCGCGTTCGCAGAACGAAGACCTGGGTAATAACTCCATGCGCGCAAGCGAATATGGTATCAAAAACCTTCAACGGATTTTACCCGAACTGGATGGCTGGTACAAAACAGAAGCCGAGAAGTATGAAATGCTAAATGAGTTGTACAACTCGTTGGTAGGGCAGTATCGCAGATACGTGGGGCATGTTACCAAAAACATTGGAGGCATTTATGAAACACCTAAAACATATGATCAGGCAGGTGTTGTGTACGAGCCTGCACCCAGGGCTATTCAAAAAGACGCTGTGGCGTTTTTGAATAAGCAGTTATTTGAAACGCCAACATGGATATTGAATCAAAAGGTATTGAGTAAAATAAGACCTGGATCCGGTGTTCAGCAACTTCAATCTATTCAGGAAGCAACCGTAAACAGCATATTTGACTACGCACGTATGCAGCGCCTGATTGAAACACATGCTGCCAACTCAAGCGCGTATAGCCTTGATGAATTATTCACGGATGTACGTTCAGGTATCTGGTCGGAGTTGAAATCAAGAAAAGCTATTGACGTGTACCGTAGAAATCTGCAAAAAGTTCATCTTGAAAAAATGATTACCTTGCTCAACCCGCCTGCAACCAGTCAACAGGGTGGTGGTTTCTTTGGCGGTTCAGTACCTTCACCGGTGGCTGATCCGAAGAAGAGTGATGTAATTTCTGTAACACGTGGGCACCTTACTGCATTGCGCAGCGAAATAAATGCCACACTACCGGGTATCAGTGATAAAATGAGCCGATACCATTTACAGGATGTGGTTACGCGAATCAATCAAGCCTTAGAGCCGAAATAGTCAGTAGCATAATTACGTTGAAAAGAGGTCTGTGATAACGCAGGCCTCTTTTTATTTCATAAGGATTCTATATTATAGATTACTTTTGCTGCGATGCGTTACCCGGTACACGAAATCCTTCCCGAATTAAAAACAAGCCTGGCGGCAAATCAGGCGGTGATTCTTGAGGCTCCACCGGGGGCAGGTAAATCTACTCTTGTTCCAATAGCATTAATGGATGAACCTTGGCTGAAAGGCAACAAAATCATTATGCTGGAACCACGAAGGTTGGCTGCGCGATCGGTTGCCATGCGAATGGCTTCATTAATAGATGATGAAATTGGTAAGAAAATCGGCTATCGTGTGCGGTTTGAAAACCGGGTGAGCAACCAGACACAAGTTGAAGTGGTTACAGAAGGAATCCTTACCCGCATGATTCAGCACGACAATGCACTTGAGGGAATCGGGCTTGTGATTTTTGATGAATTTCATGAACGAAGTTTACAGGCCGACCTCGCTCTGGCCTTATGCCTTCAAACACAACATATTCTTCGCAACGACCTGCGCATATTGATTATGTCGGCTACATTGGATGGGAAGGCGTTATCCGAAAAACTGCAAGCACCAGTAGTTATGAGTAAGGGTAAGCAATACCCGGTTGAGGTACGGTATGTTGGAGATGAAAAACAAGTTCATACTTCAGTTTATATGGCGCGTGCTATCCGAAAGGCTTTAGCTGAAGAAACTGGTGATGTACTGGCATTCTTGCCCGGTGCAGGCGAGATTAAACGCACGGCTGAATTGCTCGAACAGGAAAATATTTCGGCTATACTTTTTCCGTTGTATGGCGATCTGCCTTTTAAAAAGCAACAGGAAGCTATTCTGCCTGATCCGCAAGGCAGACGAAAAGTTGTGCTGGCAACCAGCATAGCAGAAACTTCGCTAACCATTGAAGGTATTCGTATTGTTATTGATGCTGGCCTTTCGCGTGTGCCGCGATTTGATCCGCGCAGCGGACTAATCCGCCTCGAAACCGTGCGCGTTACGAAAGACTCAGCCGACCAACGTACAGGCAGGGCAGGGCGACTTGAGGCAGGTATTTGTTATAGGCTATGGAGTGAAGCTACGCAACGCAATCTTCAGCCAAACCGGAAACCTGAAATTCTTGAAGCTGATTTAAGTTCGTTGGTGTTGGAACTTGCCGCATGGGGCATTACGGATGCAAACGAACTAAACTGGGTTACGCCACCACCAACAGGCGCGGTAAACCAGGCGAAAGAGTTGCTGAATGAATTGGGAGCATTGGCGGATGATCGTGTAACACAGCATGGAAAGTTAATGGCCGAACTGCCCACGCATCCGCGAATAGCGCACATGCTGGTAAGCAATAGCAGTAATTCTACGCTTGCCGCAGATGTGGCAGCCTTGTTGGAAGAGCGCGACCCGTTAACTACTTCAACAAGTGCCGACCTAACGTTGCGTTTAGAAGCATTGCGAAAGTGGCGAAACAAGGAATTTGTTCAGGCCGATAGAAATGTAATTGAACGAATTGAACGCCTTGCGCAATCGTGGCGGAAAGAGTATGCTGTGCAAATGGATAACAATGCGGTTAGCGATTATGAAGTAGGGAAGTTGTTGGTATTGGCTTACCCCGATCGGATTGCAAAACGCATTGAAAAACATAACGAGCGGTACAAGTTTGTAAATGGCCGTGTTGCGCGACTTCCTTCCCACGACCCATTGCTACACTCCGAATGGATTGTAGCGGCCCAGGTAGATGCCGGTAGTGGAGAAGGGAAAATTTTCCTTGCTGCGCCTGTACATAGCGAAGACCTTGTTACAATTACAACACCAATACAGGAAGTGCGTTGGAATAAGGAACGGGGAGTGATTGAAGGCGTTGAAGAATTGAGAATCGGAAACATTGTATTATCGCAGAAAAAACTCAATGCAATTCCTGATGACCAACGAATCAGTGTGCTGTGTGCGACTATACAGGAAGAAGGAATTGGTATGTTCGGCTTTTCTGAATCCGTTCGGGGATTACAGGCACGTGTAGGTAGTCTTAGGGGCTGGCGGAAAGATGAAGACTGGCCGGATATTTCAGATCAATATTTATTGCAGCATGTTCATGAATGGCTTCCGCCTTTTTTACAACACGTCAATTCACTTAATGAATTACAAAAACTTGACTGGTATTCCATAGTAACATCACTTATCACTTGGGATAACCAACGCAGACTTGATGAACTTGTGCCCGCACGACTTGAAGTGCCAAGCGGTTCGATGATTAAAATTCAATATGGTAATGACGGACGCTCGCCCGTACTGGAAGTTCGGTTGCAGGAGTGTTTCGGAATGCCGGAAACGCCAACCGTAAATGAAGGGCGTGTAAAAATCCTGATGCACCTTCTTTCGCCCGGTTTTAAGCCCGTGCAGGTAACACAAGATTTAAAGAGTTTCTGGGGAACAACCTATCACGAAGTGAAGAAGGAACTAAAAAGACGTTACCCTAAACACGCATGGCCCGATGATCCCTGGACTGCAAAGGCGGTGAAGGGAGTAGTTAAGCGTAAGGCGATTTAAGTGTTTCAGGTTTCCTGTTATCCGGCACTTTGAAACCCGTAACCGGCAACTTGCAACCCGCACCCCTTTCACCTCTTCAACTCCAGCACTGTCATACTCATCGGCTGAATTTTAAAAGAAGTAGAAGTATTGATTGATTCTCCGGTAAGTACATTGTTCGCTTTTGTAAAGCCAGATGCCCGTTCGGCATATTTTGAAAAATCGACATCCATTTCTTTTTCATTTGTGTTCATTACACACATGATGGTTTGGTTATTGTCGTAACGGAAATAAACATACAGTCCATCTACCGGAAGGTAGTGCATAAATTTTCCTGTTTTAATGGCCGAAGACTGTTTCCTGAAATTGGCTAATGTTTTTATCAGCGAGTAAACTTCCTGCTCTTCAGGTGTGCGTCCTGCCTCTGTAAATTTATTCACCTTATCGCCAGGCCAACCCCCCGGAAAATCCAGGCGCACCCATCCGTCTGGGTCGGTAATGCCCTTCATTAAAATCTCGCCACCATAATACATTTGCGGAATACCCCGGCAGGTGAGGAGCCAGGTAAATCCTACCTTGACTTTACGAACATCTTCTCCGGCAACGGAATAAAACCGGCTTATATCATGGTTATCGAGGAAGATCACCTGGCGCATCGGGTCTTTGTAAACGAGGTCGGTTGCAAGTGTTTGATACAATTTGTTTACACCGTCTGTCCATCCGAATTTCTCATTTACAGCAGGCTGAATTCCATAAAACAGAGTTTGAAAATCGGTTGTTGCCTGAAGATTGCTTTTAAACGAAACATTAAGGTTGTTCTCGGCAAAGAAGGCCTGGTTGATGACACCATGTACCCACGTTTCGCCAAACATGGTAATCTTAGGATATTCGTCCATCAATGCTTTGTTGCAGCGATTCATAAATTCCAAATCGTTGTAGGCATAGGTATCTATACGGAAGCCATCAACGCCAAATTCTTCAACCGACCAGATAGCGTGCTGTATGAGGTAGTTGGCCATGAACGGATTACGATGATTCAGATCGGGCATCATAGGTGTAAACCATCCATCGCTCATAATCTTTGTTTCAGCAGGTGCAGCGTGCGGATCAAACAAGGTCTGGTCTTTGTAATTAGTGTTTGTATACTTCGGCCATTCGTTCAGCCAGTCGCGCATGGGTTTATCCTGAACGGTAAAATGATAGAGGCCAACGTGATTGTACACCGCATCCTGTATCAGTTTCATGCCTCGGTTATGCAGTTCTTTGCTTAGTTTTTTATAGACTTCTTCTCCGCCTAAGCGAGGTTCTGTTTTATAATGATTAGTGAACGCATATCCATGCTCACTGCGGTCGGGCATATCGTTTTCGATTACAGGCATCATCCAAAGTGCGGTTACACCAAGGTCTTTGAGGTAGTCAAGGTGATTGATTATTCCCTGGAAATCCCCGCCATGCCGATGAAAAATAGAATCGCGGTTCAGCGATTGATCGCGCATGCCCGCTATGCGGTCGTTGGAAGTATCGCCATTGCTGAAACGGTCGGGCATAATCAGGTAAATAAAATCGGAAGAGGTAACGCCTTGTGCATACGTTGTACCGTTTCCGCTTTCGCGCGATTTAAGTGTGTAGGGAATAACAACCGGCTCGCTGTGTTTAATGGTAATATCAAATTTTCCATCTTTTGCTTTGGCTCCTATGGTAAGATCAACAAACAGGTAGTTCGGATTTTCAACATAATGAACTTTGGTAAGGGTAACACCTGTATGTTTTAATGAAACGGCAGGTTTGCCAGCGCCCACATCTTTTCCGTAAATCATTAACTGGATGGTATTGGTTTTCATGCCCGTCCACCAATGCGGTGGGTAAACCTCAGGCTGGCTGTATGATAGTGTGGTGAGTAGAAAGAAAAACGAAAGTATGCAGTATCTCATATAATGTAATTTAATGCAGTTGTTTAAAAACATATCGCGGCCATGAGCCGCGATAATGAATGTCATTGTTCTTTTTAAACTTATCAGTCTTCCAATACTTCAATTTCAATACGATTGTTCAAACGGGCTGCTGATGCGGACCCCTGCTTTACAAGCATTTCCATTCCGCCCCATGCGTAAATGTCTGTTCGCTTTTTATCAATACCGTTATCAATCAGGTATAACTGTATCGTTTCTGCACGAAGCTTTGAAAGCTCTTTTCCGTTACCGGTTTTACTGTCTGCTCCTGCCATAGCAAAGTAATTCTTATTATTACCCAATGTAGAGATACGAAGGTTGTTGTCGTTGCCATTGTTATGCCCGTGAATCTTGATTTTATAATTCGGGTTGAGTTTCATCATGTTCACTAACTCATCTAATTCTTCTTTCGATTCGGGTGTCATGATTACTGCATCTTTATAGAACGAAACATTATACATTACGGAAACGTCACCTTTTTTCATGCGCTCTAACTTGTAGGGTATTATCCATGCTCCGTTTTCATCTTGCGTGGCATCGGGGGTAAGGCCGGGATCATTAAAGTCGATTACTTTTATTTCTTCTGTAAAGCCAAATATGCCGCATACAATAGTAAGCGGAACAGAAGGATCGCTTGGGCGATTCACATCTACGTAGGTACCAGACGGGTATCGGGCCAGGTCGCGACCCAGTATCCTGTCAACATTATGCAGCGTAGTTGAAACCTGTTGGCCGTTGATATCGGTAACAACAAATTTGAAGTATTTACCTTTTGCCGGAGGAAGTGGTTCGTCTTCAGGTTCTGGTTCCGGTTCTTCAGGCTGTTCAACAGGCTCTTCTACCGGCTCCTCAACAGGCTTAGGTTCTTCTACGGGCGTTACAACAGGCTCTTCTTTGGGTTTAGGTTGTTCTACCACTACCGGTGTTACAGGTTCGGCTGTGGTTAGCGGGCCTTCATACAGCCAGGCATCTTTAAACTCCGTGTCATTTCGCAGGCGCACGGTCATGCGCGATGCCTCTGCGCGATCAGTTGTTTTGAGTACATAAATGTAGGTGAGCCTGCGCTTTTCATGTACGCCCTGCCGGGCATCGTATTTGGCATTGCGGGCATAGCCGGTAAAAATATCGGCATATTTTTGAACGCGATATGCGCCAATTACAACATAATAGTCCTGTGCCTGCACATAGGCAGTAGCCAATACTAAAAAGAAAATGAGAAAGGCTTTTTTGGGGTAGAGAGTCATCATATAAATAGTTATGAGCCGATAAAGTTAATAATCATACAGAAAATCTCAAGCCGGATAGCCAATTAATACTGCCCGATTGAACGGGAATATGGGAGAAATCTACTTTCCGATACAAAACTTACTGAAAATATTGTCAAGCAAATCATCGGTGGTGATTTGACCGGTTATTTCACCAAGATAATGTAATGCCTGCCGGATGTCCATAGCCAGAAAATCGCCTGTGATGCCGCTGTCTAACCCTTCGAGCACGCGGTTTAACGCATCGCGGGTTTCGGCTAACTTTTGATAGTGCCGCAAATTGGTAACGAGCACATCGCCCTGCTTTACTTCCTTAACGCCTACGGTAGTTAAAATAGATTCTTTCAGTTGCTCGAGGTTTTCTTTCGTGGCAGCCGAAATAAGAATAAATGATTGATTTTTTAATTGTTCAAGCAACGCAGAAGGGGCTTTGTCTTTTTTGTTGCCGATCTTTAAATAAGGAATACCCAGCGCAGCAAGCTGAATTTCTTCGTGTTGAATTTCGGCAAGCGAAGTCTGCGATAGATCCCATAGGTAAAGAATCAGCGATGCCTTTTTCATGCTTTCGCGTGTGCGTGATACACCAATAGCTTCAATCGTATCGCTGGTATCGCGCAGGCCGGCTGTATCCATAAATCGGAAGGTAATGCCGCCCAGGGTTATTTCATCTTCAATAACATCGCGGGTAGTACCGGGTATGTCCGAAACAATGGCTTTTTCTTCGTTGAGCAAGGCGTTCAACAGGGTAGACTTGCCCGCATTGGGTTTACCGGCTATCACGGTAGGTATTCCATTTTTGATTACACGCCCCTGGTCGAACGAAGCAATCAGGTTGTTTAAATACGACTGTATTTTGAGAATAAGCTCGCGCAAATCGTTTCGTTTGGCGAACTCAACATCTTCTTCGCCAAAGTCAAGCTCCAGTTCAATGAGCGAAGCAAAGTGAATAAGCTCTTCGCGCAGGTTGTTGATCTCTTTCGAGAAGCCGCCCCGCATTTGATTAAACGCTGCCTGCCGTGCATTATCTGTTTCGGCATGGATCAGGTCGGCAACGGCTTCGGCTTGTGCCAGATCGAACCGGCCGTTAAAAAACGCACGTTTGGTGAACTCACCCGGTTCTGCTAACCGGGCACCGTTGGCTAACAGGGCTTTGATGATTTCTTTGACGATAACGGGCGAACCATGGCAGGAGAGTTCAACGGAGTTTTCGCGTGTAAACGATTGGGGTTCTGTAAAGACAGTTGCCAGCACTTCGTCAATCAGCTTTCCCTGGTGCTGAATGGTGCCAAAATGTACCGTATGGCCGGGCACATCGGCTAAGTTTTTTCCCACAAAGACTTTTTGCGTTATGGCTATGGCCTCTTTGCCTGACAGCCGGATAACGGCTATCGCACTGATGCCCTGTGCAGTGGCCAATGCTACAATGGTGTCGTTTACTTTCAAGGCGGCAATTTACAATTTACAGTAAGCAATTTACAATTTACCTATGCCAAAGGCATCCCTTCGGAATTGATAACTGTTAACTGTTAATTGTTAATTGCCTACTGATAGACCCGCACGTAGTCAATTTCCATGCGTTGCGGCCATATCGTTTCATCAATGCCTTGTTGTCCGCCCCAGTTACCGCCTACGGCTATGTTTATCAGCAAATGAAAGGGCTGATCGAACGGCCAGCCTTTGTGGTCGTCTTCGGGCTTGCGTTTAATGGTATGAAAAACGTTGTTGTCCACTAAAAAATCTAACTGGTCTTTTGTCCAGTTCAGGGTGTAGATGTGAAACTCTTCATGCACGTTGGCAACAGTTACTTTGCCTTCGTTTTGTGTTTGCTTTATATGATTATAAAGCTCGGAGTGTGCCGTTCCATGAACTACATTTTGGTTGTAGCCAACGTGTTCCATGATGTCTATTTCGCCACTGGCCGGCCAGCCGCCATATTTCCAGTCGGTAGGGAGCATCCAGAGGGCAGGCCACGTGCCACGACCCTGCGGCAGTTTGGCGCGTATCTCGATTTTACCATGCAGCCAGTCGCCTTTCTTTTTGGAGATGATGCGCGTGGATGTATAGGCATTGTTTTCCAATGAATCTTTATGGGCTTCGATAATGAGATTACCATTTTCAACCCGCACATTTTTAGGATCATTAGTATAATACTGAAGTTCGTTATTGCCCCAGCCGTGTCCGCCAATATCGTAACTCCATTTGGTTGAATCGGGCGCACCGGTGTAGTCAAACTCATCGCTCCATACCAATACAGGCGATGGTTTGGTTGAACAATTACCCGCTATAAAAAGCAGGAGCACATATACATATAGGAGGGATGCTTTCATTTTATTTTATTTCGTGATTGTCAGGACACACTACACACTATCTGCCCGAAATAGTTAGGACAGCTTAGTATGATTTTTACGTTGTTATTGTTTTTGAAATACCCTTACATAATCGATCTGGTAGTTTGCCGGTAAGAAACTCTCGTCAATGCCCTGCGCTCCGCCCCAGTCGCCTCCCCAGGCCAAGTTTAGTTTCAGATAAAATGGATTAAAAAAGGGCCACGTGTTGTAGTTGTTTGTTTTATCATTTAAAAAGGTAAAGTAATTTACTCCGTCAACGTACCCTTTGATGAAATCGGGAGTCCACTCAACGGCATACACATGAAATTCGGTTTGTGCAGTAGGAACTGAGCGTGTACCGGTTTTTTGTGTACCAATGGAATGATAATAGGCTTTGCAATGAATGGACGAGTGTATCACATTAGGGTTATAGCCTACGTGTTCCATAATGTCGATTTCACCATCATCGGGCCAGGCATTAAAATTTTGGGGCATCATCCAGAAGGCAGGCCAGGTTCCTTTTCCAACAGGCACTTTTAAACGTGCTTCAAAGTAACCGTACGTCCAGCTTTTAGTGGTATTCATGCGGATTGAGTAAACCGTTCCACCAATTTTTTTGGCGGTAATGGTAAGGATGCCGTTTTCTATTTTTGCCAACTGTTCACCGCCTTGTGAGCCGGTCACATAATTTTGCAGTTCGTTATTTCCCCATCCGTGCCCTCCGGTTTCGTACCACCATTCGGCAGTGTTTGGCTGGTTGCCTTCGTCAAACTCATCGTTCCAGACAAGGGTATAACCTTCCGGGCCGGTGATTTCCGATTCGGGACCGCGTTCCTGCGTTACAGGAATGGTAACACGCTCGCTGCCCGCTTTAAGGATTACCGAACCCTCGCGGGGTTGCTGACTTGCGTTTGCCGAAATGGTTACGGTTACCGTGCCGGTAGTGGTGATAAAACTTGAAGGGTTACAGGTAATCCAGCTTTCGTTGCTGTATGCCATCCACTCGCGGCTTGCAGTAACGTTAATAGTTGAAATATGCTGTTCATACCCTGTGCTGATCTCTGTAACAGAACTTGTAATGCTTTCCTTTGTTACGGGTTCGTTACCATCGCAACCGGCATAGCCCAACATCAGTATCAACAAAAAAAGCGGATTCAGTTTATTCATGATAATACAGTAAAAGCATGTGCAGCGAAGTTGTTGTGCTGCACATGCGTTAAAAATTGATTTTAATCGTTACAAGTAGATTCTTTTAAAATAATGCTGCTGATGGTTACCTCGGTATTGTCAGGGTTGCCGCCAAAGTCGAATACAAGGCTAATGTTATCAATATCGAGGCCCTCCATGTTCGGCATTTTGAACACGTGGTCTTCGAAAGCGATTATGTTAACCCGCCTGGTAAAGAAGGCGGTCGCATCATCACCAACCTTGGTAAGTTTAATGGTTACTCCGTTTATATTCTTGGTGGAGTTAAGGATACAACGGAAATCGTATGACTTATCAACAGTGGTTGCGATATTCGTAGTTCTGAAATGAACCTGGTTTTGCCATTGGTCTGATGTTGCTGTTGGATACGAAATGGTGTATGAGTTAGTATTTCCTGTAAAACCTGAATATGCAGGGCCCTCATAAATTGGACTCCAGCCTGGCGCATAGTAGAAATGGTTTACGAAGTCAACATTCTTCCAAAGGTTACAATCCGAGTTTGGCAGCCAGTTTACGTTGTCTGGTTCTTCGGGTTCTTCAATCACGGTTCCATCATCGCAGCTATTCTCTTTCAGCACAATGCGGCTTACGGTAACAATAGTGTTGGCTTCATTACCACCAAAGTCTAAGAACAACCGTAAGTTTTGAATATCCATGCCGTCCATACCGGTTTTTATAAAGGTGTAATCTTCGTTGGCTTTAAGTGTGATGCCTTCTTCAAAATAAAATACTCCGTCATCGCTTTCGTGTACCAATTTAACGGTTACGTTACCGTGCGCTTTATTCGAGTTAATGATGGCCGAGAAGTCGTATTTTTTAGAAGCCTCGGTTGACATATTGGTAAGGAAAGCCATCTGTGCCTGCCATTGTTCAAACGTTGCTTCGGGAAGTGTAATCCTGTACGAGTTTCCGTCAGCTTCAAAACCGGGGTCGGCAATCTGGTTCCAACCCGGAGCGTACCAGAACCAGGTATTGAATGTGGCGGTCTTCCATTTGTTACAATCGTTGTTGGGGTCGTAGCCACCGGGGCCTTTACCGGCTGTTAAAATATAATGCCAGGCAATGCCGCCATTGTCGATCACTAATACAATCCGTGAAGACGAAATACCCGCGAGTTTATACTTAGGTGTGTTGTAGGCATCGTCATTGGCGATATAGGGGAAGAGTGTTCCGGCAGGGAACACCACAAAAACATCGTTGCCCTCGGCCACAATGCTGTACGTGGTGTTTTGCTCCGAAACAGGCGCCATAAAGTCGTTGCCATCGTGTGTGTTATGCGGAGCCAAGAGGGGAACAGTAACATCTTTATTCACATAAACCGTTCCGCCACTACCAGGGTTGTACGTATAGCTATAATCGTTGCCAAAGGTTAGTAAATCATCATACACGCCTTCATTGGCTTTTTCGTCAGGGGCAGCGCTCCACCATTCAGTACCGATAGTGCCCGAAGGGCCGCAGGCTAAGTGCGCTGCTTCGGTACGGGCAATGCTCCAGTTTTTGGTTCCGCTTCCGGCCAACATGCCAACGTACAAATCGAAGTTCACCATTGAGTTGTTGATGGTAAACGTTCTGGTAATGGAGCCATCGCTCACACCATTGGTATTACCGATTTTTATTTCTACTGTGTACGTGCCGGCCACCGCGTAAATTTTGGTGAGGCCGTTAATAGTAGAATACTCGGTACGATTTGGTTCTTCAAAAATCCACACCGGGTAGCTGCTTTTGTTTTTCAGGTTAAACGTAACCTGGTTGATCTCCTGATCGACCACGATGTCAACATCGATATTGGCTGCCAGCGGTACATCTTTTTCAGATGGGCGGTTATACTCCTCCATACAGCTAACCGCCACGAACAGCATTAGCACGCTTAGGAAATAGGTATTGCTGAATATTCGTTTCATAATTTCGCGTTTTACGTTCAGTAATTGTTTTGGGTTAATGTTCCCTGTGCCGCGTCAATTTCAGACTGTGGAATAGGCAGATACTTCTTTGATGGCGACCATGTGTTTGTTCTGTACAGGTTGGGAACCAGTACGGTAGCCGCCCTGTCGGTGCGGATCAAATCCCAATAGCGTTTGCCTTCGCCCACAAACTCAAGCCTTCGTTCCTGGAGGATGTTATCCAGGTTAGCCGGGATACTGCCAAGCCCGGCACGGTCGCGTACTTCATCTAAATATGCCTGTGCGTTAGACGAACCTAATTCGGCCGCGTACAACAATGTTTCGGCATAGCGATATACGCGGAAGTTATTGCTGTAGTTCATGTCGCCATCGGCAGAGTGATTGGCGTTGCCATCGGCACGGGCAATGTACTTTTTCAGGAAATAACCTTCGTCCTGGTAACGCGGGGCATAGGTTGCACCGGTTGAAGTGGCATACGCAGCAAAATTGAGAATACCCCCATCGCGCCTTTCGTCATTGGCATCATACATAGCATAAGTTTCGGCACGAACAGTTTCAAAGCCCCAGCCCGGAGCGTAGTCGGAGCTGCCACCTAAGTTGTTTATGCCGATAAGTTTGGGGTAAACGGAGCCTCCATCACTAAGTGGGTTCCCCCAACTGCGGGTTCCATTGTTGCTGAAGTAGTTGATCTCGAAAATAGATTCATTGGACCATTCGCCTGCTTCTTCCCAGATGTCGGCAAAATTTTCTACCAGGCTATACTGACCGGAGTTAATTATCTCTTCCATATAGCCCAACGCGGTGCTGTATTTTGAATTGTCTTTTTGATACATCACCACTTCAGTGTACAGCATGCAGGCCATAGCTTTGGTAACACGACCGCTCCATGCAGAAGTTGCTTTCATAGGCAGGTCGCCATTGGCAATGGCATCTTCCAACGATGCTATAATGCCTTCGTAAACTTCGTTGGCCGTGTTCTGGCTTTTAATGTAAGGCGCTGTAAGGTTTGTTTCATAGTAGGGGATGTTGCCCCAAAGTTTCCACAACCAGTTGTAGTAGAACGACCGCAATACTTTCGCTTCGGCTAAGTAGCGCTTTTTATTGGCATCCGATATATCGGTAACGTTATCCATGTACTGGATCACGATGTTGGCGCGGTTTACACCGGAGTAAAAGGTAGTCCACAAACCGCTGGCCACAAGGGTAGGCAATGCAGCATAATTAGACATCAGGTGGAGCTGTTGTTGATCGTTTGGATCGGCACCGCCAACATATACATCATCGGCCATTACATCCGATACTAACCCGATATGTGTGAATTGCCCCCAGGCATAATCGAACCAGGTTAACGGATCGTAAGCCGCAACAAGCGCTTCAAAAATGCGCGCCTCGGTTTTGTAGTAATCACTAACGTACAACTGGGTGGTAGATTCTACATGTAGAAAATCTTCGGTACACGAACTGAATGTGAACGTGCCCACCAGGGTGCAGATTATAAATATCTTAATCTGTTTCATAGTCGTATTGCTTTGTATTGAATTAGAATGATAAGTTAAATCCAACGGTGTAAATCTTTGCCTGAGGATAAACACCACGGTCGATGCCGAGTGACCTTCCACCGGAAGAAATTTCAGGATCGAAACCGGTATACCGGGTTAGGGTAAACAGGTTCTCGGCAGAAGCATAAATGCGCAAACTGGAAATAAACGCTTTCGTGGTCAGGCTTGATGGAAGTGTGTAACCGAGTATAACGTTTTTAACGCGCAGGTACGAGCCGTCTTTCACGAACAGATCGGACGACAACCAGTTATTGTTGTCATCGGTGAAGCTGTAACGCGGTACAGTGTTCGAGGTTCCTTCGCCTGTCCAACGGTCGAGCATCCACGAGGGCAGGTTAACATACCAAAGGTCTGTTCTGCGTGTGGCCGCGTAAATATCGTTGCCGATAGTGCCGTGCATCACAATGCTGAGATCGAAATTTTTATAGCCGATGTTAATGCTTGAACCATAAATCCAGTCGGGCATTCCTTTGCCAATCATGGTGCGATCGTCATCATTGATTCCTCCACCGGGAGTAATATCTACAAAACGTACATCACCGGGCCTTGCATTGGGTTGTATCAAATTACCTTCTCCATCCACATAACTGTTAATCTCATCCCAGTTCTGGAATATGCCGTTGGTTTTTAAACCGTAGAAAAACGGCCATGTGTAACCGTTGTCACCGCGCGAAATGGTACCCACGTTCTGGTAGCTATCGTAGTTATCAAAACCTGTTTCGTTGCCGAGGTTAACCAATACGTTTTTGATCCAGCTTGCGTTTCCGGTTACCCTGAATTTCCAGTCGCCAACCCTGAAACGGTAGGAGGCATCAAACTCAAGCCCGTTGTTTTTCATCGTGCCTACGTTGCCCCACGGCTTGGCTTCGCCTACATAGCTGGGGACAGGTATTTCCATCAACATTCCTTCAGTCATCTTTTTATAATAATCGATCGAGAGCGTTACCGCACTGCCGAACATTTCGAAATCAATACCAATATCAGTTTGTACTGATTCTTCCCACTTCAGGTCGGGGTTAGCCAGGCGCGAAGGCTTGGTTCCGTTATAGATGGTTCCATCACCAGAACCGAAAACATAATTATTACCTGTTGATGTTAGTGCGGTATAGAGGAATGGCCCGATATTTTCGTTACCGTTTTTACCCCACGAGAAACGCAGCTTTGCTGATGAAAGCCATGATGGTACGGAAGCGCTTATAAAATCTTCGTTGGTGATGTTCCAGCCCAACGATAATGACGGGAAAACCGCCCAGCGATTGTTGGGGCCAAAGTTAGACGAGCCATCTCTGCGGATGGTACCCTGGAACATGTAGCGTTCTTTATAGTTATAGCTGACACGCGCAAATAAAGAAGCTAATGTACGCGGGCTCCAGGCAGCACCGCTTGCATTCCGGTCGCCATTGGTCTGCGTGCCTGTTCCAAAATCGATGTTGGCCCTGTCGGGGTCTTCCTCAACTAAGTGGCGGTTGTATCCCCACAACGAACGGCCTGTATTCTTTTTAGCCGATTGACCAGCCATTACCTGTAGGTTATGATCCCGCAGGAATTGCTTTTCATACGATAACACATTTTCAATCTGCCAGACGAAGCCACGATTCATAGAGGACCATACGCTTGAGTTGGTTTGATTATTCGACTGGCCTAAGTAGTATATGGGATTCCAGCCATCGCTTCCCCAAAATGCCAGGTCGGTACCGAACGAAGACCGGAACTTCAGGTTGTCCCACAAAGTAAGTTCGCCCCAAAAGTTTGATACGAATTTATCGGAGTTGTTTTTTGCTCCCGGTAAGGTAAGCTGTGCCAGCGGGTTGGTTATTTCGTTATAGTTTGCCCCGGGAAGAGTAAACACGCGGCCATCTTTATCGCGAACAGCGGCAGGATGGTAGCCGGAAGGGTCGTCAGCGTAAACACCCAGAATAGGAGAGAGTGCAATGGCGCTCCCTAATACTGATCCGTATTCGGAATTGGTGTCGATACCAGTAGAATTTACCCGTGTATAAGCTATGTTCATTCCAAGCGTAAACTTGTTCAGGTAGTTGCGGCTTTTGTCATCTAACATGTTGTACGTTGTATTTGAGCGTAGCGACATACGTTCGTAATTTGAGCGGTCGAAATTTCCGCCTACAATACCTTCCTGGTTTAAGTAACCGGCCGAGATAAAATAGTTAACCTTGTCGGTGCCACCGCTCAAACTCAATTGGTGGTTTACCATAGGTGCATTGTGATTGAATACTTTGTCCTGCCAGTCGGTTCCTTTTCCATACGAGTAAGGGTCGGAGTACGGTGCAGGCTGTCCGCTATTCATAAAGCCCTCGTTCATCATAATGGCATATTCGGTAGCGTTGAGCACGTCTAACTTTCGCCAGGGGTTTTGCGCACCATACGAGAAACCGTAGTCCACTCTCATTTTACCGGTTGCGCCATTTTTGGTGGTAACAAGAACCACACCGTTGGCAGCACGCGCACCATATACGGCACCTGCAGCAGCATCCTTCAATACTTCAATTGATGAAATGTCGCTCGGATTGAGGTAATCAATTCCGCCATCAATCGGCATTCCGTCAACAATATAAAGCGGGTCGCTGCTATTAATTGTACCGATACCGCGCACGCGCACCTGGGGCGCAGCGCCCGGCTGGCCTGATGCTGAGGTTACAGTAACACCTGATGTTAACCCTTTTAAGGCGTTGTCAACCCGTATGGGTGCAACATTGGCAAGGTCTTCGGCCGTTACCCTGGCGATAGACGCTGTTACAACACTCTTTTTCTGGACACCATAGCCCACAACGACAACCTCCTCCAGTGACATGATGTCTGCCTGCAGGGTAACATTAATAATAGTAGAGCGCCCCGCAACAGAAATTTCCTGCGTGGTGTAGCCGATAAAGCTGAATACCAGCACCGTGTTGTCGCTGATATTAGAAATGGTGTAGTTTCCGTCAGCATCTGAAATGGTACCGTTGGATGTTCCTTTAACAAGGATGTTCACTCCCGGCAAGGGTTGTCCGTCTTCATCCGTAATTCTGCCGTTAGCCTGTTGCTGACCGTAACAGGCAAGTGCAAGTATGGTGAAAACTGTCAGTAATAATGATTTCATGCAGTGGTTTGGGTTTAGTTAAACATGCAACTGTTTGCGATACATACTTTTATGCAAACGATTGATTTAGTTGCATCAAATTAAGACCTATTTGTACTAAACATCAATTTTTATACCTCATCATATATACATCAGTATGTAATAATCAATACATCAAAAATACGTCACATATATAAAAATACCGGTATTTGGCCTGTTTTTAGGATATGATAATTTTCTCAATAACTATTTTAGCCTAAATTGAAACCCTACTTTAGTGTAAATGCGATTTCTCTTTATCCTGATAACCTGTTGCATAGGTTTCTATGCTTTAAACGCCCAGTCGAAGTATGGTGGAATTCCTTTTGTGCGGAATTTCAGCACCATTACCTACCGGGCGGGCATTCAAAACTGGGCTATTGTGCAGGATGCCCGCGGACTGGTGTACATCGCTAATAATTTTGGCCTGTTGGAGTTTGACGGTAACCATTGGGGATTATACACGCCCCATAATGCCTCCAAAATGCGAAGCGTAACCCTTGACGGGTCGGGGAGAATCTATGTGGGATGCCAGGGAGAGTTTGGTTACTTTTTCCCCAATAAAAACGGACAACTTGAATACACTTCCTTAGCCGACAGTTTACCCGACCAGTTCCGCAATTTTGATGAAACATGGAGCGTGTTTTTAGATGACGGCAAAGCCTACTTCTGCACATTCACCAATATTTTTGTTTATGATGATGATTCCATTTCGGTAGTGCAGCCCGAAAATTTATTAGAGCTTTCATTTTTCGTTAACCGCGAACTGTTGGTGAACGAACGCGGCAAAGGACTCACCCGGCTTGAGAACAATGAACTAAAGTTGATTAAAGGTGGCGATTTTTTTAAAGACATTTCAATCTCATCCATACTTCCGGCCTTTAACGGGCACTACCTCATCTCAACTTTTCAGCACGGCATTTATTTTCTCGACCGCAATGGAAACATCACACCCTGGAACAACAACCGGCAGGCCTATTTCAGCGAAGCCATTGTTAATTGTATGATACGCCTGAAAAACGGGAATTACGCAGCCGGCACACAAAACAACGGCTTGCTTATACTCGATGAAAAAGGAGAGGAGTTGCTCCAGCTAACAAGCGGCAGAGGATTGGACAACCGCACGGTGCTTAGTGTAATGGAAGACGACCTGCACAACCTTTGGATAGGCAACAACAACGGACTTGCCTATGTAGAGCTTGGTTCGCCCTTCACTTTTTTAAATGAAGAAACAGGACTGCCGGGCACGGGTTATACAGCTTATCTTGATGATGCTAATCTTTACCTCGGCACCAACACCGGGTTGTACCTGAAAAATTCTTCGGGTACAAGCGAGCCCTACACACTCATTGAAGGTATGCGCGGCCAGGTGTATCACATCGGGCGTTATCGTAACGATTTACTTGTCGGGCATCACAATGGCGCTTTTCGTATTGACGGAAAACACGCTGAACTATTATCGTCAGAACCGGGCGGCTGGATTTTCCTTTCATTGGATAATTCGCCCAAACTTATTGAGGGTGTGTATAACGGCATTCAGTTTTTAAGCCATAGTAACGGGCATTGGTCGTTCTCGAAAAAGCCTTCCGGTTACAGGGAGTCATCGCGGGTAATGGAACAGGATCGCGATGGGTATTTGTGGATTACACACGGGTATAAAGGTGTTTTTAAATTAGACCTTGACGTGGAACAGGAACATATTAACAGTGTGGAGTTTTACGGAAAAGAAAAAGGATTTCGCTCGAACCTACTCATAAATGTGTTTCGCATAAGGAATGACCTTGTGTTTACTTCCGAACAGGGCGTATATAAATATGATAAACGCGAAGACAGGTTTATTCCCGAACCTCTTTTTTCAGGTTTACTTGGCGACAATGTTGTGTTGTGGTGCATTCGCGAAGATGCCTTGGGTAACATTTATTTTATGGGTGAGGATTATATTGGCGTGATGAAGAAAAACTCGGTAGGCGGATACGACCTCGAAACAAGTATCTTCAATAAAGTAAGGCATTTTTTAAATGATGATTTACAGAATATCGTTATCCTGAACAATAACGAAGTGTTGTTTGGCGCCAAGGAAGGTTTCATTCACTACGACCCTGCATTAAAGATTAACCGAAAGCCCGGTATCAAGTCGCACATCAGGCGTTTTTCCACAACTTCCGATAGGGATTCCGTACTCTTCTATGGAAACTTTGTGAACAACGGTAATGTAGCCGAAACGCAAACGAAGGAGTATGTAATAACACTTCCGTACAGAAATAATTCCGTGAACTTTACGTTTGCGGCTACCTCATCGTTTGAAAGTGATGCCGAGCTGATGCACCAGTATTACCTAAGTAATTTTGACAAGGGTTGGTCGGAGTGGACAACGCAAACACAAAAGGAATACACCAACCTGCGAGAGGGCACATACGTTTTCCATGTGCGTTCCAGGAACGTTTACGGTGAGTTGAGTAACGAAACACTTTACCGGTTTAAAATTTTGCCTCCCTGGTACCGAACAGCCTGGGCGTATACCGGCTACGGGGTTTTTGTGTTTGCTTTTCTGTTTACAGGTTTTGGCTTGTTAGACAGAAAGTACAAACATGAGCGGAAATTAATGACCCTGAAGCAACGAAAAGAGTTGATACGAAAAGACAATGAAATGGAAACGTTGGCTCAAAAAAATCGGGAAGAAATTACCCGCCTGAAGAATGAAAAGTTAGAGGCGGAATTATTGCACATGAACAAGGAACTGGGAACCTCAACTATGCTCATTCTTAACAAGAACGAATTTATTTCAAAAATGAAGGATAATCTGAAAGGCTTGGTTGATAAAAGCGATAAAGCCAATATGCCCAAAGAGCTTTCGCGTATTGTTCATGATATTGAAGGAAATCTTTCTTCGGATACAGACTGGGAACATTTTCAGGTACATTTTGATAATGTTCATGGCGATTTTTCGCGAAGGCTGCGAACTGCATACCCGCAATTAAGTCCGCAGGAAATGAAATTAAGCGCATACCTGCGCATGAATTTATCAACCAAAGAGATAGCGCACTTATTGAATATCTCTGTAAGAGGAGTGGAGATAAGCCGTTACCGTCTTAGAAAAAAATTAGGGCTTGACAGAAAGCTAAATCTCCAGGAGTTTATTTTGAAGTTTTGATTTATTACAAAGTCATTTCAAAAATCAAATTATCATCGCGGGCTTTGCCCCGTGTTGTTGTCATCGCGGGCGAAGACCCGCGATCTCATCGGGTGTTCAACTCTGAGATCGCGGCTCTCGTTCCCTGCCTGCTGTACCGCCTGTCTTTGCCGAAGCTACGTGCAGCGGGCAGGCTCGGCCGCGATGACATTTGGATTTCTTGAAATGACTTCTTAGTGAACCACTGCCTTGAATTTTTTTGTCAGGATACCGTGAGGAGCAAACACCAGCGCCAGCATAAACAAAACTCCGTTCATGGAAGCAATAGCTCCGGCAATTGAGCCGTCTAACCAAACGGATAAATAATACCCGGTAATTGAAGCTACAATTCCGGCAAGGCAGGCAAGCAGTAACATGGTTTTAAAATTATCGGTAAGTAAATAGGCTGTTGCGGCCGGGGCAATGAGCAATGCCACAACCAATATGGCGCCTACCGATTCAAAAGACGCAACGGTAGTCATGGATACAGCGCCCATTAAAACATAATGCCAAAGCGTTACGGATATACCGATAGCGCTCGCAAAGGCCGGGTCGAATGTTGTGAGAAACAGTTTGCGATAGGAGAGAAGTATGAACAACAGGTTTACAATAAGTATGATGCCGGAAACATACAACGCCCTCGGGCCAAGGTTTATGCCGCTTTGTGTAATGATTACATCCAACGGCACATAAGCAATCTCGCCATAGAGCACACAATCCTGGTCGAGGTCAACTTTTCCGGCAAAAAGCGAAATCATAACAACGCCAATCGCGAAGAGCCACGTAAATGTTACGCCAATAGAAGCATCTGTTTGCAGCCTGGCTTTCTTGTGGAAGAACTCAATCAGAAACGTAGTAAACATACCAATTGCGCCTGCGCCAATCAGCATGGTTAGCGAATCTCTTGAACCGGATACCAGAAACGCGATTACAATTCCGGGTAGCACGGCATGAGAAATAGCATCGCTTACCATAGCCATTCTGCGTAAAATCAAAAAACTTCCCAGCAAAGCACAACTTGCTGAAACAAGTGAGGCGGTTAGTATGATGTAAAAATCGTTCATGTTCAATTAACAATTGGTGATTAACAATTATCAATATTATAGTGATTGTCGGGATGTATTAATAATGGTGTATAGTATTTTCAGGAGTTCATCGCAATCAGCAATTAAAGACTCGGCTAATTCCTCTTTTATGGTTTCAGAATCTTTGAGTAAGCGAAGCCAGTATTTTGTTTCACGGACTTCTTTATAAGCTATGTTTAATTTATTTATAAAGTCTTTACGCGAAGAGCCGCCAACCGCTTCTTCAACATTTGCCCCAATAGAAGTGCCGCTCCTTAAAACCTGACTCGATATTTCAAACTGTTTTAATTCTTTAGACAGGTACACGTGTAACTTTACAATCCGTAATCCGAATTGATATGATTTTTCGAGTATTGGGTTCTCCTTCTTCATATATTGTTAATTACCAATTGTTAATTGCTAATTGTTCATTGTTCATTGCTAATTGTTATACGGAATATTAGATTGATGCGGGTCAACTTTAGGGTAACCTAATTGTTGTTCCAGCCTCTCTTCAAGTTCAGGAGTAAGTAAGTGTTCAATCGTATCGGCATCTTCATGAACATGGTCGGGGGCAATGTGCATGTACGTTGTTAAGTACAGTTCCCACAGCCGGTGGATTTTAACAATGCGCTGAGCACGGTTTCTTCCTTCTTCGGTCAACGCCCAACGGTTTTCGTTTTTGTCAACATAACCATGTCGGTGAAGACGTTTAAGAATGCTGACCAATACTTGCGTGTCATAAAATCTTTTGCTGATGATTTCATCCGGCAAGCGGGGAATGGTGAAGTTCTGATTTTCTTCGCCTAATTGATACAGAATTTTCAATACGTTCTCATCATTAATAGTTTTGCGAATGTTTGCCTGCCTTACGAACCGACTGATTACACCGCGCCTTGGTGCAAGAAAAAATGATATGAACGCAATTGTTGAAATAACAATCACAATCCACGGGCCGGTAGGCATGGCCGGTGCGGTGTAAGAAATAAATGCTCCACTCAATCCGCTTATAGCGCCAAACAAACTTGCCAGCAAAAACATAACGGAAATTTTATCCGTCCAGAAACGCGCTGCTGCTGCCGGTGTAATCAGTATAGCTGCCATTAACACCACACCAACAGCCTGGATGCCGATTACCACTGCCAATACAATTAACGAAGTAAGTATTAACTCAATCCGTTTTACAGGCAAGCCTATCGAGCGGGCATAGTCTTTATCAAACGCCAGCAACGAAAATTCTTTAAAAAGAACTAATACGATTGCTATTAATACAATCGCTACAATACCAAACGTTACTAAGTCATTGCCTGTAAGTGCTGCCGCTTTGCCAAACAAAAAATGGTCAAGCCCCGACTGCGCAGCATTGCCACTTTTCTGGATAACCGTGAGCATGAGTATGCCAATTCCAAAAAATACAGAAAGGATTAACCCGATTGCCGTGTCTTCTTTTATTCTTGTTTTGGTCGTGATAAACTCAACCAACACAAGCGAAATCCAACCGGTAATAAAGGCTCCTGCAATTAACGCGACAGGATTTTTTGTTCCGGCCAACAGAAACCCGAGGCAGATACCCGGCAACACTGCGTGTGCAATGGCATCGCCCACTAATGATTTTTTATTGAGGAAAGTAAAGGAACCCACTATGGCAGAACTTGCCGTAAGCAATACCGAACCAAACGCTACATAGCGCACATTCGGGTCAGTGAACGACAAAAATTCTACTAATGAATTCATGGCTTGAAAATATTTTCTTCCCGGCTTGGATAATTCTCCCTATGCATCAGGTCGGCTACATCGGTAAGCAACGTGAGCTTGCCGCCATAAGTAGCTTCTAAGTTTTGCGCAGTAAAAGTTGTATCGGTAGGGCCTGCTGCAACCAACCGTGTATTTAACATTACTACCCAATCGAAATACTGACTTACCGATTGCAGGTCGTGGTGAACTACGATTACCGTTTTTTTCTGGTCGGTCATTTCGCGCAACAGCGTAACAATTGCTTTTTCGGTAGCGGCATCCACACCGGCAAAAGGTTCATCCATAAAATACAGGTCGGCTTGTTGGGCAAGGGCGCGCGCCAGGAAGGTGCGCTGTTGCTGCCCGCCCGATAGCTGCGATATCTGCCGGTTAATAAAACCTTCCATGCCTACTTTCTTTATGCAGTCCATGGCTACATCCTTATCGGCTTTGCGCGGGCGTTTGAACAAACCAAGTTTTGCATAACGCCCCATTAGCACTACATCAAGCACCGAGGCGGGAAAATCCCAATCGACAGACTCGCGTTGCGGCACATAACTTATGCGTTCGCGAACATCTTCCAATGGTTTGTCGAACATCCGCACGTAACCACTGCTTAATGGTAAAATGCCCATGGCAGCTTTGATAAGCGTTGACTTACCTGCTCCGTTCGGGCCGATAACGCCCACGAGTTGTCCTTGCGGAATCATCAGGTCGATATTCCACAATACTGGTTTGCGGTCGAATGCTACGGTGAGGTCATGTATTTCAAGTGCGGTATTCATGCGCTGATTTGTTTCTTATCTCAATGCCTCGGTAATTGTTTTAACATTGGTGTGTACCATACCTATGTACGTGCCTTCCGGTGTTCCGGCTTCGCCCATCGCATCCGAATACAGGTTGCCGCCAATGGCTACTTCCCATTTTTTCTTTCTGCAACCTTCCTGCACCGCTTCAATTGATTTTGGTGAAATAGACGACTCAACAAAAATTGCTTTGATTTTTCTTTTTATAATGAAGTCAACAAGTTCGGTAACATCGCGTAAGCCAAATTCAGCTACGGTTGATATTCCTTGCAGCCCACGCACGTCAATGTTGTAAGCACGCCCGAAATACGCGAAGGCATCGTGAGCTGTTATTAGTACACGTTGTTCTTCCGGTATGGTAAGCAATTGCTCTTTTACAGAACGATGAAGCGAATCAAGTTGCGATGAATAAATTTGCGTGGCTGAATCATAATACGATTTATGTTCCGGGTCTGTTTTATTCATGTACGTGTGAATGGCGTTTACCGCTTCCATCCACAGGCTAACATCAAACCAGATGTGTGGGTCGGTTATTCCTTTAAAACCTTCAGCTTCTAATAAAATGCTATCGGGCAGGGCAGAGGCCACAGCAAACACAGGCTTTGTTCGCGAAAGTTTTTTCAACACTTCGCCCATTTTTCCTTCTAAGTGCAGACCGTTATAAAACACAATGTCGGCTTCCGTTAATTTTTTCAGGTCGCCTTGCGTGGCCTTATATAAATGTGGGTCAACACCGGGGCCCATGAGTGCCTCAACAGTTGCATGGTTGCCCACAATGTTTTGCACGGCATCGCGAATCATGCCGGTAGTGGTAACGATTTTTAACGCTTGCTTTTCTTGTGTTTCCGGTTTAGATGTGCAGGCCGAAAAGAATACAACTCCAAATAATAATATGATTAATACACGTATCATTCTGTTACCAATATGTTTTCACTTGCCTCTTTCGAGATATACACTTTTTTCTTTCCGTCAATCATAATTTCGATTGAGCCGTCAAATTCCATTCGCTCCAATATCTGTACGGTTGCCCCTATGTAAATACCAATCTTGCTCAGGTAGTCAAGGAAGGATTGCGAACTGTTTTTTACAGCGCGTGCCACAGTCTTCTTTTTTGTGGCTTCCGCTAATGGTATTTGCCGCGATACATGAAATTTTCCATGCTTATCGGGTATGGGGTGTCCGTGTGGGTCGGCAGCCGGATAGCCAAGAAACTCATCGAGCTTTTCAATTAACAAAGGCGACTGAATATGTTCAAGTTGTTCGGCTACGTCATGCACCTGCCCCCAATCGAAGCCAAGTTTTTCTACCAAAAAGGTTTCCCATAGCCGGTGTTTGCGTATGATAGTAAGCGCTTCCGATTTACCATGTTTGGTAACTTTAACGCCATAGTATTTTTCGTAGGTTATCAGGTTTTTAACAGCCAATTTTTTCACCATATCGGTAACGGATGCAGGACGGGTTTGTATCGACTCTGCAATTTCGTTGGTGAGTACGGACTTGGTGCCGCCATCGGATAGATGGTAGATGGCTTTGAGGTAGTTTTCTTCTGTCAGGCTAAGCATACGTTATGGGTAACGATATGCAAAGTTATAAAGTTTAGGTTAACCTAAAAAAATATTTAGATTGTTTATTATTCCAGTAAACCCATCAGGGCTGAAACGTCATTATCAAAGTACAATTCAGGATTATTTTCAGATAATTTGAAGCTTTTCATATTGGATATTAATTCCTGATAATCAATTGGTTGATGCAAAATAATTCCAGCGTTATGTTGCTCTACAAGGTTGTGTGATTCGGCATTGTGGGAAATCAGGACGGGAAGATTAAGCCCGATATATTCGTATAGTTTGGTAGGAATGGAGCAAGCCGTACTGAGGTTAGGCGGGTACCAGATAATACCAAAATCCGCCCGATTCACTTCCTGTAAAATAGCATCGTGCGGCAACGGTCGCTCGCTTGCCAGTAACCTGATGAAAGAATCTTGTTGGGCTAACTCCTGCAACTTTTTAAAAGTTATAGCGGATGCACAGTGCCCGATTATGGTTAATGTAAATGACACATCGAGCCTATGCAGCTCTTTAGCCAGTTCAATGGCGTGGAATACCCCGGTAGTTTCGGCCAGCGTTCCGCTGAATAGCAACCGGGAATATCCTGTTTGTTCGTTTTTCCTGAATTGTTCGGCTACTGCATGGGTGATTTTATTCTCTAATACAATACAAGGTCGTGCAAAGCGCAACTCCTGTTCATATCCTTTTTCGGCCAACAGGTAGGTTGCAATAACCGGGCGCAGCAAATATTCTTTTAACCGCACCCAACAGGCCAACAGAAAGCGCAACCCGGCAGGAAAGGCTTCCGTAAAGCGGATGTTCCGGTAATAGTTTTCCTGCATGTCATACAGCACCGTGCAACCTGTAAACATTTTGCACCAAAAGGCCATGAGCAGCAATTCATGTGTTGCGATGATTAGGTATTTCGGTTTTAGTTTCAGTGCAATGAAAAAGGCCCTGAACGAAGCAAGGAATCTTGTGAGGCTAAGCCTGGAAAAAGGTTCTTCTGTAATAGGATGGAGGGTAATCCCGGAAACGGCAGTAATTTCTTTTGCTGTTGGAAAGCCGATAATGTGAACATCATGCCCAGCGTGTGCCAGCGAACCCCCGATTTTCTCAAACATTCGGGTTTCATCCACAGGTTTCAGCACCGATGCAATAACTATTCTCCTGATTTTATTTACTTGCGGCAAATTGAAAAGCAATTATAAATCTTGCGTTAAAGTATGGAATTAAAATCTATCATTGAAAAGACCTGGGAAGACAGAACCTTATTGCAACAAGCCGACAACCAGGCTGCAATACGTTCCGTTATTGAAAAATTAGACAAAGGCGAATTGCGCGTAGCCGAACCAGCCGGGCAGGGTTGGCAGGTAAACGAGTGGATTAAAAAAGCCGTGATACTGTATTTCCCCATTCAGCAAATGGAAACGATTGAAGTGGGGCCGTTTGAGTTTCATGATAAGATTGCGCTAAAGAAAAATTACAAAGCGCTGGGCGTGCGTGTTGTGCCCCATGCCATTGCGCGTTACGGTGCGTATGTGAGTAAGGGCGTAATTATGATGCCCTCGTATGTAAACATTGGCGCTTATGTAGATGAGGGCACGATGGTAGATACCTGGGCAACCGTTGGGAGTTGCGCCCAGATAGGCAAAAATGTTCATCTAAGTGGGGGTGTAGGCATTGGCGGGGTGCTGGAGCCGGTACAGGCTGCACCTGTAATTATTGAAGATAACGCCTTCATCGGCTCACGCTGCATTGTTGTTGAGGGGGTGCGTGTAGGCAAAGAAGCCGTGCTGGGTGCAAACGTGGTGCTAACGGCCAGTTCAAAAATCATTGACGTTACCGGGTCGGATCCGGTTGAATATAAAGGTTATGTTCCAGAGCGTTCGGTAGTTATACCGGGTTCGTACACCAAAAAATTCCCTGCCGGTGAATTTGCCGTTGGTTGTGCCCTTATTATCGGCAAACGCAAGGAGAGCACCGACAAGAAAACCTCGCTTAATGACGCCTTACGGGATAATAATGTGCCCGTTTAGCGTAAATTTCCCATAAAAATCTTTTTGGCACCGGGTTTGAAAGCATAATGTTCAGGAAATGGTTGTTTTTTAACTTTGTAGTTATGCGTTTGTCTGGTTTAAGTATAGTTCTGTTCGCCTTGTTAACGGCTTTCACAAAAAGCCAGGACGACATTTATCCATACGTTCCGAACAACAGCTTTGGAAAAGGGGAGGTGCTCGAGTATAGAATGAGCTATGGCATATTTAATATCGGAAGGGGAAAGACCGTTATACACGATACCTATCATAAAATAAACGACCGCCATTGCTTTAAGGTAGATGTGTACGGAAGAACTACCGGCATGGTAGATTGGGTTGCCGATGTAAACGACCAGTGGGGCGCCTATATCGATACGGTTGCGCTTGTTCCGCATATATCGTATCGTAAAATCAGGGAAGGGAAATACAAAAAAGATGAGATTATAAACTTTGATCATACAAAAGGAAAAGTAGAGGCTAAGGTGCTGAACCAGAAAACCGGCCAGTACAAAGAGCCTTTGTATTACGATGCCCCGCCCCAGGTGCGCGACCTGATTGCCGGGTTTATGTATATGCGCACGCAGGATTTCAGCAAAGTAAAAGTAAACGACACGATTGTTGTGAAGGGCTTCTTTGAGGATACGTTGTATGAGTTGAAAATCCTATACAAAGGCAAAGAAGTAGTAAAGACAAAGGCCGGAAAATTCAACTCCATTGTGCTGAAGCCCATCATGCCCGATAATAAAATGTTCAGCGGTGAAAACTCAATAACAGCCTGGTTCTCAGATGATAAAAACCGGATACCATTAAAAGTCAGCGCTAATATGTTTATTGGCAGTGCCGGGGTAGAGCTTACCGGGTACAGTGGTCTGCGCAACCCCGTTAACCGGGTAAAATAGGTTAGCCATCCCGAATAAAAGAACCGGCCTCCTGCCGGGAAAAAAAACTTTTTCGGTTTTTCTTTTTTTGTGATACTTGTACCGTATTAAACTTCAAGACCTATGTTACAAGAATTCAAGAAATTTGCCATGCGTGGCAATGTAATTGACCTGGCCATTGGTGTGATCATCGGTGGCGCCTTTGGCAAAATTGTAAGCTCGTTAATTGACGATGTAATTACACCGCTTATTTTGAAACCCGCGTTAGATGCCGCTCAACTTGAGAATTTGAGCGAACTTACCATTTTTGGTACGGTAAAGTATGGTAACTTTTTAGCCGGTGTACTTAACTTTATTATCATTGCGTTTGTATTGTTTTTACTTGTAAAGGGTATTAACGCTACCAAGAAGAAAGAAGAGGCCGCTGCCCCGCCAGCACCCCCGGCCGACATTCAGTTGTTGACCGAAATCAGGGATTTGCTGAAGAAATAAGTAATCCGGTATTTTGGTATTGAGTATTTCTCATACAGGCGCAGGCACTATGCTTGCGCCTGTGTTGTTTATGCATAAATCCAGCAAAGAGTTTATGAATTTGTTGCTTAGGAGGATTTTAAACTTAACATAATATAAATTATATAACTAACTTGTGGGGTTGAGTTACTCGACAATCTCCAGCCAAAAAAAGCGAGGGCGGTACATGTGCGGATACTTCAAAATATCATTAAAGTAATCGAGTGAAATAGTGTTGTAGCTGATCAATAGCTTATTCTCGTGCGATAATACCGGATGTGCTTTCGCATTGTAAGGAATGATTCCAGGTGGGTCTGACACTTCCGGAACTTTCCATATTTTTTGGAGCGGGCCAAACGGGCCGACCGGACTTTCACCAATCCTGATAGCGGTATGGTCGCCTATCCCATCAGCCTGAAACACCAGCAGGTATCTTCCGTCTTTCAGCGGTGTAAGGCTAAGTTCATTTGAAACCCGATCGGTAACGGGTTTGACATTTTCCATGTTTGTATCCCATGCTGCTCCATTCCAAAATCGCCACGCAGCAATATCTTTAATCCGGGCAGGCTTAACACGCGCAACTACTAATTGTTTGTTCGGGTCAAGCAATCCATATATATATAGATACCCGTCAGGATTAGGGGCACCTGCTGCTTTTGTGTTCACAAATATCCCCGAACCAAAAGTTCCTGCCCCTACTCCTTCTATAGTAAGATATAATGGCATATCAATTTGCGATTGTTCTGAAAAAGGCTTGCCGGCTGGAACAGTAATGAGTGTTACGCCCGTCAGTTCAAAATCCCAGGATGCCTCACTGTTATCAATTGTACGGTAGCCAAATATATTAATGGAGTTATTATCTTCCTGGTTTACAAAACCATCGCCAAACCAGTAATATTCTTTTGGTTGGCTATCGGGAGTATTCGGGTCGAAAAAATTTGCAGGTTTACCATCCTTATCCTGATTGTAAAAGATTCTCACGGTTGCATCAGATGGGTTTAATGACGTAACCCACGCAAATGAATTATTAATCATTTTAAAATCTTTTACACTGGAATCCCCGATTACAGTACCCGTCATCGTATCTGAGAAATACATGAGCACAGAATCTTTTGCTCCTGCGCCAACAGATTCATCTCCACTCAATGTCATTGCGAAAATACCATCAGCACCAAACCAACCTTCGTTTCGGTAAAACATATCCGTCCATTCGGGAGCAACTTTCACATTGTAGCTCACAAGCGTATCGGCTTTTGGTGATGAGGGTTCTTTCCCGGATGGATTGCAGGCTGCTGCCAGAATCAAAAGTAAAAGTACAGGGTACAGGTATTTAAAATTTTTCATAGTCATGGAGTTTTACGCCAACCACCAATCCGCACAAAGTATGGCCGGTAATTGTCAGCACTTGTTAAAAGATCACTGAAATTAAAACTGTTTATGTTATAAGATATCAATAAGGAGTCAGAATAGATATGATCGTGCGCGAAAGCATTATAGGTAAAAATATTGCCTCCAGTTTCGGGTGTACAATAAACTGTTCGCGTATTGGAATATGGGCCTTCTGGTGATGACGCATTCAACAGGTAAATCTCTTTTCCAAAAAAATTATTCTGCGTCAGGAAGTAGTAAACACCATCTCTTTTGAAAACAGAAAACTGTTCGGATACACCATTATATATAACACCCGCATCACTAACATCGGCACTCCAGTTTTCAGTGCCATCGTAGTATTCCCAGGTGTCGGTCAAATCTGCGTTTGTTCTGGCAACATATAGTTGCTTGCCACTTGCACTTGAATGCACACCATAAACATACGTGTAGTCATCATCTTCAAGTAAGGCTGCACCCCATGATATAGAAGGGTCATCAAACAACCGTTCTGTACTCTCAACGGCAAGTGTTTCAATGTTAAGTGTAAATAGATCAATAGATGTTCTGAAAAAATCCCACATACCTCCCCCATCCGTGCCAAAGCCATGCATGAACAGGTAAATTTTTCCATTCGCTACCGTAGCATCTCCTGGCCAATACCAATCGTTAGGCTCAGGCGGTTTTGCAAAGGCATCAGGATTTGCCGGGGTTCCACCATGATAGGTTGTCATTGTGGAACCCTCCTGCAATACCAACGAGTTGTTAATCAGCCTGAAAGATGGACGACTTCGATCTGCATTAACCTGGTCAATGAAGGTGTCGCCAAACATCCATAGTGTTTTACCGTTTTTTAAATCCACTGAGTAGGTCGCATCAGCTCCTGTCCACCCGGTGCTCCTGGTAAAGAGTTTTATGTAGGTTGAATCTCTGCACACATAAACGCTTTCGTGCCAACAGGTACTTTGCTCGCACACTATTGGTTCTTCCGGTTCAGGCTCTTCAGGAATGATTGTAGGCTCGGGGTCTTCCTTACAGGCGAAGCACAAAATCAAAACCGGAATTATCGTTCTAAGGAATTTCATTCTTCTACATATTGCCTGATTGCCTCAACCCATTTCAAATATCCCTGAGCGTTCAGGTGAAGTCCATCAATACTGTATTGCTTATTCAGCTTTCCGTTTTCATCGCTAAACAACGGAACCAAATCAATATACTTAACTCCCTGCTTTTCGCAATAGGTTTTTAACTGTTTATTGATTTCAAGCAGACTTGCATTGGGGCGGGTAAAATGAATAGCATCTTCAACCGGTAGTACAGACTGCGTATATATTTTAGTGCCGGGAGAATCTTCACGGATTTGTTGAATAATTTTTTGATGATTGCTCACTACATGGTCAACTGATTTTCCATAGGCAAGGTCGTTTGTCCCAATCATTACGAAAATTTTTTTCGGTTTTGATTCTGTAACTTCTTTAAGTCGCCCAAGCACGCCATCTGTATCATCACCGCCAATGCCCCTGTTCTTGATGTTCGGATTTCCGCCAAACAATTCAAACCATTCTGCGCCATCGGTAATACTGTTTCCAAGAAAAATTATTTCATCTGGTGTGTTTGGTAAACTTTCAAAATGTTCTTTACGATGATAATAGTATGCTTTAACAGCACGGTTCCATTCGTCAAGTTCTTCCTTAAAGCGGTCATACTGCATAATGCTGTCTATTTCCGATTTAGTTAATGTGTTGCTCATTGAGGGCGGAACAGCTTCCGGTGACGCCCCCCATTTTTTATTAGGCTTAGGCCCCATCACTAAAACTAATGAACCACCGTTTACCAATTCATCATGATAAAACCAGGGTTTGTTAAGTGGCTTTCCATTTAACTTGGCCGACTGTATGTAAATATTTTTGTCGGATACATTTTTTGCTTCGATAACAAACTTGCCACCTTTATAATATTTAGGGTCAAGATGTATGGTTGTCTTTTCAAATTTTGGTGTGCCTATTTCATAAATGGGTTTCAAAGACGAACCACCATCCATTTCAAATAATCCGATTGCGCTCATCGTAAACCATGAGCCCATCTGTCCCTGGTCTTCATCGCCAAGCCAGCCGTTCATGGGTGTGCTACCGTAATACTTACTCATGATTTCATTTGCCCACTTTTGCGTTAGCCAGGGCTTTTGAGAATAATTAAATAGATAGGCAGCTTGCATATTGGGTTGGTTACCGTGATTAACAGGCAGAACTCCCATTCCATCCAATGAATTGGATCCTAAATGCTCGGAGTTGAAATTATGCTCAGCCGATTCCTCGAAACCTTTTTCCAGGCGGTCATTAAATTCATCTAAGCCTACCAGTGAAATCAATCCACTTAAATCATGTGGAACAAAATAGGTGTACTGCCAGGCATTACCTTCAACAAAACCTGAACCCAACCAGGCCACATCGCCAAACGGTGAAAAGTGTGCCCACGTACCGTCCCTGTTTTTTCTTCGCATGTAACCAACCGAAGGGTCAAAAATTTTCTTGTAGTTAAATGCACGTTTTGTGAACTCCATGTAATCCTTCTCTTTACCCAATGCTTTAGCCATCTGCGCAACTGTCCAATCATCAAACGCATACGCCAATGTATTTGAAACAGGTCCCACATCGTCAGGTACATACCCTAATTGCTTGTAATCGTTCAGGTGATGATTACCTACATAGCCCCCTCCTTCGTGCGGCCCGCCTTGTTCGGTTTGTATTTTAACCATCGCTTCATACGCTTTATTCACATCGAAATTGCGAATGCCTTTATGGTAAGCGTTAGTCAGCAACGAAATTTCGTGCGAAGCCACCATGATACCCGAATATTCAATACCTGTTGGCCCGCGTGGCAGCCATCCACCCCGGTCATAAATTTCAAGCATACTGTTCACCCAGTTGTTGGCGATTTCGGGAGTTGCCAACGACCAAAGCTGGTTCAGGTTCCAGAATGTAATCCAGAATCCGTCAGAACCATAAACAGGAAGGCCACTGTGCATGGTTTGCTCCTTCTCATACATATCCACATACTTACCGTTTACGTCACTCCATGTAGTGCGACCAGAGTATGCGCGATACATATTTGAATAAAATTTCATTTTCAATTCTTCATCCTTCGACTGCACATCAATGGTTGAAAGAATTTTATTCCACTCATCTTTACTATCAGTAACAACTTTATCAAAATCCCAGTTATACGGATTCAATTCAGTTTCAAGATTTAAACGTGCTTGTTCCACGCTAACTAATGATATTCCGGTCTGAACCATAATTTGTTCTCCGGCTTTTGTTTTGAAATTCAGGAAAGCGCCCACATCCCGATGTTCAAAGCCACCCGTTATAAATTCAGTATTTCGTGTAATGTCTTCCTGCACCCAGCCATTCATCGAATCAAATGGCTTACTGAAACGCATTACGAAATGAAGAATATACTCATTATAATTTGCCTTGCGCAAGGATTGTTGATACACAAATCCTTCAATTTCTGTATTGCTTACTTTTTTTATCTGCGACCATGATATTTCATAACCATATTCTGTTGGTGTAAGCAAGTCAACTAAAATGCGTGCCGAATCGCTCTGCGGAAAAGTATAGCGATGAAAACCAGCGCGTGTTGTTGTGGTCAACTCGGCTTTAATGTTGTAATCATCCAACATCACGGAATAATACCCGGCTTCGCCTCTTTCAGTTTCATGCCGAAACCGCGACCGGTAACCGCTGTCGGGGTCGCGTTCTGTTCCGGGTTGTGTCTTCAACTCACCTGTTGTGGGCATCACTAACAATCCTCCCATCGTCCAGGAGTGAACGTGACTAAAGCCTGCAATATTTTCAATCGTATATTCATAGCCTGCCTTCCAACCTTGCTCCTGGTTGTCGGGGCTGAGTTTTACCATTCCAAACGGACGAGTAGGGCCGGGAAATTGTTCCCACCGCGAATTGTGTGTACCAATCATAGTATTTACATAATCAACAGGACGCTTTTGCGCGATTGACGGAAGCGCAACGACAATGAGTAAGAGTAAGTAAACTAATTTCTTCATAATACTTTCAGTTGATTGTTTAGTGATTTTCCTCAACCATCTTCACTTCATCTCCGGTTGAATCCAGTGTATAATATTTTCCTTTGTACTTAACGTGATAAAGTTTCCCTTTGAACGTCCAGTTCTTGTTTAGTTTGAGTGCCGTTCCATCTACCGAAGGATAGAAACCAAAAAATCCTTTCAACATTACTTGCGACATGGCTATGCCTGATGATGATTCGCGATTATGCCAACCGCGTTTAGCTATCCGCACTTTTGCATCTTTCTCCCATTTTCTTTCGCCCCACAACTCGTGCGCTTGCGCCCAGATTCCCTCATTGGTAACAGGTTCAATAGCGTGATAAAAATCAAGCGCCTTTTGCGGATACCCAAGCTGTACAAGCGCATCCATAGTTCCGGCCGGCCAGCCATCAAATGCACCAAGCGGGCCATGGTCGGGGCGGTCAGAATCTTTTGCAGCTACATCTTCAATAGATTGAGCGCGCATCCAGTTATCGGTGATTAACTCACGGTAAGCAAACGACATCATCTCACCTTTAATATGAGCCGGAATATCGTTTGGTAAATACCTGCCCATGAACATGAAGTCAAGGCAATGCCGAACTTCAATCATCCTTCCATCAGGATATAAACTGTTCCACACCCCGTTACCCGCATAGAGTTTTAACAGACGTTCAATCATTTCATCCGCTTCAGTACGGAGTTCGTTTGCTTTCAATGTATTTCCGGCTTGCTCATGGAATGAGGCTGTTTCGCGCATCATCCAGATGTACCCCGCATTGAAGGAAGGCACAATATGTTTATAGGTTGGAACACACTCCAATAAATTCCATTCATCATCACCAAAATCGGCAAGCCTATACATATCATCCATATTTTTCGATTCATCATAAATCGAAATACGTTTCCAGTTTAACGCATACTGTTCGAGATGTTCAAGAACAGTTTTTCCTTGAATGTTCTCTTTCAGAAATTCCGTATCGCCCGATATGGTCAGGTATGCGCGCATCATCTGAAACAACGCCCAATAGTTTGCCGAGTAGCCATTACCAACACCACCTCCGTTAAAATTATCCTGCCCAAAATGTTTGCTTGGGTCAATTCCAACCCATGCAGTCAAATGGTTTTTCATCATATCAGGGTCAACTACTCCCCACAACGTTGCCCATTCGGTGATGTCCCAAAAGAATGTAATGCTTGCCCCCCATCGCGGCCCGCCCGTGAGAAATACTTTTTCATGCTGCGGCAGATTGGTGTTCATCAGATAAAGCATTGTGAGCGGCCCGGTGTAATACACTTTGTTTGCTACTGCATCATTGGATTCAAGAACAGGGAAAGTACCGGACAGTGTTTTATTGTTGGGTTTGAATATATCTTCCCATAAAAACTCCCACGTTGATTGCACACCATCCCATACCGATTCAAAATTTTGTTCGGTCAATGGAAGCATTTGTTTTACGGAGTTTGGTTCACCACCCCACGCCATCGCAAATCGGATAGTTTTCGCCTCATCCGAATTGAGTTCAACATTCCATAAAGATATAGCTCCTGATTGGCGAAGCGATTGCGAATCTGAATTCGTGATAATGGAGTATCCGGTTGTTGTTTCAGTTTCCTTATCGCTGATAAGCACAATTCCTTCATCTGTATGTGCTGTGTATTTCTTGCTGTCTAAAATTTCGTCATCAGAAGGCCAGGAAACCTTCTTCATCGTTTTGGTCGGGCGGCCATTGATTAATTCTTCAACTTCCTTGTCAACACTATTTTTTCCCGTCCCGATATAATCGCGCATATTCTCAATAACATCATCGCGCGTGGTCGTTACTCCGGTTAATGTTGGATACGGATACCACCATTGCCATTCAGGTTCAGGGTACTTGCTGATAAAACCAATATGGTCTATCATTATAGTGTATGATTGCTGTTGATTAGTCGTGTTCCTGAGTTCAACTTCCCATAGAATCAGGTTCTCATTCGGAACCATTCGCGTGGCACTGTTAATTTCAACATTATCGGATATTGATTTCCGCAATGCCTGATACGGCTGCCAGCGATAATGCGTAACCAATGGCGTTTGACCGTTCACTTTCATGACTCCGGTATGATAGCCACCCGAATACGGAGCCGAAGCAAACCAGCTTAACGAGGTCATGTCTTTATTAACAAGGGCCTGCGCACGAAAATTCCGAAGCGAGGGTTCCATATCAACGGTATCAACCGAAACCCACTGCCCTGAAAGTGTTTCCAATGAAGGAATGTTCAGCGTAATATCTTTTACAGTCGTTCCCTTATTTCCGCAGGAAAACAATAAAAGAGTTAACAGACTGATGAAGATAATTTTTCTCATACTAAATTATTCTGAAGTTTTTCAAGAGCAAGTGCGTAGGCTCCAAGAGAAGTTGCAAAACTGCTATCAATATTGCACAACGCTATACCTGTGCGCTGCATCGAATCGTATTGAATGGTTTCTCCTGACCTTGGAACAACAATCGATTCGGGATTACCCTTCGCAAATTCATCAAACACCGTAGGGTCTTCTAAATTGTAAACTTTAAAAGAAAGCCTGCTATGCGCTGTGCCTTTAAAATCCTCAATCTGTCGGTTAACTTCATTAAACATGGCGGGTGCGAACACATCCCAGTTTTTTGAAAGTCCGCCACCAATCACTACTACACCATCTATCAGCGTAAGCACATTAACAATTGACGCACCCAATGCTTTTCCAAATTGCAAGAAAGATTCTTGTGCTGCCTGCACATTACCAGCACCCCTACCAGTTGCAATCTCATAAATATCGCGGGGCATTAGTTGTGCATCAAACGGAATGTTGGCATACTCTGCATAAACACGTTGAATTGCGCGCGTGCTGATGCTCTCTTCCGCATTCCAGTTTGGGTTAGTCGCGTTTAACGTGTTATGGATTTCTGCCCCGCATGAATTATCGCCACGCACCAGCTCGCCATTGGCTACAATGCCACAACCAAAGCCGGTGCCCAATGTAATGCCAACTAAGTTTTGAAATTGTTTGCTACTACCGGCATCGCGGAGTCGTTGATTTAGTGCAGGCAGGAAACCAGCCCGCGCAACACCAAGTGCGAAAAGATTTCCATCGTTGTTGATGAGTACCGGAACATTAAAATGATGTTTTAGTATGGGGCCTAATGGAACGGGTTTCCGGAAGGCATTGAAATTAGGAAGGTTGCCGATTATGCCAAGGTCATAATCGGCAGGGCCGGGAAAAGCAAAACTAATTACTTCGTATGTGCCAACCTTTTCAGCCACCTGCTCAAATCCTGAAATGATTGCACCAATACATTTATCATAATCGTGTGCATTGGCAGGAAGCGTTATGGGTTCAATTATTTCTTTGAAATTCCTGAACGCGGAAAACACCAGGTTTGTTCCACCTGCATCGAGGGTTAATACTGTGGTGTTTCTCTCCGTCATTCAGTTACAGGTTCACTACTGCTTAGTCCAGTATTTTTCTATCTCTTCCAACGTCTTCCCTTTTGTTTCGGGAATCATTTTATACGTAAACAGAAGTAATGCTATGGCATTAGCTCCGAAAATCCAGAATGTAATTGCCCCGCCTACTTCACTTAGTAGTATGGGTGTTAATTGTGTAACCAACACCACTCCAATCCATATTGTAAACACGGCAAACGACATGGCAATGCCACGGGTTTTGTTGGGAAAGATTTCGGAAATCAAAACCCACGGAATGGGGCCGAGTGATGAGGCGAAGCTCGCTATGAAACCGAGGATAAAAAGTAATAACAGTGGCCCTGAGCTTAATTCAAAAAAGAAAACTATTCCCACTCCTATCAGGCAACTAATCATTCCGCTAATGCCCCACAATAATAATTTTCTTCTGCCGGCACGGTCAATCAACCTAATGGCGACAAATGTAAATACCGTGTTGGTTACACCAATGATTACCGTTTGCAGTAATGCCGAGTCGGTTCCAAAGCCTACACTCTTAAATATTTCGGGTGCGTAATAAATGATTGCGTTGATGCCGGTAATCTGCGAAAAGAGCGCAAGGAATACACCAATAATCATGGCTGTGCGTAGGCCCGGAGCGAACAACTCACCAATCGTACCTTTCTCCTCAGTAAATGTTTGTTTAATTTCCTGCATCACCTCTCCTGCTCTTTCTTTACCGTTTACCTTTTCAAGAATTTTCATGGCTTCTGCATTCCGGTTTTTACTTGCAAGCCAACGCGGACTCTCCGGAACAAAGAACAGCGCAATTAAAAAGAGTAATGCCGGAATAGTTTCTGAACCCAGCATATAGCGCCAGCCAAGATCAATATTCCATTGTTCATCACCGGCTCCGGCAATCAATAAATTAATAAAGTATATCAGGTTAATACCGATTACTATGGCTAACTGATAAAGCGTTACCAGTGTACCTCGTTTACTGGCGGGCGAAATTTCAGAAATGTAGAGTGGCGAAAGCATAGAGGCAGCCCCCACTCCTATTCCACCAATAAACCGTGCAATCACAAACTGCGTAAGATTGACGGGTATGGCAGAACCAATAGAAGAAGTTGCAAAAAGTATGGCCGTAATGATAAGGACTTTCTTTCTGCCTATTTTATCGCTTGCATAGCCGGCAAACATGGCGCCCACAACACAACCCCATATTGCACTGGATGCCGCCCAGCCGGTCATAGCCGGTGTAAGCTGAAATTTTGTTTCGAGAAAACCAATTGCACCGGCTATTACTGCGGTGTCGTATCCAAACAGCAAACCACCAATGGCTGCAATGGCCGATACGAAATAAATGAACTTGAGATTGATGCTCTCCTGCATATTTTTATTTTCTAACGTAAGCCTTAATCACTCCTATTTCTTTTCCTTCACTCAATCCTGTTGGGCGTATGGTGTATTCCTCAACATTGGCAGGAACAATAAATGCTTCTGCATAATTAACAAGAAAAGGTTCAAATGAATTATCTGGACTTTCAACCACAGCTTGCTCGCCTTCTACCACCATCAGCACATTTACGGTATCATCTGTACGATGACTTACCGTGCCCGAATGCCAGTATCTTCGTGTTTCGATAAATTGAAGGGCGTGAAGCCCTGTTTGTTCTTCACGCCACTCATCGCTTTCTGTTACTGTGCTTATCTTGTTAACCAGGTTGGCTTCTGTCCATGCAGGTTGCCTGTCCCACTGGATAACATTAATACCATGATCAATGTTAATCGGTCGGGGTTTTCCGTCAAGTCCTAATCGTGCCCAATCCCACAATTTGAACGTAAAAATGTAGGGTGTTGCACTGATTTCAAGCACCATACATCCGGTTGCAGAACAATGAACTGTGCCGGCAGGAATTAAAAAGTGATCGTGCTTTTTTGCCGACCACCGTTGTGCGTATTTATCGGCATCAAAAATATGACCGTTCGACTGGGCTTTTCTAAGATCAGCAATCATCCCTTCCTGATCAACATTCTCTTTTAATCCAAGGTAAACCGTTGCGTCATCTGTTGCATCAAGAATATAGTAACTTTCATCCTGTGTATAGGGCATCCCGAATTTTTCGCGGATGTATTCCTTAAGCGGATGAACCTGGAGGCTTAAATTACCACCATCGATAGTATCGAGAAAATCAAAACGTATCGGAAATTCATCTCCAAAAAGCTTTTGTACGTGTTGCCCCAATAGTTCTTTCGGTTTTGAAAAAACAAGATTGATAGAAGGCGTTTCAAATTTTACGCCATTAAAATCCAGCAACAAACTGTTTTCTTCAGGAACGCAATTAAAGCACCAGGCATAGTTTGAAGCCTCAGGGTCAAGATTAAATTTTTCCTTCATCCACTGCCCACCCCAGGGCCCCGGATCAAAAAATGGCACTACACTAAAAGGCTGACGAACAGTCTGCTCCATAGCTGCACTGAACATCGCAGCGCTTATCATCTTGGGGTTTGCCTGATTGTTGGTATCAAGGATAAAATCCCAACGGCTCATTAATTCTTTTTTCAGGTTATCGCACAAGCGCCAATCCAAAAAGAAGCCACGTTTATATTTTGTTTCAATCTTATCGTTGCGATTTGCAAGGCCAATGTTTGCCACCGCATTCTTGCGCATTCGTAATTGAATCTCCCAGCGCGCCATATCGGCATAAATTAATAAACGAGGATTATCAATTAGTAAAGAAGCTCCGGTTCCTATAACAAACACAAGCTCTTCCTGTGCTACCTTTTTTTTAATTTCGGAAATACGGGAGTCATCAAACAAATCTTTCATGTTCAGATTTGTGATAACACCAAAAATCCGGTCGTCCGTAACGCTGGGGTGCGTGATGCGGATAATTTCACCTTCGCTTTTAAGCGCTGTCGCTGAGTTAATAACTTTTGCGGTTGGGAATTTCTGCTCAACGATTGGCAACATATCCTCTACCATAATACCCTGGTAGCATTCAATTACAATTGATGTTGCTTTTCGTTGCTCTATCTCCTGACTTACTTTTTCAAGGATAGCATCCCAGCCGGTAAGGCACGGCTCCTGGTTTTTAATTTTTACAAAAGGTGATTTATTAAAAGGCATTTCAAAAAACTTGATTAGTACGGGCTGTTTTGGGTAAGATTAGGGTTGAGATTACGCTCGCGTTGCGGAATCGGAAGCAAGACATGGTAAGGCATTGGTGTTGCCGAGGGTTTGGCAGCTTCTACGCGCTCTACCAGCTTGCCCATGCGAACAAGATCATGGTATCGGCTGCCTTCCATCACAAGCTCCCACCTTCTCTCTTCCAACACGGCATCTTTAAACTGCTGATAGTTAAGCCCTGCTAAATCCGGCAGAATGGGCAATTCCGTTTCGCCATTAAACCGTGCACGTTTGCGCACCTTGTTAATCATATCGTATGCCGTTGCATTCGGCCCGTTATGGATTTCGTTTAATGCCTCTGCATATACCAGCATAATATCGGCTGTACGCAGATAGATTACATCCATGTCTGTATTGTTGCCCAATGGTTCTTCCTCACGATCCCAGAATTTGCTGATGTGGGGTGAAAACGTTACTGTGCTGTTATCGGAATACGTAAACTCCGTTATAAACGTAACAGCTCTGCGCCTGTCTTGCGGATCAAAACTATCGTATAAATCTTCTGTAGGTACCTCCCACCCAAAAGCATTACGGGGGCCTTCGCCATTCTTGTGAAGGTTGGGGGGCAGCAACCGCACATGGTACTGGTTGGGTTTAAAACCCTGACTTAATGTGCCACTATAATTTACCGCAAAAATTATTTCGCCCGAGTTGGCATTGCTCAACTTAAAAAGATCAGCAAAGTCGGTAAACAGTGGGTGCTGGTTGGAGTTGATTACTATTTCGGCCTGCTGTGCTGCCAGTGCATACTCGCCCATCTCTAAATAAACCTTTGCCAACAATGCCGTACACGCCATCGGTGTTGGCCTGCCTAACCCAACGCGGTAGGTGCTGCTTAAATGATCGCGCGCCCACTCAAGATCAGCAATACTAGCTGCATATACATTTGCTTTAGCTGTGCGGGCAACAAACGCATCCTTTAAATCAATTATTTCGTGCAGGATTAGTGGCACATCACCAAAAAATCGAACGCCTTCAAAATACATCATGGCGCGGATAAACCGGGCTTCGGAAACTAAGTGATCGCGTTTCATAACGTCCATGTCAATTAGCGGCACACGGTCGATTACTATATTGGCAGCCTGAGTGGTTTTGTACAAATCCTGCCAGTATAATTCGATACGTTCATTCTCGGCTGTAAAACCAAATTCATTAAGTGTACGGTATTCCTGCGATACGATTGTTTCAGTACAGTTATCGGAAAGAATATCTTTAAGTACCCAGTAATCGTTAAAGAATATCCCGCCAAAGCCACGATCAAAAATACCTTCAGTGCCTACGGTTAGATACTCGTATATGGCATTGGTTGCGGCAACAGCATCGGTTTCGGTTTTATAAAATGTTGCCGAATTGATAACCGACTTAGGATCCTCATCCAGAAAATTACAGGCTGTTAGAACAACCATCATTAAAAACACTATGCTTGCCGTCTTTTTCATCAGAATGTAATGTTTAACCCTGTTGAATAAATTTTTGTTGTCGGGTATGTGCCGTAATCAGCCCCATGCATTAATGGGCTTGCAAAGAACCGGTTTACTTCGGGGTCGTAGCCCGAATAATTTGTGAGTGTAATCAGGTTTTTTGCACTAACGAAGAACATACAGTTCTTAAACGGAACTTTTAGCTTATTCATAAAAAATGAGCCTAAATCATACGATAATGTAATATCCCTCACCCGAAGATAAGACCCGTCTTCAACCTGGTGATCGGATAATGTATTTACTCGTGGCGATACATTGGCTCGCGGATAAATATTGGATGGGTTTTCGGGAGTCCAGCGTTTTAATGCTGCAGTCGAGTTGTTTTGGTTGCCATCGAAACTTTCGAGTGAAAACTTGTTGAAATTCACAATTTCATTCCCATACACACCCTGAATAAAAATACTTAACGATAGCGCTTTGTAGGTTATGGTATTATTTAATCCGAATGTAAAATCGGGGTTAGCATTACCTAAAACAAACTTATCTTTTTCGTCCAGGCTACCGTTTGTATCACGATCAACATATTTTCTGTCGCCATGTTGGGGTGCATAATCAATAAATCTCGGAACGGTTGCCGGGTCTTCATTCAATTGAATGATGCCATTGGTCTTGTAACCATAAAACGTACCCAGTGCCACGCCAGCATTAACCTCTGTCCATCGGGTAATGCCAAGCATGGGGTCTGGTATTATAGGTTGGTCGCTGTTCAAATCAAGCACTTTATTACGATTAAAGGCGATGTTAAACGAACTATTCCATTTTACAGCCTTTACCGTATTTACGGTGCTCACGGCCAGTTCGACACCCTTGTTTTCCATGCTGCCTATATTAAAGTAGGCATCGCGATAGCCGGAAGTATAGGGCACCGGGGTTAACAACAATAAATCAGTAGTTTTTTTATAATACACGTCTGTTACGAGCGTAACCCTGCCGTTAAGCAACCCGAGGTCAACCCCAACATCAAATTGGCTGGTTGTTTCCCACTTCAGCTTATCGTTTTGAAATGATCCCGGCCCTGAGCCCTTGGCAATTTCATTTTCACCAAAATAGGCTTCGGTAGTTTCCAGCAACCCCATAGACTTATATGAAGGAATACTTTGATTACCCACAACCCCGTAACCGATTCTCAACTTTAAGTCGCTTATCGTATTAACATCGGCCAGGAAACTTTCCTCCTTCATCCGCCAGGCAAAGGCGAACGAAGGGAATGTGCCGTACTTGTTACCAACACCGAATTTTGATGAACCATCGATACGGGCCGAAACCGTAAACAAATATTTTTCTTTTAGATTATAGTTTAGCCGTCCCAAAAACGACATAAGCTGCCAGGCATCGACATCATTCACCAATAAGGTTCTTTTTTTCCCGGCCTGAATAGCATTATAACCAAGTCGGTTATCGTCAAAGTCAGATGTAGCTACAAACAACGCTTCACCACGGTATGCCTGCATGGAGTGGCCGATCACGGCATTGAAATGGTGATGACCTACGTCTTTTTTATAACTCAACGTATTTTCAAACAACCAGTTAATACCTTCATGGTTAGCTAATGCCGCCTGGCCGTTAATGCCCTCGCCTCTTTTTATATTGTTGGGGACGAATGATTTACTGGCATTAAAAACCGCATCGGTACCGATAGATGTTTTAAACTGAAAGGCATCGAGGAAGTCCCACGTAACAAATACATTTCCCAGCAAACGGGTAGAATTAGTAACCTGTTTGGTATTATTAATATCGGCAACCGGGTTGCCTACTGCCGGTTGCGATGTGTTATTCTCAAACACATAATCGCCATTGTTATCATACACATTTAAGCCCGGATTAAAGGCCAGCGCCCACGATGTTACACTGGAAGGAATAGCGCTTTCCGAATCGGTTACCACGCCCTGGAGCGAACTCCGAGTAATGTTTAAGCTCGTACCGATGTTGACTTTTGAAATGCGCTGGTCTAAATTGATACGAATGTTGCCTTTGGTGAAGCCTGAGTTTTTAATAATACCTTCCTGATCAAAATAGTTTGCCGAGATGGCATAAGTTGATCCTTCTTTACCACCGCGTGCAGAAACCTGGAAGTTAGCCATAGGCGCAAGTTGAAAAATCTGATCCTGCCAATCGGTGCCCACACCGAGGTTTACCGGGCTGGCGTAAATAAGCCTGCGCGGTGCACCGGCATTGTCGGTTGCTTCATTACCGAGTATGGCCAATTGCGCTGCATTAAGCATGGGTATTTTTTTGCGTAATTGCTGTAAACTTTGCGTGTAGCTTACATTAAATACCGGAGCGCCTTGCTTGCCGCGCTTGGTAGTTACAATAATTACCCCGTTGGAACCGCGCGTGCCATAAATGGCTGTTGCCGAAGCATCCTTTAAAATTTCAATCGATTCAATATCGGACGGGTTAATGTTTGCCAACGGGTTAAGTGATGGCCCCGTACCATAACCGATTGCTTCGAGCACAATCAGAACGCCATCAATTACATAAAGTGGTTCATTACCTGCGGTAATGGAGCTATTCCCACGAATGCGCACCGAAGATGGCGCCCCCGGCTGACCAGAACTCATAGAAACCACCACACCTGCCGCTTTACCCTGGATACCCTGGTCAATGGATGAAATGGATGTATTAATAAAATCTTCCGCTTTGATGGAGGCTACGGAACCGGTAAGGTCACTTTTCTTAACTGTTCCATACCCGATAACCACAACTTCATTGAGTAGCTTATCGTCTTCTTCAAGCACAACGGTTAGCGCAGCGCTTTCAGTAATGGTAAACTCTTGCGACAAATAGCCGATGTATGAAATTCTAATCTTAGCCCCTGCGGAGACATCAAGACTGAAACGTCCCTGGTGATCTGTAATCGTTCCGGATTTATTAACCAGTTCAATTATCGAAGCGCCAATCAGCACTTCGTTCTTATCAGAAACCGTACCTGTAACGGTATAGGTTTGTGCATAAAGTTGCTGAGATAGTAATAGAAAAGCACACCCTGACAAAAAGCTAACAAGGAATCTCATAGGCAGATAGGATGGGTGAATAAAAAAAGTATCAGTACATGTGAGTACTGATACTTTTTGATATGTTAATCGTTATCGAATTCTACTTCTGCGCAAAATCCTGCGGGGCCGGTTTCATCATCATCCGGACCTGGTAGATAAGGGTCGAAGTTTGCCGTTTTGGCAACAGCTACAAACCGTTTCTCATACTCCTCTTCAGGATCGTATGTCGGATCGAATATATCTAAACCGTAGTAGGTAACGTTAGCGTATAATTTCGATGCGTCAATTACGGTTATATCAAGAATATCCATTTCTTCTTCACCGAAAGCGCCTGTTCGGCTCATCATTAATCGCAAGGTGTTTTGATTGAGGTCGTAATAACAGTAGTTATACCAAATATCGCCAAAATCATCAACTTTAGCCCCGATGCTTTTGTTGTAAGTTCCATCTGCATTAAACCTGTACACATCATCTGTATATGCATCAGCAATGTCATTTAGATTGGTTTTCTTTCTGATTTCCTGGTCTAACCGCCAGTTATATTTCAGTAAAATTTGAAGCGGGGTTAGCTCAACTGAAATCACCAATTCTTTTTCATCTGTTTTGCCTTTGTTATCTGTGAGCTTAAAGTTGAGTGTTACAATATGGTCAGCATCTGCTTCGGTAACAGTATAGGTGAGGGAAGTAATTGGCGAGTCGAACGTTTGAGGAGTGCCTTGTGGAGTACCATCCCAAAACTTCGTAACTACCAGGCTTTTGAAACCGCCATCGGTAGTTGTGGTAACGTTTACTGTTACGTCATCGCCAGGAGATGCGGTTACTTCGGTTTGCGAAAGCACTAAAGTAGGTGCATCAAAACTCTCATCATCGCTGCAGGAGGTTAACACTGCAACACTTGCCAGCAAAACAATGCTTAAACAAGCCAAAAGATATTTTTTCATACGGTTCTGTTTTTAAGTGTATGCTCAAATATAGGTTGTTCAAATGTATGAACATAGTATTTCAGGAATAATTTTACAAACCCCAAAAATTCCTATTCAGGCGGTAAAATCGTTTGCATTGGCACCCTGATAAAGCGCGGCCGGTACACCAAAGCGTTGTCATAATGATCCTGAAATTCCATACTGTTGGTGTTATAGGAGATTAACAGTTGGTCGTTTTCCGTAAACTGCGGATGCGCCAGCGCATTGTAAGTAAAGCACTCCCTGCAACCTTCCGGTAGCGGAGTTTTGTACAAAAACTGTTTGTTCTTCCACGGGCCATAAGGTGTTTCGGAAGTGAACGAATAGATATCTGTACTCAAATCGCCTTCCTGCATAATCATAACATAGGTGTCTTTCCACTGAAAAACACTGAACTGCTCTGATCCTGAAAATTCAAGCATGGGTGCCGCGTATTTTGCTTCCGTTACCCACTCGCTACCGTTATAAAATTCCCAGGGTTCGGTAAATTTTCCTTCTTTGGCGCGGGCTACATACGGGTACATGTTCTTTAACCCATATATGTACAGGTAATCCTTTGTTTCCAATACAGCGTGGCCGTAATGCACGCTATCTGTTTCAAGGAATTGATAAACGTTTATTACCTTAAAATCCGGAAGTGAAAAACTCATCAGTTCAGTACCTCTGAATTCAAAACCCCACATATCATCATGATCGACCTGGAAAAATTTTGACAAAAAGAGATGAAACTCATTGTTTGCCACAAATCCATCGCCCGGCCAATACCATAAATCAAGTTCGGAATAGCCCGAAGATCCATCTTCAACTTCAGGCGGAATCATCATCGATTTAAAATCTTTGGGATTACCCTGCTGAAAGGTGCGAAGGCTATCCCCTTCGAGGATTACAAAACAATTGCGTATGTAGGATGGTGTTGACGGCAGCCGCTTCATATCTGGTGTTACACCTCCTAAAAAGGAATCGCCAAAAATCCATACTGTTCTGCCATCCGGAAGAACTACGGAGTACACGCCATCACCTCCGGTAAAGCGCTCACCCCTCGGCATAAATGCATTGGTAAAAACTGTGTCTTCCAAAACCTCGCCTGGGGTGTTGAATGATGTTTCCTGGTTGGGAGATTTGCAACTCAGGCAAACTATGATGGCTCCCAGTATGTATAGTGTCTTTTTCAATCTCTTTCGCTTTCTACGGTGTAAACAATGCTATTCGATTTATAATATCCAACGTTGAATTCAATCGGCCTTCTTCCCGGATCGTAAACAAAACGTTTCCGTTTCAGGATGGGGTCGCCTGTATGGATTCCGAGTAATTCCGCTAAAGCAGCATCTGCCGCCACTGAAGTTATCTCTTCTTTACTCACTTTTGCAACTACCGAGTAATCCTGTTCAAGGATCTCATATAACGGCCTGTTGAAATCTTCTTCACCTGTCAAACCAATCTTAGGATTGAAGTACGATATAAAAAAAACAAATGGATTTTTTACATCGCCACGAACGCGCTCCATCTTCAATAACTTTACTTTTCCATCGATTCCGAAAAAAAGGAGTACGTCATCGGGTGGCACAACCCAACTTAATTTGGTGCTGTAATTTTTTACCTCAATTCCTTTGGATTTCATCTCCTGCGTAAAGCTTAACCAGTTCTTTGCTTTACTGTCAACCGGGTACGATACAACAGTGCCGTAACCTTTCTTCCGAAGCAATAGCCCTTCAAATACTAAGCGGTTTGTAGCTTGCCTTAGTGTATTGCGCGATATACCGAGCTTGCGCGATAAGTCAACTTCATTAGGCAAAAGTTTGCCATTCTGATATTCGGAAAGGCTGATCATCTGACGAATCAGTCCTTCTACCTGGATATGTAGTGGCACAGAGCTTTTATGATCGATTTTAAGTTTCATAGGGGTTAGGGACACTTTTATGGTTATTACTCTTTAAATAATATAGCAACATTGTTTAACAAATCATTAATGGAATCTCTAAAACCTGCTTTTCTTTTTGCCTCATCCCTTCCCTTCCCTTCTCCTACCGGAGAAGGATTATTAAAGGTTTTAGAGATTCTATTAAGTTCTTTTACTACCTGCAATTGAAACTCCTAATCCTCCGTCAACCCGGTATGCCTGGCCGGTAATAAACGAGGCTTTTGAAGATGCCAGGAATGTGATGAACTCTCCCACTTCTTCTGCACTACCAACTTTTTTCAGCAAATGCATTTCTTCACATTCGCGAAACACTTCATCCGGGTCGGGCGATTCGCGGATGGCTGCCTGAAGCATAGGGGTATCGATTGTTCCCGGACATACTGCCACACACCGTATATAAGGAGCATAATCAACGGCAATACTCCGTGTAAGCCCCAACAAGGCTGTTTTGGATGTTGTGTATGCCGCCACTACCTGCTGACTAAGAAATGCCTGAACGCTGGAAACATTTACTATCACACCTAATCCCTTTCGCTGCATGGAAGGAATTACATACTTCGATACAAGAAATGCGCTTTTCAAATTTACATTCATTACTAAATCCCAATCTTCTTCGGTGGTTTCTGTAACGTTTCCGTATCGTTGAATACCTGCATTGTTCACTAAAACATCCACTTCGCCAGCATTAGCAATAGCTTGCTTCACATTCTCACGCACACTTTCAGCATTCGACACATTGCACAAATAAAACCTGATTTGTTTATTTGCTTCCAGCGCTTTTCCGCCAGGATCAACATCCAGGATAGAAACATGTGCACCTTCTCTTACAAAAACATCTACTGCTGCTTTTCCAATGCCCTTTACCCCACCGGTTACAATAATATGACGACCTTTAAAATCTTTCATGTATGACAATTCAGTTTAAGTCCTTTAATCTTTAAATCAATTTTTGCAATATGCCAGCGTCCGATGTTGGCTACAAAAAGCTGATCGAAATTTTCTCCACCAAATGCAATATTTGTTGGATTGGAAAGTGTGTGTGCCTCCCAGTCATCTATCAACACTGAGACGCTCCTGTCGGGCGACACCCTGAATATTTTATTGGGAGCATAGCACGAGATATAAAGATTTCCTTCGGCATCAAAGGCAAGTCCATCCGGAACAGATTCCGGTAAGGTTACAAAAACTTCGCGCTCACCGGCAGTACCGTCTGCATTGATTTTTACACGTTCAACACCCGGCAAAAAAGAGCAAACAACATAGATATAATCTTCGGCTTCATTCAACACCATTCCGTTAGCAAAGTTGAAAAGGCCTTCGCACCAAATCTTTCCGTTTCCGGCAGCATCATACTTGATTATTTTTCCTGTAATCTGTCGGAATGCCCCGCTTTCTGAAACATAAACGTTACCTGCACGATCAAAGCATGCGTAATTTGGAATGTTAAACGAATGGTCAGAGTTTCCAAACTTTTCAAGAGCATACGTGTGCGTATCCATTCGCCACAGGCATTTGTTTCCCGAATCACAAAGCAACAGCCATGAGTTGTCGTTGCTAAGTGAAATACCCAACAGAAACCCCTTGGTACTGGCAACTTCTTCAACGTTACGCCCGGCTCCGGTTATCTTATAAATTTGCCCGGCTTCTCCTCCGGCCCACAGCGTTCCATCCTTTGCAAACGCTATGCACTCGGGGTGATCAAGACCATCAGCATATACAGATGTTTTATCGAGTATATTCATAAGGTAATTGGGTTGAATTCATCTTCAAAAGTAGTGGCTATAAAATTTACTTCTACGGCCTCCCCGGCATTTAATGTTAACCATTCTTTATTATCGATTGCTTCCCGGGGATTGGCAGTCCACCTCGATGTCCAGGGTTCAAGCGCAATGGTATAGCAATCGCCCCACCATGGAAAATCTTTTGTTGCGCCAAGTTCAGTCCACAACCAAAGTGTTTTAAAAATTTCACCGTTCCAGGTTAAGCTAAAGCCAATGTTTTTCTTTTTATTTCTAATGGCGTAAAAAGCTTCACGCGGATAACCTTCTAAGTAACATAAATCACTGTAAGCACCTGTTTTTTTAAGGTTGATAATCCGCGCATCATCGGACTCATCGTTTTTGTTTCGGGCATCAGGCCACTGAAATGTTTCTCCTCGTTTGAATCGATGATGTTCTGGCATCGAAAGTTCCGTGTTCATTGTTTTCGCGTTTGTATCAATCACCACCTCATCATCAATAAAAGGAAGCCCAAAAGCAATGTGCTGCCCCCACATAATGCTAAGTTCTGTTTTGCCAACGTTGAGCACACGCTCCTGAATCTCAAGACTGCCCGAATTACCTCTTAATGTTAAAGATCGCTCTACTTTTAAAGGCAATCGCAACGGAGAAGCGCTCAATGTTACAGAAACAATATCATGTTCAGTTTTTATATTTTCAATTTTCCAGGGAATTAAAGAAACCTCGCCATGTTGGCCAAGTTCGGCACCACGATAGTTAAATGGGGCACTGTTGGGAAGGCAGACTTGCCATCCGCCATAATAATAATCCTCAAACTGGTTTTTTGTATTTCTTATCTGGCTAAAGTGAGTTTGTGGGTTAAGGATTCCTTTTGAAAGGCGAAGCAAGAAATCAATGTCCATTGGCTTATACCGAAATTCAAAAATATCGCAACCCCTGTCGGGGAGGATACCAATTTTCAGGCGATCATTCTCTATGAATATCGCTTTCATTCCGTTGATTGTTGTTTCTGATAGTTTACAACTCATTACACTGATTTTATTGCCTGCATTGCTCCTTTCATATAGCCCAACGCATAGGCCATACCGGAATGCCATCCGGCTTTGGTTGACATTTCGGGTGTGTGATCAGGAATTAAAACACCTTTGTAATTATTGGCGTGTAGTATGCGCAAGGCTTTTACCATATCAATATCTCCTTCATCAACAAATGCCTCCCTGTACTTCGGCACTTTGCCGATAACGTTTCTAAAATGAATGTACCCGATTCTTTTCTCGCGGCTATACTTATCTAATAAAGCATAAACATCGCTACCCTGCATCTCTTGTATGGTTCCCATGCAAAACTCAAAGCCATTGGCCGGACTCGAACTGAGTGTTAATAGTTTTTCATATTCATCGGCATTGTAAAATAACCGTGCAGTTCCTCGCATCTCCGGAAGTGGCGGATCATCAGGATGGGCTACCAGCCTGACGTTATTTTCTTCAGCAACAGGAATAAGTTTATCCAGAAAATATTTCAACCGAGCCCACATCTCATCTCGCGAAACAGGCGCAACAACTCCTTCGCGTTCATCTTCATAACGCATATTCCACACCATACCCTTTGGTATTGGCTGATCGACATTCACCTGTGTTTTATCAAAGCCAACAGCAGTTGCATTTCCTCTGCCTTGCGGCCCGCTTGTCCATCCCCAAACACCGGCAAGGCTGAAGTAATAGCCCAGTACCGGTATTCCGGCTTTCCCCATGTTGCGAATAATGGTTTTGATGCCTTCCAGTTGCTTTTCTTTTTCGGGGCCATCCAACAGTACGTCATACCAATGCGAAGGATCAAAATTTTCGATGGCCTCCAATTTCAAACCATGCGATTCAACTTCCTTGCGAAGTGCGCTTAATTCTTCGTAACTCCACAGTTTACCCTGATTCCGAGTTTCGCCCCAGCCATTCAAATAATTTTTGGTGAGCGTTGGATTCTCTCCTTTAATATAGTCTACAAGTTGTGCAACGATATGGGTAGCGCCTGCCTGGCGGGCAAATTGAAAATTTTCGCGGGTGAGAATACTTTTATACAATCCGAGGCCCAGTTTCATACACACTTATTTTTTAAGAAATACTTCCAGAATTGGTTAGTAGATTGTTTATTTGTTCATACATATGAACTTACGGTAAAGTAAGCAAAAAAAACTCACTTCCACATCCTAAACTGATGATCTTTAACCTGAGCGGTAAATCAGCAATAGTAACCGGTGCTGCCAAAGGCATTGGTAAAGCCATTTCATTAAAATTGGCGGCTCATGGAGCACACGTAACCCTGCTTGATATGGATGAAACGGGTTTGAATGAAACTTTTCAGGAAATAAAAAAAGCCGGTAATTGCGATCAGGCAATTTGCGATATTACCAGCCGCGAGGAAGTTGAAAAAATATTTGAAAAGGTTTCAACTGCTAACGGGCTTCATATCCTTATAAACAATGCCGGCATTGCGCATGTTGGAAACGTAGAGGATACTTCAGAAGAAGATTTCGACAAGGTATATAATATTAATGTAAAGGGAACTTTCCACTGCCTTCAGGCCGGTGTAAAAGCAATGAAAAAATCAGGAGGTGGTTGCATTGTAAATCTCGCCTCCATTGCAGCGTTGGTAGGGTTAAGTGATCGGTTTGCCTATACTGCCAGTAAGGGCGCTATACTAAGCATGACCTATTCCATTGCTAAAGACTACCTCAACGACAAGATTCGGTGTAACAGTATTTCGCCCGGCCGTGTACACACGCCTTTTGTTGACGGATTTTTGGCTAAGAATTATAAAGGAAAGGAACAGGAAATTTTTGAAAAACTTTCAAAGTCGCAACCCATAGGCCGCATGGGTAAACCAGAAGAGATTGCAAACCTTGCGTTGTTTCTCTGTTCGGACGAAGCTGCTTTTATTACCGGAAGCAATTATGTTATTGATGGTGGCCTCGTAACTTTAAATACCTGATATGAAACTTATTCGTTTTGGAGAATTTGAAAAAGAAAAGCCGGGTGTAGAATTACCGGACGGAACAAGAATTGATGTTAGTGAAGCGTTTAATGACTTCGATGAAAAATTCTTTGCGGATAATGGAATTGAAAAATTACGCAATTGGCTCAATGCTAACCGCAATACTGCACCTAAGATTGATTCATCCGTCAGGTTAGGCTCTCCTGTTGCACGGCCGAGCAAAATCATTTGTATTGGTTTAAACTATTCCGATCACGCAGCCGAGGCGGGAATGAAGGTGCCCTCCGAGCCGATTATATTTTTCAAAGCCACTACTTCATTATGCGGGCCGAATGACCCGGTTGTTATTCCTAAAAACAGTAAGAAGACAGATTGGGAAGTTGAACTGGCGTTGGTCATTGGAAAAAAGGCACAATACGTTGAAGAAGATGCAGCACTGGATTATGTTGCCGGCTATTGCCTGATGAATGATTACAGCGAACGCGAGTTTCAGCTTGAACGTGAAGGGCAATGGGTAAAAGGAAAAAGTGCGGATACCTTCTCGCCATTAGGGCCCTGGTTAGTTACACCAGGTGAAGCAGGTGATGTTCACAACCTGAATCTCCGGCTTTCAGTAAACGGTGAACTTCTTCAAAGCGGAAACACGAAAAACCTGATTTTCAAAATTCCCATGCTGGTGAGTTATATTTCGCAATTCATGACACTCCTGCCCGGAGATGTTATTTCAACAGGAACTCCTTTTGGCGTTGGCATGGCTTTTAAGCCCCCACGCTATCTCAAAGCAGGCGATGTTGTTTCCCTGGGAATCGATAAGCTTGGAATTTCTACGCAAGTGGCGAAGAGTTTATTTTAAGTAGTGCATGACCGTAATCGCCTGGCTGGTGGTGTGAAACAATCTTATTTTTCACATGAATATCCACTTAAATGTATATTTAAGTGGGTATTTATGTTTGATTACCCTATTTTTGACAAATAATAAACAGTATAATGGGATTTCAGGCTACTATCGGTAAAGATATTCGGGAAAGGCGTAAAGAGCTGGGAATTACGCAGTCAGCGTTAGCCGAACTTGCAGAGGTTAATGTGAACACCATCATGCGGCTTGAAAGAGGTCTGACTAATCCTACGCTTGAAGTGCTTGTACGTATCGGGGAAGCATTGGGCATGGAGGTTAAGATGGAGGTTAAGTATAAAGCATAGGTAACGTATGAAAGAGGCGTTAGTATATACTAATGGAGAACTGGCCGGGAGATTAACCTTTACGGATGAGAAGGAATATGTTTTCCGTTACGATGATAACTATTTTCTTAGCAGTAAACCGGGCATTAGCCTTACGCTTTCTAAAAATGCACAGGAGTATCGCAGCAAAGTTCTATTCCCGTTTTTTTTTAACATGCTGGCCGAAGGTGTTAACAGAAAACTTCAGTGCCGGCAGTTGCAGGTTGACGAGAATGACAGTTTCTCTTTACTGCTAAATACAGCAGGCGCAGATACCATAGGCGCGATTACTGTTAAACCTCTTCCAAATGAAAGTTGATCGTTGCCCATCTACGTTAAAGCCTGGATTTACCACGTACAGCCCGGCAGCATTAAGAAATGTTTTCGGGGGAAAGCGGGTTAATCATACTCTCCCGTTTGCCTCACCCGAAAATGATGAAAACGTGCAGGCAGCGTTTATTGAAAATCGTAAACGTCTTAGTATTTCCGGAGTGCAGATCAAGCTTTCGTTGATACTTGAAAAAAATAAGCTGCGTCTTACACATGCTGGCGAAACGGGGCAATACATTCTAAAGCCCATTCCGGTTGATTTGTTGAAGGTTGAGCAACTTCCTGCCAATGAACATCTTACTATGCAAATTGCCGCCCGGATTTTCAACCTTAACACCGCGCCAAATGCCTTGGTCTTTTTTCAGGATGGTCTCCCCGCTTACATAACTAAGAGGTTTGACTATAAACCGGGCGGTAAAAAACGAAGGATGGAAGACTTTGCAACCTTATTCGGTAAAACAAAAGACACGGCTGGCGAAAATTTTAAATATGAAGCCTCAGCAGAAGACCTCTTTCGGGTACTAAAGCAGTTTGTTGGCCCGTATGCAGCGCAAGCACGAAAGCTGTTCAGGCTAATACTGTTTAACTATGTTTTTTCAAATGGCGATGCTCACTTAAAAAACTTTTCACTTTTAGAAACCGATTCAGGAGATTTTATTCTAAGTCCTGCGTATGATTTAATTTGTACGCGCATCCACGTTAATGACACCGACATTGCATTCAGGCACGGCCTCTTTACTGACGATTACGAAACCGAAAGCTACAAAGCCAATGCTTTTTACGCATACGATGATTTCTTCGCGCTCGGCACCCGGGCCGGATTGCCTGAGTCAATCGTAAAGAAGGAAATCCGGGATTTCACAGATCAGGAACAAGCAGTTGCCGAACTGATTGGCAGGTCATTCCTGGAGGGTGCAGTTAAATCACAATATCTACTGGAATATCAAAACAAACGGAAGCGTCTCGCTTATTCGTTAGCTGCAAATAAAAAAAATAGCTAATCAATAAATCATTATTCCCGCAACGCATCAACCGGGTTGGCGAAAGCGGCTTTCAGGGATTGCCAACTGATGGCCAATAATGCCAGCATGTTAACTATGGCAAGGGAAACGAAATGCACCCACCAGGAAACATCATACCGGTAAGCAAAGCCTTCGAGCCACTGCTGTACAGTATATTGTGTGGCCGGGATAGCAACTACACAGGCGATGAGTACAGGCATGGAAAACTCACGGGTGAGCAGCACTAAGATAGTCCATACGTTGGCTCCCAATATTTTTCGTATGCCTATCTCCTTCGTTTTCTGAAAAGTGGTGTAGGCAACAAGGCCGATCAGCCCCAGGCAGGCAATGGTTATGCCCAGCACCGCGAACAACCCGAATAGTTTTCCAAAGGCTTTGTCGCGGGCATATTGCTCATCAAAAAATGAATCTAAGAAAAAATAATCGAATGGGTCGTTAGGGTATATTTCTTTCCACGCCATTTCTATGTTCGCTACCGTTTGTGGCATATTATGGCTTTGTACTTTTATCGGAAAAAACCCAAACTCATAATCATGACCACGCAATAAAATAAGCGGATGTATGGATTTTTGCAACCCCTGGTAGTGCGTGTCTTCCACTACACCAATAACCTGGTATTGCCGGTTCTCCATCATCACCGTTTTACCCACAGCCGTTTCGGCCGTGAAGCTCATCATGCGTGCAGCCGTTTCGTTTATGATGATTTTTGTTTCTTCACCGGGTTGTTCCGTAAAATTCCTTCCATCGAGGAAACGTATGCCCAGCGCAGGCGCATACCCACGATCAATGTAGGCAACATCGTAGGTTATATTTTTTCCATCCTCCCCTCCTGCTGCATGTACATTATCTTTCCTTACCAGAAATTCATTTCCGGGAATACACCCTGAAGCGCCTACTTCCGCCACTTCGACAAACGGCAACAACTTCTCGCGTAAATTTTCAAAATACTGCATACGTTTATCATTGCCGATCATCGAACGTGGAGAATGCAACACAATAACCTGGTCAGGATTCATACCCAACTCCTGGCTGCGCATGAACTTCACCTGTTTATAAATCACCAATGTGGTTGTCAGCAGGAATACCGAGCAAAAAAACTGGAAGGCAAGAAGCGTTTTCCGAAAGTATGCTTTGCCGGGTTTTGCATTGACTTTCCCTTTGATTACTTCGGTTGTACGAAGTGCGGATAACCCCAATGAAGGATACAGGCTTGCAACTAATCCGCCAAAAAGGATAATGACGAAAAACAACATCAGGGTAATGGTACCCTGCCCTGAAAGCGCAAATACAGGGAGTTGTATCTGCGTTATCTCCTGAACTATATTGCCAGAAAAATAAACGATACCCCATGCTAATGCACCGGCTGCCAGGCTTGACAACATGGCTTCAAACAGGAACTGAATCATCAGTTGCCTGCGTGTGGAGCCGATGGCCTTTCGTACACCTACTTCCTTAGCACGCTCCAGCGAGCGCACGGTTAACAGGTTGGTAAAGTTAATCCACGCGATGACAAGAATGAGGGCAGCCGCCCCGATCATGGAATAAACAAATGCGCGACTTCCGTTGGGTTGCAATTCATCTGCAATGTTGGAGTGCAGATGAATAGATTCCACAGGCTGAAGATAAAATTCATAGGTAACATCGCGTGTAACGGATTCAGGAATACGATCTTTCAATATTTTTGCAGCCATCGTTTCCACTTTCTCCGGTGATGTGCCGGGCGTTAACTGAAGATAAACGTAGCTCGCGTTCCAGTCTGGCGGAAGGCTGTTCTCAAACACCGGCCCTGCCAGTGTAACTAATGTTGACCACGATACTACGAAATCAACCTCTATATGTGAATTGACCGGCAGGTCTTTATAAACACCCTGGATGGTAAAGCCGAGATTTTCATTCAGCCAAATAGTTTTTCCAATAGGGTCGTGTTCACCCTCCCAGTCTGTTCCGAAAAAGCGTTTAGCCCCGGATTCAGAAATGATAGCGCTCCAGGGTTTATCGAGCAATGTCAAATCGCCCTGCCTGGTAAATTCAAGGTTGAATACAGAAATAAAATTGCGGTCGGCCCAGAAGGTGTGCTGCCGGTTGAATTTCACATCTCCTTCTTTATAATGCAGCATGCACTCTTCCTTGTACAGCCGGGCGCAGGCCATTACTTCCGGTATCTCATTTTTCAACAGCGCGGCAAGCCCCGGGTAACTTCGCGCACTTTCCATCACCACATTACCCTGTTCTGTTTTTCTCACCGCTACGCGATACGTGTCTTTACTGTTTTCAAAAAACGTATCGAAGCTCAATTCATAGTGTACGATATGAGCGATGACAAGGAAGGCCGCCAATCCTACCGTAAGGCCGAAGATGTTAATGTACGTGAACAACACACCTGCCCCTCTCCCGCCTTTACGCTTATAGAAAGCCCTGAAGGCTGTGATAAGGTAGTGTCTGAACATGATGCAGATATTTTACCGAAGGTAAAGAGATCATGTTAAAAGACAAGGGGATAACACAATAGTTAGTTCTTTCAAAACGCTAAAATAAAAGAGGCTGCCCCGTTTGAGGCAGCCTCTCATGGCTGAAGTAATTCAGGTCTGCTATTTAATATTTGCTTTAAGCCGGTCGAGGCTGATATCCAAAAATTCAATCATCATGCGCTTGGTTTCTTTTTTATACAACTCCGTGTCGCATTCTAAATAGTGCGAGGTGTTCATATTCACATGGTTTACGAAAACAATTGCTGCATAACTCGGAATAGGCCTGCTGGCCGCTGCTGCCGCTTCTTTAAATTTAGTGCTGTTATCAAACACCGGCTGCTCGCTCCATACTCCCTTCTTCAGCGTTGTGTTGATGGCCGCTTCGTGGGCGGTTAAATTTTTACCAAAGCCATAATTGGCGCTGCTCAACACCTGGTTGTTCACATCGCCCAGAAGCCGGGCAAAATGAAAGTTAGGCTTACCCGTTACCTGTGCATATCCTAAAAATTCGTTGTCGAATGTTTTCATCTGCACAAAATAAAAGGTCATGTTCACATCCGCGATCACGGCATCGTCTAATTGTTTGGACAGCACATGGTTGTTAGAAACGAATCCTGATTTTTCCTTTCCTTTTGCGGTTTCACGCTTCACATAATAAGCGTAATTGTTAGGGGTTACTTTCAGGAATCCGACAGACTGTGTTGACGATAGCTCCCCTCCTTCTTTTCTGACCCAGTTGCTGTATGCCTCCGTTTTGCCGGCTTCATCGGCCGAAACAATTTCGTATCCCATAGCTTTAAGCTTTGATACATATTGCTCATACACCTCGTTGGTAATTTCCAGGAAATCCTTGCTGTCAACACCATCAAGCGCAACACCCATAGCCACATTTGTGTTTCCTCTAAGCGTGCCCAACATTTCGCCACCGGTTGTGCTGGCACGGGCGCTGCCAAAAACCTGGAAATACACATTAAAGCTATTAATAAATATACGCTTGGGTGCATTCTTAAACGCGCCTGGTTTAAATGATCCGTGATTAACCACGTCCTTTTCGGTAATCTGCGCATAAGCCTGCACACCGATCAGCAACACTACTATTGTCAGTATCTTTTTCATAGTTATAAATGGTTTAGTTGTTTACTTATCTATTTTGTTAATCCTTTTCATAAAAACGGTATCCCAACTTTATCTCAAAACGCTGGCCCCGGTTAGAAACATCACCCCGGTTGATGAGGGTAACATATTCAAACCCGGCATAGAGCTTGAAGTCCGAACGAATTTCCAGCAAGTTATTCAAAAAAAACGGATCGGCATATTCCGTCTTTACCTGGCCAGACACATCTCCCACACGAAATCCGTAAGCGGCAGCTCCTTCGTAGTGAAGTAACAACGGCAGGCTGCCCAGCCGGTAGTCAACAATAAAAGCCGGGCCTGCGCCCATGTAATACCCGGCCGGGTTAAGCACAAAGTCGGGTTCCTTTTTCTTGCCACCGCCATAATAGTAATACATGTAATCGCCCAGGTGAAACCCCGCAGCAACGTTGAGCTTGTCGGTACTCACCGCTGTTACACCCCAGTTATGCCAACCTAAAAAAGTGTTTACCTCGGTGGTAAAATCTTCCTGGTATGCCCAGTCAAATTCTCCGCGTAACATCTGTATGCACATGGCAAAGAAATCACCGAACAGCTTTACCCGGTGGCTTCTGTTCCAGCCTCCTTTTTCAAAGTTCGATCTGAAAAAATCAAATTCGGGAGCAACGTATGAACGCCCGATCTGTTCGCCCGACCGCTCCGCATTGTTTAAAAATGTTACACGCAGTCCAACGCCAATCTGTCGTTTATTGTGGACAGGCAAATCCTGTAAGGTGGTAATCTGCGCGTGTACCTGAAAAGTTAACAACAACGCAACTAACAGGAATGAAATCAAGGGAATTTTCATGGTCAAGCTTTATTGAATTCATGGCAAAGTGGGAACCATTATGCTGGCAAGCCATCCCGTTAATGGGGCATTTTGATATACCCACCAGTACGGATATGTAGACGCCAGGCAGCTACCTGGTTTCAACGGTATGCCCATAAAATAAAACTGGCGGGGGTAAATATCCTGCCATTTTTTGCTGCTATATTATATAGCAATACTGATTATCAATTACTTAACTCGATAAAATAACCCCACCTGATAAAGTATAGCATTACTGAGGGGATGAACTACCTATACACATATTTATACCTGACAATCTCACTTTTGTAGACAGTAGAATCAAGCAGGCCATCAGTAGAAAAATAATGAATAAAAGAAGTTTTGCCTCCCTCCTGAACCTGAATCCTACTAATAAGGTGATTGTCCCCATATTCATATTTCCAATATGCTAATAGTTCTCCATTTTTCATGGAGTAGATATGCTTCTCAGTTAAACTTTTCTGCTCATTATACTTGTACGTAGCTCTTTTGTTTCTCATTAAATCTTTTGACTCACCTATTAACCCACGTCTATCAAGTTCGTGTTGGACAACCATATCAGGTTTTGAATTCAAATCCCTGACAAGATCAATTTCCCATTTATTATGATTTACCTCAAACCAGTACTGTAGGAGTATATTATCCTCTCTTCCATAGGTTACTACATAATTACTTGGAGCGTCATTGATTGTAAGTAAACGTGTAGGATAACGAAGACTATCATAAGAAAAAAATTGTTGCGACCAATATTGTCGAGTTCTGATAATGTTCCCATATTGATCAAACTCAATTGTATCCTGGGCGATTTCATTGCTTCTGACTCCTATCTGGAATTTTAAACCTTTGCTATAAAAAGATTCTGCATAAGGATCAGGATAAGTACAGGGTATGCTTGTACTCACTCCGCATGACCTTGAAAAAAGGTATAAAAACGTCAATAATACTGATAACTTCATTTAATTGTTTCTAATAGCTTTTTCTCAGAGTCTTCCGCCCATGCGGAAACTCTGTGCCTCCCCGCTATGGCGCAATCTATTTTTAAAATCATCATATTTTCTGTAACACCAATGCAAAGATCAATGCATTACGCGGCCTGTAACCGCTTAAAAACAAACACCCGCTATGGCGCAAGCGTCCGCTTGTGCCTTTTCCGCTAACATCTTCTTCTTTTCGATAAAACATATTTCAAGAATCTTTTTTCTACCAACATAATTACTTGCACTGCTAAACAACCATTTCTCTCATCTGCTTCTCTGGCACAAGCGGACGCTTGCGCCAGTGGGCGAACGCTAACAGGAGCAGAATAATTAATTTTTTCATATGCTTGGTTGTTAATTGATTTATTGATCAGAATATTTTCTAAAGTTTTTATTTGAAGTGATATAGTGCCCCGATGGAAAAGGAATTCCCTTTTGTCTTCATTTCGTACTGCTTACCTTCCAGTTCACGCTCATAAAATGGGGTAAAGTCCGACAGGGCCGAGACGTCAACCTGTAACGACACTGTTTCATTCAACTTATAACGAAACGCTCCGCCAACTGAATACCCAAGAATGAAGGTATTGCTCTTCTCAGGCAGTAAACCATCCGGATTTGTTCCTTTCAAAAATTCCTGCTCCGATGAAAGCTCAATATTGTTGGTGAGTGCCGTAGTGAAAAAGAGTGAAGCTTTACCCGTATTAACAGGGTTTACGGCAAGACCTAACGGGATTGACAGATAGTTCAACGTTACATCAACAGGGTAAACTGCACTTGTATTATCAATGGCACCACCCTTTTGAATAAACCCCAGACCTGAAACAAGATACACCGGTTTGGCTAATTGCAGGTACGCTAAAGCTGCAACTTCAAACCCATGTTTATCTTGTAATGTATATGGATCCCCGAATGAGGAATTACGGATGTATTCAACATAAGAGCCATGCAATGCCGACATGACATAACCGGCCCTGAACAGCACACTTAACTTTTTGCTTTCATTAAATGAGTCGCTTGAAAAGGTCGACACCAACCCGATTGAAAACACCTGGCCCCTGGTTTTCATTTCGAAATTTTCATTCTGTTCGGATGCCGTGAAGAACGGATTGAAGTCACCGATAAAGTGAACATCGCCCTGCAAGGCAAGTTTTTCATTTAGCTTGTAACGGAAAAAGCCCCCCACGGAATAACCGAATATCACGTTGTGATTTTTAGCGATTTCAGAATAATTAAAATAAGGAGTAATCGAGTATGGCCGTTCGGCTAAGAGTTGAACGTTGGTGGTAACATTTGCCGACAGGTGAACCGAAAGCCGTTCTAATTGAACGGGCTTAAAATTTAAGCCTACAGGAATGTATAAGTAGTTAAGGGTTGGGTCTATCGTAAAGCCTAAATCCGTGTTGGTTAAGCTTCCGCCTTTTTGGATAAGTCCCAGCCCGTAGTTTAGTTCAAGTGCTTTACCGAGGCTGTAGTAACCTAAGGCAGCAAATTCAAATCCCTGCTTATCTACCGGGCGGTGAGGCGGAACATTGCCGGGAACAGAATTACCAATGTACTCTACAAAAGAACCATCAATTGTGCTGCTGCTTAAGCCAACCCTTATGCCGAGTGTTGTTTTATTCTGAGCCATGAGGGAAAAAGTGCAAAACACAACACTATGAAACAATACGACTCCTTTTAACATATTTCTTTTGATTTATTTTCGTTCTCTAAGTCAATGATTAGGTTTTTATTGCTCAATTAAGAAGTACATTTTAGTTGGGCCAAAACTATGCTTTTTATGAAGATACAGAGTATCTGAACCAGCCCCCGCTATGGCACAAGCGTCCGCTTGTGCCTTTTCCGCTAACATCTTCTTCTTTTCGATAAAACATATTTCAAAAATCTTTTTTCTACCAACATAATTACTTGCACTGCTAAACAACCATTTCTCTCATCTGCTTCTCTGGCCCAAGCGAACACTTGCGCCAGTGAGGGGTCTTTTTCTTATCGATCATGAGAGGCAATTTGAGTAGGTAAAATAACACTAATAAGTAATCTCCACCACCTTCTTGCCCTGGAGTTTTTGCATTTGCTTTGGCACAATAGCAAGAATCTCTTCTTTCAGGGTGTTGATGAGTTTGGTTTTGATGTGGTTGCGGTGTGTAACCAAGCTTACTTCGCGTGCCGGACTTGGTTCTTTCAATCGCTTTACAAGTTTATGTTGCGCTTTGCTAAATTCCATTACGGCAAGTTCGGGCAAAATGGTAATGCCGTCACTTTTATCAACCATACGTTTAAGGGTTTCAATATTGCCGGTTTCGTATTTTATATGAAAGTCGTTTCTCTTTCGTAATTCGCACAGGTTCAATACCTGCGAACGAAAGCAATGCCCTTCTTCCAGCAACCAGAGTTTATTCGGGTCAAGTTCGTTTGCCAATACATACTTTTTATCAACCAGTGCATTCTTTTTAGAAACGTACACAAACAGTTCTTCATAAAAGAGTATCTCTTCTTTTATAGAAGAATCATTTAAAGGCGTTACCACAATACCACAATCAAGCCGGTTGTGTTTGAGTTCGTTAATAATTTCTTCGGTAATGATTTCCCTTACAACTAAGTTTACCTGCGGATACTTGTTACGCAGGGCTTCATACAACGGAGGCAATAAATAAGGCGCCAACGTGGGGATGATACCGATGCGTAATTCTCCGCTTAGTGCATTCTTCTGGTCGCTGATTAACTGGCGAATCATATCGGTTTCGCGCAATACGGTGCGGGCCTGGGCAATGATGCCCGCCCCTATTTCGGTAGGCATCACCGGCTGTTTCGTGCGGTCGAATAGTTTAACCCCCAGCTCATCTTCAAGTTTCTGAATCTGCATACTAAGGGTGGGTTGTGTAACAAAGCATTTCTCGGATGCCAACACAAAATGCCGGTAGGTATCCAGGGCTACTATGTATTCTAACTGGGTTAATGTCATAGATAATAACTATATGATTATAAAAATAATCAATTTGATTTATTATACAACGTGCCGTAATCTTGAAAGTTGATTTTAATCATAGACAAATTGATAACGGTTGCCTATACTGCTCAACTTTTCAATGGCATCTCCAAAAACTCCTTGTACCTCCTTCTCCTTTAGGAGAAGGTAGTGATGAGGTTGTAAAAACAAGGTTTTTGGAGATGCCATTGAATGAACACGTAACTAAATTTTAAACGCTTAATACAAACAATCATGGCAGAACAGACACATTCAAACGGAAACGGTGAAAGCAAATGCCCGTTTCACAGTGGAACTCTAAAACAGATTGGCGGCAGCGGAACGCAAAACGATACCTGGTGGCCTAACCAACTGAAACTTAACATACTGCGTCAGCATTCATCCCTCTCCGACCCGATGGACGCTTCTTTCAATTATGCGGAAGAATTCAAGAGTCTTGACCTGGCGGCTATTAAAAAAGACCTAACGGCATTAATGACCGATTCGCAGGATTGGTGGCCGGCAGACTTTGGACACTACGGCCCCCTGTTTGTGCGCATGGCCTGGCACAGCGCAGGTACCTATCGTATAAATGATGGTCGCGGTGGTGCAGGTGCCGGACAGCAACGGTTTGCCCCGCTTAACAGTTGGCCTGATAACGCAAACCTCGACAAAGCCCGCAGGTTGCTGTGGCCAATCAAACAAAAGTATGGCCGTAAAATTTCATGGGCTGATCTTTTAGTCCTTTCCGGAAACGTAGCCCTCGAATCAATGGGCTTCAAAACATTTGGTTTTGCCGGTGGACGCGAAGACGTGTGGGAACCTCAACAGGACGTGTATTGGGGTGCTGAAACAAAATGGCTCGCAGCAAGCAACGACCCTGAAAATAAAAACAGCCGCTATTCTGGCGAACGCGATTTGGAGAACCCGCTTGCTGCTGTGCAGATGGGTTTGATTTACGTAAACCCCGAAGGGCCTGACGGAAACCCCGACCCGCTTGCCGCTGCCCGCGACATACGCGAAACGTTTAAGCGCATGGCCATGAACGATGAGGAAACCGTAGCATTGATTGCCGGTGGGCACACCTTTGGCAAAACGCACGGTGCAGCATCGGCTACACACGTAGGGCCTGAACCCGAAGCAGCCGGTATTGAAGAACAAGGCTTGGGCTGGACGAGCAACTATGGCTCCGGTAAAGCAGGCGACACCATTACCAGCGGCATAGAAATTATCTGGACATCTACGCCAACCAAGTGGAGCAACAATTTTTTCTGGAATTTGTTCGGCTACGATTGGGAATTAACCAAGAGCCCTGCCGGTGCACACCAATGGCAACCCAAACACGGTGCCGGTGCCAACTCTGTGCCCGATGCGCACGATAAATCAAAACGTCATGCGCCTAAAATGTTAACGACCGACATCGCCTTGCGTGCCGACCCGGATTACGAAAAAATCTCCAGGCGTTTTTATGAAAACCCTGACGCTTTCGCGGATGCTTTCGCGCGTGCATGGTTTAAGCTTACACATCGCGATATGGGCCCCCTTAGCCGTTACCTCGGCCCGGAAGTACCGAAGGAAGAATTGATTTGGCAAGACCCTGTTCCGGCAGCTACACATAAACTGTCTGATAAAGATATTGCTACACTGAAAGAGAAAGTTCTTGCTTCGGGTTTAACTGTATCCGAGTTGGTTTCTACTGCATGGGCTTCAGCTTCATCGTTCAGAGGGTCGGACAAACGTGGTGGCGCCAATGGTGCACGCGTTCGTTTAACCCCGCAAAAAGATTGGGAAGTGAACAGCCCGGCACAATTATCAAAAGTGTTGCAAACATTAGAAGGTATTCAAAAAGATTTCGGTAATGTTTCGTTAGCGGATTTGATTGTACTTGCCGGTAACGCAGGTGTTGAAAAGGCGGCTAAGAATGCCGGATTCGACATAACCGTACCGTTTGCCCAAGGTCGTGGTGATGCCTCACAGGAGCAAACCGATGTTGAATCGTTTGTTGCGATGGAACCCATTGCCGATGGGTTCAGAAACTACGTGAGCAGCAAGATTAACATTCCGGCAGAAGCATTGCTCATCGACAAGGCGCAACTGTTAACGCTTACCGCTCCTGAACTTACTGTTTTAGTTGGTGGTATGCGTGCGTTGAATGCCAATTTCGATGGCTCAAAGCATGGTGTGTTTACGGACAAGCCCGAAACGTTAACAAACGATTTCTTCCTGAACCTGCTGGATATGGGTACGGTATGGAGCGCAACCGATGAATCGAAGAATTTGTTTGAAGGCCGCGACCGCAGAACAGGCGAAGTGAAATGGACAGCCACTCGTACTGACTTAATCTTTGGTTCAAACTCTGAACTTCGTGCTTTGGCAGAAGTTTACGCATGTGCTGATGCCAACGAAAAATTCGTGAATGATTTCGTTGCCGCCTGGACTAAAGTGATGAATGCAGACCGGTTTGATTTGGTTTGATGTGACCTCTGATTACTAATGTTCAAAGCAGCCCGTTCCAGGGCTGCTTTTTTATTTTATAAATAGTCAAATCTTCATACTAGAGTCCTCATAATTTTTAAGCATACATCCAGGATCATATCAAACGACAATTACGATATATTTTTATAATTTTGTTGCCACAGTTGGTTATGCGATTCTTCTTACTCCTTTCACTCGTTATCCTATTTGGGATAGACTCTATAGAAGCCAGGCAGGCATCATGGATAAAGTACGCTAAAAATGAATATTATAATGAGAATTATAGTAAACGAATTCTAAAGCATCCAAATGGAAGCATTTATGTGATCGGCCAAATGTATGGCATCAATCATTTTGATGAAGTTGAATTAACTACAAATGATTTCACTTTAAGTGACTTATTCTTAGCCAGGTATAACACTGACGGAACGCTTATATGGGTAAAAAAATTACTTCAAACAACCACGGATTTCACGCTTCATAGGGCAATTGATTTAAAAGCTGATAGCCAGGGGGATATAGTGCTTGTTGGCGCAACATATTCATTATCAAGTTTTCTTGGCTCTGAACCCGGTGCTGGAACTTTTATTGCAAAAATTGATTCAGAAGCGAATTTAAAATGGGTGAATTTCGAGCCAACGTTCAGTTTATTCGATTCGGACGTAAGTCGCAGAGGGAATAGAGTTCTTATTGATTCTGATGACAGTATTTTATGGCTAACCGATCAGAATTCTGAACCAAGTTGGAATAATTACCAAGGCGGTTTAGCAATTGTCAAATACTCATCAGCGGGCGCCAAAATATGGAACCGATTCATTACCACTAATACCGAATTTTTTCACCCTGTAATATCCGACTTCAGTCAGGACCGCTCAGGAAATTTAATCGTAAGCGGAAGTTTTTCAGAACGTTTACGGGTTGGCTCAACACTGTTAGTGAACAATTCCAGTTATAATACTAACAGAAGACAATTCTTTATAGCAAAATTTTCATCAAACGCAGAATTGCAATGGGTAAGGCAATCAAACAATGGAACAAATGCATCATCAACCTCCCATACTTCTGATGAATGGGGTAATATTTATCTAACCGTTGGTTTAGGCCCCGGAGGAAGGTTTGGCACAACCGATGACTTCTATGTAAACCCTTCCGAGTATAGCTCCTCGTATATTATATCGGTAACACCTGCAGGCCAAGTCCGCTGGGCTTATCCATTAATAAATGCTTACCCCCGTCATATCATTTTTGGTGATGATGGTTTTATTTACATATCTGGCTATTTCAATTGGGAGATGAGCTATAAATCTTTTAAGAAAGCAACTTCCGTTGGGCAATCCTTTATACTTCGGATTAATAATGCAGGCAGTTTTACGGGAGCACTAACAAGTGAATCGATTGAAGATCTTGATACGCCTTACCTGAGTGATTCACAAGCGCTGCAAAGTATTATTGAAAGTGATGGAACAATTTATACACTTGGAGATTTTAGGGAAGGTGTTTCTTTTACCTGCAAACCCGCTACTACTAAGGAGCATTCTTTCTACCTGGTCAAACACGAATTTGGTAAGCTTCACGGTTTCAATATTATAGGCCCTAACGATGATTTTTGCAACCCTGTTACCTTAAACCTTACCACCTTGCATTTACCAGGTATGCAATACCGTTGGTACCTGCCACCTGGGGTATCTCACACCAATATGAATGCCGACACAACAACAAACTCTATTAACGTTAACATTTTACCCGAAGCAAACGGACATGCTGTTGTCGTATCGGTTTCTGATGGCTGTATGGTGTACTATGGTGGTGTTTATTCCATTAGCATATTATCATCACCAAAAATTCCTGAATTCATATCTCCCAAAAAAAATGTATGCCCGGAAACAAGTGAATTCTTTTCCATAGCTGAAATTAACGGTGCAAACACCATAACATGGGTTGCCTCTCCCGGAATTCAAATACTGGAAGACGCATCCCAAACATCGGCAGAACTGATTTTCACATCTAATTTTATAAGTGGAGTTGTACAGGTTATGGCGGAGAATGCTTGTGGTCAAACTCAAACAGAACACACTATAGAAGTTTTTCCAACACCCGGCAAACCCCTTCTCGCAGGTATAGAAAATATTTGCCCATTAGAAATTGATTTTACGAAAGACATCGATCCCGTTTCAAACGCTATTGGTTATCAATGGTATCTCCCTCCGTTTATCTCCTTTAATCCTTTATATCCTCAAGACTCTCCTACGCTTCATGCACAAGTTTTTCCTCAGTTCCAATCCGGCAACATTCGGGTTCAACCCATAGGTATATGTGGGCCAGGAGAGATTTCAGATGTACTTCAGGTTATGCGTATACCTAACCCCGGAGATGCAGTCCAATTATCCGGGCCAGATGAAATTTGTGTTCTTCCGAACAACAACCTGCAATACCAAGTCAATATAGTACCGCATGCCACCAGCTACGTTTGGGATATTCCGGATATTTTTTCACCGTCAGGCAGAATTATTTCAACAAGCAATTCAATATCAGTAAAACCCACTCACCAGGGCGCAGGTGAGATTAAGGTTTACGGAACTAACCTCTGTAACAGCAGTGGAGATTCAATAACTTTAAGTATAAACTCCTATACTCCTCTCACTAAACCTGCGATAGCACGCGGAAAATGTGACCTCGAATTGACGGTCAATACCCCTTCTGAACCAACATGGTATTTGAATGGAGTAACTCAACATTATCAAGAGACAAAAATTAATGTATTAGATTCGGGAGTATATCAAGTATATATTGAAAATTTTTGTGGAGGAAAATTCAGTGACCCGGTAGAGGTCTATCCGGTTATTTCTGATAAATTATTTTTACCGAATGTTATTACTCCTAACGGTGACAAAATTAACGATGTGTTTAAAATAGATAAATCCTTAAAAAACACAACGATACGAATATTCAATAGATGGGGAACAGAAATATTCGCATCATCACCTTATTCGAACGACTGGGATGCTAATAATCAATCATCAGGAACTTATTATTATTTGCTTAGCAACGAATGTCTTAGTAAGCCCATTAATGGTTGGATTACCGTGCTCAAGAATAATGACTAATACGCGTACAGCATACTCACATAAGAAATTGATAGGGATACCGATTACTTCAACTTTTTCAACCCCTTCACATCTTCCTTCGATACTTCAACTATGCTGACTGCGTAGCCCCCTCCTGCCGCAGACCATTGCTTCAATGTTGATTTGCCGGTAACTATAACCTTACGGATTGTATAGGCCTGCGGATTGGTTTTGTAATGAGCGTTGGCAGTATCGGCATAAATAGTAGCAACATACTGTTTGCCCGGCTCAAGAAAATTAAACGATACTACAGAGGTGCGCGGTGTTTCGCCATTTACGTTACCAACAAACCAACTTGATTTTCCTTTTGCCTTACGGGCAATGGTGATATACTGCCCGGGTTCTGCTTCTATGTATTTACTCTCATCCCAATCTAGCGCTACATCTTTTATAAACTGAAACGCATCAGGAAACCGATCATAATTCTCAGGTAAATCGGCTGCCATTTGCAACGGACTGTACATGGTAACATACAACGCAAGCTGGTTGGCCAATGTGCTGTTGCAATGAGAGTTGTTGTTCGGGTTAATCTTGCTGATGTCCATTTCAAACACACCGGGCGTATAATCCATTGGCCCTCCTATCAACCGGGTAAATGGCAGAATAGTAACGTGATTTGGTTTTGAACCACCAAACGCCTGGAATTCAGTACCTCTTGCAGACTCGTTACCAATCATATTCGGCCATGTGCGGGCAATACCGGTAGGTCGCACAGCTTCATGCGCGTTTACCATGATTTTATATTGTGCGGCTTTCTCAATTACATATTGATAATGGTTGTTTGTCCATTGGTCGTAATGGTGATATCCTTTAGGTAAAATATCGCCTACATAGCCTGTTTTAACGGCATCGTAATTATTGTCGCGCATAAGTTGAAAAGCCTTATCAAGATGGCGCTCGTAATTGCGTGTAGAACCTGAGGTTTCATGGTGCATCATCAACTTCACACCTTTTGATTTTGCATAGTCGCGTAATTGTGGCAAATCAAAATCAGGATATGGAGTAACAAAATCAAATACATAATCTTTTGCGTTGCCAAACCAGTCTTCCCAGCCAACGTTCCAGCCCTCTACCAACACAGCATCAAATCCATGTAGCGCGGCAAAGTCGATATACTTTTTAACGTTTGCTGTTGTGGCGCCATGCGTGCCGTTAGGTTTTACAGTCGAATAATCGGTAATGCCTAATTGAACAGAAGGCACTTCGTTGGTATATGCCCATGAGCTTTTTCCGGTAATCATCTCCCACCAAACGCCAATGTATTTTTGTGGCTTTATCCAGGAAGTGTCTTCAATCTTGCAGGGTTCATTAAGGTTATAGGTCATTCGTGAAGCCAGTATATCGCGGGCATCATCGCTTACGATAATGGTTCGCCACGGAGTTTGTGAAGGAGCCTGCATAAATCCTTTTGCCCCGGTAGCATCAGGCGTAAGCCAACTTTGAAACACAAGTGTTTCATCGTTCAGGTTAAGGTGCATACACGAATAGTTGACTAAGGCGGCTTCATGCAAATTGATATAAAGACCGTCATCTGTTTTCATCATAAGGGCTGTTTGTACTCCGGTAGGTGAAAATGGTGTTTGCGAAGCGTTATGCGTAACGGCATCTTTCATGCGGCTTCGTATTTCCGTAAGCCGGGAAGTAGTGTAATCATATTCCTGCGTGTCGTAGTCACCGGCAATCCAAAAAGCAGTGTGGTTGCCGGTCATGGCAAATTCTGTACGTTCTTCTTTAATTACAAAATATACTAAGTTGGGTTGCAACGGAAACTCATAGCGAAAGCCCAGGCCGTCATCAAACAACCTGAACCGCACAATAAGCACACGGTTGGTTTCCTGTTGTGTAAGGGTAATCGCCAATTCGTTGTACCGGTTTTTGATAACCCGCTCCTCGCCCCATACCGGCTCCCAGTCAGCGTTATGTGCAGACGTTTGTGTATCCGTAATCGAAAATTGATTGAGCAACGACTTTTCATCATGCAATAATTCCAGGCCTAATTTACTTGGCTTGATAACCGGTTTGCCTTTATAATTCAATGTATAGGTTGGGGTTCCATCCGCGCCAAGCGAAAACGCCATAGACAACTGCCCGTTGGGCGATTTCAGTTGCTGCGCACCTGCAACTTGAATAACTGCAATCAGCAACAGTACAGGTAAAAATAGTTTTCTGTTCATAGTTAAAGGTGTGTTAAAATCGGGAGGCAATATATGTGTTGATTTCAATAAACAGGTGCCACGAAGGCACTAAATTTTTTGTTAATTTACCACACTATCTGCACCTGATTTCAAACACATGAAATACTCACTAAATGCCATCACTATTCTTAGAGTTGTTATGGGTATCATCTTCATAACACATGGTATTGCACGCCTTTATTACAACTCCGTTGCCGATTTCGGTAGTTACTTAAATAGTAAAGGGTTACTGATTGGGGTTATGTTAGCCTGGGTAATAACAATAGGCGAAATTGTTAGTGGAAGTTTGCTGGCGCTTGGTATCAAGACGCGTTATTGCATATTATTCCATGCTGTGATTGTTGCCGCAGGGCTGTTGATGGTGCATTTACCTAATGGATGGTTTGTGGTTGGTCATGGCAGTGGCGGTGTTGAATACAGTGTGCTTATTTTGATTGTATTGCTTGTGCTGTTTACCGCTGACAATAAGCGATAGAATCAAAAACAGATTCGCACGACAGTGCCCTTTCCAGGTTCACTTTCTATGGATAGCTCTCCCTTTATCCGCGAAAGCAATTGCAGGCAAAGCGAAAGGCCGATGCCAATGCCGTGTTCGTTCAATGTGCCCCGCGAGCTAATGCCGGCTTCGTTCAACACCTTACTAACAACATTTTCATCCATGCCAACCCCCGAATCAAATACAACAAGTTCATATACACCATTATTCATGGCTCCCCTTACTTCAATTTTTCCGCCCATCGGGGTGAACTTAATTGCATTGGAAAGTAAATTCCGCAAAACAATGTTTATTACATCCGGGTCGGATATGGGTTTATCATCCGATATGTTCAGCGTTATGTGAAGTTGTTTTATTTTTGTGAAGTTATCGTAAGCCTCCGTTATTTGTTTGGCAATGTGGCGTACATCTACCGGAGCCCGTTTAAGTTGAATTGAATTGAAATTCGATTTCGCCCAAAGCAATGTGGTGTCGAGCAAGTCTAAAATACTGCGGCTTCGCTCATGCAAATCGCGGATAAGCTGAAAAAATTCAGCCTGCGTGAGGTCATCGCGAAAAGCAAGTTTCATAATGGCTTGCAAATTTTGAATGGGTGAGCGCAAATCGTGGGTAAGAACAGACAGCACCTGGTTCTTGTTATCGTTTAAGTGTTTCAGTTCCTGTTGCCGCAGCACTTCATCATGAATATTAATAAAGGCTACTACTTGCAGGCCATCAATTACCGATGCCTTCACTTCATACCATCGCTTTCCATTATTTTTTGTTTGTATCAATACCCTCATCGTTATGGCATCCTGCCCCGACTCTTGTGCAGATGATAACTTCAACGCCCAGCCGTTTGTTACCTCCTGCCGGTATTGTTCGTTTGGGTAGGCATATTGAAACCACGCCTCCATTGTCGGAATCTCATCTAAGCTGTATCCAATTTCTTCGAGAAATTTTTTGTTCAGGTGAGAGTTCCGGTACGTGTCACCGTTAGATTCAGCGATTACAAAGGGATACGGAAGAAAGTCCAGGATTTGCTCCAGGAAATCCTTGTTGGCAGCGGGGCTGTTCAACGCTTCTGTCATATCCTAATCAAAATATTACGCAACGAATGTAGGCAACAGTTTTTATTATGGCAAATGATGAAGCTGCCCTGCTCATCGCCATACAGAATCTCCATTTCCTGCATTTTTGATGAAATTTCATACATGGCACTTAACAATTTTAAGATGACACAAGCCAGGCCTATTCTGTTTAAAACGGGTTTAACAGGTAAGAAAAGGCCGTTTTTGACGCTGTTTGGCAGAACTTTCTTTTGGTAAGTGATTCGTTCGCAAAATCGCTTCAGGTTAGACAGGCTTATCCGCTTAAAAAGATTGTATTGCCCTGGAAAAGGAATATAAGATTCTGATTGCGTCCGGCATACCTTTTTATTACGCAGGCAACGTTGCCGGTTGTATTACTAAATATGAATAGTAGTATAATCTGACCTTTGCAGCACAATAAATTAATTAAAACAAATGAAATTCAATCTTATCATCGCATTCTTAGCGGCAAGCATCCAGATTTTTGCTTCGTCACCCACTACAATGGCTGTTATGCCAAATGAAACTACCGGAATTTATAAAGTAGTTTATCAAGGCCTGGAAACAGGAAAAGTTAAAACAACTATCCTGAACAGCAAACAACAGGTAGTATTTTCTGAAGTAATCACAAACGTAGCCAGCTTTATCAGACCTTACAATTTCAATGGTATGGAAGCAGGTGAATACACCATTGTATTAGAAGATAAATTCGGCAAACAGGTTGAAAAGGTGAGCTACAAGAAAAACAAAATTGAAAGCACCATCCACGTGGCCAAATTGACTAAGGAAAATGGAAAATTTCTGTTAACTGCCGTCAACAACGGAACAGAAACCATTCGCGTTAACATTTACGATTCAAGAGAAGCGTTACTGTACACCAGGCAGGAAATTGTTACAGGCGAATTTGCGCTTGTTTATAACCTGAATGGCGTTAGGTCTTCTTCAATTCGTTTTGAGATTATCGACAATACCGGTAAAATTACTTCTGTAGCTTACTAAGCTGACTGAAAACAGTATTCAGAAAAGCTACTCCATCCGGGGTAGCTTTTCTTGTTTAGAGGCAATTTTTACTATTTCACCGGTCAGTGGCAAATCGTAGCGAAAAATCAAGGTCAACCCATTCGCTTACTTTTACCATGCCCATCATGCGTACAGGCGGTGTTAAGCCATAATCCGTAAGCGAAACTTTCTGCCTGCCGTAAATCAACAGGCTTTCGGGGTTCTCTACTTTGCAACTCACCACATATTTTTTAGTTACGCGGTTAATGGTAATGTTTATCTCCGCTTTTCCTTCGCGCCACGATGCATTCGGCAGCCACACCGGCTGTAACGCAGCTAACTCTACCTGTATAAACGGGTTTTCTTCTTCCTGCAACATTTTGCGGAAATCTTTATTCATTATTCCGTTGCCCGAATCAAATGCGCTTACCTTGAGGTCGATAATTCCTCCCGAAAGTTTCAATGTGCCATCGGTTCGTTTAACCTTTACGGGCTTTTCTAATTTAATGCGTTCGGTGTACTCAAACTTGAAATTGTTCACGTTGGTAGAACCATAAACGGCAACATCGCTGGAAGGGTGAATAAAAATCTGGTACTCCTGCGCGTACAATGAAGTGGTGGCGAAAAATAAAAGCGCAAGAGCAAAAAAACTCAACGCTCTGTTGGGGGCGAGGTTATACAACATTTTACTTCGATGCCTTAAATACCATCTTAAAATGAACATCAACTTCATTACCTGTTTTAATTGTTCCGAAAAGCGCTGTTGGCGGGTCAATGGAATAATCGGTCATTTTAACCGGCAGTTTACCTTCAATTATCAGGCCATCTGCATTAGTTTTAACCGATGCCGTAATGGATACCGGTTTGGTTACGCCTGCAATTTTCAGGCTACCTGATGCCGTAACGGTAGTCACCCCTGCACCCGCAGTAACCTTGTTTACAGTGAACGTAACGGTGGGGTGTTGCTCCGGCTTCATGGCCCGGTAAATATTTTTATCCATCCCCTTCTCGTAGTACGTGCCGTCTTCACGGATGCTTCGTATAGAATTTACATGCGCTGTAATGGCAGCACCCCGCACCTCGCGCAACTGGTTTCCATCTACTATTGCCGTAACCGTTCCCGCTATTTGCTCCACACGGCACTGCCAGTCGTGAAGTGACGAAGTGCCCCTGATAATCATTTCACTTTTCTTTAATTCCAACTGAAAGGTAGTCTGCGCCAACAGGCAAACGTGTGCAAGGCTAAAAAGCACCGCGAAAACAATTTTCGGCAATTTCATACGCCCCAAATATAGGTAAGCGTTACCATAAACACCTGATGTTTATCACCCTCTACGGGTGGCGAATGTCAGGATAACTCTCGTAGTAAAAAGGTTTATTTGGTTAAACTAAAATGAAAGATGTTATGGACAAGTTGTTGAAAGAAAAAGTAGCATTGGTAACGGGTGCAGGTTCAGGCATTGGCCGGGAAACTGCACTATTGTATGCAGTCAATGGCGCACACGTGGTGGTATCGGACTTGAATGAAGCCGGTGGACTTGAAACTGTTGAGTTGATTAAAGCAGCCGGTGGCGATGCCCTATTTGTAAAGGCTGATGTTAGCCTGCCGGAAGACAATGAAAACTTAGTAGCTAAAACGCTGGAGAAATACAAGGTGCTGGATATTGCCTGCAACAATGCCGGCATTGGTGGCGAAAGCAACCCTGTTGGCGACATGAGCATTGAAGGCTGGAAAAAGGTAATTGATATTAACCTGAACGGGGTGTTTTATGGTATGCACTACCAGCTTCCGGCTATGCTAAAGCAAGGCAAGGGCGCTATTGTAAACATTGCCTCTATACTTGGGCAGGTGGGTTTCATGAACGCCTCGGCTTATGTTGCCGCCAAACACGGTGTTGTTGGGCTTACTAAAAATGCCGCGTTGGAGTATTCCGCAAAAGGCATACGCATAAACTCCGTAGGCCCGGCATTTATCAAAACGCCATTGCTCGACCAACTTGATGAAGCTACCATGAACATGCTGGTGAGCGTTCACCCTATCGGCAGGTTAGGCAACCCGAAAGAAGTAGCGGAATTGATTGTTTGGCTAAGCACCGATAAGGCCTCTTTCGTAACAGGCAGTTACTACGCCATTGATGGTGGATATTTGTCGCAATAAGGTTAGTCTTTGTTTTTTTCATCAGCGTAACTCATCCGGTTACGCTGATTTTTTTTAAGGGTTTATCTTACCTAAAAACACTCATCTCTTTCCAAAGCTGGCTAAACTCTTTCAGGTACGAGCGTACAACAGGTGTTTCGCGGGTGAGTAAAATATTCTCGTGGTTGTAGCGGGCTGCGCTGCGCGTCCAGTTATAGCTGCCGGTAAGCAGGGCGCGTTCATCTACTACCATAAATTTATGGTGCATGTGGTTAGGCGTGCTGTCAATTTTAACGGGTATGCCCTCACCGGCCAACTGTTCAATGTCCGACCCTTCGTCTTCCATCTTATCGTTATCGGTGATAATCTGAACGTTTACACCCTTTTTGTGCGAGGTAATAATAGTATCGGTTATCAGGTCATCACTTATGGTGAACACACAAATTTTTACTTCGCGTATAGCGGAATTAAGTTGGTGGATAATGGCTGCGCGACACGAATCGCCAGGGCTGAAATACACATCTGATGCTTCTTGTTTATCCGAAGTAATCAACGCACTGTTGGCAGCCTTAATCCACTCAATAATAAATTTGTAATTATCGGGGGTAACCCGCGCATTGGCCATTTCATAAATTTTGCTGCGTAAAAAATTGAGCTGATGCTGGTCTAACGGCTTCTCTCCTATCAGTTCGCGAAGGCCTCTTCGTTCGGCCTTTGAAAAGAATTCATCCTGGATACTTTCTTCGAGGTGTGCAATAATGTCATTCATACGAAAGTTAAACATACAAAATCTGAACAGGATTTGTAACTTGCCACGTACTTTAAAAAAATTAACTACCTATGAAAACTGCCGAGATCCACACCAATAAGGGTGTTATGAAAATCAAATTCTTTGAAGAAGATGCCCCCAATACCGTAAAGAACTTTATTGACCTGGCCGAGCATAATTTTTATGACGGACTTACTTTTCACCGGGTTATTCCCAATTTTGTTATACAGGGCGGATGCCCCAACGGCATAGGCAATGGCGGCCCCGGCTACCAGATTAAATGCGAGCTTACCGGCAACAACCAATACCATGACCGGGGGGTGCTGTCAATGGCTCATGCCGGAAGAGATACCGGAGGGTCGCAGTTTTTTATTTGCCACAGCCGCGACAACACCAGTCACCTTGACCGCAACCATACCTGTTTCGGTAAGGTTTATGAAGGATTAGATGTTATTGACCAGATACGTCAGGACGATGTAATAGAAAAAATCGTTATTACAGAAGTTGAGGCGGTTTAATTTGAGGCATAATCGACATGAAAAAATTTAACGCTATATGGTTTGTGGTATTAAGCGCTTGTTTTGTTACCCATGCGCAACACCCCGCACCCGATACTATACCCGCTAATTCCGGTAAGGTAATAATACAGCCCGTTCTTCATGCCACGCTGGCTATAACGTGGAATAACATCACCATTTATGTTGACCCCTACGGGGGCGCAAAGGCTTTTGACGGACTCGCTGCCCCTTCCCTGATTCTTATCACCGACATTCATGGCGACCACATGAACCTCGAAACGCTTGAGGCCATTAACACTTCGCGGGCTGTATTTATTGCACCTCCGGCCGTGCGCGAAAAACTGCCCGAAGAGTTGGCCAATCAAACCATACCAGTAGCCAATGGATCCGTCATCAGGCAATTCGATATTATTATTACAGCCATACCCATGTATAACCTGCCCGAAACGGAAGACTCGCGTCATCCGAGAGGTCGTGGAAACGGGTATGTGCTGGAAATGGGCGGAAAGCGTATCTACATATCGGGAGATACGGAAGACATTGCCGAAATGCGTGCGTTGCAAAATATTGACATTGCTTTTGTGTGCATGAACCAACCCTTTACCATGACAGTGGAACAAGCAGCTAATGCTGTATTGGAGTTTAAACCTAAGATTGTTTACCCGTTTCACTATCGCGGACAAGGCGGACTAAGCGATGTTGCGAAATTCAAACGACTTGTTAACGAAGGAAACAAGAATATTGAAGTGAGATTGAGAAACTGGTATCCGAATTATTGATTTCGCTTTGCGCACTTTGCGTTGTGTTTGGCTTTGCGAGAAACTTTTATTGATATTATCATAAAATCTCCTGAACTTTAATCTGTTCATCAACCTTTCCGGCCATGACGAACAGGATATACGTCATTATCTGCCTTTTCATGCTTTCCTGGAGCGCTTTCGCCAACTCCATCCTTATCCCTATGGATGACAGTCAGCGGAATCACCTCAAAGCCTATGGCCTCGCCTACTTTATGCTGCAAAAAAAGGCAGAAGTTGATTGGCTGTTAAACTATCGTGGTGGAAGTTTCCTGTTCGCCTATTCCGTTGATGCCGAAACCGAATGTAAAATACGGGGCATATCATACGAAACCATAAGCACAGCACGGGTAAATTCAATCCTCAATGAAATATCCAGTCCGGCAGTTAACATGAATGTAGTACGCCTGGAAAAAATACCGCGCATTGCGGTGTACTCTCCTAAAAATGAATTTATCCAGGACGAAACCGATGCCGTAATTCATGTATTGGAATATGCTGAAATTCCGTTCGATATTATTTATGATGAAGAAATTCATAACAACGCTTTAGCACGTTACGATTGGGTGCACCTGCATCACGAAGATTTTACAGGGCATCCTGCACGCACACGGTGGCGCGAATCGGCCATACTCGAATACAAAGCACAGGAAGCAACGGCAGGCAAACTGGGCTATGCAAACGTACCGGCCATGAAACTCGACATCGCCAAAAAACTTAAAGCCTTTTGTGCCGGTGGCGGGTATCTCTTTGCTATGTGCTCGGCAGCCGAATCGATTGACGTGGCCTTAGCCGCAAACGGAAACAACCTGTACGACATAGCAGACGATGACCTGCAACACACTTCCTTGCTCGACTACTCCTTCACCTTTGCTTTTGAGAATTTCGTTATAGAGCCGCCCTACAACAGGCGCTTCTCCGATATTAATATCGGGCGCGGGTTCAACCCATCAAACACCTATTTTTCGTTATTTACATTTTCGGCCAAATGGGATATTATACCATCGTTGCTCACGCAAAATCACACCAACATGATACGCGAATTTTCAGGATTAACAACGGCATTCGACCGCACGCTGATTAAACCCGAAGTGATGATACTTGGTGAAAACCGTGCTGCCGGAAATGCGCGGTATATATTTAGTGAAATGGGAAAAGGCTTCTGGACATTTTATAGCGGCCACGACCCGGAAGGGCATCCCGGCCGGGGGCGGTTAAGTACCGACTTGAACCTGCATCCCAACTCGCCTGGCTACCGGCTTATTTTAAACAATGTGTTGTTTCCATCAGCACAAAAGAAAAAACAGAAGACGTAGTATGTAAAACCATTGCGCATTCCGGGTATTTCTATAGTATCCACTTGAAAACCAGGTTTGTAGAGGTGGATGAGGTGCGTATATTTGGGAGTTGGCAGTCATTCTAAAACGACACTGCACACACAGAAAACTGATGGTACTTTTTGACAAACTTTTTAAGAACAAAAAAATGCAATACGAATTAGTAAGAGACGAGAACGGAATACACCAAATTGGCGGAGAAATTCCTAATGACTTTAAAATTCCTGACAATGAATTTATAGCAGGATTTCAATATTTGGGTTTTATAGACAATTCTGACCCTTTGTTTTCTTGGTTGCCTTTTAGAGTGAACTTAATTCATCCAATTTATACGGACGAGTATTCTGTTTTTCTCGACTATACAAACCCTAACAGTCCAACAATTATTGAACCAACAGACACAGCTTCATCAACAAGTGCGTTTGACGAAATTGACAAAAATTCAAAAATCATTTGGGAAGGAGTAAGAGTAAGTTTGGAAGCTAAAGAAGAAATTGACGAATTTGAAAGTATTGGAATTTGTGGACAACCTGATTGGTTACAAACTGACGAAACACCAACCTGTCCTAAAAGTGGAAAGCGAATGAAATTCTTATGTCAGTTAGGTAGTTTTAGCGACATAAAATCGACATTTAGTAATGTTGTGCCAACGGACGGAATGGCTCAATACTTTGAAAAATTAAATTTTTGGTGTGACGGAAATTTATACATTTTCATAGAACCGACAGCAAGGACAATGTGCTATACAATGCAAAACACATAAATTGACAAACAAAAAGAAGAAAAAGAACGAACTGCCAACATCGGTTTTGCAAGAGAGCGGGCGAAGTGCTTCGTATCAAACTTTTTGCTAAATTTGCAGTTCGGTTCTTCGATTGAGCGTTGGTGCTAAAATCCGCTCCCTCGCAAAGCCGCAAACCGTTACCGGCAAGTGTATGCCGACAGTGCTACTATCGGCTGACATTGAAACAACCAAGCTGATAACTTCCAATCCAACTTTCGCACGGCTTAACCTGACAATCCAAGACTGACTTTGCCGACACCCAACCCGACCTAAGTGTTTTTAAAATTTTTACCGACCCGCATTGTAATTTTTTTCTTGCCAGCCACACATTTCAGCACATTTGGTTGCCCGAACCCACATGCCAACCCTTCGCAACCAAAAGAGCTAAAATTTTCCTACCACACTAACAGACTGTGAATAACTTCATTTGGACTTCGTTTGTCCAATTTAAAAATATTATTACCTTTGGACAAATTCAGACCAATGGCGACTTTGAAGAAATACACAACTTTTGGTGAGCACCTTAGAGCTTTGAGAGAAGATGCCGGACAGACATTGAAAGAGGTTGCAGGGAACATCAGCATTGACATCTCTTTGCTTGCTAAAATTGAACGAAATGAACGACAGCCTACAAAGCAACTTATCAAAGCTGTTTCGGGCTACTTCAGGGTTGATGAAAAAGAATTACAAAACGAGTTTTTGAGCGACCAAATCGCCTATAAAATTTTAGACGAAGAAGCCGACTTAACTATTCTGAAAGTTGCAGAAAAAAAAGTGTCTTACTTAAAAACATTACGCAATGGATAAAGCTGCAGAAATATTTCAATCAGAAAGAGAAAAACTATTTGACCGACTTGCGGACAGATTGGAAACCGCATACAACTTAAACAGGAAAGTAGTGAGCTTTCAGGCGAACAAAGAAGAACCTGTTTATCGCTGGTTTAAATACAAAGAAGGCTTTTCCTCAACACTCGTAAAATACTTCCTTTCTGAATATGCCCCGAAAGCAGGTAAGGTTTTAGACCCGTTTGCCGGAGCAGGAACAACTTTATTTGCCGGACAGGAATTAGGTTGGGAATCTTATGGCATTGAACTTTTACCTGTTGGTGCGTTTGTAATGCAGACACGACAGGCATTAAATGAAATTGACGTTGAGCAACTAAGAAATATATCTAAAAAAGTATGGGCAGAAATTGCCAAACTGAAAGACTATCAAAAACATATCAATCATATTTCAATTACCAAAGATGCTTTTTCTGACGAGACAGAAGAATATCTGAATAAATACCTGACATACACTTCCAAAATCAAGGATAAGCACATACAAACAATTCTGAAATTTGCTGCCTTCACGGTTTTGGAAGAAATCAGCTATACCCGAAAAGACGGTCAATACCTGCGTTGGGACTACCGTTCTAAAAGAGATTTATCGGGAAAACCTTTTGACAAAGGCAAAATTCTGACCTTTGAAGAAGCAGTAAAATCAAAACTGAATCAAATAATTCAAGACTTATCCCCCAATCAAACCACTTCATTATTTGAACAGTTTGACAATACACAGGTTGACAAGCAACCAGTGAAGATTATTGAAGGTTCGTGTCTTGAACAGTTGCCGAAACTGAAAAGCAACTATTTTGACTTTATCATTACTTCTCCACCTTATTGCAACCGATACGATTATACAAGAACCTATGCTTTGGAATTAGTTTACTTAGGATATGACACCGACCAAGTAAGAAACTTGCGGCAAACAATGCTTTCCTGCACAGTAGAAAACAAAGAAAAGGTTGAATATTTAGAGCAGTTTTATGCTTCTGTCAATCAAAGCAAAGCATTTGAAAGTGTCATTGAGGCATACAATAACTCGGAGGCAATGACAGAAGTGAATTCAATATTGGACGAGTTGAACAAACTTGGTAAGCTCAATAACAACAACATTGCGAGAATGGTTAAAAACTATTTTCTTGAACTCTGTTTTGTGATTTATGAAATGGCAAGAGTTACCAAGAGTGGTGGATATTGCGTAATGGTGAATGACAATGTTCGCTATGGTGGCGAAGAAATTCCGGTTGATTTAATCTTATCAGAGTTTGCAGAAAACTTTGGTTTCAACATCAATAAGATTTTTGTATTACCCAAAGGCAAAGGCAACAGCAGTCAGCAAATGGGCAACTATGGACGAACCGAAGTCCGAAAATGTGTTTACTTATGGCAAAAAAGATAGCAGCGAACCGTTTAATAAAAACAGCAGACGATTTAGTTACTTCCCGTGAACAAACACGGGCAGGATTTATAGCAATGGCATTGGAGAAAAATTACATTGCCGTTCCCTATATCGAAGAAGCAAAGGCACTGAAATCTCTTGCTAAAAAAGTAAGAAAGCCCATAGACCTTTTGAAAGAACAGGATTTAAGAGTTGGCTTATTAACCGCCTCTGGGCTTTCCGATAAATCGTTGAACTACTTAACCGAAGAAGATAAAACACTTGCTATAAAAGGATTGATTGAAAAATTCTTAGAACCTGCCGGAGAGAATTTTATTGATGAACTTGTTTACCGCTACCTGCTCATCAAAGGTGATGCACTCGGAGGCAAAGCCCGGAATCTTGCCGGAACACTCGGTGAACGGAAGTTTCTGCGAACACTTTTGTCTGTATTGAGCCTTGCAGGTATTCCTTACAAATGGAAAGGTAGTAAAACAAGGTCTTGGATAGATAAAAGTGCAGATGATACCGATATTGAGAAAAGAATGAATGCACTTCAATGGAGTAAGAAAGGGAAATCAAGATTGCTGGTAATGAACATATCCGTTCCTACCGTGAAGAAAAACGTGGATTTATCAATTATTGATGGTGACGTTTCAGATTTGAAGAAAGGAAAAGATTCCATTATCCACCAAGCTGACAAGTTCATAGCATTGGGAGAATTGAAAGGCGGGATTGACCCTGCCGGAGCAGATGAACATTGGAAAACCGCTAACTCTGCTCTTATCCGAATCAGGAACAGCTTTAGCACCTTAAACTTTACGCCCAAAACTTTTTTCATTGGAGCCGCTATTGAAAAAAGTATGGCAAATGAAATGTTTGCAGAACTTCAAACCGGAGTATTGAGTAATGCTGCAAACCTGACTAATGACGAACAGTTAACGGAAATTTGTAATTGGGTGGTGCATTTGTAAAAGAATATGAAGCTTGTAACAAGAAATGATATTGAAAATTGGGCAGACACCGCTTTGTCAAAAAGTGATATGCCTTATCTTATTTCAATGTTAGTGCGAGCTACTACCCCTAAAAGCACACAACTAAATTTTCCTTCGGGAAGCACAGCTTTTGTTGGAGGTTGGGACGGTGAAGTGAATTGTCAAGAAGATACAGCTTATGTTCCCAAAGGAATTTCTTTATGGGAATTTGGAACAGAGTCCGACAACAAAGGAAAAGCTGATGATGATTATGACAAAAGAAAAGCTGACCCGTTAGGATACAACCCAAAAGATTGTGTTTTCATTTTTGTAACTCTTAGGTTTTGGAAACAGAAAGACAAATGGATTAAAGCAAAACAAGCAGAAAATTTTTGGAAAGATGTTAAGGTCTATGATTCATCAAATATAGAGCAATGGCTTTATATTGCCGTTTCTGTTTCGGGGTGGTTTGCCGATTATTTGAGAAAAGCTCCACTTGATGGAGTAGATATAGCAGAACAATTTTGGAAGTATTGGTCAGAATTTCGGAACATTAAATTATCCTCAGAAGTAATCACATCAGGTCGCAAAAGAGAGCAAGAAGCAGTTTTTAATTTTCTTGAAGCAACACCAAACATTACATCGGTCAAAGCCGCATCAAAGAATGAAGCCATTGCTTTTATAATTGCATCTGCGAAACTCTTCCCCGTCAATGAACTAGAAAGATTTTTTTCAAGAACCTTAGTTGTTCACACAGAAGCTGCGTATAAAACTGTATCAACAAATTTTGTCTCGTCTCTTATTCTGATTCCAACTTTTAAAAACAAATTGCCGCTGTATTCAGCAGTTTCAAATAATCACCACGTAATTGTTCCATTAGGAGGAGATGATGATTTTGACCATAACCCTATTACATTACCAATAATAGATAGAGATGGACAGATTAACGCTTTAATTTCATCAGGTATTACCAAAGAAGATGCTGAAAAATTTTCCAGAGAATCGGCAAGAAATGTTACAACTCTAAAAAAATTACTTGGTTTTCCTCACAGCAAGGCAAAATGGGTTGAAAAAGAAAATATCCGAGAAATAATTCCAGCACTTTTATTGGGTAGATGGAATGAAACTTTTGTAGGCGATATTGAACTGATTGAAAAATTTTCTGAACAGAAGTATGCCGACTATTTAGTTACACTAAACAAATGGAAGAATTTTGAAGAATCACCAATCATTCAAATTGGTGAAACTTGGAGATTAACTTCGCCTATAGATTTATGGACAAATTTTTCTTCTCAACTTATACCAAAAGATTTTCAAAACATTCATGAGTGTTTTTCTTTAGCATTCAAAAACGGAAATCCAATCATTGAACCCGAAGACAAAAACAGTTTCGCGGCTTATTTCAACAAAAGAAATAAATACTCTAATTGGTCGAGAGAAGGGCTAACTCAATCTTTAATTTTAGTTGGCCGATTGAACGGTATAAAAGTTCCCAATCTTGACAATCCCCAAAATTGGGTTGATAATATCATTTTTGATTTACTCAACAACGCAAGCGGAGAAATGTGGGTTTCCATTGACCACGAATTACCGCTTATTTCAGAAGCATCGCCTGAAAGTTTTCTCAAAGCAGTAAAAAATTCTTTAGCAAAAGAACAGCCCGAAATAATGGATATGTTCAAAGAGGAAGATGGTTTTTTGCACAAAACAAGTCATCACACGGGTTTGTTGTGGGCACTTGAAAATTTGGCTTGGTTTCCTGAATATTTAAGAGATGTGAGTTTGATATTGCTAAAACTTTCACGACTTGACCCGGGAGGTAGTTTATCAAACAGACCACTGAATAGTATTTCAGAAATATTCAAACCTTGGCACTATCAAACTTTTGCATCGTATGATGAAAGAATGGAAATTCTGAAATACGTTACTGAAAAAGAATCGGGTTGGAATCTTTTAATCAGAATGCTTCCTGACCATCACGGGATTGCACACCCTACGCACAAAATGCGTTGGCGAATGTTTGATAAGAATATCAATCTCACTTACACTTATCAAGAAATATGGAATACGCATTCAGCAGTAATAGAAATGCTCATAAACCTTTTTGATAATGATGAAGAAAAATTCTCTCAACTCATAAAAGAAACAACCAATCTTTCACCTAATGACAGAAAAAGGGTTTTAGATTGGGCTGATGAAGTTTATCCAAATATCAAGCAGGAAAAATTTTCAACTTGGGAAACAATCAGGGGAATTTTAAATCATCACAGGTCGCATCCTGATACCGATTGGGCTTTACCTGAATCTGAATTATTACAATTGGAAAGTTTATACAGAAAACTTCAGCCGACAGACACTATCAATAGATACATTTGGCTTTTTAATGACCATTTTCCCAGTTTTCCTGAAGGTCTCAAAGAAAATAGAAGCAATGAATTTGAGAAACGATACGAACAACAACAAAAGCGAATTGATGAAGAAAGAAAAAATGCAGTAACTGCTTTTTTGAAAGAAAAAGGTATAAATCAAACTTTAGAGCTTAGAAAACAAGTAAAAGAAGTTTGGGTATATGGCGATACTTTAGCAAGAGTTGTCGTAGATAAAAATGATATTCTTTTGATTTGTGAATGTTTGCATGACAATGCAGACACCATCAGATTCGCACAAAATTTTATTTACCGAAAATCAATAATTGAAAATTTTGAGTGGATTAAGCAATTGTACAGTGTATTGCAGGAAAATAAATTCAGCGATATTGCTCTTTCTAATTTCCTGATACTGTTAAACCAAAATCAAGAATTATGGGATTTCATTTCTTCATTAGGCATAGAAATACAGAATGAATATTGGAAAAACGTTGTTCCTCATTTTTATTACATTTCAGATAACGAAAAAGTTATTGGGCTTGAAATGCTTTTAAAGCATAAGCGATTCTTTTCCGCAATTGATGTTACCTCACATTTCGCAAAAGTAATTCCAAGTAATTTGCTTTCAGAAATGCTTAGAAAAGCAGGAACAGAAGAAGCAAGTGAAACACCACGTTACAGAGGTTATGAGATTGAGCGAATTTTTGAAGAACTTGATAGAAGAACAGATATTGAGAAGTCAACACTCATTCATTTGGAATGGCTTTATCTACCGCTTTTAGATTCATACGGCACAAGAAGGAATCCCAAAACATTGGAAGAAGAATTAGCAAACAATCCTGAATTTTTCATTGAAGTTTTAAAATGGATTTACGTTCCTGAAGATAAAACACTATTAGAAAAAGAAAGAGAAGGAACATCAGATGAAGCAATTCAAAACAGAGCAAGACAAGCCTATCATTTGCTTCACTCTTGGAAAAAAATTCCGGGAATGAAAGATGATAATTCAATTGATGAAACGGAATTAAAGGAATGGATTACAAAAACAAGAACATTAGCAAAAACAGTAAGTAGATTAGAAGTTGCCGATTCTGAAATTGGAAAAGTATTAGCCGAATATCCTGAAAATGTTCAAGAGTGGCCACAGGAAAAAATATTTCAAGTTATTGAAGAAATCAATACTGATAGCTTGAAAAGTGGTTATTCTTCCACATTATTCAACAAAAGAAGTTTTTCGTCAAGAGCTGTATTTGAAGGAGGAAACATTGAAAGAGAAAAGGCGGCTTACTTTGAAAAATTAGAAAATGACTTTAAAAATAAGTATCCGAATGTTGCAGAAATATTTAAACATATGAAGCAAGGGTATTTAGCTGACGCAAAGCGAATGGACGAACGTGCAGAGAGAGATAAATTAGAATATTAAGACTAAATTTAGAAATGCCAACCCTTCGCGGTCATACACATTGGCAAGCCCCTAAAGCCGGCACACAAACCAAAGCTTGCCAAAGAGTATGCCTGCCCCACGCTGAAAAGAAAAAATTAAAAATTCCCTTCCCTTCTAAAAATTTTAAAAACGCAACCGCACGGACGACACTAACAGCGAAACCCACAACCGACAAGACTTCACAACGCGGACGTGGTAACTTGAACGTTTGTCCTTCTAATGAACTTTTGTGCTATATTGACAGTAAAGTGCTCCGAAATCCCCCACTACGCCAAGCCCCGAACCGTTAACACAACCCTGACCAAAATCACCCAAACTCTCTTCACCAAACAGTATTGAAACTAAGAAACCTTCTTCTATTTTTGCCGTCTGCATTTTAACGTTTTATGGAACAAGAAATACTGGTTCGCTATACCGACCTGATTGCCGAAGAACTAAACCAACCTGTAAAATACGTGCGTGCCGTGGCCGAACTGTTGGCCGAAGGGGGCACTATCCCGTTTATTGCCCGCTACCGCAAAGAAATGACCGACAGCATGGACGAAGTAAACATTGCCGCTGTACGCGACCGGCTGGAGCAATTGCAGGAACTCGACAAACGCAGAGAGGCCGTTATAACCTCCATTGAAAAACAGGGCTTTCTTATCCCCGAATTGCTTGCCCTGCTTGCCAAAGCCAAAACACTTGCCGAAGTGGAAGATATCTACCTGCCGTTCAGGCCCAAACGTAAAACCCGTGCAAGCATGGCAAAGGAAAAAGGACTTGAGCCGTTGGCTAAAAGAATGTTTGAACAGGAGAATTTCGACCTCGATACGTTCGCGCAAACATTTATCGACACCGAAAAGGGCGTTGCCAATCTCGAAGAAGCCCTGGCCGGGGCACGCGATATTATTGCCGAGTGGGTGAGCGAAAACACCAAAACCCGAAAGAACCTGCGCGAACTTTTCTGGAAAGAAGGAACCGTAACCGCCAACGTGGTGAAGAGCAAGGAAGCCGAAGGGCAAAAATTCAAAGATTATTTTGACTGGAACGAACCTATCGCCAAAACGCCATCGCACCGGTTGCTTGCCCTACGCAGGGGCGAAAAGGAAGGCATTCTTATGCTCGATATTTTCCCTCCCGAAGAATCTGCCATTGATGCGCTTGAGCGGCAGTTTTTGAACGGTAGTAATGCCGCAACAGAACAGGTTAAACTTGCCATCCACGATAGCTATAAACGGTTGCTACGCCCCTCGTTGGAAACTGAAATCCGCATGGAATCAAAAATGAAAGCGGACGAAGAAGCGATAAAAGTATTTGCCTCAAACCTGAAAGAACTTTTGCTTGCCGCACCGTTAGGTCAGAAAAACGTATTGGCGCTTGACCCCGGCTTTCGCAGCGGTTGTAAAGTGGTTTGCCTCGACAGGCAGGGTAAACTCATTCATCATGACGTAATCTATCCGCATAGCGGACAAACAGCAAAGGCCGGAGCGTTGATTAAAAACCTTTGTGAGAAATTTGAAATAGAAGCCATTGCCATCGGCAACGGAACGGCCAGTCGCGAAACCGAATCGTTTGTAAAAGCTATCGGACTGCCACACAACATCATTATTGTAATGGTGAACGAAAGCGGAGCCTCCGTGTATTCCGCCTCGGAAGTTGCCCGCGAAGAATTTCCCGATAAGGATGTTACCGTGCGGGGCGCTGTTTCTATCGGCAGGCGATTGGTTGATCCACTCGCAGAACTTGTAAAGATAGATGCGAAATCTATTGGCGTAGGACAATACCAGCACGATGTTGACCAGAGTAAACTCAAACAAGGACTTGACGATGTGGTAATCAGTTGTGTAAACTCGGTTGGTGTGGAAGTGAATACGGCCAGCAAAGAATTGCTTTCGTATGTTTCGGGATTAAGCCCTGCCCTTGCGCGCAACATTGTGGAATACCGTAATCAAAACGGGCCGTTTAAAAATCGTGAACAACTGATGAATGTAACACGGTTTGGCGAAAAGGTATTTGAACAGGCGGCAGGATTTTTACGCATCCGCGAAGCCGAAAACCCGTTAGATGCCAGCGCAGTACACCCCGAAAGCTACGAGATTGTAAACCGCATGGCGAAAGACTTGAGTTGCTCCATTACAGATTTAATGACCTCTGCCGAATTGCGTAAACAACTCAACCTCGCCAACTACATTACAGAAAAAACAGGCCTCCCTACCCTGACGGATATTGTAGCCGAGCTGGAAAAACCCGGGCGCGACCCACGCAACACGTTTGAAGTATTTAGTTTTACGGAAGGCGTGAACACTATTGAAGATTTGAAATTAGGCATGAAGCTGCCCGGCATTGTTACAAACGTTACCAACTTTGGCGCCTTTGTAGATATTGGCGTTCACCAGGACGGGCTTGTGCACATCTCGCACCTTGCCGACAAGTTTATTAAAGACCCGAAAGAAGCCGTTACCGTACAGCAAAAAGTAATGGTTACGGTAGTGGAAGTAGATGCCGCGCGCAAACGCATTGGGTTATCTATGAAAAACGACCCGTTTGCAGAACAGCCCCAACCAAGCGTTGTTAAAAAAACTGGTAAAGAAAACCGCACTACCAGCCATAAGTCCAAACACCAAAGCCACAAACCAAAGCAAAAAGAATTAAGCATGGAAGAGAAGTTGGCGTTGTTGAAAGAGAAGTTTAAGAGATAAAGCCGGACTATTACGTATGTAAAGTTGTATATTTACAAAATGGAAGTCAAAGCGAAACCTGTTTTTCAAAAGCGCATTTTCTGGGATATCGATTTCGACAAACTCGATTACGATGCAAAAGCTCGTTTTGTTATCGAGCGCGTGTTTGAACGGGGCGATGTTGAAGACATCCGGCAATGCAGGCGGTATTATGGTGATGATACCATAAAGGGTGTTCTGGTTAGTGCAAAATGGCTACCGCTTAAAAGTATTCATTTGGCGAGCGCTATTTTTAACAATAAGATTACCGATTACCGATGCTATACAGCAGCACTGTCGAACCCGGCACACTGGACGTACTAAAAAAATTAATGTCCCTGCCCGGCTTAAACTCATTTTACTTAGTGGGGGGCACAGCTCTTGCGTTGCGTTTTGGGCATAGGAAATCTGTTGACATAGACCTGTTTTCAATAAATGATTTTGACAACAGCACAATAATTAAAGTGATAGAAAAAGAATTTCCTGATTTCACATATCGTGGGGATGATAACCCAATAGGAATTTTTGGATTTATCGATTCATTAAAAATCGATTTAATCAAACACCATTATTTTTCTCTTATCCAACAGCCAATCATTAAAGAAGGAATCAGGATGTATAGCGACCAGGATATTATTGCCATGAAAATAATGGCTATACTAAAACGCGCTCAGAAAAAAGATTTTTGGGATATGGCCGAACTTCTGAATTATTACCCTTTAAAGACCTGTATCGAATTCTATCAGAAAAAATATCCTAACAATCAAATTCCAATTTCAATTCCTTACGCACTATCCTACTTCACCGATGCCGATGAAAGCGAAGATCCTGTTAGCCTGAAAGGGCAAACATGGGAATCGGTAAAACAAGCAATCAACTGGCACGTAAGCGAATACCTGAAATGAATGTAGTGGCCCCTACTTCAATTCATACAGTTGCACTTCGTATGGCTTGATGTTAAGCGTTAGCGGTTTTTGCTTTTTGAATTTTAACAATGTTCCGTTAAATAAAGGTTCTGCTTTTTTTACTTTTTCAATAGCAATAAGTTGAACGCCTGCGACTTGATTCTTATCAGAAAGATTAACAACTACCAGCACCTTTTGGTTATTGGTGTAGCGCAAAAATGAAAATACATTATCATTGTTGTTTTCAATGACCTGGTATTTTCCAACTGTCAATGCAGGAACAGTTTTCTTCAACTCAATCATTTTCTTGTAATGGTTCCACAGCGAGGCAGGATTACCCCTTTGTTCTTCCAACGAAATACCATCGTAAGGCTTAACATTGGTGCTATCCCACCAGGGGCCGGTGTCTTTATACCAAAGTGCCATGCCAGTACCCTCTGCACTTGCTGTCCACTCAAAGGCTTCCCGCATGGGTATGTCGTTGCCATCGGTATCGCCTTCTATTTGTTTACCTTTCATTCCGATTTCCTGCCCGTAATATAGCAGGGGTATTCCTCCCAACAACATATTAAGCGAAGCGGCAACTTTCAGTTTTTCATCGGTCATACCAACAACAGAACCAAACCTGCGCGTATCGTGATTTTCAATGAAAACAATTTGCTCCTTTCCTTCCGGATTTTTAGTGAGCGTACTATCGGCAGCCTTGGTAAGTTCTTTCTTATTAAATTGCTCAATAGCCCAGCTTAAATAAAAAGCAAACACCCGATCAACATTAGCTTCGCGAAAGTATTCGCGTCCAAGCGAAAACCAGTTTGCCTGCTCTGCAATTATTTTAATATCAGGATTTGTTTTTCTAAGGTCGTTAAGAACCGGAACCCAAAAATCACGAAAGAGATTAGTAACTTTTCCCATGTTGTCAAGATCATCCATCATGTGGTCGAGCCGGAAGCCATCTACACCATCGTCAAACTTCCCATCACCGTTAGGGTCGAGCCAGAAGTTGAGCACGTCAAACGTATAGTTTCGCACTGCCGGGTTATTCATATTCACAACTATTATCTTCTGCTTTGAATTAGTGTAGGTAGTGAACTCCGGTATGTTATAAAAGAAAAACGGTTTTTGATTTAAGCTGTCATCGTAATACAAATAATCCGAAAAGGGCGACTTGGGATTATCAAACGAATCGATATACCAGGGATGCTCGTGCGTAACGTATTGCATCTCAACGTCCTGGTAAATTTTCATACCGCGCTTATGCACTTCTTTCACTAACTCCACATACTCATCTAACGTACCATAAGCGGGGTCAATTTTCTCAAAATCGGTAGCGAAGTAATTATGATAAAACTCCGACTGATATAACGGTGTCAGCAAAATTGATGTAACACCAAGTTCCTGCAAATAATCCAACTTTTGTTTCATACCCGGTAGGTCACCGTGCCCATCTCCATTACTATCAAAAAAACTGCGTTGAAAAACATGATAGATTACTTCCTGCGCCTGAAGGTGAAGTGAAAACAATACCAATAATGCGATTAAAATTTTCTTCATACGATATAATCGTTACTTGCTGTACTCCTTAAATGTTACCTGTCGTAAAATTGTTTTACCCATTGGTATCAATTCTACTTCTTCAGTATTTTTTGTGCCGGTGTTCCACAGCATAGCTTTAAATCTTAATGAGGTCGGGTCGGATAACCTCACAGGCTCCCCCATGTATTCGTAAATCGTTAAACTCTTTGGTGAATAGTGCAGGTTATAAAACCCCGGTATCGGGAAAGTTTTAACCCGCTCTTCAACACTTGCAATGGGCGAGGCAAGAACAAGCGCTCCATAGCTAAAATACACTTCGTTGTTAATATCGCGTTGTGCGATAACCTCCGGTTTAAAATCAATCGTTACGGTTTCCTTTCCGCTCCATTTCTTTTTAAGAACGATAAAGCCGCTTTCATCCTGGTATTCCGCGCTAACAGTATATGTTGTTACCCAATCGGGCTTACGGATTTTTAATTCAAACTCTGTATCGGCTGTAACGTTAAACACAAGGGTGTTTTCAAACGGATAATTCGTAATGGCCGATACCTGAACAGGCGCATCGTTCAGCGTTGTGTTAACCGTGCCCGGACCTAACAGTGAGGCAACCAATGTGTTCTCTCCCTTTAACCATGTATGCTGAATGTAGTAAGGTGTAATTCGCGCTGCATTGGGCACGCAACAAACTGCCGCCTCCTGGTGCACAGGCGAATAGCTGTACCGTGTTTGATGCTTATCAGAAGTATCGCCATTCAGTCCACCGGTCATGTAGTACGAATTGTCAGACTTCAGGTAAGCAATGCAGTTTTGTTCAGGATGACGCGAGCCTTGCGCGGCATTTAAAAATATTTTCTCCACCTTATCAGCATATTGGCTATTGCCTGTTTTAATAAACAACTCAACATAGCTATGCATCAGTTCGTGAATAGAACAGTATTCATAACCCCGGTTTGTGGCATCCGCTTTTATGCCGCCAATCCACTCATCGCCCACGCCCGCACCCGAAGCTGTTGTTTCATCATTAATCTTAGCTAAAAATTTATCAATGGCAATTTTTAGCTCAGGATTACCCGAAGCATAATACGCAGCCGCCAGACTCCGCAAATGCTCATACACATGCACCCCGTGCGAAGTAAGCATGAGCGTATCGTTCACTAACTTTTTGTATTGTGCGCTTTCATTTAATTCCTGTTCCGAAAAATCTTTATACAAGAACAAGCAATATTCACGATAGCTTTCATTGCCGGTTACACGATAAAGGCTTTCAAGTACATCGGTTATCGTTAACCCGTGCGAGGTGCCGCCCACATTGGGCTGTTTTGAGTAAAACGGCTGCGAATTGTTTACCGGGTAATTCTCCATCATATTCTTAACCGCGCGTTCAATAGCGGTAAATACTTTTTCATCTTTTGTGTATTCGTACCAGGCCCACAATCCGCGCAACAGACTTGCTTTCGCCCAAAGCTCTCCGTTCTCATTATCGAAGTTGTAACGCAGGTCGTTATCATAAATACCGAGGTAACCGTCTTCATCTTGTGTAGATAAGATATAGTTTACATAATCCTGAAGTTTGGCTAAATGAGCTTCATCTTTTAACAGAATAGCCGTTCGGATATACCCATCACGCCAGTTGCTTTGTGTTTCGCTATTCCACCATAAAAACTGTACCTGCCAGTCGCCATCTTCACCCAGCGCGCCAACATTTTTATGTTTTACTTTTTTTGTCAGCCTGTCTTCGCCATAAATCCTGTCATCCATGATAAGCTCGGGTACTAACGTATCTAATCTACCGGCAAACCCGTCTAAGTTTTCGCGCAATTGCTCTTTTAGCCAGCCTTGCGGTTCAAATTCTGCAATAGTCAAGGGTTTGTACTTCTCCTCTATCGGAGTTAGTTTTTGGAAAGGCGAGTTTTGCTGATGCGGTTTCTTATCGGAACAACTCATCGTAGCTAACATAAAAATTGTAAATACGATTACTGCATTATTTCTCATAGTGTGGCAATTTATTGTACGAGGTTTACAAATTATCTTTTAACAATTTTTTCATCTGAACATTAAGTTGCCATTGATTGGCAACAGGCTCGCGCGAATATGGCAACGTGGGCATATACGGAACCGGCCCAAATTCCGGGGTTATAGTAATTTCCTTTTCATTATTCTTTTGGCGGATAGCAATAACTTCTCTCCACCAATTCATAAAACAAGTAAGGTGTTGCTGCCATTCGGGCGCAAAAGGATTGTTTACTTGCGGTGAATGCTCATACCCTACCCGTGCGTGAATGTGGCGAACATGAGGAAAAATTTCATCGAGAATATGTTGCTGATCATTAAGCATACTCTCCGACACGGTACACCAATGCGAAAAATCGCCCGTGAGTTTTAATTCAGGAAAGCGTTTTAGATATGGAAGCAACGTAGCCGCATGAAACGTAAAGCGTCCCCGGTGTATTTCGTGAAGAACAGAAACACCCGATGTTACCGCTATGCTTTCGGTTGCTTCAATAACGCGGCAGTTATCATCAAACGAAAAATAATCTTTACCCGTATGGCTGTTAATAAAATCGGGTTGAAACGCAGCCAGATACTCCAGCCGCGCTTTCATGCGGACAATATATTCATCAACTGTTTCGGTTGCCGCGTCAAGCACTTGCTGCGCAACAAAACCAAAACCGGAAGCTGTCAACTTAACCTTATCAATTTCCGCTTGAAATTCGCGGATGAATTGTTCGTCCGCAGGCAGGTTAATCTCAACGCCATCGTAACCTTCCGCCATAACACGCGAAAGAAACTGCGCAGCCGTTGTACCTTCCTGTCCCCAGTACGGGCATAGGTAACGTACTACCATTTAGTACAATACCGGGTTAATGGGCGAATTGATAATCTCACCTATCTCCGCCCCGGGGCACCAGGTATTCCAATCGGCTACCTGGTTTTTATTTTCCGGTTGCTTCAGGCGCATATCTCTGTCCATATAAATAACAGTCATTACTTTGCGCACCTGGTCGGTTGTGTTGGCGCCTGCGCGATGAAACACCCAACCCGAGTGAAAACTTACTTCTCCTAAATCAAATGATTCGATTACGTGCTTGAAATCGGTAACCCGTAATTTTTGTTGGATAATCGTTTCGCTGTCATCACCAATTTCCAGTTCGCGCCCTTCCACAATCTGGTGACTGCCCGCGCTGAATTCAAGCGGCCCCATTTCAAGCGGGGTTTCCTGCAAGGGTATCCACGCGGTAATGGTCTTGTCGGTTTCTAATGGCCAGTAGTATTGGTCGGCATGCCAGGGTGTAATGCCACCACCACCTTCTTTAAACAATGCCTGGTCGTGATACAACCGCACACCTTCTACCTGCATAAGACCTGCCGCAATGGAAGCCAACCGTTTGCTGAAAACAAATTGCTTGATGCGCTCATCTTCGCGCCAGAGGTTAAACAGTTGAAGAAAGGCTTTCCCATACGTGTCGCGGTCCTCAACCTTTGTTTTTACGGTATTCATTTCCGCAACTTTGCCGGAAATAACCTGGTTGAAGTATCCGATTGTTTCGGCATCGAACACGTTTTTTACTTTTATGAAACGGTTGGCCTCATAAAAATCGATTTGTTCTTGCGTAAGCAGATATGGCTTATCAAGCATTTGCTGAACAGAAACGGGTAGTGGCATAAGTAATAAGTTTAATTCACAAAACTAACCGGTTCACTTCCTCCAGTCCGGCACAGAAAAGGATAATTATAACACTATATTGACATAAGAATAACACAGATTGCTATCTTTACGGTACTATTGTACCGATGAGGGCGCTGTACGAGAATATTGCCAGTAAAAAAGGAAACGAGTCGTTTGTGGCCTACGCGCTCAAGGTTGCGTTTTTTGAATTCAAGTGGCATTACCACCCGGAGTACGAACTCACCCTCATCACAAAAGGAAAAGGCAAGCGGCTTGTGGGCGACTCGTACGAAAATTACGAAACTGGCGACCTTGTATTGCTTGGTGCCGACCTTCCGCACACTTGGTCGAGCGACCCGGTTAAAAACAAACCTGTTTCTGCAATTGTTATACAGTTTTCACCGGATTTTGCTCACCGCTTCCTGGAATTGGATGAGTTCAAAAAGATAGCCTCGTTATTAGCATCATCAGCACGCGGGTTGTTCTTCCCCGATTCAAAATCAATCCGGCATGAGTTGGAACTACTCCCCACACAAACGGGTGTGGAAAAAATAACTTCGCTACTCGCCATCCTGCAAAAGCTCACCACGTTAAAACACTACAAGTTGTCATCGGAATATTTTGAGGCCATTAAAGGCGAAGAAACCGAAAGCCGTATTAATAAAGTATGCCGGCATATTCAAACCCATGCCGCAGAAAACCTGAGTTTGGAACAGGTTGCAGCGCTTATTCATTTATCGCGCAGTGCGTTCAGCAAATTTTTTAAACGAGCTACGGGCAAAACGTTTTCCGATTACGTTAATGATATACGCATTGGCAATGCCTGCCACCTGTTAACCGAAACCGACAAAGCTATTAACGAAATTGCATACCAAACAGGCTTTGAAAGCCTGACGTACTTTAACCGGGTATTTTTGAAGAAGAAGAACATTACCCCGCGCGATTTCAGGAACAGGATTTTATAGCTCTGACTACTCTAAGACAACACTGCGCCTACAACTCCAACTCAATCGTATCGCCTACGCCAAATGCCTTGCCATTATCATCGGGCTTATCGGTTTTCTTTTGTCGAGATTTTTTAGATTGGTCATCACCCTTGCCGACTGTCGACTGCCTACTGACTACTTTTTCTTTTTCCTGGCTTTGACTTTCCCCGAAGAGACTTGCCTGTTCGGCTTTTTGCTTTGCTTTTTTGCCGGTTTGGCTTTCGCTTGCCGGGCCTGCCTTTTTGGGTTCTTCGAAGAGGCTTGCCTGCTCGCTGGGCTCCCCTTCTTTTTTTTTTGGCGACTCGCTACCTTTTCCGGTTTCGGTCGCCTCTGTGTCGTCAGCTTCGTCAGGGGCTTGATCTTCCGGCTCATCCGGTAAATGCACCTTTGTAATCTTGTATTGACTGAGGCGATTGCCGAGTGCTTTCCACCCTTTCACGTCCACCACATCTTCAAGATTAACAACTTCATTTACCTTCTTTTTGTCTTTTCCTTTAATTAACTCAAGTTCAATTTCTGGCGAATCAGCCATAGTTACCAATACTAAGCGCGAGCCGATGGCTTCCGAGATAAACCCGAATTCCTTATCAACCGTACTGGTTTCAATCATAAATCGCTTTACGATATGCTGTTTCGACTCCCCATCGATATACACGGCCGAGATAATTTTCTTCGGATTGAACTTCTCCACCAACAGGGTTTTCTCCGGGTCGAAACGGGTAGTAAGGTCATAACCGCTAATGCGGTATGAACCATTACGCATAAAGGTGATGAGTTGGTCATCGCCATCAAATTTGCCCAAGTATTTGCCCCGGCTGTCTTTGTTCAGTCGTCCGGCATCGGCATCGTACCACAAGTTAAGTTTACTAAGTGTTGATGTTCCGGCTTGTAAAAAATCAACTTTGCGGATTGGGTACTTGGTGAGGGTATTGCCACGCGCCCCACGCCCCTTCACTTCAAGTTCGGAGAAATCGAACTCAAAAATTTTCTTTCGTGCCGTACTCGACTGCGATAATTTTACTTCAACAATTTCGGCTTCGCCATTCGGGTTGCCGGTAACATAGTGGATTTTTGAATTCGGGTTGCCTTGTGTTAAATCGTATTCCTTATCGCGGATAACGCCCGGCATGGTAAACCGTTTTACAAAACCTTTGCCGGATTTACCATCGGAATAAATCAGGTTATACACCATCCTGTCATCGCCCTTTTTCCAAACACCGATATACAGGATGTCTTTCCCCATAAACACCTTTTCGCGGATGCGCGAGATGAATGCCTTTCCGTCTTTGCGAATAGCGACAATATCATCCAGGTCGGAACAATCGCAGATATATTCATCACGCTTCAATCCATACCCGGCAAAGCCATCGGCACGATTAACGTAAAGTTTCTGGTTGATGGCAATTACTTCCGTGGCCGCCACCGACTGGAAGCTCTTAATTTCGGTTTTGCGCTCGCGCCCTTTACCATATTTATCTAACAGGTTTTGATAATAGGCTATGGCGTAATCCGTGAGGTGTTTCAGGTGATGCTCGGTTTCTTTTAACTGTTTTTCAAGGTCTTTGAGCAACTCATCCGCCTTAAACGAATCGTATTTAGATATGCGCTTGATTTTTATCTCCGTAAGGCGAACAATATCGTCAGTAGTGATTTCGCGGTAAAACTTCTTTTTATGGGGTTTCAGCCCCTTATCGATAGTAGAAATCACTTCTTCCCAGCTTTCGCACTCTTCAATATCGCGGTAAATGCGGTTTTCTATGAAGATTCTTTCAAGGGACGAAAACAGGATTTTCTCCTTCAATTCGGCTTTTTTTATCTCTAATTCCTGTTTCAGCAATTGCACGGTTTGCTGCGTATTGTATTTCAGTATGTCGTTTACGCTCATGAACTGCGGCTTGTCTTCCACAATCACACACGCATTTGGTGAAATGCTGATTTCACAATCCGTAAAGGCATACAGTGCATCAATGGCCACTTCGGGCGACTGGCCGGGCTGAAGGTTTACCTGTATTTCTACATCTTTGGCGGTATTATCCACCACCTGTTTTACTTTTATCTGCCCCTTCTCGCTGGCTTTTACGATAGATTCCATTAAAGAAGAGGTAGTAGTAGCAAACGGTATCTCCCTGACTACAAGAGTTTTTTTATCGACTACATCAATTTTTGCACGCACCTTAATTTTACCGCCCCGCAAACCCTGGTTGTATTCCGAAAAATCGGCAATACCGCCTGTGGGAAAGTCGGGGTAAATTTTTGGGTTTTTACCTTTCAGTACGTCAACAGAAGCCTTGATGAGTTCGCAGAAGTTGTGCGGAAGGATTTTGGTAGAAAGACCAACGGCAATACCTTCAACACCTTGCGCCAACAGCAACGGAAACTTAACCGGAAGCGTTACCGGCTCCTTCTTACGGCCATCATAAGAGAGTTGCCATTCGGTTGTCTGGGCGTTATACACCACATCCAACGCAAATTTTGAGAGGCGCGCTTCAATATAACGCGGTGCAGCCGCGCTATCGCCCGTGCGCACATCGCCCCAGTTACCCTGGGTTTCTATTAAAATATCTTTCTGACCAATGTTTACTATCGCCTCCCCGATTGCGGCATCGCCATGCGGGTGGTACTGCATGGTGTTACCAATTACGTTAGCCACTTTATTAAAGCGGCCATCGTCCATCTCCTTCAGCGAGTGCATAATTCTGCGCTGTACGGGTTTGAAACCATCTTCAATACGCGGCACGGCACGCTCCAGGATTACATAGGAAGCATAATCGAGGAACCAATCCTGGTACAGGCCATCTACACCAACGGAAATAACTCCGTCCTGGCCTTTTTTGCCCTTGCCTTTTACTTTTATTTCGGGCGCTTTAACAGCTTTCTTTTTCTTGCTCATTTACTTATTACTTCTCGTCTTTAGATCTTTAGAGGTATCACATTTTGTGACACCAAATAAAACCCACTACACCGAAACCATTTCCTCATCCTTAGCTTCAACCTTATCGAGTTCAACTCTTAGATTTTCAATAATAAACTCCTGGCGGTCGGGTGTGTTTTTGCCCATGTAAAACTCCAGTACATCACGCAAGTGGCTGTCCTTATCTAATTGCACCGGTTGTAACCGGATATCATCGCCAATAAACTTCCCGAACTCATCTGGCGAAATTTCGCCCAACCCCTTAAAGCGGGTAATCTCGGGCTTGCTGCCAAGTTTAGTCATGGCTTCCTGTTTCTCTTCTTCATTGTAGCAATAAATGGTTTCCTTCTTGTTGCGTACACGGAACAACGGAGTTTCCAGTATGAACACATGCCCGGCTTTTACCAGGTCGGGGAAGAACTGAAGGAAGAACGTCATCAGCAATAAACGAATGTGCATCCCGTCCACATCGGCATCGGTAGCGATAATTACCCTGTTATATCGCAGCCCATCAAGACCATCTTCAATATTCAGGGCGTGTTGCAACAGGTTGAACTCTTCGTTTTCGTACACCACTTTTTTAGTTAAGCCAAAGCAGTTTAACGGCTTTCCCCTCAGCGAGAAAACAGCTTGCGTTTCTACATTCCTTGATTTGGTAATAGAACCACTGGCCGAATCGCCTTCGGTAATAAAAATCATGGAGCCAAAACCGCGTTCGTCCTTTTCATCGAAATGAAAACGGCAATCGCGGAGTTTTTTGTTATGCAGGTTGGCTTTCTTGGCGCGTTCGTTAGCCAATTTTTTAATGCCGGCAATCTCTTTCCGCTCCCGCTCCGATTGCATAATGCGTTTCTGCAACGCATCGGCTACCGAAGGGTTTTTATGCAGGTAGATTTCTAATTCCTTCGCTACAAAATCGCCCACGCATGACCGAACGGTTGGGCCTTCGGGCGCCATCGTAACCGAACCCAACTTGGTTTTAGTCTGCGACTCAAACACGGGCTCCTGCACACGCACGGCAATAGCGGCAATTACGCTTGCGCGGATATCGGAAGCGTCAAAATCTTTCTTGTAAAAATCGCGCACACCTTTAATCATCCCCTCGCGAAAAGCGGCAAGGTGTGTGCCGCCCTGCGTGGTGTTTTGCCCGTTAACGAACGAGTAGTATTCCTCGCCATATTGATTACCATGCGTAAGAGCAAATTCTATGTCATCGCTTTTTACGTGTATGATTGGGTAACGTATTTCTTCGGGTTCGGTTTTTTGCTTCAGCAAATCGAGCAACCCGTCTTTGGAATAGAATTTCTTACCATTATAATTAATGGACAGCCCGGCATTCAGAAACGCGTAATTCCACATCAGGTCTTCCAGGTAATCAGGAATGAAGTGGTAGTTTTTGAACATGGTGTTGTCCGGCTCAAACTCAACTAATGTGCCGTTGCGTTCTTTGGTTTTAGATGCCTTGGGGTCGTGGGTGAGAATACCCTTTTTAAATTCGGCCAACTTGGTTTGCCCATCGCGAAAAGCCTGAACTTTAAAATAGTTCGACAACGCATTAACGGCTTTGGTACCTACCCCGTTCAAGCCAACCGATTTCTGGAATGCGCCCGAATCGTACTTTGCACCGGTGTTAATTTTAGACACCACATCCACCACCTTGCCCAACGGAATGCCGCGCCCGTAGTCGCGCACGGTAACATTCTTTTCGTTAATGGTAATGTCAATGGTTTTGCCATAGCCCATCATGTGCTCGTCAATACAGTTATCGACAACTTCTTTTACGAGTACATAAATGCCGTCATCCTTGGATGAACCATCGCCCAACTTGCCGATATACATGCCCGGTCGTAGCCGGATATGCTCTCTCCAGTCCAGCGATTTGATGCTGGCTTCGTTATACTCAAACATGTTGGAGGCTTTTTCAGATTTTGCAGCTTTAGCCATAAAAATTGAACAACATCAGTTTAAAAAATGAGGTAATGCGCCAATAACGCTAAATTTCACATTAATGCAACATTTCAGGCTTGGTATTGAATTACAAAAATTCGTAAACTGAATTACTGTAATTACCTGATTTACAGAAATTATGATGAGTGTAGTGAAACTAAACTATCAGGTTAAAAATCTGCGATACAGCATAAATCCACCACCGCCAACAACCCACGCCCCCATTATGCCGAGGCTAACATAAATTACGATGCCCGCGCGTTCGTAATCAAAAATTTCGGTGCTGTTGTATAAACCAATGTAGCTAAACGCGATGATGAAAAACAGGTTAAGGCAAATAATAAGACCGGTAAACCAGGTGCGCAGGTGTTCATCGGGTACGAGTTTCTTACCAAAAACATAAACCAGCACATTAACCAACCCAAGTATGCCAAGCCACACGTAAAACATAGTTTCTTTGCTAATGGCATTAAGCGTGGCACCATCCTCCTGTATCACTACCTGTTCGGGCAAACTTGCATATACATACATTAAATTTGCCATAGCCGCCAACAGCGACAGAAACCAAACCCCTCTGATAACTTTTAAAATCATGTTCGTAAATTAGCCCCGCAAATAAACAATAAAACACCTTGAACATAAACCCGATTGTACTTTCAATCCCAATCTTTTTTGTGCTGATGGGTATTGAGTTGGTCGTAGAGCGGATTTCGCACCAGAAACTCTACCGCCTGCCCGATGCCATTGCCAACCTGAGTTGCGGCATCACCAGCCAGTTATCGGGGTTGTTTCTTAGAATATTTTCCATCGGGGCTTACCAGCTTTTGTTTGAACATTTCGCGTTTTTTACGTTAGAGCGTAACTGGTTTTATTGGCTCATGTTGTTCCTGTTGGCCGATATGGCATACTACTGGGCGCACCGCATGAGTCACGAAATAAATTTGTTCTGGGGCGGCCATGTGGTACATCACCAGAGCGAGGAATATAATTTGTCGGTTGCGCTGCGCCAGAGTTCGTTACAGGTAGTATGGACGTTTGCATTTAGCTTGCCGTTGGCGTTCATTGGGTTTCAAACCCTCGACTTTGCATTAATGTCGGCATTGATTACGCTGTATCAATTCTGGATTCATACCGAAACAATTAACAAAATGGGTTGGTTTGAATATATTTTCAACACGCCCTCCCATCACCGGGTGCACCACGGAAGAAACCCAAAGTATATCGACAAAAACCACGCAGGCACGTTGATTATCTGGGATAAAATGTTCGGCACATTTCAGGAAGAAGAAGAACGGCCAACTTACGGCATTACAAAACCCATTAACAGTTGGAACCCCGTGTGGGCAAACATCAGCCACTATGCCGGGATGAGTAAAGAAATAAGGCAAATCCCGAAGTGGAGCGACCGCATCAGGTATTTATTCAAGAAACCCGGTTGGTTACCCGATTACATGGGCGGCTACCGTGCTGCACCCGAAGTAGATAAGGCAGCCTACAAAAAGTACGATACGCCCGCCCCGGTTATGCTCAATTTGTATGTATTGTTTCAATACGTGTTATGCCTTGTTGGCACGGGTTTCTTCCTGTTTAACTCCGCTGCGTTTTCGCTTGGCGAGAAAGCCATCATTACAACATTGATTTGCGTAACCGTAGTGAATTGCGGTGTGCTGTTTGAAAACCGTAAATGGGTTGTGTGGGCCGAGTGGCTTCGCATTATCCTCTACCCTGCCCTGTTGGTTGTGCTCACGCTTTACTTCAACCTTCCGATGTGGTATCACGTTATTGCTATCAGTTATTTTATTATTTCATTCACCTGGTTTTACTCCATCACTAAAAAACATGCGTTACTTCAACCGGCTTAGCCCAATCGTTATCGTTTTTATTCTTGCCTGCGGAAAATCACTTCCTGTATTTGAAGCCGTTAACCTGAACGACTGGAAAGCCGACACACAAGGTTGTGCCGGAAAACGTTCGGGTATGGAACAGGGCATCCGCGAAGAAAAAGACAAACTACTTGCCCTTAATGAAAAACAAGTGATACAGTTGATTGGCAAGCCCGACCAGAACGAACTGTACAAACGAAACCAGAAGTTTTATACTTACTTCATTACTCCCGGTCCATCCTGCGAAACCCCTGTCGGAGACGCCCTGCGTCTTATTGTTCGGTTTAATGCTATGGGATTGGCGAATGAAGTAACGGTTGAGTGAGTTCATTAACTCATCAGCGCATTGTGTGGCAGTTGTTGCCTGCGCGATTTTGCCAAGGCTATCTTTTTACGGGCTACATTAACAAGCGCGTCTTTCTTTTTCGCGTTAAGCGGATAAAGAAGTGAAGTTTTAAAATAAAACTCCTTGCCCAACTGTTCGGCATTATACAGGTTTACTTTATACACTCCTCCCAACGATTCAATTTTAATAGATTCAATGTTTTCGAGCGGGATAATATAGTCCTGATGTTTTTGCAATACATACAGAAAGTCGTCATCAAATGAAACCTGCTCAAGTTTATGAATAAGACGTACCAACATGAATAAAATATAGCCATAGAGCGCTGTCTGTCCGGCAAAGTAGAACCAACCTTTTCCAAATGACCCGATGATAATGCTTCCGAAAATGGAAATATAAATAGCATACAAAACCCATCGATAAGGCCCCAGAAATCGGGAAGATAAACGTACAGGTTTTTGTTTTTCAGCCATGCCGTAAAGTATATCTTTGCGCTATAAAATTCAATTCAGTTATGAAGCAAATTGCAGTTATAGGTTCAGGTACTATGGGCAACGGCATAGCCCACGTTTTTGCCCAATATGGTTACGCGGTAAATTTAATCGACATTTCGGAAGAGGCGCTGAAAAAAGCATTGGCCACCATAGACAAAAACTTAGAGCGCCAGGTGTCAAAACAGCTTATCACGGAAGAAACCAAAACTAAGGCGTTAAGCAAGATTACCACCTATACCGATTTAAAAACAGGCGTAAGCAACGCTGATTTGATTGTTGAAGCTGCAACTGAAAATATCGACCTGAAACTAAAAATTTTCAGCGACTTAGACACGCACAGTAAAGCCGATGCTATATTGGCTTCCAACACCTCGTCTATTTCCATTACCAAAATAGCGTCTGTAACGCAACGCCCCGATAAGGTTATTGGTATGCACTTTATGAACCCCGTGCCGGTTATGAAATTAGTAGAAGTAATACGGGGCTACGATACCAGCAATGAAGTAACGCAAACCATCATGAACCTTTCCAAAATGCTGGAAAAGGTTCCGGTTGAAGTGAACGATTACCCCGGCTTTGTTGCCAACCGCATTTTAATGCCGATGATTAACGAAGCCATCTATTCATTATATGAAGGCGTTGCCGGAGTTCATGAAATTGACACGGTTATGAAATTGGGCATGGCGCACCCCATGGGGCCTCTGCAATTAGCCGATTTTATCGGGCTGGACGTCTGTCTTTCCATACTCAATGTACTGCACAATGGCTTTGGCAACCCAAAATACGCACCCTGCCCCCTGTTGGTTAATATGGTGCAAGCCGGTCATAAAGGTGTTAAGTCAGGAAGCGGGTTTTACAAGTACACGGCAGGCAGTAAGGAGTTGGTTGTTGCTGATAGGTTTTGTTAGGAATTAAGACTTAGGTGTTAGGTGTCAGGACTTGGGGTGTGCCGTTTGGAAGACTTACGATAAATCGTGCATACTGCCCTGCCTCACTCTCAACGGTCACGCTCCCACCCATTGACGCCACACTTTTATTTACCAAGTACAAGCCAAGGCCTGCGCCTTGTGCACTGGCATGGCCCCGGTAAAACATTTCAAACACGCGCGCTTTGTTGTTATCATCTATACCAATGCCGTTATCGCAAATAGCCATTTCTAATTTGCCATCTGCCTTCCCGATGGATAGCTGAATTTCAGGTTTGTTTCCCTCACGTAAAGTGCTGTATAGCACTGCGTTTTCAAGCATCGGCACAAGTATGTGTTCTTCCAATGCTGGCATGGCTTCAAACTCCAGTGTATCGTCTATGGAAGTAATCAGGCTTATGTTCCGTTCCTTCAGTACAGCGCCAAATTGTATGCGCACTAATTCTTCAAATGTGGCTTTGGTGTACTTCTTAGGCACTTTGTCTTTGCCAATATCGCTGATGGAAATCAGGCGTTTCAATACGGCATCGAGATTAGTAGTTGAAAGCATTATCTTACTTATCAGTTCCTCTTGTGGAATATGACCGGCAAGGTTACATAGCCCCAATATAGACCGCAACGGAGCGCGCATATCGTGGGCAGAGCGGTACAAAAAGGTGTCAAGTTCACGGTTGGTTTCAGCTAATAATCTTGTACGCTTCTCTACTATCTTTTCCAAGTTCTCGTTCGTAGCACGTACTTCTTCATTTGCAGCTTTCAACGCCCTCGCCTGCCTGCGTAGCCGCCCGCTGAAGGTAATCAACAACACAATCATCACTCCAAAAACGGCCAGCAATCCAAGCACTAAAAACAAACGTTGCCTGAACTGCCGCTGTTCTTCCAGTCGGGTTGTTTCCGCTTCAATCAATTGAGACTCCAGGTTTTCAATATCAAAATATTTTTCTTTTAAGGAATTGATTAGATTCCTGTAGTCTTCCTGGTTTTTGAAAAATTTAGATTCGTTATCTACCAACAACTTCTGCAACGCAGTAAGGTCGTTTAACAATCCTGCGCGTTCAACCGGCCCAAGGCTATTAAAGCCGTACTCTAATTTTTCGGCAATGAGTTGTATCTTCTCATCGAAACTCTCTCGGTTTATGACCAACGCCTGGCTTTCCTGTGTAGCCTGACGAATGAGATTTCGGATATCTTCCGCGACAAGCGATGAGTCGGATATGTTACGCACAAAAATTTCAGGCACCCTTCTGCCAGCATCGTATTGTTGACTGTCCCGTAACTCGGCAAATTTTGCATCAACACGATCCTGTATTTCGGGGCTAAGACTTTTATAGTCAACATTTTTAAACAGCGAAAAGAAAACAGTTAGTGAAGTAACCGAGTCCAACGTACTCAGGTTGATTTGTTCAACGGCTTTAGCTACCGGTTCTTGTGCCGGTGTGGCGCTTGCCACTTCAGGGCGTACATATAGTGTTCTCTCCCCGCTTACAGTGGCAAGTCGCGAAACCACATAGGGCGGCACTATAAATTGTTCGCTGGCTTTCAGTTCTTCTTTCAACGGAACCGGAAACACGGCTATCCCCTGTTGATCGGTAATAATCTCAACATCAGTTGCTCCGCTAAAATACACACGTTGCCGGGGTACAGGTTTACCATCTTCAAATTTTACGGCAAGGCGCTCTTCCTTATAACGCTTTTTTCGCAACACAATTTGCAGCACACCCTTAGCCATACTCCACGAATCAACTTCATACTGCTGATTTCTCACATCAATATTCTTTACCGGCAAGGCGATGGCTGCAATTTCGGTAATCACCGAGCCTTTGTTACCGGTGTTGATGTATGGCGCTCCATCTAACGAGACCTCAGCAAACGCAAAAGGTTGCAATTGCTCATTGAGGGTCTTTACCTGGAGCATTTGCTTTTGTTGCGCATACAACTCGAACGTGCTGGTAGCGAACACTACTAATAGCAGTGCAATGCGCAATGGAAACTGTATGGTTTTGTGCTTAGTCAAATAAATCTTTTACAAAAACAATTTCAGGAACACCGAGATCACGTTTATACTTTGAAAGCTCAAACGCTACTTTTTGTTTTTCATTCCTTCCTTCTACTTCAATAATATAGTAACTGAATTTGGGAATTACGAGTGTGAGATTACCCTGCGCATCGGATGTTGTTTGATACACACGGTTACCGGTAGCCTGGTCGATCATGGAAATGGTAATGCCCGGCCAGGGTTTTACATCTTGTGTTGAGCTCCAGCTATGGTCTTTTATTTTTAGCAAGGCATTCAGCGTAAGCGGATATTTTTCAAGGTTTATATCGAATTCGTATAAATCATCATCCATGCCCCCTGCCTTTCTGTTGGAAGCCAGGAAACCATGCATACCCAATGGGTCAAGCACAATAGAAAAATCATCAAACGGACTGTTAATAGGGTAGCCCAGGTTTTCGGGTTCGTAGTTGGTCAACGAATCGCGCGAAAAATTGATCTTGTACACATCAAGTTGTCCAAGTCCGGCATGACCATCGGAAGAAAAGTACAGTGTTTTATCGGAATGCAAAAACGGAAACACTTCATCTCTGGATGTATTGACAGAAGACCCCAGGTTAACCGGTGTTGACCAACTCCCTCCTGTTTTTTCAGACAGGTATAGATCTTTGCCACCAAAACCATCAGGTGCATGGGCAGAAAAGATCAGCATAGTACCGGCTTCATTCAGCGTAATGCTATTGATAGAATGCTCGCGAAAGTGCGGATACGTATCAGTAACCACCCACTGGTCTTTAGCTTTTGACGCAAAGAATAACCGAAGCGGTCGCATACCTTTTGCATCGCTCTCATTCGCATTGGCTACACATGCCATTCGTGTGCCGTGTTCATACAACACGCACGGCCCGGTATTCCACGATGATTGCAGCTCACGCGCAAAAATTTCCGGTTGAGCCGTATTGATTACATCCTGGTTAGCATTGTGGGTGATGTTAACCTGGTACATCCGGTAAAAATCGGTATCGTTTTGCAAGCGCTCAACAAGTTTGTTTATTTTTTTATTTGAAGTATAGATCAGCTTGCCACCAACAAGTTGCGGCCCAAGTTCACTGTATGGCGAATTAAACGGCAACTTCCGCAACGCTATATGCGCAGAATCCTCCAACAGGTATTGCCGGTTATGAATGCGCCAGATTTTCTTTTTAATCCATTCTTCCTCGCCAAATGCCAGTAATTTTTCATACGCATCCAATGCCCGATCGTATTTTTTAAGGGCAAGCAACGCCTCAGCATAACGAAACAGCGCATCTGTATCAGTAATGGTTTCCATAGCCACGGCTTTGCCGTAGGCATCTATGGCATCGCTATATCGGTTCTGTTCATCGTAACAACGCCCAAGTTTCAGGTAAAGCGAAACATCGGTTGGATGTTGTTTTATAGCACGTTCAAAATACCCAATGGCATCTGCCCAGGCTTGTTGTTCAAATTTCCGATTAGCTAACTGCACATCTTTCTTCCCCATCGACCAAATACTTTCCTGGGCAAGCGTTGTTGTTGCCACGAACGTGAACAAGACTAATAAGCGATATGGCTTCAGGAAAAACATATTTATCGTGGCGAAGTAATGTTGTTAGCCTTGTAACGAAAAACGTATTTCAGCATCAGCTCATGCGAGCCATTTCGCGGAAGCACTACATCGCCAAACGCAAAATCGTAGGCATAACCCACTTGTAATTGTTGCACGATTTGCGCCATGAACAAGGCCGTTACCGATTTCTCGCTTCGGTAGGATGCGCCTAAGGTGAGTACGTTGCGGTAAATAAAATTTGCGTTAATGTCGTAAGCAACAGGCAACTCCGGTGCATAACGGATTAAAAAGCCGGGCTGAACTTTCCAGTATGGGTTCATGGTGATGGTGTACCGGCTAAACAAAAAATACTGCGCACGCTCAAACTGAAACGAAACCGTATCAACCGGGCTTTCGCGATGTGTTAGAAACGAAGGTGCCGATAAGCCAAGTTGAAAATTGGTTGAACGAAAAAAGAAACCGAAACCGAAATCGGCATAAAAACTATTAACGGCCTGTGCAAGGTTAGGATCAATCGTGCCACTACCTCGCATTAGTGAAGGATAATCAGATTGCTGATGAATAACATTAATCTGCGCGCCAAATGAAAGCGTTGATTTCTTACCGGTTTTCAAATGGTATGCTGGCGCCACACTGGCAAATAAATTTTTATGCACCCCTATTTTATCATTGGTCAGCACCAATCCTAATCCAAGATTTTGTTTAGCAAACGAGCTATGCGCCATAAGCGTTTGAGTTTTGGGCGCATGTTCAATACCCGACCACTGATCGCGATTAATAAACCCGATACTTAATACCTCTTCCCCACCGGCCACTGCCGGGTTAATGGCCAACGGATTGAACATATATTGCGAATACTGTGGCATTTGTTGTGCGTGCACATAAGGAATGGAGCTGAACAGCAACAACATTATTCCGATGATATTTTTAATCAATGCCATCCTCTCTTAGCGTACAAGTTCAATAGACCCCGTTATTACTTCGCGTGGTTGCCGGGTTTCAATCCGGTAAAAATATGTTCCGGTAGGCAACAGATTTCCTGATGTGTTCGCACCTGTCCACACCACCGAGTCGTTGTTGTAGCCGGAAGCCTCATACACTACCCCACCCCTGCGGTCAACTACAACCACGCGGTTATTCGGGTGTAATTCAATGTTTGCAATTACCCACACATCCTGAATACCATCACCATTAGGTGTGATGGCGCGGGAAGGCATAAGTGTAGTATTTTTTCTGTTCACCGTAACGGTAAAGCGACATTCAACCGCAGTGCCCTGTACTTGTCGGGCAGTGTAAACAACCTGTGTAGTGCCAGCGTGAAAAACATCGCCAGGCTCATGCGATTTTGTAATGGATAACTCCCCGCAAGCAATTGAAAATTCGGGTTCATCCCAGGTAACAACGGCTGTATTGTTTTCATCTGTTTCAACAATAATATTTTCAGGGCAACTTTCAAGTATCGGTGTTTGGGTATTGTTCACGGTAACAGTAAACGAACAGGTAGCCGTATTTCCACTTGGGTCTGTGGCGGTATACGTTACAGTAGTATTACCGATAGGAAATGCCGTTCCGGGTTGGCGATTGGTCGTAACATTTACCGGGCAATTATCCTGAGCGGTTGGCGGTGTCCATGAAGCAACAGCGGTACACGATTCATCTGCGGTAAGCACAATATTTGCCGGGCAATTGCTAAGTACAGGATTTATGTTATCGCGAATGGTTACAGTAAAACTGCAAGTTGCCTGATTTCCTGCCTGGTCTGTTGCCGTATACGATACCGTAGTTACACCAACCGGAAAATTAGTTCCGGGCACATGGCTTGCCGTTAGGGTAAACGAGCAGTTGTCTTGCACAACGGGCGCTGTCCAGCTTACAGTACGGCTACATCCGCTCACAACATCTTGTACTACATTAAGCGGACAGGAGTTAAAGGCAGGAGGTGAATTATCAACTACCGTAACCGTAAAACTACACGTGGCTTGATTTCCGCCAGGGTCAGTAGCCGTGTATGTTACTGTTGTAGTTCCAAGCGGAAAAACACTTCCCGAAGTATGACTTCCAACAACGTTAACTGAACAGTTATCCTGTGCGGTAGGGTTTGCCCAGTTGGCAACAGCACCGCAATTATTGTTAGCTGAAAGCTGGATGTTGGATGGGCATGACGTAAACACGGGGGGCGTATTATCCGTAACCGTAACCGTAAAATTACAGGTTGACTGGTTGCCATACCGGTCAATAGCGGTATAGGTTACAGTTGTTGCACCAGGTTCAAATAAACTGCCAGAAGCGTTAGAAACCGTAAGAACAGGCGTTCCGCAATTATCAGAAACAGCAGGTTGAGGCCAACTGACTGCAACGGAACAGGCATTTTGCGGCAGCACTACCTCTCTGTTTGAGGGGCAATTAATAATAACAGGTGATGTGGTGTCTAACAATTCGGTTGGGCAACATATTGGCCCACCGTTAACACTGCTGGCTGCACGTATTTTAAAATCGCCAAACTTTTGCCCAACCGCTACAACATTGCATTGCGCATTGATTTGGGTTTCAAGCGCTAAGGAAATATAGACTTCTAAAAATTGACCAATAAAGCCTTCATTCGGGCCTCGTGAGTTAACGATGAAGGTTTGATCTGGGGTTATTGTCCCCGAATACACTTCGCCCAAACCGTCACGGATGGAAATTGAGGCATTTACATTCCCTTCATACAACAGCGTAAACGAACTGATTCCTCCCGAACACGGGCCACATTCATCCTGAACCGGGCACATACACTCCTGCCCGAAAACCTCCAACGTGCTTAGAAGGAGTAAAACCAACGCAAAAAATCCTGTCTTATGAACAGTGCGGCTTTTGGTCACCATGGTGAAATTATCTCAAATATTGATTTCAAATGTACTGAATATCAAATTAATAAGCATACTAATATCAAGTAAAAAATTAAACAAATTTTGCCATTTACCCCATGCTCAAACCGGGGAAGTCGTTCATCGCACCAGTTAGCTATTCGGCTTTAATTCTCGCTCGTTTAACTTATCTTCGCGACTTATTTTAAATTCAGATGCTGGCAGTAAATAAGCTTTCGCTCCAATTTGGCAAGCGTGTTCTTTTCGATGAGGTAAGCCTTCGTTTCACACAAGGAAATTGCTATGGCGTTATTGGGGCCAACGGGGCAGGAAAATCTACGTTTTTGAAAATCCTTTCCGGTGAAATTGACCCTACGCGGGGCAATGTATCGATGGAGCCCGGCAAGCGCATGGCGGTGTTACGCCAAAATCATTACGAATTCGATGAGGTTTCGGTACTCGATACCGTTATGATGGGCTATACAAAACTCTGGAGCATCATGCAGGAAAAAGACGCCCTCTATGCCAAGCCCGATTTCTCGGAAGCAGATGGTATGCGCGCCTCTGAATTGGAAGCTGAATTTGCTGAACTCAACGGTTGGAACGCGCAATCGGATGCTGCCGCCCTGCTTAGCGGATTGGGCCTTAAAGAAGAAGACCATTTTAAAATGGTTAAAGAGCTTGACGGAGCCGAAAAAGTACGGGTACTTCTGGCCCAGGCGCTATATGGAAATCCCGATATTCTAATTCTGGATGAACCCACTAACGACCTGGACATAAATACGATAACATGGTTAGAAGATTTTCTGCTTGAATTTGAAAATACAGTTATTGTGGTGTCGCACGACAGACATTTTCTGGATACCGTGTGTACGCACATTGTCGATATAGATTTTCAGGCAATACGCCTGTACACCGGCAACTATTCATTCTGGTATCAGTCCAGCCAGTTGGCACTTACCCAGCGGTCGTCTGCCAACAAAAAAGCAGAAGAAAAGCGAAAAGAACTCCAGGAATTTATTGCGCGTTTCAGCGCCAATGCTTCCAAATCGCGGCAGGCAACCAGTAGAAGAAAGCTGTTGGAAAAAATTAATGTTGATGAAATTCAGGCTTCTACAAGAAGGTATCCCGCTATCATTTTCAAGCAAAATCGCGAAGCCGGTGACCAGATATTGCACGTAGTTGGCTTAGGATATTCAAACAACGGTACTCCCCTGTTCAGCAACCTGGATTTTTACGTGAACAAAAGCGACAAGATTGCTTTCCTTAGCAAAGACAGCCTTGCAATTACATCATTATTTCAGATTTTGATGGATGAACTTCAACCAACCACCGGTTCATTCAAGTTCGGGCAAACCATTACCACAGCCTATCTCCCATCCAACAACGAAAATTATTTTCAATCGGATGACAACCTGATTGACTGGCTGCGCCAATATGCCGAAGAAGAGAACAAGGATGAAATTTACATTCGAGGCTTTCTGGGTAAGATGCTGTTTTCGGGCGAGGAAGTCTTTAAAAAATGTACGGTACTATCCGGGGGTGAAAAAGTGCGGTGCATGATTTCGCGCATGATGCTAACTGGTGCAAACATGTTGATTTTAGATGAACCAACCAACCACCTCGACCTTGAGTCTATTACCGCCTTTAACAATGCCCTGAAAGATTTTCCGGGCGCGGTGCTTTTTACCTCGCACGACCATGAGTTTACTCAAACCGTAGCCAATCGCATTATTGAACTTACCCCCAATGGCTGCATGGATAAACTTATGACATACGATACGTACATCACAAGCGAAAAAGTAGCCGAACAGAAAGAGGCATTATACGCGTAAGAAAGAAATCCTATTACTTTTATCTAACCAAAAATTCAAACCGGCTGGTTTGACGATATGTTTCTCCCAGTCTTAAAATCGTACTCGGGAAGTGTGGTTGATTGGGTGAATCCGGGAAATGCTGTGGCTCTAAACAGAACGCAGCATGTTTTATATATGTGTGGCCGTTTCTACCGCTAATAGTTCCGTCAAGGAAATTACCGGAGTAGAATTGCAGCCCCGGCTCTGAAGTAAACAACTGCATTTCCCTGCCGCTTACCGGCTCGTAAAGCTTTGCGGCAAGTTTAACAGGGCTTGCTCCTGTTATTTCATTCAACACAAAGTTGTGATCATATCCACCCGGTACGTGTTGAATATCGCGACCAATGGCTTTGGGCTTTAAAAAATCAAATGGTGTATCAACAACTTCAATAAATTTCCCGGTAGGAATAGACTCATTATTAACTTCCGTTATACGATCAGCAAATAGTTGCAGTTCGTGTTCCAATATGGTTTCATTCTTTCCTGCTGATAAATTAAAATAGGAATGACTGGTTAAATTAACAGGCGTAGCTTTATCGCTTGTTGCTGTGTAATCAAGCGTAAGCGTATTGGCATTGCCTACGGTAAACAACACTTCTACGTTAAGGTTTCCGGGAAAGCCTTCTTCCCCATCGGGGCTGTTATATGTCAGGCGCAATGAACTCTCCGATTCAATGATTACATCCCACATCACCTTATCGAAACCCTTGTTGCCGCCATGTAAAGTATTGCCGTTGTTATTGGCCGGAAGTGTGTACTGCCGGTCGTCAAGAATAAATGTTGCGTTTCCTATGCGGTTTGCATAACGCCCGATCAATGCGCCAAAATACGGGTTCTTATCGCCCGTGTAATCTTCCAATGAGGGAAAGCCTATCACAATATTTTCAAACTTACCATTACGATCCGGTACAATAATCTCCGTAATGGTTCCTCCATAATTCAGCACGCTTACCTGCATACCTGCTTTATTTCTGATTGTGTATTGCTTAATGGTTGTCGCCACGTTTTCAGTATTTTGTTCAGCTTCGTACTCAAGGAAAGAAAAAGCCGGAATGAAAATTTCACTCCGGCTTTTTTAATGTGTTACCTGATTGACAGGTTATTCAACACCAAGTTCTTTCAGGCGCTTTTCAACACGCGCAGCTTTGGCATCCTCGCCTAAGTAGTAATATATAAGGCTAAGCTTGTCCAACACATCAGTATCGGAAGGGTTAAGTTTTTCGGCTCTTTCCCAATACGGCAATGCCTCCTTATAACGTCTTACCAACTCGGCATCCAGTTCAACTCTTTTCTTTTTATCTGCTGCTGTTATGCCCAGGTCGTTCATTTCGCGTTTGATCTTATCGGCTTCAATCAGATATAACTGCGCCAGGTAGTATTGTGCTTCGAAATAGGTAGGGTCAATTTTCAGCGCTGCCTCAAAGTTTTTCTTGGCATCATCAAATTTATCGAGCTTGGAGTTAACATACCCTAAGTAGAATTGAATTGTTTTGTTGGAAGGGTCTGCTGCGGCAGCTTTTTCAAGGCCACCTTTGGCTTCCTCCGTCATTTCAAGGTCAATCAGGAAACCAATCTCAACTAATGAAAACTGTGAATCATCCGGGAATCTCTTCTTGGCTTCCCTGGTTACTTCAAGCGCTTTCTTCTTATCACCTTTCGGGCCACTGTACGTGTTGATTAAAACAGAGTAGGCATCCGGTGATGTACCACCCAAATCAATATATTTTTGAAGATCAGTTATTGCGCGGTCATACTCTTCATTAGCTTGTGCAACAAACCCGGCATAAAAAAATACGGTTGTGTCATTCGGGCTAAGGACTTTAGTTTTGTCAAAGTTTTCTAAGGCTGAATCAAAATCATCATCCTGGTAAGCATTAGCTCCTTTATTAAGGTAAGCATAACTAAGTCCCTCAACGGCTTGACTAAGCGTTACAGGCATAAAGCTATCCGCCTGGTAGAACAATTCGTTTTTAGAACTCTTGTTCATTTCTGTAGCCTTGGCAAAAGCCTTTGACGCTACTTCAAAGCCGTTGCTGGCAAGGGCTTTATGTGTTTCGTTTGATGTGGTGTCAATGGATGCATAGATCAATCCCTGGTAGAAGAACGTTTTGGGATCCAACGATAATTTCGGATCGGTAACGCAAACATCAATCATTTGCTTGGCTTCATCCAGTTTTCCCTGTTTCCATGAGTTCAAAGCCTTATTCAAGTTAGGCTTGATCGCTTTCTGGGCGAATACGGCCAGAGGCGCTGCGATCAACAATAAGCATACTACTCGTTTCATTTTTATTAATGGTTATAATCGGTTTTTAACTCTTACTTTCTTCGGGTGCTTCTTCTTCATCCTGCATCCGTTGAATTTTTTCTATCGATGAAATGCGGTCATCGTCATTCAGGCGGATAAGCCGCACGCCTTGCGTTGCCCTGCCCATTACGCGAAGTTCGGAAACTTTTATGCGAATGGTAATACCCGAACGGTTAATAATCATCAGTTCATCTTCATCTGTAACTTCCTTGATTGCAACAAGCCTGCCAGTTTTTTCGGTGATATTAATGGTTTTCACACCCTTTCCGCCACGCTTGGTAACCCGGTAATCATCAATAGAGGAACGCTTGCCGTATCCTTTCTCGGAAACAACCAGCAAATTAGCATCTTCCCGTGTTATGCATACCATACCAATTACGTTATCGGTAGAAGAATCTAATGTAACGGCACGTACACCGGCTGCGGTTCGACCCATCGGGCGAACATCTTCTTCGCTGAAATGAACGGCCTTACCTTCTGATTTAGCTATAATAATATGGTTTTTACCATTTGTTAATGAGGCAGTTAACAGTCTATCACCTTCGTGGATAGTGATGGCATTAATGCCTCCCTGCCTTGGTCGCGAATACGCCTCCAACGATGTTTTCTTTATCGTACCTTTTTCGGTACAAAGTATAACAAAGTTGTTGTTCAGGTACTCGTCATCTTCTAATGTCTGAATGTTGATAACGGTTTTTACCGTATCCCCAGGTTCAATATTGATAAGGTTCTGGATAGCCCGGCCTTTGGATGTCTTGTTTCCTTCCGGTATCTCGTAGGCTTTCTTCCAGTACACTTTACCGCCTTCTGTAAAAATAAGCAATACGTTATGGGCATGTGCTATGAACAGATGCTCGGTAAAATCATCCTGTTTGGTTGCCACTCCGCGCGAGCCTACCCCGCCCCTTCCCTGCGTTCTGTATTCCGAAAGTGAGGTGCGTTTGATATACCCCTGATTTGAAATGGTGATTACCATTTCTTCGTTAGGAATCATGTCTTCCGGCAGAATGTCGTCTTCTTCCGTAGGCACAATTTCGGTTCTGCGGTCATCGCCATAGCGAGTGCGTATTTCTGTAAGCTCATCCTTGATGATTTGCATCCGCATCGGTTCATTCGCCAATATGGCTTTCAGCCGGTCAATGAGTTCCATTACTTCCTTATACTCCTGCTGAATTTTGTCGCGCTCAAGGCCGGTAAGCCGTTGTAAACGCATCTCAAGAATTGCCTTCGCCTGTATATCCGACAGCCCGAACCGGCTTATCAGTTCATTTTTTGCGGTATCAGGGTCTTTCGATGCCCGAATCAGGGCTATCACTTCATCAAGATTATCTAAAGCAATCAGGTAGCCTTCCAGGATGTGTGCCCGTTTCTCCGCTTCATTGAGTTCGTACTGTGTTCTCCGTATCACCACTTCGTGGCGATGTTCTACAAAGTACTTTATCAGGTCTTTCAGATTAAGGGTGTGTGGCCTGCCCTTTACAAGAGCTACATTGTTAATTCCAAAGTTCGACTGTAACTGCGTGTATTTGTATAAGTTATTCAGTACAATGTTACCTATTGCATCACGTTTCAGGTCGTACACAATACGGTACCCGTCCCGATCTGACTCATCGCGTATATCCGAAATGCCTTCAATTTTTTTCTCATTAATCAGGGCAGCCGTCTTCTCAATCATCAGGGCTTTGTTTACCTGGTATGGGATTTCGGTTACGATGATTTGTTCTTTGCCATTAGGCTGCGTTACTATCTCCGCCTTTGCCCGTACTACTACCCTGCCCCGGCCGGAACGGTAAGCTTCGCGAACACCGCCAATTCCGTAAATAATACCGCCTGTCGGGAAGTCGGGGGCGGTAACGTGTTTCATCAGGTCTTCAATGCCAATATCGTTGTTGTCGATATAGGCTATTACCCCGTCAACCACTTCACGAAGGTTGTGCGGAGCCATGTTGGTAGCCATTCCCACGGCAATACCCGAAGCGCCATTAACTAACAGGTTGGGAAATTTGCCTGGTAATACCGTAGGCTCTGTTAACGAATCATCGAAGTTGGGCTGAAAATCGACTGTATCTTTGTTGATATCGGCCAGGAGTTCCTCGGCAATTCTGCGCAAGCGGGCCTCGGTATAACGCATCGCGGCAGCAGAATCGCCATCAATGGAGCCGAAGTTACCCTGCCCGTCAACCAACGGGTAGCGCATTGACCAATCCTGGGCCATGCGCACCATAGTTTCGTAAACAGAGGCATCACCATGTGGGTGATACTTACCCAGCACCTCCCCTACAATCCTGGCGGATTTCTTATATGATTTGTTATGGTTAACCCCCAGTTCGAGCATTCCATACAGCACCCTGCGGTGCACGGGCTTTAGCCCATCGCGAACATCGGGAAGTGCACGCGACACGATAACAGACATCGAATAATCGATGTAGGCACCGCGCATTTCATCTTCAATATTAATCGGAATTATGTTTTGCCTCTCGGGCAAATTACCGGTTTCTTCAGCCACGGTTTTAAGTCAGATTTAGTCGTTATGTTTTGGTGAAAAATGCGCTTTTTAACCGCATTTTTTAAGTGGTGCAAGATAAATAATTTGATGCTAAAACGGAGTTTTTTAAACTGCTTTTCTCAGCATTTTCACGCCTGATTTTCAGGTAGTTCAGGGCTGCTAATACGGGTTAAGTTTCCGCTTGTTTTTGCCCTTGTATTTTATCAGGTTCGGGTAGTTTTCCCCATGATGTGGGTTCTGTTTTTTCCAGATGGGATGTACCCTGCTCCGGTACTCGCGGTTGCCATGTGCATGGTTAATTTGCGCCCGGCATTCCTTATTGTAGCAACGCCTTAATTCGGGTATCCGGTACGAAGCCCCAACATTGATATAAAAGGCGTTCATCCGGTGCCTGATATTGGTACCGGTTCCTTCTGCACTCAGGTTATATCCCTTAAATTCATAAGAAGGCCGGATGAACAACCGGAAGTATTCTGACATCTCCCGTTCTACCATCGCACCCAGGTTGAAGAACATTCCTTTGTCGATTACATCCATATCGAATTTCTTACCCAGCTTATAGCCGCCTATGTGGGCATCTACTGTTAACAGGTAGTTATCGTACCGGTAAACCGAGGCTCCCAGCAACAGGAAGTATTTTTGCAGGAAAAAGGATGATACTTCTGACTGGTATGGCTGTATATCATCCGAAAAAGACAGCGGCTTAAAGTCGTTTACCTTAGTGTATTCAAACGAGTACCCGCCCCCTATCCTGAAGCGTTGTTTGATTTCAACATGGGCTGTCAGCCGCAGTGGAATGTTAAACGATTTACTCCTGAAGCCAATGGCTGCGGTATCGGGAGTCACCAAAAACTCTCCGGGGTTTATGGTAAATGTCGTGTCAATGGATTCGTTAAACCAGTTGAACATGCCGTTGGCCGGAGAAGCGGGATTAAACAACCGGGGGTTTCCTGAAGCGGGCTGATAAATGCCAAAATCTTTAAGGTTATGCCTGAATATTGTTGACCCGTAGCCTGTGCTCAACCCGAAATGTACCTTACTCAACACGTTACGGAAAAACCCAATGCCCTGCCGGTCAACATAGAAATGGTCAAGCGGAATACTTACGTCTTTGTCTTTTTGTGCCGATACGATAAGCGGCACAACCAGTGCAAGTAGTACAAGTAAAGATATGGCGGGTTTGCGATTCAGGGGTGTAAAATTTTAACAGTGCAGGGATACTATAACACGCTCATTCTCTGAAAATTGAACATCAAAAGTAAGTAAATCCACGCAAATAACCACATTTTGTTACCTGCGCGAAGGTCTTGACTCTAACGAAGTGAAGGTATGAAAAAGTGTTTGTCCGCGCTTTGCCCGATAGGTAAAGTTTCGCACGTCTGTTGAGCCGTTCGGCAACAGCATACTGAATTGTGTGTTGTTCGTGCCTTCCTCTAACGGAACGCGGGTATAGAGTATGCTATGCGGCAAGGTTTGCCAGTTTCGTGTGTCGGCCTTTTCGGTCATGGCGTTCATCATCCCAAGCAAGGCGCCCAGGTTATCGTCTTCTTTCCTCGCGCTATGTTCGGCAGCTTTCTTCAGGGCTACTCGTATCAACGCTTTGCTGAACTCCAACCACATCCGTTCTTGTAAAGATTTGAACGCAATCTTGTTAACGTCTTCGGTAAGGTACAACGGGTATTCTTTTTCTTCGTGCAAGATACTTGCTGCTCCATATAAAGGAACCCGTTCAACATACTTTGGAAAGGCTACCCGAAATACCTCAAGCCTGCTTAATGAATTCCGGTCGTCTTCGTTCGTTACAGGAAAAGCATACCGAAGTCCTAATTGCTCATTGAAAAATACAAACTGGTCGCCCGAACGGGTTATCATAAAATTAATGCTCCACTCAGCTTTTACCGGGCCAAGTCCGTTATGCCAGAAAAACACCAGGTCAGCATCACGGCTTGAAACCTTATACTCTGGCCATCCGAACTGTTGCTTGAAATAGTCAGCTTCTTCTAAAAAACCGGTGCGGTATGCAGCCTCCAGCAAATCTCTTTTAAGTTGGTCGGGTGCCCGAATGCCAAACATGCGCGCGTAATCTTCATCATAAATTTCAAGCGCATTCCGGTAGGCAATGAACGCATTGTTCCAATCGCCATTAGCCTGATAGATAATACCCATCAGGTTGTGGATGAACGCATCGCGTTTGTACCGGTCGGGTGAATTATATCGGTCAGACAATTGCTGCAACCGGATATTAAGTCGCCTGCACTCAACCAATGCTTCTTCGTATTTCTCAAGCTTGAGATAATTCAGGGCTTTATAATACAACAACATTAAATGTTCATGGTCTTCTCCCCGATAAATTGTAACGGTCGGATTGGTCAGGTATGAAGCCGCCTCGCGTGCGTAGTTTATCTGGTAATCCTCACCAAACACAAATGCTTTTTCAAGGTATGAATTGCTCTCTTCGTATTTTCCCATTACAGAGAGCAACAGTCCGTTATTTACATACGCTAAAAACTCGGCATGTTTGCGTTTGTATAACGTAGATGAGCGAAGTGTTTTTAATGCCTGTTCAAGATTACCCTGTTCAAACTGCCGGTTGTATTCGTAAGTACCTTCATAAAAAGATGCACATGCTGATAACAGCATCAGTAAACTGATGATGGAACTTGTTTTCAGCATGATGGAAGATTTAATTTTTTACTAACTTTTTTATCTCGTGCTGCCCATACCACACGCGCCTGTTGGTTTCTATATCGGTAAGGAATAGCGTGGTGATATAATTCACAACACGTTTTTTCTGATAGGTATCGGTTTCTGAAGTCATCTCACCAAACAGGATAAGGTCTGCGCCAAGTTCTTTACCCCAACGTGCGGCCGTTGCCGGGTCGGCAAAATCCTGTTGCTCGGCTCGCTCCTGTCGCACCTTGTCGCGAAACTCCTCCGACTCCACAAGGTCGGCCATGCTGGAATTATGAATTACAATCTCAAACTTCTTTATGTAGTTGGCGGCATCTATGTGTTCGCTGGTTTTGTTTTTGATGGTGCTTATCACCAGCACGGGTTTTCTTCCAAGCGATTCGGCATACTGCTTAAATTGATTTGACTTGAATATGTCGTGAATCATTTGGTCGGCTACCCTGCGCGAATCCGTATCGTTCCACCTTCCGCTTAGGTCAATCTCCGTTGACGGGTCGATGCGGGTAACACTTCGCGAACACGAAACAAGCAACAAAACAGAAATAAATAGAAATACTTTGTTCATAACAATCAGTTTAGGGCTCATAAAAATCAAAAATCTTGCCGGAATACCTCGTTGGCTCAACTATTCTTTAATTGTGTGATAACGGATTTCGGGTCGGGTGCCCTAAACACAAAATTACCGGCCACCAATACATCAGCCCCGGCCTGTCGTAACGCAGGTGCGTTTTGAAGGTTCACTCCACCATCAATCTCTATACGTGCATAAGATTCACTTGAGTCAATCATGGATTTCAGCGCGCGTGTTTTTTCATACGTTCTTTCTATAAACTTCTGCCCCCCAAAGCCCGGGTTTACGGCCATAACACACACGAGGTCAATATCGCGGATAATGTTTTCCAACAAACTTATCTGCGTATGCGGGTTGATAGCCACACCGGCCTGACAGCCAAGCGACTTTATTTCCTGTATGGTACGATGAAGATGACTACATGCTTCATAATGCACCGTAATGGTTGACGCGCCCGCCTGCTTAAACGCTTCGAGGTAGCGCTCAGGTTGTACAATCATCAAGTGAACATCCAACGGTTTTTTGGCGTGTTTATGGATAGCCGCTGTTACCGGTATTCCAAAAGAAATGTTGGGCACGAATACGCCATCCATAATGTCAATATGAATCCAGTCGGCATCGCTTTCATTTATCATCTGAATTTCGCGTTCCAGGTTGGCAAAATCGGCAGCAAGAACAGAAGGCGCTATAATGGGTTGAGGCATGTTAAAAAGTTTTTCAAACCGACATGAATTTTTTCATGCGAAAAATACACAAATTCGCATGAAAAAATTCATCAAAGGTTCCTTCTGACCTTAATTATTACAAATTATTACAGAAGAAATATACGGTTATGAATCAGTTGATTTTCACAATACGAAAAGTTAAAATCCGGTTAGCCGTTTTTATCCGTAAAATATACATGCCCGATGCCAGAGCCGATACATCGGCCATGTATTGATTATTTAACCAGGTAAAGGAAACCTCGCGTTCCGTTACAAGCTGCCCTTGCGATGAAATCAGCGTAAAGCTAAGATTTCCGTTATCGGGCGATGAGGGGCGGATAGCAAGCTGGCCGTTTACAGGGTTTGGAAAAACTACAACAGGTTCAGTCTGCACGGGTTGTTCGAGGTAATGCTGCACGGCCTGGTAATTGGGTATTCCATAGCCTATAAGGTTATCAGGAGTTGCAGCTTGCGAGGCGGTAAGACGTAGTACATTAATCAACTCCGAATTTTTCAGGTGAGGGTTGCTTTGCCATATACCGGCAACTAATGACGTAACCAACGGTGCCGCGAATGAAGTGCCTGAACCTGTAAATATTGACCCATTGGCACGAACTACCGAAACGCCTGAACCTAATGCCACCAGGTCGGGTTTAATCCTTCCGTCAGCGCTTGGGCCAATTGAACTTGACGGGGAGCGAACACCAAAACTATTTATGTTGCCAACAGCCAACACATCTTTTCCATCGGCTGGGGCAGTTACAATTCGCCACGATGCTATGCCGCCTTCATTACCAGCACTCGCTACTACAATCATGCCCTTACTAAAGGCCGATTGCGCTGCGCGTGTAATAACAGTTGTTTCACCGTCCATTTGGTCGGTTGTATAGTTCATCGGGTTTATGTCGAATATATTGTAGCCAAGCGAAGTATGAATAATATCTGCACCTGTGCTGTCGGCACGTTCGGCTGCAAACAGCCAATTATATTCTTCAATACGGTATTCAGTAGGAATATCTTCCGTAACGTATAATTGAAACGTAGCTTTTGGAGCGCCACCAGTAAACGTTCCATCGATAGTGGCACCCATAATGGATAACACCCGTGTTCCGTGGTCATCGTATTGAAAAACATTTTCCGTACCGGAAATAAAATCGAATGATGCAGGATGAATTTGGTTATCCGTAAACAAATGCTGAAACGGTGCGGTAACATTTACTCCTGAAAATCCACCATCAAGCACTGCGATACTTATTCCTTCTCCCTTGTTTCCGTCATCGTGCATGGCGTCAAGGCCAATCATGGAAAGTTGTGTATCGGTTGCTTCTTCTTCAGCTTCCAATGTTTCATTTTTGAATTTACTTCGATTACCGGCAGCCGGATGACTTCCCGGAGAAACAAATTCAACGGAAGAAACATACGACAACGCTTCAATAGAAGGGAGCAACGTATCATCACAAGAAATCAACACACCATTCATCCAACGGGTTTTGTAAATCACATCAGCGCCAGTATCGCGTACACCCTGAACGTAAACGGGATTAACCGGTAAATCATTTTGTGTAATTGCAATGCCTTGTCTTTCTCTGCGGTCAATAGCGCGTTGCGACAGGTAATTTTCCGGACTTAGTATAGAAAACGGTGTGCCGTTCTTATCTGTAAAAAAAATCATATACTGATTTTCCTGCGCCTGCGCAACGACAGCGCTACAGTAAAGAAAAATGAACAAAACGATTCTACTCCACACCATAATCCGTCAGCACCATCTTCTTATATCTTCCATTAATAATCTGATTCGAGCACATACCCCCGGCACAATTATATTGCCACACCGAGTATTCGCTAAACACAAGCCCTTTTTCAAAACTATAAACTTCCACCCGGTCATCTTTAAATACAAGGTTGCTTTCGCGATTTTGATTAATCACTACTACGTCCGAAAACGTAATACCGTTACCGGCATCAAATGAACCACCATATTGCTCAAGCGTATAAATGTCTTCGCCTTCATCGTTAAACAGGTTGCCATTCCATGAACCATTAACACGCAACGGAAACCCCAGACGAGCGTATGTTGTGTTGCCTTCAGCTACTAACGCAAACTGATTGGTTACTCTTACCGACCAGGTTTCTGCATATTGCCAGGGGTCAGCATCCGTTTCCCGTGTGCTCCTATAAAGAACATAGGTAGTGCCACCTGCCTGATTTTCAAATTTATCCGTAATCTCAACACGAAGCTGGTATGAAAGTGACTCGGGCGGGTTGAATGCCGTGTAGATAATCTCATCCACTTCGTACTCCTGATAAAAGCCCACCTGCATCGGGAAGAAACCGGAATCGTTCATCCTCATCTCATCCGATGAACAACTCCACAAAATAATCGGCAATACCGATAAATATGACGCAATTCGTTTCAAGTATCCTACATTTTAAGTAAATCGGCCTGATAAACAGAACCACACATTTACAAAGTTATCGATTTTAAAATGGCCCTGAAAGTAACCGTTAAAGTAGGAAACATATCTAACCTGAGTGATGCCCGGTATTGTGCCGGTATGGGGGTTGACCTTTTGGGATTTGTTGTTGTGGCCGGGAAACCGGGCTACGTTGAACCAGACCGGTTCCAGGAGATGCGAGGCTGGTTTGCCGGCCCACAAGTAGTAGCCGAGGCCTATGGCGCTGATGACTTCGATTATATTATAAAAAACTACCAACCCGATTTGGTTGAGTTATCCGTAGAGGATTTGCTTATTCTTAACCCGGAAGGAATAAAACTCATTATCGCCATCACCCCTGAAGGCTTTTCGCGATACGGGAGTATCGTAGAAAAACATAAACCTGAAATTGCTTACCTGTTAGTTCCGGCTAATACTCCTCAACCTGATATACTCGAACTTGCCCGGCATTTTTCTATACTTGTGGATGATGCGGAAGGTAGTTATAAACAGTTGATTGATTTGAAAAATGTTGGCCTCGCGCTTAAAGGCTCGGAAGAAGCACGACCGGGCTACAAGCAATATGATGAACTTGCAGAGGTGCTGGAGTTTTTGGAAGAAATGTGATTCCTGTCTTTGGGACACAGAACTATAAACAAAAGAGTATTTTCAAATCTTTAATCCGCCCAACCGCAACGCGTGTTCAATTGCATCGCGGGTTGTGTCCGGGTAATCAATTTCAATCCTTTGATTGGACTCAACCCACTCTTCTATTATTGGCAGGCGTTTTCGTTTCACATTTTTCAGAACGGGCACACCAAGCTCGCGCAACGCAGCGGCATTATAATGTTGTTCATACTGATTTTTCATTGGCACTACCATTAGCTTTTTACCTAAAAACAAAACTTCGGCTGGCGTTTCAAAGCCTGCTCCAGATAGTACTCCTTTAGAAGAAACAATACTTGCCACAAACTCTTCATTATTGATGGGATATACCGAGAGCCTACCAATGTGATACGGTTTATGTGCATGTTTTGAAAAGATATGCCATCGGACTGCCGGAATACGTGCCAAAAGCGGAACAAGTTTGCGGTCGTCATAGGCAGGTAAATACACAGTATAATGTTCGCCCTTCGTAACGTTTGCGTTGCGGATTGCCTTGCGTATAACCGGGGTGTAAATAGTTGAATCAAATCTCGCAAAATGAAATCCTACGGATGCATCAACAGGCGCATAGTTTTTCAATATCCATTCGCCTATCGGGTCAATATGCCTGGGGTGTGGTACTTTTTTCGACAACAAAGCTGATTGATGGCTTAGCGCAACACAAGGAATCTTTTTTCTTTTAGCCGACCAGGCCGAAACAGGTTCAAAATCGTTGATGATAAGGTCGTATTTCTCTGAAGGAAAATTTCTGATTTCACGCAAAACTTCTTTCGAGCTGTTCTGCTTAAATGTTTTAAGAAAATCAATCCCCCCCGACTTACCAAAAAAGAAACTGAGTCCCTTCGACTTATACTTTACGGGAAAAGGGAGCGTAATATCAGCCTGCGCTCCGCTAAGAAGTATATCCAACTCACCATACTTTTTAAGGACAGGCACTACATCAAGCGCCCGCGCGATATGTCCGTTCCCCGTTCCTTGAATAGCATAAAGCAATTTCATTTCTTCGCCAATAAAAATTCGTTTACAAGGTCTCTGAAAATTTCATCGTTATCAAGATTGTTTCGCAGCCGTTTAGGTAATTTCATGGCCCTTGCTTTTGCATCATCCTTGTACCGGTAAACCGACCACCGGCCGTCATTGTACTCAAGAGCTGAAAGGTTTTCTACCCAATCCCCCGAATTCAGATACGTTACCGACCCTTTATCTGTTTCAATTCGTTTTATTTCAGGATGATGAATATGCCCGCACACAACAAAATCATATTGATTTGAAATAGCAATTTCGGCTGCTGTTCTCTCAAAATCAGTAATGAATTTTACAGCACTTTTAACACTGTCTTTAACCCGTTTGGAAAGTGAAATCTTATCGTGCCCAAAACGCTTCAAACACCAGTTAACAAATGTGTTGATAAGGATAAGCATATCATATCCGACAGCACCAAGACGAGCCAGCCACTTTGAATACTTCATGGTTACGTCAAACACATCGCCATGAAATATCCATGCCCGTTTACCATTGAGTTTCAACACAACTTTGTTTTCTATTTGAAACGAGCCGAGTTTGAATCCTGCAAACTTGCGAAGCATCTCGTCATGATTACCGGTAAGATAGATAATTTTAGTTCCCTTGGTTAGCAAGCCCGTAATGTGCTTGATAACCTGCATGTGCGCTTTAGGCCAGTAATGTTTACTGAATTGCCACATATCGATAATATCGCCATTCAGAATCAGTTTTTTGGGCTTGATGGTTTTCAGGTAACGGAGTAGCTCCTCTGCATGGCAGCCGTAAGTGCCTAAGTGAATATCAGAGAGGACAACAATTTCAAGCTCTCGTTTCTTATGTTTACTCATTTATATCGTATACTAAAAAACCCGGAAACCAGTTGGTTCCCGGGTATCCCTAAACCTAAGAGGATGAAGAAATCTACACTACAAATGTATGGCTGCGGTATTACGCGAGTTTCATGTGCCCGTTATGGAATTGTTACCAAACCTATCAGCCCGTAAACCTGAATCTAAGGTATTTTATGGTTTCGCCTTCTGAAGCAAATGCTTCTTCGTACTTGGTTTTGATGTCAAAACATTCGGGGCGAAGCGAAGAGGAATAAATATCGCGGGTAAATTCAAAGTTGATAATATCGGTTCGCAGTTGAAGTTCTTCCAACGTATAGTCGAAAAGCTGGGTGTTATCGGTTTTAAACCGGATATAGCCACCGGGTTTTAGTAATTTCTTATACATTGTTAAAAACCGGGGGTTGGTAAGCCTGCGTTTTATATCGCGCTTTCTGGGGCGCGGGTCTGGAAATGTAATCCATATTTCATCGACCTCGCCTTCATCAAAGAAACTTTCAATCAACAGAATTTGAGTTCGCAAAAAAGCCACATTGTCAAGCCCTTGTTCTACGGCTAAGGTACTGCCCTTCCAGATGCGCTCGCCTTTTATATCAACCCCGATATAATTCCTTTCGGGAAAACGCGAAGCCAACCCAATGGTATATTCCCCCCTTCCGCAAGCCAATTCAATGGTAATGGGGTTATCATTTTTAAAATGTTCTCTCCATCTGCCTTTTATAGTAGTGTAATTCGGCTTTGAACGCTCAATAACGTTTTCACGTTCTTCAATAATTTTAAACCGCTCCTGTTTTCGTTTCATTTCTATTTAGGATTTAGGGCTTGGGTATAAGATATAACGATTCCATATTAAACTCAAAACTATTCGTTGAGGCGAGATTAAAGATTATCCAACTCAGCAACAATAAATGTACTGCCGCCAACAAATATTAAATCATCCGCATTAGCTTTTTGCAACGCTGTTTTTAAGGCTTCGTTTACATCAGGAACAATTTCTCCGGTAAGACCATAAAGCTTCGCTTCTTTTGCAAGTTCGTGCACGTCCATAGCACGGGGAATAGCTGCCTGGCAAAATACATAGTGCGCCTTTTTCGGTAATAACTTAAATATTGAAGTGCGGTCTTTATCGCTAACCATACCAATAATCATAAACAGCTTTTTATAACGATAAGTAGAAAGTTGTTTTACAATAGCGCGAATGCCATCAGCATTATGGCCGGTATCGCAGATAACCAACGGTCTTTCCTGGAGTATCTGCCATCTTCCTTTAAGTCCGGTTTGTTTAACTACACGCTGCATACCATGAACTACGTGTTCCGCAGATATAGTAAAGCCATGCCTGGTTAAATATTCCAATGCCGTCAGCGCTCCGTTAATATTTTTTTTCTGATAATCACCCAACAACGGAAACTCAAAACGCATCGGCTGGTTGCAATAAACTGAATCTACAATACACAAAGTTCCGTTTTGCGCTATGGCAACCGGCTTATCTGCAAAAAAGACAGGCGCTTGTTCCTTTCCGGCTTTTTTCTCAAAAACTTCAACTACTTCTTCCTGACGTTCACTAATCACTACCGGAACATTTCTTTTTATAATACCGGCTTTCTCGACTGCGATTTCGCGCAAGGTATTCCCCAACATATCCGTATGGTCAAGCCCGATATTGGTAATCACCGAAACTTCCGGCACAATCACATTGGTTGAATCCAACCTCCCGCCCATACCCACTTCGATTACAGCAATGTCGACTTCCGTTTTTGCGAAATAATCAAAAGCCATAGCCACCGTAATCTCAAAGAATGAAGGTTTTATCTTTTCTATATGAGGTTGCATGCGGTTCGCAAAATCAACTACAAACGGCTGCGAAACTTCCTGCCCGTTAACACGGATGCGTTCCGTAAATGACTTTAAATGCGGTGATGTGTAAAGCCCGGTTTTATACCCGGCCGACTGCAATACCGAAGCTACTATATGTGCCGTGCTCCCCTTTCCGTTTGTTCCCGCAACATGAACAGACTTGAATTTGTGGTGCGGATTATCCAAAACCGAGCAAAGCGCAAGCGTATTGGTTAAATCCTTTTTAAAAGCAACAGCCCCCACCCGCTGAAACATGGGTAGGCTTGCATAAAGGTATTCAAGGGTTTGCTGGTAAGTATTGAACATGCGGGCGCAAATGTCCACTTGCGGCTGACAAATTCCAAATTCTATGTGGTTTCACCCTCTCTAATCTCTTTTTGGGTAGTTCTCGTCCCACCAGTTTTTATCAAAGGATAGCATAGTCTTTTGAAGATACATAAATAGTTGTATTTACCGGCAGGGATATTTTGTCCAGAAGCATGATTGCCAACTCCTCCCTGTTCATTAAATCTCACTTCGAACGAATAATGAACGTAATCTTTCCTGTGGAAACGGAAGGAACATTTGTTCCGGTTTTGCTGAAGGTAAGTTTTTCAATTTCTTTCCGGCAGGCGTTTTCGGCTTCAAGGCTAACGCTGCGTTCAAGTGTTCTTATTGAAATGATTTCACCGGAATCATCAACCTTAATTTCAAAAACAACTCTTCCGTTTTCATTATTCGGCACATTGGGTTTTGGGATAAAATCCCAATTCCAACCGGCCAATTCAAGCCCTGCACCATTATTACCACCACCTTGTGTACCATACAAAGCATCTTTATCCAAACTACCTTTGGGGTCGCCCTTATCACCGGTTTTATTCGCGTCATCACCATGACTAACCGCTTTACCTTCTTTATTATCAGTAGTGGTTTTTTCTGCTGTATTCTGTGCAGTTGACTTCTGATTAGTTTCGGTAGGTTTGGTTTCAGGTTTAGGAGTTTCTTTTTTCTCCTGCTCTTTTGGTTTTTCAACCGGCTTTGGCTCCGGTTTCTTTTCTTCTTTAATCGGTACTGTACTTTCCTGACTGGTAACAACGGGTTGCTCCTGGGGTTGTGCTTCCTGTGGCTTTGCCGGTTCAGGGGTTTGTGTTTCTTCTTCCTGGGGTTGGTCGTTATTAACTTCTTCTACTTCATCCGTAGAAGGTTGTGTTGAGCCTGCCGGCTCTTTGGGCTGAATGGCACCACTGCCAACATCATCTAATCCAAAATTTAATTCAATGCCGTATTCCGGTAGTGGCGGGTCGGGTGCACGCCAGGCAATGGCAAACAGGAACAACAGGAACAGCAACACGTGTACCCCTATGGTTGAGACAAGGGCTATCTGCTTGTTTTTTCTTTCCTGTTTATTTTCACTCATATCTATTTCGGCTTGGTAGCCGCAATAACTTTTGCTTCCAGCGCTGTGGCAATGCCGGTTACATACATGGCTTCACCCCACGATACATCGGTGTCGATATGCAATACAACGGAGCCGCCTTTCTGGGTCAGCTTGCTTTTCAACTCGCCTTCCAGCATACTTTTCGATACCTTCTTATCATTAACGAAATATTGTAAGTCTTTGGTTACTGTTACCGAAACTTTCTGCATTTCAATAGTGCTGGTTTTTACTGAAGGCAGGTTAACCGGTAAACCCGAAGGTGTAACAAATGATGAGGTGAGCATAAAGAACACTAATAACAAAAAAATCAGGTCAGTCATGGATGCCATGCTGAACATCGGGTCAACTTTATTTTTTGAGCTGAACTTCATCGTGGTTCCTGTAACAAGTCAACAAAATCAATTGACGTATATTCCATTTTGTGGATTACCTTTTGCACACGCGAAACCAAATAGTTATACGCCAGGTAGGCAATAATACCCACAATCAAACCGGCTACTGTGGTAACCATAGCCGTGTAAATCCCATCCGATAACAGCTTAGGGCTAACGGAGCCTTCTTCCTGCGATATGGCAATGAATGCCTTAACCATACCAATTACAGTACCGAGAAAACCCATCATAGGCGCTGCACCGGCAACGGTTGCCAGTGTTGAAATGTTCTTTTCAAGCCGGAATATCTCCAGCTTGCCCACGTTTTCAATGGAAGCCTCAATGCTTTTTACCGGGCTGCCTATTCGCGACAAGCCCTTTTCAATCATACGGGCAACCGGTGAATCTGTTTGTGAGCATAACAGTTTGGCGCCATTAATGTCGCCTTTCAATACAAGCTCCTTCACCTTGTGCATAAACGGGGCAGGGTCTTGATTGGCTTTCTTTATAGTAAGAAATCGTTCAAAGAAAATATAGATAGCAATGAATGACGACAGCACAATGGGAACCATCATAAAGCCGCCTTCTATTGCTAAATCAATAATGGATAAAGACTGATTTGCCGTTTCTTCGGCTGCCATATCAGTCATGATTTGAAGTAAAACCATGAATCAAAAAAATATAATGTTCAATCAAAAAATGCAGCCCGTCAGGCTTGCTCAATCAATACTTCAATACCCATACTGCATCACCATACTCAGCCTTTAACCCGTTGGCTGTGGTTTGTGCAGCATCAAATGAGTCGCCTTCGGCAATGCTTATGCGCGAAACCTTATGCTTTCCGAATGGCGGAATGATTTTCGAGCTCACTCCTTCGCTGCTCAGTTTCTTTGCGTAGTCCATCAGCAAGTCCTGGTCGAGCGCGCTGGCTACAACTACATAATAACGCCCGGTGCGATCGGTTAGTGTTTCAATGGCGCCTTCTTTTGGAGCGGCAGCCAGCGAATCAAGCCTGCGTTGCTCGGCAGCGGCAGCCAAACGTGCCTGTTCAGCCAGTTTTTCCTGCTCCTGCTTATCCTTTAACGCTTTTAAACGTTGCGCTTCAGCTAACCGTTCATTTTCAATTCTCTCTTTTTCTTTTGGCTGGTAGATTACGAAATACCATGTCGCGCCAAGCGCCAATACAATAACCAATAAAATACCAAGCACTTTTGGCCACACCGGTGATGCTTCCTCGCGGTATGATGAATAGCTGTATGTTGATTCCTCAACCGGTTGCTCCTCTTCCTGTTCGGCAGACTCATAACCGGCATAGGGCTGTTCTTCCTGTGGCTCCGGTTCGGGAGTTTCTTCCGTAGATTCAGAAGTCGAATTCTCTACTTCTTCATCGTTGCGGATGGGTTCGTACTCAATTTCAGGAAGACCAAACGAATCATCGGATTCATTTTGCAGGTTCTCGTTTACTGCGTCTTCTTCGTTTTGCTTCTTTCTTCTTGCCATGAAGGGGTTAGTTCAGTTGGTATGTACAAAATTAATTGAATTTTTGAGGCCTCCAAACATATCCTGTTATCGTATCCATTCTGTTAAAAGCTCCAGGTTATGCCACCCATTACCTGGAAGCCTCTGACCGGGTAATGCCAAAACACCTGGTAGTTGTTTCCGGTTACGTTATTAAAGTCGAGGAATACGGTGAACTTATCAGACACAAAATATTCCATACGAAAGTTAAGGTCAAAAGCCGGGTCGAGTTTTACTGTTTGAAGGGTTGGGCTAAGCGCCCTTATTCCGCCAAGCGCCATAATATCGGTGCTGAACGCAATTTTTCCTTTCAGGTTATACAGGCCATTGAGACTAAAGCTATACCCCGGCCTGTGCCATGCTTCTGCCTGACTATCTGTACCATAGCTAAAGTAATCTCCACGAATAGTTAGCCGTGCTTTATTGCCATAGTTCAGGTTAGCCGCAGCAAAAAAATTAGCGCGTTTTGTTGAACCAGTATCAAATACGGTTGTGAATTTCGACTGGTTCTCCGCATCGTTTACGAAGAAGTACAGGTTATTGAGGGTAGCGAACGAGAACCCTGTGTTTACAAACAGGTTGCCGGTAAGGCGGGCGTTCACCATAGCCTGCAAATCAAACAACCTGTTGGTGTGATAAATAGGAATAGCGGGGCCAAGCCAACGATTCTGCCGCATTAAACTTTGCAGTGATACGCGGTCAACGCCCCCGGTAAGCGAACCTACCAGGTCAACAGAGTGGCTTATTGGGTACGTTACCTGCACATCGGGAAAGAAATGAAAGTCGTGACTATCCAATGTATCATTTTCAAGCGCTGCAACCGCACCAATCCTGAATTTGATATCATCCAACATAAAAGCATAGAACGGATTAAGTTGAAAGAGGCTCCTGCCCTTCGCATCCAGTCCGGCATCTTTGCGGCTTATCAGGGTATAGTCTGCGTGAAGTTCTATGGATTTATCATCTTCAAGTTTATAGGAGCTTTTAAAGTTAAGGTCAATGGTGCTTTCGGCAGCATCGAATTTATCTTTCAGGAAACTGAAGTTACCGCCCAGTCCATAACTGAACGCAGTGTTCCGGGCGTTTGCCAACCCAACACCAAGTTTAAATACATTGTAGGCTTGCCGGATAGTATCGCGCGATACTTCCATGCCGGAAGGATAACCATAAAAATGTGTTACAAAATTTTCAAACCCGGCATTGGCCTGCAAGGTTATCTCCTTTCCAAATGATTCGGCAAATACGGATAAACCGGAATTACCGCTACCGGAATTGCGCCCATCAACCGGGCCTTTTCCCGAACTGTTATGAAAAGCATGCACGCCAAGAAGTTTGTCTTTGTCCTCTTTTGTGTTAAAGAATGCTTCGAGATACGGAGAAGCATAATTGCCGTACCCCATGCTTATAAATCCAGCGTTTACATCTGCCGATTGTTCCTGCTTCAACCGCAATGGCCGGATGGCGGTAACAACTTCGGGCGTATTGAATTGCAAGGTTTTAAAGCTGTATGAGATTTCTGGTGATATACGCTCTGCCGGGCGTGGCGGTATTTTATCAAACAACCGGTTAGCCGGGGGCAGGGTAATTTCCCGCTCCTTCACAATTTCAATTTCAACGGGTTTTATTTCTCCGCCTTCATCCTGCGCATAAGCGAGGTTAGTCAGGCCGAAAAAAATCAGCGCTGTAAATCCGTAACACAATATCTTCATTCGGAATGTCATCAGTTATTGCCAAGCGTATCCGCTTCTGTTTGTTTTCGTTGTTGTAATTCAGTTGCTTCTATCTTCGCAAGTTTATCCTTAGCTGTTATTTTAATTGGTTCAAGCGGAAAATTGTCAATCAGCGACTGCAACGTAGCTTTTGCCTGGAATGAATTTCCCATTGCCACGAAATTATCGGCAAGCAACAGAAAGGCTTTACCTACCCACTCCTGGTATGCGCCAAATTTTGCATCCATACCCACTAAGGTTTCATAGCATTGTTTGTGGTCGCCTGTCTGGTAAAATATCTCGCCCAACAAGTAACGTGCTTCTGCGCCAAATTCATCCTGCGCAGTGTTTAAGGTGTTGATAAATTCATCTTTGGCAGCATCGTATTTGCCTTGCGCCATAGCCGATTTACCCAGATACAACGTTGCTTTGTTTTGCGCACCGGCATTTATGTTTCCTTTCTCAATAATTATGTTGGCATACGTGTTTACAGAATCATACTGCGCTGATAAAAAGAACGACTCCATCATACCCGACCAAGCATTGAACTGCTCTTTTTTATTGGTAGCCATACGTTCCATTTTGCGATAGCCGTCAATAGCTTTTTCGTAACGCCCTTTCCTGAATTCAATTTCGGCAATGCGTGCTACTACACGATTCAGAAATGTAAAATCCTTATCGGTGCTAAGCTGAACATAAACCGGCAACGCATTATCAAGGTCAACCGAGCGGTAATACGACTCGGCCAGGTAGTAATTCGCTTCCTGCACACGCGCACTGCCGGGATAGGTTGCGATAAACGTTTTAAACGCATTGATTGCCCGCACATACTGCTGATTGAAATATTGGGTTTTGGCCGCTTCAAATTCTACCACTTCAAGATTTTTATCTTCAGGATTGGCGCCCTTAAATGCAGCTAAGTGTTTATCAAACTCATCACTCCTGTTGGCCAATCCCAGCGCTTCCTGCAACGGAAGCAACACCTGATGGGCTACCGGGTGTGTCGGGAATTTTTGAATGATGGCGGCATAGTCGTTAACCGTTTTATCGTATTGCTTCAGGTTAAAATACGAAGCCGCCCTGCGCATGTAGGCATACGGCAGAAAGCGTGAGCCGCTTCCTTCATTGATAAGTTGTGTTAACCCGGTAGCGGCTGCCTCGTAGTTGCCCTGTTCAATTTCAAATTGCGAGCGTTGAAAAAACGCTTCATCGCGATACTGCGATTTAGGGTAACTTGAAATCAATACATTAAATTGATTTCTTGCATCCGGGTATTTACGCAATATGCCATTAATAACACCGGTTTGAAATAAAATATAATCATCGTCAGGCGAATTAAGTTTACGCGCCTGATTATAGGTGTTAACGGCTTCCTGGTAGTTTTTGCTTACATAGTAACAATCGGCCAACCGAACGAGCCCATCCACATACATATTACCCGATTTTGGCGAGCGGTTGGTGAAATCTTTAAAATTGAACAAGGCCTGCTCATACTGTTGAAGATTAAAGTGCGCATAAGCAAGGCCATACCGGGTTTTGATTGTTACTTCCGGCTCAACACCTTCAGTAGCAATAACTTTTTGATAATGCGGAACAGCTTCCTTGTATTGCCGTTCTATTGAGTAAGCTTCACCGCTCCAGAAACTTGCCAACCCCAAATATTGAGGGGAAACAGGATAGCTTATTGACTTTTGAAAATATTGAAGCGCACCGCTGTAATCATCTTTATTAAACAGTTCGGTTCCTTTCAGAAAGGTAGCCTTCTGGTATGCCTGGTTCACGGCAGTTGACCGCTGCGGCATTGACTCAATATATTCAATAGCTCTGTTGTAGTTATTTCCGTTTACATAGGCTTGCGCCAGAATTTCCTTTACCTCTGTGGTGTATGTACTGGACGGAAACCCAATAAGGAAACGCTCAAGTTCGGTAATGGCGAGGTCGGGTTTACCCAAATCGTACGAAACTTTAGCGAAGTGAAACGTGCTCTCTTCTACTAAGTTTTTATCATTAAGATATTTACGCGAATGGTCGAATGCATTGGAAGCGAATGGCTTGTTGCCTTGTTTCAGGTAAAGAATACCTAAATAATAAGATGCGTAATACCCAACCGTATCAGACGAAGCGGCTGACGTTTTCAGGTATTCAATTGCGCGGTCATCGTTTCCAATCGCATAGAAAGCATACCCTGCCCTATATAATAGTGGTGCAGGCGCCTTGTTTTTGTTTTTCTCTAAATAGAGTTCGTATGATGAAATTGCTTTTTGGTAATCACCTTTGAAATAATAGGCATCGGCAACCAGCATGGAAATCTCCTCATAGTTGGTAACGGAACCCGCCCGGCTTTGCAGGTCGGCTTCATATTGAATAAGGTCATCAAACTTTTTTTGCCGATACAGCACATTGGCAATTAACTGTGGCACTATGGGTGCATAAGCAGGATTTGCCTCGGCACGTTTCAAATCAATATAGGCCGAACCGTAATCGCCATTTCCATAGGCAATGTAACCTGCATAATAATTGGCAGCCGGTGCATACTGACTATCTCTTTCTTTTACCTGGTTGAATTTGTTGAGGGCATCATCCAGCTTGCGCAGGTTGAACAAACTATATCCCCACTTAAAATAGGCTTCGATGCGCTGGTCGGGCGGCAATGCGGAGAAATCAATTTTGGTAAACGTTGTATTTGCACGGGTATAGTTGCGCCCTGTATAAAAGTAGTTGGCAAGGTCGAGGTATGCCGTTTTGCTTCTTGGGTTAGCCGGGTGATTGCCCACAAATTCTTCCAACAGTTTTTCGGCATCGTTGTGGCTCAGGTTCAACGCACTGTAAGCCTGGTAGTATTCAGCCTCGGCCCTTCTTGTATCGGTAGCGGGTGATTGCTGTAAATATTGCGTGAAGACTTCGCGTGCCGCGCCATAGTTGGCGTGGTTAACTAACTCAAGTCCTTTTTTATAGAGATGGTCTAACCTTCCCCGGGAGAGTTGGTCCTGGGAATAAAGTTGGGTTGACCAACAGGTCAATAGAACCAGTAAATAGTTAAATCGTTGTACTCTTGCCACAAACAGTCGTTACTTAAATTAGAACCACGAACCGTAAAAAATATTGCAAATGGCAGACCAAAAAATCAGTTCAAAAAATTTCCGTGACATTTGCACGGATTCAAAGGTAAATAAATTTGTAGGTAACAACCAAAGCTATACTGCAAGCAAACTATAAATCAGTTCATCAGTTTATAAACAAGTTCGCGAAGTATTTGTTCGTCATCAGCCGAACCGGAGTCAACACCCTTCAACTGAAGGTCGGCTGTTTTCAGGTACATGATGTTTTCCGTTATCTTAATAAGCGGATAATTCTGTAAAGCCTGACTATAATCACGCACGGCATACGGGCTGATTTTCAAGCTACTAACCAATCCCTTCTCACTTTTGTCTGAAGCCTGTGCCGCGATAAGAAGTTTACTGAAAAATGAATATAAAAATGCCACTGCCGGTATAACCGGATTCCGTTTTGTGTTTTGCCCGAAGTAATTGACGATGCGGGCGGCCATAAAATTATCGCGTTGGATTACAGATTTCTGCAACTCAAAAATATTGTATTCCTTGCTCACCCCCACATGGCTCATTACCATTTCAGCCGTTATGGTTTCACCGGGCTTTAGTAACAGGCTCACTTTATCAAATTCGTTTGTCAGCCGGCTAAGGTCGTTGCCCACAAACTGGCAAAGTGTATAGGCGGCCTGGGCATCAAGGCTCACTTCTTTTTCGCGGGCGTAATCGGATATAAATTCAGGTAGCTGGTTATCGTACAATTTTTTACCCGAAATGGTGGTGGCTAATTTCCCTATGGTCTTCCCCAGTTCTTTCCGCTTGTCTAACGATTTATGTTTATGGCAGAACACCAATACCGTGCTGGACACCGGCTGTTTCAGGTATTCCAATAACAGTTTTGCCCCGGTTTCTCTACCAATATCCTGAATGTCCTGGGCTTCTTTTACAATAACAACCTGCCGTTCGGCCATCATAGGGAAACGTCTGGCGTGGGTGAGCACCGTAGCCATCGCTACGTCTTTACCATACACCACTACCTGGTTAAAACTCTTCTCGGCATCAGTAAGTGCGTACTGTTCAATATAATCAGCTATGTAGTCTATAAAATAACTCTCCTCACCTTGCAGGAAATACACCGGGTCATATTTTCCGGTCTTTAGCTTATCGACTATCTTCTTTACACTGGCTTCCATCTATCCTACCCGTTTACGCGAGCTAAAAGTAATGGCTGATGTGATACCAACCAAAGCGCCCCCAAGGTGCGACTCCCACGAGATACCGGGGTTGCCGGGAAGGATGCCATAGAACACACTTCCGTACAGAAATATGGTAATAGCCGATATCACAATGGAACGAAAATCCCGCCTGAATATCCCAAAGAAGATCAGGAAGAAAGCCAATCCATACACTACCCCGCTTGCCCCGATGTGGTTGGCCGGCCGGGCAAAAAGCCACACCAGGGCGTTCGTCCAGAAATAGGCGCGGAAGAAAACAGCCCTGGCAATGTTGCTGTAAAAATAGAACAGCGTTGCGCCAAGAAACAGCAACGGAATGGTATTGGAAATCAAGTGGTAGATGTCGCCATGCGCCATCGGGCCAAGAAATATACCGATAAGCCCCTTTAACGTTCGCGGCTCAATGCCGTAAGAACTAACAGGCCATCCGTAATTATGCTCAAGATAAAAGCACAACCACATGAAAAACACAAGCCGGAAGGGAATTACAGAGCTTCCGATAATAGAAGGTTGCGGCATCTAATATCAGGTTGATGCAGGATTTTTAATCATACCCAATTTAATGTAGCGGGCTTCTTCATCGGCAATGGTATTGTAGCCTAACAAGCCGCCCGAAGAACCGGCAACCTTTTCGGCAAGCACCAACAGCGAAGCATAAAACTCTTCAGCAAAAGCGCGGTCAATTTTTCGCCAGAGTGCGCTCAGGCCGGCAAGCTCGTCTGCAATCAACGGGTTACGCTGTGTAGATTCATAGGGATAATCCTGTAACAAAATTTTCATTTTATCTTCAAAGTCCTGCGCAACCTCATGGAACAACTCAGATACAGAAGACACCAAGCGATTTTCGCCCTTTTCTACATGACGGATAGCTTCCTTGATTTCTTTACGGTCAATTTCACCATCGGCACCGGCAATCAGGATACACACCAATATGGGCGCCTTGTATATCAATTCCATTTCGCTGGCGGTGAGGTAATGTAGTTCAGGAACCATCTGTCGTCATTATGAAAATCCTGTACAAATGTGCTTAATAATACCATGTTTTGGTACTTTTAAGAGTTAAAAAAACTGTTGTATCTTACTGCATTCAAGCAAATAACGCATGTACGAAAAAGACCCTGTAAAAATATTTGTTGTTGAAGACGACCCCGCATATACCAAATTTCTGAACTATGTGCTGGGGCTGAACCCCGACTTTGAGGTTGAGTATTTTACTACTGGTAAAGACTGCCTCTCCAACCTCCATAAAAATCCATCAGTCATAACATTGGATTACTCCCTGCCCGACCAGTCGGGCGAAAGTGTGCTGGAGCAAATTCGTAGCTACGACCCGAACATAAACGTGATTATCGTTTCAGCGCAGGAGAAGATTGGTACTGCGGTAGAATTGTTGAAATCCGGTGCGTTTGATTACATAGCCAAAGACCAGGACACCAAGGACAGGCTATTGAGCTCAATCAATCATGCCCGCAACAAGTCTTCCCTCATCAAAGAAATCAATCATCTTAAAAAAGAGATTAGCGAAAAGTACGAATTTGAAAAGAGCTTAGTCGGAAACAGTACGGCACTCAAATCGGTTTTTCAGCTAATGGAAAAAGCCGTTACTACCAACATTTCCATTTCCATATCGGGCGAAACAGGGACCGGTAAGGAACTGATAGCCAAAGCAATACACTATAACAGTAAAAGAAAAAATAAGCCCTTTGTTGCGGTCAATATTGCGGCCATTCCGCGCGAACTTATTGAAAGCGAACTATTCGGGCACGAGAAGGGAGCCTTTACGGGCGCTGTTAGCAAACGCATCGGAAAATTTGAAGAAGCCGAAGGCGGAACTATTTTCTTAGATGAAATCGGGGAAATGGATCCCTCACTCCAGGCCAAGTTGCTCCGTGTTTTACAAGAGCGCGAAATAACACGCATTGGTGGAAACCAACTCATCAAGTTAGACGTGCGGGTGATTTCGGCTACGCATAAAGACTTATCGGAAGAAGTTAAAGTCGGAAACTTTCGCGAAGACCTTTACTACCGCCTAATGGGTATGCCCATCAACCTGCCCCCCTTGCGCGAGCGTGGCAACGATGTTATTTTGATAGCCAAACATTTTCTCGACCAGTTCTCGAAAGATAACCAGATGCCCAAAATTCTTATTTCGCAGGAAGCACAAGCGCGATTGCTCGAATACCCGTTTCCGGGAAATATACGCGAGTTGAAATCGGTAATTGAACTGGCTGCCGTAATGTGCGAAGACAACCTGATACAACCTCAGCATATCACGTTCGGCAATGCCAAACGACCGGAGTATTTACTAAGTCAGGAAATGAGCATGCAGGAATATATGTATAAAATTATCCGGCATTACCTTACCCGCTACGATAACAATGTGCTTGAAGTAGCCAAACGATTGGACATCGGTAAATCATCCTTGTACCGATACCTCAAGGAAATGGAAGCTGCCGGTATATAGCGTTATATGAAAAGCCTGAATACCTACATTAAGCGCGGACGTTTCTATGAAGCCGTTGTTGAAGATGGTTCGGATATTATTTTCATTGTTGATTTTAACGGGGAGATATTATATCACAATGCTTCCGTTCGTAATACGCTTGGGTACCGGGCGCGTAGCCTTATCGGGAAAAATTTTTTCGACTACATCCTGCCCGAAAAATTAGAAGCCTTCCGGAAAGAGTTTAAGCAAAGTCAGAAGAAGGCATACAACCAGAAGATAGAATTTCAATTTTTGTGCAAGGATAAATCGTACCGGTTTCTTGAGTTTAACTCCATTAACCTGAAGCATAAGGAAAAGCTAAACGGCCTCATTCTCGATTGCCGCGACATTACCCAGCGAAAACGCGATGCCGAAGAACTTGTACGTTTACAAAAAGCCAAGGAGCAATTCCTGGCAAACATAAGCCACGAAATAAGAACACCCATCAACGGCATTGCCGGTATGGCAAGCCTGCTCAGTAAAGATCAGAACAAAGACGAGCGCGAAACGTACCTGAACGCGATTAGTCATTCGGCCGAAAACCTTAAAGTCATTATTAATGATATTCTTGATCTTGCCGCCATCGAATCCGGAAAATTAAACTTTGAAAAAATCGGGTTTAACCTGGCCGACCTTCTCCCCTCGCTTATCAGCACATTCAAATACCAGGCAGAAGAGAAAAAAATTGCTATCGACTATACACTTGATGAAAAAGCAAACCGTATTCTTATTGGCGACCCGGTGCGGCTAAACCAAGTATTGATTAACCTGATTAGCAACGCTGTTAAGTTTACGCACACCGGTTCCATTCTTGTAAACGCCCGTGTGCAAAAAGAACAAAAAGGAAAGTGCTGGGTTGAAATTTCCGTTACCGATACGGGCGTGGGCATACCGGAAGAAAAACTAAAAACCATTTTTGAAAGCTTTAGCCAGGCCGATGCCAGCGTAACGCGCAGGTATGGCGGCACCGGGCTTGGCCTCACCATTGCACGACAGTTGGTAGAGCTTCAGCATGGAACAATAAAAGTAAAAAGCAAGGAGTACGTAGGCTCCGTGTTTACCATAACTATTCCTTACGAAATAAGCACGGCAAAAAAGATAAGCACCTTGTCGGTAACGGAACGCGATCAAAAAAAGAAAATCTCCTCTGCCCAACCGTTGCGCGTGCTACTGGTAGAAGATAATGATATTAACCGCCTGTACGCACAGAGTATTTTACGCAACTGGCATTGCGAAACGGACTTTGCCGAAAACGGGCTGGTCGCCATTGAACGGTTAAAAGCAAAACTTTATGATGCCGTGCTGATGGACATACAGATGCCTGTAATGGATGGATATGAAGCTACGCGCGTTATCCGGATGATGGCCCCACCGGCAAATGCGGTTCCGATTATTGCCTTAACCGCAAATGCCACAAAGGCCGACATTGACCGATGCCTTGAGGCCGGTATGGATCATTATCTACCCAAGCCGTTTACACCCGAAGACTTGTTTAACAAGTTGTTTGAAGAACTAAAGCTGAGCGCCCAGGTGCAGCCTGATATAATTTCAACAGCCTCTGCCCCGCTCTACGACCTGGAATATCTGAAAAATGTTTCGGGGAATAATACAGCATTTATTCGCGAAATGGTCGAGACGTTTACAGATACTATGCCGCTTTCCATTAACAGGTTGCAACAAGCCATCGCAGGTAACGATTGGGATACAATATCCCGTATCGTTCACCAGATCAAGCCTTCGTTAACGTTAGTTGGCATTCATATTCTGAAAGATACAGCCGTTATATTAGAGGAAGAATTTAAAAATGCGCACGAACAAAACCGAAGCGTTGACAGTATGCGCACCAACCTCAATTCCCTGAAAGATTTTATTGATTCGTTAAACAAGGCTATTGCTGAACTGAAGCAAGCTAATATTGCCTGATTGCTGTTAGTTTCGGTTCATCACCACCAACTTCCGTTGCGCCACTGCTCTGCCGCCTTTACTAAATGTAATAATATACATACCGTTGGCCAGTCTGTCGAGTTCAACTTGTTGTGGTTCTGAGAGGTCTTCGTTCAGGTTGCCGCGCAACACTTCAATACCGCGTTGGTCGATAATGCTCCAGGTGTAGCCGTGAACAGGCAGCGTTGCACCCACTCTGTTCTCAACTCCAAAATTCACTATGTTGGAGGCCGGATTCGGGAACACCACAATATCTTTAACTTGTGTCAGCACAGGGTCGTCTTCAATGCCTACTACTGTTGAAGAAACCTTAAACACCGATTCCACCACACGCGATTGATGAATATGTTTCGTGTTACGATCCTGAACGAAGGCCACTAAGTACAAGTTATTACCATCCTGAATGGGTACATTAACGATGCTCTTAACCGGTATGCTCTGTATTGTCCCGTTGTTCCAGGTTGTGTTAATAGTCAACCCTTCACTTCCCAACAACATTTTTCGCAACACGTTCACATTTCCGTTTACATCACCTTCAATTAATGCTACCTGAAAAGTGTAAGGCGTGGTAACGGACTGTTGAGTAATGTATTCGTAATTAACGATTAAGTTAATAGAGTCATTTGTTGTGGGTTCCTGGGTAACGTCAATGGCAAATAGTGGGTCTTCTAATGTCCTACGATCAAGTTCAACTGCGGTTATCTTGGTTTGATCTCCGTTAAAAGATGTACCGAAGTAATTACCCAGTATACCATCCATGATAGCTGCAGGAGGTTGGGATACACCATAATACAAACTGCGGGCTGCAGGGTCTACAGGGTTTTCTTGATTGATCACATCAGGTGAAGGATTGGCAATATGATACTGTATCTTGAAGAAATCAGAACTATCCTTAAATGTAAATTGATCTGCGTACAGATTATTCAAATAATCATTCGTGGATGAACTTATTCCTGCGTTGGTGAAGTATTCCACCAACACATTGCGCTGTTTCTCCCCAATAAAAATATTATCAAAAGCAAAGCCTTCGTAAGGCCTGGAGGGGGTTCCGTTGTCACTGTTACTTCCAAAAGCTATTCTAAAAATAACTTCAGCACGATCTGTTGCAGGAATCATATCCAAGTTAAAGCGTGCAGTTTTCCAACCTGTTTGTATGCCTGTCCATCCATACTGACCAATGGGTTGCAACCCAGGATTGGAAACCAACGCGCCCGCGTTATACCAATTAATGCCTGCACCGGATACGTTTCCGATGGCCTGCCAGTTAGTTCCGCCATCGGTTGAATATTGAAGTACCGCGCCATCGCGTTGATCTTCAAGATCGGCCCAATAGTCGATGGAAACCATTGGTCGTTTAATACCTGTCAGGTTGAGACAAGGGCCGATAACGGCAGATTTCTCGTTATGATAATACGTGGCATTGTACAAGGAAGTATTAGTATTACCTCCCGTCCACCAGGCGTTAGTGCTGCCATTTGAGGCAGTATTAATTACTGTACCCGAAGGCGCCCCCCACAACCAGCTTGTATCCGATACAATCAAATCAGCAATCTGAAGTCCGTTATTCGCTCTTGTTCTAACCCATGTTCCCTGGCTTGCTTCAAAATCTTCATAGTATCCTGCAATTGGCGATGGTGTTCCGTAGTCCTGAATGAAAACTCTCCGGGTAAGTGAGTTGGTACAACCGTCATTGGTAGTAACAGTAAGCGCAACATTGTACTGACCGAAGTTATCGTAACGATGAGCCGGGTTGGCGAATGTTCCTAAAGTTCTGCTGCCATTGGTACCTGGCGGAACGTTACCTCCGGCCAGACCGGTTACTGAGAATCCATCATCAAACGTCCATTCGTACGATTCAATAGAGCTGATGCCCGCATCTGTAAGGTCATTAAATTTGGTATCATTCCCACTACAAAATTCTGTCCAGTTAAATGCCATGTTCGGCACGGGGCCAACACGAATGATTTTTTGTGATTCATGGAAACAGCCTTCATTAGTAGTTACACGTAGCGATACATTATAGCTATTGGATGAAGTGTATTGATAGTTTGGCATTTGTGATGTGCTTCCGTTACCATCACCAAATTGCCATTGATAAGTTGATATGGTGGCTCCGAAAGGATTACTGCCAAGAATGGTCGAAGACTCGGTGAATGTAATAATTGATTCAATGCAGGAATTATCAACATCAATAACAGAAGTTGGAGATGCTGTTACCCTAATCTGCCGGGTTACTTTTGTTGTAGCGCTAAACTCGTTTGTAAATTCATATCGAATCCTGTACACCTTTGGTTCAAGTCCGTTTGTTCTTAATTTATATTTTTCGCTTACTCCATCAAAATATATACTTCCTGGAGGTAGATTGTACTGTGTTTCAATATCATCACTTAAAAATATGGCAGACTGTGGCGGAGGCAAACCTGGAATGTCTATTTCCGGGTCTTCTTCAAGTGTAACGTCACCTTGGTTCGCACAAATATAGCCTTGCGCAAGTCCAAGCGGGTCAGACAGTTCACCATGTACACGGAAGTTTACATTGGTAATCGGATTTACGACTACGCTTACTGCCGGTGAACTATAACATCCGGTAGCAGCATCTTGGTAAGTATAGTGTATAAAATTTGGCGTAGGGGTTAAGTTAGCAATAGAAGGAAAGAATGTATTACCCGAAACCCCAGGCCCTGAAAACGTTCCTCCTGAGGGTACACCAGTCATAGTAACCGGTGGGCTGTTCTCGGCATATACCGGGTCTAATCCAATAATGGTTACGAAATTCAATGTATCCCTCACCGCTACCGTAACCTGGTCGGAAACAGCAGGGCAAACACCCGGAGGATCGTTGGTGGTTAGGGTAAAAGTAATGAACAGGTTTGTTGCCTCACGTTCGGCACTGTTTAGCGTGTAACCGGTTATAGGATTTGTAGCTACATCAAAATTATTAGTGCCGCCCGTCCAGGTAACAGCAGTTGCAGAGCCGCTGAATGAACCAACTAACGTGATGTCATCATATTCGCATATCGAAAAATCGTTACCGGCAAATACCTTGGCAGATTCCTCTACATTAAAATCAACATCAATAAAAGCGGACGCACAAGGGCCTGTTCCATCGGGGTCGTTAGTGGTTAAGCGGAAAGTAAGAATATTCCCGACATCGGTGATATCTGTCGTATAGGTTGCAGTAACGTTCAAACCGGTGATACTGCTCACGGATAATGTTCCGTCACCGTTGATCAAACTCCAGCTTCCGCCCGATGCGCTGCCTCCTATTGATCCTGCCAGATTGATACGGTCAGGTTCACACACATCTACAAGCGTAGCCGGTACGGATACCAACGCCTCCGGGTTTACCCGAAGTTCAAATGAACTTGAAGCAACCGTACACGTTGATGAAGGACTGGTTACAGTCAGGGTAAATGTAATTACATTGTTAACATCACCGGCTCCTACTGTATAAACCGGGTTTAAGGCTGTATCATCGTTTAAACTTCCTGTACCGTTATGCGACCATTGTAAATTTCCGTTAGAGATTGAAGCAATTGTAGAACGAGTTGCGAAATCAAAAGTTGGCATTCCCTCGCATACGGCATCGTTACTACCGGCTATTACAGTTGGAGAAGGTATGATGGTAATCTCCATGAAATCGTTCTGGCTTGAGCAACTTCCGTTTGCAAATGCTGTAAGTGTAAAGGTTACGACACCGGTTTCACCAGGCGCAGAAAAATAAGTTGGCGAAAGTGTGGCTCCGTCAAACAGGGTGCCACTTCCATTATGCGTCCATTGCAGCGCGCTGTAATGCGATGCCGTTGCCGGGATGGCTCTTGAACTGAAAGGGAAAGTTCCTCCCTGGCAGATTTCATCATTGCTGCCTGCATTAACAAGTACAGCCGGAATAACAGTTAACACCATAATATCATTAACACTTGTGCAGCTTCCATTACCGGTTGCCGTTAAGGTAAAGGTTACATTGCCGGTTTCGCCAGCGCCAGGCGTGTAGGTTGGTGTTAAAGTGTTAGCGTTTGTCAACACTCCGGTGCCAGAGGTTGTCCACGCAACAGAACTATAATTATTAGCCGTTGCTGGTGTTACCTGCGAAGCAAAATTATATACCGCTCCTTCGCACGTTTCAGCATCGCTTCCTGCCGAAACAATAACAGATGGTGTTATCGTTAAAACCATTTGATCTTGCACCGATACACAGCTACCGTTTCCGGTGGCTGTCAATGTAAACGTTACATTACCCGCTTCGCCTGTTCCGGGCTGATAGGTTGGTGTAAAGGTATTGGGGTTAAATAGTATTCCTGTACCGGTAGTTGTCCAGGTAATGGTAGCATAACCTGATGCACTTGCCGGAGTGGCTTGTGTTGTGAAATTGAACGTAGCGCCCTGGCAGGTTTCTTCATCACTTCCGGCAGTTAATACCGGGGCCGGTGTTACTACAAGTGTCATTTGATCTTGTACCGATACACAGCTACCATTTCCGGTAGCGGTGAGTGTAAACACTACGTTACCGGTTTCGCCAACACCTGGCGTATAGGTAGGTGTCAACGTGTTGGCATTGGCAATTGAACCCGTTCCGGTAGTTGTCCATAAAATCGACTGGAAGTTTGCGGCTGTAGCCGGACTTGACTGCGCAGCAAAACTAAAATCTACCCCCTGACAAGTTTCTGCATCACTTCCGGCAAACACGCTGGCAGCCGGGGTAATGGTAAGTGTCATCTGATCGTTAACGGAAACGCAACTTCCGTTGCCTGTAGCGGTAAGTGTAAAGGTGATATTACCTGTTTCGCCCACACCCGGCTGATACGTTGGTGTTAGTGTGTTGGCATCGAAAATAGTACCGGTGCCCGAATGTGTCCATAACAAGGATGAATGATTGGTGGCAGATGCCGGAGTAGCTTGTGTACTGAAAGCAAAATTTACGCCCTGACACGTTTCTGCATCACTACCGGCAAATGCAATGGGCGCGGGCGTAATGGTCAACGTCATCTGGTCGTTTACGCTTGCACAACTTCCGTTACCGCTGGCTGTCAGTGTCAGGATAACGGTGCCGGTTTCTCCAACTCCCGGTGTGTAACTCGGTGTTAAGGTGTTGGCATTTGTCAACGTTCCTGTTCCATTGTGTGTCCACAATACAGTAGCAAATTCAGTTGCTGATGCCGGGGTAGCTTGTGTACTGAAATTAAATGTTATTCCCTGGCAGGTTTCGGAATCGCTCCCGGCAAACGCGGTAGGTTCAGGGGTTATTACTAATGTCATCTGATCGTTTACCGATACACAACTGCCATTGCCGGTGGCGGTTAGGGTAAAGGTTATTACACCTGTTTCGCCAATAGCAGGCGCATAAGTAGGTGTAAGTGTATTGGCGTTACTGAGTAAGCCCGCACCGGTTGTTGTCCAAAGTATTGTATTAAAATTAATTGCAGTCGCAAGTGTTGTTTGTGTATTGAAATGGAACGTTACCTCCTGGCAGATTTCTGAATCACTGCCCGCAGAAACTACAGGAGCGGGTGTGATATTCAATATCATCTGATCGGCAACACTGGCACAACTTCCGTTTCCGTTTACGGTGAGTGTAAACGTTACTGCCCCGGTCTCACCCACTCCGGGTGTATAGGTTGGCGTAAAGGTAGAGGCGTTGATGAGTGAACCCGTTCCGGTGGTAGTCCACAAAATACTGCTGTAATTGGTGGCCGATGCCGGTATAGCTTGTGTGCTGAAAGCAAAGGCAACTCCTTCACAGGTTTCTGCGTTGCTGCCGGCATTTGCTGTTGGCGCAGGAGTAACTACCAATACCATCTGGTCAACCGAACTTGTGCAACTTCCATTACCATTTACGGTAAGCGTAAAGGTGATATTACCTGTTTCGCCCACACCCGGCTGATACGTTGGTGTTAGTGTGTTGGCATCGAAAATAGTACCGGTGCCCGAATGTGTCCATAACAAGGATGAATGATTGGTGGCAGATGCCGGAGTAGCTTGTGTACTGAAAGCAAAATTTACGCCCTGACACGTTTCTGCATCACTACCGGCAAATGCAATGGGCGCGGGCGTAATGGTCAACGTCATCTGGTCGTTTACGCTTGCACAACTTCCGTTACCGCTGGCTGTCAGTGTCAGGATAACGGTGCCGGTTTCTCCAACTCCCGGTGTGTAACTCGGTGTTAAGGTGTTGGCATTTGTCAACGTTCCTGTTCCATTGTGTGTCCACAATACAGTAGCAAATTCAGTTGCTGATGCCGGGGTAGCTTGTGTACTGAAATTAAATGTTATTCCCTGGCAGGTTTCGGAATCGCTCCCGGCAAACGCGGTAGGTTCAGGGGTTATTACTAATGTCATCTGATCGTTTACCGATACACAACTGCCATTGCCGGTGGCGGTTAGGGTAAAGGTTATTACACCTGTTTCGCCAATAGCAGGCGCATAAGTAGGTGTAAGTGTATTGGCGTTACTGAGTAAGCCCGCACCGGTTGTTGTCCAAAGTATTGTATTAAAATTAATTGCAGTCGCAAGTGTTGTTTGTGTATTGAAATGGAACGTTACCTCCTGGCAGATTTCTGAATCACTGCCCGCAGAAACTACAGGAGCGGGTGTGATATTCAATATCATCTGATCGGCAACACTGGCACAACTTCCGTTTCCGTTTACGGTGAGTGTAAACGTTACTGCCCCGGTCTCACCCACTCCGGGTGTATAGGTTGGCGTAAAGGTAGAGGCGTTGATGAGTGAACCCGTTCCGGTGGTAGTCCACAAAATACTGCTGTAATTGGTGGCCGATGCCGGTATAGCTTGTGTGCTGAAAGCAAAGGCAACTCCTTCACAGGTTTCTGCGTTGCTGCCGGCATTTGCTGTTGGCGCAGGAGTAACTACCAATACCATCTGGTCAACCGAACTTGTGCAACTTCCATTACCATTTACGGTAAGCGTAAAGGTGATATTACCTGTTTCGCCCACACCCGGCTGATACGTTGGTGTTAGTGTGTTGGCATCGAAAATAGTACCGGTGCCCGAATGTGTCCATAACAAGGATGAATGATTGGTGGCAGATGCCGGAGTAGCTTGTGTACTGAAAGCAAAATTTACGCCCTGACACGTTTCTGCATCACTACCGGCAAATGCAATGGGCGCGGGCGTAATGGTCAACGTCATCTGGTCGTTTACGCTTGCACAACTTCCGTTACCGCTGGCTGTCAGTGTCAGGATAACGGTGCCGGTTTCTCCAACTCCCGGTGTGTAACTCGGTGTTAAGGTGTTGGCATTTGTCAACGTTCCTGTTCCATTGTGTGTCCACAATACAGTAGCAAATTCAGTTGCTGATGCCGGGGTAGCTTGTGTACTGAAATTAAATGTTATTCCCTGGCAGGTTTCGGAATCGCTCCCGGCAAACGCGGTAGGTTCAGGGGTTATTACTAATGTCATCTGATCGTTTACCGATACACAACTGCCATTGCCGGTGGCGGTTAGGGTAAAGGTTATTACACCTGTTTCGCCAATAGCAGGCGCATAAGTAGGTGTAAGTGTATTGGCGTTACTGAGTAAGCCCGCACCGGTTGTTGTCCAAAGTATTGTATTAAAATTAATTGCAGTCGCAAGTGTTGTTTGTGTATTGAAATGGAACGTTACCTCCTGGCAGATTTCTGAATCACTGCCCGCAGAAACTACAGGAGCGGGTGTGATATTCAATATCATCTGATCGGCAACACTGGCACAACTTCCGTTTCCGTTTACGGTGAGTGTAAACGTTACTGCCCCGGTCTCACCCACTCCGGGTGTATAGGTTGGCGTAAAGGTAGAGGCGTTGATGAGTGAACCCGTTCCGGTGGTAGTCCACAAAATACTGCTGTAATTGGTGGCCGATGCCGGTATAGCTTGTGTGCTGAAAGCAAAGGCAACTCCTTCACAGGTTTCTGCGTTGCTGCCGGCATTTGCTGTTGGCGCAGGAGTAACTACCAATACCATCTGGTCAACCGAACTTGTGCAACTTCCATTACCATTTACGGTAAGCGTAAAGGTGATATTACCTGTTTCGCCCACACCCGGCTGATACGTTGGTGTTAGTGTGTTGGCATCGAAAATAGTACCGGTGCCCGAATGTGTCCATAACAAGGATGAATGATTGGTGGCAGATGCCGGAGTAGCTTGTGTACTGAAAGCAAAATTTACGCCCTGACACGTTTCTGCATCACTACCGGCAAATGCAATGGGCGCGGGCGTAATGGTCAACGTCATCTGGTCGTTTACGCTTGCACAACTTCCGTTACCGCTGGCTGTCAGTGTCAGGATAACGGTGCCGGTTTCTCCAACTCCCGGTGTGTAACTCGGTGTTAAGGTGTTGGCATTTGTCAACGTTCCTGTTCCATTGTGTGTCCACAATACAGTAGCAAATTCAGTTGCTGATGCCGGGGTAGCTTGTGTACTGAAATTAAATGTTATTCCCTGGCAGGTTTCGGAATCGCTCCCGGCAAACGCGGTAGGTTCAGGGGTTATTACTAATGTCATCTGATCGTTTACCGATACACAACTGCCATTGCCGGTGGCGGTTAGGGTAAAGGTTATTACACCTGTTTCGCCAATAGCAGGCGCATAAGTAGGTGTAAGTGTATTGGCGTTACTGAGTAAGCCCGCACCGGTTGTTGTCCAAAGTATTGTATTAAAATTAATTGCAGTCGCAAGTGTTGTTTGTGTATTGAAATGGAACGTTACCTCCTGGCAGATTTCTGAATCACTGCCCGCAGAAACTACAGGAGCGGGTGTGATATTCAATATCATCTGATCGGCAACACTGGCACAACTTCCGTTTCCGTTTACGGTGAGTGTAAACGTTACTGCCCCGGTCTCACCCACTCCGGGTGTATAGGTTGGCGTAAAGGTAGAGGCGTTGATGAGTGAACCCGTTCCGGTGGTAGTCCACAAAATACTGCTGTAATTGGTGGCCGATGCCGGTATAGCTTGTGTGCTGAAAGCAAAGGCAACTCCTTCACAGGTTTCTGCGTTGCTGCCGGCATTTGCTGTTGGCGCAGGAGTAACTACCAATACCATCTGGTCAACCGAACTTGTGCAACTTCCATTACCATTTACGGTAAGCGTAAAGGTGATATTACCTGTTTCGCCCACACCCGGCTGATACGTTGGTGTTAGTGTGTTGGCATCGAAAATAGTACCGGTGCCCGAATGTGTCCATAACAAGGATGAATGATTGGTGGCAGATGCCGGAGTAGCTTGTGTACTGAAAGCAAAATTTACGCCCTGACACGTTTCTGCATCACTACCGGCAAATGCAATGGGCGCAGGCGTAATGGTCAACGTCATCTGGTCGTTTACGCTTGCACAACTTCCGTTACCGTTGGCTGTCAGTGTCAGGATAACGGTGCCGGTTTCTCCAACTCCCGGTGTGTAACTCGGTGTTAAGGTGTTGGCATTTGTCAACGTTCCTGTTCCATTGTGTGTCCACAATACAGTAGCAAATTCAGTTGCTGATGCCGGGGTAGCTTGCGAACTGAAATTAAATGTTATTCCCTGGCAGGTTTCTGAATCGCTCCCGGCAAACGCGGTAGGTTCAGGTGTTATTGCTAATGTCATCTGATCGTTTACACTAACACAACTGCCATTACCGGTGGCGGTAAGCGTAAAAATTACTGCACCTGTTTCGCCAGCCTGCGGAATATAGGTTGGCGTCAAGGTATTTGCATTGAACAAAGAACCTGAGCCGGTAGTTGTCCATAATAACGATGCATAATTACCGGCTGATGCTGGCGTAGTCTGAGAGACAAAACCATAATTAAATCCCTGGCATATTTCTGCATCACTGCCAGCATCTACTGAAGGAGTTGGCGTAATGTGTAAGACCATAGCATCCTGAACTGAAGAACAAGAACCATTTCCGGTAGCTGTTAAGGTGAATGTTACGTTCCCGGTTTCACCAATTCCCGGTGTATAGCTTGGAGTTAACGTGTTGGCATCTGTCAGTGTTCCTGTGCCGGAAGTTGTCCATATAATGGTATTGAAATTATTAGCCGATGCCGGTGTTGCTTGCGTGCTGAAGTTAAATGCCACACCCTGGCAGGTTTCCGAGTCGCTTCCTGCTGAAACAAGTACAGAAGGTGTAATAGTCAACGTCATCTGATCGTTTACACTAACACAACTGCCATTACCGGTGGCGGTCAGGGTAAATACAACATTCCCTGTTTCCCCAACTCCCGGTGTATAGGTTGGGGTAAGTGTATTGGCATTAAATATGGTGCCGCTGCCGGTATGCGTCCATTGTATCGTTAAGAAATTTGATACTGATGCTAACGTTGATTGCGTATTGAAATTGAATGCTGTTCCCTGGCATATTTCCGCATCACTTCCTGCGTTCACCGTAGGCGCTGGTGTAATTTGCAATACCATATCATCCTGAACAGAAGCACATGAACCATTTCCGGTAGCTGTTAAGGCGAATGTTACATTTCCGGTTTCTCCTACCCCAGGTGTATAAGATGGTGTTAATGTGTTGGCACCAGTCAATGAGCCTGTTCCGGTGGTTGTCCACAACAGGGAAGCAAAATTAGTAGCGTATGCCGGCAGCGACTGTGTAGTAAAATCAAAAGTTGAACCCTGGCATATCTCTGCATCACTGCCAGCATTAACGGTTGGTGCAGGTGTGATCACCAACTCCATTTGATCTGATGCGTTTGCGCAACTTCCAGCGCTGGTGGCTAACAATGTAAAGGTTACAGTACCCGTTTCGCCTGCACCGGGAATATAGGTAGGTGAAATAGTATTTGGATTAAATAATGTTCCGGTTCCTGTATGCGACCACGCTAATGTTGCATAATTCAATGCAGAAGCCGGAGTAGCCTGTGTCGAAAAATTGAACATTACTCCTTCGCAGGTTTCGCTGTTGCTTCCTGCATCCACTACGGGCAACGGTGTTATGGTCAGTATCATTTGATCGGCTACATCCGCGCAAGTGCCAATGCCTTCTGCTGTAAGGGTAAACGTAACCGGCCCGGTTTCACCAACACCAGGCGTATAATCTGGTGTAAGACCTGTTTCGTTGGATAACACGCCTGTTCCTGTGGTTGTCCATAACAAGGAAGCATAGTCTGATGCCGTTGCCGGTGTTGCCTGCGTGGCGAAACTAAAGGCAGAACCTTCACAAATTTCCTGGTCGCTGCCTGCATTAACCAACGGGTTCGGTGAAACCGTAACCAATACTGACGAAGCTAATGTATTACATCCTGTTGCTGTAATGGTTTCAACAACAGAAATAGAACCCGTACCTGCCGATGTCCAGGTTACAGAAATTTGGTTTGTACCGGCACCACTATCAATGGTACCTCCCACTACTGTCCATGCATAGGTGTTCCCGCCAACATTTGGTGTTGAATACAGAACACCTGTTTCCATACGGCAAACATTGTTATTTCCTGTTATTACCGGAGTTGGATTAGGATTAATGGTTACGTTATAAGCCGGTGTAACGGATGTACATCCGCCTACTGTTTCGGTAAGAATAAGTGTTCCGGGGCCTGCAACTCCCCAATCAACTGTAACTGTGTTATTTGTTGATGATCCTACAATCGTACCCCCTGTAACGTTCCAACTGTATGTATTTCCAACTGTAAAAGGTGAAGTGTACACAACGTTTTGCTCGTTCGCACAAACGGTATTATCACCACTGATTACCGGTGTTGGAGTTGGGTTAATGGTTACAGGATAAACAGGTGTTACGGTAATGCAACTGCTGGAAGGAACAATTTCAGTAACCGCAATTGTACCTGCACCGGCAGGCCCCCAATTAACGGTTATTGAATGTGTGCCTGCTCCTGATACAATAGAACCTCCTGAAACTGACCACGTATAGGTATTGCCCGGTGATTCGGGTGTGGAATAAACCACGCCTGCATCATTGGCGCATACAACATCAAGACCACTGATAACAGGTGTAGGCAGCGTATTGATATTTACGTTAAAGACAGGTGTAGTAATAAAGCAACCCGAAGCGGTTATCGTTTCCGTTAATTGAATTGTTCCGGTTCCGGCTGCGCCCCAGTCTACTGTAATACTGTTCCCGGTTGATGGGCCATCAATGGTTCCTCCCGTTACTACCCACGCATAAGTATGACCGGCTACTAATGGTGTACTGTAAACTTTATTCTGTGCATTTTCACAAACTGTGTTATCACCAGTAATAGACGGTGTGGGTATCGGCTCTATCGTTACGTTGTAAGGCGGTGTTGTAACCGTACAACTGCTGCTGACTATGAATTGTGTTACGGTAACTGATCCTGTTCCGGCACCGCCCCAATCTACCGTTATAGAATTGGTGCCAGCCCCGGCTACTATAATACCTCCTGTTATAGACCAGGAGTACAAATCTCCAGCTACATGCGGTGTTGAATAAATCTCGCCTGTTGTATTAGCACAAACGGTTGCTGATCCACTGATAGCAGGTGAAGGTGAATTATTGATGACAATGTTAAAATCAGGCGTAAGTGTACTGCAACCAGTAGCAAGTATTGTTTCCAAAACTGCTACTGTGCCCGGCCCTGCTGCGCCCCAGTCCACTACAATACTATTCCCATTTGACGGCCCGTCAATTGTTCCTCCCGTTACTGTCCACGAATATGTTCTTCCCGCATTGAACGGTACCATATACGTTACGTCCTGCTCATTTGCACACACGCTGTTGTCTCCGATAATAACAGGTGTAGGATTCGGGTTGATCGTAACATTGTAATCTGCTGTAGTGGCCGCGCATCCCGTGGATGGTATCGTTTCGGTTACCCGAACACTGCCTGTGCCGGCCGCGCCCCACGTTACCGTTATGTTATTAGTCCCCTGACCTGCGGTGATCGATCCACCGTTCACCGTCCAGTTAAAGTTGTTACCGGTAGCACCTGTATTGTACACTGCCCCCGATTCATTAGCACAAGCCGTAACCGGGCCTGAGATTACCGGTGCCGGGTTAGCGTTGATAGTCACATTGTAGAGCGGTGTAGTTGTGGTACAAGTAGTAGCGGTGATGGTTTCCTGCAGTTGAACAGTACCAACGCCTGGTACGCCCCACGTTACCGTGATGCTGTTTGTACCCTGACCTGTGGTAATTGATCCTCCTGTAACAGTCCATGTGTATGTTCTGCCTGCCGCAACCGGGGTGGTGTACACTACGCCCGTTTGATTGGTACACACACTGTTGTTTCCGCTAATTGCAGGCGTGGGATTAGGGTTGATTGTAACGTTGTAATCTGCTGTGGTCGTAGCGCAACCCGTGGCCGGGATCGTTTCGGTTACCCGAACGGTGCCGGTGCCTGCTGTGCCCCATGTTACCGTTATGCTGTTCGTACCCTGACCTGTGGTGATCGTCCCTCCGTTCACCGTCCAGTTAAAGTTATTGCCAGTTGCGCCTGTGTTATACACTACCCCCAAATCATTGGCACAAGCCGTAGCCGATCCAGAAATTACCGGTGCAGGGTTGGTATTGATGGTTACGTTGTAGAGCGGAGTGGTTGTGGTACAAGTAGTAGCGTTGATGATCTCTTCTAATTGAACAGTGCCTAAACCTGCCACGCCCCACGTTACCGTGATGCTGTTTGTGCCCTGACCTGCGGTGATCGTTCCTCCTGTAACAGTCCACGTATAGGTTCTGCCTGCCGCAACCGGAGTGCTGTACACCACACCTGTTTGGTTGGCGCATACGCTGTTGTTACCACCGATAGCGGGTGTGGGATTGGCATTGATGGTTACGTTGTAATCTGCTGTGGTTGTAGCGCAGCCGGTAGTAGTATTGGTTTGTGTAACACGGAGAAAACCGGTTCCTGAAGCGCCCCAATTTACTGTTACCGTATTGTTGGTAGAAGAACCAACAATGGTTCCGCCAGACACAATCCATGAATAGTTATTACTTGCGACTAACGGGGTTGAGTAAACCACATTTTGTTCGTTGGCACAAACCGAATTGTTACCCGTGATAACCGGTGCCGGAGGCAAAACGCTGGTAACGGTTCCTACAACGGTTCCATTCGGCAGACCGGTTATCACACCAGTCCCTCCTGTTCTGGTTATGTTTACTGTTTGCCCTGTACCGCTCACTGCCCGAACCTGAAGGCCTGATATGATTATTGCATCAAATTTGTCAGTACCGACATCGTTGAAAGCGCTGAAATTTATGGATATGGTGTTAGCTGATATTGTAAATGAATTAATCACTACATCATCACCTCCGGGAGTTGATATAACTGTACCCATCCCCGGAACAAATTGAAAAGCGGCTGGTATTCCAAAAGTCAGTGTTACGTTTGGAAAATTACCATGCCCTCCTCCAATGGCATCATCATCTAATCCCCCTCCTGTGGAGGTTTCAGAAATGACAATAGAAGTAAGACTAACCGGGCTGCCGCCCACGCAGAGCGGTACCCCACCCACAGTAGAGGCCGGTGTAATGGTTACAGGGGCTTGAGAAAAAGCTGAAAATGCTCCAAAAAAAGCAAGACAAAGAAACGCGATACGGTAGAGTGCAGGCATAGGAGCAATTAAACCAACTATAAACAATTAATAACGCATTATCTAAATTGTAACCCGAAAAACAAAATAATTCAATCCCTAAAAAGCCCCATTGGGGCGTACTTTAATTAACGCAATCTTATCCTGTTGCCCTGCCAGTTCCATAGTGCCTAAAATCAAAATATCGCCATTGGGTAGTTCAGCTATAGCGGCACCCCGGTCGTCATTGTTTACGCTTCCGAATTTTAAATCCAGGTCGGCTTCTAGAAAGCCATCTACCCTTTTCAGGTAAATATCACGGTTGCCCTGAGCATTGATTTCATTGGCCAATACCAGAAACCGGTTGGCTCCGGCAGAAACGGAAACGGCCTCATACTCTCCCGACTGTCCAAGAAGAACCCGCTCAGAAAGCACCGTTGAAAAATTGCTGCTGGTCGTTACCGCAAAAACTTTTCGGTTAATCCCGTTATCATCACTTTGAGTTGCTATGGCCGCTTCTATTCCAAAAGATGACCTGCAAACCGATACCAATCGTTCATGTAATGATAGTGTTCCTGAATAAAGTGATGGTACTCCACTGGGGTCATTTTCAAACGTCCTGAAAAAAATATTTGATTCGATCTTCGGCTCATCCGGTAATCGGCCGTCTGTTTTACCATCCCAATGCCCGGCATACATAAACCGGTTATTGTTCAGTTGGATAACCTTAATTGCCGAACCGGTATGCGATCCGCCAATACGGTCGAAAGAGATAGTATCAAAATCCTGGTCGAGTTTTATTACCAATAAGTCCTCAATAATATCGGGAGGTGTAGGTAGCGAATTACTTGCACTGGCCGCATCCCAATCGGTTGTTCTTCCTGCAAGATAAAATCCTCCGCTTCCGCCTGTTTGTATGGGTGTGATCGACAAACCTTCCTGGCTTGCGAGTCTGGAAGGTAATGTGTGCCTGCTCTCAACAACCCCCGTAGCGGTAATAATGGTGAAACGTGTTTCCAGTACATCTTCGGCAGTCTGCGCATTTGATAGAATTACATAGTTGCCTGCGTGAGCACCTTCCAGTATCGGCTCAATATCTTCTGCAAGTTCATTACTATCCGAATCCAGCGTTACAGACCAAAGTTCGGTTCCCTCCTGGTCGGCCTTAACAACATATACTCTTTTGTTCAAGCCTAACGTTACCGTTCCTACAATAATGATTTCCTGGTTATTAGTAACGACAAAGTCTTTTGCTTCGTGGTTGCCATCTTCGCCATAATACTTAATGAAGTAATCTTTGAAAGTCGGCTCAACATTGTTCTTTGTATCGCAGGTAATTAAAACCAGCGATAACAGAATCAATCCAACTGTATAATACTTCATCAACTTCATTTGGCGCTACGATTAATCAACTTCAACACGGATTTTGTTCTTGCTCTTTTCAGCTTTCGCGGATTATATATCGGATGCACGTAGCCAACGGAAAGCGCCAGGTTATCTATCCTGAAATAGTCATCAACGTGACCGAACTCAATTGCAGGCGTTTGCCCTCCATAAGTTGATGTGGGTACTACAACATTCGTTAGTCCGAAGCTGTAACGCAGATCAGCAAAAACATAATCCAACCCGGTTTTAATCCGAACACCTCCGCCAACAAAAAAAGATTGATTTATCTTATTCCTAAAACTTGTTAACCTAAGCGTAGGGCTTTCGCGCGTATTCGATTGTGGTGTTCCACCATCAATCTCATCTGTTTTTATATTGGTTACCCGTCCGGTTTCTGAAACAAGCCATTGCACGGCAAATCCGCCATAGCCATAAGGTCTGTACTTCCCTTTTGTATCGCTAAAGCGAATGGAAACAGGCATCACCATCCACCATTGATTTCCTATATAGGTTACCCGGTCGTGGTTGGCTCTCGTCTGGCTTTTCCTGTACGATGAATTAAGCAAGTTAAATTCACCGCTTAGCGCCAACTCACGCGTAATGTTCCAGTCTATCCCACCTCTGAATTGAAAACCCGGGCGAAGTGTATAGTTATTTGAAATAGGGCTCCCCCAGGGGTTTATGGTATGAATAACCCTTACGGGAGAAGTATTTAGTCCAATCCCACCAAACACCGAAAAAATAGGGTCAGCGGTAAATTTTTTACTCAAGTAAACCAAATCGATGGCGTGGAGAGCGGTATCGGTTTCAAATTCGGGGTTAGCCCGGAGTATTTCTATATAGCTGGTTTCTGCCGAAATAGGGTCGTCCAAAATAAGGTAAGTCTGCGTTAGCAACAGGTAAGCCCGTTGGCGTTGCTCCCTGCCAAAACCCCGGTCGATACAGGGCTTCAGTAATGCTGGTATCCCGTAAAATCTTCCGGCATTAAATTCTTCTGTGGCTAAGCTCAATGTTTGCTCACAGTCCATACGATTATTCTGCGCAAGCACGGAGGCATACCCTGCCAGTAAGAGAATTAAGCCAACTATAATTTTGTACCGCATGTCTGCCTTTAGTAATCCTTAATTAAAAGGTTAACACATGTATTTTCAAATTCAATATCGCTTCCTACATATTTGCTCCACTCTTCCAACGTCATGTTGCGTTTCAATAACGGGCAAATCTGTTTTGCCAGCAGTTCGGGGTCAGTAGGCCAAACGCGGATTTCCGATTCATGGCCTGCTGCAATTAAGTATTTTGAATCGTGCGAGAAGGCTATGTCCCAAATGAAACCGTTATTGTTATCCATCTTGATGGGCAGGTCTTCGAGGAAATCAATTACCCACATCTGCAATAACCTGTCGGAACCGGCACTGGCTAACAATTTTCCATCGGGACTAAACTCAACCGAATAAACCCCTGCCTTGTGGCCGGTAAACTGGCGCTCTTCTTTACGTTCATTCAGGTTGTATAATTTCACGAGGCCGCGTTTGTCGTTCTTCTCAAATGTTCCGTAGGCTAATGATTTTCCATCGGGACTAAATTTAACGGAAAGTATTTGTGCGGCATCGGTGTTCACTAGTATATCCTGGTCGCCTGTTGCTATATTGATCAGCATGAGCTGACCACTCCACGATGCACCCGCTACTGTTTTACCATCGGGACTGATGGCAATAGCCTTTAACTCCGTATTTGGTGTTGCAATGGTTTTAACCGCCCCGGTAAGGTGATTAACCAATGAAATGGTGCGATCGGTTTTGCTCACTACCAAGCCCGAACCATCCGGCAGGAATTCGAGTGCGTTTGTTCCTCCGTTAAGTCCGCGCACCGCAACCGGGCGAGAGCCTGCTTGCTGAAGATCAAAAATCTGAATTACGGCCGAATCTGTTCCGTTGGCTAAGTAGCGGTCGTCATTACTGAGCGCCACAACCTTATTGGGACTTGGGTTTTGAAACGCGGTTGGCTGCCCGGTACGCTTTTCATAATCCCCGGTAAAAATTCTTCCATCGGCACCGGCAGCATAGTATGTGCTTCCTTTAGACGATAGCGCCAGCGCATTCATCCGGTTACGCGAAGGCCCCGGAACTTTTATAGCGTTATACGTTAAGCCCGATGAAACTGTAAGGGCGTGGTACAAGGCATTGTAAATGTACGGGTCATATTTCTTGCCGTCATTTTTAATATGAAAGAAATGCGCCTGCATGGCAAGCGTTCCGGCCAGGTCTTTATCGTCATCTTCCTGTACCGATTTACCGGCCATTTCCTGGGCTTTAGCCAGCATGTAGAGGCGGTTTGCTTTGTCCAAATTTTCATTTGCACGCTGTGTTTCACTTTCCGCAAAAAGCCTCGCTTCTCTCTCCTGCTCACCAGCCTTAATAGCCTCTTGTTCTCTTACTGTTGCAAGTTTCAAAGCTTGCTGGGCAAAGATCCTTTGTCTGTCTGCCTCCTCCAAAGCATTCTCCAATTCAATATTTTTAGCATCAAGTAACCTAGCTCGTTCTTCTGCAATACCTTTCTGATTTTCGGCTTCTTCCTGTGCAACTTCGGCAGCAACTCTTGCCTCATTAGCCTGTTTCTCCTGGTGTTGTGCTTCAATAGTTTTATTATCAGCTTCTATCTTTTGCAGATATGCAAATACGAGGAACAAAATAGCTATAACGGCAGCCGCACCCAATATAATCGCGGTAATACGGGTGTTTCGTAGCGCACGCTTTTGCTGTAACTCCTGGTTTTTTAATTCGGCCTCATAAGTAATGCGGCTCGTATCGAGAAATACTATGGCACGTTCAAACGCTTCATCGTATCGTTGCGCCCACTCGCGTGTCGGGCGTTGTTTCTTCTGCCAGTTCAGCGCAAGTTGTAAATCGGGCGGACGCCACAAACTGGTTTTACCAATCTGGTACATGGCGGCTGCTTCAGAAATACGCTTGTACATGGCAGCCGATTCAAATTCTTCTTCAACCCAGGTGCTCAGGCGGTTCCAGATGCGCATCAAACTTTCGTGCGAAAGTTCAATCTGCGAATCGGCTGTAAGGGTTACTGTATGTGCCGGCATTAAAAACGATCTGCCGGTTTTCCGGAAATGTTCAACTACTTCTATAACTTCATCTTCATCAGCATCAGCCAGTTCGGCTGCCAACCCAAGCCGGCAAGGTCTTCGCATACCTTTATTGTCGGCTGTCTTTTCTGTAATGCTTTTGAAAAGGACTTCAGCTATTTCTTTTTGTCGTGGAGATAGTTCTTCAAATATTTCATTGGCATGGAGCGACAACGCCTGCGAAATTCTGCCTACGGCATTGTAATGGCGCAGGTCCATAGGTTCGCCCGGCTCGCGGTTGGCTACCCAGTAATCCCAGGTGCGCATAAGCGCATGTTGCAGAATAGGAAGCTGATCCTGGTTGCGTCCCATATCGGCAAGCAACTTTTTTACAAGCCGCTGAGAAATTCTTCCACCTGCTACGGCAATAGGGCCTTCAACGGCCATTTTCTTTTGTTCGCGCGTCATTTGCGGAACAAGGAAACTGCTTTCATTGATGATTTCCGTTAACCCGCTAAAGGCAGAGCAACGGGCAATGAAATCGGAACGCATAGTAACAGCTATGTAAACCGGTGTTTCCTGCTGGTGCACCGCGTTCAGCATCAGGTTTATGAAATGCTGCGTTTCATCAAATACCTCGTCTGCCTGTTCGGTTTCATGAAAACGAAACAATTCTTCGAACTGATCGATCATGAAAAACACATTCTCAAGTTTGTGTTGCTGCAGGTAGCGCGACACTTCTACCAATCCATGCGAACCGCTTCTAAGTACGGAGCTAATAATAGCGCGATGTATGGGGGCATCTTCGTTGGTGATACGATTTTGTGAAAGAAGATAATCGACTACGGCATCCGTAAGATTTTCAAATGGTGCAGTACCGGGCCGGGCAATAATAACATGCCAATGCGGACTTGTATGTGTAACAAACCCGCCATACAAAACAGGCACCAGGCCACACGACATCAATGAGGACTTTCCGCTTCCGGAATAGCCCATCACACAAACGAACCTGTTTTTGGCAAGCTTTAGTAAGATATCATCAACCTGCCCTTCACGACCAAAATAGAGGTGACATTCATCAACCGTGAACGGCCTCAATCCGGGAAAAGGATTTTCGCTGTCAGGCTGAATATCAACCAACACTTCTGTCAGTTCAGGTTCATTGCTTGTATGAGATGATTGACTCAGCATACACCACTACGAATAACCTGAAAGTTAGCCAATTGAAGGTTAAATCTTAAGATCACGCTTCAGGAAATAAGTTTAAAAAATAAAGAAACTTAACTCAGTTTAAAAAATAGTACCCGAAATGTATAAAAAATACTGATTCCGGCCAAATTTAGACGAATTCTAATACCTGATCGGCCATTCTGACGTTATCCGACAGCAATTCGTAAAACTGATCTTTGTTTATGCTAAGCAAGCTTATATCGGTAGTAGCCTTTACCAGGTTAGTGCTTACAAAGTTAGGAAGCCCCAAATGCTCGCCAATAAACTGGCCTTCGGTAAAAGAAGCCACTTTTTCGCCCTGCTGGTAGAAATCGACTGTGCCTTTGGCGAGCACAAAAAATTTGTTGTTTGCCCGTTCATCCAGGGTGAGGGTATCGCCTTCTTTCATATTGATTTCCTGGCATATATCGGCAAGTTGGCTAAGGGTAATACCCGGAACCCCATCAAATACAGGAACCCGCTGGAAAAATAAAATCTTGTTGAAACAGCTTATCTTGTCAGTGAGCACAATATCATCCAACGATTTTTTTACTGATGCCGGTAACCGTTTTACATTCTTTTTATACTCCTGCGGATTTACCTGGGCCAGCGCCCAGGCCGCTACTTCCTGGATAAGAACATCGGGATTGAACATGTGCGCTATAAGATCCATCTTGAAGTCCTCAATTCTTTCAAGGCCAATCTGGTACAGCACACAAGCCTTCGTCCATCGGTTAGATTGGGTGAAATCGCGGTTAATCAGGAATTTAAGAACAAGCCTGCCATCGAGGCGGGCACGCGGATAGAATACATCTAATTTACTGATGCGTTCACTGTCAGAGAGGTCGTCTAATACCGGAATAACCCGTTGCTTTAATTGCTCGGAAAGAAACACATCAAGAAGTTCAACCGCATAGGTTATCCCCTCGGCCGTTCCGCTATCGATATTCTCTTTTACCAATTGTATAGAGCGCGTATCGTACAACATAGCCAACAGCATATAGATATGATCGATATCGTTTTGAATCTCCCATCGTAATGAATTGACAATGTGCACGTTAAATCCATCCGTTCCGATTTCCTGTATAGCGCTTAAATTCCAACGGATGTCGGCAATATCCGATTCAATGGCGTATTTGATACGGGTAACCTGCGAAATACCAGCCTTGAATCCGCATTCGCCTAACGCCAACAACACCTGCGATACAACCACTTTGTTCGGGTAATCCATCTTATTCCAGAGCAAGTCTTTTGCCCTTGGCCCTCCTATTCGTCCGGCAGTTTGAATGATCCGTTGCATCACTTGTGTACTCTGGCCACTACGGAAAAATGCAGCATCCAAAGCCGGTAATGTTTGGGTACCTATCAGAACAAGTGCGTTCATGGCCTGGTTACTGTAAATGGGGTTAGTCATGTTTTCCGTCAGGGCGTTGATCACTTCCGGGGTGTTTTTCTTTACAGCAGATTTAATGGCTGTACTCCTAACCTTTGGTTCATTATCAGTCAGTAATTCAATCAAAAATGATACGCACTCGTCAGCCGAAGTATGTAACAGAAGTTCTGCCGCATATTGCCGGTCGTTTGGATTGGCCGATCGCGACAAGCGTTGAATACGGGTTTTTGTTATATCTCCCCCGCTTTCAATCATCATTTGCAGATCGGCAGATGTGAGGATGCTCTTATCCTGTGCATCTACCTTTCGCTGATCCATGCGGATAACATACCTGTCGGAAACCGACAACCCTTTCATTTCATTCATGCGCTCCTGGGCAAAATGACGGACGGCTTCATCCTCATTTTTAATCAGGCTGTTAACCCATGTTCCTGTCTGACCAACATTTATCTTTTCTAACAGTTTGTAAGAGAATATGGCTTTTCCGATGTCTGGAACAGTAATCATATCCTCCAATTTTTTGGTGATTTTGGTGATACCTTTTTCAAGTTTAACTTGCTTAGTATCAGGATCAGTGTTCTCAAGCTTTAACCTGATTTTTTCTTTATAGCCACTATACAGGCGGTTCACCACCAAAAAATACAAACCGGCAAGCACCACTAAAAGTATTGAAATGTGTATGACATTGAAGAATGGAATCAAGGCCAGCACGAAAATCAAAACACCGGCAACAAAGCGTGCTGTTTCATTTACCAACCCTTCAACACGTGCCTGAACATTGAACCTTATGCGGCTATCAAGCGGAATGAAAAACAATTTGAACACAGGGTTTTCCAATGAATCCCTGAGCGTCCAGTTGAAGAGGCGGCTCATGGCAACAAACAGGAAGAAGTAAACAAAGCCGGCCGGTGATGATAGCTTTTCGTATCCGAAAACAGACCCGGCAATGACTGAACCTAACGACAGAACACCCAGCGCCATCGGTAAAATAAACAATGAAATTCGTAATCCATAATTACCTATAATTCTGTGGTTTACGAAGGTTTGCATGATTAAACTCAACGCATAAACTGCCCCTGTAAAGAATGCGTTGAAATCGGTAAGGGCACGCTGATCGGGGTATTGTTCGCGAACCATTTCCTGGAAAGTGAACTGGTTAAACACAAAGGCCGTCATGGATACAACCAGCAACAACGACAACAGCAAAATGTATTTATCCGAAAACATTCGCCTGATACCCGATTGTCTGCGTACCTCTACTTCAATATCGCGCGGATCATTTTTTGAAAACTCAAACTTCCCGGCAATTAGCAACATCAACACCCCTACCATAAAAATGCTTCCGGCACATACCAACAGGTAGTCGCTGGTATTGGGTAGCAATGCTGCAGTAAACGGAATCAGAAAGGCGGCAAGAATGGCGGCTATCAACTGACCGGTGTCAATCCAGCCTATAATGCGTTTGGATTGGCGGAAATTAAACAAGCGGCCAAAAATTCCCCAATAGCATAGAAAAAGCAACGCGATAATTGGCCCTGAAGAACAGAACATGGCAAAAATCAATGTGTTTTGCCATTCTTCTACTCCAAAGTGTATCAGTATGTAAACCCCTACGGTAAAGGCAAAAATGCCGATCACAACCAAGATTGTGAGCAACGAAAACCGGATATAATTCTGAAAGAAGGAAAATACGGCCGTAGAGAGAATGCCCAATATGCCAGTTACCAAAAAAGCCTTGTCTAAATGCTCGCCCAGCCTGTTGAGGAACATGGAATCGGCTGTAACCTGGTAGGTAGCAATAAACACCCCCATAAAGAAACCGGTTGCCAGCATGAAGGCAACCTGCTTTTGCTCAAGGGACTCAATCCTCCAGGATGCAGGTAAAAAATTTGCCATAGCGTGCTTCAAATATAAAATAAAACAGGCTTGGATGTGCGTCCAAGCCTGTTTTATGATTTTATCAGGTTATTCGTTCGTCTTATTGGTTTTTCTCGGCAGCGTACTCAGCGTTCAAACCGGAAACAACATCGGGCGTGATGTCCAATGCTTCAACACCATATAGTACATCGCTGGTAGTATCCCATTTCAATACAATATGAAGACCTTTTTCTTTACCGTATTTGCTAAGGAATGCCGTAATACGGTCATACAACTCCTTGTTCAGTTTAGACTGGTCGTTCATTAACTCTTGTGTGGCGCTCTGTTCAAAAAGCTGAAGGTTTTGCTGCTTCTTACCGAGGTCTTCTTCTACGGCACGTACCTGCCCTACCGTCATATTATTCACGTTGCGTTGGTAAGCCTGAATCTCCTTTTCAAGGCTTTCGGCACGGTTCCTGAAGTCCTGCTCAATCTTATTTCTTTTGGCTTCCAATACCTCAACCCGGGCTTTCAGATAATCGTATTTTTCCATTACCGAGTCCGAATTGATATAGGCTACTTTCAGTTCCCCTATGTCGAACGAGGTAGAGCCGGATGACTCTCCGGACGATTTGGGTGCAAAATGAATATAGTACAGAACGCCAACGGCTATCAGCAACACGGCATTTAAAACAAGCGATAGATTCTTCATTAGTTTATTAAATAAGGATTTAGGGCGCAAATATATCAGAAATCCCCTGCCTGAGGTAATTACTCGGCTAAATTTAACATCAGGCCGTTTCCATGCCCTTTGTCTGGAAACTGTAAAGGGTTGGGTCAAGATTCAGGGCATCCTCGTTAAAGTCGCGGATGAATTTCTCAATTACTACCGGTGTAATACTCTCCGTATGCAGGCCAATGTCTAAGGCTATCCCAAAGTCAACATGCCTGTCCATATCTACGTGTTCTTTAATTTTCACCTGGCCGTCTTCTTCCAGTTCCATAATTACTTCGGCCATAAACAACCCTATTTTTTCTTCCACATCATCCAGCGACTCGAGGTTGCCGTTTTCATCTTCTTCGTAAGATATTTTTTTGTAATCCGGAAAATGTTGGGCTGCACGGTGTTCGGCTATTTCAAATAGTTCGCTTTCGTGTTGCAACCGGAGCGTGTACATAACCGCATCGTAGATAACCGGTTTATCCTCATCCATACCAATGAAGAAAAAATGTGCGTACTCATCGGAATGTTCATCGGTGTTATCCAATAAATAAGACTTGTTCAGGGCGTCCATCCGATTTCTGTACTCCTGAATTATTTCCGGTTTATATCCCTTGTTTTCTGCCTGTTTCATACGATGGCTGAATATACTCAAAATACGGTATGAAGCATACAATTTTCCCTGATATTCATCAGCAATTTTCAACAATTTACCGGACGGTCGGGCTTCTTATTTCTCGTCCTTAAACCAACCTGCATACATGGGGTAATTGCGTGCCGTGCGCTGGATTACTTCGCTCATATCATCGCCAATATCTTTAACCCGTTTTGCAGGAATACCGGCATAGATGCTGCCCGGTTCTACTATTGTTCCGGGTAACACAACAGCACCGGCAGCTATTACCGAGTTCTCGCCAATAACGGCATCGTCAAGTATAATGGCTCCTATGCCAATCAGCACATTGTCGGCAATGATGCAGCCATGCACTACTGCGTTGTGGGCAATTGAAACATTATTGCCGATAACCAATTTTGCACGCTGATAGGTGCAGTGCAACACGGCTCCATCCTGTATGTTGGTATTATTCCCGATAGTGATAGAATGAACATCACCCCTTACTACGGCATTGAACCACACCGTACAGTTATTACCCATCGTTACCTCACCCACCACAATGGCGCCATCGGCTATGTAACAATCATCGCCAAACACGGGGGTATAACCCCTTACAGATTTTATAATTCCCATAACGCCAAACTAAGCGAAATACCTTCGTTTTTTAATCATTTGGGTATTAAAGTTAGAGGTTTTTAGAGATGCCCTTAAAATACCCTGACAAGATGTCACGTTATAGATTTTAATCTTATTTTTGCACCCTGAGATTGGTCAAAATGAAGGAATTAATTGAGGATTTAAGCGTATTGGAAGGAATGGAGTCGTGCGAAACCGTAGCCATTTCAAAAGAACAGAACACCGGCAAGAAGCGGAAACTCTATATTGAAAGCTATGGCTGCCAGATGAATTTCTCCGACAGTGAAATAGTCGCTTCCATTCTTGCTAAAGAAGGATTCGACACCACGTCTGAAATTCAACAGGCCGATGTTGTTTTTCTGAATACGTGTTCCATCCGCGAAAAGGCTGAGCAAACGGTTCGCAACAGGTTAACGCATATCAACTCCATAAAAAAGCAAAAGCCCGAAATGCTGGTAGGCGTATTGGGCTGCATGGCCGAACGGTTGAAATCAAAATTACTCGAAGAAGAAAAAATTGTTGACCTCGTGGCCGGCCCCGATGCGTATCGCGATTTGCCGCAACTAATCAGCCAGGTAGATGAGGGCGAAAAAGCTGTAAACACTTTTTTGTCGCGCGAAGAAACCTATGCCGACATTGCCCCCGTGCGATTAAACTCGAATGGCGTAACGGCATTCATCTCCATTATGCGCGGGTGCGACAATATGTGTTCGTTTTGTGTAGTGCCCTTTACACGTGGCCGCGAAAGAAGCCGTGACCCGAAATCAATTGTTGCCGAAGCGCAGGATTTATTCAATCGCGGTTATAAAGAAGTTACATTGCTTGGGCAGAATGTGGATTCATATAAATGGAGCGAGAAAGAAAACAACAAAGCCTTCATTACAAAAAAAGGAATTGATGAAGTTGTGAATTTTGCACACTTGCTGGAAATGGTAGCGCAGGTTAGCCCGGAGTTGCGCGTTCGTTTTTCTACCAGTCACCCCAAAGACATTACCGATGATGTGCTTTACGCGATGTCGAAATACGAAAACATTTGTAAATACATACACCTGCCGGTGCAGTCGGGTAACTCGCGCATACTTGAGTTGATGAACAGGGGCTATACGCGAGAATGGTATTTGGAAAAAATAAATCGCATCCGCGAAATACTGGGAGAAGATTGCGGCATTTCATCCGATATGATTACCGGTTTCTGTACCGAAACTGAAGAAGAGCACCAGGAAACGCTTTCGTTAATGGACAACGTGCATTATGATTTTGCCTATATGTTTTTCTATTCCGAAAGACCGGGAACATTAGCCGCGAAAAAATTTACGGATGACATTCCGGAAGAAATAAAAAAGCGAAGGTTACAGGAAATCATCACGAAACAAAACGAACATTCGGCTTTGCGCAACCGTAGGGATGTAGGTAAAGTACACAACGTGTTGATTGAAGGATTCTCTAAAAAATCAGCCGACTATTTGCAGGGAAGAAACACCGCCAACAAAGTTGTTGTTTTCCCTAAAGAAAATTTTGAAAAAGGCCAGTATGTAAACGTGTTGGTAGAAGATTGTACAGCGGCCACGTTGATAGGGAAGGCAGTGAAATAAGGTTATGAGTTTTTCGGAATCAGAAATACAACGAGTTAAACAACGGTTTGGCATAATCGGCAATTCTACATTGCTGAATAATGCCGTGCGCGTAGCCATGCAGGTTGCCCCTACCGATATGTCGGTGTTGATAACCGGTGAGAGTGGCAGTGGTAAGGAGTCATTTTCAAAAATCATTCACCACCTTAGCGCCCGCAAACACGGGCAGTTTATTGCTATTAACTGCGGGTCAATTCCGGAAGGCACTATTGATTCAGAATTATTCGGACATGAGAAAGGTTCATTTACCGGTGCACACGAAGCACGCAAAGGATACTTTGAAGTAACCAATGGCGGAACCATCTTCTTAGATGAGATTGGCGAAATGCCGTTGGGCACACAGGCGCGTTTGCTTCGCGTTCTTGAGAATGGCGAGTTTATTAAAGTGGGCTCTTCGAAAGTTCAGAAAACCGATGTGCGCGTTGTGGCCGCCACCAACATTAACCTGATGCGCCAGGTAGAAGAAGGAAAATTCCGTGAAGACCTGTACTACCGGTTAAGCACCGTTCCGATTTATGTGCCGCCTTTGCGCGAGCGCGGTAAAGACATTGATTTGCTGTTCAGGAAATTTGCTTCCGATTTTTCAGAGAAGTATAAAGTAAAACCCATCGTGCTTACCGATGAGGCACGCGAGGCGATTTTGAAATATCGCTTTCCGGGCAACATTCGCCAGCTTAAAAACTTAGTAGAACAAATCTCCGTGCTGTCAACCGATGATAAGGAAATCACGGCAGAGAAACTCGCGCACTATCTTCCGCAGCAAACAAGTTTACCCGCGCTGTATCGTTCCGCTTCGCAGAATGGCGACCCCAACTCCTTTTCTGAGCGGGATATATTGTATAAAGTCCTCTTCGATATGAAGAAAGACGTAGTGGATTTGAAAAAGATTATATTAGAGTTATACAACCGCCAAGGCTCTGCCGCACAGCTTGTCAAAGACCATCCTGCACTTTTTGACGGCCTCGATGCCGACACAGCCGAGCCTGTTGTGCTGAACATTCCGCAGGCAAATGCTGCTCTTCAAGCAATAGAAGACCAGGAAGAAATTCATGACATTACGCATGAAACGGAAGAGGACTCCCTTTCTATTGAAAAGAAAGAAAAAGAACTGATTGTACGGGCGCTTCAGAAAAATAACAACAAACGCAAACATGCGGCACGGGATTTGGGGATTTCGGAACGTACACTTTACCGGAAAATTAAACAGTACGACCTTGAAGACTAATTCCATTCTTGTTTCTGCATTTTTGATAACCATCGTGTTGCCCGTATGGCTTTCATCTTGTGGTGTTTATTCCTTTACAGGCTCAGGCACTAATGCAAAAACAATTACGATTGCAGAATTTTACAACAACACCGACTTAGGCCCCGCCAACATAGCACAGGTGTTTACCAACCAGTTGAAGGACTACATGATTCAGAATACTAACCTTAGTGTGGTGCAGGAGAATGGCGAACTTCAATTAGAGGGAATAGTAACAGGCTATGCGGTATCACAAGTGGCTCCGCGTGCCAGTGGCGACCCATCGCAGATTGACGCGGCAGCATTATCGCGGCTTACCATAACGGTTCGTGTAACGTATGTAGACACGCTTGACGAGTCCATGAGTTTCAAAGACAAGACTTTCTCCTTCTACCGCGACTTCGATAACGATATGAACTTATCCGATATTGAAGACACGCTCATCCGCCAGATTTTTGACCAACTCACCCTCGACATCTTCAACGCATCAATTGCCAATTGGTGATTTTTGCCTATTTTTACCGGAAGCCTTGCCTCTATTCCCGTGACGAATCAATTGACTTCCGTTTTAAGCCGTTATACAAGCACTTCAGCCGAAGAAGCTAAGCAAATTTATGCCCTTGTATCGGCCTATCCGTATAGCCAGGCGTTACAGGCATTGGCCGCGCGGGTTTCGCAAGACCATAAGCATAACGACCAGAAATTACTCCTTCAGCGTGCTGCCGTTTATGCTACTGACCGCACTACACTAAAATACCTGATGACGCTGCCGGCAACAGTAATTGCCGAAAGTATCGTTGAGCCTTCCGGTAGCATTGCCACTGAATTGAAACACGCTGAACCGGAAGTATTAACCGGAAATGTTAACGAAGATTATGCCGACAAAGTGATTCACGACCTTGAGCGGTTGCAGGAATTAAAACACAACTTCGAGGCTTATTTTGACGATTCGGGGGTTGCTCTGCCGGAAATAAAAAAGGAAGATAATTTAGAAAGAACCGAACCATCCGTACAGGAAGAAAAAGAGGCTAAGCCAGCTAAGAAGAAACTTTCAAAAAAGGAGCGCATCATTCAATTAGCTCAAGAATTGAACAAAGTTCCGCCTTCGCCCGAAGAGCCTGCCTGGGCAGAAAAACCCTTAAAAAAATCGAAAGGAAAAAACACCGAGCTTGAACCGCTGGTAGATGAAATAAAAAGCACCCGCAAGAAGGTTCAGCCGGAAAGTGAAAAAACCCGTGAACAGATTGAGCTTATTGAGCAATTCATTAAGTCGAACCCACTTATTACCCCGCCCAAAACAGGTTCTTCTGAAAAGGCCGACCTCGCTTCCTCGCTTAAAAGCGGAGAATTTGGCGACCATATCGTATCCGAAACCTTAGCCGAAATATTAGTGCGGCAGGGCAAAAAGGACAAAGCCATTGAAGTGTATAAAAAGCTGATTTGGAAGTTTCCACAAAAAAAGACTTACTTTGCGACTCAAATTGAAGAATTAAGAAAATAAGGTATGTTCAGTTTCATTGTAGGCCTCATCATTTTTATTTGTTTTTTGCTTGTAGTGGTTATTCTCGCGCAGAATGCCAAAGGTGGCGGACTTTCCAGCCAGTTTGGCGGTTCGGGTACCAGCAACATTATTGGCGTTAAAAAAACAGGCGATTTGCTTGAGCGCCTCACCTGGGGATTTACCATTGCCGTTATGGTTCTTGCCCTTTTGCTGTCAACCAACCTGGTAGCGCCCACTTCGGCAGGCACAAATGATATTTTAGATAAAGCCAGCGAACAGGCAGCCCCGGCAGGCACATTCCAGCTTCCCGAACCGGATGCCGATGAAGAATAAGACTTTAAAACCCATTGATAGATTAGCCCCGGATTTCGGGGCTTTTTTTATGCCCCGTTAGGAGCATAAAGGTGTCAGAGTCTTAGATTCGGACATGACAATATTGGCAGTATCGGATAAAGAAAAGCACAAAAACACTCAAGAATCTGCCATTTTGTAACCTTAAAGTGCGTTATTCGCACCACTTTCGGCCTTGGCACAAAACCTGATAAAGGCGGCAGTAGTAACAAATTTGTTAAACTTTAAAATCCATTACCTATATGGCAAAAATCAACTTTAAACCAAATGAAGACCGGGTGTTAGTTGAACCCGCAGAAGCTGAAACCAAAACATCATCCGGGCTGTACATTCCCGATTCCTCAAAAGAAAAGCCTCAAAAAGGAAAAGTAATTGCCGTAGGCGAAGGTCTTAAAGACAAGCCTGTAACCGTTAAGGTTGGCGATAATGTACTGTACGGAAAATACTCCGGTACTGAAATTACTATCGATGGCAAAGAGTACCTCATTATGAGAAACTCAGACATTTTCGGAATTATCTAATCAACTAAAAAACTTGAATTAACTATGGCTAAGGAAATTACATTTGATACATCTGCCCGCGACAGACTGAAAAAGGGCGTTGATAAATTGGCGGATGCCGTTAAAGTAACGCTCGGCCCGAAAGGACGTAACGTTATTATCGATAAAAAATTTGGCGCACCTTCGGTTACGAAAGATGGTGTATCGGTTGCCAAAGAAATTGAACTGAAAGACCCTATCGAAAACATGGGCGCGCAGTTGGTAAAGGAAGTGGCTTCCAAAACCGCTGATGCTGCCGGTGACGGTACTACTACCGCTACCGTGTTGGCGCAGGCAATATTTAATCACGGTATTAAAAACGTGGCTGCCGGTGCTAACCCTATGGACTTAAAGCGTGGTGTTGACAAAGCGGTTATTGCTATTGTTGAGCATCTGCGTAAGCAATCTAAAAAAATCAAAGACTCAAACGAGATTGAACAAGTTGCAACCATTTCGGCCAACAGCGATGAAACCATTGGTAAGATGATTGCCGATGCGATGGAAAAAGTTGGTAAAGATGGCGTTATAACTGTTGAAGAAGCGAAGGGCACTGAAACCGAAGTGAAAACCGTAGAAGGTATGCAGTTCGACAGAGGCTACCTCTCGCCTTACTTTGTTACCAATACCGAGAAAATGGAGGCCGACCTCGACAACCCTTACATCCTGATTTACGATAAGAAAATCAGCGCTATGAAAGAGTTGCTGCCCATCCTTGAGCAAGCTGCCCAAACCGGCAAGCCGTTGTTAATTATTGCCGAAGAAGTGGAAGGCGAAGCCCTTGCAACCTTAGTGGTAAACAAAATACGTGGCGCATTGCGCGTGGCAGCGGTTAAGGCTCCGGGCTTTGGCGACAGAAGAAAGGCTATGCTGGAAGACATCGCTATCCTGACAGGTGGTAAAGTAATTACTGAAGAGCTTGGCTTTAAATTAGAAAACGCAACATTGGATATGCTGGGCCGTGCCGAGAAAGTGAGCATTGACAAGGATAACACTACTATCGTAAACGGAGCCGGTAAAAAAGCCGACATCACCGGCCGCGTTAACCAAATTAAAGCTCAGATTGAAACAACAACATCTGACTACGATAAGGAAAAACTCCAGGAGCGTTTAGCGAAACTGTCGGGTGGCGTGGCCATCCTGTACGTGGGCGCAGCTACCGAAGTTGAAATGAAAGAGAAGAAAGACCGCGTTGACGATGCCCTGCACGCAACACGCGCTGCTGTTCAGGAAGGCGTAATTCCGGGTGGTGGTGTTGGTTACGTGCGCGCTATCGACTCGTTGAAAGACGTGGACACAGACAACGAAGACCAGGTAACCGGTGTAAACATCATTCGCCTGGCGCTGGAAGCTCCCCTTCGTACCATTGCTGAAAATGCCGGTCAGGAAGGCTCAGTAATCGTAAACAAGGTGCGCGAAGGCAAGAAAGATTTCGGCTACAACGCCCGCGAAAACAAGTTTGAGGATTTCTACAACGCAGGTATTATCGACCCGACCAAGGTTGCGCGCCTCGCGCTTGAAAACGCTGCCTCTATTGCCGGCCTGTTGCTGACAACCGAAGCGGTGGTTTCTGAAATTCCTGAAGAAAAAGCTGAACCTGCCATGCCTCACGGAGGCGGCATGGGCGGCATGATGTAATCGTCTTTTCATACAGGTTACTGTTAAAGTCCTGTCCCGATAGCTATCGGGACAGGACTTTTTTTTGTTACCGCTTCAAAATTTGTGGTTTAGCGTTACCTGACGTAACTTGTGGCTGCTAACGATTAACCCCCATGGTGATACATAAAAACTTCCAGGACTTTGTACTTTTTCTGTACATCTACATGGCGCATGCCGATGGCGAATTTCATGACGATGAGAAAAAGATTATACTGGAAAAGATGAAAAAACTGTATCCGGCAGATGCCGATTTTGACAAGAAGTTCCTCGAGGCGCTTCACCTGTATGACGACTTTGACAAAAAGCAACTCAGAACGTTATTTCAGGATACATTTAATCATTTCTCGTCCGTTAAATTTCCGGTTAAGTACAAAGTATTCACCGATATGTACGACATTATCAATGCCGATGGAAAAGTAGATGAATCGGAAACGAAGGCGATGGAAGCGCTGAAAGAAATTATTGATATGTCGAATTAAATACGAACTGAAAGTTTAACAAAAAGCCGCCTGATTATGGGCGGCTTTTTTTGTGTCTGAAAATAGTTCGATTACAACTCACTAAGAGAATGCCACAATAACTAATAATGAATATTAATTCTGCTAAGTTATATTTCATTAACGAATGTCTACATTACAAATATCAAACTGCTAAATCTTACTTAATCTTCTTCTTCGCAAAACTGAATACCACGAAGCCAAGAATGGCAAACATGATAATGGAAATCAAATCGCCACCTTCGGGTATAATGCCGTGCACCGAATTGTGAATAGCGGCAATAACCGATTTAGAACCCTCGTCAGTAGTTACATTAGTGCCCAACAAAACCGCTACCAGAATACCGGTAAGCGCACCACCGGCAATCAACCCCGAACTGAACAAGGCGCCAGAACTTACTTCCGACTCCTCTCCTTTCCGGTTGGTAACTTTATCGGCAATGGCTTTGATTAACCCGCCAATAAAAATGGGCGATGTTGTTGACAGCGGTAAATACGCACCAACAGCAAACGCCAATGAACTTACACCACACAACTCCACCACTGCCGAAAGACCCATACCTGTAATCACTAATCCCCAAGGCAAATTCTGACTAAGTAATCCTTTAATAACGGTTGACATAAGCATGGCCTGCGGTGCAGGTAGCGGGTTTGGATGTTCTTCCGTTACAACGCCAATGCCTAAGGTATCATGCAATAGCAACAAGGTAAACCCAATGGCAACGGTCGATACCAGCACGCCTATCAGCAACCCTATTTGTTGTTTGATAGGCGTTGCCCCTACCAGGAAACCGGTTTTTAAATCCTGCGAAGTAGCACCGGCATTGGCCGCTGCAATACATACAATAGACCCAACAACAAGCGCAATGGGCTGATAGAAATCGCCCGTCCAGCCGATACCGATAAAGATGAGCGATGTTGCCATGAGCGTGGCAATGGTCATGCCCGATACGGGGCTTGAAGATGAACCAATCAACCCGACAATGCGCGAAGCAACCGTAACAAAGAAAAATCCGAACACTACAATCATAATTGCAGACAGGAAATTTGTGGGCACGTTTGGCAGAATGGCCATCAGAAATACCAGTACAACAGAGCCAATCACTACAAAAATCAAGGGCATATCTTTTTCTGTACGCGCCTGGGTAGCTGCGGTCTGGGCATTGCGCGAGCGCAGGTCTTTAAACGAATCTTTAAATGCCGTTACAATAGTGGGCAATGTTTTAATTAGCGTAATGATACCGCCAAACGTTACGGCACCGGCACCAATGTATCGGATGTACTTGCTCCAGATTTGCGAAGGCGACATTTCCGAAATCAACATAGTTTCTTCGGGCGCCATAGGTGTGGTAAGGTTATCACCCAACAGGGTTATTAACGGAATAAGCACCAACCACGACAGCACACCACCGGCTACCATAATGCCACCAATGCGCGGCCCGATGATGTAGCCCACGCCTAACAGTTCAGGTGTGATTTCTGCATTTACAGTTCCGTTAGGCAAAGCCGATGACCTGCCGAATACATATTGCGGCACTTCTTTCCACAATCCTAAAATGGACATGAAGCCTTTATACAAAAAGGCAACGCCCAATCCGTAAAAAACATTTTTGGCAAGCTGCCCGCCTTTTTCACCGGCTACCAGCACATCAGCGCAAGCGGCACCTTCAGGATATGGAAGTTTGCCATGCTCTTTTACAATAAGCGCCCTGCGCAACGGAACCATAAACAGCACACCCAGCACACCGCCCACAAGGGCAAGCACAAAAATCTGGAAGTATTGAAAATAGGCTTCGCCACCGGTAAGGAACAACAAAGCCGGAACAGTAAACACTACCCCGGCCGCTACCGACTCGCCTGCCGACCCGATAGTTTGCACCATGTTGTTTTCAAGAATGGTAGCCTTGCCTAACTTCTTAAAAATAGAAATGGCCAGTACGGCAATAGGTATGGATGCACTTACGGTAAGCCCGACTTTAAGGCCGAGATATACGGTTGCAGCACCGAAAATAATTCCGAATATGGAACCCAGGAGCACAGCCTTGAGTGTAAATTCAGGGATAAAATCGCTGGGCGAGATGTAGGGTTTAAAGTTTTTGTTTTCTTCCATAGGTATAAGGTATAGATTACAAATTCAAATCAGTTGATGTTGCCCATCAGCTTGCGGATAGGTTTGTTAAATATCAGAACAATAACCGTAGCTACAAACATAATTTTAACAATAAGTCCGAAGAGGTCGGTAAGCAAAGAAGGGTTAGCGGAAATGGCTTCATCGTTAAATTCTCCTGCATACAATCCTGCCACGAGGTTGCCTAAAGCAAGCGCCATGAAAAACACACCCATCATCTGCCCTACCAATCGTTTAGGCGACAACTTTGTAACACCACTCAAGCCGATTGGGTACAGGCAAATCTCTCCGAAGGTATGAAGCATATAGGTAAGGATGAGCCACGCAGGCAAAGGTTTGCCACCGGCAATTACAATATTGGAAGCGAAAATCATAACCAGGTAGCCGAGTCCCATCCACAAAAGCCCGAGCGCCATTTTAACCGGAGTGCTGGGATTTAAGTTTCGTTTGGCGAGCCATGTCCATAACCAGGCAAACACCGGAACAAACACCAGTACAAAAAACGGAGGCGCTGATTGAAGCCAACTTGCCGGCATTTCAAAGCTACCAATAAACATATTGGTGTATCGTTCGGCAAATAGGTTTAGTGTGGAGCCTTGCCCTTCGTAGCCTGCATAAAATGCAATAGTAACTAAGAACAAGATGAAGATAGCTACCACTTTTTTCTTCTCATCGCCATTCAAATTCTCGAACAGAAATACATAAATAAAATACGCTAACACGGCAACGAGTATGACCACGCCCGACACACCGGCAAACACTATCGGGTTAATGTGGATTACGCGCGCAATCAGTAACCCTACCAACACCGCAAGCAATAACCCGATAACCCAAAGGCCGTTGCGAATGGTCTGTTCTCTTTTGTTTTGCTGTGCGGCATCAGGCAACCTTACCGGCTCAAGCCCCACTTGCCCCAAGTGATTTTCTGTAAGCTTGTATTGAATCAATCCTAAAATCATACCTACGCCAGCCGCTGCAAAACCATAGTGCCAGTTTATGTTTTCGCCCAGATAGCCCACAATGAGCGGGGCGAGCAACGCACCGGTGTTTATGCCCATATAAAACAACGAAAAGCCTGCATCCCGCTTAACCTGTTCATCGGCAGGGTATATCTCGCCCACCATGCTGCTGATATTCGGTTTGAGCAAGCCCGTGCCAATTATAATTAAAAGCATTCCGACAAAGAATGTTTCGGTAGAAGGGAAAACCATGCAGATATGCCCTGCGGCAATAATGCACCCACCATAAAAAACAGATTTCCGTAACCCGAAAAATTTATCAGCCAGCCAACCTCCCGGAAGAGCCATAAGATATACAAACATGGTGTATAGTCCGTAGATAGCACCCCCGGTGCGGTCGTCAAGCCCCATGCCTCCGTCCTCTACGGCAGCCACCATGAATAACAACAACAGGGCACGCATACCATAGTAGCTGAACCGCTCCCACATTTCGGTAAAAAATAATGTGGCAAGCCCGCGAGGATGGCCAAAAAAGGTTTTGGCAGAAGTCATAGTTTCAGGTTGATAGTATTCGCTATTATTTAGCGTTTCAAAGTATGCGTATTAATTCAGTATTGCAATAGTTTACTTTTGGGCACAAAACAATTGAACCTGATGTTGCACAACATAAAAAAACAGGCAACAGGCAATAATCAACAGGCAATTTCAAATCACGCTTGAAGCGTAGCAATATTGCTTATTGCTCTTGCCCTGCTGTCTATTAAATTCAGTATTAAAACCGCTCCGGCTCCAACTTCCACCTTTCGGGTGAACGCCATAGGTTAGAAAGAAGCAACTCACGCATGAAAATAAATTCCTTAGGAAGTTTGTCGTACATGCGCTCGAACAACTCGGCATGTTGCAGTAATTCGGCTTTCCATTCTTCGCGGTCGATAGACGTAATGCTTTCAAACTGTTCAGGTGTAAAATCAAGTCCTGTCCAGTCCATGTCTTCAAACGTGGGCATCCACCCTATCGGGCTTTCAACAGCGTTTACCTCGCCCCTGCTTTTCAATACAATCCATTTTAGCACGCGCATGTTATCGCCAAAGCCCGGCCATATAAAATTGCCTTCGGCATCTTTCCTGAACCAGTTCACACCATAAATACGTGGCGGTGCAGGCAACCCGCGACCAAACTGTAACCAATGATTGAAGTAGTCGCCCATGTGATACCCGCAAAACGGTAACATCGCAAACGGGTCGCGCCTTACTTTACCTATTTCGCCAAAGGCTGCCGCTGTCGTTTCAGAGCCCATAGTAGCGGCCAGGTAAACGCCAAATGCCCAGTTGGCAGATTGATATACAAGTGGAATAGTAGTGCTTCTTCTGCCACCAAATATAAACGCACTCACCGGCACACCTTTCGGGTTCTCCCAATCCGAGTCGATAGCCGGGTTTTGGCCGGCTGAAACAGTAAACCGGCTGTTTGGATGCGCTGCGGGTTTCCCCAATGCCGAATCCCATTTTTGTCCGCGCCAGTCGATAAGGTTTTTAGGCGGTTCCTTACTCATTCCTTCCCACCAAACATCACCGTCTTCGGTAACGGCTACGTTTGTGAAGATGGTATTTTTAGAAATGGTAGCCATTGCATTGGGATTTGTTTTCTGGTTTGTGCCCGGGGCAACACCAAAATATCCGGCTTCGGGATTGATGGCATACAACCTTCCATCTTTACCGGGCTTTATCCACGCAATGTCATCGCCTACGGTAGTTACTTTCCAGCCGTCAAATTCTTGTGGCGGAATGAGCATAGCAAAATTGGTTTTACCACACGCACTCGGAAAGGCGGCAGCTACATAATCTTTTTGTCCGTCAGGGCTTTGCACCCCTACCAACAGCATGTGCTCGGCCAACCAGTTTTCGTCATTAGCCATAACAGACGCTACGCGCAAGGCAAAACATTTCTTACCCAGTAAGGCATTACCGCCATATCCTGAGCCGTAAGAAACAATGGAACGCTCTTCAGGATAATGAACAATATATTTTGTTGTAGGATTGGTAGGCCATTTTGAATCTTCCTGCCCCGGCTTTAAAGGTGCACCTACCGTGTGCAGGCATTTTACATATTCACCGTCTTCGCCCAGCAAGTCCATTATTTTAGAACTTACCCGCGTCATCAGGTGCATATTCACTACCACGTATTCCGAATCGGTAATTTGAATACCGGGTTGCGAAATATCCGAGCCAATAGGCCCCATGCTAAACGGAATTACATACATGGTGCGGCCTTGCATACAACCTTCTAATAATGGTTGTAAAGTCTGTTTCATCGCTTTCGGGTCAACCCAGTTGTTGGTTGGCCCGGCATTTTCTTTTTTCCTGCTACATATATAGGTGCGGTCTTCTACCCGCGCCACATCGCTGGGGTCAGAAAAGCACGCAAAGCTGTTTGGTCTTTTTTCGGGATTAAGCCGGATGAAGGTTCCTTTGCTGACTAATAATTCGCAGAGTTCATCGTACTCGGCTTTGGAGCCATCGCACCATCTAACCTGGTCGGGTTTGCACAATTCTGCTAATTGCTTTATCCAGTCTTTTGCTTCTTCGTGTTTTACGGGGTAAGCGCTTGTTGTAAGTAATTCGTTAGTCATATCGGTTTAGGTCTAATTGCTGATTGAGGCGACAAAAATACTGATAGAATCTGCAAAATGAAAGGTTTCAATCGATTGCATAAATAAAATTTAATTGTTGCATGGATATGGCTTCTGATTATAAATTTCTTGGATAAATCGGCTGATACTGTTAAACTGCGAGCTTATATAAACCTGTTTTTTTAACTAAATCAATAACCAATGATGCTCAAGAAGTTATGTATTGCGTTTTGCCTGATGCTGGGTTTTCAGGGCGTTTTTGCACAAGCGGAAGTTACCGATGAAGAATTAAAGAAGTATGCTGTTGTGATGGATTCCGTTGACAACATGAAGGCAGACCTGATTGAATCTATTTCGGAGATGGTGAAGAATAACGAAAAGGTAACAGCAGCCCGTTATAACGAACTATCTAAAATCATTAATGATGAAACCAAATTAGCAGAAGCCAGTGCCAAACCCGAAGAAATTGAGGCAATCAAAGAGATACTCAAGTTTAAAGATGAAGGCACCGCCAAAATCCAGGAAACATTTAAAACTCTGGCTACCGAACACGTAGGCGCTGCTGTATTCAATAAGGTGAAAAAGGCTATTGCCGAAGACGCTGAAACAAAAGCCAAGTACCAGGAAATACTGGCAGAGTTAAAGGAAGATTCTGAGTAATCAGCTTTGCCTACCGAAACCATCAAGAAATCGCGGGCATCAGTCCGCGATTTTTGTTTGTAGCTATTTCGTTAAAAAAATACTACTTTTGAACTTTAATCAATGGCAGCAATGCGTTTTTTCATTGGTTCACTATTTTTTAGTCTGTTAATCTGCACTGCAAAGGCGCAGTCTTTATTTCAGCCGTACGATTGCCGGCCTGAAGTAGAAATCATTAACCGTATTGAAGTAGAAAAGCGCTTACGCGAACAGGCTTACCGTGATTCCGTGCACGAAGCACAACATCAATTAGTAATGCTTCAGCGTGAAGCTTATAAAAAATATTGGCTTGAGGATACATTGAATGGATGGAAAACCTGGAAAATCAACGAAAACTATGCCTTTGGAAAAGATCGTGGCAGCTTACCCATGATTGCCGAATTACAGGCGTTACATCCGGTGTTTCGTGATAAGGTTGTTCAATTGATTGAGCGTTGCGCACAAAAAGGTATTGAACTTGCACTTGTTGAAACCTATCGCACACATTCCAAACAGGCCGAATACAAAGGCATGGGTAAAGCCTACACGAGGAAGGGTGCCGGAAGATCGAAACATCAATACGGGTTAGCAGTAGATGTAGTACCTGTTGTTAATGGTGAACCGCAATGGGAGAACAAGGCGCTATGGCGAAAGATCGGTATTACCGGTGAACAACTTGGGCTGCGTTGGGGCGGGCGCTGGCGACATCCTTACGATCCTGGTCATTTTGAATGGACGGGCGGAATGCCTCCATCACAACTTGCACAAGGTAAACTGTATCATCCGAAACTTATTGAACTATATCCCTGCATTGAAGCCGATCTGCGCATGCTAAACCGGTACTGGGAAAACTGGGAAGCCGAACAAGCCTCACTCGCTAATAACACTACTCCCACACAATAGTAACCACACTTTTAGGCGGTATGGCGTAAGCAAACTTGCCTTGCCCTTCTCTTACGTTAAAAGTTTGGCTGGCCGAATCTTTATTGGCTACAACAAGAACTTTTTTACCATCCATATTAATAAAGGCAACATACATAAGTTGCGATGAGCCTGAAGAAAGTTGTGAGTTTACCCGGTAGGCACCGGGGCGCACAAATTTTGAGAAATGACCAATGGAGTAATACTCTTCATTCCTTGTTACAGCGCCCGTACCGGAGTTGATTGTTACCACACCCCGACAATTTGAACAACCATTGTTGGCAGGCCCGAAGTTCTGATCAAGAGCAAGGTTCCACAACAAAACATTCTTCGACCAGTTTGTTGTTGTCCCGATGAAGATGTGCTCCATATTCCAAAGCAAGTTATCGCTGAAATTCGTTGCCCACTCACCGCCCGATACTTCCGTAAAATAAAGCCCCTTGTCGGGATGGGCATTGTGTACCACACTCATTGCGGAAACATCTCCTCCATAAGCATGAAACCCGGTACCGGCAACATATTTCTTCGCATCGGCATCATTAAGAATATTGATAGCGTATTGTGTATTGTCCCAGTTATGGTCATATAGAATAATCTCGGTATCAATATTCTCGTTTTCAAACAATGGGCCTAAATGGTTCTTAACAAAATTCAACTGTTGAGATGAAGTCATGCTCATGCACGGGTAGTTGGCGGTAAAGTGCAAGGGTTCATTTTGTGGTGTTATCGAATGAATCGTTATTCCTTCTGTCTTATATGCCTGGATATACTTCAGAAAGTAATTCGAGTATGCAGAATATGCTTCCGGTTTTAATTCCCCTCCTTTCAAGCTTTGGTTTGTTTTCATCCATGCGGGGGCGCTCCAGGGCGATCCCATAATTTTCAGGTCGGTTGTTACATTAAGTATTCTTTTAAAAACAGGAACAACATCTTCCTGATCTTTTGCAATAGAGAAATTAGCCAAATCGTAATCTTCCTGCCCCGATGGCATATCATTATAGGTATAATCAGATAATGAAAAATCGGAAGCGCCTATCGTCATACGCAAATACGAAATTCCTATTCCATCATTTGCCCCAAATAACTGTTGCAGCAAGGCATCGCGCTGCCCGGTTGTCATTTTTTTGTTTATAAGATACGCTGACGAACCCGTTAGGGCTGCACCAAAACCATCAATCTGTTGATATTTTGTATTAACATCAATGGTTAATAACGATGAGGGCGGTATTCCTTCTCCAATTTCTGTAATAGAAAGTTTGGGTTCTTCCGATAACAACTTGTTTTTATCGCCCGTAGTCAGCCACACAGAGGCTTTACCGATTTCGTTGCCGGATGATGGCGGGCCGGGATCGGGAAAGTCGTTGTTACCACATCCGTTAAAAAGAACTGAACCACCTAATAGTGCAATTGTTACTACCCGCTTAATCATCCTCAACTATTAAATACCAATAAAAATGTTACCACACGTATGTTCCTACTGCGCCAGCCTGCAACCGTGTATGCGCTTTTTGTCCGTTACTGTCAATAACAAAATCGCGGTCGTGAGTGCCGTCATTTATCACAATCAAAACTTTTTTTCCAGCAGGTGTTACAAACGCCACATTAAATAAATCTTCGGGCATGTTTGATTCAACACGAACAGAACCGGGGCGTACAAATTTAGAAGCATGAGCAATAATGTAGTACGCAACGTTTCTTTTTATTTCAGAATTTTCAATAGTGAGCGCTCCGAGGCACATGGTGCATCCGCCCTGGTCGGTATGCGGCTGAAATTCTTCATCGGCTGCGAGGTTCCATTCCAACACGGTGCGGCTCCAGTTACGCGGTGCGCCTACAATAAGATGACGGGTGTGCCAACGCAAATCACCATCAAAGGTGCCTTGCGGTGATGTCCACTGTTCAGTAAAATAAAGATTCTTGTCAGGATGGGCACGCTGAACCTGCGACAGCGCCTCAATCTCGCCAAGGTATAAATGGAAGGCCGTGCCATCAATATATTTTTTAGCTTCCATATCATTCAGTATAGCAATCGGGTATTCCGGGTTGTCGCAATTGTGGTCGAATAAAACAATTTTCGTTTTTATTCCTTCTCTTTCAAATACCGGCCCCAGGTTGTTTTTTATAAACTCAGTTTGTTCTTCGGCTGTCATTACTAAGCTTGGGTTGTTCTTAGGATTTTCCGGTTCATTTTGTGGCGTAATGGCATCAATCACAATTCCTTCCTTAGCCATTTCCTTAATATAGCGCGCAAAGTAGCGGGCGTACACATCGTAATATTCGGGTTTTAGCTTCCCTCCTTTCGGGCTATTATTATCTTTCATCCATGCCGGTGCAGACCACGGGCTTCCCATAATTTTTATGCCGGGATTGATTGCCAGAATCTCTTTCAACACCGGAATCAGGTCTTTATAATCGGGTGAAAGGTCAAACTTCTCAAGATTCAAATCAGTTTCTCCGGCAGGCAAGTCATTATAAGAAAATACCTGTTCGTCTAAATCAGAAGCGCCAATGCTTATGCGCAGGTAGCTTATGCCAATTGCGTTACCTTCTGTACCAAACAGTTCATTCAGAAGTTCTTTACGCTGTTCGGCAGTAATGGAACGATTAAGGTGATAGGCGCTGCCCCCGGTTAACGAATAGCCAAAGCCATCCATTGTTTGATAGGTTTTATCAGTGTCAACTTTTATTACCGGTATTTCATCCGTTGTTTCTGCAAACGCCAAACCGGGCATTTGTTCAAATAAATGTTTCTCATCGCCTGTGGTTAACCACACTTGCACATCCTCCCCGGTTTTAATTTCAGTAACGGAACCAGAGCAGGAAAGAAGAAACAGCAATAACAGTGCAGAGAAAAGAGTATAATACGTTTTTGAAGTATTCATGTTAAATAATTCGAGAATAAAAAATGGAAGGGATGTTCTGATAAACACCCCTTCGGGATTTACTTTATTGTTTTACAAATGTGTAGGTACATGTTGCATAGGTATCGTCAGCAACAATGGTAGCATTGTATGTGCCTGATGAAACAATACCCATATAGTTTGCGCCTCCGTTTGTCATGGTTCCGGTTAACGCTGTGCCGGAAGAACCGAATTGAATATCCCACGGGGAGATAAACTTGGAGTCGAATCCTGCCGACAGTGAAGCCCCGGTTATTTTAAAAGTATGAGGATGCTCATAGGTCATTAAAATTTCCTGGCGGGCATCCCATCCCCCACCGGCATCATCCCAATGGAATAGTTTAATGTTGAAATACTTCCACACTAATTTACCGGTTCCGAAATTGACTGTTAACTGGTACGCCTGGTCGCGGGCAACGGCAATGGTGCCATCAGCTTCCAATTCATTATAAGTTTGTCCAGAGCCATCGCTGACCGAGTTAAGAATATATTTCTTACTTGCTTCAAGTGGAATAAATTTCTCCGACTCAAATACATCACCGTTTTTCACGAACTCGGCAATCATGTTTCCATTTTGCACCAGGAACAATTGACCCGGCACATCATAGGTGCCGAAATCAAAATTACCGCTCACGTTATCGGCATTCGGGTTAGCCGATTCACCAATTACCGCAGCAGGGTCTTGCGGATTAACAGGCGTATCTGAAACAAGTGAGTATGTGTAACCTTCGGCTGACAAATCAAGTGTTACGGTGTGCATACCGGTAAGTGGTGCAGGAACATCCTGAAACGTTACACCGGCATCGCCAGCTTCCGATTCCATGATTACTCTCCCTCCTGCGTTGTCGGGTGTAGCGGTTCCTTCAATTCGTTTAATGATATACGACCAGTCACCATTGGCTCTGAAAATAAAATTAGCCGCGTTAACAAAATCTATCTTACCCGACCAGATACCATTTCCGGTGTAAGCAAGCGGCACATCGCCACCCCAGCCACCTACAATGGCATCGCCTACCAAACTCCATTTTGTAATGGCAAGCAACTCATACGAATTTGTATTCAGGTTTACCACTATCCTGTAAACACCGGTAGTTGGAGCAGTAATAGCCGAACCGCAGGGTTGCACCGTACCATCACTACCGCCATATACTTTGGAATTTTCGGCCGGCTTATCGGTGAAGAAATAGGTTCCTCCTGCCGTAAGGTTGGTGTAAATATCAAACACTTGTGTAAGGTTGCCTTCTGCATTTTTCCGGCCACGCATTAACGTAGCCTTGGTTGCATCCGCTCCGCCTTCTGTTGCCGAGCCTGTTAAATACAAGGCTGTTATTTCGCGCTCGGTTGTAAACCGCGTAAAGGAAATATTTTGTGTTGCGATAGCTGTTTTTTCAATTGCCTTCGCAATCACCACCCAACTAAGGTTCACTTTAGTGCCTGCCGGATAACACGCTGCCCATAGCGCATAATCGATTTGTTCGGCAGTAGGTTCTACAAACGTTTCTTTGCCACCGTTTGCAGGAATAACGGATAAAATTGGATTATCGTAATCCGTACTTCCTTGTGGAACCAATAAATAGGTATAGGCAACAATAAACCGGTTGCTGGCAACTGCAGCGCTCCATTCAAACTTAAATTTTGCAGAAGGTTCTCCTTCGTTCAATACAATGTCGGTTCCCGCACCAGGCGTTGTAAGCGTAGGCATTGAAAGTTCCCAGTTACCTAAAGGTTCCAGGTTTTCGTTTTCACCGCATGACCATGCCAGGGTTATCATTAAAACCCACGACAAAAGGATGTATAATTTTATGTGCTTTCTCATCTTATTCTTGATTATTGATTTTACATCAATTAGTTATAACCAGGGTTTTGCCCAAGGTTGGGGTTACGGTTTCGTTCCGACTGCGGAATTGGCAACAGTAACTTTTCATCAGTCATGTTAAATACTTTTGGCTGGCCTGTAAGCAGGTTTATTTCAACGAGGTTATTCATAACCGAAACAGCTTTGCCGTATCGTTTCAAATCGTCCCAGCGCTGCGCTTCCTGACACAATTCAAGCCTTCTTTCCTTTTCAATCGCCAATGCCATAGTGGCTTTGTCTGTTGCAGGCGTTGCTCCTAAACCAACACGGCTGCGCACCCGATTAAGTTCGGTGCGGGCCTCTTCCAATTGATTAAGTTCATTCAGTGCTTCTGCCTTTAACAGGATTATGTCGGCAAGGCGAAGTAAATATTGGCGGTTGGTACTCGCCCATCCGTTAGCGCTTTTCCATTTGTAAGCAAAAGGCACACTGCCTCCGGTTGTAGCCGACCAGAATTCATCAACCCAGTTTACACTTTCAAACAGAATGCTTACGTTCTTTCTTACGTTATCGCCTTCGCTATCAAACGCATTTACAAGGTCGCGCGAAGGCGTAACAAATTTTCTCCAGCTATCACCGCTAAGTGAAGGCGGCAGCAATAGTTGAGGCCCCCAGTTAGCTTCAGGCCCTCCCACAAACTGCACTTCAATAATTGACTCGGCATTGTTGTAGTGATTTCCATCCCATAAATGCGCGTACTCTGTTAATAGCTGATACCCGGCAGGGCTGTTAATTACAGCATTGCAATGCTCCAACACTTTGTTGTAATCGCGGTTGGGTTTTTGCGCCTGCACTTTGGCCATCAACGCATTGGCAGCGCCTTTTGTAGCCCGTGCCTTATTTACGGAAGCATCGTTTGAATAAACATCGGGCAGGTTGGCGATGGCAAATTCGAGGTCAATGATAATCTGCGCATAAACTTCAGCCTCGGTATTGCGCGGCTTCTGTGTTTCTGATGGGGCAGTCGAATTGGAAGCCTGTATAATCAACGGAACACCTCCAAACATTTTTACCAAATTGTAATAGTGGAATGCTCTAAGGAAAGCGGCTTCACCCAATATTTGCGCCCTGCGGTTGCCCACATCCAACCCTGCATCATTTATGCCCGGCACTTTGTCAAGCACCGTATTGGCTTTAAGGATGGCATTGTAAATCTGGCTCCAGTTATTGTACAAACGTGGGTTAAGCGGATTTACGGTAAGGTCATCAATTGAAAAGATGTCCGGGTTATCTCCGCCTGCATAATAATTATCCGACATAACATCCGAAAACAACACATTATCCCAGATGTAATACTCCTGCGAAAACGAATCGTAAGCGCCCACAAGTGCAGCCTCAGCATCGCTGGCCGTACTGTAAGCGTTTTCGCCTGTAAGGTCTGATACAGGTTTCAGATCAAGAAAGTCTTCGCAGGCAACCAAACCTGAAAAAAGACCGGCAACGATAATATTTTTAATAATTGATTTCATATCGCTTTGTTTTTAAAAGGTAAGATTTACTCCAACAATCAACGTGCGGGTTTGCGGATAGGTACCGTAATCAACCCCTTGAACAACATTGCTTCCGCCAAAGGCGTTAACTTCAGGGTCAAACCCTGAATACTTCGTGATGGTAAACAGGTTCTCGCCTGTAACGTAAAACTTCGCGCTGTTTAATTGTATGCGCGACAATACCGATAACGGCACTGTATAAGACAATGTAATTGCCTTAGCACGCAGGTACGAGCCGTCTTCTACAAACCTTGTAGAAACACGCGAGTTGTTCGAGTTGTTTGGCGTTGCACGCGGAATATTCGTTACATCGCCCGGTACGCGCCAACGGCCTGCCACTGCCAATGCCTGGTTTTTAGCATCCGTCATACCTTCTGTTTCAATTCGGGTAGCATTGAAAATATCATTGCCCTGCGACCCCTGAAGAAAAATACTGAACCCGAAATTTTTATAGGAAAGTGTGTTGGTCATTCCATAAATGAAATTAGGGTTCGGATCACCAATAAATGTACGGTCAGTATCGGCTGATGGCGTGAAGGTACTCTCACCGTTACGATCAACATAGTAATAATCACCGGTAACCGGGTCAACTCCGCCACCAATAAATCCATAGAACAACCCAAGCGGCTTGCCTTCTACCGAAAGCGCCACTTCACCACGTGCAGCAACGCCACCGGCTGCAACCTGGCTACCAATAATGTTTATTACTTTATTGCGGTTGAACGAAATGTTGAAGTCGGTTTGCCAGGCGAGGTCGCCAGTAAGATTTTTTGAAGACACTAAAAACTCTAATCCTTTATTCTCGATATCACCTACGTTCTGCAAGCCGGTGTTAAACCCGGTTGACCGGGGAAGCGGTACATACAACAACAGATCGGACGTTTTCTTCAAGTAAGCATCCGCAGAAAATGTAATGCGGTCGTTCAGGAACGATACATCAATACCAATGTTTGTCTGTTGCGTAGCTTCCCACTTTAAATCATTGTTCTGAATAGTTGATGGGTAACTTCCCGGAAGAATTTCTCCGCCAATAGGATAGTTTGCACCGGTTCCTACAAGCCCGAGGTAAGCATAGGGGCCAATATCGTTACCCACCATGCCCCAGCCTACCCTGATTTTTACATCGCCAACAGCGTTTACTTGCGGAAAGAAATTCTCATCAGAAATCCTCCAACCTACGGAAGCGGAAGGGAAATATCCCCAGCGTTGGTTCGGGCCAAACGCAGAGGAACCATCAGCGCGGAAGTTAGCTGTAAGCAAATACTTGCCTAAGTAATCGTAGGTAACACGGCTGATGAAAGACGCATTCGCCTTTTCAGATTTTGAATTGTTTGCTGCGCGTATGGTCGAACCTGCATTTGTGGTAGGAATAGAATTGCTGGAAAAACCGCTTGTTTCAATATAGTTATTCTCCCAATTAAACTTTTGGATAACAGTACCCGCCAATGCACTGAAATTGTGATCGCCTACTGTTTTACGATACGAAAGCGTGTTATCAAAAATGTAATAGTTGGTCAGGTTGGTGCTGTTACGGGCAAGGCCCGATAAAGCACGTCCATAGCTTGTTCGGAACGGATCAAGGAAGTAATCGTACATGCCCATGATGTAATCGATACCGAGGTTGCTTCTGAATTTAAGCTCCGGCAGAATGCTTACCTCAGCATACACGTTTCCAAGCAAGCGTTGATTTTTATATCCCCGGTCAGAACCATCCGTACCGGATACCGGGTTTTCCCAATCCTGAAACGGGTTTCTTGTAAACGTTCCGTCAGGATTATAAATACCAATATTCGGAGGTGTGGAAAGTACGCCCAATATAACTCCGCCACTGTTTACATTGGTGTTGTCTGATACATCTACATCGTGGTAACGCGAGTAGTTCATGTTGGTGCCTATCTCCAGCCAATCGTTTACAAACTGTTTAAGATTTACCTTGAAATTATACCTGTCCATTTCTGCGCTTCTTACCGAGCCTTTGTTTTGCATCCATCCGGCAGAAAGGTAGTAAGAGGTTTTGTCGTTCTTACCGGAAACAGAAAACTGGTAATTCTGTGAAACACCGTTTTGAAAAATTTTATTTTGCCAATCGGTATTTTCAGTAAACTGACTCCAATCGGTTGACTGCCCCATCTCCGTCATCAAATCACGATATTGTTCCGCGTTCAACACTTCTAATGTTTTCCATACAGATGAAACTCCGGTATATGCACTGAATTCAAACCGGGGCTGTGCCGTAGTGCCTTGCTTTGTTGTAATCAGCACAACACCATTAGCGCCCTGCGCACCATAAATAGCGGCAGAAGAAGCATCCTTCAAAATCGTAATGCTTTCAATATCGGCCGGGTTAATGGTGCGTGTATCTGATGAGATAACACCATCTACAACATATAGCGGTTCACTACTGCCGGAAATAGAGTTCGTTCCGCGAATACGGATATTAAACCCTGCTGACGGTTTCCCGGAAGATGACAGTACTTGAACTCCTGCTGTTTTACCTTGAATAAGATTTCCGAACTGGGTGTTGGGGCGGTCATCCATAGCCTCTTTTCCAACAATTCCAACAGCACCGGTAATGTCTTTCTTTTGTTGTGTTCCATACCCCACTACAACTACTTCATCCAGCGCGGTAATATCATCTTCCAACACTACATCAAATGAAGTGCGACTTCCTACTGTCATTTCATAGGTTTTGTACCCGATAAAGCTAAAGACAAGAATATCGCTATCGGATGAAACCGATATTCGGAATGTTCCATCAACGTCAGTGGATGTTCCCGTCAGCGTACCTTTCAGCGACACGTTTACGCCCGGCAGGGCATCTCCGCTTTGCGCAGTTACTTTTCCAGCTACTGTTCTGGATTGCGCTGTCACCTCCAAGGTGACTGCCAGGCAGAACAGCATGAGCATTACTTGTAAAAAATTTTTCATAGGCGTTTTGGTATTTCAATAACCGCTTCAAATATATAAGTTTGTTGCAAAATCACAATATAACTGTCTGATATGTAAGTAGTTATAAAAATTGATACGCTTTAATCGCAAATACAAATCTATGATTATGAATAGTTTTAGAAATGACAGAGGCTATTTCCGAAAACGTTTGATACGCTTTAAAAGCGCAAACGATTTCTTTATCTGAATTTTCAATTCTAAGATTATCAGGAGTTTAGGAAATCAGGTGATTGGCGAAAAAAGATAGATTTTTTTTCCTGATTTTTATCACTGGTAAAATTCGGCCTCGGTTTCTTCAATAAGAACCGATTTCCAACCATCCGCAGAATGTAAATGCCCATGCCTGCGCTTTTCTTTCATGGCCTTTTTAATTTTTGAACTATATGCCCAACACGTACTTTGCCTGATGTTAAGTATTTCAGAGAGCTTATGCGAAGAAATATTTCCCTTTGAAGAATACACTAAGAAAATCATATAGAATGCCTTGTTGATAGGCAACCGTGTGCCCTGCAAAATGGTAAAGGCTGTTACCGATTCATCGTAACCGCATTTTGAGCATCTTCGGCTATACGGACTTTTGCCATTGCTGTATTTTGTATACCTGCACCGATGGCAGGCATAATCGTTTTGCCATTTAATATCGGCTATAAATTTCAGGCAGCTATTATCATCAGGATACATGGCGCTGAACTCCTCAAAATCTACTTCTTTAGAAAGTATTCTCGCTTCCTTAACTTCAGCCACATCATGTTGCAATTGAATGTTGTCGTGGCGAAGCAAAGCATTCATGGCTTCTATCTCCTGCGCCTGCTTTGAAAGCTGGGAGTTTGCATTGGCTAACTGTTCGTTTTGCGCTTTTATGTGTTCTGATTTCTCTACCAGTTCGTGCGTCTTGATTTTCACCTGTTCTTCCAGTTCACGGTTCAGGTTATCTTTTAATTCCTGGTTAATCTCTAATTGTTCAATGGTTTTTTCCTGTGCCTTGTCTTTTTCTATCCGTAGTAAACGTATCTTATCGCTAATGGCAAACGACAGGAAAAGCATTTCCATAATAAAACAGAAGCTAAGGCTGTAATGCGATAATTGCCCGAACGGCATCCAACCGTAATCGAGATACAGGGAAATTTTAGAAACAGCACCAAAGAATAAAAATGCGTAGCCAATAACCAAAAACCGTGCACCTGAATACCCGCGTATCCAATGATGTACCGCAGCATAAAACGCAACAATAAACGGGAAGAATTCGACAAACCTGAAACTAAACCACGACTTAACTAAGAAAACACTAATCAACAAAAAAACTGTTCGGGCTATAAACGTAATCCATACCAGGCGATAAAGTCCGGGGCTTCTTTCCTTTAGGTTTAACACCGACACTGTAAAAAACAACGATGCCGAAGACGCGAGGTAGAGCGTAAAACCTGGTGCGTACTGGTTCCATATAATGGATTCGGGCCACAAATATTGAAAACCAATGCCATCGGCACTCATTTCATACAAGCCTATACTTATCAGGTATAGTATATAAAACAGGTAATGGCTTTCGCGAACGGCAGCATACATTAACAGGTTATAGAACGAAAACACCAGCATCATACCATAGAAAATGCCAAAGAAGAAATATTCATCAATAGCATATTCAAACAGGTAGTCGCTTGACCGCAGCACTACAATAGCTTCGGCATGTTGCTTCGATTCAACCCGGAAATAGTAGGTAATTTCTTCATCCGTTTCGTTGGCAAGCGGAATAATGAAATTTTTATGTTCAAGCGGCCTTGCGGAGAATGGTTTCAAATCACCATATACAAGGTGTTTATACCTACCATCTTCATCAGGAACAAAAAAATCAATCCGGTCTATGGTCTGATCGAAAAATTCGATTACCCAGGTTTTATCAGAAGATGAATTGTGCCTGACCTTTATCCGGTGCCAGTATGCCGCTGATCGGTTTGTGTTTTCCGGATTAAAACTCTTGCTCGGCCGGAAACGATTTATCAAATCAGAATTGACAATCTGCTCGATGGTGAGTTTCCCGGTAGCATCTTCAAAAAATTCAATTTCGTTAAAAGCAAAAATATGCTGGCGCACAGAATCATAAACGGGCACTGCCGGCTGCGACCAGGCAGCAGCACTATTATATAATACGATAATGATGATACACCAGCCAGCCCGTTTCATCTTCATAGCACAAGATTACAGAACATATTATTCATCTTCCAATAACTTCAATCAGTCTTCCATGTTGGTAAATATACCACACTATGTAGAAAAATTCCTCACACCTATCAATCATGCCCTGCCCTCACTCCCCTATTTCGCATAAAATTCAACTGGCACAGAGCTTGTCATTCATCGGCTGTTGCTTTGGGTTTACCGAAAATTTCCACACCCAAACAACCAGACAGACGATGGAATAATTTTTTTAACGGATAAGATAAAAGTAGAAGAGATGACAAATGTAACAAGTCTGAAGAGTAACATAACCATTACAAAACAACCTGGAAATACCGCAAAAACAGGTTTCGTTAACAAAGTTTTCGGAAACATTGCCAAAGCCGCCATCACACCCCTCGATTTTTTAGTGCTCATCAGCACGTTCCTGATGCTGATTGCAGGGGCCTTTCTGGTATATGAATTGCAGCCGCACTTTCATCAACTTCATACCGACAGGGTCAACTCTACCTGGGGTTATACGTTCATCATCATTACTACTTCGTTGCTCATATTCAGAGGGGGCTTCTTCCTCTATAATTTATACTGGTACTTGCGCTACAAACCGGTTGCTGCTGTATCGGATGAATTGTTACCAACCTGTACCGTTATTGTTCCGGCCTATAACGAAGGCAAGCAAGCCTGGCATACTCTACTAAGTCTGGCAAACAGCCATTATCCTGAAGGAAAATTGCAATTGATTGCCATTGATGACGGAAGCAAGGACGACACCTGGTACTGGATGCAAAAAGCCAAAGAGCAATTAGGCGAGCGATTGTCTATCTATCAACAACCCGAAAACAAAGGAAAACGCCACGCGCTTTATCGTGGGTTTAATCTTGCCACAGGAGAGATTTTCGTAACCGTTGACAGCGACTCGATTGTTAAGCCCGACACGTTACGAAGCTTAGTAAGCCCGTTTGTTACAAACAAAAACTGCGGAGCGGTTGCCGGGAATGTGCACGTTTTAAATCACGACAAGGGTGTGATACCCAAAATGCTGAATGTGAGTTTTGTATTCAGCTTTGAATTTATCCGCGCGGCACAAAGTATGTTAGGTTCGGTACTTTGTACCCCCGGTGCATTGGCCGCTTATCGCAGAAAAGCCGTGATGAAGTGTTTGCCCGAATGGATTAATCAAACGTTTATGGGGCAACCGTCTGACATTGGTGAAGACCGCGCTATGACAAACATGATTTTAAAGCAAGGCTATCATGTATTGTTTCAGCGAAATGCCTACGTGCTGACAAACGTGCCTGAAAAATATAGCGGGCTGTACAAAATGTTTATCCGATGGGAACGCAGCAACGTGCGTGAAAACATTATGATGGCGCATTTCGTGTTTAAAAATTTTCGCGAAAGTTCTAAAACCGGAGCACGGCTTTTATTCGTGAACCAATGGTTGAAAATTATCACAGCTTATCCGTTCACAGTATTGATGGTTATGTTCATACTGGCACACCCCGTTCTGTTCTTCAGCTCAACACTTTTCAGCATATTCATCCTGTCGAGCATACCGGTGTTTTTCTACGCCAGGCGATATAATGTAACTAATTCGGTATGGGCTTACTCCTATAGTATTTTATATACATTCGGGTTATTTTGGATTACGCCCTACGCGATTGCCACAGCCAGCAAGCGTGGCTGGCTGACACGTGGCCTGTCATAAATCTGTTGGCTGAAAATTTAAGCTCCCGTTGGGTACGCAGCCTGACCGGGAGCTTATCAGTTTCTCTGCATTTTATTCTAATCTGCTTTCGGAAGGCCTAAATCCAAGATTGAGTTTTTTATTTTTATAACAACAAACTCATATCTTGCCTCAAAGAACACACTATGCACACCGGAAAGAGATACTCTCCTGTTGAGTTTTTTATTTGGACACTGCGAGACGTCTTGATAATGATTGTCCTGACAACCATTCCAACCATAGCATACCACGTTTTCGGTTGGACGTTTTTGGCTCTTCCGTGGCAACCAATAGCTATTTTGGGTACAGCACTTGCATTTATTGTCGGGTTTAAAAACAATGCCAGCTATGGGCGTATCTGGGAAGCTCGTCAGATCTACGGGGCCATCATCAACGACAGCCGAAGCTTTGCTTATACACTTCGTGATACCGCAGGAGGAAAACAAGATGAAACCGTAAAGAAAATGTTTTATCGTCATTTTGCATGGCTTACAGCTTTGCGTTTTCAATTGCGCGAGCCCAGAAACTGGGAGAATATGACTAAGTTTAGCAACAAAAAATTTCAGGAAGCAAGATATACCGTTCCCGAATGGAACAGCAAACTGGAAGACGAACTGAAAAAATATCTTCCTGAAAACGAACTGCACTATGTACTGTCCAAAAAGAACAGAGCAACGCACCTCACGGCATTACAATCCGAAAGTTTGGCAGCGTTGAAGAGTAAAGGTGTTATCAACGATTTTCAATGGAAAGCTTTACAGGAAGCTATCATTAAATTTACAAACGAACAGGGGAAAGCTGAACGCATCAAAAACTTTCCCTATCCCCGAAATTTCGCATCTATGGCCACTTACCTGATGCTTGTTTTTGTAACATTAGTGCCTTTTGGCTTGTTGGAAGTTATGGAAAACCTGGGAGAAGGTACGTTCATGGAAGGCTATACTATCTGGTTCAATATTGCTATTTCATCTGTTGTCTGCTGGGTGTTTCATACGCTTGATGTGGTAGGTGAAAGTGCTGTAAATCCTTTTGAAGGCGGAGCAAACGATATTCCCATTACCCAAATCAGCCGGATGATAGAAATTGATATGCGGGATATGCTGGATGAAAAAGAATTGCCTAAACCGATTGTGGCTAAGAATAATATTTTGATGTAGAAAAAAATCCGAAGGTCTGATTTTTCAAATTAAGATAATTTGATACCGCTTCGGGGTCAGCTATATATACCCTATTTACTTGATTTCATTGCCTTTACTTTCTTGATTTTACTGTCTTTCAAAAATTTTTGGTATTTATCCGTTTCCATTCCGTAAAGCGCAACTTTACCTTTGTTATCGCTGTGAATACCGAAGCCATACGTTTTTGTTAATGGCGAAGCGCGAAAACAGGGTTGCCCCTTCGAGAAAAATTGCTCACGCGCCTGTTTGTACTCACCTTTAGTCAAATCGTTTCTGTCGGCATATACCTGAAAGAAAACGTCATCCGAAGTGTACTTATACGGATTTTTGGAAATCAACTCATATTGCATTTCGGCAACTGTCTTTTTGTCTTTTGACGGTGGCTGTGCTCCGCAACTTGCTTTCGTGTCGTCTGCAACTTCTATAAAGGTGTCGATGTAGTTGGTGGTGTGTACTTTCATTTCTAAGGCTTTGTTAAAATTTTACTTTCTTTTAGCGCTCTTCTTCTTCGATGATTTGGCTGTATCATTATAATCCAAACAGAGTTTTATCCAAAATTCAAAATCCTTTTTATTTTTATACCCGGCCGATTCAACGTAGCAGTAGCCCTTATACTCCTTACCTTTCATAATCATAGGCAGGTAGCCTGGTCTTGTCGATAGTTCTTTCGTTAAGGTTGGGTCAAACCGACACATTAACATATCATCGCCAATGTTAATACACATTTTTTTGTTAATCATAAAGGCCAATCCGCCAAACATTGCTTTTTCTTCTACTTGCAACTCATCAATTTCGCTAAGGTACTCTCTTACACGTGCTGCAAGGTTGTGGTCGTAGGCCATAGTAATTGATTTTATGATCGGTAAACCGTAAAAACAATACTACCCCATAATCCTTGCTTATCCAAGTGAGTGGCTGGAAACAATAATCCTTTTGCGAGGAACGGCAGCAGGCTGAGAAAGAACAATACTACCTTCAGCCTTTTCTCCATGACTGTTTAACTTATCAACTGTTGTTACGCAATATAACATTTTGTAACTGTCTTTTGATAAAGCAATAGATTGGGTTATTTTTTCATCGCTATCTGCGCTAATTTTATCATCGTTCTAAATATTGCCCCAAATTCCCATAAACACACAACCATTAAACCGTTAGCGTAACGGTTAGCGAAATTCATATAAAAATCCAGAATACAGACAGAAAGTTTAGCAACTTGAGTTGTTAAACCGATTACCATGAAGAAACTACTACTCCTGATGGCGGGTTGGCTGATAGCAGCCTGTGCAATCTCCCAGAATCAAAACCCGCAAGATGTTTACAAGAAATTGGAAGAAATCGCCATTATCGACCAGAAGGTGATGATGCCCATGCGCGATGGCGTCCGGTTGGCTACCGACATCTATCGCCCGAAAGGCAATGCCAAAGTACCCATCGTTTTTTCGCGCACGCCTTACAACTTCAACACCTGGATAGACGGGGAAATGCGCACACGCACTCTCGAAGCCGCCATTGAAGCCGTAGAGCGCGGATACGCCTACGTAGTGCAGAATGAACGCGGTCGCTTTTTCTCTGAAGGCGAGTGGGACATTCTCGGCACACCGCTTACTGACGGCTACGATGCCTTTGAATGGATGAGCAAACAGCCCTGGTCGAATGGCAAGGTTGGCGTTATTGGCTGCTCGTCAACAGCCGAATGGCAAATGGCCGTTGCCTCGCTGAAACACCCCGCACTTGCGGCTATGGTGGCGCAAGGCTACGGAGCCGGTGTAGGTAAGGTTGGCGAATTTTACGAACAAGGCAACTGGTATCGTGGCGGAGCGCAACAAATGTTGTTTACCGCCTGGTTGTATGGAACACAAAATGACAAATTCAGGCCAACCCTACCGAAAGACATTACCCAGCAAGATTTAATCCGCATACAACGGTTCTACGATATGGCTACCGAAATGCCTCGCCAGGATTGGTCGCAGGCGCTTCAGCATTTGCCTGTGCAAGACATTATTAAAAACGTGAACGGACAGGAAGGTATTTATGAAAACATGATCAGGCGAAAGCCAAACGACCCGGCCTGGTTTACCGGGGGTTTGTATCATGACACGATGCCAATGGATGTTCCCTCCTATTGGTTTGTATCGTGGTACGATGTGTCGTCCGGGCCGAACCTGGCATTGTTCAATCACGCACGGAATAATCCGAACAAAGAAATTGCTAACAATCAATATTTAGTAATCGCTCCAACCCTGCACTGCGCCTTTAAACGCGCAACAGAAAATACTATTGTAGGTGAACGCAGCGTTGGAGATGCCCGCCTGAATTATGATGAACTGACATGGGGATGGTTTGACCTGCAACTGAAAGGTGAACAAAACGATTTCAAAAAAACAACGCCTCGCGTACAGTATTACACTATGGGCAGCAACAAGTGGCAGACTTCTGAAACATGGCCGCCTGAAAATGCCGTTATGACCAACTACTACCTAACCAGCAAAGGCAACGCCAATACCCGCAATGGCGATGGCAAACTGGTAACAAAAGTGCCGTCATCCGATAAGCCCGATACATTTAAGTACGACCCGATGAACCCGGTGAAATCGCATGGAGGTAATGTATGTTGTACGGGAAATGCTGTGCAGGGCGGTTCGTTCGACCAATCGGAAATGGAATTGCGAAATGATATATTGGTTTACACCTCTGAGCCACTGAAAGAAGGCATTGAAGTGAGCGGATTTATTGAATCTATGTTGTATTTATCAAGCGATGTAAAAGATACGGACATTACCATTAAGCTGATTGACGTGCACCCCGATGGAAAAGCCTACAACCTCGATGAAACCATTCAGCGGGTGCGCTACCGCGAAGGCTATGATAAAGAGGTTTTCATGGAAAAAGGCAATGTGTACCGCGTTAAGCTCACGCCCATGAGCACCAGCAACTACTTTGCGCCCGGTCATCGCATACGCATTGAAGTATCAAGCTCTAATTTTCCTCGCTTTGAACGAAACCTCAACACTGGCGGAAACAATTATGACGAATCGAAAGGCGTTGTGGCCACAAACACAATTCATCATTCAAAGAAATATCCATCTGTGTTACGGCTGCCGATTGTGAAGAAATAATTACAAGTCATCTTAATCCAATAAAAAAAGGCCGGGCATATTGTCCGGTCTTTTTTTATTACTAACTTAAAATTAATCCTCCCTATCATAATAGGTATATATAAATACTTCATCAGAACCGGTTGAGCTGCCTGAAGCATCTGCAAACTTACGGGTTATTCCTGTTACCCTGTTTTTAGAATCAAATGTATACTGATTCGTGTTCTTACTATATCTCTCCGGTTCGCCAGGATAAGTTAGTTCAAGATAATCAATAAGCCCCTTGCTTGCTTTTCCATACAATCCGCCTATTGTTCTCCTTTCGGAATTCCTAAGATTTGTTTGCGGAAGGTTGCTGACATTCAATGCCGAAGCACTTGTCAGGTATGTAAAAGTCTTTGTTCTATCAACTTCTCCTTCCCAATATCTAAGATGCTCAGTAACGTTATCATTCACAACAGTTGCTCTTTCCAAAGTATGTTCAACACCATCCTCTTTATAGTAAATCCTCACAAGGAAACCATTTGCATCATATTCATACCCATCAAAATTATCATCTGTCTCTGATGCATCCCATAACGCCTTGGTAATTCTTCCATCGTTATCCACTACAAAGTGTGATGTCCAGGTTCCCCACGATGCAGTTTCTGTTTCTGTTAACCTTCCAGGAACTGAATAATCGTATTCAATTGTGTAGGGGTCATCACTACCTTCTGTTACCAAAACACTAACTAAACGGTCATCATTAGCTTCATCATAGGTAAACTCCCAGGTAGTATCATCAATCGTTAATGACTTAATTAAATCGGGCGGGATAACTACTTGCTTACCTCCATCATCATCATCGCTACACGCGCTGATAAACACCGTGCTGAACGCCAGCACGGCTACACTTAAAAATAACAGACTCTTTTTCATAGTTTAATTTGTTTTAGTTGTTAATAAATACTCAAAATTTAATTTCCCCCGGACGCGATAATCAGTCCGAGACCGGTGATGAACAATACAAACATTAAGAATAACAGGATGTTCACGTTCCTGCCTGCGCCTTTAAATTCTTTCCAGATAAAAACACCCCAGAACGCCGCCACCATAGTTGCCCCCTGTCCTAACGCATACGCGATTGCCGCACCGGCTTTACCGGAAGCCATATAACTTAGCACAGTGCCAAGCCCCCATATCAATCCGCCAATCACACCTACCATGTGTGTTGACATGCTTCCGCTGAAATAGTCTTTATACGAAACCGGTGTGTCAACAAATGGTTTCTTCATAATAATAGTGTTGAATACGAAATTGCTGGCCAGCATACCAATCGCAAAAATGAAAAACGCTGTATAAGGCGTAGCCATGCCCGGTGTGGGCGATTCAAAATTATTGATGTCCATGGCGGCCGCTACAAACCGGTAAAAGAACGACATGAGTACACCGGCAACAATAGCCAGCCATATTCCTTTAGAAGACGACTTCTTCCCGCCTTTCGACATTTTGCCCGAGGCGATACCGTTAAAAATGATTGCGATAACAATTAATGCCACACCAATAAACAACACCACCGGGTCGCCTTTGGGCGTGCTGATGTAGTTGATGATTACACCTAGCACCAATGCAAGCCCCACACCCAACGGAAAGGCTACTGCCATGCCCGCAATGGAAATGGAAGCCGACAATAAAATATTGGAAGCGTTAAAGATAATACCACCGATGATGGCGCTCCAGAAATTCGCACTGCTCACCTGCCCCAGGTCGGTTGTGAAACTCCTGCCCTGCTCGCCCATGCTGCCCAGTGTAAAACCAAACAACAGCGACAACAGCACAATGCCAATCACATAGTCCCAATAGAATAATTCATAGCGCCAGTTTTTGGCCGCCAGCTTTTGTGTATTTCCCCACGAGCCCCAGCAAAGCATAGTAATAATGCAGAAGAAAACTGCGAGAGGATAACTACTGATGATATACATAAGTTAGATTTTAGATTAATGATTTATGATTTTAGGTTTCGTTCAAATTATCGGTGAATTTTTCGTTGTGTAAAATCAAGCGCTTCATTCAAACTCCGAAGCGCCCATTCGGTATTGGCTTGCCCTCCGCTCACGCGGTATTCGTGATACACATCCTCCTCGCGCAGGGTGATGTGGGCACACCCGTTGCTTTTATAATTTGCGCTTGTATCGGTTGTTTTTATGTAAAGCCATGTGCGTGCCAAGGCTTTTTTATTGCTCGCCAGTCCGTTTGCTAATGCCTGGCAATCCAACGGAACATTGAGCAACACACACGCTGTAAACATTTCGGGATTAAGTGCAAGTCTGAACGCTGTTGTGCCTGCCTGTCCCGTTCCCAACAACGCCCTGAAACGACACCCTGCACGTGCCCTATAATTTTTTTCTACTTCCGGTATCACACTATTCATAACATCCTGCACGGTTCCGTTTATAAAAACTGTAATAACAGGAATGAACGATTGTTGCACCATAGCTTGTTTGATGTGCGCAGCAATGCCAGTTTCTGTTTCGGGTTGCGCGATAATATACACAACAGGATACAGGCGTTGTTCCTTGTGATAATTAAGCGGAAGCAAAACGTTGTAGCCATTGGCTTGAATAAGTTTATCGGGTTTGCTTAAAGAATAACGCTTCGATAATCCTTCAACATCACCACGATAAGGCTTGCCTTCAACAGCATCGCTTATAAAGCGTAATCCGTTGGTAAGCGCCTCGTGCCAATACGAAAACTCATGCCCACCGTTACGCACGCGGAACTGGTGCGGGAAGTTTCTATCGCGTAACAGTATATGCAGCTCTTCATTACTGCGGCATAGTGTTCCTTCATCATCGCCATTGTCGATATACAGCTTAATGTTTTTTAATGCGGTCAAATCATGCCCGGCAAAAATGTGAAAAGGCGAATGTTGTTTATAATATTCCGTGATACGTTCAGCGCCCGTAGTACCTTCACCGCCAAACAGCCTTCCCCATTGTTCATCCCAACCAGAGGCTTCTTCCGTCATGTACTGTTCATCTGTTCTGACAGAAATACTTAACGGAACACTAATCGTAAAAACATCAGGATTTTTAACGGGCAAAATCAACGCGCCAAATCCTCCCATCGAATAACCCAAAGTTGCGCGGTGTTCTTTGTCGGCAATGGTTCTGTACCGACTGTCGATATGCGGCACAAGCTCCTGAACGAACATATCCATGTAGCGGAATTTCCCGGCATAATCATTTACATAATAACTGCGGAAGCCCTGCGGCATTACATAAATCATCGGAACAATCTCTTTCTTCTTTACTGCGGCATCTACATGCTGACTAACGTTTCCGTATTCTAACCATGACGATTCGTTATCGCCCAGGCCATGCAACAAATACACAACCGGGTATGCCTTTTTTGAGGCATAATAATTTTCGGGAAGGATGATTGAATATTTTACCTCCTGCCCCAATATCTCACTCGCTAACGACAGCCCCTCAACAACACGCGGTTGCTGCGCCTTAGCCATAACGCTTAAAAGAATGCCGACAAAAAGTATGACCAATCTCTTCATATCAATTATTCAAGCTCGGTGTCATTACTGTAAAGGAGTTGTACAACCCGTTCAGAAAATCCTGAAACGTTTCCGTTCCCTGACGCACACGGTATTCATATCCTATATATTGATTACGGATAGTTGTAAACAAATTATGATACTGATTGTACGATGTTGCATCGTCTGTTACATCTAAATAATAAAACACATTGAGTGAAACGGGCAATGTTGTGTCGTTAAACCGGGCGTTGTATAAAAAGCAATCGCCAAACAAACCTGTTGTGGTAGCCACAACATCAACCGCAGTTTGTCCAGCGGCTGCATTTGCCATCACCACACGATTTTCCGCTTCGTTTTTGGTGCGATACTCATTATCAATCATCGCCACTACGTTTGTCATAAAACCATCCGTTACATAACTGCCTGCCGGTATTTCCACTACAATAGATTTAGGCAACCGTGTTGATGTCATGGCATTGCGCAACATAGAAAGCGTTTGAATGCTTCTTTCCGAAACATTACCGCTTTCTGCATCGTGAATGAAATACAGTACAGGGTATGATGCGGTGCTTGTCGCATAATCCGTTGGCAGCATAACATTCACAACATGATTATCAATTTCAACCTCGCTCACCTGGTCGGCAGTTATTAAAGTGCCCACCGTTGCCGGTGTTGGTTGCGAAGGGTGTTGTATTCCCTGCACGGCATTGCTGATAAATTGCAATGCTTCACGGTACGACTGTTTCCAGTAATCGAACGAGTGGCCACCGCTTCGCACACGGTATTCATGTTCAATATCTTTGTCGCGCATAATTCCATGTAAGCTGTTGCTCGTAAAAATGAGCGACTCTTCATCATCACCGCAATCAATCAAATATTTTACGGTGTTGTTTGCTCCGACAGGCTCGTTAAAAAAATGAAAAGGGCTATGTACTTTAAAATAATTCGTAAGCCTTTCCGCACCCGAAGCTCCCTTGTTGGGGCCGAAGTTTGGCGCCCATTGCACATCGAACGACCCTTGTGTTTCGGCCATGTATTGCGCATCGGTACGGAACGACATACTAAGCGGAATGCTGACAGAGAACACATTGGGGTTCAAAGCGGGCAGTATAAGCGCACCGTAGCCACCCATGCTATACCCCATAACGGCACGTTGCGATTTATCGGCTTTGGTTCTGAACTTCCGGTCAATTTCGGGCACAAGTTCATTTACAAACATTTCCATGTATGGATAATTACCGTTGTAACGATTAATGTAGTACGTGTTGTTGGCTTCGGGCATTATATAAATCATCGGCACGGTTTCACCTGCATACAAATCCACATAGTATTGCAAACCTCCGTTGGTATACCACGATGTTTCGTTATCGCCATAGCCGTGAAGAAGATATACAACCGGATAAGACTCGTTTGATTCTCTATATCCTTCGGGAAGGAAAACACTATATTTAATTGCACGACTAAGAATTGTGCTTTGTAAGGTTTGGTCTTTCACCAAGCGTACAAATGGCACGTCAGGTTTATTAGAGGCATCGTCACTGCACGCACCAATAACCATTGCCATCAGCAACAAAACAACACTCGATATAAACAGCCTTCCCCTCATATACATCTTATTTACCTGCTACCGGGTTTATAGGTTGTGCCGGTGTATCGGCATAGGTTATATGCGATTTGTGGTAAATCCTGAAATCGGGATTGGGATTTACCCATTTGATTTCCACCTTATGATTGCCCTGCGGCAACAAATACTTATGGAAGATGTCGTACTTCCGTACGATATAATCGAACGGCATTTTAACTTGTTCAGTCTTCTCGCCATCGATATACACATCCAATAAAGCCACATAGTCGCTTTTTGTTTCACCGCATACACTCTTTACATTGCCCAGTACTACAATACCATTACCGGTAAAGTTTATCACGATAGGTTCTTCAAAATGGTCTTTGCGAACCAACAACTCCGAAGCCGGATATAAACCTTCAAACGATTGCTCGAAACGCAGAACATCAGGCTTCTGCACGTTAATTGTAATCCCCTCATCCGATACCTTACCCTTATTACGCTCAACAGCCTGAAGCGTGTGCTTGTAACTTAAAGCATACACCTCGTTCAGGGTAATTTCCATATAAGGAAATTTCAAATCTTCCACTATTTCAAGAGCGGGCTTCCAGTAAGACGGGATATTGCTGTACCCAACCATTACACCCAGAATACCGGCCGCAGTAGCGGGATTGCAATCCGAGTCCTGACCGCAGCGCGTGGAAATATCAATCGTTTTGAAAAAATCTTTTTCGCCATACAACAAGCCGATAACAACGTATGCAGCGTTTATACTCGCATCGATATTAAAAGCATTAAATACACCTTCCGAGCAACCTACATCCGATGAATGTTTCTTTTCAACTTCAAACCATGTTTTCTTCCAGTCATTAGGATATTGCTTATGCCATTTAATAACATCGGCAATGGTTTGATAAAACTTGCTTTGCGCAGGAATGATGTTGAGCGCTTCTTCCACTACAAAATGTATATCGTCAGAAATATAGGCCAGCGAATACATGGCCGACATAAACGCTCCGCCATACCAGCCATCGCCATAATTCATAATGTGCCCGATACGGTCGCATAAATCAGATGACGTATTGACCATGCCGGGGGTCATCATCCCGATAAAGTCAGCCTCGATTTGAAAATCAATATCATCGGCATGAGGGTTGTTCATCCAATGTCCGGAGGCCGGGGGCATAATGCCATTCAATATATTATAACGTGCGGCCTGATTGGCGTGCCAGAGTTTGTAATCATCTTTCGCAAACGAAATGGCAAATGAGTCAGTTGGTGCGTCAATTCCCAACCGTTCAATAATCTCAACAAATGTCAAATCCATGTACACATCATCGTACAAGCCGGGGTCTTCTTCAAACGTATCTTTAATATAATCGTCATACCAGATAATCGGCTGGTAGTCCTGAATGAGTGTACCTTTAAATTTAAACTCGGTAGGCCCGCCATACGTGCAACCAATAGTCTGGCCTGCCCATCCACCCCTGATTTTATCTTTCAACACATCTGTTGAGATAGAAACTTCATTTCCCCAGGGAGCAGTAGTTGTATTGTTGTTGGAGCAACCCGAAACAAAAACTATTGATACTACAATGCTATAAAAAAATCTTCCCTTCATATCTTAATGGTTGTGTGGTAAATTACTAACCGGCTGTTTTTCAGAATACACAATCAAATCATTAATCCGGTATTCATATCCGGGGTTGTGGTTAATCCACTTTAATGTTACCGTATGGCGACCTTCTGTCATCTGATACTTCCATGCCGGCTCAAGTCTGCGCGAAGAATTTTTCATCGGCAGCTTTATGGTTTCATCCAATGCTCCGTCAACATACACTTCCATAATCGCCACATAGGTATCGTTTAATTCAGCCAGGCCGAGCGGTTCGGAACCATACGTGCGTTTTGAAATCCGGTCGATGTAATCGCCATCAATTTTAGAGCGCTTCACCATGTTGCCATACAACAAATACCCGTTGCCTGTAAATTCAAATGTTATTTCATCGGTAAACGACTCGTCAATTTTATTTCGCTCAATCGGAAACGTGTTTGCAAAGTTTTGTTCAACCGCAACCGCTTTGGGTTTTTCGAGCGGTATGGTTACTTCTTCACCTTCTGCACTACCGCCCGTTTTTGTAATTAATTCAAGCGCGTGTTTAAAACTCCATTGATAGGCTTTCGCCAACGATACTTCGGTGTTTTCAAAATTATCGTTTTCAATCTCTTGTAAGGGCTTCAACCAAAAGTCGGGGATTTTATCGTACCCAAGCATAACACCCAGCACCCCGCCTACCGTTGCCGGATTACAATCGGCATCCTGACCGCAACGCGCGGCAATATCAACCGACTTCGTGAAATCGCCATTGCCATACAGCATACCAATGGCCACGTAAGCCGAGTTAATTCTCGCATCAATGTTGAAGCCTAAGAAAACTCCTTTCGGGCAACCGACATCCTTATTCCATTTTTTCTGAACCTCAAACCATGTTTGTTTCCAATCGGTTGGATATTGCTTATGCCATTTAATAACATCGGCAATGCAATCGTAAAACTGCGTGCCTTGCGGAATGGTTTTTATCGCTTCTTCAACAATATAAATCGGGTCGTCCGATACAAATGCCAGCGAATACATGGCCGACACAAATACACCACCGTAATATCCATCGCCACTGTTCATAATGTGCCCTACCCTGTCGGCAATATCGGCAGCCTGATTCACCATGCCGGGCGCCATCAAGCCAATGAAGTCCGCCTCAATCTGGAAATCAATATCATCGGCATGAGGATTGTTTTTCCAATGGCCGGAAGCCGGAGGCATAATCCCATTTAAAATATTGTAGCGCGAAGCCTGATTGGCGTGCGCCAAATGATAGGCCGTGTTTGACCAATGTTTTGCAATGGAATCGGCAGGGGCATCGAGTCCATACAATTCAAATGCGTGCACAAAATTCAAATCGGTATAAATATCATCGAACAAGCCGGGCTTTTTATCCCACCAGTATTTAACATAGTGTTCGTCCCACGGAATGATGTGCGTTTCATCAATAAGCGAGCCCTGATATTTAAATTCAACCGGTGCGCCATACACTACACCAATAGTTTGACCTGCCCAGCCTCCGCTGATTTTATTTTGAAGTTCGGCTTTCGACATGGTAACAGAGCCTTTCGCCAACACATCGTCAGAAGTTGTTGTTTCGGACGTACATCCGAAAACAACAACCGCTAACACAAACAAACAACTAACCCTAACTACTAAATTCATGCTACTTATTTTCTGATTTATAAACACTCAATTCCGTTATCGATGTAAACCCGGATACATTTTTTGTGTACTTGTGCCAGTGGTCTTGTACAGCCGCATCGCCAATAATGCGAATGGCTTTTGTTTTAACCGGCTTAAAGCTGATTACATACTCAACAAAATGAGGCTGAAAGAAAACAATATCCGTTTTCGGTAAAGGCGGATTAATATTCACGCTCTCTACCGGAACCCATCTACCTTCTTCATTTTTATACTGAACGTTCAGCGATGTAAACCAGCCTCCGAACTCTTCCATGCCGCCTGTAAAAAACGCCAGCATATCAATCGACTGTTCATCCTTCCACTCATATCCGTAGTAATCAACTTTAGGAAGTTTTGCTTTGGCAGCCAAACTGTAAAATACCGAGCCTGTTGTTCCGTAAATATTTCCATCGCGGATAACGTCAGGAGTTTTTGCGTACATCGATTTCCCAAACGTTACCCATGCCGAATCAATTACGCCTTCATTCAACTGCTGAATGTTTGACAACACGGCAGAAGCCTTACCTGCAATGTTTTCGGAACGAACCAACAACTCAAAGTCTTTCTTTAAAAATTTCTTACCGTTATCTAACTGAACCGTAATGTTATACTTACCGGCTGTAGCTGGCGTGCCCGAAAGTTTACCATTGGTAAACGTTATGCCTGCCGGAAGCTCGCCTCCTACAAGTTTCCAGTTATATTTTTTATTGGCATCGCTGTAAAAATTAAAATCAACAGGCTTGTTTACTTCCATGCGCGCGGCAGGGCCAATGTAAAATTCAACCGGCACATCAAATGTTGCCGTTGTGTTAATGGTAACTTTTTCGGCACCGGCTTTACCCGAAACTTTTCCGCCTTTGGCTTTAACCAAATCAAGCGTAACGGCAAGGGTTCTGTCAATCATATCGTTAATGCTTGCATCGGGCAGCTCATGGCGGGTAATGTTAATATAGGTGTCGTTAAATGGTTTTGTCCAGCCTTCAATCGGTAAATACAAATCGGCAGGCAATCCTTTCAACCCGCTGATTACACCCAAAATACCTGCTACGGTTGCGGCCTGATTGTCGGCATCAAAGCCCATCGCACACGACAAGTCGAGCGTGCGTTGAAAATCGCCATTGCCATACAGCATCGCTAAAATGCCGCACGCGCCATTCAGGTTTGCATTCCAGATTGTTTTGGTAAGGTCAGGCTCGTTGATATAATATTTTTCGGCCATTTCTTTCCACGCATCCTGCCATTTGTTTGGATATTTTTTATGCAGGGCTATCATATCACGAATCGTTTGCGCATAACGGCCATTCGCGGGTAATTCTTTCAACCCGATGTCGATGAGTTTGCGTACATCTTTCTCGAAAAATGCCGCAGCATACATGGCTCCGTAATGCACGGTTGGCTCTGCACCCCAATCATCGCTGGTGATTAATGCCGCCCAGTCGGATTTTTGTGCGGCATACTTTACCATACCGGGCGCAGTATAAGCCCATATTTCATTAATCAACTGTGGGTCGATTTGAAACCAGTGCGGGTTAATATTTCTGTCGCCTGTAAACGGAGGCGTGAAACCAAAGTGCATCAAACCCAATGCTCCGCGATTAGCAAGCCACACGCGGTCGCGGATATGGAACATCCACGCTTCACGCATTTGCTCGTACGTGGGTTCATACCCAAATTTTTCCATGGTGAGTAAATACATATACTCAACATCGGTATCATCATCCGAAAACGCGCCTTTATATTGCTTTAGCTTGTCTAAGTTTTTGGTATAACCATACGGCCATTTGCTATCATCGCCCGGTGCATCAATGTATTTGTTTTCGTGTGGCAGGCCGTAAATGTTACCAATCATCTGACCAATCCATGCACCTGCAATTTTATCACGCAGTTCGGCCTTCGAGATGGTTTTTGTTTTTTGCGCCAACAGCGGCTGTGCAAAAACAACTGCACTTAAAAACAGAACACTTATTACAATATGTTTATACCGGGTAGTCATTATTATTAATACGGGTTTTGTGTTAACGTTGGATTAGCATTTAAAGCCGTTTGCGGGATGGGGAAAAGTTTAGCTTTCGGTGCGGAAGCCGGTTTGTTCCACCAGGGATTTCCCCACACGCCAAATCGTATCTGGTCGTTGCGCCTGCGTCCTTCCCACGCAAATTCTCTTCCCAGTTCATCTAATAATTCGTTGGCTGTTAAATCGCCAACGGTATAGGGCGGCATATTGGCGCGCGTGCGTATCTTTTGCAAATCAGGGTCGTCAATAAATTCGCTGGCACGGCCTAAGCGCCATAATGCTTCGAGTTTTGTATATAATACATCAGCATAGCGGAACAACACGAAATCATTTTCCATATCATTCTCATAATACTGCAACCCCTCCTGGTATTCGTACTTAGCGCATCGTGCGCCTTCCCATTCGCCACGCGAGCGGTAATCGCCAATCGTTGACGTATAGATAAAAGGCTGCCCACCGATAACAATAGGTGCACCGCTTTTATCATATTGCTGCCCGACTAAGAATGATTTCCTGCGTAGGTCGTTCGCATCGAACTTATCAAAAAACGGAGGTTCCACTACAAAGCCGTCCCAGGGTTCGCCTATAAAATTGTATGTGGCACGGCTGGCCGAGTTTAGCGTTAACGTCCACCAATACAGGTGATCGTTGGTTAAGATGGAGTTATAGACGATAACAAAAATGTTTTCTTTCGAGCCTTCATTATTGATTTTAAAGTTCGCGAAGTAATCATCTTCAATTTCGTAAGCGTTTAACGCGATTACGGCATCGCACGCATCAACAGCTTTCTGCCATTGTTGAGTGCCAATCCACTCCTCAGCATTCATATACACTTTGGCTAACAATGTATAGGCCATGCCTTTTGTTACCCTTCCGTAGTATGATGGTGTTGGTTGCTCCTGTAAATACTGGATGTTATCCGTTATCTCATCCACAAGATAATCATACACAAACTGGCGGTCTTTCTGAGGCGGGAAACCGCGCTCGGTAAAATCAAGCGAAAAAGGAACATTACCCCAGTTATCGGTAGCCCAGTAATAGAAATAGGCTCGTAAAATTTTTATTTCGGCCATGATTTGTTCCTTGCCTTCAAACTCCAGGTCACCAACTACATACAACACTTCGTTGCATGATGTTATTCCCTCAAAAACAAACTCCCACGACTGCCGTAGTATTTTATTGTTGGGTGTAAACTGATGCGCGTGCAACTCATTCCACCGGCCTTGTTCCCACCAATCGCCATTGTGCTTTCCGGGAATAACCAATTCATCGGACGCATTTTGCATTAACGACCACAACATTTGTTCTTCCGGGAACGGATGGAGCATGGTATAGGGCCGTGCCGCATACATGATTATCTCTTTCTCGGTTTTGAACCAGTCTTTTACCTGCACATCAGAATATAAATTTTCTGACAGGTCAAAACATGAGGTTACTGTAAACATCAGTACAACAACTATGGGTAATGATTTTAAAAAACTTTTCATATCCGTTTTCTTTTCAATTAAAACGTTGCATTTAAACCTATTGTAAGGGTTGTTGTTCGCGGGTAATATCCAAGCGACTCAACACCAGGGAATAACCCGCCCAATCTTACTTCCGGGTCGAGTCCTTTGTAACCGGTTATCCACAATACATTTTGTGCGCTTCCAAATACAGAAACCCTCGACACATATTTATTGGATGGAACATCGAATGTATAGCCCAACGTAATGTTATCGAATTTGAAAAACGTGGCACTCTCCACATACTTGGAAGAGTAAACAGCGTTGCCGGTGAACTCAGGGTTTTCTAATTGAGATTTCACCACGTTTCGCAACCCGATACTTGTCCAGTTTTCGTAATAGATGCGGTAGCTGTTCAGCACCTTACCACCAATGTTTGAACGGAACAAAAGATTCAGATTCCAGTTTTTATATGAGATGTTGTTACTCCATCCCAATACAACAGCCGGGTATGCACTGCCAATGTTTTCCCAGTTCTCTTCATTTACCTGCCCTACTGGGTTGGCGTTTCTAAACACATCGTTACCGTATTCATCAACACCCAACCATACCGGGCCATAAAACTGACCTAACGATTTTCCTTCTTCAATGCGTTGTGCGTTCACGCCAATAGCTCCGCCAATCCACGCTCCATAAATTGTGCCGGTGGTAAACTCTTCGTTTGAAATCTTCTTGAGTTTATTCCGGTTGTGGCTTGCCGTTAACGTTGAGTTCCATTTTAAATCTGTTTTATTAATGAGCGAACCATTTAACGTTAACTCAATACCCGTGTTGCTGATAGTGCCCACATTAGTCCACATATACGGTACTAAGTATGGAGGTGTAGGCACGGCATATTCAAAAATCAAATCAGAGCTTTCGCGATAATAGTAATCGAGTGTTCCGCTTAGTTTCCTGTTAAACAATCCAAAGTCAACACCTACGTTTAACTCGCGTTTCTTTTCCCAGCGCAAATCGGGGTTGGGGTTTGATGATGGCCCATAGGTGTTAATCCATTGACCATTATAATAGAACCGCCCGCCAGAACTAAGACGCAAAAGCGAAAGGTAGTTCGGGAAATCCTGGTTACCGGTTACACCATATCCTACACGAAGTTTTAATTCATCAACCGAATTTATCCCTTGCATAAATCCTTCTTCGTTCATTCTCCAGCCTACACTCACTGCAGGAAACAACCCCCACTTGTGGTTATCGCCAAAACGGGTTGAGCCATCGCGCCTAAGCGAAACGGAAGCCATATAGCGTTCATCAAAATTATATTTTACACGACCAAAGAGTGAGATTAACCGGCCATCGCCACGATAGGAGCTCATACCTGCCTGACCGTTCAGGCGATACGACCCATTGCCAATGTTGTTGTATTCAAACAAATCAGAATCAAACCCGGCATTGCTCATATACGAATTGTTGGTTGAGGTTTCCTGGAATGAATACCCGGCAATAGCTTCAAACTCGTGCCGGCCTATATTGGTTTGATATAAAAAATTCGATTCAAATTGGTTCTGCTCATCACGACCATTCTCAATCTCTGCTTCACCATTCATACCCAAACTGCCCGGATAGTATTGTGATTTGTAAGAACTTCCTTCCCATGCAGACTTTTGCATGGAAACAAAGTTTATCCAGCTAAGTGATTCCGAAATTTTTAATGTACCGCGCAGGTTAATCACCAAATCAGTGGTTTTGCTTTCACGCTTGCGTTCATTCAGCATGGCTACCGGGTTTCGGTAATCAAGCCCTGGTACAAGCGAATAGCCACCGGCATAATCGTTAGTCGGGTCATAAACCGGTTGCGTAGGGTTTTGTATGAATGCCTGATAGAACACATCATAATTTGCAGGATTAAGAATGCGAACGTTGTTGGTAAAATTCAAATCAAGATCGAGGCGGTCGTTCAATACTTTCTGACGCAGATTTGAGCGCAACAAATACCGCTTCGACTGGTTATCTTTTAACAAGCCCTGGTTATTCAAATACGTGAACGAAGTGCGGTGCGAAAGTTTATCCGTTCCGCCAGACAAGACAATATTGTGCTGGGTGCTTACCGGCAGGTCGCGGGTAACTTCATCAAGCCAATCTGTTTTTGCGCCTAACAGATTAGACATTTTTGAAGGTGCATAGGTTTCTATTGCATACTTAAATTCATCGGCCGTTAAATTCTCAACAGTTCTGGGAAAGGCTTGTACCGAAACCTGCGCTGCATACTCTAATTTTGTTTCGCCCGAACGCGCCTGCTTGGTTGTAATGATAATAACACCGTTTGTACCACGTGTACCGTAAATAGCTGCGGCTGACCCATCTTTCAGAACATCAAACGTTTCAACATCCTGGAAGTTTATGTTTTTAAGATCGGCACCGATAACGCCATCAATGATAATCAACGGCTGTTTACCGGCTTCCAACGTGTTAACACCCCGCAGAATAAATTCATACCCGCCATTGGGGTCGGCACCGTTGGGTTGCGAAATAGTTAAACCGGCAACTTTACCCTGAATCAACCCAACCGGGTCGGTAAAGGCTCCTCCATTAAAATCTTTTGTCTTTAAGGTTGTAACCGATCCGGTAATTTCCTTTTTAGTTGACGTACCGTAACCTATCATTACTACTTCGTCTAACGTGGCAACAGTTTCAACCAATTCAACATTAATCGTTGTGTTATTCCCGGTTACTATCTCAATAGTTTCATAGCCCACAAATGAAAACACAAGCGTAGCGCCAGGTTGTATGCTTACAACATACTTACCTTCGGCATCTGTCATCGTTCCTTGTTGTGTTCCTTTTACAGCCACATTAACACCCGGCATGGTTTCACCGGCAGCTTTATCTTTTACGGTACCCGTAACCTGTGTGGTTTGTGCCTGTACTGTACTTTGAAAAATCAATACAAAGAATAGTACAGCTCCCAGAACCTGCACAAGTGAGCCTTTAAAAACAGAATAGCTAAAGTTTGATTTCATAGCAATGCTCACGTTTTAGTTTTCTACTTCCAATAATGTTAGTTCGTTCCTGAATGGAATGGACGATTGTGCCCCCATTCGCGTAACCGTAATAGCAGCAACACGTGTTGCGGTTTTAACCGCGTCAAGTATTGATTTACCTTCGGCCAGGCCTACACAAAACGCACCGCTAAACGAATCACCCGCAGCGGTTGTATCGATGGCCGTTACGTGTGTAGCCTCTACGGTGTAGTATTGGTCTTTCTCTTTTACAAAAGCTCCCTGCGCTCCCATGGTGATCACCACGTTGTCAACTCCCTTCTCGCTGATTACATCGGCAGCTTTTTTGGCGCTGTCCCAGTCAGTAACCTTTACGCCCGAAAGCATTTCTGCTTCGTGTTCATTGGGTGTGATTACATATAAGCATTTCAATAATTTTTCAGATAATGTTCTTGCTGGTGCCGGGTTCAGAATTACCGGAATCCCTTTTTTGTTAGCCAACGCTGCCGCATACTCTACGGTTTCAATCGGTATTTCGAGCTGCATTAATATGAAGCTTCCACTCTCGATTTCCGCCCTTGCACTTTCAATATCTTCGGGCGATAAGCTGCCGTTTGCACCCGAAGCCACCACGATACAATTCTCACCGTGCGAATCGACCGTAATCAATGCCACACCCGAAGGGTTTTTAGGATCAGAAAATATGTAATCGGTGTTGATACCTTCGGAGTTGTAAAGCTCAACAGATTGTTTGCCGAATACATCGTTACCGGTTTTTGAAATGAGCGTTACCCGACCGCCCTGTCGCGCGGCAGTAACGGCCTGGTTAGCACCTTTGCCTCCGGCATTCATCAGAAATGTTCCTCCTAATACCGTTTCGCCTGGTGTTGGAAGCCTGTCGGTTTTAATCACCATGTCGGTGTTACAACTTCCGATTACTATGATCTTTTTCATTTATAGAACTTTTCGCGTGGAATAATGCTTCAAACGTATGCACTTCAAACGATTGAATTATCCAAAAAATGATTAATTTCAGTAATTATAAAATAACTAAAATTTAATTAATTAGCTTATAATCAATTATTTATATAAATAATTAGATGCTAATTTGACATAAACACAATTGAATCAAAACCCTCCTATTCTCCCAGCCAAATTTTAGAAATCGATAGCGGTGCGCAGGGAACGACACCGGAATACTTGCCAATTTTTACCTTTTAGAAACATAATTTAAAGCTAAAAAACCGTAAAAGTAGGTGTGCCCACGCTTTCGCGGAAGTGAATTTTTTTATTCGGTTGGAATCAGCTTATTGTGTTGCACTTATTGGTTGAAACTGAGGGCAAAACAAAGCCTCACAACGGTTTTGTTGTAGGATCCAAATTATTTTGCTAAAAAGGTCAATAGATTACAAATTATCTGTTACAAACTGTTTTCAATAGTTTTTTATTTGTTGTCGGACTTGTCTAAACCGTTCTTTAATCTCTTCGTCTGTTCCTGTCGCTTTTGCAGGGTCGGAAAAATTTTGATGATACCTTTTTGCTGTTGTCGGGAAGAAAGAGCAACGTTCTTTTGCATTGTCGCAAACTGTGATTACAAAATCAATATTACGGTCCCACTTTACGCACCACATCCAATACAGTGCCGTCAACCCATTTTACAACCGCTACAATGATATCGTCAAATTTTTGCTTGGCGGGTATGCCGCAAATTTTATCGGCTTCGGCTTTTAACTCTTGAATGCTCTTGATTGGCAAGCCGCTGTTTTTGGTTTTCTCGATAAGGTCGGTGCGTAACGGGTTAATGGCTATGCCACGTTCGGTAACAATTACATCAATCAACTCACCGGGGCCGCATATTGTTGTTACTTCATCGCGGATAACCGGAATACGGTCGCGGAATAACGGAATAGGAAGGATTGTACATTTGGCAAACAAACAATTTTGCCATCCGCCAATGCCGTGAAGCAACACACCATCTGAATGTGTAACCACATTTGCATTGAAGTTTACATCTACTTCGGTAGCTCCGAGAATAACTACATCTAACATCGATGCAAAATTACCCTTGCCATGATAGTTGTAACTTGTAAACGGACTTGTATTAACGTGCCTCGGGTTGTCGCGCATAGACCGGACACCATCTAAATCAAACGTCTGTCCGTCTAAAATATATTCAACTAATTCTTCTTCCAGCATATTCACCAGATACTTATTGCTTCCGCCTCGGGCAAACCTGGCTCTCATACCTTTTGCCTTTAACATTTCCGCAAAGTAAATGCCTATGGAAAGTGACGTTCCACCTGCACCGGCCTGAAACGAAAAACCATCGCACACAATTCCAGCAGCTTCACAAAACCTGGCAGTCATTTCTGCCAAAAACAAACGGTCGGGGCTTTTGGTTATCTCGGTTGTACCCGATACAATTTTAGAAGGGATACCAACCTGTTCGACTTTCACAACGTAATCAACATAATTGCCTTGTATCTGCCACGGCACACACGGAAACGGAACTACATTATCCGTTACCACGATTACTTTATCGGCATATTGCGAATCAGCCAACGCAAAACCCAACAATCCACACGCTGCTGCACCTTCTACCCCGTTTGCATTACCAAAAAAATCGGCTGTTGGCGCTGCAATCACGGCTATGTCTATTTCAACTTCGCCATCCTGCACGGCCTGATAACGCCCGCCATGCGAACGCAACACACCTACGCCTTTCATCTTCCCTTCTGATGTAAACCTGCCGAGCTGCCCGTTCATACTTCCTTCGATGTGATGGATGGTTCCGTCTTCAAGGTATTTGATTAAAGGAGCATGGCATTCAAACGAAGCGGACGGAAACCACACCAAATTTTTAACACCCAATGCTGCGGCAATCTCAAAAACCTGAATGGCTATCACATCACCGTTACGGAAATGGTGATGTGTAGAGATGGTCATGCCATCGCGCAAGCCCGATTTAATAAGCGCTTCCTTTAACGTAGAAATCAATTTATTTCCGTCTTCGGGAAAATCAACACACGAAGAAATACGCGGGCCATATTTTCGGCCTTCGGGCTTATGCTGACCAACTCCTTTATAAGGAATAACAGCTTTGCCGTTTACTTCTGTTGGCACTTCGCGGCCAATGGCATTCTTTACAAGTGTAGATGATTTTTTCATTTTCAGTTTACTGTTGGATTTCGCGTTTCCAACCTTCGTTAAGCTTACCGGCCGCAACAGCAAGTGTTATCGTACGCAAAGCCCGCTTTACAACGGGCGCATCAATCATTTTTGTACCCAACGAAACAACGCCCAATCCTTTTTCGGTAGCCTCATCAAATGCCAATACAATTCTCTTGGCTTTTGCGATTTCCTCATCATCGGGCGCAAAGTTTTCGTGGATAACACCAATTTGTCGCGGGTGAATACAACCCATGCCTTCAAAGCCCAACGCCTTCGACTGCAATACATTTTGTTTGAGCGCTTCCATATCGGAAACATCCGAGAACACCGAATCAATAGGCTGTATGCCTGCGGCCTTACACGCATTCACAACCTGACTTCGTGCAAACAACGACTCGGTGCCTGCTGCCGTACGGTTCACACCCAAATCGGCTGTATAATCTTCAAGCCCAATGGCCATAGCCACTACGTTGTCGGCTGCTGTTGCAATTTCGTACGCACGGATTACCCCTAACGCGCTTTCAATAATCGGCATCAGCCAAACGGTTGAATGTTGTTTTGTTTTCTGTTGAATTTCAAGAATACGATTATTCACCTGATGAAGTTGCTGCGCACTTTCGCATTTGGGTACCAGCACTACATGCACCTGATGCGGAATAATAAAATCGAGGTCGTCAAGCCCCAACGGAATCTGGTTAATCCGCACCATCCGCTCAACGCCCATAAAATCAATACTGCGTAAAGCATTGCGTACTAAAAAACGGGCTTCGTGCTTTTTGGTAAAGGCTACGGCATCTTCCAAGTCAAGAATAATGGCGTGAGGTTTATGAATACCCGCGTTAATCATCAGGCTGGGTGTATTGCCCGGCAGGTACAACCTCGAAAAACGCTGCCTGTCTTTTAAGGTTGTGTAATTATTTTCTGTTATCGCTTCCGGAAGAAATTCTTTATCGGGTTCAATAAGCTGCTTAATGGCCGCTTCGAGTCGTGCCATAATAACAAAAGGCAATGCGCCTTTGTCTTCGATAGTTAGCACGGCATTATCAATACCAAAATATTGAAGCACTTCGTTACATAATGCTGTAATCGAATCGCCATACAGGGCTTTTACTTTGCTTTTCAGATTGATTTGAACACCACCGCTTGCCGTAATCTGCAAAGACACAAAACAATCCGACCGGTCTTTATCACCGTTGTTTCCTGCTGTTGCTGTTTTACTTTCAGACTGCATATCACATCTTATTTAGGCATTGCCCACGTTGGTAAGTCAGGCTCTAACCCCAAAACCGGTAATGCAAAGAAATAGAAAATAAATATAAGCAATACGAAGGTTATCAGGTTCAGCCAAAATCCGCATTTCATCATTTGCGATACCGACACCCGCTCGCTGCCCAACACCACCGTGTTAGGCCCCGTAGCCGCTGGCATCATAAAGGCGCAACTACACGCAAAAGTGGCCGGTAACATAAGCATAAGCGGGTTGATACTGGCCGCTACTGCCGTGCTGGCTAATACTGGTAAAAGAATGTTAACTGTTGCCGTGTTTGAATTAAATTCTGTAAAGAAAAGCACAAATGCCAACACAAAAGCGAGAATGAAAAATGTTGAAAGTCCTTCGACAAACGATAACTGCCCACCTAACCAATTGGCTAATCCGCTGGAAACAAAACCAGCCGCTAATGCATAACCACCTCCCACAATCATTACCACACCCCACGGCACCTGGCTTGCTTCTTTCCATGTTATCAACCGATTACCTTTTCCGTCTGGCATAGCAAACAAAATCAACGCACCTGCCATAGCAATTGTGCTGTCGTGAATGTAGCCCTTCAGGCCAACTAAACCAACCCAGCCCGGAATAGTAAAACTTCCTAATGCTAAATCGTCTTTCCACACCCAGCCCAATACCATTAACGCGGCAACGAACAATACCCTGCGCTCTCCTGTTGTAACTTTACCCAATGCCTGCAACTCATCTTTTATAACCGATACGTTGCTTCCCAGCGAACCCTCAACTTTAAAATATTTAATCAGGAAATACCACAATACCGGTATGAAGCAAAGCACAACCGGAATGCCCACCTTCAGCCACATAAAAAAAGTTATTGGAGGCGCATCCGGAAAAAGATTTTCATAGATACCTACGAATATCATGTTTGTAGGTGTGGCGATAAGTGTACCCAGCCCGCCAATAGTTGCCGTATAGGCTATAGCCAACATTAAAGCTGTTGCGAAATGTTTACCACCTTCACCGCCACCCGATTGTTCATCTTTCGAGGCGATGGCCATTCCAATCGGGAGCATCATAAGCGCTGTTGTTACGTTGGCAATCCAAAAAGAAACCAGCGCAGTGGCAATCATTGTGCTCAACACTATACGCTTACGGTCAGTGCCGAAAAAATTTATAATAGACAGCGCAATCCGCTTATGCAATTGTTGTGTTTCAATAGCTTTTGCTAAAAAGAATACCGCGAGGAACATTAACGCATAATTGTGTCCGTAGTTGGAAGCCGTTGCAGCCGGTGTAAGAATTTTTAATGAAGGATATACAACCAACGGAACAAATGCTGTAACATACACGGGTATAGCTTCTGTTATCCACCATATACTCATCAACGCCACCACTGCGGCCGTGTACATTCCTTCTTGCGAAAGCCCCTCCGGTGCGGGCAGCAACACTATTACAATAAAGGCTGCTATTCCTACAAATAGCCCGATATAACGCTTCAACATATCATGGATTTTAACCTGGCCTATACTGCATAGACGCTCAAAACTATTCTTTCAAACGTTTGTGATAATCCAAAAAATGGCCGGAAATGGTAACTTCAAAATGTACAGTAAAATTGTATATAATTGTACATCAATATAATACATCGTTGTATCAGTTTAATAACCACATACATAATACCGTAATGCTTAAATCCTCTGCCCTTATCTCGCTAATCCACTCCATGTCGAAACCCGAAAAGAAGGCTTTTAAAATGGCGTTGCCGCAATCGGGGCCAACACCTTATTATATGAACTTGTACATGCTGGCCGGAAAAGACAAAAACATTACGCCTGATATTCTGCGCGAAAAATTTCTAAAACAACACAAGGGTGCTTCGTTCGATACTACCGTAAAATACCTGTACCAGGTGCTTTTAAATACCATGCTGGAATTGCGCACCGAACAAGACAGCTATTACTCGCTCTTCGATAAAATTCTTAAAGCCCGTATTCTTTTTGAGAAATCGTTATTTGAAGAGTGTTTCGATTTACTCGAAAAAGTAATTGCCAATGCGCGCAAACTCGAAAACTATTATGCCCTGCTCATCGCCTCACGGTTGGAGTTAGAGTATTTGCTTGCGCTGAACTTTCCGCACATTGATGAGAAAACGCTACTCAATAAACAGTTCCGGCTTAATGAGGTTATGCGGATAACCCAAAAGATAAATCAGCAATCGGCATTATACGAATTATTAAAACACCGTATGCTATACAAAGGCAACACGCGGTCGGAGCAACAAAAAAGTGAACTAAACGATTTGGTTGTAAGCGAAATGAGCATTGTCGCTTCATCCAATGTCGATAATTTTGAAATACGAAAGCTGCACCAACTTTTTCAGGCAAACTACCTGATTAGCGTAGGCGATTATAAATCGGCATTGCATTCTTTCTATGAACTCAACAACCTGCTCGAAAGCAACAAACATCTTTGGTCGAACCCACCCATTTATTACCTGCTTACGCTTGAGGGTATATTAGACAGTCTGCGGAGTTTAAAAAACTACGAAGGCATGAAACACTTTATCGACCAGTTGCGGAAGCTCAACAATCCATCGTTAAACTTTAGCGCCAATGTTACCTGCCTGATATTCCTGTACGAACTTTTTCCTTTTTTGGATAAGGGCGATTTCTTTACCTGCGAAGTGCTGATGCGCAAATACTCGGAAGACCTGTATAAGAAAACACATTTGTTAAGCCTCGCCCGCAGTGCAGAACTTAGTTTATATACAGCTCTGATCCATTTCGGGCTGCGCGATTACAGCAAAGCGCAAAAGGCGTTGAACAACATCATCTTTGTAGGGAAAAATTATTCGTACCTCCCCCTTTACCGTACCATCCGGTTGGTAAACCTGATGATATTATACGAGAAAAAAGATTTCGACCTGATTAAATACGAAAGCCGCTCCATCAAACGCGATATGCACGTAGTGGGCAAAGAATATAAAATAGAACGAAGTGTGTTGAGCTTTGTGAACAAACAAAACCTGCCCATATCGGGCATAAAACGCAAAGCGTTGTGGGATAAAATCCGCACCGACCTCGAAAAAATGCAGCACGATGTTTTTGAACAACAAATCAGCCGCCTTTTCGATTTCTCGGCCTGGATAGAAAGTAAAATCAGGAGAATACCGTTGTCGGAAATTTTGGCTAACCGGAATCAGTAGCGGGTTGGCGGGCAACACTCTACCGAATTCCCAACAACCTAAACGGAAACATTAGAATTGCGCCTATAAACTGAAACACCAGACCAAGCGAAAAGCCGATTAGTTTAAACGGAAGCAATATCAGCCAGACAACCGGCAGGACGAAGATGAGCATAAGCGCCAGCGGCCAGCACAAGGCCAACAAAATAAACCAAAGGATAATCGCGATAAGTGTACGCATAGGCTTTAGAGTAAGTTTATCCCGCCCCTGCAAATTCAACACCGAATTTCTAATGTATTGATTATGAACCAGAACGCGTAAATGCCGCTAATAAATTATCCGGATGCGTACAATCAACTGTTCGCGGGTGTACATAGCATCTCTAAAAACTCCTTGTACCCTTCTCCAAAAGGAGAAGGGTGACGGGTTGAGGTTAATGAAAGACAAGGTTTTTAGAGATGTTCACAATCAAAAAATTCTTACTTTTATACCGTATGTCAAAACTCATCATCAACAGCTTTGCCGAATTTGAACAGCATATCGGTAAAGAACTTGGGGTATCCGAATACCACAAAATCACCCAGGAGCAAATCAGCCAGTTTGCCGATGCCACCCTCGACCACCAATGGATACACATTGACCCGCAACGGGCTGCCACCGAAAGCCAGTTTAAGAGCACCATTGCGCACGGGTATTTAACGCTTTCGCTTGTACCCCACCTTTGGGACCAGATTGCCGAGGTGAATAACTATACCATGCTGGTAAACTATGGCATTGAGAGTTTAAAGTTTAATCAACCCGTATTGGTTAACCAGGAAGTACGGCTGCGTGTGATGTTGCAGGCCCTTACCAACCTGCGTGGCATTGCCAAAACCGAAATGAAAGTAACCCTCGAAATAAAAGACAACCCGAAACCCGCGTTTACAGCAACCATTGTGTTTCTCTATCATTTCAAATAGTTACCATGACCTGCCTCAACTGCCAGCAAGAAGCTACTGGTAAATTCTGCCCGAACTGCGGACAGCGGACTGAAGTAAAACGCATCACTATACGCGAAGGTTGGAACGACTTCTGGGCAAGGATATATGGCGTTGACGGTAAACTCATGCACACCCTGCGCGACCTGACCATAAGACCCGGTGTAGTTGCAAAGAAATACATTGAAGGAAACCGGGTTCTGTACTATGGCCCGGTTGGGTATTTCTTTCTCATGCTTACCATTTATGTTCTCTTTATTTCAATATTTGATATTGATATGCTTCAATTATTCAAAATTTCAAATGAAGCCATATATGAAGAAGGGAGCGGGCAAGAGCAGAATGCTCTGAAAATACAGGAATGGATATTTAAACACCAACGGCTGGTTTCCTTTCTATATATTCCTTTCTATGCACTCGGTGCCGTCCTTCTGTTCCGTAAAAATAAATACAACTTTGCTGAACATTCAACCCTTGTGTTTTATACGCAGGGGCACTACCTGTGGCCAACCATTATCATACTTATTATACTGAAGTTTACCGGTTATAGTCACATTTTCGCAAAAGGCATGTTTGTAAGCTTACTTATCGGTGCATTGTATTACGCTTATGGGTGCAGGCAACTCTACACGGCCTATAAACCCGGACGGGCTATGTTTCGGGGTGTATTAGTTCACATCTTCTCTTTTTTCACACTTATGTTTACAGTAATGGTTCTAATGATTATCGCTGTGATTATCGTTGTAATTATAGACTCCGAACTGCTGAAACCGCTTTTGGAGCCACCCCCGAATGTAGAGTAGATTTTCTTAACATCAGATTGCAATTCAATATATGAACAACAGAAGAAATTTCTTAGTCAGTGCATTAGCTACCACTATTGGTTTTGCAGCGCTGCCTTTTAAATCGTTAGGAAAAATGATGCACGATAAACCAACACCACTTCCATCATTAAAAGGAAAAAAGATTTTGTTTACCTATGGCGGATGGGACGGACATGAACCCGAAAAATTCGTTGACTTTCTTGTGCCCTGGCTCAAAGAAGAGGGCGCAGAAGTAACACTTTCCAACACGCTTGAGTCATACACCAATAAAACCCTTATGGCTTCCACCGATCTGATTATACAGATTTTTACCATGTCGCAAATAACAAAGGAACAGGAAGCCGGTTTGCTGGAAGCTATAAAAGCCGGAACCGGAATAGCCGGTTGGCATGGCGGTTTATGCGATGCGTTCAGAAACAACACCGAATATCAATACATGACTGGCGGGCAATGGGTGTCGCACCCCGGAGACGTAATTGATTACCGCGTTACCATTACCGATCATGAAGATGCCGTTACACATGGCCTCAACGATTTTACCATGACCAGCGAACAATATTATATGCATGTTGATCCGAATGTAAAAGTTTTGGCAACTACGCAGTTCAATGGCGCTGTCGACTCATGGATTGACGGATGCGTTATACCCGTAGCCTGGAAAAAAACGTATGGCAAAGGGCGGGTATTCTATACTTCGCTGGGGCATAATCTAAATCACATTACCGCACGGCAGGAAGCGATAACGCTACTGAAACTCGGAATCCGATGGGCCAGCGCCAGTAAATACGAACCAACCGAACGATGGGTAAATCCTGTTTACCGTTCCCTATAATTCTGCTGTAAAATCAAGGCAGGTATTCATGTAAGGAATTACCCAAAACTGAATTTTTCGATAGCACAAAAAATGCAAAATTAGGCTCCATGTCTAAAGATGCATTTAACCATTCCGGTCTTCCTGTGGTCGACCCTGATTCCCTGGATTATGCAGAGGAAACGTTGCGAAGAAATGAATTCAGGTTGCGGACGCTGCTCAATACCGCTCACGATGCCATCTTTACTATGGATTATAAAACCTTTACGGATTGCAACGAGGCTACGCTACGCATTTTTCAATGTAAGAAAGAGGAGATAGTTGGTCAAACTCCTTTCCGTTTCTCGCCTCCGCACCAACCCGATGGCAGGACATCCGAGGAAGCAGCCATAGAAAAAATCAATGCCGCACTTAATGGTAAGCCCCAATTTTTTGAATGGATACACTCGCGATTAGACGGAACCACCTTCCCTGCCGAGGTATCGCTCAATCGTCTTGATTTTGAAGGAGAAGTACAGCTATTAGCCATTGTGCGCGACATCAGCAAGAGAAAACAAACAGAACTTGAAAACCAACGGCTTGCCCTTGTTGTAAACAATACCACCAACATGGTAATAATTTGCGATCCGACAAGCAAAATTGAATGGGTAAACCCTGCGTTTGAACGAACTACGGGCTACACGCTTCAGGAAGTGATCGGGCAACGACCGGGAGAGTTACTGCGTGGGCCTGAAACCGATCCTGAACTTTCAAAATTAATGGATGAGCAACTTCAGCGAGGTGAAGACGTGAAAAATATTGAGCTGATTAACTACACGAAAAGCGGAAAACCGTATTGGATATCTATTGAAGTGCAACCCATCCGCGACAGTCAGGGCAACATAACACAATTCATTGCCATTGAAAGTGATGTTACAGAACGCAAGGCCAATCAAAAAGCGCTGGAAGAGCGAAACGAAGAGTTGATGAAAGCCAATGCGGAGTTGGACAAGTTCGTTTACTCTGCCTCGCACGATTTACGCGCGCCTATTTCTTCTCTGCTGGGATTAGTTGAAGTAGCCCGCATGGAAAAAGATCTGGCCGGCATTGAACGTCTGCTCGATTTAAAAAAGAAAAGCCTGTTACGGCTTGACCAGTTCATTAAAGACATCGTTGATCACTCGCGCAACATGCGTTTACAGGTAGAAGTAGAATCCGTGCACTTTGAAACGCTTATCCATAGCGCTTTTGAACAGCTTCAGTTTATGGATAACATGGAGCGTATCTGGCGTGTGATAGACGTAAAACAAACCGGCACGTTTTACAGTGCATCAAGCCGGCTGAACATCATCTTCAATAACCTGCTCTCCAATGCCATCAAGTATGCAGATATGAATAAGGAACATCCTATGCTGGAAGTCCGTGTTACAGCCGATGAACAGAAAGCCGAAATTCATATTATTGATAATGGCGAAGGCATTCCGCAGCAATCACTCCCAAAAATTTTCGATATGTTTTTCCGGGCCTCCACCAATGGCGCGGGCTCAGGCCTTGGACTGTATATTGTAAAAGAAGCTGTTAACAAAATACAGGGTACCATCCAGGTAAACAGCGAACCGGATAAGGGAACGGAGTTTATTCTTTCAATTCCTTCAATGACTGCTATTCGTTGATTCTGTAAACCTCCTTACCTCCCACCCAGGTTTTCAACACTTTTACATGCTGTATTTGCTCAGGTGCAATTGTCCGCAAATCATCACTCAATACAACAAAGTCCGCAAGCTTACCGGCAGTAAGTGTTCCTTTTATATTCTCATCAAAAGAGGCATAAGCTGCATTTCGCGTATAAGCAATAAGCGCTTGCTCAACGGTTATCTTTTGTTCGGGCACCCAACCATCAGGGTTCATCCCATCAATGGTGCGCCTGGTTACGGCAGCATAGATACCTTCAAGCGGTGTTGGCGGTGCCACAAACCAATCGCTTCCAAACGCTACCCGTGCACCCGCATCAAACAAACTCTTAAAAGCATAAGTGGTTTTTATCCGTTCAGCGCCAATTAACTTTTCAGCCCAACGGCCATCGTCAATAGCATGATAGGGCTGCATGCTGGGAATAACCTTTAAGCTTGCAAAGCGCGGGAAGTCTGAGGGCTGAATATGTTGTGCGTGTTCGATACGATAACGTCTGTCTTTAGCGCCATTTTCATTTTCCACACGTTCATAAATATTCAGTAAGGTGTTAATGGCACGATCACCAATGGCATGTATCACCAATTGCAGACCGGCTTTATCGGCTTCGCTAACCCATTCATACAGTTGTTCCGGTGTGTTCACAAAGAACCCCGAGTCGTCAGGCGTATCGGTAAACGGTTCAAAAAAAGCTGCGGTGTGCGAACCCAATGACCCATCAACAAAACCTTTCAGCCCGCCCGTCTTTAACCAGTTATCACCTCTCCCTTCGCGTTTAATTCTATCATCAAGTGTTTTCCACCGGCTGATCGGGTACATGGCATAAACACGTGTAATCATTGTATTGTTTTTCCTGGCACGATCAAACGCATCCATATACCCTGCCATGTGGTGAACAGACGTTACCCCAAACGATGCCACATACTCCATCGCAGCCTGAAGAGCTTTGTCAGTCTGCCCGGCCGTAGGTTCGGGCACATGGTTATCGATAAGGTTTGCGGCATTGTCTTTGAATATCCCGGTAAGGTTTCCTTTTGCGTCACGCACAATTGTTCCTCCATCAACGTCTTTCACACTGTTATCAATGTCAGACAACTTCAGTGCAACCGAATTTGCCAGCGACATGTGCCCATCAAGCCGGGTTATCCACACCGGATGATTGGGTGTTACCGCATCAATCCACTCGCGCGATGGTAACTCGCCTCCCCAGTTTTCATGATCCCAATCTCCACCGAGTATCCAGGTGCCGTCCGGAATTGTTTCGGCAAATGCTTTAATTCGTTGAACAAATTCTTCGCGGGTTCTTGCATCACGCAATTGCACACCCGAAAGGTTAAAGCCCCCCGCTAAAAAGTGAACATGGCAATCAATAAAACCGGGCGTTACAAATGCACCGTTCAGGTCAATAACTTCGGTATTATTGGCTTTGAATTTTTCAATTTCTGCCGTGCTTCCTACTGCTAACAGCGTATCACCGGCAATGGCCATTGCCTGCGCCTCAGGGTTATGCTCATCGCCCGTCCAAATGGTAGCGTTAATGATAATACGATCAGCGTGGGGCGTTTCTTTTGAGCATGAAACAAATAGCAGCGCTTGAATAAACAGGAGGTAGGTAAGGTTTTTCATATAGATAAAGGTAGGGATTCTTGTATTAAAAGCCAATGTCTTGGTTCGTGTACGCACGTGTGGACACGAACCGAGGCCATCGTTTTTATACTTGCGATTTAACTTTTCCCAACAACATAAATCCTGCTATTTTCAAGCTCGCCTTTATCAGCGTTACTCTTGAAGCAACATTGTCTATACCGGTACGGGCTGCCGGAACTCTGCCAGCGAGATAGCATTGTTTTTTTAACTCCTGAATAAGAAAACTCCCAAATCCTTTCTGGCGACAGTCTTCTTTCACTTCCATGTATAAATCCGCAAAAGGTATATTATAATTGATGTTATGAAGAAACTACTTGTATAAATAAACTACCTACCCTACCTCTCCCCCGGTCTATACGTTTTCACCGCGCGCTTTTCCACATCTTCACGGTAATAGGGCACTTCTTTAAAGTTTACATCGGCATAGGGCTGCGCCTGGTCAGTAAAATGTGGCGAAGCCGGGTCGCTGCTTTGTCCTCCGGCCAATATGCTTTTGGCCTTTACTTTTTCGCCAAACTCCACTACGGCAACAAAGCTGTTTCCGCGTGCACCATAAATACGCTTAGTGCCCTGGTTGCCCACCGAACTATAAGCCGCCAATGCACCCCAATTGCCGGATGCCAACCCAACAGGTATGCTCAGTTTATCATCATCAAACTTTTGCAGGATAGCGCCATCCAGGCGTTGAAAACGGTTCACCTCTCCCCAGGCTACATCCCATGTTCCGAAATCGGTAGTAAGTTTTTCTATTGTTTCTGCAAAGATTTTCAGGCGTTCAATATGAGGTGTTGTTGTTCCTAAATAATTCACACGCTCCATCATGGTTAAGCCTTCTGGTCGCGGGCCTTTTTGTAAATAAGCTGAGATATAAAAATGCGCAAGTGTCATGGCAACGGATTCTTTTGATACCGTCAGGTCCCATTGCCGTAATACTTCTATGGAAGGTTTCAGCGCAGCAAAATTCTTTCCCGATTTATCAAACGCTTCAATAAGTCCGGGGATCAGTTTTTCAAACGCAGGAAGGTAGGGGTCGTATGCGGTTTCAATAAGTTTATCTATGGTATAGCCGCTTCTGCCTGTAAGCACTTTTATGGCGTGTACACCGCGAAAGTTTTCCGGTTCGGTAGCCATGTAGTATGGGTAATCTTCCTTCTTCGGACTGAATTGCAACGCTGATGTAAAGGGTGTTGAATTGCAATTCTGTATCCAACCATTACCCGGATTAAGCAAGTGAATGCTCTCCGCTACTTCGTGCAATCCTTTCCAGTCGGTATTCGGATTGCTACCGTCAACCGGTTTACTGTAATCAAATTGTACATCGCGTTTCGGGATAAAGTTTCCCTGGAAGAAAGCAATATTTCCATCGGCATCGGCATATACGGTATTGTTTGATGAGTTGGTGCGGTAATCCATCATCTTCAAAAATTCTTGATATGAACTTGTTTTCGTTCTGATGAATGCCTGCTGCAAGGCTTTAGATGGTTCCCACATCATAGCCGTAGCAACCCACTTGTCATCTTGCTTTCCTGTTATCGGCCCGTGATGCGTGCGGTATATTGTGAAGTCTTTATGCTGTAAGGAGTCACCGGCCATGCCTGCAAGTGTAATGCCTACTTCTTCAACGGGGCGTTGTTCATCACCATATTGATAAAAGTATTTACCGTCCTGTTCAATAATCGTTTCTAAAAATTCATCTTTCACATCAGTATAAGATGATGTGTGCATCCATCCGTTCTTTTCGTTGAAACCCTGGTAAATAAAAAATTGCCCCCACGTTACAGCGCCATAGGCATTTAACCCTTCTTCGCTTACAACATGAATTTCGCCACGAAAGTAAAACGAAGTATGCGGGTTAATCAGCAACATAGCGTTACCCGATTCGGTAAGCTTGCCGGAAATAGCAAACCCGTTGGAACCCTGGGGGTCGTCTAATGTTGATGTTGGTTCATCAATCTTCGACCAGCTCGCGCGCTCATCCTTATCATAAAATTCCTTAATCTTTCTTACCGAAACCGATTCAATGTCGCCACCAATACTCCCTTCGCTGAAATACATGGGCATCCACGGCTCAAAACGTGTGAGCAATTCCGGCTTTACTTCCGGGTGAGTGTGGAGATAGTAGTTAACGCCATCGGCAAATGCCTGACAAAGTTTCTTCAACCATTCGGGGCTTTCGTTATACTGCTGAATGGCTTCCTGTTCTGTCATAAACAGGTTTGCCCGTACATCGCTATACAGCATCTCCTCGCCTTCCACTTCTGCAAGCCTGCCGGTTGCCCAGATATAGTTTCGCTCCACACGGGCAAAGTCATCTTCGCATTGGGCATACAACATTCCGAACACCGCATCGGCATCCGTTGTACCATATACATGCGGAACACCAAAATCGTCACGGATAATCGTTACACGCGAAGCCTGTTTCTCCCATCGTTTAATTTCCGTTTCAGGATTTTGACAAGAAACAACCAGGCAAAGAAAAAGAATACTTGATAGGGTGCGCATAGGTTAAGGTTATGTCACTCAATATTAAGTATCCGCAAGCGATTGCAAGTAACCGTTGGTCACAAAAAATTACCGGTTCATCTGTGAGGTTAATGGTCGTAGCTGATAACGCGCGAAATCTTCCATGTACCCTTATCATTCTTCCATACATGAATAAATTTAAAGATGCCACAATCATTCTTTCCGTTTTCCACATGACAAAACTGGTGCGAGGCTATCTGAACCGCCCCATAATCCCCTATCGGGTAAACCTCCATACTTCCCGGCACAAGGGTGCGAACTAATCCAAGCTTTCTTTCGCAGTTTCCCTTGATTGCATTTACCGTGTGTTCATAACCAGTAAGTCCGCCCTTATCGTGATAAAATTCCAGGTCGGTTGCAAACATGGACTTAAAGGTTTCAATATCGCAAGTGTTGAATGCAGTAAACAGCGTGCTATCCAAAGCATGAATCTTTGTGAACAATTCGTTGTTGTGTTGTGCGTGTACAGCCAACGAGCCAACAAGGCTGATGAGGATGAAGAACAGGTTTTTCATAATGTTTAAGCAATTTGTCAAGGATGTCAGTCCTATAACAAATGTGCCAAAACAAAAACCGGCTTTTTATAGCAAATTAACGGGCGTGCACATTACACGGTGTACAGAATCGTAAAATTTACTGTTCAAAACTGTACGCTTTGCTCAAAGTAAAATCACTTCATTCTATAACCGGCTTACCCGATTCTTTCCAGGCTTTCAGTCCGCCATCAAGATGAGCAACATTGCTGAAGCCCATTTCCTTTAATGTGGCTACCGCTAAGGCCGACCGGTTGCCCGAATTACAAAACAAAATAATCCTTTTGCTTTTATCGAACTCGGGTTTGTAATAAGGCATTTCGGGGTCGGCATAAAATTCTATCATACCACGTGGTGCGTGAACCGAGCCTTCAATATGACCACCCTGTTTTAATTCCTCACTTTCGCGCACATCAATTAGCACCACATTTCCGGAAGTCAGTTCGTCCTGCACCTGTTGCGGTGTGAGGTTTTCAATATTCTTTTTCGCTTCCGCTACGAGGGCTTTCGCTGTTTTAGGCACTGGACTGTCCTGTGCATACAGTAATGATGAAGTAATCATCATCACCAGTATAAGGTTTAGCATAAATCGTTTCATAAGTGATAGGGTTTTAATATTGAGCAAGTTCGGCAGACAGTTTTGGTTTATCAAGAAGTATTATGCCTCTGCGAAACAAAAATACATCAAACCCGCAACGCGCCCCGAAATCCCCTGACGGCATAATATGATTCGGCACCGTTATGGTACAGGAAAACATGACCGAAACGCCAATCGCAAAATAGAGCGCCACCCAACTTTCGTATATTGGCAGGTGTTTGCACCCAACTTGACGTTTTCGTATCGAATTTTCCAAGTTTCTGCAATTCGCGGTATTGGGCTTCGGTTAACATTTCAATGCCCATATCTTCCGCCATACCAACAGCGCTGTTCTCCGGCTTATGTTCTTTTCTTGACTCCAGCGCTTCGTGGTCGTAACAGGTGCTTCTCCGGCCTTTAGGCGTTTCGGGTGAACAATCGTAAAAGATATACTCGCCTGTTTTTTTATCATACCCAATCACATCGGGTTCACCACCGGTTTCTTCCATTTCATTAAGCGACCACAATTTTTGAGGGTTGGCTTTTAGCTTTGCTTCTACATCTGCCCATGCAATGCCTTTGTGGCGATTCATGTTTTGCGCAAAACGCTTGTTTAACGTGCCAAGCAATTCCTTAGCCTGTTCTGCCGGTAATTTCTTTTTTATGGACTTACTCATAGTCTAATTGTTAAAATATTTAATAAAGGTAGCAATACATCACAAAAGATTTGCGCTACTCCCCCAACACTTCCTTTCATTTTGTATCTTTAAGCAAACACTTCTGCTTATGACCAGCTCCGCATTTCTCAAAAACAACCCCAATCTGTATGTATTCCTGCCATTGTTTTACACCGTCTGGTCGGATGCCGTGCTCACACCCAGCGAAGTTGCTACGTTAGAGGGCCTCCTCCGCAGTCAACAGTGGCTTACAGAAAACGAACGCAATTTTTTGTTAGAGCAACTTAACCCTGCTTCGCCCCCATCGGCTGACGACCTGATGGCCTGGCGCGATGAAATAAAAAAAGTAGCGGGGCAGCCCGGCATCAAAGACAGTCTTGTAGAATTAGGCATACGCTTGGCCGGCCTTTACGGCAACGGCTCATTAGACGATACGCTGCAAAAAGCACGACCATCGCTCGAAAAAATTGAAGCCACGCTCGGACTAATCAGTCATGAAGCGGTGTTCAACTTCCAGGGTGTTCACGACACCATCACATCGCAACAGACAACACGCCTTAGCTTTGAAATAGAAAAACTAACACAACTGCTGGAAGGCGACCAGTCCGAAATTATCCGCAAAGTAAAAACTATCATCTCCGACCCGGAATTTCAATACATTGATTCGGGCAACTTAGAAACATATCGCACGCACGTGCTGAAATGGTGTACCTACTTAGCCGGCCAAGGCTATGGCGCCATTGCCTATCCAAAAGAATTTGGCGGGCAGGGTGACATGAAGGCGTACTTCACCATTATGGAAACACTAAGTTACCACGACCTTAGCATGGTAATAAAATTTGGCGTACAGTTCGGGTTGTGGGGCATGAGCGTATATTTTTTAGGAACACAAAAGCATCACAAAAAATATTTGAAAGACATCGGCACGCTTACGCTGCCGGGTTGTTTTGCGATGACAGAAACAAATCATGGCTCGAACGTGAAAGGCATTGAGACAACAGCTACTTACAATCATACTGACAAAACATTTACTATCCATACCCCAAACGAGTATGCTCGTAAGGAATACATCGGCAACGCTGCCCTGCACGGACAACTGGCAACCGTGTTTGCAAAACTTATTTTAGAAGGAAAAGATTATGGCGTGAGCGCCTTTGTTGTTCCGCTACGCGATAAAAACGGAAAACTTGCGAAGGGTGTAACCATTAAAGACTGCGGCCGGAAAATGGGGCTTAATGGTGTGGATAATGGAATCATTTATTTTGACAACGTGGTTATCCCGAAAGACAATATGCTCGACCGCTTTTCGGGTGTGAACGAAGACGGAAAATTTGAAAGCCCCATTGCAAGCGACAACCGCAGGTTCTTTACTATGTTAGGAACATTAGTAGGCGGACGCATAGGCATACCACGTTCGGGTGTGGCTGCATGTAAATCGGGGCTAACCATTGCCATTCGTTATGGCGACCAGCGCAGGCAGTTTGGCCCGGAAGGCGGAAGTGAAGTTCCTATTCTCAATTATCGCACCCATCAGCGCAGGCTCATGCCGTTATTGGCCACTACTTATGCACTGCACTTCGGCTTGCGCTACCTAACAGAAAGATTTTTGAATCGTACCGAAGAAGAAATGCAGGAAATTGAAGCGCTCGCTGCCGGCTTGAAAGCGTTTGCTACCTGGCACACTACCGATACCTTACAAGAGTGTCGCGAAGCCTGTGGCGGTAAAGGATATATTTCTGAAAACAAGATTGATGCCTTGAAGAACGATACGGACATCTATACCACATTTGAAGGCGACAATACCGTGCTGATGCAACTCGTAGCCAAAAGCAGATTAACCGAATTCAGGCAGGAGTTTGGAAACATGAATGTGTTTACAATTTTAAATTATGTTGCAGCGCAAGCCAAAACATCACTCACGGAAATGAACCCGTTAATTGTGCGCAAGACAGATGACGATCACCTGCTCGACCCCGAATTTCAGATGAATGCTTTTCGTTATCGCGAGCGCGATATTCTTACTTCGGCTGCACGCAGGTTGAAACGCCACATTGATAGCGGCATGGATTCGTTCGATGCGTTTAACGTATGCCAACATCATTTGCTGGAAGTAAGTTTCGCATATATTGAACGGATCATATTAGAGCAATTTCAACTTGCAGTAAAACAAACGGAAGATGCCGGATGCAAAACTGTTTTAAAATGCTTGTGCGATTTGTTTGCACTCTATCATATAGAAAAGCACAAGGGCTGGTACCTTGAGCAAGGCTATATGGAAGGTGTGAAGACAAAAGCCATACGCAAATTGGTAAACCAGCTTTGCTGGGAGATCAGGCAGGATGCCGTACCGTTGGTAGATGCGTTCAATATTCCTGATAGCTGTTTGAGTGCGCCCATTGCCCAGTAGCAACCAGTATAATTATTTAAGGGCATCAGCCGTTATGGTAACATGAAAGCGACATTCAACATAAAAAGAAACCGGGGTTTTGCTCAGGTTTCCCTGAAGCCTGATCGTTTCACTTTTATTGTTTTTTAAACGGGTTGAAAGTTCGTTTAATCCGGTATTGTCAATACTGAAATTTCCATTGGCCGATTCAACCAACGGAAGGTTTGTCAGCGTAGCAACGGTTTTATTATTCGACAGGCTAACGATTGATCCTCCGGAAAAAATCACACCTGAACCAGCCAGATCGTAAACATAGTAGGTTACGCTATTCACTTTAACGTCTTTTATCTTTGAAGCATATTCGGCAATATCCGGATCATCTTTTATATCAAGCAATTGTTCTGCGCTATATGCCTTTCCGTCAGGGTTATCTGCTGTTTCATTAACAAAAAAATTAACCGGAATCTCGCCATCAAATGAAATTTCCTGTAAATCATCGAACAGGCCGCATGAAGAGGTTATCAGAAATAAGGCTAAAAACACAGGGAGTGTGCGGGAGGTTTTCATAGCTGTAGGGTTTATGTTTGTTCTTACTGCGTAAAGAAAACGCATTTAATCACGCGAAAAACCTACATAATCATGTAGATTTTTTGGAAAGTGGTATATCCGCCATCCCTAAAAAAATGATACAAAATCCGTATCTTTGAGGCTTATTGTTCTATGGCATTCAATATTTTCCTAACACTTTTCTTAGTTTTTCTTAACGGCTTTTTCGTGGCAGCCGAGTTTGCCATTGTTAAAGTACGTTCTTCGCAAATCAAGTTACAGGCCGGCACTGCTTCAAAAAGAGCTGCCCAGATCGTAATCGGCAATCTCGATGGCTTTCTTGCCGCAACGCAGCTTGGCATTACCTTAGCCAGTCTTGGGCTGGGTTGGATTGGCGAAGACGTAGTTTCTGAACTAATACTTATGGCCATGAACGGAATCGGGCTTGAACTTAGTGAAGCCGCAGCCCATAAGTTGGCCCTGCCGATTGCATTTGTGACGCTGACCATCATGCACATTGTTTTCGGAGAACTTGCTCCCAAGTCGGTAGCGATTCGTTACCCCACACCTACTACGTTAGCGGTTTCTATTCCGTTGCGCATTTTTTATTTCGTTTTCAAACCGTTTATTAGTCTGCTTAATGGGTTTGCTAACCTGATTCTTAAAATGCTTGGCATTAAACCTATCAGCGAACGTGAAATACACTCGGAAGAAGAATTGAAGCTGATTATTGCCGAAAGTGAAGAAGGCGGTGAGATTGAGCATTCGGAGCGTGAACTGATTCAAAACGTATTCGATTTTGATGACCGGGTAGTGCGGCAGATTATGATACCACGCATAAAGATATCCGCCATTAAATCTACCTTGAGTATGGAGGAGGCGCTCACCTACGTATTGAAAGAAGGCTACACGCGCTACCCGGTTTTTGGTAAAAACCTGGACGATATTCTGGGTGTTATTCATAGCAAAGACATTATCAGGAACTTCATTGAAAAAACCAACCGACCGATTACTGAGATATTACACAAGCCGCTTTTTATTGCTGAAAGTAAACCGATAGATCGTTTGCTTCGCGATTTTCAAAAAATGAAAGTTCAAATGGCGGTTGTCATCAGCGAGTATGGCGGAACCATAGGCATTGTTACATTGGAAGATATATTGGAAGAACTTGTTGGTGAGATACAGGATGAACACGACCATGAAGCGCAGATTGTAACGAAAACGGGAAATTCGTACAAGGTTGTGGCTACTTCTTCTCTTCGCGATATTAATAAGTATATTACTATTCCGTTTAAGGAATCGGATGAATATGAAACCCTTGCGGGACTCATTCTTTATTCCGAACCGAAAGTAATGGCTCAGGATACTGTGCTAACCATAGAAGGGTACAACATTAAAATTCTGAAAATGAGCCGCACGCTGCCGGAGTTGGTTGAAATTACTCCGCTACCATCTGATAAAGAAGAAGGCAGCGAATAAGGAGTGTCATTCTGAAAGCCCCGTTGTAAGCGACTCAACAATTTCCTTCATCGGGCGAATGCTGTGTACGTGTTCAATGGCAGGGCCTGCACACCATAAAGTTTTGTAGGTTGCGCCTGTGGCAGCCTTCTCTACGGCTTTCATGCCGCGAAAGGCTACTATCATTTTAATGTATTTTTTCAGTCGTTTGTTATTGTTCATCAACCGCTCAAGCCAACTTGCCTCTGTTCCCATCTGCTGAACATACGGTGTATTAATTACCGTTAAAGGCGACCCGGAAAGTTTATTCGTGCGAACAATATCTTTCGCACCATAGTCGATTAACGCTTGCTTATACTCCTGCGTAACATCGGCTTCGTTACTGGCAATAAAAATAGTACCTACCGAAACGCCTGCCGCACCCCAACTCATTACTTCTTTTATATCATGAGCGGATGCAATACCACCAGCGGATATAATAGGAATATTGAGGTTTTCTTTCAAGAGCGTTACCAATTCTTTCGGTGAGATATTACCGGCATGCCCGCCTGCTTCATTGTTTACGGCAATTACAGCATTAGCGCCAAGCGCCTCAACCTTTTTTGCATACGTTAGATCTACTACATCGCAAAAAACCTTGATACCAAGTGGATTGCACCGTTCAATAACTTCTTTAGGATTACCGAGTGACGTGATAATAAAATCAACTTTCAGTTCCACTAATGTATCTAACTGCGCTTTATACTTTGGGTTCGATTTATTCACAATCAGGTTTACACCAAACGGTTTATTGGAAGAAGATTTTATTTCATGAATTGCCGCCCGCAACTCACTATCCGTTCGGTAGTTTAATGCCGGGAATGCGGCTGTAACACCATTCTCCAGCGCTGCCTTCACCATTTTTGTATTGGAAATAAGAAACATTGGCGCAACAATGATTGGGTAATCAATACCCAGAAGTTTGTCGAGTGTCTGAGGAGTGGTATTTGTAGTCATAATTTAATAGCCGTGTCGAAATGGATTTCTTTTATTATACCTTTCAAGAAACAGATACAACTTAATATCCTTGTCATCTTTGCTTGCTTTATATTCAATCCACAATTCCTCATCATCCTTTATAAGGTGTTCAAAATTTTTCAACGTTGCCTTATACCTTTTTCCATCACGCATATCCAATAAAAATTTCATGGGTCTGCTTTGCGGAGTGGCTACCGAATACATGCTTGGTAAAGTAGTGTACAGTTCAGGCATATAATTTCTGATATAATAGATCAGACTAATGGTGCCTAATTTGAATACACGTGCAAACGGGTAATCTAATTTTTCTCTTCCTTCACTCCACCCATACGGAAAGATCAACTTATTCAAATAAAGCGACTGTCCATCAAAATAACCCCAAATCCTTCTGGAGTCGATCTCATACTTTTCATCAGACAAAGTATAAACTATTTTACCCTCTTTATACAAGTTCCAGAAAAAATCGCGGCTCCTATAATCAAGATGAGTTTCGATAGCTTCAACGGAAACAGGCTCGTTATTAGGAAAATCTTTAAAGGTGAGATAAATACCTGGAGCAATATCTAACAATGATGCACGTTCATCTAAACTCTGACCAAACACAAATATTTCGGTTAAAAAAAAGAACGAAATAATCAAAAATCTATTCATACTCATTTACAACTTATACAACCTCTATTAATTCGGCAAGCTCCATCCAACGCATAGTTTTCGCATCAAGGCTATCTGCAATATTCTGAAGCTGCTGACCTAACTCTTGCAATTCTTCATGATTAGTAATGCCTGAATTAAGTTTCTCCTCTAACTCACGTTTCTGTTGCTCTAAGTTTTCAATCTCTTTCTGAACTTGTTCGTACTCCTGTTTATCTTTGTATGAAACTTTTTTCGAAACAGGCTTTTCTTCTTGTACCGATGATTTTGTTTCTACTGGTTTTGCCTGGCTTATCTCCTGCTCATCTGTCCAGTCGCGGTAGTCGGTGTAATTGCCATTGAAGAAACGGATTCTTCCTTCGCCTTCAAATACAAATAACTGGTCTACAAGATGATCCATAAAATAACGGTCGTGCGAAACTAACAACAGGCAGCCGGTAAATTTTTCCAAAAACTCTTCCAGTACATTCAGTGTGTCAATATCAAAATCGTTGGTCGGTTCATCAAGAATTAAAAAATTCGGGTTCGTAACCAACATTTTCAGCAACTGCAACCGCTTCTTCTCTCCCCCACTTAATTTTTCCACATACGTGTATTGCTTCTCTGGCGGAAACAGGAAATTATCCAAAAACTTTGAAGCTGATACCTGCGAACCATCCGACAGTGTAATGAACTCGGCAATGTTTTTAACCTCTTCAATTACCCGGTTGGCCGGATTGAGGTTCATTGAATCTTGTGTAAAGTACCCAAACTTTGTGGTAACACCGGGCAGCACCTCACCGCTATCGGGTTTAAGGCGTTGTGTAATCAAATTCAAAAAGGTGCTCTTCCCCACTCCGTTATTACCCACAACACCAATGCGGTCATGCTTCTTAAACACATAAGAAAAATTATCCACCATCGTTATGCCGTTAAAGGTTTTCGATAAATGATTAACTTCTAATATTTTTCCGCCCTGGCGTGTTTCTTTAATATCGAGTTCAAGCCTGTCCTTGCGCAAATCCTGCGAGGCTTTTTCCTTCAGTTCATAAAAGGCTTCCACCCTGTATTTCGCTTTTGTTCCGCGCGCTTTTGGCTGACGCCTCATCCATTCAAGTTCTTTCTTTAACAGGTTACGCGCCTTGCTTACTTCGGCTTTCAATATCTCTTCGCGCTCTGCTTTCTTTTCAAGATAGTAAGCATAGTTGCCTTTATACCGGAAAAGTTGCTGGCGGTCAAGTTCAATGATTTCGGTTGCCACCGCGTCCAGAAAGTAACGGTCGTGTGTTACCATAATCAACGTAATCTGCGGCCCTGCCAAATAATTTTCCAACCATTCAATAGCCGACAGGTCAAGATGGTTGGTTGGCTCATCCATAATGATGAGGTCAGGCTCATTCAATAAAAGTTGCGCTAAGAAAATCCGTTTTTTTTGCCCACCCGAAAGCTCACTGAATTTCTTATCCATATCGGGCACACCCAGTTTACCGGTTACTTCCTGCACTTTTGAATCGTAATCCCACGCACTTAGTTCTTCCATTTTTTCTAAGGCAGCCTGCATACGTTCAGGCGCAACATCGGGATGATGCAGGCAATCTTCATATTCCTTTACTGCACGCGCCACTTCGTTGCTGTCATTAAAGAGAACATCCTTTACCAACAGGTTTTCATCAACCACCGGTTGTTGTGTAAGATAGCCAAGCCGGATGCCTTCACGGATAACAACCGTTCCGGAATCAGACGATAGTTCGCCTGTTAAAATTTTCAACAGGGTTGATTTACCAACACCATTATTGCCTACAAAGGCTAATTTCTCGCCTTGCGATATGCCTAAAGAAAGGTCTTTAAACAGCCAGCGGTCATTAAAGGATTTTGAAATAAGTTCGGCAGAAAGGTAGTTCACAAAAAGACTATTAAGTAATGTGCAAAGGTACGGTGAAGCCGGCAGGAATTATTCATTTGGGTGACAAATATCATTCGGGTGTTTATTTCTTAACCCTTATCTTGGCTTTCGGATGGACTCAATAACGCATATAGCCCTGGGCGCTGTTGTTGGCGAAGCGATGGCCGGAAAAAAGCTTGGCAAGCACGCCATGTTTATCGGGGCAGTGGCGCAAAGTCTGCCCGATATTGATTTTGTTGCTTCCTTCTGGATGACTTTTTCGGAAAATCTGCTAGCTCACCGGGGTTTTACACATTCGTTCCTGTTTGTTGGTATTACTACTATCGGATTAGCGTTGTTTGCCGACCGATGGTATCGCAAACCCGATATGCGGTTGGGCGCCTGGATGGTCTTTCTCGGAACCCAAATGCTACTGCACCTGCTGGTTGACGGGTGCAATGCTTACGGTACCGGATGGTTCGAGCCGTTCAGTCATGCGCGCATTTCGTTTCATTTTCTTTTCGTTGCCGACCCGCTCTTTTCTGCCTGGGTTGGCATAGCCGCCCTTGTGTTGCTGGTATTACGAACCGACCACCCGTTGCGCATGAAATGGGCTACGTGGTCATTGGCGCTTACGACATCATACCTGATTTATGCCGCGTATAACAAATTTACTATTGAACAGGACGTTGCCGCAGCCTTAAAAAAGCAAAATATTGAATACTCGCGCTACCTCACCACCCCCACACCGCTAAACAGTTGGCTCTGGTTTGTGGCTGTTGAAGATGATAGCGGTTTTCATGTAGCGCACCGGTCGGTTTTTGACCGACAGCAAACAATCGACTTTCGTTATTTCCCAAGAAACAAAGAACTGCTTAGTGAAGTGGCCAAGCATGAATCACTGCAACACTTAGTTCGTTTCTCGCAAGGGTATTATACCGTAAAACAAAAAGACGGCAAACTGATTTTTAACGACCTGCGTTTCGGGCAAATTACCGGCTGGGCTACACCCGATAATGAGTTTGTGTTTCACTTTTACCTTAGCCATCCCGATGATAACCTATTGGTTATACAACGCGGAAGGTTTGCAAATTGGAACAAAGAAACCGTAAGAGTGTTGTTCAGAAGGATACGAGGAAAATAGGGTTGTTCTCGATAAAAATTTTGTAAATTTGGTACTATAAAGCACGAAAAATGAGAACGCTAACTGTTTCGATATCTGATTTTGAGTTGGATACATTTGGAATCAAAAAGGACAAGATTTCATTCTCGGAATTTCTGGATTTGGTGAGTAGGGAGCTGACAAGGCAAAATCTAAACAAAACAGTAGAATTAGCCGAAAAATATGGGCTTTCTAAAATGACAATGGATGAAATTACAAAGGAAGTCAAAGCCGTAAGAAAGAATGCAAAAACTCGTAATTGATACAAATGTATTTGTATCTGCGCTTATCCAGAAAGGCTACTCCTATCTTATAGTCAACGACATTTTCATTGCAGGGAAAATTGAATTATGTATTTCGGATGAACTCCTGCAAGAATACTATACTGTTTTTAACCGAAAGAGATTTTCTAAATACCCCGACTTTCACGACAGGGTGCAGAAATTAATTGCAGATATTGAAACCAAGTCTTCTCTGTTCACTCCGAAAAAGAAGATTACACTAATTTCAGATGTAGATGATAATAAATTATTGGAATTAGCTGACGAGAGTAAAGCGGATTTCTTGATAACCGGAAACACAAACGATTTCACAATTCAAAAATATAAACGGACAAAAATCGTAACGCCAAGAGAATACTGGGAAAATTTCAAACCATGAAAAAATTGGTAGTAAAATAAATTACCCCCTCTGCTTGTAATAAAACGTAACAATAAACAACAGGAAGCGGAATATGTCATACGCGCTGCGTTGCAGAAACTTTTCCCATAAGGTTAGCTTTTCACTGTAATTCTCGTTTGTAACCTGTATGCAGTCGTTATCAATAATACGTTGCAAACGGGCTTCCGCATCTTTTGCAAAGTCTTCATCCAATATGTCAAGGTTTAGCTCAACGCTGGCGTATGCGCTGATGTTGTTCAGGTTATACGAACCAACCGTTACCCACTTTCCATCATAAGTAGCTAATTTGGCATGCAATACTTTCGGCTGATATTCGTATAGTTCAATTCCATTGCGCAAAAACCAGCTATACATATAGCGCTCGGCATACTTGGCAATCATCACATCGGAGATACCAGCCTGGATAATCCTGATTTTCACACCGCGCTTTGCTGCATTGGCAATAAAACGCTTCAGCATGTTGCCGGGAATAAAATAACTGGACATCATCGTAATGTGCGACTTCGCTTCTTTCAGCATGTCTATGTAGCTGATTGATATTTCGCGTTTTCTATGCACCCAATCGTTAATGCGAGGCCGTACCCAAATACGCTTTTCGTTCCCGCTATCAGGAGGCAACACAATGTGGGTAAAGGTTTCTTTACTTACGCGCTTTTCACAAATCTGCTGAAGCAACAATCCTAACGGCCCTTCTACGTATGCAGCCCAATCGAGCCAGGCCAGATTTTCTGTTGTATCGTTGTAGTGATTGCCTATGTTTATACCGCCCACTAAACTTTTCTTCCCATCGACAACCAAAATTTTGTGGTGCATCCTTCTGCCAAAATAAAAATACCTGCTTTTGAAATAGGCGGCAAAAAAACGAAAGTAAATTCCTGACGCCCGTAGTTTAGCTATTATCTCATCCGAAAAATTCTGTGAGGCATACCCGTCAATAACAATGTAAATTTTTACACCCCGGCCAGCGGCCTCCAGCAACGCACGGATTACCTCCATGCCGGTTTCATCGTTTTCAAAAATGTAGGTTTGCAAATGAATGGTGTGCCGGGCCTCGCGGATAAGCTGCTGTGCTAATGTAAAATACTCATGTCCGGCACGAACAAGCCGTGCCATATCATTACCGGTATAGCCCTGCCGGGTAATGGTTATAGCATCAGGCCTGTCTTCCATAAAAGCAAATCAACAGAAAAAATATCAACACCGGCATTACCGGGAGTAATTCAATACTAATCAAAAATTATTTTTTCAAAAACCGGAACCTTCCGCAACATCTTCCGTTTATTTGTATGAACATTAAAAGGTATTGATTTACAGTAAGTTACATAAAATTTTTAACGAATACGCTCTCACCGCATTTTCGTTTGCGATGGAGCCGAAGCACGTAAGTAAATGCTGTGAAAGATGAAGGAAGGAGTGTTCTCTATGGAATGGACTACAGTGTATATCGCAGGAAAACCCGGCTTTAAAGATGAAGTATTAAACAACCTGCTCAAATCAAATTTTCCGTTTATGCCCGGCTCGCCCGAAAGCGACAGCCTTTACCTGTTATGGATGGACGACCGCCATTCGCTGCGCGAGTTGAAAAAGGCTATAGGTAGTAAAACGGTTTTCAAATACAGGCTGAACTTCTACCCCAGCCTTGAGAAATATTTTGAAAGCTTACGCAGTAAGAAAAAGGAAGTAACCTTTACCCCGCAGGAAGAGGAACTCATCCAATCCATGATTGACAACCTGCAAGAGTACAAGGTTAGCGCTTAAGCCATACCCAGCCCATTCCAGATAAATTTCGCTTCCTGCCCAATCGGCAAGATATTATTACCGAATAAGAATTTTTCCTGACCTTTACAGTTGTCATGAACTTAGAAAAGGAAATTCTTAAAGAACATAGCAAGGCGCAAACGCTTAGAATTGTACGATACATCGGCCATGACGCTGAACGGTTTGCAGAATTGGTGAGCCTTTTCCTCAAAGGCCCATACCGGCTAACGCAACGGTCAGCCTGGCCATTGAGTATTTGTGTTGAGCATTACCCGGAATTGGTAAAACCTCATCTTAAAAAACTCATCAAAAACCTCAGGCAACCTTCGTTGCACAATGCTGTAAAACGAAACACCATGCGCTTACTGCAATTTGTTAACATCCCGAAAGGTTTGCATGGCGAAGTGGTGTCGTTGTGTTTTGATTACCTCCAGGACAATAAAGAGGCCATTGCAGTTCGTGCCTTTTCGATGACGGTGCTTGCCAACATTGTCCAGACCAACCCTGAACTGAAACGCGAACTTGCCCTTGTGCTTGAAGATATTATGCCCTACGGCTCGGCAGGATTGATTTCAAGGGCACGAAAAACGTTAAAACAAATTAAGCATACCAACCCGATAAGCGCATGAATGTGTTTGTTATTATGAGTATCTGCTTTTAATCTTAAACCACAGATGTTTTGTTTGCACTGTCAAGACACTGAAGCTATATATCCCCGGCAAAGTCGGGATATGCTTTGCTGAAATAACAAATAAGTAGCCATAGTTTTGTGGCATCCATGCCTTTGGCACAGGCAAAAATCACAATAGGCGGGTATAATATTGTACGAAGCCTACCTATGTATCTATGTGTTTAATAATATATCTTTAGGGCTATGAGAAACCGGAAAGAATGGCTTTTTACCCTGCTTTTGTTGGCGATTACCCCAACCCTGTTTGCCCAAACTGATATTGACCGGCTGGAGCCTTACCACCCGGCCCTTATGGATAGCCGCATCACGCTCGACTTAGACACGTACTACTTTGTTGCAGAAAATAAATTCTATTCATTCAAACCCGGCTTTGTTTACGGCCTGCCCGGAAAACGGCACGCTATGGGCATTGCCCTGCCGGTAGTGCACTCTATTTTCAGTGGCGACTTTGCGGGTTTTGAAAATACAACCGGCATAGGCGATATGAAATTCTTTTATCATGGTGTGGCCTATCAGGCTAAAGACCCGCTGGGCCTGCAACGCATTACCGCCACGTTTGAAGCCACCGCCCCTACCGGCAACGCACGCCTCGGGCGCGGAACGGGCGCGTGGGTGTATAAACCCGGTGTGGTTGTGGCCATACGGCCCGATGAAGCTTTTTATTTGTTTCCAACCTTAAACTTCCAGATTTCTTCTGCCCGGCTGAACAGCTTAGGCGGTGCCGATGGCGTGCCCGACCTCGCTAACCCTGACTTAGACGACCAGTTAAAGGTGATGAGCATGAGTTTGCCCGCAACTTTTGTGTTGGATTCGTGGTCAGGATGGGTTTCGTTACACCCCGAATACATTCACACCTTTGTTGAAGACACGTACTTTCTTTTCCTGCGTCTGGATTTGGGTAAGATGATTGGCTCCAACACTTCAGCATCTTTACAGATAACCAAATTCATTGCCGGCCAACCCCGTCTGGAAACCTGGATAAAGTTTAGGTTGAATTTCTTTTTGGGTCAGCGAAAATGAATCAAGTCGTTCATATACTATTAATCGTATCGGTGTTCTCAATTCCAATAGTCTTTCTTCGGTTATTTATACATACTCATACGAAGAGAACGAAAAAGATAATTCAAGCATACTCCGGCAGTTCTTCAGAAATATATGCAGACCTATAAATTTGGTTTAAGAACTTCGATAACTTAAAAAAGAAAAACATATTCGACTTAGCCCCATACCAAACCTTATACTCTTTCAACTACTGTGACTTGATATTGGTCAATAAAAATATTGTAGTTATAGGCAAGGCAAAAATCTTAGGAAAGAGAAAATCACTTACAGCAACAATTTTTGAATTTGAGAATGAGGGAGCATCAAAGTCTGGGTACGTCAAGATTAAAAAAATACAAGAGGTTGGAGAAAATCTTGAAATTAAATTTTCTGACGAAAGGTATCCAGATGAAATAACATTGGTAATAAAAGAGCCAAATAGTAGTCTGAAAGGGAAAATTCTAAAGATGGCGATACCCTAACTATGTAATACAATATGAAGTTATTATTTTCAATTCATTATTATCATTAAATTCATAGATATTGTACGTTGCTTAGAATTTTATTTATTTCCTCTTCTTTTTTGCTCCATACTTTTCTTCAGCCTCATGTACCATAGCAACGCCTGTTGATTTGTACCCCGACTGAATTGGCTTTATTAATAACTCTGCGGGCAATGCAAGTTTTCTCGAAAGCCCCCGAATCATCGAAAGCGACAACGCACGTTGACGGTTAAGTACCTTTGAAGCTGTTCCCTTATCGCCAAAAATGGAAAGCAAGTCGTTTACCGTAAGGCCAAGGTCATCCATTCGCACCTTTATAGCATCAATCGGGTCAGGGTACTCAATCGGGAAATTAGCCTCTTCATACTCAGCCGCAAGAAATCCAAGAAGCATTAACTCCTTTCCTTCTTCTGACTTTGGAGAAGGGGGATTTACTGATAGTTCTTCAATTCTCTCGAGTACCCGGCTGTATTCGCGTTTTGTTTGTATAATCGTCCACATATCAATATCTGTTTACCTTTATAACATCAATTCTATCATATTCGGCATGTGTGCCAATCCATTTTATTTGAATTTGTTTGTAGGCAAATAGCACTCTTGCCACCAAACGATACCGGTTTCCTTTAATATCAAACACCACACGGTTATCCCCTACCGGAAAAGCCTCAGGAAAATCCTGTTGTAGTTCATGATATGTTTTCCACTCCGACCTTCTGCATACAGCAAACCACGTATTTAATGAAACCTTTGCATCAGGGTGCTTTTCAGAAAAATCCAATAACGCTTTCCGTTTTATAACATTCACAAGGGCAAAGGTAATAAGTAGTTGGCATTATGCCAACTACTTTATCTACCATTCTTCTTCAAGAAAAGTCTGATTTCATTCAACTCTGTTAACAGTTTTAGCGGTTTCGTTGTCATTTACTCTTCCAATACTTCACCCTTTATTTTTCGGGGAAGGAAAATCATTCCGATAACGAACGAGAGTGCTGCAATACCAATCGGGTACCAAAGCCCGGCCACCACATCACCTGAAGAAGTACCCCCTAATTTACTGTATTCATACAAACTGGTAGCGATGAGCGGTGTCAGCCCACCAAAAATTCCATTGCCGATGTGATACGGCAGCGACATAGACGTGTAACGAATCCTGGTAGGAAATAACTCAACCAAAAAAGCGGCAATCGGGCCATACACCATCGTTACAAATACCACCTGTATAAATACAAGCAAAATCATCAGCCATTTTGCATGGCTGTTTAGCACGATTTGCTTGCTTGAATTTATTATTTCGCCAGATGATTTATACCTCGTGGTTTCATTAAGCTGATACCCATCAGTATAATTCTGAATCATCGAAACAACTTTCAATGAATCACCACCATCAACAGTAAAAGACGTAGTTAGTTGTTGCTGTTCGGTAATTTCAGTTTTAGCAGAAAGGTCGGCTAACGAATACATTTTACTGTAAAGAGGCCGGTAACATACAACGGCCAGAATCAAACCGGTCATCATAATAAACTTTCGGCCCACTTTATCCGACCACCACCCAAAATAAATAAACAACGGTGTGCCTATCAGTAAAGCAATGGCAATAATGTGATAGGATTGAACAAACTCAATGTTGCAAGTCTTTTGAATAAACGACAACGCATAAAACTGCCCCGTGTACCAAACCACACCCTGCCCGGCAGTTGCACCAAACAAGGCAAGCAACACAAGCATCAGGTTTTCCTTCTTTGCAAAACTTTCCTTTATCGGGTTTTTTGAGAGCTTTCCTTCTGATTTGATTTTTGCAAACAAAGGCGACTCCTGCATCCGCAACCTGATGTAGATTGAAATGCCTACCAGCACCGCAGAAAGTATAAAGGGAATACGCCAGCCCCACATTGCAAAAGCTTCTACGCCTACCCACTCGCGCACGACTAAAATCACACCAATGGAAACAAACAATCCCAGTGTAGCGGTTGTTTGAATAAAACTGGTATAAAAGCCACGTTTCGCAGCCGGAGAATGTTCGGCTACATAGGTTGCTGCTCCCCCATATTCGCCACCCAGCGCAAGGCCCTGCACTAATCTAAGTGTCAATACAATCAGGGGTGCGGCCATGCCTATACTTTCGTAGCTCGGCACCAGCCCGATGGCAAACGTTGAGGCGCCCATCAGCGTAAGCGTTACCAAGAAAGTGTATTTCCGGCCAACAATATCACCTAACCGCCCGAACACCAATGCGCCAAACGGCCGCACAATAAAACCGGCAGCAAATGTAGCCAGCGTTGACAAAAACGCTGCCGTAGGATTGGTTTGCGGGAAAAACTGTTCGGATAGAATGACGGCCAAACTGCCAAAGATATAGAAATCGTACCATTCGATGAGCGTTCCAACCGAGGAAGCTGTAATAACCGACCAGAGGGTTCTTTTGCTGCTGATATACTCCATAAGGGGTTGTAGTATTTACAGCAAAGTATCTAAAAAAGTTAATTCATGAAACGTTTTGATGCTGAATGAAAGACCAAACCTGCCACAATAAGCCCGATGAATATGCTGCTGATTGCGGAAACAACCCCATCGCCAAAGAACCGGAAACCAAACGACCAGCGAACAGCAAATGCAACCACCGAGGCGACCACAACAACAAACCAATACCGGTATGTAATGGGCGTAACGGCATCCGTGCGTTGTGGCAACACATGAAAAAACCAGGCAATAGCTATTGCGCCCACCATTGTGCTGATGTGTTGCAAATACCTGAACAACGGGCGGTCAGGCAGAACTTCATGCTCAACCTCCCACGAAAGGAATTCTATGTATTCTACAAAGTAGGTGTTGGCGTGGGTAAAGCTATCCCAAAACACGTGCGAAAGAATCCCGATTTGCAAACACGCCAGGTAAGCGAAAAAATTTTCACGGAATTGCTTCAGAAAATCTACTTCGTATAAGTTGCGCAAGCGGCTTTGAAAGTACACTGGTAAATTACTGATGAGTGGTTGTTTAACTATAAGATGAAAAATCAAAACCAAGAAGAGCGCCACCGGAAGCCCTACTAAAAATGCTCCGTGCCACGTGTGCATAATTCTTCCTTTCAATTTCATTTGAAGAAAATACTGAAAGTCGGGCGTCATGCTTCCGGCTATCAAACACGACATGGATATGTAGCGCGATTTGATTTTTGCAAACGGTAAAACAATGGCCGGATGTGAAAACGTGAAGGGCATCTTTAAAAAACAACAGTTAAAAAAAACAGGCATCATTCAGCAAACTGAATGATGCCCGAAAGTATTTTATACTAATTCTTAGTGCTTGTGGTCTCCGTGATGATGACCACCTTCGCCTTTGTACCAGGCATCCTGAAGTCTGTGGAAAATGTTGTGAAGATTGATAAGTGATGTGCGGATTGCTTCCACATCTCCATCCTGAACAAGTTCAGCAAATGCCGCTGACTCAGTTTTCAATTCTTCGAGGTCAGCCTTCACGTTATCGTTATCAACTTTTGAAGGAAGTTCCGATGTGCTCCACTTCTCTGCTAAAGCCGCCATTTCCGGTGCATTGGCTATAGCCGGATCAATATTTGCCGAATCTTTAAACGGATGGAAGCTTTCTGCCATTACCATGTGAAACTCATCCATCAACGGCCACTCTGAATCATCTGCATCGGCAGTTTCTGTTTCTGCCTGCTCTTGCTTGGCCGAGCAAGCCAGCAACAATGCAAATACTGCTAACGAAAAATACCTGAACAATTCTCTTTTCATTTTAATTATGGGTTTTAATCGAGCAAAAATAGGAAAATTTATATACGTTCAACCCTCCTATAGCGTCTGTTTTCAACCATTTTCATAATTTTTCTCAACACATCGAAATACAAAGTTATGTACAGCATAATAGTCATGCTCCAGATAACAGCGAGATTGAAATGCAGCGTATCGAAAATCATTCCGGCAAAGTGTTTGGTAGGCTGATAGAGATTTGCGGAAAAATCAAGCCAGTATCGTGGCTTATGTTCTTCCTGGTATATCGGGTATATGCGTTGAATAATCCGTCCGTCAAATTCAACAATCCGGTTTACCGTATTCAGGTTGCGCACGGCATCAGCCACTGCTTTATTCTGATACCGCTGTCGCATTTTTTCGTAGCGGGCCATATCAGTCGGAGTTGCCGTGAGCGTATTCAGAAGTGTTTCGCGCTCATCTCTTGCCCGGTTGTGCCGTAGCAAGTAAAATTGCTTCAGGGTACTCAAAAACTTTGTGGTCTGTTCATATACTGTCGAATCAAATTTCCCGGCAAACAGGTTATCAATATCCGGAAAATTAGCTTCGCCTACTTCCGATAGTTCGTTCCTGATTTCACTTTGCAAAAGGCTTAGTGTGTACGAAAGATTTTCAGCATTACGGCTGCGCCATTGGCTGTGATTGTTTATACAGTATGATAATCTCGACTCTAATTCAGGGATAAGAAACACACGTTTAAATTCAGCCTGAGCAATCGTCTTATCCAATTCATAAAACTGTTTCTCAAACGGGTTGTCTTTGTATTGCGTAACCATATATGCTTCAAATGCCCAGCGCGATGACATCAGGTTGCCCATTAACGGAACACCTATCGGTTTGGTTACTTTCGGATTGAATTTATCGAACTCTATCACTACCCCACTCAACAGCAATTGTGGTATAACTAACAGCGGAATCAAAATGTAAATCGTAACGGCACTATTAAACGAAGCCGAAATATTCAATCCCAACACGTTTGCAAAACACGCCACCGAAAACAAAATAAACCAATACCGGAATTCGGTTAACGGAATTTCAAGCACCAAGTGGCCTACCACAACAAACAACAAGGTCTGTATTGCCGAAATAAAGAACAACACCGTGATCTTTGATAGCAAATAACTTGTGCGACTTAAATGAAGAAATTGTTCGCGTTTTAAAATTTTCCGGTCTTTAAAAATTTCCTCAGCGCTAACGGTCAGCCCGAAAAACAACGCCACCACCACACTCATAAAAAAGAATACGGGAATATTCTCGTTATCATAAAAAGTATATGTCGCATTCTCCCGCATAAGAATATTATAGTACTTTACCATAAACGCGATAAAGAAAGCCAGCACGGGCGCTTCCAATAAATTAATGATGAGGTATTGTTTGTTAGCCAGCTTGGCCAATGAATCGCGAATAGCAAATATCTTTATTTGTTGAAAGCGGGTAGCTATATGCTGCGCTATGGGCAATGGTTCGCGTAAATGCTCTACCTTCTGAATTTTTAATCGTTGTTTGAAATACTGGTACCACTGGCCGGGTGAAATTTTTCGGGTATTGGTAAGTCGCCCGTATTCGTTTACAACTTTTGTTTCAATTATGTTAAATACCTGTTCGGGATTGATGTTTCCACATTCGGGGCATGCGCCCTGAGATTTGTTTGCTGCGTTGATGATGTCGCGGAAGTACACAACCGATTCAGCCGGGTTTCCGTAATAAATCTGAAATCCTCCAACATCGAGAATCAACAGCGTATCAAACATTTTAAATATGTCGGATGATGGCTGATGAATTACTACAAAAATCATTTTGCCTCTTAGCGATAATTCCTTCAGCAAATCCATAATGTTTTCGCTGTCGCGCGATGATAACCCGGAAGTCGGTTCATCTACAAACAAAATGGCCGGCTCACGTAACAGTTCTAATCCTATATTTAACCGCTTTCGCTGCCCGCCACTAATGGTTTTTTGAAGTGGCGAGCCGACTTTCAAATCCCTGATTTCACTTAACCCAAGTTGAACCAGCACTTTCTCAACACGCTCCGCACACACTTCTTTCGGCAATTGACCAAAGCATAGCCGCGCAGCGTAATAGAGGTTTTCAAAAACGGTAAGATCTTCCATCAGCAAATCATCCTGAGGAATATACCCCAGTATTCCCTGCACTTCTCCTGGCCGTTCGTGTATATCAATGCCGTTGATCTGCACCCTTCCGCTGGAAGGTTTTTCAGACCCGTTCAAAACATTCAGCAACGTTGATTTACCCGAACCACTCGCACCCATTATACCCACAAGCTTTCCGCCTTTTTCGGCAATGTTTATGTTTTGCAAACCAGCCTTGCCCGATTTGAAATGATAAAAGATGTGATCGGCCGTGAATGTTAATTTCTGAGTATCTTCACCAGTAAGAAACTTCCCGATAATATCGCTGTAATAAATCGGTTCAAGCTTATCGCCACGAATGGTGCTTCCCGTTGGAAACACATCAATCTTGCGACTCTTCAGGTGTATGCTGTTCAGGTAAACAACGGAAATGCCGAGGTATTTAATAAAATACGAATCGGACAATCGTAAAATTGCTATTAGCCCCGTAAGGTTTTTTTCAACTATTCGTGGGCCGGGATATGGTTTTTCGTCATACCCCTCATCAATGATTAAAACATTTTTAGATGCCAGTTCGTCAATATCCTGACCGGCCACAAAATTCTTTAACTCATTAATATCACTCCGTGGAACTTTAAGCGCCTGCCCGATATAGTAAATTAAATTCTCCTGCCTTTCGGATATAGTGCCATCCGAAAATATCAGCTCAATGATTTTTATAATCAGCACTAACTTTTGCTGCATGGTAAGCGCCTGGTTTACCTGCTTGCTGATCTGCATGATCTTAGCCCATTCGTCAAGAAACTGAGCGGTTTCAGCATCAACCGAAGAATCCTGTTCGGGTTGGTCGTGGCTACCCTTTGCCAATTCATCAAACAAGTCGAGGTAATGCTTTATAGCTTCCCGATTCAGGTGCAACCCTAAAAAATCTTTGATGTTGTTGCGCTCATCATCGGTTATCCGCTCTCTGGCTACGATAGCAAATAACTGGATAACGGCTTTCAAAAGATCTTCACTCATAGAGCGCGGGGCTGGAGCATGGTTTTCCGGCTAAATTAGTAAAATCCCGATTTAATTTATGATTGACTTGCAGGTTAACCAATCCTTGAACTGATAAGGTCAGAAAGAATCAATAACCCTTCACGGAGATATTCATCTTCCATATTTAACGTACCGCTAACCGGTTTACCTTCCTTATCGAGCTGAACGTTTCCGGGTTTGCGGGTAGCGCTTACTTTCCGCTCGGCTTCTTCCATTTCCTTCTTCCGTTGTTCCTCATTCAGCGAAACTTTCGTTTGATTGAGATTTCTGCGCACTTCTTCTGTCTGGCTAACCAGTTCAAGTAGCCGGGCGTCTGTTTTTAATCGCTCCTGGTGTGTGCGGGTTAAGCCGGTAAGCACCTTACTGTTTATATAAGGAGTGCGCTGATAAAGCGTTCCGCGAATTTCATCCCACGGTAACGCTGCCGGATTTGAGCTTTCACCAAACTGATCAGAGTCAAGTGCAGAGGGCATCTTGATGTCAGGGATTACGCCTTTATGCTGCGTGCTGCTTCCGTTAATACGATAAAATTTTTGAATAGTAAGCTTCAACGAACCGGCATTGTCTTTATCCTGGATAAACCGGTCGAGTTCAACCATAGTTTGTACCGTTCCTTTTCCGTAAGAAGATTCGCCCACCACAACACCACGACCGTAATCCTGCATGGCTCCGGCAAATATTTCAGAAGCGGATGCGCTGAACCTGTTAATCAACACAATCAGCGGTCCGTTATACAACACATTGTTATCATCATCTTCCAACACTTCAGTTCGCTTCATGGAATTTCTAACCTGCACAACCGGGCCTTTCCTGATGAACAAGCCTGTAAGATCAACAGCTTCCTTTAACGAACCTCCTCCATTATTACGAAGGTCAAGCACTAAACCATCAATGCCTTGCGCCTGCATATCTTTAATATGTTTCTTCACATCACCCGATGTACTGTTGTAATTCGGGTCGCCTTTCTGGTATGCTTCCCAATCCATATAAAAACCAGGCAACGTTATTACACCAAGCTTTAGTTGCTTGCCATCTTTTGTGTAATCAACAACTTGTTTTTTTGCAGTGAGGTCTTCCAGTTTAATTTTATCACGAACTAAGGTAATTACAACCGGGGGGCCGGTTACACCCGTTTCGGCAGGAAGAATATTTAACCGAACCCGCGTTCCTTTCGGGCCTTTAATCAGCTTAACCACTTCATCTAACCGCCAACCGATAACATCAACCATTTCACCGCCATCGCCCTGGGCAACGCCAATAATCCGGTCGTTGGCATGAAGGAGTTTGCTCTTCTCTGCCGGGCCACCGGGTATGATTTCGGCAATTTTGGTGTAATCATTATCGGATTGCAACCTCGCTCCTATTCCTTCAAACGACTGCGCCATGTTCTGTTTGAATACATCGGCAGTGCGCGGAGAAAAATAATTGGTGTGCGGGTCGTACGATTCGGCAATAGCATTCAGGTAGGTGCTGAAAATGTCATCACCGGTTGTCTGGCTCATGGATTTGATGAAGCGCTCGTAGCGTTTCTCCAATGCGTCTTTAATTTCGGGTTGGGTTTTGCCTGCCAGTTTCAAACTCAACGCCTGGTTTTTGATTATCTGCGTCCAGATGGCATTGAGTTCGTCAACATTGGCCGGCCAGGGAGCTTTTTCGCGGTTGGTTTCGTAATACTCATCAGTGGTAAAATCAAATTCTTTTCCAACCAAGTGTTTCATCACATAATCCATCCGCTCGCTAAAGCGTTTCTGAAAAATCTTATAGATGTCAAAGGCTGGTTCTACTCGTTCGGCACGGGCCAGGTCATCTAATTGATTTCGGTATTTTTCAAACGTGTTTATATCCGACTTCAGGAAATAGATTTTACTGTTATCGAGGCTTGAGAGGTAACTATCCAACACCACTGAAGATAACGAATCATTAAAAGGAAGTTTCCGGTAGTGACCGGTTTCTAAAATTGAGGCAACAACGCGCACCTGCTTGCCATATACAGGCTTTATCTGAAAAACGGAATCGGGTACAGCATAAACGTGTGCCCCCGCCAATAAAATCAACCCAACCAACAACCCAAAACGCTTCTTTATATTCATCCCTTTACTCTGTTTATTTTCTCTATATACGGATACCGGCAAATAGTGTGCTGAAAATCCCGATATTTTATTCAGAATCAAATTCAGCCAAAAATTTCTGGGCCTGGTCAACATTCTGAAACTCAAAATGCTTACGACCGCCTGAAATTGAATGGATTTCCACCTTAACCAGGTCGATATCTTTATTCCGCTTAAACTTAAATTTGTCTTTTTTGTAATCGTCTGCCTCTTTAGTTGAAATTTTAAACGCAGTAGCCCGCACCGATTTACAATAGCTGCACTGGTAGTTTTTAACCAACTCTCCGGGTTCATTTTCATCCGGTACTTTAGTAACCTCCTCTTTAATAACACGCATGGTATAAAATCCGCAGGAGTTACATTGCAGGGCCTGAAGGCGACCTTCGTATTTTTCAACTTTCACATCCCCGGTTTTCTCATCTATCCAAACATCGTAATCGATAGAAAATACATTTTCCTCGGCAATCATCCCTTCATCTAAGTGCACGTCTTCTTCCTCTTCGCTTAACAGGCGCATCTTATTGCCATTTTTGGGATTGATGCGCGCTGCATAACGCCATTTTTTTAGCTTCTTATCTAACCGGGTAGGATAATAATACTCCAGTACCAGATGTGCGATATAGGCCACCAAAGTTCCACCGGCAATGGACATAAAGGCCCGCACAATAAACCATATTCCAAATTCCTTAACCTCGCCCATGCCATAGGTATTAATAACTAAGGCCACCGCTACTCCAAAGCAATAAAATACACGCTTATAATTGCGGATTTCATTTTTGTTAATGTAGTCGTACTTGTGGTGATACTCCTTTATGGCCGATACCCGGAGGTTGTGAGTAAGGTAGAACAGAAAGCCTAAAGCCACCATAACAATAGCGCCTACAATCATGGCCTTGTGCCAGATGGTTAAGAAAGAGCCAGGTTCCAATAAATCCATAATTTTATAAGTTTATACCGAGATTTGAGCGAGTTAAAGATAAGGATTAAAAGTATCCAACTTTAGCCTAATTTAATTAACGGAATTATGCGAAAACTATTTTTTAGGGCACTTGCAGGAATAAACAAGGCCATTCTGCCCCGTTACAGCCAGCGCGACCTGTCAAAACTTAAAAAGTGGGATCAGGCCATTATAGCGTATCGTTATTGGGTTACGATTAATTCGTTGAACTAACTTTTTCAATTTTTTCGAGTTATTAATTACTGATTTTCAATTATTTATATTGACAACGTTAAGTAATAATTCATAACTCTAAGGTTACATTTTCCCTTAGCGGAGCGCCCGTTCCAGGTCAGCCGGTGAGTAGCCCACCGATTTTATCGTTTTGTTGTCAGATTTGCGGTAAACAAGCCATTTATCTCCTTCCCGGGTGTAATAACATTCGGTGCCGTCTTTATCTAAATAATGCTGCACTGTTGCACGGGCTTCATCTTCCGATGTGCAGGCCTTGCTCATGTTTGATCGCTGAACTTCTTCGAACAAATCTTTAAACTTCTCACCCAACCCAAACTCCAAAATAGCTCCCGACAATACGTACTGAATGTCGCAAAGGGCATCGGCTATGCCAACTATATCTTTTTCAAGGATGGCCACTTCAAGTTCTTTCAATTCCTCATCAATAAGCGCTACGCGCAGTTTACACCGGTCTTCAGACGGTATCTGAGGTTTATCTAAAATAGGGTGTTTGAAAGTGCGATGAAATTCGGCTACAAGGTTTAAGGCATCTGGTTGATTCATACATCATTAATTAACCGTTCAATAAAGAAATTATAAACCAAATTGACAAAAATCGCGTATTTTTGGATAAATGATGAATCGTGGAACCATATTCTGCCGGTTGCTGGCATTGGGGCTTGGACTGATCTTTTTCAATCTTAGCTTTTTGATTCTGGAGGCCAAACTCATTGGGCTGGAAAAGAAAAACAAACAGCTTTATGAGAATATGGTGCGTTTTGTGGCAAATGGCGGCTGCGAAGAAGAAAAAGACACCTCCGAAACATCAAAAGGCTTTAGTGATACAGAAGTTAAGATTACCGCCTTCCTCACATTATCGTGTGTTGGCAATAAGTTGCTATCGGCTAACGACTTATATCTACGTAAGTCAAACCGGTTAGTGCAATCCGTTTACCTCGAAATTTACACACCCCCTCCTGAGCTCTCCATGAGCGTTTAATTCCTTATACACCGCTATAAGGGAGCAATTTCAGTTCGGTAAAAACCTTTTGCCGGCCTACAGCTATTATATCTAAACATTCGTTGTATGAATTTCAGAAAACTTCTGCCTGATATCACGTCTGGCCTTACCGTAAGTTTCGCTGCGCTATCACTGGGTGCAGCATTTGGGGTAATGTCGGGGCGTGGCGCTTTTGCAGGCATGATTGGCGCTGCCGTCATTCCGATTATCACTTCAATTTTCGGAGGAACTCGCCTTCAGGCATCGGGACCGACTGCTCCCATGACGGCCGTATCAGCTTTAGTCGTTGCCTTTGCCTACGAAAATTTCCCTGTAAAGGAAATGGCAGAACAGTTCATTACCCTTGTTTTCATTTTTACGGGTATTGCCCTGGTTATTGCCGCAGCTATACGGCTTGGCAAGCTCATCAGCTTAGTGCCTAATGTTATCGTGCTTGGCTTTATGAATGGCATTGCCGTGCTGATCTGGTACGACCAATTAGTTAAAGTGCTTGCACTGAAAGGACAAGAAGTTATGCGGGGAGGAATTTGGTTAAACCTCGCTATTGCATTCAGTACGTTTTTATTAATCTACCTGATTGTAATGGCAGTAAGGCGTGCCGCATTAAGGCCGCAGTTCAGGTCACTCCTATCCGGAGTGCTCCTAAGCATTATTATTATGACAGCCTTTACCACGCTGTTTAATATTAATGTTGAACAAGTTCAGCTTGGCAGCACAATCGGTTCGCTATCGGAGTTTGGCGTTATGCTGGCAAGCTATTTCCCGAATGAAATTCTGAAGATAGAATACATTGTTATGGCATTGCCTTTTGCCTTGCAGTTAACGCTGCTGGCCTACCTCGACTCATTACTTACTGCGTTGGTTATTGATAAAATGACAAGAGAAAAGTCGAACTTGAATAAGGAGTTATTCGCACAAGGATTGGGTAATGCAATAGCGGGAATGTTTCAGGGTATTCCTGGTGCGCAGGCAACCATACGTTCTGTATTATTAATAAAAGAAGGCGCGCAAACACGTTTTGCCGGTGTTGTGCTGGGCGTGTTTGTTTTAGTCAGCATCTTTTTGTTGAAAGATTTACTGGCGCTTGTTCCCGCTGCCGTGTTTGTGGGCGTGCTGCTAAAGGCAGGGCTTGATGTAAGCGATAAGGATTTTCCAAGCGCTTATTTACAGAATCGTTGGTTCAAAATGCCCATGCGCAACATACAGCTTGGGTTTATTGCATTTACTACCATCGTAACCGTATTGATTGATTTAAACATTGCCGTAATAAGCGGCACCGTATTTTTTTATATAGGGAAATACTTCTGGGGTATTGTGGATATTGAGCCTGACTTCCAGGAGATTTCGGAAAAGGAAAGAAAATTAGCAACAGGATAAATTTTTATATATGGATATTTACAAATCACTATTAGAAGGAAACAAACAATGGGCCGAGCAAAGATTGAAAGAAGACCCGGAATTTTTTATTAACCTGGCCAAAGGTCAATCGCCACAGGTTTTATGGATTGGCTGTTCGGACAGCCGCGTGCCTGCCAATGAAGTTACGGGCACAAAGCCAGGCGACATATTTGTACATCGTAATATTGCCAACATGGCTATCCACACCGATATGAATATGCTCAGCGTATTAGACTATGCCGTAAATGTATTGAAAGTACGCCACGTAATTGTTTGTGGGCACTATGGTTGTGGCGGTGTTAAGGCTGCTATGGGCAATCAGCAATTTGGTTTGATTGATAACTGGCTACGAAACATTAAAGATGTTTACCGTTTACACGCAAACGAATTAGACGCGATAGAAAACGAAGATGAACGTTTCAATCGCTTAGTTGAACTTAATGTGATGGAACAGGTGTTTGATTTGTCAAAAACGTCTATCATTCAAAATGCCTGGCGCGAACGCAACCAGCCATACGTTCACGGCTGGGTGTACAGTCTGAATTCAGGCCGTATCAAAGATCTGGGCGTAACCTTTGACAGCACCACCCAACTATCGTCCATTTATAATATTACCGCGTCAAAGGTATCAGTTGCGTAATGCAATCGTTACCGATTTTATTTTAACAAACAAAAAGGGTTATACCTCTTCAGGTATAATCCTTTTCATTTAACATTGTACCTTCATACTCTATGAATAGACCGCTTCATCCGCTTAATAATCTACGCAATGATTTACCAGCATCTGTTGTTGTTTTTCTTGTCGCCCTTCCGCTTTGCCTTGGGGTAGCCCTCGCATCGGGCGCACCGTTATTCTCTGGTATCATTTCAGGTATTATTGGCGGTATCGTAATCGGTGCCGTTAGTAAATCTGCCTTGAGCGTAAGCGGCCCCGCTGCCGGACTCACCACCATTGTATTTGCGGCCATTCAGCAATTGGGTAGTTACCCCATATTTTTAGTTGCCGTTGTGCTGGCCGGGTTAATGCAACTTGGTTTAGGATTGGCGCGTGCCGGAACAATAGGAAACTACTTTCCTTCATCCGTTATTAAAGGAATGTTGGCAGCTATTGGCCTCACGTTAATTCTTAAACAAATACCCCATGCCGTTGGGTATGATAATGATTTTATTGGTGACGAAAGTTTTATGCAGGCCGATGGCGAGAATACATTTACCGAAATACTTAAAGCATTCGATTATATTCATCCCGGTGCGGTGGTTATTTGTTTGATTTCCATTGCCATTTTATTACTCTGGGAAAGGCCGTTCATCCGTACCACTGTTTTTTCAAAAATAATTCCTGCCCCGTTAGTAGTAGTTATTGTTGGAATACTATTGAACGAAGTGTTCAGAAATTTCGCTAACGGTTTACTGATTTCAACAGAGCACTTAGTATCATTGCCCGTTGCCGACAGCCTTCCTGCATTCTTTTCGCAGTTTACATTTCCTGCATTTTCTGCACTTACCAACCCCGATGTATGGGTTGTAGCAATTACTATTGCAGTAGTAGCCAGCCTTGAGTCGCTGTTAAGTATTGACGCTATCGACAAACTTGATCCGTACAAACGCCTTACCCCGTTAAATCGTGAACTAAAAGCGCAAGGCATCGGTAATGTGGTAAGTGGGTTAATTGGCGGCTTGCCTGTTACATCAGTAATTGTAAGAAGTTCTGCCAACGTTGGTTCGGGAGCGCGCACAAAAACATCGGCTATTGCACATGGTGTCTTGTTGTTAATTACGGCAATGGTAATTCCAGGACTGTTGAATAAGATACCGCTGTCCAGCCTTGCCGCCATATTACTTATGGTTGGCTGGAAGCTGACCAAGCCATCGCTCATTATAGATATGTATAAAAAAGGCTGGGAACAGTTTATTCCTTTTGCCGTAACCATATTAGCCATACTGTTCACCAACTTGCTTCAAGGTATTTTTATTGGTCTTGGAGTTGGGCTGGTCTTTGTTTTACGCTCGAACTTTCACCAGGCGTTATTCTGCGTGAAAGAGGGAAACCGTTACTTAGTCCGACTTACTAAAGATGTTTCTTTTCTTAACAAAGCATTATTGCGTCATACGTTGCGCGAAATTCCCGACAACAGTAACGTTATTATTGACGGAACGCGGTCGGCCTTCATTGACAACGATATTATTGAAACGATTCAGGATTTTCAGCAAGCGGCTTTATCGCGAAACATAACTGTTGAATTAAATCAATCCGTATCAGCACCAAACTCTATTTTCAAAGCATGACAGTCCGCGAACGAATACTACTGGAAAGCAAAGCATGGGTACAGGAGAAATTAATCCTCGACAAAGGATATTTCAAACGGCTGTCGGCCATGCACAACCCCGAAATTTTATGGATTGGCTCGTCTGATAGCTTAGTGCAGGTACGCGAAATAACCAATACCGATCCCGGTGAGGTTTTAGTGTATCGTAACGTAGGAAATCTTGTTAAAGAAAACGACCTGAGCCTTATGGCTTTGTTGCAGGATGCCTTAGAGGTGTCTAAAGTAAAGCACATTGTGATATGCGGTTACAGCCATTGCAGCAGTTTAAGGGAGGTGATTCAGGGAACCGAGAAGCCGCTGCTGCGCGAATGGTTAATTGATTTGCGTGCCATATATGAACTTCATTACCAGGAGTTGGATCCCCTATCGTATGATGAAAAAGAACAACGCCTTGCTGAACTGAACATAGAGCAACAAGTTAAAAACCTGAGCAAACTTGACTTGATTCAGAAAGCCTGGAAACAAGACATTTACCCAAAACTTTACGGCTGGTATTTTGACCTGAACACCGGGCTTCTTAAAGAGATCGCACAAATTGACCCGGAAGAATTCAACAGTCGGCCCACTAATTAAGCAACAACTTTCATGCAGGCTATTATATTTGCAGCAAAATAAGTTGCATGAAAAACTTTGTTGACGAGTTGCGCTGGAGGGGTATGCTGCACGACATTATGCCCGGTACTGAAGAACAATTATTGAAAGAACCCACAAGCGGTTATATCGGCTTTGACCCTACGGCAGATTCATTACACATAGGCCACCTGGCCCAGATTATGACCTTGGTTCATTTTCAGCAATGCGGGCACTCTCCGATTGCCTTAGTTGGCGGGGCAACTGGTATGATTGGCGACCCTTCAGGTAAGAAAGAAGAGCGAAAGTTGCTGTCGTTGGAAGAAATACAGCATAATGCGGACTGTATCAAGGTACAGCTTGCCCGGTTTCTTGATTTTGAAAGACCTGGAAACCCGGCTGAGTTAGTAAACAATAATGACTGGTTCAATGGTCTTCAACTGATCACGTTTCTGCGTGAAGCGGGAAAATACCTTACAGTTAATTACCTGCTGAGCAAAGGATTTGTTAAAGACAGGATTTCGCAGGAAGGTGAATTATCGTTTACCGAATTCAATTATATACTGATGCAGGCGTATGATTTTATGCACCTGTTTCAGCATAAAAACTGCAAGCTGCAAATGGGCGGAAGCGACCAGTGGGGAAACATTACGGCAGGAAACGACCTCATCCGTAAAAAACTACGAGGCGAAGCTTATGCGCTTACCTGTAAGCTCATCACTAAAGCTGACGGTACCAAGTTCGGGAAAACCGAAGGCGGAAATGTGTGGCTTGACCCAAAGAAAACATCACCATACACCTTCTACCAGTTCTGGCTCAACACCTCCGATGACGATGCCGTGAACTACATTAAAATTTTTACACTGAAAGGCAGGGGAGAAATTGAGGAGCTTATCAGTTTGCATCAGCAAGCGCCACATAAAAGAGAATTACAGCAAGCCCTGGCAAAAGATATTACCGTGCGGGTTCATTCGCAGGCCGATTACGATCAGGCCGTGAAGGCTTCCGGTATTTTGTTTGGAAACTCAACTACCGAAGACCTGGAGAGCCTTGACGAAGAAACGTTGCTGGCCATTATGGATGGCGTACCAAAAGCAAGTATAAACAGACAAACCTGGGAACAAAAACCAACTGTTACAGACCTGCTCTCTGAAATAACAAACAACACCATTTTCCCTTCAAAAGGTGAAGCAAGAAAAATGATACAGGGTGGTGGCGTAAGCATAAACAAAGCAAAAGTTACCGATGCCAATCAAAAATCCGAGTACACGCTATTACATGGTAAATATTTGCTTGCGCAGAAAGGGAAGAAAAATTATTATTTGATTGTGGTGGAGTAAGCGACTTGCAAGACATAAAAAAACCGGCTGATTGCCGGTTTTTTTTTAGAAAGTCAATGACATTACTTGCCGATATTAAAGATTTTATATCCAAGCGAAACCTGGATAACCTGGTTTTTAACGGCTTCATAAGCAGGGTCGTCTTCAATTTCAGAAATCCCCAAGTTGTACCGTGCGTCAATGGTGAGTCCAAACGGAAGATCCCAGCCTACGCCTAACGCCACACTTAAGTCGGAATTTTTAAAGCTGCCCTTATAATCATAGTTATCTATTTCGGCTCTGTTCAGAAAACCAAACTGAGGGCCAGCCTGAAGGTTTATACCGGCAACAGTGTAAAGCTTAAGAATTACAGGAACATTGATGTAGTCGAAATTCCCATCAAAATTATCGGTGCTAACACGAAACGTTGAGCCTTGTTGCGAGAAAATTACTTCTGGTTGAATACCGATTTTTGAAAATTTGATCAACGCAAATGCTCCACCGTGAAATCCTGTCTTATTCTTGAGGGTACCACTAAAATCGGCCATTTGACCATCAAGCTTTGCAAAGTTAAGCCCTCCTTTAAGGCCCGCAGAAAATTCTACCTGGGCAACGGCTGCACTTGCCGAAAGGAGTAGTACAAAAAATAAAAGATTAATCTTTTTCATAATGAATTGGTTTTTATTCAAGGATTATAGGACAATTACTGTACCAATACGGAAGTTGCTCATAATTGGTTCAGTAAATCTAACGACACCGGATATGGAATTGTTGTTTGCATTCCGCTAACCGACTGATTTTCAATACTAATTGTCGTTAAAGCGTGTTCATTGCCAGCCCATGCCCTGCGGGCGATACCGTTGTTTACATCAAAGTAAAGCATGTTTTTAAGTTTTCGGTCGGCTGCCTCCGTACCGTCCAACAGCATTCCAAACCCGCCATTAATCACTTCGCCCCAGCCTACTCCACCGCCATTATGAATGGAAACCCAGGTAGCGCCACGGAACGAATCGCCAATTACATTATGAATAGCCATGTCGGCTGTAAATCTTGAGCCATCGTAAATGTTCGATGTTTCCCGGAAGGGACTATCCGTACCCGAAACATCGTGATGGTCGCGACCCAACACCACCGGGCCGATTTTTCCTTCGCGAACAGCGCGGTTAAATGCTTCGGCAATTTTAATTCTACCGGCTGCATCGGCATATAAAATTCTTGCCTTTGAACCAACAACCAACCGGTTGGCCTTTGCTTGCTTAATCCAGTTGATGTTATCGGTTAATTGCCCGTGTATTTCTTCTGGTGCTTTTTTCAGCATCTCTTCCAATATTTGAAGAGCTACGTTATCGGTAAAATCCAGGTCGGCATCGCTTCCTGAAATGCACACCCATCTGAACGGCCCGAATCCATAATCAAAACACATAGGCCCCATAATATCCTGCACATAGGACGGGTACCTGAAATTAATTCCATCAGCGTCCATTACTTCAGCGCCTGCACGTGAAGCCTCCAGCAAAAAGGCGTTACCGTAATCGAAAAAGTATGTTCCCTTTGCAGCATGTTTGTTAATGGCAGCCGCCTGCCTGCGTAATGATTGTTGAACATACTGTCTGAATGTATCCGGGTCATTGGCCATCATGCTGTTGGCTTCGTCAAAGCTTAACCCTGCGGGATAGTACCCACCTGCCCATGGGTTGTGCAGCGAAGTTTGGTCAGAGCCCAGGTCAACAAAAATATTTTCTGTATCAAAGCGCTCCCACACGTCAACAATGTTACCCCGGTATGCAATGGATACAACCTCCTTGTTATCTTTTGCTTTTCCTACGCGGCTAACCAACGAATCAAGATCGTTGCAGACTTCGTCAACCCATCCTTGTGTGTGGCGTTTTTCGGTTGCCTTGTTGTTTACCTCTGCCACTACGGTAATACACCCTGCAATATTTCCGGCCTTTGGCTGCGCACCGCTCATTCCGCCTAACCCCGATGTTAAAAATATTTTTCCGGCAAGCCCTTCTCCTGCTTTTGAAATTTTGCGCCCGGCATTGAGCACGGTAATCGTAGTGCCATGCACAATACCTTGCGGCCCGATATACATATACGAGCCTGCCGTCATCTGTCCGTACTGCGTTACACCCAATGCGTTGTAACGCTCCCAATCATCCTGCTTTGAATAGTTCGGAATCATCATGCCGTTTGTTACTACTACGCGCGGTGCTTCCGGTGATGAAGGAAGTAATCCCATCGGGTGCCCCGAATATATGTGCAAGGTTTGCTCGTCCGTCATGGTAGCGAGGTACTTCATCGTGAGTAAGTATTGCGCCCAGTTTTGAAACACCGCACCATTGCCACCATAGGTTATAAGTTCGTGCGGATGTTGTGCTACTGCCGGATCAAGGTTATTCTGGATCATCAGCATAATGGCGCCTGCCTGTTGCGATTTAAACGGGTAATCCGCAATCGGCCGTGCGTACATATTGTAATCAGGACGAAACCTGTACATATATATCCGACCATATAATTGCAGTTCAGTAAAAAATTCTTTCGCCAATACTTCATGATGCTTCGGATGGAAATAACGCAACGCATTTTTTACAGCCAGCTTTCTTTCTTCAGCTGTAAGAATGTTCTTACGCTTTGGTGCATGGTTCAACGTTGAGTCATACGGTTTTACCGGGGGTAACTCATCCGGGATACCCTGAAGAATCGCATCTTTGAATGTACTCATGAATGTTTTTCGTGTTCGTTTAATGTAAAGTCAATAGCCTTATAGTTCGACTTTGTGTAGTTATAACCAATTTCAAAAATCTCCTTCCCTTTCGCCAGGTCAAACGTACTGAACTTACCTAAATCGGGCGGCTCGATTACCTGGTTGCAATACGTTTTACTTTTTATAGTGTTCACGTTAATCGCAAGCAACAAACTTCGCTCTGTAATGTCTTTAACGCTGTTGATGTCAAACTTTTGAGCCACCGGGTTGCAATGGCTTCCGATTATAAAATCGCACTTGCCTACCAATGGTCTTACCGGCAGGTTATCCATAATGCCACCATCCACATATACGTTACCATTTTGCTTTACAGGATTGAACAATGCCGGTATGGAAGAAGACGCCAGCACTGCCGGTATTAACTCGCCTTCATTGAAATACACTACTTTTCCCAGGCGGATTTCTGTTGCGGCAATCGTAAGCGGAATTTTCAACACACTAAAATCATTTTCGGGCATACACCTAAGCATCATTTCCTTAAAGCCATCAAGGCTAAGTAAGCCCGTCCATGCCCATGCAGGCCGAACAGACCTTAAAAATCCCATTTGCGAGATGCGTGCGAGTATTTCATCAGGCGTATATCCATAACAATAAAATGCGGCTGCAATAGAGCCTGCACTGGTGCCTGAAACCTGGTTAAACCGTAAACCAAATTCTTCCAAGGCTTTTATTACGCCTAAATGGGCAAAGCCACGCGCTCCTCCTCCTGAAAGCACCAATCCAATTTTCATAAATCAGAAAGTTTAAAGGTCTGGTCGAGGCGCACACCTTTGTCAGTATGCTTTACCGTACAACACTCATGCACCGGGTCGTGCTCAAGAAAAAGCACGTAGCCAAAATCGGCAGCTTCTTTTAAAAAACGCGCTTTCTCTTCCAGCGTAAGCAACGGCCGGGTGTCGTATCCCATAACATAAGGTAACGGAATATGCCCGGTTGATGGAAGCAAATCGGCCATAAAGCACACGGTTTTATTTTTATAGCGAATCATCGGAATCATCATTTTATCGGTGTGACCGGAAGCAAAGAAAATATTGAATTGTTGAAAAGGCGATTCGCTCTCAAGGTTTATAAATTCAAGCTGCCCGCTTTCTTTCATGGGCATGATGTTCTCCTTTAAGAAACTTGCCTTTTCGCGATTGTTCGGTTCGGTAGCCCACTTCCAATGGTCGGCATTTGTCCAATACTTTGCATGGCTGAAAGTTGGTTCAAGTTTTTCACCTGTACGCTTTACGCCACCTCCGCAATGATCGAAATGCAGGTGCGTAAGAAACATATCCGTAATATCCTGTTCCGAAAAACCGGCCTGGTGAACAGATTTTACCAGGTTGCCATCGCCATGTAAATAATAATGACTTAGAAATTTCGCGTCTTGCTTATCCCCTATGCCACTGTCAATTAAAATAAGTCGGTTTCCGTCTTCAATCAGCAGGCAGCGCATAGCCCAGGTACACAGGTTGTTTTCATCGGCAGGGTTTGTTCGTTGCCAGATAGATTTAGGCACTACGCCAAACATGGCGCCACCATCAAGTTTAAAGAACCCGGTATCAATTACATGGAGTTTCATAGCATAACGTTGAAGTCTTCAAAGTTAAGCAAGAATTATGAAGGGAATAAATGCCTGAAACTAATCTTAGACCGGTAAAATGTGACTTAAAAAACAGCCCCGAAGTGATTACCACTACGGGGCTGTCTATCAAATGAATAATTAATCTTTAAAATGGAAACTTAACAGTCCATTTCAGCCAGGTAGTCATCACGCTCTGCTTCCACCGCATCAATATATTCTTCCACATTACTATAGCCTTCGTCATTCAAAATACTTTTAACAATAGCACATGACTTACCATTACGCAGTGCCGTAATAAATTTTGCATAAGAGCTCTCAAGGAGTTCACAATCTTCAGTTAGAAGAGCTTGGAGAGTTTCAACAAGAGATTCACTGATTTCAGTATTAACCTTACTGCAATCAACTTTGTTGTCATCATCTTTACAAGAAGTGGCAAATACCATTACTCCACCTACGATCAACAACGCTAATGTTCTTGAGAATGCTTGAAAAAATTTTACTTTCATAACAAGGGTTTTAAGATTAAAAAAAATTTAAGAAGAATTAATTTCTTCTAAATGCATGCTTAACAGCAAATGTAACCTTGTTTGTCTATTGAAAACGAAATTCAAGGGTGGACAAAACCCCGGACAATGATAACGTACTGAAAGAAAAGTATTTACAGGAAATACCTGAGAGGAAAAACCACTTATTCAGATTATGATAAAGGAAGTAAGTGCGTTTTTACTCTTTCACAACGCCCATTGCACAGAATTTTGCAATGCGTTCATCAATGCGCTGCTCAGTAGATATAGCTTCCAATTCTTTTGTTGTTGACAGGATGACTTTCTTAACCTCATTGGCCATCCACGTTACGTCCGTGTGCGCTCCGCCAAGCGGTTCTTTAATGATACCGTCAATCATTTTATGATCCAGCATATCTTTGGCAGTGAGTTTCAATACTTCGGCTGCCTGTTCTTTATAATCCCAACTGCGCCACAAAATAGATGAACACGATTCGGGAGAGATTACAGAATACCAGGTGTTCTCTAACATAAGCACTCTATCGCCAATACCGATACCCAATGCTCCGCCAGAGGCGCCTTCGCCAATAACGATACAGATTACCGGTACCTTCAGCATAAACATCTCTTTCAGGTTACGGGCAATTGCCTCACCCTGTCCGCGTTCTTCTGCCTCAAGTCCGGGGAAAGCCCCAGGAGTATCAATAAATGTTATGATTGGTTTATTAAATTTTTCAGCAAGTTTCATCAGGCGCAACGCCTTCCGGTATCCTTCGGGGTTGGCCATACCAAAGTTCCTCACCTGGCGCTGTTTGGTATTGCGCCCCTTCTGCTGGCCGATAAGCATAAAGGTTTGGCCCTCTATCGTTCCCAGGCCGCCTACCATCGCTTTGTCATCAGCTACATTGCGGTCGCCATGCAGTTCAATGAAATCGGTAGTAATGGCGTAGATATAATCAAGTGTATAAGGCCTGTCGGGATGGCGGGAAAGCTGAACACGTTGCCAACCGGTAAGGTTTTCAAAGGTTTCCTTCTTCAGATCAAGGATTTTCTTTTCCAGCGCCTTTATGGCGTTGTTAACTGTTTTATCGTTATCGCCTGCCAACTGCTTCATGTCGTTTAATTTGGCTTCGAGTTCGGCAATAGGTTTTTCAAATTCCAACAGCATAGCTTAAAAAATGTTGCGGCCACAAAGTTAACAGGAATGAGCAATAAAGGGAATAAAACCGCTATAATACAAAAGCCCTGTAACCAATTGGTTTACAGGGCTTTTGCGGTCCGGACGGGACTCGAACCCGCGACCTCCTGCGTGACAGGCAGGCATTCTAACCAGCTGAACTACCGGACCTTAAAACGGAGTGCAAAGATAGCTTTGGCGTTGGTTTCTCCAAAAATTACCCGCAAGAAAAATTGAACACTTTTTACGGGTTGGTCTGGCTGTCGATACGCAGCTTTTGAATCATAGCCGGGTTAACAGCATCAGCATAAACACCATAGGCATCAACCAACACACCCTTTATACCGGAGGTAGAAGATATGGCAAACAGAATAGAGTTATCATCCGGGCTGGTCATGCCTTCAAATCTATGCACTTCGTCAACATGAAATTCCTCCGGGGCCAATTGCAGTTTCAGGGGGCGGCATTCAATACAATCGGGGTGCAGGTTGAAATCGTGGGTGTACCCTTTTTCCTGTAGTGCATTCAGCGCAATGGATAGTGATTCATAGGCTTTCATCCTACTTCAGATAAGCCGAATACATCCAAACCAATTTTTCCTGTTCGCGTATGTAATCGCTCATCAAGGCATTAGTGCCCTCATCATCCGCATCGGCAGAGAGTTTGAGCAGTTCCCGTTCTTTTACAAGCAACACCTTAAAGCCATCTACTACGGCCTTTACCGCCACACTGCCATCAGAAACATTTTTACTTTCCTTTATTTGCGAGTTCCGCGTGTAATCGGAAAACGTATGGAATGGCGTATAGCCTAAGGTGAGGATACGCTCTGCTATTTCATCAATTTTTACCAGGGCATTGGTGTATAATTCTTCAAACTTGGCGTGAAGCTCAAAAAACTTGTCGCCTTTTATGTTCCAGTGAAAGCCACGGGCGTTCAGGTAGAACACCTGGTAGTTGGCTAATAAATCATTTAATCCATCCGCAAGTTTTTGCGTATCTTTTATAGCCAGTCCGATTTGATTAGTCTTTGCCATATAGTTTAGAGTCAATCATTCTTCATCATAAAAACACACAACAACTTTACTTCGTTCAATCAAACTTAAAATAAAAATCGCCAACTATGTTGGAGTTCTCCCAGGGGTTTTGCCGTTCATGCGATTGCTTCAGCACGTTTGCACGCACCTCTTTAAACACCTGCTCAATTGTTCTGTTCGGCTTATTCATCGCTTTTATTAACTCTTGTGTATATAGTCCGTTCCGACCCGACCCATCGGCTGCTACCGAACCGGGCGAGGTTGCGTAAGCAATAAAGGCACCTCTTGCCTTTTTAATTTCGCCAAGACCCTGCTCGCCCAAACTTCTGTTAATAGAAGGAAAAGGATTATTCCGGCAAGCGTCAAGAATTACAATATTCATGCGCGAGTTGGTCATTTCCATTTGTGTCAGCACCATGCGTTGAATGGGGAAACAATACCGGGGGATATCATCCACAAAATGAAGTTCGGCATCTACCGGCACTATATAATTTTCGCTATCGTATTGAAGTCCGTGCCCGGCATAATAAAACAGGCCAACGGTTTTATCGGGTTCACCTTCATTCAGCTTGGCCCTGAACTTCATCATCTCCGCACGGATTTTCCCATAACTTGCATTGGTAATCAGCGTTACGTCAAAGTTCATGTTGCGAAGCGTGGCAGCGAAGTCGGTTGCATCATTAACCGGGTTTCGTAGCACACCAATTTGTTTTGAATAAGCCGAATTTCCAATAACGAGCGCGTAGCGTTTCTCGTCATTATACAGATCGCGCAGCGTAGGTTCCTTAGCCGGAGTTGAAACGGTTTGCTGAGTTTGTTTTGCAGGTGGTGTTGTAACCGGAGTGGTCTGCTTCTTTTCAGGCTCTTTTTTAGTGTTGATAGTATTGTCCTTCGTATCCTGCCGGGCATTGGCAATTGTTTCTTTCTTTTGGGGTTCCTGTTGTGCCTTGTCTGATTGAATAGGTCGTGGAGAGGGTTTACCCGAAAGTCTATCACTAACAATTGATTTGGAAGGATTGGTATCCGTAACGGCAACCTGATTAGGGGTTGATGTCTTATCCTGCTCAGGCTTTTTACCAACTTCCTTATTGGTTTCCGCTACTTTAGTATCCGTCTTTTTCTCAGGAACAGATGTATTTTTCTCTTTTGATTCGTTTACGGCTACCTGCTTTTTTTGTGACTCATTACCCGGGTCGCTTGCAACGGCTGTCTGTATATCTTTACCGGCCGCTTCTGTATTGTTTAGTTTAACATAAACTGCTGAACGTTCCGTTAAAAGTTGCGATTCTTTCTTCTTATCGTTGCCTAATATCTTCAACGCATTTGTATAGGCGTCAATTGCTTCTTTATGCTGACCGAGCGCATCATAACTTTGCGCCAGAAACCAATTAATGTTTCCTGCGTTAGGGTGTTTCAACGCAAGGCTTTGTTTTAAATCATCTACTGCGTCAGTATAATCATTGAGCTTCATAGAAGCCAGGCCACGCCAGTAGAAAGCATCCGCGTCAAATTTCTTATCGCGATAGGGTTTGGTAAGGAAGTCGGAAAGCAATTCAATGGCAGAATAATAATTCTTTTCATTATATTTTTTTATGCCATCTTCGTATAGCTTGTATTGCGCTTGTGAGGTGTTAAACAATAACAAACATAGGCTCGATACTAAAATAAATCTCATTTGACTTAAAAATTAATTGACATCCCAAACTGAATACTTAGTGAAGGGAAACCGCTTTTTGTAAGAGGGAATTTCTCATCCTGATAGCTATCAATTGTTGGTGGATAAGCTGCCGTACTCACATATTGTATTGGAAAAGTGTAACCAATAGCTACCTGCGTAAAAAACGAAAAACGCTTGGAAGGGAAAAGTTCTATTCCTGGCCCCATTAAAATCCCGCCTGTAATCGCTGTTTCCCCACCTAAACCTTCAAGACCGGGAGTATTTGAATCCCAGATGTCGTCATAATCAGGGTCATTAAACCAATTCCCCAATTGATAATCGTAATACCATAATTCACCGACTCCTGATACTGCACTTCTTGAAATAGATGTTATCATAGGTTTCGCAAAACCATAAACTGAAATCTTAGTATTATCACTGACAGGAATTAAGTTGAGTTTAATATTAACAGATAATGAAAGCAATGACAAATCTCCTCCCTCTAAAAACACTACCCGAGCCAAATCATCTGAATTATTAAAGAAAATATTATTGCCTTTGCCCCCATTATAAGATTCTGAAACAGAAGGGTCGTAGTCAAAACCTAAATACGAGAATCCTCCTCCAACTGAAATCAGTTTGTTCAACCTCTTCATAAAACCAATCTCAAAATTCGCACCGACACCATAATCACCTATATTATCACCAAAAACAAATGAGGCACCTACCCCAAGATAAACACTCTTATCCCGCTCAAATCTCGCCTTGGCTACTGCCGAACCCTCGTCCTGGGCAAAGGCCGGGGCAGAAACAACCATCAAAATAACAGCAGTAAAAAATACGTTTTTCATAGAAAATAGGGGTTTGGATGATGAGTAAGCCATGTTTATTATTGTGAAATTATACCATTAGAATGGGTTTTCCAACACTGAAACATTCCGGAATAAATAAACTGTTACTGCACCTGTTCATCTTCAGTGTGTTTCTTGTTACGGGTTGTGCGTCATCGGGTAACACCACTACGGTTGTTAAACCCCGGTACCATCGCACCTGGTATAAAAACCATGTCTATAAAAAGAAATGGCAGGTGTGGCGTATTAAGTTCCAACCCGAAAAACAGGGCGTGAAAAAAGTGAAAATGAAGGGATAGTCGAAAACTCTTCATTATTGCAGTCCTTTCATAACCATGTCTATATTCTTTTTAAAGAAAAATTTAAGCGGGCTTATCTGGTTGATGTGCCCGGTTACAATAGAGCCTAACAAAATGGTCGTAAATAAATTGGAAATATCGCGTGTGGAGGACGACCGCGTTATCTCTTTCCTGAAAATTGCTTCCAGCGTAAACTTCTCCAGCATCTGATCCAACGACTGGATCTCAAGGGTCTGAATATCATTTCTTTCAGGATACAAGATCATTTTCTCTTCAACCTTCACCGGAAAGGGTTTCGGGGTACGCTTCACATCGGCTAAGTACCCTAACAGGCTAAGCATAAGGCCCGGATGTTTTTCGCAGGCTTCACTTAGTTTATCGCACAGGTAATAAATTCCTTGTATCCCTTCCCTGGGCTTATCGCTTAACTCAACCGCCCGGTCGAGGCACCATATACGAAAGTAGTACAGCAACAAATCTTCTTTCTGCGGAAAGTATTTAAAGAAGGTAACCTTGCTCACCTTAACACGGGCACAGAGATCATCTACATACAAATCGGCAAATGGCCGTCTGCCAATCATCTTCAGGGTGCTGTCCAATACATGAACTTTCAGGCGGGCGGCTTTCTCTTTTCGTAAACTCATAATGAAAACTTAACGTAAGTTTGGATTAATTAATATTTTAGCACATTCGTAACCAAAAGAATTATGCTAAAGCGCGCTTTCCTCCTTTTAATTGTTTTTGCTGTCGTTGCCTGCACTTCATGTAAACGGTCTGAACCGGTAACCGGCCTCGTGGCAGACTCGGCTATGGTGGTATCGGCTCACCCCCTGGCGTCAAAAGTGGGTGTTGAAATTCTTAGAAAAGGAGGTAATGCTGTTGACGCGGCCATTGCAACCCAACTTGCGTTAGCCGTGGTTTTTCCGGCTGCCGGCAATATTGGGGGCGGAGGGTTTATGGTGCTGCGGCAGGCAAATGGCGAAATTGCCGCGTTGGATTACCGCGAAAAGGCTCCGGCCGCGGCCACTACAAACATGTACCTCGACCCTGACGGTAATGTTATTGAAAGGATGAGCACAGCGGGGCACCTTGCCAACGGTGTACCGGGCGCTGTTGCCGGTATGGTTGAAGGTCATAGCAAGTATGGTTCACTTCCGTGGAAAGATGTTGTGCAACCTGCCATTGACCTGGCGCTTAACGGTTTTCCACTAACCGAGCGTGAAGCGCGGGGACTTAACTCACTCAAAGAAAATCTGCTTAAATACAACACCGTAACACCCGATTTCCTGATACGCGAAAAATGGAATACCGGTGATATCATTTACTGGAAAGACCTTGGCCACACGCTTGAGCGCATTCGCGATGAAGGTAATGCAGGTTTTTATGAAGGCAAAACTGCCGATGATATTGTTGCCGAAATGCAACGCGGCAACGGACTGATAACTTACGAAGACCTGAAAAATTATAAAGCGGCATGGCGCAAACCGATTACTGCCACATATAAAGACTACCGGGTAATTTCAATGCCGCCTTCATCAAGTGGTGGTGTTTGCTTAGTGCAACTTCTGAAGTCTGTTGAGCCTTACCCTATCGGTGATTGGGGTTTTAATTCAACCAAAACCGTTCACCTTATGGTAGAAGCCGAACGCAGGGTATATGCCGACCGCTCGAAATACTTAGGCGACCCCGATTTTTTTGAAGTACCTGTTGAAAAATTAATTTCGGCTGAATATAATCTTGACCGGATGGAAACTTTCACACCCGACAAAGCCACTCCAAGTGAAGAAATACATCCCGGTATAATTCCTGGTTACGAGTCAGAAGAAACAACACACCTTTCAGTTGTAGATAAAGACGGAAATGCTGTTTCAATTACGACTACCATTAATGGCTGGTATGGCAATTTTGTAGTAGTAGCCGGTTCAGGATTTTTTCTGAACAACGAAATGGACGATTTCAGCTCCAAGCCGGGTGTACCTAATATGTTTGGTGTGCTCGGTGGCGAAGCCAATAAAATTGAGCCCAACAAGCGGATGCTTAGCGCCATGACGCCAACCATTGTTGAAAAAGATGGAAAGCTATTTATGGTTGTCGGTACACCAGGCGGAAGCACCATCATTACTTCTGTATTCCAGGTAATCCTTAACGTGATTGAACACGGCATGGGCATGCAGGAGGCTGTACATGCAGGACGGGTTCATAGCCAATGGTATCCTGACGTAATAGCTCCCGAATACGAAGCCATCTCCGAAAAAGATAGCCTGAAACTTGTTTCTATGGGGCATAAATTTGCTCCGCGCAGGTCTATTGGCCGGGTGGATGCCATTCTTGTTTTACCAAACGGTAAACTTGAAGGCGGAGCCGATGCTCGCGGAGATGACGCTGCCGATGGGTATTGACGGGATGCGGGGTGCGAATTACGGGGTACGGGGTGCGCGGTACAGGGCTTGCCTGCCGTAGCTTTAGTGAAGGCAGGGTTTCACAGATTGAAAATCTAAAGATGTTTAGGTTACGAAATACCAGCTATTAAATATGGAAGACCAGAGGAAAGAACGCATTAAACTCAATACAGAGATTATAAAAGTTCTCGTTTTACTCTTTATCGCAACTGGCGGTGGAGCTATTTCGTTAATCCTGACAAGGGATGTGCCCATAGCTCTGGAGAGGGCTTATACTGTGTTATCATTTGCCGGGATGCTGTTTGCTATTACTGCCGGAATTTTGGCTATATTTGTTTATGTTCAAACCGAAAAGCTATTAAAATGAACGAAATAGTAATGTACGTGGTCATAACCGGGGTCTTTTTGGGAGGCATGATACCCCTGGTGTTAGGCATTATTCACTATGCCCGCGAAAACCGAAAACTGGATGCCTTAAATAAGGCCAAAGACCATTGAGGTCTTTATTGCTTTCTCCTTTTTCCAGGCTTTACAATGTATCTCTTCCTTTAATTCTTCTTAATCGTAAACTCTACCCTCCTGTTCAGCATTCTTCCTTCCTCTGTATCATTGCTGGCAACAGGCTTTGAACCGCCATATCCCTTTCCTGAAATTCTTTTCTTATCAATGCCTTTTGAAACTAAGTATTCCTTCACACGGTTTACGCGCTGCTGCGAAAGTTCCATCAACTGACGGAATGAACCCCGGCTGTCGGTATGGCCTGACAACTCAATTTCAACGTGCGGGTTTGCCTGCATAAAAGCCACTACCACGTCAAGCTCCTGGTAAGATTCCGGCAGCAGTGCAGGCTTGCTTTGGACGAACAATACGCTTTTCAAATTCACGGAAACCCCTACTTCTATCGGCTGCAACCGGAAGTTCATTTCAAGCTCTTTCAACTCAAGCGTATGCAAATCAAGTTTTTCAAACGAACTGATGTATCCGGGTGCTGTTACTTCAAGTGTGTAGGATTGTGTTGACGGAACTTTTATCGAATACCCCTGGCTGTATTGTGCCGTTGCCGGATACGATTCGGAGGAAGCCGTAAACTTCAGGTTGGCCTGAACAGGCTGGTCGTTGGAGGCGTTCAGCACCTTGCCAAAAATTCTCACCTCATTTTCGCCAATTACATCTTCATATTTCTGTTCCTGTATCTTAATCAATGTATCCTGAGGAGCTACTGCAAATAAACTCGAATCTCTTTTCTCCGGGATGAAATAACGTATATCGCCATAGCCATCGCTGTTGGTAGTAGAAGTAAATAAAGAGTACCCCAACATTTCAAACGACCTGAAAAACAATTCGCGCCCTGTTGAATTAAAGGATGTGCCGAGGTTAACCGGCTCTGACCAGTTATGGTAGGAATCATCTAATCGTGTGCTGTAATAAATATCGAAACTTCCCATGCCCTGCTTTCTTCCATTACTTGAAAAATACAATGTACTTCCATCCGCGCTAAGCGAGGGGCTTAATTCTTGGAATTGTGTATTGATTTTTGAACCTAAATTTCTTGGTTCGCCCCACTTGCCATCATTTCCTTTTATGGAAATATAAATATCTTCAACACCGTGTGTGCCATACGTTTCAGCCGAATAAACAAACACACGTTCATCGGCAGTTATGTGCCCGCTTTGAATGGATGATTTATTTTGAAAATAAGGAATGTAAATATTCTCCGGATTTGTCCAGCCCGCACCGCTCTTGCGCGAAACGGAAATACCTTGTGTGCGAACCTCGCCTGATGGGTCGTAATGACTAAGTAAATACAGCCTCATACCATCTGATGAAAATCCGGCCACAGCATTATACCCCCTGTTGTTAAGCGTTGGGCCGGCATGAACAGGCGCTGACCAGCCATTGCCCAACCATTGCGAAACCCAGATATCGCCCGGGTCGCGCTGCCCGCCAACATTTTGCGGATGATTGCTTACGGTAAAATATAATGTTCTTCCATCAGGAGAAACCACAGGATTTTGCTCATCGTAGGTGGTGTTAACAAGCGCAAACGATGAAGCCGTAAACACCGACTGCCCAACACAAACAAATGAACAAGCCAAAAGCGATAAACAAAAAACAAATCTCATATAAATCAACCCTTAACTATTTACACTTTGTATTTAATCTCCAAGTCCTAAGTCTTAATAACTACTTACTAACCCATTTATTACCGCGTATCGAAAAACGCCAGGGCAAGTTAGCATCTGCACCAGCATAATCAATACCTATTCGTTTACTTACTTCACATTGCCGGGATGGCACTTTCCGGTCAATATCTTCAATCCAAACTTCATCATTCCACAACACTTTTCCATTCCACGACCGGTCAATGCCTAAAGCACGGGTTAATTTACCCGGACCGGAGGTGAGTTGATGTAGGGGTATATCGCCTCTTCGCTTAATCATAAGGTCAACGCCTTCCAACGGCTCCACTGCCCGAATCAAAACGGCTTCGGCAATGTCGCTTGTGTTGGTAACAACATTAAACAAATAGTGCATACCGTAGCACAAATACACATAAGCCCTTCCGCCATCGTCAAACATTATCTCATTTCGTTGCGTTTTTCGTCCGTTGTAGGCATGGCAACCGCGCTCCTTCCACGAATACGCCTCGGTTTCAACTATCATGCCCGAAGTAACTTTTCCCTTTATACTGGTTATCAGCACCTTGCCTAACAATTGGCGGGCAATTGTTACTACATTTTTCCGATGATAAAATGCCGGTTCAAGCTTCATAGCAATACCTTTCGTAAACCAAAAGAATCACTAATTTTACGACCCTCAAATGTTTAAACCCTAAAAAATGATACACACTATGAAAAAATTGTTAACTCTTATGTTACTGGTGGTTTTTGCCGCTTCCGCGGAAGCGCAAATACAAACACCGGCCGCAAGCCCCGCTGCGAGTGTAAGCACTACTGTTGGTCTTACGGAAGTAAAAATCAATTACTCCCGTCCAAAATTAAAGGGAAGAAAAATCTTTGGCGAAGGCAAGGATTTTATGCACCCTTACGGTGAAATGTGGCGCACCGGTGCTAATGCCGGAACAGTTATCAGCTTCTCTGATGATGTTAAAGTGGAAGGCAAAGCCATCAAGAAAGGCGACTACCTGTTGCTGACTATTCCGGGTGCAACCGAATGGACAATAATCCTTTACAGCGACCCTTCCATTGGCGGAAATACAGCCGCTTACGACCAGGCGAAAGATGCGGTAAGGCTTACAGCAAAACCCACTAAACTTACCAACCCTGTTGAAACTTTTACTGTAAACATTACTGATATTTCTGACGACAACACCAAAGCAAACATTGAAGTATCGTGGGAGAACACTGCCGTGAAATTTGGCATTACGGTTGACTACGACTCGAAAGTGATGAAGTCGATAGAAGCCGGTACGCGAGTGAATCCGGGCAACTACGTTGCGGCAGCTAACTATTATTTTGAAAACGGCAAAGACCTGAAGAAAGCATTGGAGTGGATTACTGTTGGAATTGAAAGCGGTAATCCGGATGCGTTCTGGAATATCCACACCAAGGCAAAAATTCAACATGCTTTAGGCGATTATGCAGGAGCCATAGCTACTGCACAGCAATCGCGCGATAAAGCCAAAGCTGCAGCCAGCGATTTTGGTTATGTGAAACTGAATGAAGACCTGATTGCGAAAATCAGTGCGGAAATGCCAAAAACACCGGCTAAGAAGAAAAAGTAATATTCTCACGCAAAGGCGCAGAGAACGCTAAGAAAAACGCCAAGTTTTAAAGAATGAGTATGAAAAAAGGCTGTTGTAAAAGTTATGCTTTTGCGGCAGCCTTTTTTATTAAGTTTTCTGTTTTATGAAAAGCTGAAGAACCAACCCGGTAACTACTACTATCGCGCAACCGATAATGTTATAATGCAGAAAAGCAATATCGGTATAGCGATAACAATACAATATAACACATTCTGCAAGAATAGCCGCCCAGAAAACAGCCGTGCCCTGAACACGCTTCACATAAAAGGCTGTAATAAATATGCCGAGAATGGTTCCGTAAAAGAGCGAGCCGACAATGTTTACAAACTGTATCAGGTTTTCGGCAAAACTTGCCAGCATGGCAAACACCATAGCTAATAATGCCCACATAACAGTAAACCCACGCGAAGCTTTCAGGTAATGATCCGGTGAAGCGTGTTTATTGATTGAGCGCCTGTAAATATCCGATGCGGTTGTGGATGACAGGGCGCTGAGTTCACCTGCCATTGACGACATGGCCGCGAGGAACATAACCGCCAGCAACAACCCGATGATACCGCGCGGAAAATTATTTAGTACAAAATTTAAAAAGATATAATCCCTGTCTTGTGTTTTTGCAGTTGGTATGGCTTCCTGGATAGTTTCCTTAACTGCATTACGTACTGATTTTTCTTTCTCCGTAATATCCAATACTTCCTTTTTCGCTTTAGCTATTCCGTTCACATTATCGGCATGAATGGACTCCACAAGTTTATCTACCGCTGCACGCTTTTCTGCATACACGTTATTGTATTCCTGTTCAAGCTCTTCCAGCACAACCACTTTCTCCGTTTGCATGGCCTGTTCTTTCAACACCTGGTTATGAAATACCGGAGGCTGATGAAACAAATAAAATACAAACACCAACACCCCGATAAACAGGATGATAAACTGCATCGGAATTTTCAGCAAGCCATTGAACATTAATCCCAGCCGGCTTTCGGTAATGGATTTACCACCAAGATAACGCCCCACCTGCGATTGGTCTGTTCCGAAATAACTAAGAAACAAAAACGTACCGGCAATCAACCCCGACCAGATATTGTAGCGTTCATTCGGATTAAATTCCAGGTCAACTAAGTTTAGTTTACCCAACTCTCCCGCAATCTGCACCGTATCGGAAAACGAAACCGCATCCGGCAGCATCGTAAACGCCAATATCCCGGCAAGGAGCATCCCGCCCATAACAACAGAAAGTTGCATCCGTTGAGTCAGGCTCACAGCACGCGAGCCACCCGATACACTATAAATAATAACCATCACTCCGATAAGCAACGTGGTTGCTGTAATCGGCCAACCGAGAATGGTAGATAAAACCAACGAAGGTGCAAAAATGGTAATGCCTGCCGACAATCCGCGAAGCAATAAAAACAATCCTGCCGTTAACGAACGGGTTTTTAAATCAAATCGCGACTCAAGGTATTCGTATGCTGTTAATACATTAAGCTTGTAATAAATTGGAACGAAGGTTACAGAAATAATAATCATCGCCAACGGCAAGCCGAAATAGAATTGCAGAAATCGCATTCCATCCTCAATAGCCTGACCCGGTGTGGAAAGAAATGTAATGGCGCTTGCTTGCGTAGCCATAATGGAAATACCAATCATCCACCATTTCAGCGAACCATCTCCTTTCAAATAGCTCTCCATAGTTTTAGCGCCACGTGTTTTCCATACTCCGTAGGAAACGATAGCGAGGATAACTCCGAAAAGTACAATCCAATCAATCAGGCTCATGAAAACGACAGGGTTAACCAAAGATAAAGTACAACCTGGAGCAACAAGGCACCAATCAGCAACGCATACCAGTGCGACCATTTTTTAAATACAGGAGGCTCCATTCAGGTTTTAGATTTAAGATTTTAGAATTATGATTTTTGATTTAAGTAATCACTTACGTTTTGATTTCTTTAGATTCTTTTTTGGAATAACTCCCTGTAACGGTTGCTTACTTACCGATACAAGATTAGCAAATAATTTATATGCACCGGCCACACCTTCCGGCAGTTCGCGAAAGAAGGATAAGCCGGTATAGATATAATATCCGTTTCCATATTTCGCTACCAATAAACTTCCATCTTTCGGATCTTCTCCTTTATCGTTCATCGATAGTATAGCTTCAAATTCACTCGCCCAGGTATTCGGGAAATATAAACCACGTTCCTGAACCCAATCCTTAAAATCATTGGTTGTGATTTTGTTCGGGTAATTCAGCACAGGGTGATTGGGTAATAAGAAACGAACTTCCGAATTCTCATCCGTAACACGGTCGCGCGAAATGTTAAGTTTATAGGGAGTAAAGGTTGTGCCCAACTCAACACTTGTATTGTACTGCATTACTAAGGTACCGCCTTGTTTTACATACTCCAGCAAGGCGGGCATTAAAAAACGAAGACGCTCATTCGTGTTAATGGCACGAACACCCAACACCACTGCATCCATGCGTTTAAGATTTTCTATTGTTACATCGCTGTTCTTCAGGTCAACCATTTCATAACCCATTGTACGCAACGCCACCGGAATATCATCGCCCGCTCCACGAATATATCCTACCGTGTTGCCTTCGCGTTTCAGGTTAATACGAACAACTTTTGTTTCCGCTTTCGGTAAAAGGGTTTGCACAGGAATATGGTCGTAACTAATCAGTTGAAGGGATTGGTTAAAAATTTTGTCGCCCACCTTGAATGTTGCTGACAACTTACCCGTTACTTCTTCATTGCCCGGATAAACCAAAAAGTCGTGAACCACTTCTTCCCCACGTGCTGAAATAGTTAGCGAAGCATCGGCTGGTTCCGTTTGCCAACCCTGTGGCAAATTCAATTTAAGTGTTCCCGATATTGCTTTGCTCACAGCCGATTTAATTTGCACCTGTATAGTTTTAGGTGTTGCATCACTAAATACCAAAACGGGGTCGGACAGGTTAACAAACACAGCCGGCACAATTTCAAAAGGCCGGTTTTGTTCGCCCTTCACCGGGTCAGTCCATTTATAAACCACCGGAACATGAATATGAACAGGTTCTTTATCAACCAGAATTTCAACAACCATTGTAAGCGCAGCATCATTCTCAGGCTTTCCGATTAGTTTTTCATCCGGCACGGTAAATAACCCGATTGAGTGCGGCTCGCGCAACCAATACGGATCGGAATACTCTTTTTTACTGTCAATTTTCTTTTGCACACGAAATGACAACGGAATATTGTTCTCAAGCTTTTGCTGAAACATTGTATCTAACGCAACATCGCCACAAGTTATCCTTTTCAGCGTAACCGGAAAGGCCGAGCGGTTTATCAACTCGTAATTCAACGTAACTACTTCACCGGGTGAGCCATGAAAAGTTCCGGCTACTACTTCAGCATAAAATCCAAGGCAGTCTTTTATAAGTAGATCTGTTTCCTTGAGTTTGCGATTACGCCAAACACCGGGTTCAACCTGCCTGATGACATTTCGTATCTGCATCAAAATCGGAATACTCTTGTATGGCGCTTCCAAATCAAACTCGCGAATAGCTCTATCCACCAAGGGTTGAACTTTCTCCCCGCCCTTCACCCGGCTCCATGTTGTGTTTACTCCATCAAAAATATCTCTGGCTGCATCGCCTCGTGTAAGTTCAAAAAATTCCTTCGCTTCTCCCCGTCTGCCCGATGCACCAAACCCCTGGCTTTTATGCTGACTGCGACTGGCTGCCGCCATCTCCGCATACGATTCTCCCAGCAACGTATTATATCCGCCAACATCGAGCGCGGTTACACCGGGTGTGTTTTCATTAATCGTGTCGTTCCACCAACGGCCAGTGTTAATGTAGAGCCGTTTTGGTTGCCATGTAGTAAACGTTTTTAACTGATTGGGATAAGTGGTTGCTTTACCCGACACATCAAACGCTTCAATAGCCAGCATGGCCGAGGCAGTATGATGACCGTGACCGGCACGCTCATTGGGCGGAAAACGTGTAAGGATTACATCGGGCTGGAAAGACCGGTACACGCGCACCACATCCGAAAGAATTTCATCCTTATTCCAGGTTTCAAAAGTTTCATCTGCGGATTTTGAATAACCAAAATCATTGGCGCGTGTAAAAAATTGTTCGCCACCATCAATCTTGCGCGCTGTTATCAGTTCCTGCGTTCGAATCAACCCCAACAAATCGCGCATCTCAGGCCCGATCAGGTTCTGTCCTCCATCACCCCGCGTCATCGACAGGTAAGCAGTTGCGGCCAATCGTTCATTAGCTAAGTAAGCAATCACGCGCGTATTCTCATCATCGGGGTGTGCCGCCACATAAAGCGCTGAACCTAAGAAATTCAGCTTTTTCAATTTCAGTTTTATTTCGGCTGCGGCCGGTTGATTGTGCTGACCATACGCAAAAAAAGAAACGAAGAAAAACAGTGACAAAAATCGCATCATGCAGTATCAGAATTTTAAGCCAATAAACATAAAAATACTATGAGGGATATACAACTTACACAATGGAGCTAAACACCGGCTAAGCGGTAAATGAACAGGGTTAACGAACGTTACACCCTTCCCATCTTTTGGCCGTTTATAAAGTAATCTCCGCTTTCATTAATGGTTATTACTATGCGGCTTACTTCCGCCTTATCGGCAGATAGAAAATAAACAACGTGTTCGTATCCTGAAACCCTGTCTTTGGCGTCATCGGTAAACCCGACATCCAATTTAATTTCCTTCCCGGTTTCAAACTTCCGGTTGTTGAAGATCACCTTTCCATCGCGCATAATTCTTATGCGTGCTTCATTGGCTGCCGTTTCATTAACCGTAAGGTACAACGTTAAATGCGGGAGCGGGTCGGGGCTGGTTCTTTTCAGGTATTCGGCCCGTGTTTCATCCATGTGCACTTTATTCGGATTACCGGATGGTCGTTGCACGAATTTTAAATCAAGCCGAACAGAAAATTCTTCACTTGTCTTATACGGCACTTCCTGTTCCGGATACATGAAAACGTAAAGAATCACTAAAATAAATAGTATTGGCATGTGTATACAATGAACATACAAGTATACTAAAACGGAAGCTGGCAATCGACACTTAACGATAGGCGATAAGTAAAATAATAGACTTATTTTGCAACGTATGGAACACCCTCACCGCAAACTCGTCCTGCACGAAAACAACCTCGATATCTGGAAGTATCATGGCATACCTGAGACGGGTATAGCTTTTTTTGAAAGTACCAACTGGGGCAGTGCCGGTATGGTGTACGAGCGCAAAAACTCAAATGAACTTATCCGGTTACTGAAAGACCCCTACCTATATGCCATTGAACAGGGTAACATCATTGTGGGCACTGCGGTGTTCTGCCATACACGGCCACACGTAGGCAACCAACCGTACAACTGCCATATCATTCGGTACTTTGCCGCCTCGGCTGCCATACAAGGTAAAAAAATTATGAAGCACTATGCCGGTAAGGTAATGGAAGTTGTACAAGAGGCGGAAACAGAAAAAACCATTTATGTGGGTTGTGTGGAAAAGGGCAATCTTCGCTCCTACCGCGTGGTAGAAAATGCCGGATATGAAAAACTCGGCTTGCTTTGCGTAAATGCGTTCAGCCGGTTTTACCCGAAAGCGCAACCCAACATGGAGCGGCTTAAACCGGAAGAGTACGCTGCCATGCTTGATCTGATTCGTAAACAATATCGGCAGCACGCTTTGCTTCATACCGATTATTTATTTTTGAAAGGCAATTATTTTGTGCTTCGTGAACAGGGAGAAATTGTTGCGGGCTGTCAATATCATCGTGTTCATTGGGCTATTAACAAAATGCCGGGGTTAATGGGCAAGATTATCATGAACGTGTTGCCATATTTACCGCTAATCAGCAAACTGTTTAATCCGAAACGATTTGAGTTTCTTGCGTTTGAGGGAATGTTTTTCAAACCAGGATATGAAAAATCATTGCTGCAACTATTTGAAGGATTACTGCATCACGAAAAAGTAAATTCAGCTTTGTTTTGGATGGGCGAAAACTGTCCGTATCGAAAGCTTATATTAGATTATGGAAAATTGGGATTGCTTAATTCTTTTGTGAACGATTCGGGGGTGTATATTATGACTTCGTATCAAAATATAAGTGAAGAGGAAATAAAGAAACTCAAATCATTACCCTTATATGCTTCGGCATTTGATTATATCTGATAATAAATGTAGTGTTGATAATCGGGATCGCGGGTTAAACCCGTGATGACATCCTATAAAAAACTATTTTGAGAATGAGATTATAGACCAAACAATACATAAAACCTCATGAAAAAAATATTTACCGAGCACGCTCCCAGCGCCATTGGCCCGTACAGTCATGCTATTCGTAGCGGCAACTTAATATTTTGCTCCGGGCAAACTCCGCTTAATCCGCAAACTATGCAGATTGAAGGCGAAACGGTTACGGAACAAACTACATTAGCCTTAACGAATCTTGAAAATGTATTAAAAGCCGAAGGTTGCAACCGCACACACATTGTAAAAACTTCGGTGTTCTTAAAAAACTTTGCCGACTTTGAAAAAATGAATAAAGCCTACGAAGTCTTTTTTGACGAACACAAACCCGCACGCACTACGATTGAGGTAAGTCGTTTACCCAAAGAGGCGTTGGTTGAGATTGAATGCGTGGCCGAAGCACCCGCATCCTGAATGTAAACAAGTACAAGTGCTACATAGCGCTGCCGATGCGTTCCAGCAATGCTTTGGTAGCCCTTATACCTTCGTACTCTGAAAGCTTGCTGCCTTCATACTCAATACCAATGTAACCGGTATAGCCCGCATCTTTAACAATGGTCAGCATTCTCGCATAATCGGTTTCGATACAATTTCCTTCTTCATCGAAATTATTACTCTTCGCGCTCACTCCTTTGGCGAAAGGTATCATCTCTTCCACGCCTTTATACCGGTCATACTCCTGCACGCAGCCCGACTCACCGCTCTCTATGCAGAAATTTCCAAAATCAGGTAACGTGCCGCAATTTTTCATTTCCGTGTTCCTGATTACAGTTGCAAGCCACTCACCATCCGATGAATAACTTCCATGATTTTCCACGATTACATTAATATCAAAATCTTTTGCAAATTCCGACAGCGAACGCAACCCGTTCGTTGCGGCTGCCGCAACTTCTTCGCGCGCTCCAATACCATAAGCATTTACACGAATGGAATGACACCCTAAAAACTTCGCAGCTTCAACCCATTTTTTATGATTATCAACCGCTTCGTCACGTTTCGCATCGTCCAGGTCACCGAGATAACCTTCATCATCGCACATAATCAACAAACTGGTTACACCATTGTCATCGCAACGTTGCTTCAGGTCGGTTAAGTAAACTTGATCCTGCGCTTTGTCTTTAAAGAAAGCGTTCACATATTCAATTCCGTCAATTCCAAATTCCTGTTTTGCAACAACCGGAAAATCAAGATTGGTAATTTCATTGGCGAAAAGCATTTTGTTCAGCGACCATTCGGCCAGCGATATATTAAAGAACATACCGACAGCGTTTTCGGGTTTAGGCGAACACGATGCGAACCAGGAAGGAATAACAGTTATACCTGTTGTGGTGAGTCCGAGTTTGTAAAGAAATTCTCTGCGTGTGGTTTCAGTGTTCATAGGATTTGGTTAACGGTTTTAAGACAGGCAATATAATTGTTTTTTATTGACTTGTAAATTTATCGGAAGCATCCTTCACCCTAACTCACTTCAAGAACACGAATAGGTTTACCATTAAAATTCGTCTCATCGCCTGCCGTTAACCCCATCAGGGCTTTTGCAATGGGCGCCTCAGGCGAAACACAAAAGCAATGCTGTTCATTCAACTCAATCTGCCCCAGGCTAACGCCAATGTAAAAACTTCCGGCAGATGTATTAACCAATGCCCCCGGAACAACCTGTCTGCCAACCTGAACATGCTGAAATTCATGCAACCTGTTAAAGAGTTTTTCCGCCTCTATCAATTGCTGCCTGTTTCGTTCCACTTCAAGCTGTGCCATAGCACGACCGGTTTCGTATTTATCGCCTGCGCTGCTTTTGGTTTCTTCATTGGCCGAGGCCTGCACAAGCGCTATTTCCTGTTGGATACGCTCAATACGTTCAGTCAGTATAACTTCACACTTTTGATATATCTGTTGCTTACTAAGCATAATCAGGCATCCGGAATAATTCCCATTTTCTTCATCAGAAATGTGGCATTCATTTTTTGCGCCACTCCCGGTTTCAGTTTGTAATCGAATGAAAGCTGATCGCTCTCCATGTTGGGTTCAAAACAGTAATTAATAACATCATCAGGATATTCACTGGCAAGATCGCCCAATGCCAGGTCGTGCGTAGCGATTAATCCAAGGCAAGGATATTTTATCAGTTGTTGCACCAAGGCAACCGAACCAGTCTGCTTATCGGTTGAGTTTGTGCCCTTCAATATTTCATCGAGAAGAATCAACAACGGCTTTTCGTTTTTAAGTTCATCCACAATGGATTTTAAGCGGGTAAGTTCGGCATAAAAATACGATTGATGGTCTTTTAACGAATCGGCTGTGCGCATACCTGAACGGATAGCAATAATGGGGCATTCAAAAGACGTGGCGCAAACGGGAGCACCGTTTAATGCCAACACCATGTTAACGCCAAGGGTGCGCAGGAAGGTGCTCTTACCCGCCATGTTTGCACCTGTAATGATCAGCAACCTGTGCGGATTACCGGCCAGCATAGTGTTGCTAACGTGCTCCTGCAAAAGCGGATGCCCCATATTTTCTGCTTTAACAGATAAGGTATCGTGTATGTTAGGGAACACAAAATCGGGTTGATTAAAATGCCAGGTGCCGAGGCTGATTAATACTTCTGTATCGCGGATGGCTTCAAGCCAGGTAACAAGATTAGCTCCGTGCTCTTCACGCCATTTTTCCAATCGGTAAACGCATTGAAAGTCGTAGAGAAACAACCCGTTCACAACTAAGTTGGTCATAAAGTTCAACCGTGCATTCAGCCAGCTTACCAACGAAGCAAGTTCTTTAAACTTCTGCCCTGCTTCTTTGGCCTTGCCGGAATGTTCCGTCATTAACCGGGAAGTAAAATTTTCTTGTTGCAGATAATTTAACAGTCGGCCATACTTCTCCAATATGTTTTTCTTTCTGCCGATGTATTCGTGAAAAGCGTTAATCTTTTTCAGGTGTGTGCCCGACAATATCCATTGCGCCATAACAGCCAATACGGCAAACGCTTTCAGCTCAGGAATAAAGAATGCACTTACAACAAGCGCTACCGTAAGCATTGGTATAATTACAAGCACATACTTGTAAAATTTTTTTCCATATAAAAATGACGGATGCTTCACCCATTCCAGTAATTCAGCATGGTCGTTTGGTTGCTCGTCCAATTCCATACCCGAAGCCTGAACATGCTGGCAAAAATCGGGCAGACCCGACAACTCCTGAACGGCTTCCTGGTGATGCGCTATGCTTTCTATGGTTGGCAAATGAGTTGATAACCTTTCGGCTAATTGCATTTTACCTTGGCGCGTATTGCACCGGTTCAGCGCCTGGAACAAGGAGCCGTCACCGAAAATATCAAGGTCGTGTGTGTAGGGATGATGCGGGTCAATAAATTCGTTGCCGTTTGCAAAAAATGAATAATCGCCCTGGAGCGCCCTCACTTCGGCATCATTCAGCTTCACCAAGTTTTCAAGATGCGTTTTTTCAGCAAATAATTTTGCGTGTTTCAACACCAACCAAATAAAACCTGCACCTGCCATGACGGCAAGGTAAAATGCGTATGGCTGTGTAAACCCGGCATAAACCAAGGCAATAGCCGCAAGCGCCAACACCAACCGCAAATTTGATATACGGTTAATGCGACTCTTGATGTGTTTGAGTTGAACGGAAAAATTATCCCTTCGTTTTTTGTAAAAATCTGTTTGCTCCGTCATGCTGGTTTGAAAAATCAGGCCAAATAAACGAAACAGATTGATAAAAGTCAGGAGAGAAATCAGTACAAACTAAAAAAAGGGCCGAAGCCCTTTCTTTAGTATAATACTATTACAATATTCTTACTTCAAATTGAAGGTTAAACCGCCCATGTATAATCCGGCTGTGCGGTCACCGGCATAAAATTCGCGGCTATCGGCACCGGTTAAGTTACGGGCATTGGCAAACAGGTTAAGACCGTTAACAACCTCGTACGAAACCTTTGCATTAAACATGAATTTACCGCTGATTTGTCCGAAACCGTATTGCGCAGTGCTGTTATCGCTCACTGTGTACGACTCATCGTATTGTGTATGCTTAGTGAAGTAATAACCGCTCACGTTAACGTTGACTTTCGCAACCGGCTGGTAGTTCAGGTAAAAACCACCATACGAGCCAGGTGTGTATTCGTTCTTTGAATCGCTATATGTTAAAAATCCGGGAGGCAATATAGCCGGGTTTACATAAGCCGAAGGCAAATCTTTTGTTTCAGTTTTCTGGAACGTGAAGAACGGCTTAAACTGTAACTTTTGATTAGGCACATAATTCAACGAAATGGTAGCTCCTGATTGTGTAGCCGAAGTAGGAACATTCATGAACCCAAGAAGTGCTGGACTACCATCAAGACTCACAAGTGCCGTCAGGTTTTCACCAACCTGGCGGAAAGCATCCACATCTAACTGAAGTTTGGGTGATATCTGCACGCGGTAACCAATTTCAACCATGGTTAAGGTAAACAAATCAAGGTTGGTGTTTCCGTTCCACTGCCCTGCAATGTTAAGGAAGTTATAGCCAATAAATGAACCGCTATTTGATTTTGTGTAGGCAGCACGCACTAAGTTTTTCTCATTGATTTTATAAGTAGTGGCAAGCTCGTACGCTAAGTAAGCATCATCCGGGTCGGAGAATTTATCTAAGCGCAAGCCGCCCAACACACGCCACTTTTCAGTAAAGGCAAGGTCGGCACGCAGGTAACCTGCAATGGTATTGATGCTGTTTTCGCCATGGAATAAACCGAACTGGAAATTTGCAGGGTCGCTATAATCACGATCATCGAACGTAGTAGTCTGGTAGCTGAAGCCGGGCGTAATTTTAAATTTCTCGCCTAACTGAACATTGTATTCTGCCACAAAATCAGCAACATTAAAATCGTACTCTGCATACGGGGTATTTCCTTTCAAATCAAGGTTAGAGCCTTTTATATAAGAAGTGCGCACATCCAACCCATGAATCTTTGCTGAGAAATTAACTGATGTGTTGTTGGTTGATCCTTCATTTAAGGGGTTCAATATCCATATCTTTTGAAACTCGGCAGCCTGGGTTGCCAATGAAAGATCGAACGATACATCTTCAGATGCCGCATAGGTTAAGTACCCGTTAACACCCCATTTATTTAAGGCGCGCGATTGATCGTCATAGCGGCTTGGGTTGGCTGTAGGGCCATACGTGCCTGTTGTTGCATTATAATAATCAGCATCCACACGGTTTCTGTTCTGGAAGTTTCCGGAAACAATTACGCTGAATTTATCGCTAAGCTTTTTACCAACACTTGCATTGGCAAAGGTTGAGCCGAGCGTACCACCCTGCACATTAGCTGAAACCATTGTGCTGGCATCGTCCATTCTTTTTGTAATGATGTTGATAACACCCGTTACGGCATTAGGGCCGAATAAAGGCGATGAAGGTCCGCGAACAATTTCAATGCGTTCAACGTCATTGATATCGATAGGGAGAGATTCCCAATAGGTACCACCAAGGCCGTGATTAAACACCGGGCGGTTGTCGATCATAACAAGCGTGTAGGAGTTTGCCTTTAAAAACGTTCCGTTAGTACGGGTAAGGTTTTCCATACCACGAATATGTATATCATACATACCGTTTGCCTGCTCGCGTACAATAACACCAGGAGCCAACCTAAGCGCTTCCATAACTGAAGGCGCACCTGAATTTTGGATTTCCGCCTTTGTAATGGTGTAGCTTGAAAGAGGAGCATCGAAAAGTCTTTCGCTTTTCTTAGATGCCGACTTGATTGGAATATTCATCAACTCTTCCAGGCCTAATGAAAACAATTCATCCTCTGTACTTTGGGCCCATGTTGAAATCGAGAGGATACAAAATCCCACCATGCATAGCCACTTGCTAATGTTCATATTTTTATTTTTTCTTGGTTTTATATGGCCGCAAAAGTGCACTTGTTGAGTGAACTCAAACTCCGGATAACCGCCAAAATCTTACATGAACAAGAATAGGATTATGTATTCAGAATTAAGTCTGTGATTTTAATTGCTGATAATGTGCAGTTAGTTGCGTTGAAGCAAAACGTTTAACAACTTTAAATATTGCTGTTTCTTCCTAATGCCGAATAAAATTTTAAAGATGAGTGACTGTGCCAAATGAATTATTATTAAGGGCTTGTTGATTCTGAGCTAAAATCTTGAGCTATCATATTTTGATATACATGCCCAAAAAACGAAAGTGCCCCGCTTGCGCTTGTTATTTATTATCCTTTAAGGGAGCCAATGACACCAAAAAAAAGCGTGAACCATTTCTGATTCACGCTTCTCTTTCAAGAGCCCCCTGCCGGAATCGAACCAGCGACCTACTGATTACAAGTCAGTTGCTCTACCAGCTGAGCTAAGGAGGCATGTGCCAAAGAAGGTGCAAAAATAACGGAAGGTTTGTTCTTTGCAAATACCTGTTTCAGGAAACCGTGCGCAGCAGCTTTAATTGCTGTTTTAGCTGGTCTAAGTGATTGCCAGCCTCGGCTATCTTCTCGTTAAACTCCTCCCGTACTTTCTCGCCATTTTTGGCCCGTGCAAAAAACTCCAGGTTGTTGCGCCAAACCGCAATGTCGTTTTCCACTTTCTGGATTTTCTTGCGGATGGACTGTTCCTTATGGAAAATCTTCTGCTCACCCATCGGGTCGTTTTTCAGGTCGTGGAGTTGACTTTCAAGTACCATGCGGGCTTTATCCTGCTCGCTGACGCCCGCTATAGCCTGCACAAATTTTTCTACGGTCTCGTGGTAGCGTGTACGAATGGTGTTCACGTCTTTTTTCGGTACAAAGCCAATATTGCCAAACTGCTCTTCCAACTCCTTCAGTATATCGGGTGTGGCGGTTTTTTCGGCTGCGTGTTTCTCCAGCAACTCGCAAATAGCCTGCTTGGCTTTCAGGTTACCCACCTGGTTGGCTTCGCGCCTGCCCTGCTGCGCCCTGCGGTTTTCAAAAAAGGCATCGCACGCCTCTTTAAACTGCTGGTAAGTTTTTTCTCGCATTTTTTCAGGCACCGGCCCTATGGCTTTCCACTGCTCCTGCAATGATTTTAACTCATTGGTAGTTTTTTCCCAATCGGTACTTTCTTTCAGTTCAAGCGCCCGTTGCAACAATTGATTTTTCTTTTCTAAGTTTTGCTCACGACTGGCATCTAACTTTTTAAAGAAGGCATTTTTGTTTGCAAAAAATCCTTTAAAGGCCGCCCAGAATTTTTTATTGAGGTCTTTGGCCTTGTTGCGCGGCAAGCCGCCAAGCACTTCCCACTTTTTTTGAAGTTCCAGTATTTCCTTTGTCTTCTGGTTCCACTCTTTAATGCGGTCGGACTGGAATGAAGCAAACACCTGCACCTCTTCGCCCAATACTTTCTTCTTCTCTAAGTTAACGCTAAGCTGCTCGTTCAACTCTTTCATGAAAACATCCCTGCGTGCATACACAGCATCGGAAGCAGCTTTGAAGCGTTGCCACACATTTTCCTTATCCTCTATCGGTACAGGGCCAATGTGCTTGAACTCGTGATGCAATTCATTGAGTTCGCGCACGGCATCGCGAATTTTTTCTACTTCGCTTAGTTTTTCTGCCCGTGCACATAACTCCAGCTTTGCCTCCAGGTTTTTCTTACGATCAAGTTCTTTCAGCTCAAAATAAATGCTTTGGTTATCATAAAAGCGATCTACCAGCGCATGGTAATTTGCCCACACGGTTTTGGCTTGTGTGCCGGGCACCTGGCCAATGTTCCGCCACTCTTTTTGCAAGGCTTTAAACTGGTCGAAGTGATCTTTCACTTCTTCCGAGTCGGTAAGTGCGCGGAGTTTCTCCAGCAACTCAAGTTTCTTGTTCAGGTTTCCTGTTTTCTGATCTTCCTGGTTTTTGATATGCTGATTCCGCTTGTCGCGGATGTTCTTTACCAAATTATCAAACGTGGCATCATGCTCATCGCCACGATAGTAAAAATCATCAGCATTACCGCCATCTAAAATAAAACGGTTCAATGCCTGTGTTCGCTCCTGCTCACGGAAGTCATCAACCAAAGGCTTGATGTTTCGCAGATGATGGTCAATCTTTTTAAAGTCGGATTCTTTTGCCAATTCCTTTACAGTAGCAATAAGCTGCGCCTTGGTAAACTGACTGTAATCTACCTGTTCATGTTCCTCATCGTGATCGTCTCCTTCGTGATGATCGGTAAGGTCTGCTTCAGACTGTAATTCGGTCTGCACGCCATGGTTTTCTTCCATCCCGGCCTCGCGTGTCTCCTCCAACTCTACTGTTTTTTCGTTCTCCAATTCCATGGTGTTTCATTATAAACTACGGTGTATCCCGTAAAGTTACTAAAATAGGCTTAATTCATTCGTGGGTCAACCGGGTAGTTGGAATATACGGAAAACCGCCCGCCCATGTTCTCTAAGGCTTTTTTCCATACTAAGGCCGGTTCGGTCTCGAACAGCAAATCTTCCGATACAAAATCGCATACAATCCATGAGTTCTGACTTAACTCTTCCTCTAATTGGCCTGCATCCCATCCGCTATATCCAAGAAAAAATTTAATATCGGCAGGATAAAGCTGGTGTGTATCGGCCAGGTTCAATACCTGGTCAAAAGTTCCTCCCCAGTAAATGCCGTCTAATATCTCCGCTCCGTTTTCAATGGATGCCGAGCGATGAATGAAATGCAACGTATCCTGCTGCACAGGGCCGCCCACGTATATTTCGTGGTCGAAATTGGCAAGGTCGTCCATCACCTCACCGGCTTTCATAATAGAGGGCTTGTTCAGCACAAAACCAAAAGACCCCTCTTCAGTATGTTCGCACAGCAATACTACCGTGCGCTCAAAATTCGGATCGGGCAGAAAGGGTTCTGATATCAGCAGCCGCCCCTTTTCGGGCTTGATTTTGTTCTTATAGTTGAAAAACTCCACAGCAGGCAGTTGTATTGGCGATCCAATAAAATACTTGTAATGCTACGATGCAAATTTTATTCTTTTGGGTGAACTTTCGCGAAAATATTACCCTATGTCAAGCCTTTCATCCATACGAACCGAGTACACCAAAGCCGTGTTGAATGTTGATTCTGTGCATCAAAACCCTGTTGAGCAGTTTGCCCGATGGTTTAATGAAGCCCTGGCAGCCAAACTGCCCGAACCAACAGCCATGCACCTGGCTACCGTAAACGAACAGGGGCGGCCATCGGGACGTATGGTGCTGTTGAAAGGCGTTGAAAACTCAAAGTTTGTGTTCTTTACCAATTACCAAAGCAACAAGGGGAAAGACTTAGACGCCAACCCGGCCTGCTCGCTTACGTTCTTCTGGCCTGAACTGGAGCGGCAGGTGCGCATTGAAGGCGTGGCTACCCGCATTGAGTCCGCACGTTCTGATGCCTACTTTCAAAGCCGCCCGCGCGGGTCGCAAATCGGGGCGTGGTCATCACCGCAAAGCGTAGTGATTGAAACCCGTGAGATATTAGAAGAGCGGGTAAAAGAAATTGAGAAACGTTTTGAGAACCACAATCCGTTACCACGCCCGCATCAGTGGGGCGGTTATGAAGTTGAGCCAATGCTGGTTGAATTCTGGCAAGGCAGACCCAGCCGTCTGCACGACAGAATACTTTATACAAGGAGTGGTAACAGTTGGGAAATCAGTAGGTTATCCCCGTAGTAGAAATTTGTTGTTTAGGACATCTCTAAAAACATTTTTTCATCCACCTCATCCTCTGTCCTTCTCCGTTTCGGAGAAGGGTAAACGGAGTTTTTAGTGATGCCCTTAAATCAAATCAAAGAGATTATTTACCCCCGGATACCTGCGCACAGTAAAACCCTCACCATATTTCGCCCCAATGGCATGACCTAATTCTATGGCTCTTGCTTCAACAAGCTTGAGAAATTCAGGAGTTGAAATGTACGTTTCAGGTTCTTTGCTTTGTGGGTCATGCACCTGGCTTTTATATGCCCTATACGATGCTACCTTGGTTTCCCAGAAATCGGAAATATCTACAATAAAATCAGGCTCGATAAACTGGCTTTGAATGTAGTGATACACCGCTTTCGGCCGCCAGGCTTGTTGAGGTTTGCCGTCTAAAGTGGTTTCGATTTTGGCAAGTCCCGAAAGAAAACATGCATCGGCCGCAAGTTCAGCAGCACGACCATGATCAGAATGGCGATCGTGAATGGCGTTGGCTAACACAATCTCCGGTTGGTACTTTCTGATCACCCGGATAACCTCGCGCTGATGCTCTTCATCATTACGAAAGAAGCCATCCGCCAGAGCCAGATTTTCACGAGCACTAAGTTTAAGGATTTCAGATGCCGTTGCGGCCTCCTCCATCCTGATTTCGGGTGTGCCCCTTGTACCAAGTTCGCCTTTGGTAAAATCAACCACGCCCACTTTATAGCCTAAGGAAATCTGCCGGGCAATAGTACCTCCACAGCAGAGTTCTGCATCATCGGGGTGGGCGGCTAAAACAAGTATATTGAGCTTCATGGATGTTGAATTGGCCGTTACTAATTCAGGATTCTATAATTCAGTCCTAACGAAAGCCCTAACGAATTATGTTTTATTGTTCCATCATCTGCAACCGGAACGTTACTTACATTAATCAATCCCAAATTGTCATTAAGGCCAATTTTAATTGACGCTAACTCATCAATCGGGATATACATGCAAAAACTTGCAGATAATCCAAAGTCAAATTTTTTGAACTTATCGGTGTTATTTTCTTTGCCATCAACTATTCCATCAATTCCTTTGGCCATTAGTTCATGTTTTAATAAGTAGCCTCCATATAGACCTATACCAAACTGAAATTTTACTTTACCCCCAAATGTTTGCCCCCATTGTATTGGGATAGTTATATAGTCATAATTTGATTTATATGTTGCTATTTCTTGACTGATAATCTGATTTTGAGGGTCTCTTATTTCAAGGTACGATTCGCCCTTTCCACCTTTCTTATCATAAAGAACATACACATTTATTACTGAACTGGCATTAAGAAAATAGTTAATGCCAACACCTGCTGAAAAATTTATAGCCGGGTCAAAGTTCCTCTTAATGGTTTCATTTCCTCTTAAAGAAGTCAACGCAGGCTGAAACAGCAATTCAAGCTCAATTCCCTGCGCAAAGTTTTTTTCAAGGATCAATAGAGAACCAAATATCAAAATTACTTTTAATCCTTTCATCACGTTATCTATTCAGTAACCCCCACCTAACTGTTATCGCCAACCAACTCCGCCTCTTTGGCCGCCAGGAATTTCTCTGCATCAAGTGCTCCCATACAGCCTGTTCCGGCTGCTGTTACCGCCTGGCGATATACCCTGTCGGCTGCATCGCCAACGGCAAATACGCCTTCTACATTGGTGCGGGTTGAACCGGGCTGCACTTTAACGTAGCCAGTTTCATCCATATCAATATACCCTTTAAAAATATCGGTATTTGGCTTATGCCCGATGGCTAAGAAGAACCCTTGAACTGAGATTTCTTTCTTCTCCCCTGTTTTGTTGTTTATCACACGAACGCCTGTAACACCAGTATCATCACCCAGAATTTCATCGGTTTCGGTGTTCCAGTGTATCTCTATGTTTGGTGTGTTCAGCACCCGCGACTGCATGATTTTGGAAGCACGCATTTCATCGCGTCTTACAATCAGGTGAACCTTTGTACACAACTTGGCCAGATAGGTTGACTCTTCTGCGGCTGAATCGCCAGCGCCAACAACGGCCACTTCTTTACCACGATAAAAATAACCATCGCATACGGCACAAGCCGATACGCCTTTATTGGCAAATGTATCTTCGGAAGGTATGCCCAAATATTTCGCGGAAGCGCCTGTGGCAATGATTACCGTTTCTGCTTCAACAACATCTTTTTCATCAACGGTAACTTTATGTGGGTACCCCGAAAAGTCCACTGATGTCACCATTCCATAATTGATTTTTGTGCCGAACCGCTCTGCCTGCTTTTGCAAATCCATCATCATTTGCGGGCCGTTAATCCCATCCGGGTAACCGGGAAAATTCTCTACATCGTTGGTAGTGGTCAACTGCCCTCCGGGCTGCCCGCCCGTGTACAGCACAGGGTTTAAGCCCGCACGGGCTGCATAAATAGCGGCCGTATAACCGGCAGGGCCGGAACCAATAATCAACACTTTTACTTTCTCTGCCATAGTCTTCGTAGTTAAAATAAAAGGCCCCGCATTGCTTTGAGACCCTTCAAAATCTGAACGGAATAAAAGGTTATTAACCTAAGTAAGGTTTTAAAGCCTTACTTCTTGATGTATGTCGTAATCTTCTGATTGCCTTTTCCTTAATCTGACGAACCCGTTCACGGGTTAAGTTGAACATCTCTCCAATCTCTTCCAACGTCAGGGCATGTTCTCCATTCAATCCGAAATAGCGGGTAACCACATCGGCCTCGCGCTGGGTAAGCGTGGATAAAGCACGCTGCACTTCCCTGCGGAGCGAATCGTTCATCAGGCCGGAATCCGGAGTTTCCTCACTATCATTCTCAAGCACATCTAACAAACTATTTTCCTCCCCCTGAGCAAACGGGGCATCCATCGAAACATGGCGCCCGGAAATCTTCATGGTGTCCACCACTTCGGCAGTGGTAACGTCAAGCACCTCCGCCAGTTCATCCGGTGACGGCTCACGCTCGTATTTTTGCTCTAACTCCGAAAAGGTTCTTGAAATTTTGTTGAGCGACCCTACCCGGTTAAGCGGCAGGCGAACAATACGCGATTGTTCTGCCAATGCCTGCAAAATAGATTGACGAATCCACCAAACAGCATACGAGATAAACTTGAAACCACGGGTTTCATCAAAACGCTGCGCAGCTTTTATAAGACCGAGGTTTCCCTCGTTTATCAGATCACCCAACGACAACCCCTGGTTTTGGTATTGCTTGGCAACAGACACAACGAAACGCAGGTTGGCTTTGGTAAGTTTCTCAAGGGCAACCTGGTCGCCTTCTTTAATGCGCTTGGCTAATTCTACTTCCTCATCCGGTGTGAGCAGGTCAACCTTGCCAATCTCCTGAAGGTATTTATCAAGTGATTGGCTTTCGCGGTTCGTAATCTGTTTGCTGATCTTGAGCTGTCTCATCGATTACTAAATGTTCAGTGGTGTAACAATATAGCGTCTTAAGTTAGTTCCTGTCAACCGTACAGTGTCTATTCCGATGCTGTTGCCTCCTCCTTCCTTGGCGGTCTTGGTAACAATACCTTACGGGAAAGTCTGAATTTACCGGTCTTTTTATCGACTTCAACTAATTTCACTTTCACTTCTTCCCCTACTTCCATTACGCCTTCCATTGTTTCGAGGCGCTCCCACTTAATTTCGGAAATGTGCAGCAAGCCATCTTTGCCGGGCATAAATTCTACAAACGCTCCGAATGGCATAATCGATTTCACCTTGCCATCGTACACCTGCCCTATTTCAGGCACGGCTACAATTGCACGGATACGCCTCAAGGCGGCATCCATCACGTCTTTATTAGTAGCAAACACATTTACCACACCTTTGTTGTTCACTTCTTCAATCACTACGGTTGCTCCGGTAGTGTTCTGAATATCCTGAACTACTTTACCACCGGGGCCGATTACCGCACCAATCATTTCTTTCTCGATGATAACGGTTTCTGCACGTGGTGTATGCGGTTTCAGGTCAGCTTTAGAGGCCGACAATGTTTTCTTCATTTCATTAAGAATATGCAAGCGACCTTCCTTCGCCTGAAGCAACGCTTCGCGCAATACTTCATAGGTCAAGCCATCTACTTTCAAATCCATCTGGCAGGCGGTTAAACCGTTCTCCGTACCAGTGGTTTTAAAATCCATATCACCTAAGTGGTCTTCATCGCCCAATATATCCGACAAGATTGCATACTTACCGGTTTTAGAATCGGAAATCATACCCATTGCAATACCGGAAACAGGCCCTTTAACAGGAAGTCCCGAATCCATCAGCGCAAGCGCACCAGCACAAACCGTTGCCATAGATGACGAACCGTTTGACTCCAATATATCAGATACTACACGCACGGTGTACGGGTTTTGTTCGTCCGCAGGCAATACATATTTCAATCCGCGAAGCGCAAGATTACCATGCCCTACTTCACGTCTGCCGGGGCCTCGGTTAGGTTTAACCTCACCTGTTGAAAAACCGGGGAAGTTATAATGCAGGATAAATTTGTTGGAGCCTTCAAACATAGCACCGTCAATCATTTGCTCGTCAAGCTTGGTGCCGAGTGTTACGGTAGTAAGCGATTGTGTTTCGCCACGCGTGAAAAGTGCTGAACCATGAGCTGAAGGTAAGATATCAACTTCAGATAATATCGGCCTGATTTCCTTGGTGTTACGGCCATCTAAACGAATGCCTTCATTCAATACCAGGTCGCGTGCGGCTTTCTTTTCTATATCGTGATAGTAACGCTTTACAAGGTCTTTGTTAACGGTAGTATCTTCAGGCAATGTAGCGAGGTAGTCTTCCAGCACTTGCTTGAATGCCTTGCCGCGCTCCTTCTTGTTTTTGATTTGCTGCTTTGCAACAGCATATACTTTCGGATACAATAAGTTGGAAAGCTCTTCGCGAAGATTTTCATCGTTCACTTCGTGGCTGTATGTACGCTTCACGGTCTTGCCCATCTCCTTTGCCATGTCAAGCTGAAGCTGGCATTGCACCTTGATTGCCTCGTGAGCAATCTTCAACGCCTCAAGCATTTCATCTTCGCTCACTTCCTTCATCTCCCCTTCCACCATTAGTATGTTCTCGATAGAAGCGGCAACGATCAGGTCTATGTCGGCACGTTCTTTATCAGCTAAAGTTGGGTTAACAATGAACTTGCCATCAACACGGGCAACACGTACTTCAGATATAGGGCCACCCCAGGGAATATCGGAAACAGAAAGTGCGGCAGAGGCAGCAAATGCTGCTAACGAATCGGGCAAGGCGTTGGCATCACCGGAGATAAGGAAAATATTAACCTGTGTTTCGGCATGGAAATCACCCGGAAACAACGGGCGCAAGGCGCGGTCAACCAAGCGGCTTATCAGGATTTCATAATCGGATAACCTGCTTTCGCGCTTTAAAAAACCTCCGGGAATTTTACCGGTAGAAGCGAACTTCTCCTGGTAGTCAACAGAAAGAGGCATGAAATCGACACCTTCATTGGCGTCTTCCCTGGCTACCGCAGTAGCCAACAGCATGGTATTGCCCATGCGTAATACAACGGAACCATCGGCCTGACGGGCCAATTTACCTGTTTCGATAGTAATCTCCCTTCCATCCGGGAGTTTGCAGCTTTTTGAAATTACATTAAATGTCATAAAAAATGGGTTAAAGCCACCGGGCATACCGCCTCAATGACTTATTTATAAAATACAAAAAGGGAACCTTGATCAGGTTCCCTGTATACGTTTGAGTTCGTTTTATTTTCTAAGGTCTAACTCAGCCAGAATAGCACGATACCGGCTAATGTCTGTGTTCATCAAGTAATTCAGCAATTTCTTGCGCTTACCTACCATTTTCATCAAACCTTGCTGGGTTGCAAAGTCCTTTCTGTGTGTTTTCAGGTGACCTGTAAGGTGACTGATGCGGTGCGTGAACAGGGCAATCTGAGCTTCCGGTGAACCGGTATCCGTTTCCGATTTGGCTATGCCATGCTTCTTGAACAGCTCTTTTTTTGTTTCAGCAGTTAAATACATGTTTTTGTTTATTACTCTTTATTTCAGCCCGCAAAGATATGCGAAACAGGCCGAATTATCCAAAAAACCCTTAATTTTTCGTTCCGGATAGCGGAAACCACCGGGCTTTTGCCTGTTGATACCATCCCCCCACTTTATCAAATACCACCTGGTAGAAGTCTGCCTCGAACAGGCGGGCGTCAATACGGGCCTGCCGGAGGAAAATAAGCCCAACACCAAAAAGTATGACATCAGCAGCCCACACACCGGCCTCCACGCTTACAATGCCCTGTTTTGCCCACTTTTCACCAGTCATGGTAAGCAAATAGTAAATAATAAAGAACAGAATGGACACTAAGAAAGGAACGCCCAACCCGCCCTTTTTAATAATAGCGCCCAATGGCGCCCCAATCAGGAACATGGCAATACACGCCAGCGAGCTCGCCAGAATTTTATGCCACTGTATGCGAAACACCCGCTGGTCTATCTCATGATATTCGAGTGAGGTATTGGTGTTGTTTATCTGCGTTTTTGCCACTCGGACTTTGCTTAGCGCAGATGAGTAAACAGACTTTTCTATGGGCAGGTTTAACACACTGTCAATCTTAGCCTCGCGTGCCGAGTCGGTAAGAATGATTTTCTTTTTTGGAGGAACCGGAGGCGGTGTTGAAACAGGCGCTTTGTTCTGTGCCAGGCTCTTAGCCTTACTTGGCGCTCGTTCACGATTCTTTTTTACTTCAACAGGTTTTGTTGTGGCAGGCTTTTCAGAAACAACCGGAGTTACTTTTCCGGGAAGTTTCACCGAGTCGGGTTTAAGTAAGGCAGTATCCCTTACGGGGATTCCTAATGCCGTTGTATCAACAGCTATTGGCTTTTCAACGGGTACGACATTACTCTCCTTTTGTTCCTTATTTAACTCAAGCCTTGTAAGCGAATCGCGTTTGTTTCTATACGCTTGTAACTCTTTCGGCAATGGTATGGAGTCGTTGCGGGTAAAGAAGGAAAAATAGGCTCTATAAGTGGTGTAGTGATTCAGCTTTTGATTCATTACCTGGCCGTGTATAGAGTCAAGGTCGTGGTGAAGCTCTCCCATGTTCCGCATTATGCGGTTGCCCTGAAACCATTTTTTATCCGTTCGTTGTATCAGAAAGGATGACAAATCAAATACTACCTGGGTTTTGGCAAACTTGCTGCGGCTTAGTGTTTCCGTTCCGTAGCCGGGGTTCTTCCCTACCAAATCCTGACCGGCACTGGTTCCTTCTGTATAATTATAGCCGTTAAACAATTCAAGTTTCAGGTAACGCTCATTCAAAATGGTGTACATCTTTCCTGAATCGGCAACGGTAACATCTTTATTGCCATCATGTTTGCGGTGATCGTAGATGACTACATCTTTCAAGGTGATACCATCCGGGAATTTTTTATTCACTTTTATACTGATGTCAGGAATGCCGTTGTAGAAAGTCCCTTCCCGTATATCAAGCGCAGGTTTTTTCTGTTTAATGTCCCACAACAGGCTGTACGCTTCCAGTGCTGCCTTGGGCACAAGATTATTGTTGATATAAAACGCGCAAACGGTAAGAAAAATCACAAAGAAAAAAATAGGCTGAATAGCGCGCAGCAACGAAATACCCGCGCTCTTCACCGCAGTCAGTTCAAAGTGTTCTCCCAGGCTCCCGAATGTCATTAACGATGACAACAACACCGCTAATGGCAAGGCTACGGGCGTCATAAACACAGCAAAGTAGAAAAGCAACCGCCCGATCACATCAAAGCCCAAACCCTTGCCGATGATATCATCGAAATACTTGAGCATGTGCTGCATGAGCAGGATAAACACCACGACCAAGAACGTTAGCACGAACGGGCCGAGGAAAGAGCCAAGAATAAGTTTATCGAGTTTTTTCATGCGGTTAAGCGAGTGCAAAAGCAACAAATAACACGCCAAAGATACGGGTAAAGAGCATCTAAAATCAGAAATTGGTAAGAGGATTTGGGATTTAAGATTTTGCCTGTACTCTCGTTCTCGGTCTGACTAAAGTCCGACCTTCTATCTCCCGCACTTCCAAAATTTTAAATCGTTAATCGGCAATCGTAAATCTTTTAATCATTATAATTTAAGAGCAAGGATTGCTGATTTTTGATTTCAGAAGTAATAGGCATTTAATTATAATGTTCGTTGGTTACTGAGCATCTTGTTTCAATCCGTCAACAAAATTCCAATTCAAGATTTAATCCTTCTTCACCTTGTTTGTATTCAGCTATAAACTCCCGATAATAAAAGGGAAGATTAAAACCAATCTCGGTTTCGATAACTGAAATCTCGTTTTCTAAATGTTTATCCCGCTCAATAAATAATTGCCGTCCTATTCTCAATCGACTTTTAAGTAATGACGTACCTTCTCACGGACTCCTCACCCTCCAACAATCTTCTTCAGCGATTCCACGAGGCTATCCCAGAGGTCGTTGAGTTCGCGCAGGTCATCAAAGTCGGAGTAATCGGTTACTTTCAGGAACACCGATTGGGTAAGCTCGTTGAACTCAAGGCGGAGTTCAAAATAGGAAGGGTCTTTTTCGTCATCCTCACTTTCGGGAACAAACTCAAACCGCACAAAATGGTTAACGCGGTGTGCGACCATGCGCGCTTTGTGTTCTTCATGATCCCAAAAAAAGGTATAGGTTTTATCGAGGTTGTTAATCGTTACGTTATCCGCAAACCATTCTGAAAGCCCGCTGGCAGACTGAATATACGGGTAGAGCATCTTGATAGACGCATGTACCTCATAATCAGCCGTAAATAACTTCTTCTCTGCCATAGTGTGCATAGGTGTTTCAAATTATAAGTTTTTTTCGGCAAGGCAAAATAAAAATCAATTTTGGTAGAATCCTTTCATTCTTTGTAAGTTTGCAACCCTAATTAA